>CBDICD010000002.1:0-2355846 GCA_965277235.1 Terriglobus sp. | reverse complement strand
TTTCGTTCGATCCGGGCCCAAGAAAGAATGGCTGGCCGAAGCGGAACGACGGCGCAAAACCGATGCCGGTGTCCGGCACGGCATTCGGGTCAATGGGCGTTCTCGGCCTGGTCTCATACCCGTAGGTCACGTGCGCTTCGTTCAACTTGTGGTCGTTGATCGTCGTAATCAGGTTGCCGTTCAGCGTGCTGATCTTTGACGGACCCTCCGTGCCGTTCGCCGAAGTTCCGTAGCTTACAACGTCGAAGGTCTGGTTGGGGTTGTTCGAAAAGTCGTAGTTAAACGACACGTACAGCAGATTCCTCGGGTTGATGTTGTAGTCGACCCGGCCAAAGAAGGCACCGTTGTGCACCACGTGGTCGACCGGCAAGCCTTCGTCTGTGTTGTAGTTCTGCTTGTAGAAGTTGACCAGCACCTGTCGCTGGCAGTCGCCGCTGTTCTCGATCTGCGTGTCGGTGATGTTGGACCCGAACACCGGATTTGCAACCGAGCAGGGCGCGCCGAAGGCCGTGGAGTTGGCCTGGCTCAGATTTGGCCGCAGCAGGTTTTCGTCAATGCCTTCACCCGCGCCAAAGTAAAACAGCTTGTCCTTCTTGATGGCGCCGCCAATGGATCCACCAAACTGTTCGCGGTGAAAGTTGGTGAGCGGCTGGCCGTCAGACGTGTCGGCGGCGAGTGCCTGCAGACGCTGATAGTAGAAGAGGCTGCCATGCGTGCTGTTGGTTCCACTTTTGGTGATGACGTTTACGACGCCGCCGGCGGTGCGGCCGAACTCCGCATTGGCACCACTGGCTACGACCTGGAACTCGCGCACAGCTTCAAGCGTGATGTCGACAGCGGCGCGCTGGCCACCGCTCTGCTCACCGAAGAAGCCGTTGTTGTAGTCGCCACCGTCAAGCGAAATATTGTTGAAGACGCCGCGCTGACCGTTAATGTTGATCTCGTCGCCATCCGGCCCCTGCACGATGCTGACGCCAGGCGTGAGCGTCAGCAGGTCTTCAAATTTGCGGCCCAGCACCGGTGTGGTCGCGATGGTGGCCTCGTTCAGAGTCGTGGTGGCAGCGGTCGCGGTCACGTCAATCGGTGGGACGTCGGTCACGACGACAGTTTCACCGGCGGCGCTGACAGGCAACGACGGCTTCAGCGAGATTGTGAGCCCAACGGTCAGACTCAGGTTCTGCTGCTCGGTGGTGGCAAAGCCTGCCTTGCTGATTTTCACAACATAACGACCCGGTTTGAGCGATGGAAACTCGAAGTGGCCGTTGCGGTCGGTCGTGGAGGTGGAGACCGTCTGGGTCGCAACCTCATCCGCTTCCACAGCCGCGCCGGGGATAAACGCGCCACTGGTGTCGGTGACGTCACCCTGGATGCGGCCGTTCGTCGTCTGCACCTGGGCGCCGGCCGTGGCGATGCCAAGACTAAAAAGTAGGGAGACAGTAAGTGGGTTGAACCTGCCTGAAAGCATATGCTCCTTGCGCACTGGCCAGCGAAAGCCAAGGTGTGACCTGGTTTGTCATAGCCGGGGATCGAACGAGGAGTGCCTTTGGGAAGGCTCTGCAATGTTCGCCGGTCCATGCGGTGAGGGGTCGAAGGGAGAAACTGGGCGTTTACGTGACGGTAACACGTGCCAGCTTTCGCGAAGCGACGGAACGCTGGAGCTGCCGGTTATAGGAACGCTGTTCGCAGGCAGGCATCGTCACGCGTGCACAGGCTGCTCCGAACTACATGACACGGCACGCGCTTACCATGCAAGCGTTGTGAAACGCTCCGGGAGCTCTTTGTGACTGCTAGCGCGGTCCGAGGTTCCCGGCCGTACGCCAGGTACATCCTCTGAACATCGCGGCTACCCGCAGGCCCAACTCGCCGTGCACTGCAGTGGAGGCGCTTTGCAGTGGGCCCACACCCTGCACCTGGCGCAAGCGTGCCTCGAACTGGGTGGCGAGCGCACGATCAAAGCCTTCGGAGATGAACAGGGTCTTGTCTTCAAGCGTCAGAACGACGTCGCCCTCAGGCGTGGTGTAGATCTGGTGGTCGTCATCACCATCCGGCACGGAGACCCGCTGCACGTGGTCATACTTACGCGCGAGCTCCGTTGCATACACACGCAAAAACGTACGTGCGGAATCACGATTCTGCCAGCGGCTCAGATACAGCAAGCCCAGAGACGCTGAGGTCTTCTTCTCGGCGGCCGTGGCCGATTTCTTCTGGGCCGCGTAGTAGATGCCGCCGTCCCACCCCTCAGCAAGCGGCCCCGCGATTTGCTGTCCGCCAAAGAGCTCCGCGGTCATGCGCACGTCCAGCTCGCCCATCACGCCAATGTCGTACGGCGCGTAGCCGGCCTTGTCCAGCAGCGGATGGATATCAGGCATGGCGAGGACCGGGATGGGCGTGTGCGCGAGGTAGACCTCGGGGTGAAGAATCTCATGCGAGCTCGTTGGGGGATGGTCAAGCGCGCCGGCAAATGCGACGTCCGCTCCGCCGTGGATCAGCAGAGCCTGCTCAAATGCAAGACCGCTGGTGTAGGGAAACAATAGCGACTGCTGCAGCACAAGTGGCGCACGGGACAGAACGGGTGAACTCGACGTGTCGCCGGACAGTTCGGCTAGCCGGTCGCCGATCTCCGGCACATCCTTCAGGGTCTTGCCCTGCTCCCGCAGGCCGTAGTCGACGAACGACACCATGGCCTGACCTTCCGTCACCGCCTGGCGTGCTGTCGAGGCCTCGTCCGTCTGAATCTGAACGTTGTCGCCACGTTCGTCCTTGCTCATTTCGTCCGGCTGCGGGTTGCCCCATTTCTCCAGGCCCACGCGGTCATCCTGTAGCGCGTGGGTCAATTCGTGCGCCATCACGGGCCGCTGTTCGTCCGGCTTCACCCAATCCAGCAGGTTCACCGTGCGGGTCTTGGGGTCGTAAAAACCGGCGACCTGCTCCGTCAGCAGGCGGATCAGAAATGGCTGCAGGTCGAAATCATGGTCCAGCAGACCAAACTTCTTCAGCACAAGCTCCGCGCGCTGCATGCGCTTCGCACCCTCATCGTCCGCCATCTTCTCGCGCAGAATCCTGTTCACCTCTTCGCGTGTGCGAATCACGCGCTTGATAGGGTGCGTGCTCGCAAGGTGGGTGTCTTTCGTATCAAAGGCGAGGATGCTGTCGATCGAGGCGAGCAGGTCCGCCGCTTCTTTCGCGGACAGGTGGGTGTCCCCTGCTCCCGTCGCGTTTGATGCCTTGGACTGGCCAGCCTTCTGTGCGCCTTCCGTCCCGGCGGGTGTGGTCCCGGTCGTCTGCGCGGCTACGGTTATTGACGTGCAGAGCACCAGGGCGAGCAGGGTTTTCCGGGGCACTGCAACGGGGGATACAGCGGTAACGATCAAGGAAGAATGGACCTCAGGGGAATTGGCGTCATGCAGTGTGCGGCACAACTGCCGTATCCTCTTGAGTGTAGAGGAGCTTAGGCACATGCAGGAGACGCAACAGTTAGACGTGAACGCACCGGCGCGAGTGACCCATACGCTCGATGGGCTTCACACCCTGCGAACAGCCGCTGGCTGGATGCCGCTGGCCGACTCCGCCTGGATCGCGGTCACCGGCGAAGACCGGGTGCGCTGGCTGAACGGCATGGTCACAAACAGCGTGCAAGCGTTACTGCCGGGGGAGGGTGCGTACGCGTTTCTACTCAGCGCGCAGGGCCGTATCCAGGGTGACTGTACCGTGTGGGCTGACGAGGACCGTTTGCTGCTGCAGACGGATCGCACGCAGGTGGACATTTTAATGGCGCTGCTGGACAAGTTCATCATCATGGACGATGTGGAGCTGGCACAGCTGCCGCGGACAGGCTATCTGCTGGCCGGACCTGCCGCAGCCGCAGTACTGGACGGGCTAAACCTGCCAGTACCGGCTCAGGACCTGCACAGCGCCGCCGGCCACCTGACCATGCGCACCGGCGCCAAGGCAGTCTCCGTCCTGCGCGGCTATAGCCCGGCGGTGCCGCGCTACGAGGTATGGTGCACAGACACTGAAACCGCAGACGATCTGGAGGCCCTGCTCGCCGCCGAGCCACAGACACCCGTGGCCAGCTTCGAGCTGCTGCGTGTGCTGGAAGAGCGTCCCGTCTTCGGCACCGACCTGAAGGACCGCGACCTGCCGCAGGAAACAGCGCAAATGCGTGCGCTGCACTTCAACAAGGGGTGCTACCTGGGCCAGGAGATTGTGGAACGCATCCGGTCACGCGGCCAGGTACACCGAACATTTGCCGCATTTCGCCTGCATGGCAGCACGCCGGCAGCTGGGGCGGAGCTGGTGGCCGACGGCAAACCTGTCGGAACCCTGACCACAGTAGCCGCCGAGCCGATCGACGGAGAACAGCTTGCACTGGGTTTCGTTCGGCGCGAGGCCGTGGAGCGCCGCCAGCCGCTGCTGTATGACGGCGGCAGCGCCGAAGCGCAAGGCCTGCCGCTCGCATCCAACCTGTGACTCTAAAGATTTGACGGTCAGCAGCGAACGCTGGCGGCAACGCGAGATTGGGAGCAACATGTCGGAACAGGATAAGCCGTTTGTAGTAAATGATCGCCGGAAGTTCAGGTCTGATGGTGAGTTACGCGACCCCAGTACCGTCGCACCGCGCGAGGAGACGCCGGTCACATCGCGTCCAACAGACGCCTTTGAGAGCAGCGCGCGGGTTATCCCGTTCGGTGAAGCGCACGGTCGGGAGCAGGCTGCACCGCGCGACGAGAGCCGGACCAGCGAGCCCATTCCGATCAACTCCGCCCACATGATTACGCCTGTGCCGGAGCCGGACGAGAATATCCCATCCGCCACGAGCGCCGGCGACCCCTACGCCGGGGAAGACACCCTTCCACCCCCGCCCACGCCGGAAGAAGTGGCGCAGGTAAAGCTGGCGTATGAAGCGACAGCTGATCGGCTGGACACTGTGATGCGCGCCAGCAACCCCGGTGCCGAACACCTGCCGCCCATGGACTTTACCCGTCTGGTGCAGAGCGTGTACATGAGCGCCATGATGCAGCTGGGCGCCGGAACACCGCAGGGAGAGCAGGCCCGCGTGGACCTGATGGGTGCAAAGCAGAGCATCGAGATGCTGACAGTCATCGCCGAAAAGGGCGGCAGCAATCTGGACGAGACCGAGACGCGGCTGATCGACTCTGCACTGTTCGAACTCCGCATGGGCTTTCTTGAGATCACGCAGTTACTTGCCCGGCAGGCACAGACAAAGCAGGGCGCGCCTGGCGCCTCACCATTTGGCGGAGCGCCTGGTGCGGGTGGACCGCGCATCGTCACATAGGGCCGGAGTGATCGACACGGACGCACACGTAACTGCAGCGACTATGCTCTTCCTCGGAACGGGAACCAGTATGGGTGTGCCCACGCTGGGCTGCGGCTGTGCTGTATGCAAATCCCGCGACGTGCGAGACCAGCGTTCACGGTCCTCGGTCGCTCTGCTCTTCAATGGACATACCGTGCTGATCGATACGGGTCCCGATTTTCGGCAGCAGATCCTTCGCGAGGGACTCACGCACGTGGACGCTGTGCTTTACACCCACGGGCATGCCGACCACATCCTGGGTTTCGACGATCTACGCCCACTCACCTTCGGCAAAAGTGGCCTGACGCCGCTCTATGCAGACGACATCACCGCCGACATCCTGGAACGCGTCTTTGAGTACACCTTCCGCAAGGTAGACCGCTATCCGACCAGCGCACGGGTCGACCTGCGGCGTTTGCCGACCTCACCCGGTACCACCGTGGACATGTTCGGCGTGCAGTTTGAGCGCATTCCGGTCACCCACGGACGCAACACCATCGCCGGATACCGCTTTGGCGATGCGGCGTACCTGACGGACATGAGCGACGTTCCGCCAGAAAGCCTGGATCGCCTGCAGGGCCTGGATGTGCTGGTGCTGGATGCGCTTCGACGCGAACCGCACCCCAGCCACAGCCACCTGGACAACAGCGTGCGCCTGGCCAAACAAATTGGCGCAAAACGAACCTACTTCACCCACATCAGCCACGATCTGGCCCAGCACGAGATGGATGCCGAGCTGCCGCCCGAGATACGACTCGCGTACGACGGTCTGCGCGTGGAGTTCAACATCGCATGAGCACCGCAGTCTACATGGGCATGGGGGCAATCCCTGACAGGCATGAGCCGTCTGTGGTGACCATCGGCAACTTCGATGGCGTGCACTGCGGTCATCGCGCCGTCATTGCGGCTGTCGTCGCGCGCGCCAGGGAGCTCGGCTCCACTGCCGTGCTGGTCACCTTCGATCCTCATCCTGCGGTGGTGCTGCGGCCGGACAAGGCGCCGAAGCTGATCACACCATTACCTGAAAAACTGCGCCTGCTCCGTGCGCTCGGCCTCGACGCAATCATTGTGCTCCCCTTCGACGCGGATCTGGCGCGGACCACTGCGCGGGAGTTTGCCGAACGTCTGCTACGCGACCGGCTCCACGCCGTCGAGGTGCACGAGGGGGAGAACTTCCGCTTCGGCTACCAGGCCGCCGCAGATATCGGTGGGTTGGTTGAGCTTGGCCGGGAACTTGATTTCGCAGTAAAAACCTACGAACCCGTGTGGGTCGATGGCGGTCCCGTGTCCAGCAGTCGCATTCGCGCGGCCATTGCAGCCGGGGAGATGACACCGGCACGCCACCTGCTGGGCCGGCCCTTTAGCGTGTGCAGCACGCCGGCGCGGGGTCGCGGCTACGGTACCAAGTACGCTGTGCCCACGGTGAATCTCGCGAGCTACGATGGGCTACTGCCGGCCAACGGTGTGTACACCACAGAGCTGCTCATCGGTTCAGAACGATTTGACGGTGTCACGAACGTTGGCAACCGGCAGACATTTGGTGAGGATTCGTTCGCGGTGGAGACCTACCTGCTGCGATTTCGTCCCATCGCACTGGACGAGACAACGCCGCTGCGGCTCACCTTCCTGCAACACCTGCGCGGTGAGCAGAAGTGGCCCTCCCCGGAGGCGCTCAAGGCGCAGATCGGTCTGGACGTGAAGTGCGCTGAGCGGTACGTCAGCCTGCGCAACGCGCTGCGCCAGCAAACAGCGATCATGACCCGATAACCTGCAGCATCGAAAGCCGGCACTGACGCGCGACGAACGGTCGCTTCTCCTGCGCGGGGCAACCAGCTACTGCGGTGCAGGCGATGCCGGGGCTGGCGCGTCCTTCTTGTCCTTGTCTTTGTCACCCTTGCCAAACAGGTGCTTGAACGGGCTTGCCACCTTGCCAAGCACGTTCTTGTGCTCAGGTTCATCCGCGGGTGCCGATGAGCTCGCTGATGGACTGCCGGCGTTGGCAGGCGCAGTCTTGGCAGGTGCATCGTCAGCCGGTGCATCAGCCGGCGCTGCATCCGTTACGGGCGGCGGTACGGCCGCCGGCTGCTTGGGCGCTGCATCCGTATCATCGTTGTCGTCCATGCTGTCGTCCGGTTTTGCCGGCTTCGCGTCATCTGTCGCAGGCGCAGCCTGGCTTACGTCCAGCGTCTTTTTCAAGCTGCCTGAGGGGAATGCCTCTACCGGCGTGCGCGCAATCGCCGCTTTCATAAAGGTGATCCACGCGGGCAGTGCAGCCTTCGCACCGGTCTCTTTCTCCCCAAGCGTCTGGCGGTTGTCGTACCCAATCCAGGTGCCGCACGTCACGGAGGGGCTGAAGCCCACAAACCACGCGTCGGTGTAGCTGTTGGTCGTGCCGGTCTTGCCCCCCAACGGATGATGGTTCAGCGCCTGGCCGGCGGCGGCTGCGGTGCCAAACGTGGGCACCGCCTTCAGCAACGTCATCATGGTGCGCGCGATCTCTACCGAGATAACCTCTGTCACCCTGGGTGCGATCTGCTTCAGAGGCAATCCATCCGCCTGCACAATCCGGCGGATTACGTGTGGCTGAATGCGGATGCCATCATTCGGGAACACCGAGTATGCGCCCACCTGCTCGTCCAGCGTCAGCGACGCTGAGCCAAGCGCAACCGGCAGAAACGGTGGGATGGTCTGGGTGATGCCGAAGCGATGGGCGACCTCGATGACCTTGCGGATGCCGACCTTGTTTGCAAGCTTCAGCGCGGGGATGTTTCGCGACTCCGCGAACGCCATGATCAGGCTCATGGCACCCTTGTAGTCCGGCTCGTAATTATGTGGCGTATAGGGTCCGTTTGGTGTGTAAAAGCTTGTGGGCGCGTCGACGATGATGTCGTTCGGCTTGGCGCCTGCCTCCATGGCGGCGGTGTACACGTAGGGCTTGAAGGATGAACCTACCTGGCGCTCAGCCTGCGTTGCGCGGTTGAACTGCGACAGCGCGTAGTCCCGGCCTCCCACCATGGCCAGAACTTCGCCATTGGAATTGTCCACCGCCATCATGCTCGCCTGGGCACCGCTGTCCTGCTGCAGTGAGGCGTGCATGGTGCCGGCGCGGGTAGCATCCTCAATCCGGACGTAGGCAATGTCGCCGCGCTGCAGGATGTCGGTGATGTGGGACACCGTCCACACCCAGTCCTGCGGCAGGAGCTCCGCGTAGCGACTGCCGATGCGTACGAGCACATGCTTGTTCGACACATCCGTAACCAGCGCGTGGAAATAGCTGCCTGTCGTGGGTGCGTTGATCCAGTCCGGGTGCTGGTACGTTTGCAGATCTGAGCCTGCAGCAACGACGTTCACCAGCTTTCCCTTCCAGCCGTGCCGGCGCTCGTAGTCGGCGGTGTTGTCGAGCACAGCCTTGTCCGCCACGGCCTGCAGGTCAAGATCAAGCGTGGTGTACACGCGCATGCCGGTGCCGTGCACCTGGTCGGCACCGTACTCCTGCTCAAGCTGGCGGCGCACCTCTTCCACAAAGTACGGCGCGACCGTAGGTGCCGGCGGTTCAATGTGCAGGCCCAGAGGCGCCTGGCTGGCGCTGGCGTATTCGGCCTCGGTGATCTTGCCGTCCTTCAGCATCTCGCTTAGCACCAGGTTGCGGCGTTTGAGCGCGCGCTCGGGCCTGCGGACTGGAGAGTAGCCGTAGGGTCCCTTCGGCAACGCGGCCAGCAAAGCGGCCTCCGGCAACGTCAGGTCATGGACATGCTTGCTGAAGTAGTACTCGCTGCCCGCCTCAAAACCGTAGTTGCCGCTGCCCAGGTAAATCTGGTTGCAGTACAGCGCAAAGATCTGGTTCTTGGTAAAGTGCCGCTCAATCTGAACAGAGAGCAGGATCTCCTGAAGCTTGCGCGTGTACGTCTGTTCAAACGAAAGGAACAGGTTGCGCGAAAGCTGCATCGTGAGTGTCGACGCGCCCTGGCGGCGACCCTTGCTGCGTATGTCGACAACAGCCGCGCCAACGGCACGGAACAGGTTGATGCCGGCATTCGACTCGAAGCTCTTGTCTTCAATCGAGAGGATGGCGTCGTGTAAATTCTTCGGGATCTCGCTGTACGGAACCACCACCCGCCGCTCCAGCGCGAACGAACCAAAAATGCGGCCATGCACATCCAGCAGCTCGGTCGTCGTACTCGGACGGTAGTGCTCCAGGTCTTCAATCTGCGGCAGATCGGTAAGGGAGACGAGAGTGTACCCGACCAGGCATCCAAAAACCGCGGACATGCCAAGCAGCGAGATAAAGATGGCGCGCTTCTTTTTCTTGCGCGTCGGAAAGCGCCTGTCCCAGCGGTTTCGCAGCCAGTCCAACCGTCCTGGAGGTGGCGCGTTACGGTCCACCACAGGTGTTGGCGTCTCCGGGTCGCGAGTGAATAGGCTTGGCACGGCTCCCCAAACGGTATCACGCGACCGGCACGTTCGCCGGGATGGCGGCCGCGGTTAGGCGGCCTTATTCTTCAGCAGGTCCAAGGCCCGATTCAGCTGGTCATCAACACTCGCTGTTGCCTTCTGCGTCGGCACAGCCGGCTTGGAGGAGTTCACGGTCGGCGTCGCGCCGGTAGCCGGAGCCGCCGGCTCATCCTCATCGTCGTCCCCTCCTGCAACGCCAAACTCGGAGTCAGACGCGACAGCCACGCTCGGTGTAATCCCCTCGTCCTGCAGCTTCTTGCCGCTGGGCGTCCGGTACTTGGCCACGGAAAGAATGATCGCCGAACCATCCGGCATCTCGAAGGTCTTCAGCTCAGAGCCCTCACCGAAGGTCTTTTCCCCCACGATGTCGGCGCGCTTCGAATCCAGCAGGGCCCCGGCAACAATCTCCGCCGCGCCCGCGGTGCCACGATTCACAAGCGCCACCATCGGTGCAGAGGCGTTTACGGCCTTGCCTGAATCGGCTGTGAACGTCTGCTTGGCGACCTTCTGGCCCTCCAGCGTCGCGAGCGTCCCGGTCTTGATAAAGAAGTTTGCCAGGCGTAAGCCGTCTGCCTCGTCACCCGTCGAAACATCGCGCAAGTCCAGCAGAATCTTCTTCGAGCCCATCTGCTTCATATTTTTCAGCCGCGTCTCCACCTGCTGCACGTGTTCTTTGTCGATCACGCCCGGCTTCAGGTACAGGATCGTGTTGGACTCGTAGAACACCTCGGTCGTGGGAGGCGTCACCAGAACCGTTCGCGTAAGCTCCAGCTTTTCCGGCTTTGACTTGCGTGGACGAATTACGGCCAGTGGCAGGCTGGTATTCGGAACGCCATCCAGCAGGACATTGATGCTGGCCACGGACAGCTCGCGGGTACTCGTGCCGCCCAGTGATTCGATCACGTCTCCATCGCTCAAGCCGGCCTTGTCCGCGGAGCTTCCAGGAACCACGGAGATGATTGTGGCGTAGTAGCCACGCTTGGCCACATTGATGCCCACGGACGCCTTGCCAGCCGCGTGCGTCTTGTACGCCTTGTACTCCGCTGGCGAAAGATAGCTGCTGTTCGAGTCCAGCGACTCCAACAGACCGCGCAGCGCGCCATCGGTCACCGTCTTCATGCTGGGGTCTTCCACGTAGTCGGTCTGGATATGCCGCAGCACTTCCCCATAAATCCTCATCTGGCGATATGCACCGTCATCATTGCCCGCAACGGCAGCCTGCACACCGCGAAGGTTGGCACCCAGAAAAATCGTGAGCAGCAGAATGGCAGAGACGGCAAGCAGCGAAATCTTCAACGACTTGGGCATACGGCGTAAACGCTCCAGAACACGCGGGAATGGCTCTGCGGGTTAGACGCCGCACGTGTTCCGATAGCATACGCCTGCAACACGGCTCAAACGAACACGTGTCACAAGGCTGCATGAAGGAGCGGAAGCAGGGGCAGGATCGTGGTGGCGGTGACTGGAATCGAACCAGTGACCTACGGGTTATGAGTCCGTCGCTCTAACCATCTGAGCTACACCGCCAGGTGCATACGCGGCCTTGCCACGGTTGCGATCGACTGCAGGCTTATTCTAGCGGAAGTGTCCCACGGAACGGAAATGACGGAGCGCGTCCTGGCGGTCATCCCCGCGCGCCTGCTGTCCACACGCCTGCCCCGCAAAATGCTGCGGCCCCTGCTGGGCAAGCCACTCCTGCAGTGGACAGTGGAAGCCGCCCAGCGATGCACCCAGTTCCACCGCATCATCGTGGCCACCGATTCCGAAGAGATCGCCGACCTGTGCACACGCGAGGGCTGGCCGTGGCAGATGACCAGCCCCCTGCTGCAGAGCGGCACCGACCGCATGCACGCCGTGGCACAAACCGAGCAGGCAGACATCTACGTGAACCTGCAGGGTGACGAGCCCCTGCTGCAGCCACAGCATATTGACGCCCTGCTGCGGCCATTTTCGATGGGTGCGCATGTAGACGTCACCACCGTCAAGACACCCTGCAGACCACAGGATATTACCGACCCGAACGTCGTCAAAGTGGTTTCCGCTGCGGACAGGCGAGCGCTCTACTTCTCGCGCTCCGCCATCCCCTTCGATCGTGACCGCGTGGGCACTCCGTATTGGAAACACCTTGGACTGTATGCCTATCGCCGCGCCGCGCTGCTGCAGTTCGCGGCCCTACCGCCCGGTGCGCTGGAGCAGGTGGAGCGACTGGAACAACTGCGCCTGCTCGAGAACGGCATAGCCCTATACGTCGAGCCGGTCGCGCTGCCCCCAGGTGTTCCCGACACCATCGGTGTAGACACCGAGGACGACCTGCGACGCGTGGAGGATCTTCTACGCCGGAACAAACGACAGTGACAGCCCACCCGCCGACGTCACCGCGTGGACCCCGGCCAGTGATGGAGCCACCCACGTAGCCTCATGCAGTTCCGCCAACTCGTGCGTGCCCAGCAACCCCAGCACACGGCACCCGGCGGCACGGCCCGCTGCAATGCCGGCAGGTGCGTCTTCCACCACGATGCAGTCCTCCGGCGCAAAGCCGAGCATCGCGGCACCCGCAAGGTACGGGTCAGGCGCCGGCTTGCCCTTCGCCACGTCGTCTGCTGCAACAAGGCGCGCGGGCACCGGCAGACCGGCGGCCGCGAGCCGGCCAATCATCAGCCGACGCGTCGCGGACGTGACAATCGTCCAGCGCTCGGGGGGCAAAGACCGCAGAAGCTCGGCCGCCCCCGGCAGCACCGTGAGATCGTCCATATCGGCCAGCTCCAAATCTTCAATCACGCGCAGACCCTCTGTGGGGTCAATGTCAGGCCGCAGCGAACGCACAATCTCAATGGCTCGCATGCCGTGCGGCACCTCGTACGTGTCAGCCCCAGGCACGTTGTAAAGCCGGCACCACTGCCGCCAGCAGCGGCGAACCGAACCGATGGAGCTGATCAAAACGCCATCCATATCAAACAGCAGCGCGGCACACCGCGCAGTTATCGGCTCCGTGGCGATCAGGTCAGCAGGCATGCTTTGATTCTAGCCAACCGGCCAGGCCAAACGTTCGCAGAGCCCGCTGCTGCAGGACACCTGCTTCCCTGTTGCTGCCCCCGCCTGCCTCAGACGTACGCTCAAAATGCTTGCAACCAAACCTGCTTCGGTGTATCTAAGATATATCTTGCGATATATCGCAAAAGGAGCCTTACATGTTTCATCATCACTTCTTTCACACCCACGGCGACCGTGTTCCACGCTCGCGCGAGGACTTCAACCGTGACGACATACAACGAGAGCGCGGCGGCTTCGGCTGCGGCAAGCGCGGCCGGCACGCGGGCTTTGGCGGCGGACCATGGGGTCGCGGCGAGCGCGGCCCAGGCATGGGCGGCGGCCGCGAGCGGCTGTTCGACGGCGGCGACCTGCGCCTGATTGTTCTGCAGTTGCTGGCGGAAAAGCCCAGCTACGGCTACGAACTCATTAAAACCATGGAGGAGAAGCTTTCCGGTGGCTACGCGCCCAGCCCGGGCGTCATCTATCCCACGCTCACCCTGCTGGAAGAGGAAGGTTTGACCAGCAGCAGCATGGACGGTGGCAAAAAAGTATTCACCGTAACCGACGCGGGACAAGCGACACTCGCCGAAAACAAGGCGCGCCTGGACGCAATCAACAGCCGCGTGGAGCAGGCCGGCAAGGTCTTTGGACGCGGACGGTCACCCCAGATCATGCAGGCTTTCATGAGCCTGCGAAGCGCAGTCAAAGCCAAAGCGAGCCGTGGTGGCTTGACCAAGGAACAAATCGCTGCCATTGCCGCTGCCATTGAGACCGCGGCCAAGACCATCGACAACGTATAGCCAAACGTGCCGGCACGAACGTGCAGGCGAAACGGAACCCATGCCTTGCGGCCGCAGGCGTGGGCTTTGCCGTCTGTAGCGGCCTGCGCGACGCGAACGTATGCCGATGGATATGGTTTCGGCGTCGTCCGCCACGTACTGCTCGACTCCGTTTTCTATTGACGCGCTGAAGGATGAGCTCAGCCGTTCAGAACAAAGCTCTCCGCAGCCTTCAGGATACGGTCGACGTTCGCCTGCGACGACGATTCGCAGTACACCCGCAACAGTGGTTCTGTGCCAGAGGCACGGAGCAGAAGCCACGTCTCAGCGGGCGCGGGAACCTCCCCTGCGCGTGCTGTATCTTCGGGAATCGTCAGGAACAGCTTGATGCCATCCAGGCCTTCTTTACGCTGGATCGCGTAGCCGCCGATCTCACGCAACTCCCCTTTCGCTCGAGCGACAGCGGACACTTTTAGACCTTCGTCGACGTGCATGTCCACCCGGCCATAGAAGTGGGCACCGAACTCACCCTGCACCTGGGCGACGAGCTCACCAAGCGTCTTGTGCTCGTCCGCCATCACATTGGCCAGCAGCAAGGCGTTCAGAATGCCATCGCGCTCCGGCAGGTGGCGCTGGATGCCGATGCCACCGGACTCCTCGCCACCCATCAGTATGTCGTGCGAGAGCATCAGGTCAACGACATACTTGAAGCCGATGCCGTGTTCGAACAGTTGGCGGCCGTACTTTGCCGCGATGCGATCCAGCATCTTGGTCGTATTGAAGGCGCGGGTGACGTCTCCCGACCAGCCTTTCTGTTCCAGTGCCCATCGCAAAAGGATGGCGAAAATCCTGTGGGCATCCACGACGTTACCGTGCTCGTCGACAGCGCCGATGCGGTCCGCATCGCCATCGGTAATCAACCCGGCGTCACAATGCTGTGCCACCACTTCTACCTGGGCCATGGCAATGTGCGGCAAAATTGGTTCGGGGTTGATTCCGGGAAAGCTGGGATTGCGCTCGGCGCGGATTTCAACCGAAGGAATTCCGGCACGGTCGAAGATGCCTTTCAGCACGCCTGCTCCTGCGCCGTACAGGCTGTCGATCAGGAAGCGGTAGCCGCTGGACCGGATCGCCGCGAGGTCCGCAAAGCGCTCCACTGCGGTGATGTAGGCCGGTAGGAAATCGGTGGCCGTGATGGGTGCCGGCAGCGGCGCATCCAAAAGCGGCTTGCCAAGAAATCCTTCGATCTTGCCGATAATGTCAGGCGTTCCGGAGCCGCCAAAGCTGGCCTTGTACTTCACACCGTTCCATTGCGCCGGGTTGTGGGAGGAAGTGATCATCACGCCGCCCGCAGCGCCATGCTCCCGGACACCGAAGGAGAGCGCGGGTGTGGGTGTTACGTCGGTCGCGAGCATCACAGGGATGCCTGCACGGCTCAAGACGTCGGCAACCACACGGGCAAACTGCGGCGAGCCGAAGCGCGTGTCGTACCCGATGCAAACGCCCGCGCCGGCATCTTCATGTGCCAGCACGTAGTGGGCGATGGCGGCGGCAGCAAGGCGCACATTGGCAAAGGTGAAGTCGTCGGCAATAATGCCGCGCCAGCCGTCGGTGCCAAATTTGACGGGGCTCGCCGGTGCAGCAGTCAGGGGTTCAGGCAGGGTCGCGCTCATGTACAACCCGATTGTATCGAGCGCACTGGGGCGCATCCCTCCCCAAATTGTGGCAGGCGCACCTACACAAGTTCGTGGCGGCTGTGTTTTACCAGTTCCGAGACCACGCGCCCGACCTGCTGGGAGTGCGCGCGTGTGGTGACCAGAAGAGCATCTTCCGTCTGAACTACAACCAGGTCCTGCACACCCAGCAGGGCGACCGTCAGGCTGGGCGCATAGATGTAGTTGCCGCTCGCATCCAGCTGCAACGTGCTGATCGCTTCCACCACGTTGCCGTTTCCAAGATCCCTGCCAAAGCCGCCGTTGCTGATGTCGCTGACGATGCGCTGGCCGTTGGGCGTGCCCAGCTGCTCCAGAAAGTACTCGTGCAGGGCAGACCACGATCCAAGATCATTCCAGCCAAAATCCGCCGGGATGCTGTAGATCCGGCTTGCTCCCTCACCCTGCTGAGAGCAGGGCTCCAGGATGGCGTAATCGATGCTGATGCTGTCGACGGCCGGATAAAGCTCCGCAAAGACGGCCTCAAACTCGGGAGTGCCAAATGCGCCGGCGATCCGTTCGAGGGGCTCGACCATCGCCGGGCAGAACTCCTGAAAAGCCGAGATCAGGGTCTTCGCCGACCACAGGAAGATGCCGCTGTTCCACTTGTACGTGCCACTCGCGAGAAACTCTTCGGCATGCGGCAAATCCGGTTTCTCGGTAAATCGGCAGACGGTATGGGCTTTGACGCCGTCCACGGTCAGGGGCGAGCCCTCCTGGATATACCCGTACCCAGTTTCGGGCCGTGTGGGTGGTGCACCCAGCACGACGATGTTGGCCCCTGCCGCGGCAATGCGAATGCCTTGCTGCATGCGCTGGACAAAACGGGCATCGTCGGTGACCACGTGATCGGATGGAAAGACACCGAGTACGGCGTCTGGATTTGTCTTAGCGACCAGCATAGCCGCGAGCGCGCACGCGGGTGCCGTGTTGCGCGCGGCCGGCTCACGCAGAATGCGTGCGGCTTGCACATGCGGCAGCTGGGTCTGAATGGTATCTGCCAGTAAATCGTTGGTAATGACCAGGAACTGCTTGCCACCAGCCAACGGCAACAGCCGCTCGCAGGTCTGCTGGATCATGGTCTCTTCACCTGATAGAGCGAGCACCTGCTTAGCACGCGCTCTGCGGGAACGCGGCCAGAAACGGGTGCCGCTACCACCGGCGAGGATCACGGGAACGAACTCGGGTAGAACGTCTGACATGGGTCCTGGTACAGCCTGGTCGCAAGTGTAACTGCCAGCAGTGTAGACGGAAGCCGCTGACCTGTCCGATGAAGCGCATCAGAGATGCGTGCTGCAAGCCTGTAAGTTACTGAAGAGATTGGAAGAAGGCACGCATACGTTCCAGGCCCTTGTCGATGACGGGAGCGGAAACGGCGTAGGAGAGGCGGATGTGATCGGCGGTGCCGAAGGGCTCGCCGGGGACGCAGACGACGTGGGCTTCGGACAGAAGGCGGGCGGCAACGTCGGACGCGGTACGGATGCCGCCGCGGCCGAAGAAGGCGCTGACATTGGGATAAACGTAGAAGGCGCCCTGGGGGGTGGTGCAGGTCAGGTTGGGTATGTTGCTCATTCCAGACAGGATGCGGTCGCGAATTTCGATGTAGCCGCTGCGCATGTCGGTGACGCATTGCTGTGGGCCGCTGACGGCGGCGATCGAGGCGTACTGGACGACGGTGCTGGTGTTTGAGGTGGATTGCGATTGCAGCTTGCTCATGGCGGCGATGACCGGCTTGGGACCGAGCGCAAATCCGGCCCTCCATCCGGTCATGGCGTAGGTTTTGCTGAGCGAGCCGAGCACCAGGATGTGCGGTTTGCAGTCCGTTGCGGATGCGCCGCTTACGGTATCGCCGGTAAAGTTCAGGTACACATAACATTCGTCCAAAAGAACGAAAATCTGGCGCTCGTGGGCGAGCCGGACGATGTCTCGCAGGTCGTCTGGCGCGATGATGGCGCCGGAGGGGTTGGACGGCGAGTTGAGGATGATGCACCGGGTGCGCGGGGTAATGGCGGCCTGGACCATGGTGGCGGTGAGGCGGAAGTTCTCCGCCTCCTCGGTTTCGACGAAGACGGGGACGCCGCCGGCGAACTGGATGATGTCCTTGTAGCTGACCCAGTAGGGTACGGGGACGATGACTTCGTCGCCGTGGTTGATGAGGACTTCCATGGCGTTGAAGAGTGCGAGCTTGCCGCCGGAGGTGAAGACGCACTCGTCGGGGGTGTAGTCCGTGCCAAAGTCGGCGCTGTGGCGGTCGACGATGGCCTGGCGAATCTCCGGAATGCCGGCGACGGCGGTGTAGCGGGTGTGGTTCTGCACGATGGCATCGATGCCAGCCTGCTTGATGTGGTCGGGCGTGTTGAAGTGTGGCTCGCCTGCACCGAAGTCTGCCAGATCGACACCGGAGCGCTTGAGGCGGAGAGCCTCCGCGGTGATGGCCATGGTGGCCGAGACTTCAATGCGCTGGATGCGGTCGGAAAAGATTGACGCGGCGGGTGCGGCGAGCGTGGTAGCCATGCGGTTAGTGTGGCAGATTCGGCGGGTTGGTGGAAACCTGCTGTCCTCGCTCCGTAGAGGTGGAGAGCCGCACCAGGTTTAGACAGTTCTCCAAAGCCTTGTCCCGAATGTCTTGCAGGTGTGAGTGCACTTTGCAGGCGTCGGTGAAGCGCGCGACGGACCGAGCACGACTGGCTAGGTGCTGGCGCCGGTTTCAGGGGCGGTGAGGGCGGCTGGCGTTTTGGCGTGGAGGCGCTGCATGACGACCGGGGGAACGAGTGTGGAGATGTCGCCGCCGAGCTGGAAGACGCCCTTGATGAGGCGGGACGAGACGTAGGTGTACTGCTCCGCGGGCTGGAGGAAGACGGTTTCGAGATTGGGGTCGAGGTGGCGGTTCATCATGGCCATCTGGAACTCGTACTCGTAGTCGGAGACGGCGCGGATGCCACGGATGACTGCGGTGGCAGACTGCTGGCGGGCAAAGTCGACGAGGAGGCCGTCGAAGGTGGCGACGGTGACGTTGCCGAAGCTTTTTGTACTGTCTGTGAGCATCTCGGCCCGCTCTTCCGTGGTGAAGAGGGGCTTGCCTTTCGAGCTGTTTTTAAGGACGGCGACGACGAGGGAGTCGAAGAGCCTGGAGCCGCGGGCAACGACGTCGAGGTGACCGTTTGTCGGGGGGTCGAAGGTGCCTGGATAGATGGCGCGGATGGAAGGCATGGCTACTGGCCGTTCTCGCTTGCTTTGCGAGCGCGTTCGAATTCATCTCCAGTGAGCCATTCGACGGGGTGGGGTTGGGAGAGGACCTGCCAGCCGAGTTCGAAGCCGAAGCGGGCCATGCGGGCGTTGCCGGAGAAGTCCATGGAAGGCTCGTAGCGGTCAGCGGGCGTGTGGTAGCGGTTGGCGGTGTAGTCGTCGGCTTCCTTCTTGCCCCATGCGTCGTCGTGATTGCGGAAGAGGGTGCCTTCGCCGATGGAGAAGGCGGGGATGCCGACGCGGGCGAGGGAGAAGTGGTCGGAGCGATAGAAGTGGCCGGCCATGGGGAATGCATCGCCCTGGAGGGCGAGGCCGTCCTGTTTGGCGAGGGATTCGACAAGGGGGTAGACGGTGGTGCGTTCGGCGCCGTGGACGGTGCCGCTGCGGATGTCACCGATGGGGGCGAGGTCGTCAAAGTTGAGGTCGAGCGAGATGTTTTTTGCGGGCGTGGGCGGGTGCTCGCCAAGGTATTGGGAGCCAAGCAGACCCTGCTCTTCTGCGGTGACGCAGGCGAAGTAGACGTCGTGGGGTGGGGTGGCTTTTTTCTCCGCGAAGACGCGGGCGAGCTCCATCACAATCGCCGAACCCGTGGCGTTGTCGGCTGCGCCGTGGAAGATGGGGTCGCCCTTGCGGGTGCGGTCAATGCCGAAGTGGTCCCAGTGGCCGGTGTACAGGACAGCGTCACCGGGTGCGGTGCCGGCGACTTTGCCGACGATGTTGGCGGAATCGTAGTTGCGGACCTTGCTGGTGATTTGTGCGTCAAGAGTGACCGGCAGCGGAACCGCTTTGAAGCCGCGCTTGTTGCTGGCGTCGATGGCCTGGTCGGCGGTCATGCCGATGGAGGCGAGTAGCTTGTCGGCTTCCCCGTGCTGGATCCAACTAGCGGCGGTGAGGCGGGCGTTGGGGTCGCCGCGCAGGTAGCTGTGCTCGCCGGACCAGGAGTTCTGGACGACGGTCCAGGGATAGCTGGCGAGGTCGGTGCGGTGGATGATGAGGGCGGCGACGGCACCGTGGCGGCCGGCTTCCTCAAACTTGTAGGTCCAGCGGCCGTAGTAGGTGAGGGCTTCGCCTTTAAAGAAGTTGGCGTCGGTGGAGGGAGGCTCGTTGACGACGATGAGGACGACCTTGCCCTTGACGTCGACGCCGGCGTAGTCGTCCCAGCCGTATTCGGGTGCGACGATGCCGTGGCCGACGAAGACGATGGGGGCGTGGATGGTGGCAGAGGGCGTGGCGGTCTGGTTGTTGGTGACGAAGTCTGTGCCGAAGGTGAGGTCGGTGGGTGCTGTGGATTTGGAGCCGGGGCCGGGGACGAAGCGGAAGTGGGTATCTGCGGCGACGGGTTGGACGCCGACGAGGGGCACGGCCTGCAGGAACGTACCGTTGTCGCCGGCGGGGAGGAGGCCGTAGGAGCGGAAGGCGTCTGCGATGAAGTTTGTGGCGAGGATGCCGCCGGGCTGGCCGGGGCCTCGGCCTTCAAACTGGTCGCTGGACAGGGTTTTGACGGAGGCGCGAAGGCGCTCGGGGTCAATGGACGCGGCTTCAGCCTGGGCACCCGCGGACAGCGGCTGCAGCTGGGCGTGTGCGGTGACGGCGAACAGGGGTGCAGCGAGAACGGCGAGATGATACAGGCGCATTAGGGGGCGAACTCCCGCGGAAAGATGACCGCGCGTGCTGGCGGTGTGGCGCATGCGGTTCAGTCTACGGCAGAGTGGACTGCCTGACGCGCCTGAAGGCCTCTACAGGTTGAGAATGGCAACGCGGGAACGGGGGCCGGGTGGCAGAATGCGGGCCAATGCCGCACTGGGAAGCAGAACCTCGACGCTGTCGCCGGGATCGACCGGGTCGAGATCGCTGATGGAGGAATGCGCCTGCACGAGATTTCCATCGGGCAGAAGGACGGTGAGGTAGACCTCGTCGTAGCCGATGGCATACGTGCCGAAGCGAGCGACACGCAGAATGACGCCTCGGTGAGCCGTGCCGAAGCGGGCCAGCAGAAGCCGCCAGCAAAGCCACGTCAGGAAGTAGCCCATTCCGTAGCAGAAGACGGCCGCCAAAACGCCGTACCCGGCCAGCAGGACCCACACAAACACCTGATCGATTACGTCAGCCATGCCTGGAGAGGCGGCGGACGGTCCAGGCCTGCATGTGGAGTTCGGGGGCGTAGTGGAGGAGGGGTGGGCGGTTGGGGAGGGTGAAGCCGAAGCTGCCGGGGAGGTCGTTGGTGGTGAAGTCGGCTTCGGCATTTTCAAGTTGCCAGGGATTGTGGTGGATTTCGCCAGCCTGGATGTGGCCAAAGCGACGGATAAAAAAGGCATAGCGGGCGGTGAGGAAGTGGGTGAGCGAGTCCTGCGGGCTGGCGGTGTTGAGGGAGCGGTAGCGGGCGTTGAACTCTGCCGGCGGGCCGTGGCGGCGGTGGGAAGTGTAGTGAAGTTCCCTGCCCTGCTGGGCCATGGACATGCGGGACCAGAAGTAGGGGAGCCCGAAGGCGATGCGTGCGCCGAGGACGGCAAGGGGAGAGCTGGCGTCGAGCGAGAAGAAGTAGACGCCGGCGCGGCCGTTGGGGGCGCGGACGTAGGTGCGGAGATTGAGTTCGGGGAAGCTGATCGCGGTGGGGACGCCGATGCTGTGCTCGCCGAGGGTGCGGAAGCGGACCTGGTCCATGAGGAAGGGGACGACGCCGAGCCAGGCCCAGCCGTCGAGGGTGTCGACGCGGAGGCCGGTGGGGAGCTGGCGCTGGATTTCGGCGGCGGGGACGGGCCAGTGGGCGAAGAGGAGTTTGGACCAACGCTGACGGAGACGCCACGGGCGGGTGGGGATTGGCCAGGGGCGGTGTGCAGTGTGGAGAGGGGCAGGGTCGGGGTGGGGCACGTGTGGTTGGATGCCGGCGCGGTATGCTTTGGGCATGTCTGAGTTGCCGGTTGCCGACGCGAACACGACCGAGGTGTATGCCATCCACGGGGCGGACCCGGAGGTGCTGGCGTATGCGATGGCAAAGTATTCGCGGAGTTCGTTGAGCCTGCGGGAGAGTTTGAAGGAGATCAGCACGCAGCGGGCTGAGCAGTTTTTGAATACCTTCTATTTTCAGTACGGGCACCGGTCGATTGCCGATCTTGCGCACGTGGCGTTTGCGGTGGAGCGGTTGAGCCTGCTGGCGGCGATTGCGCTGGTGGATGAGCCGCGCTGGGATGGGCAGGAGCGCAGCACGCGCTACCAGGATTTTAAGAAGAGTGGGTTCTACACGCCGGCGTTTGCCGTTGCGGACGATGCGGCGTTGTTTACGGAGACGGCGACGCGGCTTTTCGATGGGTATCAAACTGTTGCGTCGGGGATGTTGGAAGAGTTAAAGGATGCGGTGCCGCGGCCCACAGAGATGGATGAGGCGGCGTACGGGCGAACGCTGAAGGCGCGGGCGTTCGACATGGCGCGATACCTGCTACCGCTGGCGACGAATACGTCGCTGGGCCAGATCTCAAACGCGCGGACGCTGGAGGGGCAGATCAGCCGGTTGCTGGGCAGCGACTACGCCGAGGTGCGGGAGCTTGGCGAGAAGCTGCGGGAGGCTGCGGCGGGGGTGGCGTGGAGCCCTGCGACGGCGGGGGCGGAGAGTCTTGTTGAGCGTGTGACGGCCGCGGACTCGGGGCTTGGCGAGGAGTTGCGGCAGGTGCTGCTGCGGCCGGTGCACGTGTCGCCGACGCTGGTCAAGTACACCGCGCCGAGCGAGTTTGCCCGGGAAAGCCGGGTTGCGCTGACGGGTGCGGCTGATGCGTTGATGAATGGTGCCGCGATGGAGCCGATGCCGGCGGGGTCGCCGAACGTGGAGTTGATTGAGGTGCCGGCGGGGGAGCGGATGTCGCTGGAGATCGACCTGGCTACGTCTCTGCTGTATCCGCATACGCACTACCGGTATGCACAGCTGCGAGCGGCGGTGGCGGCGCTGCCGGAGGCTCGCGTGGTGGAGATTGTGGCGCTGGGAACGAAGCATCGGGGCAGGCATGATGAGCTGCCCCGGGGGTTTGCCGCGGCGGGTGGTTTGCGGTTCGACATCCTGATGGACATTGGCGGGTTCAGGGACATGCACCGGCACCGACGGTGTGTGCAGCTGCTGCAGGGGTACACGACGGTGCATGGGTTTGAGGTGCCGGATTTTCCGGGGCAGCCGGCGGTGTCGGGATCGCGGGTGGCAGGGGTGTATACGGCGGCCATTGAGGCAGCGAACGCGGCGCATGCGCGGCTTTGCGGTGGCCACGGGAGTGCGGCCGCAACGGCGACAACGCTGACTGCGGAGAGTGCGCAGCCGGTGATGGATGCCTACTCCACGGCGGCTGTGCCAGTGCCGCAGTTTGGAGCGGAGGGGCTGCAGATGAAATGGGGAGCGCCGCTGCCAGTGGGCGGCAGCGATATGAATGCGGCTCGACACGACTATAAGCAGGGAGCGACGCGGGGGCATGCTGCCGACTACCTTTTGCCGCTGGCGACGCGATGCCGATCGCTGTTCAGCATGGACTTTGCGCAGGCCGTGTACATGAGCGAGCTGCGCAGTACGCCGGCAGGGCACTGGAGCTATCGCAACGTGGCGTGGCAGATGTTTCAGGCGGTGGCGGGGCGGCACCCGGCGCTTGCGGCGCACTTTCGCGTTGCGGATCCGCGTGCGCCCATTGACCTGCTGCAGCGCTGACGCCGATGTATATGGGTAGAAAAGAACAGATGACTCTGGCCACCACTGCGCAGCCTGACGAGAGCACGACCGGCAAACACGTGCCTGCGTTGGACGGCGTGCGGGGGCTGGCGCTGTTACTCGTGCTGGCGAGGCACCTGTTGTCGCGGCCACATGCGAGCGACAGCGCCTGGATGTCGAGGGTGGTGTACCAGGCGATCGAAACAAGCTGGATTGGGGTCGACCTGTTCTTTGCCCTGTCCGGCTTTTTGATTACCGGGATCCTGTACGACACGCTGCGTGACCCGCACTTCTTTCGAAACTTCTATGCGCGGCGTGTGCTTCGGATTTTTCCGCTGTACTACGCACTGTTTGCCGTGCTGCTGCTTTTGAGCACCTGGCAGGGGTACCACTTGTATGGCAGCCGGCTGGCGCTGGGTCTGCTGAACATCACCAACCTGTCGCAACAGCCCACCAGATTTTCGGATGCGCCATGGCTCTTTGTGGGTCACATATGGTCGCTGAACGTGGAAGAGCAGTTCTACCTAGTGTGGCCGCTGCTGGTGTACCTCCTGCGGTCGCGGAGGCGGATTCTTTGGACCGCGGTAGGGCTGTGCGCAGGGCTCGCGATCTTCCGCAGCGTTATTCAGTTGACCGGATTGCTTGGCGTGCTTGTGTACACCTGGACGCCGACGCACGTGGATGGCTTGCTGCTGGGAGCAGCGCTCGCGATGCTGATCCGGGGGCCCGAGCGCGCGGGTGTATTGCGCTGGTCGCCATGGGTGCTGGCGACAGGTGTGCTTGCACTGGCAATTACCTTTTTTGTGTACCACGGTTTTTCTCCGGTCAACGTGCTGATCAGCACAGGTGGGTACACCGTTCTGGCAGTGACGGGATGCGGCCTGATCGGATGTTCGCTGGTGCGTTCCAGCACCTTGTCGCGCATGCTTTCGTGGCCCTTGATGCGGGCATTTGGCCGGTACAGCTACAGCATTTACCTGGTGCACCCGCTGCTGCGGCAGCCCCTTGAGGAGCCGGCATATCTTTGGATTCAGAGAACGACACATTCCAGCGGCCTGGCGTTTGTGGGGTCCTATGTGTGGATACTAGCGATCCTGCTTGGGATGGGTGCGTTGATTTTCAGATTCTTCGAGATGCCATTACTGCGGCTGAAGCGGTTCTTCCATGCGGAGAGCCGGGGACCGCGGCTGAAACAGGATGTTCTAGAGGCCAACGCAGAGCTTGCAGCGCCGCCTGCCGCATGAGGGAGACGAGCGCGCCAGACGAGAGCACGACGGGACGGCACATTGCCGCGCTGGATGGGGTGCGCGGACTTGCCGTGGTGCTGGTGCTGTTGGAGCACCTGTTTGTGCGGAACCCTAACCCCGCGGGGAGCTGGCCGGTGCGCTTCGTTGCGCTCTTGTTCTCGTCCGGGTGGGTGGGAGTGGACCTGTTCTTTGTGCTGTCAGGGTTTCTGATTACGGGGATTCTGTACGACACGCAGCGTGGGCCACGATTTTTCAGGAACTTTTATGCGCGGCGGGCGTTGCGGATTTTTCCGCTGTACTACGCACTGCTGTTTGTGCTGATCGCGGTGTCGACAGCCCAGGGGTACCACTGGTATCTGAAGGGGACGCTGCTGTACCTGACGTATCTGCACACGCTGTGGATTGGCGGGGTGGGGTACACGACGGCGCCGTGGGTGAACATCAATCACCTGTGGTCGCTGGCGGTGGAGGAGCAGTTTTATCTGGTGTGGCCGCTCTTGGTGTTTCTGCTGAAGACACGGCGGCGCATCGTGGTAGCGGCGCTGGTGGGGACGGCGTGCTCGATCGCACTGCGTTGCTGGGTGTATGCGGCGGGGGTGCTGCACACGTACCACTATGCGACGTACTCGTGGTCGCCGACGCGGCTGGACGGGCTGCTGGTGGGAGCGGTGCTGGCGATGCTGATCCGGTCGCGGTGGCGTGCAGAGGCGCTGCGGTGGGCACCGCTGGTGTTTGGGACGGGTGCGGTGCTGAGCCTGCTGGTGGTTTCGTCGGCGAGGGGGATGTTTCCGTTCTACTATCCGCTGCTGGGGATCGCCGGGTATCCGCTGTTTGCGTTGACGTTTGCGGCGCTGATCGGGTGGGCGCTGGAGACGGGCAGTGTGGCGTCACGGGTTTGCGGGGTTCGATTTTTGCGGCTGTTTGGGCGGTACAGCTACGGCATTTACGTCTACCACTACGTGGTGCACCAGTTGCTGACAGAGCGTGTGTACGACGGGATTGCGGCGCGGACAGGGTCAAAGCTGGTGCCGCTGGTGGGGGCGGGGCTGGTGACCGTGGCGGCGGCGATGGCTGTGGCTGTGGTGTCGTTCCACTTTTTTGAGAGCCCGATACTGCGGCTAAAGAGGTATTTCCCCAGCACGGGCAGGCGGCCTACGCTACGACAGGACGTGGAAGAGGCTAATCTCGAGGAAGCGGCAGGGGCATAAAGCTGCACAGCGCGAGTTTGGAAGCCGCGCGATTTCGCTTTTTCTTTGCTTTATCTTTCCTGGCAGTGCTACGATTTTCTGAAGAGTTGAAAGAGGTAGAGATTCATGGCAGACGACCGCGCCAAGGCCGTAGAACTCGCGTTAGCGGGCATTGAAAAGCAGTTCGGTAAGGGTTCGATCATGCGCCTGGGGTCGAAGGATGCGATCGTTCCGATCTCCGTTATCGGCACCGGTTCGATTTCGTTCGACGCGGCGCTGGGTGTGGGTGGTGTGCCGCGCGGACGTGTGATCGAGATTTATGGGCCGGAGTCTTCCGGAAAGACAACGATTACGCTGCAGATTATTGCGGAAGCGCAGAAGCTGGGCGGACTGGCGGCGTTTGTGGACGCGGAGCATGCGCTGGACCCGCAGTATGCGCGCAAGCTGGGCGTGGATGTGGACAACCTGCTGATCTCGCAGCCGGACTACGGCGAGCAGGCGCTGGAGATCACCGAAGCGCTGGTGCGGTCGGGAGCCATCGACATCCTGGTAGTCGACTCTGTGGCGGCGCTTGTGCCGAAGGCTGAAATCGATGGCGAGATGGGCGATTCGCACGTGGGTCTGCAGGCGCGGCTGATGTCGCAGGCGCTGCGCAAGCTGACGGGAACGGTGGCCAAGAGCCGGACGTGCCTGATCTTTATCAACCAGATTCGCGAAAAGATCGGCGTGATGTTCGGCAACCCGGAGACGACGACCGGTGGGCGCGCGCTGAAGTTCTACTCGACAATTCGCATCGACATCCGGCGCATTGGTGCGGTGAAGGAAGGCGACGTTGTTGTCGGTTCGCGCACCAAGGTCAAGGTGGTGAAGAACAAGGTGGCGGCGCCGTTCCGCGAGGCGGAGTTCGACATTCTGTATGGCGAAGGCATTAGCCGCGAGGGGGATGTGCTGGACCTGGCGGTGCTGCAGAACATTGTGGACAAGAGCGGCGCGTGGTACAGCTACCAGGGCGAGCGCATTGGGCAGGGCCGGGAGAATGTGCGGAACTTTCTGAAGGCGAACCGGGACACGTATGAACGCATGAATACCGAACTGCGGGCGAAGCTGAAGATTGGTGCGGCGGTTGCGGCACCAATTCCGGAGGCACCGGAGGACGGTGAAGAACGTGCGCAGGAGGCGGTTCGTCCGGCGGGACGAGGTCGCGGATAGGTCCTGAAATGCTTGAGAAGAAGAGGCCAGGTCTGTGACCTGACCTCTTTTCCTTTTGGAAGGTGCTGCTCACGCGAGATGCGGCACGCAGCAGGAGTACCAGCAAGGATTGTGCCGCTTGACCGAACGAGACGAAGACCCGGCTGCTGGCGTGGGACGCGACTCACGGAAGCAGACTTTCTCCCGTTCCGCGGCGCGCCGACGTGTGTCGACCTGTGCCGGCCTGGTGTCTGTGATTTGTTTTCTGTGGCTGTGCAGGTGCACGAGCGAACTTGGCACCGGGAACATGAACAGCGCGCTGTGTGATGCGGCGACGTACGCGGTGCTTCCACTGCTGGCGGTCGCAGCGGCGGTGGGAACGAGGCGCTGGCTATGGTTGTTGATTCCCTACCCGCTTGTTCTGGCATTGATTGCGCTCTCCTCCTTGCGATTCGGCATGTAGGGCTTTGCACGCGCAACGAGGACAGAGTTGGTCTGCGGCGCCCCCTTCGTATACTGGCTGCGACAGTGTAGGAACGAGAGGCAAGGTACGTATGGCAGCAGGGATGGACGGGCGCGTTGCGCTGGTGACTGGGGCTTCGCAGGGCATTGGCCGGGCCGTTGCGATGGAGCTGGCGAAGGTTGGAGCGACGGTTGTGCTGGCGGCGCGCAACGTGGAGAAGCTCGAGGCAGTGAAGGCAGAGATCGTCGCGGCAGGAGGCAAGGCCGAGAGCTTTGCGCTGGATGTGAGCAGCGAGGAGTCGATCAAGGCTGTGGGCAAGGCGGTAATTGCGCAGACCGGGCCGGTGCACATCCTGGTAAACAACGCCGGTGTGACGCGGGACGGGCTGGCGATGCGGATGAAGCTTGCTGACTGGAACGAGGTGTTGACCACCAACCTGACGGGGGCGTTTCTGCTGACGCAGGCGGTGTTGCCGGCGATGCTGCGTGAGCGTTGGGGGCGGATCGTCAACATCACGTCGGTGGTGGGGGAGACGGGGCAGGCGGGGCAGGCGAACTATGCGGCCAGCAAGGCAGGGCTGATTGGGCTGACGAAGAGCCTGGCGCGGGAGCTGGCGAGCCGGGCGATCACGGTGAATGCGGTGGCTCCGGGCTATATCGAAACGGCAATGACGGCGGTACTGAACGACGAGCAGAAGAACGCGATGCTGGGTGTGGTGCCGCTGGGGCGTCCAGGGAGCGATGCAGACATTGCGGCTGCTGTGCGGTTTCTGGCGTCGGAGGAGGCGGGGTATATTACCGGCCATACGCTGGACGTGAATGGCGGGCTGTACATGGGGTAAGTGCGGCAACCGGTGGAAGGCGGAGTGCGTCGCCGGAGGCACGGGAGCATTGTGACGGACACAGTGCGGAAGACGGATGGAGTAGAGCGTGCCGACATGCGGGGTTGAGGCAGCGAGGTGGCCGGCGGACCTGGAGACGGCGCGGTTGCTGCTGCGCAACTACGAGCGGCATCTGCTGGCGAAGCCTGCGGGGGCGGCCTCTATTTGCCTGGTGGGGTACGAGAAGGAGCTTGCAGAGCTGGCGACGCGCTGGTGCGAGCCGAGTGCTGTGTTGCTGCTGGCCAGGCTGGACGGAGTGCCGGCGGGATGTGTTGCGGTGCGGATGCTGGTGGAGCGCCCTGGCAGCGCAGAGATGAAGCGCATGTGGGTGGAATCGGCGGCGCGCGGGCACCGGATGGGGCGGTTGCTTGCGGAGGCGGCGATCGAGTGGGCGCGGGAGCACGGTGCGGCGGAGGTTTTGCTGGACACGGTTCCGGCGGCAATGCCGGAGGCGAACCGTTTGTACTCTGCGCTCGGGTTTAAGCCATATGTTCGCTACAACGGGAACGAGGTGGAGGGGATCGTCTTCTTCCGGCTGGTGCTGGAGTGAAGGTGGGAGCGTCTGCGAGAGGGAGCGGCAGACGCCCGTGGTCACGAATCCGGGGAGGTTCGTGCTGCGCGATTCCGCTTGCACGGGGCTGCCGCCGCAGATAAGTTCTGGGGAATGGCTGACATGCACATGTTTCCAGCGGCACCAACAACGCCGCTGCCCGAGGTTGCAGGTTCTGCGGCGATGACAATTGGCAGCACCATCCGCGGGTACCGGCAGCAGAAGGGTATGTCGCAGGGCGACGTGGAGAAAAAGACGGGGTTGCTGCGGTGCTACCTGTCGCGCGTGGAGAACGGTCACACGGTGCCGTCGCTGGATACGCTGCAGAAGATCGCGGGTGCGTTGAACCTGCCGCTGAGCCAGTTCTTTGCCGAGGAGATTGTGGGCCGGGAGATGGCCTCGATGAGCCTGAGCGAGGATGAGATCCGGTTTTTGACGCAGATTCAGCGGTACAGCGCGCACCTGACAGAGAGTGATCGTAAGCTGCTGCTGGCGATGGTGCGGAAGTTTGCCCAGACTGCGGTGCTGACGTAGGAAGTGCGTCCGCGATCAGTGCTTCGCGACCAGTACGGAGTGCGGCGGAGTGCGGCGGTGTAATCGCGTTGCGCAGTGTCTCGGCCGACTTCATGTTCAACCGCAGCCGTTGCCCAGTCTCTTCCTAAGCACTTCAGACTTCCTACCAGGCACTCCTTCTAGCCGTGGAGTCTGCTGATCCAGACACCGAAGAGGAGCAGGAGGAAGGCGCTGCCTGCGAAGGTGACGCGCTGGCGGGCGAGGTAGCGGGTGCGGCCGCTGGTCATGCGGGGCAGGAGCGGCAGGCCGAGGGCGAGGCCGGAGAGGATGCCGCCAAGGTGGGCCATGTTGTCGATGCGGACGATGGGGACGGCGATGGTGCCGACGCCGATGAGCAGGTTGATGCCGGCGAAGAGGACGACGGAGCGGCGTAGGCGGTCGAGCTCCTCCTGCGGGATGCCGGGGTGACCGTTGCGGGACTCGGCGAGGCGGCGATTGCTGAGCAGAACGATGAGGATGCCGGCGATACCGAAGACGGCACCGGAGGCACCGGCGCCGACCTCGCCCATGTTTGCGCCGGTCCAGTGGATGAGCCAGCCGAGGCGTGTGCCGTTGAGCAGTTCGGCGAGAACGCTGGCGGCGACGGACAGGAGGTTGCCGGCGGCACCGGTGAGCAGGTACACGGAGGTGATGCCCATGGCGCCGAGCAGCGGCTCGCCGAGAAGCCCCAGGTTCCAGAGGCACCACATGTTGGTGGCCAGGTGGAGGATGCCGACGTGGACGAACATGGCGGTGAGAATGCGCCACCACTGCCCGCCAAGGACGAGCACTGCGTTATTGGCGCCGAAGCGGAGCAGGGCGAGCGGGGAGGGCATCTGCCAGTTGACGCCGGAGGCAAGCATGAGTAGGAAGACGCCGATGTTGACGGCCAGCAGAGCGTAGGTGGCAGGCGCGATGCGAAAGGACTCTGCGAGGCGGGAGCCACGATTGCTGGGTAGACGGTTCCCGGGGTCGACGACGGGCCTGCCGGTTGGGTACTCCGGTGCACGTGTTGCAACAGCTGGAGATGGAGCGCCGTCCCAGGCGCTGTCGCGGGTGTCTGCCGGGTATGCGTGAAGCTCGGGGGGCGTGGTGGAGTCAGACACTGTGGTTGGACGCGGGGCTAGAGCCGTTGCCGGCCGGTTGCCCATCGGCGCTGCTCGATGGAGGTTTGAATGACCTGGGGAGCGGGTGTGGCGATGGCCACCAGAACCCACATGAGCAGGGAGAACAGAAGGCCGGCCATGGCCGCGGTTTGCAGCGTAAGCGCGAAATTGAGGTGGCGCGTGTGAAGGCTGGCGAGCGAGGTCTGGCCCCAGGGCGCGCGGTGAATGACGGCAGTCGCAAGCAGGAAGGCAAAGAACGACAGCGTAAAGAGGGCCATCAGCACGAGGTCGATGGTGCGGTGCAGGCGGCGGCGCGCGCGGCAGTGGAAGCACTCGACAAAGTGCTGCTCGTAGTCACCGTGGGTCGCGGGTGCGACCGACGACAGGTCGTAGCGCCAGCCGGAGAGGATGTCGCCTATAACCTGGTCGGTGCAGCCGGATCGCCGGCCGAGCATGGCAGCAGCCACGCCATGCGACCCAGAGTCCTGGAGGAAGCTGGGGCAGTGCTCTGGATCGGCATTCATCATCAGTTCAACCATCTTAGAGGGTTTGACTCTGCAAATCCAGCAAGGATGCAGGTGGAGGTCACGCGGAAGTATCTGGGGGGATGCGGTTTAGAGGCAAAGACTGGGCATGGGTTCGCCCTGGGGCGCAAGCAGGATCCGGTTGCCGAGCAGGCTGAGGCGGTCGCCGACGGCAGCTTCGGCGGCGCGGCGGGCGAGTTCCGGCAGGTTATTGCTTTCAGACAGATGCGCCAGGACGACGTAGGCGGCGCCACCGTCGTAGTCACGGAGGAGGAACTCCGCGGTGGCCTCGTTGGAGAGGTGGCCGACGCGGGAGAGGACGCGCTGCTTGACCGACCATGGATAGGGGCCGTCGCGGAGCATTTCAAGGTCGTGGTTGGATTCGAGGAGAAGGACGTCGCAGTTGCGCAGGGCTGACTTGACGTTTGCCGGCATGTAGCCGAGGTCGGTGGCAAAGCCCATGCGGATGCCTTCTGCGGCGAAGACGAAGCCGCAGGGGTCGACGGCGTCGTGGGGGATGGTGAATGGGGTGATGTCGATGTCGCCGATGCAGAGGTGTTTGCCGGCCTGAAAGTACTCGACGGCGGGAAGGTAGCCGGGGTTGTCGCGGATGCTTTCGCGGACGGCGAGGGGCGTGTCGTCGCACTGGGCGTCATCGTCTGCGGCAGCGGCAAGGGCGAGGGAGGCGTCGGTGGTGGCGTCGACCGGGCCGGTGGGGTGTGCCGTGGGAGCTTGCGCCTGGGGTGCGGGATCGGGGGAGGCGATGCTGGGGGGTGCGATGTCGGATTCGGGGAGCGTCGTGCTGGCGAAAAAGTAATCGTCCGGTAGATCGTTGCTGGAGAGCTCGCCGGTGGCGAACTGGTGGGAAAGGGCCTGGGCTTCGAGGCGGTCCTGCTTTTCGCGGCGCGTCTGTTCCAGCCACTGCTTGTAGCTGATGCTGGTGCGTGGTGTGACCTGGCGCACCCAGGCGCGGTGCGTCGCCTCAGTGAAGTAGACAGGGATGCCGAGGCGGCGAGCCATGACAGGGAGGCCGCTGACGTGGTCGGCGTGCTCGTGGGTGATGAGGATCGCGTCGAGCCTGGTGGGATCTTCGCCAACGGCGTGCATGCGGCGCATGAGCTCGCGGCAGGAGAGGCCGGCATCGACGAGGATGCGGGTATGGGAAGAGGCGATGATGGCGCTGTTGCCCTTGGAACCGGAGGCGAGGACGGACATGCGCATCATGCGATTTAGTTTACTAACGAGTAACGTGGAAATGCGAGGCGGCGACACTGTTGACGAAGAGATACCCCGCCGTTAAGCCGCTGGACGCAGAGGTGCAAGGAACTTGACGGTGCTTTTCATGACCACTTCGTCGCGCTGGTTGAGCGTGAGGGTGAAGATCGTGACGAGGCCGAGTTCGGGCCGGTTTTTGGAGCGGCGGAGGCCGACGACCTCGGTTTCGGTGTGGAGGCTGTCGTTGGGGCGGACGGGCTCGGTCCAGCGGATCTCTTCGACGCCGGCGCCGATCATGCCGCCATGGACGCGGATGGTTTCAACACGGAGGCGCATGACGATGGCGGCGGTAAGCCAGCCGGAGGCTGCCAGGCCCTTGAAGAAGGTGCTTTTGCCGGCAGCTTCATCGAGGTGGAAGGGCTGCGGATCATACTTCTCCGCAAATTCCGTGATCTCTTGCGCGGTGACGCGGACGTTGCGTGTGGACTTAAACTTCTGGGCGATCTTGAAGTCTTCGAAATACATTTCCGGCTGGGTGTCTAGGGCGTCGGCCACGGGAGGTCTCCTGGGTGCGGTTGCACCAGCCTTCCCATAGTACGGCGAGCGATGTGGCGTTTTAGTGTGTCGCGTCTTGCGACGATGCGCTGTGTTCGACGGTGTTTTCGACAGCGACAAGGATCACGGAGATGTTGTCGCCACCGCCGAGCAGGTTTGCCGCATCCACGAGCACACGGGCGGCGTGGGCCAGGTTGTGGCGGTGTCGATTGAGGATGCTGCGGAGGTCGGCGTCCGACAGGTCACGGGTGAGGCCGTCGGAGCATAGCAGGAAGATGTCGCCAGGTTCCACGGGGTGCAGAACGATCTCAGGCACGACCCTGGCGTTTGAGCCGACAACGCGGGTGATGACGTTGCGCAGGTTGGAGCGGCGCGCCTGCTCGGCGGTAAGCTCCCCGAGGCGCACCTGTTCTTCGACGAGGGAGTGATCGTCTGTGAGCCGCTCCAGGTGGAGGGAGCGCAAGCGGTAGCAGCGGGAATCGCCGGCGTGGGCGACGCAGGCGGAGGCGGCGTCGCGGGAGAGCTCCAGCGCGACCAGGGTGGTGCCCATGCCGCGGAGGCGTGGCTCGCGCAAGGCGTGCTGGTAGACGGTGCGGTTCGCGGCGCGGATGGCGCCGTCCATGCGTTCGAGCGGGCCGCCGTCAAGCTGCAGTTGCTGCGCGGTCTGCAGAAGGGTGGCGGCGGCTTCCCTGCTGGCAATTTCACCACCGGCGGCACCGCCCATGCCGTCGCAGACGACGAAGAGGCCAAGCTGCGCGTCGGCGGCGCAGGCGTCTTCGTTGTGTGCACGCACGCGGCCAACATCCGTCAGCATGGCGAAGCGGGTTTGGGTGAGGGTAAGCACGCGTGTGGAAACGTCCAATGTCCTACAGTACACGGCCTTTAGGACGGAGTTGAAGCGTGGAGGGCGGACGTGGACGATGCCTGTCGCAGCGATGGCGAGGTGATGCAGAGGCGATCCGGAAGGAAAAGCAGGGTCGCTGCAAATTTGTAGGCGATTGCCGCGTCTTACGTGTAGCGGCCGTGTTGAAGACACAAGGCCCGTTTGCCTGAGAGGATACCGTGCGCCCACTTCGGTCTTTGTCCGCCACCGTCCTGCTTGCCGCTGTTGCCGCCGCGTGCGGCGTGGCGGGTGGACAGGGTTTGCCGCCGTCCGCGGCGTTTACCAGCATTGTGCATGCGCCTGCGACGGAGACGACGTTTACGTTTGACCGCAGCATGCTGGCTGCGACGGATGGCTTTTTCAGTAGCCAGGATCCAGAGGCGCGCCGGGTAGCCGCAGGGCTGAACAGCGTTACGGTGCACAACTATCATTACCGGGATGGCGCCGACTATGACCCCGGCGCGTTTGCGGCGTTGGACAGTAATTTCAAGCTATCGGGCTACCAGCACCTGGTGAACGCGAATGCGCATGGCGGACCGAGCACGACGGACCTTTGGCTGCGTTTTCAGGGTCCAAACGTGAACTCCGTGGTGGTGCTGACGCGCGGTGACCGCAACATGAGTGCCATCGTGGTGGACTGCACACTGCGTCCGCTGGACCTCTTGCACCTTGGCGGACACTTTGGAATTCCGCAGGTGTCACCAGGGGCGATCATGGTGCCGGCGCAGCCACCTGCAGGTGCAATGATGGTGCCGGCGGCACCGATCACACGGCAGAACTCGCAGGCGCAGAGCCAGCCGATGGCGAATCCGCCGACACTGAAGCACCATACCCAGGACGATCCCCAGTAGCGTTGCAGCACACCGTGCGGGAAATTGCGACCGACGATGTCACATGCCGTCTAAAGTTGACGGGGTAGCATAAGACCATCGCGACGACGACCAAAGCCGAGAGTTTTCAGCGGACGCTGAACTCTGCGAAGACCACCATGGTGTTCTCAGAGACGATGAGCCTTGCCATGGACAGCTTCCGTGCCAGCAAGGTGCGGTTTCTGCTGACGATGCTGGGCATGGTGATCGGGTCGGCGTCGATCATCCTGGTGGTGACGGTGGGGCTGACCGGTCGGCAGTATGCGCTGGACACGATCAGCAGCCTGGGACCGAACCTGGTGGAGATGCAGTACAGCGGCGGCAACACGACCGGGCCAAACAACACCAGTACACCCGACTACATGACGCGCGAGGACGAGGCGGCGGTGGATGCGCAGGTGCCGGGCATTGCGTACTCGTCGCCGATGCTGGAGTCGCACTCGTCGATCAGCATGGGCAACGGGCTGACGAAAGAGGCGCTTCTGCTGGGGGTTTCGCCGCGGTACAAGCAGGTGCGCAACCTGGCGGTGGTGGCTGGGCGCTTTTTTGACGACCAGGACGCGGTGAACCACGAGAAGGTATGCGTGCTGATTGCGCCGTTTGCGCGGGCGCTGTTCGGGTCGGAGGAGGATGCGATTGGAAAGACGTTCGCGATCCACAGCATTCCGTTCACGGTGGTGGGTGTGGCGAAGCTTCGCATCTCGGACTTTGGGCAATCGGAGTTGAGCGACCAGACGGCGCTGATCCCCTACCCGGTGGCGCGCTACTTTACCGGTACGGATGCGGTGAAGGAGATCTTCTTTACGATTGCCAACCCGCTGGACGTGGTCCATGATTCGGCGCGGATTACAGAGATCATTCAGGCACGCCACAAACCGACCAGCGTGTATCACGCGCAGACGCTGGTGGATGTGCTGGATGCGGCGGGCAAGATTGCGATCGCGCTGACGTATGTGCTGTCGATTGCCGCGTTTATTACGCTGGTGGTGAGCGGCGTGGGCATTATGAACAGCATGCTGGCGAACGTGACGGCACGCATTCGGGAGATCGGCATTCGCAAGGCGCTGGGTGCGACCAAGCGGGAGATCCGGATGCAGTTTTTGACGGAAGCCGTGTTTCTGTCATTGAGCGGCGGCGTGGTGGGGACGGCGCTTGGCCTGGCGGTGCCGCTGGGGGTGAATTTCCTGACGCCGTTTCACATTCCCATTTCGATCTGGTCTGCGGTGATCGCGCTGACGACGAGCATGATGGTGGGTGTGATTTTTGGGACGGTGCCGGCAAACAGGGCGGCGGCGCTGAACCCGGTGGACACGCTGAAATACGAGTAAGCTTCGCTGCCCGACGATCGCGCGGTGCGAGGCTTTACATGAAGAGCGCGAGCTTGTTGAGTTCGTGGCGCATGCAATCGAGGTTGCAGCTTTCAGACTCGATGCGGCTGGCGACGGAGCGGGCGTCACCGGCGGAGACGCCAAAGCCACGTGCGGCGAGGAAGCTGCTGACGAGTTCGCCGGCCTGCCAGATGTCGAGGCCGGACTGCAATAGTTCGGAGCGCAGTGTTTCCAGGTCGGTCTGGTCGAAGCTGGTCTGTAACCGGAAGGCGCGACTCTGATCGTCAGGTTGCTGGTCGTCGTGGAAGCTCATGGGTGATGCCCCTTCTTGAGCCGCGCGGCGCGCAACGCATGCGAGTTTAGACGTAGGAGGACCCGGTGAGTTGTGCGCGGGGTGTGCGGAGCCACAGATTGCCGCGACATGCAACGCCAAATGGGGCCAGGCGAGGCTTGTATCCTGAACAGACATGAGTGCACAGGTGTTAAGTGGAGTGGAGATCGCCGCAGAGATCAAGGCGGAGGTGGCTATTGCGGTGGGCAGGATGGCAGAGGCTGGCGTGGTTCCCGGGCTAACGGTGATCCTGCTGGGGAACGATCCGGCGAGCGAGGTGTATGTCCGAAACAAGGTGCGCAGCTGCGGAGAGCTGGGCATCCGGAGCACGCTGCTGACGCCGGCGGAGGCGACGACCGAGGCCGAGCTGCTCCAGATGATCGACGGCCTGAACCGGGATGAGGAGGTGGACGGCATCCTGGTGCAGTTGCCGCTGCCGAAGCACATTGACGTGCGGCGGGTGCTGGAGTCGGTGTCGCCGGAGAAGGATGTGGATGGATTTCACCCGGTGAATGTGGGTCGGCTGCAGATTGGGCAGCCGGCGCTGGCACCGTGCACACCGGCGGGGATTATTGAGGTGCTGAAGCGGCGGGGTATACCCATTGCGGGTGCGGATTGCGTGATGGTAGGACGCAGCGACATTGTGGGCAAGCCCGCGTCGACGATGCTGCTGAACGAGGGAGCGACGGTGAGCGTGTGCCACAAAGGGACGCGCGACCTGGCGGCGTATACGCGACGGGCCGAGATCCTGGTGGTAGCAGTGGGTGTGCCTGGACTGATTACGCCGGAGATGGTGAAGCCCGGAGCGGTGCTGATTGACGTGGGGATGAATCGGCTGGATACGCTGGAGCACGTGGAGCGATTTTTCCCCGGCGACCGGACGCGAGTGACGGCGTTCGAGAAGCGCGGGTTTGTGCTGATGGGGGACTTTGATCCGCGCGCGTACGAGGTGTCCTCGGCGTACACACCGGTGCCGGGCGGTGTGGGTGCGCTGACGATTGCGATGCTGATGAAGAACACGGTGAAGGCCGCCGCGGCACGGCGGGGCATGGAACTGTAGCCATGCTGCGCGTGGCGCTGACGGGAGGCGTGGCCAGCGGCAAGAGTGCCGTTGCCGCCGCGCTGGAGCGGCTGGGCGCGTTTGTGTCGCGCAGCGATGAGGTGGGCCGGGCCATGATGCAGCCGGGGCAAGCGGTGTTTGCTGCCATTGCCGCTCACTTTGGCCGCAGCGTGATGCGAGAGGATGGGACGCTGGACCGGCGGGAGCTGGCTCGACTGGCGTTTGGCGGCGGGCGAGTGGAGGAGCTGAACGCGATTGTGCACCCGGCGGTGATTGCGGTGCAGACGGCGTGGATGGAGGAGATGGGGCGGCGGCATCCGCGTGCCGTTGCGGTGGTGGAATCGGCGCTGCTGCTGGAGACGGTACACGGGACGGCTGGCTCCCTGCCGTGGCGTTCCCGATTTGACCGCATTGTGTTGGTGACGGCACCGGAGGATTTGCGGCTTCAACGTTACGTCCGGCGCGTTCTGGCGTCTGATGGAAGTGTTGATCCGGAGGCTGTAACAGCGGTCGCGCGGCAGGTGTGCGCCGTGCAGATGCCGGAGGAGGAGAAACGCCGGTTGGCCGACGTCGTAATGGAGAACGACGGTTCGCTGGACGAGCTCAACAGCCGCACGGAAGTGCTCTACGGCCAGCTGCAGGCCGAAGCGGAGCGACATGCCGGGGTGTAGGGGTACCATCGAAGTTGGTGTGCAAGAGACGCACCAGACGAAGTGCTGTATGGGTGACGGGAACGAATGAAGGTACGCAGGCTTTTGCTGGTGGTGCTGCTGATCAGCGGCTTTTACATGTTGAGCACGCGGTTGTGGCCGGTGGGAACCGTGGCTGCGCTGGTGCAGCGGATGGCGCCGGCGCAATTGACCAACACGGCCGCAAACCTGGTGACCACGCGGGGACCGCTGGGTGCGTTTGAGTTGAAGGTGGCCGAGGCGCAGCCGGCGTATGACGCGGAAGAGCAGAACAACATTGCCGTGTACAAGCGGGTGCTGCCCAGCGTGGTGAACATCACGTCGACGGCGGTGGCGTTTGATTTCTTTTATGGGCAGGTGCCGCAGCAGGGGCAGGGGTCGGGTTTTGTGCTGGACAAGCAGGGCCACATCCTGACGAACAACCACGTGATCGACAACGCGCAGAGGGTGGAAGTGCAGCTGAGCGACAAGCACAAGTACAAGGCGCAGGTGGTGACGGTGGACAAGGCCCACGACCTGGCGCTGCTACAGATCAACGCGCCGAACCTGCAGCCCGTGGAGCTGGCGAGTTCGAGCGGTTTGCAGGTGGGGCAGAAGGTGTTTGCGATCGGCAACCCGTTTGGCCTGGCAGGGACGATGACACGGGGCATTATTTCGTCGATCCGGTCGATTCGTGGGCCGAATGGGAGTGCGATCGACAATGCGATCCAGACGGATGCGGCGATTAACCCGGGCAACAGCGGCGGTCCGCTCCTGAACTCCCGCGGGCAGGTGATCGGGATCAATACGCTGATCGCGTCGAACAATGCCGACCAGAGCGCGGGCATCGGATTTGCGATTCCGATTAACACGGCGCGGGCGGTGCTGGACGACTTTGCGAAATACGGACGGGTGCGCAGGCCCTCGCTGGCGATTACGCCGCTGGAGATTGGGCCGGAGCTGGCAGAGCAGATTGGTGTGCCAAGCGACTATGGGGTGCTGGTGCAACGGGTGCTGCCGGGCGGAGCGGCGGACCGCGCCGGGCTGCACGGCGGCATGCAGAAGGCGTACCTGGGCAACACGCCGGTGATGCTGGGCGGGGACTTCATCATCGCGATCGATGGCCAGGAGATTACGAATGCGCAGGACATTCAGAGCGTGATGAACGGGCACAAGACAGGCGACACGGTGACGGTGACGTTCTTCCGCGGGCGCAAGCGGATGGACGCGCGGGTGACGCTGACCGAAGCGGGCGAGGCACCGGCGCAGGCGGCGTGACATTTTGGTGTGCTGGTATGGTGACGCTCGGCTGTTTGGCCCTGTGGATCGGGTGAGATAGCAGGGTACGTGCGCCGTGTGTGGTGCATCTATTCACCATCCTGTAACAAACGGGTGGAGATAAAGCCGTTGCCGCACCATGCCCAAAAGACAACAAAAGGGAAGAAGCACGGATCGGTAACGGACGGGCCGAGGAAGAGCGATGCGGGGCGGCGGCGAGGCGTGCTGGACCGTCAGCGTGTGCGGAAGATGTCAGAAAGCGCGCATGCGTACGTGCGCGGCAACACTGTGCAGTTTTATGAATGGCTGGCGAGCACGCAAGTACATGGTCGGCTGCCGCATGGGCCGTCTGTGTGGATCTGCGGGGATTGCCACACCGGCAACCTGGGGCCGATTGCGAACAAGCACGACGAGATTGAAATTGAAGTGCGGGATGTGGACCAGACGGTGATTGGGAACCCGGCGCACGATCTGTTGCGGCTGGGGCTTTCGCTGGCAATGGCAGCGCGCAGCAGCGACCTGCCAGGGATTACGACGGCGCTGATGATGGAAGAGATGATTGGCGGCTACGTGGCTCGGCTGCAGGGCCACAGCGCAAACATTTCCGCAGAGGATATTGCGCCGGTGCGGCACGTGATGCGGCAGGCGCGGGCGCGGCACTGGAAGCACCTGGCGGCGGAACGCATTGCAGGGGTGACACCAACGATTCCGCTCGGCAAGCGGTACTGGGCGTTAGCGGGCAAGGAACGGGCGAGCGTGGATGCGCTATTTGCCGAGCCGAAGACGCGAGAGCTGCTGATGGGTCTGCGCGGCGAAGGCGATGTGCCGATGCAGGTGGTGGACGCGGCGTACTGGATGAAGGGGTGCAGTTCACTGGGACGGCTGCGCTACGCGGTGCTGGTGAGGACGGGCGGCAAGCACAGCGGACGGCACCACCTGATTGATGTGAAGGAGGCGACCGCGACAGCAGCGCCGTTTGACGCGGCGGCGACGATGCCGGCTGACTTTGCAGAGCGCGTTGTATGCGGTGCGCGTGCGTTGTCGCCGTTTTTAGGGACGCGCATGCTGGCGGGCAAGTGCGATGGCGTGTCCGTGGTGCTGCGCGAGCTACGGCCGCAGGATATGAAGTTTGAGCTGGATGGGCTTTCTCAAAAGCAGGCGGTGGGCGTGGCACGATTGATGGCGGGCGTGGTGGGGCGGGCGCATGGCCGTCAAATGGCGGCAGCGGATCGCACTGCCTGGGCCGCCACGCTGAAGGCACACCACTCCAAGGGACTTGATGCGCCACGCTGGTTATGGAGCGGCGTGCTTGACTTGGCGGCGCTGCATGAGGCGGCGTACCTGGAGCACTGCAGGCGGTATGCCATGGGCGAGATGGTGGCCTGAATCTGTGGTTATCGAGAGCTTAGGCGGGCTGTGAGGTGAGCCGGGCGATGGCTTCCGGGTAGGCGATGTGCTCCTGGTGGAGGATGCGGGCGCTGAGCGTGGCCGCGGTGTCGCCGGGCAGAATGGGGACGCGCCGCTGGAGGAGAATGCGGCCGTGGTCGACAAACTCATCGACGAGGTGAACGGTGCAGCCAGATTCGGTTGCGCGGGCGTCGATGGCCTGTTGCTGCGAGTGCAGGCCGGGGAAGGCAGGCAGCAGAGACGGGTGGATGTTGACGATGCGATCCGGGAAGGCGGCGATGAAGGCTGGCGTGAGCACGCGCATGTAGCCGGCGAGGACGACCCAATGGACGTGGGCGGCGCGGAGATGGTCGATCATGTGCGCGTCGTGTTCTTCTCGCGGTGTGCCCCTGGAGACCTGCAGTGCGGTGGGGAGGCCGAGCTGGTTTGCGGCTTCAAGACCGGGTGCGGTGGCGACGTTGGCGAGGACGAGGGCTATTTCCGCGTTGGGGATGTGGCCCGCTGCGATGGCGTGGTGGATGGCGAGAAAGTTGGAGCCGCGACCGCTGAGAAGGATGCCGAGGCGTTGCTTGGCGGTGTCGCTCACACGTACTGAACGCGGCGCTCGCCTTTGACGATGCGACCGATGATGCTGAAACGCTCGTTGGCGCGGTTGAGGATGGACTTTGCTTTGCGGACCTGCTCGGCGGGGACGACGACGATCATGCCGATGCCCATGTTGAAGGTGCGTAGCATCTCTTCCTGCTCGACGTTGCCGAGGTGCTGGAGGTGGGCGAAGAGGGGTGGGACTTCCCAGCAGCTGAGCTCGACCTGCGCCGCAAGGCCCTTTTGGAGGATGCGTGGCAAATTCTCAGTGATGCCGCCGCCGGTGATGTGGGCCATGCCGTGAACGATGCCGCCGGCGATGAGCTTGCGGAGGATGGGCAGGTAGCTGCGGTGCTGGCGCATGAGGGCGGCGCCGGTCTTGTCCTTGAGCTCGTTGACGTACTGGTCAGGGCCGTACTTCGCGACGTCGAAGAGAAGACGGCGGGCGAGCGAGTAGCCGTTGGTGTGGAGGCCGTTGGAAGGGAGACCGATAAGGCAGTCGCCGGGCTCGATCTTTTCGCCGGTGATGATGTCTGCCCGATTGACGGCGCCGACGATGGTGCCGGCAAGGTCGTACTCGCCGTCGGCATAGAAGCCAGGCATCTGTGCGGTTTCGCCGCCGATGAGGGCGCAGCCGTTGGCTTTGCAGGCCTCGGAGATACCAGAGACTACGGTTTCGGCGACGGAGCCCTCGAGGCGGCCGGTGGCGAGGTAGTCAAGGAAGAAGAGGGGTGTGGCGCCCTGGACGGCGATGTCGTTGACGCAGTGATTGACGAGGTCTGCGCCGACGGTGTGGTGGATGCCGAGTTCGAAGGCGACTTTGAGCTTGGTGCCGACGCCGTCGGTGGAGCTGACGAGGACAGGCTCCGGGAACTTTGTGAGGTCGAGGGCGAAGAGGCCGCCAAAGCCGCCGATTTCAGAAAGGACCTGCTTGTTGAAGGTCTTGCGGGCGAGCATTTTGATGCGCTGCTTGGTGCGGTCGCCTTCCGTGATGTCGACGCCGGCATCGGCATAGGTGGCGGGTTTTGCCGTTTTCAGCTTCGGTTTCGCAACGGACTCTGGGGCGTGCTCGGTCAACGGAGTAGTGTCCTTATGCTGGAATTGCGGGCGCACCGCAACGCGAGATTTGAGGATAGCAGGCGGGTTTTGGCCGGATGTGGAAACGTATTCGCCGGACTGTCGATACCTCAGTGTGCGGCAAGTTCAGCAAAGCTTTCGCGCGCGGCGGTGAGCGTGGCTTCGACTTCCTGTTCGCCGTGGGCGGCGGAAACGAACGCGGCTTCAAACTGGGATGGCGGGAGCCAGACGCCGCGGTTGAGCATGCTGCGGTGAAAGCGGCCGAAGAGGGCGGTGTCGGAGTGGGCGGCGTCGTGGAAGTTGCGGACGGTGTTGGAGTTGGGTTGGAAGAACCAGGTGAACATGGAGCCGATGCGGTTTGTGGTGAGGGCGATGCCAGCATCTGTGGCGGCCTGTTGCACACCTTCGGCGATGCTTTGCGTAGTGGCGGCGAGCTTGTCGTAAAAAGGTCGGCCGCCTGCATGCAAGGCTGTGAGCTGGGCGATGCCGGCGGCCATGGCGAGCGGGTTTCCGCTAAGGGTGCCGGCCTGATAGACGGGGCCGAGGGGAGCGAGCTGGTCCATGATGTCAGCCCGGCCGCCGAAGGCACCGACGGGTAGGCCGCCGCCGATGATCTTGCCGAGCGTGGTGAGGTCGGGCGTGATGTTGTGCAGGGACTGGACGCCGCCGAGGGCGAGCCGGAAGCCGGTCATGACCTCGTCGAAGAGGAGGAGAGCGCCCTCGCGGGTTGTGATCTCGCGCAGACCTTCGAGGTAGCCGGGGTTGGGAAGGATGGTGCCGGCGTTGCCGACCACGGGTTCGAGGAGGACGCATGCGACTTCGCCGGGAAAGGTGCGGAAGTATTCTTCGACGGCCTGGAGGTCGTTGTAGGGGAGGGCGGCGGTGAACTGGGTGGTCTCTGGCGGAATGCCGGCGGAACCGGGGATGCCGAGGGTCGCGACGCCGGAGCCCGCCTTGACGAGGAGAGCGTCGGAGTGGCCGTGGTAACAGCCTTCAAACTTGATGAGGCGTTTGCGGTTGGTGAAGGCGCGGGCGACGCGGACGGCGCTCATAACGGCCTCAGTGCCGGAGGAGACGAAGCGAAGCTTTTGCATGGACGGCATCGCGTCCTGGATGAGCTGGGCGAGTTCGGCCTCAGCCGGCGTGGAGGCGCCGAAGCTGGTACTGCCCAGGGCGGCTTCGCGGACGGCGTCGATGACCGGGGGAAAGGCGTGGCCGAAGATCATGGGTCCCCAGGAGCCAAAGTAATCGATGTAGCGGTTGCCGTCGGCGTCGTAGAGGTAAGCACCCTGGGCGCGGACGACGAATGGTGGTGCGCCGCCGACGGCGCGGAAGGCGCGGACGGGCGAGTCGACGCCGCCGGGGATGAGAGCCTCGGCGCGAAGCTGGAAGGCATGGGAGCGGTCGAGGACGAGGGCCATGGTTCAAGTATAGAAAGAGCGGGTTGCGGGCTGTGCGGTTGGCGGAGTAGGTTGCGAGGAGAAGCCAAATCGGCGTGCATCCCCGCTCCAGTGCTAAGTGATGCAGGGGTATCACTGCCGGTGAACGACAGTTCTGGTGGACGAACGGGAGGTTCAAGGGTGCGGGCGAAGCGACCGTTACAAGGCAGGCTGAAGCGTGGGACGCGCGCGCTCTGCGGACTTGCGTCTGGATGCGTGTTTGCGGCAGCCCTTGTTCAGCACGGCGCTGGACAGGAACCAGCTGAGCAGGGACAGCAGCCAGCCGACGGGCCACCCACAACGGTACTGCGGGTGACGACGCGGGTGGTGGCAATCAGCGCGGTCGTGAAGACGCACGATGGCGCGGCAGCTACTGGACTGACGAAGACGGATTTCGAATTGAAGCAGGATGGGAAGCCGGAGGAGATCCGATATTTTGGCCCCGGTGCGGACCTGCCGCTGACTCTGGCGCTGCTGGTGGACACGAGCGGAAGCCAGCGGACGTTTATTGGCGATGAAATGCTGGCCAGCGATGTGTTTCTGCAGAGCATGCTCCAGCGCTCGCAGGATCGTGCGACGGTGGTGCAGTTCGACAGCAGGGTAAGGATGCTGGGCGGGCTTACGTCGTCGGCAAGTGCGCTGCACATGGGGCTGATGAACCTGGGGCGCGACCCGAGCGCGAACGGCGGCACGCTGCTGAACGATACGGTGGCGGTTGTTGCGGACAAGCTCCTGGCGAAGGAGACGGGCCGCAAGGCAATGATCCTGCTGACGGACGGCGGGGACAACGGCAGCCGGTCAACGCTGGAGCAGGCAATGGAAGAGGCGCAGAAGGCGGATGTGCAGGTGTACTCGATCCTGTACAGCATGGCGCGTGAGGGCGGTGCGCGCGCGGGTGGGCCGGTCGGAGTGCCGGTGGCGGACGACGGGCTGCGTGCGCTGCAGAAATTGTCAGACAGCACGGGCGGACAGGTGTTTGAAGTGACACCGGGCCACAGCCTGCGGCAGATCTATGCGGAAATTTCGCAGGACCTGCGATTGCAATACCAGGTGGGGTATGTGCCGCCACCTGATTTAAAGCCGGGCAGTTATCACCGGTTGGAGCTGCGGCCGAAAGATCACAGGCTAACGCTGGAGGCGAGAAAGGGATTTTTTGCGAAACCCTGAAGTGCGGACAGTTATGGTGACGGCGATCTAGAGCGACATATAGGGTCATGCGTCGAGTACAAGTCTGGCAGTGAGTGTTGGTGAGGAGTTCGTCTGAGGGTGCAATGCTTCAGACTTCTTTGTTACTGCCGACAATGCGACTTCCCATTATTAATCCGGTGCCGCTGAGCGCATTGCGATTACGCGACAAATCGAAGCGCTGCCGAAAAATCGATTGTCCGCACCAACCTGCGCTTACGAAGGAAGCAATCCTGTAGAGCGATAGGTTTCGATGAGACTGTCGTAGAGAGCGATGTCCGCCCGACTTCTCGCCATAAGTTGAGCACCAACGATTCCTGCATAGATGGCTTGCGCTCTCTTCTCGGCCTGCTTCGGGCTTGCCACCTTGGCAGCTACCAATGCTTTCTGCAGCCACGCAATGTTGACGTCTGCGAAGACCTGGATCTCTGTCTTTGCTTCGTCGGGCAGGTCATCGAATTCCGCAGACATAAAACTGCAAAGGCAGATGCGATTCTCGTTCGCGAGTGCCCAGCGAAAGGTCTCCGGATACCGGCGCAGCACGTCCATCGGCTTGGCTGAGTCGTGCAGTAAAGACTCAAGATAGGCCGCGGCATCCTCCCAGTAGCGCTTCGCCACTGCAGCGGCCAGGGCGGCTTTGCTCGGAAAATGATAGTAGATGCTTGCCGCCTTAATGCCTACCTGCTCAGCCAGATCACGGAAGTTCAGGCCCGCATAGCCGTGAGCTTGAGCCGTGAGTTTTGCAGCCGCCAGAATCTCTTCACGGGCGTTCCTACTCATCGCGAACCCTCCACACATAGCGATGAGAAAACCTCACCGTTCTTTTCAATCTATCATGTGGCAGGTAGAATCTTCTACTGCAACCTGTCATTTGGCAGGTAGAGAGGATGGCACTATGACCACTGACCTGATCTACACCGATGCAACAAAACTGGCCGAACTGATCCGCACGCGAGAGGTCTCTCCCGTCGAAGTCATGAAGGCGCACCTTGATCGCATTGAGGCCGTTAACCCGAAGATCATCGCCATCGTTACGATTGCCGATCAAGCTCTCAAACTGTCCCAGGCAGCGGAAGCAGCCGTGTTGCGGGGCGATCAACTTGGCCCACTCCACGGTGTTCCGTTTACGGCTAAAGATTCCATCGACACCGCGAACGTCCTGACCCAGCGCGGGTCTCCCATCTTCAAGGGACGCATGCCCGACACCGATGCGACCAGCGTCGCCCGTATGAAGAAGGCAGGCGCCATCCTGCTTGCCAAGACCAATCTTCCTGAGTTCTCCTACTGGATCGAAAGTGACAACCTCCTCACGGGCCGATCGAACAATCCATGGGATCTCACCCGCACGCCGGGGGGCTCCAGTGGCGGCGAGTCGGCCGCAATCGCGGCGGGCATGTCTCCGCTTGGCCTTGGCACTGACCTGGCGATCTCTGTGCGCGGACCAGCTGCCCAGACCGGGATTGTCTCGCTGAAAGCAACACACGGTCGCGTCCCCATGACTGGCATCTGGCCCCGCGTCCCGAGGCGCAACTGGCATGTTGGTCCCATGGCACGGAGCATCCGCGATCTGGCGCTGGCTTTTTCGCAGCTGGCAGGACCCGACGGTTTGGATGGCTACTCCAGTAGTACGGTCCCGTTTGATGCTGGAATCGGTGACTCACCCAATCGACCGCTTCGAGTGGGGTGGCTTGTTGAACCCGGCTTCGGACCCATTGATCCTGAGGTGGGGGCCACGGTGCAAGCAGCAGCCGATGCACTCAAGGGACTTGGTCATCTTGTTGAGCCTGTGCGCATCCCGGCGCTTGAGCGCGACTTTGCACTCGATGTGTTCAATCGTCTCCACGTCATGGAGATGAAGCCTGCCTTTGAGGAGGCAATCGCTGGCCGCAGTGAGGATGAGATCTACACGATGGCAAAATACATGCTCTCGCTCCCTGATACATCGATGAAGGATTACATCCATGCTGAGCAGGCAGCGGAGCGCTTGAAGGATGGCTTCGCCCAGTACTTCCAGGAGTACGACGCGTTACTCACCCCGGTCCTGCCAATCCCGGCCTATAAGCACGGTCAGGCAGAGTTCGTGATCAACGGCCAAACAGTCGATGCGATTAGCATGCAAGGCGCTACCGTACCTCTCAACGTGACCGGCTTGCCCGGCGTCTCCATGCGCTTCGGCACCAGCAAAGAAGGTATGCCGATCAATGTGCAAGTCGTCGGCAGCTGGCAGGCCGAGTCGACGATTCTTCACATCGCTTCGCTCCTGGAGCAGGTCAGCAGCGTCAGCAATCTTCATCCGCAGCTGTAAGTCGCCACTCGAAGCACGCAGAGGTAGACCATCGCCCTGCGTGTTTTCTTGAACCAGGTAAACCACACTAGGATCGGCGGTATTTCAGTCACGACTTCGCAGAACTTAGCTTTGCGTGAACAGGCTAACCGCACTCATCGAACGTAGGCCAGCATAGATCCTGACAAACGCCGTTGTCGTCAGGAGGGGGATTGCTTTGAGCTGAGTTGGTCTGGCTCTACCGTTGGGGGAGGATGGTGAGTTCTATGCCGCTGGGGGTTTCGGGGGCGGTGTAGACGGTTTCGGTGGCTTTGACGAACTGGTCTGGAGTAGCCGTGGGGATGTTTGTGAAGGTCTGGGGGTTGCGGTCGACGAGGGGGAACCAGGAGCTTTGGACCTGGACCATGATGCGGTGGCCCTTGCGGAAGGTGTGGTTGATGTCGGGCATGGTGAAGTTGACGGCGGTGACTTCGCCGGGCTTGAGGGGTGTGGGGTCGGTCCAGCTGGTGCGGAACTTGGCGCGGAAAGGTTCGCCGCGGAGCAGTTGCTGGTAGCCACCCATGAGGATGGGCGCGGCGCCGAGGACGCGCTTGCCCTGGGCTGGGTCGATGCTGTCGTTGTTGGGGTAGTCGAAGGGGTAGACGTCGATGAGCTTGACGACGAAATCGGAGTCGGTGCCGGTGGAGCTGATGTGCAGTTTGGGCGAAACCGGGCCGGCGACGGTGACGTCCTCCGTGAGGGGTTCGGTGGTGTAGACGAGGACGTCGTTGCGGCGGGCGGCGAAGCGCTGGTCGTCTGTCATGTAGCGCTGGGGCACAGTGTCTGAGGTGTAGCTGAGGAAGGGCACGGGGTGCATGGGGTCGGAGACGTAGGAGTCTGAGGTGCTGCCGCCGGCGCCGTGGCCGTTGGCTCCTCCAGCAGGTCCTGAGGCGGCGTTTCCGGTGGGTTCAGAGCCGGCTGGTTTGGTGAAGGTGAGCTTGCCATTGGGGCCGAAGTAGAGCATTTGGGCGGTGGCGCCTTTGGGGGGCCACTGGTCGTATTTGCGCCAGGCATTGGTGCCCGTCTCAAACATGTAGGCCTTGGGCAGGGGTTCGCCGGCTTTGCCGTAGGGGACGTCTTTGAGGTAGTGCTCGAAGAAGGGGAACTGGATTTCCTTGCGGAAGAAGTCGCCGGTCTTTGCGCCAAAGGTGACGTCGCCGAGGTGGTCGCCGTCAGACCGAGCCCAGCCGCCGTGGACCCAGGGGCCAACGACGACTGTGTTCATTGAGCCGAGCTTGGGGTTAAAGCGGTCGATGGCGTTGTAGGTCTTAAGGGGGCCGGTGAGGTCTTCCGCGTCGAACCAGCCGCCGACGGTCATGACGGCGGTGTGGACGTTGAGCATGTGTTCGGAGAGGTTGCGGGGCTTCCAGTAGCTGTCGAGGGTGGTGTGGTTGATCTGGTCTGGGAAGAGGCTGGGGCCGCGCTTCTCGAGGAGCTTGGTGAGGTTGGCGGTGTTGTCGCGCAGGTAGAACTCGTAGTTGTCGGTGGTGCCGTAGTCGAAGCGCGGATCGGCCGGAGCGGACGGGTTAACGGGCGTTTGCTGGGGGAGGAAGGCGGTGTAGAAGCCGTAGCCTGCCGCGAGCATGAAGGCGCCGCCGTGGTAGCTGTCGTCCGCACCGAGGAACAGGTCAGTCATGGGCGCCTGGGGGCTGGCGGCCCGGATGGCAGGGTGTGAATCGATGATGGAGGCGGAGGTGAAGAAGCCGGGGTAGCTGATGCCGGTGATACCAACTTTTCCGTTGTTGTTGGGCACGTGCTTGAGGAGGAAGTCGACGGTGTCGTACATGTCGGAGGCGTCGTCGACGTCCGCGGGGCCGTTCTTGTGGTCTATGTGCGGGCGCATCTCGACGAAGGTGCCCTCAGAGGCGTAGCGACCGCGGACGTCGCCGCAGACAAAGATGTAGCCGCTCGCTGCAAGCTCGTTGGAGTAGGTGACGGACCGGGGATAGTGATCTTCGTCGTACGGACCGCAGGAATAGGGCGTGCGGGTGACGAGGAAGGGGTATGGGCCGTGGTCTGGGAAGGCGCCGGGCTGGGGGACCATGGCGTTGACGAAGAGCTTGGTGCCGTCGCGCATGGGGATGCGGAACTCGTACTTGGTGTAGTGGGCGCGGACCCAGGCTTCGCTGTCGATTGGGTCCTGCTTGGGGTCTGCCTGCGCGTGGACTGTTAGGGGGGAGGCAATGAGCAGGCAGGCGACGAGCGGGAGGAGCACGAAAGAACGCGTCCGGGGTAGAAGCAGTGTCAAAGCAGTGTCCTTGATAGCGTGGCGTGTGTGCTGAGAGTGTACGCGAGCTTTAAGGGTGCTGTGTTTCGTCGATGTCAGACCAGGGACGATGCGACGCTTGAGGGACGAGGAGATGAAGCGCGGGGCTTGCCTGCACGCAATTGCGGCCGGACTGCTTTGCGCGGTAGAGGGCAGCGTCTGCCGCCTCCACGATGCGCTGAGGATCAAGCAGGGGGGATGCAACGGCCGTGGCGGTGCCGCAGCTTACGGTGGACCAGTGCTCATCGGGACTGAGGTGGCCCTCTCCTCGGACGGCGGGTGAACCGGCGACCTGCACCAGAAGGCGGATGCGCTCGGCCACGCGGAAGGCGGCATCTGCGTCGGAGTTGGGCAACAGAACGATGAACTCTTCCCCGCCGATGCGGGCGACGAAGTCATCTTCCGCACGCAACGCCTGCAACAGGAGCGAGGCGATGCGCTGCAGAACGCGGTCGCCGTAGGGATGGCCGAAGCTGTCGTTGAGCAGCTTGAAGTGGTCGACGTCGAGCATGATGACGGAAAAGAGGGAGCCGCTGCTGACGGCGGACTCCCACAGCTCGGCGAGGCGCACATCGTAGCCGTAGCGATTGCTGATGCCGGTGAGGCGGTCGGTGGCAGAAATGTTGACGAGTTCGGCGTTGGCGTCTGCAAGCATGCGGCGCTGGACACGGCTGTGGAGGCGCTGTAGCCAGCCGAGCCGCTGCTGCCGGGCCAAGCTGTAGCTGGCCACAAGCGTGAGCACGGCGACCCAAAACACCCGGCCGCCGATGGCGAAGCGGTTTGCCGTGGTCAGCACGTGTGCAGACGTGAGCAGGTACGCTTCCGCGGCAAGGCAGAGCAACGTTCCAGCGATGGCGTAGAGGAATTCGACGCGAAGGATGACGTTTAAGCAGAGCAGAACCATGAGGATGCCAGGTTCGCTCTGCAGCACGGCGGACAGGTCCGTGTTGCCACCGAGTACAAGAATGCTGCAGCAGCCGGCGACACAGAGCGCAGCCGCACTGCCCTCACGTACTGATGCCCAGCGCGGCTTTTGCAGCATCCATGCGAGCAACAGGACGAGGGGCGAGATGACAAAAAGTCGAACGACCAGCGACAGGGCGAACCGACCAGGGGAGACGAGGTAGTCGCCGACGAGAAAGAAGTTATAGACGACGAGCGCACCCAAGCCGTAGCGCGTCAGGTGGTCGCGGCGTTCGGGCTCGGTCTCATTCTTAAACATGGCCTCCATGTTGGGAGGATGAGGGAGGGTGACGAAGTGGTGTTCGCTGAAACGGGCCATCTCAGCCTCCACTTGCTGGAGAGTCGGAGTGCCGGTCCCGGTCTGTTTCAGCTTGGCCACGCAAGATTGAGATTAGGCCCGCGGCATGGTTGTGAACAGACCTGAACAGGTGATTTTCTGTGGCCCATTGGCGTTATGGGAATGTTGCGAGGTGCGACGGTGACGGTTGCGATTGGTACAATGAGGACTCTGGGCGGATGCCGGTGGAGAAGAAATGCTTCGATTTTCAACAGCCGGTGAGAGCCACGGCGAAGCTCTTGTGGCGCTGCTGAGCGGCATGCCCGCTGGTGTTGGTGTGGACGAGGCGTTTGTCGCACGGGAACTGTGGCGCAGGCAGCAGGGCTACGGTCGCGGCGGGCGCATGCGCATTGAAACGGATGCAGCGCACCTGCTGAGTGGGGTTCGGCACGGAGCGACGATTGGATCGCCGATTGCGCTGACGATTGCGAACCGGGACTGGAAAAACTGGGAGGAAATTCTGCCGGTGGGCGCGGGCGATCCGGAGAAGCACAAGGCGGTTGCGAGTCCGCGGCCAGGGCATGCGGACCTGGCGGGATCGCTGAAGTTCAACTTTAAAGATGCGCGTTACGTACTGGAGCGTGCGAGTGCGCGGGAGAGCAGCGCGCGGGTAGCCGCAGGTGCGCTGGCGAAGCTGCTGCTGCGTGCGCTGGGCGTGAGCGTTTTGTCGCATGTGGTGCGTGTGGGTGCGGTGGAGTTGCTGCGCGGGTACACGTGGGATGAGGTGGTGGCGAGCACGGAGCGAGAGTCTGTGCTGCTGAACTGCATTGACGCTGAGGTGGAGCAGCAGATGAAGGGCGAGGTGGATCGCGCGCTGCGAACCGGCGACACTGTTGGCGGCGTTTTTGAAGTGGTAGCGCATGGCGTGCCAGTGGGTGTGGGGACGCATGCCAACTGGGATGAGCGGCTGGACGGTCTGCTGGCGCAGGCAGTGATGAGCCTGCAGGCGGTGAAGGCGGTGGAGTTAGGCCGAGGCGTGACAGCGGCAGAGAGTATGGGGTCTGCCGTGCATGACGCGATTGCCTATGCTGAAGGGTCCAATGGGTCTACTGGCGATACCAGGTTTACGCGGGAGCGCAACAATGCCGGTGGCATTGAGGGTGGCATTTCAAACGGCGAGGACGTGACGGTACGTGGATATCTGAAGCCGATTTCGACGCTGCGTCGGCCGCTGGGCAGTGTGAGCTTTGACACGCGGGAACCGGTGAAGGCAGCCTATGAACGATCGGACGTGTGCGTGGTACCGGCCGCGGGTGTGGCTGCGGAGGCGATGGTGGCGCTGACGCTGGCGCGGCTGATGCTGGAAAAGTTTGGCGGGGATAGCCTGCCTGAGACACAACGAAACCTGGCGGGATACCGTGAGCAGCTCCGCGCATACTGAGTGCAAACGGCAAGGGACGCATCCAATAAGACGATGATTTATCCGATTGTGAAATACCCGGACCCGGTGCTGGCGCAGAAGGCTCTGCCGATCACGGTGTTCGACAAGAGTGTGGCAAAGCTGGCGGAGGACATGTTCACGAGCATGTACGCGGCGGAAGGTATCGGCCTGGCGGCGCCGCAGATTGGCATTTTGAAGCGGATCACGGTGATCGATACGTCGTTCGGCAAGGACGAGAACGAGAAGCTGGTGCTGATCAATCCGGAGATCGTGGTGAGCGATGGTCGACGGACGGAGGAAGAAGGCTGCCTGTCGTTGCCAGACATTCGCGACAAGGTGACGCGTCACGCGACGGTGACAGTGCGGGCGCAGGATGTGCACGGCGACTGGTTTGAGGTGGATGGCGAGGATCTGCTGTCGCGTGCGATGCAGCACGAGATGGACCACCTGGACGGTGTGCTGTTCATCGACCGGCTGTCGCGGCTAAAGAAGGATCTGACGATTCGGCGCATCAAGAAGCTGATCAAGAACGGCGAGTGGTAGGTTGAGCCTGACGCCGCTGCGGCTGGTGTTTTGCGGCACGCCGGCGTATGCGGTGCCCACGCTCCGGGCGCTTGTGGCGGCGGGGCATGATGTTGTGCTGGCTGTGTCGCAGCCGGACAAACCTGTGGGGCGTGCGGGAATAGTGGCCGCGACACCGGTGAAGGTTGCTGCGGCTGAGTTGGGGATTGCGGTGGTGCAGCCGGCGACGCTGAAGCGGAACGAGGAGCTGCACGCGGAGCTTCGCGCGGCGGCTCCTGACTGCATCGTTGTGGTGGCTTACGGGCGCATTCTGCCGCAGTGGATGCTTGACCTGCCTCGGCTGGGCTGCGTGAATGCGCATGGTTCCCTGCTGCCACGGTGGCGGGGTGCGGCACCGATCCAATGGGCAATTGCGAGTGGGGATGCAGAGACTGGCGTGACCACGATGCAGATGGATGCGGGGCTGGATACCGGTGCGATGCTGCTGCGGCGTTCCGTGCCGATCGGGGCGGAGACGACGTCGCCACAGCTGTTTGAGGAGCTTGCGCGGGTGAGCGCTTCGCTGGTGTGCGAGACGCTGGAAGGCCTTGTATCGCGCGAGATTGTTGCAGAGAGCCAGGATGGTTCTGCCGCGACACTTGCACCGCTGCTGACGCGGGAGGACGGGCTGATTGACTGGTCGCGGTCGGCAGCAGAGATCGACCAGCGCTTTCGTGGGTTTCAGCCGTGGCCGGGGGCGTTTACCTCGCTGCGCGGGAAGAAGCTGATTGTGCATGCGCTGCGAGTCGAGCACGAAACTGGGCTACAAGGAACCTCAGCAGCGTCGGAGCCGGGAGTCCTGTTTGCTGCGCTCGATGGCTGGTTTGTTGGGTGCGGCGGAAGGACGCTGGTGCGACTGCATGAGGTGCAGCTTGAGGGAAAGAAGCGCATGGACGTGGGCGAGTTTATGCGCGGGTTCCAGGTAAAGAGCGGCGAAGTCCTGGGAGCGTAGATCGCGTCCCTGCTCTGTCTTGCTACCTGGTGGAGCCGGTTTCGAAGAGCTCGTCGGGTTTTGGGCCGAGCAGGCGGAAGAGGGCGAACTGTCGGGAGCTGTTGTTGCGGACCTCAAAGAGCAGGGAGGCGCGGTTGCTGGCGTCGGCGTCCACGGCGTCGACCAGGCGATAGCGTGGTGTGCGGTCGAGGTGGGCGCTGTCCGTGGTACTGCGCAGGCCGATCTGGAGCTTTAAGGGGTCGTCCGGGCTGGGCTGGGCGACTATTGTGACGTAGTGCACCGGAGCTGCGGAGTCTGCCGTGTGGGCGGTGTAGACGTAGGTGAGCGGCGCGCCGTAGCTGAGCTGGAAGGCGGCCAGGTGTTCTTCCGTAAGGGTGTTTTCCGTGGGCGTGGCGCTCGCCTTGCGGATGGCTGCGGCGGCGCGGCGGGCGGCGGCGCGCTGGGCTGGAGTGGCGTTGCGCGGCAGAGGCCTGGGAGCGATGTCGGTGGTGGTTCCGGCGTTGGCGCGGTCCATGCCCTGGCGAGGTGAGGGCTGAAAGCTGGGGTCCGTTGCGGCTACGCGATCTGCGCCGGGTTTCGCGTTGCGAATGAACTCCGGTGCGTCGGTGGCGAGGGCGGGATGAGCGAGTACCTCGTTGGCGAGGGTCTGCATGCCGTGGAGGACGGTGGTGCGCTCCGCGTCAGAGGCGAAGTGGTAGGAGAAGTCGTGCTGTGCGATGTCGTGGATGTCGGAGACGGCGACGGTTTGCTTGAGGTCGGAGAGGGGGATGCGGCCGTTGAACTTTGGCAGGTCCGGGCTCTTATCGACGGCTGCAAGGTCGGCGGCTACCGGTGCCGCGGTGGGCTTGCCGCGGTGCAGACCGGGGCGGCTGGTGTCGTCGAGCATGGGTTGGGGGCCGGTGACGGTGCCGCCTGCGGCTTTGGGCGTGGACTTGCTGGCGAGCTCACTGGGGTCAGGGGGGATGCCTGAGTCGTCGGCATCGCCGGCGTTCTTGCGGCGGAAGCTGGGGCGGTCGGGGTCGTCAGCGGGTCCTTTACCGGAAGCGGTGACGCTGGCGGTTTCCTTTTGACGCTTCTGCTTGGGGCCACCGGTGCTGTCGGTCGTGCTGCGGCGAAGTGTGGGGCGGTCGGGGTCTGGTGCTTTGGGGTCGCGGGTGTCGTCGGGGAGGCTGACCTTTTCAGTACGCTCGGTATCGGACGGGTCCGGGTCTGCGCTATGACGGCCGGTGGGAGCGTCGTCGGGCTTGGAGCCGAAGTGGGGCTTGCCGTCGTCTGTCACTTCATAGGCGTGGCCGGTGCTTTTGCCTGGGGCCTTGGCTGTGACGGCCTTGGCGGCGCGGGGTGGCTGGATTTTTCCGTAGCCGAACCAACCGTCGTCGAAGGTGCTGGTGGCGTCGGCGGTGTTCTGGCGGAAGTTGCGGGCGAAGGCGAGATCGAGCACGCCGGTGCGGAGGCCGCCGGTCTGCAGCTCATAGGCGGTGTCGGACTGGAGCGCGAGGGGGACGGGCCGTGAGAGATAGGTGCCGGCGTCTTCAAAGTGGCCACCGTAGAAGAGGGAGACGGGGATGAGGCGGGCGGCGGTGGGCTTGTTGAGATCACCGACATACTCGTAGACGGCAACGGCGCGGGTGACGGATTCCGGCTTCTGGACGCGGTGGATCTGCGCGTGGAGCAAGGCGCTGACGCAGAGAGGCAAGGCAAGCAGGCGGGTCGTACGCTTCATCACTGTGTTGGACGGCAGGGGTGCTGGAAAGATGCGTGGGGTACCCCTCCCCCTTCCCTTTCTAAATTCCTGATTCTGTTGGATCGGTGTGCGGCGATCCTCTGTTTGCTGGGCAGGTCGCAGAAGTTCTTCCGGATGTTCGGGTTGGGCGGCTTTGCACCACATGTGGGCAGCCGCTTTCAGCAAAGGAGATGGACGGCGTCGCCCACGTGAAGTGGGCCCGGGATGAGCGTGGTGGCGTAGATGCCGACACGGCCGCTGTGATGGCGCTCGAGGTGCTTCATGAGGCCTGGATCGGGCTGGGCGGTTTCGGGGTCGAGGGTGACGATGCGACAGCGGGGGATGCGCTCGGTGATGGCGATCGTGGCTGTGGGGCCGAGGCGGAGGGTGTGACCGGGGAGGTTGTTTTCGGGGAAGTGTTCGGTGGGCGTGTCGAAGGCGAGGACGATGTTGGCGCGGAAGCGGCGGGGGTCGATGAGAGCTGCCAGTTCCCTGCTGAGCTCCCCTGCTGTTTGGGTGGAGAGGAGAGCGATGGGGCGGACGTCGGTGAGCGGACTGGTGCTGCGGACGAGATGGAGGGTGCCGGGGGTGAGTTCGAGGATGGTGAGGAGCGCGGGGTCGTCGATGGCGAACTCGTCGCCGGCCGGCGTGCGGACGTATGTGGAGTTGTTGCGGACGGTAGCGGTGGAGAGCAGCATCCGGGCGCGCTCCGCGCCGCTGAGGAGGGGTTTGCCGCGGGGTGCGGCTGAGCTTTCGAAGGCATAGCGGCGATCGTGGGCGATGCCGTCGGGGAGGAGGTCCAGCTGGTCGACCTGTTCGCCGCGCATGCTTTTAACGGGGTAGCGCCAGAGTTCGGCGATGTGGGCGATGGGGTTCACGTCAGGCGACGTCGGGATCGCTGTTCCGGTTGTTGTGGATGACAAGCGAGACCAGGACCGTGAGCAGGAGGATGCCAAAGATGACGGCGAGCGAGGCAATGGCGGTGAAGTCGAACCAGGGGGCGATCAGCATCTTGATGCCGGCGAACGCGAGGACCGCGGCCAGGCCGTAGTGGAGATAGGTGAGCTTGCTGAGGGCATGGCTGAGGACGAAGTAGAGCGAGCGCAGACCCATGACAGCGAGGATGTTGGAGCTGTAGGCGATGAAGGTATGGCGAGTGATAGAGAGGACGGCGGGGATGCTATCAAGTGCGAAGACGAAGTCGGTGACGGCAATGGCGCAGAGGGCAAGAAGGAGGATGGTGGGTTTGCGGTGGCCGTTCTCTTCGACGAAGAAGCCTGCCTGACTTTGAGAGAAGGACATTTTGGTTTCGAGCCACTGCTGCCATGCAGGTTTTTTGGGGTTGGCATGGTCCTGCGGCAGGACGAGGCGGACGGCGGCGATAAGGAGGAGGACGGCGAAGATGTAGGTGATCCACTCAAAGCGTTTGAGCAGGGCGACGCCTGCGACGATAAAGGCTGCGCGCATGATGACCGCGCCCAGGATGCCCCAGAAGAGGACTTTTCGCTGGCAGTTGCGTTCGATCCGGAAGCTTTGGAAGAGCAGCAGGAAGACAAAGAGGTTGTCGATGGAGAGGGATTCTTCAAGCGCGTAGCTGGCGATGAACTGGGTGCCGAGGCGCTGGTCGAGTGTGAGATAGACGAAGGCGGTGAAGCCGAGGGCGCCGAGCAGCCACATGGCAGTGGCGATGTAGGAGCGGGCGGGGGTTTGCTTGCGGAGGAGTAGCCACTCCGTGGTGAGGAGAACGACGAGCAGGACGTGAAAGACGGCCCAATGGATGACGCGTGCATCGGGCATTCATACACTCCTGTGTGTTGTGATGAGCCGGGTCCGTTCGCGGCTGCATCAACCCATGCCGCAGAAGCGAGACATTGGGTTCAGCCCCTGGCGAGCGAGGGACGCCTGACGCGGACCTATACGGCTATCGCCCGTGCGAACGGCGATGCTACGCAGTAGCGGCGGGCTTGCGGCGGGCGGGGTGAACGAACCAGGCGACGCCGACGGAGAGGGCGTAGAGGACGAGCATGGGCATGGCGAAGAGGCACATGCTGAGCGGGTCTGGCAGCGGGCAGATGATGGCCGCGATGACGAAGATGATGAGCACGGCGTAGCGCATGTTGCGTACGAGGAACTTGGCGTCGACGATGCCGAAGAGTGCGAGGAAGAAGATGAGGATGGGCAGCTCAAAGCTGGCGCCGAGGCCGAAGATGATGGCGGAGAAGAAGCCGGTGTAGTCGTCGATGGTGATGATGGGGTGAAAGCGCTTGCCGAAGTCGCCGATGAGGACGTGGAGGGCGGAAGGCAGGACGTAGCGGTAGCCAAACCATGCACCGGCGAGAAAAAGGCTGATGGTGGCGGTCATAAAGGGCCAGACGTAGCGCTTTTCATGCTGGTAAAGGCCGGGCGAGATGAACAGCCAAACCTGGTAGAGGATGTAGGGCGAGGCGAGGATGGCACCGCCGTACAGGGCGGTTTTGAGGTAGAGGTTGAGGCCGTCGGTGGGGTGGGTGAAGTTGAGCTGGTATTTGAGGACGTCCATGGGGTGCTGGACGATGTCGAAGAGGCGCTCGTGGAAGATGTAGGCGATGGCGAAGCCGATGAGGAGCGCGGCGGCGGAGTGGAGCAGGCGCGAGCGGAGCTCCTGCAGGTGCTCCATGAGGCTCATGCCGGGGAGTTCGGCGCGGGCTGCGGCTTCGGATCGTACGTTGTCGAGGACGTCGGGCATGGCTTGCCTGCTTGGGTGGTTAGGCGTGGGTGGCGCGCTCGCCCTCGCCGATCATGGCGGGATGGCTGCGGTCGGGTGGGGGTTCGTAGGGTGGCGGCGGGTCGTAGGAGGCGTTGGATGTGCTGCCGAGAGCGGCTTCGCCGGGCTCTTCGCTGCTCATGCCAGTGGTGGTGTCCGGCGTTGCGTCCGAGGCTGGCTCGGCGCCGTCGCGGCCGGTGTTGGAGGAGGCAAAGGGGGAGCGGCGGGCTGAGGACTCAAGCGGGAGACCGGTGGAGGGTGGCATCATTTTGAGTTCGCCGGATTCCGCGATGGGGATCAAGGTGGGCTCGGTGGAGCCTTCCGGTGCGACCCACGCCTCGGGCGCGATGCTGTTTTCCGCGAGCTGCGGCAGGTGGGGGTGGGGCGGGTCTTCCGTGGGAATGGTTGGGTCAGGAGCAGCAGAGGCTGGCGGCGCGAGGGCGTCGACCTTTTTTTGATGTTCCTTCTGGTCTTCGATGCGGAGCTCGTCTTCCATCTGCATGCGGAAGTCGTTGGACGCCTTGCGGAACTCGGCCATGAGCTTGCCGAGCTGGCGGGCAAGCTGGGGCAGCTTCTTGGGGCCGAGCAGCATGAGTGCCAGCATGAAGATGAACGCGGAATCGCCGAGGCTGGGCATCGGTATTCATCATAACGGAGGCGGTGGGGCGGGACTCATTCGGCCGAGCTTAATCGACCTGCGGTTTATTGCTGGTTCGAAGCTGAGATGGGCGCGGTGAAGGTGGGGCCACCCGGGTGTGACTGCCAGGTGCCGGATCAATCTAGTGGGGGCGGTCGTTGGTGCCGGGCAGGAAACGGTCGTCGAGGGGCTGGCGGTCGTCGTAGCTCTGGTCGGGTGTGCGCCAGGCGGTGATGGAGGTCTCGCCCTGGGTCCAGCAAAGGAGGACGACGTCTTCGTCGAGCTGAAAGGGGAACTCGAGCAGGCCGGTGTGGAGGTCTTTGACTTCGACGCCGATTTCGTCGATCTCGCCGAGGGTGGTGCGGGCGTCTTCGACGGCTTTGTCGTGCTCGCCTTTGATGGTGGCAACGCGGAGGAGATCGACGCGCATGCCGCCAGCGAGAAAGATGGACTGGTGGAGCGACTGGAGGGAATGCTCGCGCGCGGTGGCGATGCCGGCAGCGGTTTGCGCGCGCTGGAGGAGGGCGTCGAGCACGGGGATGAGGGTCTGCGCCTCGGGCAGAGTGAAGGTGCGCATCTCCTGCAAGGATAAATGGTGCGAGCGGGTCGCGACGGTAGATGGGAGCAGCACCCACCGCGGGCCGGTGGGTACTTCGGATTGAATGGAAACGTCTGAGTACGGCCTGCTACTGCGTCGCGGCTACAGTGTGGGTGCCGTTTTGCTCGGTGGAAATGCGCCGGATTTCGTCGGCTTCGGCCTGGCGGTAGGGCTTGCCGTTCGTGTAGAAGACGTCGTGGAACCAGACGGTGGGCTCGCGGTCGGTGTAGGGGAGCTTCCAGCTGTCCCACGGCAGGTAGGTCTGGCTGAGACCCTGGACGAGGCCCCAGTTGATGGCGCCGACGTGGTGCTTCGCGGCGATGGGGAGGCTTTGGTCGAAGGTGGAGCCTGTGCCGCGGGCCATGTATTCGGTGCAGAGGATGGGGCGGTGCAGGGTTTCAAGCTGGACGATGCGTTTTTCGAAGGTTTCGGGCCAGCTGTAGTCGTGGAAGGAGATGATGTCGGATTCGCCGAGCTGGATTTTTTCGGTGGGGCTGAGGAGGGCGGGGTTGGACCAGTCGTCGTGCTGCCAGACGCCGCTGGTGAGGGGCTGGACGGGGCCGACGCTGCGTGCCCAGGCGAAGACGTGGGGGAGCATGCCGTCCATGAGGTCGGTTTTGTTTTTGAGGTTGGTGGTGTAGTTGCCGCCGCCGCCGTTGTCGGGTTCGTTCCAGAGATCCCAGGCGAGGATGCGTTTGTCCGAGGCGAAGTGGCCAACGATGCCCTTGACGTATGCCTCGAGGCGGGGCTGCTGGCTTTCGTCAGCGAGAGCGACGCCGGGGGACTGGACCCAGCCGCTGTTGTGGACGCCGGGGATGGGCGGGTGTTGCGGGCCCAGTTTGGGTTCGGGGTCCCAGCAGCTGTCGAAGAGGACGAGGACGGGCTTGATGTTGTGCTTCGCGGAAAGGCTGAGGAACTCGTCGACGCGGTGCTCGAGGCCCCTGGGGTCCTGCTGGTAGAGCAGATCGTGGAGGAAGACGCGCATGGTGGTCATGCCGATGGCCTGGGCCCAGCCGAGTTCCTTGTCGATTTCCGCGGGATCCCAGGTGCTGCTCTGCCACATTTGCAGCTGGTTGATGGCGTCCGCGGGGAGGAAGTTGCCGCCGATGGGATAGGGCTGGTGGGCCATGTAGGCGGTGGCTTCGGCTTCTGTCCAGCGGGCGCGGGGGGCGTTGGCGCAGAAGGCGGGCGCGGCGCAGAGCACAAGGAGGGTAAGGATGATGCGGCGGGCGAGTGTCATGGGGCCTCAGGCTGGGCGTGGGTTCTGCGTTGCGCGAGAAGTGTATGCAAGCGCGTACATGATTGCCAAGTGGCGGAGCGGATGGGGGCCGTTTCGGTGCGTCCCGTGGAGCCGCGTGCGGTGAATCTTGACTTGCAGGGCCGGCTCTTTTCTACTTAAAGCAGACATGCAGGACGGATCGACATTTCGGGCACTTTGCGCGGAGCACGGCATTGCCGTGACGCACCAGCGGCAGGTGCTGTACGAGACGATGCAGGGTATGCATGGGCACCCTTCGCCGGAAGAGGTGTATGCGTCGGTGAAGGAACGGATACCGTCGATTTCGCTGGCGACGGTGTACAAGAACATTCACCTGTTTGTGCAGAGCGGCGTGTTGCGCGAGTTGAGCATGCACCACGGCACGCTGCGTGTGGAGACGAACAAGGACCCCCACCACCACCTGGTGTGCAGCGTGTGCAAGCGGGTGACGGACGTGGAGCAGGACGAGCTGGGGATGGGTGAGCCGCGGCTGAGGCTGGCGAGCGGGTTTGTGGTGGAGCGTGTGAGCGTGGACGTGATTGGTGTCTGCTCGCTGTGCCAGGCTGCAGCAAACTAGGCATGCCGGCGCTGCCAAATGCGAGCGTGTTCGTCCAATGCGCATGAGACCCATGTCTGGCCGGAGTGTGTGGATTGCTGCGTTGTCTGTGTTGCTGCTGGTGCCCGTGATGGGGTGCGGCGGCTTTGTGACGAAGGCGACAACGACGGGCGACTGCGGCAACTTTCTTCATAGTTCCACGTGCGTCGGCAGCGGCGGCACCACGACAACGCCGAACATGGCGTTTGTGGCGAACGCGGGAAGCAACACGGTGTCGGGCTTTAGCATATCGACGGCGGGTGCGCTGGCCGCGCTGTCTGGAACGCCGATCAGCTTCAGCGTGACGCCATTGGCTTTGGCCGTGTCGCGGAATAACGGATTTTTGTGGGTGGGGACAGCGTCGCAGATTTTTGGCTACAGCATCTCGTCCACAGGGGCGCTGACGGCGTTGAACAGCGGTGCGGCGCTGGCGAATGCGTTTTGCGTGGACATGCAGACGACGCCGGACGGCAAATATCTAATGGTGCTGGACGGCAGCGGGAACGCCATCGACCTGTTCGCGATCGGCAGCGATGGATCACTGACGGTGACGGGTGGCGGCGGGATTGGATTTACACCGAACGGGGGTACGTCCGTGCCGCGGGCGTTGCGGATCAATCCGTCGGGAACCGTGGTGGCAGCGGCGCTGGGATCAGCGGGAGAGCTGCTGTTCAGCTTTGACTCGACAACGGCGACCCTGGCGCAGCTGTCGCAGACGTTGCCGCCCAGTGTGACGAGCGACTACGGCATTGCGTGGGACTCGACAGGCAACTACCTGTTTGTGGTGCGGACCGGGACTGCGGCGGGGCTGGTGGTGGAGCAGGTGGCTACCAACGGTGCGCTGACACCAACGACGAGCACCGTGTACACGACGGGAAACAATCCGTATGCGGTCGCGCTGGATACGACGGGCAAGTATGTGTACGTGGCGAACCATGGGGACAGCACGATTTCAGGCTGGAGCATAGGGACGAACGAGGCGTTGACGGCGATCAGCGGGTCGCCGTTTGCGTCGGGGTCGGGCGTGTCGACGCTGGGGGCGGATTCCACGGCGATGTACCTGTTTGCCTCTGCGCAGAGCGGGACGCCGGACCTGAGTGTGTACAGCTTTGACGCGACGACGGCGGGTAAGCTGGATGCGCTGACGTCGACGGCAACGGGCATGACAGCGAACTTTCTGGCCTTGTCGCATTAAGCCGGGCTGCCGCTGAGCGATGCTACCCTTACGGGTGGGATGAGCATGACAAAGGCAGGGGCGGTTCGCCCATGGTGTGGGCCCGGCGCTGCGGTAGCGATTGGCATGGCGTGCCTGCTGGCAGGGTGCAGCGGCATGAAGCCGAAGATGTTGACGCACTACGTGTACGTCACGTCGAAGGGGACGTTTCTGCGGGACCGCATTGCGGCTGTGAGTAACCGCACGGGGAACGTGGTGAACGGGCAGCGCCTGGAGATACTGGAAGGCAACAAGCGCTTTTACAAGGTAAAGACCGACAAGGGCGAGGTCGGCTGGATTGATGAAAAGGCCGTGGCGACGGAGGCCGTGTCAAAGGAGTTTGACGACCTGAACGCGGCGCATGCGCGCGACCCGTATGTGGCGACCGGCGTGGTGCGCGACGACGTGTACATGCACAGCAAGCCGGGCCGTGAGACGGACAAGCTGTACCGGCTGGACGAGGGCGAAAAGCTGAAGCTGATTGCACGGGCGAGCACGCTGAAGCCGGTGCCGCCGGGATATGTGGCTCCGGTAGCGGTTCCAGTAGCGGGTAAACGAGGTGCCAAGAGCGTGGCTGCAGTGCCGGCTGCGCCGGAGCCGCCAGCGATGGAGGATTGGTGGCTGGTGCGCGACAGCCACGACCATACCGGCTGGATACTGAGCCGGATGCTGGACGTGGACGTGCCGGACAGCGTGGCGAAGTATGCGGAAAACCAGCGGCTGGTGGGTGCGTATGTGCTGAACACCGTAACCGACCCGGAGATTGAGGGTGCGGTGAAGGATGTGCCGAACTACGTGGTGGTGTCGAGTCCGTTCAAGGCCGGCCTGCCCTATGACTTTAACCAGTTGCGAGTCTTCTACTGGAACACAAAGAAGCACAGGTATGAGGGAGCGAACCGGGATCGCAACATTGTCGGGTACCTGCCGGTGAAGATCGGGACCGATCCGGGCAATGCGGCGAAGGATCACGGCAATCCCTATGCGGGAGCAGCACCGACCTACACGTATACCGTGCTGGCGGCAGGTGCGCCGCTGCCGACGCCGGATGCCACGACGGGTGAGTTCACACCGCGCAAGAATGAACTGGTGACGAAGACGTACCGGCTGGAAGGCAACAACACGCGGCGAGTGCTGGCACCAGGGGTGACGCCACCGGCGGAGGCGAGGCTGGAGCCCGACGAAGGCAAAGACAAGAAGAAGAGAAAGCGTTGAGGCGGACCGATGAGCTGGCGGTGCCTGACCGGGAGTGGCTGCGCGGGCTGCCGAAGTGCGAGCTGCACCTGCACCTGGAAGGCACGATTGTGCCGGAGACGCTGGTTGTGCTGAGTGAGCGGCACGACGCGGAACCGCTGACGCTGGAGGGGGCGCGGGCGCTGTATGTGTACCAGGACTTTCTTGGTTTCCTGATGGCGTTCAAGCAGGTGAGCGAGCGCCTGCAGGCGCCAGAGGACTATGAGCTGATCACGTACGAGATGGTGCACCGGCTGGCGGCCCAGGGAGTGCGGCATGCGGAGGTGTACATCAGCTTCGGCATCCTGCTGCGGTTCAAGCCGCAACTGAGCCTGGAAGCGGTGGTGGAGGCAATCGAGCGGGGGCGGGTGCGGGGCGAGCGGGAGTTTGGGACGACGGTTTTTTGGATCATTGATGCGGTGCGGCACTTTGGCGTGGAGGAGGCGGCAGTTGTGTTTGCAAAGGCCGCGGAGTTGCGCGAAAGGTTTCCGAGCATTGTGGGCATCGGGATTGGCGGGGACGAGGCGCGGGGCCCTGCCGAAGACTTTAAGGCGGTGTACGCAGAGGCGAAGGCGGCCGGTCTGCACCTGACGGTGCATGCCGGAGAGAGTGTGCCGGCGTCGTCGATCTGGAGCGCGATCAATATTGGAGCAGAGCGGATTGGGCATGCGCTGAGTGCGGTGGATGACCCGGAGCTGCTGGATGTGCTGGCGGAAAAGCAGATCCCGCTGGAGCTGAATGTGACAAGTAATCTGCGGACGGGCGTGCTGAGAGAGTTGGCGCGCCACCCGGTGCGGCACTACTTTGAGCGTGGGTTGATGGTGACGCTGAATTCGGACGATCCGCCGATGTTTGGTGCCGACCTGCTGGATGAGTACGTGCTGGTGCAGGGTGAGTTCGAGTTTACGGACGAGCAGATGCGGGAGCTTGCGAGTAATTCGGTGGAGGCGAGCTTTTTGCCACCGGGCCGCAAGCTGGAGTTGCTGCGGGCCGTGGAGAGCTACCGCTAGGCGGGTCTGCGCTGTTCGTTTGTGGACATGTAGCGATGAGAGCGAACACGGCGGCGGTGCGTGGGCGTGCCCTGCGGCCATGAGCTTTTGGCCGAAACAGGGTGAGTTGCGGGGTTTTCGAGCCGCTCCGAGGTTTGGCACGCGTCGTGCATTTAGTGTCTGCGCATGGATATCGTTCGTCCGGACTTGAAGAAGAAGAAGCGTCAGCGGTCGTTGGCCTGGGGTGCGGTCGGCCTGGTGGTGGTGGTGGCGATTGCCGTGTTTGTTGCGCGGCTGAAGCCGGCTGTGCCGACGGTGGAGGGGCCGCTGTATACGGACGCGGTGAAGCGCGGGCCGCTGTTGCGGCAGGTGCGTGGGCCGGGCACGCTGGTGCCGCGCGAGGACAAGATCCTGCTGATTCCAGCACAGACCGAGGCGACGATTGTGCACATTCGCGTGCTGCCAGGGGCGCAGGTGCATCCGGACACGATCCTGATGGACATGGTGGACCCGGCGACCGAACAGCAGATGCTGGACGCGCAGCTGCAGTTGAAGAGTGCGCAGGCTGACCTGCAGAACACGCGGGCAAAGCTGCAGAGCGACCTGATGACGCAGCGCGCGGGAGCGGCGACGGTGGGTGCGGACCAGAAGCAGGCGCAACTGCAGGCGCAGACGGACAAGAGCCTGCTGGACCTGGGCGTGATCAGCGGGTTGAAGTACAACGAGAGCCGCGGCAAGGCGGATGAGCTGGGGATTCGGAACGACATTGAGCGGCAGCGACTGACGCTGAACCAGCAGGCCATTGCGACGCAGGTGGCGGTGCAGCAGGCCAAGGTGCAGGAGGCGCAGGCGCTGCTGGGATTGAAGCAGAAGCAGGCGGATGCGCTGAGTGTACGCGCGGGGATCAACGGCGTGCTTGCAGATTTGCCGCACCAGGTAGGCGAACATGTGGCGGTTGGGGCGACGCTGGCGAAGGTGATTCAACTGGACCAGTTGAAGGCGGCGCTGAAGATTGCGGAGACGCAGGCGCGGGATATTCAGATCGGCCAGCCGGCGACGATCGACACACACAACGGCGTGATTCCAGGCCATGTGCAGCGGATTGACCCGGCGGTACAGAACGGGACTGTGACGGTGGATGTGGCGCTGGATGGACCTTTGCCGCAGGGCGCGCGGCCTGACCTGAGCGTGGATGGAACGATCGATCTGGATCGGTTGACGGATGTGCTGTATGTGGGCAGGCCGGCAAGCGGCAACGAGAACAGCACATTGAGCCTGTTCAAGCTGTCGCCGGATGGGAAGACGGCAAACCGGGTGCAGGTGCGGGTGGGGCGTGCTTCGGTGAATAGTATTCAGGTGCTGGACGGATTGCAGGCGGGAGATGTCGTGATTCTTTCCGATATGAGTAAGTGGGATAGTGTCGACCACATACGTGTGGACAACTAATACGTTGCTTGCGGCCAGACCGTACGTGTACGGAACAAATGCACGGTAGTTTTCGTTTCATTCAAGGGAGAGTGCGATGCCAGAGGCAACAGACAGCCTGATCCACATAGAAGGCCTGACAAAGGTTTTTTACACCGACGAGATTGAAACGCATGCACTGAGCGGTGTACACCTCTCGATTGCGCGTGGCGAGTATGTGGCGATGAGTGGGCCGTCGGGTTGTGGTAAGTCGACGCTGCTGTCGATTCTTGGCTTGTTAGATACACCTACGGATGGGAAGTACACGTTGAATAACAAGGCTGTGGCCAACCTGAACTTTGCGGACCGGTCGCGGATACGGAACCAGGAGATTGGGTTTATCTTTCAGAGCTTCAACCTGATCGGTGACTTGTCGGTGTACGAGAATGTGGAGTTGCCGTTGACGTACCGCAGCGGCATGGCGGCGAGTGAGCGCAAGGACCGCGTGGTGAAGGCGCTGGAGCGAGTGAACATGGCGCACCGGCTGCGCCACTATCCGGCGCAGTTGAGCGGTGGTCAGCAGCAGAGGGTGGCGGTGGCGCGCGCACTGGCGGGGTCGCCGAGCATCCTGCTGGCGGACGAACCGACGGGCAACCTGGACAGCAAGAACGGTGAGGCCGTGATGCGGCTGCTGAATGAGTTGCATGGCGAGGGGTCAACAATCTGCATGGTGACGCACGACCCGCGGTTTGCGGCGCATGCGGACCGGCAGGTGCACTTATTCGACGGCAAGATTGTGGCAGAGGGTGAGTTACAGCACTTGTTGGCCGCAGCGGAAGAAGAGTACCGCACGGGTTACAGCGCGGCGCGATAGGTACGGACTTCAGATGAACGCAAGCTTCACCCCTGTAGAGATTCTCTACCCAGGACTGGTCATGCACACACTTTTACAGGATCTGCGCCTCGCGCTTCGACAGCTTCGCCGCTCACCTGGATTTGCCGTAACGGCGGTGCTTACCCTGGCGCTGGGTATAGGCGCAACGACGGCTATTTTCACGCTGACCTACCAGGTACTACTGCGGTCGTTGCCGGTGAACAAGCCGGAGCAGTTATACAAGATGGGCAAGGATGCGGACTGCTGCGTGACGGGCGGTCTGCAGGATAAGTGGACGCTGTTCAGCTGGGATTTGTACAAGCAACTGCGGGACCACACGGCGCACACGGCGGGCATGACAGCGCTGGACTCCGCAACGACAACGATGGGTGTGCGGCGGGAGAACGAAGAGGGCGTGCAGTTGCTATCTGTGCGGTTTGCAGAGGGTAACTACTTTGATTTTCTGGGTGTGAGCGCCTTTGCGGGACGGGTGTTTACGGCAAACGACGACAGGCCGGGAGCGGCTCCGGTGGCCGTGATCAGTCATACGATATGGGCGACGAAATTCCATAGCGATCCGCGGCTGGTGGGTAGCACGCTGCTGCTGACTGGACATCCCGTGACCGTGGTTGGAATTACGCGCGAAGGTTTTCTGGGTGAGCGGAATACAGGTGATCCGGCGGGTGTGTGGGTGCCACTGTCGCAGGAACCGGTGATGCAGCCGGAGCGGAACCTGATGAACTTTCCCGCGGCGAACTGGCTGGATGTGTTGCTGCGTGTCCCGAACAAAGCGGATGTGCCGTTGGTGCAGCAGTCATTGAAGGCGCAGCTGGTGCAGTACATCCGGGCTAACCGCAGCCCTGGCGATACCTCAACCGAGGCCGATATTGCAAAGCAGCTGATTGAGGTTTCACCAGCGAGCAGCGGCATTAATGACCTGCAGCAGCGTTACGAAGACAGTCTGAAACTGCTGTTGTTGATTGCGGGAGCAGTGCTGTTGATCTGCTGTGCGAACCTGGCGAACCTGATGCTGGTGCGGGCGGTGGCGCGGCAGCAGGAGACGAGCGTGCGGACGGCGCTGGGTGCACCGCGGTCGCGGTTGATCCTGAAGACGCTGGTGGAGGCGACAGTGATCGCGCTGCTTGGCGGCACGCTGGCAGTGGCGGTGGCAGTGGTGGGTGTTCGTGCCATGCTGGCGCTGGCGATGAAGGGGGTAGAGATCGATCCGCTGAGTGCGTCACCGTCGTGGCCGGTGTTGCTGTTTGCGTTTGCCGTGTCGCTGCTGACGGGAGCGGCGTTCGGGGCGGTACCGGCGTGGCTCGCCTCAAGGGCGAACCCGGCGGATGCACTGCGAGGAGCAAACCGCAGCACGGGTGACAGCAGCAGCACGCCGCAGCGGGTGCTGGTGGTGTTGCAGGCTGCGCTTTCTGTGACGCTGCTGAGCATGGCCGGGCTGTTGATTCACAGCCTGCGCAACCTGCAGCAGCAGAACTTCCATTTTGAACCGCAGGGCAGGCTGGTGGCCTTTATCGATCTGCAGGCTGCGGGCTATACCTACGGCAAACTGGCGGGACTGTACCGCGGCATTGATCAGGCGTTTACAGGCCTGCCCAGTGTCCAGAACTTTGCGTACTCAACCTATGCGCCGATGACGAATAACAACTGGGGCACTGGAGTGTGGGTACAGGGTAAAGAGAAGTTTGCGGACAACGGAGCGAGCTATCTTGCCGTGAGCCCTGGCTTCTTTAGCACTGTAGGCACGCGCGTGTTGCTTGGCCGCAGCATAACCGCGGAAGACACGAGCACAAGCACGCACGTGGCAGTGGTGAACCAGAAGTTTGTGGACAAGTACCTGAAGGACAAGCAGCCGATTGGCGAACACTTTGGGCCCGACCAGACGATGACGGGCGAGTACCAGATTGTGGGTGTGGTGGACGACAGCAAATACGGCAACCCGACCAAGGAGACGCGGCCGATGTTTTTTACGCCGATCACCCAGCTGACGCTCTTTGACTCGCTCAATGCGCCGGACACGCTGAAGCAACAGGCGGCGGCGAACGAGCAGTATGAACACTTTGCGTCGAACCTGACGGTGCAGTACCGCGGGGATGCCGGCAGCGCAGCGCAAACGGTGCGGGATACGTTGCATCGGGTCGACCCGAACATTCCCATTGCGAAGTTGCGGACATACACCGAACAGGTGGGGAATCAGTTTGACCAGCAGGATCTGGTGGTTCGGCTGACGACCATCTTTGGTGCGCTGGCGCTGGTGCTTGCGTCGATTGGGCTGTATGGCGTGACGGCGTATAACGTGGCGCGGCGTGTGCCGGAGATCGGTCTGCGGATGGCTTTGGGATCGGACCGCCGGGGGATTCTGTTGCTGATTCTGCGCGGTGCAATGACGCAGACGCTGATCGGACTGGCGATTGGGATACCGGCGGCGTTGCTGGCGGGCCACTTCTTGCAATCGCAGCTGTTTGGGGTGAAGGGGTACGACGTTGCGACGCTTGCGGGTGCGGTGGGCTTGCTGGCGCTGAGTGCGCTGGTGGCGGGCATTCTGCCGGCACGGCGCGCCAGTGCGATTGAACCGATGCGGGCGTTGCGGAGCGAGTAAGTACCGCCTGCTGTTGCCCTGAACACTTTGCTACGGAGTTTGAGATGGCCGGTTCCCTGAGCACGCTTCTGCAGGATCTTCGCTACGCCGTGCGGCAGCTTCGCAGGTCGCCGGGTTTTGCACTAACGGCTGTGGCGACGCTGGCGCTTGGCATAGGTGCGAATGCTGCGGTGTTCTCGCTGCTGGACCAGGCGCTGCTGCGTTCGCTGCCGGTGGAAGCGCCGGAACAGCTGGTTGTGCTGGAGGGTACTGGCAACGCGTGGCAGGGCCACTCCAGCGGACACGGTGGGCCGCGAACCATGCTGTTTTCGTACCCCATGTACCGCGACCTGCGGGACAAGGCGAGTTCACTGCAGGGACTGCTTGCGACCAGCACGTCGCATGTGGGCGTTTTGCGGCATGGTGAGGCAAGTACGGAAGATGCCGAACTGGTGACGGGAAACTACTTTGCGGTGCTGGGGGTTCGACCGGCGCTGGGCCGGGTGTTGACGGGCAGTGATGACGACGTGACGGCAACTGCTCCCGTGGCGGTGCTGAGCTATGAGTACTGGCGCGACCACATGGGCGCAGACCGCAACGTGCTGGGCGAGACGATCGGTGTAAGCGGGCATCCGTTCACGATCGTTGGCGTAGCTGCGCCGAATTTTCGGAGTGCAGTGTGGGGACAGACGCCGGCGATGTTTGTGCCGATCTCAACGGTGGCAGAGATCGACCCGAACCAGAGTGCGGACAACGCGCTGGTGAATCACAAGGACCGCTGGCTGAACGTGGTGGGGCGGCTGCGGGATGGGACATCGGCGGCGCAGGGCGAGGCGCAGACGCTGCCGCTGTGGCATGCGCTGCGAGCGGAGGAGCTGAAGGCGCTGGGGACGCGGCCGAAGAAATTTACGGATGAGTTTCTAACGAACAGCCGGTTGAAACTGCTGCCGGGAGCGCGTGGGCTGTCGTACAGCCGGGAGCGGCTGGAGCAGCCGCTGCTGGTGGTGATGGGGATGGCCGCGCTGGTGCTGCTGATTGCAGGCGTGAACGTTGCAAGCCTGCTGCTGGTGCGGGCAGCGACGCGGACGCGGGAGTTTGCAGTGCGGTATGCGGTCGGCGCGACGCGGCGCAGGATTGTGCTGCAGCTGCTGGTGGAGGGCCTGCTTGTGGGGGTGGGTGGAGCGGCGGCGGGTGCGGCGCTGGCGGTGCCGGCGATCCGGCTCTTGTCGAGCCAGCTGACGTCGCCGGGCGATCCGCTGCTGTTCCAGACCGGGCTGGATGGGCGGCTGTTGCTGTTCAGCTTTGCAATGTCTGTGGGGTTGAGCGTGGTGTTCAGCCTGGCGCCGGCGGTGCCACTGCTGAAGCCCGACATGGTTGCGCAGTTGAAGCAGCAGAACAGCACGGCCGCTGGGAACCGGCTGAGCTTTCGGGGCGTGGTGGTGTGCCTGCAGGTGGGGCTGAGCGTGGTGCTGCTGGTGGGCGCGGGGCTGCTGGTGCAAACGCTGGAGAACCTGCGGCACAGGGATGTTGGCTTTGACACGACGCACCTGCTGACGTTCAGCGTGGACCCGGGGCTTGCCGGAATTCCCAAGGATCGGGTGCAGCTGTTGCACCAGCAACTGCTGGAAGCGCTGCGGCTTTTGCCGGGGGTGCAGACGGTGGCAGGGACGGACAGTGCGGAGCTGGCGGACTCTGACAATGGGAACAACGTGACGGTGGAGGGCTACACGGCGCCACCGGATGAGGATCTGGATATCGGCTGCATCCATGTGACACCGGGTTACTTCAGCACGCTGAAGGAGCCGATGGTCGCGGGGCGTGCACTAACAGAGACGGACGACACGGCGCACCCGCTGGTAGCGGTGGTAAACCAGAGCTTTGCGCGGCACTACTTTGGGTCGGATGCGGCGGCGATGGACCGGCACATGGCGCGGGGTGCGGGCAACAAGCTTGCGTGGATGCAGATTGTGGGCGTGGTGCGGGATGCGCAACACATTGGGCTGCGGGACGACGTGAAGATGACGTATTTTGCGCCCGTGGCGCAGATGGCAAAGGTGAACGACCTGACGTTTTACCTGCGCACGGAGAGAGCACCCGCAACCGTCGAAGCGGACGTGAAACAGCTGATGCACCGGTTGCACCCGGAGTTGGCGGTGCAGTCGCTGCGGACGATGGATGAGCAGATCGACCAGAACCTGCAGAACGAGCGCATCGTGGGCCTGCTGGCGGGCGCGTTCGGTGTGCTGGCGATGGTGCTTGCCGGGGTCGGGCTTTACGGTGTGCTGGCGTACAGCACGACACAGCGGACGCGTGAGATTGGCATCCGCATGGCGCTGGGATCGTCGCGGACGGCAGTGTCACGGCTGGTGCTGGCAGGTGCACTGCGGCTTGCGGGTGTGGGCCTGCTGGCCGGTGTGCCGTGTGCGCTGCTGCTGACGCGGGCGCTGCGCAGCCAGTTGTACGGTGTGTCGGCTGCTGATCCGGTGACGCTGGGAGCAGTGGTGCTGCTGTTGTGTGCCGTGGCAGTTGTGGCGGCGGTGTTGCCAGCAAGGCGCGCGGCGCATGTGAACCCGAACGAGGCGCTGCGATCAGAGTAAGTGAGGAAGCAAGTCAAGATGATTGAACTTAGGAATTTAGAACGCAGTTATAAAGCGGGGCCGACGGAGACGTTTGTGCTGCGGCGGGTGAACCTGCATATTGCTGCGGGTGAGTTTGTGACGGTGATGGGGCCGAGCGGTGCGGGCAAGTCGAGCCTGCTGAATACGCTGGCGATGCTGGATGACGGGTGGCGCGGGGAGTTTCTTTTCGATGAGACGGCGGTGCATTTGTTGAACCGTAAGCAGCGGGCGGAGCTGGCGCGGCAAAGGATCGGCATGGTGTTTCAGAGTTACCACCTCTTGGATGACTTAACAGTGGCGGAGAATATCGACTTACCGCTGAGTTACAAGAATGTAAGTCGCAGTGAACGGCAGGCGATGGTGGCGGACACGCTGGACCGGTTCCAGATTGTGGGCAAGAAAGACCTGTATCCGTTTCAGCTTTCGGGTGGGCAGCAGCAGCTGGTTGGCATTGCACGGGCGGTGATTCACAAGCCAGAGCTGCTGCTGGCGGACGAGCCCACGGGCAACCTGCACAGCGCGCAGGCGGCGGAGATTATGGGGATGTTTCGACAGTTGAACGAGGGCGGAACGACGATTGTGCAGGTGACGCATGCGGAGGCGAACGCGGCGTATGGGACGCGAACGCTGGAGCTGCGCGACGGTTGGCTGACGTACGACTCTGCACACCCCGATGCCACCGCCTACGACGTTGTACAGCCTGAAGCAAAAGGGAGCGCAGCAACGCGATGACGACCACACGCACCATGCACTTTGCCGCGACTGCCCTGCTGCTTACGCCGTCTGTGGGCATGCTGGCGCAGGCGTCAGCACCTGCCGCGGCGGCACCCGCTGCCACCGCGACGCAGGCCGACGCTCCACAGCCGCGACTTGTACTGGGAGCGCCCCTGCAGGGCGGCGTGGCACAGACGGCGGTGCGGCTGGATATTCCGCACTCCAGCGATCCGATCAAGGCGTATCGGCCGACGGAGGTGGCACCGGCAAACCTGGCGAACTCCGCCTCGCTGGACGCGCATATCCACGATGGCGTGCTGGAGCTTTCGCTGAAGGATGCGATCGAGCTGGCGTTGCAGAACAACCTGGACCTGGCGATTGCGCGATACAACATACCGATTGCGGATGCGGATATTCTGCGCACCAAGGCGGGTGGGTTTAACCGGGGTGTGAATACCGGTGTGGTGCAGAATACGCCGGGCGGTGGTGTGGGCGGATTTGGCGCGAGCGCGGCGGGTGCGGGCGCGGGTGGTACCAGCGGCGGTGCGGGTGGTGCGGGTACAGGCGCGTCCGGTTTGGTGCAGTCGACGCTGGGCGGCGGAACGGCGGTGAGCTCGTATGACCCGATCATTACGGGAGATGTTGGTGTGCAGCACAGTACGTTTCCACTGTCGAACCTTTCGCAATACGGTGTGCCCACACTGCGCGACAACACGATCAACGGGGATCTTGAATACTCGCAGGCGTTCGGGACCGGCACCGCGATTTCGGTGACGTACAACGGGAGCCGGCAGACGACGAACAGCCCATTCAGCTTGTTAACGCCGACGTTGAATTCAGCGTTTCTGTTCCAGGTGAGACAGCCGTTGCTGGCGGGCTTTGGGTTGGGGCCGAACCTGCGCTACCTGCGCGTGGCGCAGAACACGAAGAAGATCAGTGACGAGGCGTTTGAGCTGCAGGTGGTGACCACAGTGACGCAGATTGCGAACCTGTACTGGGACCTGGTGGCGGCGTACGAGGATGAGCAGGTGAAGACGCGATCGCTTGGATTTGCGAACGACACGTTGACGAGCGGACGGCAGCAGCTTGCATTGCAGGCGATACCGGCACTGGACGTGATGAAGGATGAGGGCGAGGTAGCACGCGCGGAGCAGGACCTGACGATTGCGAAATCTGCATTGCAGTTCCAGGAGTTGTTGATCAAGAATGCGCTGACGAAGAACCTGGATGATCCCACGCTGGAGGCCATGCCGGTGCGGCCGGTGGATTTGAGCAGCGTAGTGGGGAACGGTTTGGTGGAGGCCGATGTGCCGACAGAGAACATTATTGCGGACGCGCTGGGAAGGCGGCTGGAGCTAAAGATTTCGACGGTGAACCTGCACAACCGGGACATTAGCCGGGTGGCGCTGAACAACGCACTCTTGCCGACGGTGAACCTGGTGGGCCAGTACGGTGGGACGGGCCTGGCGGGTGTGACCAATCCTTCGGCCGGGGTGGCTTCGACTGTGCCTGTGGGGTACGGCGGATCGTTCGAGAACTCGTTCAATAACAGCGCGCCGAACTACTTTGTGGGTTTAAACGTGGCGATACCGATTCGCAATCGTCAGGCGAAGAGCGACCAGTATCGGTCGGAGCTGGAGACGCGGCAGGCGGAGATCCAGCTGCAGCAGCAGCGCAAGCAGATTCGCATTGAGGTGCGCAACGCGCAGTATGCCCTGCAGCAGAGCCAGGCTCGTGTGGCGGCGGCGATGAAGGCACGCGACCTTGCAGCGAAGACGTTTGACATTACCGGTAAGGAGCAGCAGCTGGGCGCCGGCAGTGCGCAGGAAACGCTGGTATCGCGGCAGGCGTTGGCGACGGCGGAGAGTGCACTGGTGGCAGCGCGAACGGCGTACCAGAAGTCGCGGGTGGAGCTGGAGCGGGCGATAGGAACAACGCTGGAGGCGAATGGGGTTTCTGTAGAATCAGCGCGTACCGGTGCGCAGACCGTGCAGGCGGCGAATGGTCTCCGCTAGCAGAGTTTCAGCGCCGACGGTGAGCAAAGACATGAGTACACGCATTGAGATGGAAGGGCAGAGTCCGGCAGCAACGGCCGCACCGCGCGAGCGGCGATGCCGGCTGTTGATTGCGGACGATCAGCCGTTCATCCTGGAGGCGTTGAGCCTGCTGCTGCGACCGGAAGGGTACGTTGTGGAGACCGCGCGTTCGCCGTCGGCGGTGCTGGAGTGCCTGGAGCATCATGAGTACGACGCGCTGCTGATGGACCTGAACTACACGCGTGATACGACGAGCGGGACGGAAGGTTTGCAGTTGCTGGACACGGTGCGGCAGAGATTCGGCCAGTTGCCGGTGATCCTGATGACGGCGTGGGCGAACGTGGACCTGGCGGTAGACGCGATGCGGCGTGGGGCCAGTGATTTTGTACAGAAGCCGTGGGAGAACACGCGGCTGTTGAGCGTGGTGAAGACGCAGATTGAGCTGTACCACGCGCACCGGCGGACACAGTTTCTGGAAGCGGAGAACAAGCTGCTGCGGGCGGAATCGAGCGGCGTGACCTTTATTGCGACGGCATCGGCGATGCGGCCGGTACTTGAGCTGATGGAACGGATTGGGCCGTCGGATGCGAACGTGCTGGTGACGGGTGAGCATGGCACCGGCAAGGAAGTGGTGGCGCAGACGCTGCACCGGTTAAGCCACAGGGCCGGGCGGCCGCTGGTGGCGGTGAACACGGGCGCGCTGCCGGAGGGAACGTTTGAGAGCGAACTGTTCGGCCATGTAAAGGGCGCGTTTACGGATGCGCGCGCGGACCGCATTGGCCGCTTTGAGCTGGCGAGCGGCGGGACGCTGTTTCTGGACGAGATTGCGAACATACCGCTGCGCCAGCAGAGCAAGCTGCTGCGGGTGCTGGAGACCGGCGAGATGGAGCGTGTGGGGTCGAGCGCGACCAGGCGGGTGGATGTGCGGATGATCAGCGCGACCAACGCGGACCTGCGCGAGGAGGCGGCTGCGGGGCGCTTTCGTGAGGACCTGTTCTTTCGGCTGAACACGGTGGAAATCCGGCTGCCATCGTTGCGCGAGCGGCGTGATGACATTCCGGCGCTGGCCGCGCATTTTCTGTCGCAGTACAGCGCGCGCTACCGGCGGCAGATTGACGGCTTTGAGACGGCGGCGCTGCAGCAGATGCTGAGCCACACGTGGCCGGGGAATGTGCGTGAGCTGGACCACACGATGGAGCGGGCGGTGCTGATGGCGCGTGGTGCGCGCATTGCCGCTGCGGACCTGGGTCTGCAGCCTGTGCGAGGCAGTGCCAGCATGACCCTGGACGACATGAGCCTGGAGGCAGTGGAGGCGGTACTGGTCCGCAAGGCGCTGGCGCGCACGGGTGGCAACGTGAGCCATGCCGCAGAGGCGCTGGGGCTGAGCCGTGGTGCGCTGTACCGGCGCATGGAGAAGCATGGCCTTTAGCGAGGGCCGCGCCGCGCCTGAAGAGGCAGCACCAGTAGTGCGGCAGCGGGTGTCGCTGGGACGGAGCCGGCGGCGGCTGAGCTTTGAGCGGCGGGTCCGCTTGTGGGTTGCAGGGGCGGCACTTCCCTTCCTTGCGACCCTGCTGTGGGTCTGCAGGCTGGAACGGATGTCTGCCGTGACCACGCTGGTGGTGGTGAGTGGGTGTGCCGCGGCCTGGGCGCTGCTCTCGTCTTATTTCTTTGAGAGTATTGTTCGGCCGATGCAGACCTTGTCGAACATTGTGGCGGCGCTGCGGGATAACGACTTCAGCTTTCGGGCGCGTGGTGCGCGTCGAGGCGATGCGATGGGTGACCTGGCGCTGGAGATCAACGCGCTGGCGAGTACCCTGCAGCAGCAGCGAAGCAGCGCGCTGGATGCGCTGGCGCTGGCGGACCGGGTGATGACGTCGATGCAATCGCCGGTGGTGGCCTTTGACGAGGAGAGCAACCTGCGGCTGATGAATGCGGCGGCGGAGCGTGCCTTTGGTGTGCAGCGCGGGCAGGCACTGCGGCGGCCGGCGGCGGAGATTGGATTGAGTTCGCTGTTGCGGCAGAAGGATGAGTCTTTGTATGCGCACAGCGATGAAAGCCAGCCACACTGGTCTGTGCGGCGAGCCGGCTTTCGGCTGTATGGCGTGCCTCATACGCTGTTTGTGCTGAGTGATGTGGCAGCGGCGCTGCAGGAGGAGGAGCGTGTGGCGTGGCAACGGCTGATCCGTGTGTTGGGGCACGAGATCAACAACTCATTAACGCCCATCAAGAGTATTGCCAGCATGCTGCGCGCGCGACCGCTGTACCTGGACCGCGAGCACCACACGTCGCAGGACCTGAACGACATGCGACGGGGGCTGTCGCTGATTGAGGATCGCGCGGATTCGCTGAACCGATTTTTGCAGGCGTACCAGCAGATGTCGCGGTTGCCGCCACCCACACTGCAGGCCATGAGCCTGCGCGCGCTGGTGGACCGTACCGTGCCGCTGGAGCAGCGGGTGGCGGTGGAGGTACTGCCGGGGGCAGATGTGCAGATGTCTGCGGATCCCGACCAGGTGCAGCAGTTGTTGATTAACCTGATGAAGAACGCCGCAGAAGCAGCGCTCGATCCGGAGGCGGCGAACGCGACGGCCAAGGTAACGGTGCAGTGGGCGGCGGCCGACGGTCACGTCACCATCCTGGTTGCGGATAACGGACCCGGGCTGGCGAACCCGGCCAACCTGTTTGTGCCGTTTTATACAACCAAGCCGGCGGGGGCAGGCATTGGGCTGACGCTGTCGCGGCAGATTGCAGCAGGGCACCGTGGCTCGCTGAACCTGCGCAACCGCGTGGACACCGATGGATGCGTCGCCGAGATCGTCCTGCCGCTGGGGCTGTAACGCGCGGGTCGCAGCCTGCGTCCAATGCTGCTGGAGAAGCCATGCCCACACGTAGAGAGTTCCTGGAGAAGGGTGGTGTCGTTGCCGCAGCACTCACATCCTCTGAAGCGCTTGGCCAGACCGCGCAAAACACAGGCGCAGCCGAGAAGGATCACAGCAGCAGCAACCCCGGCCAGACAAACGCTGGCATCGTCGCACTGAATCCAAGCAGCAACATGCCGCCGTCGACCGATCACGGCTCCGTGCCGCCGCTCTGGTACAGCTTTGACCTGGCGCACCGGCGGGTGCAGGAGGGCGGCTGGACGCACCAGGTGACGGAGCGTGAACTGCCCAGCAGCAAAGAGCTTGCTGGCGTGAATATGCGGCTGACGGCGGGCAGCTTTCGCGAGCTGCACTGGCACCTGGCCGATGAATGGGCCATTATGCTGAAGGGCACGGCGCGGGTGACGCTGCTTTCTCCCGATGGATCGATGTTTGTGGACGATGTGAATGAGGGCGACCTGTGGATCTTCCCGGCCGGCTCGCCGCACTCCATCCAGGGCATTGGGCCGGATGGGTGCGAGTTTCTGCTGGTCTTTAACCAGGGGTCGTTCAGCGAAGAGTCCACATTTCTGCTGAGCGACTGGCTAAAGCACACGCCACCGGAGGTGATTGCGAAGAACACCGGATTGAGCGCGGAGTCAGTTGCGAAGCTGCCGAAGGGCGACCCGCTCTACATCTTTCCGAGTACGGTGCCGACGCAGAGCCTGCAGCAGGACGAAGCGGAGGTAAGCAGCCGCGCGCCGGTGAAGCCGAAGCACCGGTACACGTTCAAGGCGAGCACGATGCTGCCGACGTTTGCCGCGAGCAAGGGCAACGTGAAGATCGTGGATGTGAGGAACTTTCCTGCGTCGCCGAAGATCAGCGGCGGCATCGTTACGTTGAAGCCGGGCGGTATGCGCGAGATGCATTGGCATCCGAATGCGAGTGAGTGGCAGTTCTGGATTGCCGGCCATGGACGCATGACGGTGTTCAACGCGAAAGAGGATGCGCGGACACAGGACTTCCATGCCAATGATGTGGGGTTTGTGCCGAAGATGGCGGGGCACTACATCGAGAACACGGGGACGGAGGATGCGGTGTTTCTGGAGTTGTTCCCGGAGGGCGAGTTCCAGGAGATTTCGCTGAACCAGTGGATGCGTGCGCTGCCGGTGCAGGTGGCCATGGCGCACCTGAAGCTGAGCGCAGAGGAAGTGGCACGCATACCGGTGGAGGCACAGCCCATTCTTGGATAGCAGGTCTCATCATGACGATGGGCTGGGCCCTGGCTGATAAACTTGTAGGGAAACCGCGACCTGTTTTTTGGCCGTGCGTGCGGGCCGTCGTGGCTCACGAGAAAGTACCGACCCATGGCCACAGTTGCAGATGCACCACCGGTAGCAGCCCCCATCCCCATGCTGGATTTAAAGCGGCAGTACGATGCCGTGGGGCAAGAGATTGAGGCGGCAGTGCTGGAGGTGTGCCGGGGCGGACGGTTTGTGCTGGGACGCGAGGTCGGCGAGTTTGAGCAGGCCGTGGAGCAAAAGTACGGCGTGCAGGCTGCCGTTGGATGTGCGAGCGGAACGGACGCGCTTTGGCTGGCGATGGCGGCCGTGGGTATCGGGCCGGGCGATGCCGTGGTGACGACGCCATTCTCGTTCTTCGCGACGGCAAGCAGCATTTTGCGTGCGGGTGCGGTGCCGGTGTTTGCGGACATTGATCCGGTGAGCTTTAACCTGAGCGCGAGTGCCGTGGACGCGGCGATTGCGGAGCGAGCGGAGAAGAACGTGCGTGCGGTGCTGCCGGTGCACCTGTATGGGCAGTGTGCGGACTGGGACAGCTTTACGGAGCTTGCTGAACGTCGCGATCTGCTGATGGTGGAGGATGCGGCGCAGGCATTTGGCGCGGCGTGGAACCGTGTGCCAGCGGGTGCGCTTGGGGATAGTGCGGCGTTTTCGTTTTACCCGACCAAGAACCTGAGCGCGTGGGGTGATGCGGGGCTGACGACGACGCGGACGGCGGAGGCGGGCGAGCTGGCAAAGGCGCTGCGGGCGCATGGAATGCGTCGGCGCTACTACCACGATGAGGTGGGCTGGAATAGCCGGCTGGACACGCTGCAGGCGGCTGTTCTGCTGGTGAAATTGCGGCACATCGATGTGTGGAACCGGGAGCGGCAGAGGATTGCGGCTCGGTATACCAGGCTGTTCAAGGATGCTGGTGTTGGGGTGGCCGATGGCGGTGTGCCAACCGATACTGCGCTTGTGCTGCCTGTGGCTGATCCTCGCGCGACCCATGTGTGGCACCAGTACGTTGTGCGTGCCCAGCGGCGCGACGAGTTGCGGGCGCACCTGACAGAACGGGGTATCGGGAGCGAGGTGTACTACCCGGTGCCACTGCACATGCAGGATGCGTTGCGAGACCTGGGATATCGCGAGGGCCAGTTCCCGGAGAGTGAGCGGGCGGCGCGCGAGGTGCTTGCGCTGCCGATCTATCCGGAGTTGCGGGATGAGGAGCAGGTGCGTGTGGTGGAGACGATTGTGGCGTTTTTGAAGTAGAGGTTTGCGCGACCTTCTGCTGGTCTGGGAAGGGGTGGTGCCGGCTGGCGGCGCATGCCTCACGGAAGCACACACGGTAGCATGGACGACGATGACCTTTGAACAACAACGAACGGTACGTGTGGGAGCGGTAGAGTTTGGCAATGCGCTGCCGCTGATGCTCATCGCCGGGCCGTGCCAGATGGAGAGCCGTGCGCATGCGCTGGAGACGGCACAGGCGCTGAAGGAGATTGCCGCGGCTGTTGGAATTGGGCTGGTGTACAAGAGCAGCTTCGACAAGGCAAACCGGACGAGCGGCGGTGCGCAGAGGGGGATCGGGCTGCAGGCGTCGCTGCCGATCTTTGCAGAGATTCGTGAGACGCTCCACGTGCCTGTGCTGACGGACGTGCACGAAAGCTGGCAGTGTGCGCGGGTGGCCGAGGCTGTGGACGTGCTGCAGATTCCTGCGTTCCTGTGCAGGCAGACAGACCTGCTGCTGGCCGCGGCGGAGACGGGCCGGGCGGTGAATGTGAAGAAGGGGCAGTTCCTGTCGCCAACGGATATGAACAACGTGGCGTCAAAGCTGGGTGGCGCGAGCGGTGGCGTGCTGCTGACCGAGCGCGGCACGAGTTTTGGCTACAACACGCTGGTGAGCGATATGCGTGCGCTGCCGACGATGGCTGCGACGGGGCACCCCGTGATCTTTGACGCGACGCACAGCGTGCAGCAGCCGGGCGGGCTGGGCGGTGCGAGTGGTGGGCAGCGGGAGTTTGTGCCGGTGCTGGCGCGGGCTGCGGTGAGCGTGGGTGTGGCGGGAGTGTTTATCGAAACGCACGCCGACCCTGACCATGCGCCAAGCGACGGGCCGAACATGATGCCGCTGCGCAGCATGGAAGCGTTGTTGCGGGAGCTGATGGAGTTCGACGCGCTGGCGAAACGGTACGCGGTGGGCGCGTGAGTGGCGAAGAGGTGAAGACCCAAGCGGCGCATGATGTTGCGTCTGCGGTAAGCACGGTGAGCTGCGAGCTGCGTGGGCTGGAAGCGCTGCGGGATTCGCTGGCGGGCGAGCTTGGCGAGGCGTTTTCGCGGGCGATTGGTCTGTTAGACCGTGCCACAGGCCGCGTGATTGTGACGGGTGTCGGCAAGAGCGGTCACGTTGCGCGCAAGATTGCGGCGACGCTGGCGAGCACTGGAAAGCCTGCGCACTTTGTGCACCCGAGTGATGCGAGCCATGGCGACCTGGGCATGGTGCGGCCGGAAGATGCGGTGCTGGCGCTGAGCTGGAGTGGCGAAACGGCGGAGTTGGCAGACCTGGTGGCCTACACGCGGCGTTTCAGTGTGCCGTTGATTGCGAGTACATCGCGGTCAGAGAGCACGCTGGCGCGGGCTGCCGATGTGGCGCTGGTGCTGCCGCAGACGGCGGAGGCGTGTCCGGATTCGCTGGCGCCCACGACGAGTACGACGATGCAGCTGGCGATGGGCGATGCGCTGGCTGTAGCGCTGCTGGCGCGGCGGGGTTTCAGCGCCGATGAGTTTCGCGACTTGCATCCCGGTGGTCGGCTGGGGGCTCGGCTGCAGCGTGTAGAGGACCTGATGCACCGCGGTGACGAAGTTCCAACGGTGCCGGAGACTGCTACGCTGGCGCAGGCCATTGTGCGGATGACGAGCGGGCGGTTCGGCATTACAGGTGTGGTAGATGAGGGTGGGCTGCTGGTGGGCGTGATTACGGACGGCGACCTGCGGCGGGCGTTTGAGCATGACCTGCAAGGTGGCGGGGCGGACACACACCTCCATGTACTGCTGGCGCGCGAGGTGATGGGTCGGTCGCCGCGCACCATAGCGGGGCACGAACTGGCCACCGCGGCGCTGGCGCGGATGCATCGCGAGAAAGTTACTTCGCTGTTTGCCGTGCATGAGGGCAAGGCCCTGGGTATCGTGCACATCCACGATCTGCTGCGGGCGGGATTAGTGTAGGCAACGAGCTTGCGCGCGCGTGGGTAGGCAATTCCCTTGCCTGTTGCGGGATGACGAGACACGTTGCCGCTGACCTAGGATGCAAGCTCGACGAGCTTTGCCACGGTGTTGAGGTTACGTGCCGTTGCCGTTGCTTTGCCGGTGGGGAGCTTGAGTTTGGACTGGCCCTGACCGAGCGGGTAGTAGATGTACACCTCGCGCAGGCCTGGAGCGAGTTGTTCGCCGGCGGGTGCCGTGTGGGCGGCGAGAGCGGGTGGGTCGTGCAGGAAGACGACGTGGACCTGGTTTGGCGGCTGTGTGCGAAACGGATTGTTGGCTAGGATTGCGGCCAGCTGCTTTGAGGTACGGAGCATAACGGCGACAGCTTTGCCCACGTGGGCGTGCAGGGCTTGTTCAAGGGCGGCTTGCACGGCCGGTTCAGCGTCCAGCGAATCGAACATGACGTTGCCGCTCTGGATGTAGGTGCGAACGCCTGTGTATCCGAGGTCGGTGCAGATGCGGACCAGGTCTGCCATGGCGAGTTTGCCGGTACCGCCGACGTTGATGCCGCGGAGTAGCGCGATGTAGGTGGTCATGCGCGCGGCTATGCCCTCGGCATCATGCGCGGGCAAGGGGGATGGCCTGTTCCCAGCGGCCCTGGGCTTTGAGAATGAGTTCGACGACCTCGCGTGCGGTGCCTTTGCCGCCGGGCTTGTCGGTGATGTAGTGGGCTACTGCTTTGAGCTCGTCACAGCTGTCTGCAACGGCGATGGCGAGGCCGGAGCGGCGGGCGACGGGGATGTCGGGCAGGTCATCGCCCATGTAGGCGGTTTCGTCCGCGGTGACGCCGGCAGCGAGCAGGCATTGGTCGTATGCGTCGTTCTTGTCGGCCTGGCCGAGGTGGACGTAGCTGACATGAAGCTCATGCGCGCGCTGGGTCACGACTGGCGACTTGCGGCCGGTGATCCAGCCGGTCTTGATGCCCATGGTGTGGGCGAGCGAGAGTCCGGGGCCGTCCTTCGCGCTGAAGATCTTCAGCTCGTCGACGGTGTCGTCCGAGCCAGCGCGGAGACCGGCGATGAGACCGACGCCGCCGTCGGTGAGCGTGCCGTCGACGTCCATAAGGAAGAGCTTGATGCGGCGGGCGCGGGCGAGGAGGTCGTCTTGCGGGATGGTGGCGGGCATGCACCATGGGATGCCCGCCGGAGGAAAGCAGTTAGATGGACTGGAGAGCGTAGGCTTTGACGGCTGTGGCCTGCATGGTCTGGGGCAGGGTCAGGCTTGTCGGTGTGCCGTCGTATACGCGGCGGGTGAGAACGATGACGTTGCCGATGAAGAGTTCAACGAGCGAGTGATCGACGAAGCAGCGGACCGGGAAGGTGGCCGGCATGTTCTCCGGCAGGTCGATGCTTTCGCCGTTGAACAGAACCGTGCGGATCGAGGGGTCCTCATGCGAGGCGATGCGGATGGAGGGCGTGGTGGGTGGCAGCTGGGTGCCGCGCGGACCGCTGCTGCGTGGCTCGATGCTGAAGACGATTTCCGTCTGCAGCTGTGTGTCAGAGGTGGATGCGAGCGGGCCTTTGCGCAGCGAGTCGCATGCGGGAGCGGGGGTGAAGCGGGCTTCGCCGTTCGCGTCGAGTGTCATGATGCGGGGCAGGCTCATGCAGCCGGACCAGCCGTGCTCGATCATCTTTTCCTGCGGCCAGGTTTCCTCGATCCAGCCCCAGAGGATGCGGTTGCCGTGGGCGTCGAGCTGGGTTTTGGGGGCGTAGTAGGGACCGTGGTTGAGAACGCCTTCCTTTTCCATTGTCCACTTCATGGTGGTCTTATCGAGCGTGCCGGACTGCCACAGGGTCTTGCGGCCGGTGGGTGTGCCCGTGCTGTGGATGAGGACGTGCTTGCCGCCGAGCGGGAAGAAGTCGGGGCACTCCCAGGTTTCGCCGCTATCGACGGTGTCGTCGGTTTGCTTGCCGGTGGCTTTGCCCTGGGCGAAGATGCCCTGGTACTGCCACCCGTGCAGGTCAGGAGACTTGTAGAGCAGGACGTTGCCGCCAACCCCTTTTTTGCCGCTGGCGAGCAGCATGTAGTAGCTGCCGTCGTCTTCGCGCCATGGCACGGGATCGCGGAAGCCGGTGACCTTCATGCCTTCGGGCGGGGCGGGGATGACGGGTGTCGGGTTCTTGTTCCAGGTGTCGAGTGTGGTGTCTGCATTGCCGCTGGGATGGGCGTTGGTGACGCCTTGCGGCAGGGCGATGCACTGGGCCTCGCGCTCTGGCGGGTTGGATCCCCACAGGGTGGACTGCTCCTTGCTGGACGGCGAGACGCAGGTGTAGAGGATGGTGGGGACGCCGGCTTTGTCGACGATCATGGTGCCGGTGAAGACGCCGAATGCATCGGGGCCGCCGGTTGTCGGGCTAAGTGCGAGGGGGTGACGCGTCCAGTGGACCATGTCTTTGGACACGGCGTGGGCCCAGTTCATGTTGCTCCAGATGCTGGCGTTTGGGTTGTTCTGGAAGAACATGTGGTAGCGCTCGTTGAAGTAGACGGGGGCGCAGGGGTCATTCATCCAGCCGCGAACAGGAGCCAGGTGGTAGCGCGGACGCAGGGGGTCGGCGTCGATCTGGGCTTGCGGCGGAAAGCCACCGTCAGGGCCGGGGCCAGGCTGTTGCGGAAACGCGAAGCGGGGTACAAGTGTGCCTGCACCTGTAAGGGCAATGCTGTGAAGCAGCTTGCGGCGAGTGACGGACATGCGAGAGATCTCCCGAACAGGCAGTGCAAACTGCACCGACTGCGTAGATGGTGCAGCATACAGCAGGGCCTTGTCACGCCAGCAGCGCGGTTGACTTAGAACTCGGAGGAAGTCCACTCGAAGGTCACCGGCGCCTGGAGATCCGCCGACAGCAGGGCATGCACCGGGCAGGCTTTGGCAGCCGCCTCCAACCGCTGGATGTAGTCTGCGGCGATGCGCTGGGGCACGGTGATGTGAACGACGATCGCGCTGACTCGACGCGGGGCATTCGCCATTGTCTTGCTTACGGTGGCCGTTGTGCCCGCAAGATCAAGACCAAGCGGCAGGGCGGCCAGGCCCATCATGCTGAGCATGCAGCTGCCCAGTGAGACGGCGAGCAGATCACTGGGGGAGAATGCCCCACCCTTGCCGCCATTGTCTTTGGGAGCATCGGTGATGACGACAGTGCCGGACTCGATATGAACAGACCGGCAGCGCAAGTTGCCCTCATACTGCACGACGATGTCGCTCATACGCTTAGCCCCGGGGTGTGGCGAACTCGCTGCGGTGGCGGCTGTAGAAGAAGTAGACGAAGAGGCCGATGATGAGCCAGATAAAGAAGCGCTCCCAGGTGCGGATGGGCAGGCCGGTCATGAGCAGGATGCAAAACAGCACGGACAGACTGGGGATAACGGGGCCGAAGGGGACGCGGAAGCCACGCCGGCGGTCGGGCTGATGTTTGCGCAGGACGAGGACGCCAATGCTGACGAGGACGAAGGCGAAGAGGGTGCCGATGTTGGAGAGTTCGGCGAGAGTGCCGACGTCAAACAGACCCGCGGGGATGGCCACGAGAATGCCAGCGACCCAGGTAGCGAATGCCGGTGTGCGGTAGGTCTTGTGAACGCGGGAGAAGATGTCGGGCAGGAGCTTGTCGCGTGACATGGCAAACCAGACGCGTGCCTGGCCGAGCTGGAAGACGAGGATCGACGAGATCATGCCGAGGATGGCACCGATGAGGACGACCAGCCGCACGTAGTGGAGTTTGACGGAACCGGTTTCGATCGACAGTCGCTTGAGCGCATTGACGACAGGCGCGCCGTCGCCCGCAACGGAGTTCCAGGGGACGATGCCGGTGAGCACAAGGGCCACGCCGATGTACAGGATGGTGCAGATGATGAGGGTAGCGATGATGCCGGTGGGCACGTCGCTTTGCGGGTTCTTGCACTCCTCACTGGCGGTGGAGACAGAGTCAAAGCCGATGTAGGTGAAGAAGATGATGGAGCCACCGGCGAGCACGCCGGCATACCCGTTGGGCGAGAACGGCACGTAGTAGTTGGTGTGGATGAAGGAGACGCCGGCGAAGATGAAAATGAGGATGGCCGTGACCTTGACCATGACCATGATGTTGTTGGTGCGCGCCGACTCCGAGATGCCGCGGACAAGGACGAAGGTGAGCAGGATGACGACGAGGAATGCCGGGATGTTGAAGCCAAAGTGCCAGCCGGACTTGAAGATGTCGTGACCGGCGAGGTCTTGCAGGCCAAGGGGCAGGAAGGCTGGGGAGAGCCACTTTGGATCGAGCTTGATGCCGAGCCAGTCCAGCAGGTCGACGAGGTGTGCGGCGAAGCCGACCGAGACACTCATGTTCGAGAAGGCGTATTCAAGGATGAGGTCCCAGCCGATGATCCAGGCGACGAGCTCGCCAAGGGTTGCGTAGGTATAGGTGTAGGCAGAGCCGGCAATAGGAATCATGCTGCTGAGTTCGGCATAGCAGAGACCGGTAAAGCAGCAGACGATGGCGACAAGAATCATGGACAGCGCGAGCGCGGGACCTGCGCCGGGCCGGCCTGCGACGGCGCCATGGTGCAGGATGAAGTCGATGACGGGTGAGTCCCAGAAGGTGGCAGAGGTTGCTGGATTTCCGGCTATAGCCGTACCGATCACGGTGAAAATTCCCGAGCCAATCACCGCACCGACACCGAGCGCCGTTAAGGAAAACGGTCCTAATGTCTTTTTTAGCGCCGTTTCCGGCAATTCCGATTCGGCGATGAGCTTATCGATGGACTTTGTTTGAAAGATCTGTCGGGGCAGCGGCGTGTCCTCGGGGGGAATCTGTGATTGCGTGTGGGAACTCTCGTAGTTTAGCGTGTTGCGGCGTGATGAATTGGACGACTTGCAGTCCCGAAGGATTTTGAGATGGAAGCAGCAAGACAAGAAGCGGCGCAGTGGCAGCGACGCCGCAATGGGAGAAGCCAGAGGCACATTGGACTGGGCATGCGCTTTGCGCTTGGATGGTGCGCCCTGCTGTGTCTGCTGGGCGTGCTTGCGGCACGAGCGCAGCAGCCTTCGGATGCTATTCACCTGGCGAGCAAAGCCCTCACACCACCGATCAGTCCTATTGCGTGGGAGATTGGTCCCTGGACGCGTGCATCGACAGAACCGGTGATCAGGCCGAACGCGTCGTCGGTCTTCAACGATCCCGTCAGTGGCACGCCTGTGCACTGGGAAGCACTGCACACGTTCAATCCCGCGGCGGTTGTGCGGGATGGCAAGGTGTACGTGCTGTATCGCGCAGAGGATGACAGTGGCGCGATGTCGATTGGCGGACACGTGTCGCGGTTAGGGCTGGCGGTGAGCGCGGATGGCGTGCATTTTGAGCGTATGCCGGAGCCGGTTTTCTATCCCGCGAAGGATGCGCAGGAGAGCCGCGAGTCACCTGGAGGCGTGGAAGATCCGCGAGTGGTGGAGCGGCCAGAGGGCGGTTACGTTCTGACGTACACACAGTGGTCGCGGACGCGGGACTCCTACTCCGTTGGAATTGCAACGAGTGCCGACCTGGTGCACTGGCAAAAGCAGGGACCTGCGTTTGCCGGCGCACTTGGCGGACGCTACGACGCGCTGAAGTACAAGTCTGCGGGCATGGTGACGCGGCGGGTGGGCGACAAGCTGGTTGCGACGAGGATCCACGGGAAGTTCTGGATGTATTGGGGTGAGATCCATGTGGGTCTTGCAACCAGCGACGACCTCGTGCACTGGACACCGTTGGAGGATGCTCCAGGGAAGACGAAGGTCTTGCTGGAGGCGCGACCGGGAATGGCGGACAGCGCATTTCCAGAAACCGGCCCGCCGCCGGTGCTGACGGAGCGCGGCATTGTGATGCTGTACAACGCCAAGAACGCGGACGGTGCCGGTGGCTTGGCCGGGTTGCAACCCGGGACGTACACGGTGGAGGAGGCGCTGTTTGCGGCGGATGCGCCGGGCACGCTGCTGGCGCGGACGGACACGCCGGTCTTCAAGCCAGAGCTGCCCTTTGAGAAGCGTGGGCAGTATGCAGCGGGAACAACGTTTGCCGAGGGGCTGGTGCTGTTCAAGGGCAAGTGGTGGATGTACTACGGATGCGCGGACAGCTTTGTGGGCGCTGCGACTGCGCCGATCGGCTGAATGGTGCAGAGGTCTTCCTCGTCGCAGGAGACCTTGACGTCGGCTACATCCTGGTACTGGTGCTTGTCGAAGCGATAGAGCGAGAGCGTGTATTCACAACAGGTCATGTGCCAACCTACTGTGAAGTCGTGCAGACCGTTGGTCCGGGTGGGTTGAACGCCGTCGAACCAGCCGTTGAGCGACGCCAGCACGGCCGGCGCGTGGGTCCGGTCGACGATCCACATGGCACCGTTTGATCCCTGGCCGCCACGGGCGCAGCCTGCCGCCACCTGAACCAGCGTGGTCTTACCCTGGCCCAGCGGCACCGCCGAGTAGGACATCTTCCTTGTCCAGGAGGTGTCCCCCTGGGGGCAGGCGCCCGGATTCGGGTCGGCGTGCAGGAGAAACAAGCGGATGCGTTCGCGTTGAGCGGCGCTGAGGTGAGCGGCAGGCGGGTTTGCCTGCCGTGTGTTGTGCCGGTCCACAATGGCGTGCCAGTTAATGACCTGCGCAACAAGGCGCGAAGAGGCGGGCAAGAGCGTAGTGATGAGAACTACAGGCACAGTTAGCCAGCGCCGATTCAGGACGGGCGCTGGCTGGACACTGCTCTGCATTCGACTAGCGCTTGGAGGTGCCGCGTGTGAGGCTCTTGAGCTTCTTTTTGTTCGAGCCGCGGGGTGTAGTGCGTGCAACTTTAGCCGGGGCGGCTGCGCGGGATTTGCGCTTGGCGGCCTTGCGCTCTTTGTGCTCGAGGTTCTTGGTGTTTGCCATGGGTGTTCTCTTCTCTTGATGCTGAAATGTGGCGGCGAGTGTGGACTCAGAGTGCGCGTCGTCGCGCTAAAGCCGTTCAAGCTGGGCGAATTTCTCCACCAGCTTTTTCACGCCGTGCCTTGTGAATTGTACCGTGAGCTTGGCATCCGGGCCGTCTCCCTCGCGAGAAACGACGGTGCCGTCGCCATATTTGGGGTGTTTGACGCGTGTTCCGCGCTTGAGCGACGTCTCGCCGGGGGGAGTCTGAACGTCGAGCTTGGGGCGGGTGAACTTGCCCCCGTTGCCGCCGCCGCCAAAGAATGTGGCGATGTTATCGATGGAATCCGGGGTCTTCGCGGTCTTGGTCTGGCCGCTGAACTGCAAGCCGTAGTTGGTGCGCGGCTTGCCGGCAGCGGTAGAAGGACGGCTGCCACTCTGGTCTTCGTCCTCGTAGCTGTAGTGGCGCTCCACGCCGTCGTCGGTGTTATTTTTGCCCCATTTGTTGGCGAAGCGGGATCCACCGTTGGTGCCGCCAAGACTGCCGTAGCGATGGCCGTACATGCCGCCTGCGGTGTCCGTCAGGGAACCCAGATCTTCGACCAGGCGGTTCGGCACCTCTTCCAGGAAGCGTGAGGCGACCGACGCCTCGGGCATGTCTGAGCCGTAGCGACGGCGGTAGCGTGCGCGCGAGAGCACAAGTGTGTCCATGGCGCGGGTCATGCCGACGTAGCAAAGGCGGCGCTCTTCTTCCAGGCCGGTGGGGTCCTGCAGGGTGCGGCTGTGGGGGAAGAGACCTTCTTCCATGCCGCACAGAAAGACGAGCGGAAACTCCAGCCCCTTGGCGGCGTGGAGGGTCATCAGAGTGACGCGGGCGTCGGACTTGATCTGGTCGGTGTCGGAGACGAGTGCGGCGTGGTCGAGGAACTCTGCGAGGGTTTCGCCGCGCTCCTGGGCGTCCTGCGCGGCGTTGGCGAGTTCCTTGAGGTTGTCGATGCGACTGAAAGCCTCGGGCGTGCCTTCAGTCTCAAGGCCCTTGATGTAGCCGCTGCGGTCGTTGAGGAATTTGATGAGCTCGGGAAGTGTTGCGGGGTCGCCGGGTGCACGAAAGCCGTCGACACGCGTGCTTGTTTCCGGTGCGGCGTTTGTGGGGCTCGGCATTTCGACGATGGGCGCGGCCTTTGCGCGCAGGTCGTCAAAGCGGTCGGCTAGGCTGGTGACTTTCTTGCCGTTGCGCTTGTCTGCGCGGTTGGCTGCTTCGAATGGGTTGAAGGCGATGGGCGGCGTGTCGATGCCGAGGTCTGGCCTGCCGGCTGCACTTCCCTGCTGCGGGCTCGAGGCTCCGTTGTCTGCGGTGTCGTTCCCAGCAAATGGGTTGAACTGTGGCGTGGTGCCCGAGCTGCCGAAGAAGGTGTCCGCTGCAGACTCTTCCTCGTCGTCGTCGCCAGCAGCGCCCGTGAATGGCTCCTCGTCACCGCTTCCGTCGACGGAGAAGTCGAAGCTGGTGTCGGTGTCTTCGCCAGCGGTTGGAAACTGCAGGACATTGGTGGGAACGCTGCTGTTCTCGGGTGCCAGGGTGCTGCGTTCTTCGGTCCAGGCGGCCTCGTCGCCGCCAAAGTCAAAGTTGAAGTTGAAGCTGGTATCGAAGCTGCTGTCGTCCGCTGCGCCAGCAGTGGCACTGTTCTCTTCCGTGCCGGTGAACTCGTGTGCCAATGCCGCCTCCGCGTGGGGCTGCGCGGCTCCAATGGCATCTGCAGCGAGCTCCTCGCCGAAGCCGGGGCCGAGCATGGCACGTGCATCGAGGATGAGGCGGCGAAAGCCGGTGAGCGCAGTGAGGGCACGTGCGGGCAGCAGCTGGTCTTCTGTCGCGCGAACGATCGCGTCCCACGTGCTGATACCGGTGGTGAGGGCAATGCGCTCCAGCGTCTCCATGGTAGTTTTGCCGATGCCACGCGGCGGCGAATTCACGACGCGGTTCAGCGCAATGGAGTCGTGCGGGTTCTGCACCAGCTTGAGGTAGCTGAGAATGTCTTTAACCTCGGCGCGGTCGTAAAAGCTAAAGCCGCCGACCATGTGGTACTGGATGGCGTAGCGGCGGAGGGCTTCTTCAACCAGGCGTGACTGCGAGTTGGTGCGGTAGAGCACGGCGCATTTGGCTTCGCCGCCGGATTGGCCGACCTCGCGCAGGTATTTCTGAATGCGGTCTGCGATGAAGAGGGCTTCGTTTTCGCCGTCGGGCGCCTCGTAGAAGCCGACCATGCTGCCGCCCTCGCGGGTGGTGAACAGCTCCTTGCCTTTGCGCTGCAGGTTGTTGCGGACGACGGCACCGGCGGCCTCAAGGATGACCTGGGTGGAGCGGTAGTTCTGCTCGAGGCGGATCGTCTTGGTTTCCGGGAAGTCCTTCTCGAATTCGAGGATGTTTTTGATGTCGGCGCCGCGCCAGCTGTAGATGGACTGATCCTCGTCGCCGACGACGCAGACGTTGCCGTGCGCGCCACCAAGCAGCTTCATGAGTTCGTACTGTGGGCGGTTGGTGTCCTGGTACTCGTCGATGAGCAGGTACTTGTAGCGGCGGTTATAGCGCTCGCGGGTTTCGGTCGAAACCTTGAGCAGGCGCACGGTCTCGAGCAGCAGATCGTCGAAGTCCATTGCGTTGTTTTTGAGCAGCTCGGCGCGGTAGATCTCGAAGATGTGGGCGACGCGTTCTTCGAGCGGGTTGGTCGACGCGAGGAAATATTCCTGCGGGTCGATCATGTGGTTCTTGGCCCAGGAGATGCGGCCGAGCGCGACACGGGGCTTGAGCTGCTTGTCGTCAAAGCCGAGACGCTTGAGAGCCTGCTTGACGATGGCCTGCTGGTCGCTTTCGTCGTAGATGGCGAAGGTTTTTGTGAGGCCGACGCCATTGACGCGCAGGGCTTCGATATCGCGGCGCAGAACGCGGACGCAGAGCGAGTGGAAGGTAGCAATGGTGGGCCGCGCGAGCGAGGAATGCCCGATAAGTTTTTCGACGCGCTCGCCCATTTCTTTGCTGGCCTTATTGGTAAAGGTCACGGCAAGGATGCTGTCGGGCGAGACGCCCTTCTCAATGAGGTAGGCGATGCGGTGTGTGATGACGCGCGTTTTGCCGGAACCCGCGCCAGCAAGGATGAGGACGGAGCCGTCGGTATGCTCGACGCCCTCGCGCTGCTGGGGATTCATGTTCTGTAGAAGGGCTGATTCGACTGGCAACGCGGTGGGGCTCCGCATACCAGTTTACTAGGACAGCTTGTGGAACCGCGGCGTCAGTACTGGCGCGGTGGCAGATTGCTGCCGTGGCGACCGTGCTGCAGGCTGTCGCTGGCGCGTTCCGGCGCGACTTTGATCGATGTTGCGCCGCAGGTCTTTACTCCCTGGCAGGCAATGGGTTTGAGCGTGTCCTTGCTGTAGCAGGCCTCAACCGCGGTGAGATAGTTGTGGCCGCAGCTGAGCAGAATGCTGCCTGCGGGATACCCCGGGTTGGCTGCCTGGAATTGGCCAAGCAGGTCGTCAGGCGCGAGGGTGATTGGGTGAGTCACGTTGGCCAGTGACGCTGGAATCTTGAGGTCGTGGAAGCGGTCATCCGCGGTTGCAAAGAAGGCATCGGGGTCGAGCGTGGTGCAGGTGCCGTGCTTCGCCCACTCATGCTGCAGGAGGGTGAGGGAGGGCGTGTCGCCGAGGTAGGGTGCATAGGTCTCGGGCCCGGGGCGAGTGGAGCAGGTGGCAGGCCATGTGCCATTGAAGTTTTGGGGCCAGAGGCCGTGCAGTACAAAGCCGTGTGGGGTGCCGCATTCGTCGGCGGAATCGGCGCGCTTGTTGGCGGTGCGCTCGTTCATCGGCAGCACCTCAACGTTGTGGCAGAACTCCGGTGCCCAGCTCAGATTCATAAGGTAGTAGTCGAAGTGTCCCGGAGCGCTTTGCACCTCTTGACCGCGAGCAAACGGGGCGATGGTGAGGGCGAGAAACAGGAGTGTGCTGAACCGGAAAGAGGTCATGAGGATCATTGTATTGAGTCATTGACGACCTCCGAAATGAGGAGAAACAGTGACCGTCTTTGGACATAAGCGTCCGGTTGTGGACAGCGCGTAAACTGCTGCAAACAAGTGACTTAACAAGTTACTAAAATGTTGATTATTTTCACAGGGAACAGTGGAACGAAACCACTTGGCGAGCGTATAACCAAGTGCGCGACGAATGTTTCAACTGCAGTGGACCTTCGCCAGCAACACAAGCAGTACCAAGGAGAAGTCACATGATTCGTCGTATCGTTACCACCGCCGCCCTGAGCCTTTCGCTGGTTGCACCGTTTGCAGCCCACGCCTCCATCTTTGGCCGTTCTGCCGATACACCGAGCGCCGCGGGCAGCAACGCACCCAAGGGCAAGATGATTAAGCTGACACTGAAGAACCGCACTGCAACTCCGATGAACATTTTCGTGAATGACCAGCCGGTGACGCTTGCAGCAAACAGTGAACAGCAGCTCAAGGCAGCAGTGGGTTCAGACGTGCTGGATGCGGATCACACCACCGTGCGCCTGCATGTCACCAACGAGTTGAGCGGCAACACCGTCTCGTTCCGCTAGAGCGATAGCGCACCACATAGCGGCGTGGCTCTGCCTTTTCGGTGGAGCCACGCCGCTCTCTCTTGCTACCGTTTGTGTTTGCACGGACGGGTAAACCGCAACGGTATGCTGCTGCTATGGCAATGCGTTCTGTGTGCGTGTTTTGTGCGTCAACGAGTGGCAGCCGGCCGGAGTACCGCGATGCTGCCGCAGCGACAGGCAAGGCGCTGGCAGGCCGAGGCATAGGGCTTGTGTACGGCGGCGCAACAGTCGGCCTGATGGGCGTTGTGGCAAGCGCGGCGCTGGAAGCGGGCGGAACGGTGGTGGGCATTGTTCCCGAGATACTAGCGGAGAAAGAGATTGCCCACATGGGTTGCACCGAGCTACTGGTGGTGGACACCATGCACACGCGGAAGGCGACCATGGCAGAGCGGGCCGATGGCTTTCTTGTGCTGCCCGGCGGTCTTGGCACGCTGGAGGAGCTGTTCGAAGTGTTGACGTGGCAGACGTTGCGCCTGCACGCGAAGCCGGTGTGCCTGCTGAACACCGCAGGCTTCTATGACGGCCTGTTGCAGTTCCTGGACCATGCCGTGGCCGAAGGCATTTTGCGTGAGAAGGCGCGTGCGATCGTGCTTGTGGCTGCATCCGTCGATGAAGCGCTGGACAAGATGCAGGTATGGCGCGAATCAGCCTGAGATGGCGGGGCCAGGAGCCGTTCGGTATTGCGGCACATCCAATGGTGCGTTGGAGGACAACGACACACTATGCCCACCCTGTTCGACCCCATTCGTGTAGGCGATCTTGATCTGCCGAATCGCTTTTTTATGGCGCCGCTTACGCGTCTTCGCGGCACCACCGACAACTTGCCGCGACCGGAACTGATGGCCGAGTACTACAGGCAGCGTGCACATGCAGGACTGATCATTACAGAAGGAACACCGGTCGACCCGATGGGTGTCGGCTATCCGCAAGTCCCCGGCATTTGGAGCGCGGCGCAGGTGGAGCTTTGGAAGCCTGTGGTGGATGCCGTGCATGATGCAGGCGGCAGGATCTTTGCGCAGATCTGGCATGTGGGCCGCATCTCGCATTCGTCCTACCTGCACGGCAAGTTGCCGGTTGGGCCAAGCGCCTTGCAGCCGCAGGGACACGTGAGCCTGATTCGACCCATGACGGGGTTTGAGACACCACGCGCGCTGGAGATTGCTGAAGTGCACGCGGTGGTGGAGCAGTTCGGGCGCGCTGCCGAAAATGCGAAGGCCGCCGGATTCGACGGTGTGGAGCTGCACGGCGCGAACGGATACCTGCTAGACCAGTTTCTGCAAAGCACATCGAACCACCGCGAAGACGAGTACGGCGGCAGCGTGGAGAATCGCGCGCGCCTGATGCTGCAGTGCGCCGACGCGGCAGTTGCGGTGTACGGGGCAGGTCGCGTGGGCATGCACCTGGCGCCGCGTGCGGACATCCACAGCATGGGCGACGCTGACCGGGCAGAGAGCTTTGGGTACGTGGCACGCGAGTTGGGCAAGCGCAAGCTTGCATTCCTGATGGCGCGCGAAAAGCAGGGGCCGGACCAGCTGGGGCCGATGCTGAAGAAGGAGTTTGGCGGCGTGTATGTGATGAACGAGGAGTTCACGCTGGAGAGTGCGAACGCAGCGCTGGCGGCAGGCGTTGCGGACGCGATTGGCTTTGGCAAACTGTTTATCGCAAACCCTGACCTGCCCGCGCGCTTCCAGCAGAAGGCTGCGCTGAACCCGCAACGGCCTGAGCTGTTTTATTCGCATGAAGCTGCCGGCTACACCGACTACCCTTCGCTGAACGCGTAAGTGCGATACCTCGGCCTGGCTACTCTGTGTTTTGTGGAGTAGCCAGGCCGTCACTGTTCGCCGGCGGTTGCGCACAGTAAAACAAGAGTGGTGAGTACGCTGAGAACCATGCAGGGCGGCCGCGTGAAGCGGACGGCTGTGCCCCGTGGGCCGAATGGCAGGGGCATGTGCCGGTGGTGCTCGCTGGAGGTGCCGCCGCGTCGTTTTACATTTTGCTCCGCATATTGCGTGCACGAGTGGCGGCTACGGTCGCAGCCTGCGTACCTGCGGGAGCAGGTATTCCTGCGTGATAAGGGTATGTGCTGTGGCTGTGGGGCCGACACCCTGTTTGAGTTGCGCAGACTCCGGCGATCGCGCGGTGCCAGACGCCAGGAGCTGATGGCGCACTGGGGCTTGAAGACCAAGCTGCGCAAAAGCCTGTGGGATGCGGATCACATTCTGCCGGTGGTGGAAGGTGGAGGCGAATGCGACCTCGTCAACATTCGAACGCTGTGCCTGCGGTGCCACCGGGTGGCGACGGCTGCGCTGCGTGAACGCATTCGGCGCGCCAAGGTGGCGGCCATGCTGCAGGCGGAACGGGCGGCTTGAGCCTGCCGCACAAGACAACGCGAACGGAACGGCGGTATCGTCAAACCTGCGTGCGCCTGCTTCGTCTAGTGTTGCTCTTTTTCCCGCTGCTCGGCCTTTGTGCGCGATGCGTCGCGCAGAAGGCTGCTTTGCCGTACCCTGCGAGCGCGGAGCATCCGTCGCCGGCGTGGTTCGTCGACGTTGCGGCAAAGGCAGGCATCGCGGTGCGCAACGTGAACGGCGGTGCCGAGAGCAAGAAGTACATTGTGGAAGCGACAGGCAGCGGCGTCGCCGTGCTGGACTACGACCGTGACGGATGGCAGGACATTTTTCTGGTGAACGGGACGGAGCTGGACGGTGCAGGCCATGCGAGGGGCGATGCGCCGACGAACCACCTGTTCCACAACAACCATGACGGCACCTTTACGGACGTGACCGCGAAGACAGGCATGGTGAGCAACGGATGGGGTCAGGGCGCGTGCGTGGGCGACTACGACAATGACGGCTATGACGACATTCTCGTGACCGCGTATGGCAAGAACCGGCTGTTCCACAACGACGGCGGTGTGCGCTTTACGGAAGTCGCGGAGAGCGCGGGTGTGGCCGGCAGTGGCAAGGAGTGGGGCACCGGCTGTGCCTTTATCGACTATGACCGCGACGGCCGGCTGGACATTGTTGAGGCAAATTACGTGCACTTCGACCTGGCGAAGACGCCGAAGCCCGGCGAAGAGCAGGGCTGCACGTGGAAAGGCACGCCGGTGATGTGCGGTCCGCGCGGTTTGCCATGGGCGCCGAATCTGCTGTTTCACAATGAAGGCAAGGCTGCGGATGGCAAAGTCCACTTTAAGGATGTGAGCGCGGCCAGCGGTATCCAGAAGACGGACGGGCACTACTGCTTCTCTGTGACGACGCTGGATTATGACGAAGACGGCTGGCCGGATATCTATGTCGCCTGTGATTCCACGCCGGCCATCCTGTACCACAACCAGCACGACGGCACGTTCAAGGACGTTGCTGCCGATGTGGGCGCCGCATTCAATGAAGACGGTCGCGAGCAAGCGGGGATGGGTGCGACGGCAGCCGACTTTGATGGCGACGGTCACCTGGACCTGTTCAAGACCAACTTCAGCGACGACACCAGCACGCTGTACCACGCGAATGGGGACGGCACGTTTACCGACACGACCTTTGCCGCCGGACTTGGCATTAATGCGGATGCGCTGGGATGGGGTGCGGCATTTGCCGACGTCGATAATGATGGCCGGCCCGACCTGCTGGTGGTGAACGGCCACGTCTATCCGGAGGTGGATTCGGCCAAGCTGGGTGCGACCTTCCGCGAGCCGCGCTTTCTTTACTGGAATGCGGGCGGTGGCAAGTTCAAAGACCTGTCGAAGGCCGCGGGGCCGGGGATGAACGAACCGCTGAGTGGACGTGGCCTGGCTGTAGCCGATTTGTGGAACGATGGCCGGCTGAGCGCCATTGTGAACAACCTGAGCGACCGCCCGATGCTGCTGGTGAACGAGGCCGCGAACGGCAACCACTGGCTCGGGCTGCGGCTGGTAGGGGTGCAGTCGAACCGGGATGCGATTGGCGCGCGCGTGACCGTGCACGGAGCCACGCGCATCTGGGTGGATGAGGTGCGGAGCGGGTCAAGCTACAACAGTTCGAGCGATTTGCGGCTGCACTTTGGCCTGGGCACGGCAGCGACGCTGACGGGTGTGAGCGTCCGCTGGCCGAGTGGCACGACAGAGGAGTTTGCCGCGCCACGGGTGGATGGATTCGCCGAGGTTGTGGAAGGCAAGGGCCGGCGTGCGGTTGCGCACTGAGGCTGCGCGGTGAGTCGGAGCGGGCGAACGCAGTGGCGGCCCTGCCCACCTATGCTGGCGTTACGGAAAGGTGAGACGGCAGTTACTATTGCTTGGCCGCAAGCGCAATGCGAGATTGCAGAAACGCCTGTGTGCGCTCCTTCGCGTCGTCACGATGGCTGGGAAAGACATGACCGTCGTGGCGATAGATGGTGCCGGTGCAGACCGTACCCACGCGCCTGCACAGTTCAAACAGCTGGCGCGCATTTACGACAGGTACGTTCGTGTCGTCATCGCCATGCAGAATCAGCAGGGGTGGCAGACGCTGCAGGTGGTAGAAGTAGCTGTCGGGCAGGCTGCCCGCCCAGTCCACCACGGAGTCAACCTGCGGTAAGACGGTGCCGGCTGCGAGCGCCACCGATGCCCCAAGCGAGATGCCGAAGAGAACTACCGGCTTGCCGCGAGGTGCCTGTTGGTCAATGCAGCTTCGGACGGCGTTGACCCAGGCTGCATACTGTGAATCGCTTGGAGTGGTGCTGTGTGCAGCCTCGTAGTAGTGCGGAAACAGTACAAGGTACCCTTTAGCCGCCCACTGTTCGGCTAAAGCCCGGTACTCCTCTGCCCCCGACGAACCATGCAGAAATACCAGCGTAAGCTGTGCCGACTCCGGGCCGAATCGCTCGCAAGGGATCGCGTGTAGCGATGCGGACCAGCAGGCGCAGAGCACGACAGCCAACCATACCCTGGCGGCTACTGCGCGCAGGTGACACACTGACGGGCCCCGGGTTGACCTTCTGCACGGGAGTGTTTGACCGCTCCTGATGGTCGGCGTCCTTTGCTACACGGACTTACGCTGGAACGACGCCTTCTTGGCTCCGGTAAGTGTTCCGGTCGCCTTCATATTGTTGCTGTTTGCGTGTGACTTATTGCCTGCGTTGCCAGCGGCCTTTTCTTTGGCTGCCTGCAGCTTTTGGGCTGCGCGGCTTAGACCGCCGATCTTCACGGATCCTGGTTTTGGGATGAAATCGCTCATAGCAAAATCCTCTCATGAGTGGTGATTCGATGTGGATTGTGAGTACGAGGGGCGAGCCGCACCTAGTGCACGGCGCAGTGGGAGCCTCCATAGTCGCCGGTGGTTAGGAAGCGGCGTGCATCTGGACTGTCTGGATTGAACTGGAGAGCGCGTTTCAGGGTGGATCGTGCAGCGCTGCCCTCCCCGCCCTTGCATTGCAGCAGGGCCAGATTCAGCAGGGCCGTGGTTTGACCTGGGTCGTCGGTGGAGATAGTGGTCAGGTGCCGAATGGCGCTGGTCATGTCTCCCTGCTGGGCGTCGAGGACAGCAAGGTTGGACAGTGCTGCTTCGTCGTGCGTGTTCTTCGCCAGCGCTGCGGCATATTGGCTGCGCGCGATCTTTGCGTCTCCTGCGATTTGCGCCAGGTATCCAAGCTGTTCGTGCACCACGCTGTCATCGGCACCTTGCGCTTCTGCAGACTGGAGCAGCTTGACGGCTTCGCCATAACTTGCCCGATCGCCGCGGACGGCAAACTGGGCGTAGGCGAGGCCTCGCTCGCGGTCCGTGGGCTGAGCATTGCCGATTGGTATCAGGTCGACGGCTCGCGTGAATCTTGCCTGCGGGGCAGGATCACCAAGGTTACTGAGGGAGAGCGTCGGCTTGGATGAAGCGCCATGCGGCTGGTGGCGGGCTTCGATGTCGTGATCGACGTTCTGCTCGTGCGAGATATCGGAGGTCGCACGCGATGGCATGTGGCATGCTGCACAGCTTTGCTGCTCTGGATGGTGAGCTGCAGGGTGGAAGGATGCGGAGTCGCCGTGACACTGGAGACACTTGCCTCGGTAGAAAGCGACGCGCTGCTCCGGGGATGGCTCGCTGTGTGGATCGTGGCATGTGGTGCAGGTGAGGCTTTCTCCGACCGCGCGGCGACATGCGGACCTGAGCAGTGCTTCATACTGGCTGCCTGCACGTTCTTTGGTCTTTTCAGACGATGCGTTGACGAAGTAGACGGCTGTGTCGGAGAGTTCCTGGCCGGGAGTAAAGGAGGAGAGTGTGTGGCCGGAACGCTGGACCATTGCATCGCCTTCAAGGTGGCACTGAAGGCAGACACTGTCCTGCTTGCCAGGGGAGAGTGTGGCCAGTTTCAGCATGCGTGATTTGCCCTGTGTCCTAAGGTGCTCCGCACTGCTACCGTGGCAGCTGCTGCAACCGATGCCGGCCTGCAGGAAGGGTTGGTCACTGAATGCGTTGGGTGCGGTGGGCAGGGTCTGCTGAACGGAACCCGTGTGGCAGTGGAGACAATTGGCGTCGGTGGGCAGCGCGAGGGGCGCCGTTGTCGCTGCGTCGTACGCTGGTGCCATGCCGTATGCCGCCCTGCGGGTGTACCAGTTGATGGGAGCCTCGTACCAGAGCTTGCTGTCGCCATTGCTGCGGCTGAAAAGGTAGGTTCTGCCGTGAATGCCTGAGCCGATGTAGTACGCGAGCTGCTCAGAATCGTCCAGCGGTGCGACCTCGCTCTCGCGGGTGGAGTGAAGGCGCGCGATGCCGTCCTTTTCGCTGACCTTGTAGGTAACTCCTGAGGTCTGGTGGGTAAAGGTTGCGGCGTCGAGTTGCTCCGTCGCGAGACCACTGCCCTTTGCCATCGAGGTTTTTTGGTAGGTGTTGACGATGGCTGCGTGGCACTGGATGCAGGCTTTATCAGGGTCGGCGAGGTGAGGTTGTGTTGCGGTGGCTGCTTGCGTGGTCGTGGTGTTTCTGGCGAGCAGAAGCAGAACCGTGGCGATGACGAGGAGGGCGAGGGTGGGGCGGCGAGGCATTATTTGGGGGTGTCGAATTTTGGAGCGGTGTCGGCCTGGATCTTTTGCGAGAGAGCGGTCTCCCGCTGGGCGTCGGAGGTTCGGCCAAGCCCGCGGTACGCCTGACCGAGCAGGTTGTGGGTCATGTAGTTGGCTGGATCCATGTGCTCGGCTCGTTCGAGGAAGCCTGCGGCGGTGGAGGGGTCGTTGCGTTTCAGGAGGACTTTGCCGAGGAGAATGTAGGGGCCGGTGGAGTTGGGTTCGAGCAGGAGGGCTCGCTGCAGGGTCTGCTGGGCCTGGGCGTAGTCCCCTTTGCGCGAGTAGGCGTCGCCAAGCCGATCGTAGACCGCTCCGTTGAGCGGGTTGCGTAGTTGCTCCGAGGAGAGTTCAGCGATGGCTTCATCGACGTGAGCCTGGGCGAGGGCTACTTCACCGAGGAGCATGTGAGCTTCGGGGAGGGTTGGGTCAAGGGCGAGCGCTTTTCTGGCTTCTTCCTGGGCGATGGGGACGTACTCGCGACGGAGAAGCATTCTGGCAGCAAGGAGGTGGGCGGGAGCGGAGTCGGGAGGAAATCCGTACTGCTCTGCAAAGGCATGACGGGCGTCATCGTAGCGTCGTGCGTCGATGTAGCAGAGGGCCAGGACGTAGGCTGGGTCCGCTTTGGTTTCGGGTGTCCAGGTGTGAGCTTTTTCAAGCAGTGGGATGGCGTCGGCTGGACGACCCATCCGGAAGAGGGTCAGGCCGCGGAGCTGGGTTGCGATGAGGTCGGTGAGTGGGGCGGCTGCGAGTGCTTTTTCGGCTTCAGGGAAGCGGTTCAGAGCGTAGAGCGCTTCCCCGCGGAGACGGTCGTGATTTTCAGCTTTTGGATCGGCGTCGAGGGCTTGAAGGGCTTGTTCCGGGTGGCCTGTGTCGATGGTGTGCTGGATGGATTGAGCGGATACCACCCCCCCGGCAAGGAGTGCCAAAGTACTGAGGACAAAGGCAGCGGAGAACAACGCGTTGCAAATTCCTGTTTGGATTGGAGTTGCGGAGTCTGGTCGCGTGTTCATTGGTTCCTTCTGCGCTGGTGGGAGCCCTGTACCGGTTGGACGTTTTGCTGCTGTTTCTATTGTAGAAAGCTGACGGGGGTAAGTGTGCCAACTATTTTGCAGGCGTAACTTGTTGGCCGGCTTGCGTTTGTACGGTGCATTGCGGACCTGGGGGGTTGACACGAAAAAGCGGGGGAGGGCCGAAGCCCTCCCCCGCAAGGTACGCGGCTGCTTAGAAGTTGACGCGGCCGGCGAACTGGAGTTGACGTGTCTGGTTGACACCTGGGGCGAGACCGGTGATCTGGCCGCCGTTGATGTCGATGTTGGTGTTGGGGTTGGCGTAGTTCATGTGGTTGAGGATGTTGAAGAAGTCAGTCCGGAAGACGATGTTGATGCTTTCCTTGATCGGAATGGTCTTCTGTACGGCGGCATCGACGTTGTAGTAGCCGGGGCCGAAGAACGAGTTGCGCCGGAGGTTACCGAACTGAGCAAAACCCGGGTTGGAGAAGCCTTCGACGGCAGTGGTGGTTGCGGTCAGGTCGGTTCCACCTGGCGTGAAGTCAGTGAGCGTGCCGAGGAAGTCCTGTCCCTTAACACCTGTACTGAAGCCGGAACCGGTGTAGTTGGGCTGGCTTGGGCCCGTGTCCTTGTTTCTGGAGGAGTTGCTGTAGGTGGCCCAGAAAGGAAGGCCGCTGGCAATGTTGAAGGTGGGACTGACCTGCCAACCGCTGATAACACGGTCGACAACTCCATTGGCATTTGCGAAGTAGCGCTGACCATGACCGACCGGGAAACCAATGTTGCCGAAGAACGTCAACTGGCTCTGACGAAGATCGTCCTGGTTGCCGAAGGTAATTTGCTTGTTGATTTCGTAGTAGTCGGTCGCGTAGTTGGTGGACTTCTGGTACGCGTAGTTCATCACGAACTGATAGTTGTTGGAGAACTTCTTATCGAGTGTGACCTGCAGGGCGTTGAAGTGCGAGTCAGCGTGCGAGGAGAAGTAGTTGATGTCCTGTGTCCAGCCGAAGCGGGGGTAGTACCGACGCCGTGCCGGATCGCCGCTGTTGCTGCAGGGCAGGTTGGGAAACTGCGCACCGACGCACACGACATTGGCCGCTGGCTGGAACTGTCCGGATGGTGCCGGGTTATAGACCAGACCATTTGCGGCGACTGCAACCTCATTCGGGTTGGTGGTGGAACCGTCTCCAGCGAAGGTGTGAGTTCCCTTGTTGCCGACGTAGGCGACGGTGACCGAGTACTGGTGGCCAAGGTCACGCTGCACTGCGGCGTTCCAGGCATCGATCGTTGGGAAGCTGTCGGTGTTGGGACGGGCGTTGGCGTTTACACCGTCGGGCAGAGCGATGTTGCCGCCGACGATGCCACCACCAAAGTTGGCTGCCGGCGGCGTGCCACCGAGAGCGAAGACGTAGCCGTTGCCGGAGCTGGTGACCTGTTGCTTGGAGAGCACCGGCAGGTTCTGGGTGACGGCGTGGCCGAAGATGGAGCCGAAGACACCGATGTCAAACGAGCGGCCGTAGCCGGCGCGAAGGACAGTCTTGTTGTCGAGGGTGTATGCCACACCGACGCGGGGGGCGATGAGCGACGCGTTGTTCTTGGTGCCCATGCTGCCGGAGTACGGACCCTCATGCGCGACCTGCAGGTTGCCGGTATCCAGGTTCAGGATGGCGCCCTGATCCTTTTCAACCTTTTCCGGGAAGTACGTTTCGTAGCGAACACCGATGTTGAGTGTCAGCTTGCGGTTGAACTTCCAGGTGTCCTGGATGTATTCGAAGAGGCGGTTCTGCGTCTCTGAAGCATTCGTGGAGGTGCTGGCATAGCGCGAGAGCTGGCCTACGTCGCCGAGGACGAAGCTGGCGAAGCCGAGGCCACCGATGCCGGCCTGCTGCGTGGTGTGGCTCTGGAAGGCAAGGACGCCAGCACGGTTGCTGTCGGACGGCACGCGAAGGTTGTAGGCGTGGCGGAAGTCGACACCGAACTTGATGGAGTGGTTGCCGAGCTCGTGCGTCCAGTTGTTTACGACCTGGTACTGACGCTCATTCTCAGTGAGTGGGCAGTTGCAACGGTTGACGCCGAGGCCCGAGCCGAAGTTCGCGCCGGCGTTGCCGATTGCGTTGTTCGGCGGACCATCGATATCGAACTCTGGAGCGCCACCGGTGTTGCCTGTGTTGCCGTTGAGCCCGGGAATGCCTGCATTGGAGGCGAACGGTGTGCCGCCGTCGTACTTGGAGGTGGCGATGGAGTAGCGGAGGAAGCCGAAGCGGATGTCAGTAACCCACTTGGGCGAGACGACAACGTCGCCGCCGGTTGCCCAGCTGATGTTGTGACCGCGCGACGTACCGCCGAAGCCGCCGGTGCCGAAGCCAGGGCCGCCGAGAGCACCAAACGCTGTGCCACCGGTGAGGGTGTTCTCAAAGTAGCTGAAGCGGTTGAAGTAGTGGATCTTCTCCGACACCTGGGCATCGAGACGGATCACACCCTTGTCGTAGTTGAAGAAGCCGGTACCGACGGCGGAGAGGTTCTGGTACGGGGTGCCGGCGGTGGAGGTGTTGGCGACCGGGTACTGCTCAAGCAGGGCGATGGCTGCCGCGTTGAGCTGTGCCTTGGGGATGATGTTGTTGACATACGCGGCACCGGTCAACGGATTGGCAATGACCTGGCTCGCCTTGCCCGGGGCGACGGTGGTGACGCCGTTCACGACCGTGCTCCCAACGTAGTCCGAGAAGTCGCAACCGACGGGGCCGGCGCACGAGGTGCGGAGGAGGTTGGTGGGAACGGAGTTAAGACCGGTGGAGGTACCCACCTTATTGCGGAAGCCCTCGTACTCGCCGAAGACGAAGACCCGATCCTTCTGGATGGGACCGCCCATGAAGATACCGAAATCGCTTTGCAGGGCGACGGGGACGATGCGGTGGGTGATGCTGTCTGGCGAGTTGAAGGGGTTCTTCGCCTGGTTGGCGTCGGACTGACGGAAGTCGAAGACGCCGCCATGGAGCTGGTTGGTGCCGGACTTGGTCTGCGCGGTCTGAATGGCAGCGACAGCTTTGCCCTGTTCGGCGTCGTAGTTCTGGGTGGAGATCTTGGACTCGGAGACGGCATCGAGCGAGGGATTGACGACGATGATGCCGAGGATGGGATCTTCGTTATCCGTGCCGTCGAGCTCGTAGCCTACGCCGGAGAAGAGCTGGCCGTTGACAACGATCTGCTGGGAACCCTGGGGATTTTCAGACGAGGCGTGGGACCAGCCGAGCAACTGGGTACCGGGGAGCAGGAGCTGAAGGCCGGTGAAGTTACGGTTTGGCAGCGGCAGGTCAGCAGTAGACTTCGCGTCAAAGATGGTGGCGACGTCTGCGCGGTCGGTCTTGAGGGTGGGGATATCGCCGGCGGAGACGTCGACGACGGTGCCGGTGTCACCGACGGTGAGGGCGGCATCGACCTTGGGGGAGGTGTCTGCGGAAACCTGGACGCCGGTGGTGGAGAAGGTGGTGAAGCCGGGTGCCGTGATCTTGATGGAGTAGGCGTCTGGAATGAGGTGCTCGACGGTGTAGGCGCCGGAGCTGTTGGCGGTGACGGTGACGGACGTTCCCTTGCTGATGTCCGTGACGGTGACCGTGGCATTGGGAACGGCGGCGCCGGTGGGGTCCGTTACGGTGCCGTTGAGGGAACCGTAGATGGCCTGGCCGTAGCTTGCTCCTGCCGAAAGTAGGACGGCAGAGAGAGCGAGGGCGCTCACCTTTCTTGTGATGTTCATTGCTGATCCTCCAGAGGATGAAACGCGGTTCAGTTTCATGAGCAGTGCGGCTGCCTGAGACGGCAACTCTGCTGATGTATGGAACGACGTGGACTCTAAGGGATTGTTGAGACCGTTGTCAATCAAAAGGTTGAGGCGAAGTACCCGAAAAGGCATTACACATTTTGGGATTTAGGTGGGGCAAACTACTGAATTTAGTAGGTGGTTCTTTTTGGAGGGAGTAAGCGTTTTCTTGGGGGTTTATGCCGGGATTCGAGGTTGAGTGGAGGTCGCTTGCCGGGTTGGGATGGCTAACATGCTATTGCGTGGGACGAACTGTGTGTACAGCTTGACGCACCACTTATAAGTGGTGTGCTATGTCGATGGCGATTGCTGTGCATCTATGAATTTAGGGGACTGTTCATGACTGCGAAATGGTTTGCCTGCGCCCTGTGCGCGAGTGCGATGTTGGTGAACGGTGCGGGTGCGCAAACTGTTGCGTCTGCGGGGCCTGCACCAACAGCTGCGGAGCTGCGCACGGCGGCGACACCGACGCACGATGAGACCTGGTGGAAGCACGCGGTGGTGTATGAGATCTACCCGCGATCGTTCCAGGACAGCAACGGGGACGGCGTGGGCGACCTGAACGGGATTACGCAACGGCTGGACTACCTGAAGGGGCTGGGTGTGGACGCGGTGTGGATTGCGCCGATGTTTCCTTCGCCGCAGGTGGACTTTGGGTACGACGTCTCAGACTTTGTGCAGGTGGACCCGCAGTACGGTACGGTGGCCGACATGGACCGGCTGATTGCGGAAGCCAAGAAGCGGAACATCCGGATATGCCTGGATTGGGTGGTGAACCACACAAGCGACAAGCACAAGTGGTTTGAGGAAAGTGCGTCGAGCCGCACCAACCCGAAGGCGGACTGGTACGTGTGGAGTGACGGCAAGAAGGCGACGGACCCGGGCGTGGGGGCATACCAGAAGAAGTTCGAGCACGACGGCATGGTGCCGCCGAATAACTGGGAGAGCCTGTTTGGGGGCAGCGCGTGGACATGGGTGCCGGCGCGGAAGCAGTTTTACTACCACAAGTTTTATGTGCAGCAGCCGGATCTGAACTACAACAATCCCGCGGTAGAAAAGGCGATGTTCGACGGGATGCGGTTCTGGCTGGACCGCGGTGTGGGTGGGTTCCGGCTGGATGCAGTGCCGACGCTGTTTGAGGATCCGCAGGGGCGCGATGAGCCGGAGCTGGGCGGCGTGAATGCGCAGGGCGATCCGATTCTGAAGGAGATGTACACGAGCAACCTGGAGAGCGTGCATCCGGTGATCGAGCGGATGCGGGCAATGATCGAGAAGTACCCCGGGAACCGTGTGCTGATTGGGGAGACGTACCTGCCGAACACGGCGGAGCTGGACAAGTGGTACGGCGGGGCGGCGCATGACGAGCTGCAGCTGCCGATGGACATGCTGATCGGGTTTCCGAGCAGGGCGGCGGGAAGAACGCTGAGTGCGCCGTATCTGCGGCAGTACATTACCGAGGCGGAGACGGAGCTGCAGGGATCGCAGCCGCTGTTTGTGTTCGACAACCACGATAACGTGCGGAGCCATGACCGGTATGGAGATGGTGTGCACGACGCGCAGATCGACAAGGTGATTGCGGCGGTGTTGCTGACGAGCAAGGCGACGGCGCTGATGTATTACGGCGAAGAGCTGGGGATGGTGACCTCGACGCCGACGCGGGTGGAGGACGTGAAGGACCCGATCGGGATTACCGGGTGGCCGAAGTTCAAGGGCCGGGACGGCGAGCGGACGCCGATGCAGTGGGACGGAAGCCCGCAGAGCGGGTTCAGCACGGATGCGAAGACGTGGCTGCCGGTGCCGGGAAATTATGTCTCGCTGAACGTTGCGAGTGAGGAGGCTGACCCGAGTTCGCTGCTGAACTGGCACAAGAAGCTGATCGCGATGCGGCGGGGGATGCCGGCACTGCACGACGGCGGTGTGGTGATGCTGGATACGGCGAATCCGCAGGTACTGAGCTATGTGCGGACAGCTCCTGCGGGGGCGAAAGCTGTGGTGGTGAGTCTGAATATGTCGGCTGAGCCGCAGACGGTGTCGCTGGATCTGAAGGCTGCGGGCCTGCAGGGGTCTGCGGTGACGCCGCTGCTGGCGGAAGGTGATGGGCTGATGAAGGCGACGTCAGTGGAGGGCCTGACGCTGCCGGCGTTCGGAGCGTTGATTGCGCAGGTGAACTAGCGGGCAAAGCGATGGATGCAGCTCGCGGGTAGGCCGGTGGTGTAGGCAGATCGAATGTGCGAGGTGAGATGGGATGGCGACCAGTGAGGGTAAAGGAAGGTGGTTAGGGGACGGTACGGCGGCATTGCCAGGGCGAGCGGAGTTGCCGCTGCATCGCTCGATCTATGAGCAGCTGCTGCGAGAGATTGAGGACGGGCGCTGGAAGATTGGCGACCGTTTGCCGAGCGAGGCGCTGCTGTGCGAACGGTTTTCTGCGTCGCGGATTACGGTGGCCAAGGCGATTGGCCAGTTGCAGAGGGAAGGCCGGGTGCGGCGGCGGGCCGGGTCGGGTACGTTTGTGCAGCAGCCGTCGACGACGGGTGGAACGGCGCTGCGATTTGGTCTGTTGATCCCGGACTTGGGGCTGACGGAAATTTTTGAGCCGATGTGCCGCGGGATGATGACGTCGCCGCTGGCGCGGCCACACTCGTTGACGTGGGGGCATATGGCGGAGGAGACGGAGTCTGCGGCGGCAGGGGCAGAGGATTTGTGCCGGCAGTTTATTGCGCAGCGGGTGACGGGTGTGTTCTTTGCACCGCTGGAGTATTCCGTCGATCGGCACGCGGCGAATGTGCGGGTGGTGACTGCGCTGGAAAAGGCAGGGATCGCGATTGTGCTGCTGGACCGCTGCCTGGAGCCGTTTCCACGGCGGTCGAAGTATGACCTGATCGGGATCGACAATCACCGCGCGGGCGCGTTGGTGACAGAGCATGTGATTGCGGCGGGTGCGAAAAGGCCGGTGTTTGTGTCGCGGGTTGGATCCGGCGTGACGGTGCAGGTGCGGAGTGCGGGGTACAGGGAGTCGGTGCGCGCAGCGGGCCTTTCTTACCAGGGTGCGGTGTGGACGGGCGATGTGGAGGATGCAGCGGCGCTGGACGCTCTGCTTGCGGCCGAGAAGCCGGATGCAATGGTGTGCGCGAACGACAAGACGGCGGCGACGGTGATGCAGCACCTGCTGAACCGCGGTCTGCGTGTGCCGGGGGATGTGCGCGTGACGGGCATGGACGACGTGAAGTACGCGAAGTTCTTGCCGGTGCCGTTGACGACCATTCATCAGAATTGCGCGGAGATGGGCCGGTTGGCGATGAGCGTAATGCTGGACCGGGTGGAGAACCCGCACAGGCCCGGAATGGACGTGCTGACCGCCTTTGAGTTAGTGGTGCGGGAGAGCAGCGGGGCCAAGCTCTGAGAGCTTCGTTTTGCGTTCCGGGCACAGTGGTGCACAATCAGGTGATGGTCGTTTGCTCCCTTTGTCGCTGCACCTGTTGTTGCCGCTAGGTCGAGCGAACGTCCGTTCCTGTTTTGCGATTTCCTTTCCACTCCAAAGCATTGTTTAGCCGGGGCTGTCCCTGGCCGAGAGATGTGTTTCCATGCCACAGTTCGTCCACCTGCGTTGTTGTTGTTGCGGCTGAGCTCGCCCTCTTTCTGCGCGCGTAGAGATGCATGCTGCGCTGCCCCGCACAGGTAGAACACACACAAAAGGAAAAACTATGTTGAGCTCTTTTCGGTTTCGCGCGGCGACGCGCCCTGCCCTGCAGGTCGGTTCACGTTTAGCGTTGGCTGCGGTTTCCACGGCGGTTCTGGTGACGGTCTCCACGGCGAGTGCGCAGGTGGTGGGAAGCACGCTGAGCGGCGTTGTGACAGATGTGTCCGGGGCGGCTGTGGCGATGGCAACGGTGCATGTGCGCAACCAGGACACGGGCACGGAGCGGAGGCTAGAGACCGATGCGGCAGGCCGCTACTCTGCGCCGTCGATTGCCGTGGGAACGTACACGGTGACGGTAGAGGCGACCGGGTTTGCGACGGAGCGGCACACCGGCGTGGTGCTGGCGGTGGGGCAGTCGCAGGCGCTGAACCTGCAGCTGCGGGTGGCGACGGATGCGCAGGAGGTGAGCGTATCGGACGCGGCGCCGACGGTGAACCTGTCGAACGAGCAGGTGGCGGGGGTGGTGACGGAGCGGCAGGTGAAGACCTTGCCGCTGAACGGGAGGAGTTACGACCAGTTAATTACGTTGAATCCGGCGACCGTGAACTACACGTCGCAGCGGTCGGGGTCTGTGGGTACTTCAAATAGTTCAGTCGGGAATATGTTCAGTGTAAGTGGGCGGCGGCCGCAGGATAACTTGTACTTACTGAATGGTGTGGAATATACGGGAGCTTCGCTGATTAATGTAACTCCCGGAGGAACGAGCGGTCAGTTGCTGGGTGTGGAAGCGGTGCGCGAGTTCAACGTGGTGAGCGATACGTATGGCGCGAGCTATGGCAAGCGGCAGGGTGCGCAGATCAGCATTGTGACGACGAGCGGAACGAACCGGGTGCATGGTGCGGCGTACGAGTTTTTGCGTAACAGCTCGCTGGACGCGCGGAACTACTTTGACCAGGCAAAGAAGCCGGAGTTTCAACGGAACAACTATGGCGCGGCGCTGGGTGGGCCGGTGCGGCACGACAAGGTTTTTCTGTTCGGCAACTATGAGGGGTACAGGCAGAACCTGGGGCTGAGCGATGTGACGCTGGTGCCGGACAATGCATCGCGAGCCGCGGCTGTGGCTTCAGTGAAGCCACTGCTGAACCTGTGGCCGGTGGCGAACGGACCGGAGCTGGGCGGTGGGATTGCACTTGCGTACTCGACGCCAACCCAGCATATTCGGGAGGACTTTGGAACGGTGCGGGCGGACGCGAACCTGGGTGTGAACGACCTGCTGTTCGGTGTGTACACGGTGGACGATTCCACCGCGCACACGCCGACGCAAAACCCGTACAGCCTGATTGACGAGGCGCTGCGGGAGCAGGTGCTGAGCCTGCAGGAGCAGCACGTGTTTTCGGCACGGGTGCTGAACACGGCGAGGGTGGGTCTAAGCCGGGCGAGCTTTGCGTTTATGGGATCGGTGCCGGCGGATGTGGCGGCGGCAGCAGGGACGTTTGTGCCGGGTAAGCCGATTGGGGCCGTGGTGATTGCGGGATCAACGGCGTCGAACGGGAGCTCGCAGGTGACGGGCGCAGGTGCGAATGTGGGGTCGAACAACCAGATTGCGCGCACGCTGTATACGTATGACGACCACGTGTACGTGACGCTGGGCAACCACACAATTGAGGCCGGCGGATGGCTGCAGCGGCTGCAGAGCAATGACAACCTGGCGCAGAACCAATATGGCCAGGCGAGCTTTGCGTCGTTGCAGACGTTTTTGGCGGGCAATATTAAAACGTTTACGGTGGTGCCGCAGGCGACGGAGCTGGCGTGGCGGAGCTGGTTTGGCGCGGGTTTTATCGAAGACACGTGGAAAGCGCGGCGAGGCCTGGAGCTGCAGGCCGGGCTGCGGTTGGAGAGCAGCAACGGCTTTAACGAGGCGCAGGGGCGGGCGGGTGTGTATACGCTGACGAACGGCGTAATCAGCACGACGCCGACGGTGGGCACGAACGGGCTGCTGACCAACCGCGCAAAACTGCTGCCGGAGCCGCGCGTGGGCCTGGCATGGGATGCGACCGGTGACGGCAAGACGGCGGTGCGGGCGGGCTTTGGAGTGCACGATTCCCTGCTGGACAACCTGGACTACCGGCTGGACCAGGCTGCGCCCTACAACACGACGGTGAGCTATAGCGGAACGACGGTGGCACGGCCGACGAGCGGTGCGCCGGGGCTGATTTCGCCGTCGAACGTGCAGACGGACCTGCGGACGCCGACGGTGCTGAGCTACACGGTGAAGGTGGAGCGCGAGCTCCTGCCGAACCTGTCGTTGACGGTTGGGTATGTGGGGTCGCGGGGATACCACCAGATTTTGAGTGAGAACCAGAATGAGCCGGCGAGCGTGGTGTGCCAGAACGACTGCCCCGCCGGGGTGGCGAACGGGCGGATTTATTACCCGACAACGGTGCGGGCGAACCCACTGGTGGCGAACACGACGAGCTGGGTGAGCGGCGGTAGCGGCAGCTACAACGGGCTGACAGTGGACGTGCGGCGCAACCTGCGGAATGGGTTGCAGGTGCGCGGCGTGTACACGTGGAGCAAGAACCTGGACAACGGGAGCGCGTGGAATACGAGTGTGAGCGCGAATACGCCGGCATTTGTGAGCTTTCCGAAGAACCCGTCGCTGGACTACGGACCGGCGGCGACGGATGTGCGGCACCTGCTGGCAGTGAACGGGAGCTATGACCTGCCGTTCGGATCTGGGTTGGGCGCGCGGAGGGTGCTGTTGCGCGCGGGTGGACCGGTGGTGGACAAGCTGGTGAGCGGGTGGACGGCGAGCACGATTGTGACCGTGCAGAGCGGGCTGCCGTTTACGCCGCAGCTTGGCTACAACCCGACGGGTAGCGGGGACACGCGCAACCCGGTACGGCCGGATGGGAACCCGGCGTTTCGGGGCAGGCTGTACCCGGGCGGAGGATCGGGGGAGAAGGCGGCGCGGTTCTTTGATCCGGCTGCGTTCCTGGCACCGGCGTATGGCACAGAGGGGAATCTGGGGCGGGACACGCTGCGATCGGCGGGGTATGCGGACTGGGACATGTCGCTGCTGAAGACGACGCGGGTGAGCGAGTGGGCTTCGCTGCAGTTTCGGGCGGAGGCCTTCAACCTGTTGAACAAGACGAATTTGCTGACGCCGAACCCGGTGGTGTTCTCAGGCGGGCCGACGCAGGGGACGGCGGCGAACCGGGGTGCGGCGGTGGTGGCGAGTCCGACGGCGGGTGTGGTGACGGCGGCTGCGACGTCGCGGCAGCTGCAGTTTAGCTTGAAGGTTTTGTTTTAACGGGTGCGGGTGGATGGGCTGGCCCGGGATTGTGAGCCGGGTCAGCCGGGCCTGGTGTGGGCCGAGAAATTATTCTTGAACATGTTCACTTTTTGCTTGCAACCCTGCGGAATGGAGGCTAATCTCATTTTTGAACACGTTCAACAATGCGGTTTAGATGAGACGGAGAGGTGTTGCCATGTATGTTGCTTCCTGCTATTTCAGTTATCTGGCGATCAGCATCGCGCTGACGATTTGGGTTGCGCGCACACTGCACAAGAGTGGGCGGGTGTTTCTGGTGAATGCATTTGGGGGAAATACGGAGCTTGCCGATTCTGTGAACCGGCTGCTGGTGGTGGGGTTCTACCTGATGAACCTGGGATACGTCGCGTTGTTTTTGAAGACGTATGAGCCGCTAGACACGCTGCGGCAGGTGATTGAACTGGAGAGCAGCAAGCTGGGTGCGGTGCTGCTGGTGCTGGGCATTGTGCACTTTGCGAACATCCTGGTGCTGGCGAACCTGCGGAAGAAGCCGATGGCGCCGATTGCGGTAGCGTAGGAGCATGGCGCCGACCGCGGTGGAGAAGGATCCGGGGAAGCCTGGGTTGAAGAAGTCAGAAGAGACACGCAGGCGGATACTGGAGGCCGCGCTCGAGATTTTTCGCGAGCGCGGCTTTGCCAGTGCGACGATGCGGGAGATTGCGACGAGCGCAGGCGTGGCTGTGGGCGCGGCGTACTACTACTTTGAAAGCAAGGACGCCATTGTGATGGCGTTTTATGAGCGGGCACAGGAGGAGATGCGGCCGGAGCTGGCGGCGGCGCTGGACCGGAGCCGGACGCTGGAGGAGCGGCTGCGCGGCATTGTGGGGGAGAAGCTGACCTACTTTGCGGAGAACCGGGCGTTGCTGGGAGCGCTGACGGCGCACACGGATCCGAAGCATCCACTGTCGCCGTTTGGGGAAGCGACGGCCGGGATTCGGGAGGAGGACACGGCGCTGTTTGCGCGGGCGGTTGCGGAAAGCGCAGTGAAGCTGCCGAAGAACGTTGCGCCGTACCTGCCGCGGCTGCTGTGGATGTACCAGATGGGCATCATCCTGTTCTGGGTGTATGACGAGTCGCCGGGGCAGGGGCGGACGAAGACGCTGTTCGATGGGACGTTGAAGATGCTGCTGCTGACGTTGAAGCTGGCGAACTTTCCGCTGTTGCGGCCTATGCACAAGCTGGCGGCGGAGCTGCTGGAGGCGGTGTACGGGAAGGCGTGAACTGTGGTGGGGCACTGAGGACCCATCCCGACGACTGTTGTGCAGCAGTTCTGGGGGGTAGCCCCCTGAGCTTTGTTTTGACCCGGGGAGCCTGCCTGGGGTTACAGGCAGGCCTGCCGGGGAGGACTGCAAACGGGGGACGGTTGTATCGGTTTTATGCCGGCTGCGGACCCACGTAGTGGGCGAGGTCGAGGAACTTGACGGCCGTGCCCGACGTGCCGTTCAGCTTTTCAAGAACTTTGGAGGTCCATGTGCCGTCGGCGGTTTGTTTGATGACGGAGATGTCGCCCCAGTGGATGGCACCGAGAATGACCTCGCCGACAAGGCGGCTACCGAGCTTGCCCAGCTTGCTGGTGGTGCTGGTGCCAGAGAGTTGCGCCTCCTTGAGGACGTAGTACCAGAGGGGCGTGCGGAAGACACCGTCGGGTGACTGCTGAAAGAGCGCACGATGCTCATGCACTTCTTCGATGTTTGCGGGTGGAACGACGGGCAGACCGTAGGCCTCGGCAAGATCTTCGCCGCTGCAGAGGCCTACCTGCTGGCTGCGGATGAGGTTGCGGTGGATGAGGTTTCCGATAAAGGTGATGTCGTCGGGAATGGCGGATTCCGGAAGGTCGAAGACGGCGCTGGTGACTTTGCCGTCGATGCGATTGCCACGGAAGGATTTGGTGGCGAAGTAATCCCAGTCAATGACGCTGGTCTGTGGCAGGGGCTGGTGGCCGCGAAGGTCGGTGGTGGCACCGTTGGATGCGGCGACGAGCGAGTTGTCGAAGAGGCGGTGGAAGCCGCCTGCCTGGCGGAACTGGTATGCCGGCTTTAGCTGGCTGTGGCCGTAGCGGAAGGCGATGGCAAACTCATGCGGCAGAGATGTGACATAGGTTTTGGAGTGCAGGTCGTAGAGCGGCTTGTAGAAGAACGCGCCGAAGTCGGGTTTGATGATTTCGCCCAGGAGGAACGCGAGGGTTTCCGCTTCAAGCACGTTTGGCAGGTGGTCGTGGATTAGCACGGATTGCCAGTTGAGAATGACTTCCCTGCGCAGCTCGTCGGCGGTGAGGGTGGGAAAGTCTGCGGCAAGTTTGTTGTGCAGCCGCATGAGGAGCAGGTGGACCTGCAGGATCATTTGATTTTCGTCGTTGCGTTTGTCTGAGATGGTGCCCTGGCCGGTGCTGTCGCGGACAAGGTCGAAGTACGCGCCGCCGGTGCTGACGGGGAGTTGTGCGAGGCGCAGGGTTCTGCCGTCCGGCTCGTAGAGATTGCTTGCGGTGTTGAGCAGGGAGCGGGGCCCATAGACGCTATCGAGGTCAATGAGGGGCGAGGCGGTATTTTGTACGTCGCCCTCCTGATCGATGAACAGGTCGATGGCGTTCATGGTGAGGTCGTGGTCGATGAATTGACCGATGAAGGTGGTGGCGGCGGGGAGTTCTGGACTCTCAAGCTTTGCTGCTTTTGCGGGGTCCTGCTCGACGGTGCGGGAGGTAGGTGACACCCTCATGCGGAAAGGCGATGTGGGACATGAGGTTGGAGTGAAGGGTGTACGGCTTTTGGACGAGGTGCTGGAAGAAGCTTTGCGCGGCAACGCCGACGTTCGCGACGAAGGAGGCGACGGTGCTGCTGGTGCCGAGCATGGCTGGGAGAGCATCTGCGATGACAGTGAGCCGGGCAGTCATCATTTGTGTGTCGAGGAGGGAGTAGAGGCCGCCGTGCCGCATGAGTGCGGTGATGGCCTGACTTGCGGCAACGCGGGGGTGTGTCCCGTCTGTTGCAGCCATGGCATGAGTGGCGCGGGCGTGCGCCTTGAGTACGGAGCTATCGGTTGTGTTGAGCATGATGTCTCTTTCTTGTGGATGAGATAGGCGACAGTTGCAGGGTGAGCATGTGCCAAGCGAGGCAAAGAGGAGCCGTGTGACACGCCGCGAGAACCAAGACAGAGCGAAGAAAGTGTTTTGCAGTGCCCGGGTTTGGCGCGAGCTTCCGGGGCGAAGGCGGCACACATCTGAGCCGCGCGAGGAGAATGAGACCTCGCTTGGAATGCGGCCCATTGTGGGCTGAACCGGGTGCGCCGGAAGAAATCAGGAGGCCTGAATCTTTTGATTTTATGAAGCAGCGCAATAGTACGCTCAAACTTTTAGGTGGCGTCGACTATTTTGGTGAAATTTTTGATCTGGACAGGGTCGGTGCTCAGGCAGGGAGCCAGAGTACGGGGTGTCGATGCGGTTTGAGTGCACGCGCCGGGTCAGGCCGCACTGGGCGGTCAGGCCATGGGGACTAGAGTGAGGGGCTTTGTTGGAGCGGGGTGCTCCTGATGGCTAGATGCGGCCGGCGGCGCGGAGCTGGTCGATTTCGGGTTGGGTGAAGATGCGGGAGCGGATGTGGAAGCGGACGCCTTCCGGGCCTTCGAGGGAGAACATGCCGCCGCGGCCGGGGACGACGTCGAGGGTGAGCTCGGTGTGCTTCCAGTACTCGAACTGGGGGCGGCTGATGTAGAAGGGGGTTTCGCCGAGGGTGCCGAGGAGGACGTCGCCGTCGCCGACGAGGAGGTCGCCGGCGGGGAAGCACATGGGGGAGGAGCCGTCGCAGCAGCCGCCGGACTGGTGGAACATGAGGGGGCCGTGGGCCTGCTGGAGCTTGTCCATGAGGGCCGTGGCGGCGGGGGTTCGGAGGATTTGCGAGGGAGCTGTGCTGCCCACGGTGCTAACCGACGGTAAGGGCGAAGCTGAAGGTGGTGAAGAGTGCCCCCAGCAGGGCGCAAGCGGCTACGGATGGGAGGGCAGACCATTTGCGGGTGACCAGGCTATGCATGGTGACGACGATGGACAGCACGATGACGCCCATGAGCGGGAGATGGATGGAGTGGTTGGCCAGGGCCGCAAGTGCTACGGGTGTGCGCCAGAGAACTGCCAACATGAGCAGTGCGCCCACCCAAGCGAAAAGCATGGATGTGGCCTGCAGCTTGGGTGCGGACGTTGGGTTTGCCATGTTTTCTCTCCTGGGTTGAGCTTGTTGAGGTTTGACTGGTCGCACTTTGAGCAATGAAGCGCGTTGCGCTTGTCCCACCTTCACCGCGCTCGGCACCATTCTGACATGAAAGATTCGCAGAGCGCGGTGAATGTGTGGCAGCCGGGTTGTGCATGGCTCCTAGAAGAAGCCTAGTTTGTTGGGGGAGTAGCTGACCAGGACGTTTTTGGTTTGCTGGTAGTGGTCGAGCATCATCTTGTGGTTTTCGCGGCCGATGCCGGATTGTTTGTAGCCGCCGAAGGCTGCGCCGGCGGGGTAGAGGTGATAGCAGTTGGTCCAGACGCGGCCGGCTTCGATGCCACGGCCGAAGTTGAAGGCGCGGTTCATGTCGCGGGTCCAGACGCCGGCGCCCAGGCCGTAGAGGGTGTCGTTGGCGAGCTCGAGGGCTTCGGCTTCTGTCTTGAAGGTGGTGACAGAGACGACGGGGCCAAAGATTTCTTCCTGGAAGACGCGCATCTTGTTGTGGCCTTCAAGGATGGTGGGTTCCACGTAGAAGCCCTTGGCGAGTTCGGGGCCTAGTTCGGCGCGCTTGCCGCCGGTGAGGACTTTTGCGCCTTCCTGGCGGCCGATGTCGAGATAGCTGAGGATTTTCTCAAGCTGCTCGCCCGAGGCCTGCGCGCCGATCATGGTGGATTTGTCGAGGGGGCTTCCCTGCTTGATGGCCTTGACGCGGGCGACGGCCTTCTCCATGAACTTGTCGTAGATGCTCTCCTGCACGAGGGCGCGGGAGGGGCAGGTGCAGACCTCGCCCTGGTTGAGGGCGAACATGGCGAAACCTTCGAGGGACTTATCGAAAAAGGCGTCGTCTTCGTGCATGACGTCTTCGAAGAAGATGTTGGGGCTTTTGCCGCCGAGCTCGAGCGTGACGGGGATGAGGTTTTGGGAGGCGTACTGCATGATGAGGCGGCCGGTGGTGGTTTCGCCGGTGAATGCGATCTTTTTGATGCGTGGGCTGGAGGCTAGCGGCTTGCCTGCCTCAAGGCCGAAGCCGTTGACGATGTTGAGGACGCCGGGGGGCAGGATGTCTTCAATGAGGCCCATGAGGACGAGGATGGAGAGCGGCGTTTGCTCGGCGGGCTTGAGGACGATGCAGTTGCCGGCGGCTAGCGCGGGTGCGACCTTCCACGTGGCCATGAGGATGGGGAAGTTCCACGGGATGATCTGGCCGACGACGCCGAGGGGCTCGTGGTAGTGGTAGGCGACGGTGGACGCGTCGATCTCGGAAATGCCGCCTTCCTGGGCGCGGATGAAGCCGGCGAAGTAGCGGAAGTGGTCGACGGCGAGGGGGAGGTCGGCGGCGGTGGTTTCGCGTATGGGCTTGCCGTTGTCCCAGGTTTCGACGGTGGCGAGGAGTTCGAGATTGTCCTCGATGCGCTGGGCGATGCGGTTGAGGATGTTGCTGCGTTCCGTGGTGCTGGTGCGGCCCCAGGCCGCGCGTGCGGCGTGGGCGGCGTCGAGGGCGCGGTCGACGTCGGAGGCGTCGGAGCGGGCGATCTGGCAGAGGACTTCGCCGGTGACGGGGGTGATGTTGTCGAAGTAGCGGCCGGCGAGGGGTGCGACCCAGCGGCCGCCGATGTGGTTGCCGTACTGCTTGCGGAGGTGGAGGGGGTGGGCGCCGGTGGAGGGGCTAAGAGTGGGTGTGGTGGCCATGGGTTCTCCTGCGTGGTTTTGACCTGGCGCGCGGAGGTTTGCGCGCCGGTTTGGCCGGGCCATGCTACTCCCGCCGCGGGACGTTTGTCTTGCGGCGGGAGTGCGAGGCGCTACTTCGCGGAGAGGGTGGTTTCGGCGTGGAGGGGGCGGTCTGTGGAGCTGCCGCCGACGGAGAGGGTGTAGGTGCCGGGGAGTTGTTCCCAGGCGGCCTTAGGCTCGTTCCAGCTTTGGGATGCGAGTGGTTCGAGGGGGATGGTGACGATCTTGGATTCGCCGGGGGCGAGGGTGGTGCGAGTGAAGCCAACAAGGCGGTGGAAGTGCTCATTTGCGGCGGGTGGGAGCTGGATGTAGGCCTGGCTGATTTCGGTGCCGGGGCGCTGGCCGGTGTTGGTGACGGTGAACGTGGCGTTGCTACCGGTTACGGAGAGATTGCTGTAGGCGAAGGTGGTGTAGCTGAGGCCGAAACCGAAGGGAAAGAGCGGGGTTTTGTTTTCGCTTTGGTACCACTTGTAGCCGAAGCGGACGCCTTCTGTGTAGTCGGCGGGGAAGCTGGTTTTGTGTTCTTCAGAGACCCAGTGCTCTGGCAGGCCACCGTTGGTGGTTTTGGGCGTGAGGCCGAAGATGTGGTCGTGGGGGAGGTCGGCGTCGGACTTGGCGAAGGTGATGGGGAGCTTGCCAGAGGGGTTGACGGTGCCGAAGAGTAGGTTGGCGATGGCCTGGCCGCCGCCGATGCCTGGGTACCAGGCTTCCATCACACCGCTGACGTTATCGAGCCACGGCATGGAAACGGGGTTGCCGGTGACGAGGACGACGACGGTGCGGGGGTTGGCTTTTGCGACGGCGGCGATGAGGGCGTCCTGGTTGTCGGGCAGGGCGAGTGTGGGTGCGTCGCCGCCTTCGCTCATGTATTGGTCGGCGAAGACGATGGCGACGTCGGCCTGTTTGGCGGCGGCGGCGGCGGACTTGAGGTCGGTGCCGGGATTGAAGGTGACGTTGGCGCCAGGGGCGTGCTCGCGAATGTAGCGGAGTGGGGCGGAGTTGAAATAGACGGCCTGGCCCCAGCGGGTGGGCTGGCCGGGGCGGGTGGGATCGCCGCCGGGCGCGTCGACCTGGGCGGAGCCGCCACCGGACATGAGGCCGACGTCTGCGTGGGCGCCGATGAGGACGATGTTTTTGACGGTGGCGCTGTTCAGGGGAAGGGTGTTGTTGGAGTTTTTGAGGAGGACGATGGATTCTTCAGCGATGTGCTGTGCGTCGTCGCGGCCGCGGAACGGATCGACGACGGTGCGGGGCATGGACGGGTGGTCGATGACGCCGGCGGCGAACATGCTGCGAAGGAGGCGGTGGACCATGTCGTCGAGGCGGGACTGGGGGACGTCGCCTTTTTGTATGGCGGCCTTCAGGTCTTCGGCGAAGTGATGGATGCCGGGCTGTTCCATGTCGAGACCGGCGAGGGCCGCCTTTGTGGTGGAGTGGGTGGCCTCCCAGTCAGAGACGACGAAGCCGGGGTACTGCCACTGGCCCTTGAGGACGTCGGTGAGGAGGTACTTGTTTTCGCACGCCCAGTCGCCGTCGATCTTGTTGTAGGAGCACATGACGGAGCTGGGGTGGCCGATGCGGATGCCGATCTCAAAAGCGAGCAGGTCGGACTCGTGCATGGCCTTGTGGGTCATGTGGACGTCGACGACGGTGCGGCCGGTTTCCTGGTCGTTGAGGGCGTAGTGCTTGATGTCGCCCATGATGTTGTTGGACTGGACGCCCATGATGACGTGGCCGACGGTGGTGCCGGCGAGGACGGGATCTTCGCCGGGGTACTCAAAGAGGCGGCCGTTGCGTGGGTCGCGGGCGAGGTTGACGCCGCCGCCGATGGACTGGTTGTAACCCTGCGCGCGGAGCTCGCGGCCGATGACGTCGCCGTAGAGGTGGGCGGCATCGGCGTCCCAGGACGCGGCTGCGCCGAGGACGGAGGGCAGGAGCGTGGCGTAGCGGCTTTGGGGCGCGGCCATGCGGACGCCCACCGCGGAATCTGCCTCCTGCAGAGAGGGGATGCCGAGGCGAGGGATGCCTTCGACCTCGCCGGCGCCGCCGTTGTTGTCGGCAGGGACGGGGTCGCCCTGGCGGAGTGGACCCCAGCCGATGCCGTGGACGAGCTGGATCTTTTCGTCGAGGGTGAGTTGCTTGACGACCAGGTCCGCGCGGTCGTCTGGCGAGAGGGCGGGGTTGGACCAGGGAAAGGTGGGCGCGGCTTTGTGTTGCGGGCGCTGGGCGATGGCAGGGGCAACGAGGGTGCAGGCCAGGGTGGCTGCGAGGCAAAGACGGAGCATGGGCTGAGTTCCTTTACGGGCTGACGCGGACGCTACTTTGTTGGAGAAGTGGTGGGAAGGAGGCGGAGGTAGACGCCGTTGGTCCAGCCGAAGCCGACGCCGTTGGCCTTGTAGCCGAAGGTGACCTGGGTGGTGGTGGAGCCGGTGAGGACGTCGTATTTTTCGCGGATGGTGCCTTCGCGGAGGTAGTTGGTTTCGACGGCTTCGCGGAACCTGGTCGCGAGGCGGTCGGCGTCGGCCGTGTAGCCGTACCCGCGCAGGCCGAGGACGGCGAAGTAGGTGGTGGGCGCCCAGCCGAAGGGGAGGTCCCACTGCTGGCCGGAGTTGCGGGTGCTCATCGCGAGGCCGTGGTCGTGTTCAAGCAGGCCAAGTTCGAGAACAGTGTCGGCGGCCTGTTTTTTGCTGGCGATGCCGGCCCAGAGGGGATAGAAGTCGGAGGCGTAGGGATAGTTGTTGTGCTGCCTGGTGACGACGTCGTAGTCGGCGTAGCGGTTCTGGGCGGGGTCCCAGAGGTATTTGTCGATGGCGGCCTTGCGTGCGGCGGAGCGGGCTTTCCACATTTTTTCGTCGGCGGCTTTGCCGAGTTCGTGGGCGAAGCCAGCCATGTCGTTCTCGTAGCGGACGAGGAGGCTGTTGAGGCCGACGGGGGCGAAGTGGTGGGTGGAGCCGGCGAAGGGGCCGAAGCGGAAGGTGGTGTCGAAGCCGGATTCGCGGTCTGCGCGGTCGCCCTTGTAGAAGTCGCGCGAGAGGCGAGTGCCGTCGACTTCCGCGGCTTTGCAGACGTGGGTGAGGGCCTGGTCGCAGCTGGCGGCGTCGCCGGCAGAGGCGGGGACGAGGTAGTCGCGGGATTCATTTCGATGGTTTAACAAGTATCGAAGTGCGTCCGGGTAGTAGGTGGAATCATCGGCCATTTCGAGGACGGGACCTTCACCGACGTCGAAATACCGCGCCAGGCCTGTGTCTTTGCCAGCGGGTGTGCCATCGATGCGGGCCCGGTGGATGGGGGAGGTCCAAAGGGAGTAGTCCTTGGTTGCGACTTCGTAGGCGTGGGCAAGCCAAGCTTGAGGGTCGACTTCAGTTTGGTACTCTTCGGTCTTCACGCCACCAGCCGGAGTGGTGGTTTGGCGGGCTGTCCTCTGCTTGAGGTCAGCTTCGTGGATCTCGCGGATCATGTCGGCGAGGAGTGGGGGTTGGGAGCGGGTGAGGAAATAGGTGCGATTGGCGTTGAGGAGAGCGCCGTAGTTCTCGATTTCAAAGAAGTAGTTTTCTGCGATGCCGCGGGCGAGCGAAAGGCGGTTGTCGCTGAGCAGGCCGAGGACGATGAAGTAGCTGTCCCAGCCGTACATTTCGTTGAAGCGGCCGCCGGGGACGACGTAGGGGTTGGGAAGGTAGAGGAGGCCGGGGCGCTTGAGGTCTTTTTCAGGGCGGAGGTCGCCGAGTTTACCAATGACGACTGGCAGGTGGTCGATCTCGACGCCGCAGGTGTCGTGGAGTTTTTGGAGTGACGCGGGCACGGCCATGTCTTTGGGCAGGTAGACGATGGGGGCGGTGGTGACCTTGGGGTCTCGGACGGACTTGCACTCCGTCATGGTGCGGGTGAGGGTGTCCCACGACGTGCGGATGTAGTCACGGATAGGGGCGGGTGCTGCGGGTGCGGCGGGTGCGGCGGGTGCGGGTGTCTGCGCAGAGAGTGGAAGGGTGCAAAGGGCGAAGGCGGTGACGAGTTTGAGGACAGTGTGGGCGATGGTTTGCATGCGAGGCCATGCTAACGGGAGTGGATGGCTTTGCGATAGGGGTTTCAGTGGCAGGAATGGCCTACGCGAAGTTCAGGGCATGGGGCACACGGCGGTCGGCAGGTGAGATTGGAGCTTTAGCGCGGTCGCCGGATTTGATTGTCCCGAGGCGGGACAGAGTAGAGGCTGGTGCGGATGGGTGAACCTAGGATGGTGGCTGGAGGTGAGCTTTATGGCACGGGTTGAGCGGAGGCGGGCGAGGCGGTATAGCTGCTGCGGGCGAGTAGAGATTCCGCTGGTGTACTCGCGGGTGCCACTGTACGGGATGGTGCTGGACATGAGCGCGCTTGGATGCGGGATTTGCCTGCCGACGGGCACGGAGTTTGTGCCGTGCGAGGAGGAGTGCCTGGTGGAAGTGGGGTTCAAGACGAGTTACTTTTCGTTTCGTGCCATGGGCGCGGTGCGGAGCCAGCATCGGCATGGGATGTATGACGGGGCGATGCTGGGGCTGGAGTTTGTGCGGCTCAGCGGGCGGGCGCGGGCGGATATTGCGGCGTTCATCCGGGACCAGGAAGAGTTGCGGCTGGCGGCGTAAGGTTTGCGAGGAGACGCCCGTCGCAGGATGTTTGCGTTTACATGGGCATGAACCGATCGCTATACTCGCCGCACGCAGTGGCGGAGCCGGTGCGAAGGAGTTCCGTGATGAAGTTACGCCTGCGTGGTGGTCGTCGATTTTCCGTGTCGTTGAAGGCCGGGTTGCTGTCCCTTGCCGCGGTTGGAGCGGGGTTGCCGGGCGCGCGCGGGCAGGAGCCGCTGCCAGTGCAGCCGCGGACGCCACCGCTGATGCTGGGTGCGGCATGGTATCCGGAGCAGTGGCCGGAGGCGCAGTGGGACAAGGACCTGGAGCTGATGCAGCAGGCGCACATTACGTTTGCGCGGGTGGGCGAGTTTGCGTGGAGCAGCATGGAGCCGAGCGAGGGCAACTACCAGCTGGACTGGCTCCAGCATGCGATTCGGGCGGCGGAAAAGCACCACATTGCGATCGTGCTGGGGACGCCGGGCGCGACGCCGCCGGCGTGGCTGACGACGAAGTATCCGGAGACGCTGAGAACAGGTGACGACGGGCGCAAAGACCAGCATGGAAACCGGCAGCAGTTTGATTTTGCGAACCCGAAGTACCGGGCGATGCTGTCGGACATCAGCACAAAGATGGCGGAGCGATTTGGCCATGACCCTAACGTGATTGCGTGGCAGCTGGATAACGAGATTGGCAACGAGGATTACAGCGCGGAGACGCGGCGGCAGTTTCAGGACTGGCTGAAGGCGAAGTACGGGACGCTGGACAACCTGAATGCGCGGTGGACGACGGCGTACTGGAGCGAGGCATACCAGGATTGGGGGCAGATCCCGATCCAGGTGAACTACGGCAACCCGGGGCTGCTGCTGAACTGGAAGCAGTTTGTAAGTGACACGTGGCGCAGTTACGACCGGGTGCAGATCGACGCGATCCGTGCGCATAGCGAGCCTCGGCAGATCATTACGACAAACACGATGGGCTGGTACGACGGGTATGACCACTACACGGTGGAGAAGGACCTGGACTTTGCGGCGTGGGACGACTACGTGGGCACAGGGCATCTGGACCCGGTGCGCAACGGTGCGGCGCACGACCTGACGCGAGGCTTTAAGCGAAAGAACTTCTGGGTAATGGAGACGCAGCCAGGGATGGTGAACTGGAGCGCGGATAACAACATGCTGGACAAGGGCGAGGTGCGGGCGATGGCATGGCACGCCATTGGACACGGCGCGGATGCAGTGGAGTACTGGCAGTGGCGCAGTGCGCTGAACGGGCAGGAGCAGTACCACGGCACGCTGGTGGGGGCGGATGGCACGCCGGTTCCGCTGTACAGCGAAGTGGAACAAGTGGGTGCGGATTTTGCCAAGGCGGGGCCGGCGCTGGCAGGGACGACGGTGAAGAGCGAGGTGGCGGTGCTGCACGACTACAGTAGCCGGTGGGCGATCAACTGGCAGCGGCACAACAAGGCGTTTGACCCGACCAAGGCGCTGGTGGATGTGTACGGGCCGCTGCGGGAACTGGCGCGGAGTGTGGATGTAGTGGCGGATACGGCTCCGCTGCTGCAGTACAAGCTGGTGGTGGCGCCGGCGCTGAACGTGCTGACGCCGGAAGCGGTGGCGAACCTGGAAGCGTATGTGCGTGGCGGCGGGCACCTGGTGATGACGCAGCGCAGTGCGATGAAAGATGCGGACAACACGCTGTTTGCGCAGAGGCAGCCGGGGCCGCTGGGAGCCCTGCTGGGAGCGCGGGTAGAGCAGTGGTACGCGCTGGACAAGCCGGTACCGGTGGAGGGCACGTGGGGCAGCGAGGACACGACCGTGTGGGCGGAGCAACTGGGCGTGACCGCGAAGGACGCGGAGGTGCTGATGCGGTATGGCAAGAGCAACGGATGGCTGGACGGGCAGCCGGCAGCGGTGACGCGGAAGGTAGGCAAGGGCCGGATCACCTACATTGCGGCGGCGCTGACAGGGCCGGTGATGGAGCATGCGGCGGCGTGGATGATGGAAACCAGCGGGGTGAAGCCGGTGATGCCAGGGCTGCCGGCGATGGTCGATGTTTCGGTTCGAGAGGGAAACGGCAAGCGGGTTGTGATTCTGACGAACTACGGGGCGTCCGAGGTGAATATCCCCCTGCCGGCGGCGATGCACGACGTGTTGGGTGGGACGAGTGTGACGCAGGTGTCGCTGGCCCAGTATGGGGTGGCCGTGCTGCAGTAAGGCGCGGGTGTGACAGGAGTTCCGCGCCGGGGCGGAGTGTAGTCGGAGCAGGCGGCTGGTGCAGGCGGCTGAGCTTTAGCAGGTGTCAGAAGGCTGGCGCTGGCGGGTGAGGCGCCGGCGCGGGCGGCCTCCCTGCCAACCGGGCCGTGGCGGGCCGGGAGGTCACGTGTGGTTGAGGGAATGTAACCGAAGTACATCTGCTCGAGCGGGTTTGCGGTTGGCTGTCATGCCGGTGCGCGGATGTCATCGGTTACATAAGGGTATGAAGCGGAAAAAAAGAAGCTGGACAAAGATTTGCGGGTGAGGTTAATGTTCCCTACGGGCTCAATGTAAACGTATTCATTACCGCCAAAGTTTCAGGCGAATGACGCAAAGAGCTGGAAAGACTTTCTGGAGGCAACACAAAGTATGAACATACGCGGGAGCAATGCGCTGCAAAGGTTGGGAAGGCAAGCCGTCTGGGCACTGGTACTGGTGCTTGGCCTGCTTGCACCCGGCCTAACGTTGCGTGCCCAGGTCGATCAGGGATCGATCGCGGGTACGATCACCGACTCTGAGGGCGGCGTGATTCCAAACGCCGATGTCACGATCACCAACATCGACACCGGGTTTACGCTGCAGGACCATACGGATGGGAAGGGTGTGTACACCTTTTCACCGTTGAAGATCGGTAATTACACCGTGAAGGCGACAGCACCTGGATTTGCGACGACCCAGCAGGACAAGGTCGTGGTGAACGTGGGCGAGCGCGCGACAATTGACGTGAAGTTGAACGCCGGCGCCGTGAGCGAAGTTGTTGAAGTGACAACGGCTGCGCCGCTGCTGCAGACGAGTGATGGATCAACCGGCCAGGTGGTGAGCGCACAGACGATTGTGGACACGCCATTGAACGGCCGCAACTACGTGTTTATTGCGCAGTTGTCGGCGGGTATTGCGCCGGGTAACGGATCGCGTGGCGCGGGCAAGGGTGACTTTTCCGCGAACGGGCAGCGTGCCGAGCAGAACAACTTCATCCTGGACGGCGTGGACAACAACGTAAACGTCGTGGACTTTTTTAACGGCGCTTCGTACAACGTGAAGCCGCCACCGGAGGCGCTGGCCGAGTTCAAGGTGCAGACGGGTGCGTACAGCGCGGAATACGGCCACAGCGCCGGAGCCGTGATCAACGTGTCGGTGAAGAGCGGAACGAACCAGTTTCATGGTTCGGCATGGGAGTACGTGCGGAACGATGCATTCGACATCCATGAGTGGTCTTCGTTTGGAAACAGGACGGTGCCGAAGTACCGGCAGAACCAGTTTGGCGCAACGATTGGCGGACCGGTATTCAAGGACAAGCTGTTCCTGTTTGGCGACTTTGAGATGAACCGCATCATCTTTGGTGAGAGCGGAACGATCACGGTGCCGACCTTGCTGATGCGGCAGGGCAACTTCAGTGAACTGCTGAATGCAACCACAGCGGGAAGCACGCCGATCCAGCTGGTGCAGCCCAATTCTGCAGACAGCAACCAGAAGCTGGCCAACAACACGCTGCTGCCCAGCCAGATCAACCCGACTGCGTTGAAGATCCTGAACCTGTTCCCGACGCCGAACGCGGTGAACCCGACCGGAGCGTATACCAACAACTACTTCAGCAGCCGGAATGCCGTGGATAACACGACGCAGTTCGACGTACGCATGGACTACAACGCGACACAGAAGGATCAGGCGTTTGTGCGCGCCAGCTACTCGAACGACCCGGGCAGCCGTGCACCGATCCTTGGATCGGTTCTGGATGGCGGTGGCTTTGGTGATACCGGAACGATCGTGAACCTGGGTGAGGCGCTTGCTGCAAGCGAGACGCACATCTTCAACGCGAACCTATCGAACGAAGCTCGCTTTGGCTACAACTACGGCAACTTCGGATTTCTGCAGCCAAACTCGGATAACACGGGGCTCGCAGCCAGCATTGGCCTGGGTGGTATTCCGGGTGGAGCGCAGAACGGCGGCTTGCCGAACGTCGGCGTTTCCGGCATTGCAGGCTTCGGTTCGCCGACGTTTGCGGTGACCAACGAGTACCAGAACGTGTTCCAGATCCTGGATAACGTCACCAAGGTAGCCGGCAATCACACGCTCCGCATGGGTGTGAACTTTCAGCACATCCGCTTCTCGACCACGCAGCCGACACAGCCCCGTGGTTCCTACACGTACAGCGGCAAGTTCACCGCTGCGCAGGGATCGCCCAACATTGGTGGTGTGAACTACAGTGGCTTCGGTGTAGCCGACTTCTTGACGAACAATCAGGATTCCGCGGCACTGTCGAACATCTTCACATCGGACGACGTTCGCTGGGTACGCGCCGGCTACGTGCAGGATGACTGGAAGGTGTCACCGAAGCTGGTGATGAACCTGGGAATACGCTACGAGTACTCGCAACCGTACGAGGAGCGCCACGATAACCAGGCTGCGTTCACAATCACAGGGTTTGGTCCGAGCTCTGGAACAGGGCTCTACCTGATTCCGTCGTCGAAGCAGAATGTAGCGCTGTCGCCGATCTTCACCAACACGCTCGCAGCCAACCACATCGCCATCCAGTACACGGGCAACCGATTCCTGGTGAATCCACAGCAGAACAATGTGGCACCGCGCTTCGGTCTGGCGTACAAGGTCAACGAGAAGCTTGTCGTTCGCTCCGGCTATGGCATCTTCTTTGGCGGTCTGGAGAGCACGGGTTATTACCCGAACCTGGGTGAGAACTATCCGTTTGAGTATGACGCGAACTACAGCTCGCAGACACTCTACGGTTCGTGCACACTGGCGAGCTGCCGGAACAACGGCATCTCGCTCGAGAACGGCTTCTCCACCGCGATTGCGGCTGGGTTGCAGAACTCGATTGCAAACCCCGGACTTCGCGGTTCGGACGCAAGCGTGAAGACGCCGTACAGCCAGCAGTACAACCTGTCGACGGAGTACGCGATCAACAACACCCTGTCCGCCGGCCTGGCGTACGTGGGTTCGGTGTCGCGTCACCTGGTGGTGTTCCCTGACCTGAACTCGCCGACTGCTCTGGTCAATTCCGCCACCGACGTAACGCCGTACCGCTCGTTCCCGACCATTGGTGGTGATGCATACAGCTCCTACATCGGTTCGTCGAACTACAACTCGCTGCAGGCAAAGCTGGATCAGCGCTTCAACACGGGCCTGAGCTACCTTGCCAGCTACACCTATGCCCACTCGCTGGATAACGCACCGACACCGCTTGGTGTGGGCGGCGACTCCGGCTACCGTAACCCGGTGCTGCTTGGCATTGGAGCGGATTACAGCAACTCGCCGAACGATGTGCGCCAGCGCTTTACGCTGAACGGGTCTTACCAGCTGCCGTACGGTGTGGGCCGGCGATTCGGCAACCACCATGGCATTGCGGACATTGTGCTTGGCGGCTGGACCAACAGCCTCACGTTCATTGCGCAGACGGGAAGCCCGTTTACGCTGAACACAAGCATTACGACCGTAAACGGTGCGGGTGCTCACCCAATCCGGGTTGGCGATCCGTATGGAACTGCCAGCGCCAACGGTTGCAGTGCACCAGCGAAGACGCGCACCACCAACAACTGGTACAACGGTTGCGCGTACATCAACCCTCCAGGAGGCAATTCCATTGCAGTAGGCCAGACAGTTACCGGCCTGGCTGCACTGGCCTACCTGGGTGCACCGCGTAACACGCTCTACGGCCCCGGCTACGAGCGCATTAACGGTTCGCTGTTCAAGAACTTCTCGCTTTACCGTGAGACGAACTTCCAGCTGCGTGCCGACTACTTCAACCTGCTGAACACGCCTGCGTACGGTCTGCCGAATGGCAATATTTCGGGAGCGAACGCCGGGCAAATTACGGGTGCGCGAAGCCTGGGGCAGTTCTACCCGGATTCGCGATTCTTCCAATTCGCTGCCAAGTTCAACTTCTAAAGAACGAAGCTGGACGTGGTGGGCCAAACGAGCTGCCGGGTGTGTGTCTGCACCCGGCAGCTTTATGCTTTGAGGGTGGATTTGGCGATGATGTCTGAGCGCGTGCAGCGGTGGAGGCGGCCATGGATGGTTGTGCCGGCGCTAGCGCTTTGTGCGTGTGGACTGCAGCCGCTGGTGGCGCAACGACACGTTGCGGGTAGTGGTACTGAGCAGATTGCGGAGCACGGTTCCGGAGCGGCGGGGCACGCGCTGACGCCGCAGGATGAAGCCGCTCTGGAGAGCGCGTTGGCGGCGTATGACAGTGGGCATGCGGCGGAGGCGAGGCCGGTGCTGGCGCGGCTTGCGGGCCGGTACACGACGAACGCGACGGTGCAGGCGGCTGCGGGCATGACGGCAGTGGAGAGCGGCGATGTGACCGGCGGTGTGGTGTATCTGCAGCGGGCGCACCGGCTGGACACGGGGAATACGGATGTGACGGAGAACCTGGGTGTGGCGCTGCTGCGAACGGGCCGGCCGGAGGAGGCGCTGCCGCTGCTGCGCGAGGTGAGGCGGCTGCGGCCGGCGGATGGAACGGCGGTGCTGGGCGAGGCGCAGGCGCTGATGGATCTGAAGCGGTGGGCAGAGGCTGCGACGGCGTTTGAGGGTGCTGCAACGGCTGCGGGCGCGGGTGCCGTGACAGAGGATGTTCGGCATGACTGGGCGGTGGCGCTGCTGAACGCGGGGCGCGCGCAGGATGCCGTGGGTGTGCTGCAGGCAGGCGCGGGTGCGGCTTCGAACGCGGGAGCGCAGGAGCTGCTGGGGGAGGCAGAGGAGAAGCTGGGGCATTTCCAGCCGGCGGTGGGGCACTTCAAGAGGGCGGCGGAACTGGAGCCGAGTGAGGCGAATCTGCTGGCGTATGGGAACGAGCTGCTGCAGCACTGGACGTTTCCGGCGGCGATCGAGATTTTCACGTACGGGCGCGGGCGGTACCCGGCGAGCGACCGGTTGGCGACCGGGCTGGGCGTGGCGTACTTCGGCAACAACGACTTTGCGCACGCAGCGGAGGTATTCCACGCGCAGCTGGTGGCAAGGCCGGGGGATGCTGGCGTGGCAGACCTGCTGGGGCGCAGCTGCAGTGCGGCGGTAAGCACCGAGGTGGTGGGGTGCGGCGAGCTGATGCGGTTTGCAGAGGCGCACCCGGGGAATGCGTCGGCAAATTTGTACGCGGCGATTTCGCTGCTGCATGGCGAGGCGGATGCGGCGTCGACGGCAAAGGCAGTGGCGCTGCTGCGGCAGGCGCTGGTGGCAAACCCCAAGCTGGCGGAGGCGTGGTACCAGCTGGCGGTGGCGCAGCAGCAGGGGCAACAGTGGACGGAAAGCGCGGCGAGCCTGGAGAAAGCGCTTGCGTTGCGGCCGGGATATGCGGAGGCGCATTACAGGCTGGCGCGGGCGTATGGGCATATGGGTCGCAAGGAAGACGCTGCGCAGCAGATTGCGCTGCAGCAGAAGAGTGCGCAGGCGGCAAAGGACGCGGACACGCGGCGGATGCAGGAGGTGATGACGTTTTTGACGGCGAGCAAATAACGCAGCGCGAGCTGATGGGGAGGGGTGCACCGCGGCTGGAAGTTGCGGGCAGCCTGCGCGAGGTGGCGGAGCGGCAGGCACGGAGCCGGCGCACGTTTTTGCGCGAGGTGGCGGGTGCGGCGGTGGGTGCGCAGGTGTTTGGTGTGTCGTCTGCGCTGCGGGCGCAAGCAGTAGCTGCGGCGCGCGCGCCGAAGGTGGTGGTGGTGACGTTTGGCGGAGGCGCGCGGGACGCCGAGACCTTTGCGCCGGACGGGCAGGAGAACATTCCGCACATGCTGCGAGAGCTGATTCCGCAGGCGACGTTTTATACGCAGGTGGTGAACCGCGGGATCCTGGGCCACTACGTGGCGACCGCGTCGCTGGCGACGGGCGTGTACGAGAGCTTCAACAATTTTGCGGCGGTGCAGCCGGCGAACCCGACGATTTTTGAGTACATGCGGCGCGATCTGCGACGGCCAGCGGACGATGCGTGGGTGGTGGCGCCGTCAAACGGGTTTGGCGGCATTGGGGAGAGTACGAACGCGCTGTATGGGCGAGGCCTGGGCGCGCGGGTGCTCCTGCCGAAGCATCTGCTGGCGGCAGCGTTGCGGGAGCAACCGGGTGGCAGCTATGAACACCTGTTGCGGGACAACTACGAGACACCGCTGTTCGACCCTTCGCCGACGGGCTCGCTGTCACAGGAGGAGCTGCACCGGACGGCGGAGATTTTGCGGCTGAGTGTGGCGGATTTTCGGGCGCATGCGCAGAGCCTTCGCAGTCCGGATGAGCTGTCGGTGTACCTGGCGCGGCAGATCATGCGGCAGATAGCGCCGTCGTTGCTTTGGGTGACGCTGCACGACATCGACGTGGCGCACTCCGGTGCGTTTTCGCTGTACGTGGACGGGATCAGGCGAAGTGACCGGCTGTGCGCGGAGCTTTGGCAGGCGGTGCAGACGGAGCCCGAGTACAAGGGACGGACGACGATGTTTGTGTTGCCGGACTTTGGGCGGGATGCGGATGAAGACAGCGGTGGCAATGGATTTCAGCACCACCGGACGGGCGACGCGCTGAGCCGGACGACGTGGATGCTGGCGATGGGGCCGGGAATTCGGGAGAACGCCGTGGTGGACCGGGCTGTGGAGTCGATTGACCTGGTGCCGACACTGGCGCGGAGGCTGGGGCTGAACGCGCGGCTTGCGCAGGGCCACCCGCTGACGGAGGTGCTGGGCTGATGCAGCCGGGGGATTTGCAGCTGACGAGTTTTGCCGGGTACCCGCCGATGGGTGCAGCGTTGGCGCGCGGTTCCCTGCCCCTGCTGCGGCGAGTGCCGATGCCGCTGCTGCCGATCGTGCTGCGCGAGGTGAGCGCGTTTGACTGGAAGTTTCCGCGGGAGCGGGAGGACGTGCGGCGGCAAGTGGGGTGGCTGAACGGGATGCCACCGGAGGAGTTTACGGCGACGGTGGAGGCGTTCCGGGAGCTGCGCCTGCCAGCGGCGTTGAGCGACGCGGACTGGGTGAACGACCCGGCTGGGTACATGGAGCAGCTGACGGCGACGCTGTGGGCGACGGGGCAGATGCCGGCGTTTCGACAGGCGGCGACGGCGTATGGACGCCGCCTGGAACGGGTGACAGGCGATGCGGCGGCGGTGCCTGTGCCGTCGGCCGAGGAGGGCGGTGAGCCGCAGGCGGCGACGGGGCACGATGGTGGGCACGGTGGTGGGTACGCTGTTGAAGGCAGTGGGGCGCGGGCAGCGGGGGTGCCGCGACTGGTGATGGTGGTGCTGGCGGCCGAGTTGGGAAAGCCCGCCAGCGGGCACGTGCTGTATCGAAAGCTGCGGCGCGAGGGCGTGCTGCTGGACCACGTAGACCCGGCGGGCGGCATGGAGGCGCTGCGGATGCAGGTGCAGGCGCGCGCGGCAAAGGGGCCGGGGGAGTACGCACACTGGATCATCGATGGTGGGGCTGCCCGGGCTGCGGACGGTGTGGCGAGCGTGGGCTATGGATCGCTCGCGCCGGTGCGGGAGCGATTGCTGGGGCGGGCGCGGAATGCGATGAGTGGCGACGCGGCAAGATCGGGACCGGAGGAGTTGCGGACGCTGATGGCGCACCTGACGCCGGAGGCTGCGGGGATGGCTGCAGATCGCGACCCGGTGATGGCGCACTTTGAGCTGGCGCTGTTGACGGAGGGATCGGGTACGCAGATTTTCAGCACGACGTTTGTGCAGTGGGCGGCGCGGGAGTGCCTTCGGCGAGCGCACCCCACGACGTTGCTGGCGCGATGGACGCCACGGCAGCGGGAGCAGGGGATGAACGAGCTGCTGAGTGGAGCGCCGAGTGCGGGGGAAGACCCTGCAGGATCGCTGGTGGATGCGGACCAGGGTGCGTGGTACACGTGGCTGAATCTGCAGCGCCTGCCGGGGGCGGAGAGTTCGCGATTTGTGGTGTGGCAGGAGGGGAGTTCGACCGCGGTGGTGGTGGGGCCGGGGCTGCCGCGTGGCTCCACGGCGAATACGCCGATGACGATGGCGCAGGTGTTGCGGCTGCTTGCGTGAGTTCTGGGTTTGCTTACTTTGAGTTTTCGAGAGGGAGATGGTTGCGATGGCGAAACGTGGATGGATTCTGGCGGTTGCGGTAAACGCTTTCAGTGCGGCGTTAATCCTGGGGCAAGTCTCCGCGGCGGCGCATCCCGCACCGCAGGTGGTGGCGAAGGACGGCAGGCACGCGCTGATGGTGGATGGCGCGCCGTACCTTGTGCTGGGCGCGCAGATCAACAATTCAAGCAGCTGGGCGAGCACGCTGCCGACGGTGTGGCCGGCGCTGGAGGCCATGCACGCGAACACAGTGGAAGCGCCGGTGTATTGGGAGCAGATGGAGGCGACGCCGGGCAAGTTCGATTTCTCAACCGTAGACCTGCTGGTGAACGGAGCGCGGGAGCACCACCTGCACTTGATTGTGCTGTGGTTTGGAACGTGGAAGAACGGCAATATGCACTACGTGCCGCAGTGGGTAAAGACGGACACGGCAAAGTATCCGCGGGTGATCAACGCGGCGGGTGAGCCGATTGACGTGCTGAGCGCGATTGGGCACAACACGATGGAGGCTGACAAGACGGCGTTCGCGGCGTTGATGGGGCACCTGGCGGAAATCGATTCGAGCGAGCACACGGTGCTGATGGTGCAGGTGGAGAACGAGTCGGGGATTGTAGGGTCGCCGCGCGACTTTTCCGCGGCGGCGACAAAGGAGTTCGATGGGCAGGTACCGGCGGGTTTGCTGAAGGTGATGGCGAAGAAGCCGGGGACGTGGCGGGAGGTGTTTGCCGGCAAGGCAGATGAGACTTTCCAGGCGTATCTGCAGTCGCGGTACATCAACGAGATTGCGGCAGCGGGCAAAAAGGCATTCAACATTCCGCTGTACTGCAACGTGTGGGTGAGCTACCCGGTGCAGGAGCTGCCGGAGCGACAGGTACCAACCCCGGGGATCGGGTACCCGAGTGGTGGACCGGTGCAGGACATGCTGCCGTTGTGGAAGGCGTTTGCACCGTCGATTGATCTGATCGGGCCGGATATCTACAGCAGCGATCGGGGGTTCTACACGAAGATTCTGGGGACGTATAACCGGCCGGATAACGCGTTGTGGATACCGGAGACGGGAAACGGGGACGACTATGCGCCGTACTTCTTTCTGGCGCTGGGGCATGGGGCGATCGGGTTCAGCCCGTTCGGTGTGGACCGGACCGGGTGGACCTTCAAGGGGCAGGATGGGCCCAAGGGACACACGGAAAACTTTGGTCTGCTGGCACCGATGGACCGGGAGATTGCCAAGCTGAACTTTGAGGGCAAGCTGCAAACGGCGGTGGATGCACCGGGAGAGGCGGAGCAGGAGCTGGACTTTGGGCAGTGGAAGGCATCGGTGCGGTTTGGGTTTCCACAGCGGGACGGGCAGCGCGCGCCGGGGACGACGGACCACAGTGGACGTGCGCTGGTGGCGCAGCTTGCACCGGACGAGTTCCTGGTGACGGGCGTGGAGGCGAGCGTTGCGTTCCACGTGGAGGGACGGCTGCCGGGCCTGCGCATGCAGATTTTAAGTGCGGAAGAAGGTACGTACGAGAACGGCGTATGGAAGGCGCAACGGCTGTGGAACGGCGACCAGACGGACCGTGGATTGAACTTCAACCGGCAGCCGCATACGGCCGTTCGCATCAAGCTTGGGAGGTTTTAGATGAAGCAGAGTTTCGTTCGTTCAGTTGCGGTCGCGGCTGTCTCCGTGTGTCTGGCTGGTGTTGGCTTGCAGGCGCAGGATGCCGCGTATGACCCGACGCCGGGCATGAAGCTGCCGCAGGTGCTGTATGGCGCGGCGTACTACAACGAGTACATGCCGGACCAGCTGCAGCCGGGGCGGCTGGAGAAAGATGTGCAGTTGATGAAGGACGCGCACATCAGTGTGGTGCGCATGGGTGAAAGCACGTGGAGCCTGTGGGAGCCAACGGACGGTGCGTTTGAGACGGCGTGGATGGACCGCGTGGTGGATGCGATGGGCAAGGCCGGGATCAAGGTGATCATGGGCACGCCGACGTACTCCATACCGACGTGGATGGCGAAGGCGCACCCGGAGATGCTGGCGCGGCCGATGGGCGGCGCTGAGACCGGGTATGGCATGCGGCAGAACATGAACACGGATGACCCCAACTACCGGCGGTATGCGGAGCGCGTGATCACGAAGATGGTGGCGCACTACAAGAGCAATCCGACGGTGATTGGGTGGCAGATCGACAACGAAACGAGCAGCTATGGGGCGACCAACCCGCAACTGCAGGCTGCGTTTGTGGAGCGGCTGAAGAAGAAGTTTGGAACGACGGATGCGTTGAACAAGGCGTGGTTTCTGAACTACTGGGGCCAGGATGTGAACGACTGGAACGACTTTCCTACGCGCGACCATGCGACGAGCACGAGTTACAAGCTGGAGTGGACGCGCTTTGAGCAGGATCGGGTGACGGAGTTCTTAACGTGGCAGGCGGGGCTGGTGCGGGCGAACGCACGGCCGGACCAGTTTGTGACGCAGGACTACGGCAGCATGATGCGGCTGGACGTGAACGAACCGGCCGAAGCGAAGGCGCTGGACGTGGTGGCGAATAACCCGTACCACGGCACGCAGGAGCACATGGATGGTAAGTGGCAGGCGCTGCAGGGAGATTTCGCGCGGTCGCTGAAGCATGGGAACTACCTGGTGACGGAGACCAATGCCCAGACGATTGGTTGGGATAGCTCGATGCAGTTTCCGCCGTATGACGGGCAGTTGCGGCTGGATGTGTATACGGACCTGGCAACGGGCGCGAACATGGTGGAGTACTGGCACTGGCACAGCATTCACGCGGGGCAGGAGACGTATTGGAAGGGTGTACTGAGCCACGATCTGGAACCGAACCGCGCGTATGCGGAGGTGTCAAAGGTGGCGCATGAGCTGGATAAGGTTGGGCCATCGGTTGTGGATTTAAAGATCAAGAACGATGTGGCCATCTTGTACAGCGTGGATAGTAACAATGCTCTGACGTTTATGCCCTACGAGTATCTGACGGGACCGCCGTGGACGCCGGGCCATGCTTCGACGAGTTATGGGCAATTAGTGGAGCAGGTGCACGCGGCGCTCTATGAGAACAATGTCGGGACGGATTTTGTGTTTCCGACGACGACAGATTTTAGCGAGTACAAGGTGCTTATTGTGCCGGCTCTTTATATTGCGGACGATGCCCTGCTGCAGAGGATCAGCGAGTTTGTGAAGAACGGCGGGCATGTGCTGATGACGTTCAAGAGCGGCTTTGCGAATGAGAACTCGGCGGTGCGGTGGGAGAAGGCGCCGGGGCCGCTGGCTGCGGCGGCCGGGTTTACGTACCAGGAGTTTTCAAACCTGGAGAAGCCGTTGATGTTGAAGGGCGATCCGTTCCATGCGGGTGAGGGGAATACGGTGAGTAAGTGGGCCGAGTTCCTGATGCCGACGACGGCGAAGACGCTGGCGACCTATGACCATCCGTTCTTTGGGCGGTGGCCGGCGATTACGGAGAACACGTATGGCAAGGGCACGCTGACGTATGAGGGCACCGCGGTGAGCGATGTGCTGCAGAAGGATCTGGTGGCGCATACGCTGCAACTTGCAGGCATTGCTGTGGATGCAGCCGTGCCGACGAGTGTGCGGGTAAAGCATGGAGTGAATGCGAAGGGAAAGCGACTTACGTATTTCCTGAATTATTCATCGCAGCCCGCAACGATGACCTACCCGGGAGGCGCGGGGCACGACTTACTCACCGGTAAGTCGCTGGCGCCGAAGGAGAGTATGACGATTGGGCCGTGGGACCTGGTGATTGCGGAGGAGAGTGGCAGCGGGAGTTAGTGGAGCGAAGGCACACGGGGTATTCGCTTCGTGTGCCCTCTGGCTTATTTCTGCTTCCCCATATGGCGGACGGTCATTTGGGTGATGCGGACGTTGGAGGGTTGGGTGATGGCGAAGAGGATGGATGCTGCGGTGTCGTCGGGGTTCATCATGGTGGATTGCTGGATGCTTTCCTCCGTGCGGCCGTGGCCGATGGCGAAGTCGGACTTGATGCCGCCGGGGCAGAGCACTGTGACCTTGATGCCGAAGGGATGGAGCTCTTCGGCGAGTGCCTGGCCGAGGCCGACCTGGGCAAATTTGCTGGCGCAGTAGATGCTTTCATTGGCGACACCGGTAAGGCCGGCGACGGAGGAGACGAAGACGATGCTGCCCGAACGTTGCTGCAGAAGGCTGGGAAGGACGGCCTGCGAGAAGACGAAGCCCGAGCGGAGGTTGGTGTGCATCATGGTGTCGAACTCGTCGAGCGTTGTGTCAGAGAAAGGCTTGTAGTTGCCGATGCCAGCGTTGTTGACGAGGATATCGATGCGGCCGAAGGTGCGAAGGGCGGCATCGCAGGCTCGCGTCGCGGTAGCCGGATCTGCGGCGTCGCCGGGGATGGCGATGGAGCCGGGGAGGGTCTGGGCGAGTTGCTGCAGGGGTTCTGCGCGGCGGGCGACGAGGACGATGTGTGCGCCGGCGTCGGCGAGGAGTGTTGCGGTGGAGCGGCCAAGGCCGGAGCTGGCGCCGGTAATGATTGCGACCTTGCCGCGGAGTGGTGCGGCGACGTTTGGTGGTTGGGCCATGAGGTGTATTGTGCGCCCGCGAGCATGACTCGTGACGCGTGATGGAGGGGAAAAGTCGATGGGTGTTACGGGGCGTTTGTTGCGGGGTACAGGGCTGGGCGTGGTTGTGAGCTGGGCTGTGTTGTGTGGGTGTGCTGCGGCGCAGACGACCGTGCTGGCGCCGACGCCGCCGATGGGGTGGAACAGCTGGGACGTCTATGGCAACACGGTGCGGGAGGATGAGGTGCGTGCCACCATCGACAGCATGGCCACGGGCATGCGCCGGTACGGGTGGCAGTACGTTGTGGTGGATATCCAATGGTCGGAGCCTAACCCGAAGAGCCATGGCTACAGGGAGGGTACGGTGCTGACCATGGATGCACAGGGACGGCTGATGCCCGCGGTAGAGCGGTTCCCTTCCGCTGCGAATGGGATGGGATTCAAGGCGCTGGCGGAGTATGCGCATCGCAAGGGTTTGAAGTTTGGCATTCACATCATGCGCGGGATCCCGCGGGAGGCGGTGAAGGCAAACACGCCGATCGCGGGCTCTACGTTTACTGCGAAAGATGTGGCGAATACGGCGAGCACGTGCGAGTGGAATACCGATATGTATGGCGTGGATATGACCAGGCCAGGGGCACAGGGGTACTACGATTCGCTCGCCAGGCTGTATGCGGGATGGGGTGTGGACTTTATCAAGGCCGATGACATGAGCCGGCCGTACCATGCGGACGAGGTTGCGGCGCTTCATCGAGCGATTGAGAAGACGGGGCGGCCGATGGTGCTGAGCCTGTCGCCGGGGCCGGCGCTGGTGGCGGACGTTGCAAGCCTGCGGGCGAATGCGCAGATGTGGCGGATTGCGGATGACCTGTGGGACAACTGGGCTTCAGTGAAGGAGATGTACTTTCGCATGGAGACGTGGCTGCCGCTGGTGGAGGTTGGCCATTGGCCGGATGCGGACATGCTGCCGCTGGGGCATATCGGCATTCGCGCGCACAACGGAGAGGACCGGCTGTCGGCGTTGACGCATGACGAGCAGCGGACGCTGATGACGCTGTGGAGCATGGCGCGGTCGCCGCTGATGTTTGGCGGGGATGTGCCGTCGATGGACGCGTGGACGCGGGGGCTGCTGACGAATGCGGCTGTTCTGGCGGTGGATCAGCACAGCACGGACGGACGCGTGGCGCTGAAGCGTGGGGATGTGCGGGTGTGGACGGCGCGGGGTGCGGGAGGGGTGCGGTATGTGTCGGTGACGAACCTGGGGGATGCGCCGGCGGACGTTGCGGTGGGGTGGCAGGAGCTTGGATTGGGTGGGGTTCGAGGGGCTGTGACGGAGTTGTGGACGGGCGCGTTGGCGAAGGGTGGGCATGGGATTACGGGCACGCTGGCGCCGCATGCTTCCCTGCTGTACAGGGTGAACGTGGCAAGGACACAGTGAGCAGTTTTCCAGCACGTCGTGATGTAGGCGCCGATGGGGCTGAGAAGTTGTTGTTGGCAGGTTTATGGGCAACGTCGGAAAACGCTTACTGACATAATGGTGCGGACGGGAAGAGGGTAGGTCGATGAGAGTTGTTGCGGGCGTTGATTTTGGCACACTGAGCACGCGGGTGACGCTGCTGGATAGTGAGAAGGGCCGGCTGGGGACGGCGTCGGCTGGGTATCCGCTGAACCGGAAGCGTGAGGACCCGGACTTTGCAACGCAGTCGCACGCGGCGCACATGGATGCGCTGACGGCGGCCATGCGGGAGGTCTTGCAGCAGACAGGCGTGAGTGGCGCGGACGTGGAAGCGATTGCGCTGGATACGACGGGGTCGAGCGTGGTGTTTGTGGATGAGCACATGCAGCCGCTAGACGACTACTACCTGTGGTGCGACCACCGTGCGTTGGGCGAGGCGCAGCAGATTACGGCGGCGGCGCACGGGCAGGGTGTGGAGGCGATTGACTGGTGCGGTGGCGTGTACAGCCATGAGTGGGGATGGGCGAAGCTGTTGCATTGGCTGCGGCACAACCCTGGCAAGCGCGAGCAGTTTGCGTCGGCGTTTGAGCACTGCGACATGGTGGCGGCGACGCTGTGCGGTGTCACGGAGCCGCATCTTGCAAAGCGCAGTGCGTGTGCGATGGGGCACAAGTGGATGTGGAACCCGCGGTGGGGCGGATATCCGTCGCAGGAGTTTTTGTCGTCGCTGGACCCGCTGCTGGACGGTGTGCGGGAGAAGATGGCGGGCGAGGTGCTGACGAGCGACAACATCGCGGGCACACTGTCGCACGGGTGGGCGGAGAAGCTGGGATTGCGCGCCGGGATTCCTGTGCCGGTGGGTGCGTTTGACGCGCACTGGGACGCGATTGGAGCGGGGTGCCGCGAGGGCGACGTGGTGAACGTGGTGGGCACGAGCACGTGCATTATCGCGATGGGCCACAAAGCAGAGCTGGTGCCGGGGGTGTGTGGCGTGGTGCCGGGGAGCGTGCACCCTGCGTTTACGGGCGTTGAGGCCGGGCTGAGTGCGGTCGGAGATATATTCGAGGCGATTGCGCGGCGTGCCGGGACGGATGTGAAGACGCTGTCGGAAGGCATTGACGCGTACAAGCCGGGGCAGACGGGATTGCTGCGGCTGAGCTGGGACAACGGCGACCGGACGGTGCTGGTGAAGAGCGAGCTGGGCGGCATCACGCTGGGGTGGAACCTGCTGCACACGGCGAAGGACGAGCTGGTGGCGGCGATTGAGGGTACGGCGTTCCACACGCGCATCATCCTGGAGCGGATGGCGGAGCATGGTGTGCCGATTGAGCGGGTGATCAACGCGGGTGGCATTCCGCAGAACAACAGCACGCTGAATCAGATTTATGCGGATGTATTGAACAAGCCGGTGCTGGTGCCGGACTCGACGCCGACGAGTGTGGGCTCCGGGATTTTTGCGCAGCTGGCGGCAGGGATCTTTTCCACGATTGAGGAAGCGCAGAAGGCGATGTGCCCGGGGTACCGGATCTATGAGCCGGTGGCGGCGAATGCTGCGGTGTACGAGCACTTATACCCGCTGTATCGACAGGTGTACTTCGGCTTTGGTGACGAGACCTCGGCGCCGGTGAGTATGGGCGGGGTTCTGCGCGAGTTGCGGGAGGTCGCGGCGGCGGCGCGGGCGCGCTGAGCACGCGGTGGATCGCGGCCGGATGCATAAGTATTCAGCGGGAATTGAATAATCATTCTCGTTGACACCCCTGCACCTGCGCTGACACGCTTGAGGTGTTGGAAAGGTGTGTGTGCGTGGTGCAATCCGTTGAATTTGCTGGAGATTGTGGAGCGCAGCCTGCGTTGTTGATGTGTGCGCCACGGCTGTATGACGTGGAGTACGTGATCAACCCGTGGATGCAGGGGAATGTTCATGCATCGTCCCGTGTGCGTGCGATGGAGCAGTGGGAGCAGTTGCATGCTGCGCTGCAACGCATTGCGACGGTGGTGCTGATAGAGCCGGAGCCTGGCTCCCCGGACATGGTGTTTACCGCGAATGCCGGGCTGGCGCGCGACGGTGTAGTGGCGCTGAGCAGCTTTGCGCACCCGGAGCGGCAGGGGGAAGAGGCGCACTTTCGCCGGTGGTTTGAGCGGGCGGGATACACCGTGGTGGACGTGGCGCGCGAGACACCCTTTGAGGGGGAAGGTGACGCGCTGTTTTCAGCCGATGGTGACACGCTGTGGGTGGGGCATGGAACGCGAACGCGACTTGAAAGCCACGATGTGCTGCGACAGTTGTGGAGCGCTGACGTTAAGAGTTTGAGGTTAGTCGATCCGCGCTTTTACCACCTGGATACATGCTTTGCACCGCTGCCGAATGGGGATGTGCTGTACTACCCGGCGGCGTTCGATGCGGAGTCGCTGGAGCGAATTGAGGATGCGTACCCGGTGGAGAGGCGCATCGCCGTGCGGGAGGAGGATGCGACGCGCTTTGCCTGCAACGTGGTGGCGCTGGGCCGGACGCTGGTGTTGAACCGCGTGAGTGCGGAGCTTGCGGCGGAGTTGCGCCGGCGAGGCTTTGCGGTAGTAGAAGTGGAGCTGGATGAGTTTATGAAGGCGGGCGGCGCGGCGAAGTGCCTGACGATGCTGCTGTCGCCGGCGCTGCACGCGGGTGTGGCACAGCAGGGAGTGACGACAGAACTGGAAGGGGTGGCTGCATGAGTGTGACGGTGATGCCTCCTGAGATGACGGACGCGGCGGAGGCGACGGCCGCAGCGCAGTTGATGGCGATGGAAGATCGCTTTGGTGCGCATAACTACCATCCGCTGGACGTGGTGATTGAGCGTGGGCGTGGAGCGTGGGTGTATGACGTGGACGGCCGGCGCTACCTGGACATGCTGGCGGCCTACTCCGCTGTAAACCAGGGCCATTGCCACCCGGCGATTTTGCAGGCGATGGTGGAGCAGGCGGGGAAGATCACGTTGACGTCGCGTGCGTTCCGCAACGATCAGTTGCCGATGCTGCTGCGTGAGTTGAGCGAGCTTACCGGATATGAGATGGCGCTGATGATGAACAGCGGCGCGGAGGCCGTGGAGACGGCGCTGAAGACTGCGCGCAAGTGGGGCGAAACAGTAAAAGGCATCGCGCCAGAGCGATGCGAGATCATCGTGTGCGACCAGAACTTCCACGGGCGCACGATTTCGATCGTCGGCTTCTCGTCGGAGCCGCAGTACCGGCACGGCTTTGGTCCGTTTCCGGGTGGGTTCCGATCCGTGCCGTTCGGCGATGTTGACGCGTTGCGCGGCGCAATCACACCGCAGACGTGTGCCTTCCTGGTGGAGCCGGTTCAAGGGGAGGCGGGTGTGGTGGTGCCTCCGGATGGCTACCTGAAGGCGGTTGAGGAGATCTGCAGGCAAAACAATGTGTTGCTGATTGCGGATGAGATCCAGGCTGGGCTGGGGCGGACTGGCAGGCTGTTCGCGCACGAGCATGAGGGCGTTACACCGGATGTAGTAATTGTGGGCAAGGCGCTGTCGGGCGGGTTTTATCCCGTGTCGGCCGTGCTTTCGTCGCGCGAGATTCTGGGTGTGTTTCAACCAGGCGACCATGGCAGCACGTTCGGTGGCAATCCGCTGGCGTGTGCGGTGGCGCGTGCGGCGCTGCGGGTGATCGTGGACGAGGATCTGCCTGCGCGGTCTGCGCGGCTGGGTGCGTACGCTCTCGGGCGGCTGCGAGGAATGCGGAGTGGGTCGATCAAGGCTGTGAGAGGCCGCGGGCTGTGGCTGGCTGTGGAGCTGGACCGGCCGGCGCGCGGGGTGTGTGAAGCGCTGCAGAAGCGGGGTGTGTTGTGCAAGGAAACGCACGACACAATCATTCGGATAGCGCCGCCACTGGTGATTGAGCAGGACGACCTCGAGTGGGGGCTGGACCAGATTGAGGCAGTGCTCTAGGTCTGGTTCCGCGCGACAGGCAAGACTTGCAGGGAACGGGAAAGGGGTTTCGTGAATGACTCACGAAACCCCTTTGCCGTTGCTGGTTGGTGGTTCGGTTAGAAGATGAATTTGCCGGCGAACTGGAAGGCACGTGCATCCTGTGCGCTTGTCAGCTTGCCGAAGTCGCCGCCGGTGAAGGCGTTACCAATGTTGTTGAACTGGGTGTGATTGAAGAAGTTGAAGCTGTCTGCACGCAGTTCAAATCGGGCGTTCTCTGCGATGTAGAAGCTCTTGAAGAGCGAGGCGTTGACGTTGAAGCGGCCGGGACCGACGATGCTGTCTTTGCCAGCATCGCCGAAGCCCTGATTGCCACCACCGGCCCAGGGAGCGATCGGCGCCCTGAAGCTTGCAGGATTGAACCACGTCTTGGTCGAGCCGCTCTTGTTGAAGTTGTACCCGACTTTGTTGGCGGCGAGGTCCGCGCGATTGGTGGTGCCACCGCCTAGACCGAGAACGTCGGTGCCGTAGGTTGGGGCGAAGGGATGACCGCTCTGAGCGATGACGATGCCAGAGAACTGCCAGCCACCACCAAGCTTGTGAGCCAGGCCGGAGCTGTGGTTGAAGATGGGCAGGTCGTAGACGAAGTTGGCGTTGAAGATGTTGCGACGATCGAGCTGGCCGGACCCGCGGTCATACTCGAGGTTGAAGGGGTTTGAGGTGACGTCGAACTCGTTCGAGACGATGTCGATCTCGTGGGACCAGGTGTAATCCGCTTCACCGGAGAGGCCATACTTCTTCTGAATACGGATGCCGGTTTGCAGGCTGTTATAGCTGATGTTGGTGGTATCTTCCTGCTGCACGATGCCTGCAAAGCCCTGGTACTGACGGTAGAGGTTTGCGTTGGCCGTGTTGCTTGCAACAGCCTGCCGCTGCGGGCTGTTGAGAGGAAGGGTGTTGATGTTGCGGTCAACCTCCTGGTGCCAACCGCCGCTACCGACGTATTGCAGCACGCCGACGACCGAGTGCGTGACCTCACGCTGGACGCCGAGCGAGAACTGCGCGGTGCCAGGTGCGGGGTAACGGACTGGAAGGTTGACGAGCGACGACGGGAAGACGGGAGTTGCCGCGGTTGTGCCGCTTACGCTGCTGGTGCTGGGATTGCTGAAGTACACGTTGCTGGCGGACGGCGTGTAGGCGAAGGGCGGGTTGGGAGCGATGTTGTACACGTCGTTGCCCTGGACGCGCTCAAAGAACATACCAAAGCCGCCGCGGAGAACGGTTTTGCCGTTGCCCTGCAGGTCGTACGCAAAGCCAACGCGCGGCTGTGCGGTGCCGTAGTAGTTTTTGACGACGCCCGACGGTGTACCGTTGACACCGGCAAAAGCGACGCCGTTGAGGTAGAAGGGCTGGCTGGTTCCCGCGGGTGTGCTGAAGCCGGGACCGGCACTGTTCAGGCTGCCATCTGAGTTGAATTGCGGAGCCTGGTTGGCGGCGTAGGCGGCAGGTACAAAGTTGCCGAGGCGGTTGTTGCGCTCGTACGCGTGCGGCAGGGCGTCAAAGCGGAAGCCGAGATTCAGGGTAAGACGGGGCGTCGCCTTGAAGTCGTCGGAGGCGTAGATCGAGTATGTGTTGTTGACGTAGTGGCGAACGTCTGCCTTTTGAAGCTCGCTGTAGCTGGCCGGTGTGCCGATGAGGAACGAGACGAGGGAGTCCTTGGTCTGGCTGTCGTTGAAGCTGTAGTTTCCCTGCGTTTCGCCGAAGAGCTGCTGATTCTTCGTATAGCGCATGTAGCCGAGGCCCAGCTTGAGGAAGTGGCGGCCCAGGTTCCAGCTCAGGTCGTCCTTGAGGTTGTAGTCCTGAGCGGCGTTGTGCCAGGGCCAGTTGCCGACGGTGTAGTTGGTACCGTAGGGCGCACCCAGGTCGATTTCAGGCAGGCGCTTGACGGGATCGTTGGTGGCGAAGTATTTGCTGACGTTGTAGCCGGACGGCTGCTGGTAGGCACCGGTCGGCGAAATGGTGATGAGGTTGCCGTCATAGTTGAAGGCCGTCTCATTGAGGATGGCGGGTGTGATGGTCTGGGTGAGCTTGACGACAGCGCTGTAAGAGGGATTGACGAAGAGCGAACCGACGCTGGCGTAGGTATCGCTGCTCCACATGGAGGTTGCCGACTGCTGCGAGACGCCGTCGTGAACGAAGTGGCCCATGAGAGCGAACTTGTCGTTGATCTTGTGGTCGATGCGGACAATATCCTCACGCACATAGATGGGCTGAACACCCGACACAGAAACCTGGTAGGCGCTGGCATCGGGGTGCGGGAATGCGCCGGTGCTCAGAAGAGCCACTGCGTTCTGGTCAATGAGCGCTGCCGGAATGATGCTGTTGGGGAAGGGAGAGCCGGCGACAAGGCCATTTGCGGCGTACAGGGCCAGACGCGCGGGATCTGTGGTTTGCGGAACGCAGATGAGATTTGTGCCGGTGGTGCCATCCGGACACGTAACCGAGGCGGAGGTGCCAGACAGGCCTTTGGGCGAGACGTACTGCAGCGACGACCCGGCGGTGGGGAAGTCAGCCGCAGGAATGGTGTTGGCGAGAGACGGGGTGCTGGCCTGGATGATGCGACGCCACTCTTCATTGACGAAGAAGAAGGTCTTGTCTTTGCCGTTATAGACATGCGGGATGGAGAGAGGACCACCGATGTTGCCACCGAAGATGTTCTCGCGCAGCTTTGGCTTCTTGCTGACGGTGCCGTCCGTGTTGGTGTCGAAGAAGTTGTGGGAGTTGAAGAGGTCGTTGCGGTTGTACTCCCACAGGCTGCCATGGAAGCGCGAGGTGCCCTGGCGGGTGACCATGGTGATGGTGCCGCCGGAGGAGATGCCGTAGTCCGCGGAGTAGTTGGAGGCGAGGACCTTGAACTCTGCGATGGCTTCAGGCGAGGGCATGATGGACATGCCGCCACCGCCGCCGCGGTCAGCATCTTCGCCGCCGTCGAGCATCCACAGGTTGTGGTCGTGGCGCGCGCCATTGAAGGAGATGTTGAAGCTGGAGCCGATCGACGTGGGGATGTTGTTGTCTGGCACGTTGCCGGAGACACCGAGGCCGAGGGTGGCGAGCGAAACCACGTTACGGCTGTTCATGGCCAGCTTTTCAATCTGCTCACCCTGGATAAGGGTGCTGACCTCGTTGGTTTCAGCCTGGGTCTGCAGGGCGTTGGCTTCCACGGTGACGACGTCTGACGTGCCGCCGACGGTGAGGTGCACGTCGAGCTTGCGGACGTCATTGACGTTGAGCTGAATATTGGTGAGGTCGAAGGACTTGAAGCCGGGGACGGTGACCTTGAGCGTGAATTTGCCGATGCCAAGATCCGTGGCGGTATAGATGCCATCGTTGTTGGAGACAAGAGTGCGGGTGCTGCCGGTAGCTGCGTTTGCGATGACGATCTCAGCATTGGGGATGATGGCTCCCGTTGCATCTGTAACCGTACCGGTAATGGTTGTCTTCTCCTGCGCGAGCGCAGGGAGTGCTGCAAGTAGCAGCAAGCCAAGGAGCATCCGCACGACGCGATGCCTACTTTGTGCGTTCATCTTTCCTCCGAAAAGCCGAACCAGACCCTGCTGAAGAACAGGGTGGTCCGGATTGCACACAGACTGGGTGTGGCAGCTAACGATTGGCAAGGGTCATACCGTACTGAGGCCGATTGACGCACGTATCGACGGGTATCAGCTGTGTCGGTACGTCGTGTGCCAGACGTACATTGCTTCTGCTATATTCTTCGCGACACGGAATAAGAGTTCGTTTGCGTAAGGAAGCTGCATGCTTATCGACGACCTCCAGCAAGACGCTCTACTCGACGCGAAGTCGGTCAGGGTCCAACTCGAGCAGTTGCTGGCGAGCAATCTCTTTTGCCACAGCACTCGATACCCGGCCCTGCTGCAGTACATTGTCGAGCAGACGTTGGAGGGCCATGGCAACAAGCTGAAGGAACGGCTGATTGGCATAGAGGTGTTTCACCGGGCCCCGGATTACGACACCAATGCAGAGCCGATTGTGCGTGTGACGGCGGCAGAGGTGCGCAAGCGCATCGCGCAGTACTACCACGAGGCCGAACACCGGGATGAACTGCGGATTGAACTGCCGACGGGGAGTTATGTTCCCCGCTTCGTGGCTGCTCCCTCCACCTGGGCGAAACAGACTGAAACTGTAGATGGACCGGCGATTGGTGAAGGCCAGAGCGAGATTTTGGCGTCTTTGCCGTTGACTGTCACGACAAAGCCCGCTGAGCAAAACGCCATTGTCCCCGTGCCAGTCCGCGCCCGCCGTGGCATTCGGCTGGGGCTGCCGTTACTTGTGTTTCTGGCTTGCGCCGTGTTGCTGGTTGCCGGGTTGTTCTGGGCACACGCGCACTTTCCCATGCATAGCGACGCTGCCCTGGAAGAATTCTGGGCACCGCTCGCGGCAGGACCTGGACAGGTGCTGATTGTAGTGGGGAACCATTCCATGGATAAGGATGGGAACGTCATACCAGCGGAAACTGCACCGGCTACCGAGAATGCGACCGATGACGTGTCGCTCCAGCTGAACCGGTCAAGTCAGGTCACGATCGCGGACCTGCTGGCCCTGCTGCGCGTGACCTCGTACGCGAACCGGGAGAAGATTGCCTACAGGGCCGTGGGATCGAACATTGCCAACCTCGACGATCTGCGGGCCGGTCCAGTGCTGTTGTTTGCCGGGCTCGACAACCGGTGGACCATGCGTCTGACACGTCAGCTGAGGTTCCGGTTTAAGTCAAGTCCCGATGACGCGGTGGGTATTATTGAGGACGCAAAAGATAGCAACCGGAAGTGGATCGTAAATTTCAAGGTTCCATACCGCACCATGCCGGAGGACTACGCGATTGTTGCGCGCTACATGGACCCCGTGCTGGAGCGCCCTGTGATGATTGCCGCGGGCGTTGGCGAAACAGGTACAGCCGTGGCCACTGAGTTCATCACGGAAGAACGTTCACTGGAGAATGCGGCCGCGCTGGCGCCAAAGGACTGGAAGGGTCACAACATGGAGTTCGTGCTGCAGACAAGTGTGGTGGATGGGCATCCTGGCCATGCGCACATTGTGGCAGCAGAGTTCTGGTAAGGCGTAGGGGTCAGGGCCTGGCAGCGGGCAGTTGCTGCACCAGGGGAGGCGGGTCTGCCGCTTCATGGATTTTGCGCGTCTGTGCGAATTCCCTGGCAGCGAGAGCCGGCTGTCCACTGGCGGTGTACACCCGGCCAAGCAGGTAGTGGGCGTCCGCCTGGGCTGGATCGATGGCAATTGCGGCGTTGAGTTCCGCCACAGCATCGGTGTAGTGCTTTTCGTCGAACAGGAGCTTGCCCAGATCGTAGTGGGCGAGCCTGAGATCCGGCTGCAGTGCGACGGCAGCCTGCAGATCGCGCCGGGCTGTGATGTTGCTGGCCTGACGAAGCTCAATGTCGCCACGGTAAAGCAGAGCCAAGGCATTGTGGGGGTCGTTGCGGAGCTCTGCGTCGAGTTCCGGCAGGGCCGCAGCGTAGTCGTGGGACTTGAACAAGAGATAGCCGAGGCCGAAGTGTACGTTGGGCTGCGATGGATCTGCCTGGACGGCAGCACGTAACTCCTGCACGGCTTCCTGGGTATGGAACAACGCATCCTGCGCCTCGCCGGCAAGCATGTGGGCCTGCACAGACTCCGGATCCGCGGCGATGATGCGCTGGAAGATGGGCAGCGCATCGCTGTACCGGACAGCTCCCATGTAGACCTGCGCAAGGGCAAGCAGAAGCTGCTGATTTCCAGGATCTTCCGCGACGGCCGCGGCAAGCGGCCCAATGGCGGCAGCATACTGGTGAGCGCCGAAGAGGGACATCCCGAGCAGGGTGCGAACCTGGTGGTCAGGCCTGGCCTGCATCGCCTGCGTAAGCGGACCGACGGCTGCGGCAAAGTGACCGCGCTTGAACTCCGCCAGGCCCAGGTTCAAGGCGAGTCCAGCCATGTCCGGTGCCAGTCGGTAAGCCTGCCGGTAGGCGCCGCATGCTTCGTCGTAGTTGCCCATGTGGGCCATGTTGAAGCCAAGATGGGCAAAGCCGGCGGCGTCGCCGGGCTGGCGCTCGACTTCAGCCTGCCAGAGAGTCGCAGCCTGGGCGTAGTTCCCCGCCTTCTCTGCGGCAAATGCCTCAGCCGCAGTCGTGGACGACTGCCCAAAGACCAGCGGGACGCGCATGAGCAGCAGAAAGAGTGCAACGCGTTTCACGAACGCTATGGTGACAGTAACGCCCGTTCGCGCGCAAGAGGCTGGCACGGGTAGGAGACCGGAGGTGTACCTGTAGGGAGAGATGGCGGGCTTGCCGCCGCCAGGCGCTGAACGGGGTACGTTGCAGCTGAACCGGGTACGTTGCAAAAGTGGCGGAGGATGGGGGATTCGAACCCCCGATAGAGTTTTTGACCCTATAACGGTTTAGCAAACCGCCGCCTTCAGCCACTCGGCCAACCCTCCGCGGCGCCCGCCTTGCGGCCTTTGCAGGCGCAACGCTGAAGCGAGTTTGATTATAGCGGACGCGGCGGGCAGTGGGCAGCGGTCTACCAGATGGCGTCCATGTCTCCCCATTCGAGTTCTTCCTCTGCGGCCGCAAGGGCTTTGAGCAGCGCGATGGTGGCGGGGTCGGGTGAGGGTGCAGTGAGGAACCATTGCGCGCGGGCAAGAAGCCGCTTGCGATCCTCGAGGCCGTTGGTGCCGCCGTTGATGCGGTGGGTCAGCGTGAGAATGTCGTCCCTGTCTGCGATGGCGTTGAGGTTGTGGGTTTGCCAGAACCAGACGGCAGCCTGCACGGCGAGGGCTGGGTCAGTAGCGATGCGGCTTTCCGCAGGCGGCGTGCAGAAATCCTGACCGCAGGACTTGCCAAATGCGACGTAGTTGGCGCGGCCGGTGAGCTGGATGAGACCCCGGCCTTTGAAGCGTGGACCGTCACCGGGCTGCGTGTTGCCAAGGTCGGCGCGACCGTTGTAGGCAGTGCCGCTGGCGAGTTCTTCGGTGTAGCGGAGCTCGCCGCTCTCATGGCCGACCTGGGCAAGAAAGTGGGCGCGGCGCAAGGGCGTGGTGATAGCGGCGGCGGCCATGGCGGCAACCAGAGGCGGAAAGAACTTTGCCACAACCGAGCCAGGTGCGTGAATGTAGATGCCCTGCAGCTTTTCAGCAGTGAAGCCGAGCAGCATGCCGGATTGGAGAGCGCGGAGGGTCGTACCGTTTTCGGGGACGATGCCCTGCGGGTCGTTGCCACCGATGACGCCGTGTTGAAATAGCTGGATTGCGGCGAGTGTGGAGGCACCACAGACACCGTCGGGAACCATGGGGCCGATCGCCTGCGGGCTGTTGAGGTTCAACAAGAGCTGCACGGTGCGGACATCGTCGCGGTTGTTCTGCCCTGCCCTGCCGACGCTGCCTGCGATGCACATGGAGTGAGGATAGCGAAGTTGCAGGCGTGGGTGGTGATGGAGAAAGCACCCGTCGTGGCGAAGTCGTGGTGGAGACGACCGCCTCCGTGTTTTTGCAGGCGGCGCAGATGTGAAAGGCTGTAGGCTCCACGCGGGCAACCGCGCAGACGATGCGTCACACAGGGATACGTCACATGGGGAGGCCTGTCCGCTGCCGATAACGAAGAGCAAATCCGGCCGGATGCGTCTGCTGCCCCTGTTGGCCGCCACCTACTTCATGGTGAGCGGCGGACCCTATGGGCTGGAAGACGTGATCGGTTTTGCCGGCTATGGGCGGGCGCTGTTGCTCTTGTTGCTCTTGCCCCTGTTTTGGAGCCTGCCAACAGCGCTGATGCTGGGCGAACTGAGCGCTGCGATTCCGGCGGAGGGTGGTTTTTACGCGTGGGTGCGGCGGGCGATGGGGCCGTTCTGGGGCTTCCAGGAAGCCTGGCTTTCGCTGTCGGCGAGCGTCTTCGACATGGCCATTTACCCGACCACGTTTGTGCTTTACCTGGGCCATCTTGCACCGTCGCTAACGGAGGGGTACCGGGGGCTGGCGATCAAGCTGGCAGTGGTTGCAGTGGCGACGCTGTGGAACCTGCGCGGTGCGGTGGCAGTGGGGCGTGGCAGTGTGTGGCTATGGTTTGTGGCGTTGTCACCGTTTGTGGCGCTGGTCGGGTTTGCGGTTTGGACGGGGATGCACACATCGCACGCGGCGCTGGGACCGCCGGCGCAGTTGAACCTGAGCGGTGCGGTGTTGATCGCAATGTGGAACTACATGGGCTGGGACAACGCGACGACGATTGCGAGCGAGGTGGAGAACCCGCAACGCGCGTACCCAAGGGCCATGCTGCTGGCAGCCCTGATGGTGATGCTGACATACCTGGTCCCGATTGCAGCGGTGGCGTGGGCAGGTATACCGCCGGACCGTTTCAGTACCGGTGCGTGGGTGGACGCGGCGCGGGTGCTGGGCGGACCTTTGCTGGCGACAGCGGTGGTGCTGGCTGCGTCGCTGGACAGCATGGGCACGTTCAACGCGCTGACGCTGAGCTACACGCGGTTGCCGTATGCGATGGCGTGCGACGGTCTGCTGCCGGCGGTGCTGACGAAGCGGCTGCGCAATGGTGTGCCATGGGTGGCACTGCTGGGGTGCGCCACGTGCTGGGCGCTGGCCCTGGGGCTTACGTTTGAGAGGCTGATTACGATCGACCTGCTCTTGTGGGGCATGTCGCTGCTGCTGGAGTTTGCGGCGCTGGTTCTGCTGCGGATACGGGAGCCGCAACTGGCGCGGCCGTTTCGCATTCCTGGACCGCTGTGGGTTCCGGTGGCGCTGGGTGCCGGGCCGGCCGTGCTGACCCTGTTCGCTCTGTGGACGGCACGCGAGGAGCACGCAGCAGGAATGCCAGCCGCGCTGTTTGCGCTGCTGATTGCGGCATGCGGTGTGCCGCTGTATCTGCTGGCGCGGGCACGGCAGCGCTCCGCTGCAAACTCGGTTTAGGGTGCGGTTCAGGCCGTGCGGATTTTGAGCGCGTAGGCGTAGGGGTTCGGCTTGTCTGGCGGCATGGTGACGACGAGTGCGTCTGCCGTTTGCTGAAAGGACAAGGGACCTGGCGCGCCCAGGAGCTCAACGCGTGCGACGCGCCTGGTGAGGTGGGGCGTATTGCTGCGGAGCGTCTTGATGCGGACGGTTCCGTCGGCAGGCCAGGCGAGCACAAAGGCGTAGACGATGCCGTCGCGTTGTGTGAAGCGAATGTCCTCTGCAGTGTGGGGGCGAGTTTTCTCGCTGAAGTTCTGCTCAATGGGTTTGGGTGGTCCCTCCCCGTAGACGGCAAACGGCCGCGTGCCGTAGATGGCCTCACCGTGCTGCGGGACCCAGCCTGCGAGCGCCTGTAGAAAGCTGTGCTCGTCCTCGTCAATGGCACCGTTGCCACGAACGGGAATGGAAAGGAGCAGGTTGCCGTTTTTGCTGATGACGTCGATCAGGAGGGCGATGACGGTTTGCGGAGTTTTGTAGGTGTGATTTTCGTAAATGGAGCGCTTGTAGTGCCAGTCACCGATGCAGGTGTCGGTCTGCCAGGGGTCCTTGAGGATCTCCGTGGAGCGGCTGCGCTCGATGTCAAGCGTAAAGGCACCGGCGGTGCCGGGCTTGGGCTTTTTGGCGAAGACGACACACTGCTGGGAGCCGTTACGCGCAACCGACGAGTTATAGAAATGCGCTGTAACATCAAGGCCTTTCTGGCCCAGCGGTAACTCCTCGTCATCGAAGTACAGTAAGTCGGGATTGTACTTATCCATCAGCTCGCGGCAGCGAAGCGCCCAGTTTACGGCGAATTGCGGATCTTCCGGCGGGTCTTCCTCATGCCACTTGCCATCGTGGGCGTCATGCCAGGCATTCTGCGCAGCGACTGTGTTGAGGCCGTCGGGTATGACAAGATTGCGGCCGGTGTAGAGCTCCTGCGGGTCGTAGCCCTGCCACCACTTCCCTGCACCGTCCGCTTTGGTCAACGTGTAGGCGTCGTAGCGCACGTTGGCCATGGGTCCGGTGGCGTCGTATCCATACGCAGTCTGAAACCAGTGCCAGGCGTGCGAGCTGTGGTTGCTGACGCCGAACCGCATGCCGTGGGCGCGCGCGACACGTGCCCATGTGCCGATGATGTCGCGCATGGGACCGATGCGCGTAGAGTTCCACCGGTGATAACTCGAGGCGTAATTATCGAAGTTATCGTGGTGGTTGGCGAGCGCAAAGAAGTACTTTGCACCGGCGGCCTGGTACAGCTGCATCAACTGTTCGGGCTGCCACTGATCGACCTTCCACAGGTTATCGATCTGCATGAAGCCGAACTTTGATGGATGGCCGTAGTGCTCGGCGTGCCAGTCATGCACCGGGTCACCCTGCATGTACATGCGACGTGCGTACCAGTCACCCTGCTCCGGGACGCATTGCGCGCTCCAGTGCGCCCAGATGCCGAACTTCGCATCGCGGAACCAGTCGGGCGTACTGTAATGCTGCTGCAGCGAAGGATAGTTTGCGGCAAAGGGGCCGGCGGCGTAGGGTTGCGGCGCAAGCCCGTGCATTGACCTGCTGCCAGCGGCAAGGGAGGCCGCGGCGGCAGCGCCCTTGAGGATACTGCGGCGCGAAAGCGTTTTCTTCATCTGGAAAGCGATAGTAAGCCTCCGGCAGCAAGAAACGGAAGCCCCGAAGGACTTCCGTTTGACCTGGTGCCGGGCAGCGGCTATTTCGAGGTTTTGGCGGCGTACGCATCGATGGACTTGCTGATGACCTGATGCGCATACGCGGCATCGCGCCAGCCGTTGATCTCCACTTTCTTGCCTTCCAGATCCTTGTATGTGGAAAAGAAGTGGACAATCTCCTTGAGCTTGTGGGGGTGAATCTGCTCGTAGCTGGTGATGTCGAAGTAGCGGGGGTTGGCACAACCGACGGCGAGGATCTTCTCATCGCCTTCGCCGCCATCCACCATCAGCATGACGCCGATGGGGCGAACCTCCTGCAGGCAGCCCGGAAAGCTGGGCTCGTCGACAAGCACAAGCACGTCAAGCGGGTCGCCATCGTCGCCCAGTGTCGAGGGCAAAAAGCCGTAGTCTCCCGGATAGTGAACAGGAGAGTAGAGATTGCGATCGAGTTTGAACACGTGAAGCGTTTTGTCGTACTCGTACTTCATCTTGCCTTCGAGCGGGATTTCTATGACAGCGTTTACGACGTCGGGCGCCTTTGCGCCAACCGGCAACTCCAAGTAATTCGGCATACGATCTCTTCTCTTGGGGAAAGATTTGGATGGCTTGCGCGGTCTGAGACACGAAGGCGCGGCATGACAGTACCGCGGCCAACAGCAGGGCCAAGACGCAGTATAGTACCGCGGGCGGGAACGATGGTTAAACCTGCCAGGGAAAGCCAGTCACCCTCTATAATCGGCGCATGCGCGCCCATGTGTACGTCACGCTCAAGGCTACGGTGCTGGACGCACAGGGCCAGACCATTGCCAATGCTCTTCGACGCCTGCATCACCCGTCTGTGAAAGACGTCCGCCAAGGGAAATACTTTGTCCTGACGCTGGACAGCGCGCTCGCTCCGGATGCTGCCCGGCTGGAAGTAGAACGCATTGCCGCCGACGTGCTGACGAACCCCGTAATTGAAGACTTTACCTATCGCATTGAGTAGGTGCCGCTGGCTGCAGTGCCGCACGCTGTATGGCCAGCTATTGAGAGGGATGAGCGCATGGCGGACCGACGTGCCTTCTTGAAGTCCGCAGCGTGCGCACCGGCAGCGATGATGGCGCCAGCGCAGGACGTGTCGCATGCCAGTCAGGATGTCGAACTTCCCAGGGCCAATTCGATCCGCATTGAGAGCGTGGCGGAACACTTTGATGTGGATCGAAGCGTGATGAACCTGGAGAACGCGTACTGGGGCGTGATGCCACGTATTACGGCGTCGGCCTACGCGCGCAATGTTGCGTACGTGAATCGTTTTAACAGCGTGTATGCACGCAATGCCATGCCGGACCACGCGATGTCCACGCAGTTTGAGCAGGCACGCGCCAGCGTTGCGGAGCTGCTGCGGGTGCGTGCCGACGAGATCGCCTTTACTCGCAGCGGCAGCGAAGGCCTGCAGAGCCTGATTGTGAATTACCGCGGCCTGAAGCCGGGCGATGCAGTGATTTACTGCGACCTGGACTACGACAACATGATTGCCGCGCTGAAGTGGCTGGGCGACCACCGTGGCGTGCAGGTGGTGCGGTTTACGATGCCGGAGCCGGCGACAACTGCCAACATACTGGCAGCGTACGACGACGTGCTGAAGCGAACGCCCAATGCCAAGCTGCTGCTGCTGACGCATGTGTCACACCGCACGGGATTGGTTCCGCCGGTTCGCGACATTATTGCCATGGCGCGAACACGGGGTGTGGATACCATTCTGGATTCGGCGCACGCCATTGGCTGCCTGAACGTGACACCGGATGACGTGGGCGCGGACTTTATGGGATGGTCGATGCACAAGTGGCTGGCGGCACCGCTGTCGCTGGGTGCCATGTACATTCGCAGGTCGCGGCTGGACGCGATGGAGAGCAGCATCGACAACCCGGACTACCCAACCGATGACATCCGCAGCCGTGTGCCGGCGGGTATGACGAACCTGGCGTCGGAGCTTACCGTGCCGGTGGCCGTCGCGTTCTATCGTGCAGTTGGGAGCGCTGCGAAGGAGGACTATCTCCGGTCGCTGCGTGGCATGTGGGTTGACCGCGCGCGAGCGATCGCCGGGGTAGAGATCCTGACGCCGGAAGATCCGGCACGGTCCTGCGCCATCACCAGCTTTCGGCTGAGCGGCATGCATACCGAGGCGGATGCCAGGCGTGTGCAGCAGCGGCTGCTGGAGAAGCATCGCATCCTTACGGTGGTGCGCACCGGCATTGCAGCCGGCCCGGCGATACGGGTAACGCCAGGGCTATTTACCCTTCCATCTGAGCTGGACGCACTTGTGCAGGCGCTGGAAGCCGAACACAGGATGCTGGCTTAAGCGGATCTGCGCAATCGGCACACTTAGGCAGCAACGTGCGGTACCGGCCTGTGCAGCCTGCCTGCAAGATAGGCTGCAGGAGCGGCGACCAGCAGTGCCAGCGCCTGCGCGTAGTGGTGCTGGCCGGGCGTATGGGTTTCAGCAAAAGCAGCGGCCACCGCGATCACTGCGGCAATAGCGTCTGCGGTGCCACGGGGCGTGGCAGGTGCCAGCAACGCGCCAACATACCCGCCGGCCAAGCCACACAGCGCCGCTACCAGGCCGGTAAGCACCATAAAACCAACAGGTGCACCATCCCACGGAGTGTCGTGATGGGTGATCTGAAAAAACCACGCGAGATAGAGACCGAGCGCTAGAAGCGACCCGGCGAGTGCGGCGAAAGTGGCACGTGCGATTCGCATGGTTGGCCGTTGGATGAAGATAACGCTGGAGTGGATGCAAAGGGAAGCACAGCGAAGCGGCTGCGTCTGACAGGTTGCTGGCGCGCGCCGGTGGACTCGTCTCTCTGCGCGCGGGCCCCACTTCCGCCGGGTGGCGAACCAATGCTACCCTTCCCTCGCATGCTGACGCCGACACTTTCACGCCGTGATTTCCTTGCTGGGGTTTCTGCCGCAGCCCTTGCCGTTGGGCCCTCAGTGTTTGCGCAGGGGCCTCCACAACGAGCGACCCTCACCGTTGGCGGCACACCGGGACCGGTTGTGGCGAAAGACTTCATCGGCCTTTCGTATGAGGTGATGCAGCTGGAGGACCCATCTTTTTTTGCGCCGGCGAATGTGGGGCTGGTGCAGCAGTTCCGAGCACTGGCAGCGCACGGTGTGTTGCGGCTGGGCGGCAATACAAGTGAATTCTCCTGGTGGAAGGCGAGCGCGAGCGACACACCACCGGTGCGGCCAAAGGGCGTGAAGGACGACGGCGAACCTGACCCGAACACGTTGTACGCTGTGACGCCCGAGGCCATTCAGAACCTGAAAGGCTTTCTGGACGCCACCGGCTGGACCTGCATCTACGGCCTGAACCTGGGCTATGGAACAGTTGCCACGGATGTTGCGGAGGCCAGCTTTGTCTACAAGACACTTGGGTCGAGCCTGCGATCTTTCCAGATTGGTAACGAGGTAGATCTCTTCTGGCGGCACCTGCGCGACAAGGCCACATGGGGCGTGGACGCGTACCTGACGAACTGGCTTGAGATTGCACGTGCGGTGCAGGCTGCCTGTCCGCAGGCCGTGTTCGGGATGCCTGACGTTGCCGGCGATGTGAACTGGCTGACACAGATTGCCGATCGCTGGAGCGGCATTGCCGACAAGCCACACGTCACAACACTGACGCACCACTACTACGTCGGCGGCCCACCGAGTAACCCGGACATGAACATCCAGACGATACTGCGCGTGGATCCGAAGGTGAAGCAGTATGCGGAGCTTGCAACTGCTGCCGCGACACGCATGGGCTTAAAGGTAAGGATGACGGAGGGCAATACCTGTTACCAGGCGGGCAAAGACGGCGTAAGTGACGTGTATGCAAGTGCGCTTTGGGCGGCGACTTACTTATTGGAACTGATGAGTTATGGCTATAGCGGTGTCAACTTACACGGTGGTTCCGGACATGCGACGGCGGTGTCGGTGGGCAATCGCTTTCGTGGGGAGGAGCTTATGGCGGATCGAAACGCCCCACATCCAAAGCCGTTTTACACGCCCATAGCGAATGAAGGCACGCTGGCCGGGAGTGGCATCGATGGGAAGCTGGGCGCGACGTATGTGCTGGAGCCGGTGGGCGTCGGCATGAAATTTGCATCGGCGTTTGCCGGCGCAACCATGGTGCCCTGTGCGCTGACACAGGATGGTTCCGAGCTGAATGTGGTGTGTTTCGCGGCGCGCCGGCCCGACGGGAAGACGCTTGTGGCGATCCTGAACAAGGAAGCGAGTGCAACGGTGCAGATTAGCGCACCATTGTTTGAAACGCTGGAGACGCTTACCGGGGCCTCGCTGGAGGCACGTTCGGCCGAGGTAAAGATGACCGTTCGGGAGACGACGAGCCGGCGCACCGCGGCTGGACAAACCTTTATCCTGCCGGCGCACACGGGGACGATGTTATTGCTTGCCTGACTTACTTTGGCGGAATGCCACCGGCAAGCGCGGGATTGACGACGACATTGTGAAAGGCGTCGATTTGCCAGGTTCCGTTTTCTTTTGACAGGACAAGCTGGAGTTTGACGTGGATGGACCCGTCCGGGAAGACCGGGCTACCGGGAGGGACGCGCACGATCTTTGACAGGATGCCGTCCACATCGGCGATGGCGACGTCTGGGCGGATGAACCGCAGGGTGCCGATGGTGAACTCGTTGTGGCTCCCCTTGTAGATGGTGCTGAGAATGCGGGCGTGCTGCTGTTGAAACGGGACGCGGCCATATGTCTGCATGCCAACGATATTGGTAAAGCTGCCATCGGCAGCGAAGTGCGTGGAGAAAGCGTCGGCATCACCGCGGTTCCAGGCATCCTGCTCAGCCTGGACGATGGACTGGATGGCAGCTTTGTCCTGGTCCTGCTGCGCGTGAACGGTGACGGGGGAGAGGGCGGCGAGGAACACGGCGGACGTGCGAAGCGCTAAGTGCATGTGGGGCTTCTCCTGTGTGTTGATACTGGTGTCGCGAAATCGTAGCAGCGTCTGCGGCGTTCCCCAGCAATTATTTCTATTGCGGTCGGCGGACGCTGCTCAGGTTAGTCTGACGGGGATGCGTTTTCGGCTGCTTGCCTGTGTGTTCTCGTTTGTAGCGATGTTGCTGGTACCACCCGCGCGCGCGTATTCCGTGCTGACCCACGAACAACTGATCGACCTGACGTGGGACAGCAGCATTGTGCCATTGCTGCGCAGCCGGTACCCCAACCTGACGGCGGCTGAGCTAGAGCAGGCGCGCGCATATGCGTATGGCGGCTGCGTGATCCAGGACATTGGGTACTACCCGTTTGGCGACCCGTTCTTCAGCAATCTGACCCATTATGTGCGCAGCGGCGACTTTGTGGTGAACCTGTTTCGCGATGCGACGAATGCGGATGAACTGGCCTTCGCGGTCGGCGCGCTCTCGCACTACATGGGCGACACCATTGGCCATGCAACGGCGACCAACCTGGCCGTTCCCGTGGAGTTCCCAAAGCTGCAGGCGAAGTATGGCAAAAGCGTGAACTATGCGCAGGGCGAGCGCCAGCACGTGCAGACGGAGTTCGCCTTCGACATTGACCAGATTGCGCAGCACCGCTTTGCACCCGTGCACTACCTGCGCCATGTGGGGCTGCAGGTGCCGACGAAGCAGCTGGCGATGGCCTTTTACCAGACGTATGGGCTGGGCGAGGACTTTAGCAAGGGGCGCGAACGGCGCATCAATGTGAGGGGTTACCGGTTTGCCGTGCGCAACTTTATTCCGCGCATTGCCTACGCGGTGACGCTGTTACACCGCGCACACGAACCGGCCGATGCGCCAGACCCTGACGTGCTGCGGCTGCAGCAAGAGGTGCAGACGGTGGCCGCGGAAGGCCACTGGGATGTGTACCGCCGCAAGCCGGGAGTGGGCACGCACCTGCTTGCCGGTGTGATTTACATACTTCCGAAGATTGGTCCGCTGAAGCTGGTAGCGGTGAAGGGGCCAACAGCGCAGACGGAGGCTGAGTACGTGCATTCTGTGCTGGCCTCCACGGATTCGCTCAACCAGGCGCTGCGGCGGTTTACGCCACCACCGACTGCAGCAACCGTCGTGGGCGCATCGGCGACGGTAGAGGCGGTGCGTGCGGCTGCAGGCTCAAGTCATCCGCTGCCGAACCGTGACCTGGATACTGGAAACCTGGTGCGGCCTGCGGGCTATCCGCTAACGGACATGACGTACGCGGCGTTGCTGCACCGACTGGTGAGCGCGCCGACACATGCCGTACCGCCGCAGGTGCGAGCGGAGGTACTGAGCTATTACAGCGATTTGAGTCTGCCGTTTGCGACAAAGCGCAAAGCGGAGGCCTGGTCCGAGGTTCAGCGGGATCTGGTGGTCCTGCGTACGCTGCCTGCCGGGGCTGAAGACGTTGTGTTCCAGACGTACGACGAGCCTTCTTCGGTGCAAGCACCGTGAGCTGGATTGGCCGCCGTTCATGGCACACGTGACGGAGAGCATAGTGGGGAAGTCAGGTCGGCGGAAGAGGAACAGGTTTTCCGCGGTGCTCGCTTGCGGCGACGCAAGTGCGACTCTGGGCATCAGACGACGGACAACAGACAGACAACAAGGGGGCAGGCGTATGGAAGCGGTGATGACTCGAGGTGGGCTGCGTCGTGAGTCGGTAGGCTGGTCGATTGGGCTGGGTGTGCTCTTGATTGTGATCGGGCTGCTGGCGCTGGCGGCTCCGCTGCTGGCCGGGGTAGCGCTGACGTCGATCTTTGCGTGGTTCCTGCTGCTGGGGGGCGTGGCGCACCTGGTCTTTGCATGGCACCTGCGACATGCGGGCGGGCTGGTGTGGGAGCTGCTGGTGGGTCTGGCCTACATCGTGATGGGGGTGTTCCTGTTTCTACACCCGGTGGCGGGGCTGGTGACGCTGACGGTGTTCCTGGGCGCATACCTGGCGTTCAAGGGTGTGGCGGAACTGGTGGGCTGGTTCGCGATCAGGCACGCGCCGGGCAGCGGATGGCTGCTGTTTGGTGGAATTATTTCGCTGGTGCTGGCGGGGATGATCTTTGCACAGCTGCCGTTTTCCGCGGCGTGGGTGCCGGGCACGCTGATTGGGATTGCGATACTTTTCAGCGGGGTGTCGCGGCTGGCGCTGGGAATGTCGGCGCGGCGGACGCATCTGCTCACCGTGTAACGGCGTGCAAGGCCCATGTGGGAGCCACGACCAATCAGGCAATAAAAGAAACAGCCACGACGCGAGTCGTGGCTGTTATCACACGTGCCGGAATGCTTAGGCGACGTTGAAGCGGCGGTAGAAGGCGCCCGCGACACCGAACAGGCCGGTTCCAAGCAGAACGAGGCTGGAGGGCTCAGGCGTTGCAGCGGCGTTGCTCACGATCTGGAAGCTTGTGATGCCGGAGGTGGAGGACGTGAGGCTAAAGTTTCCCACCGTGTCGGTGTATCCGGTTTCGGTAAAGAGACCAAGACCACTCAGGGACAGCGTCGGGCCGGCGCTGTTTGAACCGTACAGATCCGTCAGCAGGTTCGTGATGGTGAAGGACGCGGTCTTTCCCTTGGCGTTGGACACAGTGAAGACCGTCACGTTCGGCTTGGCGAACATGAAGTTTGTCAGGGTTGCAAGGTCCGGGAAGGTGAATGCACTCAGCGTCCCGGTCGATCCCAAGACAACACCGGTGCCGTTGGTGAATTTGATGCCCGTGCTGGTGAAGGTGTCCCCGCCACCAATCGAAATTGCACCAGTGATGGGTGTGGCGTGGATGGAAGAGGCGGAAGCCAGCAGGCAGATGGAGCTGAGAACTACTTTGGTCAGTGCGCGCACGAGATTGCTCCTGGGAGGATGATGTTGCCGTAGTGGTGACCTGGTACTTTGCCAGACCTTAAAGCGGGCTGCCACGTCAGACACACCGATTACCGGCGTCTTGATATGTGGTCAGAGTACGCATCTACGCCTGCGCAAACGTCGGCTATGGCAGGCGAAAGGATGAATATTGTCCTATTATGAGGTTCGCGCCTGCCCGGCGTCGCCCTGATCTGGTGAGAGGTGCACCATTTGAGGCACTCCTGCTCCCCTACGAGAGATGGCGCAGGTGTGCTGCACGCAGCGATTGGCCGGCGACCAGGGGGTACCTGCCTTGAGTTTGCCGTTTGGGAGTTGTGCAGGCAGCTTGCCGGGCTCTTCTGCATCCCTTAGCGGGTGAGGTGCACGTGGCAATTCAGAACAGCCGGTACTGGCCTGCGGTGAATTCCCCAGAGGACGCGGCCAAAGTGATGCACCAGGGCGCGTATGCGTACTGGGTGGGCGCGGCGATTACGGCAGTGGTCGCCGGCATTGCGCTGACGGTGCGGCACAGCGTGGCAGGCGTCGATGCCTATGCCTTTGTCGATGTGGCGCTGTTCGTCCTGATTGGCTGGCGCGTGTACCGGCTGTCGCTGCCGTGGGCCATCGCGGGGCTGGTGATCTTTGTTGGGGAGAAGGTGTACCAGCTTGCGTCGTTGCCGAGCGAAGCCGGTGTGGGCGGCGCACCGATACTTGCGGTGGTGCTGCTGCTGTACTTCGTCCACGCTATCCGTGCAGGGTTGTTCCTGCGTCGGCTTGGGGACGTGTCGCCGAGTGTTCGGGCATGAAGACGTAGCGGTGAACTTGCATGCTGTGGCGCTCGGGGTGTCTTCGAGGGCTTGTTGAGAACGGTGTCTGGGCGACCCGGTCCCTCGTCTCGGCTATTCCATACGCTTTAGCGACTGTGGAGAAGGAAAGCCGAAAGGACCGGTGAAATCGCCGAAGGCATAGACGTCGAGTTCGGTAAGTCTGCCGCCAGCCTGAGACAGCATGACCCCTACGAACAGGCCGTCAGCATCTCCTGTGACGTCGACAATGAACTTGTTGGGATAGCGGATCGGCGGATGCTCGGGGGAGACGCCAAGAGCGATTGTTGGGCAGCCGCAGGTGCAGGACGAGCGGGCACGAAGATCTTCGAGTTGAGAGAGGAAGGCGGTTGCGTCCGGCTGCGCGAGGTGGAGGAGCGCGGTGAGGAAAGCGTGTTCCTGCGATGTGATGGGGCGGTAGGCCGAGAAGTCGTCGTGGATTGGTGCGGTGTCCTGAGAACTGGCTTGGAACGATCTGTCCTTTGCGGGGATCGCGCGTCGCACTTCAGCCAGTTGCTCGGCGAGGCTCTTTGGCATTGGGAGAGTGTAGCGCCTTCGGAGCGGGGGCAAGCGGATAGCGCTTGAGGCCGGTGGGCACGGGTCAACCTAGCTCAGCGACCGCGGGAAAGCCGGAGGCGACACATCGCGAAGTGCCGCGATGTACGGGACACCCACTTCCATGGTTCGAAGCGGTGTGTGGCCACCCAGCCGACCTAAATTGTAGGCATGTAACCCGGAGCGTCGACGGGGTTACGAATCTTGCACTTACACACCGGAAGAATAGCCTGAACGTGTTACATTACATTCAGTATCGGCGACCGGGGCTATCTTTGACAGGAACCCCGGCCACCAGGATAGGAGGTATAGGTCATGCAACAAGGCATGGCGCACTGAGGCGTGCGCGAACCAAGGAGTCCGTCTCTATACACGGGCTCCACCCTCGCTTTGTAGATTTTAGCAGCTTTTCCCGCTTATCGGGATTTTTTGCGGAAGGGTGTCAAGATGGTCAGCAACAGACCCTATATGTCGGTGCTAAGGGACCTAGAGCGCCGTAAAATATCTATCCTAGCAGATTTGCAAAGATTGCAGGTTGAGTTTAGTGAGCTCGAATCTCTGATAGCTGGCATATCAAAATTGCTGCCAAGCTCCATGGGTGAGGTAACCGAAGGCTCTGGGGAGCTTTCGGGAATGTCTACACGATGGGCAATACTTACTGTTCTAGGAAAGCAGGACGTATCAGCTGCGGCCGTTAGCGACATTGTCGATTTACTTCTAGCTGGGAGTTTTCCTCAATCAGATAAGTTACGCACCAATGTAGCAGCAGTTTTGAGTCGTATGGTGGCATCGGAAGAGCTTCAGAACACTGGAAACAGCTATGAGATGACTGACAAGGGGAGAGGTGCTCTTCGAGTCATTCAATTGCGTCCTAAACGAACCGGGGTGAAATCATCGGAAACTGTTGACGATGTAGAAGTCGCGGACGGTGCTTAGTGTCGTTGGCCTCAAGACCGCCTGCTCTCAAATTTGAAAGTATCTCCGAACTTTACAGTCAGTTTGAAGACTTATTCCTTGCTGACGGCGGTGCTATATTGTCCGCTTGTGGACACCAAGTATTGTGCTTTGATCATCACTTCTTCCACATGGCCGCAGTATCAAAGATCATGCTTTCCGAGCACACCAGTCTTCATCAGAATGTCGGCCAGTTAGAGGCCGCAGCGGCGGCAAGACTGGACATGCAATCCGAAAAGCCGTGCATCCGAAATACTGTGAGCGGGTTTGGTCCTTACGATTTAGACCACAAGGCGTCTAGGGCACGTTTTCTGCCGTCTGCTAAAGAAACGATATGTTATCCCGACCAAGTGTGGGAGAGGTGCCCGATTGCGACTACCGCGACATGGGTGTATGTCAAAGAATTTGACAGCAAACCTTATCCCTTCACCGTGGCGCTTCTCACGGTGCGCCCCAAAGAAGGCGGAATCATTGTTCCTGTGAGCAGCTTTCCCTGCAAACGCAAAGATGTGCGCAAGTGGCAGAAAGGCAATTTGCTGTATCAAAAACAAGATCAGCCACCGGAGGGTGGCTGATCTTGGCTACGCTGCGGGGATTTCACCCACAATCTTTTCTAGGCTTATGATGCATCACGTTTGCTAGAGATGCAAGTAGCGTCGCCAAAAACCTACGTTCAACATCTACCCTAAAAGTAGTATCGACACTTGGCCCCAAAATCATGAGGCTGCATGCGGTGACGCTCACAACATTCGGTTGCTTTCGTTGGTTGAGGATATTGTATTAAAAGAACTCCTTCATTTTGTTGACGTTACGCTGTTGCAAAATTTGACCTCACTCCACGGTGACGCTCTTGGCTAAATTTCTGGGTTGGTCTACGTCGCAGCCTCGGCGGACGGCTATGTGGTAGGCGAGGAGTTGGAGGGGGACTACTTCTAGGATGGGGAGGAGTAGTTCGGGGGCGGCGGGGATGTGGATGACGGCTTCGACGAGGTTGGCGATTTCGTTGTCGCCTTCGGTGGCAATGGCGATGACGCGGCCGGAGCGGGCGGTGACTTCCTGGATGTTCGAGAGGGTTTTTTCGTACTTGAGGACCGAGGTGGGGTCCGCCGGGTCTTTGGTGGCGATGCAGACGACGGGAAGGGTCTCGTCGATGAGGGCGTTGGGGCCGTGCTTCATTTCGCCGGCGGGGTAGCCTTCTGCGTGGATGTAGCTGATCTCTTTGAGCTTGAGTGCGCCTTCAAGGGCGATGGGGTAGTGGATGCCGCGGCCGAGGAAGAGGAAGTCGCGGGCGGTGGAGAAGTCCTTGGCGAGATGGGCGGTCTGGTCGTCGGTGGAGCGGAGGATGAGCTCGAGCTTGCGGGGGATTTCTGCGAGTTCGGCGGCGTAGTGTTTGCTTTGGTCTGCGGTGACGTGACCGCGCTGCTGGCCCAGGTAGAGCGCCAATGTGAATAAGGCGGTGAGCTGGGCGGTGAAGGCCTTGGTGCTGGCGACGCCGATTTCAGGCCCTGCGTTGGTGGTGATGACGCCCTGGGCGCGGCGGGTGATGGCGGATCCGACGACGTTGCAGATGGCGAGGGTGGGTGTGCCCTTGCTGATCATCTCGGACTGGGCGGCGATGGTGTCTGCGGTTTCGCCGGACTGGGTGATGAGCAGGCCGAGGGAGCCGGGGATGGGGTCGCGGTAGCGGTACTCGGAGGCGTAGTCGACGTCGACGGGGAGGCGGGCGAGGCGCTCGATCATGAACTTGCCGGCGAGGCCGGAGTGCCATGAGGTGCCGCAGGCGGCGATGGTCATGGATGCGGCTTTTTGCAGGTCCTGCTGGCTGAGCTGGAGGTCGGGGAGGAAGACTTCGCCGGTGTCGAGCGAGATGCGGCCGAGGGTGGTGTCGCGGACGGCGCGGGGCTGCTCGTTGATCTCTTTGAGCATGAAGTGCTTGTAGCCGGCTTTTTCCGCCTGGATGGGGTCCCAGGTGATGCGCTGGGGCGGGCGCTGGAGCGTGTTGCCGTCGAAGTCGGTGAACTGGACGCCGCTGGGGGTGAGGATGGCACAGTCGCCGTCCTGCAGGAAGACGATGTCGCGGGTGTGGTGGAGGATGCCGGGGACGTCGGAGGCGACGAAGTATTCGCCATCGCCGATGCCGATGACGGCGGGCGGGCCGAGGCGGGCGGCGACGAGTTTGTTGGGTTCGCGGGCGCTGAGGACGCCGATGGCGAAGGCGCCGGTGAGGTGCTTGACGGCGCGGCGGACGGCTTCTTCGAGCGGGAGGACTGGCCGCCCAGGCGAGGGCGCTTCGCGCGTTTCTACGATGGCCTCGGCGTTGTTGGCTTCGACCGGGGCACCCTGGTGGTGAGCGTCGGAATCGCCTGAGGCCTTGTTGAGTTCGTCCTCAATAAGGTGGGCGATGATTTCGGTGTCGGTCTGGCTGACGAAGGTGTGGCCCTTGGCGATGAGGGCGTTCTTGAGGGCGATGTAGTTTTCGACGATGCCGTTGTGGACGACGACGAGGGTGCCGGAGCCGTCGCGGTGCGGGTGGGCGTTCTCTTCGGTGGGGCGGCCGTGGGTGGCCCAGCGGGTGTGGCCGATGCCGTAGGTGCCCTGCAGGGGGTTGTCGCGGAGGACGGCCTCGAGGTTGGTGAGTTTGCCGGGGGCGCGGCGGACGTCGAGGTGGGAGGGATCTGCGGGGTTGCCGGCGACGGCGATGCCGGCGGAGTCGTAGCCGCGGTATTCGAGGCGGCGAAGGCCTTCAACGATGAGGGGGACGACTGACTTGGGGCCGATGTAACCGACGATTCCACACATGGTAGCCAGTGTAGATGGTGCAGGTGCTGCCGCGGGAGGACAGCACCTTACACGATTGGGTTACTTCCTGGCGGCGGCGTGGTGGGCGATGTGGGTGACGGAGCCGTCGGGCATGACGATGTACTTGTCGCCGGTGACTTCCTCAATGTAGGAGTTGGTTGCGCCGACGCGGGTGACTTCGCGGGCGTCGGTTTGGCCGGGGGCGGTGAGGACGAAGTGCTTGCCGTCGCCGGTGTCCTGGACGGGGGATTTTGTTGTGGGCGCGGCGGCGGGTGGGGCAGATGCTGCAGCGGCGACGGCGGCCTGGGTGGGTGTGCCGGGAGCGGAGCCGGTGAAGGCTTCCATGCGGCCGGTCTGACGGAAGTGGATGTATTCGGGTCCCTTGATGCCGGCGATGCACTGGGAGTAGGCGTCGAGGCCTACCTGCTGGCTGGTGCCGGTGGTGCTGGCAACGGCCTCGCTGTTGCGCTCGGTGCGCTGGGTGGCGCCGGTGGCGGCAGCGGTTTGTGCGCCATTGTTGTTGTGGCCGTAGCCCCACCAGCCGTAGTTGCCGCGGCCGCGGGAGATGGCGCTGGTGGCTGCGCCGGTAACGCCGGTGACGGCGCCCTGCTTCATCTTGTCGTTGTCCTGGCCATGCTCGCGTTTGTGCAGGGTGTCCTGCTCGGTGGCGAGCTGGGAGCTGGCCTGGTCGCGGCAGCTGGCGATTTGCTGAGGCGTGATGGGCATCATCTCCATGGTGATGCCGTCGGCCGGAGCGGCCGCGGGGGCCTGGGCGTGGATGGAGAGCAGGGCCGGAGCGAGAATGAGCGCGAGAGAAAGGGTGGTGCGAGTCACAGAGCCTCCTGAATCACTACGTGCGGAACGGAGAGTGCACTACGTGCATACGAAATTTTGGGGACACAACTGCTGAAAAAGGGGAAGCGACATCAAGATAGAACCGAATGCTGGCGAGTGCAATGCTTTTTCATGGCAGCCGTTGACGTTGCACATGGCGTGACGCAGGCCTGACGGCGATCGACTGCGCTGGTGGGCGGGATCGGCCGTTCGAGGGGCTAAAGCAGGCTTAGGTGTGCTGGCGCCAGGCGGGGGCCGCCGCCTGCTTGAGCGTCTGGAGTGTGAGCAGAGTGGCCTGGGCGTGGGCACCGAGGCGGCGCTGGATCTTTTTGTGTGCGCGCTGCCACAGGGGGTGGGCCTGCGCGCGAAGAGCTTCGCCGGAGGGAGACAACGCATAGATGGCTTCGCGAGCGTCCACCGTGCTTTGCGAACGGGTGAGCAGATTGCGGGTGAGCAGAGGCTTGATGTTGCGGGAGAGTGTTGTTGCATCAAGCGCCAGGGCAGCGGCGAGCGGAGCCTGGGCGATGGGGCCGGTGTGGTGGAGCGTGGTGAGCAGTTCAAACTGCGCGGGAGTGAGACTGGCGGGACGCAGCGCGTCTTCGTACATGGCCGTGAGGAGACGCGCTGCGTGTCGAGTCTGGGCGCAGTAACAGATCATGCCTAGTTGGACGGCGGCGGTGGCGTTTGCGACGTGAGGAGGAGGTTGAGCGGGCTGAGGGGGCCGAGGGGGATGAGGTCGAAGTCCATGAGGTGGGCCTGGCCAAGGGGCGGCTTTTCAAGGATGGCGTGGGCCTCTTCGACTGTTGTGGCGTTCATGATGAAGACGACGCCGTTGGCATCGTTGCGGGTGTACCACTGGTCGATTTTGCCGGCCAGGTAGAGGCGCACGGTGTCTGGAACCTCGTTGCGCAGGATGGGACGGACTTTGCTGAAATCCGCCCCGGCAACGATGTGGCCGATGGCGAGGATGCGCGTGGTGGGGACGGGTGGCAGGGGTGAGGGCGGCGCCTGTGCGCCCAGAAGCGGCGCGGCAGCGAGGGCCAGGGCGGCGGGAACCAGAGCGGCGAGGGTAAATCGTTTGCGCATATGCATGTATATACATGGAGTTTTTTGTTTGGGTCAATCAGGCGTGTGCTGTATCGATTGGTGGGCGCGGCATTTCGGGCCAGGAGTTTTGGAGCATCAGGCCCGGATGGCATGGGAGGATGCCAGAAGTCTGTCTCACTTTGCGCGTGGACCCGTGTCACGCTGGCGTGTGTCGCACGTACGGGGCTACAGTGAGTGGCTGACGGGAGAACTGCATGCGGGTGTTGGCTGTGTTGGGGTTGGGAGCGTTGGTGGCTGTTGCTGCAGTGCAGGCCCAGGGTGGCGCTGCGATGACGCCAGAGGAGATGGCGCGGCAACGGCACGCGCTTGACCAGGCGAATGACGCGGAGCACCAGCGGGAGTTGGATGTGCTTCACCTAACGACGACGCGCCCAGGCGTGGATGGGAACGGCAAAGGCGATAAGCCGGTGAACTACGACGAGGCAAAGGCCACCGTGACGGATGCGAACGTGCTGCAGCGAGGAACGCTGCCGGCGGTGCTGACGTTTGCGGATGGGAGGCCGGTGCGGACGGCGAAGGACTGGGCGCGACGGAGGACGGAACTGCTGCGCATGTTCGACGCAGTGGAGCTTGGCGTGACACCGGCGGTGACGCCCAAGGTGACGTGGCGGGTGGTGAGCAACACAGTGGGGCCACGAGACTGGACGGATGCGGCAGGCGTGGCGCAGCATGCAACCGTGCGGACCAAGGTGTTGCGGGGTGAGCTGGCGCACGCGGACGATCCGACGATACCGGTGAACATCGACCTGCTGCTGGTGACACCGGTGAGTACACCTGCGAAGCGGGTGCCGGTGGTGATGGAGTTTTCGTATCACTTCCCTGCAAGCTTCAAGATGCCGGCCAGCCTGGATACGCCGGGACCGACGTGGCAGGAGCAGGTGCTGCAGCGCGGCTGGGGCTATGCGGAGTACCAGCCATACAGCGTGCAGCCGGACAATGCCGCGGGGCTGACGGCGGGCGTCATTGGACTGACCAACCATGGCAAGCCGCGCAGCGTGGGTGACTGGGGCGCGCTGAAGGCCTGGGGGTGGGGCGCCTCAAGGGCGCTGGACTACTTTGAGACGGACGGGGATGTCGACGCGCGGCATGTAGCGATTGAAGGTCACAGCCGCTTCGGCAAGGCGGCGCTGGTGACGATGGCGTATGACACGCGGTTTGCGGCTGGGTTCCTATCAAGCAGCGGCGCCGGCGGCGTGAACCTGTGGCGTCGAACATTTGGCGAGCAGCTGGAGAACGTGGAGGCGCCGAGCGAGTTCCACTGGGAGGCCGGCACCCTGCTGAAGTATGCGGCAGACCCGCTGCACGCGACCGACCTGCCGATGGATCAGCATGAACTGCTGGCGCTGTGTGCGCCGCGGCTGACGTTTGTGAGTGCGGGCAGTGCCCTGACGGCACCGGGGACGATTGGTGACCAGTGGGTAGACCCGCACGGTATGTTTCTGTCGGCGGTGGCAGCGTCGCCGGTGTGGGTGCTTTTGGGATCGAAGGGCTTGTCCGATGCTGCTGGTCTGGTGGTCCGCTTCCCTGCTGTGGAAACAGGGCTGACGGGAGGGCGTCTGGCGTTTCGGCAGCACACGCTGGGTCACACGCCGGGGCCGAACTGGCCGACCTTCCTGGACTTTGTCGCTGCGGAGTTCAACGGTCGATCGCAGCAGTAACTTATGCAGCCGACCAGAGAACAACCGTATAAGTCTGCATACTTATGCAGCAATGTCACTGGCAGGTGAATATTTGCGCGTTTGCTGGACTTTTAGCCTGTATGCCGAGAGACTTAGACAGGTCGAGCTGCACGTTGTACTTACTCGGCATAAAGGTGCTTTATGTTTTACAGGAAAGTCTTTGACTCTTTTGAGGAGCGGACGGAGTTAGAAGGGCATGCGCGGCTGGCCTTGGTCCCGCGCCGGGGCCCGCAAAAACAGCAGCCGTTGAAGGCATTGCCGGAGCTTGCGACTATCGTTGCGCGGCGATGCGCGGCATTTTTCGCGGAGGCTGCGGTGCTGGTACTTGTGTTTGGTGTGCTGGATTTTTTTATGCAGCACGGTCGCATTGAAGGCGGTTGGGTTGCGGGTGCGCTTTTGATCAGCGTAGGGCTGCTGGCGGCAAGCGTGGGTACGGAGTTTAGCGCGCGGCGCTGGCTTGGAGCGCATCCCTAGCGTGGTCGAGACGCAGGAGGAAGAAGAAGCCGCGTGAGATGCGCGGCTTTTTTGCGCCGGGAGTCATTCGCTCCGGACATTCGCTCGGGACATTCGCTCCGGACGGTCGATTTCTAGACCGCTTCGGCGAGGGTCACTGCAAAGTAGTTATTTGGATCCGTAAATGTGGTGGTACTCAGGAATCCACCCTGTTGCAGTAAGTCGGCGATCGTGTTGGGCGTGAATTTGTAACTGTTTTCTGTATGGATGGATTCGTTGGGCTGGAAGTTGATGCTGGTGCCAAGGGCGTGGAGCCGAACCGTTTGACGGCGGGTGCTGCGGATATGCATTTCAATACGGCTGGCGCCCGCGTTGAAGTGGGCGACGTGGCGGAAGGCGGCGAGATCGAAGTTTGCGTGGAGCTCGCGATTAAGGCGGTGCAGCAGGTTCAGGTTGAAGGCCTCGGTGACACCTTCGGAGTCGCAGTAGGCGGCCTCAAGCGTGGCAACATCTTTGACGAGGTCGGTACCGAGAAGCAAGCTGTCGCCGGGCTGCAGTTGTTGCCGGAGTTTCTGCAGGATGGCCCCAGCCTCAGCGGGTGAGAAGTTGCCGATCGAGGAGCCGATGTAGAGGGCGAGGGTGGGGCCGTGGTGCGGCGGAATGTCGAGGTTGCCGGTGACGTAGTTGGCGACCTGCGGGTAGACGGTCACGTCCGGCTGGGCTTCTGCGATGGAGGCGCAGGCCTCGTCGATGGCGGAGGCGGAGACGTCGATGGGCAGATAGCTGGTGGGGCCCTGGGCGCGCGTAGCGGCGGCGAGCAGGATGCCGGTTTTGGTCGCGGTGCCGGCACCCAGCTCAAGCAGACGAAGTGGCTGCTCTGACGTGGAATTGGGGTGGGCGTTACGGTACGTCTGACGTGCGGCGGCGATGATGCTGTCGGCATACCGCTGGAAGATGGCGCGCTCGGTGCGGGTAAGGTAGTACTCCGGCAACAGGGTGATTTGTTCAAAGAGGCGAGAGCCCGCCTCGTCGTAAAAGAGCCACGCTGGAAGGGATTTGCTGCTGGCAGTGAGGCCGGTAAGGACAGCCTGCGCCACGGGATTGTCTAAAGCCGTTTGTTGTTCCGATGTGGTCATGGTTCCTGGTCCCGATGGGTTGGCGGAGAGACTGCTCACCCTTCTACGGTTCTATGTGCAGGGCTGGGCAACTTGCGCGACGGGTTTTGAGCTGGATTGCGATTCTGAGTCGATTGGTCGTATCGTGCAGAACCGAAGTTTAGTCGCTGAATGCCCGGGCGAGACGGATGCCGGAGAATTGCCAGCGGGTGCCGGGGGAGAAGAAGTTTCGGTAGCTGGTGCGGAGATGGCTGGCCGGGGTGACGACGGAGCCGCCACGCAGGATGACCTGAGACGACATGAACTTGCCGTTGTATTCGCCGAGGGCGCCGGGCAGGGCGCGGTAGCCGGGATAGCCGGTGTAGGGCGAGGCCGTCCATTCCCAGACGGAGCCGTGTAGTTGGGTGAGCTCCCTGCTCTGTGCGGGTGCGGGATGAAGAGCGCTGGTTTCGAGCAGGTCGCCAGCGGCTATTGGCAGGTTTGCGGTTTCGGCGGCGTGCTCCCACTCGGCTTCAGTGGGGAGCCGACAGCCGGCCCAGCGAGCGTAGGCATCGGCTTCAAAGAGGCTCACGTGGCAGACCGGCGTTTGCATGAGGTCGTCCAGATTCTGCCAGCCAGACAGGGTGAAGACTCGCCAGCCATGCGGATCTTCCGCGTGGCGCTGCCAGTACAGGGGCGCGCGCCAGCCCTCGCGCTCAACGGTGTCCCAGCCCTCGCTCAACCAGAGTTCTGGGCGGGAGTAGGCGTTGTCGTTCATGAAGGCGAGATATTCGCCCGCGGTGACAGGGCGGTTGGCAAGGCTGTAGGGCTGCAGATAGACGGTGTGGCGGGGGGACTCATTGTCGAAGGCGAACGCGAGCGGGTCGCTGCTGTCAGGATTGATGCCGATCTGTTGCAGGCCGCCTTCAAAGGCGACCCACTGCTGCGGCTGGAGCAGCCGCGAAACCGGCGCGGACAGGGCGCGGTAGGTGGGGTGGAGCGGATTGGTGAAGAAGGCGTTCTTGATGTCGGTAAGCGCGAGCTCAAGGTGCTGCTGCTCGTGGTGGAGACCAAGCGTGATGCGCGTCATGACGTCGTGCGAGATGTCCCCGCGCTGCAGAAGCTGAGCCATGGCGCTGTCCACGTGGACGCGGTAGGCGAGGATCTGGTCGAGCGATGGCCGGGAGAAGGAGGCGCGGAGCTTCTTCTCCGGTATCTCGTTGCCGAGACCCTTGTAGTAACTGTTGAAGAGCCAGTGGAAGTCGGGATGGAAGGGCTTGTAGGCGGGGTGAAACGGGGTAAGGACGAAGGTTTCAAAGAACCACGAGGTGTGAGCCTGATGCCACTTGGTGGGGCTGGCTTCCGGGCAGGACTGGACCATCTGGTCTTCTGCGGAGAGGGTCGCAACGGCAGAGCTGGTTTGCTGGCGTACGGCCTGGTAGCGGTTCAGCAGTGTGGTTGCAACCGACCCAACGGCTGACGCGGGCAGTGTCGTGCTCATGCAGACTCCTATGGTTTTGAAAACGTACTCGGCGACAAAGCATTGGATGCAGTGTTCGGCGTTTCGTGGCAGGGCGGTTTTCGCAACGAGCAACGCCTTGGAGTGCGTTTGATGAAAAGTACCGGGTTCCTGGTGCATAAGATTCGCTGCAGGCGTCGAGGCTGCGTATAGACTGCGGGTAAGGTTTCGCTTCTGCCCGTGCAGGCGAGGTGGGCCGAACGGCGAGCGAGGTGCGTCTTCCTACAGGCGTATGACCGGAATCTCGGCGGTAGAGCGGTGCCTGTGGCACCTAAGCCGAGCTACGGTTTTCGTGTGGTGCAAACCCTGGGCAAGAGCTGGCTTGGAGCGGCAGCCGCACTGCTGGCACCGGCAGAGTGCCGGATCTGTGACCTGCCACTGGTGCGTGCGGGCCTGTTCCCGGTTTGTGAGAGCTGTCTTGACGGGCTGACGCCGTCTGCATTGGCGGGGTGCTCGCGGTGTGGCGAGGCGCTTGCGATGGAGTCGGTGCGGGCTGCTGGCTTGTCGCGGACGGACCTGGTGCTTTGCGACGTGTGCACGCAGGAGTTGCCGCCGTTTGAGCGGGCAACGGCGTTTGGCAGCTACGGCGGCAGCCTGCGCTCGTTGATTCACCTGTACAAGTTTGATGGTGTGCGCGCCCTGCGGAAGCCGTTGGGCCTGCGCCTGGCCGATGCAATGCTGCATGCCTGCGATGGCCTGACCGGGCCGGTGCAGGTGGCAGCGGTGCCGCTGTATCGCGGTAAGCGCGCTTTCAACCAGAGTGCGGAGATGGCGGACGAGGCGGTGCGGCGGATCAACTGCGCGTCGAGGCCGTTCACCCTGCAGGCGGCGCATGGGCTGCTGCAGCGGACGCGGCCGACCGAGAGCCAGGCGCACCTGAGCCCACAGCAACGGCGCACGAATGTACACGGTGCGTTTGCGGTGCGGAAAGACGTGCGCGGCGCACAGGTATTGCTGGTGGACGATGTGTACACGACAGGCGCAACGGCGATGGAGTGCACGCGCGTGCTGCTGCGCGCAGGTGCGCTGAGTGTGCATGTGGCGACGCTGGCACGGACGCAGCGGGGGATGTCCGCAACGTGGGATTCAGTTGGTGGGACTGCAGTTGGTGGGGATGTAGCGGGTTGGGATGTACCGGTTCCGAGTGTGACGGGAACAAAGGTGTAGGTCGTCGTGTACAGGTGGTTCTCTGAGGGGGATTAAGGCTGATGATGTCCGCAAAGATTCGCAAGCAGAAGTCCTTGGTTCGTTGCCATGCGATGGGCTCGCCGAGCGAGAGCCCGAGGCCGCGCGGTGTTTCCACGCTGCAAACGCCGGTGCTGGTACTTAACGCGTCGTATGAGCCGATCAACATCTGCGGTGCACGCCGCGCATTGGTGCTGGTGCTGAAGGGGGTGGCGCGCACGGAGGAGGAGCAGGGTGCGACCTTGCACGCAAGCCGGATCAAGATGCCGCTGCCCAGCGTCATCCGCCTGCTGGAGTATCGCCGTATTCCGCACCAGACGCGTGCGCTAAGTCGCAAAAACATTTTGTTACGGGACCGAAATACCTGCCAGTACTGCGGCGAGGTGCTGAGTGCGAACGAGATGACGCTGGACCACGTGTTGCCGCGGTCAAGGGGCGGGATGAGCACATGGGAAAACCTGGTGGCGTGCTGTCACGAATGCAATCGGCGCAAGGGCAGCCAGCTGCTGCACGAGCTGACGGACATGAAGCTGGCGCGCGAGCCGCGGCCGTTTTCGCTGCATACGTCGCGCCATATTATGCGGATGCTTGGGTCTGGCGATGCAAACTGGCGGAAATACCTCTATTTTGAGGCTTAAAGTCGACGTAAAACTTGCGCTCAGGTGGCATGCTCATATTGTGGGATGTACATTCCCCAAAAATTGGGGTACGAGTCGGGCGGCCTGTCAAGGAGTACGGAGGTAATTCGAGACTTTTGTCAGTGTCGTGAAGGAGCACATTCACTGGACTAAAGTTGTATGGACACTTAGTGTGAATCTTGTCCTGGTGAGGTGATTGCCAGATGGAGAAACACACATGAAGAACATCCTTCGCAACGCCGCCCTCGCCGTTTCCGTCCTCAGCCTCGGAGCCACCGCGAGTCCAGTTTTCGGCCATATGGTTTCCGGCACCAAGGGCATTAATGCGTGCCCCTTTCCGTCCTGCCCTGTAAGCGATCCAAACGGCTGCGGTATTTACCGGCCGGCCATGGGACCGACATCTACCGCAGCCACCGCGCGCTAACAAATTCTTAACATCTAGATTCGCCAACGGCAGGGCAGCACGAAGTTGAGTATCCTTTGGGAGAGGAATATTCCGCGTGCTGCCTGGCCTGTTTTCCAATGCGATCAGCGTATTAGAAATATTGTTGACGGTCACAGCGGTATATCTGGTGTTTCGAGCCCGCGCGCTTCGGGTGTACTGGCCAATGCTGCCGGTCATGCTTTGGCGGATCTTGCCTTACTCCACGCTCACTCTACTCAGATCAACCCGGGTGCTCTCTGCGCCGTCAGCGTATTTCGTATATTTTTATATGTTTTGGGCGAGCTATACGATCGCATCGCTCAGTTCAGTTGTACTTACGTACACCATTTTTGAAGAGGCAATGCGGCCCCTCAAAGGCCTGAAGCGGCTTGGAACGATCATCTATCGCTGGGCGGCATTTGTTTCCGTCGCTCTCGCAATTAGCGCGATTGTGTACAAAGATCCGTCCATTAAAGACACAACAGCGTTCGTTGCGATCCAAGTACAGCGCAGCAGCTCGGTCATAGTCTTGAGCCTGATTGCGTTTGTGGGTTTTTCCCTGCAACCACTGGGTCTTTCTGCAAAGAGCAGGGTTTTTGGCTTGAGTCTGGGGTTGGGCTTTATCACCCTGGTTTCGCTGATCGGGTCCAGTTCGTTCTTTCACCAGACAGACCTGTTTTCAGCCGGTTCCACGGAGTGGACTACGGCGCAATGCCTGGCTCTTGCAGTGTGGGTGTACTACCTGTATGTGCCGGAGCCACAGCGGCGGTTCATCCTGCTGCCAACGACGTCTCCGTTCCACGCGTGGAACCAGATCTCGGAGATTTTGGGGCACGACCCGGGGTATGTGGCCATCGCGGGGATCCCGCCTGAGTCGTTTGCGCCTGCGGAGTTGGATATCTTCGGCAAAGCGTCTGCAAACATGGCCAAGGTGGATGCAGGAGAAATGCCGCCGAGCCGGCCTGCGTCGTACTACATCAACCTGAATGGGCAAAAGCTGGAAGACAGCTACAAGCCGCTCAAGGACTAGGTGGCCCTGACCTCTTCTGTGATTGTAGAGAGCGTCGTGCGAAGTGCATCGACAGGACCGTAAACAATAAGGGCCACTCCGAGGAGTGGCCCTTATTGTTAGTCATGCTGCCTAGCGGTCCGAGCGCTTCCAGTTAAGCAGGTCGCCCAGCGTTGTGCTGCCGGAGTTGCCACTGTTGGAGTTGGAGCCACCGGAGTCGTTGTTGCCGCGGTTAGGCTGCTTGTAGCTTTCGACTTCTTCGCGGCTGGCTTCTTCGCCGACGCCACGGAGGCTGAGGCCGACCTTCTTCTCTTCGGGGCTCATCTTCACGATCTTGAACTCGTGCTCTGAACCAACCTCAAGGGTGGTCTGCTTGCCGGTTTCGTCGACTGCCTCGGAGACGTGGCAGAGACCTTCGACACCCTCTGCGAGTTCGACAAATGCGCCGAACTGCGCGGTGCGAAGAACCTTGCCCTTGACGACATCGCCGGCGCGGTGCTGCGCGAAGAAGGTATCCCAGACATCGGGCTCAAGCTGCTTGACACCGAGCGAGAGGCGACGATTTTCAGGCTCGACACCGAGAACAATGGCGCGGACCTTTTCGCCCTTCTTCAGCACTTCAGACGGGTGCTTGATGCGCTTGGTCCAGCTCAGATTCGAGACGTGGACGAGGCCGTCGATGCCGTCTTCGATTTCGATGAACGCACCGAAGTCGGTGAGGTTGCGCACACGACCTTCAACAGTGGCGCCGATGGGGTACTTGTTCTCAAGCTGCTCCCAGGGGTTGTCCTGCAGCTGCTTCATGCCGAGCGAGATGCGACGGTCGTTGGGGTTCACCGCGAGGATGATGGTGTCAACCTCATCGCCGGGCTTGACCATCTTCGACGGGTGCTTCATCCGCTTGGACCAGGTCATCTCCGAGACATGGACGAGGCCTTCAATGCCCTGCTCCAGCTCGACGAACGCGCCGTAGTCGGTGACGGAAAGGACGCGGCCCTTGACCTGTGCGCCGATGGGGTAACGCTCGATGGCGTCGAGCCACGGGTCAGGCGTGAGCTGCTTGAAGCCGAGCGAAACGCGCTGCTTATCCTTATCGAACTTCAGGACCTTGACCTGGATCTCATCGCCTACACCGACGAGGTCGCGGGGGTGGGTGAGACGGCCCCAGCTCATGTCGGTGATGTGGAGCAGGCCGTCGAGGCCGCCCAGGTCGACGAACGCACCGTAGTCGGTGAGGTTCTTGACGACGCCGGTGAGGATGGCGCCCTCTTCGAGGGTCTGCAGGGTGACATCCTTGCGGCTGTTCTGCTCCTCTTCGAGGATTTCCTTGCGGGAGATGACGACGTTGCCGCGCTTCTTGTTCAGCTTGATGACGCGAACGTCGATGGGCTGGCCAAGATACGTGTCGAGGTTGCGCACGGGGCGAATCTCAACCTGCGAACCAGGGAGGAATGCCTTGACGCCAATGTCGACGGTGAGGCCACCCTTGACGCGCGAGAGCACGGTGCCGGTGACGGGTGTCTTGTCAGCTGCTGCCTTCTCGAGCTGATCCCACAGGCGATGACGCTGGGCCTTCTCGTACGAGACGAGATAGCCACCCTCCTGCTCTTCACGCTCCACAACGACTTCAACGGCATCGCCCACCGCGAGCTTGGGCTCGCCGGTGTGGTCGAGCACCTGATCCTTGGGGATGAGGCCTTCGCTCTTGAGACCGATGTCGACCACGACGTACTTGTCGGTGATCTTGATGACGGTGCCGGTAACGACCTTGTCCTCTTCCATGGCGGCTGCGGCGGTGGCCTTGTCTTCAGCCTGCTCGCGGTCGAAGGATTCGAGCGCAGCGGCGAAGTCGGCCATGTCGTAGTCCACATCATCCGCACCGGTGGCAGCTTCCAGGTGGGCAGCAAAGCCGCCAATGGGAGCTGTCTCAACCTGTGGGTCGGGCGTGATGAGGTGGTTTGCACCCACTTCAGGGTTGCTGACCGCATCGGTCACGGGGCCATTGGCCTCGGTTGCGTGGATGGCGGTCTCGGTCTGGGTCTCAGGGGCGTTGTGGTTGTCGGTCGTCGCGACCGTTTCGTCGGTGGGCATGGTTTCCAGTTCGGTGCTCAGGGGTTTGCTCTCGGTTTCGGGATTAAAGTTGTGATCCGTAGATCAGACGCAAAAGCCGGGCTGCGGGTCGCAGGCACTCCAGCTGCATTCTCGTTTGGTCGACAGGCAAGCGCGGCCTGCGGGGCCACGTGTGCGAATCGAGACGAAATGTGCGGAGTAGCTGGCGGCCAATGCGGTCCTGCTCAAGCTCAAAACAAGTATAGCCCTGTTGAAAAGGAAGGGTCAACGCGGTGATTGCCGATGTGCCAACGCCAGAAGAAGACAAAGCCCGGTCTGGCTCGGCGGAGTGCAAGCGTGTCTATACTGCGGGGATGGATCGGCTGTGGACACCGTGGCGGTATGCGTACGTGACGAAGGCGAAGCTGGAGACGCGGAAGGGGGTTCCGGAGGCGCTGATGGGCTACCCGGACGACCATGACTCCGTGTTTTTGAACCTGATCGGCGCGGTGCGGTGGGCTGCCCAGGCAGGCGGTTTTAGCCAGGTGGCGGCCGAAAAGGCAGGACATGTGCTGCTGCAGGGCGAGCACCAGTTTGCCGTGCTGAACGCGTTTCCTTACAACAGCGGGCACCTGATGATTCTGCCGTACGAGCAGACGGACAGCCTGGCGAAGCTGAGCGCGGAGAGTGCCGCGGAGATGATCCACCTGTCGCAGCGGATGGAAACGGCGCTGCGTGCGGTCTACACGCCGGACGGTGTGAACCTGGGCATGAACATGGGCGAGGCCGCCGGCGCTGGCGTGGCGGAGCACCTGCACATGCACCTGCTGCCGCGGTGGTATGGCGACACGAATTTTATGACCACCGTGTGCGAGACGAGGATGCTGCCGGAGACGCTGGACGTGACGTGGGAGCGGATGCGGCGCGCGCTGGGGCTGCCGGTGGAGTAGCGGCTAGTGACCGACAGGGACGCCGCGGTTCAGGTCGCCGCTGCCTTTGGCGCCGGAGACACGGGTGGCTTCAAAATTGATGACCTTCCACACGCCGCCGGGCTGACGGGCGTACACGCGGGTGTAGCGGAAGACGCCGGCAATAGGTGAGCCGTCGAGCTTGCCGAGCACGTTGACGGTGGTGGTGACAATGGCGGTTGAGGGCTGAATGCGGATCTTGCGCTCCAGCGTGTCGATGCGGGTGAACTGGTGCTCGTGCTTGCCGATGCGGCGCAGGTATTGCTGCTTGTCGGAGAGGGTGCCGTTGGCGCTGATGCTGAGGAAGTCGTCGGCAAGGACACGGTCAAGAACGCTGCTGTCCGCGGTGAGCAGCGCCGTGCGAATCTGGTCTTCAATGCCGGAGATTGCCTGCTGGTCTGCCTTGCCGGTGCGATGCGGCTTAATGCTGAGGGCGTGCGCCCGTGGGCCCGCGACAACGCCGAGCGCACCGAGAAGAAAGACGGCGAGCAGAAGACGTGCCGTGGTGCGAAGGCGCATGGGCATAGCGTAACGCATCCTACGCTGCACCGGGAGAGCCGTCAAAGTACGACTTTTGTGGTGGGAAGCCGGCATGCAGACAGACGGAATGCTGCGAGGTCTCTTGCAACGAAGCCTGCACCCCGCGGAACGAAATCACGTGCATCGTCGTACCACTCAGCAGAAGGTCTGAAGTCTCTCGAGGTGGGCATGCTTGCACTTCTGTTGGCGTTTGCATTCAGCTACACGATAAGCGCAAAGGATGTTCTGCAGCCGCCGGCGCGGCCGGCCATGGAGAGCTGGACGTCTCCGGCTGTGCAGCACCGGCAGACGGTGGAACTGCGAACGGCGGAGGGCGACATGGTGCGGGGGTGGCTGTATGCGGCAGACAACGCCGATGCGCCCTATGTGCTGTTCTTCTACGGCAGCAGTGAAGACCTGAGCCATGAAGCCAACAGGCTGCAGTGGCTGCGAGACACCTTTCAGGTGAACGCGATCTGCTTCGACTACACCGGATTCGGATTTAGCGAGGGCAGCATCGACGCAAGCCGGACCCGATCCGCGGCTCTGGAGGAGTTCGATTACGTGCGGAAGCACCTGGCGGCGCAGGATGCCCCCATTGTTGTGTACGGGTGGTCGATCGGCACGGGGATGGCGATCCACGTTGCGGCGAACCGGCCAGCTGCGGGGCTGATCCTGCAGGCGCCGCCTGCAAGCTCAGACGCCATGGCCCTGTGGTCGTCGGACCACGACGTGCCGCGGTTTCTGCATGGCATGGTCAAGGTGAAGGTGGGGCCAGCGGTCAAGCCTTTGTATGACGGTGCAGCGTCGATTGCCGGCGTGAGCACACCGCTGCTGGTGATTCACGGTCAGCTTGACGACGTGGTTCCCCTGGCGCAGGGAAGACAGGTGTTTGCCGCTTCCGCAGCGACACAGAAGGAATTTGTGGAGGTCCCAGGGAGCCACCACAACGATCTGCCGTTCACCAAGTCGCCGGCCGCGGATGCCGTTGGAAACTTTCTGAAGGCGGTCAGGTCCGGGAGAGCCGCAGCTACACCTTGAGCTACCCTTTGGGCGGTTGAGGGGCCAGCATGGGGAGTGTGCCTGTGTGGCAAGCCGCGCACACGGTGCTACTCGATCTCGATCAGGGTCTCTACGGTCCGTTCGCGCACCTTGCGGTGTAAGCCGTTCGTGCCGTACTGGTCAAAGTGGCCGCTGCCGCGGTGGGCTTCAAGCGCATCGGCATCTTTATATTGTTCGTAGATCAGGACGGTGTTGGGGTCTGTCTCAAGCACGTGGGTCACGTAGTTGATGCAGCCGGGCTCCCGGCGCGAGGCGGCGCCGATGTTTTTGAGCAGGTTGCGGATCTCGGCCTGATCCTCAGGCGCAAACTTCATGCGGACGGTGAAACTGATCATGCGTGGTTTTCCTGTGGGGGCAGGTGGCCGGTGGTGAACTCACCTGTTGCCTCGGAAAAGGCGGGCAGGCTGAAGGTTTCGTCGCGGTCAGGGCCGGTGGAGACCATACCGATGCGGGCGTTTGCATGATCTTCAAGAAAGCGCAGGTACGTCTGGGCGTTCTGTGGAAGGGCTTCGAAGTTTTTGGCGCCAACGGTGGGTGTCTGCCAGCCGGGTAGTTTGGTGTACACGGGCTCGATCCTGCCGAAGCCGGCAATGTCTGGCGGGATCGAGTCGATCTGCTGGCCGTCAATGCGGTAGTGAGTGCAGACGGGGATTTCAGCAAGGGTGTCGAGGACGTCGAGCTTGGTGACGACCAGCCACTCGGTGCCATTGATCATGTTGCTATAGCGCAGGAGCGGCAGATCGAGCCAGCCGCAACGGCGTGGGCGGCCAGTGGTGGCGCCGAATTCCGAGCCACGCGTGCGGAGTTGCTCGCCCATCTGGGTGGTGTCTTCTGACGGGAAGGGACCCTCGCCGACGCGGGTGACGTAGGCCTTGGTGACGCCGATCACCGTGCCGATGGACGTTGGGCCTACACCGGTGCCGATGACAGCTCCGCCTGCCGTGGCGCTGGACGAGGTGACGAACGGGTAGGTGCCGTGGTCGATGTCGAGCAGGGCTCCCTGTGCGCCTTCAAACATCACAGATTCGCCGTCGCGGATGGCGGTGTTCAGCAGTTGCGCGGTGTCGGTGACGTAGGGGGCGATCTCGTCGGCGTAGCGGGCGTATTCTTCGTAAATTTTTGTTGGGTTCAGAGGCTCGGTGCCGAAGAGCGCGGCGGCGATCTGGTTCTTTTCGTGGCAGGCGTTCAGGATGTGGGTGCGCAGGAGCGCGGGGTTAAGCATGTCGATGACACGCAGTCCGTTGCGGTGGACCTTGTCCTCATAGGCGGGGCCGATGCCGCGGCGGGTGGTGCCGATCTTGGTGCGGCCGGGAGCGGTCTCAGCCGCTAGCTCAATCATGCGGTGGTACGGCAGGATGACCTGTGCGCGATTGCTGAGGAAGAGCTGGCCGTCGATGGGCAGGCCCATGCCCTTGAGCATGCTGATCTCCTGCAGCAGGGCTGCGGGATCGACGACGACGCCGTTGCCGATGACACCTTTGCAGCCTGGACGCAGGACGCCGCAGGGAACGAGGTGCAGGACAAACTTTCTGCCGTTGATGATGACGGTGTGACCGGCGTTGTGCCCACCGGCGTAGCGCGCGACGACGTGGTACCGCTCGGAGAGGACGTCGACGATCTTGCCTTTGCCTTCGTCGCCCCACTGGGCGCCGAGGACGACGGCGGTTTGCTTGCGATTCACGTGCGTGGTCTCCGAGAGAGGTGCAGGGGTGTAAGAAGGCTAGTTTACAACGCCCGGTTCAATGCACCGTGTTCGGCGATGCTGCCGTCGTGGGGAACGACCTTTAGGTGCAATAACTTGAGGTCCCGGTACCGCTGGTCCGTGAATCTGACGTGAAGAGTCGTACCCGCGCAACTACTGCGCGCCTAGAAGCGTGCGAAGATGCCGCCCGAGACGGTGAGGCCGTGCTGGGAGCCGCCGGTGACAGGCACGAAGAAGGTGGGCTGGGAGAGGGCGTAGAAGTCGCGGAACTCGCCGCGAAGGCCGATGGGCTTCCACAGCTTGAGGGGTGTTCTGACGTCGGCACCGGCACCGAATTGAACGACGGCGGTGTGGGTGTGGATGGTGGGATTGCCTGCGCCGTTGAAGAAGTAGTCGCTGGTCTCAAACAGGCCATAGCCGACGCCAACGGAGACCCACGGCGTGATCGGGCTGCGTGTGGGCAGCGTCAGGCGGGCTGCGGGCGTGACGTAGAAGGTAGCGTTGCTGGTGGGCAGGCGGGCGTTGCCGTTAGTGATCCTGTGGTTGGGGCCGACCAGGGCTGGGATGTCGAGCCACAGCTCTGTGCGACGGAAGCTGTGGAGACTGCGGCCGTAGTACAACTCCAACGCCATGCTGCTGCTTGTGTTGATCGTGCTGTTTGCACCAGCCGTGGGCGCGGCAAGACTGTTCGACGGGTTAAACTCCCCGCCAATGTTGAAGCCCAGCAGGTTCTTTGGGGTATGCGCGGGACTCTGTGCAGACACAGAAACAGCGATGAGCAACAGGGCGGAGGTGTAGCGGTGCATGCGCATACGCATGAGAGTCGCGCAGGCGCGATAGGCGACAGGGTACAGCGGATGACGTGCTACCGGCGGCTGACGTGGCTACCGGCGGTCGACGCGAAGGTGCATGCCGTTCTTGGGGCGCAGGCTGATGGCGGGATCGAGCACCGGGTCGGCCGGGGTATTGGGTGCGGGTGTCAGCTGCCAGTCGCGCGCGATGATGGCGAGGCAGAGGGTGCCTTCCATCCAGGCCAGGCCCTCTGCAATGCACTGGCGGGAGCCACCGCCAAAGGGGAAGTAGCTGTTACGGGGGCGTGTGGCCTTGGCGGCTTCGGTGAAGCGTTCGGGGTCGAAGACATCGGGGTTGGGCCACCAGCGGGGGTCGCGATGCACGGCGTACTGCGGCGCCATCAGCGATGCACCCTTGGGAACGGTATAGCCGGCGATGGTGTACGGCTCGGCGCAAAGGCGGCCGGTAATCCAGACAGGCGGGTAGAGGCGCATGGTCTCTGCAAACACCTGGGTGCTGTAGCTGAGCGCGGGGTAGTCCGCCGCTGTGGGCGCGCGGGTGGGGCCCAGGACGCGGACGGCTTCGTCGTGGAGGCGCTGCTGGATCTCCGGGTGCCGCGCGAGCAGGTGGACGGCGAAGGTAAGGGCGTTTGCCGTGGTCTCGTGACCGGCAAGGATGACGGTGACGCACTCGTCGCGGAGCTGCTGGTCCGTCATGGTCTGGACGGTCGGCGGAGCCCCGCTGCCATGCCCTGCTGTAGCGTGTTCGCCGGACTTGTCGGCGCCGTCGTCGGTTGCGTTCAGCAGCATGCTCAGCAGGTCACCGCGGTCTGTGGGGTCGGCACGGCGCTCGGCGATAAGGCGGTAGATAAGCTCGTCAAGATACCGCTGGCCGCGGCGGAGCTTGCGCATGCTGGGCAGGGGGCTGGCCTGCACGATGCGCGAGAAGGGCAGAAACGCCAGCGGCAGAAACGCCATAAAGCTGCTGACGGCGGACTCCATGGCGTGCAGATCGTCGAACTCGTCCAGGTCGAAGAGGCACTTGCTGACGATGCGCAGGGCGAGCTCCATCATCTCCGCGTGCATTTCAACCACGGTGCCGCTCTGCCAACGGGCCGTCTGGGCAAGGGTCTTCTCCGCGATGACGTCGCCATAGCCGGCGATGCGGTTGCGCAGAAATGCCGGGCCGGCGAGGCGACGCTGGCGCATGTGCAGCGGCTCTTCGCTGGTGAGCAGGCCGGTGCCCAGCACGTCGCGCGAGCGCTGCATGACCAGGTTGCGATGGTGCGAGGGTGTGTCTTTGCCGAAGAAGTCTGTGATGAGCTCCGGATGGCAGATGAGATAGATGGTGTGGTTGCCGACGCGATAGCGCACGAGGTCGCCAAACTGCTGCGCGGCAGAGCGCATGAACTCCGCCGGGTTCTGGCGGTTGTGTTTGAACAACTGGCGGGTGATCAGTCGAAACAAGAGCACAGGCCCGGCGGGCTGGCCAGGCTTGCGGCCGGGGCGAATGTCAGGCGGGGCGATCACGCTCTTAGTGTAGGACGTGGGTTTGCATGGCACGCACGATGGTGCGCAGGTGTTACGGCACTGTCTCTGAGCAGCAGGCTTATGCCTCGTCCTCGGCCGCGGCATCTGCTTCAGCTTCAGCGCGCGCCTCAGCGGCATGTTCAAAGCTACCGGTCTTTTCCGCGCAGTCGATCACGTCCTGACCTGACAGGAGCGCCTCCCGGCCGTCTTTGAGGGTCACAAAGAGACCATCGGGAAGAACATCCGCGTGTTTGATCTCGTTGCTCATGGCAATCCCCCTTATTGGAAATGATGGCGAGAGCGCGCCAGGCGTTTGCCGCCGCTTTGCGCCAATGTTCAGGAACTTCAAGGCCGCTGGACGATCTCGCGATGCTGCTGCAGCCACCTGCACGAAGGAACAGAGACAGTGGAGAAAAGCCGCTGGCTGCAGGTGCGGGACTGAACGTCGGGTTCGCCGTAGTCTTCCTTCTGGCCTTTCAGTTCCATGACGGTATACACGTCGACCTCCATGCGCCCGCTGGGAAAGCCGCGCGCAGCCCATACGGCGTAATCGACAGCGAAGGTCGCCAACGGGAGAAGGACCAGCGCGAGCAGGATGCGTCCGACCCAGTTCATGGCAGCTTCGCGCTCATGGCTGTTTCCGTGCTCATGACTGTTTCCGTGCTCATGGCTGTTTCCCTGCTCATGGCTGCGTCTCTGCTCATGGCCGCTTCGCGGCTCATGGCTGATTTCGCGGGGGGCCGCCGGCCGGTGACCCATCTGCGCGTGCCGGTCGTGGCCGCGGGGTGTTGATGTGCAGGTCAGTGGGGGTGAAGGTGCCGGTTTTGACGGAGCCCGTTCCTGCGACGTTGTCGCCGACCTTGACGTCGGCAAGGGTGATCGATTCCCCGTCATTGCCTGTGCTGGGGTTGCCGCCGGAGGTCTCGTTCGGCTGGCCACCCTGCTGGCCGCGCCGGCCGCGGCCGGCACCACCACCAAAGCCGCCGCCGGTGCCCATGCCGCTGAATTCCGCGGGCAGGCGTCCGCCACGTTTGATGGACGTGGTGTCGTCGAGCGCGATGGTTTGGGAGACCTTGTCCGGGCGCATCACGGTAAGTTTGGTGTCGTCGATGGCGGTGATCCTGCCAACGATGTACGTCTTGCCGAGGTTTGCCTTGAGCTTGGCGACCTGCGCGGCGGAGGCACCGGCGATGATCATGGCATGGATCTCGTGCTTGCCCGCATCCGGCATGCCCATGGCCATCACCTCGTCGCCGGCTTTCAGGTCGGCAATCTTCACGGGCTGACGGTCCATGTTGACGCGGGTGTTGTCTGTGGACACGACGGTCCAGGTGTCACCGGCTTCTGTCTTGATGGTGACGTTGGCGCCACTGGTGCCCACGACGGTGCCGTGGATGCCACGGCCACGCCCCATGCCCATGGCAGGCGGGCTGTCGGCCGAGTTGCCATCCTGGGGCGGACCGTCCTGAGCCCGGGCTACGGGGACAAACACGAGCAGGAAGGCGGAAAAGGCGAGCAGGCGCGTGGCACGGGTCATCGAAGAGATCCTTCGGTTGTTGAGACGCGGTGCTGACGAAAAAGACGCGGTGGCAGTGACGCTGCAAACAAGCGACCATGAGCGAGGCAGGGCTCTTACTGTGTGGCGCCAAGTTTCGCCTGCAGTTCCGGCTCGTACACTGCGCGGGCACTGGGCTCCATGTCGTTGCGCACGTGGTCAAGGGCGGCCTGGTAGGCCTGGTGCGCCTCTTGATTACGGTTGGCGGCATGGAAGGCGTCGCCGAGTTGCTCCAGCAGCTCAATGCCTGCTGGCCACAGGGCGACCGCGGCCTGTGCTTCCGAAATCGCGGTGGCCGAGTCCTGCTTCTTGAGCGCGATGCGGCTAAGCGCGAGGTGCGACATGGATGACAGCTGTGGCACGTGAAAGGTGCCGTTGTAGACGAAGACGCCGTCCTGGATGAGGGCGACCGGCTTGAGCGCAATGAACTGCCGCAGCGGGGTGAGCGCGACGGAACGGTACTCGTAGCCGGTAAGCGCGCCGTGACTGATGAAGACCGGGCCGTTGATGGTGGGGGGCACCGGGTTCACAGCGTCGCCGCCCATGTTGTCCCAGGTGGGCAGCGTTTTGCAGGGGATGCCGTAGTCGGCGGCGGTAATGAACGGGTCAACAAAGTAGGCAAACCAGCAGTCGTGGATGTTGTTTTTGATGATGTAGGCCTTGACCGCGATGAGCTGCTGACCCCAGTCGGTGGAGCTGTCGGTGAGGTACTTGTAGGTGTTGCGTGGGCCGCCAAAGGCCTCGTTGGAGTACGACAGGTAGTTGGGAAAGGCGTGCAGCGAGGTGACGGCCTGGAAGCACAGCAGCACCGCGATGGTAGCCTGCAGCGGTCGGCTGTTGCGTGCCAGTGCCACGGCACCGCCCGCCGCGAGCACGATGGCGAGCGGGTACAGCGGAAGAATGTGGCGCATGCCGATGTTGAGGCCGCTCTCCATACCGGCCGCCAGGTAGATGGCGATGGGAATGAGCAGGAAGAGGACCTCGCGCGGGCGACGCAGTGTGCCGAGGGCGACCGCGACAAATGCCAGTGCAAGCAGCAGAAGTTCCGGGATGGTGCTCTTGATGAGCAACGACAGCGGAAAGTAATACCAGACGCCGTGCGCAAAGACCCTGCCGAACATGTAGCTGGGCCAGGTGTTGGCCACGTTGCGGATGTCGGCGAGGCCGTATAGGTAGCTCTCCGGCAACAGTCGCAGGTGGGCAATGCCCATAAGAATTTTGCCTTCAGCGGGCCGGATCTGTGAGCAGGCGACGGCGAGCGATGGGTTAAGCGCTAGGCCGGGGGGACGCGCGTCGTACCGCCAGCCGTAGAAGCACCAAAGCACCGCCACGGCAACGACGATGATGACGCCGAGAGCGCCGGAGAAGGTGAGCGCATCGCGGAGAACGGTGGGTGGCGGAGCTGTTTCGCTGGGGATGAGTTCTTCTGGTATTTCGAAGGAGCCGTCGCTGTCGCCGGCAGCGGTGTAGGTGGCGTCCGTCACAGCGGGAAGACCCTGGTGGCGCGCCCGGTGGCGCAGGTAGATCTCCGTCGCGAACAGGACGATGAACATAGGCAGCAGAAAGACGGTGGAATGCTTGGCTGCAAGTGCGATTCCGCCCGTGAGACCGGCGAGAAGCAGACGCTGCCATGACGGGAATTTGCAGAAGCGGTAGAGAGCGAAGATTGCGCCAAGAAAGCAGCATGAGGCTGCGGAGTCCGTCGCGATGACCGGACCGTGCGCGAGCAGATTTGGCTCAGTCACGGCGAAGAACATGGCGACGAGGCCGGCGGCTTCGCCAAACATTTCGCGCGCGGTGAAAAAGACGAGCAGCGCCATGCAGAGGGGGAACACCATCATGGCAAGGCGAGCGCGAAAGATGAGCTGTGGACCGGTATAGCCCTGCCCGGCGGGCATGCTGTAAACCAGAGGCGCGGTGAGCGAGGCAGGTGGCGCATTGCCAAAAAGGAGCTGCCGGCCGTCGAGGTACGACTCGGATTTGAAGTAGCGGTTTTGCAGTGCAGGCACCTTGAGCGGCAGGCCTACCAGCGGCAGGGCGCCCACCATCTTGGGCATGGGTGGGTGCTCCGGGTTCAGGCCGTAGTCGTGCGTGCGCAGGCTCATAAAGCCGGCAAAGATGTGATCACCCTCGTCCCAGGTGACGGATTCGCCATGGACGGCTATGGCAATCTGCAGCGCCATGGCGAGCAGCATCGCCGCCACGAGGACGGGAGTGAGCCATGGTCGGTCTGGAAAGAGGGTCGGCCGAGTCGTCTGCATGGGTGTGGGTGGCGCTCCGCGTGGCTCTATTTGCCAGAGCGGCCAGAGTAACGCATGCGGTGCGGCGACGATTGCACTTGTGTGGAGGTTTGTCGAGGCCGGAGGCGAGAGCCCGGTCCAGGCCTGGGGCCGCCGGCCTCCCACTGAAACGGGTGGGCGGACACAGCGCAAGGCTGGTGTCCGCCAGACGGTGTCCGCCAGACGGTGTAGCGCTACGACAGAACGGGAAGCTGGATGGTGGTGCCGACGGGGATGTTGTTGGCGTCGGCGTGGTTCGCCTCAGCAACCTTGGGGTAGAGATTCGCATGGCCATAAAAGCGCAGGCAGACTGCACTGAGCGTGTCGCCGGACTTGATGGTGTAGGGCTGTGCGTCGGGGCCTGACTGCTCCATCTGGATGTCGAAGTCGGAGTAGCTGGGATCGACGCGCTTGATGATGTCCCAGATGCGATTGGAGACGACCTTGGACGGGACGCTGCATTTGAGCGCGAGCTTGTCGCCCTCCATAAAGATGCCTTCCATCTTGGCACCAACGTCACTAAAGCTTGTGAGCTCCGCGCCCACGGGTGCGTACTTTTGTTCTAACGCTGCCTGATCTGCCATATGTTTCCCCTTGTGTTTGGCAGCCGCCGCAGGCAATGTCTGCCGCGTGACGTAACGTGCCACACCGTTGGATGCAGACGGTGTGGCAGGGTAGGCGGACTGCTGTGCCGCGGATATTTATTTTGCGTGAAGCGCGGAAGCCCCAAGGGCGAGTTCAATGAGGGCGCGCTCTTCAAGCTCATGTGCCTTCGCCGACCCGGTGGCCGGGCTTGCCGCGGCGGAGCGCTTGATGCTGAGCACGCGTGTGTCGCCGGCAGCACGTTTGAGCAGCGGCAGGGCAAAGGTCAGCGCACCCATGTTCGACGGCTCCTCCTGCACCCACACGATCTCTTCCGCGTGTGGGTAATGGGCGAGGGCTGCTTCCACGTCCTTCGCGGGCCAGGGGTACAGCTGCTCCACAAAGACGATGGCCGTGGAGAAGTCGCCGCGCTTTGCTCGTTCCACGCGGAGGTTGTGGCCGATTTTGCCGGAGCAGACGAGAACGCGGCGGGGATCCTTGGCTTCGGTATCGACCAGCACCTTGTGGAAGCGAGGCACGGTGAAGTCTGCAAGTGGCGAGATGGCGTCCGCATGGCGAAGCATGCTCTTGGGCGTAAACACGACAAGCGGCTTGCGAAAGGGCGACATCGCCTGACGGCGGAGCAGGTGAAAGTATTGCGCGGCGTTCGAGGGCTGCGCGACGATCATGTTGTCGGTCGCGCACAGCTGTAGGTAGCGTTCGATGCGGGCGGAGGAGTGCTCCGGGCCCTGGCCCTCGTAGCCGTGGGGCAGCAGCAGCGTGAGGCCGGATTGCAGACCCCACTTGGCTTCTCCCGCGGCGAGGAACTGGTCAATGATGATCTGCGCGCCGTTGGCGAAGTCGCCGAACTGCGCCTCCCACAGCACGAGCGCCTCCGGGTAGTCGCGGGAGAAGCCGTACTCGAAGCCGAGCACACCGGCTTCGGAGAGCATGGAGTTGTAGACCTCGAAGCGAGCTTGGTCCGGCGCAAGGTTCGCGAGGGGCGAGTAGCGAAACTCGGTTTCGGTGTCGACCCAGACGGCGTGGCGCTGATTGAAAGTGCCGCGCTGGGAGTCCTGACCGCTGAGGCGAACTGGCGTACCGGTGGTGAGCAGGGAGGCATAGGCAAGCAGCTCGGCCATGCCGTAGTCGAAGGGCCGCGTACCGGCACCCATTTCGTCGCGCTGCTTCAGCAAAGCCTGGACCTTCGGATGGACATGAAAGTCTGCCGGTGCGGCGGTAATGCGGCTGACAAGTTGGCGGATCGTCTCCGGGGAAAGGCCGGTCTCCACGTCGAGCTCACCGGTCAGGCGACCAGGCTTGTAGGGATGCCAGTAGTCAGGCAGTTCGCTGAGCACGGGTGCATGCTCGGCTTCTTTGCTGTGCGACTGCTCCTCAAGAAATTGCTGCTGCATCGCTGCGATCTCGGCCGTGGCATCGGTACCGATGCGCTCCGCATAGCTCTTGTACAGCGGCGGCGTGCCCTTGATGCGGGCGTAGCGGCGAGGCTGGGTTACGGTGGGGTCATCCACCTCGGAGTGGCCGTGGCGCCGGTAGCCGACCAGGTCAACCACAACGTCAGAGGCAAAGGCGGCGCGATATTCCGCTGCAATCTGCGCAACGCGCATGACGGCATCGGGGTCCTCGGCGTTGACGTGGAAGATGGGAATGGGCAGGCGCTTGGCAATGTCGGTGGAGTAGCGCGACGAGTTGGATTCCTGCGGCTCCGCGGTGAAGCCCAGCAGGTTGTTGACCACCACCTGGATGGTTCCGCCGACCTCGTACCCGGAGATGGTCGCAAGGTCCAGCGTCTCTGCCCAGATGCCCTGGCCGGCAAACGCGGCGTCTCCGTGGATGATCATGGGAAGGACCTTTGTCTGGCCACCCTTGTCTTTCCCACCGTTGTTCAGGCGCATTTGCCGGGCACGCGCGCGGCCCATCACAACGGGGTCCACAGCCTCAAGGTGCGATGGATTGCTGGCCAGGTGAAGCGCGATCGTTTGGCCGCCAGGCGCGGTGTAGGTGCCGGTCGCGCCCTGGTGGTACTTCACGTCGCCGCCACCCAGGTGCGAGCGCGGATCGACATCCTCAAACTTGGTGAAGATCTCCGTGGCGCTGCGGCCCACGGTATTGACCATTACGTTGAGCCGGCCGCGGTGGCTCATCGCAAAGGTGCAGCGCTCCACGCCAAGCGCGGCGGAGGCTTCGAAGAGGCGATCCAGGAAGGGGATGAGTACCGTGAGGCCTTCAAGCGAAAAGCGCTTGGTACCCAGGTAGCGTTGCTGAATAGTCTGTTCAAACAGGTCGGCGCGGATGAGTTCGGTCAGCGTATGGGCCTGCTGCGCCGGTGTCTCCGTGTGCGTCCGTTCCATGGCGTTCTGCAGCCATTCGCGGCGCTCCGGGCTTGCGATGTGGCTGAACTCGAGCGCGATGGTGCCGCAGTAGAACGCACGAGCCTCGGCAGCGACGGCATCGGAGCCCTCCGGCAGGTCGACCGGAAAGGGCTCTGGCGGCAAATACTGCTGCAGCGGGTCAAGCGATGCCTGCAGATAGCCCCAGCGGCGGAAGATTTCAAACACCGTGGTGCGGAGCTGCTCGTCTGCAGGTAGCTGCGGGACGATGCTTTCAACGGACATTGTTTTGGAATTTTGTGCTGGTTCGGCGGCAGGCTTGCCCTGCACCTTTGCCTTGGTGGCCATGGATCCTCGCATCCCCATGGTATGCCTCCATGCGAAGCATTCCAACCCCTAACGGCCCTGCAATCAACGAAGGTACGCCAAAGTTGTACAGCGTGGTCGCCGCGGCGGCCGGTCTACTTTGCTGTCACCTGCAGGGTGAACGAGGTGGGCAGCGTGGCCGCGCCGGCAAGACCGCCCTCGTTGTCGTAGATAGCGATTGGGTACGTTCCAACGGCAGTGTTGCCGGGCAGCATCGTGGTGAGTGTGGTGGGGGACACAAAGGTCGTGGGCTGCCCAATGCCGCCCAGCGTGATGCTCATATTCCTGTTGAACTGCGTGCCCGTGACGGTGATCAGGGTCGGGGAAGCGCCGGCAACGATGGTCTGGGGAGTGATGGCCGTGACAGACAGCAGCTGCAGACCGTCAGAGCAGCCTGCAAGGAGCAGAAGGCTGCCCAGGACCACGGCAGGGCGGAGAGAACGCATGGCCGTAGTGTAGCGCCCACGGCGATAAGCGACGGAGAGACCCGGCGTGCCGAGGCGGCAGACAACGCCGCACGGCGGGCCTGCGTCTTACTTCTCGAAGCGAAGAAACGGCGAATCGTTTGCTTCACCAAATTTCTCCCTAGAGGCTCCCCATGTCAGAACGAACCGTGGAACTGGACACACCCGTACTCACCGATGAAACCGCCGACGCCCTGCGCGCGGCCACGGATCGCGCCGAGCGCGCGGAGGCCGAGCTGGCCAGGATGAAGTCTGCCACGCTCCACGCACCGCAGGCAGCGGAGCACGCCTCAAATGCAGCGGAGTATTCCTCAAAAGCAGCTGTGCACACGGACGACCTGAAGCAGCCACCGACGCCAAGCACCGCGCGCAATGCCGGGACGTATGACACAGATACCGCGGTCGGGGAACGTGGGTCGGCTGAGCACGCAGAGTCTGCCGGCGACGGCGTGGAAGAGCTGCGCAAGGACCCGATGATGGCGCACCTGCTGGACAGCCTGGAGGCAGGCACGGACGTGGGCCACTATGGCCGGCTTGTGTTTGCCATGGTGGCACGGCACTTTCTGCCGCACGCCGAGGTGATTGCGTGGATGACCAAGGACAACGACTTTAGCGCGGAGCAGGCGCAACAGATGCTGCACCAGGTTGAAGGTCGAGACTACACACCGCCACGGCGGGAGCGCCTGCTGCAGTGGCAAAAGGAGCAGGAGTTCCAATTCATGGACGTGCACGATCCGGACAGCGGGAACCTGTACCGCAACCTGGAGTTCCCGAAAGAGGTGTACGACCACATCGGCCACTACCAGGGCGCGAAGGCTTCGGACTAACAAACCTCAGAGAACAGCACGACATCGACCAACGGCAAGCCCGCATCACACGAGACATTCTGTGTGCATGGGGCTTCCTTGCAAGTGTTGATCCACATCTTTGTACTCCTCGCGCGGTATCGCTTTGCGGTGATGGGCCTGGCTATCATGTCGCCCATCGCCCTGGCGTTACTGCTGCCCGCGCAAGCCATTGCAGACCGCACAAGGCTGCGTTGGCTGCGGCCCGTCATGCTGTCCGTTGGCGCCTGCACGCTGGTGAACCTGTTTGCCGGCACGGCCATCACCATCCGTCTGGTCTACACCACGGGCACCGCAGGCATTGGTCGTGTGACTGGCGAGACGCAAACGTCCGCGCTTTACAACAGCGCACCTGTATGGCGTTACTTTGTGGATATTCAGACGCCGGCTGGGCAGACCATCGGCACCACGTTCAAAAGCAACGACTTCAACGTGTACCCGCCTCGCAACGGCGTGACGTACCCCTCCGTGGGTGAGAGCTTTCGCCTGCGCTATCTGCCCATGTTTCCGCAGGACTTTGTCATCGTGCACAGTGCAGAGAGCGGCACTTAGGCAGCTGTGACGCGCCGCGTCTGCCTTGCGGCGCGTTGCCGGCCGTGACCCGACATCAGCGGGGTGGGTGATTTCCATGCAGGCGGAGGTCACATCCGCAGCGTCCGCGCATCGCACAGCCATGAAACTCGCGCCGATCACGACTGCCGCCACCTGCCTGCTTGCCGTTGGCCTGACGATAACGACGCACGCCGCCTCGCCAGCCCCCCTGGGCGCCGGCGCAAATGGATCGCGCGGGCTGCCGGTAGTTCTGGTTGAACTGTTTACCTCAGAGGGGTGCAGCAGTTGTCCACCTGCCGATCGGCTGTTGCAGCAGCTCAATGGAATGCAGACAGAGCAGGGTCAACTTGTGGTCGGCATCAGCGAGCATGTGACGTACTGGAACAGCCTGGGCTGGACCGACCCCTTCTCAAACGACGCGTACACGCAGCGGCAAAGCGGCTACGGCAGGCGGCTGGGGCTGGACGAGATCTACACGCCACAGATGGTTGTCAACGGTCGGCAGCAGCTTGTGGGCAGCGATGCACGTGCGCTTGAGAAGGCGTTTGCCAAGGCGTCGCAGGAGCACCCGGTGGAGCTGCGCATCCTTTCAGCGGAACGCGCAGGTGATGCGCTGCATGTACGCTTTGCTGCTGGCGCCGCACCTGCGGGTGAACCTGTGGACGTGGTTGCCGTAATTGCCGACGACGCGGACAGCTCGCACGTGCTGCGCGGCGAGAACGCGTCCAGAACACTGCAGCATGTTGCGGTGGCGCGATCGCTGGAACGAGTGGCCATGCTGGGTGCCTCTGCGGAAAAGAGCGTGGACATTCGCCTGCCGCAAAGCGCGCTGGCCGACAGCCACGCAGGACATCACGTCATCCTGTTCGCGCAGACGGAGGGGTACGGCCCCGTGCTGGGCGCGGACTCACGCGCCTTCTAGCGTTCTGACCGGCAGAGCCTCACTTCAAGCCGCGGCGCGAACCATCAAGACCAGCTGCGTGCGAACCTCAGCCGCAGTGCGTGCCTGGGCCGGGTAGTTAATGCGGGTGCCCTTCATGCCGTCGGCGGTGGTCAGGCGCAGGGTGAAGCCGAGGCGGTCGACGGAGGTCATGGCGGCGTGCGTCGCTCCGATCTGCGAGTGCACCTGGGCAAGCCGGAGCATGTTGTGTTCGTGGTCGGCGTTCATGTGGGCGAGGATGCCTCGAGCGCTGTCCATCAACGGATCCGGTTGTGCTGCCATGTAGTCCTCTGCCGTGACCCAGCCCATGACGCCGAAGCCGCCGACGTAGTAGACGTCCACAGGGTTGAGGCGGAAGAAATGGAAATCGGAGAAGTTGACCCAGTTGCGGCTGTTCTCATGCCGCGCAAGGTAAGCGTAGCGGGCTGCGTCATGGTCCTGCTCGGGGACGGGCAGGGCTTCGCCCACGAGGGTGGCGCGCGCGGCACCAAGAGGCTCGCCATCGGTGCCGGTCTGCGTCAGGAACAGGCTGCAGCGGGGGTCGGCGCGCAGGTTGTGCGTGTGCATGGCCATGTTGCTGATTAGGAACAGCGGACGTCCAGCGGCATCGAGCGCATACGGCATCAGCGATCCAAAGGGAAAGCCCGGCTGCTTCTTGGAAAGCGTGCACAGCGTGGCAGTGCTGCCCTGAGCGGCAAGCGTCCGAACGCGCTCGGCGTGGGTGGGCTCTTCAAGCGCGGGAAGGACGGGACCGGTGTAGGCGTGCTGGCGGGGTGGTGTGGTGGACATAAGGCCTTTCTACTGGCCGAGCGAGTCGGCAACGTCACAGCGCGTGGAGGCGTTCGTTCCCGTCTCTAGAACTCCGAGTCGGAGAGGTGAATCGAGTGGATCATGTGCTGGACGACTGGATCCCAGGTGGACTTTTCGGCTTCCGGGTAGGTCGCTTCGAGCGTGACGATGATGTCCTTGCGCTGCTGGCTGTACCAGTAGAGGATGCCTCCCTTCGCAAGCATGCACGAGATGACCTGCATGGTCGGCTTGCTGAAGCGGTACGTGGCTTTACCGCCGACGCATCCCGCTTCGCGGAGTGCTGCGTCGTCCCGTTGGGACGATGGCCCCTGCGCATACTCACCCCAGACCGCGATGACCGCGACGCCCTTGCGTGCGTGGAACTCGCGACCGTCACCGTCTCCCGCTTCAGGCCTCGGCCTCAGCAGGGTGGGGGAGTAATCGACGACGTAGCTGAAGCGCTGGTTTACGTAGCTGGGCCATGCCTGCGCCGTAGACATGCCGTTGCCCTGCGCGTGCAGCGCTGTTGTAAGAGCCGCCGCACAGCCAATAGCGATGCGCCATGGAGTGGTGCAGGCCTTGCTCATCCGTTCAACGCGGCGTCTACCAGCGCTTTCGCTTCCTGCTGAATCTGTTTCAGGTGGTCTTCACCCTGGAAGGATTCGGCGTAGATCTTGTAGACATCTTCAGTCCCGGACGGGCGGGCGGCGAACCAGCCGTTTGCTGTTGCGACCTTCAGGCCGCCGATGGGTGCGCCGTTGCCGGGTGCATTGGTGAGGACCGCGGTGATGGGTTCGCCTGCAAGTTCTTTGGTCGTGACCTGTGACGGTGAAAGCTTGGCGAGCCTGGCCTTCTGGTCCTTGGTGGCGGCAGCGTCGATGCGCTGGTAGACGGGGTTGCCGTACTTCTCGGTGAGTGCCTTGTAGCGTTCGCCGGGGTCCTTGCCGGTGCGCGCGGTGATCTCGGCACTGAGCAGGCCCATGATGGGACCGTCCTTGTCGGTGGACCAGCTGCCGCCGTTGAACTTGAGAAAGGATGCGCCGGCGGACTCTTCGCCGCCGAAGCCGAGCGAACCGTCGGAGAGGCCGTTGACGAACCACTTGAAGCCAACCGGGACTTCCAGAACCTTGCGGCCAATGCCGGCAGCGACCCGGTCGATCATGCTGGACGAGACCAGGGTCTTGCCCACGGCTGCGTTCTTCTTCCACTGTGGACGGTTCTCGAAGAGGTATTCGATCGCGACGGAGAGATAGTGGTTGGGGTTGAGCAGGCCAACGGATTTCGCGACGACACCGTGGCGGTCGTGGTCCGTGTCGCAGGCCCAGCTCACGTCAAACTTGTCCTTGTTGGCGATCATGCCGGCCATGGCAAAGGGGCTGGAGCAGTCCATGCGGATCTTGCCGTCCCAGTCGATGTGCATGAAGCGGAAGGTGGCGTCGACGGTGGTGGACAGGACGGTGAGCGGCAGCTTCCACTGGTCCGCGATGCGCGGCCAGAACTCGACGCCGGCGCCGCCCAGGGGATCGACGGCAAAGGTGAGGCCAGAGTTGCGGATGGCTTCCATGTCGATGATCTGATCCAGGTCGCCAACGTACTCGCCAATGTAGTCGTGGGGCTTGGTGGTGGGGGCTTTCAGCGCCTGCGCAAACGGCATGCGCTTTACGCCACTCATCTTCGCGGCAAGGATTTCGTTGGCGCGATCCTGCACGGTCTTGGTGACATCGGTGTCGGCCGGGCCGCCGTTGGGCGGGTTGTACTTGAAGCCGCCGTCCTCAGGCGGGTTGTGCGACGGCGTAATCACGATGCCATCCGCCAGGCCGGGGCCGTTCAGGTCCTTGCCGGCGTTGTAGACGAGAATGGCGTGCGAGAGCGCGGGTGTCGGGGTATAGCCGTAGATGCTGGGCGTGCCCTGTTCCGTGCCGCTGCCGGCGTCGATGCGGGTCTCGACGCCGTTGGCGGCGAGCACCTCAAGCGCGGTGCGGAAGGCGGGCTCGCTGAGGCCGTGGGTGTCCATGGCGAGGAAGAGCGGACCCGTATAGCCCTTGCCGGAGCGGTACTCCACAATGGCCTGGGTAATGGCGAGGATGTGGTCCTCGTTGAAGGCGGCGTTGAACGCGGACCCGCGATGACCGCTGGTGCCGAAGCTGACCTTCTGGCCGGGATCGCTTGGATCAGGGTGCAGCGTGTAATACGCGGAGATCAGCCGCGGCAGGTCGACGAGCGAGTGCAGGCCGGGCAGCTGGCCGGGTTGGTTGGCTTGTGTGGGATCGGCGCTCATGCGGATACTCCTGATGGGTTCGAACTGCGACCTGCCGTCAGATGCGGCGGGTGCGATCGGAAGTCGCCCGAGTGTATCGCGCACAAACGAAAGTGCGCTCTGTCAATGCAAATCCTCGCACCCCGCGGCAAACTTTCCTACAATGGGTAGCGATACTCCCATGGCACCGTCTGCCGAGCGCTTGACCCGGATCGTACAGGGCATCGCAGGCCGGCACTGCAAGCTCTTGTGTTGCTTTTGAGGACCTGGTGAAGCCGCTGCTTCTGCCGATCCACTGGAGCGCCTGCCGCCGTCTGCCGCGTGCAGGATCGCGATGTTCCGTTGCCCTGCTGCTTGCGGCGGCAGCGCTTTCGTGCGTGCAGGCGCATGCCTCAGAGAGCACGCTGCTGGCCGACACCTATGTTACGACGGCGCGGCCCAGCACCAACTACGGCGCCCTCAGCAACCTATATGTGAACAGCGCGGGCACAGCGCTGCTGCGCTTTGACCTGACAGCCGTGCCCGCCGGAACGACGAGCGCCCAGGTGGGCCGGGCAACGTTGCGGGTCTATGTGAACCGCGTCAACGTGCCGGGCACACTGACGGTGTCGCCGGTCACCGCCGCCTGGAACGAAGCTGCAGTGACGGCGCAAACGCTGCCGCCACTGGCCAGTGCCATCGATGTTGAGGCAGCGACGGACGAGGGCATGTTCGTCGTGTTTGACGTGACCGCACTGGTCAAGACATGGGTGGACACACCTGCCACCAACTTCGGCGTTGCCCTGACGGCGATATCCGCTGACGTGGTGCTGGACAGCAAGGAGAACGACGCCACGGCGCATCCGGCGACGCTGGACATTACGCTGGCAGCTGGTGCAGGAACAGGCACAGTGGGTCCGGCAGGGCCGCAGGGACCCAAGGGTGACACAGGGGCGCAGGGGCCAGCCGGAGTTGCCGGTGCGGACGGAGCGCAAGGACCAGCGGGTCCTGCCGGGCTGCAGGGATCGAAGGGGGATGCGGGTGGGTTGGCCTACCGTGGCAGCTATTCCGCTGCGGCGACCTACGCCGCTCAGGATCTGGTGAGTTATGCCGGCGCGGCCTGGGTGTCGCTCGTGGCCGGCAATGTGGGCGTAACCCCCGGCACAAGCGATGCGGCCTGGGGACTTCTGGTGCCCGCGGCATCCAGTGCCTCTGCCGGCGGCGGCACGACGACAACCGCCACCAGCCTTGGCTACAAGGGCGTCTACAGCCCGGTCGCGGTGTACGGCACCAACGACGTCGTTACGTTTGCCGGCGCCGCGTGGGTGTCGATCTCCTCTGGCAACACCAACAATGAACCGGATACGAGTGCCCTGTTCTGGGCAGTGCTGGTTCCGGCAGCGACGTCCACACCAGGCACAGGCACAGGGACCTCAAACGGAACCAGCCTGGGCTACAGGGGCGTGTACGCGTCCACGGCGAACTACGGCGCGAACGATGTCGTGTCCTACGCCTCAGCGGCCTGGGTGTCGCTGGTGGACAGCAATCACGGCAACACGCCGGACACATCGCCCGTGGACTGGGCGGTGCTTGTGCCGGCCGCAACAGGGGCGGGTGGCACCGCCATCATCACCCGGAACCTGGCCTTCGAGGGTGGGTACGCCTCCACCACCAACTACGCCGTGAACGATGTGATCACGTGGCAGAACACAGCGTGGATTTCGCTGGTGGACAGCAACCATGGCAACGCACCGGACACGTCGCCGACGTATTGGGCGACGCTTGTGCCGGCGGCGGTTGGCCTTACGGGTGCAACCGGCGCGACCGGCGCAACGGGAGTGCAGGGACCGCAGGGTGAGCGCGGGTACACCGGGCTGACCGGGCCGCAGGGAGAACCAGGCGCCACGGGTGCCACGGGCCGTCCAGGCTTCGTCTACCAGGGCGCGTACAGCTCTGCCTCGAACTACGCAGCCGGAGATGTGGCCATCTGGCAGGGCAGCAGCTACAGCAGCCTTCACGACAGCAACCATGGCAATACTCCCAGCAACTCACCAGCGGACTGGGGCTTGCTGACCAGCACAGGCCCCAAGGGTGACACAGGCGCAACCGGCCTCACGGGCCCGCAGGGCATCCAGGGTGTGCCGGGAGAGTTTGGGCCGGCTGGGCCACAGGGGTTAACCGGGCCGGTGGGTTCAACCGGGCCACAGGGCCAGCCCGGACGCGACGGCGCACAGGGACCCCAGGGCGACACAGGTCCCGTAGGAGCGACCGGCGCACCGGGACCGGTAGGCCTTTCGTACCGCGGCGGGTATGTCTCCGGCACGAACTACGCGCAAAACGACGCGGTCACCTGGCAGGGGCAGACATGGCTTTCACTGGTCGGCAGCAACGCGGGCCAGACACCGGACGCGAGCCCCGCCTACTGGACGCTGCTTGCGGCGCAGGGTGCAACCGGACCGCAGGGGCTGCAGGGACTTACAGGTCCGCAGGGGATGCAGGGCGTGACCGGCGCACAGGGGCCGCAGGGTCTTCAGGGCGCCATTGGAGCGACCGGCGCAACGGGTGAGGCGGGGTCGACCTTCCAGGGGGCGTATAGCTCCGGAACCAACTACGCGCTGCACGATGCCGTGTCCTACGCCGGAGGCACATGGCTCTCGCTGACAGCAGCGAATCACGGTAACACGCCGGGAACCACCGGTGACTGGGCGCAGATGGCCGCGCCCGGTGCTGCCGGACCGCAGGGTGTTGCAGGCGCACAGGGCGCCCCGGGGCAGCCGGGTGCCGCAGGCCCACAGGGCGCAACCGGCGCGCAGGGAGCTGCAGGGCCGGCCGGTCCGCAGGGCCAGCCGGTCGCGTTTCGCGGCGCGTGGAACGGCAGTTCTGCCTATGTCATCGGGGATGCTGTCTTCTATAACGGCTCCGCCTGGATCGCCACGTCGCCCATCAGCGGAACGCCACCGGGATCGGCCGCGCAGTGGTCGCTGTTGGCGCAGGCCGGTGCCGTGGGTGCCACCGGGCCGCAAGGTCAGATGGGTGCCGCAGGCCAGGCTGGCGCAACCGGTGCCACCGGCGCGGTGGGAGCACAGGGCGACCCCGGTCTGCTGTGGCGGGGCACCTATGCCAGCGGCACCAACTACGCCGCACGCGATGCCGTTGCCTACAACGGTGCAAGCTATGTGTCGCTTGTCGCAGGCAACGTGGGAAACACGCCGGATGCCCCGGGCACCACGCAGTGGGCGTTGCTGGCAGCCGCCGGCCTGCAGGGGGTCCAAGGTGTGGCCGGCACCAATGGTGCGGCTGGCGTTGCCGCAACTGTCGCGGTCGATTCCGTTGTTACCGGCGCGCCCGGTACGGCAGCCACCGTGCAGAACGTGGGCACAAGCAGCGCCGCACGCCTCAGCTTCACCATTCCGCAGGGCACCGCAGGTGCAGCCGGAGCGGCGGGGACACCGGGCCTGGTCTATCGCGGCACATGGAGCAACGCCACCGGCTACGCCGCGAACGATGCGGTGTATTACAGCGGCAACAGCTACATCGCCCGCACGGCGAACACCACCACCAACCCGGCGGCAGACGTGGCGAATGGCGGCAGCACATGGGCTCTGCTGGCGCAGCAGGGAGCGCCTGGCGCGGCGACCGTCACCATTGGCACCGTGGCCACCGGATCCACGGCAACTGTGACCAACAGCGGCACACAAAACGCCGCTACGCTCAACTTTGTCTTGCCGCAGGGCCCGCAGGGGCCGGTTGGACTCACGTGGCGCTCGGCCTGGGACAGCACGGTGCAATACGCGGCCAATGATGCGGTTAGCTATGGCGCCAGTTCGTACATCGCCATTGCAAGCAGCCGGGGGACGGCTCCGATCGGCAGCAACTTCAGCACGTCGGCGTGGGCGCTGCTGGCCCTGCAGGGCGGCACCGGCAGCACCGGCGCGACCGGGCCGGCCGGACCCACTGGGCCCACCGGGGCAACGCCCGTCCTCTCGGTCAAGCAGACCTCCACCCTGCCGGCTGGATCGTCCGCGACCGTCACCATCGACAACAGCAACACGGCAGCACCCACCCTCAGCTTCGGCATACCTCAGGGCGCGGCCGGCGGCGGATCCGGTGGCACAGGTGGAGCCACGTTTGCCGCGTTCCACACAGTTCCGGCAAACAGCATCTCCTTCTACAGCGTCAACTCCACGGCTGCCGCCACCTTGGAGGGCGTAGCGGTCTACACGCTGATGCCGCCAAAATGCACAGTGGCGTCCATCCAGAGCTACAACACCTCCGGCACACCCGCAACGGTGACTCTGCGGTCATCCAATGGCACCAGTGGTTTTGCGCCGGTACTCAGCTGCACCACAGCCCCAGTGGGCGTCTCCAGCTGCACACCAGCGCAGTCGGCCGATGTGGGAGGCAAGCTGGTCGACTTCGATGTACGCTCACCGGCCCCGTCCACCGGTTACGTGTACACGACGATCTCCTGCCAGTGAGGCTCGGGTACGCAAACCTGAAAGGGGTGTCCACGGGTGCACTCCACCTGGTGAAACATTCTGGAGATTTCAGTAGCCAAACGGGCTATAGCCGATGTAAGTTCATGGTCGTCCGTTGGCACCCTGGCCACGCGTACGCGAAACGGGAGCTTCTCGCCCTGACGCGCGTTCGTGGGACCAGGAACTTGTGCATTCGGAGGATGGAAATGAGACACGTCGTGGCTAAAACAATTGACGCGGCACTTCACACCACCTTTACAGGACGGGAAAAGAGAGTGCAGAACAATCTGCGGCGAGATCTGCAACGTACAACGATACGAAGCCGGACCGTCTCATATGTCTTGACTTTTTCCTCTGTTCCTTCACGCTCGTTTACAACCATTCAGGGAGACCACCAGTGGTAGATCAACTTGTAGACAACCTTACGAAGAAAGCGCTCTCGCGACGCGGTTTTCTCGCCAGCGCCGGTGCCGTTACGGCAGCCACCATGGTGGGCTGCGGCAACGATACGACGTTCACTCCCACCCAAGTGACGCTTCCGACGAATCCCGCCGCAATCAGCGACTCGGATATCCTCAACTTCGCGCTGAACCTCGAGTATCTTGAAGCGACCTTCTATCTCTACGCCGCCACAGGTGCCGGACTCTCCGCCACAGACAGCATGGGCGGTGGTGCGGTCACGATCAAGAGCGGCGCTGCCGTTCCCTTTGTGACCCCGCTGTATCGTCAGATCGCCGCAGAACTGGCACAGACTGAACTGCAGCACGTCCGCGCTCTGCAGGCTGCCATCAAGCTGATTGGTGGAACCCCGGTAGCGGCTCCCGCCATCGACCTGCAAAACTCCTTCAACGGTGTGGCAACGCTTGCCGGACTCGGCAGCACCTTTGACCCATTTGCAAGCGAACTCACCTTCATCATCGGTGCGCTTGCGTTTGAAGATGTGGGTGTGACTGCTTACACAGGTGCAGCTCCCCTCTTCAGTTCGGCGGCCGCCACCAACGGCATTCTGAGCGCTGCGGCAGGCATCCAGGCTGCCGAGGCCTACCACGCCGGATCTCTGCGCACGCTGCTTTCGGGCAACGCCGCCGCGACGGGCATCTACACCTACCTGAACGACTTCAACTCCATCGTGGCAGTTCGCGCGTCGGTTGGCGGCGGCAACGAGACCCCCGTGTTCTCCGGAACTTCGTCCGGCAGCGCCACTGCTCAGTCTGGCCCCACACCACCGGTCTACATGGGTCCCAGCAGCATTGTTGCCGCGGATTCCACCAACGCCCTTGGCTATGCACGCACCGTCAGTCAGGTGCTCCACATTGTGTACGGAACAGGCGGAGCAGCCGGCGTAAGCAGTGGCGGCTTCTTCCCTTCTGGCATGAACGGCCTCCTAAAAACGACCACGGCATAAGCGACGGACCCGGAGAGAACTATGGCAACCCTTGAAACACAGAAACTTGATTCCATTATCGCCAGCCGTCGCTCCATGCTGCTTGGCGGAGCTGCTCTGGCCGCGACAGCGGTCGTCGGCACCGGCGTGGCGTCAGCGGCAATCCCGTCCACCATTGGCGACGGCGATATCCTCAACTTCGCGCTCAACCTGGAATACCTTGAGGCGCAGTTCTACACACTCGCGACGGAAGGTGTAACAGCCGACCTGGCTGCCACATCGCCCATCACCATTGCCAGCACTGCCACACCGGCAGTTGCAGGTGGAACCGTCACCTACAAGCCAACCCCGGCGGTGCAGTTTGTCAATGCATCGATCAAGGCCTATGCCTTTGAAACGGCCGCGGAAGAGCGCAAGCACGTTAACTTCCTGAAGAGTGCACTCGGTACGGGAGCCGTTCAGCAGCCCAACATCGACCTGTTGAACAGCTTCCATGCTGTCGGCGGAGCCGCCGGCGTCGGTGCAACCTTTGACCCATTCGCCAACGAGCTCAGCTTCCTGCTGGGTGCCTTCATCTTTGAAGATGTGGGTGTCACGGCCTACCATGGCGGCGCGGCGTACCTGTCCGCGAAGAACCTGGTTCCGGCGCTCGAGATTCACGCTGTTGAGGCCTATCACGCCGGCCTTATCCGTGCGACGCTCTACGCCATCGATCAGGGCCTGACCGTTGCCACGGGTGGTGGTGTGGGTACCGCGGCCTCAACCGCAACCCAGATTGCCAACGCACGTGCCATGCTGGACGGCACCTACGGTAAGGCACCGACCGACGCCTTCGGCCTTACCGGTCAGGATGACTTTGGATTGAACCTGATCCAGGTCCCGCTGAACGGCACGGCGCAGACGGCAACCACCATCATGGACGCCGGCAAGGTAGTCGCCGGAACCACGCTGCCGACCTACAACTACTACATCGGCTTTGCACGCACGCTGCAGCAGGTACTCAGCATCGTGTACGGCGGTTCAAGCACCACTCCGGGAGCGTTCTTCCCGAACGGTCTGACCGGCACCATCAGCTAGTCCGGTTCACCACTGAAGCCGAAGGGCAGCCCTCTACGGGCTGCCCTTTTTTTGCGCTGATCTGTGCTCAGAACGTGGTTGCCATAAAGTGCAAACTTATGGCTTGAAGAGCCAATGCCGTTACAGCGGCTGCACATCCGAAGCCTGCCAACCCTTCGGTCCCTTGATCACGTTGAACTGCACAGCCTGGCCTTCCTGCAGGCTCTTGAAGCCGTTGCTGTTGATTGCCGAATAGTGAACGAATACGTCTTCACCGTTCGCGCGGCTCACAAAGCCGAAGCCTTTTGCGTCATTGAACCACTTCACGTTTCCCTGTTCCATACAGCCCCCTTGTATGACAAGCTTCCCGCCCTGAAATGCAGCATGGAAAGGCTCCGCCTGGGAGTGTCTTACCGGATGCTGGGCGCGATTGGAGCTACTCTAGCACAACGGAAAACGCGAACGGGAGGCACTTTTCTGCTTGCACCAGGACCTGGGCAGGGCCCGTTGGCTCTTACAGTCATGCAGGCCAGGTGCTGCCGCTACCGACCGATCGCGCTACGGACCAGCGCGGACGCGCGCTCCAGCACTGCGTCCAGCGGCAGGGTGGTGGTGTCGATGATGTGTGCGTCGTGCGCAGGCCGCAGGGGGCTCGCCTCCCGGGTGCGATCACGGCTGTCCCGCTCGGCAATCTCCCGCGTAATACGCTCGCGCGATTCCCCGCCGTCTAGGGCTCCCTGCTGGTCGAAGCGGCGTTCCCCGCGAGCCTCGACGGAGGCATCCAGAAAGATCTTGACCGTCGCATCTGGGAAGACCACGGTCCCGATGTCGCGGCCTTCCATCACCACGCCACGGGCGGAACGCAGGCCCATCGCCCGCTGCTCCCGCACCATCCATGCGCGGACGGCGGGGTGCACGGAAACGCGCGAGGCAGCCGCCGTGACCTCTGGTGTTCGCAGCAAACTCGTTACGTCGACACCATCCAGCCAGACCTGGTTACCGGTCTCTCCTGGCTCCAGGTGCATGGCTGTTGCTGCCGTTAGAGCCTCCACCGCATGGGCGTCGTCGAGGGCGACACCTTGCCGCAAAGCCTTCAGCGCCAGGGCACGGTACATGGCGCCCGTTTCAAGGTTCAAAAGGCCGAAGACAAGCGCAAGATGGGCGGCAACAGTACTTTTGCCGGCACCGGCCGGACCATCGATGGCGACCACGGGGCCTTGTCGTTCAGACTCCCGGTCAACGCCGGACGCGGCAGAATCGTGAATTTCCAGAACCCCTGAAGCCTTCACCGTCGCGTCCGCCGTCTTTGCTTCCGTGTCGTTCACTGCGCCGTCCTCAACCCATCGTTCGACTGGCGCGCGTGCTGCCCCGCGCCGTGAGCTTCCCTACGCGCAGGCGATGCCAAAGGCACCGCCTGCCCACCTTACTCCGGACGCCGTTTCGGAGCGCCGCCGCGGCCTGGCCCAGAACCCGGTCCCCGGAACGGCGGACGACCACCCGGCTTGCCAAACCCGCCCGGCTTGCCGCCGCGGTCACGCCCAAACCCACTGCCTCCAAACTTGGAGCCGCCAGGTCCGGCAGAGTGCCCCCCCGCCTTGAATGCTGGACGGCCTTCTCCCGGAGCACCGGAGAAGTTATCCCGATTCGGCCGGTCGAACCCGCCGGCGCGAGGCGCAAAGCCGCGTCGCTCGCCATCCCCGCGCGGCGTGAATGGACGATCTCCCCGCGGTGCAAACGGCTTACGGTCTCCGCCATCACGCGGCGTAAACGGACGTCGTTCCCCATCTCCACGCGGTGTAAACGGTCTATCCCCACGCGGTGCAAACGGCTTACGGTCTCCGCCATCACGCGGTGTAAACGGACGACGTTCCCCATCGCCACGCGGTGTAAACGGTCTATCCCCACGCGGCGCGAACGGCTTACGGTCTCCGCCATCACGCGGTGTAAACGGACGACGTTCCCCGTCGCCACGCGGTGTGAACGGTCTGTCCCCACGCGGCGCGAACGGCTTGCGGTCTCCACCATCACGCGGTGTGAACGGACGGCGTTCCCCGTCGCCACGAGGTGTGAACGGACGATCCCCACGCGGCGCGAACGGCCTGCGATCTCCGCCTTCACGCGGTGTGAACGGACGGCGTTCCCCATCGCCACGAGGTGTGAACGGACGATCTCCACGCGGCGCGAACGGTTTGCGGTCTCCCCCATCACGAGGTGTGAACGGACGGCGTTCGCCGTCTCCACGCGGTGTAAACGGACGATCCCCACGCGGTGTGAACGGGCGATCGCCACCCTCACGCGGCGTGAACGGACGCCGCTCGCCATCGCCACGCGGTGTAAATGGACGACGTTCCCCATCGCCACGTGGTGTAAACGGGCGACGCTCACCATCGCCACGCGGTGTAAATGGACGGTCCCCACGCGGCGCAAACGGCTTGCGGTCTCCGCCTTCACGCGGTGTAAATGGCCGATCGCCACGCGGAGCCGCCGGACGCGCAGAGCGCTCTTCGTCCCATGGACGTGCAAAGGACGGCCGATCGGTGCCGCCGTCACGCGGTGTGTCGTTGCGTGTGAACGGACGGCGCTCACGATCACCAAATGCCGGCCGTGCACCGCCGGGACGGTCGCCGCGGTTGAACGCGGGACGTCCACCGCCAAAGCTGGGCCGGCCTCCGCGCTCGTCGCGTGCACCCGCCGGCCTGCGCACGGGGAAGGCACCCGGACGACGCTCCGCGGGCGCAGAGTCTCCACGCGCGGCGCGCTCATCCATGCTGGCGCGGCGATCATCCATCTCGTAGCGCGAACGCTGCGCCATGGGGCTCTGCGGAACTGTATCATCCCCTGGTAGCTGCGGTAATGCACCTGCAATATGCAGCAGGGTCTTGCCCTCCACCACAAGGGGTTCAAGCTGGCGCGTGGCGGAAAGGCCGTTCACGACTTCGCGCACACGTGACCGGGCGGCAAGCGGCGAAAGGAAGATCTCCATCTCGTCACTTGTCGCGGCAACCGTCTGCGACAGGTACAGCGACAGCAGAGCGCTGAGCGCGGTGGGCTGTCCGGCATTCGCGCCGGCCTTCAGATGGCGCACGAAGCGACCCGTCATCAGCTCCCACTTTGCGGGAGCGCCGTCCGCGTCCGGCAGCGGGATCACGCGCTGAATGGCCCACAGCTCCGTCAGCGCACGCAGCGTCGCGGAGTCGGTAATGCCCTGGCCCAGTTCCTGCGTGATCTCATGCGGTGCCTGCGCACCCTTCTCCTTCAGCACCTCATACACTTTGACCGCCAGCGGCGATACCCGCATGGGACCGGTCGTGGCCGGCTCGGCCTTCCAGTTCTTGTCGCCACGCAGCGTGTACACAAATGAAAACGCGCTCGCCGGCACAAGAAAGTCCGGCTCGCCGGTGGTGGAACCAAGCAGGTTCAATGGAACCGCGCTGCCGTCCTCTACAAGCCGTGCCAGCGTCCGGTGTACGGTCTCGCGCTCTTCCGGCGAAAAACCATTGATGGGGTCCGCGTCCGGTGCTGCCTCTTCCGCGGCGGCATCGATGCGATCTTCCTCGGCGATCTCGTCGCCTTCATCCTCAGCCTGCTCATCGTCGTTGGAGAGCATGGTCTCGCGATCAGACGGAATGTTGCCATCACCGGCGAGCATGGCCTCATCGCCTTCACTGGTGGCAGGCTCGTCCTCATCCTCGCTGGCCTCGTCGTCGCTAGCCTCGTCGTCGCCGGCCTCGTCGTCGCTGGCTTCGTCGTCCTCCGTGCCTTCAAGTTCGCCGTCTTCGTCTTCCGTGCCATCCTCGTCGTCGCTGCCGTCATCCTCAGCGTCTTCGCCCGAAGGCTCGTCCTGTTCTGCTTCTTCGTCCTCTTCTGCTTCTTCGTCCTCTTCTGCTTCTTCGTCTTCTTCGTCGCCCTCTACTTCGTCGTCCGCGTCGTCGAAGTCCTCATCCTCATCGGCAAAGTCGTCTTCGTCCGCAAGGTCGTCCTCGTCCATATCACCAACTGCGTAGGAGCTCTCACCGCTCTCATCAAAGGCCGTGGCAGCTGCGGTCTTCCTCGCGTTCGGTACCCAGTTGTTCTGCGGTCGACCGAGCACAGCCTCTGCAAAGCTGGGTGCCGGTGTGGCGAACTGGGGGTGCGGGTACAACGGCACAAGTCCAGCCTCGTTCAGCCATGTGCGTACGCTGTCGGTGGTGCGCAGCGCTTCACCATCCTGGTGCCAAAGGGCTTTGCGGGCCAGTTCAAGTTGTCGGGGAGTTACGTTCTGTTGGGTCGCCATGTGCAGGCCTTTTCATGTAGGCGGCGCGCGCCCGGGATCTTACCCCTTGAATGCCGCGCCTGCCGGGTTCGGGCAGGAACAACCCTGCCGTCCATCGCAGTCCAGCGCCGTGGAGACTACCCCGGTCGCCTGCTGCCAAATACTACTTCTGTCATTGGATGGGAGTTCGCCGGAAATGGCTGAGTGCCGCTTCGCGAATCTCTCTGGCCCCGTGTGTCCGGTGGTGCGACACGGCCTGCGTCATCCTTGTGCTTCGTCGCCGGGGGAGTCCGCCCCGGTCAAGCTACAGTGCCCCGCTCGTGCTGGGCCGCCGGTCCAGGCTAAATCCGCTGGAAGGCTCGCTGAATCTCTTTATGAGCATACCGCAACGCGATCGGCCGGCCATGTGGGCAGGCCATCGGGTTTTCGGTTTTTCCCAGTTCGTCCAGCAGCCACTGCATTTTGCTCATCTCCAGCGGCATGTGGATCTTGACCGCGGCATGGCACGCAATGCTGGCAGCAATTCGCCGTCGGCGCACATCCATGTTGTCGGCCTGCGCGGCATCGTCCTCCACCTGCAACAGTTCCGCAAGCGCCAGCTCCAGCTCCCTGCCCTCAAGCCCCACAGGCGCTGCCTTCACCGCAAGCGTGCGCGGCCCGAACGGTTCCGCCTCAAAGCCGTTGCGCTCCAGCTCCGCCGCCATGCCGGCAAAGTTTGCCATCTGCGCCGGCATCAGGTCGATGAGCAGCGGCATCAGCAGGCGTTGCCGCTGCACGCGCTCCGTCTGCCGCTCGCGCAGCACCTTTTCAAACAGGATGCGCTCGTGCGCCACGTGCTGGTCGATAATCCACAGCCCCTCCTCGTTCGTGGCAAGAATGAAGGAGTCCTGCACCTGGCCTAGCGGTCGCAGACCGGCCAGGCCGTTCAGATTTGCCGTGTCCTCGATGCGCTCGGCGGTTGGCGCACTTGCAGCCGTTCCAACCGGCACATGCGTCAGGCCGTGCACATCTCGCAGCGGCACCGCCGAACCCGCAATCCCGTGAGTGCCCCACGTCTCGCTTCCAAAACGAGGGTTCTCCGCCGAACGCGACTCCCCAAACAGAGCGACTGACCCCGCACTCTCACTGCCCATCAGCAACGGATCGGGTGAATCCCCCAGCCGCATGCCGTCGGAAAAAGCCAGCTTGCCCGGGATCGCCGCCTCCCGTCGTGGCACCAGGGAGAAGCTCTCCACGTCGTCGGCGTCCACACCGTCGCTCACCCGCTGCAGCTCCCGTGCCTCACGCTCCCGGTCCTCCGCCGACATGGCCTCGCGAATCTGGTGCTCGCTCCACGGGGCATCACTGCCCGGCCCCGGCCCGCGAAGCACGGGGTCCATATCGATGCCATCCCCACCACCGTCCAGCAGGCTGTCACCCATCTGCGGCGTATCGGGACCGGCATCTCCGCCAAAGCTCAGCGCCTGCAGAAAGCTCGCTGCAGGCCGAGCCTTCATCACGGTATTGCGCACCGCGTCTCGCACAAAGTCATGCACAAAACTCGACTGCCGGAACCGCACCTCCGTCTTTGCCGGGTGCACGTTCACATCGACCTCGCCCGGCGGCATCTCCAAAAACAGCAGCACCACGGGGAACGATGTGGGCGGCAGGATGTTGCGGTAGGCCTCCGTCAATGCGTGCAGGATCAGCCGGTCCCGCACCTGCCGGCCGTTCACAAACACGTAGATCGACCCGCGGTTCAGCTTCTGCAGCTCCGGCTTGCTCACAAAGCCGCGCACCCGCAGGAATCCCGGCTCCGGCTTCTCGTAATCCGCCTCCCTGCGCCACGGCGGCGGTTCCGGTATGCCTACCCGCGCAAAGTCCAGCTCCGCCGCGCACGGCAGCATGTCCTTTGACACGTCGCCGCCCAGCACCTGGAAGAGCCGCTCGCTTGCATCCCGCACCGCCGGCGCAACCAGCAGCGCCTGCGTGCTTGAGTGCAGCTCAAAGTGCTTCTCCGGGTGCGCCAGCGCGTAGTGCGTCACCAGCGCGGCAATGTGGCTCAGTTCCGTCGGCTCACTCTTCAGAAACTTGCGCCGCGCCGGCACGTTAAAGAACAGGTCCCGAATGGACAGCGTCGTGCCCGCCGGCGCACCCGTATCTTCCACCCGCGTCATCTTGCCGCCCACAATCTCAATCCGCGTTCCCACCTCGTCGTCCAGCGCGCGCGTCTCCATTTCGACCCGCGCTACTGAAGCGATGGATGGCAACGCCTCCCCGCGAAATCCCAGCGTGGCAATCTGCAACAGGTCGTCCGCTGTCCGCAGCTTCGACGTCGCATGCCGCTCAAACGCCAGCATCGCATCGTCCCGCCCCATGCCGCTGCCGTTGTCCACAATGCGAATCAGCTTGCGGCCGCCGCCCTCCACCTCCACCCGGATCCGCGTCGCACCGGCGTCCACCGAGTTCTCCAGCAGCTCCTTCACCACGCTCGCCGGCCGCTCCACCACCTCGCCGGCGGCAATCTGGTTGGCAACCTGGTCACTCAGTACGCGAATACGGCCCATGTAGGAAGTGTAGGTCCTCAGGAACAGACCAGAGCTTTGCCTCAGTAGCGAAGAGTGGCCGCGAATGGCGTACTGCAAGTTTCCCTAGAGTCATCCATCGGGCAGAAGGCATAAGGCGAAGCGACCAGAATCAAGGCTTGTCTCAGCGAAAAGGTGACAGGTGCATGACTTTTCTGCAGTGCTCTGTGTCGGACAAGAAGCTCGTCTTCTTGAAATTCGCTCTGCGGTGCTCCGCACCCGCTTTGCCACGGTGACGCAATCCCTCGTTCCTGATCTCCGCGAAAGCCTGACACAGCGGCCGTTCGATTTGATGGTGCTCTGCCACACGCTCTCTGAAGTGGAGTGCGCAGAAGCAGCCATCCTCTTTCTCGCCGCCAATCCCGATGCAGCCATCGTTGCCATGTACACCAACCACACTGCCTTTTGCCCGACGGCAGCGGATGCGTGTGTTCCGTCCCTCGCCGGTCCGGAGCGCATGTTCCACGCCGTCGAGAGTCTCCAGTACCGAGGTCAGGCGCGCTTTGCGCGGCTTCAGGTCTCGTAGTCAGCGTCTCCTGGCAACGCCGGCTGTGCGCCAACAGGACACTCTGCATCCAACGGCCCAGGAGCACACATCATGGACAAGTTCAGCATCTGGGTTGAGATCAAGGCAAAGGCAGGCAAGGAGCAGCAGGTTGAAGACTTCTTGAAATCTGCGCAATCCATGGCCGAAGCAGAACCCGGCACAACCACCTGGTACGCGCTCAAAATGGGCCCGGGCAGCTTCGGTATCTTTGACACGTTTGCGGACGAGGACGGTCGCAAAGCCCACCTGACCGGCGCGATCGCTCAGGCGCTGTTCAGCGATGAGACCAAGGCCATGCTCGACGGAGAACCGCAGATCAAGCAAGCCGAGATCCTCGCCGTCAAAATCCCGGCGTGACTCGTGGTCTGAGTTCGTGTTTCCACTGCCGCTTCACTCAATCCAAAAAGCAGGCCCCTGCAACAGCAGGGGCCTTGTTGGTTATGACGGCAATGTTATGCCGCAAACCGACGACGCATGGCGCCGCACACACCCAGCAGACCGGTGCCAAGCAGCACCAGGCTCGAAGGCTCAGGCGTCACAGCGCTGACCTGCAGGATTGAGGGCGTACCGTTCTCACGTGCGTACCGCAGAATGGTGTCGCCGTTGTACTTCGGGATCGTCACCAGATCGGTTGTGACGGAGGTCGGACCCGACACCGTCGTGCCAATCTTTGTGGAACCCTGGAAGAGGCTGATACCGTCATCGTGCGTGATGCTCAAGATGGTATTTGCAGCCAGCATGCCCAGGTCAAACGTGTAGAAGGAGCCGTACTTAAAGTTGGACGCGCTGCCGCTGGATGCCAGGAAGCTTGCGAGCGTCGTGTAATCCGCAACTGTGTTGCCGTTGTCGGTCCTGACTACCGTGCCTTTGCCGCTATACGAGCTGACGTTTGCAGTGGAGAAACCGAAGGTGCTGTTCAGGTCACCGTTGGCGCCAGCGTTCTGCGCGGCCGTGTTGTCGAAGCTCAGGGGCCCCGTGTATTTGAAGGTAGCGCTCGCAGTGTTCGCACCAGAGAACGGGTTAGAGTTCGCCGTGTCGAAGCTGGAACCATTCGTGAGGCCTTCGCTAACGGTCACATTGTAAGCACCGCTAAGGAAGGACGAGGCGTGAGCAGCAAAGCTGATGGAACACAGTGAAGCAACGACCAACATATGACGTAGACGCATGGGTGGATCTCCTGGGAAGTTTCAAAGTCGAGCAATTGTAAGAACACTCAATGGCGGAATTGTAGGGTCAGATCACCGACATCGGTAAAAAACTTCAGAGATAGTTGCCTCTTAAACCGTCCTTTCTTCCTATATTGGGTCTATAACTCCTAAGTTGTTGCCAATGGCCTACATCTTGTCGCTGGTTCGCTCTTATCCGCTCCGACCCTGTAGGCAGAAGCCTTCATACCTGAACTGCTATAAGAACGCGCTTCTGTAGGCGCTCGACTACTTATGCCCTGACATAGAGTACGGATAACTCCGCAGTCCCCAGCTCTTGTTCGGTTCAGGCCCCATCACAAACTGAAACTCGCCCCCGGCTTCAATCTCTTCTTGCGTCACGTATGTGCGGTCAACTGTCTTTCCATTAATAAGGAACGCCTGCACATACCCGTTGCGCTCACTTAGCCCCGGTGCACGCACCACCAGGACCTTGCCGTTGCCCAGGTGCACCTCCGCACGCATTACAAAAGGGCGGCCAATTACATACTGGTTACTCGCCGGAGCCACAGGGTAAAAGCCAAGCGACGTAAACAGGAGCCACGCAGACATCTGTCCCAGGTCATCGTTGCCGACCAGTCCATCCGGCGACGGCTTGTACTGCGACTCCACAATCTGCTTCAACCGTTCCTGCGTCCGCCACGGCTCCCCGGCATAGTCGTATAAGTACGCCAGGTGGTGGCTCGGCTCATTACCGTGAATGTACTGCCCGATCATGCCGCTGATGTCTTCCACATCCGCATACCGCGCCATGTCCACCTTCTGGTCGAACATCGCGTCCAGCTTCTTGACAAGCGCCTGCGGCCCACCCAGCTCCGCAATTAGTCCAGCTTCATCCTGCGGCTCATACCAGCTGTACTGCCACGCGTTCCCCTCGGTAAACCCACTGCCGTTGCCCGCCGCCGCCGGGTCAAACGGCTCGCGCCATGTGCCATCCGCAAGCCGCGGTCGTACAAACCCCACCTTGGTATCGAAGACGTTCTTCCAGTTACCGGCGCGCTTCTCAAACCGCGCGGCTACATCCGCGCGCCCCAGCTTGCGTGCGACTTGCGCAATGCACCAGTCGTCGAACGCATACTCCACGGTCTGCGACACGGCCTCGTCATGCGCAGCAGCGCCCACAGGCACGTAGCCCAACTTCATGTAGTCACCCAGGTGCCCATAGGGCGCATAGTCCGCGCTCGCCACCATCGCATCCAGCGCGGCGTTCGCGTCAAACCCCGTGCTCGTCGCCGTCGACCTATCCAGCCCCTTCATGACCGCATCCGCAATCACCGGAATCGAGTGATACCCGATCATGCACCACGTCTCAATTCCCTGGAACTGCCACACCGGCAGCACACCAAAGGGACTTTCGCGATAGGACGCAAGCATCGACTGCACCAGGTCATCGGTCTTCTGCGCCGGCTCGATCAGTGTCATCAACGGCTGCTCCGCACGATATGTGTCCCACAGCGACAGCGACGACACAAACGTCCACTGCGGCTTGCCATCCGCGCCCACCGGCACGCGGTGCACCTGGTTGTCCGGCCCGCGGTACTCGCCATCGACATCCATGCTCACGGTCGGCGCAAGCAACGAGTGGTAGAGCGCGGTATACAAATTCCTGCGCATCGAATCGTCGGCCTCGATCTTCATCTTGTCCAGAGCCGGCATCCATTGCAGCACTGCTGCCGCGCGTACCCGATCAAAGTTGAAATCTGGTGCTTCAGCATCCATGTTCGCGATGGCGTTCTCTTCGCTCACGGGAGAGAGTGCCACCTTTACGATGACCTCCATTGTTGCTCTGCCGTCAGCCGGCCGCCACATGGGCGAGCATCCCGGATTTGCAGTGATCCTGCACGTACGGGAGGTCTGGTCGAATCCTGGCGCTGCAAAGTCGACGACGGCCACCAACCCTCGACCCTCAATCGCCTGCGTATTCTCCGAATCGTCCCCTGGCGTCTTGAATCCCTTGTAGAGCACCGGCTGGTCCTCGCGGTCGTACAGGTGCGTCCCCGTCACCGGCGCACTGAACGCCATGGCAAAGTACAGCTCCCGTCCCGGCGCCCAGCCGCGCGTCTTACGCATACCCATAATCAGCACAGTGCCATCAGCGCGATGGCGCACCCGCAGCCGCGACCACAACACCTTGCCCGGGTAGTTATAGATACTCGACCGCAGATCGATCAATAAGTGCGCTGGCTCCCGTGATGGAAAGGTATACCGGTGCACCCCCACCCGCGTCGTCGCCGTAAGTTCCGCGCGCACGTTATAGTCATCCAGCGTCACCGCGTAATACCCAGGCTTCGCCACCTCCGTGGAATGCGAGAACCTCGACCGATACCCACTTAGCGGCTTGTCAGTATCTCCTGGCTCCAGCCGTACTTCCCCGCTGATCGGCTGCACCAGCACATCACCTAAGTCGCTATGCCCCGCACCCGAAAAATGCGTATGACTGAATCCAAGAATCGTCGTATCGCTGTACCGGTAGCCCGCCGCCCACTTATAACTCTGCTTGAACGGCCGTATCTGTGTATCCGGAGAGAGCTGCACCATGCCAAACGGCACCGTTGCACCGGGATATGTGTGCCCCTCCGCACCTGTGCCCACCATTGGATCCACAGCATCATATCCATCGGCAGGCCCAGGCGGCTGCTGCGCCAGTAGCGGCAAAGAGAAGGCAACAGACAGAAGGACGACTCGACGAACCCACGGCAAAATCGGCATGCCGCGATTGTCTCGCAGAACGCGTCGCTTTGGACTGCTCGCTCCTTGCAGAAACTGCGTGCTTCAACGCGGTGAAGACGTCACAGCCTCGCCCCGCACAGACGCGCTCAACACGCGTTCCGCGATCGCCTCAAACTCCTCGGCCCGCCTGGCCGCTGTATGTTTTGCCAGCGTCCGTGCCCGCGCCGCCTCGCCCATGCGCCGCGCTTCCGCCTCGGTCATTCCGGTCAGGAGTTGCACCACATCGGCCCGCGTTTCCGCCACGGCGATCTCTTGCCCCGGGGTAAAGAACTCTTCCAGCCCGGGCCAAGCGTCGCTCACCATCGCCGCCGCGCATGCACTCGCCTCAAACAGCCGCACGGACGGGGACCAACCGGCAGCGACCATGTCCGCACGCGTCAGGTTCAGCACAAAGCGTGACGAGGAGTACAGCGCCGCATGATCCGCCGGCGGAAGATGCGGATGCGTCACCACGTTGGCGGCCCATTCGGTGCCCACCGGATACATCGGCCCAGCTACCAGGAACCTTTCCCCCGCGAGCTGACGTGCAGGCGCATTCAGCAACTCCAGCAACTTGCTCTGGCGGTCCGCCGCATACGTGCCCAGGTAACTCAAAGCACACGCAAATGGCTGGTACACAGCCGTGCGGTGGTATAACTCCGGGTCCACCGAGCAATAGAATGGCACGGCCAGCGGCGATCCAAACCGCTCCTCGATCTCCAGTAAAACCGGACCACCCGTAAAAGAAAGATAAGCAGCATACGACGGTATATCCACCGATCGCAGATAGTCGCATTGGCCGTGCAGCCGCAGCGCCGCCATCGTAATCGGCGTGTCAATGTCATAGAAGAGCAAGGGAGCCTTGCACTCCTGCTTCAGCAGGTGGGTCGCCCGAATCGCATCCGGAAAGTAACTGCCCACCACCACAACTTCCGCGTCCTGCACGGCAGCGCGCACCACACCCTCGCCGTCCACATCCCAGTCTTCGTACAGCCGCAGGGCGACATACGCCGGCTCCGGCAGATCACGATTCGACCGGTACCACTCCACGTCCTTCTCTACAAAGACAACGGCGTGCCCACGCCGTTTCAGCTCGCGGCACAACGCGCGATATGTCGTCGCATGGCCGTTACCCCACGACGACGTGATCGACAAACCCAGGATCGCAATCTTCATTCGTCTTCATTGTAGAAGCCGCGAACACGACCTTACCTGGCCGCAGCAACTTTCGCTGCCACACGCTTCTCCAGGCTGGCAAGGTGGTGCAGGTCATGACCGGCCGCGATCTCCACCAGTGTCCACAGTGTCATCTCGCCGGCTTCCGCATGCACCGCCGAACGTGCCTTGTCCTCATCGTTCAACGTTTCAATCAGCGCCAGGTTCCACGCTCGCAGCGCACGCCACGTGCTCAGCGCCTGCTCCGTGGTATACAGCACACCGTCGTACGCACGCGCCCACGGATCCTGCTCAAACCCCTGCAACAGCGGCTTGCTCTCGCCATACGTTTGCCGCAAACGCCATGCCCATGCGACCTCGCAATCCGCAATGTGGCATAGCACCTCACGCAGGCTCCACTTGCCCGGTGCAGGTCGTGTGTCGATCTCCTGCGGCGTGAAGTGCGCCAACAGCGCGTCCAGTGCAGCAGGCGTGGCGCGCATCACGTCAGCCGCGTCGCGACCCTGCAACAGGTGGACATAGGGCTTTGCGGGGAGTGTCTCTTCGCTCATGCACTCCAGTATGCCGCACACGTCACCGTGCGGCCTTCATCTGCCGCAGGGCCGCATCGGCCTGTGCCGCACGCTGCGCATACGTGTGGTCCCGCAACGCCCGAGCGTGGAACGCCTGCCCGATTCGCCGCGTCGCCGCAGCGTCGTGTGTGCGCAGGTGCCGCACCACATCTTCCGCATGGCGTACCACCAGGATCTCGTCATCCAGCGCGAAGCAATCGTCGATTCCCGCCCAGTCGTCGCACAACATGCAGGCCGCCGCGCCTGCCGCTTCAAACACCCGCGTTGGAGGCGAAAAGCCGCTCACCGCCATGCTTGCCCGGTTGATGTTCAGCACCGTGCGCGCGCTTGAGTTCAGCGCGTTGTGCGCCGCCGTGGGCACATGGCCGATGTAACGCACATTCGGCGGCATCGGCTTGTCACCCCAGCCCTCGCCGCCCAGCAGAAACGTCTGCTCCGGCGCAAGCGCGGCCGCCCGCAGAAACAACTCCTCCACACGCGCTTCACGGTCCGGCAAACGGTTTCCCAAAAATGCCAGGTCGCACGCATACGCCGGGTCCGGCTCGACAGGAAAGTGCGTTTCTGGATCAAGCCCGTTGTACGCCTGCAGATACTTCCGCACGCCGTACCGCTCAAAGCCTTCCTTGCACATGGGGCCGCCACCATAGCTGAAGACCGCATCCAGCCGCGGCACCACCTGGCGAAACGAGTCACTCGGGTCAGCATCCATGCGCGCCAGCGTCGCCGGGCTGTCCACATCCCAGTACACCGCCAGTGCCCCCGGCTGCGCTTGCAGAATCATGCTCTCGGTGAGTGCATCGTCCACACCAATGCCCGAATGCTTCACCACCACATCTGCTCTACGCGCGTCCTCAAACACCTCGGCCAGCGTGGGTAAGTCGGCATAGTTTGCGCCATGCCCAAAATCACCCTCGCCGCCCACCGGCTTATAGGTCACTAGGTGTGCAAACGATAAGTCGACATCGTCCTTATGCGTCTGCCGACCATAGGCATCCGGCTCCGCAAACGTGATGTCATACCCTAGCCGCGCGAGGTACTTGTAACATCCGCGGTAATACGTTGCGGCACCATTCCAAAAACTCGACACCAGCGACGACCCAAACGCATAAATCTTCATCGACTAACCAGTAACCTCATCCACAATCCGAGTAAGTTGCGCCGCACGGTGCGCGCACGTATGCCGCGCCAGCACAGTGTCCAGACCGCGCTCCACCTGTTCCTCGGCAGCCATGGGGTCGTCCAGCACACGCCGCATCGCTGCCTCCGCCTCTGCTCCCTCGCGTACCCAGGTAAAGTCGCCTTCGCGGAACAGCTCCTCCGTGTCCTCCCACGGCGCGCTCAGCAGCGGAATCCCGCTCGCCAGCGCCTCAAACACACGGATCGTCGGAATCCCCTTCAGCGCGTCGCTGTACTGCTGCCGCGGCACATGCATCGTCATCCGGCTCTGCGCATACACGTCCGGCGCGGCAAGATTCGGCAGGTATCCGCCATACCGGATGCCCGCCTCGCGCAGCGCAGCCAGACCGTCCTCCGGGTAACGCACCCCATAAATTGTCGAGCGAAACCCCGTCCCCACCGATAGCCGCAAACGCCCTGCCGGCCCGATCAGAAACTCCCGCAGCTCGGCTGACCGCTCGCCGTCGCCCCAGTTGCCCACCCACACCAGCTCGTTCTCAACCGGTGCCTCACGCGGGTAGAACACTGTCGTGTCCGCGGCCTCGTGCAGCGTCCAAACGGCGTCCAAACCGAACCTCTGCTTATAGATCTCTGTCAGCGCGTCGCCAAAGGTCAGCACCCCATCGAACTCGTTCACCCGCTGCGCACGCACACTCTCCGGCGACGACGACGCCCTGTGGTGCGTGTCATGGAACAGCGCTTTGAAACCTAACTCCTCCCGCAGGCTCAGGATCGAACCGACTAAGGCCGGTTCATTCCACTCATGCACAATCACCACGTCCGCTGCGTGCAGCGCGCGCCGCAACTCATCGCCCAGTTCAGGATCCGTGGGGTCATACAGCCGCAGAGCAACATCAGGATAAGTCGCCGCGAACTGGTCGAGCGACGCCTGACCATTCGGCTCCGTCAATAAATTTTGGTAGCTCCACCCGGCCGCCGGCTCATACACCGTCACGGTGTGTTCCAGCGACCCCATCTCCCGCGCCAGGCCGCGCAGAAAGTGAGCGTTGCCGTTGTTCCAGTCCGATCGAAGGGTGTGCAGGAAAAACGCGATATCAGCCACGCGCCGCGCCCACCAGGCTTCCGTACAGCCGCAGATATTCCTCTGTCATGCGGCCCCGGCTGTACTGCCCGCGCGCTCGCACCGCCGCCCGGCTTTGCATGTCCTGCAAGCGGTCGGCCTTTAATGCAAGCTTCTCCAGTGCCGCACAGAGTCCATTGGCGTCGGAGAAGTAGATGGCGTCGTCCCCCCACACCTCGCGCTGGGAGTGCAGGTCGCGCGCCACAATTGCGCAGCCACACTGCGCCGCCTCCACCGCACTCAGTCCGAATGGCTCATACACACTCGTCACCATGTACACGGCGGACTCCGCGAACAAGTCCGTCGCCTGCGTTGCGGTCAACCTCCCCAGCATCACGCGCCGGCGCAGCCTGCTCGCATCGTAGCTCGCGTCCGGCGACGAGGTCTCGCCGGCAATCAGCATCGGCATCGGGCTCATGCAGTTTTCCAGCACAGCCATGCCCTTGGCGGCATCCCACACGCGCCCTGCGGTCACAGCCTGCAGCTTCTTTGCAACGCGAGGCGCCTCCACCGTACTGCCGTTCGCAATCACGCTGCTGGGCGGCAGACTGCCGTAGCTCTGGCGCAGGTCGCTCAGCATCCACGATGTGGGCGCCACCACCGCCGTCGCACCCACAAGTCCATCCGTTACCAGCGCGCGATATGTGTCCAGCCACGCCGATGGCTCAAGCCCGCCAGGTCCGCGTACCGCACGCGCCCATCCCAGCACATCGCTGTGCGCTACCACCACCTTGGGGCATTGCAGTGGCAGCGCACCAAAGCAAAACTGGCTGCTGTGGAACACGTCCGGCTGAAACTGCTTTGCCAGCCGCCGCAGCACCGGCTCTGCATAGATGTAGGCCTTCGCGTTCTCGCCCTGCCACTCCAGCGGCAGCGTCGTCGCCTCAAATGCAAATCGCTTGCGGTAGCGCCCCGCGACACCCTTCAGCCACGCCGCCTGTTCGTCCGACACGGTGCCGCCAAAGGTCACCAGAAGTATCTGCGTATCGGCCCGCGCATCCAGCAGCCCCAGGGCAAGCTCGCGCGTCTGGGTCCAAACGCCGCCAACGGTATCGGTCGTCATCAGGATGCGCATGGGTCTCTTATCTTAGGGCGAGTTCGAGTTCCGGCAAAGGCACCGGCTGCTGATCCTGGATGTCTGAAAAGCCCTTGTCGGCAAACAGGCCCAGGTAGAAGGCGTGCGCACGCTCCCAAGCCTGCTCGTCCGGCTGTGCGCCAAACGTCGTCACATACTCCGGCGACCCCGGGAACGGGAACATCGGTACCGGCTCACTCACCCACACACCATTGGCTTTCAGGCCGTCCTGGAACGCCTTCACCGCCACCGGGTCATCGTGGTCCGTCTTGATCAGGTTTGCCTGCACCCACGAGATTCGGCCTTTGGCGTACACCAGCAGCTCGGTAATCCGCTCGGTCGTGTACTTACAATTCTTGTTCATCTCCGCACGGCCCTGCTCGGTAATGCTCTCCACGCCGCATTCCATGCTGATGCAATGCGCGCGGCCCAGCAGGTCAAAACCGGCCTCGTCCCACAGGTCAATGCGTGTCTGAAATCCAATGCTCAACAGAGGCCGCCGCGCAATCTCCTCCAGCAGCACTCGCACATTCTTGCCCACACCAAAAATCTCGTCGATGAAGTAGATGTACGTCACGCCGCGCGCCATCAACGCGTCAATCTCCGCGACCACCTCAGCCACATCGCGCTCGCGGTACTTATTGCGGAACTGGGTCTTGTTGCAGAAGGTGCACGCATACGGGCATCCGCGCGCGAACTCCAGCTCCGCCCCCAGGCCGTCCACCGGCGAAAAGATGTGGTGCTTGTGCGTGTGCAGCTCCACCGGGTAGTCGCTAAAGTCGAGCCGCGTGACGAACTTCATGTCCACCACACCCAGTGGCTCGCTGGCCCGCATCACGCGGCCATCCTCTTTCCACACGCACCCCGGAATCGCAAACCGCGGCGTGTTCGCCAGCAGCGGCAGAACCTGGTCCGGCTCGCCACGGAGCACAACGTCCGCCCCCGTCTTGGTCAGCGTCGCTACCGGTGTCGACGATCCGTGCGGCCCGATCACCACCGTGGTCGGCGTCCTGGTGCGGCTTTCCGTCAAGGCCCGAATCCACATCTGCGGAACGCGCAGTTCCGGCTGCGGACACCGCCAGAACAGGTAAGAATTCGCAGTGGGCACAACCAGGAAATCTTCGCCAAATGCTTCCAGCTTCGTGCGCACCTCGTCTGGCGACAGCTTCAGCAGGAACGCATCCACCAGCAACACGTCGTGCCCGGCGCGGCGCAGGAACTCCCGCGCACCCAGCAGTTCCAGCGGCACTACCGGCTGCTGCGAGCCAAAATACGTGGATCCTTCCCACGTCCAATATGGGTTGACCAGCGCAAATCTCATCGAGCATCTCCAGCCATTGCACGGGTGGCATCCATCGCGCCGGCCATCAGGACTCCATCCTTGTCAGCCGCCTGGTGCCCCGCCTTCGCAACGCTCAGGTGGCCCCGGTTGGCTTCATAAAACAGCATAATGCTGTCCAGAATGTCATTGATCGACCGGGTCGGCCGCCATCCTGTATCCCCTGTAATCCGGTGGAGCGACGAGACATACAGCGGCTGATCGCCGGCACGTGTTTCGCTGAACTCAAGCTTCGCCGCGCGGCCAACCCGCTCCTCTATCCGCCCCAGCAGTTCGCGGATGGACACGGCCCGCTCCATGCCTCCGCCCACGTTGTAGATCATGCCGGGGTTCGACGGCAGCATCGCGCGCGTCGCCAGAAAAGCGTCCATCAGGTCGTCCACGTGCAGCACATCGCGCACCTGCAATCCATCGCCATAGACGGTGATCTTGCGGCCCAGCAGCACGCTATACAGAAAGTGCGCCACCCAGCCCTGGTCCTCGTTGCCGAACTGCCGCTGGCCGGCGATGCAGCTCATCCGAAAGACGGCCGCCGGTAGATCGTAGATCCGCGCGTAATCGCGCACATACTGGTCTGCTGCGCCCTTGCTGCAGCCATACGGCGAATGGAAATCCAACGGCGTGTCTTCATCCGCGCCGTTCCACGTGCGATCCACCGCACGGTAACGTGACCCTGCCTTCGTCACTGGAACCGTCTCTAACGACCCGTAGACCTTGTTCGTTGACGTAAACACGAACAGCGGCTGACGGCCATGCCTGCGGGCAGCTTCCAGCACGTTGAACGTACCCACAGCATTCGTATCAAAGTCACTCTGCGGGTCTGCGATGGACGTGGTGACCGCGACCTGTGCCGCAAGGTGGTAGATCTCGTCGGCATGCCGTGCAGCGTCGCTTACCTGCTTCGCGTTTCGCACATCGCCATGGATATAGCGCAGGTTCTTCGCCGCAGGCAGCGTGCGCAGCCAGGCCAGGTTGTGCTCCGTACCCCGGCGCGACAGGTTGTCAAACACGGTGATGTGAGTGTCCTGTTCGTTCATCAGCCGAGCGGCAAGGTTGGCCCCTACGAAGCCTGCACCGCCGGTGATCAGTACCTCGCGCACACGTCCCATTCGCTCGCTCACGACCCTTTCAAAAACCCTGCATGGCCGCTAACGCCATGAAACGAATGTACCTGTTCTAAGTACCCGTGTGAAAGAGAGATGCGCGCAAACTTGCGCGCGGTGGTACGCCCGCCCATCTTCTTCGGCAGCTTCAACACGGCCCGCCCCAAAGACGGATGCCTGACTTCAGGGGAGTAATCCTGAAAAAAGCCTGCCCGCTCAAAGATTCGCGCCGGCGCGCCGCCCAGCGTTCTAGACTAGGCGCATGCGACGAGACCAGGCCCTCGCCATCCTCCGCGCTCATGAAGCCGAACTGCGTGCCAGCGGCGTCCTCCACCTGCGCCTGTTCGGCTCCGTCGCCCGCGACGAGGCCACGGACCAGTCCGACATCGACATCCTCGCCGACTTCGCACCGAACCTCGGCCTTCTCGACATCAGCGGTCTCCGCCTTGATCTGTGCGACCTTCTTGGTGCGGAGGTCGATCTAACCAGCGAGTCCTGGCTCAAAAACCGTGTTCGCCGACGCGCGACGCAAGACGCTATCGATGCCTTTTAAGGACAATCGAGGTTCGCTGGAGGACATGCTCGACGCGATCGGCAAAATTGAATCCTTCGTCGGCAGCATGGACCTTCCCGCATTCACCCAAAGCGAGCTGGTAAGGTCCGCGGTAGAGCGGCAGCTCCTTATCGTGGCTGAAGCGGCGAGGCGGCTTGGTGCCGACGCGGAATCCCTCTTTCCAGGACCAAACTGGCGGATGATTCGAGGTCTCGGGAACGTCCTACGCCACGAGTACGACCACGTCAGCATTCCTCGTATCTGGCACGTCGTCCAACAGGATATTCCCGAGTTAAAGGCATTTGTAGCGCAGACTCTTACCAATCTGCCCGATGCGACCTGATTCGCGACAGAATGATTTGAGCCTGATTCGCGACAGGGCTATTTGAGCAGCTCTCCATCCTGCACTCTATGCCGTCAGCCCATGCGCCGCCAACTGCTGCAACATCGTGTCGGCCTTGTCCTCAGCCTCCTGGCTCTCAAGCCAGGCTGCCAACTCCGCGAAACCTTCCTCATGCGTCACCTGCGGCTCATACCCCAGCAGCAGCCGAGCGCGTGAAATATCCGCATAGCAGTGCCGAATATCCCCCGCCCGATACTTGCCCGTCACGATCGGCTCCAACCCCTTCGATCCCAGCGCACCCGCCAGCAGCTCCGCAATCCGCCGAATCGACACTGGCCGTCCCGACCCGACGTTGATGACCTCTCCGTCGCTCGCCGGCGCATCCATCGCCAGCAGGTTCGCCCGCACAATGTCATGGATCGACACAAAATCCCTCTGCTGCTCGCCATCCTCAAAGATCAGCGGCTGCTTGCCGTTCAGCATGCGCGACGCAAATACTGCCGCCACACCCGTGTACGGATTGCTCAGAGCCTGCCGCGTCCCATAGATATTGAAAAACCGCAGCGCCGTCACCGGCAACCCGTACGTCCGCCCGTAGATCATGCACAGCTCTTCCTGGTCGCGCTTGCTCAACGCATACATGCTGTTGATCTCGCTCGGCTTGTCCTCATCGGTCGGCACCGGCTGCAGAGGTCCGCTGTCGCCAACGCTCACCTCCCACTCGCCTCGTTTCAGCTGCTCCGTGCTCCGCACCGGCGGCGCGTACGTTCGCCCATCCGCACCCACATACCGGCCCTCGCCATAGATCGACATGCTCGACGCGACAACAATCTTCTCGACCTTTGACTTCGTATCCAGCACGGCCTGTAACAGCTCCGCGGTCCCCTGCGTATTCACGCTCATGTACCGGCTGATCTCGTACATGCTCTGCCCCACACCCACCGTCGCGGCGAAGTGATAGATCACGTCCACACCGTCCAGCACCGTCTTCAGCAGGTTAGGGTCGCGCACGTCGCCGCGCACCAGTTCCACGTCCGTCGAAAGGTACTCCGGCCGCTCGCCGCCCGGGTGCACCTGCGGTGTCAGGTCGTCCAGCACACGCACGGCGTGCCCCTGCCGCAACAGACCATCGGCCAGGTGCGACCCCACAAAACCCGCGCCGCCCGTAATCAAAACCTGCCGCTTGCGCGACGCTGGCAAACTCTGTGCACTCTGAATACTCAAGCTGTAGCAACCTCGACTTCGATCTCGTTCTGCCGTGCAAGTTCCTCGCGCCGACGCACCATCTGCGGCAGGTCATACAACGACCCCGCGGCGTAATTCACCGGCCCACTCTGCCCAGGCGACGCATACCGCGCCACACCCCACGCTGCAAACTCCGCAAAATCCTCAATGTCCTTCGGCGGACTTGTGTGGTGGTCCTCCAGGCCAAGATGTCCCGGCGTAAAGCAAAGCGTCATCGCCACCTCGAACTCTGCCAGCGCCGTGAACACACGGTCGAACCACGCTTCCGCATCCGGCCGAAACGCATCCGCCCAGCTCAACCCGGTCCGCAGGTAGCGCACGCCATGCGCCTTCATCCATACCACCGCATCATCCAACCGATGATCCTGCCAATGGAACCACTGGCACAAACCCACGCTGCCATCCGTTGGAAAATCCGCCGCAGCCAGCTTCGGAGAACCATCGTGCCGCAGCAGTCCCAGGTAGTAGTGCCGATAGTACGAGGACCCTTCCGCCTCCTTGTGCCGCGTCTCCGCAGGCCAGCTGGGCGGCAGGTCGTACAGCGAATACCAGTGCACCCGCGGCGTCTTTCCCGCAATCAGTGCAATCGTCTTCACCATCCCCATCTGCTCCACTTCTTCCATGCCGAACGACGAGCAGCCCACCTCCGTCACCCACACCGGCTTGCCGCTCACCACGCCCGCTTCAGCAATCTTGTCCGGCCACTCCGTCAGCTGCCAGTGGTTCCAGTCCAGGGGGAAGCCGTGGATCGCGACCGCGTCCACACTCTCCATCACACCGTGTGACCGCTGCAGCCGCAGCCAGTCCGGGTCGCCGCTGCTCACGCCTCCCAGCACCATGGGCAAGCCTGGATTCACGGCCCGCATCGCCGCTGTGCCCAGCTTCACCATCGCCGCAAACGTCTGCCACTGCGGATCCAGATGGAAGTTCCAGTGCGACAGATTATTGGGCTCGTTCCACACCACAACTGCTTCAACCATTGAGTCCTAAGTCACCCTTGAATGTTCGCTACCGCACGCAACGCGTGCCAAACCACAGACATACGATGAGTGGCTAAGTAGATGCTCCGGAGAATACCAAACGTCGCTTGCCTGTTTTAAAAGCGGCGAAGCTCCCGCTCTCATCTGCAGTCCTGCACTTTGCCCTGCAGAAAATTACACGCCATTCTTCTTCACGCGCCGAATCAGGAACCCTGCCCGCCCGGCTCACGCCAACACCTCCGCCAAGCATCCCCTGAGGCGGTGCCGCTGCCAGCCCGGCTGCCGGTGTACACTAACCCCTGTACGTAAGCTGCCGTGTGGCTCCACGCCACCGCGTGTACTTTCGTCGGGACGTGGCTCAGCCTGGTAGAGCGCACCCTTGGGGTGGGTGAGGTCGCAAGTTCGAATCTTGTCGTCCCGACCAATACTTTTAGCGAAGAAGCACAAGTCTGTCAGGCCCCGTGCAAGGCAGACTGGAGATGCCGGCCATGGGAGCACATGACAGCTCCTCAGATGCCGGTCTCCCCTCACACCTGCTCTGCCGACCGTTCCCCTTCCCCAGGCCCACACCACATCGGCAGTAGTCCCCACACTCGCCGAACCTTCTCTTCGGCACGCCGGCGGACGACCGAAGTTTTATCCCGCTCTCGACGGCTATCGCGCCTTTGCCGTCCTGCTCGTCTTTTCCGTCCACTATCTCAGCAACGAACTTCCCCTGCTCCGTAACTGGGGCTTCATGGGCGTTGACTTCTTCTTCGTCCTGTCCGGCTTTCTTATCACCGGCATCCTGTACGACAGCCGCGACCAGGTCCATCGCCTCCGCGACTTCTACGCCAGGCGTATCCTGCGCATCTTTCCGCTCTACTATGGTGTGCTTCTTTGCCTGCTGCTGCTCTGGCCCATCTTCCGTTGGCAAACAGAACCAGGCCAGTGGTTGTGGGTGGGCCATCTGGGCAACTGGGCCCGCTTTCTTGTCTTCAATCCGTTCCATGCAGACCATCTCGACGCGGTCTGGGCGACCCGCAACTCCCGATGGCTCAGCGAAGTGCATTTTGGCCATTTCTGGAGCCTGTGCATCGAAGAACAGTTCTACCTGGTCTGGCCGCTCGTCGTCTTTCTCATCGCCTCCCGCAAACGCCTGCTCATCCTATGCGCCGCCATCATTGCCATGGAGCCGCTGCTTCGCTTTGCTCTCTATACCCGGCTACCTGCCTGGCTTGTCGAAAATGACGTGCTCCTTCGTGGGACCATCTTTCGCCTTGACGCACTGCTTTTGGGTGCCGCCATAGCTCTTCTGCTCCGCGGCCCGCGTGAAGAGTGGCTGCACCGGCATGGCCGCCTGCTGTCCGTCCTCTTCGCTCTTCCGCTCGCCGCCGTCGTGCTTGAATTCCACCACCGCACCCACGCGGAGTTCGTCAACCTGCACGACATTGCGATTACCACCGTCGGCCTCAGTGCCGCTCCCCTCTTCGGTGCAGCCCTTCTGCTGGAGCTCATCCGTCCCGGCAGCCCTCTCGCACGCGTCTTCTCCTGGCGCCCGCTTGCTCGCCTTGGCCAGGTCAGCTATGGCTTCTACGTCTTCCACGACCTGCCCCATGGGCTGTACCGGCACGCCGCCCAGCAACTGTCCCACACAAACCATGGCGTCAATGCCGTCACAGGCGCCATTGCGTTCGTTGCAACGCTCGGCCTCAGCCTGCTCAGCTTCCGTTACTACGAAACTCCATTTCTTAAGCTCAAAGCGCATTTCTCCCACCAGGTCCATTTCGCACCGCCGTCCTAGATCCCCCTCCTCACCCGCGACCGACTAGCGTATCCTCACCTCATTCCTATCAGGACTTCGCATTCCATCATGTCGCCGTTCTTCTCTCGGCAGCCGAACTCCATCGCTCGCCCCGTCACGCTCTTTCTGCTAGCCGCTGCCATCCTGCTTGCGGCATCGCCACGGCTCCATGCCCAGGCCACACGCACACCGTCCGCAGACCCCGAGGTCCTGCGGACCCCCGCCGGCATCACCGAAGTCGGTGTTCTTACAAATGCCGAGTACCGCATCGACATCCCCAGCAACTGGAATCATGGCCTCGTCGTCTTCTTCCACGGCTACTCCGAGCGGCCTTTTCGCTACCGTCTCGACAGCTCCATCGGCATCCAGGTCGAGCCCATGCTGCACCGCGGCTACGCCGTCATCCAGAGCGGCTACTCGCAGACCGGCTGGGCACTCCAGGTCGCCTACCCCGAAACAGAAGAGCTCCGCCACTACTTCATCCGCAAGTACGGCACACCGCGCGAAACCATCGCCGCGGGCGGCAGCATGGGCGGCGCCCTGGTCATGATCACCATGGAGCTCAACCCCAAAAACACCTACGCCGCAGGCCTCGACCTGTGTGGCGCCGTTGGCCCCAGCTACATCCACCTCAACCGCCGCTTCCTCTGGCGCGCTGCCTTCGACTACTACTTCCCCGGCATCATGGGCTCGCTCGACCCTGTGCCCGCCAACTTTGAAGAGAGCGACACCCTGCGCAACCGTGTGCTCGCCGCCATGAAGGCCAAGCCCGACGGCGCCGCCGCCATGCGCAACCTCACCGGCCTGCACACCGACATTGAAGTCGCTCGCGCCGTCGGGTATTACACCTACGTCATCGCTGACCTGCAGCGCAAGGCTGGCGGCAATCCCTTCAGCAACCGCAACTTCCTCTACACCGGCACCAGCACCGACACCAAAACCGATTACGCCCTGAACGACGGCGTGCGCCGCTACAGCGCAGACTCACGCGCTCGTGCCTACCTGCTCGCCCACTACTCCCCAAGCGGCCGGCTCACCCGCCCCATGCTCGCCCTGCACACCATCTACGACCCGCTCATCCCCGCCAGTTCGCTCGCCCTGTACGAGGCAGAGGTCAACGCCGCCGGCTTTGGCGCCAACCTCGTTCAGCAATACGTCCACCGCGAAGGCCACTGCACCTTCACCTCAGACGAGGTCGGCCGCGCCTTCGACGAACTGACACACTGGGCCCACACCGGCACAGCGCCCCAACCCGGCCTGCTCAGATAGCGTTCAGCATGGAGCTCAGCGTCGCTCCCAGCCCGGCCTGCTCGACTAACCAAGCCGCGCCACAGCCGAAACCCTAAACACCCGCACCGCCGCACAGGTATACGCGCTCGCGCTCGTTCGCATACACCGGCCGCAGCCGCCACACCCAACTCGCCGGCTGCTTCCACACGGCGTCGTCCGCCGTCACCAGCACGGCGGTCGCCCGCTGCGCACCGCACACCCGCTCAAAGCTTGCCAGGTCCGCACCTGTCCACCACACTGGCTCCGCCGCCCCGTACCTTGCGCTGCCAAACGCCAGCCGAATCTCCGGCAGCGCCGCCCTGCACGCCTTTGGATCTCCCCCGAACGCCGTCATGCACCCCGGCTCCGGCGCCACCATCTGCCGGTTGGCATACAGCAGTCCCAACGACCGCTGCGCTGAGTCCGCATTCGTCAACACGCGAGCATCCGCGGGCAACATGCGCCCAATCGCCTCCCACGCTTGGTACGCCTGCTCATACTGGTGCGGCAAGTCCGGCGGATCGGGAAACGGCCCCGCCACCCGGTGAAACGTCGCCGGCGCCACCAGGATGAATCTCTGCCCCACCACCTGCCACACCTGCGTCATCACGCCCAGCGCCGCAAACGCCACGGCCACCTTGCCCCATCCGCTCCGCCATACCGCCGTCCTCTGCTCGCGGCTTGCCAGCAGCGTCGCAGCCCAGGGCGCACTCCACAGCACCGCCACTACCCGCAGCGCAAACCCCGCGTGGAAGCCCAGGTCGTTTGTCCCAATCGTCCCCGCCGACGTCAAGAACAACGCGCACAGCGCAAATGCCGCAAACAGTATCCACTGCATGCGCCCTTCCGTACTCAGTCGCTCGCCGCTGAACAGGTCCCGCCGCGCACGGTGGACCAGCACAAACACGAACACTCCCGCCTCCGCCAGCTCCAGCAACAGGTACAACACCGACAGCTCCGCCCACTGCACCGTTAGCGACGGCACCGCGAGCCCCCGCTTCGCCAGCTCGCCCAGGTACCAGTCCACCAACGGCCACCACGCGCGCACGTGCAGCGCCACAAACGCGCCGCCCGCGCCGGTAGCCGGGTTGTTCAGAATCAAATGCACAATGTGCAGCGCCCCGGCCGCGCCAACAACACCGCTCACTGCTACGCTCAGCACCATCCACCAGTCGCGCCGCGCCGCAAAGTCCACCGCCACCAGCACGCATGCCAACCCAAAAAACACCGCCACATACGTTGATGTGCCGCTCAGCGCGCCAAAGCAAAGCCCCGCCACCGCGCCCAGCAGCACGGTCCGCTTCGGCCCGCATCCAAGCTCCGCGCTCGCCCGCAGCCGCGGCAGCAGCAGCACCAGCATCCCCGTCAACCCGGCAGCCATGCCAAATGCATGGTGCGGCGCGTACAGCAGAAACGTGTGAAACGACGGCGAGAAGCCTGCCGCCGCACGCCACCACTCAATCTCCGGCATCACCTGCCGCGGCAACGCCCGCGCATACAGCGCCTCCAGCACGTCCAGCCCCAGCACCGGTATCGCGCACAGGCCACCTACGCACACTGCCGCCCACCGCATCGGCGGCCACTCCTTTGCCGGCACAAACATCGTCCGCAACAGCAAAAACAGCACGCTCAGCAGCAGCACCGCCGCCCACACCGTGCTGCCCTCCATCACCGCCCGCGCCGGCAGATGCCACGTCCGCCCCACCGCCCCGCACAGCGCATACCAGTACATGTAATAACGCAGCGGCCCCACCTGCCCACCCACCGCATAAAACGGGTTCACCAGTGGCATCCCCGTCCGTATCGCAGACCCGATCAGCGGCACCCGCACGCTCCAGTCACCCGCCGCCACACCCTCCATCAGCCGCCCACGCACCTCTACACCGGCCGCCGCCAGCAGCAGGAACGCGCATATCGCGGTCACCGCAATCCACACCGTCTTCACCGGTCGCTGCCGCAGCCAACCAGACGGCATTCCCTCCCGCGCCGTCGTCCACTGCAGCACCGCCGCCGCCACGCCGCACAGCGCAAACACCACACCCACACGCACATTTCCCAGCACCAGACCGCCGTACACCGCAATCAGAATCGCCACCGCGGCCGACAGCGCAACGCTCCACATCGCCTGCTCCGGCCACCGCATCCGCCGCCGAAACCCGCCCAGGTCCAGCCCATACGCCAGCAGGTAGCCCGGTCCCAGCATTGCCGGCGCAAACGCCAGCACCGCCAGCAACGACGTCCAGAAATAAAGCACGTGCACTACGCGACCTCCAAGCGAAGTCTACACACCCGTTCCAGGCCACCCGGCTCCGCTGTTCCACCTCACAACGCGCCCGCCGCCCACCTCCTCACCTCTACAATCGTCCCGTGACCCCGCCCGCCGACCTCACCCGAATCCTCGCCTTCATCCTGGAAACCGACCGCCTCAAGACCGTCACCCGCAAGATCCGCGTCCGCAACACCGCCGCACACACGGCGGAACAGCTCGCAGGGCAGGTCACATCCACACCCATCTCCGACCGGCTTGAAAATTCAGCCGAACACTCCTGGCAGCTCGCGCTCTTCGCCCTCTCGCTTCAGCCCTTCGCCGCCGAACCGGTCAACATGCAGCACGTGCTCCAGATGCTCCTGCTCCACGATCTCGGCGAGATCGACACCGGCGACACCATGGCGTTTGTCGAAGGCGGCTGGGCTGAGCGCAAGCAGGATGAACTCGCCGCCGTCCAGCGCATCTTCGGCCTTCTGCCACCCGCGCAGGCCGCGCTCTACGAGCAGCTCTGGCAGGAGTTTGAGCACGGCGACACCCCCGAATCCCGCTTTGCCAACGCCGTCGACCGAGCCATGCCGCCCCTGCTCAACCTCAGCAACAACGGCGGCAGCTGGGTCGAACACAACATCTCCCACGCGCGCGTCGTCGCCCGCATCCGCGACCAGGTCAACGCCGGTGCACCCGCCCTCTGGACACACCTCGAAACCGAACTCCAACATGCCCAGGACGCCGGGTGGTTTGGCACCACGGCCAACGTCAAAACGTCTCCGCCTACCTCCTAGCGACTTGCACCACCTCGCGACTTCAAGCCGCAGAGAGCTGGATTTGATGAGCGCTTGTAGCGCTACCTGTTCGTCGTCGCAGACGTCATGACCTGGCGCCGACGTCGGAGAACATGCGGGTCATTTCGTCCAAATTGGATTCCATCTCGCGGGCTTCCTCTCTGCCGATAAGTTTGGCGACCCGTTGATTCAATTCCTCTCTGACCTCAACGCATGCGGTCTTCACCGCCTCGCCGCGCGGTGTCATTCTGACCACCTTTGCGCGCGTATCGTTCGGGTCCGCAACCTGTTCCAGATAACCCTGGCGCTCCATCAGCCGCACCTGCTGACTCATCGCCTGCTTGGTCACGCCTGCGCGTTGTGCCAGCAGGGTTGACCGCGTACCGCCCTCGTCCAAAAGCCACAGGAGACTCGCCGAGGCAAACGGGAAATCGGTGTACCCGCGTTGCGCCAATCGCGCCACCACCGCGCCGGTGTGGGCCCGGGCGGCCGCAAGAAGGACGGCAGCGACATTGTGTGGCTTGGTCTTCATGGGAAACTAGTAAACCTGCTTGACTATCCAAAACGAGCGTGAGAAGCTTCTGCTTATGGTCAATAAGGTTGACCATAAACACATCGCTGCCCAGCAGCTCTCTCAAGGGGATCTTAATGCCAAGTCTACTGAACCTCCAATCCAGCCCGCGCGGGGCAAACTCGCTTTCCCGCACCCTCAGTCAGGAGTTTGTCGCGGAGTGGGAGAAGAATCACCACGGTGGCACTGTCGTTCTCCGTGACCTTGCACAAAGCCCACTCCCCTTCGTCGGCGTGCCGTGGATCAGCGGTGTGTTTGTTCCCGCGGAACAGCGATCTCCTGAAATGCAGCAAGCGTTGAAGATCTCGGACGAGTTAATAGCCGAACTCTTTGCCGCCGACCATATCCTCATCGGGACGCCCATGTACAACTTCACCGTGCCCGCGAACCTGAAAGCCTGGATCGACCTGGTCGTGCGTCCCAGGGTCACGCACTCGGGACCGCCCGACCGCAAGGGACTCGTCACCGGAAAGCGCTGCACGATCCTTATCGCCTCGGGTGGTGTCTACGACGAAGGCCTTCCTGCAGCGGCGTCCGACTATGAATCCGGCTACCTCAAACGCATCCTGGCCTTCATCGGCATCACGGACGTAGAGGTTGTCCTTGCGGGAGGTACGGTAGCAGTTGCCTTTGGTTCGACGACCTTGGAACAACTCGCTCTTCAGTTTCGTCCTGCCGTCCGTGCAGCAGCTCGCTGACAGTGGAGAAGTCCTCATCCGTCGGTGTGTCGTCAGGCGAAGTGCTGCGCTTGCTTCTCGATAAACTGCCGAAACAGACCGTCAAAAACAAACCATCAAGAACAGTTGCGCACGGGCTACGGTCCTCTCGCTCGCTTCATCCAAGTGAGCCAGGCAGGAGGACCAACCCATGCCACGCCGCCTGCTCCTCCTATGGCTTCTACTCGGCTGTGCCACTCTTGCAGCCGCGCAGTGCGACCTCGTCATCCCGCCCGTCACCATCCCCCTCTCTGCCCCGCACCGGCAGTCAGAGCAACGCCCACTCCAGGGCGGAACACTCCCCTGCCGCTTTTAGACTGCACGCCAATCCGCCCTCTCACGAGCCCGCCGCTTTCCCGAGCTAAAATAGAACATGCCTCCAGAGGGGACGCTCGTCCCGTCCGCTGCAGACCCCGCGCTCATCCCCACCTCCGACTCCGGACAGAATCTGGAAGCCGCCGCGCCACCGCCTGCGCCCATGCAGCCCGAGGATTCCATCCGCCGCCCCCAGCTCCTGACTCAAGCGGACGGCGACAGCCTCGACGGGCCCAACGCTCTCGACGGACCCAACGGCCTCCTCGCACCCATTGAAATGCCCGCTCCGTCTGTGGACCCAATCCCCTCCGCCGCTTACCTCTCCGACACTCCCGGCGAGCAGGCCCACAGCATCGACGAGAGATTCGAGCACCTCCTCAGCACTCTCCACACCAACCGCCCCGCCGACGACCTTCAAATCGTCCGGGACGCCTGGCAGTTCTGCATGCAGCAGCACGAGGGCCAGAAACGCGCCTCGGGCGAGCCCTACATCATCCATCCCCTCGCCGTCGGCCAGGTCCTCGCTGAAATGCGCATGGACTCCACCGCGATCGCCGCCGGCCTGCTCCACGACGCCGTTGAAGACACCGACGTCACCAGCCCCGAAATCGCAAAACGCTTCGGGGAGCAGGTCGCCCACATCGTTGAAGGCGTCACCAAGCTCGACAAAATCAAGTTCGCGAATAAAGAAGACCACCAGGCTGAAAACATCCGCAAAATGTTACTCGCCATGGTCACTGACATCCGCGTCGTGCTCATCAAAATGGCGGACCGCCTGCATAACATGCGTACACTCGGCGCCCTCCGTCCCGACAAGCAGGAGCGCATCGCACGCGAAACCCTCGACATCTACGCACCACTGGCCCACCGCCTCGGCATGGGCAAACTGCGTGGCGAATTTGAAGATCTCGCCTTCCGTTATGTCGACCCCGAAGCCTACACCCACTTATCCGCCGAAGTAGAAAAAATTCGCGCTCAGGGCGGCGAAGACTTCTTGGTCACCGTCGTCCGCAAGTTAGAAAAAGAATTAATCCGCCACGGCCTGCCCGGCCGCGTGGAGTACCGCACCAAGCGCCTCTACTCCATCCAGCAAAAGCTGCCCGCCGTCGCCGCCGGCGGTGAGATCGACGTCGCCCAGGTCCACGACCTTTATGCCGTCCGCATCATCACCGAAACCATGCAGGACTGCTACGCCCTGCTCGGCCTCGTACAAAACCTCTGGCGCCCCGTCCCCGGCCGCATCAAGGACTTCATTGCCATGCCGCGGCCCAACGGCTACAAGTCCCTCCACACCACCCTTGTCGCAGAGGGCGGCCACCAGTTCGAAGTGCAGATCCGCACTGAAGAAATGCACCGCATCGCAGAGGACGGCATCGCCGCCCACTGGAAGTACAAGGCCAACGAGTCCGTGAGCGCCAAGGACGAGCAGCGCCTCGCCTGGGTCCGCCAGCTCATGGAGTGGCAGCGCGAAATGTCCGACCCCAACGAGTTCATGTCGACCCTCAAAATCGACCTGTACCCCGAAGAGGTCTACACCTTCACACCCAAGGGCAAGGTCGTCGTCCTGCCCAAGGACGCCACCCCCGTCGACTTCGCCTACACCATCCACACCGACGTCGGCCACACCACCACCGCCGCCAAGGTCAACGGCCGCATCGTCCCCCTGCGCCACCGCCTGCGCAACGGCGACATCGTCGAAATCACCACCCAGGCCGGCCACACCCCCTCGCGCGACTGGCTCACCTTCGCCAAGTCCTCCCGCGCCCGCAACAAGATCAAGCACTGGCTCAACGAGCACCAGCGCGAGCGCGCCATCGAGATCGGCACCAAGCTCCTCGAGCGCGAAGCCCGCAAGTTCGACGTCTCCCTCAAAAAAGTCACCGACGCCGACTACCTCCGCGTCGCCAACGAGTACGGCCTCGGCTCGCAGCCCGACCTCGTCGCCGGCATCGGCTTCGGCAAATACTCCGCCCGCCAAACCCTCAACCGCCTCGTCCCCGGCTCCACCGCCCCCGGCAACGAGCAGGACCCCAGCCTCGCCGACGTCGGCATCCCCAAGCCCGGCACCGTCACCGCGACCTCCTCGCTCACCGCCATGCCCGAGGAAGCGCGCAAAATCTACTTCGGCAAAGGCTCCGAATCCCTCCAGGTCGAAGGCCAGAACGATCTGCTCATCTACCGCGCCCGCTGTTGCAACCCCATTCGCGGTGAACAGATTGTCGGCTACGTCACCCGCGGCAAAGGCGTCGCCGTCCACGCCCGCACCTGCTCCAACGTCCAGAACCTCCTCTACGAATCCGACCGCCGCATCGCCGTCGACTGGTCCCCCACCCCCGAAGACCTCGCCGAACAACTTCGCAAGTCCCAGACAAGCAGCAAAGCCGCCCGCTTCGCCGCCCCGCAGGCCTCTGCCCCACATGCTGTCACGTCGACCGGGGCCGATGGCGGAGCGGAAAAGCCGTCGTCGGATGCCTCCCAACCCGCGTCACAGGCCTCGGGCCCGAACTACGCCTCCGGTCAAACTGCAGCCACCAACCCCGCCACTCCAGCGCAGCTTCAGCCCGCGAACTCCGCAGCCAGTTCACCCGCACAATCATCCGTCGCACCCGGACTCCCCACAACTCCACTAGCTCCCGGTGCAGACACCCCGCGCCCGCCCCGCGCATCCGGCCCCTCCGAGGTCCGCCAGGCAGCCACCCCGCCCAGGAGCACCCGCTTCCCCGTCCGCCTCGTCATCACCTGCGACGACCGCTCCGGCATGCTCAAACAACTCACCGCCACCATCTCCGACGACGACACCAACATCCGCTCCGTCGACAGCAAATCCAACCCCGACGGCATCACAGCCAACGTCGAATTCGTCATCGAAACCCTCGACCTCGGCCACCTCACCAAGCTCACCGCAAACCTCCGCCGCCTCCCCGGCATACGCGAAGTCCACCGCGTCAGCAAGCTGTAGGTATGCTTTCCCACCATGCTCCACCTAAACGGCTGCTACATAACTTCACGTTCGTGAACGGTGACGATGTTCCTAAGCTTTGGGTGTACTCCAAAGGGCGGAGAGCTCGTCCCGTTTGGAAAGTAACGGCTGAATCAGCAGAGCATGGCTACTTCAAACACGACCCTGATGGTAGGCCCGAATCTGCTATCGAGGCAGAGCTTAACGAGCGTTACGAAGCTCCCTTCAATCGCGTGCTTCCAGCATTAACAGCCGGAATGGCGCACACCATGGACCGTTCGCTCATTGAGGTTTCTGCCAACTACGTGGCTGGCCTATTCCTGAGATCTAAGCCACGCAGAGAAGCTTCCAAAAAGCACGCCCGGGATTTTAATGCTGAGCTGATGCGTCGCCTCGAAGATCCACTTACGCTGCGTCAATATGCCGCGAAGATCAGCTTAGAAACAGGCGCCTCAGTGCCCTTAGTAGCAATCCTGAAAGCATCTGAGTCCTTCCTATCCGACGAGAGGCGCGACGAAAAGACTTTCTTCCAGTCCGCAACTACCGAGTGGAGCCGACTACCTGAGTTTCTTAAACGGTCGTACTGGTCCATTTGCTCTAGTCCGCACCTTGAACTCCTTCAATCCGACATAGCCGTAGCTCTGCTCAATGTATCTCCAACTGGTGCAATAACATTCGGAACTGGGATAGCTAGGGCGGGTAGTCAGTGGTTCCTGCCAATCTCCTCAAGGGTAGCTCTAAGAGCATCTGCCGAATACATCCCAAATACTGTCCTTAGTTTTCGAGAAGCGAACGGTCTAAACGAATTTATGGTGAGAGCAGCTTACTCGTCTGTCTACTCGTGCCAGTACTCGAATGCAATCGAACGGTTTACCGCTGAACACGTAAGGTCAATAGAGTTCTTTCGCGACATGATTGTTTCGGACGTCTCTCAAGAGGTTGAAGCTATGCTTACTGGGCTGCTCTCCGTATGACTCCCTTGTCAAAAGACAGATACCGCAAACTTGGCAGATGGACGAAATAAGCAACAAAAAAGGTGGCCGGAGTATCCGGCCACCAAGCGTCTTGTCCTCTGTTAGTTCAGCAACTTCTAAAACCGGTACACAAGCCCAACCGTCGGCTCCGACGTCACACGCCACTGGCGCGTGCTGATCGCCGAGTTATAAAAGTTCGGCGTCCGATAAATCAGCGCGCGTCCCTGTACTCGAACCGCAAGGTGCGGGGACCGCGTCGGAATATCGAAGCCTGTTTCCACCAGGCCCGTTCCGCGCCACTGCTCATTCGCCAGGTACGGCAAAAAGTCGATATACCCGCCACCCACATTCACATAAGGCTGAAATTTGATGTGCTTCGGATGGAACTGGTACGCCGCCGTCGTCTCGTGGAACGCAACCGGAACGCGCTTTGACTGCGTCACCGACGGCGCGCTCGAGTAGTTAAAAAAGTACACCTCATCGAACTGCGCAAACTGGTAATTGATCTCAATGCCGGCCCACGCCACCGGGTGGAAACCCAGCGATACCAGGATGCCCGGCTTGCTTGTGTCGTTTACCGCTTGCCCACTGACCGTCTGGTTCAGGAATCCACTTCCACTCGGTACCTGCGTCGTCACCGAGCTTGGGCTGCTTGTTAGCGGCGTGCCGAACTCCTCTGTTGCACTTGCTGACAACGTCGCACCCTTCAACTTATAAAACTGTGCCTGCGCACTGACTCCGGCCACCATCAGGCAAAGCGGAACGATTTGCTTCAATCCAAACTTCATTGTTTCTCCTCGACATAGAACGGTCGGTAGCACTGAATGTGTTGTGCGGGCGTACGGCCGTCGCCGGCACGCCCGCGCACAGGCGTTTAGCTGATGGTGATGGCGCCGTTCAACCCGTTCGGGAAGAAGCCGCCCTTGGTCACACCCAGCGACCCAACCGCCCCGTACACAATCTGCAGCACCTGCGACGTGGTCCGCACAGGGTTCAGACCAGTTGTTGGATCCGTGTTAAAGATCTTCGACAGCGATGGCGGCTGGTCCAGCGAATCCACCGCGGGCGACGTCACACCCAGCACAATGCACAGCTCACGCAGAAAGCCAGCGTGCTGCGACTCCGTGTCCAGAATCTGCGCCGCATAGTTCAGTGCCGGTACGCTGCTGGTCAGGAACTGCGCGCCCCCAATGTAGGCACTTACGCCCACGGCCTCTAACTGCCGTGCCGCCGCCACAAAGGTCGCATCGCTGTTCACCGTTCCGCCCGCGGCCAGGTTCAGCGCAGGCATGTCCACCGGTGTTCCACCCACGGCGCTGATGGTTGAACGCAGAAACTCCACGTGCTCCCGCTCATGCGTCGCCAGTTGGTTGGCTATGCTTGCCACCACTGGATTGGTAAACGACACCTTTGCACCGCCGGTTACTGCACCAGGTGCGGCTCCCATATCTGTCGTAGGCAGGCCGCTCCCTGTCGTCACATAGGCGTAAAAGCTCGCTTCCAGGTACTCCAGGTTCAGCGCGAAGTTCAGCACATCCAGCACGCTCGGCGTTGTCGCCGGCAGTGCGATCGGTCCGTCATTGCTGCAGCCAGCCATCGCACCCATGCCAACAGCGGCACCGGCCAGGCCAACCGTTGTCAAAAATCCGCGGCGGCCTCGCAGCACGGACGTACGCGCATCAGCAATGTGGGTCATCTCGCCCTCGCTGCGCGCTCCTACATTCATTAAGTTCGACATTACTTTGCCTCCAAGGCAATCGGTTCATCACACGTCTCAGGTTCAGTCACGTTCGTCGGCTGCAAACGCCTGGAACTAGGTTGACTTCACGATGCCGTTGAATCCGTTCGGGAAGAATCCGCCCATCATCACGCCCACTGGTGGATTCGTCGTTGCCGGGGTGCTGACACCGTATGCCACGCCCAGCACCTGCGTGCTCACTCGCAGCGGCGACAGTGCGTGCACCGGGTCCACCGTAATGTAGTTGGTGGTTGTCGGCGGCACATCCTGCGCATCAATCGCAGGGCTCACCACTCCCTGTGTCACGCACAGGTAGGCAAGCACGCCCGCATGCTGACCTTCAGCACCCAGAATCTGGCTGGCCGTCGTCAGTACGCTTGCGTTCGACACCAGCAGCTGCGCTCCGCCCACATAGGCCGATCCGCCAAGCGCGGTAAACTGCCGCGCCGCCGCCAAAAACTGCGCCTGCGTCGTAATGGTTCCATTCGCCGCAAGATTGATCGTCGGCTGCGCAATCGGCGTACCACCCAGTGCCGTAATCGCGCCGCGCAGGTCGGCGATGTGGTTCACCTCGTCCTGCGCCAAAGCCTGGCAGACCGCCAGCGTGTTTGCATCCAAAGCCAACTTGCCGGGTGCGCCCTGCACCGCAGCGCCATTGCCGTTCAACGAACCGCTCAGACCGGTACCCGTGGAGGCATACAGATAGAAGTTCGCCTCCAGATACTCCAGGTTTAGGGCAAAGTTCAACACATCGGTCACGCCAGGGGCCTGTGCATACAGCTTGCCGCCGCCCACTGTGGTGGCCATCGCAGCAGCACCCAGCATGGCACCCAGAAATCCGCGACGGTTCAAGTGTGGCAGCGCACGGTCGAAGGCAAGAATCCTTCGATCTGTGTCCAGCTGTTCCGCCGACACCTTTTCATTCGGCGCGAGTGGAGATTGAAATAAAAATTTAGACAAGACAGGGCCTCCTGCAGCAATGGCAGAGATTTTTTGCGCGCGCAGAGTCATCGCTCCGGCGCGGTCATATGCTTGGGTTTATGAAACCGGCACGGCTGCCTGGGGAAGGCAGCACGCACGGGCGTGCATTCATCCGAAGCTGCGGCAGTACTCGCAGCTTCAACTCTCGTTAATGGACGATCTGAGGCGCAGGCAGGCCGAAAGGATGGTTGGGTTTACAGGCGCGGCAGCGTTTGGCAAAGTATGTCGTAGTGTGGCGTATGCACTCACCTTGTGGCCCTGCTTACGACACGCGTAGCTCTTCCAACGCACAAACACTTGCCTGTAACTCTAGTCGCCTCATCAAGATGCAACGTACCTGACCTCACAGCAATTTAGTCGGAGCACTTTGGTGCAAAGCCCGTCCGACCAGCAAGTCGATAGGCGAAGCGCGCACATAAACGTCACGAACGCCGTGTAGAGAGTTCCCGCGGGGGCCGTACTGGGAGCTCAGGAGAGCATCAATGCCAAACCACCGCCGCGAGTTCCTCACAGCCCTTACCGCCTCTGCTGCCGCTGCACTCGCTCCAAAAATAGCCTCGGGCCAGCTAACACCCGCCACCAAACCAACCACCACCAAAGAAGTCGTGACTGGCATCGGCGGTTTCTTCTACCGCGCCCACGACCCCAGGGCGCTGGAGCAGTGGTATCACGAGCACCTCGGCATCCCCACAACACCCCAGACCCTCACCGACCCGGTGTGGCACCAGCAGGCCGGCCAGACTCTCTTCTCCGCCTTCTCAGAGACCACAAAGTACTTCGACCTGACCAGGCAGTTCATGATCAACTTTCGCGTGAATGACCTGGACCGGCTCGTAGCCCAACTGCAGGCCGCCGGCGTCACCGTTAAGGTCGACCCGGAAACCTACCCCAACGGCCGATTCGCCCACCTTCACGACCCGGAAGGCAATCCCATTGAACTCTGGCAGCCCATGGGCGCATCCGCTGCATAGCCCTGCCCAGATTCTGTCAAGCCCCGAACCTCTCCATGTCGTTCATTCCGTTAGAGATATCGTTGGCATGATATATACGTCCAACTCTCTACAATAGAGGGAGTGAACGACACTCTCCCAACCCGCACACCGACACCTCCAGCGGAAGACCCTACGCATCCGGTCCAACAAAATCAGGACTTTGCGCACCCTATCCAACAAAATGAAGACTTTACGAGCTCAGGGGGGAGGGGGGTGCCGAATGCCGAAACAAAACATCCAATAGCAAGCATGTCTTCCCTCCCCTTTCCCGAAACGATGCCTCCCAGCATCCCCGCTCCGGACCCTGTCTACAACTGCGCTCGCTGCAGCCACTACCTCCAGCCTGGCTCGCTCGCCTGTCCTGAATGCCAGACTCTCGCCTACGGTCCCCACCTCAACCAGCTCGCTGCTTCTGCCGCCCTCGCAGAGAAGGAAGGAAACCTTCCCCAGGCCCGTGAACGCTGGACAGAAGCCCTCACCTGGCTCCCAGCTGACGCTCACCAAGCCAACCAGATCCACCAGCACCTGGCCACTCTCGACACTCAGCAAAAGACAGCAGATGACAAGCGAGCCCGTTGGACGAAAAAATTAGGCCCCTTCGCTCCTATCCTGCTCGGTGCTGCAAAATTCAAAAGTGCCTTTTTCCTCCTCTTCAAACTCAAATTCCTCCTCGGCTTCGTCAGCTTCTTCGGCCTCTACTGGGTCCTCTTCGGATGGAAATTTGCTGCAGGATTCATGTTGGCAATCCTGATCCACGAAATGGGTCACTACATCGCGGTCCGCAGCCGAGGTCTCAAAGCAGATCTCCCAGCCTTCGCCTTCGGTCGGGCATATGTTCGCTGGTACAACGAAGGTCTCTCCCTCGCAGCGATCGCCTCCATCGCTCTCGCAGGACCTCTCGCAGGGCTCCTCGCCGCCCTCGCTTTTGGTGGTCTATACCTCTGGACTCACCTGCAGATCTTTAGCGCTCTCACCTATGCGAGCGCCTGGCTCAACTTGTTCAACATGATCCCTGTATTCAACTTCGACGGTGCACAGGCGACTTATGCATTAGATCGGTTGCAGAGAGGTTTGCTTCTGGCCGCATGCATCATTCTTTTTGCCTTGATGCATGAAGCAGTCTTCCTCTTCATCGGCGCAGGAATGACCTATCGTCTATTTACTCGTGACGTGCCGGAGAAGGGCAGCCCTGCAACGCTTGCTGGATATCTTGGAATGTTGTTTGCTTTGGGTGCAGTTCTGTATTTCGTTCCCAATTCTGGTGTCTTAGTACGCTGACCTACTTCTGACTATTTGGTAACAGATGGAGACTTCGACTTTGAACAAGCTGAACAGACTTTCGCGGCGACAATTCTTACGGCAAACATTTGCTTGGTCCGCGATTGCAGCCCTCTCTCCAGCCTCGTTGATAGACGCTCAGGCACCGGAGCCGAAGTCTTCTTCAGCTCACATGTTTATGTTAGGAGATTGGGGAACAGATCGTTATAAGCAGCAGCAAATCAGTGTTTCTCAGAGCATGAGTCAGTGGATGGATGCAGGGCACTTTCAGCCTGGAGCTCTTTTTATGCTTGGGGATAACTGGTATGGGAAGATGCATGATCAGCATGGGGTGGAGCGGTGGCAGGAGCAGTTCGAGAATATGTATCCAGCGAACCGGTTCCCTGGGCCTGCTTATGCTGTTTTAGGGAATCATGATTACGAGAAGGCGAAGATCGATAAAGTCCAGATGCAGTTGGATTATCCGAAGCAGCATAAGACTCGATGGACGATGCCGGATCGTTGGTACACATTTAATTTTCCTGAGCAGAATCCGGTGGCGAAGTTTATTTGTCTGGATTCGAACTTGCCTGGAACGAAGCCCTTCGATCCCTGGCCCTGGAGTTATTTGATGTCTCAGGAGGATCGGGATGCTCAGGATGTCTGGTTCAAGGCTGAGCTGGCGAAGCCGAGGACTTTGCCTTTTTTGATTGTGATTGCGCATCATCCCTTGTTTACGAATGGAGTTCACAGGGATAATCCGATTTTGATTCCGAGATGGGGACCGCTCCTGAAGGAAGCCAAGGTTGATTTCTACATAACAGGTCACGATCACGATTTGCAGCATCTGGAGTTCCAGGATCATCCGACTTCGTTTGTGATTTCTGGTGGTGGTGGAGCGGAGCTTGTGGATTGGTCGGTCGATCCGAGGAAACGTGGGCCGTTTGGTGGTCGGACTCTTGGCTTTTCACATCTGGAGTTGAGCAAGGAGAGTGTGATTCTTCGGCACATTGGGCTGGGTGGGCAGGAGCTTCACAGTTTTTCGAAGACTCCGGATGGGAAGATGACGATTCTGAAGGCTGGGTAGTGGGACCCTCCCCCGCCCCCTGCCGATCGTAAATTCCTGATTCTGTTGGATCGAGATTGCGGCAGTTGTTCGAGGCGAGCTGGAGGCCGTAGAGAAGGACGGAGGCCCGGCGGGTTTCAAGCCGGCCGTGGGCCAGGGCGGAGAGGACGTTGGAGATGGCGAGCTGGATGGATGCCGTGTCCTCCAGCAGACCGAGGTCGACGTCGAGCGGCTTGCGGATGACGCCGCGGGTCATCTCAATGTCGCGTGGCTTGACGGGCGCCATGCCGATGAAGTCACCGCGGCTGTTGAAGTTGGGCGCGATGAACTCGGTGGGGCGCTGCGCCTCTGCGGCGAGCTCGCGCTGCTGGCGGCGAAAGGCCGTGTGGAAGTAGCAGAAGTCGTCGGTGCGCAGGGCCGGTGATTGGCAGCGCAGGCCGTTGGCCTTGGTGTGCTGGCAGAGTCGGAGCATGGTTCTCCTTGTGCGGTGATGGGATAGGACTCGACAGAGGACGTTCCCCACGCGCCTTTGCAAAGGCACTGTTGAAGCGCGTGGGGCCGGGCTGAGAGCTAACGCTTGGGTCGTGCGGGTGCGACGCGGGGCGCGGCTGCGGCGCGGGGTGCCGGGCGGGCAGCGGCACGGCTGGGTGAAGCGGCCTTGCGCTGAGATTTCGCGGCTGCGGCTGCGGCTGCCTGCCGTTCCTGTGCGACGAGCCTGCAGGCTTCGCGCATTTCGTCCCAGAATGTAATGGAAATGGAGCCTGCGGCGGAAAGGGAGACGGTACTGGAATTGGACGATGTCATGGGATTGCCTCGCGTGTGAAATAGAAAGGGCTTCCGCCGCACATGTGTGCGAAGGAAGCCCTACTTCTATTGTAGTGAGTTGGGATAAATACCCTGCCAACTCTATGTCTTTTGCTTTGTTGGAGTTAGGTGGGTCGGGGGCTTGACAAGAATTTCAATGTTGGGCGGAACCCACCTTCACCGACGATGGAGCCGTTGGTAAAGATGGGTCACCCGTGTGAGTTCACCGCGGGTCGATACACCCATGTCCGAGAGTCCGGAGGCGGGGCACGGTTAGTGGTCGGCTACGTGGTCGTAGCTGATGACACGGGTGAGCTGCCAGCCAGAGGGGCTGTAGTGCCAGAGCATGGCGAATTTGGCTTCGCCCTCGGGGTTTGACGGATCGTTCGGGTGGGTGAAGGTGTGCGAGCCGATTTCGAGCGCGCCGTAGGTGTTGAGGCGGTGGACCTTGAGCGAGCCGGGGACGAGGTGGCGCTCGACCTTGCCGCAGATGTTGTTTTTGATGGAGGCGACGAAGACGTCGCGGCCGGTGGCGAGGCCGGTCTTGTCGTGGTAGAACTCCAGATCGTCGGAGACGAGGTTGCCGAGGGTGGTGAGGTCGCAGGTGTTGTAGGCGTCGAAGAGCTTGCGGTCGAGGCCGGCGACGGTGGCGGCGAGGGTGTCGGGCACATGGGTAAGTGGGGCGGAGGTGTGCCAGGCGGCGTCGGCGCGGACCGCATCGATGACGACACGAGCGCCAGAAGAACCGGGAATGCCGGTGGCGGTGCCGCGCAGGTGGTCGCCCTGGAGGGTGAGGTTGAACTGGACGGTGACAGAGGGGTTGACGGGCACGGTGAGGGTAACGGCGTTGCCGGTGAGGGTGGCCTGCGCGGCGGGCGAGAGGTGGGCGGGATCGTTGCCGGCGGCGCTGGCGGAGGGGTTGGCCGGGTCGAGGGAGAGGTAAAGCTGGTCGGGGTCGACGCTGCCGTCGGGGTGGACGGTGTCGAGGGTGCCGGCCCAGTGGCCGGTGAGGGTGGTGAGTGATTGTGCGTGGATGGTGGCGGTGGTGCAGAGCAGGAGGAGTGCCAGGGTGGCGATGGGGTGGGTCATCTGAGCCTCGGTTGGGGACTCAGGCTTGTACGCAAACGCTTGTTAATTGTTCCTCGTCCCACGCATCGCAAAAAGGCGCGATGTATGTGCACGGGACAACCCCACCCGCTCACGTTGCATCTTGCCTTCTGTCCAGGTAGCCAAGCGGCTAAGGCACTTCCCATGACAAGGGAGTAATCGGGGGTTCAAATCCCCTCCTGATCGCGCGGGGGTCCGCATGAGTGGCTCCCGCGCCCCACTCATACGTGCAATGCTTGAGCTTCCGCCTTGTTCGAGGGTTGAGTTTGCGATTGAATGTAGTTCGTTGGCTTTAATGCCGCCTTCCAGTCAGTTGGCAGCTTGAGATCGTCACTTGGAATAAGGATCTCATTTCCAGCATGCCTTTTCCGAACGCTGTAGGAAAGTTCGAAGGCTAATTGGCGTCGATCTGAATAAAGGGAACGTATTGTTGGCACGTCATCGTAGGACATGAGCCATTTACCATACATTTCCGCTTGGACGTATTTTGCGAGGAGGGTGTGATCATCTGGCTTGTAGTGATTGAGATAAAGCTCCTTCCCTTTGACAAAGTACGGAGGATCTAGATAAAAGAAATTATTACGTTTGTCTTCTCTCTCCAGAAATATTAATGCATCAAGATTTGTAATTGATATGCGTGTGCGGTACCTAGCGATGCGGCTAACTCGCTCGGCTAGAGCCTCCCTATTAAACCGCGCTCCTATTCCCCATTTGCCATTTTGGTTCTTTCCGCCAATGGGCCCAGCATTCTTGATAATGCCGGACCTATTCACTCGGTTTAAATAGAACGCCGAAAAACCCAGGCTTAATTGGTCTGCCGCATCGCATCTCACGTATATAGATTTCTGATTGTGCCACTCAGCAATTGTCAGAGGCACACTATGTATTTTTTCTACAAATTCTGTAGTTTGGCTTAGCGCGGACATCCACATAGCCGCAATAGCCGGATCAGCGTCGTTTAGAGCTATACGTTTCGCATAGCCTGAAAATAGCAGGCTTATAGCGGCACCTGCGCCGCCGGCATAAGCTTCACAATACGTTCTACCTTCCATGCCGTTTAGGGTCATGAACTTGGCTATGACGGGTGCCATGATCTGCTTACCGCCAGGGTACCTCAACGGACTACTTGAACTCATTCTGCAGATCCGCCTTCGATTGGTGGATGTTCTCTCATTAGGTACTCTGTCAAAGATTCAAACGTATTCCACAGCTTCCTAAGCTGAGGCTCAGATGGACAGATATATGGATTGTGCACAAACTGATCCATTCCATCTAATGACAATTGGTGCTCGTCATCTGCGACTGCGCGATTCAAAGCCTTTAATGCTTGTCTTGGGATACTTTGCTTAAGGACCTCGTCGTTCGCCAGAAGATATACAAGCATCTGACGTAATGAGGGAGTCCAGTCTTCTGGCTTGGCGTGCCTATGGTTCTTATCTAGCTTCTCTACTAAGAGCTTCATGCGTCCTGTAGATTCGAGATAGTGACTGATTGGAAGTTCGATAAAGATCCGAAGAGTCACGCCCACTGCGTTAGAATTTTTGCTAGCGTCTATGCGCTGGAGTTCTTCCAATATCTCTTTTACGCGCTGAAGCCTTAAATTGCATCGAAAGCTCTTCGCAATAAGTCCCTTCTGGACGTGATGTCGCTTCTCTTTAATGGGAGCTTTAGGCTGATCTTCAGCAGTCTTGAACGGCTTTCGCAGAAAATTGTCGGAGGTGAAGCTGCCCACCTTGGTCACATCCGGCTTTACAGCTTCCAGTGTCTTGATGTATTTTCGGATTCCTGTGGCATCGTTTAGTGTGCGCGTATTAATTTTTTTGGCCGATATGTCCGTGACTATAGCGGCAAATGCCCGTTGAAATTGACGCGCGTTAACTTTGCCAACTACGCCACCCGTCGCGTCGAAATCTATACCTAAAAATGATCTGAATTCTGGACTACCACTTACACGCTCTAAGGTTGACGCTGGAAATCTCCGCGGATCACCAACTACTGAAGCGGTTTCCTTATCGAAGGGGATCCGCTTAGCCATCTCATAAAGTGAGTTGGTGCGAAGATTCTTTAAAATGTCGCTTCGCGAGATTCCAGTAAGGCCCGGTAAAACTTCCAGATCTATACCTGCTGACAGGAGATTTTTTACGTATTGGGCTTGCTGAAGTGGTTCCCAACCTTTTACGCCAAGGCGGGTATGCTTGTTCATTAGTAAAGGCACGGTCGAAGCTCGGTCAGGAGCGATGACGACCTCAACCTGCTTCGGAACATTCGCTCCGTAGTCGGCGACGTAAGATCGCACCTGTTTAAGAGATTTCTCTGGGGCGAGTTCAGGGCTGCTATAAAGCTTTAAGCTTGCTAACCTGCGATTGCCCTCAATTACCACGAGCTCTTCAGCTTCGGACACGCAAACCAAAACTTCCGTGGGGAAGAAGCCCTGAATGCCTATGCTCTTCATCAAGCCAAGGAGGTCTTCGTGTTCTATAAGTTGCTCGATAATCTCACGTTCGGTAGATGCGACTCTAAGGTCAGGCAGTCGAGGGTTCAAAGCGTCAAGCTGGAGCAGGAGAACATCTTGTTCTTCATCGGGGCGATGCCACGTATCGTAGGTGCTCATTCCGTCTCGGGGGTTCAGGATGTCGGTATGCGAACGGTATATGCTCCTCTTGTCCTTTAGCAATCAGTTTGAGCGATGGTCACTCGCCGACTTTTAGGACGGCTAGGAAGGCTTCCTGGGGGATGTCGACCTGGCCGATGCGTTTCATGCGCTTTTTGCCTTCTTTTTGCTTGTTGAGGAGTTTCTTTTTGCGGGAGATGTCGCCGCCGTAGCATTTGGCGATGACGTCTTTGCGGATGGCGGAGACGGTTTCGCGGGCGACGATTTTGGAGCCGATGGCGGCCTGGATGGCGACCTCAAACATTTGGCGGGGGATGAGTTCGCGCATTTTGTGGACGAGGGCTTTGCCGCGTTCGTAGGCGAAGTCGCGGTGGACGATGATGGAGAGCGCGTCGACGGGTTCGCCGGAGACGAGGATGTCCATTTTGACCATGGGCGAGACCCACATGCCGGAGAGGGCGTAGTCGAGGCTTGCATAGCCGCGCGAGACGGATTTGAGGCGGTCGTAGAAGTCTAGGACGATCTCGTTGAGGGGGAGCTCGTAGGTGATGAGGACGCGGGAGCCGGAGACGTATTCGAAGTTTTTCTGTTTGCCGCGTTTGTCTTCGACGAGTTTGAGGATGCCGCCGACGTACTCCTCGTTGGTGAGGATTTTGGCGGTGATGATGGGTTCTTCGATGCGCTCGATGGTGGTGGGGTCGGGCCAGCGGGAGGGGTTTTCGACTTCGATCTGCGTGCCGCCGGTGAGGGTGATTTTGTAGCGGACGCCGGGGGCGGTGGTGATGAGGTCGAGGTTGAACTCGCGCTCGAGGCGCTCCTGGATGATTTCCATGTGGAGGAGGCCGAGGAAGCCGCAGCGGAAGCCGAAGCCGAGGGCGGTGGAGGCTTCGGGCTCGAAGGAGAAGCTGGCGTCGTTGAGCTTGAGTTTGCCGAGGGCCTCGCGGAGGGCGCCGTGCTCGTGGGATTCGATGGTGTAGAGGCCGGCGAAGACCATGGACTTGATGTCTTCAAAGCCGGGGAGGGGTTCGGTGGAGGGATTGCTGGGGTCGGTGATGGTGTCGCCGACCTTGGTGTCTGCGACGTCTTTGATGGTGGCGACGAAGAAGCCGACTTCGCCGGCGGAGAGGGTGGCGATTTCGACGGGTTTGGGGGTGAGGACGCCCATGGATTCGACGTCAAAGGTTTTGCCGTTGCTCATGAGCTTGATGCGCTGGCCGGTGCGGAGGGTGCCGTTGATGACGCGGGCGAGGACGATGACGCCCTTGTAGGGGTCGAACCAGCTGTCGAAGATGAGGGCCTGGAGGGGCTTGGAGGCGTCGCCTTCGGGGTGGGGGAGGCGGGTGACGACGGCTTCAAGGATGTCTGCGACGTTGAGGCCGGTTTTGGCGGAGACGCAGACGGCGTCGTCGGCGGGGAGGCCGACGGTGTTCTCGATCATCTCCTTGGTGCGCTCGATGTCGGCGGAGGGGAGGTCGATTTTGTTGATGACGGGGATGATTTCAAGGCCGTTGGAGATGGCGAGGTAGGCGTTGGCGAGGGTCTGGGCTTCTACGCCCTGGGAGGCGTCGACGACGAGGAGGGCGCCTTCGCAGGAGGCGAGGGAGCGGGAGACCTCGTAGGAGAAGTCGACGTGGCCGGGGGTGTCGATGAGGTTGAGCTGGTAGGTGATGCCGTCGTGGGCCTGGTACATCATGCGGACGGAGTGGGCCTTTATGGTGATGCCGCGCTCGCGCTCGAGGTCCATGGCGTCGAGGACCTGGGCCTGCATTTCACGCTGGGTGAGCGAGCCGGTGAGCTCGAGCAGGCGGTCGGAGAGGGTGGACTTGCCGTGGTCGATGTGCGCGATGATCGCGAAGTTGCGGATGTATTTGGGGTCCATTGAGGCGGAAATGCTCCAATGCCCATTTTACCTGTCGAAGCTGGGTGCTCAGGAGTTGAGCATGGGAGCGGCGCGGCGGCGGAGAAGGAAGGCCGCGCCGAGGACGCCGGTGCCGAGGAGGACCAGTGAGGATGGTTCTGGTGTGACGGCTGCAGCTGCCGGGGTGGAGACGGTGAAGGAGGCGGAGCCGAGAAGGGAGGAGGCTACGTCGTCGCTGCCGCCACGCAGGGTGAACTGGCCGGCGAAGGTGGAGCCGGGGGCTGCGTTGGCAGGGAGCATGACAGTAAAGAGAATGCCGGTGAAGCTTTTGCCGGGGTCGAGGGAGATGGGGAAGTTGGCAAAGTAGTCGGCGTCCTTGAGGGTTGCGGGCTGGGTGACGTTATAGTCGTCGCCGTTGAGGAACTCGGTTGCCGCATTCGAGGACGGAGCGGAGGCTGTGGCGGTGAACGTAAGGGTGCTGCCCGCGGAGGCGACCTGGTTCGGGTCGGCGAAGGTGAGGGTGACAGTGTCTGCATGGGCCACGGCGCCAGCGGCGAGGAGGACTGCGAGAGAGGCGAGGCGGAAGCGCATTCGGAAACTCCTGAGCGTACGTTGAGTGTGGCGCGGAATGCACGGGTAGGCCGGAAGCTCGTCCCTCATCGCGTTTGGAGCGCTGCCCATGCAGGCGCCGTTCGCGATGAGGAATTGCAGCAGGTTAGGGCAGGGTGACGCGGATAGTGTACCCGAAGGTGCTGCCGGAGTAGGTGCCAGAAATTTTCTGGATGCTACGCGTACCGGAGGTGCCTGCTGAGGCCGGGAACGTCACGGTGCGCGTGACCGCGGTGTTGGCGGCTATGTCGCCGAAGCTGAGGGGCAGGGCTGTGGTGCTGCTGGCGCTGCCGAGGGTGGCGGAGGCGACCTTTGCGGCGGTAGCGGTGCCGGAGCCTGAATTGGTGAGGGTAATCGTGACCTGGTAGGTACCGTCAGCCTGTTTGGTGAGTGACGAGGTGACAACGACGCTGGGCAGGCCGCTGGGGACGGTGAGATAGCCGACGATGCCGTCGTGGTCTGTGGAGACCTCCGGGCGAGTTGGGTCGTTGCGGAAGATCACGGGGAAGTCGGCGTTCCAGTGGGCGGGCAGGGTGGTGATGGAGCCGGCAATGTCCTGTGTTGTAAGGAAGTGGTCAATGCTCTGGGCGTAGCCGTCGAAGACGTAGGAGTACGCGTTGTTCGCGAGGTCCGTCGGTGCCGCGTCGACGAGGACGGGGTTGACAAGGCCGCTGGCTCCGGCAACGACGTCCTGCGATGCGGGGGCTGGGTTGCCGCGGATGACGCCGAGGGAGTCAACGAGGCCGTCATTGACGTCGAAGGCGTTGAAGTCGCCAACGACGATGGTGTGTTCGCCGTTTGCCTGGTAGCCCTGGACGAGGTTGGCGAGGAACTCAGCCTGCGCCTCACGCTTGGCGCGGACGGTGGCGCCGGTGCTGGGGTCGGTGATGCCGTTGAGCGAGCGAAGGTGATTGACGATGACGGTTAAGGGGTAGTCTGCCGCGCCGCCGGAACGCTTGATGCCGGCGTGGAGGACGAGTGGCGGACGGTCGTTGAGGATAGCCTGCGCGCCTGTGGGCGTGGTGTAGGTGGTGGACTTGCCGAACTGGGTGACGTCTGTGACGTCAACGGTGGAGGGCTTGACGAGAAAGGCGACGTTGATGGCGCTGGGGTCGTTGCCCTGGACGAGGTAGGGCTGGTATTGCGGGTCAGGCTGACCGGCGGCCTGGGCGTCGGCGCTGATCTTGTTGCTGAGGGCGGTGAGGGTCTGGATGTTTTCCATTTCCTCGAGCGCGAGGATGTCGGGAGTGTGGAGGACGTTGCGAATGCCGAGTGAGGCCTTGGAGAGGCGGAGCTGGAAGGCGGCGGGGGTGACGGCGACCGCGCCGGGGGTTTCAGCGGCGGTGTCGTAGAAGCGCTCCATGTTCTGATCGCCGATGGTGACCTGGCCTGCAGCTGCACCGGGGAGCGTGGAGGCGGTGATGCCGTTGCCGGTGATGGTGGGGCGGGTGGCGGCGTCAAGAACGACGGCGGGCAGGCCGCTGTAGTCGGTGGTGTCGACGACACCGGAGACGCCGGTCATGGTTGTGCCGGTGATGACGTTGAGGGCCGTGCCGCCGTTTGCGAGGGAGTCGACGAGGAAGGTTTCCGGATCGTCGTCGAAGCGCGGGATGGAGAGGGGCTCGGAGGCGGTGAGGGGGTCGCGCACTTCAAGGCCGGGCTCGCGGACGGGGCGCGGGAGACCTGTGACTTCGCCCCAGAACTGGCCGTTGCTGGTGTAGGTTTCCGCAGTCTCGGTGAGGGTGCCGTCGGTGGGCTGGGTGACGGTGAGGTTTGGGACGGTGACGCGCATGCTCTGCAGGTATGGCAGCTGCAGGATGCCACCGTTGGGGCTGGGGTCAGAGGTGGACAGGGTGATGGCGGCGGGCAGCGGATTGCCGGTGGTGAGGACGCTGAAGCCCGTGGGGTTGTTGAGCTCGAGGCCGGGAACGACGGCGGTGGTGGGGTAGAGGGTGGCGGTGCCGGTGACCTGAACCTCAGACCCGATGGTGACGGTGGAGGGAACCTTGCCGCCGCCGGTGTAGACGAGGATGCCTTCGGGGGTGTGTGGGTCGGTGTCGGCCTCAGAGTCGCGCGCCTGGATGGTGTAGCCGGAGTAGCGGATACCGGTGACGATGCCGTGGGTCATGACCGACTGGCCGCTGTAGGGCGAGGTGCCGGGGGTGTTGCCCTGGATGCTGTGGATCGCGACGAAGGCAACGGGGGTGGAGACAGTGAGGGTGGCAGTCGCGGTGCCGATGGCGCCGCTGGAGGTTTTGCCGGTGGCCTTGACGGTGTAGGTGGCGGGCGCGGTGGACGCTGAGACGGGGACTGTGAAGCTGTAGGTGCCGTCGTTTGCTGTTAGGTCGCCGTTGGTGCCGTCGTCGTACAGGGGCTGGGTGGCGGAGCCGCCGAGGGTGCTGAGGTCTGCGGTGACGGTGAGGCCGGTGGTTCCGGCGGCTGTGAGCAGCGAGGTCTGGCCGGCGTTGGTGCTGGACGGGGTGAAGGCGGCGCTGGAGAGGACGGTGGCGGTGCAGGCAGTGAGTGCCGAGGAGCTGTTGCGCGCCGGGGTGGAGGTGAGGGCGAAGTCGGTGCTGTTGCTGTTGCCGTCGACGCAGCTGTTGGTGCGGGCGATGGGCTGGGAGAGCGATGGTGCGGGTGCGGGTGCTGAACCTTCAAAGCAGTTGGCCGTGGTGCCATAGCCGACGAAGTCAACGTAGTTGGCGGGGCAGCCTGCGCTGTTGGAGAGCGCGGTGGTGGAGTTGGTGACGTAGATGCGGCCGGCCGACGCGCCCATGGCGAGGTTGGAGGCGACCTGGTCGGCGGCGTTGGCAGTGGCTACACCGGTGGTGCTGCTGGGGGTGGCCTCAACGAGATAGCGCTGGCCGGGTTGCAACGTGACAGTGCCGGTGATGGGAATGACGACCGGGTTGCTGGTGGCCGAGGCGGTGGCCGAGAAGTACTGCAGCGACCAGCCCTGGAGGCTGACGGACGCACCGGAGAGATTGAAGAGCTCCACGTAGTCCGCGTTGAAGGTGGAGCCGTTGTTGCCGCCGGCGGTGTAGAGCTGGCTGATGACAACAGTGGTGGATGCTGGAGCGGCGGCGGCGGCATGGAGCGGGCGGCAGGCCGGCAACAGGAGCGTGAGCAGCGCCAGGAAGAGAGTTCTGGTGAAGCGGCGACGGGACGCGACTGCTGAGACGGCTGTGGGCATGCCTTAACCGTATACAAGTGCGGCGTGCATGCGGGGTATGGTCCATGAACTATTCGTGAAAGCTCTGGGGTTGGATGATGTCTGGCGGCAGCGAAGTCAGGCTTCGGTGCTGATGACGTGGGTGGCGATGCAGCAGGGGGCAAGGAGCATGAGCAAGAAGGCGGCGGCGTAAACGAAGTCGTGCATGGCGGGGTCCTTTAGAAAGTGATGGTGGTGGGGTGGCTTGCGCGCGGGAGGGTCAGGCGGCGTCGGACGCGATGAGGGTGCGGGTGGCGATGATGCAGGGGACGAGGAGCATAAGGATAAAGCAGGAGGCGACGAGAAGATCGTGCATGGTGGCTGGTCCTTTCTGACGAGTTGCTTGCAGTGCCTGTGGGGCCTGGTCTGCTGCCCACAACCTGACTATCGTGCGGCAAACGGGATGGGACTATGGCACGGAGGACTGGCTGCGCCGGCCAATGGACGCATGCGGGATGTGGGACCTGTGTAGAGGGGAAAGCAGATGGCGCGCGGGAGCTTACGCGGGGGTGCAACGGCAGTGTGCCGGGGTAGGGCAGCTGGCCGGGTGGATAGAATGGTAGGCGTGTTGAGACCCCTTGGCCTGCAGGCCGCTTTGCGTTTTCGTTGTGTGCGTCACGTGGTCGCGTGCGTGTGCTGTGTGCCTGTCGTGTTGCTGGCTGGATGTCCGGATGCCGGTGGTGGCGCAGGGAAGATACCGGCTCAGAAGACAGCACCTGCACTGGATGCGCGGAGCGCTGCGGGATTGAACGCTGCGGGACCGAACGCTGTGGGGAGCACCGCGGATGCTGCGCAGGGGGGAGCGCGGCCGGCGGCACAGACTGGCACGCAGCAGGTGCCTGCCACGCCGGCGCTGACTGGGCAGCAACTGGTCTTCGCGCAGGAAGAGACACGGCGGGTACAGGCGCTGACGCAGCAGGTGGACAAGAGCTATGCAAGCGGTGTGCAGAACTACCGCGCGGGTCGGCTGGATGCGGCGCGGCTGGACTTTGACTTTGCCGTGGACCTGATGCTGACGAGTGGGCTGGACATCAAGGCGGACCCGGCACTGAGCGACGAGTTTGAGCAGACGGTGAATGCGGTGAACAGCCTGGAGATGGACGCGCTGAAGCAGGGCAACGGGTTTAGTCCGAAGACGGAAGAGACGCCGGTGGAAGCGCTGGGCGAGGATCTGACATTTCCGGCAGATGCTGCGCTGACGGCGAAGCTGAAGACGGAATTGAATGTGCAGTCGGACCTGCCGCTGGTGATCAACGACACGGTTGCGGGATACATCAACAGCTATGCGAACAGCTCGGCGTTCAAGGCGCACATGCGCAAGAGCCTGGAGCGTGCGGGACGGTTCCGCGCGTTTATTCAGCAGGTGCTGAAGGAAGAAGGCGTGCCGCAGGATTTGATCTACCTGGCGGTGGCGGAGAGCGGATTTCAGCTGCAGGTGGTGAACTCGCGAAGCGGTGCCGGGGGCATGTGGCAGTTTATGCCGACGGGTGCGTATGGGCTGGTGCGTAACGGGTATTTCGACGAGCGGTTTGATCCGGAGAAGAGCACGCGTGCGTATGCGCATTACATCAAGGGGCTGTACAACCAGTTTGGCGACTGGAACCTGGCGATGGCGGCGTACGACTGGGGCCCGGGTAACGTGCAGCGTGCGGTGATGCGCACGGGGTATGCGGACTTTTGGGAGCTTTACCGGCGCAACGCGATGCCGCGGGAGACGAAGAACTATGTGCCGCAGATTCTGGCGGCGGCAATTATGGCCAAGAACCCGGCGCGGTATGGGCTGGAGGGTGTCATCTCCGACGCGCCTGTGGTGAACGACACGGTAGGCGTGGATTACGCGATGGACCTGCGGCTGGCGGCGGACGTGACGGGGACGACGCTGGCGAATATTGTGGCGATTAATCCGGCACTGTTACGGCTGAGCACACCGGCGGGAATTCACTATGACCTGCACCTGCCGCAGGGGACAAAGCCGGAGTTCGATGCGCGCATTGCGGCGATCCCGGTGGAGAAGCGGTCGAGCTGGAGGTTTCACGAAGTGCGGACGGGCGAGACGCTGGAGATGGTGTCGCAGCTGTTCCATGTGAGTGCACACGATGTGCGCGTGGCGAACGACCTGAGCGATACGGACCCGGTGGGCGACGGTGACGAGCTGGTGGTGCCGGTGCAGAACTCCGGGCAGCCAAGCACGCGGCCCTTGCAGTACACGGCACGCAGCGGGGACACGCTGGTGACGGTGGCGGACCGGTTCAACGTGAGCACCGAGGAGCTGCGGGAGTGGAACCATCTGGGCTCGAGCGATGTGGGATCTGGCGATGTGCTGTATGTCAGTGAGCCGGTGCGGTTGCCACCGGCGGGCCGTGGGCATGTGCGCGGCAGAGGTCGCAGCTATGCGGCGGTGCGGCGTGGACGTGGGGGACGTGGATCAGTGCGGCGTGGCGGAGCAGTGACGCGGCGGGGTGGAGCGCGTGGCAGTGCGGTGCGTGCTGGTGGATCGCGCGGGGCTGTGAAGGCTCGTGGAGGCGCTGTGCGTGGCCGCAGTGCAGGTGGTACGCGCGGTGTTGCGCATGCTGCGGGTGCGAAGCGCAAGCGGCGATAGGGGCACGGTGGCGCCCAGGTTTGCAGGGCGATCGCGTATGCGCTCGTGCGGTGCAACGGAGAGGCGTTGCGCTTCTGCGTTTGTGTAAGCGAGTGGTGCGGCGAACGAATGGTGCTGCGTTGGCGGGGAGCATTTCTGTAGCGGCAAGAAAGAATGCATGGATGGAAAGTTAGTGCTTGCCATTGCACCAACTGCGGTGCACCATATCTGTGTAATCCGTTGGGGTGTTTGTTTGCATCCTATGGGGCATCGCAAGCTGGAGGGTTGGACCATGCCGTACGACGAAGAAGACCTGAAGCTCTACGCCGCCGCAGAAGATGACGACGAAGAGTACGACGAAGACGAGGATGATGACCTCGATGACGATGATGACGACGACGAAGAAGATGAAGTAAGCACGACGTCGGTCGAGGATGATGACGACGAAGACGATGACGACACCCTTGAGGATGAGGATGACGACATTGATGACGAGGATGATGACGACGAAGAGGATGAACCGGTGAACGCGAAAGGCAACGATGCGATGTTGCACAGCGAACCCCACTCTGAACAGGCGACGCTGTACGCGTCGCCTTCGTCGCAGGCAGACCCGTACACGCCACCTGACCGGATGAGCAAGGAGCCGGAAGAGAACCCGACCGAAGCTGAACTGACGGATGTGCCTGCGTTTAGCGAGGACGGCGGAGAGGATGAGGCGATTGAGGCCGGGATCGCTGAAGTGTCAGAGATGGAAACGCCTGAACGGAAGACACCGAAAGCCGCGGTGAAAGTTGCAGCCAAGAAGGCTCCCGCGAAGAAGAGTGCGGCGACGAAGGCAGCGGTGAAGGTTGCAGCCAAAAAGGCTCCCGCGAAGAAGAGTGCAGCGAAGAAGGCAGCACCTGTGAAGGCTGCGGCAAAGAAGGTCGCTGCGAAGAAGAGTACGACCGGGAAGAGTTCTGTGTTGAAGAGTTCCACCGCCAAGAAGGCACCTGCCGTGGCGAGCAAAGTTTCAGCGGCGAAGACGGCTGCGAAGTCCGCAAAGGCGAAGGGTGTGAAAGCCCCGGTGCCGGCGAAAAAGGTTGCTGCGACGTCAACAAAGGCTGCAAAGCCGACGGTGATGCGCGGCGGCAAGGCTGCACCTAAGAAGGCAGCGAAATCCACACAACGAGGTAAGACGTTGGCCACCAAGAAAGCAGCAACACCAGCAAAGAAGGTTGTGGCAAAGAAGGCTGCAACACCCGCGAAGAAGACTGTGGTGAAGAAGGCCGCAGCCAAGAAGACCGTCACCAAGGCTCCGGCGAAGAAGACCGCGACCAAGACTGCGGCGAAGCCTGCAACCAAGGCTGTGGCGAAGAAGACCGCAACCAAGGCTCCGGCAAAGAAGACCGCAACCAAGAAGTAACTCTCTCCTGTTCAGGGGGAACCACTCGCGCATTGCGAGGGACGCACCAAGGCAAGCAAAAGGGCCCGGTATCTCTGCCAAGAGGACCGGGCCCTTTTGCGTTCGAGGGAGGCTGGCGATGACGCTGACGCACCGTTGGCGCGGTTTGACCGCCTGGTTTGCTGCTGTCGTGATAGCGGCGAGAGGATCGGCCGCCGGCGAATGTGGAGGCAAATAGAGAAGGGGCGCAGCAGACGCTGTGCCCCTTGTGCGCTCTATTGGTATGGAACCAGTTAGGACTTTTCCGCGGCCTGGAGGGCGGCAAGAACTTCTTCGCTGTGATTGCCGACCTTGACGTCAGGCCAGACCTTGGCTACTTTGCCCTGCGGCGAAATGAGGTACGTTACGCGCGAGGCGAAGTGCATGGGGCCCATCGATTTGACAGGGACGCCGTACTCATCGACAACCTTGTGCTCGGGGTCTGCGAGGAGCTTGAAGGTGAGGTTCTCCTGGGTGCAGAAGCTCTTGTGCGAGTCGGTGGTGTCAAGCGAGACGCCGAGGATGGCGGCGTTGAGGGCGGTGAACTTGGCCTGATCGCGCTGGAAGTTGTGGGCTTCAAGGGTGCAGCCGGAGGTCTTGTCCTTGGGGTAGAAGTAGAGCACGACCCACTTGCCCTTGTAGTCAGCGAGGGAGACGGGGGTGGCGTCCTGCGAAGGCAGGGTGAAGGTGGGTGCGGTTGTGCCGTCGGAGAGAAGGCCTGCGGCAGCGGCTGCCTTGGCCTGGCGCGCGGTGAAGAGGGCGCCGATGGAGGCGAGAACGAGGAGGGCGAAGATGCCGAGACGCTGGACGGTCATGGTGTAGGGCTCCTGGATGGACAGAGACAGTAGAACAGCAAGTGGGCAAGTTAGCGAGTGGGCGTGGTGTCGTTTTGCGGCAGAAGGCTGATGGTTTGGTGCGCCGTGCCGATGGAGGGAGCATGATGACGATGCTTGCGGCCTGGTTTGCACTTTCGATTTTTGTGACGTTTACCGCTGGTCTTCTGGTGCATCCGGGCCCTGGGGAGTAATGGGAGCCTGCTGGACTGGTATGCCCGCAGGCAGACGGCACTAGCGGGTGCATGGTTCTGTGCACCGATGAGGGTGCGGTGACGCGACCCGGGGCCGGAGCTTAGAGGAGTTCTTCGCCGGTGATGGTGATGCCGGCGGCGTCTGCGGCGGCGAAGACTGCGGGTGGATTAAAGATGAGGGTGCGGTCTGCTTCAACGGCGAGGCAGGTGGCGCCGGCCTGTTGCATGGCTTGGACCGTGGCGAGACCGATAACGGGGACGTCAAAGCGGAGGTCCTGGTTGGGCTTGGCGACTTTGACGACGGTGAGGGCGCTCGAGAGGGTCCGTGCTTCCCTGCCCTGTTCGACGTTGCCGTGGAGGAGTTGGCCGGCGCGGAGAATGGTGGCGTCCGTGCCTTCCATGGCCTCAACCGCGACACAGGACGATGCGGCGATGACGACGGTCTGGCCGAGGTCGACCGCGGCGAGGTGCCTGGCGATGCGGAGGCCGTAGCGGATGTCTTCGCGTTCCTGGTCAGTGGGTGCACGCGCCGTGAGCGTGCCGGCCCTGGCAAGAAGCGGCTCCAGGTAGGCGGTGGAGCTGATGAGGTGGATGCCTTCGTCTTCGAGGACCTTTGCGACTGCACCGAGCAGCATGTCTGTGGAGCGGGTGCGGAGATTGAGGAGGAGTTTGGCGAGACGCCAGTCCGGCCGGATGCTTGAGAATATCTGCTTGTGACGGACCTGGCCGGCCATGACGGCCTCGGTGACGCCTTCGCGCTGGAACGTTTCGATGAGCTTCGAAAGGTCGCCGAGAGAGAGCCAGTGGACGGTGATGTTTCCGTCCTGCGCGGCGCGCGTGTCCATGGCGGGGTCCGTTTCTTCCTTGATGGCGGCGACGACGACGCGGAGGTTGCGGGCGCGTGCGGCGTCAAGCAGGAGGAAGGGAAACTGACCGTTGCCGGCGATGAGGCCAAGGGTTTGCATGCGACGGTGCGGTCCTAAAGAAATCGACGATGGTGCGGGAATGGCGGCGGCGTGGAACCAGCCGAGAGCTTGTGGATTCAGGTTACTAGCGATTTGCTTTTGGGACTATCCGCGCTAGTACGGTTCACCGTTCACTTGAGTTGCGGATTGCTGATACGGCACGCCACCGACAGAGCCCCCGCCGGAGAAGCCGCCCGAATAGCTTGCCGCGGTGGTGTTACGGGTTCGATGGAAGAACGCGATATGATTTGGGGAGCAGGCGGGCTGAACGATCGCCGCTGGTTGTGCTTTGGTACAGCCGGGGGAGGAAAGTCCGGACTCCGATGGGCAGTGTGCCGGGTAACGCCCGGGAGCTGTGTTTCAAGATGCAGCGACGGCCAGTGCCACAGAGACGATACCGCCGTTCTCTTTGCAAGAAGAGTGCGGTAAGGGTGAAAAGGTGCGGTAAGAGCGCACCGCGCCGGCAGTAATGCAGGCGGCATGGTAAACCCCACACGGAGCAAGACCAAATAGGCGGGAAGACTCGTTCACCCTAGCGGGTGAACGAGGAGCGCACCGGCCCGGTGCGCCAGACTCGCGGGTAGGTCGCTGGAGCGCAGCAGTAATGCGGCGCCTAGAGGAATGATCGTTCTCGACAGAATCCGGCTTACAGGCCCGCCTGCTGCTGTCTCTACGAGTTGAAATGGCAGAGGCCGTGCGGCTTGTGGGTGGGAGTCGCACCCCGCTGGCCGGTGTGTGACCTTACTGCGGTGCGGCGATGTACAGGCCGGTGACGGCGCGAGCCTTGAGGCCGGAACCGGTGACGCGGAGATCGAGGCGATGGTAGTCGCTGCCGGGTTCCGCGGGTGCGGGAGTGAAGGTGAGTGTGTAGGGCGCGGCCGCGTCCTCCACGCATTGCTGCAGCATGGCTGCGATGTCGTTGTTGCCGTTTAGCGAGAGGCCGCCGCTTTGGACGGCGAGTACCTGCAAGCCAAGATTGCCGATCTGGACCCTGGACGACTTGTCCACACCCTTGAGGAACTCCCGGTAATAGTCCTCGCGCTCAAGGTTCTCTGCTGAACCGATTGGGTTGACGCTGTAGAGCGTGCTGTTGCTGGCCTGGATGGCATTCGAGGTGCATTCGACCTGCGCGTAAATCCTGGACTCGTCCTTGCCGGAGAGTTGGACGCCCGGGCCGGAGAGCAGCGGCCATCCGGGCGAGATGAAGAGAATGAGTTTGTGGCCGGGGGTGCTGCCGGCGAAGGCGACGACTTTGCCGAGGGCTCCAAGGGAGAGGTCAAGCCGTTCTTCTGCCCCGTAGAAACCTGCGCTGCGGCGGAGATCGCGCAAGGCTACCGTTTGCTGTTTCAGCGAGGCGTTGAGTGCGTTGCCGTCGGTGGTAAAGCCGGGCGTGCCCTGAATGGATGTATCAGCGGCGATGACGATGGCCGCAGGGTACGGCAGTTTGCCACCGTTGGCGGAGAGGAAGTGTTGCAGCTGGCTGCGTTGGTAGGAGACCTGAGTGTAGGTCGAGTTGATTGCGTCGATGACGAGGATCAGCTTTGTGGGTTCGGTGCTGCCGCTGCTGACATGGAGGAGCGGCACGGGATGCCCGTTGTCCTGCAGGCTGAAGTCAGAGGCGGGCAGATTGGGGACGGGGTGACCCTTGCCGTCTGTGACGACGGCGTGAATCGTGGAGGTGGACTGGGCCGCGACAGTGACGGCAACGAGTAGAAGGAGTGCGGACAGGCGGCGGGGGATCATGGCGGGGTGTCTCTTTTGCTGGGCGGTGGCGAATGGGGCGGGGGCTGAGAAGGCAGCGGATCAGCGGAAGAAGTCGGAATGGGTAATGACGTTGAGGATCATGATGCTGGCGGCGATGGTGAACCAGTCTTCGAGGTTGGCGACTGGCCAGTCCTTGCCCACCCTGGCGGCAAGCTTGGTGCGGAGCCACCAGCCGCCGTACGTGCCGAGCAGCGCTCCAACGCCCCCAGTGAGGCCTTTGAGGAAGTGGTGGCCGCCGACGCGTGGGGCGATGATGACGCCGAGGGCTGTGCCGAACAGAACGCGGCCGGCGATGCCGATGGCGGAGGTTCGTGAGGGTGTATTGGGCAGCTTGTCGCCGATGTACTCGCCGAGCGCCATGAGGGAGAAGATGCCGACCGAGATGGGGTTGCCGATGAAGCTGCGCCAGCCTGTGAGCATGAGCACCGGCTGAAGTGCGCCGCGCACGTAGGCGAACCAGCACATGACGGCGAAGGGTGTGAGGGTGCGAAGACCGGTAAGCATGCCGAGCAGGAGGACCAGGACGTAACCCATGGCGCGTTGGATGACGGGAACGGGGCAGGACGTGGTACGGCCCGAATAACGGAGCGAAAAGGCTGCTTTAAGTCAGGAGCGGGGCTGTCTTACCAAAGTTTCGTGCGATGAAGGGGTTGCGGTTGACAACGGTTAGTCGGGATTCATATATTTCGGTTCGGCAAATAAAGGGCTCGGAGTGCGGCGTGAAGCAGCGAACATTGCGCTGCAAGGTCGACCGCAGATGCCCCCGGATGCCGTAGCAGGTGTAGCGCGGAAGGTCCGGACCCACTGGATGCACGTCCAACACTGCCGTATTTAAGGAGCCAGATGAAACACAAGAACACAACAACGGCCATCTCGCAGAAGAGATGGCATTCCGCGATTCCGCTGCACGTGATGGCGGCATTGGCAGTGTCTGCCACCATGTGTGGGCAGGGCACAACAGCAACGCTGGGCGGAACGGTAGAGGACTCCAGCGGAGCCGTTATTCCGAAAGCCGAAATTATTTTGAAGAACGAGGCTTCGGGCGATATCCGCAAGTCCGTTTCGAACGGGTCGGGTGTGTTTACCTTTTCGGCGTTGCCGACGGGAACGTACGACATCACGATCACGTCCGCAAGCTTCCAGGGCTTTCAGCAGAACGGCATTCACCTGGATCCAGGCGATGTGCGGTCGGTCCGTGAGATCAAGCTGAACGCAGGAAGTTCAACGGAAGCCGTTGAAGTGACGACGGCAGTGGACACAGTGAACATCGACTCTGGTGAGCAGAGCTCGCTGATTTCCGCATCGGAGATTCAGCGCCTCTCTGTACAGGGCCGCGACGTAACCGAGCTGCTGAAGATTCTGCCGGGCTTCGCGATTTCGCGTGGCGGTGCAGGCAACATTGACAACTCGAGCTACGATCCGTCGCAGGTGAACCCGACTGGTGCCCTTGGCCAGTATGCGGCGAACGGCACGCCGGTGAATGGGCAGGCACTGCTGTCGGACGGTGTGGACATTACCGATCCGGGTGCGTTTGGCGGTGCACTGCAGAACGTGAACTACGAGCAGGTGGCAGAAGTAAAGGTCCAGACAGCCAGCTTTACCGCTGACACGGCGCACGGCCCGATCGTGATCAACGCTGTGGGCAAGGCGGGTGGCAACAAATACCACGGATCGCTGTACACGTTTGCGCGTACGTCGCAGCTGAACTCGATTGACTGGATCGCGAAGTACAGCGGCCAGGGCAAACCGCCTGACCGGTATGTGTACCCGGGCTTTACGATTGGTGGACCGATCCTGATTCCGGGAACGAACTTTAACAAGGCTCGCAAGCTGACGTTCTTTGTGGGTGGTGAGGAGTACGCGCAGCGCAACGCGTATGCGTACGGCAGTGCTTCGGCAGCGACGCTGACAGCGCTGGTGCCGACGGCCGGTATGCGTGCGGGTGACTTTAGCCAGACGCAGGTGCAGCAGTATGTTGGCAGCGGCTATGGTGTGATGGCAGACGGCAGCGCGTGCACGGTGACGGGCGGCGGTTCGGATGCAAACATCTGCCGCGTTCCAGTGACCGGTCCCAACGGGCAGGCGATTGTGAACGGCAACATTGCGCCGTATCTCGATCCGTTGAGCAAGATCATCCTGAACCAGATGCCGTTGCCGAACACGACGAGCACGGGAACCTACAATTGGATCACGACCAACCTGATCCGCAACGACCTTTGGCAGGCAAAGGGCCGCATCGACTACGCCGCCAGCGACAACGACAAGTTCTTTGGCTCATACAGCATTGAAAAGGGCGTTTCCGGTGTGCCGCAGAACGAGTATTACTCGGCACGCGGCAACCTGGGTGGCGTTCCGCTGCCGGGTGGTGGTTTGCTGAGTCCTGTTGCTTCGCATGTGGGCAGCCTGAATTACACGCACATCTTTGGACCGTCGCTGACGAACGAACTGTATGCGGCGGGTGTGTACTTCGATCAGAGCTTCCAGGCAAAGACACCGTCTGCGATTGCGAACAACCCATACAAGGGCGTGTTCAACAATGGCAGCGTGGTGCAGCCGACGCTGGAAGACTACGGCAACGACGGTCTGCCACTGCTGAGGACGCCAGACACGAGCTTTGGCGGCATCTATGCGAAGAAGCAGGTGCGCATTGCCGGCGATAACGTGACCAAGGTGATTGGGCAGCACACCTTCCGTGCCGGTGTGTTTTACCAGTGGGACAGCAATCCGCAAGCGTCGCCGTTCATCAATACGAACGGCACTGTGAACCTGTACTACTTTGGTGAGAACATTACCGATCCTGTGAAGGGTGCACTGCACTCCACCGGACCTGTGGGCAGCGGCAACGGCGGCAACTACCTGGCGAACTTTGCGGAAGGTTACATCTTCCAATACAACCAGACCAACCTGCTGCCAGCGCCCAACCTGTACTTCTGGAACCTGGCCGGCTATGTGCAGGATCACTGGCGCGCAACGAACCGCCTGACGGTGGACATCGGTGTTCGTCTGGAGCACATTACGCCGTGGCAGGACTCGCACAACCAGGGCCTGGCGGTGTTTACACCGGCAGCCTACGCGGCCGGCACGAACGCATCCCTGCCAGGATTGCAGTGGCATGCGCTCAACAGCGCGATCCCGAACTCGGGTCGGCCGACACGCTGGGCGTTTGTGAATCCGCGTGGCGGATTTTCGTATGACGTGCATGGGTCTGGCAACACGGTTCTGCGTGGAGGCGCCGGTATCTACCGTGCGCATGACGCGTACAACAATGCCGCCAATCAGAACCAGACGGTGCTAGGACAGCGCACGTACACGGTAAACGGCCCGCTGCTGCTGTCTTCAGTGAGCTCGTACCAGAGCCAGGCGACCCAGGCCAATGGGTTTGTGCCGGATTCGTCTGCCTATGCGTTTGATCCGACGGACGACGAGACACCGCGGGTTGTGACCTACAACCTTGCTGTGGATCAGCGGCTGCCTGGCAAGATGCTGCTGGAGATTGCGTACGTTGGAAACCGCAGCGATAAGCTGACCAACGACGGCTCGACCCAGAACACGACGCTCAACGACCTGAATTCCCTGCCGGTAGGCACCCTGTTCACCGCGCAGCCGAATTCGCGCGCTGATACGTCATCCACTGCCGGTCAGATCTTCCCTGTTTTTGGTCCTGCCGCCGGCGGAACCAACGTCAGTGTCGGATCGCTGGACCAGGCCCACATCGACAGCTATAAGAAGTACCCGCTCTACAACCACGTGTTTGTAGCGGAGCACAACACGTACTCCAACTACAACGGCCTGCAGGTTGGCCTGACGCGGCAGACGGGTAAGGCGCACTACAGCGTGAACTACACGTTCTCCAAGGCGCTGGGTATCCTGGGTATCGGTGGATCGTCGACGTACAGCTTCCCTGCCGATCCGTTCAACTACAACAACGATTACTCGAACCTGCCGTTCGATCGCCGTCACATCTTTAACGCGGCGTACTCGTACGACGTGGGCAATGTGCTGCAGAACCGCTTTGCGGGTGCGGTCACGAACGGATGGCAGATCTCCGGTATTTTCAACTACCAGAGTGGAGCCAGCCTGACGTCGATCAACAACTCCAACTTCGGTCAGGGTGGAACGCTTACCGTTCCTGTGGGCGCAGTCGCAACGGTTGGCAACAACACGAGCATGTGCACCACGACGACCGGCACGGGTACCTGCTCGGTGGCCATCAACAACACAAACATCCTTGGCACGTCGGATGTGAACCTGCAGCCACGCATTGTGGGTGATCCACGACAGAAGTCCGTCGGGGCGACTCACCAGTATGTGAATGCAAGCGCGTTCTCATTGCCGAACCTTGGCACCAACGGCGCATATCGCTATGGCTTCCTGCCCGGTCCGGGGTTCTTTGATTCGGACCTGACGGCTGCCAAGAGCTTCCACGTGACGGAAGGCAGCAGCGTTCAGTTCCGCGTGGCTGCGTTCAACGTGCTGAACCATGCCAACAGCACCTTTACCCAGGTAAACACGGCGAACTACACGCTTACCTATAACCCGACGAGCAATGCGAACAATGTCAACCAGGCATTGGCCGGCATCAACGGAACGTCCAACCCGCAGTTCGGATATGCTCCGCTGCGTGAGGGACGACGCATTATGGAGTTGGCCCTGCGGTACGACTTCTAACGAACAGTACGTTCACCAGCAGAAGGGGCGAATGCTACGGCATTCGCCCCTTCTTTTTGGCGTGAGCCGGGTACCGTGAGGGATTGCTGGACACCATCACGCGAAGGCCGGCAGGCCATCAGCTGTACAAGAACGGTGCAGGTTTGCACGAGGAGCGGGAGATGCGGATGTCGTTGGTGGGGCGCTGGGCCGGTTGTGTGGCCGTGGGTATGTGCGGTTTGCTTGCGGGCGGTGCCCGAGCGCAGCAGGTGGCAATCACGTTCGACGATTTGCCGGCGCATGGGCCGCTGCCGCCGGGTGTGACACGGGTAGAGATTATCCACGACCTGGTCGCGGCTCTGCAGGCGGGTGGGCTGCCGCCGGTGTATGGCTTTGTGAATGGTGTGCGGGTGGAAGAGCACGCGGCGGATGAGACGGTGCTGGACGTGTGGCGGCAGGCTGGATATCCGCTGGGAAACCATACGTGGTCACACATGAATTTGAACGAGCATACCGCGGCGGAATGGGAGGCGGACCTGCTGCGCAATGAACCCCTGCTGCAAAAGCATATGGACGGCGAGAACTGGCACTGGCTGCGATACCCGTATCTTGCGGAAGGGAACACACCGGAGAAGACGGCGGAGGTGCGGACGTTTCTGGCGGGACATGGCTATCGCATTGCGGGTGTGACGATGAGCTTCGCCGACTACCTCTTCAACGAACCGTATGTGCGATGCGTGGTGAAGAAGGACGATGCCGCGGTCGCAGCGCTGGAGGCGGGCTACCTGAAGGCTGCGGCGGACGACCTGTCGGACCGCAAGGCGATGTCACAGGCAGCGCTTGGGCGCAGTGTGCCCCTGGTGCTGCTGATGCATGTGGGCGCGCTGGATGCACGCATGCTGCCGCGGCTGCTGGCGATGTACAAGGCTGCGGGTGTGACGTTTGTGGGACTGGAGCAGGCGGAGAGCGACCCGTTTTACCGGAACGACGTGAACCCGGCGTTGGCTGCCTTTCCGGACACGCTGGAGGCCGCAGTGGCCCAGAGGAAGGTGACTGTTGCACGGCATGCGCCGGATGCAGACGCGTTGAACAAGCTGTGCCGGTGATGCGCAAGAAAACCCATGTCCGGAGATCCGGACATGGCCAAAGGGGGCAGGCACCGCCCGTCCGTTTGCCGGACGGGGGGGCTAAGCGAACTTGAGCCGCATGAGTCTGATCAGCCTTACCCGGACGGTTGTGCCGGGGTGTGCGTCAGCAATACATGCTGGGAACGACAGCGAGTGTTGGCGGTCGAACCCCGGCACCTGGGCGCAGCCTGGTCAGGGTGATATCCCCTTCCTTCGGCTGATGCCCTGCCTGCAACATCTGCTCGTGCAACGCAGCGAGCGTGGTTTCGACCTTGTCTGGCGAAACGCTGAGATTGAAGGTGATGGTGACGAAATCATGCATAGGCAAAGCGTAGAGCGCACCATGCGGGCAGGCCATAACACTTCTGTGTTTCGTTTTGACACATCCAGCTGATTACGGCTGGCCGTCGGTGAAGCTGGTGAAGAGGTTGTTGAGGGCTTCTGCCTTGGTGGGGTGCGAGAAGACGGCGTCGCGGAGGGTGGTGTAGGGGGCGCCGGCCATGCAGGCGATCTGGAGCTGGGCTGCGACTTCGCCACCGTCGACACCGAGGACCGTGGCACCGAGCAGGAGGTTGGTTTTGGGGTCGACAAGGGCCTTGATCATGCCGCGGGACTCGTCCATTTCATCGGCGCGGGCCATGTAGTCCATGGGCATGGTGGCGAGGCGGTAGGCGGTTCCCTGCTTTTTGGCACTGGTCTCGTTCAGGCCGAAGCTGCCGAGTTCGGGGTCAGTGAACATGACGTACGGGACGATGCGGTCGTCGGTGGAGCGACTGCCGCCTTCAAGCAGGTTGGTGCGAAGGATGCGGAAGTCGTCGTAGGAGATGTGGGTGAAGGCTGGGCCGCCCTTGACGTCGCCGAGGGCCCAGATGTTTTTGGCGGAGGTCTCGAGCTTGCCGTTGACCTGGATGTAGCCGTGTTCCGTCTGCTGGACGCCGACGCGGTCGAGGTGGAGGGACTCGACGTTGGGGGTGCGGCCGGTGGCGACGAAAAAGTGGGAGCCGGTGAGGGTTTGCGGGCCGTCGTCGGTGGTGACTTCGAGGGTAATCGAATCTTCGTCGCCGCTGACCTTGTCGGCAGAGGTGCACGTGATGATCTTCATGCCGTCCTCTTCAAGGATCTTGCGCAGGCAGGCGGCGATGTCGTCGTCTTCGCGGGCGGCGATGCGTTCGCCGCGCTCGAGCACAGTGACCTTGCTGCCGAAGCGGAGGAACATCTGCGCGAACTCAAGGGCGATGTAGCCGGCGCCGAGGACGAGGAGGTGCTCCGGGACGGTCTGGAGTTCCATGATGCGCGTGCTGTCGAGGTAGGGTGTCTCGTCGAGGCCGGGGAGGTCTGGTGTGGCGGGGCGCTCGCCGGTGTTGAGGAAGATGCGGTCTGCCGTGAGCGTCTGGGTGGGCGAGCCGTCCTGCATGAGGACGTCAATGGACCAGGTGCCGTCTGTCGGCTGGTGCTCGGAGAAGATGCCTTCGCCCATGATGAGGGTGCTGGTCTTCTGGATGCCTTTGGTGTTGTTCTCGCGGGACTCGAGGACGATCTTCTGCTTGCGATTCCAGACGGTCTTCATGTCCATGGTGACGGGGCCGGTGAGGACGCCGAAGTCTTTGCCACGTTTCGCCAGGTAGGCGTTGCGGGCTGAGGCGTCGATGGTTTTCGAGGGGGTGCAGCCGTCGTTGACGCAGGTGCCGCCGGGGAAGCGGCGCTCGATGACGGCGACGGTCCAGCCGTGGGTGCTCATGGCGCGGGCGAGTGGATTACCGCCCTGGCCGGAACCGATGACGATGCTGTCGAAGTGCTGGGGCATGTGTGTGAGTCTCCCGAAGCACAAGGATACCGCTGTGGCGGGCAGGCCGTATTGTGCCGGGCTGTAAGCTGGCTGCATGCGAGCGTATGGGATTGCGTTGCTTGTGTTGGCATTGGTGTGCGGTGGCGGCACTGCGGTGGCACAGGGGCAAGCGGAGCCGCAGGTGATGTCAGTGCCGGCGGATGGCCTGGTTCCGATGGGGCCGGAGAAGATCTACGCGGGAATTGCCGGGGATCGGGCGATGACGGCGTCGTTCCGGGTTCGACTTGCCGAGATGAGCGAGGGAGCGGAGGGTGCGCTGTTTCTGCGGTACTCGTTGCGTGCGAAGGACGTGGAGGGAGAGCCGGTGCAGGTCTCAGTGAGGGTGCCGCTGGCCAGCACGGACGAAGCCTACGGCGAGGAGCGGAGCTGTGCGGTGAACGCGGCGGGTGCGCGGGAGATGGTGTTTACGGCGGGGCTGGACGAGGCGAACTTTATGCCGTTTCGAACGGCCGGGCAGCAGCGGGCGTTCTCGTTCTCGCTGAACAAGTACCTGTGCCGCGTGCTTGCGACGCCGTTCCGTTGCGGGGACCAGAGCGTGCGGTTGCCGCAGACGATGGGAGCGTGGACGGTGGCGGAACAGCGGGATGTGGTGCTGCACAGCAAGAGCGACGTGCAGGTGGAGGGCCAACCCGTAGAGGTGAGCGTGGGTGGACGGTTCGACGCGTCGCAGTGCGCCGTGATTGCGCCGAGTAACGGGATGTGTTGCGTGGGCGGCAAGAGCACGGAGTGGCACTGCGGCGGGACACCCGTGGGAGCGGGATGGCACCAGGTGAGCGGGGAGTGCTTTCACCGCGAGACAGGCGGGAGCTGCACGGAGTGAGGCGTTGGTTGAGCGGTGATGGCGGTGCAGGAGAGCAGGCGTCTCCGGGCTGCGCGAGACGTTTGCTGTCACTCCGGCCGGGACGGCACATCCTTTAGGGAGCGACCGTGCGGGTGATGTGATGGGTAGCCGGTCGTGAACGCGAACAGCCAGTCGGGGAGAATCGACGCATGATGAAGGTGTGCAAAGAGCAGGAACGGCTGGACGCGGCAAAGGCGCGCACCCACAACTGGCAGCGGTGGGGAACGTACCTGCCGGAGCGGCAGTGGGGCACGGTGCGGGAAGACTACTCCGAGGGCGGAGAGACGTGGACGTCGTTTCCGCACGAGATGGCGCAGTACCGCGCGTACCGGTGGGGCGAGGACGGGCTGCTGGGGTGGACGGATCGGCAGTGCCGGCTGGCGTTCTCGACGTCGCTATGGAACGGCAATGACGCGTGCCTGAAGGAGCGGCTGTTTGGGCTGACGGGGCCGCAGGGCAACCACGGCGAGGATGTGAAGGAGCTGTTCTATTACCTGGATGCGACACCGACCGGGTCGTATGCGAAGGCGCTGTACAAGTATCCGCAGAAGGCATTTCCGTACAAGGACCTGGTCGAGGAGAACGCGCGGCGGGGGTATGCCGACAGCGAGTATGAGCTGCTGGATACGGGCGTGTTCGACGAGGAGCGCTACTTCGACGTGCAGGTGGAGTATGCCAAGCGCGACGAGGAGGACATGCTGATGCGGCTGAGCGTGTCGAACCGCGGTCCGGACGCGGCGGCGTTGACGGTTCTGCCGACGCTGGTGTTCCGGAACAGCTGGTCGTGGCGGGACGCGACAAAGGATGCGAACCCGGACGCCGAGCAGACGACACGGCCGAGCATGTGCCTGGCGGAGGACGATGCAAAGGCGGTGATGGCGAGACATCCGTCGCTGGGAACGTTCCGGTGGAGCATTGTGCAGGGGGCAGACAATGCCGCGTTGTTGTTTACGGAGAATGAGTCGAACTGGCAACGGCTGGGCGCGCCGGCAGACGCGAACGGCGCGCGGCCGTACAGCAAAGATGCGTTTGACCGTTACGTGGTGCATGGCGACACGGGAGCTGTGAACCCGGCGAACGTGGGGACGAAATGTGCGTTTGCCGTGACGCTGGATGTCGCTGCCGGAGCGACGCAGACGATTATTCTGCGGCTGGTACGCACCGACGAGGGAACCGTGGCCGACTTGTCGGCAGCGGACGCGGAACGTGTGTTCGTGGAGCGGATGGGCGAGGCGGATGCGTTTTATGCAACCCGCATTGCGGAGGAGATGGACGACGACCAGCGAAACGTCTGCCGGCAGGCGTTTGCGGGTTTGCTGTGGACAAAGCAGTTTTACTACTACGTGGTGAAGCAATGGCTGGACGGCGACCCGGCGCAACCGGCACCGCCACTGCGGCGGATGGACGGACGCAACCACACCTGGGTGCACTTTTTTGCGCGCGATGTGCTGAGCATGCCGGACAAGTGGGAGTACCCGTGGTTTGCGGCGTGGGACACAGCGTTCCACGTGGTGCCGCTGGCGCTGATCGATCCTGAATTTGCGAAGAGCCAGCTGCTGCTGCTGTTGCGGGAGTGGTACCTGAACCCGGATGGGGAGATGCCGGCGTACGAGTTTGCCTTTAGCGATGTGAACCCGCCGGTGCATGCATGGGCGACGTTCCACGTGTACCGGTCGATTGGGGAGCGGACGGGCGAGTGGGACACCGACTTTCTGGAGCGGGTGTTTCAGAAGCTGCTGCTGAACTTTACGTGGTGGGTGAACCAGACGGACGAGCGCGGGGAGACGCTGTTTGGCGGAGGTTTCCTTGGCCTGGACAATATCGGCGTGTTCGACCGGTCGCAGGGTCTGCCGGATGGGATGAAGCTGATCCAGGCAGACGGCACGGCGTGGATGGGGTTCTATTGCAGCTGCATGCTGCAGATTGCGGTGGAGCTGGCGCAGACACGGCCGGCGTATGAGGACATTGCGAGCAAGTTCTTCTCGCACTATGTGAGCATCATCGATGCCATCAATGCGTACGGCGGCAGTGGGCTTTGGGACGACGAAGTTGGTTTTTTCTTTGACCAGCTGCGGACGAGCCGAGACCCGAACGCGGAGCCGATAGCAACCAAGGTGCGGTCGATCGTGGGTGTAATTCCCTTGTATGCAGTGGGCATTTTGCGGCGGGACCAGGTAGACAAGCTGCCGGCGTTCAGCCAGCGTGTGGATTGGTTTTTGAAGTACAAGCCCCACCTGGCGCAGTATGTGCTGACGGCGGGGAAGGAAGCCGAGGACGGGTTTGAAGGAGCACGCTACCTTGAGCTTGTTCCGCGCGAGCGCTTTATACGGATCATGCAGCGGGTACTGGACGAGACGGAGTTTCTGTCGGACCACGGCGTGCGGTCGATGTCTCGCTATCACGAGGAGCACCCGTTCGAGATGGACCTGGGCGGTAAGCACTTTGAGGTGAAGTATGTGACGGCGGAAGGGGACAGCGGCCTGTTTGGCGGCAACAGCAACTGGCGCGGGCCGATCTGGTTCCCGGTGAACTACCTGCTGATCACGGCCCTGGAGCGTTACCACAAGATGTATGGCGACAGCGTGACGCTGGAGTGCCCGACGGGCAGCGGTCAGTGGAAGGACCTGCTCGAGGTGTCGGAAGAGCTGGAGCGACGGCTGTCGTCATTGTTTCTGCGAGATGCGACCGGCCGGCGGCCGGTCCATGGGGACGAGCCGCGGTACACGGGCGATCCGCACTGGAGGGATCTGGTGCTGTTCAACGAGTACTTCTGCGGGGACACCGGGCGCGGATGTGGCGCGAGCCACCAGACGGGGTGGACCGCGCTCGTGATCCTTTGCCTGACGAAGCAACACCGGAGTCCGCTGGGGACGATGTGAGGCCAGCGGACCTGAACACTACGCGGAGACGGGCTCGGCGGTGAGGTTGGCGGGGACGCGTTCACGGAGCCAGTTGTAGAGGGGAAAGGTGTCGGCGAGCTCGGTAACGCGGTTGTGGATCTGGCGCAGGTGGGCTTCGTCGGTGCGGTGTTCGAGGGCTTCGGCGATCCATGCGGCGATCTGGGTCATCTCGCCTTCCTTCATGCCGCGGGTGGTAAGGGCGGGCGTGCCGAAGCGGATGCCGGAGGGCTTGAGCGGCGGGTTGGTGTCGTACGGGATGGCATTCTTGTTGACGGTGATGCCGGCCTTGCCGAGGGCGAGTTCGGCTTCAGACCCGAGCATGCCCTTGGCGAAGACGTCGGCGAGCAGGACGTGGGTGTCGGTGCCGCCGGAGACGATGCGGAAGCCGTGATCCTCCAGGCCGGCGGCGAGGGCCTTGGCGTTGCTGACGATCTGGGCGGCGTAGGTCTTGAACTCGGGCTGCAGGGCTTCGCGGAAGGCAACGGCCTTGGCGGCGATGACGTGCATGAGCGGACCACCCTGCTGGCCGGGGAAGACGGAGCGGTCGAGGGCGGTGGCGAACTCCTGGTTGCACAGGGCGAGGCCGCTGCGAGGGCCACGCAGAGTCTTGTGGGTGGTGGTGGTGACCATGTGGGCATGCGGCACGGGTGAGGGGTGCACGCCACCGGCGACGAGGCCGGCGAAGTGGGCCATGTCGATGAAGAGGTAGGCGCCAACCTTGTCCGCAATCTGGCGCATGCGGGCGAAGTCCCAGTGGCGGGGGTAAGCGCTGCCGCCGCCGACGATGACCTTTGGCTTCTCGCGCGTTGCGAGGTCTTCCAGCTCGTCATAGTCGATGACTTCGGTGTCGCGGCGGACCTGGTAAGGAACGATGCGGTAGAGCTTGCCGGAGAAATTGAGCTTGTGGCCGTGGGTGAGGTGGCCGCCGTGGGCGAGGTCGAGGCCGAGCACGGTCTCGCCGGGCTGGATGAGCGTCATGTAGGCGGCGGCGTTGGCCTGGGAGCCGCTGTGGGGCTGGACGTTGCTGTGGTCGGCGCCGAAGAGCTGCCTGGCGCGGTCGCGGGCGATGTTCTCGACGACGTCGGCAAACTCGCAGCCGCCGTAGTAGCGCTTGCCGGGGTAACCTTCCGCGTATTTGTTGGTGAAAACGGAGCCTGCTGCCTCAAGCACGGCGCGCGACACGAAATTTTCCGACGCAATCATCTCCAGGCCGTCGTGCTGGCGAACGACCTCATGTTCGATCTGGGAGGCGATTTCAGGGTCGCTGGCGAAAAGAGGCGAGTCGAAGGCGATAGACATGGGTTCATTATTCCACCGCACATGCGCGCCTGGTAGTGCAAAAGGCCGGCGTGTGACGAACAGAGGAAGCGGGCCGATAAACAGGCCTGGGAGATGTCACGGATGAGTGTTGGGCTGGCGATTTTGCTGATGGTGGCGGTGATTGTGGTTCCGTGCGTGGTGGCGTTGCTGTTTGGGCCGATGCGGGGGCGCTGATGCCGACTGTTGACTCTTTTTACGCGACGTCTGCCCTGGCTCGTCATGGACCACCTGATCAATGGGGGACGCACGGCCGGGCGTATTGGCGGAAAATGCGCCTGGTGTAAGGGCTAGAACTTTGAGACGAGCCAGACGCCGCCGATCATGAGGACACCACCGGCGATGCGAAGGGGCGAGGCGGTGTGCTGTTTGAAGCCGAGCCATCCCATCTGGTCGAGCAGGATGCTGACGCAGATGGATGCTGTGAGGGTGAGGCCGGTGAACATGCCGGAACCGAGCTTCTGGGCGTTCATGAGGGCGATAAGGGTGGAGGCGATGGACGCGATGCCACCCATCCAGGCCCACCATGGAGCCGCCTGCACGGCCTGGGCAGCGGGAGCGTCCTGGCGGAAGAAGAGCTGAAGAAGCAGGACGCCGCAGAGGCCGCTGATGTACACCCAGGCGGTTGTCCAAAGGGGTTGCTGCCAGAACTTAAACAGTTCGGCGTTGACGGTCTGCAGAGGTGCGAGGGCACCGGCGAGAAGTGCGAGAAGAACGACAACCAGAACCATGCACGCTAGGATGCCGTTCCGTTGAGGCTCGGGCCTGTTCCGGCGGCTGGCTACGATGCCGGGTTCGCGCGCATCCACTCTGGTCGAGTGCCTAGGATGACGACCTTAGGCGGGTTGCTGGCGCATGCGTTTGAAAGCTTTGTGGATGAACGAGCCCATGTACCAGCCGTCGATGTATTTGTAAGGGGTTTCGCCGGTGGTGTAGTGGCCGCAGGGCAGGACGCGGCTGGTGAAGTCCACGCGGCGGTCGCGGAAGTTCTGGAGCACGTCGAGGGAGAACTCGCGGATGAAGGTGAGATCCCAGATGGCATGGATGACGAGCGACTGGCGGGAGGTCTGGGCGGCGTAGCGGTCCATGACGGTGATGGGACTGATGCCTTCAAACATGGCGCGGACGTCCTGCTGGGTGAGGCCGTTGTCCTCAAAGGCGGCGCGGACGTGGCGGGTGGATTGACCGGTCCAGACGACGTCGCCGAACTGGGTGCTGGCGTGGTTGAAGGCGCAGACCTGGATGCGTGGATCGAAGGCGGCGGCGAGGAAGCTGTAGGCGCTGCCGAGGGAGGTGCCGAGCACGCCGAACTGCTCGTATCCCTGTGATTGCAGCCAGTCGATGCAGCTGCGGATGTCGACGACGGCCTGCTGCGCAGCGAGGATGGTGCGGCCGACGTTGGAGGAGACGGCGTAGTCGGAGCGTTCGAGCTCGGCGGGGCGGCGGATGTCGTGGTAGGGCTTCGAGAGGCGGAGGCCGGCGATGCCGAATTTGTTGAAGATGCTGCAGAGTGCGTTGTGGGAGAAGGCGTCGGCGTTCCACTGCGGAAGGACGATGATGGCCTGCTTTTTGCGGCGCGGGTTCTTGTGCGCGGGCTCCGGGTACCAGCGGGCGTTGACCTGATCGTTCTCCGGATAGTGGGTGCGGGTGGGGCTGGTGAAGCGGAGATACTGCGCGTGGGCGAGCTTGCCGGAGGCCGCATCGGCTTCAAGCTGCGCCGCCTGGGCCAGGGTTTCAGGCCGGACGTTGGTGGGGAACAGGGCCGGGTGGCGATCTTCAAGCCGGAAGTCGGTGGGCGTGGTGTAGCCGTAAAACTGCTCGCCGCGCGCGATGATTTCCTGGTTGATTTCGGTCATGGCGGCGAGGGCTTCGCGCGTGTTGGATGGGTCGCGCTGAGCCCAGTCCCTGGCCACCGCGCTGAAGTCGCTGAGCCAGTCGAAGCCCCACTCGAGCGGGCGGACGATGCGGTTGGTGTCTCGGGTGGTGAGCGCGGTTTCCCAGCGGATCATCCAGTCTGCGTACCACTTGGGATACCACGTGGGGAACATCACTCAAGGATACCAAGGGAGCGGCAGCACAAAGGGCCCGGAAGGTTCCGGGCCCCTTTGTGCGTGATGGACGTCAAGACTACGGGTTGGAGGGAGTCTGCGGGGTGCCGGCGGGGGAAATGGACGGTGCCAGCAGGAACTGGCGTGCGTACAGCGTGCCGTTGCCGAGGACGCGGTTGTAGGTGGTGCCGGTTGTGGCGGTGCTGTACAGACCGTTGTAGCCGGGGATGTCCGTGTGGAAGACCTTGATCTGGCCGGCCTTTTGCGAGGCAGCCAGGGCGTAGATGTAGTAGTTTTCATTGCCGATGCGGTTGCCGAAGCGTTCGATGTTGAGGGCGGTGAGGCCGGCAAAATCCGGAGCGGAGGCACTGGTACCGATGACGCCGACGTACTGACCGGCAATTGCTTCCACGTCGGCGCTGTCGTCGGGGTTGCAATAGATGGTGCCGCCCGGGCAGCCGCCCATGTGGAGGGCGAGGTCAGGAACGGTACGGAATTTAGGTTCGCCGGTTTTTACGAGGGTCTGGTAGTCGGGCTTTTTAAAGAGGATGCTGTTGCCGCCGCCGGAACCCCAGTAGCCGCCGGTGGCAGAGGTGCCGTAGAAGATGTCGACGGCGAGCGGGTCGGCATAGGCCTGCTCATAGATGTATTTGCTGTTGAGATTGTTGGCGTTGTAGGTGGTTGCGAGATTGGTGCCACCAACGCCGGTGACGTGCGGACTGGAGGCCGGGAACTCTGCCGACGCCATGAAGGCACCGCAGGAGCCAGTGACCGGCGGATTTGCGGCGAAGCAGGCGGGTGCCGGAACGGACAGTGCGCCGGAGTCGCCGGAGGACGCGATGAAGGTGATGCCCTGGGCGTTGCCCTGCGCCATCAGATCGTCCTCTGCACGCAGCACCGAGGTGTAGTCGACGCCATCGTTGTATTCGGCGGTGTAGCCGAGTTCAGGGCCGCCAAAGGACATGCTGACGACATCGGCCTTGTTCTCGTTCACAATCTTCAGCAGGCCGTCGATGATGGAGTCGTCGGTGAGGTCCGGGATGTTGTAGACGGTGATGACGGCGTTGGGCGCCATGCCACCACTCTGCTGCAGATCGAGCGTGGTTTCGAAGGAGCCGCCGTTGGGATCGAACGGCGCGCCGCCATGGATTTTGACCTCTTTGAACTTGGGGGAGGCAAGCTTCTCATGGCCAAAGTACATGTCCATGTCGGACTGCTGAAAGTCGCCCGTGATGAGAATGCCGATGTTGACACCCTTGCCGGTGTAGGTCTTGTAGCTTGGCCAGTCATAGGCCTGCTTGAGGTCAGTAAACCAGTACAGGCCAGAGGTGGTGTAGCGATTCTGGGGAACGGCCTGGGGCACGGAGTGGGTGTGCATGCGGACCTTGCCGGAAAGTCCGGTGACAACGGCGCCGAGGCTGGCGAGGCTGGGCGTGAGCGTGATGGGTGCGCTGCTTACCATGTGCGAGCCGGCGGACGTGACCGCGGTGCTGAGATGTGCGCCGAAGGCGCGCTCGACACTGGAGCCGGTACCGGTGACGTGCAGCTGCTGGCCCGAGACCGCGGTAACCGTGAGGCCCATGGCGGTGAGCTCCTGCTGCGCGGCCTGGACGGAAGCGGCGCTGGGGTCGAAGCGGGCATGGAACTGGGCAGGTGTGAGCCACTTCTGGTACTGCGGCGAGCCGGCGGTGTGCAGGCTGTCCAGCAGGGTTTGCAGGCCGGCGCGATCCTGCAGGGGCAGGTAGACGTCGAAGCCGACCGGAGCGGAAGCGGCAACACGGGTAAGGACGGCCTTGTCAGCGGCATGGAGGGTTCCAGCGGAGACGGCGAGGGTAGCTGCAAGGCTTAACAGCGTTTTTGCGTACATATTCACGGGCAATGACCTCTAAAGGGACGTGGTATTCCGTTGATAAAACGTTCTCTCCGCCCAATGGGTGGACCAACGGCAGGACGCAGCCTGCAGACGGCGTGAGAAACGGGTAGTGCCGGGAGTACGCAAGTTTTACCCTGTTCACAGCGGATGTGCAAGCCTGCACATTACAACTTTTTCACGCGTGCGCGATTGAGGCACACAGCTGTACGTGCAATAGAAAAGGCGTGGCTTTCGCCACGCCTTTGCCGTTACCACTGCTTGCTGCCTGTTCCCTGGAGCTAACGTGCAAGCTACTGAACGTTGCCAGCCTCAAGATGCGACTCAAGGAAGTACAACTCTTCTTCCGCGTCGACAATGAGTTGATTGAAGAAGTCCGAGGAGGGGCCGTCGCCGGCCTCTTCTACAGCGTCGCCGGTCTCGCGAAGAATTTTGCAATACGCGCCGAGCGAATCTGCAAGAGCCTTGAGGTGAGATGGGCCGTCAACAGCTTCAGTGTTGTAGGCAGGAATCTGAGAGTACTTGGCAGACTGGCGCACGGTGCCGTTGGCCACACCGCCAATCTGGGTGATGCGCTCTGCAATTGGATCGATCTGCTTGAAGATGACCTTGGCGGTCGCGTCAAACACCAGGTGGAGCTGATAGAAGTTCATGCCCTTGACGTTCCAGTGGGCGAACTTGGCCTGGGAATACAGGTCAAGCGACGCCGCGAGCGGCACTTCCATCAGGTCGACGACCTTCTGCTTCACGTCGTCGGAGAGGGCGACGCGGTTTTTGTACATTTTGCTCTTGGGTGCTTTTTCAGTCTTGTCAGCCATTGTGATGATTTCCCTTTCAAACTGTTTGCGCACGGGCGAACCCCTTGCCGCATGAAGGGTTGGATGCAGATTTACGCAGAAAGCTTGCCCGTGGAGGGCGGAGCGCAACAGCTGCCGGGTTTTTGGCGCGGCTTGCCGCCCGGACGCCGTGGCAGCGTTGCAGGACGAGGGCTAAGATGCCGCTAGCGGCAGGCGACGACGGAACGGAAGGCGCGCCGAGCCGACGAGGAGAACCGATGAAAGCATTGATTGTGATCGATATGTTGAACGACTTCTACACGGGCGTGCTGGCCAACAAGGAGCATGCGGAGAAGATCGTTCCCAAGCTGCAAGAGCTGATTGCGCATGCACGTGCAAGCAGCGACTGGGTGGTGGTGTACAGCAATGACGCGCATCTGCCGGAGGATGCGGAGATCCGGGTGTGGGGCGAGCATGCCATGGCGGGAACACCGGGAGCGGCGGTGATTGCGGAGCTGGCACCCGCCGGCGGACCGCGGGAGATTGTGTCTGCGAAGCGGTTCTACGGTGCGTTTGACGGGACCGGGCTGGATGAGCAGCTGAAGGCAATGGGTGTGGACGAAGTGGTGATGACGGGGCAGCATACGCATTGCTGCGTGCGGCACTCATCGTATGGCGCATTCATTCGCGATTACCGGGTGACGGTGCCGGCGGATGCGACATGCGTCTTTGCCGGCGTGGACAAGGATGCCGCGCTAGAGTACCTGCAGCAGATGTATGGCGCGACGATCACGACGACTGAGAAGCTGCTGGCGGGGGATCTGGTGGCAGCTTAGGCGGTGCTGTGAGCAACGATGTGGGGCGGCGATGTGGGGCAGGATAGCGCGTTGCCGCCCCCCTGGAAGCCTGGAGGGGTGGCGTAGCCGCTGCCGGATAAGCGCGGGTGACCTGGGCGCGGAAACCTGCGCACGGAAACCTAGGCGCGGGTGACCTAGGCGCGGGTGACCTGGACGAGGGTGCTGTAGAAGGTGGCGCCGCCGGCCATGTCGGTGAGGCGTTCGCTGGTCAGGGTGTTGATGCCGTTGCCGTCCCCGGCGAGTTTGTTCCAGCCCAGTGTGGCGGCGACGACACCGGGATTCGTGTGCACCGAAATTCGCGCGACCAGGGTAAGGCTGCCGCGGGCGCTGGTGACGAGGACGTCCTCGCCGTCGACGATGTTGCGGGGGAGGGCGTCGTCCACGTGGAGTTCAAGAAAACCGGTGTGGTTACGCTGCATCCGCTGGTGGGTGGGCAGGTTGGCGAAGGTGGAGTTCATCCAGTTGTCGGCTTTGCGTGGGAGCAGCTGGAGGGGGTGCGCCGGGGTTGTGGCCTCGCTGCCCTCTTTGCCGGGAATGTAGGCGGGCAGCGGGTCAAGGCCCTGGGCGGCGAGGGTACTGGAGGCGAATTCGCCGCGACCGGTGGGGGTGCGGAACAGGTCTGGCGTGCTGAAGGGGAGGAAGTCACCTTCGTGATTGCGTGGGAGATGGAGCGACTGGAAGCCGTGCGCCTCGGCAGCGGGGTTTTCCAGGCTGTTACGTAACGTTTGCTGGGTGATGCCGGTGCCGGTTGCGGGGTCAGTGAACCAGGGGTGATTGGAGTCAAGGGCCTGGTCGATGAGGTCGGCTTCGGTGTCGTGGAAGCAGGCTTCCGGGAAGCCCATGCGGCGCGCGAGCTCGGCGAAGACGGGGACGTTGGCGCGGGCTTCGCCGAGGGGCGCAATGGCTGCGGGCGAATAGCCGATGTTGTAGTGGCCGTAGGCGCCCTGGATGTCCGTTTGCTCAAGGAAGCTGGGTGCGGGAAGCAGGATGTCGGCGTAGTCGGCGGTGTCGTTGAAGGTGAGGTCGTGGACGACGGTGAAGAGATCCGCGCGCGCCATGCCCCGCAAGACGGCGGTCTGGTTGGGTGCGACGGCGGCAGGGTTGCTGTTGTAGACGTAGAGAGCCTGGACGGGGGGGCCGTCGCCGGGAGCGCTCCCCAGCTGCGTGAGGGCGTGGCCGAGCTGGCTCATGTTGACGGTGCGGGCTTTGCGCGCAAGTGGCGAGCTGTGCATGAGCTGCGGCAGCTGGAGCCTGGCCACGTTGAAGGGGAACGCCGCGGAGGTGGACAGGAGTAAACCGCCGCCGGGATGGAGCCATGCGCCGGTGAGAAGCGGAAGCATGCCAATGGCACGGACGGCGGCGCCGCCCTGCTCTGACCGCTGAACACCGTAGTTGACGCGGATCGCGGCGGGCGCGGTGGTGGCGTAGGCGCGGGCCAGAGCTTCGATGTCGTGCTGCGGAATACCAGTGACGCTGGAGACGTTTGCGGGGCTGTAGGTTTCCGTGAGTACCCGCTCGCGGAGTTCGGCATAGCCGTGGGTGTTCTGTGCGATGTAGCTGTCGTTTTGCAGGTTGTCGTGCAGGATGATGTGCATGAGACCCATGGCGAGCAGCACGTCCGTACCGGGGCGGGGACGCAGGTGCTGGTCGGCGAGCGCGGCGGTGCGGGTCTGGTAGGGGTCGATGACGACGAGGCGCGCACCGTTGCGGCGTGCCTGCTCAATGAAGGGCCACAGGTGGATGTTGTTGCCGTGGATGTTGGCTCCCCAGGCGAGGATGAGCTTGCTTTTAGCAAAGCTGTGGGGCTCAAGGCCAAGGCGGGTGCCGTAGACGTCTTGAAGCGCGGCACCACCGGCGGCGGCGCAGATGGTGCGGTCAAGCTGGGAGGCGCCCAGGCGGTGGAAGAAGCGGCGGTCCATGCTGCCGTATCCAAGCTGGCCAATGGTGCCGGCGTAGCTGTAGGGCAGGATGGATTCGGGGCCGTGGGTGTCGGAAATCTGCTGGAATTTTTCGGCGATCGTGCCGAGGGCAACGTCCCACGAGATGCGTTCGAAGCTCTCCGCTTCCCTGCCCGGTTGAAGCTTCGTCTTGGGCACGCCGGGTTTGCGGCGCATGGGGTAGAGCAGGCGGTCCGGCGCATAGACACGGTCAAGATAGCGGGCGACTTTGCCGCACAGAAAGCCGCGGGTGACGGGGTGGGCGGGGTCGCCGGCGATGCGGATGAGCTTGCCGGTGGCAACGTCTTCGGTGGCGATGACACGGCAGGAGTCCGGACAGTCAAGCGAGCAGGTGGTGTAGTGCTGGCGCGTTCTGGTGTCCGGCGGGCGCAGTCCGCTTGCGTCTGGCGCAAGCAGGTTGGGCTCAACTGGATGTGCCGGGGAGGTGCCCATGGCATGATTCTAGCTATCGCAGGCGTTTTGGGGTGGGCAGCAATGTTGACGGGTGGACGTTTAATTCGAGTGCTGGTGGCGGTGGTGCTGCTGGGTGCCGCGGCAGGGTGGACACCGGCGGCCGGGCAGAGGGGCGACGGCCTGACCGTGATGCCAAAGGACTCGCTGGAGCTGGTCAAGGTGCTGACGGCGCAGGAGAGAGATTGGAACAATGGGAACCTGAACGGGTTTCTGGAGGGGTATAAGCATTCCGCTGAGACCACGTTTGTGGGGCTGCAGGTGCAGCATGGGTGGGAGGAGATGGCGGCGCACTACCGCAGCAGCTACCCCAGCAAGGAAGCGATGGGGACACTGAGCTTTAGCGACCTGCAGCCGCGGCTGCTGGATGAGCATTTTGCGGTGTTGACGGGCAAATACAGCCTGGAGCGGGGCAGGAAGTTTGGCGGCAACGCGAGCGGCGTGTTCAGCCTGGTGTTTGAAAAGACGGCAGATGCCGGCTGGAAGATTGTGCTGGACCACACGAGCTGAGCCGTTGGGCAGGATGGATGGGGCGGGGCGGGTTACGTTTTGGGCGTGCGATCATCCAAGGTATTGTGTCCAAGTTCGTTTCGCTCCAGCACGCCGCCCTTTCCTGTGTTGTTTCCCTGGGCCTTTTGACGTCCGCCGGTTGCCGGGCTCAGGTTCCCATTGGCTCTACCACCCATGCCATCGCGGGGATGACGCCGGAGATGCAGCGACGCATCGAGGTGCTGATCCGGCAGCGTGCACAACTGCCATTTACCTACGACGTGGTGGTGACGGGCCGCGCGAAGAGTGACAAACTGCCGGGCTACGACGATGTGACGGTGCTGGTGGGCGAGGCCGGCAAGCCGGGACGGCCCGTGACATTTCTGCTGAGCAAGGATGAAAAAACGTTGGCCCAGCTGACGACATTTGACCTGACCAAAGACCCAAAGGCCCTGGTAAGCGATGCAGGCCGGCCGGCGCGTGGCGGCAGCGAGTCGGCTCCGGTAAAGATTGTGGTATTCGACGACCTGGAATGTCCGTTTTGCGCGCGGGAGCACGCGGCGCTGTTCCCCGCCCTGCTGCAGCGGTATGGCGACAAGGTGCGGATTGTGTACAAGGACTTTCCGCTGTCGCAGCACCCGTGGGCAATCCATGCGCAGAACGATGCCAACTGCCTGGCGGCGCAGAACGGGCCGGCGTACTGGAATTATGTGGACACGATTCACGCCAGGGCTTCAGAGATTGGTGGCGCAGAGCATAGCCTGACCGCGGCGAAGATCGACCTGGACAAGACTGCGCTTGACCTGGGTGGGGCGGCCAAGCTGGATGCGCCCAAGCTGAAAGCCTGCGTGGAGAAGCAGGATGAGGCGCAGGTGAATGCGGGTTTGCGCGAGGGTGAGGCATTACAGGTAAACGGTGTGCCGGCGATTTTTATCAACGGCGAGCAGCTTAACGGTGCGGCGCCGGTGGAGTTTGTCTACCGGGCGATCGACGAGGCACTGGTGGCCGAGGGCGTGAAGCCTCCGCCGCCGGTACCGCTGCCCAGCCTGGATGCGCCCCCGGGCAAATGACGCTGCGCCCATGGGCAAGAACTTGACTGCACCATGGCTGGTGCATGCGAGTTTCTATCGGAGCCGCGCACGATACGATTGAGGGTGTGATGAACCGGACGTACGACTCGGTTGGTGTGTTTACGTGGCGCAACTGTGCCGCTGTGGGTGTAATGGCGTGCGTGCTGCTGGCAGGGTGTCAGAAGCAGCATGGCGCCGATGTGGTGGCGAGTGTGAACGGGCATGCGATACCGCGGGCCGACCTGGACCACTACTACGACGCCCAGCAGAAGAACAAGCAGGACCCCGCGCCGGAGACCCAGGAACAGGCAGACAGTGACCGGCTGACGATTCTGCGCGGCCTGATTGACCAGGAAATTATTGAGCAGCGCGCCGCCAAGATGGGGCTGACCGCGACCAACGACGAGGTAGACGGCAAGCTGAACGAGATGAAGGCGCCGTTCACCGAAGACCAGTTCCAGCAAAGGCTAAAGGCGAGCGGGCAGACGCTGGAGGAAGTTCGCCGCGACCTGCGGCGCTCCATTACGCTGGATAAGTTGCTGAATAAAGAGATCAACTCGAAGATCAATGTGACGGACGGTGAGGTTGCAGCTTACTTTAATTCGCACAAGGCGGACTTTAACCTTGTGGAGAACAGATACCACTTAGCGCAGATCGTTGTGACATCGTTGCCGGACCAGGCGCAGGGTGGGCCGACAAACCTGCAGGGTAGCAAGGCCACGACAGATGCAGACGCGAAGAAGAAGATCCAGAGCCTGAAGAACCAGATCGACACGGGCGCCGACTTTGGTGCGCTGGCGGCGAACTACAGCGAGAACGCCCAGACTGCCTCAAATGGTGGAGATATGGGCTTTCCGTCGGAGTCGCAGCTGCGGCAGGACCCCGCGATGTTTGCGGCGGTAAGCAAGCTGAAGGCTGGCGAGACGACGGATATTCTGCCGATGTATGCGGGGCCGGGATCAAAGCAGGTTGTTGGCTATTTTATTTTGAAGATGCTTTCGCGTGAGAGTGCGGGGCAGCGGGATTTAACTAACCCGGCGGTGCAGCAGAATATTCGCGACCAGTTACGGAACGCGCGGTCGCAGTTACTGAAAAGTGCATACCTGGAAATGGTGCGGGACCAGGCCAAGGTAGAGAACTACCTGGCGGAAGAGATCTTTACCAAGGGCGCGAAGTAAGTGGACGCACAGACAGCGGAGAGCTGGAAGGACCGAGCGCTCGCTGTCGCTTTGCTGCGGTTGGTACTTGGGCTGAACATTACCATGCATGGGGTTAGCCGCATACTGAGCGGCGTGGGGACGTTTGCGCATGGGCTTGTGCCTATGTTCGCGAAGACGCCGCTGCCAGCCGGCTTTGTGTATGGCTATGGGTGGGCGTTGCCGTTTGCGGAGGCTGCGCTGGGCCTGCTTGTGGTGCTGGGTGTGTTTCGCAGAACGGCTTACGTGCTCGGCTTGCTGCTGATTGCGTCGCTGACGTTTGGGTCAACCCTGCGGCAGGACTGGACGCCGGCGAGCGAGCAGCTCATCTACGCACTGCTCTATGCCGTGCTGCTGGCCACGCGCACATACGACCGCTACTGCCTTGACAGGGTGTGGCGACGGCAGTCTGCCTAAGTCGCCGGACCGAACTTACTGGACTGCTGGTGTGTAGACGGGGTCGAGAGCAAAGCGAGTCTGCTCAAAGGTGATGCCGCCGTGGTCCGCATCACCGCAGATATGAGCCTGCAGCGGGGTGGACTGCTTGCCTCCCTGGATGGTGACTGAGAGCGTGGTAGGGGAGATGCAGGTGTTCTGGTCGAAGACCTCGCCGGAGACCCAGCGAAGCGAGCTGGTGAGCTCGGCACCGGCGGCAACGATCACGGGAAGCACGACCGGACCGTGGCCGAGGCCGGGACGGGTGAAGCCGGCCATCTCTCCTTTGGCCTTGAGCGGACCTGTCTTGTCTGAAAACTGGATTTGCGGAATGGCGTGGACACGGCAGGCACGGCTGCTGACGTTGCGCAGTACCACCAGCACACCGGAGTGACTGGTCGCGTCAAAGTTGCCATTTTCGTCATCGGTGTCGAGCGACAGGTCATCCGCCGCGCACATGGGAACGTTGGCGCCCGGCAGAGTTGCGGCGCCCTGCTGCGCGTGCAGCGGAAGGAAGGCAAAGGCGGCGGCAAGAAAGAGGGCAGTCTTCATAGATGTAAGTTGAGACGCGCCGCCGTGTGGAAGGATGCGAAGTTTGCGGATTGGCGGTGCTTTGGGCTAGTACTCGCTGCCGCCGGTCTGCAGATTCTCAAAGCGGGTGAAGTCGGCGAGATAGGCCATTTTGATGGAGCCGGTGGGGCCGTTGCGCTGCTTGGCGATGATGATCTCGGCCTGACCCTTGATGTCTTCGTTCTCGCGGTCGTAGTACTCCTCGCGGTGGATGAAGCAGACGACATCGGCGTCCTGCTCGATGGAGCCGGACTCGCGAAGGTCGGAGAGGAGGGGCTTTTTGTCGCCCTGGCGCTGCTCAGAACCACGGGACAGCTGGGAGAGGGCGACGACGGGAACGCCCATCTCCTTTGCCAGCGCCTTCAGACCGCGGGAGATGGCGGAGACCTCCTGGTTGCGGTTTTCCGGCTTGCGGCCGCCGGGGCCGGCGGACATGGTCATGAGCTGCAGGTAGTCGATGAGGATGAGGTCGAGCGCGCCTTCGGTCTGCTTCAGACGGCGGACCTTGGCGCGCATTTCGGTCAGTGTGATGCCGGGGGTGTCGTCGATGAACATTTTGGAACTCATCAGGCGATCGAGCGCGTTGATGAGCTTCTGCTTGTCCTCGCGGGGCAAAAAGCCGGTTTGAATCTTGCGGGAGTTGACGAGGGCCTCGGACGCGAGCATGCGGCGCAGGAGGGATTCCTTACTCATTTCGAGCGAGAAGACGGCGACGACCTTGCCGTCGCGGACGGAGCAGTTCTGGGCGATGTTGATGGCCCAGGCAGTCTTGCCCATGGACGGACGTGCCGCGATGATCATGAGATCGGACTTCTGAAGACCGCTGGTCATCCGGTCGAACTCGGTGTAGTGGGTCTGCAGGCCGGTGATTTCGCGGCCCTGCTCGTACAGCTGGTCGATGGAGCCGAAGGATTCCGAGACGATCTGACCGATGTCGGAGAAGCCGCGCTTGATGGCGTTTTCGCTGATCTCGAGCAGGCGGGTTTCGACGGCGCCGAGCACGTCAAGCGAGGATTCGCTCTGGTCGGCGGCGCGGTTGAGGCCGAGTTCGCAGACCTGCATGAGCTGGCGCAGGATCGACTTGTCCTTGACGATCTGGACGTAGCGCTCGATGGCGAGATGGCGCGGCAGGTTTTCCGTAAGGGAGTAGAGATAGGGGCGGCCGCCGATGGCCTCCAGCTCCTTGTTGCGAATGAGCACGTCCGAGACGGTGACAAAGTCGATGGCGTGGCTGAGTTCGGAGAGCTGGAGCATGGCCGCGTAGATGCGGCGGTGTGAGTCCAGCGAGAAGTCGTCCGGCAGGAGCTTGGCGCTGGCATCGGTGACGGCAACAGGGTCAGACAGCATGGAGCCGAGAATGACCTGCTCGGTGTGGACCGAGGAGGGGAGACCCTCGCGTTCGACGATTTGGAGGAAAGTGGCCATTAGGTTCTTACCGAAGAGTACCGGTTCCGGCCGGCCGGCGCTTGCACCGCTTGTGGAAGAATGGCCCCAGTATGCAGTGGCTTTAGTGCCAAGGGACAGAAGGGGCCTACATGGTGAGATGGCAGGGCGTTTGCGTGGGCCTGTTGGGCCTGCTGTGCGGCGCGTGGATGCAGGGCCAGGCAAAGACGGACGCAGCACAGGCCTCTGACGCCGTGCTGCCGCTGAGCGTGGAGCTGCTGGCGCCCCTGAGTGCCAAGAGCACGCACGCGGGAGCGCCTGTGCTTGGCAAGGTGACGCAGGGCTGGGTAGGCCCGGGCTGCACCCTGGCGCGAGGCGGTACGGTTGGTGGGCACGTTGTGGACGTGCACCTGGAGCCTCAGGCCAAGGTAACGCGACTGGCGTTGATCTTTGACCGGGCGGATTGCGGCGGCAAGGCTCCCCTACCATACCCATTCAGGCTGTTTGCCGTGATCGCCCCGCCGGAGCAGCCCTACCAGCGCAATCCTTCAGAGAACGATGGCCTATTCAGCGGCGTCGACCACGTGGAGGCATCTGCGGCACCAGAGAGGCACATGGCGACTGTGTCCGAGATTATGAATGAAGCGCCGAAGGGGACGGATGGCGGTGCGGCACAGGCTCCGAAGGTGCTGACCCTGAACGGCGTGTATGGGCTGGGCAGCATGACATTGCAGCAGGACGCGGGGCTGGTGGCGAGCCTGACCACGCAACAGAAAAATCTGCGGCTTGGCCTGCGTACAACGTTGATCCTGATATCCGGCGTGGAACCGACAAAAGAGCAGGTTACGGCTGCATCGACCCCTGCTGCGCGCGCGCCTGCGCCAACTGTGGCTGCTGTGAAGCCGCCCGCGGCTGTTGTGGAGCAGCGGCGTTCTGCGCGTGCGGCTGAAGAACCGATTGCTTGCGCCGCCGGCTGCACTGTTGCACTTGCCGGCACAGCGCCAGAGGCCGACAGCGCGAGGAGCGGAGTGCCGGCGGAAGCGAAGCTGGACCTGGCCAAGCTTGGGTACGGACGCGCGGACCGCCGGGAGCTGATGGCTTTCCATCACCTGTACGCGCTGACTTTTCTGGGTGCGGACCGCCTGCTTGTGACGTTTGACCTGCACCGCATGCGGCTGCGCGTGACGGATGGCATGCACGCCGAGTACGCCCACACTGTGCGGGCGGTGCTGATGGATGTGCGGCAGAAACAGGTGCTGCAAACGCTGGACTGGCAGGTGCGCGGGGAAGACCAGTACGTGTGGCCGGTGGGGCAGGACCATGTGCTGGTGCATGTGGGCACAGAGCTGCGACTGCTGGATGCGGACCTGGCGACGCAGCATACCTTTCAGCTGCCAAGCGGTGTGCTGCAGTGGGCGGGTGTATCGCCACTGGGTAAGCTGATTGCCGTGGGCGTGCTGGAGGAGCAACACAGTCCGGAAACACACGCCCGGCTGAAGTCACTGAGCGTGATGGAGCCCGAGGAGAAAACACGCGTCACGCTGCTGGATGGTGAGCTGCGGCCGTTGCGGACGGCGATGCAGTCCTCCAGCGCGGAACCGCTGCGGCTGCTGGATGGCGGCGAGTTACAGGTGCGGAACGAATCGGGTGGCCACTGGCGCCTGGAAGAAGCGTTGTTCGCCGGTGGAGTGCGCAGCATCATGAAGTTACGATCGGACTGCGAGCCGGTAGTATCGATTCCGGAACAGGCCCTGATCTTTGTGACTGGGTGCAGCGTTCATGGCAACTGGTATGGCATGGTGCGGCCCGATGGCGGCACCGTGTTGCGCGGCACAACCTCGTGGCAGCAGATTGAAGAAGCTGCCGAGGGGGCTGCCGGAGAATTTATCGTCCGCGTGGTTCGAACAGCAGCGACTACAACCCGGCAGAGCCGGTTGCGGGCGGACGGGATGGCTGGTGAGGAGCTTGGGGTGTACCGGAGCTCTGACGGCCGGCGAGTGCGTACGGTGGAGTTGCATGATGTGCCGCTGACGGAACAGTCGTTCGCGCTGTCACCTGACGGCCGAACGGTGGCGGCGTTGGACGCGCATGCTGTGCTGCTCTTTGAGGTTGGTACGAGCCGTTAGAACAATGCAGGTAAAGGCGAACAGGAGAGTGTTATGTCACAAAAGGATGCGTTGGGGATTCCGCCGGCGGCGATGAAGGATTCGCGGTCGTTGGAAGTGTTGCGGGTGTGGATTGCGAACGGTGAGCAGCATGTGGCGCTGGCGTTCGGCATGTGGGAAGACCCGGCGGCATGGGGTTTGCTGCTGGCGGACCTGGCGCGGCACATTGCGGGAGCGCATGCGCAGCAGGACGATGCGGTGAGTGCGGAGGACTTTCTGGAGGAGATTCGCTCGGGGTTCGAGGCGGAGATGGACTCACCCAGCGACGAGGTGAGCGGGGCCGTGCAGTAAAGGGGTGGGGGACTGCCGGTTCCAGGTGTAGCCGACGGCGGTTGGTTGATCAACGTAGGTTGTGTGGGATGGCTTAGAGCAGAATCTCGCTCGCCGGTTGGGAGGGGAGTTGCTGTGGGAATTGCCCTGCGTGCAAACTGCTGGACAGCCGGAAGACAATGCAGGCGAGAGCCACGACAAGTATTGTGCCGATCACGCCGGAAAAGTCGCCAATCAACGGTTTGCGTTCGCTGAGAAAGAGGACGGCAACCGCGCCCATGGTGTTCAACAGTCCGTGGGCAAAGGTGGGCAGAACGAGCGAGTTGAAGCGCAGGCGGAGATAGCCGAAGAGCACACCGACGGCGACATCCTGCAGCAGATGCATACACAGGGTGAGTGGGGCGTTGATGGGCAGCAATGTGGTGTCCAGCAGGCCAAAGAGTACAAGTGGAAGCTCCCACACGAACCAAAGCAGACCGGACAACAACAACGCGCGATGCACACCAAGAGGCAGCAGTCGCGGCAGCAGAAAGCCGCGCCAGCCAATCTCCTCTCCAAAGGCAAACAGGGTAGAGAACACGAAGAGGAATGCGAGCAGAAACGCTGTCTGCCCGGCGCGAACGTGGGGCGCGATGCTGAGGGCATGCAGCAGCAAACCGAGCAGGGTGGCGACACCGATGGTGACGATCGTGATGCCGACGACGGCGGCATAGGCGCGTGCCGGTCCCATGTGCCACCCCAGAGTGCGAAAGCCTTTGCGATCGAAGACCAGCAAGGTGATGCCTGTGGCGAGAAGTACTGTCAGCTGAGCAATCCATGCCGCCTGCCCTGCCGTTTGCGGATTGTGCAGCATGCCGCTTGACCTTGCGTGGTGTGCCCATGCAGCCCCAAGGCCCACGGCAAGAGCCATAAATACGACGACCTGAGCCGCTTGAGAGGTTCGCCTGACTTCGTGGTTCCGCATGCGCTTACCCCCTTTGTGTGGAGAACCATACCAAGTTTCGGTTGAGTCTACAGGGCGAATCGAGCTATTCCAGCGTAAGCAGGACAGGTGTGTGGTCGGAAGGCTTTTCCTGCGCGCGCGGTGTCTTGTCGACGATGCAGCTGTGGAGGCGCGGCGCAAGGGCGGGGCTCAGCAAAAAGTGGTCGATGCGGATGCCGCGGTTCTTTTGGAAGTTCTGGCGGAAGTAGTCCCAGAAGGTGAAGACGTCGGGTGTGGCAGGGTTCACGGTGCGCAGGGCGTCAACGTAACCCATGCCGAGCATGCTGCGATAGCGGTCGCGGGTCTCCGGCTGGAAGAGTGCGTCGCGGGTCCAGTTTTTGGGGTTGTCGCAGTCGATGTCTTCCGGAATGACGTTGAAGTCGCCGCCGATGACGGTGGGGATTTCGCTGTCGCGCCAGCGCTGCATCTCCGCGAGCAGGCGGTCCATCCAGGTGAGCTTGTAGAGGAACTTGTCGGACTTCAGGTCAGGGGTGCCGACGGGATTGCCGTTGGGCAGGTAGATGTCGACGATGCGGATGCCCTGGACGATGACTTCGAGGAAGCGCGCATGGGAGTCTTCGTCGTCGCCGGCGAGCGTGGTGTTGATGCATTCGATGGGGTGGAGCGAAAGGACGGCGACGCCGTTGTAGGACTTTTGGGTGACGGCTGTGGACTGGTAGCCGAGCTCGGCGAAGTGGTCTGTGGGGAAGTCGGTGCCTTTCAGCTCCTGCAGCAGGAGGGCGTCAGGCCGATGCAGGTTGAGCCACTCGGTGACGTGGGGGAGGCGGGCGCGAATGCTGTTGACGTTCCAGGTGGCGATCTTGATGGGGGTGTCTCCGGGGCGCGCTCAGGATCGGCGTAACCCATGTGCTCAGATGCGAGACATGAGGCGGCCGGCTATGTGGCGAGCGCGGCCTGACGGGTGTGGACTTCAACCAGGACGTTGAGCAGGGTCATAGCCGCGGGCGTAACGCCGGGGATGCGGCTAGCCTGGCCGATGGTGGCGGGGCGGATATGTTCGAGCTTGTCCTGCAGTTCGCGGCTGAGGCCGCTGAGACCGGTGTAGTGGAAGGTGGCCGGGATGCGGCGCTGCTCGGCGCGGCGAAGTTTTTCAATCTGGCGGCGCTGCTGGTCGAGATAGCCGGCGTATTTCAACTCCGTCTCCACGGCACGCATCTCGTTGTGGAGCAGCGCCCCGGTGGCTGTGGCGTAGGGAGTGAGGGCGTCGCTGGATTGCAGGCGATCCGTCAGCAGCGGGATCAGCGTGTCGATGCGGAGGTCGGGACGCTTGAGGAGGTCGGCGAGGAGCTGGCCTTTGGTGTTTATGGTGAGCCAGGGATCGGAGCTTTCGGTGTTGCCGACGTGGTTGTTGTGCTGCAGCCTGGTCGACGGGGGAGCTGTCGATAAAGTGTGGGCATCCGGGTCTTCCGTATACGCGCGTGTGGCAGCGCCAGAGTGAGAGTTCGCGATGTGCAGCTGCAACTCGAGAGCCAGCGCGATGGAGGTGTCGACACGCGTCGTTTCAAGCAGGTGCGTGAGGGCGGCCAGGCGGCGTTGGCGTGCGTTGAACCCGGCCCACGCGGCGTCATCCACCAGGCCAAGGGCGCGGCCATGAGGGGTCAGGCGAGTGTCGGCGTTATCGATACGGAGGTGCAGGCGGAACTCGGCGCGGGAGGTAAACATGCGGTAGGGCTCGTCGGTGCCCTTGCTGATCAGGTCGTCGATGAGGATGCCGATGTAGGCCTCGGTGCGGTCGAGGGTGAAGGCGGGTTCGCCTTTGACCTGCAACGCCGCATTTATGCCGGCCATGAGGCCCTGGCATGCGGCCTCTTCGTAGCCGCTGGTGCCGTTGATCTGGCCAGCGAGGAAGAGGTTTGCGATGCTCTTGACCTGCAGCGTGCGGTCGAGCTCCGTTGGGTCGATGGCGTCGTACTCGATGGCATAGCCGGGGCGCAGCATCGTTGCGTTCTCGAGCCCGGGGATGCTTTGGACCATGCGGAGCTGAACCTCGCGCGGCAGCGAGGTGGACATGCCGTTGATGTAGACCTCGTCGGTGTGGAGGCCTTCCGGCTCGAGGAAGAACTGGTGGGAGAGCTTGTCCGGGAAGCGGACGATCTTGTCTTCAATGGAGGGGCAGTAGCGCGGCCCAATGGCCTGGATGGCGCCGGTGTACATGGGCGATCGGTGGACGTTGTCGCGTATGAGCTGCATCGTCTGTGGCGTGGTGGTGGCGATGTGGCAGCAGATCTGCCGCAGGGGTGGCGTTGCGGGCGAGCGAAAGGAGAACGCTGTGGGGTCGGCGTCGCCGGGCTGCTCGGTGAAGCGGGACCAGTCGATAGTGCGGCCGTCGAGCCGCGGCGGTGTGCCGGTTTTGAGCCGCGTCTGGCGCAGGCCAAGTTTTTTGAGAGATTCGCCGAGGAGAACGGAGGCGGCCTCCGTGGGTGTGCGGCCAGCGCTGGTGCGCTCTTCACCGCAGTGGATGAGGCCGTTGAGGAAGGTGCCGGTGGTGATGATGACGGCGCGGGCGTGAAGCTCCGTGCCATCGGCGAGTCGCAGGCCGGTGCAGGTGCGGGATCCATCGTGGTCCGTTTGGAGCAGGACGTCAGCGACTTCCGCCTGGAGGAGATGCAGGTTCGGGATTTGTTCCAACACCGACCGCATCACGACGCGATAGTGCGCTTTGTCGCACTGCGCGCGCGGGGACTGAACGGCGGGGCCGCGCGAGGTGTTGAGCAGGCGAAACTGGATGCCACTCGCGTCCGCGACAAGCCCCATCAGGCCGCCGAGGGCGTCGATTTCGCGGACCAGATGGCCCTTGGCAACGCCGCCGATCGCGGGGTTGCAGCTCATCTGGGCAATCTTGTCCAGCGACAGCGTGAGCAGCGCGGTACTGAGGCCCACGCGCGCGGCGGCGGCCGCAGCTTCGCAGCCGGCGTGTCCGGCGCCGACAATCAGAATGTCAAAGGAAGCGGCCATAACTCCAGTTTATGCGCTGCCGCGCTACGCGTTCTTCGGGCCAACTATTCGAAGCGCGGCAGGTGGTGCATCTCGTTTTCCGGGACAGCTTCCGTCGGGTTGCCGGAGCTGAGCCATTGGCGCAGTCCACCTTCGATGACGCGGACCTTGTGACCGTGCTCCGACAGTGTGTGAGCAATACGGACGGAGGTTGCATCGCGGACGCACGAGCAGTACACGTAGATGTCGCACTCGGTGGCGAGAGTTTCGCGGAGGGCGTCAAGTTCCGGTAGCAGGCGATTGGGTTCCACGCGGATGGAGTTCTTGATGCGCTGCATGCCTGGATCGTAGTAGCCGTGGGAGCGGACGTCGGCGATAACGATAGGCCGCGTTGGGTCTGGGTTTTCCAGGCGGGCGACGAGGTCGGCGGGCGCAACCTTCTCCACGTCGCGAAGCTTGTAGTCGCGGACCTGAATGACGACCCAGTTGACGAGGTAGCCGAGCGCCACGAGTGCTACGAAGCCGAGTACGACGTGACCAACGACGGCGAGCGCGCCCGTGATGCGCCGTATAAGCGGGCTGAAGAAATAGCCGACGGAGAGCCAGGCTGCGACATGGAGCAGCGCCCCGGCGATGTCATAGCGCCAAAAGCGGCCGGGCTTCATATTGAGGCTGCCGGCCAGGGGTGGGGCCATGCTGGCGAGGCCTGGAATGAAGCGGGCGAAGACCAGGGTGCGTGCGCCGCGCTTGTAGAAGAAATCCGCGGAACGGAAGATGCAGGTTTCGGGGTCCATGGAGACCCGGCAGAGCTTGCCCAGCAGCCACCAGCCGGAGGCGCGACCGGCGAAATACATGATGGTGGCGCCCAGATTTTCGCCCAGTACGGCGACAAGGAAGATAAGCGGCAGCGCGAGGGAACCATGGGCCGCGGCCGAGCCGGCAAGCAGCAGGGCGAGTACCGTCGGCATGGGAAGCCCGAGAGCAGAAAAGAACAACACACCGCCGACGACGAGATAGCCGTGCGCCGCAAACCAACCTGCCCAACCCATTGTGCCGCACCTGCTGTACGCCGATAGGATGCGCTGTGGACGGAATTGACTGTGTGCTGCGTTCACCGCAGTGGAACCGATGTTGAAGACGCTGCAGGATGCGCCGATGTTGCTGATTCGTTTAGATGTTGGCGACGCTGAGGGTTTGCGGATCGTCGACACGTTGCATGAGAACTGCGGCAACCGCCATGCAGATGCCACCGGCGGCGATGGCGTAGATGCGGTTGTTATGCAGCACGTGGATCATGATGAGGCCGAAGAAGAGCGAGGCCAGGATCTCCGGCAGGACGACGAAGAAGTTGAAGATGCCCATGTAGACGCCAGTTTGCCGCGGCGGCAGCACGGCGGCGAGCATGGCGTACGGCATGGAAAGCGTGCTTGCCCACGCGATGCCGACGCCGACCATGCTGAGCAGCAGGAGATACTTGTTGTGCATGAGCAGGACGCCGAGCAGACCGGCGGCACCGCAGGCCAGGCACAGAGAGTGGGTGTGCTTGCGGCCCAGCCTGCGTGCAAGCGTGGGCAGCGCAAACGAAAAGGCGAAGCAGACGGCGGAGTATGCGCCAAAGCAGAGGCCACCCCACTCCACGCCATCACGATAAAGTTGGCTGTTCGTGTCGGTGGCGCCGAAGACGTTGTGTGCCACGGCTACGGGAAAGTAGAGCCACATGCAGAAGAGGCCGAGCCAGGTGAGCAACTGCACGCCGCCAAGACGGCGCATGGTGAGTGGCATCTCCCGGACGGCGGTCAGGATTTCGCGCACGGCCACACCCGGGCCCTTGCTGGCCTGCTTGTGCGCGCGGAACGACTCCAGGTCCTCTGGCGGATATTCCTTTGTGGTGAAGATCGTGTAAAGAACTGCACCCAGAAACGCCGCGGCGCCCGCGTAAAAGCTGATGCGGACGGTGAGCGGAATGGCGTGGACGCCACCCTCAGAGTGCAGGTGAACGACGTTGGTCAGAAACCACGGTAGCGACGAGGCAATAACTGCGCCAAGGCCAATAAAGATACTTTGCATGGCGAAGCCGCGGGTGCGCTGGCCCTCCGGCAGCAGGTCTGCCACAAAGGCACGAAAGGGTTCCATGCTGATGTTGATGGAGGCGTCCAGAATCCAGAGCATGGTGGCCGCGAACAGCAGGGTTTTGGCCGATGGCATGGCGAGCAGAGCGATGGTGCTGAGGATGGCGCCCACAAGAAAGTAGGGCCGCCGGCGACCGAGCGGGCCCCACGTGCGGTCGCTCATGTGGCCGATGAGCGGCTGAATGAGTAGGCCGGTAAGCGGCGCGGCAAGCCACAGGATTGGGATTTGGTCGGGACGCGCGCCAAGGTACTCATAGATGGCGCTCATGTTGGCCTGCTGCAGACCCCAGCCGAACTGGATGCCGAGAAAGCCAAAGCTCATGTTGAAGATTTGCAGGGAGGACTTTGCAGGTTTGTGAACGGTGCCGGCGGAGCGGGTGACGGTGGGTGCAGCCATGGTGCCTCCAGAACGACGCGTGGGTCCGGCGCTCGTCTGACGCGAGTTGCCGGTGGGGGAGGAGAATATCACTGCGTGCAAACGATTCGCCTTGGAAGGCGACCAGACGCAGGCCAGCGTGTCCTGTGCGCGCCGAGCCGGCTGGCGATCGCCACGTTACCCAAAGTGCATTGGCTGCATCTACCTGACACACACCGGCTCGCCGCTGAATGGCGCGGCGTCTTGCCATTAGTCTTGAGGGTGTTCCCCAAATGCTTCCGCACGTACGGAAGCGAGAAAGCGCGTGCTGCATGCGTCCGACGATGGAATTTCATATTGCACGATCAGTCCGTGACCTTGCCGGTGTCGATGACGTGCTGTTCGGCTACACGGGCAACGTGGTGTTTGCCAACGTGGCAGCCAGCCGCAAGCTGGCGCAACAGTTGAACGTGGGACTGGGTACTGAAAGTGACCCAAAGCGCACGATGCATGGCGGCGCGCTGTTCGCCATGGGGCTGATCGACGAGCTGCAGCATGCGCTGGTGGCCGTGTACCGAAAGACGGTAGACCCTGCGGTGCTCACAGCCGCGCTGCAGTACTTTACGCAGGAGGTTGGCGGAGAGCGGCTGCAGACGTTGCTGCTGGCATTCACCACGCAGTTTCCAAACAGCGCCATCTACCGCGGCGAGATCACGCCGGCAGAGTGGCTGCTTGGGTCGACGGATGGCCTGCCGAACCGCGAAGCAGCCTTTGAAGAAGTACTGCTGCTGTGGCTGGCGAATGCGAACCCTGCATTCAAGCCATTCCGTCAGCTGTTTGAGGATGCTTCGCTGGCTAAAGAAGTGCCTGCGTACAAAACGGTAACGACCTCGTTGCCAAGCTACTTTGAGACGCGCCCAAAGCTGTCGCCGGAGGTTGGAACGCTGCTGGACGCTCTGGTGGCGCCCATGCTCGCATCTCCGGACTCGTTGACGGGCCAGTTGGACTACATCCGCACACATTGGGAGCAGCACCTTGGTCCGGAGTTGAAACGCGCGCTGCTCGCAATCGACGTTCTGCGCGAGGAAGACATCGCAATCTGGATGCGCTTTAACCCGGCTGGTCCTGACAACCATCGGCACGGCGCGTTCGGTACTGCGCACGAGGGCTTCGTCGGTGACGAATATGTGGGCTTTGACGAGTATGGCGAATGGGTGATTGGTCCCGATGGCAAGCGCGTTCGGCGCTATGCGCAGGGTTACCAGGCACCGTTGAACGAGTACGAAGCCTTCAGCGCGGACCAGGCGTGGATGCCGAACGTCGTCTTACTCGCGAAGAGCACCTACGTGTGGCTGGAGCAGTTATCGCAAAAGTATCTGCGCCATATCTACCGGCTGGACCAGGTACCGGACGAAGAGCTAAGCCTGATGGCGCGACGGGGCATTACTGGTCTGTGGCTGATCGGGTTGTGGGAGCGGTCCGTGGCATCGCGCACCATCAAGCACCTGCGTGGGAACACGGATGCCGTCGCATCCGCATACTCGCTGAAGGACTATCAGATTGCCGAAGACCTGGGTGGCAACAGCGCGTATGAAAACCTGCGCGACCGTGCCGCTCGCTTTGGATTACGCCTGGCGTCTGACATGGTGCCGAACCACATGGGCATCGATTCACCCTGGGTGATCGAGCACCCGGAGTGGTTCCTGTCGCGTTGGGAATCGCCGTTTCCCAGTTACAGCTTCAACGGTCCCGACTTATCCGCAGACCCGCGCGTTGAGATCAAGATTGAGGACCATTACTACGATCAAACGGATGCGGCCGTGGTCTTTCGGCTGCGACACAGCAACGGCGACACGCGCTTTATGTACCACGGCAACGACGGCACGACTTTTGCGTGGAACGACACGGCGCAGTTGGACTACAGCAAGGCTGCCGTGCGTGAACACGTGATGCAGGTGATTTTGCATGTAGCGCGGCTGTTCCCGATTATTCGTTTTGACGCGGCCATGGTGCTGGCGAAGCGGCATGTGCAGCGGCTTTGGTTCCCTCTGCCGGGTGCGGGTGGGTCCATTCCGTCACGCGCGGAAGATGCCATGAGCGACGAAGAGTTCAACGCGCTGATGCCGGTTGAGTTCTGGCGTGAGGTCGTGGATCGCGTGGCCGCTGAGGTACCCGGGACGCTGCTGCTGGCCGAAGCGTTCTGGATGCTGGAAGGTTATTTTGTGCGGACGCTGGGAATGCACCGCGTCTATAACTCGGCCTTTATGGTGATGCTGCGCGACGAGGAAAATGCGAAGTATCGGAGTTATCTGAAAAAGACATTGGAGTTCGATCCGGATATCTTGAAGCGATATGTCAACTTTATGAGTAACCCGGATGAGAAGACTGCAATTGCGCAGTTCGGGTCAGGTGATAAGTTCTTTGGTGTAAGTACGCTGATGGCAACGCTGCCGGGCTTGCCCATGTTTGGGCATGGGCAGATTGAGGGCTTTACCGAGCAGTACGGCATGGAGTACAAGGCTGCAAAGATGCAGGAGTCGCCAAACGAAGGTTTGATCGCACGGTTCGAGCACGAGATCTCACCCCTGCTGCGGAACCGGCGTATCTTCGCAGAGAGTGCGAACTTTACACTCTATGATTTCTGGGCTGGAGACGGCTCCGTCAATGAGAATGTCTTCGCCTACTCTAATAACTTCGAAGGTCAAAGGTCGCTGGTTGCCTATAACAACAGTTATGGGTCGACGCATGGAACGCTGCACCACTCGGCCGGTTTTATGGACAAGGGTTCAGGCGAGATGCGCCAGCGGTCCGTCGCCGATGGACTAGGGCTGCCGTGGAATGACGATCTCTTTGTGGCCTACCGCGACGTGACGAGCAACCTGGAGTACCTGCGGCGTGCGACCGATTTACATCGCAACGGATTAACGCTGGACCTGCGCGGCTTTCAATACGTTGTGCTGTTGAATTGGCGGGAGATGTGGGCGAGCGCAGAGCAGCCGTGGGACAGGCTCTTCGATACGCTGAACGGCAGCGGCGTCTACAGCCTGGAAGAAGCGCTTACACGTCTCCGGTTGCGACCTTTGCACGAGGCCATGCGGCACGCCATGCGCGGCGACAACCTGTATGCGCTGGTAAGTGGTGGGCCGGATTACCAGTTGGTGTTGGACGCGGACCACGTGATTGAGCAAATTGAAGCCTACTTCGATCAGGAGGGCGAGACATTGCAGCCGGTGACGCCGGTAGCGGTGACCACCGGCACGGGTGCGGTCGCGGCGTCGGACGAAGTGGAAGAGGTTGTGGCGATCGGTAAGGACTATGCGCCGGTGTCGGCTGAGGTGCTGGCCGCGCTGGCGGCTGAGGACGCGCACGAATCGGCTGCGTCTTCCGCAGAGCACTCTTTGGCGGGGGACGTTGGGAAAAAACCGAAGGTGTACGCCGAGGTTGGTATTCCGGCGACCATTGCGCTGCACGTGGCAGGGCTGGTTCCGGTGTCGCCGGATGGCTCTGCCCAGCCTGAAAAGCCAACGACGACTGATGTCACGGATGTAAACGCAGCAGCGATGTTCGCGGGCACGCCGTCGACGGATGTAAGCCTGCCACAGGCCGAGACGATTGCGGCAGAGTTCGAGCTCGAAGATGCCTTCCTGTCGAACGCAACCGTTCAGCAACAGTACCGCACCGCGCTTAAGACGTTGCTGGCGGAAGTGCGCGAGCATTTTAGCGAGGACGAGATGGCGGATGCGCCCGCGCGGCCAGTGGTGCCCGGCGTGCCGCACCTGAACGGTGTGCTGCGCACGTTGCCGGCGCTGGGCTGGGCGCTGTTGCGGGCAGTGCCCCTGGAGGCTCACGCCAACCCACATGCACACGCTGAGCTCTTCGACCGCCTGCAGGGACGCCACGCGATGGCCGAGGCCGGCTGGTCCATGGGCATTGAAGGGGATGATGCGTGGCGCGTCGCGACGCTGACGCGGGTGGCATTGGCGCACAATATCGGCTCAGTCAACACGGAGAGCTTTTGGGCGGACGGCGATGTGCGATGGCTGCTGGCTGTGAACGAAAGCGACGGGCATACGTACTTCAATCGTGAGTTGTTTGCCGCCCTGCTCCCGTGGCTTGAGCTTGAGCCGGAGACGCTGTCACTTGTAGGTGCTGAAGCAGAGACGAACGCTGCGCTGCTGGCACGAGCGGAGGCATCAGGCTACGAGGTGGGTACGTTTCTACACCGGCCGGGGTTTGTCCAGGCATCGCGCGGTTTCGTTGCCGCAGAGGAGTTGATGCATTCCTAGCTCTCGCAGTGTGTGCTTCTGCTAGTTACAGGAGCAGGCACTGCGACGCGCAAGCCGCGCTGCGACCTGCGTGAGTCCTAGAATTGCGACCAGCGCGGCGGCGAGGTACACCGGCATATGCGGTGCTGCTGCGGTGTACCCCAGCAGCACCGCACCCCGCGCATAGGGCGCACATGAGAGCGCGACGAAGCAGACCAGCACCGTCAGCACTAGCCAAGGTGCGAGAGCAGCAGCACGATCGCGCTGAAGCGTCAACGCGCTAAGCACCACGAGGACAAGGCTCGCCGCTGCAACTGAGAAGAGCGCAATGTGACCGGGAACGGCGCTGCCACCCCGCATGGTGACAACGGCAAAGAACGATGTAGTCGCGGCGGCAGCAAGCACCAGGCAAGCAAGGATCAGCGCAGCGATGGAGCAGATGAGGCGAGCAGCGCGCACGAATGAGCGCTCCGGCTGAGCGCACTCAGCAATCCCTGCCGCAGGCACGCCTATGCCGTGAAGCTGCTGCCACAGCCGCAGCTCTTGGTGCTGTGAGGATTGATAAAGTTAAAGCCCTGACGCATGATGGTCTCTTCAAAGTCGAGTACCATGCCGCTGAGATACAGGAAGCTCTTGGGGTCGACAAAGATCTGCACCGGCGTCTCGGCGTACTCGTACTTGTAGACGCGGTCGCGCTCGCGAGGCCTGGAGTCAAAGCGGATGTTGTAGCTGAGGCCGGAGCAGCCGCCGCCGGAAATGCCGAGGCGGAGGCCGCCTTCGTTGGCAGACACACCCTCTTTCGCCATGGCGGCGTGGATGCGCTTCAGAGCCTTCTCGGTGACCTGGATGTTCTGTGCCTTGGCATTCGCCTCAGGCTGGGAGACCGGCGACACGATGGCGCTACTGTACACCGGCGCAGCACCGGCAGCGGGTGCAGGTGCGCTCATCTCGGTGCTGGTGGTGGTGCTAATGCCGACCATGGCCATACTGATTCACTGCCTTTCGTGCGAATGCCGCATCCGGAGACGCCGCAGGATGGAGTTTAGACTCGTCCGCTCTTAGTATCGGTGCATGTGGCGCTCGGTGCCAGACTCGATTGACCGATTCCCCGGAGACTTTGTGGCCTCGCTGCGGTCTGGCGCGGTGACAGCCGTGGTGCTGGGCACGGTGAGCTGGTGGCTGGCACGCGGCTACATGCGGCGAACGTACCCCGGACACCTGGAGATGCTCTCAGCAGCGATTGTTGTGGGAGTACTGGACGGGCTGCTGCTGGGTGTGGCCGCATTTGTTGGGACATACGTTGTACGGGTGTGGCGCTATGAACGTCGACTGCGTCGCAGGAGTGATGAGGCACTGCGGCGGGAGCTGGCTACGCTTCCATCCGACGATGAACACGCAGGAGAGCGCCGTCCGTCGTAGACGGACGGCGCTTGTCTCTTCTGGCTGACACCGGTGAGGCCGGTTAGTTTACGGCGCCGACGAGGTCGTGCTGCGGTGCTGCCTGATCTGCCAGGTTGTTCTTCTTCTTCCAGTCGCCGATGGCCGCGCGGATGGCGTCTTCCGCCAGCACCGAGCAGTGAATCTTGACCGGGGGGAGCGCGAGTTCCTTGACGATCTCGGTGTTGGAGATGGCAAGAGCCTCCGCGACCGTTTTGCCCTTGACCCACTCGGTGGCCAGCGAAGAGCTGGCGATGGCAGAGCCACAGCCGAAGGTCTTGAACTTCGCGTCCTCGATGACCTGGGTCGTCGGGTTCACCTTGATCTGGAGGCGCATGACGTCGCCGCACTCCGGTGCACCGACGAGACCGGTGCCAACTTCATCGGAGCTCTTGTCGAGGGTACCGACGTTGCGGGGATTCTCGTAGTGGTCGACGACCTTATCGCTGTATGCCATGATGTTTCTCCTGTGTTGCTGAGCGAAACGTACAAGTTAGATGCGGGCCGATCTACATTGGATCGGCCCCTGCAGGATACGAAGCGTTAGTGGGCGGTCCACTCGACCTTTTCGAGGTCGATGCCTTCCTTCACCATCTCATACAGCGGCGACAGTTCGCGCAGCTTGAGAACAGTGTCGATCAGCTTGTCGGAGACGTAGTCCACTTCTTCCCTGGTGTTGAAGCGGCCAAGGCCGAAGCGGATGGAGCTGTGCGCAACGTCGTCGCCGAGGCCGAGCGCCTTGAGGACGTAGCTGGGCTCGAGCGTGGCCGAGGTGCAGGCGGAGCCGGAGGAGACGGCGATGTCGTTGATGCCCATCAGCAGCGATTCACCCTCGACATAAACGAAGCTGATGTTGAGGTTGTTGGGCAGGTGGTGCTCCATGTTGCCGTTGACGTAGGTGTAGTCGAGCGCGTTGAGGAACTTGTCCTTCATGTAGTCGCGCAACTCGGCAAGACGCTTGCCCTCGGACTCCATCTCGTTCATGGCGATTTCACAGGCTTCGCCGAGACCAACGATGCCGGGGACGTTGAGCGTGCCGGAACGCATGCCGCGCTCGTGGCCGCCGCCGTCGATCTGGGCGTTGAGCTGCACGCGCGGGTTGCGGCGGCGAACGTACAACACGCCGACACCCTTGGGGCCGTAGAGCTTGTGGCCGGTCAGGCTGAGCAGGTCGATGTTGTCGGCGATGACGTTTACAGGGATCTTCCCGACGGCCTGCACGGCATCCGTGTGAAAGAGGACGCCCTTTGCGTGGCAAAGCGCGCCGATCTCCCGGATGGGGTTGATGATGCCGATCTCGTTGTTGGCGTACATGATGCTGACGAGGATGGTCTTGTCGGTGATGGCCTTTTCCACGTCGGCGACGGCGACCAGACCGTCTGCCTGGACGGGCAGGTAGGTCACGTTATAGCCGTTCTTTTCAAGGCGCTTGCAGGCGTCCAAGGTGGCCTTGTGCTCGGTCACCTGGGTGATGATGTGGTTGCCCTTTTCGCGGTACATCTCCGCGACGCCCTTGATGGCGAGGTTGTTGCTCTCGGTGGAGCCGGAGGTGAAGATGATCTCCTTGGCGGACGCGCCGATGAGCTTGGCAATCTGCTCGCGGGCCTTGTCGACGCCCTGCTCTGCCTCCCAGCCGAACTGGTGGTTACGGCTGGCAGAGTTGCCGTAGATCTTGGTCATGTAGGGCAGCATGGCTTCAAGCACGCGGGGATCGAGTGCGGTGGTGGCGTGATTGTCCATGTAAATGGGAAGCTGAACGCCGCGGTGGACGGGCGTGGACTCGAGAAGTTCTACGGCGGCAGTACTCATAATGGTGGTCTCCCTGTCGTGCTGCGCCTTGTGCAGGCGGCTGGTGCTGAGCGAAAGATGGAACGATCGATCTCTAGACTCGTGGTGCAAAAAGCTGGGCCAAGACGCCTACATTGCGATGCTGACAAGACCGCCGGCGAGCGGTGCGTTCGTGTTGCTCTCCTGCGGCTCAGCCAGGTCAGAGACGCGGATGTCGGTGAGCAGGTCCTTGATGCTGTCGTTGACTTTGCGCAATGGTTCTTTGATGGTGCAGTGGCCGGCAAGGTCGCAGGTGCCGTGGATCGTGATGCAGCTGGTGATGAACAGAGGTCCGTCGATGGTGCGGATCACGTCGAAGGCGTTGATTTCAGACGCTGGCCGCGCCAGCACATAGCCGCCGTTGGTACCGGCGGTTGAAACCAGGATGCCGCCACGGGTAAGCGTCTGCAGGATCTTGGCAAGCAACTGTGGGGGGATATGGTAGGCATCCGCGATGTCTTTCGCGGACTGAGCGACGGGTGACCCCGTGACGAGTGCCTGCTCGGCGAGGTATTTCAACGCCATCAGGCCGTAGTCCGCTTTTTTGGTCAGTCGCAGCATGGTGTCAGGCGGGCCCAGCCGCAGCGCGGACGTGTGCCAGCTTCTTTAGTGTAGGCCGATGCCGAAGGACTGGCAAGGCTGTTTGATAGGAATTATCGAACAGCATGAGTCAGGCGGAAGCTGGGCGGTTTGTGGGGCTCGTGCTGAGGCGCTGGGTGACGATGAAGGCGTACTGTGCCGCGGAAAGTGGAGCAACCCACGCCACCCCGATGAGCAGCACATGGCGCAGCATGAGCCAGGGTTGGCGCGGATACACCGATTCGACCAGAACCAGAAATACCGTTGCAATCTGGAGTACCGTGTTGAGCTTGCCAAGCAGGCTGGGACGGAAGTCGCGGAGCGTGTTGGTGGCGAAAAGCAGCGTGCTGATCAGCAGAATGCCGAAGTCGCGCGCAAAGACCAGCACCGTGACGTAGCGCGGAACCAAGCCCATGTGGGTGACGGTAAGGAAGAGCGTGCTCAGCATGAGCTTGTCGGCGATGGGATCGAGGTACTGGCCGAGGCGGGTGCTCTGGCCGAGCTTGCGGGCGAGCGTGCCGTCCAGCGCGTCCGTGATGCCCGCCAGAATGAAAAGCAGAAGTGCTACACCGTTGCGGTGGTCCAGGAGGTTGATGACCAGGAACGGGATGATGAAGAGCCGCAGGAGCGTGAGCAGGTTGGGCGCGGCGCGGAACTGGAGCAGGAAGGACTTCATCGTGGCGTCAGAGCGGATAGTAGCGCACTCGTGACTGCGAGTTCCAGACGACAAGCCCCATGTCCGCACAGACGGACATGGGTAGGATTCCTTGCAGACGAGCGGACTGGAGTCAGTCGCCGTCCCAGCGCTTGAAGATGAGCGAGCCGTTGGTGCCGCCGAAGCCGAAGGAATTGCTGAGGGCGTACTTCACCTCGTGCTCGACCGGCGTATGCGGCACATAGTTCAGTCGGCATTCGGGATCGACATTGTCGAGGTTGACCGTCGGCGGAACGATTCCCTTCTGCATGGCCATGATGGTAATGCCGGCCTCAAGACCGCCTGCGCCACCGAGGAGGTGCCCGGTCATCGACTTGGTCGAAGACACGAGGAGCGTGTGGTTGAGGGCGCGCTCGCCGAAGACATTCTCCATGGCTTTGGATTCCATGGCGTCGCCCAGCGGCGTGCTGGTCGCGTGCGCGTTGACGTAGTCGATGCTGTCCGGCGCCAGGTCCGCAGACTTCAGCGCGTTGACCATGGCGCGACGGCAGCCGTCACCTTCCGGGGCCATGCCCGTCATGTGGAAGGCGTCGGAACTCATGCCGTACCCGACGACTTCAGCCAGGATCTTGGCGCCGCGTGCCTTCGCAAATTCCAACTCTTCCAGGATCAGGATGCCCGCGCCTTCGCCGATGACGAAGCCGTCGCGGTCCTTGTCCCAGGGCCTGCTGGCTTTGGTGGGCTCATCGTTGCGGGTGCTCAGCGCCTTCATGCTGGCAAAGCCACCCACGCTCAGCGGCGTGATGGCACCCTCTGCTCCGCCCGCGATCATGGCATCCGCGTCGCCGCGCTGGATGGTGCGAAACGCATCGCCAATGGCATGGGCAGATGTGGTGCAGGCTGTGGCTGTGGCCTCGTTGGGCCCCTTGGCGTTGTACTTGATCGACACGTGACCCGCGGCAAGATTCACGATCGTCGCCGGAATGAAGAACGGCGAAATCTTGCGCGGTCCACCATTCATCAGGTTGGTGTGCTCCCGCTCAATAATGTCAAAGCCACCGATGCCGGAACCGATGTGGACACCGACGCGTTCGCAGTTTTCTTCGGTAACTTCAAGACCGGAGTGTTGCATGGCTTCTGCGCTTGCCGCCATGGCGAAGTGGATGAAGCGGCCCATCTTGCGGGCCTCCTTCTTCTCCACGAACTGGTGGACGTCAAAGTCCTTCACCTCCGCAGCAAAACGCACGGGGTGACCTTCAAGACCGAAGAGGGTGATCTCACCCATACCGCTCGTCCCCTTCATCAGGTTCTCCCAGATGACGGGTGCAGTATTGCCAATGCCACAGATCAGGCCAATGCCGGTAACGACAACACGGCGCGCCAGAATGGTGCGAACCTCAGCCACGATTACTTTGCCTTTGCGTGCGCTTCGATGTAGTCGGTCGCATCTTTGACGGTCTTGATCTTTTCCGCGTCCTCATCGGGGATCTGGATATCGAATGCCTCTTCGAACTGCATCACGAGCTCGACGACATCGAGCGAATCAGCTCCGAGGTCTTCCTGAAAGGAGGCGCCGGGGGTGACTTCCGCCTCGTCCACCTGAAGCTGCTCCACAATGATGCTTTTGACCTTCTCGTCGACTGCTGCCATGATTCTTCGTTCTCCTGAACCTGAATGATGCTTTGTGAACCGGTTGGATGCACAAGCTGCCACCGCCCATGCGAGCGGCTGGAGGTGCGATGTGTCTGCCTGGTCACGGGTTTCCCCACATGCCGGGCACTCAGGCAGTGTACAGACAACGGGCGCGGGAAACCAGCCGCCGTTCCCGGGTGATGCCTTGATGCTGTGCGGCAACGCCGGCCAGCGGATGCATGAAGACAGGCAGCGGGCGAACTGGAGACGGAAGCCGAACCGGCGCGTGGGCGCACACAGGAAGGCCTTGACGCGGCCGGGCTGCCTGGAGCGTCACTTGTCAGTTCCGCGGCACAAGCCTGATCTCAAAGACTGCAGGCCACTGCTTGCCCGTTACGAACAGGCGGTCGTGCGCGGCGTCATAGGCAATCCCGTTTAGAACGGACTCTGCGTTGACCCGCTGCGACTCCGGCAGGATACCGCGGAGGTCAATCCAGCCGAGCACACGGCCGTCGCGTGGGGAGATGCGCGCGATCCTGTCGTCGTGCCAGACGTTCGCGTAGATCTCGCCCTTGACGTACTCCAGCTCGTTCAACATGTCGATCGGCTTTGTACCGTCGTGCACGGTGATGTGACGGGTTTCTTTGAAGGTGGCAGGATCGCGGAAACGCAGCGTGCTGGTGCCGTCGCTGGTGATGATGGCCGTCTTGTCGTGGGTCATGCCCCAGCCTTCACCGGTATAGGTGAACTGCCGGATGGGGCGAAAGGTGAACCGGTCATAGACGAAGCCGGTGTGGGTCTGCCACGTCCATTGGTAGAGGTTGGGTCCCCAGTCGACGATGCCTTCGCCGAAGTATTTTGGATCGATCTCGTGCTTCTGCACCGGGTTGCCGGTGGAGGGTGCGTCCGCCAGAAGCGCGCTGTGGCCTTCAAGCCCGGTGCCTTCGTAGAACAGGCCGTCCAGGAAGAGAAAACCTTCCGTGTAGCTGCCGGTGCTGTGGGGAAACTTGTTGACGACCTGGTATCCGTAGACGGGCGTCGCCTTGCCCGACGGAGGTTGCCCAGGCAGGTGCGTGCAGCCGAGCGAGGCGGCGAGGGCGGAGAGCGCGACGGCAAAGCGGAACGTGCGAGCGGAGTTCACCACACCAGCTTAGACGGTGCCCCTTTTCCGTTTGTTGCGGAGAGCACCAGCAGAGCAGTGTCGATGCCACCCAGCAGACATACTTGAGCGCCGTAAAGACCTCGTCAGCCGAACAGGGTAGGCGCGGCCGCAGGCACGGGCAGGCCGGGGAGACCACCGTCGCAGCGCGGACATTTGCGCTGGTGCACGCGGATGCCCTCTTCGCCATACTCAAAGCCGCAGCCGGGCCGCTGGCACTGCAGCACGTAGACGCTCTGGCCGTCCATGCCGCCGGGGATCCAGTCCACCTTGCGGAGCACCTTTTGACGCTGACGATTGACTGTGCCGGGACGGGTTGATTGCGGTTCTGCCACTGCGGTGCCTCCATTGCCTAGAATAGCGGGATGGGCTCTTTTGAGGACGCGCCGCGCGATGCGTCGCTGTACGACTGCATTGTGCTGGGCGCGGGTGCTGCCGGCATGCTGTGCGCGGCGGAGACAGCACGGCGCGGCCGCCGTGTGCTGCTGGTGGATGCAGGGGAGCGCGCGGGCCGCAAAATCCTGATCAGCGGCGGCGGCCGGTGCAACTTTACGAACATGCACTGCACGCCGGCGAACTTCCTGAGCGAGAACCCGCACTTTGCCAAAAGCGCGCTGGCGCGGTACACGCCGCAGGACTTTATCGCGCTGGTGCAGAAGCACCGAATTCCGTTCCACGAGAAGACGCTTGGCCAGCTGTTTTGCGACGGTTCCGCGCAGAGCATTGTGACCATGCTGGAGTCGGAGTGTCGCGACGCCGGTGTGGAGACGCGCATGCGAACGCAGGTGTTGGGCGTGACTGCTGACGGCGACGGCTTTGCCGTGCGCGTGCTGAACGGCACCGTGCGGGCGCGCACCGTGGTGGTCGCCACGGGTGGCCTGTCGATACCGAAGATGGGTGCGACTGGGGTGGGGTACGACGTTGCGCGCGGCTTTGGTCTGCGGGTGGTGGAGCCACGACCCGCGCTGGTCCCGCTGACCTTCCACGGGGACGACGTGGACGAGTGGGCAGATCTTTCCGGGCTTTCCACGGAGGTGATTGCGACAGCGGTGCCGCCAAAGAAAGGGCGTGTCGCGCCGCCTGCGTTTCGCGAAAAGATGCTGATTACGCACCGTGGACTGTCTGGACCGGCAGTGTTGCAGATTTCGTCGTACGTGCGCGCCGGTGAGAAGGTGCGCTTTGACCTGGTGCCGGAAGACGGTGTGTTTGCGCCCATGCTGGACGCGCGTGCGGTGCGTGACGCGCAGACCGCCTATGGCCTGCTGCGGCAGTGGCTGCCGGCGCGGCTGGCGGAGCGATGGCTTGAGCTGCACCTGCCGCCTGACTGGAAGAACGCGTCCATTACAACCCTGGAAGCGCAGCTACACGCGTGGACGCTTACACCCGGCGGCGACGAGGGTTTTGCGAAAGCAGAGGTGACGGCCGGCGGCGTGAGCACGGCGGAGCTGGACAGCACAACGATGCAGGCGAAGCGGGTGCCGGGGCTGGCCTTTATCGGTGAGGTAGTGGACGTGACGGGCCACTTGGGCGGCCATAACTTTCAATGGGCGTGGGCAAGTGCGGAGGCAGCAGCAAGGGCTCTTTAAACCGCCAGGCTGATACGGTGTTTCTGCGCGTGCATCAACAAAACCTGATGCGTGTGAAACGCAGCGTCTGCGCGAATGCAGAGGGATCCGAGAGCACGTTGAGGCGCTGCCGATGAGTCGGTCTGCACGTGGTGCGCCGGTGCATCTGCGGTGCTAGTGTGCCGGCACTTCGCTGTACGACTGCGGCTCTGCGACGCCACGCAGGATGAGGCGGCGCGTGCGGCTGTTCCAGTAGACGAAGAGCATGCAGGCGATGAGCACCAGTGCAAGCGTGAGTCCAGCCCATATGCCCAGCACGCCGTAGGGGCTGACGGCGGTGCGGTGCCGCACAGCACCGTGAAATGCGAGCAGCACACCGATGGGCAGACCGAAGACCCAGTAGCCGACAAGGTTTGCCAGCATGGGCACGCGGGTGAGGCCCATGCCGCGCAGGGCACCGGTCAGGATAATCTGCACCGCGTCGAAGATGGCAAAGAGCGCGGCCAGCACCAGCAGGGGCCGAACCAGTGCAACGATGCGTGCGTCGTCCGTGTAAAGGCGCGTGAGTGCGTGCGGCGCCGCCAGGAACACCGCTGCGGCACAGAACATGAAGCCGACGCCCAGACCAAGCGCAAGCAGTGCGGCGCGGCGCGCTTTTGCAGGGTCCGCCGCGCCGAGCGCATGGCCCACCGAGACTGCCGCGGCGGCTGAGACTCCCAGCGGCACCATGTATGCCATGGCCGCGTAGTTCAGCGCGATCTGGTGCGCGGCAAGAGCATCGGCAGAGATGCGGCCGGCAAGCACGGTGGCGACGGCAAAGGCACCCACCTCAAGCAGCAGTTGTGACGCCGCCGGCAGGCCCAGCCGCACAAGCTCGCGCAGTTGGCGCAGGTGGGGCGCGGCCCAGTGGGTGAAAAGTGGATGCCCGCGACGGCGCTCGTGCGCCCATGCAAAGCCCAGCAGCATGGCGGCCATCAGCGTGCGCGACAGCACGGTCGACAGCGCCGAGCCACGCACACCCATGGCTGGAAAGCCCAGCTTGCCGTTGATGAGAACGTAGTTGCCGCCCCAGTTGGCAAGGTTGGCAAAGACAAAGGTGAGGGTTATGACGCGCACCTGGCCCACCGCCTGCAGGTAGCGGCGCAGCGCGGCGTACAGCAACAGCGGCAGCGTTCCCCACAACAGCACGCGCAGATAGCCGGCGGAGGGGACCACGAGCTCTGGCCGCACACCCAGATGCGCCGCGAAGCCGCTGATGCCGAACAGGAGCAGCATGAACACGGGAGACATGGCCACAGCGATGTACACGCCCTGCGCCAGCCAGCGGTGACACGCGTCAAAGTCACGCTCGCCGTAGCTGCGCGCGATCACCGTATCCAAACCCAGCAACAGGCCCAGGCCAAACAGCGACGGCGCGTAGTACAGGGCGTTGCCAAGCGCCACGGCACCAATCGCCACAGGCCCAAGCCGCCCGACCATGATCACGTCGACCACACCCTGCAGCATCCAGCCGAGCTCGGCCAGCGCCACCGGAACGGCCAGGCGCACCATCGCGGCCAGCTCCGTGCGGTACAGCTCTCGGTGGTCGGGGACTGTTGAAGCGGTGGCGGGCATCCTGCGATGGTACCGGCAAAGTGCCATTTATTCCCGTCGCGGCACTGCAGAAGCGCATCGCTGGCTGCCTTTTTACGGAAATATGTCGAGTCGTGCGAGATACTGTGCGTCGATTTCTGGCAGACCGGGTCAGCGCTTATACGATCATCGCTGCTCGAGAGGTTGTTTCATTGCGTGTCACCGTTCGTTTTGTCTGCCACTCCGTTTTAGCCGCCTGCTTACCGGCCGGTATGGGTGCGGTGCGCGCATGTGCACAGGCTGTACCGTCGACCACCGCCGCCGCTACCGACGGCGCGCTCAGTCCAGCGGCCACGAACAACAACGACGGGCCGTCCGGGATTATTCCCCGCGTCCCGGGCCTCAACGCGTCGGTCACATCGTCCACGCAGCATGACTCTGTCACCGGCTGGGCGAACCTGTTGACTCCCAACGTCGCCTATCGCTTCAACAAGTACCTCAGCGCCGATGCCTCGGCCTCGGTGTTCACGACCATCAACGTCAACGCCAAGAGCACCGGCAAGGCGGCGACATCCGCAACGCAACTCAAGACGGTGCATGGTGCCGCAACAGACACCGCGATTGCCGGCCACCTGGACCTGCCTCTTCCATCGTCGGTCGAATACACGTTTACAAGCACGCTGGGGCTGCCCACCGGCAACAAGGCGTACGGCCTGGGCGCAGGCCAGGTGAGTTACGACCTGAACAACCACTTTGAACGGGTTATGGTTTTATCGCCCTATGTCGAGGCCGGCTTTGGCGACACCAGCCAGCTGTTGAACCGGCGGGTTCGGCGCAACCAGACGTCCGTCGGCAACCTGGCGCATTTTGAGGCAGGTGGCAGTGCGGACCTGCCGTTGCACGCGTCGTTCAATCTGAGCGCGTTTGAATCGCTGCCCATCGGCAACCAGAACATTACCGCGACCAAGACCGTGCGCAAAAAGACGGTCACGGTGGTGACCGGCACGACCGGCCTTGCGGAAGATAACGGCTTCAACTCGTCGCTGGACCTCCCGGTGAAGAAGCATCTGGCGGTATCGGGTTTCTACACGCGATCCCTGCGCCAGCACAGCGACACCGCGGGTATTTCACTGACGTATTTCGCCAGGGCAAAGAAGACGGAAGACGAGGACCAGTAGAGGCGTTGGCTAGGACAGCGGGCGTGCCATGACAGCGTCATGGTGCGTGGTCTGGCCCACGGTAAAAAAGCGCTCACCCACCTGGGAAAATCCCATGCGGTTGTAGAACGCAATGGCGCTGGTGTTCTTGCCATATACGCCCAGCAGCAGCCGCTCGTACCCCTGTTCCGTAGCGCTGTCGATCGCCTGCCGCATGAGCGCCGCACCAATGCCGGAACCCTGGAAGCGATGCAACAGGTAGATTCGGCGGAGTTCGTAATCGCGCGGCGAAAGGTCTGGCAGGGGCAGGTCTGGCGCGGTGCAGATGGCGTATCCCACGGCGGCGAAACCGGGCTCAAACTCTGCCACCCAGGTGCGGTTCTCCGGCGCGGCCAGGTACTTCGTGTACGCGGCCTCGGAGTGGTTCTTGTGGAAGTGCTCGAGGATGTCGGAGCCGTCCAGCACGTCGGCAAAGGCCTCAAGAAAGCTTGCGCCACCAACCAGCGAGAGCATGGGTTCGTCGCCCGGATGGCAGGCGCGGAGTCGGAACGTAGGCATACACCCACAGCATAGCAACGGCGGTGCAATCCGCTGGCGAGTCTGTCACTGTGGTGTCACTGCATGCAGGCTGCGGCTGTTGCCATGCGATTGCAGCGTCGCGTCTGGCGTGTAGACGGAACCTGGTGGCATGGCATCCATGCAGAGATGAGCACAGCACGCAAGCCGAAGGCGGACAAGGCAACGGAGCCGAAGAGCAACAAGAAAACAGAGGCCGCACCCCCCGGCGAAGCCGCCTCTGACGCAGCCGCTCCCGGCATGAGTGAGCCGGACGCAGCGCGTATTCCCGCAGAGGCGAAAGAGAAGACGGAAGCCGCAGCCGGCAAGACCGTGCGCGGGAAGAAGGGAATCTCCGGCAAAGCCGCAGCGCACGCCGACAGCATTGCAACTGCGGAGCGCGCGGCACGGGAGCAGGCAGCGTCCGAGGCACTCAGCCCGGAGCTGCCGCAAGGGTTACGCGTGCTGGCCGGCAACGATCGCGTGACGGTTCGCCGCGATGGTGCACCCGCTGCCGACGGCAAAACCGTCGTGTACTGGATGCAGCGCGCGGAGCGTGCGGTGGACAACGCCGCGCTGGATTGTGCGATTGCCGTCGCCAACGAGTTGAAGCTGCCGGTGGTGGTGTACTTCGCGGGCGTGTCGAACTTTCCGCACGCCAACCTGCGGCACTACGCATTCCTGAACCAGGGCTTGCGCGACGTGAAAGCAGACCTGGCAGAGCGCAACGTGAGCTTTGTTTTGCGCAACGCACCGCATGAGGACTGGCTGACACTGTTCCGGGACGTGGACGCCGCCATCGTGATTGGCGACGAGAACCCCATGCGCGTGCCGGAAGGCTGGCGGCGGCACGTTGCCGAGAAGATCACAGTGCCTTTCTGGACGGTGGACGCGGATGTAATCGTCCCATCCAAACGCTTCGACAAGTTGCAATATGCCGCCTACACGATACGGCCGCGGCTGTGGAAGATGCTGCCGGAGTACATTGAGCCCTACAGCAACCCAAAGGCAGACCACGCCTGGAAGAAGCCAAGGGGCTTTAAAGAAGACGACCCCGCGGCGGATATGACCACCGGTTGGGCGCACCTGGACCGCAGCGTTGGGGCGGTAGAGGAGTTCACCGGTGGAGCACATGCGGCGGCGGCACGGCTGGAGCTGTTCGTGTCGAAGATGCTGGGCAGCTATGCCGACACCCGCAACCACCCGGACGTGGATGGTACATCGCAGCTGAGCCTGTACCTGCACTACGGCCACATCAGCCCGCTGCGTATCCTGCTTGCGGTTGAGGACGCGGTTCGGAACGACAAGTCCATGCGTGAGAGCGCGGACAGCTTTCTGGACGAGATGGTGACGTGGCGCGAGCTGTGTGTGAACTACGTGAAGTACAACCCGCACTACGACGATCCCGAGTGCGCCGAGCCGTGGGCCGTCACCACCGTGGAGAAGCACGAGCACGACCGGCGCGACCCCCTGTACACCGTGGCAGAGATGGAACACGCCGAGACGGGCGACGAGTTATGGAACGCGGCACAGCGCCAGGCCATTCGGCACGGGTGGATGCACAACTTTCTGCGGATGTACTGGGGCAAGAAGATTCTGGAGTGGTCGCCCAGCAACCGCGAAGCCATGAAGACGGCCATCTACCTGAACGACAAATACTTCATTGACGGTCGCGATCCTGGCGGATATGGCGGCATTGCGTGGGCGATTTACGGCAAGTTCGACCGGCCATGGGGTGAGCGAAAAATTTTCGGCAAAATTCGCTACATGAGCGGCGCCAGCACCGGCAAGAAGTTCAACTCAAAGGCGTACATCGCGCAGCACCCGCCGCTGGCAAACGCAGATGCGCCCGCAAAGAAGCCACGGAGCGCCGCAGGCACAGGAAAGGCAAAGGCCTAGTCTGTCCCGGCATACCTGCTTGTTGACCTGAGTGAATCGGATGGATTGCCGCGTCCGCGGCTACGTTGTTGGGAAAGATGGCTGGGTGGTAGATTCGAGAAACGCCATGCGCTGTTAACTCTTGCCCGGAACAGTCTTTCGTTGTGTATGACGGTTCCGGACGAGTGCTGACGGCGGCAAAGCGGCCCCCGACGCGGCGCACCTGCGCAGCACGGAGAGCAGCGACGGCTCAGCGGATCTAAGTGTTCTCTCACCAGGCACCCTGTTGTACGGAAAGCCACGTGCACTGCGCACCCATGTGCGCGTTGCAGCGGGCACCTGGGTAGCTTGCGCTTGAACAAACAACATATCGGCGATGACTCCACACGTGCTTTACGGCGGGCGCTTGCTCTTTGCGTTGCAGCCCTGACGCTGGCTACACCGACGCTCGTATCAGCGCAGCAGGTCGACACGGCCAGTGCAACAGCGCAGAGCACGGCCACCATTGCACAACGCCGGGCGAGCACCTTTGCACACAGCAGACTGAGTGCACATGGCACGGCCGCCACGCTGCAGGCAGCACGCCAGCACCACGCCGACCTTGCCGCTTCCGCAGCACGACAGGCCGCGGACCGAGCCCTGCAAAGCGCCCAACAGAACGCTGCGGCGCAACCGCGCGGCGCCTCGCGGTTTGCCGCCAATGCCGCACCGCTTGCGACGTCGCTGTCGACCGCATGGCAGGCCGTTGGGCCCATGCAGGTCTCCACGGTAGCCTATGGCCTTGTCACCGGCCGCGTCACCGCCGTCGCCCTTGACCCTGCTGACAGCACCGGCAACACCGTGTACCTGGGCACAACGGGCGGTGGCGTGTGGAAGAGTACAAATGCAGCCGGTGCCGCTGCGGCTGTCACGTTTGCACCACTCACCGACACACTGCAGGTCTTCAGCCCGAACGCCGGCACCAGTTCCACGGCGTCTTTATCCATCGGCGCGGTGGCCGTGCAGCCGGGGGGCACCGGCGTTCTGCTGGCAGGTACCGGCGACCCGAACGACGCCACGGACAGCTACTACGGTGAAGGCATCCTGCGCTCCCCCGATAACGGCACCACGTGGATGCTGGTGCAGCAGTCCAACGACGGAGCATCGAGCCACGCCTTTATCGGCGAGGGCTTTGCGGGCTTTGCCTGGAGCACGACGAACCCGAGCGTGGTAGTGGCTGCCGTCTCGTCGTCCGCGGAAGATGGCACGGTTGGCGGCAGCGTTGCCGGTGTCAGCGCGCGCGGCCTGTATGTGTCCACGGACGCCGGGGTCACGTGGCAGATGGCTACGGTGACAGATGGCTCGCAGCAGTTCGTGCAGCGGCCGTCTGACACCTTTAGCGCCACCTACGAAGGCAACGCCGCCACGGCCGCGGTGTGGAACCCGGTGCGGCAGAAGTTCTACGCTGCCGTGCGTTATCACGGCTACTACGAGTCCGCGGATGGCCTGACCTGGACACGCATGACAGCACAGCCCGGTGCAGGACTGACCACAGCCGCGTGCCCCACGCGCAACGGCAGCACGGGTCTGACAAGCTGCCCCCTCTTTCGCGGCGCACTTGCCGTGCAACCTGTCTCCGGCGATCTGTTCGCGCTGTCGGTCGATGCAAGTAACGGCGACACCGGCCTGTACCGCGACGTGTGCGCTAACACCGGCAGCGCGTGTGCCAACGGCACGGTGCTGTGGGCGCAAAAACTGCCGAGCACACCGCTGGAAAACGGCGCCGGCACCATCGCCCAGGGCGATTACAACCTCGCTCTGAGTGCAGTTCCGGCCGCAACCGCGCTTAGCATGACCGACACGCTGCTGTTTGCCGGCACGTCGGACCTGTATCGCTGCCGGCTGTCAGACGGCTGCAGCCTGCGCAACACCACCAACGCCACCACCGGCTGCGCCGCACCGGCCATGGTCGCACCCGCGCAGCATGCCATCGCCTTCCAGACCAACAGTGCCAACACTGCCACGCCGCTGTTGTACTTTGGCAACGACGGCGGCCTGTGGCGTTCTACCGACGGCGTCAACCAACAGGCGACGAGCTGCAGTGCAGACGATGCCGCCCACTTTGACAACCTGAACGGCGCGCTGGGATCGCTGGCCGAGGTCAACGGCCTGAGCACACACCCGACCGACGGCGGCATCGCCCTGGTGGCGCTGGGGGCACTCGGCAGTGCAGCGTCCACCACCTCGTCCTCGACCGGCAACCTGCAAACCGTGTGGACACAGATGGGCACCGGCGAGAGCGGCAACGTGGCCATCGACCAGGCTGCACCGTCCAACTGGCTGCTGCAGTCCGGCTTCGGCGTGTCGCTCTACCGCTGCACCAAAGGGACTGCCTGCACACCGGCAGACTTTACCGGTCCCCCCGCGATCGGCGCATCGCAGGTGAACGGTGATGCCGAGCTCGACGATGCACCCTTCCTGCTAGACCCGGCGCTGAACAGCAATGTCATTGTGGGCACGTGCCGCGTCTATCGCGGACCGGCGAGCGGTGGCAGCGCTTGGTCGGCGGCGAACGCCATCAGCGCAGCCCTGTCTGGACCGGCCAATTCGGTGTGTGCCGGCTCCAATGGCCTTATCCGCTCCATCGGTGCCGGTGGTGCAACCCAGCTGACAAGCTCCACGGCGACCAGCGGATCACCGGTGCTATACGCCGGCCTGGCTGGCTCAAACGACGGCGGAACCAACGCCTTTGGCGGCCACTTCTACCGGACCACGCAGGGCAACCTGGCCAACGGCGGCACACAGTGGACTGACGTCACCGCCGGCACCGTGACCAACGACACAGCAAACAACGGCCGGTTCAATCCCTTCAGCTTCGACGTGTCGTCGATTTCCATCGACCCCGGCGACCCATCCGGCCTCACCGTGTACGCCACCGTGATGGGCTTCAACACGCCCGTTGTCTACCGCTCGACCGACGGCGCGGCGAGCTGGGCCAACATCAGCGCGAACCTGCCCTATGCCCCCGTCAACACCGTCGTCGTGGACCCCAACGACAGCAACGTGGTCTATGTGGGGTCCGACACGGGCGTCTACGTCACCACGAACGTCACCTCCTGCGTCGCCGCAAACGCCCAGTGCTGGAGCGTATACGGCACGGCGCTGCCTAACGCCCCGGTCACAAAGCTGGTCGCGTCTATCGCCTTCGCACTGCCGGGCAATGGCGCGGGTGTACTGCGCGCCGGTACCTATGGACGCGGCATCTGGCAGCTGCCCCTGCTCACTGCCGGCCAGTCCGCACGTGCAGTCGCAACGCTGTCGCCCACCTCCCTCAGCTTCGGGTCGCAGGCCGTGGGGTACACCAGCGCGGCGCAAACGTTGACCGTGACCGACACGGGCACCGCTGCGCTGACGGTCGCACGCGTTGCCGCGAGCACCGGCTGGATTGAGACAGACAACTGCGCCGGAGCAACACTGGCACCCGGTGGCACGTGCACCGTCCAGGTCAGCTTCGCGCCGACCTCCGCAACCGCGCAGAGTGGCACGTTGCAGGTGTACGGCAACACCCTGGGCGGATATGTCTCCGCTACGCTGTCCGGCACGGGCACCGGCACACCCGCCGTCGCAGTCTCGCCGGCATCGCTTCCCTTTCCGGATACCGCCGTCAAGGCCACCTCTCCCGCACAAACCGTCACGATTACGAACAACGGCAACCTGCCCGCAACGCTGCAGGCACCATCCATCACCAGTGACTTTCACCTCGCCACCACCACCTGCGGCTCGTCACTTGCCGTTGGCGCCAGCTGCACCCTCTCGGTCACCTTCACCCCAACGGGGACCAGCCTACGCACAGGTCTGCTGCAGTTGTCGGACAACGTGGGCACACACTCCATCACCCTGAGCGGCAACGGCATCGCCGGCAACATTACCGTCTCTCCGACAGCCATCCAGTTTCCGGACACACCGCTGAACCAGGTCAGCGCGGACCGCACCGTGACCGTACTGAACAGTGGCAACGGGCCGCTGCAGATCGGTGCCATTACGGCCAGCGGCGATTTTGCGGAGAGCGACAGCTGCGCCGGCACCACCCTTGCCGCCGGCCACAGCTGCGCGGTCGCTGTCCGCTTCTTCCCAGTCGCGTCCGGCCTGCGGACGGGCACCCTCGTCATCGCCTCGAACGCCAACAGCGACACCACAAGCACGGCCAGCATCGCGCTAAGCGGCAACGGCGCCGGCAAGTTCAACGTCGTCCTCACGCCTACCGCGTTGGCCTTCGGCACAGCCTTCGTCGGCTCCGCAACCGCGGTTCAAAACATCACGATCTCGAACACCGGCGTCAGCACCGGAAACCTGGGCACGGTCACCGTCTCTGGCGACTACATGCTGAAGGCAAACACCTGCGGCACGACCCTGGCGGCCCAGACCGGCTGCACTGTCTCGCTTACGTTCGCCCCCACTGCAACCGGCACGCGGACGGGATCGCTGGCCGTGACGGACGACGCCGGAACCCAGGTGGCCACACTCACAGGCATCGGCGCCTCCGCCGCGACAGATACCCTCACCCCACTCTCCCTCTCCTTCGGGGCGATTACAGTGAGCACCAGCAGCACCACGCAAGCCGTGTCGCTCACAAACAGTGGGGACGTCGCACTGACGCTGGTCGCCGCCCGCATCACCGCGGGGGATTTCTCCGCCATCAACGGCTGTGGACCATCGCTGCCGGCACACAGCTCCTGCAGTATCGCTGTCACCTTCTCACCCAGATCTGTCGGCGCGCTGACCGGCACGCTCGAGATCGACGACGTTCAGCACGCACAGTTTGTGAGCCTCGCAGGTTCTGCCGTGGCAGGCGCCGGGGTTACCGTGGCGCCGGGTGCGCTGGCCTTTGCCGCGACCGGCGTTGGCGTCGCCACCTCTGCCCAGGTCGTCACGCTCACCAACAATGGCACGGCACCGCTCAGCCTCGGAGCCATCGCCACCACCGGCGACTTTGCCGTCGTAGCCGATGCGGGCAGCTGCACGTCCGGCGCAGTCATACCCGTGGGCGGCGCCTGCACGGTGAAGGTGGCATTTGTACCAAGGTCTGCCGGCGCACGCTCCGGCGCTGTGACCATCGCCAGCAACACCGCTACACAGACGGTGCAGCTCACCGGGCAGGGGATCGACTTCACCTTTGCCGCCAACGGTCCCACAAGCGTCTCGGTCGTCTCCGGCAAGAGCGCCACCTTTCCCCTGTTGCTCACGCCTGCCGTCGCCAGTTCCCTGCCCATCACCTTTGCCTGCAGTGGTGCACCCTCGAACGCAAAATGCACCGTGACATCGCAGTACAACGACCTGTCCGCCACAAGCACCGTGAGTGCAGTGGTTCTGACGGGAACAACGGTGGCCATGATGACTCCGCAGCGCGCACCTGGAGACGGCTCCGGCTCAAAGGTCGCATGGTATCCGGTGGTGCTTGCCGTGCTCCTGCCGTGCGGTCTGTTCTTTCGGAAGCGGCCGCACCGGTCGCTGCTGGCTGTGGTTACGCTGGTGGCGTTCGCCGGCTTGTTTGCCGGCTGCGGTTCCGGACGGCACACCGCAGATGCAGGTACAGGCTCGGGTGGCTCGGGTGGCTCGGGTTCCGGCCCATCGGTCAGCACACCGGCCGGTTCCTACAGCCTTGTCGTCTCGGTGACCGGAGCCGGCCTTACCCGTCAGATCCCGCTTACCCTGGTCGTCACGGCGCAGTAGCGCTGACCCGCACGAGCGTTGGTTTATCGCGGGACACCCGCGCCGGTGTCCGCTCTCAGAACTGCACGCAGAAGACGTAGCGAAGGGGCTTCAGCTAAGCTGAAGCCCCCTTGCTAATCCTGAATTACCCAGCGAAAGCTCGCCGAGAGTCGATGACGTTGCGTTACCAAAGTCCCCATGCGCGAGAGACGTAGTCACTCAGGCTCATGAAGACAAGAATCAGAAAGGTGAAAAAGCCAGACGCAACTGTCAGCTTTACCAGCCGCGAGCTGTACTTGACGTGCATAAAGAACAACACCACGAACACAGCCTTGGTGCAGGCGATCGCGATCGCCACGGGTGCGTTGAACGGGCCAAGCGGAACGTAGGCAAAGCCGACCGTGGCCAGTGTGCCGATCATCAGCACGCCGAAGATGGAGAGATACATGACCGGGCTCACGATGTGGTGGGCAACATGCTCCGGGTTGTTCACGTTGGGCGCGTCGATCTCGTTCAGGTTCTCGCCTGACGCCGTAACTGGCTTCAGGCTCTGCGCCGTGACCTGTTCGCCGTTCCTGTCGCTGGTGTAGTCGCTCATATCTTCCTTATGCCTTGGGAACTTTGTCCTATTTCGCTGCCCGTTGCCTGCTCACGTGCATCGCCTCAATGCCGATTGATGAGATACAGCAACGGGAAGAGAAAGATCCACACGATGTCGACGAAGTGCCAGTACAGTCCGAAATTTTCGATTGGCTGGACGTACCCGCCTGTGTAGAGTCCCGTGCGTGCCTTGTACAGCAGAACGAACAGTATGGCGATGCCGATAATCATGTGCACCGCGTGCACGCCTGTCATGGCGAAGTACAGCGAGAAGAAGATCTGCGTCTTCTCAGCCATGTCGATCGGCAGTGGCTTCTCTTTGCTGCCGGCTGGCGGCGTCGTGAAGTCGCGGATATCGAAGGATGCACCCGGAACGTGATGCTCTTCAAACTTCTGTGTGTACTCGACGGATTTGATGCCGAGGAAGACAAAGCCCAGCACGATGGTCGCAGCAAGAAAGAGCTGCAAGAGCTTCTTGTTGCGAGTCTCAGCCGACCACACACCCATCGCCATCGTGAAGGACGAACTGATCAGCACGATCGTGTTAATGAGGCCAAGCGGCATGGAAATGGTGTTGGACGCCGAGACAAAGGCATCGTAGTACCAGTTGCGGTACAGCAGGTACGCCATAAACAGGCCGCCAAAGAACATGATCTCCGTCAGCAGAAACAGCCACATGCCAAAGCTTGCAGCCTCACGCTGCTGCTCTGCCGTCTCAAAGTGGTGCTTCTGGTAGAACGGGTGATCGTGCACGCCTATGGAGTGCTCGATCTCCGGCGCTGGCGGATGCGTCAGTTCAGAGATGGCCGTACTTACCGACATGTGCTCGTCCTCTTCTCAGGTGTCCTGACGCTTGCCAGGCCACCTGTGCCCTGTGCGGGGCGTTTGACACTCACTCTACTTCACTTGGTGCGTTGTTGGCGCCAGGTATCAACACCCCGCCCTGGTGCAACTATGCGACGTGCTGTGCTTCGCGCTCGGTCTTGTGTGCAAGCCACTCGTAGTCATAGGCTTCCTGCTCCACGATCGGCGTTACAAGGAAGTTCTCCGTCAGCGGTGGCGACTGGATCTGCCACTCAAGTCCAGTGGCCTGCCAGGGGTTATTGCCGGCGATGGCACCATACTTCAGCGACCAGCCCAGGTACAGCAGCGGAAGCAAGTAGCCCACGCCGAGCACAGTTGCTCCTGCCGTCGACAGTACGTTCAACACCTGGAACTCTGCGGGATATGCATGGTAGCGACGAGGCATGCCGAGGTAGCCAACGACGAACTGCGGGAAGAAGGTGAGGATGAATCCGATAAAGGTGACGATCGCCGCCAGCTTCGAGATCGACTCGGGATACATGCGGCCGGTCATCTTGGGCCACCAGAAGTGCACACCGGCAAGGAATGCCATGAGCATGCCACCGACCATGACGAAGTGGAAGTGCGCCACGATGAAGTAGGTCTCGGTGAGGTGAATGTCCATGCCGAGCGAGCCAAGGAAAACACCCGTAAGTCCGCCGATGGTGAACAGACCGATGAACCCGAATGCGTACAGCATCGGGGTCTCGAAGGTGACGGAACCCTTCTGCAGGGTGAACGACCAGTTGAAGATCTTGATGGCCGACGGCACGGCAACAAGCATGGTGAGCAGTGAGAACACCAGGACCGAGTAGTTCGACACACCCATGATGAACATGTGGTGAGCCCAGACGAAGAAGCCGAACAGCGCAATCGCGACGGACGAGAATGCGACGGCAGTGTACCCAAACACGCGCTTGCGGCTGAAGGTGGAAATCACTTCAGAGATCACGCCGAACCCGGGAAGGATCATAATGTACACGGCCGGGTGCGAGTAGAACCAGAAGAGATGTTGGAACAGGAGCGGATCGCCGCCCTTGGCCGGGTCGAAGACGCCGATACCGACAAGGCGCTCAAGCGCAACCAGCGTGAGGGCGATGGCGAGAACCGGTGTTCCAAGCACCATCATGATCGCGGCCGCGTAATTCGACCAGACGAACAGCGGCATCTTGAACCAGGTCATACCGGGCGCGCGCATGCGATGAACCGTCACGATGAAGTTCAGTCCGGTAAAGATCGAGGAGAAGCCTGCAATGAAGATTGCCGTGGCGGTCGTGATTACGTGCGTGTTCAGGTAGTGAGTGGAAAGGGGCGTGGTAAAGGTCCAGCCGGTATCAACACCGCCCAGCACGAGAGAGGCCAGCACAAACGTGCCGCCGATCATGTACAGGTACCAGCTCAACAGGTTGATCTTGGGAAACGCAAGGTCCTTGGCGCCGATCATGATTGGGATCAGGAAGTTGCCGAGCGTGGCCGGAACCGACGGCACCAGGAACAGGAAGATCATCACGATGCCATGCATCGTGAACATCTTGTTGTACGTGTCGGCAGCCATCAGATCACCTGCCGGGGTCAGCAGCTCAAGCCGGATCATGCCGGCAAAGAAGCCTCCCAGAAAGAAGAAGAACGTGATGGAGACCAGATACAGCATGGCGATGCGCTTGTGATCGCCGGTAAGCAACCACGACATCATGCCCAGCTCGTTATTCAGGTAGTTGCGCTTCGGCAGCGTGGCCGTGCTCTGATCGGGCAGGGAGACGATCGTGCTCATGGCTTCACCATATCTGCCGCTGTAGGAGCGGCGTCGCTTGACTTTGCAGTGACCAGCGTTTGCTGGCTACGATAGTTGCTCTTCAGGGTCTTGATGTATTCGACGAGGTCAATCAGACCCTCCTCAGACACCTGACCCTGGTAGGTAGGCATGATGGGTTTGTAGCCCGCAGGTACGTGTTGCGACGGGTTCAAAATGGTGTCGCGGAGCCATCCATCCGTTGCAATCTGGGTAGTGCCGTCATCCATCGTGATCTTGGCGCCATAGACACCGGCCAGGCTCGGACCACGTGCCGCGGCAGTTCCGTTGTGGCAGCTGTTGCATCCCAGAGAGCTGAAGATGCGTTCGCCATTCTGGGCCAGGCTGGTGCCGCTCGTCGAGGTTTCCGTCCACTTTTGATAGTCATCGGGAGTCATGGCAACAATCTCGCCAATCATGCCGCTGTGCAGAGTGCCACAGTACTGGGTGCAGAACAGGTGGTATGTGCCGGGCTGAGTCGCGTTAAACCACACGGTGGAGTACCGGCCGGGAATAACCTCGCGCTTTACGCGAAACGCCGGGATGGAGTAGGAGTGAAACACGTCCTGCGAGATCATCGTCAGCTGGACCGGACGCCCGGTGGGAACGTGTAGGGCGTTGATTTCGTGCTGGCCGCCCGGGTGCTCGGCTTTCCACATCCACTGCTTGCCGACGATGTAGATCTGCATGGCGTTGGCGGGGGGGTTGTAGATGCGGAAGTAGAGCCATGCGCCCCAGACAAAGACAAACAGGAAGACGCCGAGCGGGATGATGGTCCAGGTGGCCTCAAGGAGGGTTGAGCCCTCAACCTGGACGGCGACGGGGTGCTTTTCTGCCCGGTATTTGACGGAAAACACGAACAGGAGGGCGCCGACGAGAACGAGACCGAAGAGGGTCATGGCCCATAGAAACAGGTAGAGGGCGTCCGTCCACGGCGCGATCGTCGACGCTTCCTGCGGCCAAAGGGCGAAGGTCGTCATCCACTTGGTGAGGAATTGCCAGAGTACCGGACTGATGAAATGGGACATCGTGACCTTTTTTCTCGTCTTCCTTAAGTCTTTTCCCGTGTTCGAGATGGAGCCATGTTCTGACGCAGCGGGTAATGCAACGAACGGTAAGTAGCCCTTAGATCTGGTTGTCGCGGTCTACAGTGAGCTTTTTGGCTGCCAGCTGATGATCGCGCCGGAACATGATGAACATGAAGCCGCCGAGGCAGGCCATGGTGAGCATTCCACCCACCTGAACGACGCGGGCGACGATGAGGCTGTGCTTGTTGCGGTGTGGATCGTAATGGTAGCAGTAGGTGAGGATGTTGGCGACGGGCGAACCGATCTTGTTGCCGGAGGCTTCGACCAGGCCGAGCAGAACGTCCTTGGGGGAGTATTCCACGCCGAGGTAGTACTGAGCGACCTTGCCCTCAGGGGTGAGGATCTGGATGGAGCTCGCGTGGGCGAATTGGGTAAGCTTGCCGTCAGGACCCGGGACACGAACGTAGCCGAAGCCTACTGCTTTCGACAGCGAGTCAATCGATGGCTGAGGGCCCACGAGGAAATGCCAGCCGTCTTCGGTGCCAGGTCGAGCGTAGCGCTTGGTGTACAGAGCCTTCTTCTTTGCGGCCATCGCAACCGTATCCGACGGGTCGATGGAGGCGATGATGACCTGGAAGTCCTTGCCGGGGTTGAGGTGCACCATGGCAAGAGCCTGGGTCAGGCCGTCAAGCTCCTCCGAACAGAGCATGGGGCACTGGTAGTACACAAGCGCGAGGACGGCGGGCTTGCCATCCTGAAAGTAGTCGCCGAGGTGTACCTGTTTGCCGGTCTCGTCGGTAAACGTGGCGTTGAGCGGAATCTGCGTGTTGAGGTGCTGCTCGACCTTGGCGCCGTTCAGGACGGTAGGGAGTTCATTGCCGTACTGGTCGCCTGTCTGCTTGTCACCGGGTGCGGAGACCTGGGCCAAGGAAGCGGTCGCCAAGCCGCAGGTGAGCGCCAGTGCCATAAGCAGGCGGGCGGTCGTGCGAATTGGAGTGTTCATCGGCATGCTGACGTTTATCTCTGCGGCTCAAGCCGCATGTTAAGGCGATCGTGTTCTACTTCTGCGGCTCAAGCCGCCTGCGCTACTTTTCGAGCTTGGCGTGCTGTTCCGGTTTCTGCGATTCTTCGACGGCCATCTTCTGGTCGCGCTTTTCCATTTCGTCGAGTTCGTAGCTGGTGCGGGCGAAACCGTTGGTGAGCGGTACGGTGGCCACGTGTGCTGTGTCGCCGGTCATGTTGGCTACCTGCAGCGGCGCTACGGGGCTGCCTGCGGGGCTAGTTCCATTGTTCGCTGGCAGGCCACGTTTTACAACCAGCAGCATGGCGATATCAATCGGTATCCGAACGCCGCCGGGTGTGCCCTGGCCGGGCTCGATGGCAGTGTAGTGGTTGAGCAGCAAGTCTTCGCGCGCATGAAGGTCGGCGGTGGACTGGTTCGAGTCGTCGGCATCAAGGCGGGGTGTGGGGAAGGCCTGGGTGAGGACAGCCGCCTCCTTCTGCTCCATCTCGCCGTTGGTCGCAAGGCTGTCACCGCGATGGAGGTCAATCCTGTTGTTGCTGACCTGTGAGGTTTGCGGGTCGAGGCTGGCCTCCGCGCCGTCCTGTTTGAGCAGGCCGAAGTTGATCGCTTTACCCATGGCGTAGCAGAGGACGAAGAAGACGACGAGAAAACCGACGAGGCCACCCAGAAAGACGACGACGCCCTTGGCGTTGACGTCCTCGACTTCGTACCCGGGATGCTCCGCATCGGTCTTTGGCGCGGCATGTCCAACGGGCTTTTCGAAGCCCATGTCGTCGTGGGTAGAGGTGTTGTGCTGGCCGTCTTTAATGGGCATGTTCCGGCTCCAAAATCTCGGCAGTGTGCGGATCGTTGAGGACGATCAGCGGCCGCTGTGAAAGCAAGGTGAGGTAGTACCACATCCAGATACCCATGACTCCGATGGGCACAGTGAGGTAGGCGAGCATGGTGATGCCGGCGCGGCCGAAGTGCTCCATGGACTCTGGGAAGTTGGGTTCGATGAGCCAGAAGAGGTCAAAGGCGCGGGCAAAGATCATAAAGGCCGTGAGCGCAAGCATCTTGGAGCGGGTGCGCTTGAACGAGCGGCTGAGCAGAAGGGTGAACGGGATAACCCAATGAAAGATGAAGTCCAGCGAGCAGATGGCCCACCAGCCGCCGCGGATGCGGTGGAGATAGAAACCGATCTCTTCCGGCGAGTTGGCGGACCAGATGATGAGGAACTGGGCAAAGGAAAGATAGATGTTCAGCATGACAAAGCCGAACAGGAACTTGCCAAGATCGTGCTGCTCCGTGACACGCAGCGCGGAGGCGATGGGCTGGACGCGTGCGAGACGGATGATGGTGTGGATGCCGAGGGCGAGGACGAGATAGCCCTGGCCGACGAGGAACTGCAAGCCCCACATGGTGGAGTACCAGGTGATGTCGAGCGACATGATGAGGTCGATGGCGACGATCGTGAGGAGGGTGACGTAGATCAGAATGCCGATGCCGGAGAGATTCTCAGACCGGATGCGCCAGAACTCGAAGGAGGCCTGTGTGCCGGCGGCTGGGTCGGCATCGCGCTGCACCGACCAGGTGTTCAGGAAGTAGCTCCACACGCCAATGAAGGCGAACACCACGACGAACTGGAGGACGACCGACACAGGCGAGAGCATGACGCGCTTCCAGTCGAGCGCATGAGCCTCACCGGGGGTGAGGAGGTGGTCTGCAAGGGCCTGCGAGACGGCATTACCGGTGGGGTAGCGCAGCCACAGGTACATGCCCTTGCCGAAGAGCAGGATGGGAATAAGGCCGACGATGAGCAGGGGCAGGGTGCGGGTCATGGCCTCTAGCGGACGGCGGAGCATGAGGCCCCACTTGCCACCGGAGACGTACTGCAGCATGAGGACACAGAGCCCGCCGCCGCAGAGGGAGAACATCATGAACCAGCTGAGGAGAAGGGCGCGAAGGAAGTGCTGACGACCCTCAACGGTGAAGAGGAAGATGACGGAGAGCACGAGGAAGACGGCGCCGACAATAAGCGAACGCATGCGCCAGACAGCGACGATGGGAGGTGCGCTGAGGTCGGCGGGCAGCACGCGCGGGCCATGGTGTGCCAGCGGGAGAACGCCTCCGCGGTCATGCAGAAGGTGTGCGTCGAGTTCGTTTCCGTGTGCCATGCGCTCTCTCGTTCCGATCCTGTGTGTTCTTGCCGTGCCGTTGCACCGATGGTGCACGTGTTGCGTTCGTGCAGTCGCGTTTTACCGAGGTCCGGTCATGTTTGTCGGGTTTTCCGACGTGCCGGCGTTGCCGTAGACGGGAGCCTGAGTACCGCGGGGGGATGCCGAGGTGTTCTGGGTAGTGGAGCCGGTGGTGTTTGCCGGTGCGTTTCCACCGCCGTTATAGCTGCCGTCGCCGGTATCGCCCGGGATGCCATTGTCGATGTTGCCGGGTGTGCCCCAAACTGCTGTTGCGGGTAGTGCCCATTCCGATGCGAAGTTGCGAGGGAGGCCGCTGCGCTCCGCGACATCGCCGAGCTTTTCGACCTTGTTGCCGGCAGCATCGGCCGGGGTTGCGCTCTGGCTGAGCTGCAGGGCGCGGATGTAGGCGACGACAGCCCAGCGGTCTGCGACGGTAAGCTGTGCCGAGTAGTCCGGCATGGCGCCGTAGCCGTTGGCGATGACGTTGTAAAAGTGGCCAAGGGGCATGGCGCGCAGGCGGTCAGTATGAAAGTTGCCTGCAGGACGATAGCCACGCTGGACGACGATGCCGCCGCCATTGCCGACGCGGGAGTGGCAGGCGGAGCAGTAGATGTTGTAGCGCTCCTGGCCGCGCTGGAGCAGGGCGATGTCGACGGGCATGGGCATGCCGTCGCCTTCCTTGCCTGACTGGAAGCCGGTCATCAGGTAGGAGGTAGCGTCAAGCTGGCCGCGGGCAACCGTGTCCTGCGCCTGGGGGCGGACGGAGCGACCGTCGGCGTAGAAGTCTGTCCCACGCTGGGGGTAGAACTTGGGCTGGTTGTGCATGTCCTGCCGGCAGCCGGCGAGCGAGAGGACGCTCAGTGCGGCGAGTCCGGTGAGGAGGATGCGGTGGAGGCTTGTCTTCTGCATTAGAGATCTACCTCGACCACGCTGACGGCGTGAAACTGTTCCAGGAAGAGACGCGTGTCTTCGAGCTCGAAGCGTGGGTCGGTGGCTTCAACGCAGAGGAAGAACTTGTCGTCGGTGGCGCCTGAACGGAAGTTGGGCGCGTTGAAGAGCGGGTGGTAGGGCTGGGGCAGGCCGTTGAGGGCCAGCATGGAGAAGGCGGCGGAGAGGCCTGCAAAGAGGATGGTCCACTCGTAGGCGGGGATCATGAACGCGGGCCAGGAGAAGAGCGGCCGGCCGGCGATGTTGACGTTGTACGAGATCTGCGACATCCAGACCTGCATGAGACCGGCAGTGGTGAGGCCCATGAGGCCACCGAGGAGGGTCAGCAGGGGGACGCGGTTGCGGTGGACGTCGAGGGCGGTGGCGGCTTCTTCCACCGGGTAAGGCGTGTAGCACTCCATGCGGCGAAAGCCAGCATCACGGGCTTTTTCCGTGGCGGCGACCATGGCCTGCGGTGTGTTGAACTCGGCCAAGAGGCCGTAGATACCTTCTTCTACTGGCATACTAGGCCACCTCGTTGACGGTGTCTTCCGCGGTGACGTCGTCGATCTTCGTCTGCGGCAGCATCATCTTGATTTCGCTCATGGGGATCATGGGAGCGAAGCGGACAAAGAGCAGGAACAGGGTGGTGAAGAGGCCCATGGTCCCGATGTAAAGCATGTAATCCCACTTGGTGGCGCGGTAGGTGCCCCAGGAGGACGGCAGGAAATCGCGGTAGAGCGAGGTGACGACGATGACGAACCGCTCAAACCACATGCCGATGTTGACGACGATGGAGATGGTGAACAGATACCAGACCTGGATGCGGAGCTTGCGCCACCAGAGCGTGCCCAGGGGGAGAGCGATGTTGAAGAGGATGAGAAGCCAGTAGCCCCAGCCCATGGGACCGAACATGCGGTTCCACATCATGAACCACTCCCAATGGGAGGCGGAGTACCAGGCCATGAAGACTTCAAGACCGTAGCCGTAGGCCACAATCAGGCCGGTACCGAGCATGACCTTGGCCATGTTGTCGAGGTGGCGAAGGGTGACCAGATCTTCCATGTGGTAGAACTTGCGGATCGGAATGGCCAGGGTGAGCACCATGGCGAAACCGGAGTAAATGGCGCCGGCAACGAAGTAGGGCGGGAAGACGGTGGTGTGCCAGCCGGGGAGGGCGGCGACGGCGAAGTCGAAGCTGATGACCGTGTGCACGGAGAGCACGAGCGGTGTGGAGAGGCCGGCCAGGAGGAGCGACGCGGTTTCATAACGCATCCAGTGACGGGTGCTGCCGCGCCAGCCGAGTGAGAGGATGCCGTAGAACCACTTGGCAAAGGGCAGGGTGGCCTTGTCGCGGAGCGTGCCGAAGTCTGGCACCATGCCGATGTACCAGAAGACGACCGAGATGGTGGCGTAGGTGGAGACGGCAAAGACGTCCCAGCAGAGCGGCGACCGGAACTGCGGCCAGATGTTCATGGTGTTGGGCAGCGGCAGGAGCCAGTAGCCGAGCCAGGGGCGACCGATGTGGAGGACCGGGAAGAGGCCGGCGCAGACGACGGCAAAGATCGTCATGGCTTCGGCGAAGCGGTTGATGGAGTTACGCCAGCCCTGCTTGAAGAGCAGAAGAATGGCGGAGATGAGGGTGCCGGCGTGGCCGATACCGATCCACCAGACGAAGTTGATGATGGCGAAGCCCCATGCGCCGGGGATGGTGACACCCCAGATGCCGACGCCGCGGAGGACAAGCCAAGTGACGGCGATGACGACCAGCGACGCCACGCCGCCAGCCGCGATGAGGCCGAAGAACCAGCCGAGCGGGGTGTGCGAGGTGAGGACGACGTTGGCGATCTTTTGCGTAACGGAGGTGTAGTTATGGCCGGGGGCCAGAACTGCAAACTCGCCGGTACGCGGATCGATCATGGGATCGTTGACGGGGTGACGTTGGGGGTGCGCGAGGGGTTTCGTCGCCATTATGCCGTCTCCGCTGTTTCGAGTTCGGGGTTGGGGTTGGTCACGCCGGCAATGTAGCTTGTCCGCGGGCGGTAATTGAGGTCAGCCAAGACCTGGTAGCTGCGCTCTTCCTTCTTCAGCTTGTTGACCTTGGCTGCGGGGTCATTGATGTTGCCGAAGGTGATGGCAGAGGTAGGGCATGCTTCCTGGCAGGCAGTGATGATTTCTCCATCGCGGACGGCGCGACCTTCTTTGTCTGCTTCGATTTTGGCGTACTCGATGCGCTGGATGCAGTAGGTGCACTTTTCCATGACGCCGCGCGAACGAACGCTGACGTCGGGGTTGCGCATGAACTTGAGCGACTCGGTGTCGTAGTCCGCGTAGAGCAGGAAGTTGAAGCGGCGGACCTTGTACGGGCAGTTGTTAGAGCAGTAGCGGGTGCCGACGCAGCGGTTGTAGACCATGGTGTTGATGCCTTCGGGCGTGTGGACCGTGGCACCGACAGGGCAAACCTGTTCGCAGCCGGCGTTTTCGCAATGCTGGCACATCATGGGCTGGAAGTGCGCCTTGGGTGCGTGGAGGTCGCCTTCAAAGTAGGTGTCGATGCGAAGCCACTGCATGTTGCGGCCGATCTTGACCTGCTCGCGACCGATGACCGGGATGTTGTTCTCGGCATAACAGCTGACGACGCAGGCATTGCAGCCGACGCAGCTGTTAAGGTCGATCGTCATGCCCCAGGCGTTCTGGATGGTATTCGAGCTCTTGTCGTGCTCGGTGTACGACCAGGCGTTGGGGAAGAAACTGTCGTCCTTGGCGGGGGTCTCCTTGAGGAGGTTGCCCTCGTGGGCGTACTCGGGCTCCTTTTGCATTTCCGCCAGGGTGGCGGTGCGGATGATGGCGCGCTCCATTGCTTCGTGGCCGGGGAGCGACTCGTTGCCGCTGAGCGCCTTGTGCTGCAAGTCACTCTGGGCCATCTTGCCACGCTGGTCCATGCTGTGGACCGAGGTGACGCAGAGGTCATGCTTTTCGCCGGTCTTGTTCACCTTGAGGCCGGTGGACAGGTAGGGCGAGGAGGCGGACTGGAGCTTGTAGGCGTCGGAGCCGACGAACTGTGCCTGGCGGCCGAACCAGCGGCCCTGACCGAAGGTGACGGTGATGACGCCGTCCGGGTGGCCGGGAACCATGAGCGGGGGGAACTTGACCTTCTGGCCGTTGACTTCGAGCTCGATGAGCTCGTCCTCGTTGACCTTAAGGTCGGCCATGGTGTTCATGCTCATCAGGGCAGCGTTGTCCCAGCTGAGGTGGGTGATCTGCCGTGGCATTTCCTGCAGCCAGCCGTTGTTGGCAAAGCGGCCGTCGTAGGTACCGGTGTCACCGCGGAAGGCGAGCTCGTACCCGCTGCCGGATGCGGGAAGCATGGGGACAGAGGCCTTGGAGGGTGTTTTGCCAGCGGCGGTGAAGGCGGAACCCTGCACCCAGCCGTCGTGGAGGGCTTTGCGCCAGGCACCGGGGTCCGCACCGAGATAGGTCTTGGCGTTGGCCTGGACGATCTCCATGGTGGAGAGGCCGGTGTTCTCGAGCAGCGTCTGCATGACGTCGTAATGCGTTTTGCCGCCGTAGAGCGGATCGATCATCGGCTGCAGGATGGTGATGGAGCCGTCGTAGGAGCGGGTGTCGCCCCAGCTTTCAAGGTAGTGCGCCTGGTTCACGTGCCAGGTGGTGCGGGCTCCGGTCTCATCGGGGTGCAGACCCATGTGGACGGTGAACGGCACCTGCGAGAGGCCTTCGCCGAAGCCGAGGTCGAGCGGCGCGGAGTAGATGGGGTTGCCGCCGAGCATGACGAGGACCTTGACCTGGCCGGACTTCATGGCGCCGACAAGGTTGCGGAAGTCAGCGATCTGCTCGGTGGGGATCTCCGCGAGGGGCTGGGTGTAGACAACGGTAGAACCGACGGCACCGAGCTGCGCGTTAAGGGCGTAAGCAGCGGCGTGCACGGCGGGCGATGCGGTCTCGCCGGGGATGACGACGGCCTTTGCGCCAGACTTCTTGAGGTCTGCCTGCAGGGCAGCGAAATACTTCTGGGCGAACTCGTCGCCGGAGAAGCTGCCACCAGATACGAGGGCCGTCGCGAACTTCTCGATGTCAGAGGGCTTGAGGCCGAGGCGATGTTCTGCCTTGGCACCGGTCACGGTCGGCATGCTCTCGACGACGTAGAGCCGGTTCATGGTCTTGCCCGCTTCGTAGGCATGGCGCTCCGCGTAGGCGGCGCTCAGGGGCAGAAAGCCGGGAAAGGCGTTGGAGGCCAGGAAGTCAGCATCGAGCGAGAGAATGACGTCGGCATTTTCAAGCTTGTACTGGGCGTCGGTGTAGTCGCCGAAGGCAGCCTTGGAGGCGACGCGGGAGTTGTCGCGGTTGAGTGGCTCCCACTGCACGAGCTTGGCGGCGGGGTACTTGGTCTGAACGGCCTTCCACTGTGCGGCAAACGTGGGAGAAAGGATGGTTTCAGTAAGGAAGACGAGGCCCTGGCCGCCGCTGGGAAGAGCCTGCACCTGCTCAAGGAACGATGTCTGGAAATCCTGAAAGCTGGAGTTGACGTTCTGCTTGCGGGTGCGGTCGATGACGTGCTTGGAGCGGTCCGGGTCGTAGAGGTCGAGCAGGGTGGCCTGGGTGAAGAGGTCCGTCTTGCCCTTCGACATGGGGTGCTCGGGGTTGCCGTCGATCTTGACGGGGCGGTACTCCTGGCTCTTGACGAGCACGGGGACGGCACCGGTGGGGAACGGGTGGGCGGTGGCGAAGAAGTTGGGCTTGCCGAGGACGAGGTCTTCAGGCTGCTTGATGTAGGGGTAGATCTCCTCGTCCGGCTGCTTGGTGCAACCGGTGACGCCGGCGAGGGCAAGGGACGCGCCCATAACCTTCATGAAGCCGCGGCGGGAGAAGCCATCCGTCATTTCAGAGGCCTGGCGGGGAAACTCTTCCTTGACCATTTCGACGAAGCCGGGAGCGTCGACGAGATCGTCGATGCTCTGCCAGTACTTCTTGCCGCGCTTGCCGTCAAGACGTGCGCGGACCTCATCGAGGGTGAGCTTTGCGGGCGCGATCGAGGTGACGACAGTCGCGGTGGTGCTCTCGGTCATGCGGTTTCCGTTCTCAGGTAGCTGTGTTCCAGTGGTGCTGGTTCCAGAGTTGGAGATCATCGGTGGCAGACCTCGCAGCTCTGGAGTTCGTGCGGTGTGCGGATGCGGTATTTCTCGTCGAGGTAGGTGCCGAGCGCCTGCTGCGAGGTGAACTTGGTGTAGCGTGCGGGCAGGATGGCGCCGGTCTGGACGTCGGAGTAAGTGTCACCTTCGCCATGCTGCGGGACAGGCTGGAGGTGGGTGCCGCTGCCGCCCTGTGAGGTCCCGGCGCCGCCAGTGGCGTGCGGTGTCTCAAGCTGGGCGAGTTGCGGGTCCTGTTCGCCGGGATCCTTGGTGACACAGTTGATCTGCTGGGCGGTGGGTGTACCCTTGCCGGTTTCAGCGCACCAGACGGGCTTGACGGCGGACGGTCCGGACCACGCCATGTTGTAGATCTCGCTGGTGGGCCGCAGGTTCTTGACCGGGTTACGGTGGCAGTTGAGGCACCACTCCATCTGCAGCGAGTTTTCCATGTACATGATGGGCATTTCGTCGACGCGACCGTGGCAGCTGGCGCAACCGATGCCCTTGTTTACGTGGATTTCATGATTGAAGTACACGTAGTCCGGCAGGTCGTGGACGCGAATCCACTTGATGGACTGGCCGGTGGCCCACGACTGGCGCACGGGCTCAAGCATGGCGGCGTTGGTCCAGATCTGCGAATGGCAATTCATGCAGGTCTTGGTGGGGGGGATACCGGCGTAGGCAGCCTTCTCCACGGAGGTGTGGCAGTACTGGCACTGAATGCCGAGGCCTTCCACGTGGTGGCGGTGCGAGAACGGCACCGGCTGGTCTGCGCGCTGGCCCTGCTTGGTGACCCAGGGGGAGCGTTGGAGGCTATTGAGCGCCACACCCAGGGCGACCACGATTAGTCCTGTAAGGACCAGGCCTGCGCGGGCCAGGGCGTTTGAACTGCGATCAAATACTTGCGCCATCGGTGCGTCCTGCTTCCTCTAGTCCGTCCGAATCCATAGCCATGTTGGCGTGGATTCCTGCCGTTCGTGCCCTGTTGATGGGCTTGCGGGTCTGTAGCCGACCCTATTCTGGTGCCTTGCGTTGCCGCTTGGCGAGATAGGTTGTCTACTGTCACCACAAACTATAGCAGTGGGATGTTGGTGGATTCTGCTTCTAGTGTGCGGTGATTGTCTCGTGTTTTGTTGAACTTTCGATAATCGGTGGTGGTGCTCCGCGCGATGCACAAGATACTGGGCAGCGGGTGGAGGCTTACCACAATTTGGGTTTGTTCTAAGTTCGCTCAGAGGACCACAGTTGTAAATGGCGGCTGGAGTGGTCCGAGTTTAGGCTGGAGCAAGATCCTCAAGGATCGCCGCAGGGAGAAGGACGCCATAACCATTGCCGATTTTGTGTTCATTGAGCTGCATGGGTTGTACGTATAACGGACGTGAGAACGAGGTAAGGAATGCCAAGACCGAGTGCCGATCGACCGGCCCCGTACGACGCTGCCGAGGCGGTGCGGGCGTTGGGAGAGGCAGATGCGAAGCTGCGGCGGCTGATGGAGCGGGCGGGCCCGTACGCGTTGCGGGTATCGGGGACGCAGTCGCCGTTTGAGGCGCTGGCGGAGTCGATTGTGTTTCAGCAGTTGCATGGCAAGGCGGCGCGGGCGATCCACACGCGCATGGTGGAGGGCTTTGCAGAGGTGTGTGGCGTGGGTGTGCACCCGTCGCCTGAGCACTTGCTGGAGTGCCCGACGACGCAGCTGCGGGAGGCTGGGCTGTCGCATAACAAGACGCTGGCGCTGCGGGACCTGGCGGCGAAGACGATGGACGGGACCGTGCCGACGTTGGCCAGGATCAAGCGCATGGACGATGAGGCGATCATCGAGCACCTGACGCAGGTGCGCGGGATTGGGCGGTGGACGGTGGAGATGTTTCTCATGTTTCGGCTGGGGCGGCCGGATGTGTTGCCGGTGAGCGACTATGGCGTGCGTAAAGGATTTGCGCTGACGTTTGGGACGCTGAAGGCGACGGACAAGGTGGGTGCAGCGGAGCTGCCGAAGCCGGACGTGATGGAGAAGCGTGCGAAGAAGTGGCACCCGTGGTGCAGCGTGGCGAGCTGGTACATGTGGCGGGCCTGCGACCTGGCAAAGCCTGGGGCGACGATGGTGTTGCCGGGCGCGAAGGTGAAGTCTTGACGCTGCTGCTGGGACTGGCACGTGCGTTCATCAACTTTTTTGGGATTACCAAGCCGAGCGTTGCGCACGAGCGCAGGACGGCGTGGTTTATTGGTGTGCTGCTGCTGCTTATCGTGCTTGGTATGCTGGCGGCGTTGGCGGCATTTCTGCGTGTGCGGGGGTAAGTGGCTTGGTGAGGACCTCCTTCCCTAAGTTATCGGTCGGTGTTCGCCGTGTAAGTGTTGTTATGTTACTGCTGTTGTTCGTGGCGCAGTTAGTCCACGTGGCGCGAGTTACGTCAGCCAATTGGGATGAGTGCCACCACGTGTATGACGGCTATAACATTCTGACGCACCGGGATTACCGGCTGAATGCGGAGGTGCCGCCGCTGGTGAAGATGACGGCGGCGCTGCCGCTGCTGCTGATGAAGATTGGGCCGCTGCCGGCGCAGGATAAGTCGCAGGCGCTGAATGCTTTTATTGGTGGACGGGAATTTGTGTTTGGCAACGGCGGGGACCGGGTGCTGCTGCCTGCGCGGCTAATGTGCTGTTTGTTTGCGCTGGCACTGGCGGCGCTGGTGTATGCCGTAGCGCGGCGTGTGTTTGGCGAGTGGGCGGGGCTGGCGGCGCTTCTGCTGTTTGTGTTCGATCCGCTGGTGCTGGCGCATGGTTCGCTGGTGAGTACGGATGCAGCGAGTGCCCTGTTTCTGTTTGGGTCGGTGGTGGCGTGGTGGCGCTATGCGCAGCGGCAGACGCCGGCACGGTTTGCGATGGCTGGGCTGGTGGTGGGGCTGGCGTTTTCTGCGAAGTTCACCGGGATTCTGGCGGTGCCGATGCTGGTGCTCTTGGCGGTAATGGAGGGTCTGCGGCAGCGACGCTGGAGCGTGCTGGGTTGGCGGATAGCTGCTGCCATGGGCGTGCTGCTGGTGGGATGGGTGGTGGTGTGGAGCATGTATGGTTTCCGGTACAGGGTGGCTCCGGCGGGGCTGGAGATTTCGCCAAAAACCGAACCATACCTGGCGGGGATGCCGAACCCAAAGGATGGGGCGAAGCTTGCATTGGTCGCAAAGTACCACTTATTGCCGGAAGGGTATATCTGGGGGCTGGCGAATACGAAATACACGGAGCAGGAGTACACCAGTTACTTTTTGGGTAAGGTGTATCGGCATGGGCCGTGGACTTACTTTCCTGTGGCGTTCCTGGTGAAGTCGACGTTGCCGTTGTTGCTGCTGCTGGTGGCTGCACCGATTGCCTGGTGGCGGAGTAAGTGGAAGGGAGGCTGGCTGCTGCCTTACCTTGCCATTCCGTTAATCATTTATGGTGCGGTGATTACTTCGTCGCACTTTGACATCGGTGCGCGGCACCTGATGCCGGTGTATCCGTTCCTGTACGTGGTGGCGGGTGGTGTGGTCGCGGTGATGCTACAGGGCGGACTTATATGGATGGCGTTGGCGGTCGGCCTGGTGCTGTGGCAGATAGTGACGTCGGTGCGGGTCATGCCGGCGTACATGGCCTATGGCAACGAGGCGACTGGCGGGCCGTTGCAGGTGCGGCGATACCTGAGCGATGCCAATGTGGATTGGGGCCAGCAGCTGAGGGCGGTGAAGCAGTACATCGGTGCGAACGGTGTGACGGACTGCTGGTTCGGGTACTTTCCGGATGGAGCGGTGCTGCCGAGCGACTACGGGATCGATTGCAAGCGGCTGCCGACACCGAGCGGGACGTGGTGGATGAATTTGCCAATGCAGGTGCCGCCGGTGATCGAGGGGACGGTGTTTTTGAGTGAGAGTGTGCTGGACGGGGTGGAGAGCGGCGACGGGCCGCTGAACCCGTACGCAGGTTTCCAAAAGGTGAAGCCGGTTGCCGTGCTGCAGGACGGCGTGTACGTGTACCGGGGGAGGTTTGCGGTGCCGCTGGCGGCGGCGTGGCTGGATGTGCGGCGGTCCGGGCAGATGGAGAGCGTCGGCGACACAACAGGGGCGCTGCAGGTGGCGCAGGAGGCCGTGGCGCTGGCACCAGATCAGGCAAAGACGCAGTTGAACCTTGCGGAGATGCTGGCTAAGCGCGGTGCGTGGAACGAGGCGCGGGTGCACTACGAACTGGCCGGGCAGTGGTTGCAGGCGAACCGGCCGGAGCTGGAAGAGGAAGCCGATGGGCCGGCGATCAGGGCGGGGCTGGCGCAGGCGCGGGCTCATGTGAAGTAAGGGCGTTCTGCGCCGGTTCTACACTTGAGGTGTGGCCGATAATTTTGCGCAGACGCTGAAGGGGCAGACCGACATCGTCAAGGTGATTGGCGAGTATGTGAAGCTGCGCAAGGCGGGTGCGCAGAACTGGACGGGGCTTTGCCCTTTTCACCAGGAGAAGTCGCCGTCGTTCAGCGTGAATGCGACGCACGGGTACTTCTACTGCTTCGGCTGCCACGCCAAGGGCGACGTATTTTCGTTTATCCAACGGCTGGAGAATGTGTCGTTTCCGGAGGCGATCAAGGCGGTTGCGGGCAAGATGGGCGTACCGATGCCGCGGCGGGAGTTCGGGTCTCCGGAGGAGGCTGCGCAGGCCGGGTTGCGGAAGGGCCTGCTGGATATCCACGAGGCGGCCACGCAGTACTTTGAGCAGGCGCTGCAGGGGCCGGAGGCGGCGAGGGCGCGGGAGTACCTGACGGGGCGGGACATGTCTCCGGAGGTGCAGAAGATGTTCCGCATCGGGTATGCGCCGGACGACTTCAACAACATGCGGGAGGCGCTGGGGAAGCACTTTCCAGAGCAGGTGCTGCGGGCTTCTGGGCTGTTCAGCTCAAAGGAGCAGAGTGACGCGGGACAGCCAATGGGGCCGCTGTATGCGAAGTTTCGGAAGCGGATTACGTTTCCGATTGCGAACGAGCAGGGCAGGACGATTGCGTTTACGGCGCGGGCGCTGGACAGCGATGACAAGAGCGGGCCGAAGTATATGAACAGCCCGGAAACGGCGCTGTATTCGAAAGGCCATGTGCTGTTCAACCTGGACAAGGCGAAGGGCCCAATGCGGACCCAGGATTATGCCTTGCTGGTGGAGGGGCAGATGGACTGCATCCGGGTATACACGGCGGGGGTGCAGCCGGTGATTGCGACAAGTGGGACGGCGTTTACGGAGCACCAGGTGCGGCTGCTGGGGCGGTTTACGAAGCGGGTGATCGTGAACTTTGACCCGGATACCGCAGGTGCGAATGCGACGGAGAAGACGCTGGGCCTGCTGACGGAAGAGGGCTTTGAGGTGACGGTGGTGACGCTGGAGGGTGGGCTGGACCCGGACCGGTATGTGCGGGAGCACGGCATTCACGCGTATGCGGCGGCGCTGAGCGGCAAGCAGGCGTACAGCGACTACCTGATTGAACGGGCGAAGACGCTGTTTCCGACGCGGACGGCGGACGCGAAGCTGAAGGCGATGAATTTTCTGCTGCCACATATCCGGCGGCTGCCGAGTGCGATTGCACGTGCGGAGTTTGTGGACGATGCGGCGCAGAAGCTGGCGATTGACGGCGCGATGCTGCGGCAGGAGATGCAGCAGGCAGCGGCACAGCGGCTGGGCAGCGTGCGGCAGACGGCGGCGACGCCGATGAGCGAAACGGAGCGTGTGCTGCTGCGAGCGCTGGTGCTGCCACCGACGGAGCGCGCACGGCAGCGGGCAGCGAAGGAGATTGCGGCGCATCCCGAATGGCTGGAGGGGATGGCTACAGCGGCGCTGCTGGAAGTGCTGGCGCATGCTCCGCTGGACGAGGTGCTGGACCCGATGATGCTTGCGCCGGATGATGCGAGCCGGGAGATGCTGGCGCGGGTGCTGGCCGAGGACCACGGTGAAGATGCGGCGACGCTGGCCGCGGACACGGGGAACGCGCTGCACACGCTGGAGCGTCGGCGGCTGGAGCGGCGGCAGCGGGAGCTGCGTGCGGCGAGTGCGGAGGCCGAGCGACGGGGGGATGCTGCGGCGGTGGATGGGTTAATGGCGGAGATGATGCAGGTGAACCGGGCGTTGCGAACTCTGTAGCGCGGCGGGGATCCTTTTCGAGCTCTGGACGTGAAGTGGCAAGCGGGCCGTCGATTGATTTGAGCTTGCACCTATTGAAAGCGGACGGATTCGAAGACTTCGCGGAGGTGGCGCTGGAGGGCGTGCTCTTCCATGTCGGTGAGGGTGCGCTTGCCGGGCTCGACGCCGGGTGCGATGGTGGCTTCGTCGCGTTCAAAAAGGTAGCAGGTGCCGTTGCGGAAGGTGCTGTCGAGGGTGATGCCGAGGCGGTGGGACATGCCGGCGTCGCCGCCGGAGATCTCTGTGAACGCAACGCCATTGACCATTGCGGTGGTGACGGGGCCGGTGCCGTCCTGGTTTTTTGCGACGGCGTCGTGGCAGGTCTGGGCGGTGGCGTTGCGGAGGAGGGCGTAGGTGAAGTTGAGGTTGGTAAGGTTTGTGGACGCGTAGACGCCTAACGGCTCGAAGGTGACGGTCTGCTTGCCGTGGACGCCGGGCGTGTCCAGGATGGCGGAGGGCAGGTAGCCCTGCTGGCTGTGGGAGCGTGTCCAGACCGTGGGATAACGGAAGCTCAGGCCGCGTTCGGCATCGACGTAGCCGCTGGTGGGGACGGTTTGCGGGTGGCCCGCAGCTGCTGTGGATGTTGCAGTCGACGGGCTTCGGCTACCGACGGCGCTGGGCGTTGCAGCAGGTGGGTGCTGCTGTTGGCAGCCGGTGAGGACGAATGCAACCAGACCACACGCTGCAACGCTGACGCGAGTGAAAACCATGAGGCCCCCAGCGACGCTGCATGCGCCTCGCTGGGGCTTAGGATGCGCTGCGTTTAGAAGGCGGTGTTTGCCGCCTGTTTGCTGATCTCTACGGTGTCTTTCAGCGGGAGGGAGTCGACGTTGTCGCCGGCTTCAATGGTGAAGTGGCCGGGGTCGACGACCCACTTCTTGCCGGCGACATCGTAATAGGAGAAGCTGCGGGCATCGAGCGGGACGGTGAGGTGACGGGTTTCGCCGGGGGCCAGCTCCACGCGCTCAAAGCCTTTGAGTTCGCGAATGGGGCGGGGGACCTTCGGGTGAGGGTCGCCGACGTACACCTGGGGGACGTCTGCGCCCTTGCGGGTGCCGGTGTTGGTGACGTCGAACTCGACGGTCATGGCTGCGGTGCCCATGGCCTGGGCCGGGGAGACCTTGAGGTTCTTGAAGGCGAAGGTGGTGTAGCTGAGGCCGTAGCCGAAGGGGAAGAGCGGGGCGATCTTTTCCTTCTGGTAGCCGCGGTAGCCGACGAAGATGCCTTCCTTGTAGACGACCCTGATGCCACCGTCCTGCGGGTAGTAGTTGTTGTAGGTGGGGTTGTCCTGCTCGCGGCGCTCAAAGGTAGCGGGCAGGTGGCCACCGGGGTTGATGTCGCCGAAGACGGCCTCTGCGAGGGCCTGACCGCCGGACTGGCCGCCGTACCAGGCTTCAATCAGGACGGGGACCTTATCGATCCAGGTGGTGGAGTCGACGTTGCCGCCGCTGGTGACCGAGACGATGGTTTTGGGGTTGGCGGCGCTCATGGTGCGGATGAGGACGTCCTGGCCATAGGGCAGGTCGAAGGTGCGGTCGCCGCCTTCGCCTTCGGACTCGTTGTCCTTGTTCACTCCGTAGCCGGCGGCGATGAGGACGACGTCGGCTTTCGCGGCGAGGGCTTTGGCGTTGTCGGTGACGACGGAGTCTTCCGGCACAAGGGCGAGGCGAACCTTGCCGCCGATGGGGCCCTTTTGCCAGGTTTCCACGACGACCTTGTGCATGCCAGCGGTGAGGGGCATGGTCATGTGCGGCTCAAAGGCGCGGACGTACTTCCAGTCGTCGATGACGGGCTTGCCGTCGACGTAGATGCGGAGGCCGTTGCCTTCGCCGCCGGTGGTGGAGGCGAGCAGGTAGGGCGCGGCGGTGGGCACGGTGACGTAGCCGGTGATGCGCTGCGAAACGATCTTTGGTGGGCCGCCGGACATGAGAGCGGCCATGAGTTCGTCGAGGTTGTCGGAGATGGCATCCCAGCCGACGCCGGTGATGTCGATGTTTTTGGCGTGGTGCTGGGTGCCGGCGCCGGACAGGTCGCCGTTGTCGAACTTCTCGATGAGGACGCCGGGCGTGCTGCCGGTTTCGTCGGTGGCGAAGACGGTGCGCTGGGCGAGCTGCGAGAGGGTGGGCAGGCCGGCGTCGTAGAGGATGTTGACGTTGTCGCCGGCGACGCGCTCCATGCCGACGAGGGGGCCGGTGAGACTGAAGGGGACGACGCCCGCGCTGCCGCCGCCGACGGCTGTGCCGGGATAGGCGTCAGGGCCGACGACGAGGATGGTTTTGACCTGCGAGCGGTCGAGGGGGAGCAGGTTGCCGGTGTTTTTGAGCAGGGTGAGGGATTCGCGTGCGCCTTGCAGGGCGACGGCGTTGTTCTTTGCGTCGAAGGTGGAGATGGCGCTGTCGCGCTGGGAGTAGCCGGGGACGAGCCAGCCAAAGGCGGCGGCGGTGAGCAGGATGTGGCGGACCTTGTCGTCAATGGTGCTCTGCTTGACGGTGCCGTTGGCGAGGGCGGGGAGCAGGTTGGCCTTGTTCATGAAGGCGCCGTTGGGCATTTCAAGGTCGAGGCCGCCGTTGGCCGCACCGACGCCGGAGTAGGTGGCGACCCAGTCGGACATGAGGGTGTAGGGGAAGTGCCAATCGTTGCGGAGGATGTCTAGGTTGAGGTGGGTGTTCTGCGTTGCGTGCTCGCCGTTGATGAGGTTGTAGCTGTTCATGACGGCGCCGACGCCGCCTTTTGTGACGGCCCATTCGAAGGCGGGGAGATAGATTTCGCGCAGGGTGCGCTCGTCGACGATGGTGTCAGAGTCGTGGCGCAGGTATTCGGAGTTGTTGGCGGCGTAGTGCTTGACTGTGGCGCTGACGCCCATGGACTGCATGCCGGTGATGTAGCCGACGGCCATTTCGCCGGAGAGAAAGGGGTCTTCGCCGAAGTACTCAAAGTTGCGGCCGTTGCGCGGGGAGCGGTAGATGTTGACGCCGGGGCCGAGCATGTAGTGGACGCCGCGGGCGCGGGCATCGCGGCCAATGCCGGCACCGACCTTGCTGGCGAGGTCGCGGTCCCAGGTGGCGGCGAGGCCGATACCGGCGACGTAGGTGGTGGACGGGAAGCCGGCGTTGCTGCGCGTGCCATAGGGGCCGTCCGACATCTCCAGCGCCGGAATACCGAGGGACGGGACGGCGCGTGCGGCAAAGCCTGTGCCACCGATGTAGTCGATCTTCTGCTCGGGGGTCATTTTGCTGAGGATGTCTTCGACCTGCTGCTTTTCCGCGGCGGTGGGCGTGTGCGGGGCCTGGGCAGCGGCGAGAGGGGCGATGGCGCAGGCGGCGAGAGCGAGGGATAGCAGGGTCGTGCGGGACATGTATGGGCTCCGAAAGGTTCGCGACGCGAGAGAGACACGGTCGCTTCGCGTACCAAAGGAACATGATGCAGGCAGGTGTGGCAAGTGCGTCCTGCTAAGTGAAATCGATTGCCTGACTTAGCGGACAGCCTGGCGGGTAAGGCGGTCCCAGTTGCCATGGGCGAAGAGATCTTTGTGTTCGGGTGAGAGCGGTGCTTCGTCCACGAAGGTGCGTGCGCCGCCGCCGGGCTTGTACTGGTACGGGTAGTCGACGGAGAAGAGGATGCGCTCGGGGCCGAGAATGTCGACGGCTTGTTGAAGGTAGGTGTTGGTCCACATGCCGCTGGGGGTGACGTAGAGGTTCTGCTTGAAGTAGTCGGCGATGGGGCGGTCGAGCTTGGTGACGCGGGCCAGGTTTTGAATGCGCTCGAGGTAGAAGAGCACGAGCTCGCCCCAGTGGCCGAGGATGATCTGCAGGGTCGGGTATTTGTCGAAGACGCCGGCGAGGATGAGGCGGACGAACTGGATGCCGGCCTCGTAGTGCCAGCCCAGGCCGAAGGCGGCGAAGCTGGTGTCGATAACGGGGGAGAAGCCGGAGTACAGCGTTTCCCGGACGGCCTGTTGCGGCAGCTGCGGGTGGATGTAAAGCGGCGCGTTGAGGCGTGCAGCGGTGGCGAACATGGGCAGGAAGTCTGGGTGGTCCAGATCCTTGTCCCGGGTGCGGCCGTAGAGCATTGCACCCTGCAGGCCCAGGGTGACGACGCTGCGCTCGAGCTCAGAGGCGGCCTGTGCCGGAGCAGGCATGGGCAGGGTGGCGAAGGCCTGATAGCGGGCAGGATTGGCGGCCACCGTGGCGGCGAGCAGGTCGTTTGTGCCGGTGGCGAGGGCGATGCTTTGCTCGGGGTCGAGATTGCCGAGGGCGGGAGTGTTGACGGAGAGGACCTGGACGTCGATGCCGGCTTCGTCCATGAGGGCGATGCGACCAGGGCCCAGGTCGTTTAGGCGGGCGTTCATCTCGCTGCTATCGAAAAGTTCTACGCCTTCAGTACCGATGGGGGAGGCGGCCCAGGCGGCGCGGATGGCCGGGGTGAGGAAGTGTTCTTCGAGGGCGATGAGCTTCATGACTTGCTCTCATCGATCTGGGCGGGAGCGAAGGCGTGGGGGGCGGTGACGTTTTCGCCGAGCTTGTCGTTGGCGTCGGTCATGGTCTGGCCGGTGAGGGCGCCAGTGACGGCGGAGTCCATCATGAGTTCGGCAAAGCGGTGAGTTTTCTTATCGAGGGAGTCGATGGCGCGGCGGATGAGCTTGTATTCACCGCCTTTGACGCTGGCTTCAAGCTCGAGCATGGCGGCCTTGATGTGCTCGATTTCGTCGGGGGTGAGCTGCTGCCAGGCCTGGTGCTTTTGGCCCTTGGTAACAGCTTCAAGGATGGTGGCTGCTTCGTTCTTGGCCTCGATGACCTGGCGTTCGTTCAGGTCGTCTTCGGCGTGGTCGAAGCTGTCGAGGATCATGGTTTCGACCTGGTCGTCGGTCAGGCCGTAGCTGGGCTTGACGTCGATTGCCGCGGCCTGACCGCTGCGCTGTTCGCGTGCCGAGACCTGGAGGATGCCGTTGGCATCGATGAGGAACTTCACCTCAATGCGGGGCATACCGGCGGTCATGGGCGGGATGTTTTTCAGGTCGAAGCGGGCGAGGGAGCGGCAGTCCTTGGCGAGTTCGCGCTCGCCCTGCACGACGTGAATTGCGACGTTGGTCTGGCCGTCGACGCCGGTGGTGAAGTGCTCTGTCGCGGAGGCCGGGATGGTGCTGTTGCGCTGGATGATTTTGGCGACAACACCGCCGAGGGCTTCGATGCCGAGCGAGAGTGGGGTGACGTCGAGGAGCAGCAGGTCGTTGGTGGCGGCGGAGCCACCAGCGAGGATGTCGGCCTGGACGGCGGCACCGAGGGCTACGACTTCGTCGGGGTTGAGCTTCGTGTGGGCCTGCTTGTTGCGTGCGGAGAGCTGGAAGACGTCGTCGACCAGGGCGCGGACGGCGGGGATGCGGGTGCTGCCGCCGACGAGGACGACTTCATCGATGTCTGCCGGCTGGAGCTGGGCGTCTTTGAGGGCCTGGCGCGCGGGTGCGGCGGTGCGCTGGATGACCGGCGCGATGAGGTCGTCGAACTGGGCGCGGGTGAGCTCGCGGGTGTAGGGCGTCACCACGCCGAAGGGCTGCAGGTCAACGTGGAAGCGTGCCTTTTCGTCGGCGCTGAGCGCGATCTTTACGTCGATGACGGACTTGCGAACGGTTTGGACGAGGGCATGCGGCAGATCGGCGCTGGGGAAGCTCTCGTTGCGAATTTCGTCGAGGGCGATGGTGAGCAGGAGGTTGTCGATGTCGTCGCCGCCGAGGTGGGTGTCACCGTTGGTGCTGATGACCTCGAAGATGCCGTCGTGGAGCTTGAGGATGGAGACGTCAAAGGTGCCTCCGCCGAAGTCGTAGACGGCGACCGTGCCGGTGTTCGCGCGATCGAGGCCGTAGGCGAGCGCGGCGGCGGTGGGCTCGTTCACGAGGCGGAGGACGTCGAGCCCGGCGATGCGGCCGGCGTCCTTGGTGGCCTGGCGCTGGGCATCGTTGAAGTAAGCGGGGACGGTGACGACGGCGCGGGTGACGGGGGCGCCAAAGTAGCGCTCGGCGTTGCGCTTGAGTTGCTGGAGGACGAAGGCGGAGATCTCTGGCGGGGTAAGGGTTTTGTCACCGACTTTGACCTTGAGGACGGCGTCGTCGCCGGTCTCTTCAAGGTGGAAGGGGAAGAACTGGAGCTCGTCGCGGACGTCTGCGAGGCCGCGACCCATGAGTCGCTTGGCGGAGTAGACGGCGTTGCCGGGGGCGGTGAGCAGGGTGGTGCGGGCGCCGTTGCCGACGGTGGTGGTGCCGTCGCTGATGGCGACGACGGAGGGCACGAGCGGCGAACCGTCTTCGCCGGGGATAACGACGGGTGTGCCGTCCTGGAGGTATGCGACGAGGGAGTTGGTGGTGCCGAGGTCGATGCCGACGACGCGGTCGTTCTGTGCCATGGTGATTCCCTGCTCTTCCCGTGCGGTTGAGATGCGCGGACGATGCGCATTGACATTACCGCCAGCTGCCATTTTCGCACTGGCCGTGTGCTGGAGCTACCGGAGCAGGACAGTGACGGCGGAGCCGGCGGCCAGGGTCTCGGCGGTGGGCGGGACGACAAGGTAGCAGTTGGCGCGAGCGTTCGAGTGGAGGTCGCCGGAACCTTGCCAGCCGGTGGGCTGGACGGTTGCGCCGGTGAGCGACGAGTTGATGCGGGCGGGCAGGAAGCGGGTGAGACCGGGGCGCACGGCCACCGGCCCAGTAAGGGTGGCGTTTGCGAAGACGGGGGTTGTGTTGGGTTCGCCGGCGAGTGCGCGCAGCATGGGCATGGCAAACAGGGTGGCGGTGACCTGGGTGCTGACGGGATTGCCGGGCAGGCCGAAGATCCACTGCGGTGGGTGGGCGGAGGTGGCTGGAAGGCGGCCGAAGACAGCGGGCTTGCCGGGCTGCATGGCGACGCCGGTGAAGAAGAACTCGGCACCGAGGGAAAGCAGCACCTCTTCGACAAGGTCGTACTTGCCGGCAGAGACGCCACCGGAAAGGAGAAGCATGGGGGCAGAGCGCAGGGAACTGATGGCGGCGTGCAGGGCTTCGTGCGTGTCCCCGATGGGTGGAAGCGTGTGAGAGGCGCCACCGTTGGAGCGGACGAGGGCGGCCAGCAGGTGCGAGTTGGAGTTGCGGATCTGCATGGGGCCGGGTGTGTCGGCGACGCTGACAAGTTCGTCGCCGGTGGAGAGGATGGCAACGACGGGTTGCGGCCAGACGTGCAGGGTGGAAGCGCCGACTGAAGCGGCAAGCGCAATCTCAGCGGGGCCAAGGCGGGTGCCGGGGGAGAGCAGAAGGTCGCCGGCGTGGGCTTCAGCGGCGCGTGGGACGATGTTTTCGCCGTTGCGCAGGGGCTTGCCGGTGCTGGGGGTGATGGCGGCGGCGGTGACGGTAACGTGCTCCAGCATGCGGACGGCGTCTGCGCCCTGCGGCACGGGTGCGCCGGTCATGATCTCGATGGCCTGACCGGGCTGGAGGGCGGGGCCGGTCCACTGTTCGCCGGCACGGATGGCACCGATGAGGCGGAGAGGCGCGCTTCCCTGTTCGCCGCGGACCGCGTAGCCGTCGCGGGTGGAGCGATTGAACGGTGGCTGATCGCGGTCGGCGTGGAGCGGATGGGCGAGCACGCGGCCCAGCGCATCGTCGAGCGGGGTCAGCTGTGCCGGGCTGGCGGGGGAGGTGGTGCTGGCGTGGCTGGCAACGGCTTCGAGGGCTTCTGCACAGGAAAGCAGGCGTGGGCTGATGGGGTTTACCGGTGTGTCCGTCACCTTGCCAGTATCGCGCGCAGCGGAAGAGCGAGCCTGAGAGTGGCTGAAGTTGGCTCGACGGGTGGGCGGGGCGAGTTTGCACAGGGATGGGTGCAGCCGCACGAAATCTGCAAAACGACATGTTTTCGTGCTTGCTTCCAAGACGATGAAAGGCGAATATAAAGCGAAGATGTGCCGCCGCTTTAACTGGGAGTGAGGTGACGGCACATCGTGAGATTGGACGTGGGCAGCGAACCGTCATCGGCGGAGCGCGACGCTGACCGGGCACAGGCGTGCCGGGTGCGGCGCGGGCATCTTTCGGGACAAAGTACGTCGCTGCCCAGATGGCTGGGCCTGGGACGCACGCGGAGGGACCTACCCGTGGGCGACGATGTCGGCGGCGCACTGCGGGCCGTTCCTCCTGTGCGCTCCCAGGCTCAGCCAGCATAGACCGTTATGACATGCGATCGCGCATCCAACGGCAGCATGCAGGGAGTACCGATGAGCCGAATGAGACGCGTAACGAAACGTGCGGTAGAGATGCTGTTGGTGGCACTATGGCTGGCAGCAACGGCAGCGGCACAAGGTGCTGGCGCCGGCCGACTGCTGGTGATTTCAAAGCGGGCACACACGCTGAGCATCGTCGATCCGGCGACGCTGAAGGTGGTGGGGAGCGCGCCTGTAGGGGACGATCCGCATGAGGTGATTGCGAGTGCGGATGGGAAGACTGCATACGTCTCCAACTACGGCTTTGGCGCATTCCATACGCTGACCGTGATCGACCTGGTGAGCAGCACACCACGCGCGCAGATTGACCTGGGTGCGTTGACCGGACCGCACGGACTGGACTTTGTGGATGGCGCGGTGTGGTTTACGGCGGAGGGGGCGAAGGCGATCGGGCGCTACTCACCTGGAAGCGGGAAGGTCGACCTGATCCTTGGGACAGGGCAAAATCGCTCGCACATGATCCACGTGCAGCCTGGCGGCGAGCATGCCATTGTGACGAACGTGAGTTCGGGCACGGTGAGTCTGCTGGACAAGGAAGAGATGAACAGGCCTCCGGCTCCATCTGGGGTGGGTCGTCCGCCTGGGCCTGGTGGACCTGGAGGCCCTGGTGGGCCGGGTGCGATGCGGCGCAAGGACTGGAACGAGACTGTGATCAAGGTGGGCAACGGGTCAGAGGGATTCGATCTTTCGCCGGATGGGCGTGAGATCTGGGTGGCGAACGCGCAGGACGGAACGATCAGCGTGATTGACTACCCGGCGAAGCGGGTAGTGGTGACTCTGCAGGCGAATGTCATGGGGGCGAACCGATTGAAGTTCACGCCGGATGGGATGCACGTGCTGGTCTCGACACTGGGGGGCGGCGGCCTTGCCGTGCTGGATGCGCACACGCGGCAGGTGATCAAACGCATCGCGATTGGGCATGGGGCAGCGGGTATCCAGATGCAGCCGGATGGTGCGCGTGCGTATGTGGCGTGCGGACCGGATAACTCCGTTGCGGTGATCGACCTGCATACGCTTGCGGTTGTGGGACGTATTGATGCGGGTGGGGAGCCGGATGGTCTGGCGTGGGCCGCGCACTAGCAACTGCGTGGAGGCGTCGCAAACCGGAGGCCGGGAAAGTGTGCAGGATTCTGAGGAAGTGTGCGCAACCTTGCGGATGCGGGTGGGTTTCATAGACTGTACGCGTTTGCAGTCGCCACCTGGACCGCCCGCGACAACCGTGAACGAACGAAAGGTATCGCCATGATGATGAAGACACTTTTGATCGCAGCAGCGCTGGTTGCCCTGCCCGCAAGCTCTGCCTTTGCGCAGACCACGTACAACCAGCGCCACAGCATTAACGCGCGCGAGAACAGGCAGCAGGCGCGCATTGCGCACGGCGTGCGGGATGGACAGATCACACCGCGTGGCGCAGCCGCCGCCGAGCGTAAGCAGAGCCACATTGCGACGGAAGACCGCAACATGCGTGCAGCGGATGGCGGTCATCTGACGGCGCAGGACCGGCACAAGCTGGCACGCCAGCAGAATCGCGCATCGGGAAATATTTACAACCGCAACCACAATGGGTACACCGACCCGGGTGTGACGCCGAATGTGCCTCGCTAAAAGTAGTTAGTGCTTGAGCTTCGGCTCAGTGAGCCGCCGCCTTTCGAGGTGGCGGCCTTTTTACTGGCTCCACACTCCGTCGGCCTTAGCCTTCCACTTTCCCGCTTTCTTCGTGATAGTCGGGTTCAGTGTTGATCTGCCAAAGTGCTTCGCGATCTACCAGGCCGGACGCGATCTGATCGACGGCGGTCATGGCTGCGAGCATGCTGTGGTCCTGGTTGTTATAGCGGTGCATGCCGTTGCGGCCAACCAGGAACAAGTTGCCGAACCGATCCATATAGTTTCGAAGCTGATCGAAGTGGTCGTAGGTGCCGAGATAGGCTGGGTAGGCTTTGGGCACGCGCACGACGTGGGCATCGAGCACGTCGCTAAGGTGAAGCAGACCCATGGTGGCGAGCTCAGTGGCGGCGAAGCGTTGCAATGCCTCATCGGACATGGTCCACAGGTCGTCGCCTTCGGTGCAGAAGTACTCGAGGCCGAGCCAAACCGTGTCAGGGTCGGCGACCATGCTGATCGACCAGTTGTTAAATATCTGCAGACGTCCCATGCGAACACCGGGCTCCTGAATGTAGATCCAGGTGTCGTTGAGCGGCGCGCTACCCGGTGCGACGGTGAGGCGCTTTGCGAGCAGGCCGACGGTGAGGAAGTCGCGGAAGCGCAGGCCGTTTGCGATCTGTCGAATGTGTTGTGGAACACCACCGCCGAGCGCCCGGATGAGTGCAGGAATGGGCATGGTGGAAAGGACGAAATCTGCGGGGATGCATGCCTGTGCGCCGGATGCGTGGAGCGCATGAACGCAATGAACGTTGTCGCCTGCAACGCATAGCTCGCTTGCCATCGTCTGGAGACGGACTTCCCCGCCGCGTTCGACGATCTGCCGGGCAATGAATTCCCACAGTTGGCCGGGGCCGAGCTTGGGATAGAGGAACTGCTCGCACAGCGAGGTTTCAGCCGGCTGCGAGGCTGTGGCCGTGCGCGAGAAGCGGCTGCGAAGTTGGTGGAGCAGGGTGCGAGAAAGCGAGAGACCGCGGATGCGTTGTGCGCCCCAGCGGGCGGGAATTTGCTCACAGGGCACACCCCAGACCTTCTCCGTGTAGCTCTTGAAGAAGGTTTCGTACAGCTCGCGGCCGAAGCGCTGGGTAAAGAACTGCTCGAGTGTTTGTGGTGCGGGATGCGGGCGCAGCTGCTGCCATGCGTAGCTCAGGACAATGGCGAGGGAGCGGCGCCAGCCGAGGCGGCGCAACATGTCTGCCGAGAGGGTGAGCGGGTAGGCAAAAAACTGGCGCAGGAAGTAGATGCGGCTGCGGCGTGGACGCAGGAGCATGACGTGATCCGGAGTTGCGGGATCGGCGGTTCTGGGCATGTGGCGTGCCCACCACTCGTTGACGCGCTCGCTTTTTGAGAAGAAACGATGACCGCCGATGTCGAGCCGGTTGCCCTTGTATTGCACGGTGCGTGCAAGGCCGCCGATGGCGTCGGTGGCCTCAAGCACGATGGGTTGGATGTCTGTCCGTTCAAGCAGCTCAAGCGCGGCGGTGAGGCCAGCGGGGCCTGCGCCGATGATGACGGCAACGCGGCGGCGCGGCGGTGAAGTCGAGTCGTTCTGCGGGTTCATGCGTTTTGCCGGTTGGGTCGATACTGCTTGCGGCGCGCGCCCGCGACCTGGTTGACGGCGACGACCCACGGCACGGCGAGCGAGAACAGCAGACGTGCGGACAGCAGCACAGGAAGACGGCGGCGGAGCGACCGCTCGTGGAGCATGGAGCGCAGGTCAAGGCGGTAGGCGAAGTAGGTTTCGAGCAGAAGCACGAGGACAGCGGGCCACACCGTGAGTGGAAGCAGGGCGAGGGCGGCGAGCTCTGCGACGCATCGCAGCACATTGCGCAGGAGGCGCGCGGGGCGCATGCCTGCGACACCATCCGCAACGGCATAGCTGGCGACCTGGTGCAGAGCCCCCATGAGTGAGTTGCGCGGTGTGTAGATGGCCTTTGCACCGGCGGCGAAGGCCGTCTTTGCGGTGCGACGCATGCGTTGATCGAAGAGCACGTCTTCGCCGATGAAGAGCGTTTCAGGAAAGCCGCCGGCGCGTAGAAAGGCTGCGCGGGTAAAGGCCATGGAGCGTGCGGTGCAGGACTTGGTGGGCTCGTCTGCGGCCAGCTTGACGCCGAGGAATGGAGCGGCGGCGATGTCCCAGGTGGAAGCTTCGTCAAGCTGCAGGCGCGAGCCGCCAAGGGAGTATTCCGCCCCGTTGAACAGGGGCGCGGTGAGGTGGGCCAGCCAGTGCGGAGCGTAGGTGCAGCCGGCGTCGGTGCATGCAATGACGTCACCGTGTGCGGCGGCGATGGCGACGTTGCGGCCGCGGGCGATGGGGCCGGGGCTGCCGCGGAGGCTGCAGCTTTCGTCCTGAATGGGGAGCAGTGCGGGCCACAGTGCGGCGCGGTCGAGAAGGTGCTGCCAGGTGCCGTCGGTGGAACCGCCGTCGACGAGGATGACCTGGGCAACCGGGGGCTGCTGGAGCTGCAGAGAGTTGAGGAGACCGTCAATTTCCGCGCGCTCGTTGAGGACAGTGGCGATGACGGTGAGGGACGGATGGGACACAGACAGGCAGTGTATCGCGCCGTCCGGGCCGGGGCTGGGCGCGACTTTGCGCGCAGGCATGACTTTGCGCAGCATGACGCGGTAGTCTCAGAGGCGCTGCACCACTACAGCTTTCAGAAATGCTACGAGGCAGCTATCCATGGCCATGATTGGCAGCAGTATTCCCGGCGGCAGCAGCCGCGCAGAGACCGACTATCGCGCCATGACGGTGGCGACGGCGCTGTTCTTTATGTGGGGCTTTTTGACGAGCCTGAACGACATTCTGATTCCGCACCTGAAGTCGATTTTTGCGCTCAGCAATGCGCAGGCGGCGCTGATACAGTTTGCGTTCTTTGGGTCGTACTTTCTGTTTGCGATTCCCGGCGGCAAGACGGTGGAGTATCGCGGCTACAAGCAGACCATGGTGATCGGCCTGCTGGTGGCGGCGGCGGGTGCGCTGCTGTTTGTGCCGGCGGCAAAGCTGGCGAGCTATCCGCTGTTCCTGGCGGCGCTGGTGGTGGAGGCTGCGGGCATTACCTTTCTGCAGGTGAGTGCAAACCCGTATGTGACGAGCATTGGGCCGGCGACAACGGCGAGCAGCCGGCTTAATTTTTCGCAGGCGTTTAACTCGCTGGGGACCACAATTGCGCCGAAGATTGGCGGGCTGTTTATTTTGAGTGCGGCGGCGCCGATTGCGATCAGCAAGCTGCAGGCGCTGAGTGCGCCGGAGCTGCAGGCGTACCGTGCGGAGCAGGCAGGCACGGTGACGGTGCCGTACATCGTGATCACGGCCATTCTGCTGCTGCTGGCGGCGGTGCTGGCAAGCATCAAGCTGGGCAGGCAAGCGCAGAATACTGTGGATTACCGGCCCATTGCGGGGTTTGGTGGAAGCATCCTGTCGCAGAAGTGGCTGCTGATGGGCGCGCTGGCGATCTTTCTCTACGTGGGTGCGGAGGTGTCGATCGGGAGCTTTTTAATCGGGTACTTTGGACGGCCGGAGATTGGCAACCTGACAGCTGCGGCTGCCGCGACCTACGTGGGGTACTACTGGGGCGGCGCGATGATCGGGCGGTTTATCGGCTCGGCAATTTTGCAGAAGGTGCGGACGGGGACGCTGCTGGGCGTGTGCGCGCTGATTGCCTTGCTGTTGGTGGGAGCGAGCATGCTCACGACGGGGCACACGGCCATGTGGACGATCCTTGCGGTGGGGCTGTTCAACAGCATTATGTTCCCCAGCATTTTTACGCTGGGGCTGGCCGGGCTGGGCGAGCTGACGAGCAAGGGCAGCAGCCTGATGGTGCAGGCGATTGTGGGTGGCGCGCTGATACCGCTGGTATATGGCAAGCTGGCCGACGGCATCGGCTATCAGCACGCGTTTATCGTGCCTGCGCTGTGCTACGTGTATGTGGCGGTGTATGGCTTTGCGGCGTCAAGGCGGCCGCTGGTGACGGATGCGCTGGCGGGTGCCGAGGCGGAGAACTTTTAGGCTTTTGACCAGCCGTGATTGTGCCGGCAGGGGCACAACACGACTGGCGGCATTCATCGGCTGCAGCCGACAGCTTTGCTATACTCGGCCCTGAACGCGGGTGCTCAGCAGGGGCTCGTGCGGTGCCACGCAGGGCCAGTATTTACGCGGCCACGGACGGCCGCCGATGAAGGAGACAGCAGACCCGATGACGGATACCGCCATGCCGCATGTCTCGTTCGGCGAACGCCTGAAGGCGCACCTGCAGATTGCGCGGCTCGACCACTCCATCAAAAACCTGTTTGTGTTGCCTGGCGTCATTGTGCCGCTGAGCGCGTACCCGGCGCAGTTCAACCTGCACCTGTTGGGCGTGCTGCTGCTGGCGTTTGTGAGCATCACGCTGGTGGCGTGCAGCAATTACGTAATCAACGAGGTGCTGGACGCGCCGTTCGACCGGCTGCACCCGATTAAGCGAAACCGGCCTGCGGCACGCGGCGTGGTGAACGTACCGCTGGCGTATGTGCAATGGCTGCTGATGATGGTGGTGGGTGTTGCGATTGGCCTGACCATTGGCAAGATGTTCGCACTGACTGCGCTTGTGCTGTGGATTATGGGCTGCGTCTACAACATCAAGCCGCTGCGCACAAAGGACGTGCAGTACCTGGACGTGCTGACGGAGAGCGTGAACAATCCGCTGCGCATGCTGCTGGGGTGGTATGCGGTGACGGCGGCGATGGGCATCGCGCTGGTGCCGCCGATAAGCCTGTTGGTGGCGTACTGGATGATTGGCTGCTACTTTATGGGGCTGAAGCGGTTCAGCGAGCTGAGTGAGATTGGCGACAAGGCCGTTGCGGGTGCATACCGCGAGAGCTTCAAGCACTACACGCCGGAGAGCCTGCTGGTGAGCGTGCTGTTCTATGCGTCGACGGCGATGCTGTTTCTGGGGGCGTTTATCATCCGCTACCGCATCGAGCTGATCCTGGGGTTTCCGTTGGTGGCGTTTACGATGGCGATCTACCTGAAGATTGCGTTCAAACCGCAGAGCGCAGTGCAGAACCCGGAGAAGCTGTACCGGGAGCCGCTGCTGATGGCGTCGTTTGTGGCGACGACGATGGTCATGGCGATTCTGTTGTTTGTGCGGATGCCGCGGCTGGAGCAGTTCTTTACGCCGACGCTGCCGACACCGATGAGCTCGGCCGCTCCCGTGATTGTGGCGGTGCCGGTTGCACCTGCTGCTGTACCTGACGCGAGCCGTTGAAGACCGCTGCGCAGACGAGCACGGCTGAACCGGTGGGAGCTGGCGGGCAGCAACGCGGTGGTGAGATTGCAGCAGGTGCGATCCTTGCGCTTACAGCGATTCTGTCGCTGGTGTGGTCGCATGTGCGGCTCATGTGGAATGACGAGTTCCTGTCGTTCTACAGCGATTCTGCAGGCTCGCTGCGACGGGTGTTTCTGATCCAGTTGCACTCGCCGATTTCGCTGGACCCGCCGACGTACCACCTGCTGAGCCACATGTGCATGGACGTGCTGGGTCGGAACGGAGTGGCGTTGCGGCTGCCCGCGCTGCTGGGATTTCTGCTGCTGCAGGTTTGCCTGTTTGTGCTGGTGCGGCGGCTGGGTGGCTATCGCGCGGGGCTGGTGGCGATGCTGTTTCCGCTGATGACGGCGAGCTTTCGGTACAGCGTGGAGGGCAGGCCGTATGGGCTTTTGCTGGGTCTGTATGCCGCAGCGCTCTTGTGCTGGTACAGCGCGGCTTCCAGGGAGGACGGCGGGGCTCGCGTGCTGCCTTTGGCTGGGCTGACGATTGCGATTGCGCTGGCGATTACGAGCCACTACTTTGGCGTGTTGATCCTGATTCCGGTGACGGCGGGCGAACTGGTGCGGACGATGCTGCGACGGCGCTTCGACCTGCCGGTAGTGCTGTCACTGTTCCTGGGCTTGTGTGCGGTTGGATTGATTGTGCCGTTTCAGCGGGCGCTGTTGCCGTACCGGCAACACTACTACACAAGCTCCGTGAATCTGCGCAACGTGAGCCAGGGGTATCGTGAGTTGTTTTTGCGCTATAACCAATGGTCACTGCCGGTGCAGCATGTGTGCGCGGCGTTGCTGCTGGTGGCCACCGTGGCGTTGCTGATTGCAGCGTACCGCGTGTTCCGGCAGGGGGAGCAGCAGGCAGCCGGGACCGGGCGTGTGGTATGGGTATCGCTGTGGGCCGCGCTGCTTGCGTTTGCGGCGCTGCCGTTCTGCGGCTACCTGTTTGGCAGATTTGTGACGCACACCATGGAGGTGCGGTATGTGATCGCCGCGCTGGTGTTTTTTGCGGTGTCGCTGGCCTTGGTGCTGGCGCCATGGCTGCGGCGCAACCGGGTGTTTTACGGTGTGCTCGGCGGGATGCTTGTCGTGGCGGTGATTGCGGCGGCAGTGCAGATACGTACCGAGGATCGCGCGTCGCAGGCGATCCTCGCTAGCCTGGCAGCGCCTGCTTCGCTGCATGCGGTACTTGAAGCACACGCTTCGCAGCGGCTGTACACGCAGAGCCTGGGCGACTTTTTTCTGGACAGCTTCTACGCACCCGACCCACTGATGCGCGAACGCATGACGCTGGTGTATGACGCTTCGGACGAAGTGCATTACCTTAGGCACAATACGAATGCGGTGACGGCTGTGTACCTGTCACAGTTTTCACCGTTGCAGGTGGCGGCGTGGTCCGCGGTGGAGCAGAGCAAAGCGTTGCTGCTGAACTATCACAGCGGATGGGAGTGGGTGGGCAACGACCTGCGTGATCGCCAAGTACCGGTGAAGCCAGTCGGCGAAGCGCTGGGCGGTGATCTGCTGCTGCTGAACCCTGCGACGAGTGAGGCCACACAGCGGCAACCGGCTGCGGTGCGATGAGCCACGGCCATGCGCAGCCACACGCGCGCCGATGGTGGGTACGCGCCGTTCTGCTGATGAACGTGCTGCTGTACCTGTGCTACTTTTTGCACCTGTCGGCGGACTTTCCGAATGGCTCGCCGTGGAACGACTTCAGCAAGTACACCGACGAGGGCTGGTACGGCGGAGCGGCGGTGCACTTTGTACAGACGGGGCACTGGTACATCGCGGGCGGCTTTAATCCAGCAGTGGGTTTGCCACTGTGGCCGTTGTTGTTGGCGGGGTGGTTCCAGCTTGCGGGTGGCGCGGGCATGGTGGCGGCGCGTGCGCTGACGGTGGTGTTGTTCGGCGGGTCGCTGCTGCTGCTGTACCTGCTGCTGCGGCGCGTCACGGGTGAGCTTGTGGCCGCCCTGGCGGTGACGCTGGTGGTGGTCAATCCGTACTGCTTCAGCTTCGACCGGCTCGCCATTCTGGAGCCGCTGGTGGTGTTCCTGTTTCTGCTGGCGCTGTGGGTTGCGACGCTGCGGCCGGAGGCACGGGGGAACCCGCTGCGGGCGGTTGCAACGGGTGTTCTGCTCCTGGCGGCGATCCTTGCAAAAACCACGGCCGTGGTGCTGGCACCAGCGTTGCTTTACCAGGTGTGGGCCACCGCTTCGGGCCCTGTCCAGAGCTCCAGTGGTGGGCGGCTGCAGCGGTTGCGCGCGCACGTGGCGGCACACCGGCAGGCTCTGCTGCTGCCCCTGATTGCTGCTGGCACCGCTGCCGTGCTGTGGGCCGTCTACTTCCTTGAGCTGGTGCGGCCGCACTACCTTGCCGACTACCACCACCTGTTTGCCATCAACGCCGGCAAGGCGCATGGCAGCATTCTGCTGCAGGTGATGGCAACGGCGCTGGGCGATACGCTGTGGATCAACCGCATTCTGCTGTCGCTGACCATTGTGGCGGTGGCCGCATCGTGCAGGTTTTTGCGCGAGCTGTGGAGGGTGCCGCTGTACACCAGCAGCGTTGTTGCGCTGGTGACCACGGTCGGCTTTATTGGCTGGCACACGTGGTTTCAGCCGCGCTATTACCTGCTGTGTGTGTTTCCGGCGGTGATGGTGATTGCGCTGGCGACACATGCGCTGCGTACACGCGCACGGCGGTTGCAGCGCCTCTCCCCGTGGCGGATGGCGCACCGCGCAACGCTGCTGCTGCTTGAGGTTGCGGCGGCGACGATGCTGCTGCAGACCGGGCGCGACCTTTTGTGGCCGACGTATACCTTTCGCAATGCGGCAGAAAGCGTTGCCGCCGCCATGCGCGCCGATCCATCGCGGCCGGCGGTGCTGCTTGCCGGGTCTGGCGGGGACATCACGCTGTTTACCGGCGTGCGCACGGTGAACCCGGAGTGGCCCATTGACGGGCTGCCTGCGCTGCTGCACCAGGAGCAGCCCGGATGGTATGCCGCGTACCTGCCGCTTGAAGGGGAGGCCTTGCCCTTGCTGCACGCGCAATACCGGCTGGACCCTGTGGCGCACTTCAACGTGATGGACGAACCGGAGCACCGCGATCTTGTGCTGTACCGGCTTACGCCGAAGCGGTAACTTGCGGTCGCCAACATCGCTCACACCTCCCGTGCAACTTCGTCCATACGTCTGGTGGTTCGCGGTCGCGTGCGAATACTACGACTTTTTTACCCCTGCAGCGGTGGCTGGAAAGTAGACTGATTCTGTGACTCCCATGCCGACCGACAGCGGTTGTGAAGCTATGACCGCGGCCTTACCTCTGGCGCACAAACCTTTCTTCTTTTCATCGGGTGCGGGCAGCCGCGTGCCGGCGCTTGCCCTTGTCGCGCTGTGCTGCACACTGGTCCTGAGCTCGCTGGTGGGCTGCCATGGCAACGAAGCTCGCCGCGAAGCTGCGGAAGCTCCGCCGAGCATGCCCACCGTGGTCGAAGCTGGCAGCGAGAGTTCTGTACACATCACCAACAGCGCTCTGTTTCCGCTGGTGGCGGCACAGGTGCGCTCCGCGTTTCAGACGCTGACAGCAACGGGCACCGTGCAGCCGGACATCTCGCGCGAGGTGCCGGTGCTTTCGATTGCGAATGGTCGCGTTGTGGCGCTGCACGTGATGCTTGGCAACTACGTGCACAAGGGCCAACTGGTGATGGAGGTGCAATCGCCAGATGTGACGCAGGCTTTTTTGAGCTACCAGACCGCGCTTGCCAACGAGAACCTGGCCGACACCGTACTGACCCGCGACAAGCTGTTGTATGACAAGGGTGCCATCGCCAAAAGCCTGGTGGATATTGCGCAGAATGGCGAGGACGACAGCAAGGCCGCACTGCGTGCGAGCGAGCAGGAGCTGCGGCTGCTGGGTGTGGATCGCAACCATCCGACGGACGTGACAAAGGTGTACGCGCCCATAAGCGGCATTGTGGTGGCACAGAACACCACCGCCGCCGGTGCCGCAGGCATCAACCTTGCGGGCGTTGGCGGATCGCTGACCATTGCCGACCTGAGCCACGTGTGGGTGGTGTGCGATGTGTACGAGAACGACCTGGCCAACGTGCGGCTGGGCGAGAGTGCGGACATTCGGCTGAACGCTTTTCCGGACAGGGTGCTGTCCGGAACCATCAGCGACATCGGTGCCATTCTGGACCCCAGCATTCGCACGGCGAAGGTGCGCATTCAGGTGCAGAATCCTGGCGACTTTATGCGAATCGGCATGTTTGCGACAGCGACGTTCCATGGGGCAAAGGCGCACGATGCCATCGTTGTGCCGGGGGACGCGATCCTGCATCTGCATGACCGCGACTTTGTCTTTATCCCCATTGGCCGGCCAGGGGAGTTCCGCCGCATTGCGGTGCATACGGGCCAGACCCTGCCAGGCAATGCAGTGGAGATTGTGAGCGGCGTCACGCCCGGCCAGCAAGTTGTGTCGAACGCGCTCGAGCTGCAGAACTCGGCGGGTCAGTAGCATGATTCGCAAGCTCGTCGACTTTGCACTCGACAACCGCTTCATCATTCTGGTGGTCGCCCTGCTGCTGTTTGGGTGGGGGGTCATCAGCTTCCACAACCTGCCGGTGGAAGCGTACCCCGACGTGGCGAACAACTACGTCAACGTGATTACGCAGTGGCCGGGCCGCGCGTCAGAAGAGATCGAGCAGCAGGTGACGGTGCCGCTGGAGATCGCCTTTGCCGGCATCCCGCACATGACGCAGCTCAGGTCCACGTCGCTTGCCGGCCTCAGCAGCGTGACCATGGTGTTCGACGACGAGAGCATCAACGATGTGAACCGGCAAAAGGTGGTGGAGCGGCTGACCCAGGTAACGCTGCCGGCAAGCCTGCAGCCGCAGATTGGCACGGACTGGTCGCCGGTGGGCCAGATTTACTGGTACACGGTGCAGAGCACCAATCCTGCGATTGACACGATGCAGTTGAAGTCGATCGAAGACTGGACACTGGAAAAGACGCTGCGCACCGTTCCCGGCGTGGTGGACGTGTCGAGCTTTGGCGGACCGACGCGGGAGTACCAGGTGGTGCTGGACCCGGCGAAGCTGGTGAGCTATGGCCTGAACATTGCGCAGGTGAAGGCTGCACTGCAGGCGAATAACACCAACGCCGGCGGCAGTTTTATTGAGCAGGGTGCGCAGCAGATCAACGTGCGCGAGGTGGGCCTGTACCGCACCGTGGACGACATTGCGAACACGCCGGTGAAGGCGCTGAACGGGACGGCGCTGCGCATCAAGGACATTGCGACGGTGCAGCAGGGGCCCAAGATTCGGCTGGGCCAGATCGGCCGCACGGTGCGCCTGCCCAATGGTGAGTTGTCCAACAATGCCGACGCTGTGGAAGGCATTCTGGAGCTGCAGAAGGGTGCCAACAGCGACGAGACACTGGACGGCATTCACGCGGAGGTGAACCAGCTGAACACGCGGGTGCTGCCGAAGGGTGTAACGATTGTGCCCTTCCTGGATCGCAGCAATCTGTTGCACCTGACGACGACCACGGTGCTGCATAACCTGCGCGACGGCATCCTGCTGGTGGTGCTGATCCTGTTCCTGTTCCTGGGCAATGTGCGTGGCGCGCTGATCGTTGCAATGACGATTCCCTTTGCGCTGCTGTTTGCGTCCATCTGCCTTGACCTGCGGCACATTCCGGCCAACCTGCTGAGCCTTGGCGCCCTGGACTTTGGCATGGTGGTGGACGGCGCCGTGGTGATGGTGGAAAACATCGTTCGGCACCTGAGCCATGGACGACGCCAGGACCTGACCGTAAAGGAGCAGATTCGGCTGGCCGCACATGAGGTGCAGCGGCCGGTGTTCTATGCCATCGGCATCATCATTACAACGTACCTGCCCATCTTCACTCTGCAGAGTGTGGAAGGCCGGCTGTTCAAGCCCATGAGCTGGACGGTGGCGTTTGCGTTGCTGGGCGCACTGATTTTCAGCATGCTGATTGCACCGGTGCTGGCGAGTTTCTTCTTTCGCAACGGCACGACGGAGTGGGAGAACCCCGCGCTGAAGTGGCTGACGGCGCGGTATCGCCATGCGGTGCAGTGGGCGATCGAACACCGCTATGTGACGGCCGGTATCGCCGTGGCGGCGCTGCTTACGAGCGCGGCGATCATGTTCAGCGGCATTGTGGGCAGCGAGTTTTTGCCGCACCTGGATGAGGGAGCGATCTGGGCACGCGGCACGCTTGCGCCCAGCACGGGCCCTGCGGAAAGCCTGGCTGTCGCCAACAAGGCGCGCATTCTGCTGGCCGATTTTCCTGAGGTTAACCAGGTGGTGAGCCAGATTGGACGGCCGGACGACGGCACCGACACGACGGGATTTTTCAACACCGAGTACTACGTGGATCTGAAGCAGAAGAAGGATTGGCGGCCAGTGTTCAAGGAAAACAAGGAAGAGCTGATCGGCGCGATGAACCGCCAGTTAAGCCAGCTGCCGGGCGTCATCTGGAATTTTTCGCAACCCATCAGCGACAACGTGGAAGAGGCAGTGAGCGGCGTAAAGGGTGAGCTCGCCGTGAAGTTGTATGGCACGGACCTGAAGACGCTTGAGGAGAAGGGCGACGAGATCGTCCGTGTGATGGGTGGTATTCGCGGGGTGCATGACCTTGGTCTGTTTCGCGTGATCGGCCAGCCGAACCTGAATTTTATTGTGGACCGCGAGGCCGCCGGGCGCTTCGGCATCAATGTCGCCGACATTCAGGACGCGGTAGAATCCGCGGTTGGCGGCAATGCCGTGACGCAGGTGTTGGACGGTGAGGCGCGCTACGACGTGACCACGCGGTATGCCGGGCCGTACCGCTCCACGCCGGAAGCGATCAACGACATCCGGATCGTTGCGCCCAGCGGTGAGCGCGTATCGCTGGCGCAGTTGACCAAGCTGCAGACCACCGATGGTGCCGAAGAAATCTATCGTGAAGACGGCCTGCGCTACGTCGCCATCAAGTACTCCGTGCGCGACCGGGACCTTGGATCGACGGTGGAAGAAGCGATTCGCAAAGTGGGGCAGCAGGTAAACCTGCCGGCCGGTTACAAGATTGACTGGGCCGGTGAATACGAGAGCCAGAAGCGTTCGTCGCGCCGGCTGATGATCGTGCTGCCGATCACGCTGCTGCTCATCTTCATCATCCTGTACACGATGTTTGGCTCGGCCAAGTGGGCGGGGCTGATTCTGGCGAACCTCAGCATGGCACCATTCGGCGGCCTGTTGGCGCTGCTGTCCACGGGCACGCACTTTTCAGTCTCGTCCGGTGTGGGATTTCTTGCGCTGTTCGGTGTGAGCGTGCAGACGGGCATCATCATGCTGGAGTACATGAACCAGTTGCGTGCCAATGGTGCAGACCCGGAGACAGCAGCGATTGAGGGCGCGGTGCTGCGGCTACGACCTATCCTGATGACCATGCTGGTGGCGACGCTGGGCCTGTTGCCGGCCGCGCTCAGCCACGGTATCGGGTCTGACTCGCAGAGGCCGTTTGCGATTGTGATCGTCGGCGGCCTGGTGGGTGCGCTCATCATCAACGTTTTCCTGTTGCCCACGCTGTATGTGTGGATCAGCCGCAGGGACGACGACCTGCCAGCAGCCGATGCGGAGTTCAACGCATGACGACTTCACGTTTCGTTTTGGTGCCTTGTCTGGCGCTGTCGCTTGCATGCACGCTTGCCGCAAGCGCCGCTGCGCAGGCCGCCGGGGCCGGTGGTGGTGCGGGCGGTGCCGGGTCAGCCAGCAGCGGCACCGCGGGTGCTGCTGCGCAGGCCGGAGCCGCCACGGGCGCTGGTGCTAACGCTGCCGCAACCACAGGCGCACCTGGGCAGGCGGCTGCACAAGGCACCGCCGGCAGCGGGCCGACGACGTACGCCGCCGGCGCCGCGCCGGGAGCCGACCCGCGCAAGCCGCCACCGGCGCGTCCGGGTGCGCTTACACTGCAGCAGGTCGTGGACCAGGCTCGCCTGCAGAACCCCACGCTGCTCGCCGGCGAGCAGAACCTTCGCGCTGTGCGCGCGCAGGAGATCCAGGCCGGTGTTCGCACCAACCCATACATCGGCGTGGCGGGCAGCAATGTGACGCTGGGTGCGGACGACACCAACCCCTACAGCTACTCCGCCCAGGTGTCGCGCTTATTCGAGCGCGGCAACAAGCGCACGTACCGCCTGCAGAACGCGCGCGCCACTACAGCGCAGACGGAAGCCCTGCTGGCCGACACCGCTCGTCAGACGGAGCTCGCGGTACGACAGGCGTTTACGACCATGATCATCGCCAAGCAGTCGCTGGATCTGTCCAGGGCGCAGCTGAAGGACTTTACCCACGAGGTAGAGGTTGGCAAGGATCGCTACCAGGCCGGCGACCTGGGACGGTTGGATTACCTGCGGCTCGACCTGCAGCTGGGCGCTTTCGAGAGTGACGAACAGAACGCCGAGATCACCCTGGCGCAGGCAAGCGATCGCCTGCAAACGCTGATGGGCATCGTGACGCCCAGCACGACCTTCGACGTGACCGGCGACATCGTTCCACCCGCCATTGCGGAGACCCACGACCAGCTGCTCGCACAGGCTCTGCAGCAGCGCCCGGACATTCGCGCAGCGCAGGAGGCGATTGTGGCTGCGGATGCCGCCAGCCGGCTGGCCATTGCCAGCGGCACTGCGGACCCAACGCTGGAGGCCGAGTATGACAAGACCGGACACGATAACTCTGCCGGCTTCAACGTCAATATCCCGCTGCGCATCTTTGACCGGAACCAGGGCAACAAGGAGACCGCGCGTCTGCAGGCACAGGCCGCGCGCCTGACCGCCCTTGCAACACGCAACCAGGTGGCAAGCGATGTAAACCAGGCGTACATCGCGTATACCCATGCCAAGGCGCTGAGCGACAGGTTTGGGAATCACTACCTGGACGAGTCAGCCGAGGTGCTGGGCATAGCCCGCTTCAGCTTCGATCACGGCGGTGCCGCGCTGATCGACTACCTGGACGCCCTGCGCGAGGCGCGCGAAGCCACCAGTGACGCGCTGAACGCGTACGCGCAGACATGGCAGGCGATCCACCAGTTGACGGCGGCAACAGGGACGAACCTGCTGCCGTAAGTGCAGGCGGCGAGCCTGATTGGCTCGCCCCTGCAGCAGCAATTCGCGAAGGTTATCTTACTGTTGAAGCGAGTACGTCACTGTGACAACTGTATCGACCGCGACGGGAAGGCCGTTGAGAAGATACGGCTTGTACTTCCACTGCTTGACCGCGTGCATGGCGGACTGCCGCAACGGTTCCGGCCCTGAGATGACGGTTAGCTGTTGCACATCACCCTTCTGGTCAATGATGGTCTTCAACAGGACGGCTCCCTGCACCTTTGCTTCTTTGGCCTCCTGGGGGTACTTTGGCGCGACTCTCGTCAGAATCTGGCCTGCGGCAACACCGCCTGAGAGACGGACGGGACCTGTCAGCTTGCTCGATTCGATGTCCGCGCCATGTACGTCCACCCGCAGCGCCAGCGCACTCATGCACGTGCCAGTTCCGACCACGACGCATGCAGCCAGTGCTAGTACACATCGCGCTGTTCGTACCTTCACCTGTTCCGTTGTTAACATATCGATCCTCCGCTCCAACGTGTGGGCATCGAAGATTCCGATGGCGTGGGATACCCTGGCTGGCCTGCCGATACGCAAGGCCAGCCGCACTAACGACGTTGCATAGTGGACCGGGTCGCCGACCAGGCGTGCTGCCATTTGGTCGCACACCATCTCACGGCTTGCAACCAGGCGACCCCGTACAAACCACAGAGCGGGATGCCATGCCACAGGCAACGCGAGAACCTCGTAGAGCAGGTTTCTGGCATAGTCCTGCCGCTGAATGTGCGCGGCTTCGTGCGCCAGCACGGCGAAGGTTTCGTCAGGTGTCAAACGTGCAGACATGCCCGGAGGGAACACCAGCAGGATCTGCCGCCACCCCATGGTTATGGGCGCACCCACCATGGCAGATTCGCCAACCAGCACATTGCCCAGCTTGAACGCAGCTTTGCATGTGTGCCAGCTGGAAAGCGCATCGCCGGCAAGCGGCAGCGGCACGACCGAGCGACGCAGAAGCTGAACACGGCCAAACCCGAACAGCAGGTGTGCCAGGAGACAGGTGAACGTCAACGCGCAGACAATGAGGCTGGCATGGACCCATGTAGCACCCCACGCGCGCCCCTGCACCACACGTGCCACACCGGTCATCACAGACACCGAGCCGATTGCACCGGAGCTTTGCCGCAGCATGTTGTACAGCGCGGCGTGCACGCCTGCGACGTTGGCAACACACATGGGCAGCACCGCTTGTGCGGCAAGCGCCCCCACCCACACCCGGTGCACTGCGCGCGGACCGGTCCACCAGAGCAACCGTGTGGTGAGCCATGCTGTGGCTGCCACCAGCGGTGCCTGCCACAGTGCATTCAAGACATACCCCAGAACCCACGCTTCAGCGGTGCTCATCGCCTGTCTTCCTTCTTCTCAAGCCTGGCCAGCAGTTTGGTCAGCTTCTTCACGTCCAGCTGCCGGTCGCGCACCAGGCTCATGACCAAAGCCTCGCTCGATCCCGCAAACATGCGATCTACCAGGCTGCGCAGCTCCTGCCCAAGAGCGCGGTGCTCGGCGACCGCGGCGCTGTAGAAGTAGGCACGGCCCTGCAACTCACGCGTCAGCTTTCCCTTGCGTTCAAGGATATTCAGCATGGTTTGAACGGTGGTGTAGGCCAGTGCCGTATCAAGGTTCGCCTGCAACTGTGCTACTGTACCTCCGCCATGCTTCCACACAGCCTGCATCATGCGGAGTTCCAGCCTGGTAAATTCGCTGTTGCGCTGCTTGGTCAAGAGTCATCTCCTAATGTGTTAGGAGATTAGGACGCGAGCTCCTCCCGTGTCAACTAAAAGTTTAGGACTTCCTGATGCTTACAAAACGAGCTGAGGCCCCGCGGCTGCGGGGCCTCAGCGTTTATTGGTTGAGGGACTTACTTCCCAGACTCGGTGCTCTTCACAAAGGCCGCGACATCGTCGTGGAACTTATGGAGCACGTTGTCGTTGACGTAGACCATGTGGCCGGATTCGTAGTAGTGGTAACTGATGTTGGATTGCAGCGCCTGCGACATGGGCAGGTGATGCATTTCGTAATTGCCCTCAAAGTATGGCGTTGCCAGGTCGAAGTAGCCGCCGGCCAGCAGCACCTTCATTTTGGGGTTGGTCTTCATGGTCGCGGCAAGGTCGGGCAGCACATTGGTTGCGCCTTCTCCCTGGCCTACCGGCGGACCGTTCGGTGGCTGGTGGCGCAGGTCCCACATGAAGTTCGAATCCGTATAGGCACCGGGCTTGTAGGTCTGGTCGCGACCGTACTTCAGGTCGGCGCGCATGTACTGGTTAAATGCGGCAATGTAGGCCGACGAGATGGCGCTGGACTGCGGATCGTACTCCGCCGTCTCGCTCATGCGGTTCAGGTCAGGCCCCTTATAGCGGCTGTCGAGCCGGCCGGTGGTGATGCCTTCTCTGTTCTGCAGTTCTTTCTCAAACTGGCCAGCCTGCACGCGCAGGTCGGCCTTAAGCAGGTAGTCCACTGGCAGGCCGGTATAGGTGTGCAGCTTCTGCGCAATGGCCTGGCGTTGACTGTCTGGCAGGTTTGAGCCCTGCAGCATGGCGGTCATGTATTCGCCTAGGGCGAACGCTTCCACCTCTCGCAGGAAAGGCTCAAGCGCCGGCGGTTGCGTGGGTAGCTTGTGGTGGTAGAAGGCGGTTGCGGCAAAGGTAGGGATGGCGAGCGCCGCGGCCTGGTCGGTGCCGGGGTTGTAGCGCGTGCCCTCGTCCATGTTGCCAAAGTCCAGAATGGCGCTGAGCAGCACGATGCCGTTCAGGTCGACCTGGTTCTGCAGGATATTGCTAAGTACGGCCGAGCGCGGCGTGCCATACGACTCCCCGAACAGATATTTGGGCGAGTTCCAGCGGTCGTACTTGGTAAGAAAGCGGCGGATAAATCGGTCGAATGCATGGGCGTCCGTATCGACGCCCCAGAACGCCTTTTCCTTGTCCTTGCCCATGATGCGGCTGAAGCCGGTGCCGGGTGCGTCGATGAAGACGAGGTCCGTGACGTCGAGCAGGCTATACGGGTTCTCGACGATGGTGTACGGCGCGGCGGTCTGGTGCTCGGTGTCTGGCGTCGACACCCGGCGAGGGCCGAACGAGCCCATGTGCAGCCACATGGTCGCCGATCCGGGGCCACCGTTGTAGAGGAACATCACAGGCCGCGTGGAGCCGTTGGGTCCGGGTGTTTCGTTCTTAAAGTAGGCGGTGTAGAACATGCGCGCCGTTGCCGGTGCATCCTCTGGCTTGGCCGCGTCTGGCGGGTTCATGCCGGTATCGGGCAGCAGCTTGCCGTCCATGCCCAGCATGGCGTCGTACGAATCGGAATAACCCACGGTGAGCGTACCGGCGACAGCCTTATAGGCGATGCGCTGGCCGCCCACGGTCACTGTGCCGTCCGTCGTGGAGTCTGGCGCAGGCATGGCCGGCGTAATCTCTGGCTTACCCTGCACGACGACCTTCTGGTCTCCGGATTTCGCAGGCGGCTGCGCGGCGGCCACACTCAAGGCGCACAGCACGGACACGGAACACAACAGGCGTTTGATCATTGGGGAGAGGTGTCCTTCAAAGTAGCGGGGATGTTTGTAGCATAAAGCATGGCTGCGCCCGTACTGCATGCGGGGTCGCGAGAGCCATTGTTCCTTGTCGGACGCCCACACACGGCGAAGGCCGCAAGTGGCATCGCTGTGACGCACCCTATACTTCTCCTAAGCATGCCGCTTACCGCAGTCATTGTCGATGACGAACCTCTCGCACGCCGCGAGTTACATTATCTGCTCGGCCGCGATGGCGATGTTACCGTCGTCGCCGAAGCATCGAATGGAATTGAAGCGGTCGACCTTATCCGCCGCACCGCGCCAGACATTGTTTTTCTCGATGTGCAGATGCCGGGTCTGGACGGTTTTGCGGTGCTCAAAAAGCTGCTTGGCGGCAAGTCCCACGCCGATGCCAGTATGCCGGAGGTGGTGTTCGCCACCGCGTTCGACCAGTACGCCGTGCGCGCCTTTGACGTGAATGCCATCGACTATTTGCTGAAGCCGTTTGACGAGAAGCGCGTGCACCAGGCCATTGGCAAAGTGCGTGCACGCCGCGCCGCAGCAACTGCACCCACGACGGAAACTGTGGCCCAGGCAAGCAGTGAAGAACGCCTGGAAAGCCTGCTGAAACTGCTGCAGCTGCAGGCCGAGGCAGGCACCCCTAAAGCCGCCGCACTGCCAACCGACGGCACCGCTGCGAAAACCCGCAGCGGCAAGGTGGTGGTGCGCAGCGGTCAGCGGCTGCTGCTGGTGGACCAGCATGAGGTCAGCTTCGCCTCGATCGACGAAGGCGAGATTTCTGTTGTGACACCGACCATGGAAGGCCTGGCCAACTGCCGCACCATTGAAGAGCTTGCGGAGCAGGTGGACCCCGCGGCCTTCTGGCGTGCGCACCGATCGTACCTGGTCAACATTCAGCACATCCGCGAGGTGGTGCCGTGGTTCAAGAGCAGCTACCTGCTGCGCATGGATGACCGCAAGCACACGGAAATTCCAGTGGCGCGCGCGCAGATCAAACGCCTTCGCGAACTCTTCAACCTGTAGCACAGCACTACGGGTGGTAGCGCTTTTCACCCGCCGCAATCGCAACGGACAGACGATTCTGCTGCGGCGGCAGAGGACACGAGGTGTGCTCTGAAAAGGCGCATAGCGGGTTGCGTGCCTGGTTGAAGTCCAGCACCACCGTCCCCGGCGCACTCAAGCCATGGCTGGGCATGTCCGCGTCCAGAAAGCGGCCGCCCTGGTAGGTCTCCGTCTGGCTGGTTTGATCGCGAAAGATGAAGAACAATGGCTTCACTCCCTCCGGATGAACCACCGGCTCCAGGCGGTACTGTTTGCCTTGGAGCGTGAACTCCACAACGCCGTAGCTCTGCATGTCTTCTACCTGGCCGAGCACATTGGCAATGCGCAACGGCCGCGGCGCGGGGTACGGCACCCACTGTGCAATCACGCGATACTTTCCCTGCGGTGCAAACCAGTTCAGTCCGCGGAAGCCTACCAGCGCAGGTGCTGCAGTATCGCGCCCCACCAGGAAGAACCCGAACTTGTGCCGCAGGACAAAGCTTGCCGTGCCCTCGGTGTAGGTCGGCGATGTGCCGTCCGCGTCGAACCGCACGACACCTGCGCTCACCGGCTGGCCATCTGCTTTGAAGCCGTCGCGCGCAGGCAGAGTCGGACGCATGGAAAGCACGTCGCCCTCCGCATGCAGCGTCAACAGGTGCGGCGAAAGGCCCGCCATCTGGATGCCATCATCCGGGGCAGATCCAACCATCGTGTCACCCGGAGCAATCTTGTTCAGCGCCACCATACCGAGGGCACTTCCCGGCCCACGCAGCACCTCCGCCTGGTGCTGCCGAAACGCCTGTTCTTCTTGCATCTGCTGGGCCGTGAGGCCGGCTTGTGCGCGCGAGGACATTGCCGTAACGGCCACTGCACACAACCCGGCTATCCGCGCAACAGACCATCGGTTGAAGCAAGAAGCCATGGAGTTTGAGGCTATACCACTGTGGCTGCGTGTGCCCTGCGCCTCCGGTGCATCCAATGCACTATGCCCTCACATGTTGCAGCCAAAGCCGGTCAGGAATCTGTCTGGGACTACCCGCGGCCACCACGACTTGAGCCGACGCCGCGGCGCATTCAGATCACCCTTGGTGGTACCACCATCGCAGACACATCCCGCGCGCTGCGCATTCTTGAGACCAGCCACCCACCCGTCTACTACCTGCCGCAGGCCGACCTTGCCATGCACCTGCTGCATCCGTCGCCGCGCCGCGGCAGCTTTTGCGAGTGGAAGGGCACGGCGGTCTACTGGGACCTTGTTTTGCCGAACGTGAGCCTGCCGGCCGTGGCCTGGAGCTACCCCGAACCCACACGAATATATGGCGCGCTGCAGGATCACCTTGCCTTCTACTGCGCGCCTTTCCTGCCGCCACAGGGCACCTGCTCCGTAGCCGGTGAGCAGGTGCAACCTCAACCCGGCGGCTTCTATGGTGGTTGGATTACCGCGGACCTGGTCGGCCCCTTCAAAGGCGCACCGGGTACGCTGGGCTGGTAAGCGCGTCTGGCGCTCGTGTGCCCGAAGGCGACGCCTAGTGCGCTGCCATTTGTTCCGGATCGACGGCCACCCGCTTTGGCGGCAGCCGCATAATCCACACCAGCGGCGACAGAAGCAGCAGCACACCGCCCAGAATGGCGAACGCATTCTTGTAGGCAAGCATGTTTGCCTGCGCATTGAGCTGCGCATAGATCTGCGCCATCGCCAGTGGCTGCGCTCTGGGCATGCTCATGTGCAACGCCCCGGCAAACTGCTGCGTAAACTGCGCCACCGCGTAACTGCCGGCGGTAATGTTCGCTGCCAGATTGGCGCTGTGCACCTGCGTCGATCGCGCCAGAAATGTCGTAAGCAACGCTGTTCCGGCGGACCCACCAATGTTTCGCGCAAAGTTCGACAGCGAGGAGATCTGGTTGCTCTTCTCGCGCGGCACGCCTACATAGTTCAACGTGCTGATGGGAATGAAGATGAAGGGCAAACCGATCACCTGCAGAGCGCGCCACCACGTGACTGTCGCAAAACTCGAGTACAGGTCGAGCCGCGTGAGGTTGAACAGGCCGGCCGCAACGGCCATATAGCCCAGCATCACCGTCAGCCGCGGATCGCTCTTGCCCAGCGTTCTGCCGGCCACTGCCATGCCCACCATCATCACCAAACCAGCCGGCGACAGCACCTTGCCAGCGTTCTCTGCCGTGTACTGCAGCAGCCCCTGCAGGTACTGCGGAATCAGCACCGTCGACCCGAACAGTACCATGCCCAGAATAAGTTGCAGGAATACGGCCGTGCCAAAATTCCGGTTCTTCAGCAGCTTCAGGTCAACGATCGGGTCAGGGTGACGCCACTCCCACACGACGAAAAACACCAGCAGGCACAGCGCCAGCGCAAACGTTGTCTGGATCTCGCCCGAGCCGAACCAGTCCTTCTCCTGACCCTTGTCCAGCGTGAACTCCAGCAGCCCCACGCCGAATGCCACGGAGAGCAGACCAATGACATCCACCGGGTCGCGCCGCTGCCGTTTGACCGTCATGTCCGGCGGGTCTTCCACCATGCGGTTCGACAGCAAGAGCGAGAAGATGCCGATGGGTATATTGATAAAAAAGATCCAGTGCCAGTTGTAGTTGTCCGTGATCCAGCCGCCCAGAGTGGGCCCGATCGCCGGTGCCACGACCACCGCCATTCCGTACAGTGCAAACGCCTGCCCGCGCTTCTCCGTGGGGAACGTATCCACAAGGATGGCCTGTTCGCTGGGTGCCAGGCCGCCACCGCCCAGGCCCTGCAGAATTCGTGCTGCAATCAGCAGCGGCAGGGTCGGCGCAAAGCCGCACAGCAACGATGACACGGTAAACAGGGCAACGCACGTCATGTAAAAGCGCTTGCGCCCAAACCGGTTTGAAAGCCAGCCGGAGATGGGCAGAATAATCGCCGAGGCCACCAGGTAGCTGGTGAGTACCCACGTGGCCTCCTCCTGCGAGGCGCCCACTGAACCGGCAATATGCGGCAGCGCGACGTTGGCGATGCTGGTATCCAGCACCTCCATGAAGGTTGCCAGCGTCACCGTCAGGGCGATCAGCCAGGGGTTGTGCTTTGGCGTCCAGACGGCTTGTTCTGCGGTCGACATATCAGGCTACTGATACAGCATATCAGGCCCCTGATACTGCTACCATGGTTCTAACATGCCGTCCTCGCGCGCCGCGTCAAAGAAACAGCACCAGATCGAGCTTCTTGCAGACGCCCTGCACGGCTACGTGAGAGGGTACAAGGCGTGGCTGCACGACGCCCTTCGGCGCGAAAAGCTCACCCTGCCCCAGCTTCGTCTTCTGCATGCCATTGAAGAGGGCGAAGGGGAAAGCGCCGCAAGCATTGCGCGAAACCTTATGGTGACGCCGCAAACCCTGCAAACCATGCTGGAGCGCGCCGTGCGGGAACGCTGGATTGTGCGCACACACGCGGCGGGGAACCAGCGCGTGCTTACCGCCACGCTCACCGCGCGCGGACTGGCTGTGCTTGCCCAGGGGAAAGCGTTGTCCGCGCAGTTCGACAGGCAGATCTGGTCCGGCATCGGTACGGCGGCGCTGCAGCAGTGCGCAGACACCCTGTCGCGCGGTGTTGCAAACATGGAAAGCCTGCGCGCCGCGGAGACCGCAGGCATCCCCACAGACGCGCGATCGAAGCAAACCGGCGGTACAGAGCGTGATGAGGGCGCTGGCCGCAGCGAGCGGGCAAACGGCTGATCGATCGTCAGCCGTCCTGCCGCAGAGAGTCGCGGGGCTGAGTTTAGACAACCCTCAAACCAATGCGCTACCATGCTCCCCGTCTGCACCCTCACGCACTGGAGCGCCCCATGCCGACCCTGAACCCAGAGCCCAGCAACACCTCTCGCCGCGAGTTTCTCACCACCGCCGCAGCCGCCACCGCCGGGCTTGCCATTGCCAGCACAGCCAAGAGCTACGCGCAGATCGCCGGTGCGAACGAGCGTGTTCACTTCGCCGTCATCGGCCTGAACAGCCGGGCTTACGCACACCTGTCATCGCTGCAGGCGAACAAGGCCGACGCCCGCATCATCGCCGTCGCCGACGTGGATACAACGATCCTGGACAGGTTTGCCGCTGCCACGACCAAGGCCATGGGCGACAAGCCGCGCGTCGAGCAGGACTTCCGCAAGCTGCTCGCCTCACCCGACATCGACGTGATCACCATCGCCACACCGGACCACTGGCACGCGCCCATGGCCATGCTGGGGCTGCAGGCAGGCAAGAACGTCTACGTGGAAAAGCCGTGCAGCTACAACCCGCAGGAGGGCGAATGGCTGGTCGAAACCCAGAAGAAAACCGGCAAGCTCTGCCAGATGGGATCGCAGCAGCGCTCCAGCCCGCACACGCAGCAGATCATCGCAAAGATCAAGGCCGGGCTTGTTGGCAAGGCGTACTGGGGTGAGACCTGGTACGCAAACACGCGGAAGACGATCGGCACCGGCGTACCCACACCTATGCCCGCCACGCTGGACTGGGACCTGTGGCAGGGCCCCGCACCACGCGAGGCGTACCGCAACAATGTGCACCCTTATAACTGGCACTGGTTCAAGAACTGGGGCACCGGCGAGGCTTTGAACAACGGCACGCACGAGGTGGACGTGGCACGCTGGGCGCTCGGCGTCGAGTTCCCGAACAAGGTCACCGCAGCCGGTGGCCGCTACGCGTACCACGACGACTGGCAGTTCTACGACACGCTGGACACCAGCTTTGAGTACCCTGACCACCTGATCACGTGGAAGGGCGCATGCTGCAGCGGTAAAAAGACGTATGGCCGCGACCGTGGCATTGCTATTCACGGCACGGAGGGGACTGTTGTGATCGACCGCGCGGGCTATGACGTGTACGACCAGAAGGACAAGATCATCGATGCCTTCCGCGTGCCGTCACACGCTGCCACCGCCTCTGCGGACACCGTTGGTGCCGACAGCATGACGGATGCCCACTTCGCCAACCTGATCGCCGCCATGCGTACCGGTGCGCCGCTGAACCAGCCCATTGCGCAGGGCAACGTCAGCACCACGCTGGTGCAGTTGAGCAACATTGCCTACTTCACCCAGCGCGTGCTGACGCTTGACCCCGCCAACGGCCACATCACGGGCGACAAGGAAGCGGAAGCCATGACTCGCCGCACCTACGAAAAAGGCTGGGCACCCAAGGTCTAGCGGGTGTGTGCGATCTCTGGCTGCCATCACGGTCTGGCCTGTGTCACATCCCGTCGTTGCCGCATCGAAATCTGTGAGGCAGCGCACGCATGACAGGCGAGACCATGTACGAGATCTACCGTGAAGAACGCATCCAGCAAGGGTGGCAGGAGTTTTTGTGGAAGAGCATGAGCCGGCCGCAGCAGCTTGTGTGGGAGAAACTTGCGGCGCGGGTGGAGAGCCCATCACCCACCGGCAAGCCACCTGCCCCCGTCACACCGTTCGTTAGACGAACACCGCCGGGCAGCTGACGTAACCCGCCAGAGTGCACCACGGCTTTGCGACTGCTGGCGACCAGGATGTTTCTGAAGAATCAGTGACGCTCACGACGTCACCTACTCCGCCGCTGCAATCGCCTCCACCATGGTGTCCATCGCGGCTTCATCGCTTCGGTTCAGCGGCGTGTGTCCGGTCACCATCACGCTGAAGACCACCGTGCTGCCACTGTTGCCGACCAGGTAGCCGCTCAGCGCACGAGCCTCGCCCAGCGTTCCGGTTTTGGCAAAGACCCGCCGTTTCAGCTGCCCGGTAAAGCGTGCGCGCAGCGATCCGTCCACACCGCCCACCGGCAGGCTGGCCTTCCACTTATCGCCCCACGGCTGGCTGGCAGCATAGCGCAGCAGAGTTGTTGTGGCGCGTGGCGTCACCAGGTCGTGGCCACTTAAGCCGCTGCCATCCACGAAGACAAAGTCGCCTCCATCCACGCCTGCCTTCTGCGTCAGGAATGCCCGCACAACCCGTGCACCACTTGCAGTTGTGGCAGGTCCCGGATAAAAGAATCCGAGCTGCCGCAAGAAGAGCTCGGCATGCTGATTCTGCGACACCTTGTTCGTCACTACAACGTCCTCGTAAAGTGGCGGCCCCACGTGCTCGGCGACCATCCTTGAGTCCCACGTCTCGCTGCAATCCATACACACCGCGCCTTCGCTACTCCGCATCAGCAAACCGCGCGTGGCTCTGGGCGCGAACGAATCCAGCGGCACAGCTGCGGCCTTGGCAAAGTCCGGCTGAAACAACGGATTCAATTTCTCCACGGCATGCCCAGCCACTACCACGCCGTCGGCCTCCAGCGCCGCCTTCAACGCCATCGCCGCATACTCCGCTGGATTCTCGATACTCAAGCCCTGCTCATACGGCTTTGCCCCCTCCGCAATCGTCCCGCGTACCACCACCACCTTTGACCCGACAGTCCGCTCAATCTCCAACGCTGTCTGCTTGCCCGTCACCGCCTGCATGTTCAGCGTGTAGTACGGCAGTGCCGGGTCCATGGACGCCGTCGCCGGCTGTCCCGCCAAGCCCGGCTTCACCGTCAACGTCAGCGCATTATCCGCAATCATCAAACCGCTGACCGGCGCGCCGTAGTACCACTGCAGGTCGTCCCATGCCCAGTCCTGCGGGTATGGGTCCCACGGGAACAGCGTGTCGTCCCCCACGATGTCGCCCTCTACCCGCGTGATCCCCGCAGCTTTTACACCATCCGCAAGCTCCCGTATGTACCGCAGTTCATCGCGCGGCGGCTCTGTCTGCCCTGGCGACGTCGCGCTATACGGAACGGGACGACCGGACAGGTTGGCATCACCCACACCGCGCAGCCGCAGGTCTCCCCGGTAGACGCCGCCCGGCTCAAAGTATCCACTCGCAATGACCTTCGTGCGCAGCCGCTCGTCCATGGGCAGCAGCGCCATTGCAGCGGCGGTCGTGAATAACTTGGCGTTCGATGCCGGCTGAAAGAACTGCCCGGCGTTCATGGCGACGGCGACCGTCCCGTCCATACGCACCACGCTTATGCCCCAGTGGGCACGCGCCACGGCGGGTTCTGTCGCCATCCTCTCCATCTGCTGCTGCAGCGCGACGTTGGCTGGTGCTGCGAGTTGGCGCGCGACCTCCTGCTGCGCTGCGCCCGCCGCCGCGCAGCCAAGCACCAGAACCCACAACCGCACCGGACCAGACAGATGCATCATGCGCGCAGTCTAGCAGCGAGCCCTGTCCATCCCACACAAGCCGTACGGCAGATGGCGCACACCTCGCAGATTCACCCTCTGTTCATCGGCATCCAATAGCTGCGTTGAGGACACACGAACACATGGCACCAGCAAAACGAGCGGTGAAGCAGAAGAAGACAAAGCCGGCAAGCAAAGCGGGAAGAAAGTCTGCGGTGAAAGCGGCAAGCAAAGCAGCAGTCAAAGCCACAGGCAAGTCGGCGGTGCCCGGACGAGTGCCGGCGGTACCGTCAAGGCGTCCTGCTGCGGGCCAGGCCGGGCGAACTTCGAAACAGGTGGCAACGGTCGCCACGCCGGACCTGTACAGCAGCCTGCACGCCCTGCTGCACACCATGCGCCTGATTGAGCAGCACGATGAACCGCTCTGCAGCATGCACGATGAACTGAAACGCACGGGCAGGCTATCTGCTGCGCAGCGTCGCCGCCTGCAGCAGCTGGTTCTCGAGCTGCCCGCGGAGGACTATCAGGCTGACCTGGACACGCTGCGGCAGGCCGTGGGCGCAGCGCAGACTGCCGGGCGGGTCAACGCAGCGTGACACCACGCCCAAACTTTCGCTGGCAACTGCGCACACGCTCCCTCAACCTGGGACCGCGCACCCTGCTTGCAGGCATCGTCAACGTGACCCCCGACAGCTTTAGCGACGGCGGCCAGTTTGCCACCGCCTCGCAGGCGGTGGACCACGCCCTACGCCTGCTGGATGATGGCGCCGACCTGCTCGACCTGGGCGGCGAGTCCACCCGGCCTGGCGCACCCGCGCTGACGTCGCAGACAATCTCCGCCCAGCAGGAGCAGGCGCGTGTTCTCCCCGTGATCACGGCTTTGCTGCGTGCGCGGCCGGGTGTCACGCTTTCAGTCGATACCTACCGCGCCTCAACCGCACAGGCGGCGCTCGATGCCGGCGTGGAGATTGTGAACGACGTGAGCGGCCTGCTGTGGGACCCGGCCATGGGGGCCACAGTTGCTGCCGCGCGCTGCGGGGTTGTGATCATGCACACCCGTGGCCTGCCGTCGGAGTGGGCGTCACAAGCGCCTCTGCCCAGGCCTGCCGTTCTGTCCACCGTTCTTGCCGGCCTGTCAGACCGCCGTTCTGCCGCAGTAGCAGCAGGCATCGCCGACGGCAGCGTGGTCCTGGACCCGGGCTTTGGGTTTGGCAAGCGTGGCGACGAAAACTGGACGCTGCTGAGCCGCCTACCCCTGCTGCAGGCCCTGAACCGACCGCTGTTGGTAGGCCTGAGCCGCAAGGGTTTTCTGACCGCCGAGACAGACATGGACGCGAGAGATACAGCCACAAGCATTGCCGGCACAGCTGCCCTGCTGCAGGGTGCTCACATACTTCGCGTACACAACGTGCGCGCGGCGCGGGCGGCAGCAGACTTGGCCGACAAACTACTCAGCGCCTAGCCACTTACTGCAATTGCTGGCCACCTACTTGAAGCAACAATGACGCAGTCCTTGTGCGGGTTTAATGTACCCGCGACCTTACTTCGTCACGCACGAGATACAAGAAGAACAAGGTAAAGAACATGGCCCACACAAGAAAGCCGAGGCCGTGTGCCACACCCACGTGGGTGCGAATAAACTGCACCACGTAATACAGCGCTACAAACAAGGTGCCGCCCAGTACCAGTGCCCATCCCCAGCGTTTGAGCCGCAGTAAGCCGAAGACGCCAACCACCAGCAGCGTGCAGATCCCAAGTACGGCGTAGCGGCCGGGGCCGTAGCCAAACACCCCCTGTACCGCGCCAAACACGTTCAGCAGCGCGTACAGCAGGATGAACATGGAGATCATGGCCATGCCCGGGAGCATGCGCGGTCCCGTGACAACCTCTCCGGCACGCTCCCGCCGCACCCGCGCCGCGTCGACGGGGTCCAGCTTTAATCGCCGACCCTCCGCCTCATCCTCCACGTCGTACATGTCTTCCGGCAAAGTCCCTCCGCTGCTCTTGCTGCTCTCTACGTACAAAGCGGTGCGTGTTTCCACGACCAAACTGCTTACTACTCCCTACAACGTATGCAGGTATGCGAGTAACTGGCTTAGATCCTCATCCGTTAGATTCGCGCCCTGTGCCGGCATGTTATTGCGGCCATGCACAACGGTCGCGCTCACCCGTTCATCGTTTGCCGGCGCACCGCTTGGCAGGTACGGCTTTTTGTACAAGCCCAGCAGCGACGGGCCGTGCAGCGCCCCCGTCTGCCGGTCGTAGTGGCACAACGAACATCGCTCCACGTAAACTGCATGGCCGGCCTGCTCCGTTGATGTCAGCTGGTCCAGCGGCTTGGGCGGCGGCGTGCTCCTGCACCCGGCCAACAGGGCGAACACCGGTCCGGCAATCACAACTCTCCACATACGCATACCTGTCCATTTTCGCACTGCCGCCAACATCTGCCGCGTGTGTCTGCCGTTGTTCGGCAGCGCATCCCACATGGGAGACACAACGGAGCATACCCATGAGCAAAGAACTCGCATTCGTCACCGGAGCGTCGTCCGGCATTGGATATCAACTGGCGCTGCAGCTTGCGCAACGGGGCTACGACCTGGCCATTACTGCCCACAGCGATCGCCTGGCCGACGCGGCAGACGCGTTTCAGGCTGCCGGTGCGCAGGTCTACAGCTTTCAGGCAGATGCCACAAAGCGGGACGAGGTCACGAAGGTGTGGCAGCAGGTCGAGGCGTTAGGCCGGCCAGTGACCGTCGCGTGCATCAACGCCGGTATTGGCGAGTCCGGCCTTTTCGCGACAGAGAGCGACCTTGACCAGGAGCTTGCCATCGTCGACCTTAACTGCGCCTCCACCGTGCAGTTCGGCAAGTATGCGGCGAAGCAAATGGCTACGCGCGGAAAGGGCAACATTCTGTTCACCGCTTCCATCGCGAGCGAAACCACCTCACCCAAAATGGCCGTATATTCCGCCAGCAAGGCGTTCGTTCTCTCGCTGGCCAAGTCCATCCGGTTCGAGCTCAAGGACATCGGCGTCAATGTGACCGCACTGCAGCCGGGTCCTGTGGATACCAACTTTTTTGAGGTCGCCCATATGAGCGACACCAAGATCGGCACCGAGGGCAAGAAGTCGAACGAGCCGGACGTCGTCGCAAAAACTGGCCTGGACGCCCTGTTCAACGGTGAAGAGCATGTCTATGCGTCAGACTGGATGACCAAGCTGGAGGGTGCGGTCGTAAACCTGACCCCGAACTCGGTGCAGGCAGCGATGCAGGAGAAGATGATGCAGCCGGCAGAGAAGTAAGACCCACGTATCCAGCTGACCAAAGCAGCAGCCGCCATCCACCTGCGGCTGTTTTTTTGTGCGCACCCTCCGAAGCCTTGGTCGGCTGCTGACATACTGGGCAGCATGGAAAGTCACCCGCTGCAACGCATCCTGCTGGGTCTGCTCGTCGCCACGGCAGGCCTGTACGCAGGTGTCTTGCTCATGTATTCGATCGGCATCGCGCCGCTGCTCGACACCCTGGATGCAGACAGTTTTCTACGCTTTTGGCAGACCCACGACTACTTTCTGCACCTGCGCGTCCGCTTTTTGTACGCCGTTCTGGGTGGGCTTTACCTGCTTACATTTGTGGCACTCCTCATCACCTTTCCCATCAGCGGTAGAACCCGGCAACGCACCGCCGTCCTGCTCTGCCTTGCCTTCGTCTGCTCCGCTGCAGAGGTGGGTGTCAATCGCACGCTGCAGCGACCGGTCAACCGCAGCATCCGGCTGGCAGACGTCGGCACCCACTCCGCGGCAAGTGTGTACAGCATGGAGCGGCAGGTGTTTCACGCTGTGCACCGGCGGCAGGCGCTGAGCGCCGCAGCCTTCGGCCTGCTCATCATCGCGGCCATGCTGCCACAGGGTATCGATTCTCCGCCAGGGGCACTGCACCGCTGACGCCCCCTGACGCCCTCTGCCGCCGCCCGGCGAACTCCGCATCCGCTTCCGGCATCCGTTCCTCTTGAAGGAGCACACCACCCATGCCCACCCACGAACAGCCCAGCATCAATCGCAACCCCGCACAGGCGCAGATCGACCCGGAGCAGCTGACCGCCCAGGGCACCCCGGGTGCCGATTACGACGAGATCGCCGATCTGGCTGAGACACAGACCGATGGCAGCCGCAATCCGCGGGTCATGAACGTCTCCAATGACAAGCGCAACGTGGAGCCCATCGCGGAAGACACATCGAACGCCTACAACACCAGCGACAACGGTAACGCCAGCGGCATCACCAACCAGCCGCTCGCAAAGGAGAAGGCGTCGCAGGCGGAAGTCGGGTCAGAGCAGAAACCAGCACCGGCCGCAGACGAGACGATTGACACCTCCGCCTTTCCCAAGCGAGGCATGGCGACCGTGACCGACACCGTGGAGATCTCCACCGAGACGCCGAAGCGTTAGCCACAGGCGGTCCCATGGCGCTACGCCACTTGCCCGTGGGACCTCCCTGCTCGACCGCTTCTCACTCCGATGCACGGTATGCGACCATTTGCTGTGGCCCCTATCTCCAGCCCGCCCACCCAGCTTCAGGAATCGAATCGTCTCGATTCCCTGCGTGCTGCCGGCATTCTGGACACGCTGCCGGAGCAGAATTACGACGACGTAGCCGAACTGGCCTCGTTTATCTGCGGCACACCTATTTCTCTGGTCTCGTTCGTCGCTGAAGACCGGCAGTGGTTCAAAGCCGAGCTTGGCCTGGGCGTTCAACAAACACCCCGTAGCCACAGCTTCTGCGCACACACCATCGGCACCGGCAACACGCTTGTCGTGGAAGATGCCTCGGCCGACCCGCGCTTCCGCAACAATCCGCTCGTTACCGGCAATCCGAACATCCGCTTCTATGCCGGCGCGCCCATTCTTGACGACGCAGGCCACGTCCTCGGCACCGTCTGTGTAATTGATACAGTTCGCCGGACACTGGATGACCGCCAGATTAAGGCGCTGGAGGCCCTTGCACGCCAGGTCACCGCTCTGCTGGAGCAGCGTCGCTTAACCACCGCGTCGAAACAGGAATCGCTCCGCCTGCTGGAAGCACGCACGGAGCTGGAGCAGTCTGAGGCGCAGTTAACCCTGGCTGGCGAGGCCGCCGGCATTGCCTCATGGATGTATGACCCGGTGCGAGAGGTCGTCGTTGGCGACAACCTGATGATGCAGCTGTTCGGCCTGAGCACCCGGGAGGCGCCGGCCGCCGCGTGGGCTGCGTCCGTCCATCCGGAGGACCGCGAGCGCGTGGCTGTCGAGTTTGCCGCGTCGCTTCAGGGGGAAGCCTACGATACGGAATACCGGCTGGTTCCGCACCACACGATCCGCTGGGTGCGCGCCAAGGCCACGCTGCTGCACGATCCGCAGGGGTCGCGCCTTGTCGGTATCGTGGAAGACATCTCCGCCCGCAAGCGCACGGACGAGTTCATGCGCCAGACCGCCGAGACGATCCGATCGACCGCCGAGCGCCTTCGTCTTGCGCAGTCTGCTGGCCGCGTCGCCATTTTTGAATGGACACTTGCGGATGGCTCCTTCACCTGGACCGATAGCCATTTCGCCTATGGCCGGCCCGCGTCCGAGATCGACCACATCGACCGGGTTCTGCCGCTCATGCACCCCGACGACGTGTCGCTGGTCATGCAAAGCATACAACCCGCGATTGATGGCGTCCGCGAGTTTTCCGCGGAGTTTCGCATCTTCTGGCCGGACGGCGCAGTCCACTGGCTACAGGGTTTCGGCAAACCGGTCACCAGCCCCGACGGCAAGGTGTCGTGCATCGTCGGCTTCAACATGGATATTACGGAGCGCAAGCGCACGGAAGAGACGCTGCTGCGCACGGAGAAGCTGGCCGCCGTTGGCCGCCTTGCCTCGTCCATCGCGCACGAGATCAATAACCCGCTGGAGGCCGTGACCAATCTGCTCTACCTCGCGCGGCACAGCGACACGATGGCTGAGGCGCAGCCGTTCCTTGAAACAGCAGACCTCGAGCTTCGACGCGCCTCCGCCATCACCAACCAGACGCTTCGCTTCCACAGGCAGGCGACGCGGCCCACGCGGGTCAGCTTCGCTGAACTCGTCACCGGCATTTTTACCGGCCAGCGCAGCCGGCTGCAGAACGCGGGCGTCACCATTCACCAGCGCGATCGCGCGCCAGAACCTGTGCTGTGCTTTGAAGGCGAGATCCGCCAAGTACTGACGAACCTGATTGGCAATGCCATCGACAGCATGAGCGGCCGCGGTGGAGGCATGCTCTACCTGCGCGGACGCACCACACACGATCCCGCTACAAATACCATCGGTCTCACGATCACCATTGCGGACACCGGCACCGGCATTTCCCCGGCCGCACGTCCCAAGCTCTTTGACGCCTTCTTCACGACCAAGGGCATTGGCGGTACCGGCCTCGGCCTGTGGATCAGCAAGGAAATCCTGGACCGGCACCACGGCAAACTCCGGGTGCGCACCAGCCAGGATCTCGCCCATCACGGCACTGTCTTCACCATCTTTCTGCCGGCGTCGTCGTCCGTTCAAAGCGCCACCCCCGCCGAGGTCGTGTAAGTCTCATCAACATGTGCGGGCTTGCCACTGCCCTGCCCGGCCTTTGCCGCATGTGCAAGTCCATCTGAACCAGAAGAGAGCCCGTGACAGCGAGGTCATGGAGACGCGACCAGGCGCATGAGGCGTGGTTCTAAAGCCGTGCGCAGCTGCTGCATCGCGTTCGCTTCAAGCTCTTTCGCGGCTGCGGCCTCACAGGAAAACTCAGGCAGGTGGCGCAGCCCGTTGAAGGATGCGTCCCGCTCAAGTGCGGTCGAAGACCAGAAACCCGCCAGGCGCGCCCGACGCACCATGTCGACGGTGGCGGCGGCATCCTGAGCCATGCCGCAGTGTCTCGCAAAGTAGAACATGGCTTCGGGCTCATCCGTGATCTCCGCCCCTGTTGCCAGCGCCACCGCAGCCGCACCGTTGCCCTGCAGTACGTGGACCAGGGATTGCATCATGGTTAGCATCAAGGGGCTAAGTTCGGGCTGTTTCAGGCGCTTGTGCAGCAGAGCAAGTGCGCGGTCGGTCTGGCCCATTGCAGCCCACGCCGCAGCGTCCAGGTAGTAGCCTTCGCCGACATAGGTCCCAAAGACGCTGGGATAATCGCCCTGCAGGAAGTAGGTGTGCGCGACACTTGTGCCGACGGTCGGATCGAGTGCTTTGGCGTGGTCGTTCACAGCGACGGACTCGTCAAGCAGGCCACAACACCGCAGCACATGGACCATGCCGGCCAGGGTCTGCGCGTCCTGCCCATGCACGGCAAGTCTGCCGGTCAGCCGTTGCAGCGCCTGAAGCGAGCGGCCCGTGTCCACCTGCAACTGTGTGTAGAACTGGTGGGCACAGGCCAGATCCGGGTCAAGCGCGAAGGCACGGGCAAAAGCCGCCTCCGCCAGGCCCGATGCCTGGACCGCGCCGCTCCGGAACTTTTCCAGCACCCGGGCTACGCGCCCCAGCCATGCCCACCCCATGGCAAATTCCGGGTCGCGCGCAACGCACACAAGAAAGAGGTCTCGCGCCTGCTCGATGGACGGGAGAGAACGCTCTGCCATAAGCTCCCGGCCACGTGCGAAATGCGCCAGGTAGGAGGCGTCGGCCGCATGCTGTTCCTCCACCTGCAGGTTGAAACGGTACCCGAATTTGGACACCGTCTGCACCGCGTCTCTTCCGAAGAGCCGGCGTAACTCCACAATAATGTTGGTGAGGTTTGCCTCCGACACATGCACGTTGGGCCAGAGTGCCTTGAGAAACTGCTCCTTCGACACCAGATCGCCGTGGCTTCGGACCAAGAGGCACAGAGCGTCAAAGCACTTGGGAGCAAGCGTGACAGCCCTCGCCCCCTGGGACAGCTTCCTGCCCTCCGGGTCAAGCGAGAAGTCCGCAAAGCGGTAGACGCGCTCCTGCATGGTTGGATTTCCCTTTGATTATCCCCACAACTTTAGTGGACCGGAGGCGCTGAGGCCAGCACTATCCTCAGCGTGGATTCACACCAGGGAGGTCATGCGTATGAGCACATCCGCTGAAGAAAACAAGAGAGTCATGCAGAGCTATCTCGATGCTCTGAGTGGTAGCCCCAAAACCGTGGAACTGCTCGACAGGTTTGTGGACTCACCTGCCCTGCGGCAGCACATTCTGGAGACAGAAGCCAGCTTTCCCAACTATGAACTGATCGTGCACCAGATGGTCGCGGAGGGCGATACGGTAGCGATCAACGCGACCATGAAGGCCGTGCAAAAAGGCATGTTCGCCGGCATTCCGCCGACGGGCAAGCACGTCTCCGTCGGAGCCATGGTGTTCTACCGGCTGGCGGATGGACGCATTGTGGATTTCGCCATGCAGGCCGATATGCTCGGCGGATTGAACCAACTGAAGAGCTGATCCGGGTCGACGAATCCTCGTCGGACGCCCCTCTTTTTCTGGAGCGTCACCCATTGCCTTGTGTTCGCTGAGAGGGCGCTTTATCTGCGGTAGGCATGTCGCTGACACGGCGTGCCTACCGTCGCCCTCCGCCAAGCAGTGACCCCAGTACACCCCGCACAATCTGCCGGCCCACCGTGCTGCCCATGGTGCGCGCCGCGCTCTTCACCATCGCCTGCACCACGGTATCGCCGCGACCGGAGCGCCCCGCGCCCATCACCCCACCCAGCATGCCTCCGACCTCTGACATCCAGCCGCCGCCCGCCGCCGAGGGAGGCTGCACCGCAACCGGACCGCCCGTAGCGGGAGCGCCGACAGGCTGCCCTCCGGCTGAGGGCGCCGCAGTTGGGCTCGCCGCTACCTTGCCCTTCAGCGTCTCGTACGCAGACTGCCGATCAATTGCCGTTTCATAGACTCCCGCCAGCACCGAACCCTGGATGATCGCGGATCTCTGCTCGGGCGTGATCGGCCCGATCTGGCTGTGCGGCGGTGCAATCATTGCACGTTGCACAACGCCCGGGATTCCCTTCTCGTCCAGGAAGGACACCAACGCCTCGCCCACACCCAGCTCTGTGATTACCGCTTCCACATTCAGCTTCGGGTTTGCGCGAAACGTCTGCGCCGCCGCCTTCACCGCCTTCTGGTCCCTGGGTGAAAACGCCCGCAACGCATGCTGCACACGGTTCCCCAGCTGGCCCAGGATCACGTCCGGAACATCGATCGGGTTCTGCGTCACAAAGTACACGCCGACTCCCTTGGACCGGATCAGCCGCACCACCTGCTCGATCCTGCCCTGCAGCACACTCGGCAGGTCATTGAACAGCAGGTGCGCCTCGTCAAAGAAGAAGACCAGCTTGGGCTTCTCCGCGTCGCCCACCTCCGGCAGCTTCTCAAACAGCTCACTCATCAACCACAGCAGAAACGTTGCATACAGCTGCGGGGAGTTCATCAACCGGTCCGCCGCCAGGATGTTCACCACGCCCTTGCCCTGCGCATCCACCTGCAAGAGGTCCTCGATGTTGAGCGCCGGTTCGCCGAAAAAGCAATCGCCACCCTGCTGCCCCAGGCTCACCAACCCACGCTGAATGGCACCGATGCTTGCGGCCGAGATGTTGCCGTACTCCGTTTGATACTCCTTCGCGGCCTCGCCCACATGCTGCAGCATCGCCTGCAGATCCTTCATGTCCAACAGCAGCAGGCCGTGGTCATCCGCAATTTTGAAGACCAGCGTCAGCACGCCCGCCTGCGTGTCATTCAGGTTCAGAATTCTGCTCAGCAGCAGCGGCCCCATCTCGCTCACCGTCGCCCGGACCGGGTGCCCCTCCTTGCCGAACACGTCCCAGAACACCACCGGGCACCCGGCAAACACGGGTGCATCTATGCCCAGCTGCTTCACCCGCGCGTTCAACTTTGGCGACGACGTGCCGGGCTGGCTGATGCCGGACAGATCACCCTTCACGTCAGCCGCAAACACCGGCACACCGATGGCGCTGAACGCCTCTGCCATCACCTGCAGTGTCACCGTTTTGCCCGTTCCCGTAGCACCTGCCACCAGCCCATGCCGGTTGCCCATAGCCGGCAGCAGGTAGAGTCCCTCGTCGCTTTCCAGCACTTTTGCAATCATCGGCATCTCGATCATGGCCTATCACCTCACGCCATGGCAGATTACCTTAAGCGACTACAACCCCGGCATCAGCACCAGCGGCACCACTTCTACAACGCCCGATAAGATCAAGCGCTCAGCGTTAGCGGTTCAGGCTCACTTTTCGGCGCTGAACAAAGCGAATGTCGCGCCCTGTGGATCGCTCCCCTGCACCATCCAGCCACCACCGGGTACCTGTGTTGGGCCGTGATGAATACTGCCGCCGCCCGACTCCACCCGCCGCACAGCCGCGTCGATCGAGTCCACATTGAAGTAGAAGCTCCATGCTGAAACGGGCATCTGCGGCGGCTTGGTCATCATGCCGGCGTCGCCCATCTGTTTTCCCTCGCCCTGGTCGACGATGCGGTACACACCCATGGGACCCATGTCCATGTCCTGGAGCTTCACCCATCCAAAGAGCTTGTTGTAGAAGTCATACCCCGCATCAAGGTCGGAGGTGCTGAGTTCATGCCATCCGACCGTGCCGGGGGTTGGCGATTGCGGCCGTTCCGGCGAGGGCATGGCCGGATTCGGTGTAAAGACCGTGATGGCTGCGCCCTGTGGGTCCGCCATGACGGCAAATCGGAGCATGCCCGGCACATCGGCAGCCGGCCGCAGCAGCTTGCCGCCTGCATCCACGATCTTTTCAATGTGCGCGTCCACGTCGTCCACGGCGATGTAGCCGATCCAGCCGGAGTGTCCCGGAACGGAGAGCACGCCGGCAATACCCACCTCGCCGAGGTTAAAGGTGGTGTACGTTGGCGCGCCTGCAACCGGCGCGCTCACCTCACGGGTCGTCCAGCCAACCACATCCGCGTAAAACCTGCCGGCAGCCTCTGTGTCGCTGGTCATCAGCTCGTACCAGCCAAATTTCCCTTTGGGCGTAAACATCGCTCGGGCTCTCCTTTAGGTTTGGCCGGCGTTCCGGTGCGGACTTTGCCGATCGAACATCGACCGCACACAGAAGCACAACGACCAGACCGGCACCCTTGATATCAAGGGGCCCTGACGGTGTCAATACGTTTTGTGGAACACACCTCTCATCGAGCAGATGCATCCGGAGACCACCACGCAGTGCAGAGAAGCGGGCTGTCTTAACGTGCTGCTGCAATGCAAAAAGAGCGGACATGCCGTTAAGGGCACATCCGCTCGCTTGCTGTAGCTGTTCTGGAGTTGCTGCTCTACTGATTGAAGTTGGGCTCGTGCTCGTCCTCAACGCCATACCGGCGCAGCAGGTTGGGCAGGTTTTGGCTGAACGCACTGCGTGGCATGACGGTATGACACCCCGCCTCCACCGCCTTCTGTTTCAGGTCTCCCTGCAGGTGCGACAGGAAGCCGAGAATGGACGTGCCCTTCTTCAGCTTTGCCTTCAGCTTGGGGATCAGCGTCAGCGGCTTGGCCGCAACGTTGTTCAGGTCGAAGACGATCAGCGACGGGTGCTCATGGTCGTGCAGCTCTGAAAGGTGCGCGACGACATCCTTGTCCGGCTTCATGAATGCCACCTTCACACCCTGCTGCTTTGCCGCTTCCTGAATCTTTGCGGTAAAAAACAGGTCTTCAATAAAGAAGTAGATGTGTGTGGGCGCACCTTCCGGAATCACAATAGGCCGGTTGTTGTGCATCAGCTCCGGCGGCAGGCGATCCTCGTTAAAGTGCCGGTGATGGCCGTTGCTGCGGTGGCGGCCGTTCCCTACCTGGACGGTCGAAGCCGGTACATCGGCAAAGTTGCCATTCGCCTCGCGGTAGCTGTGGTCCATGGGCCCTACAAACTGCCTTGGACCGCGGCTGCCGCCGCCCTGCTGCTTGCGGTTGCGCCGTGCACCCTGGCCGCTGGTGCTGCCCTGCAGGCTATTACCCGGCTCCGGACGTGGCGGCCGCTGGTAGCTCTGGCTGGCTGTGCTGCCTTCACCACCACCCTCGCCGGCGCGTCGGAATTTCTTCTTCTTGTTGCGCCGCGAGTTGCCGGCACCCTGGCCCTGGCCGTTCTGAAAGGCCTGACCACCTTGGCCGTTCTGCGACCCCTGATTGTTCTGGAACCCCTGATTGTTCTGCGATCCCTGGTTACTTTGCGATCCCTGCCCGCCACTGGCATTCGCCGCACCGTGGTTGCCCTGGTGATGCGCACCGGCACCGTTCTGGGTGACCTGGCGCTGCTCGCCCGGTAGCGTCATCGGCATGTCAGCCGCACTCCCTGCCTCCATGTTGGAGACAACCCCGCCATCGCCGCCGTTTGCGCCCGCATTCGCACCCTGGGCCGCGCGATTCTTGCGCTTCCGTCGACGGCGTCGGCTCTTGCTGGTGCCTGCCTGGGCATCGGAACCACCGCCGCCAGCTTCGCCACCAGCGCTGGATTCAACTCCAGTGCTGGCTTCACCACCACCGCTGGGTTCACCACCACCGCTGGGTTCACGACCACCACTGGGTTCACGACCACCACTGGGTTCACGACCACCACTGGGTTCACGGCTGCCGCTGGCTTCACGAGTGGCCACGGCATCACTGCTCACGGGTGCGGTGGACGATTTGCCGGAATCCCGGCCGCCTGTGCCACCATCGTCAGACCCGCGAACCTCAGAACTCTCCGTACCGCCGCCACCGGCTTCCTGCTTTGCTGCCGGCTTCTTTCTCTGGTACTTCGCGCGCGGCGGTGCTGGTGCAACCGCCTCAAACAGGTTCTGCTCTTCGCTCATGCTTCTTCTTTCTTCATCTCTCCGCGAATCAGGCAATTGCCTTGAGCCGCGCAGGCCTGATCGGCTTGTTCGTCCGGGTCAGCAACCAGCCCTGGAACGGGCGGGAGCAACCGGCGAAGAAGAGGGAGTTACAGTTCTGAAATTTCATTCAGCTCGCGTCCGCTACTTCGGTAGGACACATCAGCAACCACCGTGGGCGGTCTCCATTCAATCGTGTACCCGGCTCAACTGGCATCGCTGTGATGGCATTTCACGCTCACGCCGTCGCCTTGTCAGCGAACCCGATACGGAACATCTGTTGCCCACCCTGTGCATTCGCCGCACGGAACAACTCTTTGCCGCACGGGTAAGACTGTGGCCGCGTTTATGGCTGCGTTTCCTGTCGCAGCACGGCAAATCACCGTGTGCCCTCGTTCTAACCTGAAGACCGGCTGTGTTGTAGTCCGGTTGCGCGTGCCAAGCCCGCCTCCGGATATTGCCCGCAGTCCGCGGGCGAGCGGTCACCCGAAGTGCATTGGGCCGTGCTCAGCCCCTGTCTTGAAGGCTGCTCTATGGTAAGGGAACAAGTGCAATTGCGCAACCTCACCCAGAACCTAAACCAATGCATCCCTGAACGCACAAAAGCCACCCGGCAGAGGTGGCTTTTGTAAATGGCCTGTCACGGCCTCCAAAATGGGCTTGCATTCAGTTGGCGTGTACATCCTCGTTGGGCTGTACTCTGCCGGTGCTACCGAATCCTGTCGTGCTCGAGCAAACTACCGTCGACTCCGTGCATTGGTTCTGCATTCTGTCCGCAGCACCTATCCGCACTCCACATCCCGCACTCCTTAAAGCATTCCGCATGCCAAACCGAAAGTACGTTGATTTCACGGAAAACTCGTGAGGCCTCCCCCTCTGCCTACACTTTTTAAACCCGCCCCTGCCGCTTTCCTATGAAATCCCATAGCGCCGAGCACCGCGGCGGGGGCCGGTGAGATACTGGAGATGCAATGTTCATCACCCCAGCAGATCTAATCCCCGACGCACTCCGGCTCGACGAATCCATTCCCGCCACCGCCATCGACTATGCTCCCGACGTCCGCCAGGTCAGCCCCCTCCACCTCACCGGCACCGCTGATCGCATCGAGGAGCACCGCGGCCCCCGCGACATCGTCGACGACATCCGCCTCCGCGCCCACTTCGCCGCCGACCTCGAACTGCTCTGCGCACGCTGTCTCACCCCCATCCACTACCACGCCGACGAGAGTTTCGACCTCATCTTTCGCCCTTCCACGGCCGACAGTGATGGCGGTGAACGGGCAATCACCGAAGCCGAGACAGAAATCGGGTATTATGAGAAGGAAGGCCTGCGCCTGGAAGATGTCGTGCGCGAGCAGGTGCTCCTTTCCCTGCCCGATCGCTCGCTCTGCCAGCCGGCCTGCAAAGGCCTCTGCCCGCACTGCGGCGAGAACCGGAACGAGACAAACTGCACCTGCGAGTCGAAATCAGCCGACCCGCGCTGGTCAGCCCTCGCCGCCCTCCGCCCCGTCGGCTCTGACCTGAACTAGAGATTCTCCACGCACCTCCCGCACGGCGATGAGCCAACGGGAGCGTTTGCGCGAAAGGGTACTACCATGCCGAATCCGAAGCGCCGCCACTCCAAGCAGCGCACCGCCAAGCGCCGCTCACACGACTTCCTTACCCTGCCCAACTCGCAGGTCTGCCCCAACTGCCAGGAGCGTAAGCTCCCCCACCACGCATGCCCCAAGTGCGGCGAGTACAAGGGTCGCGCCGTCACTCCGGCGAAGGCAGAAGTCTAGGACCAGCAAAACACCGGCTACCCCATGTTTCAGCATTCGTGACATGGGTTCCAACACCAACGGAGACCGGGCAAGCAAGGCACGATGACAAACGCACCATGCTAACCGACATCGTTCTTGACGCCATGGGTTCCGACAAGGCCCCCGAGCCGGAGATCCGCGGCGCCATCCAGGCATGCCGCGCCTTTCCCGTTCGCATCCACCTTGTCGGTCCCGCGGATCGCATCGAACCGGCTCTTCGCGCTCTGCTCGGCGACGAAGACCTCCCCATCGTCGTCGTGCATGCCTCTGAAGTGATCGGCATGCATGAGAAGGCCGCTGCGGCGGTCCGCGCCAAAAAGGACTCCACGCTCCGCGTCGGCTGCAAGCTTGTGCGTGAAGGCCGGGCACGTGGTTTCGTGACTGCCGGTAATACCGGTGCTGCCATGGCGACGGCAAAAATGGTGCTCGGCACCACCCCTGGCGTTGATCGGCCGGCCCTCGCGGCCATCCTGCCCTCCGCCGCAGGCACTCCGTGTACCCTGCTCGACGCCGGTGCCAACGTCGACTCCGACCCCCACAACCTCGTGCAGTTCGCCCTTATGGGCCAGATTTATGCCCGAAACGTTCTGGGCATTGCGAAACCTCGCGTCGGCCTGCTTTCTATCGGCGAAGAGGATGGCAAAGGCAACGCGCTTTCCCGCGAAACCCTGCCCATGCTTCGCGCGCTGCCCGCAGATCTCCTCTACCATTTTCTCGGCAACGTTGAAGGCCGTGACCTGACCAACGGCAAAGCAGACGTGGTCGTGTGCGACGGTTTTGTGGGCAACGTCGCTCTCAAGGCCATTGAAGGCCTGGGCCGCCTTGTCTCCGATTCGCTCCGCAGCACCCTCAAGTCCACCATCACCTCCCAGTTTGGCGCTCTGCTCAGCCGCAAAGCCTTCAAACATTTCAAAAAGCGCCTGGACTACTCCGAATACGGTGGCGCGCCCCTCCTCGGCGTCCGTGGAGCTGTCATCATCGGGCACGGCTCATCGAACGAAAACGCGATCTACAACGCGATTCGCGTCGCAACCCAGTTTGCGGAGGCCGACGTCTCCCGCCACATCGAGTCCGCCCTCGCACGCGCAGTCGCTTTGTCCGCTCCGACGCATCCAGCGGACGGCTCACCTGCCGACGCCGCCACTGTTGCGCTGCCCGAGACGGGCCACATGGACGAAGCCCAGTAGGACGGTAAAGCCTGCCTTGCCAGGGTCACCGCTGAATCCCGGTCTTCTTCCCCTTCCGCCCTGCCCCATACCCCCTACATTGTGCGATTGCACTGCAAATGCAGCGTTTTCGTATGGTTCGGCTGTGCCGCTCTGTGTCCATTTTCCGCAAATTGTCTGGGCGGCCTATGGAATTCTGTAGATGCCTGCGGGCGTCTCGAACGCAACCGGAAACATTACACGCTTTTTCCCAGAAAAGTCACGAGGCTGCAACAAACACGACTTTGGCTACCAACGTGCAACAAAGACTTGCAAGATCATCCCTACAAAAGAGGAAACCTGTGACGCGTAAGTTCTCCACGTTCCATGCCGCCCTGCCCAAAGTGACCCTGGCCCTTGCCGCCGCCGCAACCTGCGCCATGGTCCCCAGTGCCATCTATGCCCAGGTCACCAGCGGAAACCTGGTGGGCGTCGTCAAAGACAGCACCGGCGCTGCGGTTGCCAATGCATCCGTCACCGTGCGCAACACCGCCACCAATGTCGCCTCCAAGATCACCTCCAATGCCCAGGGCGAGTATCGCGTAAACAACCTGCTCCCCGGCACCTACAGCGTTGAGGTCATGGCCCCTGGCTTTTCTTCGACCACCGTCAACAACGTAACGGTCCAGTTGAACTCCACCGCGACCTCCGATGTTAGCCTCAGCGTCGGCGGCGCCGGTACCACCGTTGAAGTTTCCTCCGCTGATGCAGGCCTGGTGCTCGACACCACCACCCAGAACCTGACCCAGACCTTTGAGCTGCAGGAAATTGCGTCCCTCCCGGTCGCCGCCACCGGCTCCGGCGTGCTTAATCTGTCTCTGCTCTCTCCGGGGGTAGGCTCAACAGGTGGCATCGGCATCGGTGGTGGTCCGTCCATCGCCGGCCAGCGCCCGCGTAATAACAACTTCACGATCGAAGGTATTGACAACAACGACAAGGCTGTCGCCGGTCCGCTCGTTTACATCCCCAATGACGACGTGGGCGAGTTCACCCTCATCACGACCCAGTTCTCGCCAGAGTTTGGTCACTCCTCTGGTGGTCAGTTCAATACCAACATCATCAGCGGTACCAATCGCTTCCATGGCAAGGTGTACGAGTACTTCAAGAACAAGGAATTGAACGCTGCGCAGGTCACCTCTGGAACCAAGTTCCCGAACCCGCGCTATGACGATAACCGCTTCGGCGGCGAGGTCGGTGGCCCCATCCTCAAGGACAAGCTCTTCTTCTTTGGTGGGTACGAGCGTCACACCACCGGCCAGGGCACCCAGATCAACCAGTGCGTGCCGTCTGCCGCTGGACGCGCTCTGATCGCCAGCATGCAAAACACTGCCGGCTACTCCGGGACCAACGTTGCTCAATACCTCAAGTACACCCCTAATGCGACCTCAGCCGATACCACCGCCTGCGGGCAGGATACGACGGAACTGAACAGTGGGCCGTCCGATGGCAGCGGCAACCAGACAGGGGTCGATCAGGGTACTGTTGGCTTTGGCAGCTACCAGACAAGCGCGTCCAACTTCCAGAACCAGGACGCTCTCGTCACCGGCATGGACTACACCATTTCGCCCAAGGACTCCTTCCGCGGACGCTACGTTTACAACAAGATCGGCACAGAGGACATCTCCGCCAACCTTCCAGAGTTCTGGGTAGTGCGGCCGATCAAGTTCCACCTCATCGCACTGTCGGAGTTCCACAGCTTCACCCCGGGCCTCACCAATGAGATTCGCGTCGGTTTCAATCGTCACGAAGACAACATCGTCTCAGGGAATTTCGCCTTCCCCGGTCTCGACAGTTTCCCCAATCTGACCTTTATCGACCAGGGCGCCATCAATGTGGGTCCCGATGGCAATGCGCCCCAGTTCACCATCCAGAACCTTTACCAGCTGACCGACGATGTCAGCTGGGTGAAGGGGCGGCATACGCTGAAGGTCGGCTTCGATGGTCGTAAGTTCATTTCACCCCAGGGCTTTACCCAGCGCGCCCGCGGCGATTATCAGTGGACCTACGTGTCGGACTACCTGCACGACTATGCTCCGGATGCTTTCACGGCAACTGCTGAGCGGTCGTCAGGCAATCACACCTACTACGGCGACCAAACGGCGCTCTACGGCTACATCAATGACACCTTCAAGATGTTGCCTACCCTGACCCTCAACTTTGGTGCACGGTATGAGTTCACCTCAGTGCCCGTCGGTGAGCGCTCTCAGGTCTTGAACTCTGTCGCAAATACACCGGGGCTGATTACATTCGGCGTGCCGCAGCCTAGCTACAAGGGCATTGCTCCACGCGTCGGACTCGTGTGGGCACCGGACAGCAAGACCTCTGTTCGCGCTGGCTACGGTCTTGCCTACGACGTTCTGGTGGACAACTACGGCACCCTGTCGTTCCCGCCGCAGTACTCCGCTACGCAGGACGTCGGGTTCGGTACCGCACCTGACTACTCCTCGCCAAACTTCCTCGCCAACGGCGGTCTGAAGCCTGGTACGGGCTCCGGCACAAGTGTCCTCAGTCGGGCGGATGCCATTGCCAGCACCTCGGCCTATGTGCCTAATCAGACTCTCCCCTACTCGGAGAACTACACGCTGACAATTCAGCGAGAGGTCGCGAAGGGTCTGCAAGCGGAGATCGGATACATCGGCAACCGCGGCATCCATCTTCCGGCTCAAGATCGCATCAACGTTCAGCCGAAAACGAACCTGACTAACTATCTGCCGACCTACGTGAACGGGGTCTCTATCAATTCAATAGGCAGCAACGCCACAACGCTTGCAGCCATTCAGGCGAACTCGAGCATCTTGCCCCAGTACGCAGCTGCTGGCTTCACGAACAACGTCGTCACCTTCGGGCCCTACACCAGCTCCAACTACAACGGCTTGATTTTAGACCTCCAGGGACGGGTACACGGCGTGCAGACCAACGTCGCTTATACCTGGTCCAAGGCTATGGACAACGGCACCGCCGAGGTCTTCTCCACGTCACTCACTCCACGTCGTCCGCAAAATCCGCGTGACTTCACGTCGGAGTACAGCAAATCTGCCCTCGACCACACCCACCGCCTCACCGCTGAGCTGAGCTACCTGTTTCAACCGTTCAGCCCCGACAAGAACTGGGCGCTCCGTAATCTCGTAGGCAACTGGAATGTCTCGCCCATCTACACCTACGAATCGCCGGAATACTCAACCGTGCTTGGCGGTTCCAATGGCCTTCTCACTGGCGACGGCGCTTATGTAGGCCGTACCATCATCAATCCTGCCGGCATCAAGGGCACCGGTTCCACGGTATCGGCGGTCAAGAATGGTAACGGAGATACGATCGGCTATACCGCAAATAACCCGACCGCCTACTACATCCAGGCGGCACCCGGAGCCCTGCCGAACTCGAGCCGCAACACTCTTGCCGGCCGACCGATCGACAACTTCGATGCGGCTGCCTACAAACGCATCTCTTTCCGCGAGCGCTACACCTTTGAACTAGGCGTGCAAGCATACAACGTCCTCAACCACGCACAGTACATCCCTGGTTACATCAATGATGTGGCAGCAGTCTCTTACACTGACCTGAACTACACCACGGTCGGCAACTCCACCTTTAACCACCCGGAGCAGATCTTCAGCAACAACCCGCGCACTCTGCAGCTCTCGGGCAAGTTCAGCTTTTAAGAGAACTCCTAACATGCAACACAGAAGGGCCGGCGCTCAGCGCCGGCCCTTCTGCTTGCATGCGCATCCGAAAACGCGTTTACGCCAGGCCCACCGCCGCCTTCATCTTGCCCCACACCCACGTTGGGACGGTCGACCGCACCATGTGGCTTCGCAGCTCCTCATACGTTGACGCGCCCATGCTGTACCCAATGATCAATCGCAACAGCTGAGGGTCACGCGACGCATTGCGAACCAGCGAATCCATCCGCCCACTGCCGTTGAACAACCGGTGCTGGATCTCCACCGAGTGTTCCAGGTCGCTGCCGATCTCGCGCTTCCACGCCCTCTCATAGCCGGAAAGCGACCGCGCATCGTACTTGCCAGAACGAATCGCCTCCAGGGCAGCATCGGCCGCCAGCGCTCCAGAGGTCATCGCATAGAAGATTCCTTCTGCGGTAAATGCATTCACAAAACCGCCGGCATCCCCGGCCAGCATCACTCGGTCGGTCACCGTCCGCTGCAGCGGTCCACTCACCGGAATCGGAAATGCCTTATAGCAATCACGGTTCGTCTCCCCGGTCACATCTCCCTTGGCCTTCAGAACATCGACCCACTCCGCGTGGTGCTCCTTGCCTTTGCCCCGCAGGGCCGTCAAGTACCAGTCCAGCTTGCAGCCAAAGCCAAGGTTCAGGTGCTCCGTCTTAGGAAAGATGTAGCCGTACCCAAATGTCTGCGTGAGGGTCAGAAAAAGGTAGATCGCCTCGCGGTCCGCGACCTGCAGGCGGTCATAGGTCGTCTCCTCCATCATGTCGACGGCATACTCCTTGTGCGCCGCCTCACTCCGCAGGCCGGTGTGCCTGGCGATCACGGAGTTCGCAGAATCCGCGCCAATGACCAGCGGCGCTGAAAACACCTCGCCGGTCGTACTTTCAAGTTCCACATGGCTTGGCAGCACCGTGCACTTTCGCACCGTCACCCCAGTGCGGACGGAGCACACCTGCTCGGCACGCCGAAAGAGTGCAGCGTCAAACTCCCACCTGCGAATCAGGTACAGGATGGGCTCGCCCTGCTGGTACGTCACCCGCGTTCCGTCTGGCGATTCAAGGTGGACGCGGGAGACGGGATTGACGGGGACCTCACCGGCCTGCAGAAACTCCCGCACGTACGGAAAGCGGTCAAGCAGCCGTGCACTCAGGCCGCCACCGCACGGCTTCTCCCGGGGAAAACTCGCAGCCTTGTCCAGCAAAAGCACTTTTGCCCCAGCGACACCCAGCCTGTATCCGGCCGTAGCACCAGCGGGACCACCGCCCACAATAATCACGTCAAAGTTATCTTCCATACACGGCTATTGTTTCATCTGCGCGACAACACGAGATCACAGCGCCGGCGCGCCGGTCCCGCGTGGCACGTGCACTGCAGTAAAGTCGAAATGAGGGCATTACCGGATGAAGAGTTGGAGAGTTGCAGCGCTGCTGATCGCATCAGGCACCGTCCATGCGCAGCCACTTACACCTGCCGAGCGGGGAAGAGTCGATCAGGCAGTGAAGCGCGTCATGGAGGAAACAAAGGTTCCCAGCGTGTCAGTGGGCATTGCCCGGGGCGGACGCGTTGTGTACGCGCAGGCGTTCGGCCAGGCAGTATTGCCGCGCAACATTGCCGTCGCATCCACAGCGGGCAGCAAGCTCGCGCTGTCGCAGGAGACCACGAAATCTGTACCGGCAAACGCCGAAATGGCGTACCCCATCGGCTCCATCTCCAAGCAGTTCACCGCTGCCTGCGTGCTGCTGCTGCAGGAGCAAGGCAAGCTGCGACTCGATGATCTGGTGAGCAAGTGGTTTCCGCAACTCACCCGCGCGAGTGAGGTCACGATCCGCAATCTGCTGACACACACCAGTGGATACAGCGACTACGCGCCGCAGGATTACACCATTCCCCTGTGGACGAAGACCGGCGACCCGCAGGCGCTGGTCACGCTGTGGGCGTCGAAACCACTGGACTTTGACCCGGGAACGAAGTGGCAATACAGCAACACAAACTTTGTACTGGCTGCGCTCATCGTGGAGAAGGCCAGCGGTCAGCGATTCCACGACTTCCTGTGGCAGAACGTGATCGTTCCGTTGAAATTGCAGGGTGTGCTTGACCTGGATACCGACCGCGCGCAGCTGCAGGTGCGCGGCTATGAACGTCATGCGCTTGGTCCACTGCGGCCCGCCATGCTTGAGGCACCCGGCTGGTATTACGGCGACGCGGAACTCGCCATGCCTGTGACCACCCTGCTTGCCTGGGACGAAAGCATCGTTCACCGCACTCTTCTGAAGCCTGCCAGCTACGATGCGATGGTGACTGAGTTCCGGTTGAAGGACGGCACCGGAAGCGGTTACGGCCTGGGTGTAACGGTGCAACACCTGCCTTCCGGCAAGCGCGTCATCTCACACTCCGGCGAAGTGGGTGGCTTCGTCTCAAACAATGTTGTCGCGCTTGACGACGACATCTGCTTTGCTGCGCTGACGAATGAAGAAGCGCGCGTCGCCGGGCTTGTGACCAAGGCGGTAACGCCCATCCTTCTGGGGGTGCCCAGCACGACGGCAACGCACGTTTCAACTACGGCACCCGTGGCCGCGCCGTCCACTGCAACAGCGCTGGCTGAGGCACAGGCACAAACGATTCTGACCTCCTTGCAGGAGGAGGATCTTGACCCGGCGCTCTTCACAGGCAACGCCAACTTCTACTTCAGTCCAGAGACGGTGGACGACTACAGCAACAGCCTGGCGCCACTGGGCGAGGTGCGCACCGTGCAACAAACGTCAGAGGAACTACGTGGCGGCATGATTTTCCGCGAGTTCAAGGTGCAGTTCGCCAAGGGAGCCCCGTTGTCGCTGAGCACCTACGCGATGCCCAACGGGACCCTGGAACAGTTCATTGTGGGGCCATGAAGTGCGTCATGACGGGGATCGCCAATCGGTGGTGACAAAGTGAATGGTCCCGCATCTCACCCTGCAGGAGATTTCCTTATGCGCCGCATCTCTTCGGCTTTAGTTTTGACAGCACTGCTCGCCGCACCACTTGCGGGATGCAGGGCAAACGCCGCCACAACTGCCCGACGTTTCCCTGTCGCGCAGCAGGATTCGCGGCTGTCCCATGGTCCGCTCCAAACGGCGGTGTTCGCTGGCGGTTGCTTCTGGGGTACACAGTCTGTCTTTGAGCGTGTGAAGGGAGTGACCGGCACAACCGTTGGCTACGCTGGCGGGAAAGCTTCCACAGCAACATATGACCAGGTCACGACAGAAACAACGGGCCACGCCGAATCTGTGCAGGTGACCTACGACCCTTCCGTGATTACATACGGCGGACTTCTGCGCATCTTCTTCTCTGTCGCTCACGATCCCACACAGCTCGATCGGCAGGGCCCTGACGTGGGAAACTCCTACAGGTCAGTTATCTTCTATACGAACCCTCAGCAGAAACAGGTGGCTGACGCGTATGTGCGGCAACTGAATGTCGAGCACCTGTTTACAAAGCCCATTGTGACGGAGATCGTACCATTGCAGGGGTTCTATCGCGCAGAGGACTACCACCAGGATTACGCATTACACAATCCTGACAATCCCTACATTCAGGTGTGCGACGTTCCGAAGATTGCAGCTCTAAAGGCGAACTATCCCGAACTGTTTGTGGACTATAAAGGGCAGTAAGTCTGCGGAGAATATTGTTGCCTGCCATAAGACGTGCTACCCACTCTCCCCTGAGAGACGCATTACGCTTATTGCACGCCGAAGTAGAGGTTGTATGACGAAGTTCATCGCTTTACTGTATGTGCTGGCCTGTGTTGCGCCTGCACTGTCACAGCAACAACCATTGACGGTGAACTGTACGTCGCCGACTACAGGCGAGGTACAATCTTGCCCGGCGAACACGCGTGATGGTGTGCTGTTGCTGCGCGAGCAGAGCTCTGGTATTTGCCAGCAGGGGTCCACCTGGACCTATGACCGACACACCATCACTGTAAGTGGCGGTTGCGCTGCGGACTTTATGATTAGTGGCCGCGGCAGCCGTGGCTATAAAGACGGAGGCCCGTACGGGGATCATGGCTACGGCTTGGCAGGCCAGGACTCGTCGCCGCGTGCCTCCACACAAACAACGCCGGCACTACCAAAGCGTTTGCCCCCTGCTTTGCCAGAGGGTACCCAGATTGCGATGCAGCTCGACAACCCGATTCGCGTGAGCGCGATTGCGCAGGGAGAGGTCTTGACCGGCGTTCTGGTGAAGGATCTTGTGATCGGCAGCCGCATCGTCGCCGCAGTTGGATCGCAGGTTCAGGCGAAGGTCGTATCCACCACTGGTGGCCAGCCGGATATCCGCTTGATCAGCCTTCGTGCGGGCACGGCAATGTATACGCTGCAAAGCACGGCGGTACACGGCATGCGCGATGTAGTGGAGGTAGACAGCACGGCCCGCAATGGCTTTAGCGCACCGCGCCGACAACCCATCGATCCGGACATCATTTTTCCCGGCTCGATCTTTGTCTTCCGATTAGTCACCACCGCACTGCCCGTTGATGCGCAAGAGTAAGTCCGGCGTTAGTTGGCGGTACAGCGGCGTAGCAGGAGAAGCAACCTTCCTACGAGGCATAAAATTTATCTTCACAGGTAAGGACAGATCTGCTTCAAGAGGCATATGCTTCGTCCTGCGTCGGAGTTTCCGACCAGAAAAGAGATAAAGCGACATGGCACAGGAAGCACACAAGAAAGCAGCAGAGCACCACGAGGAAGCAGCAAAGAGCCACAAGACAGCAGCCGAGCACCACGAGAAGGGTGACCACGAGACTGCGGATACGCACTCGAAAAAGGCGCACGAGAGCTCGGCCAAGGCGCACGAGCACTCCACCGATGCGCACAAGAAGTCTGCTGAGAAGAAAGCCAAGAAGTAGTTGGCTGCCACACATACAAAGAGCCGCCCATGTGGCGGCTCTTTTGCTGCTTGCTCTTAGTGCACTATGCCTTGCCGGCCAGTGTTCGCAGCACATACTGCAGGATGCCGCCGTGCTGGTAGTACAGGATCTCCTGCGGTGTGTCGATGCGCACGGTAGCGGGAATGCTGACAACCTCGCCAGTGCTGCGCGTCGCCTCCACCGTAATCTGCTTTCCATTGCTGAAGCGGTTGTCCAGCATGGCGGCAAGTCCCGGTACTGCATAGGTCTCTTCGCCGGTAAGCTCGTACGTTTTCACGTTCTCTTCTGCCTGAAATTGCAGCGGCAGAATGCCCATGCCCACAAGGTTCGAGCGGTGAATACGTTCATAGCTCTCCGCCAGCACAAAGCGAATTCCAAGCAGGCGCGGCCCCTTTGCTGCCCAGTCGCGTGACGACCCCGAGCCATACTCCTTGCCGGCAAGAATCGCCAGCGGCGTACCGCGCTTCGCGTATTCCACGCTGGCGTCGTAGATGCTCATGTCCGTACCCTCTGGCAGCAGGCGCGTCACGCCGCCCTCGGTTCCGGGTGCAAGCTTGTTCTTCAGCCGCACGTTGGCGAAGGTGCCGCGCACCATCACTTCGTGGTTGCCGCGGCGCGAGCCATAGCTGTTAAAGTCCGTCGCCTTTACGCCGTGCTCGGTGAGATAGCGGCCTGCTGGACCGTTCAGCTTAATGGACCCCGCGGGCGATATGTGGTCCGTCGTTACGGAGTCGCCAAGCACCGCAAGCACGCGCGCGCCGTCAATGTCCGTGACCGGTGCAGGCACCGCCGGCATGCCGTCAAAGTATGGTGCCTTGCGGATGTACGTCGAGTCAGGCTCCCAGCCATAGGTATCACCCAGCGGAAACTTGAGGTTGCGCCAGTTAATATCCCCGTCAGAAACGGTGCTGTACTGCTTGCGAAACATCTCTGCATTGATAGAGTCGCGCACCGCAGCGGAAACCTCCTGCTGCGTGGGCCACAGATCGCGCAGAAAAACGCCCTCGTTCGCGCCGTCAAAGCCGAGTGGCTGCGTGTCGAAATCAAAGTCAATGGAGCCGGCAAGCGCGTACGCCACGACCAGCGGCGGACTCATGAGATAGTTGGCACGCACATCGCTATTTATGCGACCTTCAAAGTTACGATTTCCACTAAGCACGCTTACTGCCACTAAGCCGTGCTCCTCAATGGCCTTGGACACATCGGTCGGCAGTGCGCCGGAGTTCCCGATGCAGGTGGTGCAGCCGTACCCCACGGTCTGGAATCCGAGCGCATCCAGGTACGTGGTAAGACCCGCCTTGTTGTAGTAGTCCGTCACAACACGCGACCCCGGAGCAAGCGATGTCTTGACCCACGGCGGTGTCTTCAGGCCGCGCTCCACTGCCTTCTTTGCCAGCAGCCCTGCCGCCAGCATGACAAAGGGATTTGACGTGTTGGTGCACGAGGTGATGGCCGCGATCACGATGCTGCCGTGATGCAGGTAAGGTTCCGGATCAATGCCGGTGCGCGCCATCACGCTGGGGATCGGCTCGTCCGCAACCGCAAGCACGCCGCCCTTACCCGGTTCCGGTGCCGCTACGGTGCTTTCAATGGTGCCATTGGCGCTCATGTGGCCGCCCTCACCCGACCACCGGATGATCTGCCGGTCGCCTTTGACATTGTTTCCATAGAGCGACGGCAAGGCCTTTGCAAACGACTCAGAAGCCTGACGCAACGCGATGCGGTCCTGTGGCCGCTTGGGTCCGGCGATACTTGGCTCGACAGTGGAAAGATCGAGCTCCAGGGTGCTGGTGTACTCCGCCTCCGGTGCGTCTGCGGTATGGAACATACCCTGGGCGCGGTAGTAATCCTCAGTAAGCTGGACTAACTCGTCAGGCCTGCCGGTAAGACGAAGATAGTTCAGCGTTTCTGCGTCGACCGGGAAGATGCCGCAGGTAGCGCCGTACTCCGGTGCCATGTTGGCAATCGTCGCGCGGTCTGCAAGTGGTAACTCGGCCACACCGGTGCCGTAGAACTCCACGAACTTACCCACCACGCCATGTTTGCGCAGCATCTCAGTTACGGTCAGCACTAAGTCGGTCGCGGTAGCACCTTCGCGCAACTTACCCGCCAACTTAAAGCCGACGACCTGCGGCACCAGCATGCTTACCGGCTGACCCAGCATGGCCGCCTCTGCTTCAATGCCGCCCACGCCCCAACCAAGCACGCCCAGCCCGTTGACCATGGTGGTGTGGCTGTCAGTACCAACCAGCGTGTCGGGGTAGGCAACACTTTGGCCGTCTGCCTCCAAAGTGAACACAACCCGAGCCAGGTACTCAAGATTGACCTGGTGGCAGATGCCCATGCCAGGTGGCACGGCGCTGAAATTGCGGAACGCCGTCTGGCCCCACTTGAGAAAGGCGTACCGCTCGCGATTGCGCGCAAACTCCAGCAGGCTGTTCATCTCGTACGCATTGGCGACGCCGTACTCATCTACCTGCACGCTGTGATCGATCACGAGCTCTGCCGGCTGCAGCGGATTAATCTTTTCCGGGTCGCCACCCAGCACCTTCATCGCGTCGCGCATGGCCGCCAGGTCCACCACGGCGGGCACGCCGGTAAAGTCCTGCATCAGCACGCGCGCCGGCATGTAGGCGATCTCTCGGCTGGGTTCGGCCTGCGCCTGCCACCGCGCAAGAAACTGGATGTCATCGGCGGTCACGGTCACGCCATCCTCGCGCCGCAGCAGGTTCTCAAGCAGGATGCGCAGTGAAAAGGGCAGCCGGCTGATCTCAATGCCACGCTGCGCCAGCGAGTCCAGGCGATAGTACGTGTAACTCTTGCCGCCGGAGTGCAGCGTGGACCGCGCGTCGAAAGTGTTGGTCGTGACATTCGCGGGGGAGTTCGAGGCGTTCACGGAGGTTGTCGTCGAGATGCTCATGATCGGGGGGTTGTCCTGTGCGTGACGCATGGGTCACGTGGCTGGCTGCGGTCAGGGCGCAGCGGCAAGAGAGTGAAAGCTTCCAGGGGTGCATGACGGAGAGCCGATGAGGAAGTCTGCCGCGATCGTGGCGTCCGCGATGGAAGCGCTTCGACCTGTGATGGGAGCGGTTCATGGCAGTAGTGTAGCGCGGCCGCATGGCGGCTGGCAGGCCTGGGACGTGTCAACACGCAAGCCGTGGCGGCCGTACACGACCTATGCCGCACAATAGCTGCATGCCCCGCATTGCCAAACGCATCCCATGCCGCCCGGCCCACCCGTCCGTTGCTCTGCTGTTGCTTGGCGGCAGCTTGTTTGCGTCAGCCCAGCAGCAGGCGTCCGCACCGTTGCAGCCCCACAGCATGTTTCAGCCGCCAGCAGCGGCCGCCGCTGCGTCACTGGCCGCATCGGCACAAGGGGTCGCACCAGACCTGCTCACGCCGGGTGAACGTTCCGGTTGGAACAAGACCGGCACCTACGACGAAGCTGTAGCGGCCATGCGCCTGCTGGAAAAGCGCAGCCCCTTTGTGCATGTCATAACGGTAGGCGAGACGCCGGAACACCGCACCATGTTCGCCATGATCGTGAGCAGCGACAAAGCGTTTACGCCAGAGACTGCACACCGCACCGGCAAGGCGATCATCCTGATCCAGTCCGGCATTCACTCCGGCGAGATTGAGGGCAAGGACACGGCGCTGATGCTGGTCCGCGACATGACCGTTTCGAACAAGCCGCACATGCGCAACTGGCTCAACAACGCCATTTTCGTCGTGCTGCCCGTCTTTAACGTCGACGGTCACGAGCACCGCAGCGCCTACAACCGGCCCATGCAGAACGGCCCGGAGGTGACAGGCCTGCGCAACACCGCGCAGAACCTGAACCTGAACCGCGACTACACCAAGGCCGACACGCCGGAAATGCGCGCATGGCTCAAGCTGTTCACGGCATGGCAGCCGGACTTCCTCTTCGACAATCACGTCACCGACGGCGCGGACTACCAGTACGACCTGACCTATGACATTGCCCACCACGACGACATCGCAGCGCCAGCACGCGCATGGGTGAACGGCACGCTGCTGCCGCGGTTGAACGCCGCCATGGAGCACGACGGCCACAGGATCAGTCCCTACGGAGAGCTTGAGACCAACCCCGAAACAAAGCGCCGCGAGTTCTACATCGAGGTGTTTTCGCCGCGCTACAGCCACATTTACGCCGCCGCGCATAACCGGCCAAACCTGCTGGTGGAGACCCACTCACTCAAATCCGCGAAGACCCGCGCGTGGGCAAACTACGACGTGATGGTCGACACCATCGACCAGATTGCCAGCAGCGCAGAACAGGCGCAGGCGCTGCGCAAGGCCGTACGCGACGCCGACGCAGCGGACATGGCGCTTGCCGGCAACCGCAGCGGCAGCCTGTATCTGGACGGCAAGACCGCAGCCGCCGCGCACCCGCTCACCTACTACTCGCTACGGCGCGAGCAGATCCCCTCGCCTATCACCGGCAAACCCGTTACCCACTTCACCGCCGACAAGGAAGACCTCGAGACCGTTACCCACGACGGCATCGACACCACCCTCGCGGCGCCCGTACCCACCGGCTTCCTCATTCCCAGCACCTTTGCGAACGTCGCCGACCTTCTGCGGCTGCACGGCATCCACGTGGAAACCCTGACCACGCCGCGCGAAGGAACCTTCGACACCTGGCGCTTCACCGACATCAAGAACCAGCCGTTTCCCTACGAGGGCCGCACGATGGTCGACTTCAACACTGTCCCGGTCTATGAGGCCATGACCTTTCCGGCCGGCAGTTTTTACGTGCCGCTGGCGCAGCCGGGCACCCGCCTGATCATGGCGCTGCTCCATCCCGCCGCGCCGGATTCACTGGCACACTGGGGCCTTTTCGATGCCGTCTTTGAGCCCACGGGACGGTTCTCCGCTGGCGAATACCTGAGCGTTCCCATCGCAGAAAAGCAGGCCGCAGAAAACCCGGCTCAGTGGTCGGAGTTCCAGGCGAAGCTGGCATCTGACCCGGCGTTCGCCGCAGATCCAGCAGCACGCCTGACATGGTGGCTGACACGCACGCCCTACCATCCCGCCAGCAGCAACCGGTACCCTGTCGCCGAGGTCTGGTAGAAAGAGCCTACCTCCGCCAGAGAAGCCGACCCGAACTCAGCCTAATCAAGACGCACAAGCCACGCCTGCGCCGCAGCCTCACTCGGTCGCAGGCTTTGTGCAATGGCCATGGCCTGGGCACGGTCGCCGCCCACCGGGTTCAGCCGCACCCAGTACCCGGTCGCCCCCGGGAACTCGATTACCTTGGCAGACGTGCTGTACCGCCGCAGCAGGTCTGCTTTCAGTAACGCGGCGTTGTCCTCGTCGGCAAAGGCGCCTACCTGCACACACCATCGGCCGCCAAGCGCAACGCCCGTGCCCGGCTGCACCACTTCAATGCGCACCTGTGCCACGCCCATCCTGTAGACCCCGGTTGCCTTCGCAGCCGCTGTCGAAAGGTCGAGAACCCGGCCACGCACAAACGGCCCACGGTCCGTGACCCTCACCGTTGCCGATTGGTTGGTGGACAGGTTTGTTACCCGGATCAACGTGCCCATTGGCAGCGTGCGGTGTGCCGCCGTCAGAGAGTTGCCGTCGTAGCTCTCGCCATTTGCGCTGCGGTGACCACTGGGGGCGTACCAGCTCGCCATACCCACCTCCACCGACCCGCCTCTGCCGGCGTTCGGCAGATTGGGATTGTCGCTGCCGGGGATCGTCACCGGCGGTACGCGCCGCGCCGTCGTCGAAGGATTCCGCTCCGCACTGCGCCGCTGCGAACGCGGTGGCGGTGGAGCTGCTCGGCGGCTCACACGCGTGTTCTTGTGGCAGCCTGCCGTCAGCATCAGCACAGCCAGAGCCGCTGTGGCTATAGCTGCCTGACGCAGCGTCATGGAGTCCGTTTATCCAGTGACTCGGCCATCTCCCGCAGCCGGTCTGCCGCGGATCGCAGCACGCTCGAGCCCTGCCGCCGCACATCCGGCACAACCTCTTCGTTCACGGTGCGGATCAGCCGGTTCAGCTCATCTTCCGCACGCGTCACCACGCTGCGAATCTCATCGCCAAAGCTCGTGCGCCCTGCACCCGTTCTTTGTTCGTCTGGCATGGTCTTACTCCCTGGCCGCCGCTCGCGTGGAGCGTACCGCATCCTTTATTGGAAGCTGCTCATCCAAAGGGGACAACCGTGAAATCGCGACGGGGGTCAGGGTAGTAACGTGTGTACCAAAGTGAGCGACCCGGCACACATTGGTACTTGCGCGGTGTGTGCCTGCGTGCAACGCATTCTGCTGCTGCTCACTCCTATCCACGATCCGGCGGCAGACGCGTCAAAATCAGTAAAGAAGTCCGCACAGCCGCCTCGCCCAATTCAGCTTTGCCTTAGGAGTCGCCAAGAATGCGCCCAGTCTCACCGTTTCGTTCCGCCGTGCCAGTCGCCGCCGTTTTGCTCTGCAGCTCCGCGTTCTCCCTCCATGCACAGGCGTTGCACACGCTCGCAGACGCGCCTGCGGCAGCTCTGGCAGCAGCTTCTGAACCCCTCGCGGCAAGTTCTTCGTCTGCTGACGATCTGCCGTCCGCTCCCTCTGCCATGGCAGACGATGGTGGCCAGGCAGGCGCTCCGACCCTCACCACCTCTACCGCCAACGTCGCTCACCGCTACAGCGGCATCATCCTTCCGGGCCAGTCCGCGCAGCCGCTCTCCGGCGGCCAAAAGGTTACGTTCGGCTTTGTGCAGGCAGCGTCCCCGTTCAACATCGTGGCCTGGGCCTTTTCCGCTGCGTACTCGCAGGCAGTCGATTCTGCACCGCACTACGGCCAGGGTTGGGGCCCCTTTGGGCAGCGCTACGGTGCTGCAGCCGCGCGTGGCACCATGCAGACGCTTGCCACCGACTCCCTCTTCGCGCCCATCTTCCACGACGATCCCCGCTACTACGAACTGGGTCGCCAGCACAAGCTCATCAACCGCGGCATCTACGCCGCAACGCGCACGGTACTCACGCGCAGCGACAGCGGCAAACAGCGCGTGAACCTGCCGCTGCTGGCCGGCTACGCGGTGGCCACCGGTGCAAGCACTGTATTCATTCCGGAGCGGGACCGCACCGCCAGCCAGGCCGTACAGTCCTATGCCGGCTCCATCGGCGGCGCTGCGCTGGGCTTTCTCTTTAACGAATTCCTCGACGACGGCCTGCGCATCGTCCACCTGCGCAACTAGTCCAAAGTCGGAGCAGGCAGCTTCTTCTGCGGCAGGATCTTGCCGCCTACACCGTCCTGTGCAGCTTGCGGATCAGCAGTCTGTTTAAAAAGCCGCCCTGGGTCGCATTCAACACCCGCAGCGGAAGCGCCGCAAAGGTGTTGCCGGCGCCCAGCAGGATCAGGCTGTACCTGCCTTTGCGCTGTTCCTGCAACTCAGCCCAGGGTCGTGCCTCCGCCTGTCGGGCGGCATCGGCCGGGGCCACTCGCCAACCCTCTTCGCTGAACAGCACGTGCTGCGGACCCTTCGGCATGGCGGGCAGTGGTCTCAGCCGGCGCCGGCGCACCACTGCACGTGTGTAGATCTGCATGGCCACGACGATGGCTGCGGCAAACAACAGCAGCGGCAGCAACGACCCACTGAATTGCGCCTCCCTGCTGGCCCGCACCGCGTTCACCAACTCCCCCAGGCTGCCGGCAGCCATCATGCTGATAACGGCATAGGTCATCACCGGCTTTGGCGAACGCCGCGGCCCGGCGCTGGCCAGCATCAATGCCTCGCGCCACTCTTCAGGCTCCCACTCATACAGCAGTTGCATACTGGCACTTCCCCACGCACACCGTGCGTTCTCCTCGCTTATCGTCCACGCCCGGTTGGTAGTTGATTGAAGTGTCGCGCATTCACACACGCTGCTCTCACACACGAGTCCCACGGCAACCGCCATGTCGAAATACAGCCTCGGGTAGCATTGGCTGCATGCAGGATGACCGCACAGAGGCGCAGTTCTCCCACGTCCGCCAGGGCATCGACCTGCTCACCTGGGAACGCCGCAGACTCTTCGAATTCTTTCGCACTTTCAGCGAGCCCTTTCACGGCGTTTGCCTTCGCGTGGACTGCACGGAAACCTACACGTACGCCAAGGAGCACGGCCTGTCTGTGTTTGCCTCGTTCATGCACCGTTCGCTCGTAGCAGCCCACCAGGTGGAACACTTCCGCACTCGCATCGCGGACGGCAGCGTGTGGCGCTACGACCAGGTGGACGGCGGCTGCGCGGTGGGCCGCCCGAACGGCACCATCGGCTTCGCACACTTCCCGTACACCGCGGACCTGCATCCGTTTGCAACGCGTGCCTCAGCAGAGGTGGAGCGAGCGCGCGGACGCGACGACCTCGACCGGCCGACCTCACCCAACCTCATCCGTTATTCCACGCTGCCGTGGTTCGACTTCACATCCATCTCGCACGCGCGCAGCTTTGGCAATGATGACTCCGCCCCGCAGATCACCTTTGGCAAGATCGTGGAGGCAAACGGGAGGCGCACCATGCCGGTCTCCATCCATGTGCACCACGGCCTTGTAGATGGCCTGCATGTCGCCCACTTCGTCGACAGCTTCCAGCAGCTGCTTGCATCCCCTGAGAGCCAGCCGAGCTGACGCAACTCTACGCTGCCGGGACACAAGCGTGGAACGAGCGGACTCGCCCGAAACGATAAAATTATGGGAAATGTCAGCAGCCAGCAAGGCGCAGGACCGGATGCGGCGCGCAGCCGTTCGGCCTACAGCCCATACACTTCCCTTGTCCCCCGGCGACCAGCAGGCCTTCCGCGAGTCGCTGCTTGCCTGGTACCACCGAAACGCGCGCGACCTGCCGTGGCGCGGGATCGACGATCCCTACGGCACCTGGCTGTCGGAAATCATGCTGCAGCAGACACGTGTTGACGCCGTGATCGAGCACTACCGCCGGTTTCTGCAACGCTACCCCACCCTGCTCACACTTGCGCTGGCACCGGAAGAAGACGTGCTCGCCCTGTGGAGCGGCCTCGGCTATTACCGACGAGCACGCATGCTGCACCGTGCCGCGCGCTTTCTGGTGGCGGAGCACGGCGGCAGCCTGCCACGCACGGCGGCAGAGCTTCGCACGCTGCCGGGCATCGGCGCATACACCTCCGCAGCCATCGCCAGCATCGCCTTTGGCGAACCGGTTGCTGTCGTGGATGGCAACGTGGAGCGCGTTCTCCTGCGCGTTGCCGGCAAGGAGGAGCAGGCCGGTGCCACCGCAAACGCCTTTGTCGCCTCCTTCGCCCAGGCGTTGCTGGATACGTCCAGCCCCGGCGACAGCAACCAGGCCATGATGGAACTTGGCGCAACCGTCTGCCTGCCCCGCAGCCCACTCTGCCTGCAGTGCCCGGTCTTCGACTGGTGCCGCACCCGCGGCGAACACACCACACTGCCCCGCGCCGCCATGCGCAGCGCTCACGTGGGTTATGCGTTGACCGAGCGTCTTGGACCGCCGCCCGAAACCGGCATCCCCCCGGCACACACCCCATCCGAGCCGCGCGCGTCCGAGCCACAGATTCTCCTGCACCGTCGCGGCGCCGAGCTTTCCCTGATGGCCGGCATGCTGGAGCTGCCACCCCTGCGCACCCTGCCCACGGCTGCACCGCGCCTTCGACTGCGCCACGGCATTACCGGAACCAACTACTTCGTCGATGTCTTCGACATGAGCACGGAGCCTGAGGTGATCGCCGGCATGCAGCCCCCGGAAACTGCGGCCGACCAGACCGGCGCGGTCCATCCTGACCTGCATCCATCGGCTGCCCAGGCGCCCATCCTTGAGTGGTTCCCCGTCGGCAGCCTGCCGACGTTGCCGCTCACCGGTCTTGCGCGCAAGGTGCTGCTACGTACCGGGCACCTGTCCACGCCCGTGCGCCCCTCCGCGACCGCGCCGCAGCCAGGCACCTAAGCCTGGATTGGCGATACCGGGAACAGCCCTCCGTCCAGGTCCTACCCAAACCAGAGCCGCCGAAGTACGCCCGTTCATCCTCTCGACCTCGCATGCGCTTATCATCGGCAACGGAAGAGTCGCGAAAGCGGCCTCACGAAAGGGCACAGAACCATGGCAATTGAAAACAAGGGAAACGCGCAGTGGAACGGCGGCTTGAAAGACGGCAGCGGCACCATCAGCACAGGCACCGGCGCAGTCTCAAACCAGCCGTACACCTTCGCCTCGCGCTTTGAGCATGGCAAAGGCACCAACCCGGAAGAGCTGATCGCGGCGGCGCATGCCGGCTGCTACAGCATGGCGCTGTCTGCCGAGCTTGAAAAGGCCGGTCACAAGGGCGACAACGTCAAGACCGCGGCCACCCTGACGCTCGACTTCATCAACGGCGCGCCCACCGTCACCACCATCAAGCTGGTGACAGAAGCCTCGGTCCCCGGCCTCGACGCAGACAAGTTCGCCGAGATCGCCAAGGGTGCAAAAGAGAACTGCCCCATCTCACGCCTGCTGAAAGCGGCAGAGATCACCCTGGACGCCAGGCTGGTATAGCGCGGGGGGGGGGGGAGAGAAAAGACTCCCCCCTTTCGCACTGCTACCCTTAAGGGTGGAAGCAGGTACAGCGCATGGCACCCCCCAAAAAGCGGTTAGGCAAAAAGCACAGGTCCGCCCAGACGCGACCGCACAAGGGAGCGACACCCAAAGGTGCCAAGGCGTCAGCCGGCACGCTGGGCAAGGTATCGCCAAAAGGCCGCAAGCAGACCACCGCGAAAAAGTCAGCCGCCTTCGCCAAGTCCAAGGTGCGCACGCAGTCGCCGGAGCGCGCCAAGGGCCGCAACGTGACCGGCGCCCAGCTGGCACCCGGTGCGCTGCCACGCGAAGAACGCGAGGCGTTGGAAGCAGCACGCGCCGCCGAACAGGCAGCGGAGTCCCAGCCGTCCCAGGGCAAGAGCGCGAAGCGCGCCGGCAGTGAAAAGGCAGAGACAAAACCAAAGCCAAAGCCTGCAAAGAAGGCTGTCGACCGAAAGCCCTCCACACGTCCCGCGCGCGGCAGCCGCGGCTTCGGTTCAGAAGACGCGCCAGAGCAGGAGCTGCCGCCACTTGGCATCCATGCCGCCGAACTGAGCGACGCCGACGAGGAAAACGCATTCGCATCCATGCTGCCGCTCATCGAAGAGGCGACACGCCCGTCCGACAGCATCGCTGCACCGCTGTTCGCCATCTGCGGCCGGCCCAACGTCGGCAAGTCCACACTGTTTAACCGGCTTACCGGCTCGCGCCGCTCCATCGTTGGCGACGAGCCCGGCATCACCCGCGACCGCATCTACGGCGAGGTCGACTGGGACGGCCGCCTCCTCCGCATCGTGGACACCGGCGGCGTCGTGCCGGACGACGAGGCCCTGATCCCCAGCGAGATCTTCCGCCAGGCGCAGATCGCTCTGGAAGAAGCCGGCGCCATCGTCATGGTCGTCGACGGCCGCAGCGAACTCGCCGCGCCTGACCTTGAGCTGGCGCGCCTGCTGCTGCGCTCCGGTAAGCCCATCTTCCTGGCCGTGAACAAAATGGATTCGGAGAAGATGGCCCACCAGGCAGAGGGCTTTCGCACCCTCGGCTTCAAGGAGGTCTTCGCCGTCTCTGCCGAGCACGGCATCGGCGTCGGCGATCTGCTGGATGCCGTGAGTGCCGCGCTTCCGGATCTTGAGCCGGAAGAAGTCGACCTGGACGAGGTGGACGAGGACGACGTAGATGGCGAGGACAAGCCGCGCGAACGCAAGCTGCGCTCCCACGGCGAACACATCAGCACGGAAACCAAGGTTGCCATCATCGGCCGGCCCAACGTGGGCAAATCCACCCTGCTGAACGCGCTCACCGGCACCGGCCGCGCCATCGTCTCGCCCATTGCCGGCACCACCCGCGGACGCCGTCGACGAGGACGGTCGAGCGCGACGGTCCACAGCTTCCGCTTCGTCGATACCGCCGGCATCCGCCGCAAGGGCAAGACGACCATGATGGCCGAAAAGCTGTCCGTCATCATGGCGCGCAAAGCACCTTGAGGCCGCCGACGTCGCCCTGCTCGTCATCGGACGGCCACCGAAGGCGTCACCGGCCTGGACGCAACCATCGGCGGCTACGCGCATGAGAGCGGCCGCAGCGTCGTCATCGTCGTGAACAAGTGGGACGTTGTAACGACCGAACGCCAGAACGCTCGACGCGCCGGCGATGCCGCAAATGCAGACAGCAGCGAGGTAGGCCCCGCACCCGCAGACAAAAAGGTTTACACCGAGCAGGTGCGCCACGCGCTCAAGTACCTCGGACTACGCTTCCTCTGCTCTTCATCAGCGCAAAAAGACGGCGTAAACATCGACGAGGTCTTCAAGAAAGTTTCAGCTGGTAGCACGCGAGCGACGCAAGCGCATCTCCACCGGCCGCATGAAACAAGTTCCTCGACGGCATCGACTTCGAGCGCGCCGGTGTGCCCTACAACAAGCGTGTCCGCATCTACTACATGACGCAGGCCGCCGTCGCCCCACCCACCTTTGTGCTCTTCACCGACCGCGATGTGAAGCTGCACTTCAGCTACGAGCGCTTCCTGCAAAACCTCATCCGCGAACAGTTTCGCTTCATCGGCTCACCCATCTGGTTTCAAGGTGCGCCCCCGCAAACAAGAAGAAACAGGACTGACGTGGCTGCGTCCATGAAGATGGACGTAGCCCCACGACAGGTCGCCTTCCTGCGCCCGAGTTACCGAGATGCATTCGCCATGTTCTTTGCACCGCGAGCGCATCTGCGACTCACATGCTTGAACGAACACCGTCTCGCGATCGGGTCCATCAGTCACGCTACGCTTTGTTCGAAGCACCTCGGCATGCGACGATCTGCCCACCGCAGTGGAGCCGCCCCACGCGGCGTGTTGTGAAAATTAGTGGAATCAAAACCTACTAGTTGGTAGTCTTAGTATGCATGCAAGGCGAAACGGCAGAACGTATTCTCGACGCGGCGAACACCCTGCTCATCCATCAGGGATATTCGGCCTTCAGCTACGCGGACATTGCGCAGAGCGTGGAGATCCGCAAGGCCAGCATTCATCACCATTTCCCCACGAAAGCCGGGCTTGTCGTCGCAGTTCTCAAACGTCACCGCGCCAGGATTCTGGAGGGCATGACGGCACTGGATGAGCAGTGTGTGAATCCCCTGGGACGCATCAGGAACTACTTCGACTATTGGGAAGGGTGCATCGAAGGCCAGGCCCAGTCCTTCTGTATCGGCGCACTCCTCGGAGCCGAAATGCCGTCCCTTCCCGAAAATGTGCAGGCCGAAGTACGTTTGCATTTCTCAATGCTTACCGAGTGGTTTGAGCGCACGTTGAAAGCGGCATTGAAAGTGCACGCGATCGAGCTCCACAGTACTGTCGCGAAAGAGGCGCAAGTGTTAATTGCCGTACTGCATGGCGCTATGCTTTCCGCACGTGCAACCGGTAACTGTGGTGTCTTCCGCTCCATCTCACAAGCGGCTCTGAGCAGGATTACTCCAAAGCCATAAGTCCCTTGGAAGCCCCGCTGCTGAGGGGCTTTCTACGGTATTCAACCTACCAACTAGAAGATAGCGAGGCAATGAACATGGAAGCCCTGTCACCTGATTTCACCCGCCCTTTACGCAACCTCTACTTCGTCCGCACCGCATTTCAGGTCGTGTGGGCGGCAAGCGTCATCCTCACCGCGGTGCACCAACCGCAAGTTGCCGCGGTGCTCTTCCTCGTCTACCCACTGTGGGATGTTGCATGCACCGTGTACGACCTGAATACCTCAAGCAGGTTCGGCAGTGCACGCACCGCGCAAACGATCAACGCGCTGCTGGGAGTTGCTGCTGCAATCGGTATCGGACTGACGGTATTCCACCAGCCGATGTACGCGGTCGCCGTCTTCGGTGCATGGGCCTTCGGCGCCGGCCTGCTGCAACTTGTCCTCGGCCTGCTTCGGCGCAAACAGTTGGGTGGCGGCCAGTGGGCGATGATCCTGAGCGGCGCTCAGTCCATGCTTGCCGGCGTGGCGTTCTTCCTGGGCGGTCTCTACGACAAACGCTACGTCAAAGACGTCGGAGGCTACGCCATCTTCGGCGCGTTCTACTTCCTCATCGGAGGCATACTTCTGAGCCGGAAGCTCTCCAGGCTGCCTGCTGTGGCAGCGAACTAGCTGCGTATCCTGCACGCAGGCCCAGAGAGTCGGAGACATGACCAGCCCTGAGCAAACTCAAAAGGCTGGCGTCAGACAGGGTGCTTATTGCTTCAGAAAAGCCAGCAGATCCGCGTTAATTACGTCCGCCTGGGTTGTAGGCATGCCATGCGGAAAGTCTTTATACGTCTTCAAGGTCCCGTTCTTCAACAACTTGGCCGTCAACGGCCCCGAAGCCACATACGGCACAATCTGGTCGTCCTCGCTGTGCATCACCAGCACGGGGAGCTTGATCTTCTTCAGATCCTCCGTAAAGTCCGTCTGCGAGAACGCGACGATGCCGTCGTAGTGTGCCTTCGCTCCACCAATCATGCCCTGCCGCCACCAGTTGCCGATGATCCCTTCTGACGGCTTCGCGCCGGGCCGGTTAAAACCGTAGAACGGCCCTTCCGGCAGGGCGCGGTAGAACGTTGCCCTGCTCGCGGCAAGCTGCGCTTGCAGATCGTCGAACACGGCCTTCGGAAGACCCAGCGGGTTGGCATCGGTCTTCACCATCAGCGGTGGCACGGCGCTGATCAGGGCCGCTTTCGATGCACGGCCTTCCCCATGTCGTGCAAGGTAACGGACCACCTCGCCTCCGCCGGTGGAATGCCCAACGTGAATGGCGTCGTGCAGATCGAGCTTCTCGACCACGGCAGCCAGATCGTCGGCGTAGTGATCCATATCGTGGCCATCACCCACCTGGCTCGAACGCCCATGGCCGCGCCGGTCATGCGCGATCACGCGGTATCCGTGCTGTAAAAAGAACAACATCTGCGTGTCCCAGTCGTCAGCCGACAAGGGCCATCCATGGCTGAAGACAATCGGCTGGCCTGTGCCCCAGTCCTTGTAGAAGATATCCACACCATCGTTCGTCTTTATGACTGTCATTTTCGGCTCCTTACGCAGCGCGGGCATCAGCGCACGCTAAGTAAAACACAGCCCGTCTGCTCTAACTGTGAGAGCTGCTCGTCACACATACATTTTATGTCGCCAGCGAGTTGGACAGGTCGCGGCGCCCAGTTCCGCCCTCTCCATCAAACGCGTCTTAAGCTGCAGCTCAGCTACGGGCGCTTGCTACAAACTTCAACCGCGAACAGTCCCGCTTCATGGGCGCCCATCGAAGCAAGATGCGACCGCGCAATCAGAAAACAATGCCTGAGCCCACGAGCCTGATTCACAAACAAGTGGAGTACTTCTGGAGAAAGTTATCGATCCACCTTGGTATAGTTCACCGTGCATGAAAGCGAAGAGTTCAATGAATCCTCACGTCCGACAGTATCCCTCCTCCGTTAAGCTTGTTGCCACACGCAAAACCTTTACCCTTTGCTTGTTGCTCTTCTTGTGGTGCGCTTATGGGTTCGGGCGCGCTCTAAGCCAGCAGACTGCAACCTCCCACCCTGCTTCGCCAGTAACTATCGGCGCAGACGGTTCCGTGACGATCCCGTCGGAAACCGTTCCTGTATCGAGCTTACTAAGTCCCCAGGCCAAGGCTTACGTGGCCCAGCACCTGAAAGATATGCAGGACCCGTCAGCGACCTATGTTGAAAAAGGTATACCGCATTTCATGGCGCCTTACCTTGCTTTACAGCAGTCCATGTTCCCGGTCGACCAGCAGGATGGCAAGATCGGGGGAGTTCATGTCATCACCTTTGTACCGAAAAGCGGAGTACCGCAAGAGAACAGCACGCGCGTCCTGATCAACTTGCATGGTGGTGGCTTCTCCGGGTGCTGGCCCGGCTGTGCTCTTCTCGAATCTATTCCGATTGCATCGCTCGGCGGATTTAAGGTGATTAGCGTGGACTATCGCCAGGGGCCTGAGCATCATTTCCCCGCCGCCAGTGAGGATGTGGCAACGGTGTACGCTGCACTCCTGAAGGAGTACGCTCCGCAGAACGTCGGCATGTATGGATGCTCTGCAGGGGGAGCTTTGACGACGATGTCCTTGGCCTGGTTCCAGAAGCATGGCTTGCCGGCACCGGGCGCAATCGGCGTGTTTTGTGCCGGTGCAGGCGGCTTCGCCGCGGGTGATGCTCCTTACACGACGCTGCCTCTGGGCGAGGCCAGAATGCCAAATCCGAGCGCTGGCTCAACGCCTCCACTTGGATATTTCAAAGATACCAATCCCAGTGATCCATTCATCGCACCAATCAATTACCCGGATGTACTTGCGAGGTTTCCACCGACGCTGATCATCACCGGCACTCGCGACTTTGCCCTTAGTAACGCGCTAAGCACAAACATTCAACTGACAAAGGCAGGCGTAGACACGCGCCTCTATGTGTGGGATGGACTCTTCCACGGATTCTTTTACAACCCCGGCGTTCCAGAGTCCATGGACGCGTACAAAATCATTTGTCAATTCTTCGCCAGGCACTTAGGAAAGTAATTGACGGCTGGACTTAGTAGAGCGACCCGCTGGAGATGCTGCGGTGTCACATCAGAGAAGTGACTATCAGCCCTTCTCATACGATCCTATGCGCCACCACGCGTGATGGGCGTCGAAAGTAGACGCCCGCATCTACCAAATGTCGAGCGACGTGTGCGACAGCTTGCACGCTGCCCGGCTCCAGGGTGAGCGTCTTTGAAGGCGCTGCCACCCTGGGCCGTGCGTCGAGCTTCGACAGCCCGGCGGACTAGCTTTGCTTTTTTGCCGCGGGTTTTTTGCGAGCTGCCGGCTGTGGAATCACCTGGGGTTTAGGTACAGCCTTCTTTGCGGCTTTCTTTTCCGCAGCTGTCTTCTTTGCGGGTGTCTTCTTCTTGGCCGGTGCCTCATCTGCAATGGCGATGGCAATCTTTGAGCTGGTCTTGCGTCCAGTCTTGCCGCCCTGCTTTGTTGAAGCCTCTTCTATCTCCTGGGCCGGAGCCGCTTTCCTCGCCACCTTCTTTGCTGCCTTCTTTACCGCGGGCGCATCCGCAACTTCAGTCTCGGCCGGCTTCGGATTCTTCTTGCGTGTCGCCTTGATCGCCTTTTCAATCTCGCCGTTCAGCTCTGCCGGGCTCAGCGTGGTTGCCGTTTTGCGCAGGCGCTCCAGGCCGTAGTACTCCCGCTTCTCCGGCATAAAGATGTGCACCACAAAGTCGACGTAGTCCATCAGGATCCACTCACCCTGCCGACGGCCCTCAGTGGAGTTCGGGTACACGCCGAACTCGCGTTTCAAGCGACCTTCAATCTCGTCGGCAATGGCGGCGTTCTGGCGCTCATTGGTGCCATTGCAGATCAGGAAGTAGTCTGTCAGCGCGCTCTCACTTGGGTCGAGCGCAAGAATGCGGATATCTTCAGCCTTGCGGGAGTCTGCTGCGTCGACCGCGACGGCGAGGAGCTGGTTGGTTTCGAGCGTGGGCATGCGTCTCCTGTACCCGCTTAGGATAGCGGGTTTGCGGCGCCGTGGGCGCACAACCTGATGCCTGGCGGTGTCGGACAAAGCAGTGGGGCACCCATACTGGGTGCCCCATATTTCGCTTCAGCGCTGCGCTTACGCGTGAGCCGGTTCCTTGTCGAGCTCGGCCACTCGCTTTGCCAGCAGATCCTCAAGCTCTTCAAGGGCCTTCGAGAAGCCCTCGATGCCTTCCTTCAGCTTGTCATGCGCCATGCGGTCCTCGGCATGCATCTTCTCGAAGATCTCCTTATTCATCTCGATCTTCTGGATGTCCATGCCCTTCGCCTTGCTGGCGTCAAGCTTCTTCTCGAGCGTGCCTTCCTTGGTCTGCAGCTCGCCCAGCAGCTTTGGCGCTATCGTCAGCAGATCGCACCCGGCAAGCTCTTCAATCTCGCCGATGTTGCGGAACGACGCACCCATCACAACGGTCTTGTAGTCGAAGTGCTTGTAATAGTTGTAGATGGTGGTCACTGACTTCACGCCCGGATCTTCCTGCGGCGTGTAGTCCTTACCCGTGTCCTTCTTGTACCAATCCAGAATGCGGCCCACAAACGGCGAGATCAACGTGACCTTTGCCTCAGCGCAGGCTACCGCCTGGTGCATGCCGAACAGCAGCGTCAGGTTACAGTGAATGCCCTCGGTCTCCAGCTTTTCCGCGGCCTTGATGCCTTCCCACGTGCTCGCAATTTTGATCAGGATGCGCTTGCGGTCAATGCCGGCATCCTCGTACTGCTTGATGATGTCGTGCGCCATGGCGATCGTCTTCTCGGAGTCATACGAGAGACGCGCATCCACTTCTGTCGACACACGGCCGGGAACGATGTCAAGAATCTTGCGGCCAAAGGCAACGGCGAGGGTCTTGAATGCTGCAGATGCAACAGCCTTATCGTCCGCGTTGGATCCGGCCTTCTCCTTGGCCTCCTTCAACACGTCGTCCACAATGCTGCTGTACTCCGGCATCTGAGCAGCCGCGGTAATCAGCGACGGGTTGGTCGTCGAGTCGGTCGGCTTGAACTTTTCCATAGACTTCATGTCACCGGTGTCGGCAACCACGGTCGTGAACTGCTTGAGCTGGTCCAGAAAATTGGCCATCGGTATCTCTCCTGACGCGCGCGCGTGAGCTTCATTCTAGCGCTCACAGGTTGGATGCACTGTGAACCGGTTTAGGGACGCACTGATTCCTCCGCAGCGGCGCTGGGACCGCTTCGATTGCCGGCGGCGTCCACTGCACGCAGAACGTAACTGTACGTCTGGCCGGCCTGCACAGTTGCGTCGCTAAAGCTGATCGCGCGAATGGGCGAAGGAGTCAGCAGGATTGGCTGCCCCGCACCGGGTCCCGCACCCCTGGTCCGGTATACAAGGTAGCCCGCCAGATCCGGCTCAGCATTCGGCTCCCACGACAGATCGATCCGGCTCGGTTTGCCCTCAAGCTGGAGTCCGACAGCAACCAGACCCGTGGGCGCAGCAGGCGGAAATACATCGGCCGAACGGGTCACGGTAACGGTCGCCGGCTCTCCGTCTACCGCCATACTCGCGGCGTTGCCCTCAGTCCCCGCTGGAACCATGCGCGTACGGACGACGGTATAGGTCACCGTCTCGCCTTTTTTGGGATGATCGTCCACTGCACCACCTGGATCACCCGGCACGGCCAGGGTGCGGGCGACGGGCTCCGTCCTCAGAAGAATCCGGGTGTCTGGAGCGGCGCCGGCATCTCGTACCCATGTGAGCTGGATGCCGCGCGCCGTCGTGGTCGCCGCAAGTCCGCGTAACGCCCCGGGCGCTGCGCCGGAAAGTGTTACAGCATCGCGCGACGCACCAGAAGATCGCCCCTGGGCGTTCAACATGGTTACCCGATAGTGCAAGACGTGTGGGGTCCCCGCACGCAGACCTTCTGGCAGAGAGTCCCTCAGGGTGACGGCCTCGCCGGCTTTTACGGCTTGCGTGGTCACCACCGCACACGTGGAACCGGGAGAATCCAGCTGGCGGCAAAGCTGCGCCTGCAAAACACCTGCCCCGTGCTTGCCCGTCGCGAGTGACTGACGATCCGTAGAAAGCGTGGGTACGGTAAACCGCATCTCCACCGCCTGACCAAAACGCTGTGCGCTCAGGTCGCGCACGGGCTGCGGCAGGTGCAGCGACGGCGGCCGCGGCACACCGGTGCTGGCGCATCCCGCCACCATCACGCACAGCGCCGACGCGAACACCACGCCCGTCGTACAGGGGGCGCACAAGGCGGTCAGCGGCGGGCGACGGAGGTGCACATCCAAGGCTAGCATCGGCTTTCCACCAGCATGCGAACCCAGACAGAAGCGGGCCAAAAGCGGTGTGGCAGAACCTGACGTGCGAAAAATATAAATCCTTCCAATCCGGGCAATCTAAGATGCGGGCTAAAGCCGTACTTCTTACGACACAGTAACAACGTGTGTTCGGCTGCTGCACACATCGTGTGCCGCCGGCATCGCATAGGAGACAGCATGGAAGCGGAGCAGATGACGGACGGGACAGCGGAGATCGTGGTCGACACGACAACGGCCGAGACGGGTACCAGCAAGGTAGCTGGCGAAGCTGCAGAGGCTTTTATCTCAGAAAAACGCCTGGGCGAGCGCATAAAGGCGCTTCGCTTGAAGAAAAGCATGGGCCTCGTTGAACTGGGCAGGCACACGGGCCTTTCGGCTAGCTTTCTGTCGCAGCTTGAAACTGGCCGCGTTGTGCCTACGCTGCGTAACCTGGCACGCATCTCCATCGTGTTCAGCAAAGACCTGAGCTACTTCTTTGAGCCGGAGCCAAAGACGCTCTTCCGTGTGCATCGCAGCAACGAGCGCGTGCGACTGCCCCAGACGGGTACCGACGAACCCTCCTACTTCTTCGAGTCGCTGGGCTACATGGTTCCAGACCGGCAGCTTGACCCGTATTACATTGAGTTTTTGCCCGGTGTAAAACCCCGACGCGCGCATCAGCACGTGGGCTGCGAGTTCCTCTACGTCGTAGAGGGTGCCCTCGACGTGCAGCATGGCGCTGCAACGCACCACCTGCAGGTCGGCGACGCGGCGTATTTCGACTCCAATACGCCCCACAGCTACATTTGTGCCGGCGAGACCCCGGCAAAGACCCTGCTGGTGACGCTGCTGGCCAACGGTGTGGCTGCAGTTCAAGGGAGCACCGCAACAGCGCGCCTGAAGACCGGCAGCCCCACCATGGCAACGCCCAACGGTACAGTCCCCACAGCATCGGCAGCCAGTGAAGCTGCCAGCATCATCCCAGACAATCGCCTGTCGGCAAACGGTGCCCTGCGGCCGAAGCTTACGACCATGCAGCACCGCCACGCCTCCTAGGCAAAAAGCGGTTCAAACTTAAACGGCTGCTCCGAGTCTGGGGTGGCCGTTCCTTTTGCTGCATTCCAAATCACGTGTAAAAGAAGCGCTCCACGGCGTTCCAGTCGTCCATGCGCCGCCAGCCAAACGCCTCTGCGTCCACCGCCTTGTTGTGTGTCGCGCTAAAAAGCAGGCCCTGGCCACTGAACGCACGCAGCTGGCGCGGGTTGTCATCAATCAGGTAATCCGCTCGCAGGATCGACTTGGTGCCGCAAAACACATAGTGCGACGGCGTAAGGAACGGGAAATGTCGCTGCAGCCAGGCGTACTTCGCATTGAACGAGCGTGGCACCTCCATTGCGGCAGAGGCGATAAACAGCTCGTGGTCCTCAGACAGCCGCTTCAGCACACGGACGGCGTCGTCCATGAGTGGCAGGTCAGCGAAAAAATCCGGATCGTCCAGAAACTGTGAAAGCTGATCATGGCGGTCGCTGGGCACCACCTGCCACAGCCATTTGCCGCGCAGGTCACCCTTCTGGATGGACTCGCCAAACTGCCGGTTATACCGGTTCAGGTGTTCCAGGACGGTGTCTGCCATCACCTCGTCCATGTCTACCGCAATAATCGCCATCTCCCCTTCAGGCTAACAGGCCAAATTTTGTGCGTCCGTCCACTCTGCTGGTTTGTCCAATACGGACATGGCAGCGACAGCGGTAGAAGAGACAGGGCAGTCTGCACAGGTGCAGCACGCGGCAGAGAAGCCGTGGAAGCCAAAGCACAACCCGTGGCTGATTGCACTTACCGTCACCCTGGCCACCTTTATGGAGGTGTTGGACACCTCCATCGCCAACGTGGCGTTGCCGCACATTGCCGGCTCGCTGGGCGCCTCGCAGGATGAGGCCACATGGGTCATCACCAGCTATCTCGTCGCCAATGCAATCATTCTGCCGGCATCGGCATACCTTACGACCTTTGTCGGCCGCAAAAAGTTCTACATGGCCTGCGTCGTGCTCTTCGGCATCTCCAGCATGATGTGCGGCTTCGCTCCGTCACTGCCCATCCTCATTCTGTTTCGGCTGTTGCAGGGTGCCGGCGGTGGTGGTCTGGGGCCCAGCGAACAGGCCATTCTGGCCGACACCTTTGAGCCTGCGAAGCGTGGCCAGGCATTTGCGCTCTACGGCCTGGCGGTGGTTGCCGCTCCGGCGATCGGACCCACCCTGGGTGGCTGGATCACAGACAACTACGACTGGCGCTGGATCTTCTTTATCAACGTTCCCATCGCCATCCTTTCACTCTTCCTTACCACCCGCATGGTTGAAGATCCGCCGCACATCACCGCAGAGGTGGAAGAAAGCAAGCGCAGCGGCCTGAAGCTGGACTACATCGGCTTTGGTCTGCTGGCAGTGGGCTTCGGGTCGCTGGAGTTCGTGCTCGACAAAGGTCAGGAGGATGACTGGTTTGGATCACACCTCATCACCTTCTTCATCTGCGTCTGCGTCATCGCCCTTGTGGGCCTCGTGGTGTGGTCCCTTAGCAGGCTAAAAAAGGGTGACAGGCCGATTCTGAACCTGACCCTGTTCAAGCAGAAGAGCTTTGCTGTCGCCTTTGTGCTGCTGTTCACGCTGGGTTTTGCCCTGTATTCCACCACCGTGCTCATTCCCCAGTTTGTGCAAACGCTGCTTGGCTACACGGCAGAACTGGCCGGCCTGGCCATGTCTCCGGGTGGCCTCACCATCATGCTCATGATGCCCATCGTGGGCCTCCTGATTACGCGTGTGGACCCGCGCGTCATGATCACCTTCGGCTTCTTCATTCTGGCCACCTCACTGTTCACCATGCACCAGTACCTCTCGCTGGGCGCAAGCTTCAAAACCGTCATGTGGCTGCGCATCTACCAGTCGGTGTCGCTGGCCTTTCTCTTCATTCCCATCAACACCATCGCGTACAACAACATCCCACGGTCGCAGAACAACGACGTCAGCGGCCTCTCCAACCTGGCGCGTAATATCGGCGGCTCCGTAGGCACATCCTTCGTCGCCACCATGCTGGCACGCCGTTCGCAGAACCATCAGAACGCCATGGTGCAGCACCTCTCGGCCGGCGATAGTGCGCTGCAGCAACGGGTCAACTCGCTTGCCGGCTTTCTGCAGAACAGCACCGGTCCAGGCAGCGGTAGTCACACGGATGCGATGGCCGCAGCCCAAGGCAACGTGTACAACATGCTGCATGGCCAGTCCCAGATGCTCGCGTATCTCGACATCATCGCCATCATGGCCGTCTTCTGCATGGTCGTGATTCCGTTGGTCTGGATCGTGCCCAAACCCAAGGGCGGAGGCGACACACCGGCGCACTAGGGTCGGTCCAACGCGGTGCGCGGGTTCGGCTTTCCGTTCAAAGGGAACGGTCGCACCACGCGCTGCGTATGGCTTGGCAGGGGACTTGCTGATGCGTCGTTACGCCCTTCTTGTGCTTTTGTGTGTCGTGGGCACGGCCCGGGCGCAACAGATCTTCACCTATCGCACGGAAACGCACCTCATCGACACCACCATCAGCGTTCGCGACGCGCAGGGTGGCCTGGTACAGGGCTTGACGCAGAACGACTTCCGCATTGTGGAAGACGGTGTGCCGCAGACAGTCAAATTCTTTGCGCACGACCGTGAACTGCCGCTCAGTGTCGGCATCATTCTGGACGAGAGTGGCAGCCAGGAAAAGTTCATTAAGGCCCACGAGCGCGACCTCGAGCAGTTCCTGCAGGAGGTTCTGGAGCCGAAGGATGAGGCGTTTGCCGTATGCTTCGGCAACCATCTGCGGCTGGTAAGCGACGTGACCCACTCGCCGCAGGGCGTTGTCAGCGGTGTACGAGCGTTCGACAAGGGCAGCACGGATTTTCCCGAGATCGGTCCACAGGAAAAGCGCGACCTGGGCACCGCGCTGTTCGATGCCGTGTACTTCAGCGTGCACGACAAGATGCAGGGCAAGACCGGACGGCGCAAGGTGCTACTGCTGATGACGGATGGAGAAGAGAACTCCAGCGAGCACGACCTGATCGATGCCATACAAGCGGCACAGGAGAGCAATGTGCTGGTCTACGCATTGCGCTACACCGACATGCACCACAACCAGGTATCGGCACGCGACCGCTACGGCATGCGTGTGCTGAACCACCTGAGTGATCAGACCGGTGGACGGACCTTCGATGTAAAAGCTGTTGCTGTGCGTGAGGCGTTCGCCGACATCGCCGGTGAGCTTCGGTCGCTGTACGACATCGCCTACCAGTCGACCAACCACGTGCGCGACGGCAAGTTCCGCAAAGTGGAGATCATGCCCGCGAGGCCGGACCTGGTGGTGCGCAGCCGCGCCGGATACTATGCCGGCAACGGCCAGGAGCAATAGCCCCCTGACCGTCTGCCACGCTCAATCACGAAAGCCGAGGATGGGCTGTTCCGGGAAACCCAACGGTGTGGCAGGTTCGGAACCCCCGCCTTGCAGGTACTGCCCGAGCAACGGGTAGCGGCCTGCCAGAAAGTACAGGGCCCATGCCTGGTAGAAACACACCAGCGTTCCGGCGCCAACAACGTAGACGAGCAGCGCCCACAACGCGAGCGCAACTACGGCGACCACACCAAGAGTGCCAAGGAAAAACATGCCGGCTGTGCCGCCGTGAAGGAGCGCCCAAAGCGCCCACCCCACCAGGCCAAGGGGAATGGCCGGCAGAACGAGTGCGAGGAGCAGGCAGACCACAAAAGCCAGACCAAGACCAAGCCCCACCAAAAGCCTGAGGAGACCGTAAACGACCATGGCCGAAGGCTGCGCGCGAAAGAGATCCCAGGTGCGGCGGTAGGTGTCACCAAACGACAGATCTTCAAGCGCCATGCCGGGCATGGCAACCGTGACGAATACGCGGTAGATGGCCACAAAGAGGATCACCACCGCGAACACTTCTGCTATAAAAAGCATCGCCGCGCTCACCATCGCAAAGGTGAAGTGCTGGTTAGGGCCCAACGTCCATGCCCCACTCTGAAACAGGTGGATGAAACCAAGAATCGCGGGAATCAGCAGCGGTGACAGAACAATGCCCAGGCACAGGGCGAACAGAACTTTGACGCCGACCCAGCGCCAGGTGTGCGTGCCATGCCGGCGCCACGCGGGTGCAACGCTGTCGTCGCGCAGCAGAAGGATGTCAAACAGCACAAACTGCAGGCGCGACCCGACATAGATCAGCACCAGGCCGATCACCAGGCTAAGAAGCCCGATGAGCAGGCCCACCGCCAGCAGCACGGACTGCATGCCAGCAGGTATGTGCGCGTTGCCACTACTCCGGTTAAAGCTGCCGTTTAAGCCGCCAAACTGCGAGAACAGTGCCACCAGGCAAATCTTCAGGATGCGGGGCCATCGCCGATTCCGAAACAGAAGTGTGCGGGTGTGATCCCAGGCGGGACCGATTGCTTCACCGGCGGAATAGGTGACCATGTCGCGGAACTCCGTATGCGCAGAATAGCGGCTATGCGCAGCAGCATACCGCAACGGCGTGGAGGACGATCTATGTGACAGCCAACTCCGCGGCATCGATCCTGACCTGCGCCGCCAAGGGGCCGCCGAGCCACTCATTCCACGCATTCAGGCCGCGCTCGCACTGCAGACGGTGGCGCTCCTTCTTGTCGCGGATTTTCTTGCGAAGCTCCTCTTCCAGCGGCGGCAGCAGATCGAAGGTGATGTTGGCAGGTTGAAAGCGTTTGCTGTCCGCATGGGTGATGTAGTGGACAAGGGAGCCGTTGGCGCTGAGGCGGGGTGCGGGCACGGGCGTCTCGCCATGGGCGATAGCTGCGGCAAATCGGCCTGCCAGCATGCCGGCGGCGATGGATTCCGTATAGCCTTCCACGCCGCTGAGCTGGCCGGCGATGAAGACCTGGGGGTGCTGGGTAAGTTGCAGCGTTTCAGTCAAAAGAGACGGGGAGTGGATGTAGGTGTTGCGGTGTATCTGTCCGAATCGCAGAAACTCCGCGTGTTCCAGGCCGGGAATGAGACGAAGGACGGTTTTCTGGTCGCCGAACTTGAGGTGGTTCTGAAAGCCGACAAGGTTGTAGCTGTCGGCGCGCAGATTCTCCTGGCGAAGCTGAACGACAGCATGGGGCGTCTGGCCGGTGCGCGGATTGCGCAGACCGACGGGCTTCATGCAGCCGAAGCGAAGAGTGTCGCGGCCGCGGCGGGCGAGCTCTTCGAGCGGTAGACAGCCTTCGAAGTAGTCGAGGCGTTCCCACTCCTTGGCTTCGACCTCGTGGGCGGCGCGCAGTGCGTCGTAGAACACGTCGTACTCTTCGCGGGTGAATGGACAGTTGATGTAGTCGGCCGTGCCCTTGTCCCAGCGGGCTGCGAAGTAAACGCGGTCCATGTCGATGGTGGTGGCGTCGACGACGGGAGCGATAGAGTCGTAGAAGCTCAGGTGGTCGGCGCCGGTCAGGCGCTGCAGCTCTGCGGTGAGCGCGGGCGAGGTGAGCGGGCCGCTGGCGAGTACGGTGAGGTGGTCGTCGCTGTTCTCATCCAGCTGCTTGACTTCTTCGCGGACGATGGTGATGTTGGGGTCGGCTTCGAGGCGTTGCGCAACGCGACGGGAGAACTCGACACGATCCACGGCGAGGGCGTGGCCGGCGGGGACGGCGCAGGCGTCAGCCTCTTGCAAAAGAATGCAGCCGGCGGCACGCATCTCCTGCTTGAGCAGCCAGGGTGCGGTGTTTTCGCTTTCGCTTTTCAGGGAGTTGGAGCAGACGAGTTCGGCGAAGTCGGCCGTCTGGTGCGCCTCGGTGGAGCGGTGCGGCCGCATTTCAAACAGGGTGACGGTGCAGCCGGCGCGCGCGGCCTGCAGCGCCGCTTCAGGGCCGGCAAGGCCACCGCCGATGACGTGGATGTTTTTCATGATTCATTCTCTTTCCGGTTCGCCAGCGCAGTTTGCGTGGCCTGAAGTTTTTCCGCGTCCGCAAGATCCTGGAGTCGGCCCAAGGCGAGCTTGGTTAAGAGCAGGTCTGCTGCAGAGATAAAGTTTGTGGGAATGCGATCTTCTGTGATGTGCGCCGGAACTCGGTGGGACCATGCCTGCTCTGAATCAACGCCGGTCAGACTTTGAAGAAGATCGATACGCGAGGGTTCGACGCCGATCTCAAAAACTAACTCCGGCTCACGAAAGTCCTGTGGAGAGAGGCCGGAAAGTGGGGAGCCGAAGGCCGGAAGCGCACGATATAAAGCCTCTGCGTTCTCCTGCGTGTCACGAATCAGCAAGTCCAGGTCTTTGGTCACGCGGGGCTGTACGTAGTGACTTACCGCATGGCTGCCCACCACAATACTCAACGCCGTTCCCGTTGAACGCGCGTAAGAGATCTTTCTGATCGTCCCAGAGTGTTGGCATCGTATCCCTTGGCGATGTAGGCAGAGCGTGTAAGCGCGAAGGCGGTCTCCAGACGTTCTTCGGAGGTACGATCCTGCCAATAGAGAAGCGTCTCCGCATCCTGCTGCGCACGGCTGGTGATGCGTCGAACGACGCGGGACTGTGCTCTCCCGTCCCGATCGTCAGCCGGCACTGCTGCTTGATCCGACACGCTCCACCCCGCTTCTCCATTGTAAGACCGCAGCGTGCGCGCCGATTGAGATAATGGCCGATGTGACTGCTGCTGCAATGCCCCGTGTAGGGATCGACTTCGGAACAACCAACAGCTCGATAGGATTGTTGCGCAACGGTGCTGTGGAGCTGGTGAGTTTCGGCTCTGGAAATGCTGCCGGTCCGTCTTCGCGATCGATGCTGTACCTGCAGAAGAGTGGGCGGGCAGCGAGCGCAAAGGTCAGGGTGTGGACGGGCGCGGAGGCGATTGCGCACTACCTGCAGACCGACCAGTTTGACGACGCCGTGCAGGGCCGGCTGGTGCAGAGCCTGAAAAGCTACCTGTCTGCGCGCGACCTGACTGGCACGGAGATCTTCGGCCGGCAGTACCGGTTTGAGGACCTGGTAAGCCGGATGCTGAAGGATTTGCGACATGCGGCGAGCGCACAGTTCGGATTCGACGTGACCCGGGCCGTGGTGGGCAGGCCGGTGAACTTTGTGGGAGCGGACACGGAAGCAGACAACGATTTTGCCGTGGAGCGCCTGAGAGGCGCGCTGACCGAGGCAGGTTTTACGGATGTGGAGTTTGCGCTGGAACCAGTTGCCGCGGCCGCCACGTACGCGCGTGACGCGGCCGGAGAGCAGCTTGTGCTGATCGGCGACTTTGGCGGCGGCACGACGGACTTTGCGCTGCTGCGGGTGGGTGCTGGCCGGCAGCAGGTGCTTGCAAGTACCGGTGTGGGCCTGGCCGGGGACGCATTCGACGCGCGCATTGTGCGCCGCCTGGTATCGCCTGCGCTGGGGTCAGAGAGCATGGCGCGGTCGTTGGACAAGACCCTGCCGGCCTTGCCGGCGTGGGTGTATGCGCGGCTGGAGCGGTGGCACACGCTGTCGTTTTTGCGGACGCATGGCGTGCGGGAGCTGCTGCGCACAAGCGAACTGCGCGCGCTTGAACCGGAGAAGATCAAGGCCCTGCGCAGCCTGGTGGAGAACGACCTGGGCTACCACCTGCACCGTGCCGTGCAGCGGCTAAAGGTGGAGCTGTCGTCAGCGAGTGAAGCGGTCTTCCGCTTTGATGGCGAAGCTTTCACGCTGCGGGAGACGGTGCACCGGGCAGACTTTGAGAACTGGATTGAGCCGGATGTGCGACGCATGGAAGCGGCAGTAGAAGCTGTTTTGCAGGAGGCCGGAGTAGACGTGTCGGCGGTCGACCGGGTGTTTCTGACGGGCGGCACGTCGCTGGTACCGGCGGTGCGACGTATCTTCTCCAGCAGGTTTGGCGAGGAGAATGTCGTGACTGGTGAGGCGTTCACGTCAGTGGCGTACGGATTGGCCATACTTGCGGCCGAGCAGGCCTAGCGATGGCGGCTATCTGCCGGCAAGCTGGTGCAGCTCATTGCCGGAGATGCGAAGGTTGAGCCAGTCTCGCAGGACTTTGGCGCCGTTCGACTCGTAGAAGTCGAGCGCAGGTGTGTTCCAGTCCAGGCATTCCCATTGTAAGCGGGTGCAGTGGCGGTCGAGCGCCACCTGTGCAAGGTGTTGGAAGAGCGCTTTGCCGATGCCCTGCTTGCGGAAGGCCGGGCGAACAAAGAGATCTTCAAGGTAAAGCGCCGGACGACCTTCCCAGGTGGAGTACTGGAAAAAGTAGAGGGCGAAGCCGGCGACGTGGCCATCCCACTCAGCCATGGTGCAGCGGAAGTACGGCTCGGGGCCGAAACCATCGCGCAGGAGATCGGCCTCCGTGGTCCGGACGGCATCGGGCTCCTTCTCGTAAAGCGCGAGCTCGTGGATAAGGGCCAGGATCTCCGGGACGTCGGCGGATACGGCGGGGCGGAGGTGAAGGGTCATGGTCACGTTAGGGCTTGGGCGGTGCGTCTGTCGTCTTGTTGTTGAGCTTTGGGGTGTCGGCAGACTTCTCGTCGCCCGCTGCGGCAGCAGCAGCTTCCTTGTCTGCGGCGGCCTGCGCGGCTTTCTTCTTCGCGTCGTCCACCGCGTTCTGCACGGCAAGGTACTTGTCGAACGGCAGCGTGAAGGCGAAGAGCTCGGTGTGCTTTGCATCACCTTCGTGGATCTGCTTGACGTAGATTTCGGCGTGCTTCAGCTGCGGGTCGTCCACCTCCTTCACGTCGTAGAAGAGGAAGCCGTCGGCGGTGGTGTGCGGCGCGATGGTCGTGCTCTTGAAGCCGAAATCCTTGTCGTCGTCCAGTATCTTCTTATCGACGGGCGTGGAGTGATAGGTGATAGGTGTGCCGGGGACGCGGCGCGGCTGGATGTCTTTAAAACGGAAGAGGCGGCGGTTCATTTCGTCGGGGGTAGCGGCAGGCAGCTTGGTGCCATCGGCGGCGATGAACTGGATGCGGACGTCGGACAGGTCAAGCGGGACGTCGCTGTCGTTGCGGACGAGCAGGCGGACGGGGAGCAGGCTGTGACCGGCGTAGTCGAGGCGAAAGAAGTCGGCTTTGCTCTTGGTCTCAAAGGGCTCGGCGGCGATGGTGACGTGGTCTTTCTCGTGCGTGTCGCGGGCCGGGACGGTAAGGATGTCGGGCGGGGGCGGAGCTTTTTTTGACGCGGCAGGCGTGGGCAGAGCGGTCACAAGGGCCACGGTCAAGGCGACAGGAAGTGGGAACGAGCGGCGCATAGGGGTTTGACGGCTTGGAGAAACGCGGGTTTCAGACTGGCTCCAGTGTCGCACCGCCGTGGGTTACCTGCATCGGGAGCGGCACGGTATCATCCAATACATGATGCGTGGACGTTCGTCCAACTCGGCTCGTTGCGTTTGTGCGCCGGTGGCGCGCCGCGATTTTGCTTAGCTGCGCTCCTTCTCTCCCCCTTTCTCGTCGTGAGTCGTCCCGTGTAGCTGGCGTTGCATCAGGAGTGTGCCGTGTTTGATCGTTTGGAACAGTTGGAAGAGCGGTTTATGGAGCTGGAGCGCGAGATGAGCGACCCGGCCATTGTGAGTGACCAGGCGCGCATGCAGAAGGTGGGCAAGCAGCACCGCGACATGCAGCCGGTGATCGAGCGCTATCGCGAGTACAAGGGCGTGCGTGCGGGCGTGGCAGACGCGAAGGCGATGCTGGGCGAGAGCGATGAAGAGATGCGGGCGATGGCGCAGGAGGAGCTTGCGACGCTTGAGCCACGGCTTGCGGAGATCGACGAAGCGTTGAAGATTTTGCTTTTGCCTAAGGACCCGAACGACGACAAGAATGTGGTGCTGGAGATTCGCGCGGCGACCGGTGGCGATGAGGCCAGCCTGTTTGCGGCGGAGGTCTTCCGCATGTACCTGCGGTATGCGGAGCTGCACCGGTGGAAGGTGGAGATCCTGAGCGAAACCGAGAGTACGGTGGGCGGCATGAAGGACGTGACGGCGCTGATCGAGGGCGACCGCGTGTACTCGTCGCTGAAGTATGAGAGCGGTGTGCACCGGGTGCAGCGGGTGCCGGCGACGGAGACGCAGGGGCGTGTGCATACCAGCGCAATCACCGTCGCAGTGCTGCCGGAGGCGGAGGAGGTGGACGTGAAGATCGAGCAGAAAGATCTGCGCGTGGACACGTTCTGCTCGTCCGGGCCGGGTGGGCAGAGTGTGAATACGACGTACTCCGCGATCCGGATTACGCACCTGCCGACGAACACGGTGGTGAGCTGCCAGGACGAGAAATCGCAGATCAAGAATCGTGAGAAGGCGATGCGCGTGCTGCGGTCGCGGCTGTACGAGGTGGAGATGGAGCGGCTGCACCAGATCCAGGCGACGGCGCGCAAATCGCAGGTCGGCAGCGGAGACCGGTCCGAGAAGATCAGGACGTATAACTTTCCACAAAACCGGCTCACGGACCACCGCATTGGGCTGACGCTGCACCAGTTGGAATACGTGATGGAAGGCAAGCTGCAGCCGGTGGTGGACGCGCTGATCGCGCACGACACGGCGGAGCGGCTGAAGGCGGAGGCGGTGGCGGCCTGAGCCTTGCCGGCACGACACTGAGGGACGCTCTGCGCATAGGCGCGGAGCGTCTTTGCGTGCGGGAGGATCTGCGCGAGACTGCAGTGTTGGACGCGCGGCAGCTGCTGGAGGCGGCGACCGGGGTGGGGCGCGTTGGGATGCTCGCCGCGCCGGAGCGGACTTTAACGGCGGCAGAGGCGGAGCGGTTTGAGGCCCTGCTGGAGCGGCGGCTGCGGGCGGAGCCGGTGCAGTATCTGCGGGGATCGCAGGAGTTTTATGGGCGACCGTTCCTTGTGACGCCGGCGGTGTTGATTCCGCGGCCTGAGACCGAGCTAATCGTCAGCGAAGTCCTGGGGCTGTTTGCAGACCGGCATTGGCCGTTGCGGATGGCGGATGTTGGGACGGGGAGCGGCGTGTTGGCGGTAACGCTGGCGCTCGAGTACCCAGAGGCGACGGTTGTGGGTTTGGATGTTTCAGGCGAGGCGCTGGAAGTTGCAGTTCGCAATGCCGAGGCGCTGGGCCTGGGCAGGCGCATGCTGGCGGGCGGTGTGCGGTTTCTCCGATCGGATCTGCTGGCGGCAGTGCACGATGAGAGCTTCGACGTGATCGTGTCAAACCCGCCCTATGTACCGCTGGCAGATGCGCCGGATCTGCATGCGCAGGTGCGCGAGCATGAGCCGCACCTGGCGCTGTTTGGTGGTGAAGACGGGCACAATGTGTTACGGCGGCTGATTCCGCAGGCATGGGAGCGGCTGGTGCCGGGTGGCTGGCTTCTGCTTGAGACAGCCGGGCGGACGCCAGTGCTGGACAGGTTGATGGACGGCTGGGCCGATGTGCGCTTTGTCCGCGATCTGCAGGGTGTGGAGAGGATTACGGTGGCGCGCCGGCCTGTGTAGAATTGCGCGTATTCACTTATCTGCCGTACAGGAAGCCCATGACGCGCCTTTGCTTTCTCGTCGTTGATCCCGAGCACGCGGGAAGCATTTCGTCGCGCAAACTGGTCTTGGAAACCGCCAAGTTCAATGTGATTACGGCATACAGCTGCGCGGAGGCGGTGGAGACGCTGGAACGATTTCCTTTGGTGAACGGCGTGGTGTTGAACGCAGCGATGCCGGGGGAGAGCTGCCGGTCGTTCTTTGAAGAACTCGGCAGCCGGTTCCCGCGGGTTCAGCGCATCCTGGTGGGAACGCTGCAGGAGAGCGGTGTGCCCGCCGAGCTGTACGTCGAAGGGTTTTCGCCGGCGCTGTTGCTCGAGCGTATTCGGGGGCTGTTCCCGCAGGAGGTCGCGGCGCTGGACCGGCAGGAAGAGCGCCTGCGGGACTAAGCGGCGCGGAGCGAAGAGCTGGCCGAACCGGAAAAGTTTTGTCTCTGGGCACCCTTGGGCTAAGGGGTCGCACCTAACTGGCTGTTTCAGTACACAAACTTTATTTTTACCGGAGTAAGACCATGTCCACCGCACCCGACAGCACGACGTTTGTTTCACTGTTTCACCACGAAGACCAGGCAAAGGGTGTGGTGCACGACCTGATTGAGGCCGGTGTTCCGGCAGACGTGATCTACACGCTGGACAAGCGTGGAAGTGGCGACGCCGGGCAGTACAAGACGACGCTGGAACAACTGAAGGTTCCGGCGCGGGATATCGACCACCTGCTGGAGGAGATCGGCAAGGGCGGCATCCTGATTGCGGTTGCGTTCGCGTCGGACTTCACGGACCGGGTGGAAGGAATCTTTCAGCGTCACGCGGCGACCAAGATTGATGAAGCTGTGATCGTAAACGGCGAAACGCTGGCGGCAAGCGACGAGCCACTGAAAGAGGCCGGCAATGTGGCGGGCGGGTACGGCGATACCGTGGAGCGGCCGATTGTGGCAGGCACGGCTGCACCAAAGAAGTAAGTGCCCGCGCCCTGCCGGCACGTTGTGGAGCCCGGCTGACGATGTTTGACGCAGATCAACTGAAGGTTTGAAGAGGAACGTGCGATGACTGAACGAGTGAAAGTGTATGAAGAGGGCGGCAAGAAGGCCGGCATTCCCATGTGGGCGTGGCTGTTGCCCCTGTTGCTGTTGCTGGCGCTGCTGGCGTACTTCCTGACACGGCACAAGAGTGACAACACGCCGGCCGCTACACCTGCCGCGGAGACACAACCGGCAGCCCTGCCAACGCTGGCTGCGGTGCACTTCGCGACGGACAAGAGTGACCTGTCGCCGGAAGCAAAGGCGACTCTGGACCAGGCAGCCGTAGCGATGAAGCAGGACAAGAACATTCACCTGCGTGTGGAAGGGTATACGGACAGCACCGGAACGACACCGCACAACGAGAACCTCGCGGGTGCGCGCGCAGCATCGGTGGTGGAGTACCTGAAGTCGAAGGGTGTGGACAACGCACAGCTGACGGGCGAGGGGTTTGGCCCGGAGAAGCCGGTGGACAGCAACGCAACATCCTCAGGCAAGGCCGACAACCGACGTGTGGAGCTGTTCCGCGCGCAGTAGGCTGAGAAGGGCAACAAAAGGGCGCAGCTTCGGCTGCGCCCTTTTGTGTCTAGCGGGTTTCCACGCTTTGCAGATGGAAGATGAGGGTGCCCCAGAAGAGCTTCGCTCGAATCTGAACGGGCAGGTGGCGCGCGTCATCGGTATACCAGATGGTGATCGTGCCACGATTCTTCACGACGCCGGCATCAGCGGTCGGCTGAACGCGGATGGTCTGGAAGGTGCCGGCGGGCGTCCTGATCTCTTCGCGGCCTTCGACCTTGACGGTGACTGCGACGGTGCGCATCGCATCCGCAAGCGGCAAGTGGAGATCCTGGCCGAGCTGAAGACTCTGCGAGCCGATATAGAAGATGCCCGACAACGAATCGATAACGCAGGCTGGGATCTGGCCGTCCTGCTTTTTGCTCGTGTTCTTCAGCAGGTTTCGCTCGTTCAGTGACTGGGTGCCGAGAACGGGAGCGGTACCGGCATGGGGTGCGGGTGCCGCAAGGCCAGGGGTGAAGGTGAGATCGGACTGGATCTTGCGGCGACCCTCCTGGGTTTGCTTGCTGAAGCCGCTGGAGCAGCCGGTGGTGGTGTTGAGGCTGCTTTGGAAGCGATCGATCACCTGGTAAATCATGTTCGTCGCGCCGATCGTGTCGGCACTGGCCTGCACATGGAGCGTGCTGCCCTGGGTGTCAAGCTGGAAGACTGCGCGACCGGCGGTGAAGACGCGCCAGTCGACGGTAAAGGTAAGTGCCTGGTGCTGAGGAAAGGTGTAGCCAGGCGCGGGTGCGGAGAGCAGCGGCGCCTGTGCAGGAGGGACGCCTTCTTTTTGCGCGGCGCCTACTGCGGATGTAGCTGCGGATGCTGCCAGAAACAGCAGGGCGGCCAGCGTGACGCGTGTGGGCGGCAGGGTTCGTACTCTTTGGGTCAGGATCAGGTGAGAGGCCCCTTTGGCTACTGCGGAACGATGCCGTGCTGCCGGAGCAAAAGCAACAGCAAAAGTGCCGCATACACAGCGGCGGCACCCATGCTGGAATTGTACTCGCGGTGGTGGCGGTACTGCGCGGCAGAGAAGCTGGATGGCTGTGGCGCGCGAAGTGAACCACGCCGGGGAAAGAGCCGCGGCACGCGTTGCATGTATGCCGGAAACTCAGAAAAGTGGCCGGCGAGAAAGCGCTCTTCAGACCGGATGACTGGCAGGTAAATCGCGAAGAACAGCACCGCAAAGCAGAGAACGAGGACGACGCTGCGGGATGCCGCGACGAACCCAAGGGCGGCCATAAAGCTGCCCAGGTACAGCGGGTTGCGAGTGTGGGCGTAGGGACCGGTGGTGGTGAGTTCGCTGTTCTTTTTCACGTAGCCGGCGGCATAGCCACGCAGCCACAGGCCAGGAACCACCAGGGCGAGCGAGCATGCAAGCGAGCGGAAGGTGGGGCGCGCGAAGACAAGGAATGCAGCGGCGAAGAGGAAACCCAGCGGCACGCGTGCACGGCGCAGAATGTATTCCGTGTTGCTGAGACTGCCCTGGCGATCTGCCTTCAACCCTGCTCCATGCCGCTCGCGAACTGCGGCGAGAACGACAAGCTAGTGTCTCACTTTTGAGAAAACGCTGGCCCCGGTGTTGAGCCATGATGGTCCCGTTTTCTCATGTTGAGACATGTTCCCGACCAGCGGCGAGCAGGGTCAGCGCGGCCTGCAGGACGGCGTCGACGGAGATTCGCTGCAGGCCTGGCTCCGTGGTGGAGTGACGGCGGTGGTCGGTGATGCTGGCAGGGTCGCGGAGGGTGATGGCAGGATTGAAGTAGGGTCCGTTGCGAGCCGGGCTGGTGGGGCCGAAGAGTGCGACGACCGGTGTGCCGAGGGCTGCAGCCAGGTGCAGTGGGCCGGTATCGCCGGCGACCACGAGCGCGCTGCCGCGTAACAGGGCGATGAGTTGGGGAATAGTTGCGGAGACGATGTGAACGGAGCTTTGCAGGAGGTCCGGCAAGGCCTGACGTGCAATGGTCTCGACCATTAAGGCGACGGGATCGCTTCCGACGCTGTTGATGCAGACACGGTAGCCGCGCTGGACCAGGGCAGCGGCCAGCTCGCCGAACTGCTGTGCAGGCCACTCCTTTGCGCCCCATCCGGCCGTGGGCGCGAGGACAACGGTGTGTGCAGCCCGGTCGCCCAGGAGGTTGGCCGCCCAGGCTTCCGCCGCGGTATCGGAGGGGAGCAGAGCAGGTGGCAAGGGCTGGGGCGCTGGGGCCTGTAGGAGTGCGGCATGGACGATCTCTGCCGCTTGATCGATGACGTGTGCGGCGTGGGTGTGGACCGGCTTCGTGTACAGCCATTGTGCCGGGGCTTCTCGGGGCGTCGCGGGACCGAGGATGACGGGTGCGCCGGAGAGCCGACAGAGCACGGCGGAACGGATGGAGCCCTGCAGGTCGATGGCGACTGTGTAGTGTTCGTTGCGCAGTTGCCGGCGCAGGCTGCGGATGCTGCCCAGGGTCGCGGAGGAGAACGGCTGTCGTGACCAGTCGCGTGTGGGTACGGGGTGTACACGGTCGACCAGAGGCATGCCAGGTGTGCCGGGGAGCGCGCCGGCGGCCTGCAGCAGAGGTGCCCAGCGGGGTTCGATCGCCCAGCCTATGAACGCCGCGGGCAGCTGGTTACGCAGCTGGGCCACGGCGGGCAGGGCGTGCAGAACATCTCCCATGGCACCCACGCGGACGATGAGTATGCGCGGGGCCGAGCCTGAGATTTGGTCTGTGAAAGGCACTCGCGCCATTGTCGCAAACGTGCCGTTACAGCGTTGACGTCGGCAACAGCCGGCGAAGATCGTCGGCTGCGGACTCAGGGTCAAGCAGGCGGACGGAGAGTGATGCAACGGCGAGCGGGCCTGCGGTGGTGAGTTGCGAACGCATGGCGCGGGTGAGCTTGACGTCGTCTTTTTCAGTGGTGAGGAAGCCGTCGGCACCGGCCTGTTTTGCGCGGGCGCAGAGGTCTGCCATGTCGCGATAGGTGTAGCGGTGATGGTCGGGGTAGCTGCGGATGGCGGCGGGTGCGACGCCGAGGCGCCGCAGGTCTGCTTCGAAATCTGCCGGACGGCCAATGGCGCTGAAGACGAGGGGCTTTTGCGGCGGCGAGGGCGGGAGGGTGACGTGGCGCTCGATCAGCCAGCGAGGTTTGCGCACGAGACCCGGTTGTTGGGCGATGAAGGAGCGGACCTCGAGCTGCTCGTCTGCGCGGAGGACGAGGACGTGCGCGCGGCGGAGGGCGGCGATCGGTTCGCGGAGATTACCGGCGGGGAGCAGAGCGTCTTCGAGGTCGGCCGCGGTGAGGAGCACGACGTCGACGCTGCGTGCCAGGGCGTGGTGCGAGAAGCCGTCGTCGAGCAGGTGGATATGGAGGCCGGTGGAGGTCAGTTCGGTCTCTGCAAGCAGGCCTGCAGCGTGACGGCTGCGACCAACGTAGACCGGGACATTCAAGGTGCGCGCGAGGAGGAGGGGTTCGTCGCCGAAGGTGGCCGCGCTGCCGGCGGGGTCTACCCGCAGGGTGCCGGTGGACGTGCGGCCGTAGCCGCGGGAGAGGATGTCGACCGTGTAGCCCATGGAGTGCAGCAGGTGGGACATCGCGCTGGTGAAGGGTGTTTTGCCGGCGCCACCTGCGGAGATGCTGCCGATGCTGAGGACGGAGTGCTGCAGCGTGGCAGGGCGGGCGCGGCGGCGCGACCACCAGATACCGGCGCGATAGAGGGGAACGAAGGGCAGCAGCAGCGGGCGGCGCATGCTCATGGTGCCGCGCCCACGGCAGGCATAAGGGAGAGCAGGGCGTCGACCGTGCGCTGTGTTGCGCCGCCGTGCTGCTGGAAGAAGCTCTGCGAGCTCGCGGCATACGTGGGGGACGCTGCTGCCAGAGCCTGAGCTAAGGCTTCGCAGAGGTGCGCAGGGTCAGTGCGTTGCAGGATGCCCGCGGCCTGCATGGCTGCGGCGATGTCGCGAAAGTTTTCCGCGTGCGGCCCCATAAGGACGGGAATGCCGCAGCGGGCGGGTTCCAGCGGATTGTGGCCGCCCGCGGGGACAAGGCTGCCGCCGACGAACGCCGCGGTAGCGATCTGGTAGAGCGCGGCGAGTTCGCCAACGGTGTCGACGAGCAGGACGTCCTGCGGCTGGAAGGGTGCAGGGGTGAGACGCCACTGGCTGAGCGCGACGGGGGAGAATCCGGCGGCGGTAATAAGGTTCGTAACCTCCGCGGTGCGTTGCGGATGGCGGGGGGCAAGGACGAGCGCGGCCGAGAGTTGGGGGAGGCAGCGCAGGAGCATCTCCTCCTCGCGGGGGTGCGTGCTGCCGGCGACGAGAACCGCCCTGCCCAGGAGGTATGGCCGCAAGAGGGCGGCGATGGGAGTGTCGGCGATGGGGGCTGGTTCGTCGTATTTCAGGTTGCCGACCGTGCGGACGGCGCGGGAGGGTGCACCGATGCTGAGCCAGCGATGTGCATCCTGGGGGCTTTGCGCAAGCAGCAGGCTGAGCCTGGCGAGCAGCGGTGTCCAAAGACGGCGCAGGAGGAGGTAGCGGGGAAGCGAGCGGTCGCTCACGCGGGCGTTAACGACGGCGATAGGGATGCCGGCGCGTTCGCTCTCCACCAGCATGCGGGGCCAGAGCTCGGATTCCATGAGGATGACGAGCGAGGGTTTGAGGGCGCGGAGGTATGGGCGAACGGCGAAGGCGAAATCGAGCGGGTAGTAGAAGACGCGGTCCGCGCCAAAGCGCTCGCGCGCGACACGCTGGCCGGTGGGTGTGGTGGTGGACACAACGATACGGGCGTGGGGCAGGGCCAGTTGCAGCGCATCTACCAGGCCGGCCGCGGCGATGGTTTCGCCAACCGACACAGCGTGGAGCCAGACCGTCGGAACGTTTTCGGCGCCCAGCAGCCGTTGTGGAACGATGCCGAGCCGGTCCCGCAAACCTTCGCGATAGCGGCCCTGCCGGAACATGCGCCAGAGCCACACAGGGCAGGACAGAACGATGGCGAGGCCCAGCAGAAAGCTGTAAAGGATCATCATGCGCGGCGGCCCTGCGGCGCGGAGATGCAGAGGCCGTGCATGCGTCTGATTCTAGCTTCTTGCAGATGAGGGTCGGCCGCCCGCCGCTCGATCAGATAGTGCGTAGTACACGGACCGGCAGCGTAAAGAGCGCTGCGAGCAGCGCCAGCACGCCGCCCACGGCGATGCCGACGATGCGGAAGGGCAGCAGCAGGAGCCAGACGACCGGGTACAGAACCAGCAGGAGCAGAGCCAGCGGCCAGCATGCGACCAGCAGAACGCAGAAGAGCAGAAGTTTGAGCATGGCGAAGGATCCCCCAGGTGGAATACGGCGAAGGTGGGTGTGTGGTTCCGTATGCGACGAACTGCCATGAAATGTGTGCGCGGTGCGGTCTAGAGCAACGCAGCGTGGAGCGGCGCAAACCTGCACAGGCGGGACGGCATCTTTCAAGGGCGGCCTTTGCCGTTGTGGAGATGTGCCGATGAGTTTGTTTTTGCCCCTGGCGCAGTTGGCGGATGTGCTCGCGGGAACGAGCAGCAAGTTGAAAAAACGGGCGGCGATCGCCGAGGCCCTGCTGGCGGCGAAAGATGCCGGCGATCTGGGCGATGCGGGGCGGTTTGCCCTCTACCTGGCGGGGACGCCGTTTGCCGAGGCTGATACGCGCAAGCTGAACGTGGGTGGAGCGCTGATGACGCGGGCCGTGCGGGCGCTGACGCAACCCACGGATGCGCAGTTTACAGAAGCCTATCGCCGGCACGGAGACATGGGGCTGGCGTCAGAGGACCTGTGGGTGCTGGCGGGGCGGAACCCGGCGGCTGCACTGACGTTTGATGAAATTGCCGAGGCGTTTGCCGGGATGGCGGTGGCGAAGACGACGGCGATTCGCGAAGGTTTGCTGGTGGGGCTGCTGGAGCGGGCGACGCCGGTTGAGGCAAAGTACCTGATCAAGCTGATGCTGGGGGATATGCGGATTGGGGTAAAGCAGGCGCTGATCGAGGAGGCTGTGGGTGTGGCGAGTGCGCAGCCGGTGGAAGAGGTGCGCCACGCGGTAATGCTGCAGGCGGACCTGGCGGAGGCGGTGGGCATGGCATTTGAGGGCCGGCTCGGTGAGGCGCGGATGCGGCTGTTCCACCCCTTGGGTTTCATGCTGGCGAGCCCGGTGGATACGCCGGAGGAGGCGGTGAAGCGGTTTGCAGCGGCACCGGCAGAGGCTGCTGTTGCCGTGGACGGCGAAGCTGGCGAACCGCTGGCGGTAGCGGTCGAGGAGGCGCTGGACGCGGGCGACGAGGCTGCGGTGCACCTGGAAGCGCAGATTGAGGACAAGTTCGACGGCATGCGCGTGCAGCTGCACTGCGGGGATGCGTCACAGCCAGGACGGGTGGCGCTGTATTCGCGTAACCGTGAGGATGTGACGGTGAGTTATCCGGAGATCTGCGAGGCGTTTGCGCGGGTAACGGCGCAGGTGCTGGCGGACGGGGGCGGTGGGCTGATCCTGGATGGCGAGGTGCTGGCGTGGGATGTGGCCGCACAGAAGGCGATGCCGTTTGCGGTGCTGAGCCCGCGCATTGGGCGCAAGAAGGTGACCAACGAGGTCCGGACGGGAACGCCAGTGGTGTACATGGCGTTCGACGTGTTGTGCGTGGACGGCGGGCTGGTGCTGGATAAGCCGCTGCGGGAGCGGAGGGCGCTGCTGGAGGGGATCGCCGAGAGGGCCGGGCGGGTGACGTGTTCGCCGCTTGCGCTGCCTGCACCCATGCCGAAGGGCGGGTTGTTTACCGACTGCGAGACCGACGAACCGCGCGGCGAGCAGCGGCTGCGGTTGAGCGCGGTGAACCTGGCGCGAACGGCGGAGGACCTGGACCGGGCGTATGTGGCGGCGCGTGACCGGGGGAACGAAGGTGTGATGATCAAGGCGTCTGGGTCGCTGTACCAGCCGGGTCGAAGGGGCATCAGCTGGGTCAAGCTGAAGCGGACGCTGGACACGCTGGATGTGGTGATTACCGGGGCGGAGTACGGGTCGGGACGCAAGTCGCAGTTTCTATCGGACTACACGTTTGCCGTGCGGGACGCGGACGGCACGCTGAAGAATGTGGGCAAAGCCTACAGCGGCGTGACGGACGCGGAGATCGCCGAGCTGACGGAGTGGCTGAAGGCGCACACGCTGGAGGACCACGGACACTTTAGGACGGTGGAGCCGCTGATGATGCTGGAGGTGGCGTTTAACAACGTGATGCGCAGCGACCGGCATGCGAGCGGCTTCGCGCTGCGGTTCCCCCGCATTCTGCAGGTGCGGCGGGACAAGCCGGTGAGCGAGATCGATACGGTAGCGCGGGTGGAGGAGATCTATCAGTCGCAGCCGGACAGGCCGATGGAGATGCCGGGCGTGTAGCGGTGCTGGGGTTCGAACCCCATGACTCAGGCGCGAGGCATGGGGCATCCGGGTTCGTCCGTGCATCCAACCTGCTATGGAATTTCGACAGTTGGGCAAGAGTGGTTTGCAGGTGCCGGTGCTTTGCTTTGGCACGGGAACGTTTGGCGGCGGCAACGAGTTTTTCAAGACGTGGGGATCGACCGACGTGGCGGAAGCGCGCGAGCTGGTGGACACGTGCATGGATGCGGGTGTGAACTTTTTCGACACGGCAGATGTGTACAGCCAGGGCCTGTCGGAAGAGGTGCTGGGCGAGGCGATCAAGCACCTGCCGCGCGAGGATGTGCTGCTGTCGACCAAGACGACGTTTGCCTTTGACGGCAGGCACTCGGCCAACGCCGACGAGGCCAAGTCCAAGCGGCCTCTGCCGAATGCGGCGAACAGCGTGGGATCATCGCGTCTGCATATTACCCGGCAGGTGGAGGGGTCGCTAAAGCGCCTGCAGACGGACTACATCGACGTGTTCCACATGCATGCGTTCGACGCGCTGACGCCGATGGAGGAGGTGCTGAGCACGCTGGATACGCTGGTGCGCGAGGGCAAGATCCGTTACATCGCGTGCAGCAACTTCAGCGGGTGGCACCTGCAGCGGTCGCTTGATGTCAGCGAGCGGTACGGCTGGGCGCGATACGTGGCGCACCAGGTGTATTACAGCCTTGTGGGCCGTGACTATGAGTGGGAGCTGATGCCGCTGGGGCTGGCGGAGAACGTGGGCGCACTTGTGTGGAGTCCGCTGGGGTGGGGACGGCTGACGGGCAAGATTCGTCGCGGACAGCCACCCGCGAAGGGTACACGGCTGGGCGATGGCGGTGACGCCGCCGGCCCGGTAGTCGACGACGAGTACCTCTATACCGTTGTGGACGCACTGGACAAGCTGGCCGGCGAGACGGGCAAGACCGTGCCGCAACTTGCGCTGGCGTGGTTGCTGCGCAAGCCCACGGTAAGCAGCCTGATCATCGGCGCGCGCAACAAGGAGCAGTTGCAGGCGAACCTGGCTGCGGCGGAGATCGTGCTGACGACGGAGCAGGTGGCGGCGCTGGATGCGGCGAGCGAACAACTTGTGCCTTACCCCTTCTGGCACCAGCGGCAATTTCAGAATCGTAACCCGCTGCCGCCCGCGGTTCGATAGGTCCAGTGAACCTCTGATTCTGAGCGCACGGTGATCGGCTTTAGCCATCCCTGTGCGCGCGGTACCCGCGTAGATGCACCAGATGGAAGAAACTCCATGCAGCGCACAATTTTCTTCTTGCCTAGTATGGGGTCCGGCGTCCTACTCTTACAGACAAAGAGTACAAACGCACCGGTGAACCACTCGCGTGAATAACACCGGGCGTGCCGCACACTTGCTCCACCTGATCGCACATGGCTGCACTTATCCCGAGGAGTCATTCAAATGTCGGACCTTTGTCCCTATTGCAAGCGCGGCGGCATACGCCGCACCGGTCGGCACAGCTTTGCTGAAAAGTTCGTGTATTCCCTTCTTGGCTATTTCCCGTGGTGGTGTTCCAAGTGCAAAACGCGATCCATTCTGCGGCACCGCGGCGAAATGTCAGCGCGTAGAAGTCCCCGGCCTGCCGCCGAAGGCGTTCAGCTTTAGCCAACGGCCCAGTTAAACGCCAGCGTGAGGTTTTTGCCTCACCTGAACGACTTCCTGCAGTGGCCGTATGCTGTACGGATGCCTCAGCTTGCCGTGAAGCGCCTTCATCCAGACGCCGTCCTTCCAACCTATGCACACACCGGTCCTTTCGGGGATCTCGGGGCCGACCTGTACTCCGTAGCCGACACCGTAGCGGCTGCGGGTGCCACCGTGCTGGTGCCGACTGGTCTGTGCGTTGCGTTTCCTCAGGGGTACGGCGCCCTTGTCGAGGATCGAAGCGGCCTGGCGGTTCGCGGCATCACCACGCTGGCCGGCGTGATTGACACGGGGTACCGGGGCGAGCTGAAGGTAGTGTTGCTGAACACAACGGCGGAACCAATTCACCTGCCAAAGGGCAGCCGGGTGGCGCAGCTGCGCATGGTGCAGCGCATTGAAGCCACATTTGTGGAGACCGATGACCTGGACTCGACAGTGCGCAGCGCTGGCGGCTTCGGTTCAACGGGCCACTAGACCCTGAGGCTTGCCAGCCCCGCGCGGGCGTTTAGTTCGGCGTGATGGGCTGGTGTTCTCCAGCCGTGCCGAACTGCTGGACGATGCGGCGTACGCCATCCGCTGAAATCTCCATGACCACATCGGTGCCAGGGTTGACGACCACGCCGAGGTCGGCATCGAGCGATTGCAGCACCGTGAGCGCATCGACCAGGACGCAGTAAGCGGCCATGTTGCGCAGCGCAGCGGCGCGCTCCACCGTGGAGAAGACCGCGAGAAAACTTTTGCCGTCCTTGTCGAGCACGACCGCACGCATGTCGGAGAGGCTGTCCTGGACCTCTGTCTTGCTGGGCACGGCCAGTTTGCCGGTCGCCAGCGTACGCACCACCTCCGCACTGGACAGGGTGCCGGCATGTGCGGCGCGGATGGCACTCTCAAGCAGGGTGCCCTGCGGTGCCTCATCGAGTGCGGTGACGACTTCAGCCCTGGGCGGGGTATTGCCTGGTTCAGCCATGCTTCTGATGGTAGCGGTTTGCGCCGGCCGCTGTATGCGCCGCATCGAATGTCTATGACGCTGACCGATGTACGCACCCTGGGCCGTAGCGGCCTGCTTGTAAGTCCGCTTTGCCTGGGCACGATGACGTTTGGAAACCCGCGGTGGGGATCGGAAGATGCGGAGGCGAAGAGCATCTTTGACGCCTACGTGGAGGCCGGTGGCAATTTCATCGACACCGCAGATGTGTATGTGAAGGGCGTGAGCGAGGAGCTGGTGGGCCGGTACATTGCCGACGGCAAGCTGCGCGACCGGCTGGTGCTGGCGACCAAATTCACCTTTAGCGCGGAGCCGGGAAACCCAAATGCCGGCGGCAATGGGCGCAAGAACATGCACCGCGCGCTGGAGGGATCGCTGCGCCGGCTGCAGACGGACTATGTGGACCTGTACTGGCAGCACGCGTGGGACCAGGTGACGCCGGTGGAAGAGGTGCTGCAGAGCCTGGGCGACCTGGTGCGGGCCGGAAAGATCCGCTACTTTGCGCTGAGCGACGTGCCGGCCTGGTATGCGACACAGATGGCCACACTGGCGGCCGTCCGCGGTGTGCCGGGGCCGATTGCGTTGCAGATGCCGTACAGCCTGGCAGAGCGGAGCATCGAACGGGAGCACGTGCCGGCGGCGAAGCAGTTGGGCCTGGGCATAACGCCATGGGGAGCGCTTGCGGCGGGGCTGCTGACCGGCAAATACAGCCGGGAAGCCGATGGCACGGTGAAGTCAGCGGGTGGGCGGCTGGACCTGAATCTGCCCAGCTTCCAGGTTTTTACCGAGAGCAATTGGCGCGCGCTGGAGGTGCTGCGCGGCGTGGCGGAGGAGGCCGGCAAGCCCCTGAGCCAGGCGGCCCTGGCGTGGGTGTGCGCACAGCCGGGTGTCACGTCGCCAATTCTTGGCGCGAGCAAGCTGCACCAGCTGCAGGACCAGTTGGCGGCGATGAACGTGGTGCTGACGCCGGAGCAGATGAAGCGGCTGGACGAGGGAACGGCGCTTGCCGGCGGGGCGATGGACCGCTTCTTCAAACCGGGGATGCGGCCGGCGGTGTTTGGTGGCGGCGCGGTTCGCGGATGGGGTGAGTAGGCGGTCCGGTTGGGCGTGCGCGGCGGCGGTTGCACCGGGCATCCACACGGCAGGCGTGCGACACTACTGCAGTGAGCCAGCCCACAGCCATCCCTACAGAGGCCGCCGGCACGCCTGGCACTGCCGATTCCCCGTTGAAGCAAGTGCCTGAGCCGATTGCCGCGACCGGAGCGCAACTCGCCGCGCTGCTGAAGACGCACAACATCACCGACGATGAGTACGCGCTGATCCTGAAGGCGCTCGGACGTGTGCCGTCGTTGACGGAGCTGGGTATTTACAGCGTGATGTGGAGCGAGCACTGCTCGTACAAATCGAGCAAGGTGCACCTGAAGCGGTTGCCGACGAAGGGCACGCGGCTGACAGGGCCGGGATCTGTAATGCAGGGACCGGGCGAGAACGCCGGCATCATCGACGTGGGCGACGGCTGGGCATGCGCGTTCAAGATCGAGTCGCACAACCATCCCAGCTACATTGAGCCGTACCAGGGCGCGGCGACGGGTGTGGGCGGCATTCTGCGGGATATTTTCACCATGGGCGCGCGGCCCATGGCTGTAATGGATAGCCTGCGGTTTGGACCTCTGGTGCCACCGGCTGGTGTGGCGGATTCGCCGGCGCAAGCTGCCGCGACGTTTGCTGCGCAGGGTCCGACGGAAGACACCGAAGAGGGTGGCGGTCAGGCTGCGGCCAACGCCGATACGTCCATCGACTATGCGAAGAACCGTTCGGTGATGGAAGGCGTGGTGCACGGCGTCGCGGGGTATGGCAACTGCTTTGGCGTGCCAAATGTCGGGGGCGAAACGCGGTTTGAGGCGTGCTACAGCGGCAATCCGCTGCTCAACGCGTTTGCGCTGGGCCTGGTGCGGCATGACGAGATTTTCTACGCCAAGGCGACCGGCGTCGGCAATCCGGTGATTTATGTGGGCGCAAAGACCGGGCGCGACGGCATCCACGGCGCCACCATGGCCAGTGAAGAGTTCACCGAAGGCTCGGAACAGAAGCGGCCCAATGTGCAGATGGGCGATCCGTTTCTTGAAAAGCTGCTGATGGAGGCGTGCCTGGAGGCGATGAAAACCGGCGCCGTCGCGGGCATTCAGGACATGGGTGCGGCGGGGCTGACGTGCTCCATCTGCGAGATGGGCGCGCGCGGCGAGGTGGGCCTGGACGTTGAACTAGACCTGGTCCCGCAGCGCGATAGCGGTATGAGCAGCTACGAGATCATGCTGTCGGAGTCGCAGGAGCGCATGCTGCTGGTGGCGCACGCGGGCCGCGAGCAGGAAGTGCTGGACGTGTTTGCCAAGTGGGGCCTGGACGCGGCGGTGGTCGGGACGGTGATTCCGGAGAACCGCATGCGCATCCGCCAGCACGGTGTGCTGGTGGCGGATCTGTCGAACACGTCGCTCACAGATGATGCCCCGCTGTACAACAGGCCTGTCGGCACGTGGACATCGCCGGTGCCGCTGGAGCCGCCGGCGTGGGTTGTCGAGGAGTTGAAGAAGTCGCGGGATTACACGGCGGACCTGAAGAAGCTGCTGGCATCGCCGAATATCTGCAGCAAGGCGCACATTTACGAGCAGTACGACAGCATGGTGCAGACGAACACGGTGCAGGGCCCTGGCTTTGAGGCTGGGGTGATTCGCATTAAGGGAACGGGCGATGCGGCGGCGGGCAAGCCAGAGCGCGGGCTCGCGATGGCGCTCGCGGGGAATGGGCGATGGACGTACATGGACCCGAAACTGGGCGCCATGCATGCCGTTGCGGAAGCTGCGCGGAAAGTCGCGTGTACGGGTGCGACGCCGGTGGCGGCGACGAACTGTTTGAACTTCGGCAACCCGATGAAGCCGGAGATCATGGCGCAGTTGAGCGAGGCGATCGATGGGATCAGCGAGGCGTGCACTGCGCTGGGAACGCCGATTACGGGCGGGAATGTCTCGCTGTACAACGAGACCAAGGGTGAAGGGATTTATCCGACGCCGGTGCTGGGTGTCGTCGGAATTATGGACGACGTGACAAAGGCCGTGCCGAGCGGGTTCCAAGCCGCAGGCGACACTATTTTGTTGATCAGCTCAGATCTCGGCGCCCAAATCGCGCCCATCCTGCGGAAAGAGTTGGGTACTTCAGAATTCGCGCGAACTGTGTTGCAAGAGGCTTGGGGAGAGTGCCCTTCTTTGCATCTAGACGAAGCGGCGGAGTTGAATCGCTTCTTGTCCATGCTGGCGAACAAAGGTCTACTAACATCGTGCAGCGACGTTACTGACGGCGGCATCGCCGTTGCACTTGCGAAAGCATCCTTGGCTGAAGGTGTCGGATGCAACGTGCACTTGAACGCGTTCGCAGATGCAAGCACGGCAGAGTCGCTGTTTGGGGAGTGGGGCTCATTGTGTCTAAGTACCTGTGACCCCAATGCGGCGGGTGCAATCGCCGTACTAGTTGATTCCTTCCAGACCCTTCAGGCGACTGCTGTCGGTATGACGCAACTAAATACATTTAGGGTCGCAGCTTTTGACGATTCGGAAGATGGCGTCGCGCTCATCGATTGTTCAATATCCGAGTTGAACGTCGGCTTTGCAAAAAGCCTAGCGAATCAGGTGGAAGCAGAGTTGGTGTTGGCGTGATTGCTGAATTGGAGTTGGAAGACATGCTGGCTGCTGACCTGGATGAGCAAGAGGCTGACGACCACTTCGACAAGCTACGCGAAGAGTGTGGCGTGATGGCGATTTATAACCATCCGGATGCGGCGCGGCTGACGTATTGGGGTCTGTACTCGCTGCAGCATCGCGGGCAGGAGAGCGGTGGTATTGCGACGGCGGACGGCGAGGAGATCCATGACCTGAAGGGCATGGGTCTGGTCTCAGAAATCTTCACAGACCCGGTGCTGGCCAAGCTGCCTGGATCGATGGCCATCGGGCATACGCGATACTCCACAACCGGTGACAGCGCGCTGCTAAACGCGCAGCCGATCAAGGTGGAGAGCACCAAGGGCCTGATCGCCATTGCGCACAACGGCAACCTGGTGAACCTGGGGACTGCTCGCGAACGGTTGGAGCGGGATGGCGCGATCTTCCAGACAACGAGCGACTCCGAAATTATCGTGCAGTTGATCGCGCACAGCGAGCACAACACCCTGGTGGACTGCATCGCCGATTCGCTTTCGCAGGTGGATGGTGCGTTTTCAATCGTCATGATGACGCGGAACCGCATCTTTGCGGCGCGCGATCCGCATGGCTTCCGACCATTGAGCATGGGGCGTATCCCCGGTGTGGATGGTGGCCCGGACACGTTTGTGTTTGCGAGCGAGACCTGCGCCTTCGACCTTCTCCATGCCAAGTATGAGCGTGACGTGGAGCCGGGTGAGCTTGTCATGGTGAGCGAAGACGGCGTAACGTCACGCTACTTTAACCGCGAGGTGAAGCAGAGCAGCTGCGTGTTTGAGCATGTGTATTTTGCGCGGCCGGATTCGAAGATCTTTGGCCGCTGGGTGCAGAAGAGCCGCGACGAGATGGGGCGGCAGCTTGCGCGCGAATCGGGTGTGCCGGCAGACGTGATTGTGCCGGTGCCGGACAGCGGTGTGACCGCCGCCATCGGATACGCCGCCGAGAGCGGTATCCCCTTTAACTTCGGCCTGATCCGCAACCACTACGTGGGCCGAACGTTCATCCAGCCGGAGCAGCGAGTGCGCGACTTCGGTGTGCGCATGAAGCTGAACCCGGTGCGTGCTTTGCTTGAAGGCAAGCGCGTCATCCTGATCGACGACTCGATCATCCGCGGAACGACAAGCCGCAAGATCGTTCGCATGGTGCGTGCGGCGGGAGCGGCAGAGGTGCACCTGCGCATCTCGTGTCCGCCCACGGTGTCGCCCTGTTTCTATGGGGTGGATACGCCGCACAAGCGGGACCTGATTGCGGCCAACAACTCGCTGGAAGGCATACGCCAATACATTGAGGCCGATTCGCTCGCGTACCTGTCGCTGGACGGTCTCCTGCACAGCTGCACCACGGACGAGGCCAAGCCGAACACCTACTGCACGGCCTGCTACACGGGCGTGTATCCAACGCAGTGGGTGGATGTGGAAGAGATTCTGCCAGCACCGGCGATGGCGTAGGGCGCAGGATGCGCAAGTCGCTGCTGGCACTGGCGGTGTGTGCCTTTGGTATCGGCACCACGGAGTTCATCATCCTGGGGCTGTTGCCGAACCTGGCGCAGGACTTCCACCTGTCGATACCCAAGGCCGGAACGCTGGTGACGGCGTATGCGCTGAGCGTGACGTTTGGGTCGCCGCTGGTGGCTCTGGTGGTTGCGCGGTGGGAGCGAAAACGCGCGTTGGTCTCGCTGATGGGCATGTTCCTGGTGGGCAATGCGCTGTGTGCGCTGGCGCCGAACTACCCGCTGCTGCTGGGCGCACGCATTCTGACGGCGCTGTCGCATGGAGCGTTCTTTGGCATCGCAAGCATTGTGGCGGCGAACAGTGTGCCAAAGGATCAGCAGTCGAGGGCGATCGCGCTGATGTTTACGGGACTGACGCTGGCCAATGTGCTGGGTGTGCCGGCGGGAACGGCGCTGGGCCAGCACTTTGGCTGGCGCGCGGCCTTTGTGGCGCTGCTGCCAATAGCGCTGGTTGCGGGCGCACTGTTGCTGCGGTATGTGCCCGTGCAGCCCAGTGAACCCATTGCCCTGCGTAGCGAGTTCAGGGCCGTGCTGCGGCCAGCGGTGCAGCTGGTGCTGGCGACCAGCACCTTGAGCAGCGTAGCCATGTTCTGCGTGCTGACCTATGTGGCGCCGATGCTGGAAACCGTGACGCGACTGAGTCCGCACGCGGTGACGTGGGTGCTGGTCGCGTTCGGCGTCTCCATCACGGTGGGCAACCTGCTTGGCGCGCGGATGAGCGACTGGCGGCAGATTCCGACGCTGCTGATTGGCTATGGCACCATGCTGGCCGTGTTCCTGGCCATGCCGTTTACGTTGGGGCATGTGCCGTCGGCGGTGGTGGCGGTGTGCGTATTTGGGCTGGTGAACTTTGCCGCGGGTGCACCGCTGCAGGCGCGCATTGTGGAGCAGGCGAAGGACGCGCCCAACCTTGCCAGCACGCTGAACCAGGGCGCGTTCAACCTGGGCAATGCGCTGGGTGCAAGCCTGGGCGGCATTGTGCTGACGGCAGGATACGGCTACAACCTGCTGAGCTTTGCGAGCGCGGCGGTAACGTGCGTGACACTCGTCGTCATCGCCGGGGCAGCATGGGTGGAGCGGCGAACTCTTGCACTACCATCGACTCTGTCCTGAGCCGCATCGAATGGTCAGAGGTCTGAACGGATGCCGGTGATCAAGACATGTACAGCGTGTGGGCAGAAGAACCGCATCCCGGCGGCGCACCTGCAGGACACGGGAAAGTGTGGGGAGTGCAAGGCGGCGATTGCGCCGTCGTCACAGCCTATTGATGCGGACCCCGCGCTGTTTGACGATGTGCTGCAGCACGCGACCGTGCCCGTGCTTGTGGACTTTTGGGCAAGTTGGTGTGGGCCGTGCCGCATGGCTGCGCCAGAGGTGGCAAAGACGGCCGTGGCCATGGCCGGCAAGGCGCTGGTGTTGAAGGTGGACACGGAAAAGTACCCGGAGATCGCCGGACGGTACCGCGTACAGGGGATCCCGAACTTTGTGGTGCTGAAGAACGGCGCAGTCGTGCAGCAGCAGGCCGGTGTGGTGCAAAGTGAGCAGATGCAGCAGTGGCTGCGTGCTGCCGCGGCGTAGTCCGCTGCGGCAGGAGAGGTCAGCGTCGGGTTTTTGCTTCGCCTGAGGCGTCCAGGAATGCTCGTATGACGGCGTTCATGCGCGACGTGGACCAGGCGATGACCAGATCGACGTAGGCGGAGTTGCCCGCGATGGGCACAAAGGTGATCTCGCTTGAGGCGAGGAACCGCGAGCCCTCTGGAATAATCGCGACGCCTTCACCAGCCTCAACCAGTGCAAGCACGCCGGAGGAGGCAGACGCCGTCGCCGCAATGGTGGGTGAAAAGCCGGCCTCCATGCAGAGGGCGAATATCTTGTCAAAGACCACAAGCGAGCCGGTGCGGTCGACCATGATGAAGCGCTCCTTGGCGAGCAGGCTCATGTCGATCACCTTGCGTTTGGCGAGGGCGTGGCTTTTTGGGAGCACCGCGAAGAGCGGTTCGCTGTAGACGTGCTGGGAGCTCAACTGCTGGTGCAGGTGGGCCGGCAGCGGCCTGGTAAAGGCGATATCGATGTCGCCACGCAACAATGCGTCGACCTGGCGAACCGGTGTCATTTCAACAAGGGACACTTTGACGCGATTGTGGAGCTGGCGGAAGTTGCGGATGACCGTGGGAAAGAAGCTGCCGTTGCCGCCGACGAAAAAACCGACGGTGAGGTGACCGATCTCACCACGCACGGATTGGTGCACCGCCTGCACCGCACGCTCTGCCGCCTTCAGCGTGCTTTGGGCACCTTCCAGGAAGACTTCGCCCTGGGTAGTCAATCGGATTTGCCGTTGAGTTCTGTCAATGAGGGTCGCACCCACCTCACGCTCCAGATCACGCATCTGCTCGCTGATGGCAGATTGCGACACATGCAGTGTGCGCGCGGCGCGCCCAAAGCCGCCGGTAGATGCGATCGTTACGAAGTACTGCATGTGCCGAAGTTCCACCTGCGCAGTGTAGCCTATGGGTACATCGTTAAAACCGATGGACGCAAACGGAAGAACCTGTGCGTCATGACTGGGCCAAGAAGGTCTAATAGATCAAGCGGCTTTACCGATGGACGGGCTGCGCGGAGGCTGCACCGATGTGGATCGTAAAGATTGCGCTGAACCGTCCCTACACGTTCATCGTGCTCGCGCTGATGATCCTGCTGCTGAGCCCCGTGATGATTCTGCGGACGCCGACCGACATTTTCCCCAATATCAATATCCCCGTTGTGGGCGTTGCGTGGCAGTACACGGGCCTGGATGCGGAGGAGATTGAAGGTCGCCTGACCACGCCCTACGAGAAGGCACTGACGACGCTGGTGGACAACGTGGAGCACATTGAATCCACAAGCTACAACGGCGTGTCGGTCGTAAAAATCTTTCTGCAGCCAAACGCCAGCCTGGACACCGCGAATGCGCAGGTTACAGCCGCCTCGCAATACCTGATCCGGCAACTGCCGCCGGGAATTTTGCCGCCGGAGATCATCAACTTTTCCGCATCCAGCGTTCCCATCCTGCAGCTTGGCGTGAGCGGCAACGGGCTGAATGAACAGCAGCTCTCGGACCTTGCCGCGAACACGGTTCGGCCGGCGCTGGTGACGGTGCCCGGAGCTGTGCTGCCGCAACCGTACGGCGGTAAGCAGCCGCAAATCTCCGTGAGCATGGACCTGGTCAAGATGCAGTCGAAGGGTGTGTCACCCGGAGATCTGCTCAGTGCCATGACCGCGCAGAACGTGGTGATGCCGTCGGGTACGGCAAAGATCGGCCAGAGCGAATATGACGTGCGCACCAACGCCGCACCGCACACCATTGAGGAGCTGAGCATGCTTCCGATCAAGGTCGTGAACGGCGCCATGGTGTATGTGCGCGATGTTGCGACCGTGAGTGACGGCTCCTCCTTCCAGACCAATGTGGTGCGGCAGGACGGCCATCGCGGCGTGTTGATCAGCGTGCTGAAAAACGGCAGTGCATCGACGCTGGATGTGGTGAAAGGCATTCGCGCCCTGTTGCCCAAGGTCGCACTGATTTCGCCGCCCAACCTGCGCGTGACGCCGTTGAGCGATCAAAGCATCTTTGTGCGTGCGGCGGTCTCGGGCGTCATTCGTGAAGCCATCATTGCAGCGACGCTGACCGGCATCATGATCCTGCTGTTTCTGGGTAGCTGGCGGTCGACGCTGATCATCGCGATCTCTATCCCGCTCTCGATCCTGACGTCGGTGCTGGTGCTCGGGTTTATCGGCGAAACCATCAACACCATGACCCTGGGCGGACTCGCCCTGGCCGTCGGCATCCTGGTAGACGACGCAACGGTAACGTTGGAAAACATTGAGCGCTACCTCGAGGATGGCTATCCGCTGCTCGAGGCGATCCTTGATGGTGCCGCACAGATCGCCGTCCCCGCACTGGTCTCCACGCTGTGCATCTGCATTGTGTTTCTGCCGATGTTCTTTCTGAGTGGTGTGGCCAAGTACCTGTTTGCGCCGCTGGCTGAGGCTGTGATCTTTGCCATGATCGCCTCCTACATCCTGTCGCGTACGCTGGTTCCCACGCTCGCCATGTACCTGCTGCGGCACAAAAACACCGCGCCTTCGCGCAACCCGCTGGTCAACTTTCAGCGCGGGTTTGAGCGAGGCTTTGAACGTGTGCGCGGGGGCTACCAGACCCTGCTGACACGCCTGGTCTTTCGTCGGAAGCTTTTTGTTCCTGTCTTTCTGCTGCTCTGCCTGTGTGCCGGCGTGCTGATCCCTTTTCTTGGCCAGGACTTTTTTCCGGCGACCGATTCCGGGGAGTTCATTCTGCATGTGCGTGCGGCAACCGGCACACGCATTGAAGAGACCGCAAGGCTTGCCGACCTTGTCGAACAATCCATTCGTGAGACCGTCCCGCCCAAAGAGATGGGCAACATCCTGGACAACCTGGGTCTGCCGTACAGCGCGATGAACACCATGCACCTGACGAACGGAATCATCGGCCCGTCCGGCGGCGACATCATGGTCACGCTGAAGGAAGATCACCATCCCACGGCCGATTACATTCGCGAGCTACGTGCAAAGCTGCCGCGCCAGTTTCCGGGGACGACGTTCTACTTTCTGCCGGCGGACATCACGACCCAGATTCTGAACTTTGGCCTGCCTGCGCCCATCGACGTAGAGATCCAGAGCAATGACATGGTGGCGAGTTCTCAGCAGGCCGCCCAGCTGCTGGCGAAGTTGAAGACCGTGCCGGGACTTGTGGATCTGCGCATTCAGCAGCCCATGGACTATCCCACACTGGATGTCGCTGTTGAGCGTACCAAGGCAGAGCAGGGTGGGTATACGACACGCGATATTGCACAGAGCATGCTGAACAGCCTGAGCAGTTCGTTCCAGATCACGCCCATGTTCTTTCTGAACTGGAAGAACGGCACGAACTACAACCTTGTGGCGCAGACACCGCAGTACAAGATGAATTCGCTGCAGGACATCCAGAACATTCCGATCAACTCCGCCACGGCCGCGCCGCGCACCACACCTGAGCTGCTGAACGATGTCGCATCCATCCATCGCGGCCAGGAGGCGGCAATCGTCTCCCACTACAACATCCGGCGGGTCATTGACGTGTACGGAGCGGTGCAGGGCCGCGACCTTGGTGCGGTTGCCACGGATGTGGACCGCATTGTGGCGCAGCAGAAGAAGGGCATGCCCAAGAGCATGTTCGTAACGGTGCGCGGACAGGCGGAGACCATGCGCTCCTCGTACGTTTCGCTGCTGGGCGGACTGGCCTTCGCAATCATCCTGGTGTACGCGCTGATCGTGGTCAACTTTCAGTCCTGGCTCGACCCGTTCATCATCATCACGGCGTTGCCGGCCGCGCTTGCGGGCATCGTGCTGTTCCTGTTCCTGACGCATACGACGCTCAGCGTTCCCGCGTTGATGGGCGCGATCATGTGTATGGGCGTGGCCACTGCGAACAGTATCCTGGTGGTGTCGTTTGCGAAGGGCAGGTTTGAGGAGCACAGCGACGCCATCCTTTCGGCCATTGAAGCAGGAGCAACGCGCTTTCGGCCGGTCGTCATGACGGCGCTTGCGATGATCATCGGCATGGTTCCCATGGCGCTGGGCATGGGCGATGGCGGCGAGCAGAACGCGCCGCTGGGCCGCGCCGTGATCGGAGGCCTGCTCTGTGCAACGGTGGCAACCCTGGTGTTTGTGCCCTGCGTGTTTGCCCTGCTGCACAGCGGCGGCAAGCCAAAGCCGAGCCCCACCGCAGCCCTGGACGGTAAAGAAGTTGCGCATGCCTGAAGCCCAGCTAACCCCCACGCGTGACACGCACGAGGAGAACGTTTTGGATCACCCATCGCAACATACCGGCGACCGCGACTACAACGAGACCTACCCGGCGACGGCGATCACATCTGCCCAAGCTGCTGCGCAGCCCGCACCGCAGGAGCATCCGCACGGCGGCGGCGAACCACAAGTCAAGGTGGACACGACCTCGCGCGTGGGCCGGGGACCGGTGATGCTGGTGGGTCTTCTCGGCCTGGCCCTGGCCATCTTCATCGCGCTCGGTCTCTATCGCCGTGCGTCAGCAGAGTCCAGCCTTAAGACTGAAACGGTTCAGGCAGCAGTAGCCAGCGTAGCCGTAACGCACCCAACGGGCGGCGCGGCCGCACAGGAGGTACGCCTGCCGGCCGACACTCAGGCATACACGGACACGGCTATCTACAGCCGCACCAACGGTTACCTGAAAAAGTGGTACGCCGACATCGGTGCCAATGTGCGCAAGGGACAGCTGCTTGCCGTGGTGGAGACTCCTGAAGTCGATCAACAGGTGCAGCAGGCCCAGGCCGACGTTGTAACGGCAAAAGCAAACCAGCAGCTTGCGGAAACAACGAACGACCGCTGGAAAGCACTGCTTGCAAAGAATGCGGTGAGCAAGCAGGAGGCCGACCAGACCGCGTCAGACCTCTTGGTGAAAGAGTCTGCCCTGAACGCCTCCCAGGCAAACTTCCGTCGACTGCAGCAAATGCAGTCATTCGAGCACATCTATGCTCCATTCGACGGTGTCATTACGGCGCGAAACGTCGATGTGGGATCGCTGATACAGGCTGGCGACAGCAACACGCCGCACTCCGAGCTCTTTCACCTGAACTCTGTCGGTACGCTGCGCCTGTATATCCCTGTGCCAGAAGTCTACGTGGGCGCGATTCACACGGGTGAAAAGGTGAAGGTCACATCCGACGCATACCCCGGCGAGGTCTTTATCGGCACGGTTGTGCGGAATGCGACGTCGATCGACACGATGTCGCGCACGCTGAAGGTTGAAGTGGATGTTCAGAACGCCGAGCACCGCTTACTGCCTGGTCAGTACGCCTTTGTAAATCTGCCGATTCCGGCGTCCGCGGCCTCCATGACTCTGCCGTCAAACACGGTGCTGTTTCGTGCAGAGGGGCTGCGCGTGGGTGTCGTGCAGAACGGCCACGTACACCTCCAGCCCATCACGATCGGCCATGACTACGGCGCGACGGTTGAGGTGATCTCAGGCGTGCGTCCGTCGGACAGCGTCATCCTGAACCCATCCGACTCGCTTGCGGAGGGTGCACCCGTGAAGGTGGAGGACCACAAGTAATGCGCACCTCCACACGCACACCGCTCCTTGCGCTCTCGTGCGCCGCCCTCCTGCTGGCTGGTTGCAAGGTTGGGCCAAACTACCAGACCCCACCTGCCGTTCTAGCGCCTGGCCTCGACACGTTCAAGGAACCGCCACCGCCCGGCTTTGAGGGCTGGAAGGTGGGCGAACCCAGCGACATGAAGATCAAGGGCGACTGGTGGATGGCCTTCAACGACCCACAACTCAACGACCTTGAGCCGCAGGTCGACATCGCCAACCAGACCCTGCTCAGTGCCGAAGCCAACTTCCGCGCAGCGCGGACACAGATCGGCTACCAGCGCTCCTTTGAAGCGCCGACGATCAGCACCGCGCCCTTCGTGGGCGGCTTTCGCACGTCGCAGAACCAGCCCTACGCCAGCCAGATCACGCAGACCGGCGGCCCAGGCGTCGGCGACTTTACCCTGCCGGTGGACCTGGACTATGAGATCGACCTTTGGGGCCGCATCCGCCGGGGTGTGACGCAGGCCCGCGCCAATGCGCAGGGTGCCGATGCCGACCTGGAAAACGCTCGCCTCAGCCTGCACGCAGAGCTCGCCATGGACTACTTCAACCTGCGTGCCGCAGACGCGCAGGAGACGCTGCTGGACAGCACCATCACGGTCTACGAGCAGGCGCTGAAGCTGGTGCAGGACCGCTACGACGGCGGTGTCGCGCCGCTGTCTGACGTGACCCAGTCGCAGACGCAGCTGCAGCAGGCACGGGTGCAGCGTACTGACCTGGGCGTGCAGCGCGCGCAGTATGAGCATGCCATCGCCGTGCTCATCGGCAAGCCCCCGGCCGCACTCACCATCGCGCCAACGTCGCTGCGCCTGAAGACGCCGGACCTGCCCAACGTGCCCGGTGTGCTGCCCACAACGCTGCTGGAGCGCCGCCCCGACATTGCCGCGCAGGAGCGCCGCATGGCCGCTGCCAACGAGTCCATCGGCATCGCCCAGGCTGCGTACTATCCCACACTCTCGCTCAACAACATCACCGGTGGCTTTACCGGCACCAGCGTTCTGAACTGGTTCAGCTATCCAAGCCGCTTTTTTGCCATTGGCCCCACGGCGACGCAGACCATCTTCGACGCGGGCCGCCGCCGCGCCGTGAAAGACAACGCCGTCGCCCAGTACGACGAGACCGTTGCGAACTACCGCGAGACGACGCTGGAAGCGTTTCAGCAGGTCGAAGACAACCTTGCCGCACTGCGCGTGCTGAGCACCGAGGCCGACCAGCAGCGCGCCGCCACCGGCGCTGCCCAGCAGTCTCTTGATCTGTTCAACATCCGCTACCAGGGCGGCGTTGACACCTATCTGCAGGTCATTACGTACCAGACCGCCCTGCTTAACAACCAGCGCAACGAGATCGTGCTGATGCAGCGCCGGCTGGATGCGACGGTACTGCTGATCAAGGCCGTGGGCGGAGGTTGGGATCGCACCAGCTTACCCAAGGTGTAACCAGCGCGCATTGCCATGACGAGGTGTTTTAGATCGTGGCCATAGAGCAGCCTTGCCGGCGCAGTTCAGGGCTGGGCGCGTAGCGATTCGGGCACCATGGCGGTGGAGAGGGTCGATGGCCGCTCCGTCAGATAGAACGTCTGGATCTTCGGATACTGCTCCTCCACCAGCTGCAGGGTACGGAAGTCGAAGCTCTGGATGTCCGCTCGGTCTTCCATGTGCTCGCGTGCGATCAGGCCGGCCAGCGCGTCCACAAACTTCTGCGGTGCAACGGTGTGGTTTCGCAGCATGTCGTCTGGAACGCCTGGTTCAAGCTTGTGCAGATCGTCGAGCGGCAGATCGTCCGGGTAGAGCTTGGTTTCAATGTTGAAGTGGACGGTACGCGCGTTGGCGGCTCGTTCGGCGGCGTGCGGCTGCGCCTTGCCGGGACCCGTGGTGTAGAAGTCCGCATAAAAAGCCGCGAACTGGATGAGTTGGCCGGCAGAAGTCGGCGCGTAAGGGCTGGGCATGCCCTGCTTTGCGGCGAAGGCAACGGCGACCGGTGAGAGTGCAAGGTCATTTTTCTGATCCGGGAAGGCCGCACCGTGCAGCTTGTCGCAGACAAGTGTCTTCTGCGCGTCCGCGGATGAGATGTCGCGCAGGTAAATGCGATTGGCAAGGGTATACGGCGTGCCATCGGCGCGGCGGCAGCTTTGCGGGTTGTAGAACTGGTCGTGCCAGATAAGGGAAACGCCGTCGGTGGAGACGCCGGTGTCGGTCTCAAGCTCGGTGGCGAGCTGGTCCAGGCCGGATTCAAAGCTGGGCAGCGTATTTTCGGGCCGCAGACCGCGGCCGCCGCGGTGTGCGCTGACGACGAAGTTGCGGAGCCGGAGGTCGCCGGGATGAGCCGCACGCTCTTCCGCAAGTACCTGCTGCAACAGGTCGGGACGATCGCTGATCAGACCGTCGACGCCGGCGCGAATGACCGCGCGCATCTTGTCCGGATCGTTGGTGGTCCAGGGAACCACACGGACGCCCATGTTCTGCAACTGCGCGACGGGGACGGTGGTCTGCGTCGACTCAGGCAGGCCCCACGCCGCGGGTGCCACGGTGCGATCGTTCGGCGACAGCAGCGGTGCCTTTGCTCCGTGAGCCTTTGCGTGGTCCGCCGCTTTGGTCATCAGCATGAGAAAGGGATTGGCCATGGCTTGTGTAGATGCCTGCGGGTCAGCTTGCGCAATGCACGGCAACACAACGCCCAGGGCAAACAAGGCAAATCCGATCACACTGCGCATGGCAGAAGCACGGGAGGTCATGCCGGAGATTATGCACCACGCCGTGTGACACCGGCGTGAAGTGGTGGCGCGGCTGGTTCCGTTAAATCTCTTCAATCTTGCGGTCCTCGTCGGCGAGCATCGTCATTTCACCCCAGTCAATCTGCTCCTGCAAGCCCAGATAGGTTTCCACGCTGATCTCGTCGTGGTCGCGCAGTTCTTCCAGGCGCTTGCGCTTGGCAACGATGGCGTGCAGTCCAAAGGCGCGCATGCGGCGAAGCGCGGCGGAGCACGCCTCGCTTGAGTCGGCGTCCAGCATGACGGTGTAGTGGTAGCGCAGGTTCTCCGCCTCTGGGCCGCTCCTTGCGGCAATGCTGTCCAGCGCCGCCCGGGCAATGGCGGTACGTGCACCGGCGACCTCGGCCTTTGGATCCTGCATCCTGTCCAGCTTGAGCAGCCGAATAACAGGCGCCAGCGTGGCACCCTGCAGGACCAGCGTGACGATGACGACAGAAAACGCTGTGAGCACCAGCGTGTCGCGCTGCGGAAAACTGTTGGGCAGCGACAGTGCCGTCGCCATGGTCACAAAGCCGCGCATGCCGCACCAGCCGACAAAGACGATCTGCTGCAGTGTGGGCCGCACGTCCTGTGGCCGCCGCCGTGCATACAGAAAGTAGTACAGCAGCACCACAAGCATGCGGATCACGATAACCGCCAGCGTGACCTCCGCCGCAAACAGGAGGGCACCGCGCAGGCTGGAAGATGCCATGTGACGCACGATGGAGCGCGCCTGCAGACCCATCAGCATGAAAGCAAGGGCGTTGAGGGCGAAGACAACGGCGCTCCACACAGCGTAAGACTGGATGCGGCTGCGCGCCGTAAACTCCTTCATGCTGGCCGTGCGTGCAAGCGTCATCGCAAACGTCACCGTCGCCAGCACGGCCGACAGCTGCAGCCGGGCAGCAATAATCCACACGGCATACGCCATCACAAACTGCAAGAGGTTGCCGCCAAGCGTGCCCTGCGCATAGCGGTTCGCACGCAGCGCGATCCACGCAGCGCCCATGCCGAACAGGATGCCGCCTGGCACTGCAAGGGCAAGCCGCAACGCAACTGCCGGATGCAGGCCGTTGCTGTTCACCACGGCGAGGCCCGCGCTGAACAACAGCAGCGCGGTGGAATCGTTAAACAGGCTTTCGCCCTGCAGCAGGGCGCTGGTGTTCCGTGGGATGGAGATGCCGCGCAAGACCGCGCTGGCGGCCGCCGCATCCGGCGGTGCGACGATGCCGCCCAGGGCAAGGCCGGCGGCCAGCGTAACGCCCAGCATGCTATGCGCCATCCACGCCACGGCACCGGCCGTAAGCACCACGCCAAAGACGGCAAGCAGCAGCAGCGGCACGCGCAACCGGCTCATGGCGCCCGGTGGAAAGTCGAAGGCGGCGTCCACCAGCACCGGCGCAATGAACAGCGCAAGGTACGTTTCCGGATCGATGTTGAAGACAGGCGTACCGGGGATAAACGCAAGAATGAGACCCGCACCCGCGAGCATGGCAGGGTACGGCAGCGAGAGCCGCCGCGCCACCTGCAACAGCGCGATGGCAACAAGCATGAGCAGGAGCAGGCTTTCAAAGAAGGTCATGGCTGTGTCGGCTTGTGAGCAGTGTACTCGCCGCGCGCGGACCTACTTCGACGTTGCCGGCCAGCCGCTTTGCGGCGTTGCCCACGGCCCCCGCGCGGGTGGTGCGGATGGCTTTTCCGCCGGGAACAGCGCACCCAGGTTGGGCGTGATGGTCGGGTGTTTTGCAGTGCCGCCCACCAGCAACGGAATGCCGTTGCGCATGGCACCGTTCGCCAGCGAGTTGATAAAGCCCAAGGCCTTTGCAGCCCATGCCGGAGGCAAGCCGCTGGCAATGCCGCGGGCCAGATTTGCACCGCCACCTGCGCCTGCCATAACTTCCTCCAGCCTCAGCAGCAGGTTGTAGTGCAGCGTCGCACCCTCTCCCACGCTGCCGCTGCCACTGATTTTTCCCACGCCGGCAACGTCAGCGACCAGGTCGTCCGTGGTCGTTTCACCGCCGCCCGTGTGCAGGTGAAAGCCGATCGACCGGATGGCCGTTCCGGAGCTGCCGGTGGAGCCAAGCCGTCCACCTGTGAATCGCGCCAGGCTTGTAAGTTTGCCGCCCAGATTAAAACCATCGAGCCGCGTGGCCTCTGCATGTACCGGCCCATCGACGGTGAGACTGGCGGGCGTACCCCGGACGTTGAGAGCGAAAGCCAGGCTTCCTCCAGAGAGCCGGGAGTTCTCTGGCAGCTGGATACCGGCGACGGGCAGATACGACTCGACGCCGTCGATCGGCATGCCTTGCGCCGCGATGGTCAGATCGAGCACCGTGGCCGGCGCACCCAGACGATACGCGCCCGCAACGCGCACGGATGCGCCGCCAAAGGAGAGCTCGCCGCGTTGAATGGTTCCGGCAGAAACGCCGTCGACCGACGGAAGCTGCTGGACTCTGAGGTTCGCCAGCACAGGTCCCGGAGCGGGCTGGCCGTTGCGCGCCAGCACAAGCCGATCGACCTTCGCGCGGCCGTCAATCGTCCATCCTGCCTCGCTGTCGACCAGGTGCAAGTCGGCGTCTGCGGCTCCGCGCAGCGGCGAGCCCCGTGAAAGCACACCGGCCAAATCGATGCCGTGCAGTTTAAGCTGCAGATCTGTCACGAGTCGGGATGGCGTGGCCGCATCCTGCAGCACAGCAAAGGTGCCGGCTGCGCGAACCGACCCGCCAGCCACGGTAGCTGTGGCAGTGACAGCGCCAGGCGCGGCCGGTGACCAGTGGGTGACGGCCACGTCGCATGCACGCGCAGTCACGTGCGAGCCGTCCAGGCGGTCGAACGTGATTGTGCCGGCGTGCACAGCGGCTGCATCCACCTGCATCCGCTGGAACAGCTGCCTCCACATCGACGGCTGCGATGGGCCGGAAGCAGCCACACCGGCAACCCCAACGTGCAGCACCGGGTTCTGGGCCGTGATGCTTTCTACGTGCAGCCCATTGCCGCTCCAGGAAAGGTCGGCGGAGACGCGTGGAAGCAGGCCGGTGACGCGTGCCGTTGTCATGACCAGACCGGCGGCGGCAAGGTCCAGGTGCGTCACGGTGACGTGGGCCGTCACGGGACTCGCAGCGGCTGCTTCCCTGCCGAAGGGGCCAGCGCTTCCAGTAACCTGCACTGCGCCGCCGGCGGGTAGCCGCGCCGCAACGCGAAAGGGAAAGGCGCGGTGAACATCGAAGTGCGTGACCTCCACGTCGACACCGTCATAGAGGCGATCCTGCGCTGTGTCCGCCTGGGACATCACGCGCACCAGCACCTGCCCATCCACCACCTCGATGCGCGACACCGCGAGCGCTGCACTGCCCCGGCCGTGTGTGCGTGGCGCTCCTCTGGCATCCTGCTCCGCTGCCGTGGAGCGGCTGCCAAACGACGCGCCAACCAACCCGTAGTTCCACACACCCGCCGCATCGCGCAGCAGCCGGATCTGCGGACGGCGGAGTTCCACGCTGCCGATCTCCACCTCTCTGCGGGTGAGCAACGGCCACAGTGCAAGACCGAGGCGAACGTCGGCTGCCTGTACAAAGGGCTCCGTGCCAAAGCGCGGGTCATCCGCAATGCGCAGGCCGTGGGCAACAGCGCTGCCGGTCAGCAGCGAGAACTGCAACGAGTCCACGCGGACAGGCCTGCCCAGGGCATGGCTCAGCGCAGTCTCAATCCGCTCCCGCAGACCCTGTCCGTTCAGGAAGATGGTAAGCGACATCAGCAGGCCCGCGACCAGCAGCAGGCACACTGCCGCCGCGATCCCTGCCCCACGCACCCACCCGGATTGGCTTCCGCTTGTTCTCATGGCTATCCCGTTGGACGCGACGGCGCGCGGAAGTTTGCCGGGCCCGCACGCGAAGCAGGCCGACAGTACAGTTAAGTGCATGGACGCGCACGCAAACGCACCGGCCGCACAGGCTGGTGCACGACGAACCATGGCGCTGGACGTGGGCAAGGCGCGTATCGGTGTCGCAATCACAGACGAACTGGGCTACACCGCACAGCCCCTGCTGACCGTGTGGCGCAAGTCACCGGGGGAGGACCTGCGAAACCTGCTGCGGCTGGTCCGCAGGTATGGTGTCGCAGAGATTGTGGTGGGCAATCCCATGCACCTGGAAGGCGGCCTGCTGCCCTTTGCGGCAAAGGTGCAGGCACTTGCGGCGGAGTTGGCGGAGCGCAGCGGTGTGCCCGTGCACCTGTTTGACGAGCGGCTGACAACAGTGGAGGCACACAGCATTCTGGATGCAGCGGGCCACGGCACACACGATCGCAAAGCGGTTATCGATCAGGTGGCGGCGGTGGTGATTCTGCGCGACTGGATGCAGGCGCAGCAGCACGAGGACGCAAAACGCGCGCTGCGCGAAGCGGACAAGGACTGAACGGCTATGCGGACTTGGCGGTGCTGCTGTCCGCGAGCGGCTGCCGCAGGCCGTCGCTTAACAGGATGGCGTCCGCAATGTCGCGCATGGTCCGCCGCCGCTGACGGCTTTCGCGCTGCATGGTGCGATAAGCTTCCTCTTCGCTCAGGTTCAGGTCGCGCTGCAGAATGCCTTTGGCGCGATCGACGACCTTGCGGCTCTCCAGGCGATGGGTGAGCTCCAGATTTTCGGTCTCCAGCCGTGCGCGCTCAATCTCCGCGCCCACAAGAATGCCAAGCGTGGACAGCAGCCGCTGCTGCGAATCGGTGTGCACATACTGATCGCGGTGCTGCACGTTAATGACGCCGACAACGCGGTTGGCGCAAAGGATTGGCGTGCACAGCATGGCTTCGAAGGCATCCTCTGGCAGCTGGGCAAAGCTGCTGAACCGCGGATCTTTCGATGCACCCTCGCTCAGCGCCACGGGCTCGCGGTGCTGCGCAACCCAACCGGTAACGCCTTCGCCAAACTGGATCTTCAGGTGGTCCACCACGTCGGCATGGGGATTCTTGCTGGCACGCATCATGAGCTTGTCGCCCTCCAGCGTCCACACAAAGCAGCTGTCGCACGGCACCACGGTGCACACAAACGTCACAATGCGCTCCAGCACCAGGTGCAACGGATCGGCGGAGGCAATGCGGCTGCTGATCTCATGCAGAATGTTGAGCGGCGCCAGGCCATCCGTAAAGCCGGCCATGGTCGGCGTGGTGGGGGCAACCTGCAGAACGCCGCGCGACGTGTACTGCGACCGCCGACGCTCCTGGCCCATTGCGGGTATCAACAGCGGGTGCGGAGACTCGGCGTCCTGGGGAACAACGGCAGCACGCTTCGCGGCGAGCACTTTGCCGGCATACTGCGCGGCCTCGTTGATCATAAAGCCCATCTTCGGCCGGGATGGCTCAAAGTCCGGATGCACAGCGTACTGCTGCAACTCCTCCGTGGTGGTGGGACCGATGGAGATGACCACAACGCTGCGCAGCGCCAGGCGCAGGTCTTCGGCCAGGCCCATCTCGGTTGCCACCTGGAAAAGGTGGATAACCTGCACGGCCGTCATAAACAGCACAACGTCGACCGCACCGTGCAGCACGGCGAGCACCGCCTCACGCAGCGGCGCCAGGTCGTGTGGCAGCGCCCACTGGTAGACCGGCACCTTGGTGACACGTTCAAACCGCGTGACCAGTTCACCCAGCAGCTCCGGGTTGCTGGCGCCATATTCCTGCACCGCTACACGCATGTCTGCGCTCTGTGCGCCAAAGGTGCTGTCGACGGTGGCGATCACCTCACGCCAGGTGGCGGGTTCCGGTGCGATCGCCGCAATCGGTATCTGCAATTCGTTGAGCACGGCCTGCGGTTTCACGCCGCGTGAGATCACCTTGAGCTTGCGCAGAGCGGCGACAACGTCCGCGTGACTGTGCTCCGTCTCAAGCACCTTCACCATCGCGCGAACACCCACACCGGTAAAGAAGATGATGGCGTCAAACTCACCGCGCAGCAGGCCACGGCCAAAGTCGAGACACACGCTGTTGGTCTCAACCGGTACCTCGCGCATGGCCGGCACCACAAATGGCTCGCCGTTGTAGGTGCGGATCAGCTTCTCCACTTCGCGCGCACGTCTGCTTTCCAGTGACAGTACGCGAAGACCATCGAAGCTGGCGTGTGGCATACACGTCCCTTTGTGGTGCGTCAGACAGCGGAGAAGCTGCACCGATCCGGATGCTCAAGCGTCCGGTACCGGCAGAATTGCGATTCGGGTAGTTGGTACAGACTATCGTTCACAACGCCGTAACGGAAGCGTGATCCGTACGTTTTCATGGCGTCACCACTTGCGCCGCGCGAATTGGAGCGGTAAAGTCACAGCACACCGTAACGAAAAGCGGCGCTTCCGCGCAGGCAGGGCCGCACAGCCATCAGGGCCACGACCGCCCGCGCTCCGTTCTACCCGCTTCAAACAATGCTCCATGACGAGCCTGAGACACCTGCAGAACCTCTCTGCGCTCGGCCGTCGCACGCACCCCGTCCCCGCGCACATTGCAGGCATTCAGGCGAACCCCATCGCCGCACCTTGCCCATCCCTGTCGCGGAGGATCCAGTCCCTTGAACGACGCCGCCTCTTCCCTTTCCGCTTCACTGCCTGCCATGCTTGCCATGGACGGTGCCGCTGGCACCGGCTTCACCGCGGAGCAGAAGCAATACCTGCAGGGCTTCTTCGCAGGCGCGGCTCAGCGCGCGCCCTTTGTGGGGCAAAACACCGCCGGCCAGTTCACAGCGGCTGGCAGCGGGGCCAACCTTGCGGCGCCTGCCGCTGAAGAGGCTGAGCCCCTGTTCTGGGGAACACCGGTCAGCGAGCTGTGCGCGGAAGAAGTGTGGAAGTTTGAGAGCAATCCGCTGGATGCATGGGATTCTCTGCTCACCCACGCCGCTGCAGACAAAACGCCCGATGCCGAGCATCGCTTCCGCTTCAAGTTCTTTGGCCTTTTCTATGTAGCCCCGGCGCAGGACAGTTTCATGCTGCGGATGCGCACACCCGGCGGTGTACTCACAACCCGCAGCCTGCGCGGCCTGGCGACCATGGCGGCCGACTGGGGCTCGAATCGGCTTGACCTGACGACGCGCGCCAACGTGCAGATTCGCGAGCTGCCGCCGCGCCACATTGTGGACGTGCTGAACACGGTGCAGAAGCTTGGCCTCACCTCGCGCGGCACCGGCGCGGACAACCTGCGCAACTTTACCGCCTCACCACTCAGCGGCAACGACCCCACGGAGTTGATCGACTGCCAGCCGTTTGCCGACGCAATGCAGAACTACATGAACAATTCGCGTGACCTGTTTGGCCTGCCGCGCAAGTTCAACATCGCCTTTGATGGTGGCGGCAGCATCAGCACGTTGGCCGATACAAACGACATTGGCTTCATGGCGGTGCGCGTGGGTGAGGGCAAATCCGTGCCGGCTGGTGTGTACTTTCGCGTTGTGCTCTGCGGCATCACCGGCCACCGGCAGTTCGCCACAGACAGCGGCCTGCTGCTGCTGCCGGAGCAGCTGATCGCGGTCGCAGCCGCCATGGTGCGCGTTTTTGGCGAGCACGGCAACCGGACCGATCGCAAGAAGGCACGGCTGAAATATCTGGTCGACCAGTGGGGCATCCCGAAGTTCATTGAGGAAACGCAGAAGAAGCTCGCCTTCCCGGTCATTCTGGCCGACGCCGCGGAGTGCGAGCCGCGCATCCACATTGACCGCGCCGCGCACCTGGGCGTTCATCCGCAGGCGCAGGCAGGCATGCACTACATCGGTGTTGTCACACCGGTGGGCTGGCTACCCGTGGACCAGGCGCGCGCGCTCGGCGACATTGCCGACACCTACGGCTCCGGCGAGGTACGCCTGACGGTGTGGCAGAACCTGCTGATCCCGAACATCCCCACGTCCAACCTGGAGGCAGCAAAGGCAGCCATCCGCGCGGCTGGGCTGGACTTCGAGGCAGGCCGCGTGCTGGGCGGAACGGTCGCCTGCACCGGTTCGCGCGGCTGCCGTTTTGCCGCAACCGACACCAAGGGCCACGCCGTGCAGTTGGCGCGCGCGCTCGACGCCGCGTTCGACATCGCCCAGCCCATCAACCTGCACGTGACCGGCTGCAACAACAGCTGCGCCCAGCACTACATCGGCGACATCGGCCTGATGGGTGTGAAGGTGGAAGGCGGCGAAGGCTACCAGGTGAACCTGGGCGGCGGCGCGGACAACGAGCAGGGCCTGGCGCGCGAGCTCTACCCTGCCCTGACCTACGCGCAGGTGCTGCCGGCTCTCACCGGCGTCCTCCGCGTCTTTCAGGCAGAGCGCGCTAACGACGAAGACTTTCTTGCATTCACCCGTCGCAGCGACCTCGCCGCCCTTCGTGCCGCCGCTGACGCCGGCATCGCCGAAGCCCATGCACTTGAGTCCGCGATGCCTCTTCACGTGGACGGTTTAGCCGAGGCAGTGTCCGCATGACCACCGTCCCCTACATTCCTGACAGCGCTCCCTTCAATGCCGAGCAGCGCGCCTGGCTCAACGGCTTTCTGGCCGGCATGTACTCATCCGCGCCCGGCACATTGGTTGCAGAAACGCCCGCTTCGCTGCACTTCGGCGTGTACTTCAGCACGCAAACCGGCACCGCGGAGCGCCTTGCGAAAAAGCTGGTGAAGGAGCTGAAGTCGCAGGGCCACACCGCCGACATCGCATCGCTCGACAAGACCACACCCGCGCAACTTGCCACCCAGCAGAATGCGCTGATCCTGGCCAGCACCTACGGCGAGGGCGATCCACCGGAGGGTTCGGTGGCATTCCGCGATGCATTGTTCAGTGATGCCGCGCCGCAGATGAGCACGCTGCGCTACAGCGTCTTCGCCCTGGGCGACCACCACTATGAGCATTTCTGCAAGTTCGGCGTCGACCTTGACGAGCGGCTACAGGCTCTTGGTGCCACACGCTTCATCGCGCGTGTCGAATCCGACGTGGATGTGGACAGCCCCTTCGACACCTGGAAAAAAGACCTCAGACCACACCTGAGCCACAAGGCCGCGGAAAGCAATGTGGCCATCCAGACCGACCGAACCGGCGATGTACCTGCAGGCGATGTGAAGCCGCTTGAACAGCACCCGGAGCCGGAACATGTGCACACCCGCGAAAACCCCTTCCACGCCGAACTGCGCGAACGCACGCCGCTGACCAGCGACGTGAGCAGCAAGCTGACGATGCACCTGTCGATCGGCCTTGACGACGGCGAGGTGCACTACCAGGCCGGCGACGCATGCGGCGTCATCGCGCAGAACGACCCCGCACTCATCGCGGACATCCTCGCCCATCTACCCTTCGCCGATGGCTGCGTCGACATTCCGAAAGTCGGCACGGTCCCGGTCAGCGAAGCGCTCCTGCACCACCTGCAACCCACGCGCCTCAGCCGCAAAATCGTGCAGCACTTTGCCGACAAGACCGGCGCCAGGGAACTCACCGCCCTTCTCGTCCCGGAGCAGGCCGCACACCTCGAGACTTTTCTCTACGACCGTGGCCTAATCGACCTCCTCCTCGCCTACCCCGGCGCGCTCACGGAGGCGTCCGAGCTCGTCAGCATCCTCCCCCGCCTCGCACCGCGGCTGTACAGCATCAGCAGTAGCCCCGCCGCACACGGCCGCGAGGTTCACTGCACCATTGCCGTCGTTCGCTACCGCTCGCACAACCGCGAGCGCGGCGGCATCGCCAGCACCATGCTCGCGGACCGCGTTGACCTCGGCCAGCGCCTGCCCATCTACATCCAGGCGAACAAAAAATTTCGCCTGCCCGCGCCAGACGTTCCCATGATCATGGTCGGCCCAGGTACCGGCATCGCACCCTTCCGCAGCTTCCTGCACGAGCGCCAGGCACTCGGCCACACGGGCAAAAACTGGTTGTTCTTCGGGGAACGCAGCGCCTCCACAGACTTCCTGTACCGCGCGGAGTTGGAGGCCATGCAAAACGGCGGCCACCTCACACGACTCGAAACCGCGTTCTCCCGCGACCAGGCGCAGAAGATTTACGTGCAGGACCGCATGCTGCAGCATGGCAAAGAGCTGTACAGCTGGTTCCAGCAGGGTGCGCAGTTTTACATCTGCGGCGACGCCAGCCGCATGGCCAAGGATGTGGATGCCGCCCTGCACACAGTCTTTGAGAAGCACGGCGACATGGACGCCGACGCAGCCAGGGATGCCGTCTCACAACTCCACGACGATCGCCGTTACCACCGCGACGTGTACTAAGACTGGTCGAGCGTCCCCATGTCCCTGCCCCTCCATGACCGAGCGCTCGACAACGACGTCGACCTGGTGCGCTTTACAGATGGCATGCCCGGACCGGACATTCACTTTGGCGGTGCGCCGGCCCACCACGCAGACAGTGCCGACGCCCTGCGCGCCAGTCTGCTTGAGGGTGGAGCCGCAAGCCGCCTCGTCGAAGCGCTTATCCCGACGCGGCCACTGGAGGCCGACGAGCAGTATCGCTTCCACTTCGACATGACGAAGTGCATTGGCTGCCGCAGCTGCGAGGTAGCCTGCAACGAGCAGAACGGCAACCCATCCGATATCAAGTGGCGGCGCGTTGGCGAGCTTGAAGGCGGCGTCTACCCGGACACGCAGCGCACCTACCTGAGCATGGGCTGCAACCATTGCCTGAGCGCCGACTGCCTGAAGGGCTGCCCCGTCAACGCCTATACCAAAGACCCGCTCACCGGCATCGTTCTGCACTCCACCGACGCCTGCATCGGCTGCCAGTACTGTGTGTGGAACTGCCCGTATTCCGTACCGCAGTACAACCCGGAGCGTGGCGTTGTGGGCAAGTGCGACATGTGCCGCGGACGCCTCTTGGAAGGCCTTGAACCGGCCTGCGTCAACGCCTGCCCGGAGAACGCAATCCAGATCGAGATCGTAAACAAGATCACGTGGCGCGAGGACTATGCCGCCGCCGAATCACCGGGCATGCCGCCTGCCGGAAACACCGTCTCCACCACGCGGATCACGCTGCCGGAAAACACGGCAAGCTGGCTCGAACGCGTGGACAACGGCCACATCGGCCTGGAGCACGCACACCCGTCGCTCGTAGTAATGACGACCACCATGCAGGCGACCTTTGGCGCGCTTGTGGCGCTTGTGTTGACCGGTGCGCTGGACACGATGCACATCACGCTTGTGGTGCTGCTGACGGCGGCGGCACTCAACGTCAGCGTCTTTCACCTGGGCCGGCCCGCCTACGCATGGCGCGCACTCAAAATGTGGAAGCGCAGCTGGCTCAGTCGCGAAGTGCTGTGCTTCAGCCTGTTCTTCGCCAGCATCGGCCTGTGCGCCGCGTTCAGCTGGGCCGCTGCGCTGGGCTTCACTGCGGCAGCCCCTCTGGTGGTGCCGGCGGCACTTGCGGGCATTGTTACCGGCCTCGCAGGCACGCTGAGCAGTGCGTACATCTACCTGGTCAAGGCGCGACCGTCATGGAATATGCTGCACACGCCCGCGGATTTTCTATCGTCGTCAGCGCTTATCGGCAGCGTGATGCCCGCGGTGATGCAGGCACCCGCAAACGCTCTCGCCGCCACGTTGAACGCAGCCATGGGTGCGGCTCCGGCAGTGATCGCGCAGCATGTGCACGCGCACTTCGCGCCTTCCGCTGGCGTGACCACGGGTGCATGGCCCACAGTCGTCATCGCTGCCCTTTGGATTGCCAATCACCTGACTAAAATTCTGCGACTGCGGCGCAGCAGCAACTTTGAATCGCGCGCGGCATACAACCTGCTCCGCAGCGATGCGCTGTGGTGGATCGTGGCGCTGTCGTTCCTTGCTGCCGCCATGACACCCCTCTTCCTCGCAGCGCCCATGCCACTGCTGTCGCTGTTCACGGCAGTCGTCGCGGTCAGCCTGGGCCGCTACCTGTTTTTTGTCTCGGTGGTGCCCCTCAGCATGGGCCTCACGTTCATCAAAAGCCCGGTCGCCGGTGCGGCGCACGCGTGAACAATCCTCTCCGAGCGACGACGGTCGACAACGCACCGGATGCAGGTGTGGCGGAGACGCCTCCGACGGCCGAACGCCTTGGCCCCTGGACGCGCATCAAGCGCATGCTGGGTATCGACACGGCGCAGCAGAAGTACGCCTACAAAAACGATCCGCGCTTCGGCTACATCTCTGAGTCACGCGTTGCCGACACGTGGACCAAAACCACCTGTGGCTACTGCTCGGTAGGTTGCGGCATGCTCATCGGTACGCGCGAGGGCGTGCCGGTGGCGGCGCGCGCCAATCCTGACCACCCGGTGAACCGCGGCAAGCTGTGCCCCAAGGGTCTAAGCGAGCACCACATTCTGCGCGCACCCGGCCGCGCCACCACGCCCATGCTTCGGCGCAACGGCCGCTCGTCGCCGCTGGAGCCATGCACGTGGGACGAGGCTCTGGACACCATGATCGCCCGCATCACCGGCCTGCAACAGGAGCACGGCAATGAGACGCTGGGCGTCATCGGCACGGGCCAGTTGCTGACCGAAGAGTTCTACGCCCTTGGCAAGCTCGTGCAGCTCGGCTTTCGCACACGTAACTACGACGGCAACACCACGCTGTGCATGGCCTCTGCGGTCAGCGGCTACAAGCTGAGCTTCGGCAGCGATGGTCCGCCCGGTGCGTACACCGACATGGAAGACGCCGACGTCATCCTGCTTGTGGGCTCCAACATTGCGGACAACCACCCCATCCTGGTGAATCGGCTGGGCAAGAAGCCGGGACAGGTGGTCATCGTCGCCGACCCGCGCGTGACCAAAACGGCGATGCTCGCCGACATTCACCTGCCGGTCAAACCACGGTCCGACATTGCGCTGCTCAATGGCATCGCACACATCCTGTTCCGCGACGGCATGGTCGATCGTGCGTACATACACGCACACACCGACGGCGTTGAGGCGTTTGAGAACTTTGTCGCAGACTTCTCGCCCGAAGCCGTGAGCGCAACGACCGGTCTGCCGGTCGCGACCATCGAGCGTGTGGCACGTCTGTACGGCACCGCCAGGGCCGCCTTCATCGGCTGGACGATGGGCGTGAACCACAGCACCCAGGGTGCCGTAACCGTGGCCGCGATCAACAACCTGGCGCTGATCACGGGCAAGATCGGCCAGAGAGGAAGTTCGCCCTTCAGCATCACCGGCCAATGCAATGCCATGGGCACGCGCGAGGCCGGCTTTGCCAGCAGCATGCCGGGGTACCGCAAGTACGAATCGGCGCAGGACCGCGAGGAGCTTGCAGAGCTGTGGAGCCTGCCGGTGGAGCGTTTGCCCACGTCGCGTGGACTTGCGTATCCCGACATCATTGAGGCAGCCGTCAGCAAGCGGTGCCGCGCGCTGTGGTTTATCGCCACCAACCCTGTCGTCAGCTTTCCCAACGCCAAGCTGCTGCAGCAGGCGCTCAACACGGCGGAGTTCATCGTCGTCCAGGACGGCTTCTTCCCGACACCCACCTGCGATTACGCCGACCTGGTACTTCCGGCAGCAATCTGGGGCGAGAAGACCGGCACGTACACAAATTCGGAACGGCGGATCAGCAAGGCAAACCAGTTCACTGACCCGCCCGGAGAAGCGCGCGGGGACTTCGACATCTTTATGGCGCTCGCCGAGCGGCTGGGCGTGCGCGACGAGTTGTTCCCGGCTTGGCAAACGACACACGACGCCTTTCTGGAGTGGCAGCGCGTCAGCAAGGGCCGGCTATGCGACTACTCGCCGTTCTCATGGCAGCAGATTGAGGATGAGGGCGGCGTGCAGTGGGGTGGCGAGCGCCTGTACACGGACGGCATCTTTCCCCGCGAGAACGGTCGCGCGCTGCTGCATTGCGTGCCGTGCCTGCCGTTTCAGGAGCAGCCAGACCGCGAGTATGACCTGATCCTGAACACCGGCCGCACCGTGGAGCACTGGCACACACGCACCAAAACCGGCGCGGTCCCCATGCTGAACGGCATGGTGCCGAACGCGTGGCTTGAGATGAATCCCACGGACGCGACGCGACTGGACTTGCACCAGCACGACAAGGTGGACGTGGTGAGCCGTCGCAGCCGCGTGCAGGCAGTAGAGTTGCGCATTACCGGCATCGTCGCTCCGGGGCAGGTGTTTATGCCCTTCCACTTTGCTGAGCAAAACAGCAATCTGGTGACGCTGGGAGCCTTTGACCCCATCAGCCGCGAGCCCAACTTCAAGCAGTGCGCCGTGCGCATTGAACGCGCCGGCAGGCCATAATCAACGCCGCAGAATCCGCTTGGCACGGCGGCAAAAACCCTGTACCGTTGCACTAATTCACCAAAAAATGTACTCGTCCCAGCGGCCATGCCTGCCGCGGGTCCAGCTATCTTTCCTTTCCATGGAAGCTAGCCCAAGGAAGCGCACCACGACGTTCGCCTTCCCGAAAAGCCTGTCTGATCTGCACACCCATGCACGCTCACCCACACTTTTCTCAGGAGCCACGTTATGGCCAGCGCCAAATTGTTTTTGAAGTCGGGCCACCCCGCCACACTTCTCGCGTCTTTCCTTTACTTCGATTTCTCCTTCGCCATCTGGGTGCTCAACGGTGCCATGGGCCCCTTCATCACCCAGCAGTTTCACCTGTCCCCAGCGCAGACCGGCCTGATGATTGCCACGCCCACCATGGCCGGCGCACTGATGCGCTTTCCGCTCGGCGTCGTCAGCCAGTACATCGGCCGCAAAATGGCCGCCATCGTTGAAATGTCGGCCATCATCATCGCCCTGCTCTACGGCTACTTCTTCGTCAGGACCTTCCACGACGTCATCGCCATGGGCGTGCTGCTGGGCATGGCCGGTGCCAGCTTTGGCGTTGCGCTCTCGCTCGGCTCCGGCTGGTTCCCCAGGGAGTACAAGGGCCTGGCCATGGGCATTGCCGGCGCCGGCAACAGCGGTACCGCACTGGCTTCGCTCTTCGCGCCTCGCCTGGCCACTCACTTCGGCTGGCAGCATGTGTATGGCTTTGCCGCCGGCTGCATGATGCTGCCGCTGCTGGTCATGATCTTCTTCGCCAAAGAGCCACCAGACACCGAGCACATGACACTCAAGGAGCACCTCGCCTGCCTCATGGAGAAGGACGGCTGGTACTTCAACCTCGTCTACATCATCACCTTCGGCGGCTTCATCGGCCTGGCCACCTTCCTTCCCACCTTCTATGTAAGTCAGTTCCATATGAGCAAGATCCAGGCCGGCACATATACCGTCTTTGCCACACTCACCGGCTCTGCCACCCGCGTCGTAGGCGGCTACTTTGCGGATAAGATCGGCGGCATCACCACGCTTTCGGTCGTCTTCCTCATCGCCATCGCGGGCCTCTTCGGCCTTATGGCTGCTCCGTCTCTGGTCGTCACCACGGCCATGTTCATGCTGTGCTTTGCAGCGCTGGGCGCGGGCAATGGTGCCACCTTCCAGATGGTGCCGCTGCGCTGGCCGCTGACCACCGCTGTCGCCGGCGGCATGATCGGCGAGATCGGCGCGCTGGGCGGTTCCATCCTGCCGCTCGCTCTGTCCCAATCCAAGCAGCACACGGGCTCCTACTCACTGGGCTTTACCGGGTATGCGATCTTTGCACTCGTCGTGTTGTTCGTGTTGCGCATCGTGTCGCGACGCTGGACCACCACCTGGGTCGGCAAGGGCGGTCGCGCTCTTAGCACCACCCCCGTACCGCTCAATCCCGTGGTCACGGCCGACGGCCTGCTCATCCCCTCGTAAACGCACCTCTGCCACACCCACTGAGCCCCCGTCCGCAGCCAGTGCGGATGGGGGTTCTTTCTTTGGCGATGAGGGAGAAACCGCTGTTCAGGCAAATGCGTGTCGCTTACAATCGTCGGCAAATCTCTGCACCTGCCAAGGACGCACGCCATGTCCACCGCGCCACCGCTCGCCTTCCATGACGACCCCGACGGCCAGCCTACCCTGACCGAAGTACAGCGTGTCGTCGACACCTTCGTTGCGCCATCCAAAACCTTCGCGGACATCCGCCGCAATCGCTCCTGGTGGCTGCCGTACCTTTTGCTTGTAGCGTTCGGAGTCCTGTTCAGTGTGACGCTGGCGCACAAGCTCGGACCGAGCGGCATCGCAGACAGCGCTCTGCGGGCGAACGCGAAAAAATACGACCAGTTCAAGCAGCTGCCGGCAGACCAGCAGGCTGCGCAGCGCTCCATCATCGGCAAGATCACGACCTATTCGCTCTATGCCTATCCGGTCATCCAGATTGCTGTGCTGGCGTTTACAGCGCTTCTGCTGTGGGCCGGGTTCAACTTCATCCTGGGCGGCACGTCCACCTATCCAGAAATGTTTGCCGTCAGCATGTTCGCGTCGCTGCCCAGCGTCTTGCGCGCCATTCTGGGCATCATCACCCTGTTCGCCGGCGACAACGACACATTCAATCTGCAAGACCCAGTGGGTACCAATCCCGGCTACTACCTTTCCGCGGATGCCGCACCGTGGCTGCACAGCCTTCTGGGATCGTTCGATCTGCTGACACTGTGGCCGCTCTTCCTCATGGCTCTTGGAGGCGCCATTGTGGCGCGCGTGAAACCGGCAAATGGCTATGCGCTCATCTTCGGTGTGTGGCTGGTATTCGTGCTCATCAAAACCGGCTTTGCCGCAGCCTTCAGCTAGTCCGCGGAGGTATGCGGACGCGAGTCTCGTGACGTCCGGGCTTCCATGGTGCCCTGCAGCGTCAATCTCCGTTACGGTGGAGTCATGCCAGCACCAGCATCTCCACGGCCTGCAACGCCGCGCTTTGACACGGTCGATGCTCTGCGCGGCATCGCCATCGTGCTTGTCATCCTGCTGCACGGCCGCATTCGCATGTTTTTTGCTGGCGCATCGCTCAAGGGCACCATGCCGCAATCGTTGCTGCACTTGCTGTTCAGCAACGGCAACCAGGGCGTCACCATCTTCTTCGCCATCTCCGGCTTCCTGATCACGCTGACTTCCATCCGGCGCTTCGGTGGCTTAGCCGGCATGCGGACCGGCACCTTTTATCGCATACGCTTCGCACGCATCGCGCCACCGCTGCTGTTGTTGTTGGCGGTGCTGAGCCTCTTTCACCTCGCGGGCTGGGGACCATTCGTCATCACCGCCAAACACGGCGGGCTCCCGCGCGCCCTGCTTTCTGCGCTCACCTTCACGCTCAACTGGTGGGAGGGGGTCAAGGGATACCTGCCTGCAAGCTGGGACGTGCTGTGGTCGCTTTCCGTGGAGGAAGGGTTCTACGTTGCATTTCCGCTGGTGTGCCTGCTGCTGCTGCGACAGAGAAGATTCCCCAGGCTGGGCCTGGTGAGCTTTGTGGCGCTCTTGCTTGCCTTCGTCACCGTGGGCCATCTCTCGCGCAGCGTGTGGACCGAAGGCCGTGACATCTGGCAGGAGAAAAGCTACCTGGGCGGCATGGACTCCATCGCTCTCGGGTGCCTCACAGCCATGGTCACAGATTGGCTGCAGCGCCGGGGACGGAGCTGTTCACAAGTCCTGTTGCTTGGCACGCAGAGCGTCGGTGCCGCACTCATGCTGCTCGTTGCGTTCTATCCGCGCACCGCGTGGATGCAGTGGCTGGGCCGGCATGCGCTGGACGACAACGTCCTTGCGCTCGGCACCTGCATGGTCATCCTGCCGTCAGTGCTGCGCAACCGCCCTGGCCGTGCGTGGGCTGCGCCCCTGCGCTGGTTTGGCCGGCTCAGCTACGAGGTGTACCTCACGCACGAGTTCGCCGTGATCCTGCTGACGCTGCTCTACGAGCACAGGAAGGAAACCGGTCAGCTCACCGGATCACCGGTTCTGTGGATCCTCGCCATGCTGGTTGCCTCGGCACCGCTGGGCTACGCCATGGCGCGATACTGGTCGGAGCCGATGAACCGTCGCCTGCGTTCGCAGAAGCCAGTTGCAACGGCATAGACCTTCTACTGGTCCATCACCGCTCCACCCGCAACCCACTGTCGCAGCGTGGCAATCTCCCCGTCGGTCAGCTTGCCTTTCAGCGGCATGGGCTTGATGTCGTTCGGGTAGGGGCCGGGCCCGATGAGCTTGATCAGCAGGCTTTCGTCCGGCTTGCCGGGAACGATCGCTACGCCGTGGTGTCCACCGGACAGGGCACCGGCGCGCGTGCTCATGTTGTAGCCGCCGCGGTGGTTCATGCCGCCATGGCATCGCAGGCAGTTTTCCTGCAGCACCGGCAACACGTCGTGCTGGTACTGCTGGACGGTCCCGGTCTGCACTGTACCGGCCTGCGGCACCGGCGCAGCACCTGCCGTTGCAGCCCACACCAGGGACGCCGTGCCGGCAGCCAGTGCCAGGCCAGACACCACAGCGATCTGAGAACGGCCTAAGCAGAAGCGGCGCACTACGTGCACTGGATGGGGTATAGGCATAGCCATTGGACGCAGCAATCATGTCCAGGGGTGACCCGGCGGTGACGAATCACCGACGCTACTTCACCCGTGGCGCAGGGTTGCATAGTCTAGGGAGGCTCTGATGTTGGATTCTTCGCGGCCGCACCCCCATATGCCCGCACTCTCGAAGCCTTTGCCTGCCCGCGCCGGCCACCCCTGGTCGCCGCGGAAGATCGCACTTGCGGCTGCGGCGCTGCTCGTCTGCCCCTTTGCCGGGCCGTTCGCACACGCATCTGTCCACCATGCCGTTGCGCCGGTACGCCGCGCAGCCTTGCCGCCTTTGCATGCACGCGCACGCCAGGCAGCACACGGCGCGGCGCAGACGAAGCCTGGCAGGAGCACCCGCGCTCACGCCACAGCAGCACAGGAGACAAACCACGGATCCCGCAACAGCCATGCAGCGGCACACGTGCGAGCCGAATCCCCCCTCGGCCGGAAGAACAATCGCGTCGTTCAGCTGCATGGGGCCGCAGCGCACGGAGCCGCAGCGCACAATCGCCGGGGCACGCGTGCCGCAGCGTTGGACCGTGAGGAGACCGCAGACACTTCACCGCGCCTGAGGGCTGGCCACGCCGAGCAGAGCGCAGCCAGGCCAGACGACGCCCTGGCGGACTCCGGAACCCGCGACCGGGTCCACGCCTGGTACAAGACGCACACGGCATCGGCGACCCTCGCCAGTGCCCACCCGCCCGCTTCCCGTCCAGCCCGCACGCCGGATCTTGCCACGACCGCACCCAAGGCCACGGCAGCCGACTTCGACCGCGCCGCCGCCGCCCAGCGCTCCACCATCCGCTCTGCCGCAGAGCAGAATAGCCGCCAGACCACGGCAGCCGATGATGCCGCAGACGCAGAGAGCCACATTCCCAGCACCGCCCCCACCGCACGTGAGCCTGCGCCGTTTGTGCATGGGGACGACGAATCCACCCCCGCAGCGTCGGGGTTCAGCAGTCGTACGCCCGCACCTGTCGTCCGGCAGCCTGTCCGGCAGCCTGCCCGCCAGACGATTCGTCCCGTTGTTCCCAGTGCCGCGCGCGAGCCAAACCCCACTGCCAGCACTGAAGCTCTTAACCTGAGTCCGCCGGCAGCCCTCAGCACCGTACCGTCCGCCAGAAATGCGCATCCTGACCTTGCGCCTGTGGTGCGCGGCAAGGGCGTCGCTCCTGCCAGCCTCTCCGATGCACGGGCATTGGCGCCCATCCCAGTGGCCACTGCCGGCGACAGCTCCGCCCGTGCGGTGCAGGCCATCGCGCTTGAAACAGCAGCCTCGCCCACGCCCCGGCTGCAGCTGCCATCCCCGCCGGTTGCCGGCCGCAAGCCGGCGATTGCTGCCGTGCAGGCAGGCGCTCGCCACATCGTGCTTGATCCCGCGGTAAGCAACGGCATGGCCGACGAAACCTTCGACGGCGACGATATCCCTGCAACCGCCGCCACGGCCATCCAGCTTGCGACATCACCAGCAACCCCCAGGTCAAAGCCGGTCGACGACTTGTCGCCCACGGCATCCGTTGTGCCGGTCAATCTGTTCGACGGCCAGGGACACCTCGCCCTCCTGCCACCCATGCGAGGCTCGCACGAGATCCTCGTGCACCAGAACCGGATGGCGGTTTCCGACGGTCTGGAACGCATCGCGAACGACCGCGAACTCGCCGACATGCACCGGCTCAAGCTGCTTGTCGACCTGCCCGACGACGACTCGGTCTACCCCAACGACGCTCTGCCGCTGAACCGGCGCTACGCCCGGCCGTGGACTGTCCGCTTCCTTCGCGACATGGCACGCGCGCACTACACGCGCTTCGGCACGCCGCTCATCGTCACCTCCGCGGTGCGCACGGTAGAGTTCCAGCGCCGCCTTGTGCGCGTCAACGGCAACGCCGCTCCACCCACCGGCGACATCGCCTCGCCACACCTGTACGGCCAGGCAATCGACCTCGCCAAGCGCGGTATGAGCCTGACGGAGATCACCTGGATGCGCGCCTATCTTGGCCCAGTGGAAGATCAGGGCAAGATCGACGTGGAGGAAGAGTTCCAGCAGGCCTGCTTCCACATCAGCGTGTACCGCCGTTACCTGGGCGCGCCGCCGGCCAGGCAAAAGCCCGCCCCAACCGCTCTGCTTGAAGTCAAAGCAGCCCCAGCGCCACCGCCCGCGGAGAAACACCGACGCCTGCCCACAGCCCTGCTGGCCACCCAACTGCCGTAGGCATCCAGCACTCGACCGACGACAGAAGTGTTTACCCGTGAGTGTTTCTTCGCGTCTGAATCGCTCATTGTCGTCACCGCTCACGACCCAGAAAGCGATTAATTTCAAGCACGGCACCTGGCTTACCGTTCATCTGGTTCTGAATGGAAAATGTCGCGATGCTGCCGTCTGCATATTGCAGGCAGACCTGGTTTGAGCCCCTTCCGGTAGCCAAATAAGCGTACTGAATCTTATCCATGGGAAAACTGTACGACCGCCAGTAAAACCATTGGAAGTGGCGAACGGAAGCCATCTGTGTTGCCTTATCGAGTCGTAGCTGCGTCACGTTAATAAAAAATCCGTAAACAGCTAACGTGATCAGGGCATGTACGATCACCTTCTTCACATGCATTGGCTTCTCAAACAGAAAAATAAGCAATGGCCAGACTGTAAAGATCATAAGAAGTAGAAGCATGACAACGTCAGCGGGATTCGTCACGGTAAGTCGTGACCCGTCGACGACGGTACTCACATGAAATCCAAACATAATTCCTCGTCAAGTGGACAGGGCCTTCCCTACACGTCGTCGTTGTGTTTTGGGGCATAGCTGAGAGCTTTATGGCCCCGCAACTCGTAGTCTTTTACCGAATGATTGGACTACCGATGTTAGGTCTGGGGGGCTCTCCTGAATCGGCGCGCTCGGCCCGCACTTAGCAGGCGCTGAAGCTGGTTGTCTCTAGCTGCTGTAAGCGGTGCGCGTCACTTACATGCAGAATCGAAAATCAACATTACCGTTCATGTGAGCCTCTGGGTTGACAAAGTCACAGCGGAAGCGAGCATGCCCACCCATGATTACTGGATGAAATCTCGTGGAGCCCGTCTCAAGCATAGAGACATCCCATAGGGAACAACTGCCGGGCGAGAGCCTGACGCTGCCGCCTGAAGGCGGCGTGTTGATCATGATGTCCTGACCGCCATTTTCCTGGACGGCAACATGCCCGCCTAACTGCGACTGCTTGTCATCGAAGAAGGCTGCTCCAAAGTACCCGCGATGGATCCTGAGATGCAGGAAGTTACGTTCATCGTCCAGTTGCCGCCAGCACCGGAAGAGGTAATCGTTCCCTTCACCTCGGGAGGAAAGATGCGAGACATCCAGGAACCGGAGCGATAAGGAATGGCAAACACTATAAAGATCGCCGGAATAGCCAGAAACAGCGCTAACTGACGAAGTCGCTTTGAGAACATACGTTCTGCTCCTGCCATGGGTAAGCATTGCGCTCACGGGCTCTCTCGGTAAGTCCCAATCCGGGCCTGCTAGAAGGCTGCTGGTCCTTGCCGGCCGATTCATGACAGTAGTACGTTTCTCGTTTGGAAGTGCGGGTTGCTCGGTGATGCAAAATCGTGCGATGGATTCTGAACGCTTCAATGCCTGACGGCGTGAGAACTAATTGTTGGCATTGGCGGACCGATGCTCTGGCCGGGCAACGCCTTCTCGGCTTGGAGCTCGCACGCGATGGCCGGCCTGGGCGGCTCTGTGTCGATGGCAGCAAAGGTGGTGTATCCGGCCACCTGCCATACCGCATCGGCGGAGGCTGTCCCAGACCGCTGCAGGGTGACAGCCTTGAGTGAGCACCCGCGGGAGCGTGTCCCGTTCGGGCCCATCAGTTCCAGGGTCCATAGCCCGCCCTGATCGCCGGCAACGCGGTAGCGCGAGTTGCAGGAATTGAAGGAGCTTCGCCAGAGCAGGTGGCGGCGATCAAGCTTCAGAAAGCCGTGGCAGGCACGTGTGTCACCGCGCAGAAAGAGAGAACCCAACTTCGGCGAGGATGACGGCTGCCCTCCAGCTTGGCTTCCCAAGGTAAGAAGTACCAGGAAGGCAATCATGCGTGGGACCATTGTGCGTTCTCCAAAAGCATTGCACGTTCCAGCTCAGAATCATTATGGTTGACGAGCGTAGACGGCAACACTCCGTACATCCGGCCGATGCAGAGGCCAGCTTTCCACTCTGAGGGTGCGACCATCGGTGGAGAGAACGGCACTTCCCGCGACCGGCACGCTGTCATGAGTACGCATGGTCCAATGCATGGTCTGAGCATTGTCCTGCGTCAAAGCAACGACGCTTCCAGTCGGCATTTTCAAGCCCAGGATCCCGCCCGCAGGACCTCCAGGTTTGGCGCTAACGGAGCGATAAAGCCCCGGTAGGCTCGCGGAAAAATAGCCGTTCGCTTTCACCTCTACGATGAACGTGCGCGGCGGCCCACCCGTGTCCGGATCCTGAGTCTGCCACTTGCCGGCAAAGCCGTGGTCTCCCGACACGCGCACATACTTTATGGAACGGTGGGAGGCTGCATCGTTCTGGTGGTAGTCCGTGATGCTCTCGGTAAGGGTCTTTGAATTGGATGAGAGCTCAGCCGAAAGTAGAAGGACATGTGCGTTGCCGCGGCTGATCTGCAACACAAAGCCGCGAGACCCATCCAGCGCAGCGAAGTAGTCCAACCCGGTAGCAGTATCCTTGCGCGGCACGCCATCAGGAAAACAACGTACAGGTGCCCGGCCCTCATTGCGGATGGTCAGGCTTCCATCCGTCCCCTTTTCGAACGTCAGGAACTCGACAACATTGTGGCGTTCGCTTTGAACCAGCGTCCATGTGCCCTGCCAGGATGCTTGGGCAAGCAGGACGGAGCCAAAGGAAAACAAGAGAACGGCGGTTGCGACGCGTATCAACATGATGTCTCCGTGGTACGGCTGGAAGGTTACTCTTGCAAGCCAGTTTGTACACTCCGCTTAACCGTCATCGCCAATCGTTCCTTAAGATGTTAGACCTGCTTGGCTTTTCAATCCGTTTGGGCTGCCTTAGGAGCCTCAGTAAGCCAAGCATGCTGCTGCCCAACTTAGACATCGGCATGACTCAGCCGGAATAGTCCTTATAAACGCCGTTGTGGCAAGTTGCGTAAGTTCCGCTTCAGCGGCATGGTTGAGCTCGATTTAACGTGCATTCATACGCCCAAACCAAAAGCGGAAGACGGTCCCGGTCACCCCCGAAGTTGCCGCCAACCCGACGGCAAATCGGCCGCGCCAAAGAGGCGAATCTTCCCAAAACACCGTTCCTATAGAACAGCTCTTCCGGAAGTGAGGTTACCGGGACGCGGGCACGAGGTGCTCTGCTGCAGTGGCTCTGAGAGGTTCATGACTTGTGGCCAGGAGAAGCAGTCCAAAGGCACCCAGCACCGCCGCAAATGCCAGGATGCTTCCCTCCGGCCCTACGGAACCGCCCGTGATCCATACCGATCCTTGCGGATAGAAGTTGAAAATGTGTCCTTCGTCGAGATAGCCGCTTCCCGCCGCTCCGAAGAAGGGTGCGCTTACCCAGTTCCAGCCGGTATGGTAACCCACAGACCACCAGAGAGAGCCTGTGCGAAAGACAGCGTAGGAAAGCAGCACGCCTTGCAGAAAGAGCCGCACCAGCCAAATCCAGGTTGCCCCATGATTGCTGAAGTGAAGCCCCGAGAACATCAGGCCCGAGATCAGCATCGCTCCCCTCCAGCCAATCAACCGCTGCGCCACAACAAGCAGGATCGCCCGTCCCCAAAGCTCTTCTCCCAAAGCTCCTGCGTAATCTAAAACGATCCAGCCGAAACCATTGCCTGCAGCTGACGAGATAGATTGGCCTGACGCGCCGACCGTGGCACATCGCAGTCCCCAGATACCAAGCATGGCTAAGAGCATGACAGCAACTCCGGTACCCAGCCCAATCATCGTGTTACGAACTAAGCGCTTACGACCAAGCGGAAAGCTAAGCGGGCGTTGGGCGAGAACTTTGCACAGCACCAGCCAGACCAGACCGTTCCAGAACAGCCGAACGAGCATAAGCGTCCCGTACGTGCTTCTGCCCAAAGTGTCCTGTGCGCTGTGTCGAAGACCAAGTGCATGAACAAGCGGACGGTACAGTGCTGCTTCGACCCGGTCTGTCATGAAGTAAGCGAAAATAACGACAGCGCACGCCAGCCAGACACGTTGCGACCGCAGACTGCTTGCTTCTAAGCTCTTCATCGTGCGCTCCGCGGGTTGGTTATGAACGCCTGCTGCACGGCAGGAGTCAGTTGAAGAGAGGCACCCATGAATTCTCTATCTGCCGATCAGACTAGAAGGAGACGGAACGATGTTCCTGCAATGTCGTGGTTTTCGGAAACTAACGACTTGACGCCCCCACAAACGTCGTTGTCGGAAGGAATGCTGGATCACAGCCGTGTGGGCTGCCCGGCGGTCTCCGTCCGCGCCAGCCGCATCAGCAGGAACACCAGCAGCAAGCCCCCAAAGTAAAGGTACGACTGCAGAATGTTCCACCCCGCGTGCATCGACAGGAACTGGTGAATGGGGGAGAGCGAATTCATCGTCAGAAGCGCGCTCAGCCCCAGCAGCCATGGCGTCTTTCGCTGCCAGCAGCCATGCGCAAACCACGTCCAGGCGAGCACCGCAAACACCAGGCCGTAGTGGTGCTCCCATGCCATGGGCGAGGCCGCAACCGAGAGGATGCCCATCGCGCCCATGTCGCCGGCGCCGCCCTTGAGCACCCCCCACGGAAAAAACGAACCCAGCCCCGTCAGCAGCAGCGACGTCGCGACCGTCACGTTATAAATCCACGGAATGTAGGGCGAATACACGAAGGGGTGGTACGGCAGGTTCTCGCCGTGGAACGTCATGCGGTTCAGCGTGCCGAACATGCTCTGGTTGCCGTAGTGTGACTGCGCTTTGTGCGACAGCGACGACAGCACCTTCAGATAGTCCAGGTTGTTCTGCACGCCGAACACCGCAAACGAGATGGCAAACATCACCGCCGCAAAGATCAGCGCGCTCGCCAGTGCACCCCATTTGCGGCGCAGTGCAAACCAAACCACCAGCAGCACAAACTGCGGCTTCACCATCATCATGGCCGCCAGCACCACGCCCCCGCTGCGCTCGTTGCCGCGCGCCCAAAGCCACAGCAGCACCGCGAACGCCAGCGTCAGGAACGTGCTTGCATTGCCCAGGCCATACCCTTTGAACAACGGATAGAAGCCCGCCCACAACACCACCATCGCCGCAACGGACGCAACCGAAAGCGAACCGCCCCGCCGCCGCAGCTCCTGCCGCGCAATCATCAGCACCGCCGCCAGCACACCTATAACCGCAAGCCAGCTGGTCCACGCCAGCACCCGCAGTTCATGCGCACCCAGCCCCAGCTTTCGCACCAGCATCATGGGGAACAGCGACGGCAACGGGTAGATCAGCGTGTCGTACAGCTTGGCGTAGTAGATCGGCTCCGTCGGATGGTCGCGAAAGTAGTCCAGCGACTTCAGCATGGGAAGCCAGGAGTCGGTCCACGTGCGCACGTGGATAAAGGAGTTCCAGTCGGACTTCATGTTGCCGGGGCTACCCAGGCCCAGCAGATGGTACACAGCCCAGATGCCTACGTTGACCAGCAGCACCGAGCCCAGGGCATACCACAGCAGGCGGCGATCGTGGCTGCGGGCGTGCGCCCAGCCACTCTCTGCCGGTGCGTCCTCAACGCTGTCGCGCCCTCGCTGCTGCACTGTCAACCTGCCTTCCCCTTTGCACCGGCAGGCCTTCGCGCACCCCGGTCCTGTCAGGCTCACCTTACCATTGGACGGCATTGCCTTTCACGGCCGCAGGTACGCTCTTGCGGATGCAATGCAACGTCCCTCATGCACAATACCAACAGGAGCGAACCTACACCCGATGGACGCGAAGCCCCTGTATGACCTTGTCGGCGAGCAGCTTGACCACACACTGCGCACCGTCGCTGCTGTGCGCGCAGACACCAGGCTCACCGGCGCGCTGATCGAAGCTGCGCAACGCATTGCCAGCACCATGAAGGCCGGCGGCAAGCTGATGGTGGCAGGCAACGGAGGCTCCGCCGCAGACGCACAGCACCTGGTGGCTGAGTTCGTCATGCGGCTGAATCGCGACCGGCCTGCACTGCCGGCGATCGCGCTCACAACGGATACGTCGATCCTCACCGCCATCGGCAACGACACCGACTACAGCCATGTCTTCGAGCGACAGATCGAGGCCCTGGGCCGGCCCGGCGATGTCTTCCTGGGGATCTCCACCAGCGGCAACGCAAAGAACCTCGTCCTTGCGCTGCAGCAGGCACGCGCGCAGGGCCTTGTCACGGTGGGCTTTATCGGCAACGGCGGCGGCGCCATGGGTCCCCTCTGCGACATCCAGGTCATCGTGCCGTCGCGCATCACCATGCACATTCAGGAGTCGCAGCTGGCTCTGGAACACATCCTGACTCTGCTCGTCGAACGCATGTACTTCGGTCCCGGCTTCGATAACATGCCCACCTACGTCGCGGAGTAGGCCGAACCCGACTTCGTCCCGGCCGTGCCAACATCCCATGACATGGCGGCATCTCTCCGTAGGCGCGCACACGCGTGGAGGACTCTCACATGCACATCACTGTTATCGGCGCAGCCGGCAAGTCCGGTGCAGCCGTCGTTCAACAGGCTCTCGCCGCTGGTCACACCGTCACAGCGTTTGTTCACCACAGCGAAGGCTACACACCCTCCGGCAATGTAACCGTCGTAGAGGGAGACAGCACAGACCTGGCCGCCATCAGTGCAGCCATCACTGGCAGCGCGGCCATCGTTGACTGCATCGGCGGTACCACGCCGTACAAACACACCGAGCTCGAGCGCAATACCGCCGGCACGGTTATTCAGGCAGTGCGCGAAGCAGCCATCGGCGGCCAGTCGCCCGCACGTCTCGTGGCCATTTCCATGATCGGGATCGGCGACAGCATGCAGCAGACGCCCTTTTGGTATGAGTACCTCATGATGCCAACCTTCCTGCGCGGTGCCACCCCCGACAAGACCGCCATGGAAGCAGAAATCAAGCAGAGCGGTATTCCGTTCATCCTTGTCCGTCCGCCGCTGCTTACCGACGCCGCCGCCACCGGCATCATCAAGGTGCTGGAACCTACCGAAACCGGCCACAAGATCACCCGCGCCGATCTCGCCCACTTCATCGTCGAGCAGCTCACCGCGGACACCTACCTGAACCAGGCAGTCACCGTCGTCAACAGCTAAGACCAGGAAGACAGCACCGGAGCCGCTGCAAACCCCGCAGGGCTCCGCCTTAGCTCAGCGATTCCTGCAGCTTGCTCAACATGCTGTTCAGGCTCTTGTCCGTCCGCCGCTGCTCATCAATCTTTGCAATGCTGTGCATCACCGTGGTGTGGTGCTTGCCACCGAACTGGCGGCCGATCTCCGGCAGGCTGGCCTCGGTCATTTGCTTGGCCAGGTACATGGCGATCTGGCGCGGGACCACAATCTGGCGCGAGTTGTTCTTCTGCTTCAACTCGCTTACCTTCATGCCAAACTGCTCGCTCACCGTGCGCTGAATCGTCTCAATCGTGATCTTGCGCACCTGCGTGTCAATGAACTGCTTCAGGCATTGCTGCACCGTGGCCAGCGTCACCGGCACGCCGTGGTGGCTGGTCCAGGCCAGTACGCGAATGAGCGCACCCTCAAGCTCGCGCACGTTGGTCCGCACGTTGCCGGCGATAAACATGGCAACGTCTGTCGGCAGTGACGTGTGTTCGCTCTCAGCCTTCTTCTGCAGAATCGCGACCTTGGTCTCCAGATCCGGTGGCTGAATGTCCGCGGTCAGTCCCCACTCAAAGCGGCTGCGCAGGCGGTCTTCAAAGTCCTGCAGCTCTTTGGGCGGGCGGTCACTGGCAATCACAATCTGACGCATGCTCTCATGCAGAGCATTGAAGGTATAGAAGAACTCCTCCTGTGTGCGCTCCTTGCCAGCCAGAAACTGGATGTCGTCAATCAGCAGGACGTCCACCGTGCGGTACTTGTCGCGAAACGTGGACTGCCTGTGGTTGCGCATCGCCTCGATCATCTCGTAGGTGAACTTCTCGCCGCTCACATAGGTGATGCTGAAGTGCGGATTGCGCCGCTTCACCTCGTGACCGATCGCGTGCATCAGGTGCGTCTTGCCCATGCCCGCCCCACCGTACAGGAACAGCGGGTTGTAGGCCTTGCTGGGCCGCTCCGCTACCGCAAGCGAGGCGGCGTGCGCAAACTGGTTGCCGCTGCCGATCACGAAGTTATCGAAAAGGTAGCGCGCGTTGAGCTGTGCGGCGCCGTTCCAGTCGAAGCGCGACTGCTCCGTTTGCGGCGCAGGCTGCGCTGCCGGACGATTGGGGCCAAGTCCGCCCGCCATGGATGTGGTCAGACCACCCGGCACGGTCGAACCTGTGCTTTGTGCCGGGTTTGCAGCCACGTTCGGCTGCATGCCCAGGTTCGGCTCGTGCTGCGGCGCGTTGGGCGAGTGCGTGCTCGCCGGTGCAAAGCCGCCATCCTCCCGCGTGCGCGGCACCGCCGGGTCGTTCTCGGCTGTCACGAACTTGACGTCGTCCAAATCCAGCTTCATGTTGTCGATGGCTTCGCGGATCAGGTCGCCGTAGCGCTCGCCAATGTGCTCGAACTGTTCCGAGGGAATGCGCACGTACAGCACGCGGCCGGTTACCTGCGAATAGCGCGTCGGCTTCAGCCACGTGCTGTAGCTTTGCCGGTTCACCTTCACCTCAAGCGCGCCCTGGATGCGCACCCACGGGTTAAGGACGGTGGTTGCCGTCGGAGCAAAGGACATCGGGTCGTACCTCTTCCATTCCTTGCCGCTGAACAGCATCTTGGCTGTCGCGGCTTTGCTGCGGGGCTTGTTTGGCCGCGCGCGTGGATCCTTTTGAGCGATTGAGCTTGAGCGATTGAGCGAAATGCTGAAGCGTGCACCGCGCAGGCAGCAAAAAAAAGCAAAACGGTACCGTTGCCGCGCAGCCAGCGGCTTGCGGAGGTTTGGGCACAGTCTCAAGTTGAAGCCCGCCATGGAGCCAAAGCGCCGTGGCCGGGAAAGTGGGTTGCTACACAGCCTGGGTAGTGCGGCGATAGCTGCTGCCACATGCCCCGCAAACTGCCGGTTCAAGTCCCTGCGTCCGGAAACCTTAGTTGCGAACGAGCCTCATACTAGCATGCTGCGCGGGTCGAGACGAAGGCCGTCCGCGCCGAAATCTCCGCTTGCACCAAAGCTGGTGAAGACTCCTCCCGCGCACGCTTCAATCCTGAGCGACCACACGAAAACCCTTGCAAACACTGGCGATTTCTGTTTACGCCACCTCCACCCGCAGTTGGAGAATTGTTGTTGAACGGGACCCCGCGGGCGCCGCCTGAGCACTCACAGCACACCCGGCTCCTGACACCACTGCGATTCGTATGATTTCGAAACTTATCGAAAAATCGAATCGATTTCGCACTCGGCGGGGGCGTCTGCGCCATCTCCACCGCACGTGCACTCCGCCATTCAAACGCGCACACCGTCCGGGCCACAGCCGCCGTCTTTTCGGCGCACAGCGGCATAAGATTGTTGGTATGCGCCGCTTTCTTTTCGCCGGTTTCGCCTTCGCTTGCGCTTTTACGTCCGCTGGCGGACAGTTCCAGATGCAGGACTCCACTACGACCGCCGACCTGCGCGGCATCGCCTCCGTCGGGGACGGCGTCGCCTGGGCCAGCGGCTCCCACGGCACCGTCCTGCGCACGGAAGACGGAGGCTTCGTCTGGCAGGGCTGCGCCACCCCACCCGACGCCGCCGGACTCGACTTCCGCGGCATCCAGGCTTTCGACGCCCAGACCGCCCTCGTCATGTCCAGCGGCAAAGGCGACCTCAGCCGCGTCTACAAAACCACCGACGGCTGCCGCACCTGGAAACTCGTCTTCACAAACCCCGACGCCGACGGCTTCTTCGACGCGATCCAGACATTGCCGCTGGCCAGAACCGCGGTGCTTGGCGACCCGGTAGCTGGTGCCTTTCCCATCTTCCGCCTGCCAGATTCGGTCGCTGGCGACGTACACCGGGACGCATTGCCGGCACTCGGTACCGAAGCAGCATTTGCGGCCAGCAATGCTTCGCTTCTACTCGCAAATCCGTCCGATGCATGCCTTACCACGGGTGGCAGCCGCGTGGAATTCGTCTGTCTTCGAGGTCGCGGCACGGGCGTCTACCGCTCGGCCATTCCAATCGCCGCTTCAGAAAGCAGCGGCGCCTTCGCGCTTCAACGAGTCCCGTCGTCGGCCACGATGGTCGTTGTCGGCGGTGATTACCGTAAACCAGACGGCAACAGCCGCGTTGCTGCATGGTCCGCCGACGGCAGGGTGTGGATCTCTGCCAAAACCCAACCCCACGGCTATCGCTCCTCCGTGGCCTACGACACCCCCACAAAGACCTGGATCACCACAGGCCCCAACGGCACCGACATCTCCCGCGACGACGGCCGCAACTGGTCCCCCCTCCGCCCCGCAAAAGACGATCAGCCCGACGCCGACAGGCAGTGGAACGCCCTCGCCCTCCCCTTCGTCGTCGGCCCCCACGGCCGCATCGGCCGCCTGCGCGACGGCGTCCTGGCACCCACACCGGCCACGCCACCACCCGCCCACTAACCCACAATTCACAAACCTTCCCGCCCTCCCCGCATCCCACCAAGGCGAGGAAACAACCATGGCAGATCTGACCACTCCCGTTAGCAAGAAAGACCACATCCAGGGCGCGGACGACGCCTCCATCACGCTCGTCGAGTATGGCGACTTCCAATGCCCCGACTGCGGCGTCGCCTACCCCATCGTCAAAAAGCTGCAAAAGCACTTCGGCTCGCGCATGCGCTTCGTCTTCCGCAACTTCCCGCTTGAAATGCATGAGTACGCCGAAGTCGCCGCGGAATCCGCCGAGTTCGCCGCCACGGAGGGCAAGTTCTGGGAGATGCATGACGCCATCTTCGAGAACCAGCGCAAGCTGAGCGAAGACATGCTCACCCACACCGCAGAAAACCTTGGCCTCGACGGAAAAAAGCTCCAGGGCGCATGGGGCTCCGACGCCCTCGAGCAGCGCGTGCAGGACGACGTGGAAAGCGGCGACGATAGCGGCGTTCACGGCACACCCACGTTCTTCATCAACGGCGCCTTATGGGAGAGCAGCTACGACTACGAGTCCCTGGTCGAAGGCATCGAGCAGTCAGCGTCCAAATCGAAGTAGCAAACCAGCTACAAGCGTCCACCGTCGCGTGACGACAGTGGATCGCGCCCAACCACTACACTCAAAGGTGCGCCATCACCATCGGCGCACCTTTCCCACGTAAGGTGAACCGCATGCCAACCGCCGCCGACTTCAATCAGAAGCACGCCATCCGCGACCACGTTTCCTTCCATGACCGGCTGGATGACGCGGGCCACCCCACCGGTCTCGTCGAACTCCGCGTCATCACCGCCGTTGCGGAGGCCACGATCATCACCCAGGGCGCACACCTCGTCCGCTGGAACCCCACCGGCCAGCAGCCCGTCATCTACCTGTCACCAAAGTCCAGCTTCGCGCCGGGCAAGGCCATTCGCGGCGGCATCCCCGTTCTGTTCCCGTGGTTCGCCACCGGCTGGGACGGCAAGCACACCCCCATGCACGGCTTTGCGCGCGTAAGCGAGTGGACGGTGGAGAGCACCCACCTAGACCCTGCCGGCGACGTGCACGTCACACTCTCCCTCGAACCGACAGACGCCTTCCGCGCCGCCGGATACGGCAGCTTCCACGCCGCCATCCAGTTCCGCATCGGTGCCACGCTGGACACGACGCTCGAGATCACCAATCACGGCAGCGAGCCCATGATCTTTGAAGAGGGGCTGCACACCTACTTTGCCGTTGGCGACATCCACCAGGTTGCGACCGAGGGCCTGGAAGGCACCACCTACATCGACAAACGCGACAACATGACCCGCAAGGTACAGCGCGACCACCTCCTCCGCTACACCCGTGACGTCGACCAGGTGCACGTGCAAACCACCGCTCCGCTCACGGTCCACGACGCCGCGTGGAAGCGTGCCATCCACATCCACAAGCAGGGGTCGAACACCACCGTTACGTGGAATCCGTGGTCCACCACCATCGGCACCATTGCCGATCTACCGGCCGACGGCTGGCAGCACTTCGTCTGCGTCGAGACCGTGAACGCCGGCGACGACCGCCTCACCCTTGCGCCCGGCGACACGCATCGCATGGACTCCTTGATCAGCGTGACGGCCCAGGGCTAGCGAGTGGATCTGATCCTCGCCTCCGCCTCGCCGCGCCGCCGCGAACTCCTCGCGCACCTTGGCCTGCTGTTCCACGTCCTCGTTGCCGACATCGACGAGACGCCGCATCCCCGTGAACAGCCCATCCCGTACACGCTGCGTCTGGCAGAGGCAAAGGCGCGCGCGGTCCTTGCATTGCATCCCCACGCAACAGTGCTTGGCGCGGATACCACCGTCACGGTCGATGGCCAACTACTTGGCAAACCAACGGACGCCGCCGATGCCACCCGTATGCTGCGCCTGCTCCGCAACAGGTCGCACCAGGTCACCACCGGCGTCGCCGTCATCTCCGCAACCAGCACAGCAACGCACGCTGAAATCACAACCGTCTGGATGTCCGACATCCCCGACCCCGACATCGCCGCCTACATCGCAACGGGCGAACCCATGGACAAGGCAGGCGCCTACGGCATCCAGGGCGCAGCCATGCGTTGGATTCCACGCATCGATGGCGACTACAGCAACGTCGTCGGCCTGCCCGTCGCCCGCGTCCACACCATGCTGCAGGCCCTCGGCGTTTAGTCCTTCACCTGTGCCAGCGGCACACGCAGGCTGCGGATACGCGTGCGATGCCACGTATACGTCGCCAGCAGATCGCCATCGCGCAGCTGGATCAGCGCGGGGTAACTGAACTCCGCCTTCGGCTCGTCCTCCACGGTCAGAAACTGGCGAAAGTGGAGACCATCTGCCGATACGGCCAGTACGAGCGGCGTGCGGCCGGACGGCACCGGATTCTCGATCAGCACAAACCGCCCATCGCGCAGGTGAACCACGTCAATCCCGGAGTTCGGATTGGGCAGATCCAGGGCGCGCGGTTGCTGCCAGCTCACGCCGTTATCGAACGAATCGGCCACGCAAATACGACCGATGTTGCTCGACGAACGCGCGTAATACCGCAGATGCGCGCCGCCCAGCGACACCACAGACGGCTGAATCAATCCTGTAATCCGCTCCGGACCCGTCTTGCCGATGTCGTCATTGCTCCCGTTGATCTGCGCACCTGACAGGGCGTGGATCGCCACATCCCCCAACGTGTACGGCCCGGCCTTTTGCAGCAGGGCCCCGACCGGCGTGGACCGCTCGATCCACACCGCCCACGCACGGTAGCTCTCAACCGACGACCCACTTACGACGGTGCCATCCTGCAGCACCAACGGCTTCGCCCGGACCGGTCCCAGTTCCCCGGCAGGCAGGTGTTCGGTGGTGGTCCAGGTACGGCCTTCGTCGGTGCTGCGCAGCCGCGCACCCGTCCAGCCCGTAATCGTCGGTCCAAATTTGTAGTACAGCCAGAGCACACCGTCGTTCGTGTGGAACAGTACCGGATTCCAGCTCGGGACGCCTGGCTCCCGCACCAGCAGCGTCGGTGCGGACCACCCTGCAGACGTGTGGCGTGCACCCCATATCGCCACATCCGCCGCACCCTCCGCAGTGCCGCCGAACCACGCCGCCATCCAGTCACCATTCGACAATTCGACAACTGTCGAAGCGTGGCACTGCGCAAATGGAGCAGACGTAAAGATATCCTGTGGATGCGCAGTTCCCGGCACCTGCGCGACCGTCATTGCCGGCTGCAGCAGGCTGACAACGACCAGTACAGAGCCCGCAAGCAGGCGCTTCCACACAGCTGTCATGTTGCTCCGAATCGGCTTCTCGCGTGTGCCTCTACTTCACGCGCTCAATCGCCAGGGCCGTACTGTCGTAATCGCCGCCGAGCCTCAACTGCACGCCCGCACCCATCAGCACGCTGCCCGCAACCGTCACATCGCCCACGTACTTGCCCGGGTCAAGCGCGCGTACGGTATACATCGCTGCCGGATCGAGGCCCTTCAGCTTGATCGGGTCATACCGCAGCATCAGCCGCTGGCTGTGCAGGTACGCCAGCACCACCGCCTGCGATCCATCCTGCGCCACATACTCCACCTGCGATTCATCACTGCCCACTGGCGACTCCAGCCGGTACAGGTCTCCCTGCTGCACGGTCGTACGAATCGTCTTGTAGAACGCCGTCAGCTTCGCGCTCAGGTCCATCTCCGCATCGCTGAACTTGGTCAGGTTCGCGCCAATGCCAAGCGCCCCCTGCATCGCCACAACAAATCGGTACTGCAGCGGAACCATCCTGCGGTCCATGCTCGGCACATCCGTCACCCATGCCACCATCGCCTGCGGCGTATACCCGTGGGTAAATCCATACTGGATGTTCTGCCGGTCCAGCGCATCCGTGTTATCGCTCGGCCATACCTCGTCGGTCCGCTGCAGGATACCCAGATCCACCCGTCCACCACCACTCGAGCACGACTCAATCTCCAGCTTCGGATGCTTCGCCCGCAGCCGATCAATCACGTCATACAGGTTGCGCACCTGCGTCACGTAGATCGCTTTTTCCGCATCGGCATTGGGGTGTTCCGGCGAAGAACCCGGAGCCGTATTCCAACCCGCCTCGCTCCACACCCGGTTGTAATCCCACTTCAAAAATGCAATGTCGTTCTCACTCACCAGCTTGTCCAGCCAGTGGAACATCCATTCCTTCACGTCCGGCCGCGCCAGGTTCAGCATCAACTGGTTGCGCATCTGCGTCTGCTGCCGGTTGGGGAACTGCATCACCCATTCCGGATGCTGGCGGTACAGGTCGCTGTCCGGGTTCACCATCTCCGGCTCCACCCAGATGCCAAAGTCCATGCCGTAGCTGTGCACCTTGTCGATCACCGGCTTCAGCCCCTGCGGAAACTTCTTCGGCGTCACGTACCAGTCGCCCAGCCCCGCATGGTCGTCGTCCCGCTTGCCAAACCAGCCATCGTCAATGACGAATCGCTCCGCACCCGCCTTGGCCGCACGCTCCGCCAATGCCAGCTGCGTGTCGCCGGTAAAGTTCATCTCCGTCGCTTCCCAGCTGTTGTAAATAATGGGTCGCGGCTTCGGCACGCCACCCGCCGCGCGCATCGGCAGAATCTCATGCAGTTGAAACCGGCTCAGGATGCGCGACGCCTCGCCGTTCCCGCCGTCGGTATAGCCCAGGTAGAACTTCGGCGTCTCCAGCGACTGTCCCGCCGCCAGGTTCCAATGGAAATCAAAGCTATTGAACCCCGCCACCACCCGCGCCTGGTGCAACGACGTCGCCTCCGTAACCAGCCGCCAGTTGCCACTCCAGCCCAGCTCACCAAACCACACCGGCCCTGCCTCTTCCGTCGTCTCCGCCGTCTTCCCAATCGAAAACCACGGGTTGGCATTCAGGCTCGTGTGTCCCGTGCGGCTCTCCTGCACCGTCTTGCCCACCTCCAGCGGCTCGGTGTGCAGCTGGAACTCACCCGCCCACATGCCCGTCATCCAGCTGTGGTTGTAGCCCGTCCCATCCGGCAGGCTCACGGCCGCGCTTGCCGCATCCTCCAGCGCAAACACACCCGTCCCCACGTTCTCAATCCGCGACCACCGCGCGATCACGCCTTCCGGAAACGCCTGGTAGTACAGGTGTACCTTCAACGGCTGGGCCGCGTCCTTCAGCACAATCTCCAGCGTGTCGCCTTTCACGGCGGCACTGTCGTACTTCAGAATCAGCGTCCGGTCACCGTTGGGACTGTCCACCTTAAGTGCTGTCTCCGTAAAGTTGCCCGCGCCCCACGCCGGGTACTCCTGCGGCGTCGTCTCAGACGATGGGCCCTGCGACGCCCGCTCCGGCACCGAGTGCGCCACCGGCAGCACCGCATTCGGCGCCAGCTTCGGACCGTAGTACAGCGACTGCAACGTACCCTGCTCGTTCACGCCCATCGCATACGTCATCTTGCCCGCGTCGATGAACCACTGCTGCCGCTCCGGGTGCGGTCGAACGGCGGCCTGCGACAGCAGAAAACCCGTCGTGCAGGGCAGAACGGCAAGTTGTAGCAGGGCACGGTAAAGCTTCAACACAGAACAGACCTCGGCGCATGAAATCGCGTACAAAGCAGCCTATCCGCTCCCGTCAGCTTGGGCAACAGTCGCGGTCGCCGTCAGCGGTCCGGCTGCAACCACTAGATTCGACACTGGCGGCGGATCGCACACATGGGCCCCAGTCGTACCTTCGGCAGGGGATCTCCCCGTACATGCGCGCATAGCCAGCACGGTTCCGTGGCGTGACCAAGGCAATGTGGTGCAGCATGGACACCTTTATGCTGTCACGGCCACCTTGCCGCTGTTCGACGGTCCAACGATGCAGATGCGTTCACCAGGTTCGGAGAGCAGCACGTCCGGTCGGCCTGTACCGCGAACAGCCACGTCAGCGCCCTGCAGGCACCAGCTTGCGCCGCTCCGTCTCAAGAAACGTGTACCGAATGCGGTGAATGACCGTGATGGTGCTGAGCGCCGCCAGCACCCATAGCGCCGGTGCCATGGTGCCCCACCGGCTACCCAGCGCGCCCAGAATCACAAGCACAATGCGCTCCGGCCGCTCCATGAAACCCACCTTGCACGACCCGATCAACGCCTCGGCACGGGCACGCGTGTAGCTCACCATCAGCGACGCCGTCATCACAAATGCCACCAGCACCACGTACGCAAACCGGTTGCCGCGGGCGTAGTACACCAGCAGCCCAAAAAAAATGGCAACGTCGCTGTACCGGTCGATCACAGAATCAAAGAAAGCCCCAAACACCGACACCTGGTTCGTCTGCCGCGCAACCCGGCCATCCACCATGTCGAACAGACCTGCGCCGATCAGGATGAGCCCCGCATAAAAGAACATGCGGTCCGCGTTCGCACCCCGCGCATATCCGAAAAAGAACGCCGCCACGATGTTGATGATCAGACCGATAAAAGTGAGCGTGTTGGGAGAGATCTTCGACAGCGCCAGGCCGTTGACGATCTTCTGCAGCAGCCAGCCGCTGCCGTTCCCAAATGCGCGTGTCCAGGTCATCGTATCGACAGTTAGTGTATCGCGCCCCCGTCTGCTGTCATGTCGGCCAGCACACCGTCCGCACGTGCAGCGCCTGGTGCATGAAGGCCTCCTACGGCAGCGCCTGAGCACCTTGGCAAACCTTCCGGCAATCTCGGCTGCCGACGCTCGTCAACGCCCAGAGCTCCCGCCCGGCGTTCAGTCCAGAGTCGTACCCGCACCCGCAGACAGACGTGCGCCCCACCCATTCCGATGTTCATCCCGCACCGACCCGCGAAACCAAGCGCGCCGACTTGCATTCGAGACGGACTGTCTTCTGCGAGAATAGGCGGAATGTCGCCTTTAGCCAGCAGCGAGAAGCCCGAAAGCGTGTCCGCCCGGCGTCGACATGAGACCCGGATGCTGAAGCTGCTGCTTGCCGTTCTCGCCGTTGTGACGGCTGTTGCCAGCTTTACTCTCGTCAGTACCGCACACTTCACGTTGCTGGTGCTGCCCTTTGTAGTGTTCGTCGCCTTCTGTGCGGCAGTTCTGCCCATGGATGGATTCGATCGACGCGCCGTCCAAAGCCGCGCAGATCTGCAGCAGCAGCGCTGCTCTGAGGCGGAGCGCCATGCCTTTGTGCCGGCAGCCAGCGGAGAGTCTGCCGTCACCGCCGCCGCACACCTGCTGCAGACACAGGCAGCCATGGCCGCGGCTGAAGCTCACGGCATTCGCTTCGCGTGCGCACACCTGTCCGACGGCGACTTCCTGCATCGCTTTACCGCCGGCGAACTGCGTGCAGAAGACTTTCGCCATGGCGATCACCTGCGCTTTGCCTGGCTCGCTCTGGAGCGGCTGCCCTTTGACATGGCCGAGGAAAGTGTCGCCCAGAACCTGCGTGCCTTTCTGCGCCGCATCAGCGGGTCGAATGCCCAGTTTCACGCAACCTATACCCACGGCTGGGTCCGCGTGCTCGCCAGCATGCACGAGCGCACCTTTGCAGACGTACTTGCCGCCCACGCCGCAGAGCTGCACGGCAAGGCACTCTGCCGTTACTGGTCCCCGGAGCTGCTGCACAGCCCCGCTGCGCGCGCCTGTGCGGTCCCCACTGATTTGGAGGCACTGCCCCAACCTGCCGCACGCCGCACCCGGCGCTACAGGCAGGGCAGAACATCACTGCCACCGTCCACCTATGCGCCCGTGATCGCCCCGCACAAGCGCCCAGCGGCATAAACCCGCACGCAAGCCCCACCGCCTAGGCCCCACCGCACCGACCCCGCCACAAGAAAGCCGGGATGCCACATCCATTGGCATCCCGGCGTCGATCGACTGGGCGGTACTAGGCGTTCAGGCTCATCCCCTTCACGCTCGCGAACCCATCCAGCAGGCTCTCACTCAGCGTCGGGTGCGCGTGCTGCGTAAACATCATCTCGTCGATGGTCATCTCACCCTCGATCGCCGTGACCGCCTCGGCGATCAGTTCCGTCGCATACGGCCCAATGATGTGCACGCCCAGGATCTCGCCGTACTTGTCATCCGCGATCACCTTCACAAACCCGTCATGCGCATTCAGGATTGTGGCCTTGCTGTTACCCGCCAGCGGGAACTTGCCCACCTTGATCGTCCATCCCTTGTCCGCCGCCATGTCGCGTGCCATCTGCTCCGTCAGGCCTACCGACCCGATCTGCGGCTCGCAATAGGTGCACGCCGGAATCCGGTTGCGCGTCACCGGCTTGTACGGCTTGCCCGCCATGTGCGCCGCAGCGACCGCACCCGCCATAGCTCCGCCGTGCGCCAGCAGCGGCAGACCGGCAACAATGTCTCCAATGGCATACAGCCCCGGCTCCGTCGTCTCAAAGTGGTCGTCCACCTTCACTGACGTCCGGTCCATCTCCACCTTCACCGTCTCCAGCCCAACGTTGGCTGTCCGCGGCGCGCGCCCAATGGCGATCAGCACCTTGTCCGCCTCCAGCACGTTGTCCTTGCCGTCGCTGGTCGCGAAGTGAACCTTTACACCCTCATCCGTCTTCTCGATCTTGTCCATCTTTGCCGACGTGTGAACGGTGATGCCCTTCTTCTTGTACTGCCGCGCAAACTCCTTGCTGACCTCGGCGTCCTCCGCCGGCACCACGCGGTCTGCCATCTCGATAATCGTTACCGGCACGTTAAAGCTGTTGAACACACTCGCAAACTCAACACCCACAGCACCCGACCCGATCACCACCAGCGATTTCGGCAGCTTGTCCAGTGACAGTATTTCGATGTTCGTCAGAATCTTGTCATCCGGCGTGTACCCCGGGATCATCCGCGCATCCGACCCCGTCGCCAGCACCACCTTCTTCGCCTGCACCGTTGACGTCTTCCCCTCGTTGTCGACCGCAACCGAGAACACCCCGTCCTTCGACGGCCCCGTCAGCACGCCCATGCCACGGACCAGCGTCACCTTGTTCTTCTTCACCAGGTACTGCAGGCCCGCCGTGTGCTTGTTGATGATGTCGCCCTTGCGCTTCAGCACCTGCGGCCAGTTAATCGTGCCGCCACCAATGCCATCGATGCCGTACATCCCGCCTTCCTTGGAATGATCGAAAATCTCCGCGCTGAACAGCATCGCCTTGGTCGGCACACACCCCACATGCAGGCACGTCCCCCCAAGCTTGTCGCTCTTCTCAATCAGCGCCACCTTCAACCCATACTGCGCCGCACGAAACGCACAGCTATACCCCGCCGGACCGCCACCGATCACAGCCACATCGAACACTGTCTCTGCCACTTGAATCTCTCCTGACCACCGGCAGGCCGCCAGCCTGCCCGGCGCGGACCTTGGCCCGCACAACCATCTTTAAGTTTACGCCCGAGGAGTGCCTGCGCTCTCACCAGGCTGGCTCTACAGCTGGTTGGCAAACACAAAGCTCTGCGGGTCCCTCGGATCCACTCGCACCGTCTGCGTCGTCCCGATCAGCGACGCAGGCGACATAAGCCTGCTGCTTAGCGCCGTCGTACTTGCGACGTAGCTCTCTCCGGAGGGCATCGTAATCACCACGTCATACCGCACCCGCGGCCGGTTATTCACCGTCACCCCTGTATCTGACACGCCGGTAATCTTCGCAACGGCCGTCAACCCCTGCGTCATCAATCGCTTGCGCGTCATTGCCCGCAGCAACCCCGACCCAACCAGCCCGCCCACAACCAGGACCGGCAGCCAGAAGATCAGGTGAACGCCGTTCCACCACGCCAGCAGTCGATCCATCGCCGTCGCTGGAGCCGCACCCTTCTCCGCGAGCGCAACCGGTTCGGCCCCGGCCTGTGCCGATGGCTGCACCGTTGCCCCCGCAGCCTGCAGCGCCGCACGCTGCACCCGGTACGCGTACGACGGACTGACGATGGCATTCACATCCGGCTCCCTCACCTCCACCGTCGCCAGCGTAGTCCCGTGCACCGCCGTTGCCTTGCCGCGCACCCCCGCCGGCACAAACACCGCATCGCCAGGGTCGCTTCCATGCGCAAGCAGGCCCGGCTGTCCATCCTCCTCCGCCGACTTGATCCGATCCGCATCGGCGTAATGCCGCACCGTCAACGTCACAGACCCGTTCTTGCTTCCGTCAGAGCTTGCCGTCAACGTGCAGTTCGACATGGAGCCCAGGCTGTCCGGTGTCAGCGTCGCCGGCTGCAGCGTGACCAGGGTCTGCAGTTGCGCCCGCGGCACCACGTCGCACGCATCCGCAAACAACGGCCCCTGCACCTGCGCTCCTGCAATGCGCAGCCCCAGCGCCTGCATGGCGTACGCCCAGCCGGCAGGCCGCTCCTGCATAAAGCTCCCAGACATCTGCATGACCGTGATGCGTGCATCATGGCGCAGCGCAAATCCCGGCTCGCGGTTTACCTCCAGTCCCACCTGTTCACCAAGGGCAACGGCGCCGTTGCTGCCCTCCGCCCGTACCAGCAGGTCCGGCGCACCTAACCGTGCAAGCTGCTGCTCTGCGCGCGCCGTACTGGGCAGCAGGTACAGGTCCACGGCCAGTTCAGCCGCAAGCGCGTCCGTCGCGCCCACCACGCGCTCCATACTTTTGTACACACAGCGCGTATGGCCCTGGTCGGGTTCAGTCGCTTCCAGCCGAAGCGTCCCCACATCCACCTTCATCACGGCGGCAATGTCGCCCATCGCAATCGCAGAGCAACCGTTGCCGGTGCCCTGCCCATCCATGGCAGAGAACGACCCAGACAGCAACGGCAAACAGAACAGCAGAATCCGCAGGCGCTTACTCATCATCTGCCGATTCTAGGGCAACATCCACGCAGGTATACCTTTTGCAGCACGGGAGTTTGTACGTATGTCGAGCTTTCCCATCAACCCACAAAGGGCCACACGTAAACGCGGTGGCTTCGGCAGTCTGCTCGTCCTGCTGCTTATCGTCTTGGCGGTCGGCTACTTCCTCTACAACATGATGCCGAACCTCTTCTCCGCCGTGCTACCCAACAAGGGGGGAATCGGCGGCGAGTGGGTGGGCCTGGTCAAATACCAGAAAACGATGATGGGCGGCCCTGAGCAGCCCGCAGCCGTAAAGTTCACCATGAAGCCGGCAGACATGACATCCATCATTCCCACGTACAAAATGATCGGAGAGCTGCGCGTCGCTGGCCACACCACGCCCATCACCTTTGAAGCGGACAAGGTCATGACGGGTCACGAGATCAAAAATCTCGCGGGCTTTATGGATCAGGCAAGCGACCCCGGCCTCGAGAAGGCCTCCATCAACGGAGATCTGAAAGGCACGCGCCTCGTGAACTTCACGCTCAGCGGCATGGGCTCCGGGGAAAGTGCACAGGTGAAGGGAGATCTGCAGAAAGGCACGGACGCCGACTACGACGCGCTCGTCAAACAGATCCAGTAGCTGCATCGCAGAGACTCGCGGTGAGGCTGTCCTACCCCAGCAGCTTCGCCGCATCCTTCGCAAAGTACGTCACAATAAAGTCCGCACCTGCCCTGCGAATACTCAGCAGGCTCTCCAGCATCGCCCGGTCCCGGTCCAGCCACCCACGCTCGAACGCCGCGTGCAGCATGCTGTACTCCCCACTCACCTGGTACGCCCCCAGCGGCAGGTCGAAGCGCTCCCTCGCCGCGCGGATCACATCCAGGTACGGCCCCGCCGGCTTCATCAGCAGCATGTCCGCGCCTTCTGCCACATCCTGCTCAATCTCCCGCATCGCCTCGCGCACATTCGCCCCGTCCATCTGGTAGCCGCGCCGGTCGCCGGTCTGCGGTGCACTGTCCGCCGCCTCACGAAACGGCCCATAAAACGCCGACGCAAATTTCGCCGCATAACTCATAATCGGCGTGCTCTCGCATCCCGCCACGTCCATCGCATCGCGCATCGCCGCCACGCGCCCGTCCATCATGTCGCTCGGCGCAATCACGTCCGCTCCAGCCCTCGCCAGCGAGGCCGCAGTCCGCGCCAGCAGCGGCAGGCTGGCGTCGTTCTCCACGTGCGCGTGGTCGCCATCCACCGTCAACACGCCGCAGTGCCCATGGCTGGTGTACTCACACAGGCAAACATCCGCAATCTGCAGCAGGGGGTCCAGCACACGGTTCGACTTCAACACCCGCAACGCCTGCTGCACGATGCCATCGTCCGCATACGCTCCAGATCCCTGCTCATCCTTCTCCGCCGGCAGCCCAAACAGCAGCAATCCGCCTATCCCCAGCGCCGCGCACGCCTCCGCCTCTTTCACCGCCTCATCGATCGACAGGTTGAACACACCCGGCATCGACCCGATTGCCTTGCGCACGCCCTCACCAGGACAAATGAAAAGCGGATAGATCAGCGCTGAAGGCCGCAGGTGCGTCTCGCGCACCAGCGATCGCATCGCCTCAGAACGACGCAAACGCCGCAAACGTGTCACCGGGAACTGCATCTCGTGATTTTACTGGTCCCTTCGGCACGCACGCCCATCCAAACGGTGTACCTGACTCCTCCCGCGAGGGCACTTCCGCCATGGCTGAACAGAACTCTATCGTCGTTACCGGTGCATCCACAGGCATCGGCCTTGCCATCGCACAGCTGTTCCTCCAGCACGGCTGGCGTGTGTTCGGCTCCGTACGCAAGCAGGCAGACGCGGATCGCCTGGCCGCCACCGGCATCGTCCCGCTCGTCTTTGACGTCACCGACGCCGACGCGATCGCCCGCGCAGCCGCCCAGGTCGCTGAAGCCATCGGCAACAGCACCCTCCAGGGCCTCGTCAACAACGCCGGCCTCGCCATCGGCGGTCCCATGCTCAACCTGCCTATCGAGAAACTCCGCTATCAAATGGAGGTCAATCTCATCGGCCCCGCAATGGTCACCCAGGCCTTCGCGCCGCTGCTCGGCACAGACACCGCACGCACCGGTAAGCCCGGACGCATTGTGCAGATGTCCTCTGTCGCCGGCAGCACCAGCTTCCCCTTCATGGGCGCGTACGCCGCCTCAAAGCACGCGCTTGAAGGCATGTCTGAGGCTCTCCGCCGCGAACTCGCCCTCTTCGGCATCTCCGTCTGCATCATCGCGCCCGGTGCCATCGTCACCCCCATCTGGCAAAAAGCCGACCTCAGCGACATGGACCAGTACAGCTCCACACCCTTCGGTCCAGCGCTCGCAAAGTTTCAGCAACTGTTTGCAAAGATCGGCGCCACCGGCCTGCCCGCCAGCCGCGTTGCCGACGCCACATGGCACGCCATCACCGCCTCAAAACCCAGGGTCAAATACCTCGTCATCCCTCGCAAGTTCCGCGAGTGGACACTGCCCCGCCTGCTTCCCACCCGCATGACGGACAAGTTCATCGGAAAAATGCTGGGCATCAAACCCCTCCGCTAGCGCCCCCCTGGCTCTCAGCGTTGCGCGATGCACCGCAGTGTCCTCGTGCCCGGTCAGGCGCTTCCCTTCAGTCCGACCTCCCCCACCTGAAAGCAGGCAAAGCAAAGCCCCGACCGAAGCCGGGGCCTGCCCACGTTCGTTGCGCCTAATCTTCTACGCGAATCGCTTGCGCATCACACCGACAACGCCAAGCAGACCGGTACCGAGCAGGGCGAGGCTGGAAGGCTCAGGGGTTGCAGCAACGGGAGTCACGGCAGGGCTGCCGCTGATGGTGAGGGTACCGACAACGTGTTCTCCTAATGTGATGTCGAAAATACCGTCCGGGCTAAGCGGAAAGGGATCACTGAAGCCAGTAACGATGGCAGCGCCCGAGTAGACAACTGTGTTGTCCGAAAAGAAACCAACTGCAGTGATTTGCCCGTAATCAGTAACCTCATCAGGATGAGGGCCCTGAGCTTCAATGAGGTGAGACCCTGCAGTCACAGGAACAGGGGTTGAGCTGTAGGTGAGGAAGTCGGGCGAGTCGATGGTGAAGGTGGTTCCCGGGTAGGAATCCTGACTACCAACAAAGCTGTAGATCACATCGGCGTGAGCGACGAGGCTGGCTGAGAGCAGGGCCGCGGCGGCAACGAAAGAGTAAAGGCGCATGGGGTAGTTCTCCTGGGATGGATCTTCAGAAAGTACGGCAGCGGTGGCACAGTCCGGCCGTGGCCGAAGCCGGGCCAATGACGTTTTGGAACCAATCTTCTACGCGAATCGCTTGCGCATCACACCGACAACGCCAAGCAGACCGGTACCGAGCAGGGCGAGGCTGGAAGGCTCAGGGGTGACGGATGAAGGCGGGGTGTCGGGCGATCCTGAAATCGTAAGCGTCTCTCCAGCGGCGTCCGTATACGTCCCGTCCATAGCTATGTTGTAAGAACCGCCGTAAAAGTTACCAAAAACGACACCGGATGGAGTTTGGAAATATCCTCGTATCGCGCCCCGCAAGAAAACAATTCCTGTAAACGGGCCGGAAAAGGCGGGAATCGAACCCTGCGCCTCGCCCGACGTAGGCGTGACTGGATCGGTTGAGTAGGACAGGAAGTCCGGCGAGTCCACAGTGAAGTAGGAGCCTTTAAAACCAAAGTTGCTGGCGTTATCGGTGTAGCTGTACATGACATCGGCGTGAGCGGCGAGGCTGGCCGAGAGCAGGGCGGCGGCAGCAACGAACGAGTAAAGACGCATGGGGACTTCTCCTTGAAATGGGCGGCTAAAAGTACGGCGGAGGGCACAGGGTGACCCCGACCGAAGCCAGGGCCGACGACGTTACGGGCTAATCCTTATGCGAATCGCTTGCGGGCGACACCAGCAACACCAAGCAGACCAGTCCCGAGCAGAGCGAGGCTGGAAGGCTCAGGGGTGACGGATGAAGGCGGGGCGTCGGGCGATCCTGAAATCGTAAGCGTCTCTCCAAATTTGTCCGTGTACGTCCCGTCCATAGCTATGTTGTAAGAACCGGCGTAAAACTTACTAGAACCGACACCGGATGGAGTTTGGAAAGATCCTGTTATCGAGCCCTGCGAGAAAACAATTTCTGTAAACGGGCCGGAAAGGGCGGGAATCGGACCCTGCGCCTCGCCCGACGTAGGCGTGACTGGATCGGTTGAGTAGGACAGGAAGTCCGGCGAGTCCACAGTGAAGTAGGAGCCTTCGTAACCAAAGTTGCTGGCGTTATCGGTGTAGCTGTACATGACATCGGCGTGAGCGGCGAGGCTGGCCGAGAGCAGGGCGGCGGCAGCAACGAACGAGTAAAGACGCATGGGGACTTCTCCTTGAAATGGGCGGCTAGAAGTACGGCGGAGGGCACAGGGTGACCCCGACCGAAGCCAGGGCCGACGACGTTACGGGCTAATGCTTATGCGAATCGCTTGCGCATCACACCAGCAACACCAAGCAGACCGGTCCCGAGCAGCGCGATGCTGGAGGGCTCAGGGGTGGCCGCTACCGGGGTGTAGTTGTACGTAACGGTTCCGGTGATATCGGCACTCGTAAAATACTGGCCGCTGAAGTCTGCCTGAGTGGGAGGAGAACCCGGGCCTTCCAAAGACTGCAAGATGAGCGGGTCTGTGGATGTAAGACCCCTGGACACGTTGAAGGTCCCATCGCTATTCAGATATTGATCCAGCGCGAAGATGAGCTGCCCAAGTTGGCCATCAAAGTTGACATCTGAGCCGGCGCCGTGGCTTCCCGCTACCGTAATGGTTCCTGCCAAAAAGTAAGAGATCGAGTCGAGCGTGCCTGACGCAGGATCAAAGGGGTTGATCGTGGGGAGGGCAAGGCCGCCGCCATAGAATTGCCCGCCGCTGGAAGGCTGATACGGCACGGCAAAGGTCTGGGTAATGGTCTCGGCATGTGCGGCGAGGCTGGCGCTGCACAGGGCGGCAACAGCAACGAAAGAGGAAAAGCGCATGGGGGGTAGTTCTCCTGGGATGGATCTTCAGAAAGTACGGCAGGGCGGCACGGTCAAACCTGGTACAACCTTCGTGGTATTGCGTGAATCCGGCATAACTCTTTGGTACCGGGAGTCTACGAGGGGGATGCGGCGGAAGAATAGAGTAGGGGTACACGAAATCGACGACCAGACAAGCCCCGTGCGCTCGCGAGCCGTCGGCGCGCACCACCGATGACACGAGGAACGCTGGAACCAGGCAGGGAAGGCTCAAGGGTTCAGGAGTGCAGCCCGTCGCAGCGTCAACAAGGATTGGGTTTCCGACAGCACGCAATGCAGGCGACTATCACCGCATTGTGAGAAATAGCCTGCAGCAGGCTTCCTTCCGCAAGTGCGGCCAGCAGTCTGACGGCGATCGTCAGAGTCCCCTTACCGAGGACGGGAGGGGGGATGGGTAGACGTCAGTACTCCCGCTGATACGTCCGCGAGATCCTGTCGTGCCATCCCAGCCGGTCGTCGTCCAGCGCAGCCCACACCAGGCCAAGCCCCATCGGCACCACGCTCAGCGCCGTTGCCAGCAGCCGCCGACGCATCGCGCTCCGCGTTGGGTTCTCGTCGTTAAAAGTGCACAGCGCAATCCGCGCATAGCGCATCCCCGGCGTTGCATCCGTGAACGTAAAGAACAGCAGGAGATACAACACTCCCAGCAGTCCCAGCGACCCGGCAGCCGCAACCGCACCGGCTACACCCGTCGGCAGCACCGGCGACGCATACCCCGCCACAGCCACCGCCGCCAGAAACACGGTCCCCAGGCAGCACAGATCCACCGCGGCCGCCATGCAGCGTGTACTCACTGCCGCGGTATACAGCGGCATCGCCAGCGACACCTGGGCGTCCGGCACTGCGGTCTCATGCGGCGTCTGCCAGCTATCCAGCCGTATGCTCGACCACTCCGGCAGAACGCTCTCCTGCACAGGCAGCGGCACCGTGCTGAACAGCTCCGGCTCCACCTCAAAGATGCGCAGCTGTGCCTGCTCCGGTGACCGGTTTGCCTCCTCCAGCAGTGGACCCTCGGCCAGCCGTGGCCTCGCCTTGCGTGCCGCCACCAGTTGCCGCGGAAACTCGATCAGGTTCGTCGGCAGCCCCGTCGGCGGCTCCTTTGGCTCCCCCTTCAGCAACAGCATCGGGTCGATCGTCGACGTCTCCACCTGCTGAATCGCAACAGCGGACGTGGCATCCATCGTCATCGCCTGCGCGCCGCCGCCCAACGAAACTTCCGGCTCCATCGATTGAGTCTGCACAGCCACCGGCGTGCGCGCCGTCGCCCCGCTCTGCGTGAAGCTCTCCACCTCTGCCGTATGACCCGCACCGGTGTGCGTGACTTCCGCAAAGGCCAGTACCTGCGCAGGAGTAGCCAATTCCTCAGCGTGGGTCGTCCGCTCTGCCGCGTTCGCCTCGGCTGCAGCCTGCTCCCACGTACTGATCTCGTGCAGCAACTGCTGCTGCGCACTCAAAATCGCCTCTGCATTGCGGCGAGCAACCTCGGCCGCTGCTTCAGCCTGGCGCGTGGCGGCCTCGGCCTCCTGCGCCAGCAGTTCACGGTACGAAGACTTTTGCGCAAACCGCGCCGCCACCGAGTCCGCTACCCGGCTCCCCGCTCTGGGCCGCGCGTCCACCTCAAAGTCCGGCAACGTCTGCTGCGCAGGCTGTGGCCGGCGTCGGCGATGCTGCTGCAACCGCAGCGAAACCTCATGCTTCAGCAGCGAGTGCTGCTCCGTGGAGATCGTTGCGTCAGGCAGTGGCTGCAACGGCAAAGGCGATGCGGTGCTCAAGGGAACTCGCTTTCCGTAGAATGGAACAGGTTCAGGTGAAGGCATTCGGCAGCAGTTGTGGACGGACCGCGGGACCAGCCCCGCTGCTGCTTCGGCGGCCTCTCGCAGCCGTCTTCTGCTTATGTATCACGCTGCCCACCGCCGTCGTCACACAGTTGCACGCACAGGGGGTAACCGCCTCGGCACCTGCGCAGATTCAGGACTCGGCCCTGCCAGACGACCCCGGCTCCATCCCCGGCAGCGCCGGCGAGTACCCGGTCGCCACTGAAATTGCCTCCGCCGGCGCAGAACACATCACCACCACCCAGCAACACATCACCTACCGCGACAACCACCTCATCCTCGACGGCAGCGTCACCATCATCGATGGCACCAACCACCTGGAAGCCGACCACATCGACTACAACCGCGACACCGGCGACATTGAAGCCACGGGCCACCTTCGCCTGCGCGGCAGCAAGGCCGCAGAGCAAATCTCCGCCAGCCACGCCACCCTTAACCTGCGTGACAGCACTGGCCGCTTCTACGACGTCTCCGGCTCTGTCGGCCTCCGCACAAGCGGCAACGGCCGTATCTACACCGTCGGCAATCCCTTCCTGTTTCAGGGTCGACTCGTCGTTCGCAACGGCCCGGCGGACTTCGACATCTACGACGGCTCCGTCACCAGCTGCCAGCTGCCTCACCCCGATTGGCTGCTCTCCTCCGCGCACTTCGCCGTGCACAACGGCAAGGCCAGCGCAAGAAGCACGCTCTTCCGCCTGCGTAACATTCCTGTCTTCTACCTGCCGTTCGTCACGCATCCGGTACCGGAACAGGGCGCCGACCAGCGCCAGAGCGGCTTCCTCATCCCCGTCGTCGGCCAAAGTTCCACCAAGGGCCTGGTGCTGGGCGAGCAGATCTATCTCGCCCTCAGCCGCTCCACCGATCTCACGGTCGGCTCGGAATACTTCTCGAAGCGCGGCTGGCAAACCTCCGCCACCTTCCGCTTCAAGGGCCGCAACCTCGACTTCGCCACCGCCCACTTCAGCAACCTGCTCGACCGCGGCTTCTACGGCACCATCCTCAGCCAGGGCCCCAACAGCTCCATCGTCTCCTCCACCGGGTACATCAACCAGGGTGGCGAAGACATCGTCCTCAGCGGCCGCAAAGACTTCTCCGTTCACACACGCATCGCCGGCGACGCCGAATACCTCAGCAAATACGCCTACCGGCAGGCCTTCACTGACACCTTCAACCAGGCCGTCGCCACCGACATCGTCTCCTCTGTCTACGGCACCCACGAGAGCAACGGCTTCGTCGCAGCCATCGAAGGCGACCGCTACCAGGGCCTCAAACGCACCCTCACCGGCGAACAGGTCAGAATCCTGCACCTTCCAACACTCGACTTCCAGTCCATGGAACGCCACATCGGCAACTCGCCCTTTCTGTGGAGCGCCAAGCTGCAGGGCTCGGCCATGAAGCGCACCCAGGGAACCGACACAAACAGCTCCCAACTGAACAGCGGCTTCACCGAACGGCTCGACGTGCGGCCCGAGATCTCCCTCCCGCTCAGCGCCGCAGGCTTCCACCTGCGATCCTCCGTCGCCCTGCGCGACACCTACTACAGCAACTCCCGAACACCCGTGCCCCTGCCCGGCACAGGTTTGCCGCTCACCCTGCCCCAAAGCCTGAACCGCACCAGCTTTGAGGCCGACGTCGAGCTTCGCACGCCCGTGCTTGAGCGCACCTTCGACGGCGGACCATTCACCCGCATCCTTGGCCGCACCGTCAAGCACACCATCGAGCCCGAGGCTCACTACCGCTACGTCACCGGCATCGACGACTTCAACCACACTCTTCGTTTTGACCCCGTCGACGTCCTCTCCAACACAAATGAACTGGAGTACGGCGTCACCCAGCGGCTCTTTCTGCGGCCCAGCCGTCTCCGCCCCTGCGAAGAAGGGGAACTCCCCGCGGACGACAGCGCAGCCCCCACCGATGGTCCTGCCGGCCTGGGCGCAGCGGGCGGCCGCGGCGCCGCAACCACGGGCGCCACCGCCATCACTGGTGTAGGTATCACCGCAAACAGCACGCCACTGGCTGAAGACGAAACATCACCCACCTGTGGCGGTACTCGCGAAAGCCTCCGCTGGCGCATCGTCCAGCGCTTCTACGGCAACGACTACTTCGGCCCCAACGTCCTCGTCAACGGTCGCCGCAACGTGCTTCAAACCACCCTCGACCTCTCCGGCGTCGCCTTCCTCACTGCGCCCCGCAGCTACTCGCCCGTCGTCAGCGAAATGCGCCTCAGCGCCACCTCCCATCTCGACGTCGAGTGGGACATGAACTACGACCTCAAGCTCGACAAGTTCACCCAGAGCAACGTCTTCTTCAACTACCACGCCAGGGACTACTTCGGCGGCATCAGCTACGCCCGGCTCAACGCGCCCGGTCGCTTCCAGCGGCTCGACACCAGCACCACGGACACCACATCCCTGCTCTCCGACTTCAGCCAGCTCCGCCTGCTCCTCGGCTACGGCACACCCACAAAGCAGGGCTTCTCCGTCGCCACCAACGTCGGGCTCGACCTCACCGTTCCCCAACCCCAGTACGGCGCATTGCAAATGGCCTACAACTGGAACTGCTGCGGCCTCAGCGGCGAATACCGCAAATTCGAGCTCGGCAGCGTCCGCAACGAGAACGTCTACCGCTTCAACTTCACCCTCGCCAACATCGGCTCCGCCGGCAATCTCCGCCGCGCCGAACGCCTCTTCTAAACGTCCGTCCCGTTTGCCGCTCAGATGGCGCAATCTGCCATGGGTTCTCTTGCACCCGCGCGTCCATCCAACGGGTCATGTTCGATTTCACAGGTAAGACCGTTCTCCTCACAGGCGCAGGTTCGGGCATTGGCGAAGGCGCCGCACGCGCGTTCGCAAAAGCCGGTGCAAACCTTGTCGCCGCAGACAACAAGCAGGATCGCCTCGACGCGCTCAAGTCCACCCTCGGCATCGGCGACAGGCTCCTCACCCGCATCGTCGACACGTCGAACCCCGCCGACTGCGAAGCCCTCGTCACCGCCGCAATCGGCAAGTTCGGCAAGCTCGATGTCCTCGTCAACGACGCCGGCGTCGACCACATGGGTGCCGTGGATGAAGGCGGACTCGACCAGTGGGAACGCGTCATGGGCACCGACCTCAACGGCTACTTCTACATGACCCGCTTCGCCATCCCCTACCTCCGCAAAAGCAAGGGATGCATCGTCAACGTCTCCTCCGTCTCCGGTCTCGGCGGCGACTGGAACCACTCCTTTTACAACGCCGCAAAGGGCGCCATCACCAACTTCACCCGCGCCCTCGCGCTCGACGAAGGCAAGCACGGCGTCCGCGTCAACGCCGTCAATCCGTCGCTCGTCTACACCAGCATGACCGAGCAGATGAAAGCACAGCCCACACTCATCAGGAAGTTTGAAGAGCGCATCGCCCTCGGCCGCGGCGCCAACCCTGACGACATCGCCGGCCCCATCCTCTTCCTCGCTTCAGATGCCGCAGGCTTCGTCACCGGCGTCAACCTTCCCGTCGACGGCGGCCTCACCGCCAGCAACGGACAGCCGCCCCTCTAGCCCCGTTCCACAAACAAAAGAGCACCCGATCCTCGGGTGCTCTTTTCCGTTTCCAATGCGACAACAGCGTCACACCGTCATCAATTCCTTTTCCTTGTGCTTGAACATGTCCTCAAGCGTCTTGATCTCCGCATCCGTCATCTGCTGCGTCTCTTCCGTCGCACGCTTCTCGTCGTCCGCGCTGATCAGCTTGTCCTTTGCTGCCTTCTTGATCACATCATTCCCATCCCGTCGAATATTGCGGATGCTCGTCTTGTGATCCTCCAGCACCCCGGCCAGCATCTTCACGGCATCCTTGCGGCGCTCCTCCGTCATCGGCGGAATCGGCACGCGGATCACCTTGCCGTCGTGCATCGGGTTAAACCCCTGCCCGCTCGTCCGGATCGTCTTCTCAATCAGCCCCACCGTTCCAATGTCGAACGGCTGCACCACGATCAGCTGTGCCTCCGGTGCCGTCACCTGCGCCAGCTGGTTGATCGGCATCTCGCTGCCGTAGTAATCCACCCGGATGTTGTCCAGCATGTGCACGTTCGCGCGCCCCGTCCGCGCCGCCAGCAGGCTCTCCCGAAAGTCACTGCTCGTCTTCTTCATCCGCGCATCCAGCGTGCCCTGCAACTCTTTCAACGCCGGAATACTTGCCATCTGCGATGCCATCTCATCTGCTCCCACGCGCGTTTGCGCAACCAGTCCATTCTATCGGACAGCCGCCCGCATCTTCAGCGGCCGCCCGCCCGCATCATCAGCGGGCAGCCACCGGCGTTGCCGTCTGCATAAACTCGTAGCGCTCCCGCGTCGTGTCTTTGGTGGCGGTGGGATCAGCATGCAGGTGCATCACCTGCCAACCGTCCGCCGCATCATACGCGGGCCACTCTGGCAGCCCCGCACCATTCGGATTCCCGGTCTTCGCAAAGTTCACCCAGTAGCTCTGCATCTGCTCAGACAGCGCATAATCCGCCTCTGTCCAGGGAGCCCCCGGCCGCGCCTTCAGGTTCCCAAACACGTATTCGATCTCGCTTGAGTGGAACACCCCGCTGCTCGCCGGGTGGTACCGCCCGCCCGGCGACGGCTGCTCAAAATGGAAGCGGTACACCGGCTTCTCGCCCGTCTTCACCTGCGCCTCCACCCACTCCCAGGTCGAGAATGCGATAAACCGGTCCGCCGCGTAATCCGCCGCACTCCGGCGCGCCTCATCATCCGTGCTCGCACTGTACACACGCAAAAAGTCGTTGGCCTTCGGCCCCCACGTCTTCTCCGCCATCTCCTTGTAACTGCTCAGCGTCACCGCATTGCTCGGCGGTCCACCCTCGTCCCGCACCCACCCGGCTAACAGGGGAATGTGCGCCTGCTTGCCCGCGGCAAAAATATCCTGCGCAGGCTCCGGCAGAAACAATCCGTCCACGTTGGGCCCAAAGCGCACCGCCGCTCCCTTCTGACCCTCCACCGCCTTCACCAGCGCCTCTGCCGGCATCGCACGCAACTCCGCCAGCGTGCTCGTGCCCAGGGCGTCCCGTGCAAACGCCTCGTCCCGCTTCTCTGTTACCGCCAGCGAATCAAACACCAGCCCCGTCCGGAAGAACGCGCCACCACTCTCACCAATGGCATGCGCCAGCGTGTCCTTGGCCAGCGGCGACGCCATCTGCGCGCTCACCGAAGCCGACCCTGCCGACTCTCCGAACAGCGTAATGTTGTCCGGGTCTCCACCAAACGCCGCTGCATTCCGCTTCACCCATTGCAGCGCCGCCGCCTGGTCCATCAGCCCATAGTTCCCAGACGCATGCTGCGGACTCTCTGCCGCCAGCGCCGCATCTGCAAAAAATCCGAAGATGCTCAGCCGGTAGTTCATCGACACCAGCACAACACCCTTGCGCGCAAATGCCTCGCCATCCTGCCGCGCCTCTGACGTGCTGCCGGCCGCAAATCCGCCGCCGTAAATCCACACCATCACGGGTAGCTTCGCGCCGGCTTCCGTTCCACGCGGCGACCATACGTTCAGCGACAGGCAATCTTCACTCTGGCCCGGATCATGAAACTTCATGTCCGGAAACACGTTCGCCTGCATGCAGCGCGACCCGTAACTCTGCGCGCTGCGCACATCCTTCCACCGCTCCGCCGGTTGTGGCGGCTTCCATCGCAGGGGTCCCACCGGCGGCGCTGCATACGGCACACCCAGAAACACACGCACCTGCCCGTCGTCGGACATCTTGCCGGCAACCTCACCCTTGTCCGTCTTCACGCGCAACGGATCCGCAGCCCGCGCCGCGGAAGAGATCCCCATCACCAGCACACACCCAACGACCCACTTCAGCTTCATCCCAAATGCCTCCAGCCCGCATGGCTACACCGATGCGAACGTGACAGCCACTATAACCAAGCCGACGGAAGGCACGCCACACCACACCCCGCCAGTTATACTCAAGCCACGCAAGCGCTCCCGCACGGTGTCGCCGGCTCTCCCACGCACCACGCTGCACACCCGATTCACCCCATGCCGCTTCCTCCCCAGCTCGCCGAACAGCTAGCCATCCTCATCCCCACCAGCAACGCCGCGGCGGACTGGAACGACCTCGCAGCCGGCATTCTGGCCCAGGGCCTGCCTCCGCAGCAGGTCGTCATCATCGATTCCTCCTCCACTGACGGCACACCCGACCTCGCCCGCCAGGCCGGCTTCCACGTCGTCACCATTCATCGCAAGGACTTCAACCACGGTGGCACCCGCCAGGCGGCTCTGGCCGCCGCTCCCTGGGCAAGCATCGCCGTCTACCTCACCCAGGACGCCATCCTCGCCACGCCCGACGCCATCGAGCATCTCGTCGCTCCCTTTCAGCACGACGACGTGGGTGCCACCTACGGCCGCCAGCTGCCTCGCCAGGGCGCAGGCCCCTTTGAGGCACACGCACGCCTCTTCAACTACCCCCCGCAGTCGCTCACGCGTACCTGGGCGAGCCGCACCACGCTCGGGCTCAAGGCAGCCTTCCTGTCCAACAGCTTCGCCGCATATCGCGTCCGTGCGCTCCTCGACGTAGGTGGCTTCCCAACCGACGTCATCATGGCAGAGGACACGCTGGTCGCCGCCCGCCTGCTCAAGCAGGGCTGGAAGACGGTCTACGTGGCCGACGCCACTGTGCGCCATTCCCATGGCTACACCACGCTTCAGGAGTTCCGCCGCTACTTCGACACCGGCGTCTACCATGCACAACAGGGCTGGCTGCTGCAGGACTTCGGCGGCGCAGGTGGCGAAGGCCTGCGCTTTGTGCGGTCAGAGCTGGCGCACCTCGCTCCCCGGCACAAGCACCTCGTGCCGCTTGCCCTCTTCCGTACCGCAGCAAAAGTCCTTGGCTACCGCCTCGGCCGCAAGGAACGCTCCATACCCCTGCGCCTGAAGCGTGTACTCTCCATGCACCGCCATTTTTGGTAGACGCATGCCCGCACCCAGGCCTTCCTCGCGAACCCTGCGACTTTTCTGCTCAGTGTGGGTCTACACCACAATCACACTCTTCGCCCCGCTTACAGTCTTTACCCAACTTGCTCTATAGTCCTAGCCTTCGCCCGAAGCGGTATGTCTCGCTTCAAGGTGCCACTCCTCAGTCAACCCTCAGCAACGCCTCTCCCGGTATCATGATGGTGTAGGTTATGTCCCGAATGAGTTCAACGTTCGAGTACCGTCGAACAATCGTCGCCCTTCACTCAACCAGACCTCGATGCAGTAACTTATTAGCAAAGGAGCAGAGCAGTCTGTGGAGAACAGCCTAATCGAAACCATCCTTTCCCCCGCGGAAAGTGACCAAAAGCGATCCGACCATTTAGCGGGCGCGTTCGTACAGCCGCTGCGCGATCTCTCAGAGGAACAGCTCAGACAGGCCGACCAGCGAACCTCCAGCATCAGCTACATCCTCATCAAACGTCTGTTTGACCTGCTGCTGTGCCTTGTCTGCCTGCCCATCCTTGTACCCGTCATGCTGGTCATCGGGTGTGCGGTCTACTTCGACTCCCCGGGACCCGTCTTCTATCGAGAGCAGAGGATCGGTAAGGGTGGCCGTCGCTTCACCATCTTGAAGTTTCGCTCCATGTACACCCGCCAGTATCTTCAGGACGCCATGGGATACGACGAATGCGAGCAGATGCAACTGAAGCGCCGCCAGCATGGAAAAGAAAAAGGCGATCCGCGCATCACCAAGATGGGCCGCATCCTTCGCCAGACCAGCCTCGACGAGCTGCCTCAGCTCATCAACATCCTCGTAGGCGACATGACCCTCGTCGGCCCGCGCCCCGTCGTCATTGCCGAACTCATGAGCTACGGCGACCAGCAGGTCTTCTACAAGAAATTGATCCCCGGCCTCACCGGTCTGTGGCAGGTCTCCGGCCGCAGCACGCTCACCTTCCAGGAGCGCATCCAACTCGACACCCGCTACTGCACCGAGTGGTCGCATCGCCTCGATCTACACATCCTGGCAAAGACACTGCCCGTCGTACTCAAGAGGCACGGCGCCTACTAGTCGTCACAGCATCGCGCGAAAAGCAGCTCCTGCTTCGCCATGGACGCGTCGGCACCCTGCAGCACCAACACTCCCTACCCGCATCACAGCCTGTAACCGCTTTCACCCGCGCCCCAGGCACACACTCTCCCAGACAATCTACGGAAGACTCCTACGCCAGCCCGGTGCTCTGCGCCTGCTCATGCGCGTGATAACTGCTGCGCACCAGCGGCCCGCTCTCCACATGTCGAAAGCCCATCCGCAGCGCCTCTTCCTTCAGAAACGCAAACTCCTGCGGCGTGTAGTACCGCTTCATCGGCAGGTGATCCTTGCTCGGTCGCAGGTACTGCCCAATCGTTAGAATGTCCACCTTTACCGCGGCCAGGTCGCGAAACACCTCCAGCAGCTCGTGTGTCTCCTCGCCCAGCCCCACAATGATTCCGGTCTTCGTCACCTGCTTCGGGTTCAGCTCTTTCGCCAGCCGCAAAAATCCGATCGACCGCTCATAACGCCCGCCACTCTTCGCCACCCGGTACAGCCGCGGCACTGTCTCGATGTTGTGGTTCAGCACCTCAGGCCCTGCCGCCACCACCATGCGGATCGCCTCTTCCGTCCCCTGAAAGTCCGGCGTCAGCACCTCCACCTGGCACCCCGGCGCCTGCATCCGAATCTGGCGAATCACCTCAACAAATGCCGCACCCGCGCCCACATTGTCATCATCGCGGTTCACACTCGTAATCACCGCGTGCTGCAGGCCCAGCTGCGCCACCGCATACGCCACCCGCCGCGGCTCATCGTGGTCAATCGGCTCCGGCTTGCCGCTGGGCACCGCGCAAAACCCGCACCGCCGCGTGCAGCTGTTGCCCAGCATCATGAATGTCGCGGTCTTGTGGTTCCAGCACTCGCCGATGTTGGGGCAGTGCGCGCTCTCGCACACCGTGTGCAGCCCAAGCTCCCGCGTCAGCTTCTTCAGTGCGTGGAACGTCTCGCCCATCGGCGCCCGCGCCTTCAGCCACTCGGGCTTCGGCTCCCGCACCTTCGGCGACAAATCGATCTGGATCAAATCAACCGCAGCAACAGGACTCACACGATAATTCTAGCCCCGCCGCGTATACCCTGCAGAAACCTAGCTACTCGGCGGCAACTCCGTCTCAATCCGCTCCCCCAGCATGTCCACACTTGTCACCCGCGCCATCTCCTCCAGCTCCGCATCCCCGTCCAGCTCGTCGAGTTCCATCTTCTTCGCCATGGCCCGCAGCAACTGCAGCGCCTTGGTCACTTCCTTCTCTGCCAGCAGGTTGATTTGCAAATCCAGCTGGTGCCGCACATCGCTGCGCTGCTGCATCCGGTTCTGCTTCATCAGCACAAACGTGCTCAGCAGCACACCCTCCACGCTCACAATCATTGCCAGCAAAATAAAGGGAAACGGGTCGAACTTCGGCACAACCGGCAGGGCACCTGTATTGATCAGGAACCACGCCGTAAACCACACTACGTGGATCGCCACAAACCACATGCTGCCGCTGAACGTCCCAATCGCGTCCGCCACGCGATCCACCACCGTGCGCTTCCGCTCAAAGTCGTGGTCCATCTCCACGACCGCACGTATGTTGTCCTCGACCGCGCTCTCCGGCCCTGTGCTCTTCCGCTCCACTGGCATAGCGCATTCAGATGCAGGTACGCCCCGCAAATGGACAATCTGCTCTTGCGTCTTTATCCGCCGCAAAAAGCCGGTCGCCTCCCTGCTGGCGCATCGAACTACCCTTTCAGCTCCACCAGCGTCGCGCCCTGCCCACCTTCGTTGTACGGCGGCTCCGTCACACTCACCACGCTCGGGTGCCGCTTCAGGTAGTCCCGCAGCGTCCGCCGAAGCACGCCCATCCCCGTCCCATGAACCACCCGGATCGTCGTCCGCCCCGCCAGAAACGCCTGGTCCAGGTACCGTTCCACCTCGTCCCGCGCCTCGTCCGCCGTGCGGCCAATCACGTTGATCTCGCCGGGAACACTGTCCGGCTCACGCGCCTGCACATTCACCCCACGGCTCCGCGCATGTTGAATCGGCGAAGCCCCCGGTGCCGCCTTGATCACCTGCGCGATGTCATCCTTCGGCACCCGCATCTTCAGCGACCCCATGCTTACCTCAAACGTCTTCGCATCGATCTGCCGCTCCACCTTCGCCTCGCGCCCCAGGCTCTTCAGCCGCACCGTATCGCCTGGCCCAACCTCCCGCACCACATGCGGCTGCGCAGCCGCGTCCCCTTTATCCGCCCCACTCACATGCGCAACAACGACCGAGTTAAAGCTCTCAGAAAATTCCCGCTTCAACCGCGCAATCCGCCGGTCCGCCTCGCCCTTCATCTTCTGCGCGACGTTCTTGTCCTCAATCCCCTTCAACGACTCCCGCATCTGGTATTCGAAGTCCTTCATCAGGCTGGCCAGCTTCACCTCCAGCTCGCGCGCCCGCGCCCGCTGCTCCACCTTGCCCTCGGTCTCCAGCCGACGCTTCTCGCGCTCAACCTCCTGCTCGCGCACCCGGATTCCGGCCCGCTCCGTCGTCACCGCAGTCAACTGCGTGTGCAGCTCATCCAGAAACCGCGCAATGTCCGCACTCTGCGTCGTCACGGACCCCCGAGCGGACCGGATCATTCCCGCATCCAGCCCCAGCCGCTCCGCTATGTTGATACCGCTCGACGCCCCCGGCACGCCCAGCCGCAGCTCATACGTCGGCGCCAGCGTCTTCTCGTCGAACCCCACCGCCGCGTTCACCACGCCCTCATGCTTCGCCGCATAAATCTTCAACGAAGTCAGGTGCGTCGTAATCAAACTCCACGCGCCCATCTGCAGGAACCGCTCGCTGATCGCCACCGCCAGCGCCGCACCCTCCTCCGGGTCCGTCGCCGCGCCCAGTTCATCCAGCAGCACCAGCGACCGTTGGTCCGCCTCCCGCGATATCCGGTTCACATTCGTAATGTGCGCGCTGAACGTACTCAGGTTCCGCTCGATCGACTGCGCATCCCCGATGTCCGCATACACCGCCCCAAACACCGGCAGCCGCGCACTCTCCGCCGGCACCGGCAACCCCGCCTGCGCCATCAGCGCCAGCAAGCCAACCGTTTTCAACGACACGGTCTTTCCACCCGTATTCGGCCCGGAAATAATCAGCTGCTTCGCCACCCCGGGCAGCGCAATCGTCAACGGCACAATCCCGCTCTCGTTCGCCGCCTCGCGCTCCCGCGCTGTCCTCGCCGCAGCACGCTTTTCCTCGCGCATCCGCAGTTCCAGCAGCGGGTGCCGCGCACCCTCCAGACTCAACGGATGCAACTCGCGGTCCATGTCGTCCCGGTGCGGCTTCCCATCCGTAAACACCGGCCGCACACATCGCAGGTCCCGCGCAAACTTCGCACATGCCCAGTGCAGCTCCACCTCCGCCAGCACCTCGGTCGAGCGCGAAATCGACCCCGCCTGCTCCGCAATCGCCGCCGTCATCGCCACCAGGATTCGGTGAACCTCCGCCTGCTCCTCATCCAGCAGCCGCACCAGCTCATTGTTCTGCTCAATGGTCTCCATCGGCTCAACAAACACCGTCTGCCCACTGCCGCTCGACCCATGCACCACGCCCGGCACCCGTTTGCGAAACTCCGCCTTCACCGGGATGACAAACCGCTCGCCGCGCACCGTAATCAACTCGTCCTGCGCCCCGCCTGCATCGCTCAGCGCACGCAACTGCCGCCGCAGTCCGTCCTCAATTGCCTTGTGCTGCCGCTCCGCCGCGCGTCGAATCCGCGCCAGCTCCGGCGACGCCTCATCCGCCAGCGAGCCATCCGCCTCAATTTTGCCGCTCACCAGCTGCAGCAACTTGTAGAAATTCGTCGCCACCACCGGCGCGCTCAGCGCCGTCACCGCCGGCCACCGCCCCGCAAGCCACTCCGGAGGCTCGCTCACCAGCACCCGCCAGTCCGCAATGTGCTCCGCCAGTTCCGCCACCCGCCGGATCTCCAGCGGATCCAGCGCGCTCTGTGGAATCCGCGCACGGTCCAGGAGCAGGTCCGCGTCAAACAAACCGCCAAACCCGAACTCCCCGCCACCCTGCAGGTACCGGCCCATCTCCTCGGTCAGCGTCTGCGCCCGCTCGATACTCCGCAAGTCCCGGCTCGGCTCCAGCGCCAGCACGCGCGCCTTGCCCAGAGCACTTTGCGTCCGCCCGCTCAGCGTCTCCCGCAGCCGCCCCCACTCCAGCGCCGCCGCACTCGTCTCCCGCAGCCCCGCCCCACTCTTCAACTCATCAGAATTCAGCACACCCCATTAGACGTCACCCGCCAAACCCACGATGCGTCACGCAAAAAGGGGCCACCCGCAGGCAGCCCCTCACGCGAAACAAACAACGTTTACCGGTACCCACCCGCAGCCTGTAGCGTCTCGCCGGTAATCAGCTTCGAATCGTCCGACGCCAGGAACACCACCGCCGTGCCAATCTCCTTCGGTGTCCCGATGCGGCCCAGCGGAATCTGCGTCTTCATCTGCTCAAAGAATGGCTCAAAGCCTGCCGTACCCTCGGTCGTCACCGGTCCCGGGTTCAGGCTGTTCACACGAATCCCCTTCGGCCCAAGCTCCTTGCCCAGCCCAATCGACAGCGCATCCACTGCGCCCTTCGTTGCGGAATACACCACCATGCCCGCCATCGGGTTCCGGCCAACGCCCGATCCAATGTTGATCACCGATCCGCCAGTCTCAGGAAAGTGCGGCACCGCCGCCTGCGTCGTCAGCAGCAGGCCCATCACGTTCAGATCGAACTCGCGATGAAACTCCTCTGGCGTAATCTCTCCCACCGGCACCATCGCGTACACACCGGCGTTGTTCACCAGCACGTCGATCTTGCCGCCGCCAAACTGTACCGCGGCATCGATCAGCTTCTTAATCTCCTCAGGCTTCGACACGTCCGCACCCACCGCAATCGCCTTGCCGCCGGCCTTTGTAATCTTCTCCACCACCACGTCCGCGCCCTGCTTCGAGCTCGCGTAATTCACCACCACGCTCGCACCCGCCAGCGCAAGCTCTTCCGCAATGCCCGCGCCAATACCCTTCGACGCGCCCGTCACAACTGCTACCTTGCCATCCAGCTTGCCCATAACATCCTCTTTTCTGTCGACAGTTCGACAACCATCAAAGAGATGTGGCGCGCTTCTGCTCCGATTCAGAATTACTTCGACGGCAATCGAAGCGACACACCAAGCTGCAAGTCCGCATCGTTAGCGCTGGCCATTCCTACCTGGGGCGCACGCACGTCATCCAGCAATCGCTTTCAACGAGGCCACGTAGCTCTTCCACATCTTCTTCTGCAGCGTCGCCTGCAGAAACCGTCCGTCCTTGGTGGTCTCAATCAAGCCCGCATTCTCCAGCTCCTTCATGTGGTGCGACAGCGTAGCCGCACTCACGCCGGTGCACTGCATCAGGTCACCGCATGTTGCGTTGTTCTGCGCAATCGCACGCAGCATCGCCATGCGCCGCGGGTCCGCGATCGCCTTGCCGATCAGCAGGATCTGCTTGTCCGTCAGTCCCTCCCGCTCGCGCTTCTTCTGTTCCGGTGCGGCCGCCACGTCCACAGCCGCTCGCGTACTCTTCGGCTCTTTTGCCTTTTTACCCATCGCGCCCACCGCCCCCATGCTGATCGAAGTGCTGATCCGCTTTGCCGATCCACCGTGCCCGTGCCCGCACCTTGCCGCGTACGCACCATTCTAGGGGCATCCGCTCCCGTCCCAACACACAAAACACTCCAGCCCAGGTGTGATGTCTTCGGATACACTGTGGCAAATTAGCCACAGTGGTCCCCCCATACATGGGCGTACCCTAGGCTGGTTTCTATGCACTTCGGTCCCGCTGTGGGCACCGGGACAGGCAATCTTCCACCACGTTGGCAGCGCAACCCCATACCGAATACACGCTCCAGGAACCACTCGACTTCCAGGGCATCGGCCTGCACAGCGGCGCACCCGTCCGCATGCGCCTCATTCCCGCCCCCGCCGGCTCTGGCATCGTCTTTCGCCGCACCGATCTCGACAACTTCGAAATCCCCGCCAACGGCCGCAACGTTGCCCGCGTCTCCTACGCAACCTCGCTCATGCGCCAGGGCGTCCTCATCTCCACAACCGAACATCTGCTCTCCGCCTTCATCGGTCACGGCGTCGACAACGTCATCGTCGAGCTCGACAACCTTGAAGTCCCCATCCTCGACGGCTCCGCCCTCCCCTACGTCGAAGCCTTCCTCCGCACCGGCCTCAAAGCCCAGCGACGCCGCCGCGAGTACCTGCGCATCCTCAAGCCAGTCGAAGTCACGGAAAACAGCAAAGACGGCACCAAGTTCATCGGCATCTATCCCGGCACCGGCTACCAGATCGACTACCGCATCCACTTCTCCGCGCCCATCGGCACCTCGCGCTTCCTCGGCGACCTCGACACCGGCGCCTACGCCGACCTCATCGCTCCCGCCCGCACCTTCGGCTTCCGCGAAGACGAACCCATGCTCCGCAACATGGGCCTCATCCGCGGCGCCACCGACAGCTGCGCCATCCTCATCGGCAAAGGCGAAATCCAGAACGGCCCCCTCCGCTTCGACGACGAGTTCGTCCGCCACAAGGTGCTCGACCTCATCGGCGACCTCGCCCTCGCCGGCCGCCGCATCCAGGGCCGCGTCGTCGCGGAACGCGCCGGCCACGCCATGCATACCGCCCTCGTCAGCCGCCTCATGAAGGACCGCTCCGCCTGGGAACTCGCCCACGTCTACGACGACGAACCCGCCGCGGAAACCGCTCATGATTCCGCGGTCTTCGGCCGCACCGCCCACGCCTGACCAGTGCCCGGTTCCCCTCGCCTAGTGCCTGCTTCACCAAATCCTCAGGCTGTCGCCGCGATCGCCCTCGGCTCCAACCTGCCAGGCCCGCTCGGTTCCCGCGAAGCCAACCTCCACGCAGCAATCCAGGCTCTCTCCGCAGCCGGCACCGTCACGGCCGTCTCATCGTTCGTGGACACAACCCCGGTCGGCACCGATCCGGCAACACTGGCCCAGCCACGCTTCCTCAACGCCGCCGCCCTGCTGACAACCACTTTAAGTCCCCTCGACCTGCTCGCCACTCTCCTCCAGATCGAACAAAGCCTCGGCCGCGACCGCTCCCACGGCATCCCCAAAGGGCCCCGCACCCTTGACCTCGACCTCCTCCTCTACGGCACCACCATCCTCACAACCGAAACACTCACCCTGCCCCACCCCGAAATGCACACACGCCGCTTCGTCCTCGGGCCCCTCGCCGAAATCGCCCCAAACCTACTTCATCCCACCACCGGCCTCACGGTCCACCAACTCCTCCATCGCCTCCCCTGAACCAGGGAGCCTTCCTACCCACACATCTCCCGCAACATCCCCGCCAGCAACTCCGTCCGCGGCACCAGTTCACTCACCAGTAACGACTCATGCGCCGCATGTGCACCCTCGCCCACCGCACCCATCCCATCCAGCGTCGGCACACCCAGCGCAGCGGTAAAGTTCCCGTCGCTCCCACCACCCGTTGCAGCCTCCTTCAACTCAAACGGAGCCAGCCGCCGTGCCATCTCAAACAAACGTACCGTCCCCGCAGACCGCTCCATCGGCGGCCGGTTCACCCCACCCGTAACCACCACCGAGCACCCCGCATCCTCGCACCGCAACCCCTGCATCGCCGCCGCCACCCGCTCGGCATCCGCAGCCGCGGCAATGCGCACATCTACCTCCGCCCACGCCTCCGCCGCAATCACGTTGCTCCGCGTCCCCCCGGCAATCACTCCCGGGTTCACCGTCAATCCCCGCGATAGGTCCGTGATCGCGGCAATCTTCCCCAGCATCCGCCCCAGCTCCAGCACCGCGCTGTGCCCCGCCAGAAAATCCACCCCGCTGTGCGCCGCCAACCCCGTCACCACGACCCTGTACTCCCCCACACCCTTGCGCGCCGTCTTGTACGCCGCGTCGTCTCGGGAACCCGGCAGCCCCTGCGCCGGCTCCAGCACAAACACTGCCTCCGCACCGCGCGCCAGCCGCTCCGTGTGCTCCCTTGAAACCGGGCTCCCCACCTCCTCATCCGGATTCAGCAGCAACACCACCGGCCTCTGCAACGCCCCGGCAGCCGCTACCGCCTCCAGCGCCATCACCACGCCCGCCTTCATATCCATCACACCCGGACCCCACAACCGCTCGCGTCCTTCCCCATCCGGCCCCTGCCGAAAGGGCATCCCCGCCAGCGTCCCCACCGGCCACACCGTATCCAAATGCCCCAGCAAAAGCACCGGCTTCAGCCCGCCGTCCGCACCGGCAAACCAAACCTCCACCACATCCCCAAACTCTGCCTGCGGGTGCCGCACCACCCGCGCACCTGCCGCCTCTGCCCACATCGCCACCGCATCCGCGGCCGCATTCACCCCCGCCGCGGAGTCACTCGGCGACTCGACCTCCACCAACTGCCGCAACCGCTCAACCATCCGCCCAAACTCCACCATCACGCGCCCTCCCAGCAAAACGAAACAGCAAAGCCGCGACCCAAAGGCCGCGGCTGCCACTACAAACTGCACACTACGATCTACTCAAGAAACTACTTCTTTACCGGTGCAATCGCATCCTTCGCTGCCTTCGCGATGCGGAACTTTACAACCGTCTTCGCCTTGATCTTGATGGCTTCGCCGGTCTGCGGATTGCGGCCCACGCGTGCCTTGCGCTCGGCCTTCACCAGCTTGCCAATGCCAGGAATGGTGAACTCGCCATTCTTCTTTGTTTCCTTCATGGCGGTCGCAGCCATCAGTTCAAAAAACTCGGCAACCTTCTTGGTCGGCAGCTCCGACTGCTCGGCAAGCGTGCGGATGAGTGCGGTTTTGGTAAGTCCCTTAGCCATGGTGTTGCTCCTTTTGTCCCTTACGGGGCGATACCTCGAACAGCGTTGCCTGTGCATCAGGGACTCGGGACCGCCAGTGTGAATGCGTTCTCGCCGGTGCATCCGGCGCCGCCGGTCTCTCCCCGGCACGCGCATCGTCCCCTGTCGGCAAACCCCAGTGTTCATGCGGCTTTTCCGCTCGTTCCGGATACCACCTTCGGCGTTTCCGCACCACATGTCAATCGGTTTTCTTCGGTTTTCTCCGGTTATTTGCCGATTTCCTTAAATTTCTGTGGAAGAGTGCCCTTTCAGGTTCCAAAACTCCCCAATTTCCCCAAAAAACCGTCCTAGAACATCGACTTCTTCTTCGGCGCCGCCGCCAGCAACGGCGCATTCAACAGTGCCACCACCGGCGCCGCCGCCTTGAACCGGCTCGTAATTTCCTTCACCAGGCCGGCACCCAACGCCACCTCCGCCGGCAGCCGCACGCTCAGCGCCCACTGCCGATGCAGCAGCACGTCCCCCGCAGGGTCATCCGCCGCAAAACCCTTCGGCATTCGCTTTAGCGAGTTCCCATCGAAGTCCGGCAGCAGTTCCCGCAGCTTTTTGCCCTGCAGCATCTTCCGCAACTCCGCATGGTGCTGCTGCAAATGCCGCCGAATCAGCAGCAGCTGCGCCGGCATCGGCTGATACACACCCGCCGCCACCACCACACCATCCGGCCCGGCCTGCGCATAGAACCCGCCGCCACTCGTCCGCTCCACCGTTGTCGTGCTCCACCATGCCGCCACGTTCGTCTTGTAGGGATTTTTGTTCGGCGAAAACCGGATGTCCCGGTAGATCCGCATCGCCACCTTGCGCGCAGGCCTGGCATACTCCGGCGCAAATCCGGCAAACGCCGCGTTCACCGCCTCAATCACCTGGAGCCACGGCAACTGCAGCTCCGCCTCAAACGTCCCCTTGCGCGCGTTAAACCACTCCCGCTCGTTATGTTTCTTCAACTGCATCAAAAACTTCAATCCAGCAGGCGAAAGGTGCGGCGTCGGAACAGGCATGCCCTTGGGATGCGCCAGCCCCCAAAGCAGTACCCTTACTCCAGCCCATGAGCTTTATCCACCTGCTCAACCTCCCCCGCACCACCTACGCCGAAGGCCTCCGCCTCCAGGCCGAACTCGTCGCCGCACGCAAATCCAACACCATCGCCGACACCCTCGTCCTCCTCGAGCATCCACCCGTCCTCACCCTCGGCCGTAACGCCCAACGCGGCAACATCCTCGCCTCCAACGAACTCCTGGCGGCCAAAGGCGTCGAGGTCCACGAAATCAACCGCGGCGGCGACGTCACCTACCACGGCCCCGGCCAGCTCGTCGGCTATCCCATCCTCGACCTCCGCGGCGACCTCCCCGGCAAGCGCGGCCCCCATCTCGGCCCCGTCGACTACGTCCGCCTCCTTGAAGACGTCCTCATCCGCACCGCCCACGACTTCGGCATCCCCGCGGAGCGCGTCAAGGGCCGCACCGGCGTCTGGACCGTCCCGGGCGGCAGCATCCCCGAGAAAAAACTCGCGGCCATCGGCGTCCACGTCTCCTGCGGCATCACCTCGCACGGCTTCGCCCTCAACGTCACCACAGACCTCCGGGACTTCAACTGGATCGTCCCCTGCGGCATCACCGACCGCGCCAACACCTCGCTCGAACTCGAAGACCCCGCCCTCGAAAACGCCCCCGCGGCCGCCACCATGCAGCAGGCCCGCAACAGCGTCGCCCGCAACTTCGGCACCGTCTTCCACCGCCAGATGCTCTGGACAGACTCCCTTCAAGCCCTCCTCGCCTCCACTCCCCCACACCCTGGCGCATCGTCCCCCAGTGCGCCCACAGACCTTCACCCCCCGCCAAAGCCTCAGGCGATGTAAGGTGGGTGCCGGCCCACAATCCCTCTCCCTTCATTACCGGAGCTGCACATGCGAAAAATCAGGATCGCGGAACACATCTCCCTGGACGGCGTCATCCAGCAAACCCCGGACGAAAATGCCTTCCCCCACACCGACTGGACTGCACCCTTCCGCTCTCCCGCCGGTCGCGACGCCCTCATCGCCGTCCACGGCACCTCGTTTGACCTGCTCCTCGGCCGCCGCACCTACGACCTCTGGTCCACCCACTGGCCCCACGCACCCGCCGGCAATCCCTGGGCAGACAGCATCAAGGGCGCCACAAAGCTCGTAGCCACCCACCACCCGCAGACCCTCGCATGGGGTCCACACCAGGCCATAGGACCCAACCTGGTCGAGGACATCCAAAGCCTGAAGTCCCAGCCCAGCGGCCCCGACATCGTCCTCTGGGGCAGCTCCACTCTCACCTCAGTACTCCTCGAACACAACCTCGCCGACGAACTCCTCCTCATCGTCTACCCAGTCCTTCTCGGCACCGGCAAACGCCTCTTCGCCCAAGGAACCCCACCCCGCTCCTTCGATCTCCTCAGCACAGAAGCCATCACCCCCGCCGGCGTCCTCCTCAGCACGTACAGGTTCGCCGGCCCCCTCAAGACCACGTAGCGTGGGCAGCCGATGCACCCCGCCACGTCGCACTCCTACTTGTCGCTGACACTCTCCACAATCGGCGGAACCGGCGTCGACGCCGTCAACATCGGTTTGCGCAGGTGCCACTGAGTCGCCTGCTCAAACGCATAGGCCAGCGCAAGCACCTTGCCCTCTGAAAAGTGCGGCCCGGCAATCATCAGTCCCACCGGCAACCCGCTCTTTGAAAATCCGCACGGCAGCGTCAGCGCCGGCACGCCATATACGTCGAACGCCACCGTGTTGTTGCACCCCGACGTGGGATCGAAAAAGTCGTACGCCTTCCTCGGCTTCCTGTCGCTCATCTCCATCTTCAGCGTCGCCGTAATTGGCTTCGGCAGGCTCGTCGTGGTCGGCACCACCACCAGGTCCATGTCCTTAAAGCACGCGTCCACATGCCGCCGAATCGTCGCCAGCGTCGTGTGCGCGGTCGAACTCTCCGCCGCAGTCGCCGGCGTCATGATCGACTTCAAATCCATCACGCTCGGTGGCATGTACTCCATGCCCGATCGCTCGATCAGCGGTGCGTGGTAGGCCGCCGTATCGCCCAGCGCGTTGAAGAAGTTCTCGCCCAGCGGCAGATCCAGCAGCGGCGCGCGCGAGACCACGCCGGCAGTCAGCCGTGTCATCACGACCATGGCCGCGGCCACAACCTCCGCCACCTCCGGCTCCAGGTGATCGTAGAACTCCACCGGCGCACCCAGCTTAAAGCCGCTCACCGGCTGCTTCATCAACTGCACGTAATCCTGCTTGGGCGCTTGCACGCTGTAGATGTCGTCCGCATCGTAGCCCGCCAGCTCGCCCAGCATCAGCGCCGCGTCGCTCACCGTCCGCGTCATCGGCCCGCAGTGGTCCAGCGACGCCAGGCACGGCACAATCCCCCGGATCGACACCAGCCCCACCGTCGGCTTCAGCCCCACAATGCCGCACCACGACGAAGGCACCCGGATGCTGCCGCCCGTATCCGTCCCCAGCGCCCCAAAACACAAATCCGCAGCTACTGCAGCGCCAGACCCCGACGAACTTCCGCCCGTCGCCAGCTCCAGGTTCCACGGATTGCGCGACGGCCCAAAATACGACACATCGCCGCTGCATCCAAACGCAAACTCGTGCAGGTTCAGCTTGCCCAGCATCACGGCGCCAGCAGCCTTCAACCGCGTCACCACCTCCGCATCCTCGGTGGGCACCCGGTTGCGAAACATCGGGCTGGCCGCCGTCGTCCGCGTCCCGGCAGTGTCGATGTTGTCCTTCAGCGCCAGCGGTATCCCATGCAGCGGCCCGCGAAACTTCCCCGCCTTTGCCTCCTCGTCCATCTGCCCGGCCTGCCGCAGCGCCTCTGCCGCCATCACCGTGATGTACGCATTCACCTTCGGATGGATCACCGCGATGCGAGCCAGCAGCGCCTTCGTCAGCTCCGTCGACGTCACCGTACCCGCGTGAATCCGCTCCGAAGCCTCCAGCAGCGTCAAGCCCGTAAGCTCGTCATGACCTTCCACCACCGCAGAGCCCGTCACTGCAGCCGGCCAGCACAGCAGCAGGCCCCCCGCCGCCGCCACACGCCCACACATCGCCGCAAACTCCCGTCGCGAAACCTTCGTCATCCACCCTCCCTGTCGTCCACCACAGAAGTCTCTGGCATCAGTATGCAGTCACGTCCAGACCAGCCATACCGCGCGTCACCCACAAGCGATGATCTGCCCTCCCCATTTCCGATCACCGCACCACCCCCACCCCATCTCCAGCCATCCCACCCGGTCGCTCGCGACCCTTCTATAATCAGTGCGACGTCGTTCCTGCCCCGCAACCGCGCGCAGCGCCACACACTTTTGAGGAAATCCTATGCCGACCGAAGTAGTCATGCCCCAGATGGGCGAATCCATCACCGAAGGCACCCTCACCAAGTGGCTCAAGCAGATTGGCGACCAGATCGCCCGCGACGAACCCCTCTTTGAAATCTCCACCGACAAGGTCGACGCAGAAATCCCCTCCCCCAGCGCCGGCACCCTCAAAGAAATCAAGGCAAAGGAAGGCGACACCGTCCAGATCAACACCGTCGTCGCCGTCATTGAGGAAGCCGGCAGCGCCGCAAGCAATGGCGCGTCGTCCAACGGCACATCGTCCAATGGCAAGGCTCCGGCCGCCGCTGCCCCCGCAGAAGCTCCGCAGCCCGCACCCACCCTGCCCGCCGCTGCCTCCACCCCCGTCGCAGGCACCGACGTCCCCATGCCGCAAATGGGCGAGAGCATCACCGAAGGCACCATCACCAAGTGGCTCAAAAAAATCGGCGACACCGTCCAGCGTGACGAGCCCCTGTTCGAAATCTCCACCGACAAGGTCGACGCAGAGATCCCCTCACCCGCCGCCGGCATCCTCACCGAAATCAAGGCCAAGGAAGGCGACACCGTCCAGATCAACACGGTAGTTGCGGTCATCGGCGCCTCCGCCGGCGTCTCCGCACCCGCCATGCCGGCAGCGATGCCCACCGCGGCACCCGCAAAGCCCTCCGCACCCCCCGCCGCAGCCACTATAATCCTCATGCCGCAAATGGGCGAGTCCATCACCGAAGGCACCATCACCAAGTGGCTCAAAAAGGTCGGCGACACCGTCCAGCGCGACGAGCCCATCTTCGAGATCTCCACCGACAAGGTCGACGCCGAAATCCCGTCCCCCAGCGCCGGCATCCTCACCGAGATCAAGGCCAAGGAAGGCGACACCGTCCAGATCAACACCGTCGTCGCACTCATCGGCGGCATGATCGGAAGCAGCAACGGCACCGCCGCAACGGCAGCAGAAACCCAGCCCAAGCCCACCGCCACCCCAGACACCCAGTCCCAACGAGCCGGCGAGTCCATCACCGCCGAAGTCGCCAGCGGCGAAGCCCCCCGCTCCTCCCCCCTCGTCCGCAAAATCGCCAAAGACAACAACGTCGACCTCCGCTCCGCCGGCATCACCGGCTCCGGCTTCGAAGGCCGCATCACCAAAAACGACATCGTCGGCTACGTAAACAACGGCGGCAAGTCCACAGCACCCACGGCCACCAGCACAGCCCAGACGGGCACCACCACACCCTCCCAGCCCGGCACCCCCTCCCACACCATCGCCCAGGTCTCCACCGGCGCCGCAACCCCCGTCACCCAGGCCAGGCAGGAAGCCTCCACCGCGCAAAGCGCCCCTGCCACAACCGCCCCCAGGGTCGCCGCCGCAGAAGCCGCTCCCGTTCTCGGCGAAGTCGTCCCCATGTCCAAAATGCGGACCATCATCGCCAAACGCATGGTCGAATCCAAGCAGACCTCGGCCCACGTCCACACCGTCTTCAAGGTCGACATGACCCGCATCGTTCGCCTGCGCGAAAAGGAAAAGAACAAGTACGAGCAGAAGAACGGCGTCAAGCTCACCTACATGCCCTTCATCACCCGCGCCACCATCCAGGCCCTGCGCAAGCACCCCATCGTCAACGCCGCGGTTGAAGGCACCAACATCCGCTACAACAAGAACGTCAACATCGGCATCGCCGTCGCGCTCGACTGGGGCCTCATCGTCCCCGTCCTCAAGCAGACTGAAGAGAAGAACTTCCTCGGCATCGCCCGCGGCATCGTCGACATCGCCGACCGCGCCCGCAACAAAAAACTCGCTCCCGACGAAGTCGCCGGCGGCACCTTCACCCTCACCAACTCCGGCATCTTCGGCGAGCAGTTCGGCACACCCGTCATCAACCAGCCCCAGGTCGCCATCCTCGGCATCGGCGGCCTCAACAAAGAGCCCCTCGTCATCCAGGACAAGGATGGCGGCGACGTCATCGCCATCCGCTCCATCCAGCGCTTCACCCTCGGCTTCGACCACCGCATCATCGACGGCTCAGACGCCGGCAAATTCATGACCGACTTCAAAACCTATCTGGAGAACTGGTCCGAAGACATCGGCTAACCAGCTACCCTCCACCAGAACAAATCAAAGGGGCAGGCTCTTTCACGCCTGCCCCTTTGACTTGCTCGCAGGCCTTTCTCCGGCCTCAGACGGCGAAGCGCACCCGCCCCGAACCCGCAACGGCTGCGTTCCTTTAACCGAGCGGCCTGCTACAGCGTGAAACCGGCTGGACGATACCCCAATTGGAACGGGTTGCCCGCATGCCCCGCGATCAAAAACCAGCCAGTCGCGCCGATATGCAGGCTCGGTCCATAGGTGTAGCCGAAACCCGTATCCAGAACGCTGGAAGCGGCAACCAGGCCCAGGCTGGGAGGGATTGTCTTGCCGTTCACCGTTTGCCCCGCACCCAGAATCGTCTGACCGTGCACACAGTCGTTCAGCAGGCGCAGGGTCCGCTGCACGTCGCTTGCAAGCAGCGCAAAACTGCCTCCAAGGTCCCCGTTCAGCACGCGCGCAATCAGTGCCGCCGCGGTGTGTGACGTACCCTCAAACCACACTGCGTGCGGATCGGCGCTGCTCGTCGTCAAGCTGGCCGTGTCAAAGGTCAGGCCATGCACCTGCTCCCCCTTGGTCAGGCTGCTGTCACTCGCACGTGGCGTGTCGGTCACAGATAAGTTGTCGATGGCCCAATCAATCGTCTTCTTGTGACGCGCCAGATCGACACCACTATGCAGCAGCGCCATGTACGACCATGTCTGGCAATCTTCCGGTATGGGTGCCGTTGCAATCGTTGCACCGTCGCTCGCGGTACCGGTGTAAAAATAGGGCCCCGCTTCGTTGTAGAGCTTGCGCAAAAACTGCAGTGCATGTGTCGCTAGCGCCTTCCACGTGCGCCCATCGACAGCCTTCTCCTCCGTCAACGTTGAAAGCATCGTAAAAAAAGCGAACGTGTCGATGTTATGTTCCGTGCTCTTGCCGTTGGTTGACGGCACAGACATGTTCTGCGGATTGATGTTCGTGCCGAAGGAGTATCCGCCAACACCAACATCGCTGTAAGCATTCGTCACAATCCAGTTCGCCACCTTCACGGCACCCATCAGGTAATGGTGGTCCCCCGTGCGCTTGAACAGCTGCGCCAGAGCCATGCCTGCCCATGCCTGGTCGCCGACTGCGCTGGTGTAAAAGTAATACGGCGCTGCAGCCGGTGTGATGAAGGCGCCGCTGCCATCCGCGTTCGCCACGTTCACAAAGTACGCCTGCGCAAAGCGGCCATCCGCTACCGGAAAATTGTTCGCCTGCGCGTACAGCAATCCCTGGCCCAGTGTCTCTGCCCGTGGCAGGTTATCCGGATCGTCGCTTGCCAGGTACGCATGGATCAGCACAGCATTGTCATAGGTAAAGGCAGTAGCTCCCAGAGCCTGGTCACTGTAGCTCTGCGCCAGCCGAACCGTAGAGCCGGTTGCATAGGCGTCCATCATCAGGTTCGTGAAGGTAAAGGCGTTATTCAGCGAGTCCGGCAGCTCCTCAGCATCCTTCAGCAGACCGGCGGGCAGGCTTTGCGCGCCAGCCGAACGTGTGCCGGCCATCGAGAACGGAACGCCTGCCAGCAGAGCGGCAGAACCCCCAAGACCAAAAAAGTGACGGCGGGAAAGCGAAGTTTCAGACATGTCGCGTGAGTCTCCTTGAAGCGGCTGCCAAGATAACGGGACCGCTGCGAGAAAAGCAATGCTTGGCGCACCGTGGCGTGCGGGTATGTCAACACCCGTCATCCTCTTCGGCATGCTCATCACCAACACCGTCGGCCTGCCGCGCATCTTCCGCGCTGGCGTCGCCACCTACGAGTTCTGGCTCAAGGCCGGCATCATTCTGCTCGGCGCGCGCTTCATCCTGGGTGACATGCTGCGCCTCGGCGGCATTTCCCTCGTGCTGGTCTTCGTGGAACTCGCCCTCGCCCTCACCTTCATGACCTACCTCGGTCGAGGCTGCAAACTCTCGCCCAAGCTCATTACGCTTCTCGCCGTCGGCTCGTCTGTGTGCGGCGTCTCCGCCATCATCGCCACCCAGGGCGCCATCGACGCGGACGAGGAGGACTCCTCGGTCGCCATCGCCGCCATCCTCGCCCTCGGCGCGCTCTCGCTCTTCCTTTTCCCGCTCGTCGGCCACGCCCTCCACATGACGGACCATGCCTACGGCCTGTGGACCGGCCTCGCCGTCGACAACACCGCCGAAGCCACCGCCGCTGGTGCCCTGTACAGCGATGCCGCCGGCAAATTCGCCGTGCTCGCCAAGACCTGCCGCAACGCACTCATCGGCTTCGTCGTCCTCGGCTACGCACTGTACTGGGCGTCCAAAGGCCAGGCGGAGGCGATCGGCAACAAGGGTGCTTTCCTGTGGCGCAAGTTCCCCAAGTTCGTCCTCGGCTTCCTGCTCATCTCAGCGCTGGCTACGGCAGGCGTCTTCTCCAAAGCGCAACTCACCACGCTCGGCAATCTCTCCCGTTGGGCCTTCCTGCTCACCTTCGCGGGCGTCGGCCTTCGCACAGACGTCCGTGGCCTGCTCAAGCAGGGTGCACGTCCGTTCATCGTGGGCGCTATCGGCGAAATCGCCATCGCCGCATCACCCTAGCACTTGTGCTCGGCGCAAATCACTGGTGGGGCCTGTAGAGGCTAACCCCTCGGGAATTTGGCTGCTTCCGGCCAACCGACTGACTGGCTGGGCGAACTCAGGCAAAGCTCAAACTGCGGCAGAAAGGCCGTGCTCCTGGCACGGCCTTTTGCTGCAGCACTGTAGCTTGGTAGCGTGAGACGTCACGAGGAGAGCCTCACTGTGCAAAACGGCGGCGGTACGCGCCCGCCAGACCGATAATTCCGGTACCCAGCAGAACCAGGGAGTTCGGTTCAGGCGTCACGGTTGGGCCAACAGTCACCTGCGTCGGTTGGAGCGCTTCTTCCAACGAAAAGAAGGTGTTCCCCCCGTTCGCCGCAAGCGGAACAAGAAAGTTGACTGTTCCCGCGGTCGATGAAGAGTTGATCATCGTGAAGTACGAGTTCGGCCCACCATACCCGCTGGTATCGCTGGCGTTGGAAGCGGCGCCAAACGTGTCAATACCGTCCCCATCAAACCCGAAGATATCGGTGGTTGAGCTCAGAGTAATACTGCTCAGTGCTTTGCTTGAAGAGTTCATGATGCCGACCAGCGTGTCATCGGACCCGTCGTAGGTACCGTTCGACAGCAGGTAGCTCGGTCCAGGCGTCACCGTGGTGCCGCTATCTGTGACCGTAATGATCAGGTCGCAACCTGCGGTTGCGTCGCCTAGCGAGGGGCAAAGCGAAGCGGCATGCAATGCACATGGTCCTGCAAGTCCAACCACCAACGCAGCCACAATGGGAAGAGCTTTCATAGTCGTTCTCCAGCACAGGATTTGTTTGACCTGAAACGAACGTTTCGTTGCATCAACGCGATCTAGCTGTTTGCCAACGAAAACAGCCACACCGATGAACGAATGTTCGCCTCGCCAACAACACTGGCGATACCGTTAAACCATGTCAACCACAAACGATGTTTTGTGTGCTATAGCCGACGCTTAGGCACTTGCCACATGTTGCAATCGCGCGAATTGCTCCAGAATGGTTGCAAATGGCAGCTGCGAACAGCCGCTCAGCCGGAGCTCCTCCACGGCATCCTCCTCAGGCACAAACCCGCGGAAAACCTGTCAAGCCCCCGCACCCCGTAAGTACAACAATCGAATCGACGTACGGTTGGCACGATATATATTCACCAACCAGTACAATTAGCGCAGCAGCAGAAAACGGCCGGGCTCCCCAGTGGAGAGCCCGGCCGTAACTCGTTTCGGAGGAGGAATTTACATGCAAACAGCGTTCAGAACCAACGTCAGAGTCCCAAGTTCCTCATTCCGGAGAACTTTACGAAGTCTGGGGGAGGGGAGGTGCAGCCGACGCCCTGTGCGTCCCACCCCGCAACCCAGCCAGAATCTGCTGCAGAAAGTCGTTCGCCGCTCCAGGATTGTTCGGCAAAAACAACGTATTCGTTCCGCTCCGGATGCCAATGTCCTTCAACGTGTCAAAGTACTGTGTCAGCAAAACCAGGGCCATCACATCCTCGGCCGTCGCTCCCGGAACAGCCTCACGAAAGTGCTCGATCGACGCCCGCAAACCATCGATGATCGCCTGCCGCTCCGCAGCAATACCTTTTCCCTGCAAAGCCTTCGACTCAGCCTCAGCCTCTGCCTGCTTCACCTTCAAAATCTTGTCCGCCTCACCCCGGGCCATCGCTGCCACCTGGCTCCGCTGCGCCGCATTGATGTCATTCATCGCGGTCTTGACCTTCGCATCCGGAATGATGTCGGTCACCAGAGCTGTCAGAATGTTGAACCCAAAGTTCCGCATGATCTGGTCCAGCTCGACCTTTACAGCAACCGAGATCCCGCTCTGCTGCTCGAACGTCTCATCCAGAGTCAGCTTCGGCACATGTCCAAGAATAGAATTGAAGACGAAGCTCTCGATCTGCTTCTGTGGAGCACTCAGCTTGTAGAAAGCATCGAAAATGTTCTCGTCCAGCACCTGGTACTGCACACTCACAGGAATCTGCACAAACACATTGTCTCGAGTCTTCGTCTCCACCACAAAGCTCGCCTGCTGCACCTGCAGGTTTACAAAAAACACGCGCTCCGCAAACGGAATCAGCAGGTGAAGCCCAGGCCTCACAATCCGATTGAACTTCCCAAACCGCTCCACCACTCCAGCCTGAGCCGTCCTCACCGTGTACAGCGTCTTCAGGATCGTGATCAGAACAAACAATGCAACAACAAACAACACCACTGCACCAAAAGGAGCCATGCAACGAGGCCTCGATGCCCCTGCTTCAAGCATATGCCTTTCGCTCAAATCCAGAGCACACCAAGACCCGCTCTCCTAAAGCGTCGCGCTCTTCTCCTCCAGCAGCGCCTTCGCTCGAGTAGTAAAGTCAGCCAGAGATACCGAACCTTCGTCACCCTTGCCTCGCGTTCGAACACTCACCGCCTTCGCCTCAGCCTCCTTGTCTCCCATGATCAGCACAAAAGGAACCTTCTTCAGGGCGAAATCCCGAATCTTGGCCTTCATCTGCTCATTCCCGCTATCCAGCTGCACTCGCAGACCAACAGCCTCCAACTCTTTCTTCACCTGCTGCGCATACCCAACATGCTTCTCGCTGATCGGCACAAGGCCAACCTGGATCGGACTCAGCCACAGTGGAAACGCCCCAGCATAATGCTCGATCAGCACACCAAAGAAACGCTCCACCGATCCAAACAGCGCTCGATGAACCATGACCGGTCGATGCTTCTCCCCGTCCTCACCCGTGTATTCCAATTCGAATCTCGCAGGCAGGTTAAAGTCGAACTGCACCGTGCTCAGTTGCCATAGTCGCCCCAGCACATCCACCAGCTTCACATCAATCTTGGGTCCGTAAAAAGCGGCCTCGCCCGGAATCTCCCTGTACGGAATGCTCTTGCGCCCAAGCGCACTTTTAAGCGAGTCGATTGCCTTTTGCCAGTCCTCTGGAGCACCCGTGTAGTCCTGAGGCTTGCTTGCATCCCAAGTGGAAAGTTCCACCTTGAACTCCGCAAAACCAAATTTCTTCAGCACCTCTTCCGCAAATTCCACGCAGGAGACGATCTCGTCTTCAATCTGGCCTGGTGTGCAGAAAATGTGTGCATCGTCCTGCGTAAAGCCGCGCACGCGCAGCAAGCCATGCATCGTTCCGCTGCGCTCATACCGATACACGTTGCCGAGTTCCGCGTAGCGCACGGGCAGATCACGGTAGCTCTTTGGGCTGTTCTTGTAGATCAGAATGTGCCCTGGGCAGTTCATCGGCTTCAGCCGGTACTCGGCATCGTCCAGCTCCATGGGCGCGTACATATTGTCGCCGTAAAATCCCTCGTGGCCGCTGATCTTCCAGAGCTCGCGCTTCATGACGTGTGGCGTGACGACCAGGTCGTATCCGCGCCGCAGGCACTCGTCCTTCATCCAGTCTTCCATCTGCTTGCGAATGATGGCGCCGTTGGGATGCCAGAAGATGAGGCCGGAGCCAGCGACCTCCTGGATGCTGAACAGATCGAGCTGCTTGCCAAGGGTGCGGTGGTCGCGCGCCTTGATTTCTTCTAACTGCTTGAAGTGGGCATCGAGTTCCTTTTTCGTGTAGAAAGCCGTGCCGTAGATACGCTGCAGTTGCGGGTTCTTTTCGTCGCCCAGCCAGTAAGCACCGGCGATAGACGTGAGCTTGAACGCGCGCACGCGACCGGTGGTGGGTACGTGCGGACCCCGGCAGAAATCAACGAAGTCGCCGTTCCGGTAAAACGATACATTCTCGCCGGGCTGGGTGAACTTCGAGACGAAGTGAACCTTCATAAAGTCGTTCTGCTGCTGGTAGCCGTGTAACGCCTCTTCGTGACCGATGTACTCGTGCCGGAATGGTTCGTTGCGTGCCACAACCTCAGCCATGCGTGTTTCGATCGCGATCAAATCCTCGGGAGTGAAAGGCTTGTCGCGCAGCACGTCGTAGAAAAAGCCGCTATCGGTGGCAGGTCCGTGACCAAGCCTGGTCTCAGGGTAGAGCTCGGTGATAGCCGTAGCCATGACATGCGCTGCGGAATGACGCAAGACACGCTGCGCCTCCGCATCCTGCTCCTTAAGCAGCGTCAGGTGCACGTCTTCGTGGATCGGTTCCGCCAAATCAACCAGGCGCTCTGCCGTGGGTGCGGCGGCGTACATGGACTGCTCTGTACCGGCACCGCCATGGGCCGCGTCTTCAGCTTCCAGCGCGCCGTCCGTGGTCGATCCACCTTGTGTAGTCACAATTTTTGCAACTACAACGGCGTCGGCCAGCCTTGGCGAGATCGCATGCGCTACGGCGTACGGCGTGGTACCTGCCGGCACAGTCCGGACCGATCCGTCAGGCAATGTGATGTGAATGGAGGGCACGTCAGAGAGCTCGGCTGGCGATGCGGTTTGGGATGGGTTTGTGTCGCTCACGCCTCCAAGGATATCGCTGCCGGTGTGCCGGTCGCCAGAACTGGCAAAAGCATGAGGGTTGCAGGTACAGACAGAGGGGTCATATGGCGCGGCCCGCAGGCGGCAGGGAGGGCTCACGGACGGGTCAGCCCGGTTCGCCGGATGTGTGATTTCGCGGAACGTTTGCCGCGCCTACGTTGGACACATCGAGCCGTAGGGGCTCAAGGAGAACGCGGTTATGTCCGTCACCTGCCTCATGTCGAATCTCGCAAACGATCTTCGCTGCCCCGTCTGTGGCCAGGGCTTTCTTGTCTTTGCAGAGCGGGGCTCTGCCACTGTCCGTGAGCAGGTAAAGCGTCGCGTGCAGCACACCATGCGTAGTCATCACGCCGGTGCCATGGGCGGACTCCACGTGCACCCCACAACCGCCTTTGCGGTTGAAGAAGCGCACGCCGGTGCGTGCGACGGCCTAAGCAACTGGCTCCCCGCAAACATCCCGGGAGCTGCGCTTACCCTGTAACTTGGCTTCGCCAGATTTGCGGCGTACCGTTTGGTGCATGCAGAGCCGTCGCGACCTCGTTGCCTCACTCCCTCTTCTTGCCCTTTGCTCCCAGGCTTTTGCCGCTTCGCCTACAGTTCAGCAACAGTCGGAACCCGTTCCCTCAACATCGCAGAACCGGCCGGACGGCACATCGACCCTGAAAGACAACGCAATCTTCCCTGCGTCCGGATCGCGTGTTGAGCAATCCGCGACCGGTTCATTTCAGGCGGTTGTGCGGGGCACGCTGGTCACCGGCGAGGGAGTCGAGCTGCACAACAGCACGCTTCTGCCGGGCCATGAACCCCATCCCCCACACAGACATGTACATGCGGAGTTCCTGTTTATGCGGCAGGGGCAAGTGGACTGGCTGGTAGACGGCGTACACCAGCCTGCAGGACCGGGGGACGTGCTCTACGCAGCTTCAAACGTCTTACACGGCCTGCGAAATACCGGCACGGTGCCAGCGCAGTATTTCGTGGTGGCGATTGGACCAAATCTACGCAGCTGAGCGTTTGTAAACAGGCTAATTTTCCGAATCATCACTGCTGATGGATCATCGGATAAGGATTGAAGCTTCGGTCTCGAAGTTTCTTCCGTTCACGATTGACCCGCCTCTTACAGGAGCAACAGACATGGCAACACTTCTTCGCATCGACGCCAGCCCGCGCGGTGACTCTTCCGTTTCAAAAACACTGGGCAAGCAGTTCACCGCAGAGTGGGAAAAAAAGAATGCGGGTGGCAAGGTGGTGATCCACGACACCACGAATGAAAAGCTGCCGTTTGTGGATATGCCCTGGATTGGTGGCGTGTACACACCTGCGGACAAGCGCTCGTCGGAGCAGGCGTCAGCCGTCAAGGTGTCAGACGAGCTTGTGGATGAATTGCTCGCGTGTGATGAATTGCTGATCACGACGCCCATGTACAACTTCAGCATCCCGGCTTCGCTCAAGGCGTGGATCGACCACGTGGTCCGCGTGCACCGCACGTTTACACCGGACTACAAGGGCCTGGTGCACGGGAAGAAGGCGTGGATCATCATGAGCAGCAGCGGTGAGTATGCACCAGGTTCCCCCGCTGAAGGCTATAACGCGGCGACAACCTATCTGAAGCAGATCCTTGGCTTCATGGGCATCACCGATGTTGAGTTGATTCTGGCGGGCGGCACAAGCGCCATTGATCAGGGCAAAACGACGATGCAGGACTACGTGTCAAAGCATGCAGACGAGGTTACTGCCGCGGCAAAGTAGATCACGTACTCACTTCCCAGGCGGCGGCCCACCCACGTGGGTCCGCCTCATCCGGGGTTGCAGGCATGTGACCTTGCCACGCTCTTTGCGTGCCGCGGGCGGCATGAGACAGTGCTGTTGTGAAGTTTTCCGCGTTCCTGCTGATTGTGTTGCTGCTTGCCGCCGGTGCAGCAGGCTTTGTGCTGTATGCGCCCATAACCCCGCCGGGGGGAGAGACCTTTGTTGAACTGCAGCCGGGCACATCGGCACAAAAGATGGCGGCCAATCTGCAGCAGGCCGGTGTCATTCGCTCCCAGTACGCCTTCCTGCTTCTGCGTGCCTGGAAGGGCGGCCGCCTGCGCGCGGGGGAATACCGTTTTGCCGATTCGGCGGACGCCGCGACGGTGTATGCGCGGATCGCGAAGGGCGATGTCTATACCCGGGCGCTGACCATCCCTGAGGGTTACAACCTGTACGACATCTCCAGGGCAGTGCAGGCCGCCGGGCTAGGTTCAGCCAGCGACTTTCTTGCGGCGGCGCAAAGCAACACAGGTTTGATCGTGCAGTGGTCTCCGCTGGCTCTCTCGCTGGAGGGCTACCTATATCCGGATACATACCTTTTCGGCCACAACACCACGCCCAAACAGATGCTGCAGACGATGGTGCGCCGCTTTGGCAAAGCCGCTGCACAGCTTGGTCTGCAGGGAGACATTGCACGGACTGTGACGCTGGCATCCCTGGTGGAGAAAGAGGTACGGTTTGACGACGAACGCAGAATGGCTGCAGGCGTCTTTGAGAACCGTCTGCGGCTGGGCATGCCGTTGCAGACCGATCCGACCGTCATCTACGCCGCTCTGCTGTCGGGGCGGTGGCGTGGAACGATTTACCGCAGCGATCTGGACTTTGACTCGCCGTACAACACCTACCGACACACGGGTTTACCCCCGGGGCCCATCTGCTCACCTGGCGCCGCAGCGTTGCGAGCGGCTATGCATCCTTCGAGCACACCAAACCTCTACTTTGTAGCCGACCGCACAGGCCACACCCAGTTTTCAGAGGGTCTGCGGGAGCATGCAGCGCAGGTTCAGCAGTATCGAACTGGTGCGGCAGCAGCTCATCCCTGACGCCCCTGTCGGCGTTCGCATGCGGAATATTGGCATCGCAGAGCTGTCACGGCTCATCGAACCTTCGTATCCAATGATGCAAGGACTGGGCTGCGTAACAGGGAAGACGGCCTGTTTGCGCGCAGCCGGGAGCGTATACTGCGGTTTTGCGTACTTTGAACCAAGACCGGCTTGGAACGTTGCTGGGCGTGGCGATCGCCTTGCTGCCGATGCAGGGTTGCTTTCGTACTACCCGGTCGGTGATGCAAACGCATGCCCCCACGACGGTGCTCACCTCGTCTCTGGATAATCTGGTGGCGCAGACCACCGATCGATACAAGGCCATCACCTCGTTAACTGCTTCCATCAATATCGCGGTCTCGACGGGCGGTGGTAAAGAAGGCAAAGTGGTGGACTACAGCGCTTTTCCAGGCTATCTGTTGCTGCGCAAGCCGGGTGATCTGCGCGTTCTGCTATTTACACCTGTTGGGCATGTGCAGGCGGTTGACATGGTGACGGACGGAACGACGTTCACCCTGCACATCCCCTATAAGAAGCGGGCGATCACGGGTTCAAACGTGATGTCTGAACCTTCAAAAAATCCATTGGAGAACCTGCGCCCTGCGGTGTTTTTCGATTCGCTTCTGATCCAAAGCGCGCTACCCAGCGAGCTCGTTTCGCTTACCTCTGACGATCGCTTGTACCAGCCGGATGCGACCAGAAAGTATGTGGTGGACGAGCCGGAGTACGACGTCGGCATCTTTCGCCAGGTCGCAGGCAGCCCCGAGTTGAAGACGCAGCGAGTCATCCACATTGGCCGTGAAACGCTGCTGCCCTACCAGCAGGACAGCTACGACGACAAGGGCCGGCTGGTGACTGTGGCAACCTACGAGGCCTACCAGAAGTTTGGTGACCAGCTCTTCCCGTCTGTGATCACAATCAACCGGCCACTTGATCAATTGCGGCTCAAGCTCACCATCACCAAACTTACTGTGAACACGCAACTTGAAGACGACCAGTTCCAACTGAAGCTGCCGCAGGGTACCGCTGTGGAGAAGCTCCCGTAGCGTTTACCAGTCTGTCAGTGTGCCATCCAGCTTGCGTGCAATGGGCAGATACGCGCGCTGATACGGGTGTTTTGCCGCCAAGGCTTCATCGATGTCGACGCCAAGGCCAGGGGCCTCGCCAGGGTGCATATACCCCGCGGCAAAGCTATAGGCATGGGGGAACACCTCGTCCGTCAAGGCGGTGTGGTGCATGTGCTCCTGGATGCCGAAGTTGTGAATGGCAAGGCCAAAGTGCAGCGCCGCTGCCATGGTGATGGGCGATAAGTCCGACGCGCCGTGGAAGCCGGTACGCACCTGGTAGACCGCCGCAAAGTCCGCCGCTTTCTTCAGCGCTGTGATGCCGCCACCGTGCACAATTGTCATGCGGATGTAGTCGATCCAGCCGTTGCGGATCAGATCGTGCGCGTCCCAGAAGCTGTTGAAGACTTCACCCGTGGCGATGGGTGTCGTCGTGTGCTGGCGGATGAGTTTGAACGCCTCCTGGTTCTCCGCTGGCGTGGGGTCTTCCATCCAGAACAGGTGGTACGACTCCAGCGCCTTGCCCAGGCGCGCGGCTTCAATGGGCGTAAGCCTGTGGTGCACGTCGTGGAGCAGGTGCACGTCTTCGCCTACTGTGGTGCGAAGTTTTTCGAACAGCTTTGGAGCGTGGTTCAGGTAGCGTTCAGTAGACCAGAGGCTTTCGCCTGGTAGCCCCCGCTCCGCCGGCTCGTATGACTTGCCGGCCTTGGGTACGCCATAGCTGCTGGCGACACCGGGAACGCCGCTCTGGGCACGAACCGCAAGGTATCCCTCGTCCATATGCTGCTGCACACTGGCGATTGCTTCCTCAATGTCTGCACCATTGGCATGCGTGTAGACCAGCACGCCTTCGCGGCTCTTCCCGCCAAGCAGGTTGTAGACCGGTGTCTTCAGCGCCTTACCCTTGATATCCCAAAGAGCAACATCGACTGCCGAAATGGCAGACATAGTCACCGGCCCACGACGCCAGTACGCACCGCGGTACAGGTACTGCCAAATGTCTTCCGTTTGAAAGGGGTCCCTACCGATCAGGCAGGGGATGACGTGCTCTTCCAGATACGCGACAACGGCCATCTCGCGGCCGTTCAACGTTCCATCCCCCAGGCCATAGATGCCCTCATCCGTGTCGATGCGGAGCGTGACAAAGTTCCGGTCCGGGGAGCAGACGATAAGGCGTGCGGCGATGATTTTCAAGGTAGCCTCGTTCAACAACGTTTTAGATCGCGTCTGGCGACGCGCATGCGTGCTTCAGCAGCTCAGTTAAAGCGGGGGTCTCGGGTAATCTCCACAAAGTCAACCGCGGCGGGATCGCTGCCATCGGGCGTCGCTTGTAACGTCAGCGTATCGCCTGGCGCAAGGTGAATTCCATTCGCAACGAAGCGTGTGGCGGTGTGGCCGTTTAGCCGATTGTCCGGTCGGTCAGGTGGCAGCGTGTCGTTCGCAGTGAAGTGCGCAACCTCTTTGCCGTTTACCAGCAGCCTGTATTTCGCCTCACCAGGGTGCAGGTCAAAGTACCCCACCTCAATGCGATAGGCGTTTGCGTCGCCGCTGAAGGTCATGTGCAGCGTGCAGGTCGCCTTGTCGCACACAACGGCTTTGCCGCCAGAGCCGGTCTCCCACGGGGTAACGGCGACGGCGCGATAGCCGGTGGACTCCATCGATTCAGCTTCAACACGGCCGGGATGGCGGCCCACGAAACCCAACGCGTCGGGAATACCACTCTGCCGCTGAAACCAGTCATCGATTGCGTCCCGCCAGACCTCCGCATGCCCTGCCTGAAAAGTCAGTAGAGCGTGCACCTGCTCGTAGCGGTCGTCATCGACCAGACCCTTCACCTGCTCCCATGTGTCCACAAACGTGGCGGCGGTCGCCGCACCGGCGTAGTGTGCGTCGTAAATGTGCTGGATGACGCTCTTCCCTTTGTCCACTGGCTCGTCGCCGCGCAGGACATAGGTGTACGGCACGTGGTGCATGAACAGCAACAGGTCGTCAGGGCAGGTGGCGAGAGACTCATACGTGGCCGCCAGCTGCGGCGGGTACTGGCCGATGTACCCAGTGCCTGTTGCCACCGTGCGGTCCATACCGATGCCGGTCGGTGATGCACGAATCCACTGGCCCCAGCCGTTGTGCTCGGTCGACTCCGGGCCTGGTCCAAAGTGAGTTCCGAGAATGTCGTTCAGCGTGCCCACGCCGAGCGGTCCTGTGTATTGCTCGTACACGTGCCAGCTCTGCGCATTCATCCGCTCGACGGGACCATAGACGCGGCCGTCGTTCGACCATGTCATACGAGTCCATTCGTCCAGAATCGAATCGGCGCTCATGGCGGGATTCCAGGCCAGCCGGCCAAAGCCGTACAGGTTGACCAACGCCATTGGGTGATGCATCCAGTTCGTCTCCATGCCCACATTCGCAACGCCAATGAAGCCGCCCAGGGGCTGATGGAAGGTCCTGCCGATGGCGATGTCGCGCGCAAAACTCTGCTGGTTATCCACGCGCATGTCCGTGTCAAAGACCCACTTCCACATGGGCAGCAGGTCGACCATGTGGCGCTGCTGGCCCGTGTACTCCTGGGAGATCTGGAGCTCCATCGCCTGGGGAGTGTGCCGCAAAGCGGCGATCAGCGGCGACACCGGCTCCCGCACCTGGAAGTCAATGGGCCCGTGCTTGATCTGGATGACCACGTTGGGCAGGAACTTGCCGTCGTACGCGCGAAAGTTGTCGTACCCGGCTCGTGCCCGGTCCGCCTTCATGTCGTCGTAGTCCAGGTGATTGTTGTAGACAGAGCCGCGGTACAGCACCAGCCCGCCGTGCTTCAGCAGCGGTCTGGCAACGGCATTCGCCGCATCCAGTGGCGAACGGCCATATTGCCGCGGACCGGCGCGACCTTCAGAGTCCGCCTTGACTGTAAACCCGGCGAAGTCTGGAATCGCGCGGTAGATTTCGTCCACCTTTGCCTGCCACCACGCGATTACAGCGGGATCCAGCGGGTCAAAGGTTGGCAGGCCGCCCACAACCTGCGGCGACGACAGATCGACGGACAGGCTGATCCGCACGCCCCACGGCCGCATCACGTCGGCGATGCGTGCGAACTCCGCGATCATGTCAGGGCGCAACGTGCGGAGGTCGCTGTTGACGTTGTTGACCGTAATGCCGTTGATGCCGACAGACGCAAGCAGCCGCGCGTAGTCCGCGGCGCGGTGCAGGTCGGGCCGCACATGGCCGCTGTCAAAGAAGATGGACGGACCCGCGTAACCGCGCTCGACCGAGCCGTCGAGATTGTCCCATTCATCTACCCATCGGATCGGCGCCGCCGGTGCATCAATCAGTTCATCGGGAAGTGTCTGATCCTGCGCCACCAGGGCCATGAACCGAAATGCGGCGTAGAGCTCCGCGCGCGGCGACCCGCCCTGCAGCACCCACCACTGACGGATGCCGTTACGCATGTGCACAATGCGAAAGCCTTCGACCGGCAGAGGCTTTTCACGGAAGCCATGGATCTGTTTGTTGAGCCGTGCGCGGTGGATCGCGTCCGTCGTGCCAAGCACGATGCTGTCCAGGCCCGGGTTGAAGCGCACCGAGAGCACATCCGTGCCAGAGATCATGTGACCCAGGCCGCGGTCGAGTTCATCCGCCGCCGAGAGTTCTTCCGGTGCCGAACCCAGGCGAATGACGGCGTGCGGCATGTCGTGGTAACGCGGAGGATCTGGCGGCGGCGCATACCGAAGCCATGCATTCGCGCCGTCCTCCGCATGCAGGTGCAGCGTTCCACCAGCCACGACGAGAAGTGCGAGCGAGAGGCTGGGCAGCGCCTTCAGGACAAGACGTCTGCAGGCGCGTAATGCTGACGTACGACTTGAAGAGGTGGTGTGCGACATACGTTTCAGGCGCTCGCCGGGGCCGCGTGCCTGGTGTCGAAGTCAGGCGTGCGGCGAGGGCGCGCGGAGCTGGTCGACCGGTGATACCCGGAGTGCCGCTGCAACACCAGGGCCGCGGCACCACGCAGGCGTGATTGTTCCCCGTCTCCAATGGCGATGAGATCCGGCGGTGTGCCGGTCAGCATACGATTTCGAATCTCCCGCTGCACGATGGGCCCGCTGCGTGCCCAGCAGGCAGTAACGTCTCCGGCAAACAGGACCATCTCCGGACTGAGGGCAGCCGTGATCATGCGCAGGCCTCGACCAATCCAAACCGCCTGCTGCTCCAGCGCCTGCAACGCGCGCTCGTCTCCCTGGTCTGCGAGCGACATGACCTCGCTGAAGGTCGTAGCCTGCTGCTTCGCCCCCCCACCAAGCTCCGCATACATGCGCAGGACGGCACGTGTACTGGCGAACATCTCCCAGCAGCCATGCTCACCGCAGTTACACAGGGGCCCGTTGGAATCGACTGGAATATGGCCAAACTCGCCGGCCAGGCCGCTTTTGCCAAGCAGCAGCTGACCGTTGGCCAGCACCGCCGCGCCGACGCCCTCGCTGATGGTGACAAGCACCGCATTGCGAATGCGCTGCATGCGGCCAAACCATAACTCGCTCAGCAGGCAGGCATTGGCGGCGTTGTCCATCTCCACCTGCAGGCCCAGCTTCTCCTCAAGGACCGCCTTGATGTCATAGCCTGTCCACCGCAGGTTTGGAGCCCACAGCAGTTGCTGCGACTCTGGCTCCACGCGGCCCGGCAGGCTTATGCCGATGCCCTCCACGGTTTTGCGCTCAAAGTTGGTGCGGAACTGCTGCAGGACCTCCGCGATGCGGAGGACGCCGACTTCGGGGTCTGCCGCGATGGGCACACTTTGACGCCCCAAAAAATGACCGTTCAGGTCGACCACGGCGCAGACCGCGTGGCTGGGACGAACGTCCACTGTGAGGATGACAAGGTCCGCATTCAGCGACAGCATCGTTGGCCGGCGGCCGCGCGCAGTCCGTACCGTCGCACCCTCCACGATCCATCGCTCCTCCAGCAGTTGTTCCACAATCAGCGAGACGGTGGAGCGCTGCAGGCCGCTGAGCCGCGCAAGCTCAACCCGCGCAATGGGCTGCTTGCGCCTGAGCAGCTCCAGCACGATGTCCCGATTGATGTCGCGCGCGAGTTCGCTGGAGGCGGGGTCCTCCGTGTGCAGGTCAAAACGTCGCTGGCTGCTGCGCTTCTCTCTCATGCGTCGCTTTTCCTGCCAAGTGAGGCTGGACCTGATCCGCACTTCCATCCACAGGTACAGAGACTCGTGATGCCTGGAGTGCCGAACATAATTCGTACTATAGAACTTATTCGTTTGACGACGGCAGATCTACAAAAGCTGCCGGATGTTCGCGGCAGATGGCGTGCATCGTGGCGTTTCATAGCGCAATTGTTGAAGCGTAGTGCTTGCCAACCTACCCTGCCACCGACTAAAGTGCGTGTGCCTGTGATTTGCGCTGCGTGCCTGCGCCAGAAAGTTTGAAAGGCAAACCAACGCCAGAGAGCCCTCCCCATGCCGGTAAAGTCGACCCTAAGCAGACGAAACTTCCTTCAAACTCTCAGCGCCGCAGGCGTGGCCGGATCGTTGCCGGCTGGCGCCATGACACCACCACCGCCGGCCGGAGATGTTCGCCACGAGGTGCTGGAGGCCCAGGCGGAGGTGAAGCCCGCGTATTCCATTAAGTTTGGCGTCTGTGGCATAAGCCACGGCCACATCTACGGCATGATCGAGGCCGTGAAGCGCGGCGGCGGTGTGCTGACGAAAGCATGGGGGCTGGAACCGGAGCTGGTTGCCGCCTTCAAGGTGCGCTACCCCGATGTGACCGTTGTGGCAACGCAGGATGAAGTTCTGCACGACCCCGCATTGCAGCTCGTGCTGAGCTCAGAGATTGCGAATGAGCGTGCACCCATCGGCGTGCGTGCCATGAAGGCCGGAAAAGATTTTCTGAGCGACAAACCAGGCATCACCACGTTGGAGCAGCTTGCCGAGGTGCGCAAAACCATCGCTGCGACTGGCCGCATTTACGCCATCATGTACAGCGAACGGCTTGAGGTGAAGGCGGCCGTCAAGGCAGGCGAGCTGGTCAAAGCAGGTGCCATCGGCAACGTGATCCAGACCATCAACATCGCGCCGCACCAGATCAACCAAAAGCCAAACAGCGACGCCGGCAGTACGGGTGGAAGCGGCGGTCGGCCTGACTGGTTCTGGAAAGATGTGCAGTTCGGTGGCATCCTCACGGACATCGGTTCCCACCAGATCGACCAGTTTCTGTACTACACCGGCAGCACCAAGGCGGAGGTCGTTGCGTCGCAAATCGCCAACGTGCGGCACCACGATCACCCGCAGTTCCAGGACTTTGGCGACATGATGCTGCGCGGCAACAACGGCTTCGGCTATGTGCGGCTCGACTGGTTTACTCCGTACGGTCTGGGTACCTGGGGAGATGGCCGGCTCTTCATCCTGGGCACAAACGGCTACATTGAGGTGCGCAAGTACACCAACGTTGCTGTCAGCAAACAGGGCAACAACCTGTTCATCGTGGACGCAAAAGAGGCGCGCTACATCGACTGCAACAACCTGCAGCTGCCGTTTGGGCCGCAGTTCGTCGCAGACATTGTGAACCGCACCCACGTAGCGCAGGACCAACAGGAATGCCTGCTTGCCGCTGAGCTTTCCATCAAGGCGCAGATGCATGCCACGCACGTAACGCTGGACTGGGAGAAGGCATGACCACACGCCGCTCGTTTCTGCAGACCTCTGCCGCCGCCGTCGCGGTAGCGGGCTTTCCGACTATCGTGCCGTCCAGCGTCTTTGGTGAGAATGCGCCGTCGAACCGCATCAACATTGGCGCGATCGGTGTGGGCCGCATCTCGCGTGGCCACGACATGCCGGGCGTGCTGCAGTACACCGGTGTTGCCGGCCGTGACAATCGCATCGTCGCGGTGTGCGACCTGAGTGCCCATCGCGTACAGCAGGGCCGGCAGTTCGTGGACGAGGCCTACACCAAGAAGCTGGGCAAGCCCTACACCGGGACCCGCGGCTACGCGGATTATCGCGAGCTGCTGCATGCCAAAGACATCGATGCCGTGCTGATCTCTACGCCGGATCACCAGCACGCGCGGCTTGCCGTTGCAGCGGTGAAAGCCGGCAAAGACGTATACCTGCAGAAACCCGCGTCGCTGACCATTGTGGAAGGCCGCACCATGGTCAACGCGGTGAACGCATCTGGACGCATCGTGCAGATCGGCTCGCAGCAGCGTAGCTGGAAGCAGTTTGCGCGTGCGGCAGAACTGGTGCGCAACGGCCGAATCGGCACGGTGCAGCGGGTAGAGATCGGCCTGCCGGGAGACCCAAGCGGAGGCAATCCGCAGCCGATGCCGGTGCCTGGCGACCTGAATTATGACGCTTGGCTCGGATCGACGCCCGAGGTGCCGTACACGCTGGACCGCGTGATGCCGACGCAGGGTTTTGATCGACCGGGATGGCTGCGCATGGAGCAATTTGGCGCCGGCATGATCACCGGCTGGGGCGCGCACCACGTGGACACGGCGCACTGGGGCATGGACACCGAGCTGACCGGACCGGTGGAGATCTGGGGACAGGCGGAGTTTCCAAAGGCCGGCTTGTGGAATGTACACGGTCCCTTCAAAACCTATGGTCGCTACGCGAATGGCGTTCTGATGACGATCAGCGGCGAATTTGAAAACGGCATCAAGTGGTATGGCGACAAGGGGTGGATCTTTGTGTGCCGCGACGGCATGAGCACACCCACGGCAAGCGCCACGGATAAGCCGGTCCCCGTGGTTCCGCTGCGCGCCAGCGATCCGCGCATCCTTGAATCGGTGATCGGGCCGAACGAGTTCCACGTGTACACCGCAGACGACCAGCACGGCAACTGGCTGGACTGTGTGCGCAGCCGCAAGCAGCCGACCGCAACGGCAGAGATCGGACACCGCGCCTGCAGCACCTGCCTGCTGCACTGGATGGCGATGAAGACCGATCACCATATCCACTGGAATCCGCAGACGGAGAAGATTGAAGGCGACGACATTGCTGGCAGCCTGCTAAGCCGGCATCAGCGTCACCCGTACGAGATCGCGTAACGCAAACGATCAGCGCTTCAGATAACGCTTGCGCAGCACCCAGGTGGTCATGCAGCGGTAGTCCTGAACAACCGTTGTCTTGAGCGGGTCAACGAGCACGGCGTCGAGCGCGTCCGTGCGTTCCAGCAGCATCGCCTCGTCGACCAGGAACCACTCGGAACCGTCACCGATGCGGTAGATCCCGTCGCGCACCAGCGGAAAGTCCATGCCGATGCGCGAGCCGACACGGCAAAAGAACAGGCCACCCGGAGCGAGCACCCGCCACAACTCGGCAAGCATAAGGTCAAAGTGCTGCACGCTGTTCGCAAAGTGCAGTACAGAGTTGCACAGCACCACGTTGAAGCGGGCATCGGCAAACGGCAGACTGTCGAGCAGCGCAGGCTTGAAATTGCCTGCCGGCAATCCGGTATTCAGCGCTTGCGACAGGCGAAAAACATGCTCCACAGCCTCCGGGTCGGCATCCACCGCTGCAATGTCGTATCCGGCACGCAGCATGTAGACAAGGTTTCGTCCAAAGCCGCAGCCTGCATCCAGTACACGCATGCCGGGCTCAATGTTGCCACGCAGCAACTGGTCAAAAACATAGATGTCGATGGAACCAAACTGGTCCTGCAGGGTCATGATCTTAGCGTCGCACATCGGCGGTTGTGTACAGAGCCGCGGCATTGTCATACAGCACCATGTGTGCCAGCTTCTTGGCTTGTGGCAGGTCGACCTCGCCATCGCGCAGCATGCCGCTCAGCGCGATGCCCAGAGCGGTGCGGATCGTGCGAGCGGCAATCCACGTGGACTCTTCCCAACCCAGAGATGGGGTATACGGATAGCCGTCCGTGCCAAACAGCACCTTGTCCGGATAAAGCTCCAGCCGTTCCCGCAGCGTTGCGGCGAGCGTGCGTGGGGAGTACACGAGCGCCTCCTGCGACAGGTCCAGATACACGTTCGGCTTTTGCAGAAGCGCCGTGGCGTTCCCCGTCTGCGGAAAACCGCCGTGCAACATAACGAAGGTGGTCTTGCGCAGACGCGGCAGGTTGAAGACAGATTCAAGCCGTATGGGGTCCGCGCCACCGATGTCGAAGTAGCTGCCAGAACCGGCGGCCGTGTGCAGGTGCACCGCCATGCCGAGCCTGCCACACTCCGCCGCAATGGCAAGGAACAGGAAGTTCTGCAGTTGCGTGTACTCCGCCTCATTCGGGTGGGGCTTGCCGATGAGCCGCGCATAGATAGCTGCTGCATCGTCGTGCGGCACATCTGCAAAGCCGAACGGGCGCAGGTACGCGACCTCGAACTTTTCAGCAATTGCGCCGGCCGCACGTTGCTGCTGCAACAAAGGGAAGACGACCTTGCCCAGATAGTCATCAAGGGTCGCGGGCATGGCTGGCAGATGCATCTGCTGCAGATACGCCGCGCGCAGTTTGTCTTCAAGCGGAAAGAACGCTGCCCGGTCCGGGTTCTGCGCCGCCAGAGCAGTGTTGTCCAGCGGAAAAAGCAGTGCATCCACGTATGGAACCCAGCGGAAGTGTGGCGGCGCAAGCCCCGGCCCCATGCTGACGCGATTGGCCACCTGCGTCGCGATGCCGGCCTGCGCAATGACCCAGTTGCTGTAGTCCGCTCCATGCTGCTGTTTAGCGGCAGCGCGCGCCGCGCTCAGCTGCTGCATCGCCGCGGGTGAAAGAGGTGCCGTGACCACCACACCCCAAAGCGCCTTCCACGCAGCCGGCAGTTGCGGGCTGTCCTCGCGCAGGTTAACCGGGTCAGTCTGCGGCTCCATGCTGTCCACCGGAAGCGCGTCAAAGCCACGGTCGGCTGCATACGCGGGAGGCGGCAGCATGGGATGGGCGTGGTTGTCGTAGGCGGGGATCGTCGCAAGAACTTGCGCAATCGACGGGTCAATGTCTGGCAGAGGCGCGAGAAGCAAAGGCTTTTGCGCCGCCAGGGTTGCCGCACAAAGCAGGAGCGCCGCTGGAACGGAAGACAGAATCAAACGTCGGGAGATAGCCACGAGGCGACAGTAGCACGCCGGCTCACGTTGCGCGTGCCTTGCGCAGTACGCTGGTGACACCGCTGAATGAACAGCGAGGGACCGCTATGACGATTGAAGACGACCTGAAGTTGATCGCGGAGCAGGAAAGGCTGCTGCGGTTCACAACGTTTACTGCGGAAATGGCCTGGCAGGTTGGCAGCCTACTGCGGGCCGCAGCCGTCGCAAAGGATGCATCCATGACTTTTGAGGTGTGCCTGGCAGGACGAACGCTCTTTCATGCGGTCACAGGGGAGCGCGCTGCAGCCGGGCAGGCGGACTGGATTCGCCGCAAGCGCAACACCGTGCTGCGGTTTGGGCGTTCTTCGTACAGCATGGGACTTGAGCTTGAAGCGTCGGGCCTGAGCATGGAGGCGCGCCACAATCTGCCGATCGCCGACTTCGCCATGCACGGCGGAGGCCTGCCACTAACGATGATTGGTGCTGGGTGCATTGGTACTGTTGTGTGCAGCGGCCTGCCACAGCGGGAGGATCACGCCATGGCAGTTGCTGCCCTGGCAGAGGTGTTGGGAGTGGATGCACCCGTACTGCACGTCTGACCCACGAGCGTTACAAGGTCTGGCGGTCCACACTCACCCTGTTGCAAGAGGGTGAACCGCCCACGACGCTCTTTTCTTAGAACGCGATGCGACCGCTCAGGCGAAGGGTGCGGTTTCCGTTGGCAGTGGTGATCTGCCCAAAGGTTGTGGGCGCGTTGATGTTGGCGGATGGGTTGGCCCACTGCGGCGTGTTCGTCAGGCCAAAGGCTTCACCTTTCAGCTGCAGCTTGTATTCGCGATAGAACGGGATGTCACGCGAGATCCCGATATCGAGATTGAACATACCGGGACCACGAACCGAGTTGCGGCCGACGTTGCCGTTCTGCAGATTGGCACCGGAACCATAGACCGACGTGACCGTAGCCACGTTTCCATTGTTCACAAAGTACTGCGGGTACAGCGGGTTCGCACCGTTGAACTTAACCCCCGGCAGCGCCAGTTTGCTGAACTGGTACGGGACAACAGTGTCACCGTTGCCGCTGGTGGAGCTATCGGTGAGCTGGAAGGGTGCGCCGCTGTCGTAGATCAGGACAGAGTTGAAGTCGAAGCTACCGACAAGCCGGCCGAGCAGACCAGAGTTCAGGTACTGCCGTCCTGGGCCGACGGGAATCTGGTACACCGTCCAGAGTGCGTTGATGAAGGTCCGGTCAAAGCCGGAGTTGGCGTAGTTCCGGCCGATGTAGTTCGGACTGTTGAACGTCATGGCGCTGAGCGTGCTGTTGGTGTCGTAATCGTTCAGCGTATGCGACCACGTGAACGAATATCCAAACTGCAGGCTCTTGAACTGGCGATCTGTAAGCTGCGCCTGCAGGCCGGAGTACGCGACCGTTCCATAGGGCTGCACATCCAGCAGCTGGTTTACGTTGCGGCGCGCTCCACCGACAGCGTTTGCATTGGAGAATGCCGGTCGGGTGGCGGAGCCCAGGTTGCTGACAAAGCCGGAGTTCGCGTCGATGCCCACCACCTGCCGAACGTGATGTGTGCCGACGTAACCTACGGTGGCCACCAGCCCCTTGGTCAGGTCCCGGTCGATGAACAGGTTGTACGTTTCAAGGTATCCGCGACGCCATTTTTGCGGAGAATACTGCGTGCCGTAGTTGTACGGCAGTGCGACGACGCCGGAGGAAATATCCGGTAACACTACCGCCGGTACACCGATGGTGAGCGTGCCTGCCGGCACAACGCTGTTTGCCGCCGAGAGCGCGGACGACGGGGTGTACTGCGTGGTAAATGCGCCTACGCCCGTCTGGCTCAGGGTGGTCAGCGCCGGATACGCGTCGCGGTAAAAGCGGTAGTTCTCCGGGTCAACCGTGAGCCCAAAGCCGGAACGGATGACCGTCTTGTCGTCGAGGCGATAGTTGATACCGAACCTGGGCACAATCTGCCCCCAGCCAACGCTCACACCCGTGTCCGTCGGAATCGACCCACGACCGCCAATCAGCACGTTCGCCGTCGTCGGGTCGTACCGGAAAACACCTGTGTGATCGCGATTCGCAAAAGGGTAGTACTCGTAGCGCACGCCATAGTTGATCGTCAGGTTGGCACTTGCCTTCCACGTGTCCTGCGCGAAGAAGCCGAACTCTGAAAAGCGAGGGCCGTTCGGCTGGAAGAGCTGGACGGTTTTAGAGACGTTGTTCGGCAGACCAAGCAGATTGTCTGCCAGCACGCGCGCCAGGTTCGGTGTCTGCGCGCCGCCGGTACCGCCGTTCAGCGCTGTGACACCACCGGTAAAGGTGAACTGGCCACGTGGGCCGGCAGCGTTCGTCTGCAGGTGATTGATGGCCGAGTGCGTGTATTCCCCGCCGAAACGCATGGTGTGGTTGCCGCGGATGTAGGTGAGGTTCACGTTGCCCACATACTGTGCGTCGCGAAAGTGGAACGGGTTGGACTGCGTGTAGTTGCCGTAGTTCGACAGGCCCTGATTTTCGATGAACCCCGGAAATCCGGACTGGAACTGCGTCGCGCCGTTGGTCCCGGGAATCCCCAGGGTGGTCAGACCGATGTTCTGTCCATAGTCCGGGCCCTGCGCTGCCAGGTCGATGCGTACCGCACCTGCGCTTGCGTCCATCAGCAGGTTTGGGGTGAAGGTATGGGTCGCGCCGAGGCCAAGGTTCTCAATGGTGCCAGGTGCGGTACCTGGCTGACCACCGTCCCATGTGTTGCCGATGGCTGCGCCCAGCGCCACCGGATCCACGATGTTAGACCTTTGCACGGAGTAGCGACCGAACATGGTGGTGCGATCCGTTGGATTGAAGTTGATCTTGGTGTCATAGGTGCCGCGATCAAACGCGAGCACGCCGCCACCACTGTAGTTGGCCGTGACGTTGCCGTTCGTGGGACCCGGGATCAGTGACATCAGCTTGACCGCGGGTGCGCTGAGACGGTCTTGGGGAATGATGTTGCCCGCAAACGGTGTGCGTCCCGTACCGTCAGGGTTGCCGGTCATCGGATCGTAAATCGTCGCGGCAGCTACCGACGCCACGCCGCAGGAGGCCGGGGAGATCAGGCAGCTGCTGAAGTCTCCATTTCGCAGTGCTGGCAGTGGCACGGTGAATACGTTGGCGTTCTTGTACTGGCGGAGCGAGACCTTGTTGTAATCAAAGAAGAAGAACAGCTTGTCCCTGATGATGGGACCGCCGATGTTGCCGCCGTACTCGTTGTAAATGTTCTTGGGAACGCGCGGCGTGGTGCTGGCCCGAACAAAGTAGTTGCGCGCGTTGTACTGCGAAATCGTGTTGTACTCCCACGCGCCGCCATGGAAGTGGTTCGTGCCGCTCTTGACTATGATGTTTGCTGCGATGCCGCCCGCAGCACCCTGCTCTGCGTTAAAGCTGTTGGTGACGATGTTTGCGGACTCAATGGCATCCTGCGGCGGAATGTACGAAGGCTCAGACTGCAGCCATGGATAGCCCACCGACGCGCCATCGATCTTGGTGGAATTGATGGTGTTCGCCACACCGTTCGCGTTGACAGATTCTGTGCGGCCCGGGTTTCCGGCCTGCGAATTCATCTCCTGCGGCGGTGGAATGCCGGGGATGAGGCGGAACAGATTCTGGAAGTTGCGGCCTGCGCTGCCGGAGGTGGGCAGCTGGTCTACCTGCGTGCTGGTGATCTCATAGTTCACGTCGGCGCGATCGGTCTGCAGGGCCGGCGGTGCGGTGTTTACTTCAACACTTTGCGTCACGCTGCCCAGGGCCAGCGACGCGTCAATACGCTTTGTCTGGTTCACGGCGACAGGAACATTTTTGGTCTCTGACTTGCCAAATCCGGTACCAGAGATTGTCACCGTGTAGCTGCCCTGGGGCAGGTCGGGAATCTGATAGTTGCCAGAATTGTCCGTGGTCGCGGACCTGCTCAAGCCCGTCGCAGGGTTGCTGGCCGTGACGGTGGCGCCAGGGACCGCCGCGTTCGTCGCGTCCGTAACGTTTCCGGTTAGATTTCCGTAGAGTGTTTGCGCTGCGAGCGGGCCGCAGATCAGCAAACCTGCTGCGGAAAGCGCCAGCAATGCCGGTTGACGCCTGCGAGATGACGTATAGAACATGTGGTGCCTCCAAAAGTTTTAGAACGGGCCAACTGTGTCTTGATTTGCGGCCCGAACTATAAGGAGGGTGCGCGGGAACTGTCAACTGATTTCAGGAACATCGCTGATGCCTACCTGAACCCAGGCGCAATGCCGCTGTCACGGAGTGATGTACGCTTCGTAAAAAGCTGATTTATAAGACTGCTTTCAACGAAGCAGGCGCATGCTCAGGCGGAACAGGGCTTCAAAATCATTGCGCAGCGTCAGGTCCGTGGCACCATTCGTTTGAATGGCAGACTCAATTGCTTTCTGCGCCGCGACCCGCGTATACCCCAGGTTCACCATGGCCGACAGAACATCCTCTACTGCCGCACCGGTTGCAAGCTGCGGCTGCTCTGCCGCCGGCGAAACCGCCAGTCCCTCCAGCTTGTCCTTCAGCTCCAGCACAATGCGTTCCGCCGTTTTTTTCCCGATACCGGGAATGCGCACCAGCAAGGCATGATCCGCGGATCGGATTGCATGTGCAAGCGACGCAGCCTCAATGCCGGAGAGCAGGGTAATGGCCAGCTTGGGACCCACGCCGGAAATCGTGATCAGCTTCTCGAAGAGCCGCTTCTCCTCGCGATCCAGAAAGCCAAAGAGTGAGATCGCGTCTTCGCGCACCTGTGTGTTTACATGGAGCGCCACAACGTTCGATTCCTCCGGCAGCCGGGTGTAGCACTGGACGCTGATCGCTACGTCATATCCCACGCCGCCACACTCCACGACCGCGGCGTTGGGGGACTTGCTCAGCAGGGTTCCCCGCAGATGGGCGATCATGCGCGTCAGCCCCGGCGACGATACAGGATCGAGAACGGGTACCCCGCGTTGGGCGGATACAGGGCATGCACCGCCCGCAGTCGCGTCGCCAGGGCCGCTGGCGCCAGCAGGGGATACTCACGCTCTCGCAGGTCGGCATAATCAAAATCAAGAAACAGCGAAAGCAGATAGATCGCAACAGCGTCAGCAAACGCGGCGTCGAAATACTCTTTTCGTGCCTTGATTGGGTCTGCAGGAACGCTGTCCTGCCCGCTGTGGCTACGGGCGGGAACTGCATCCGGCGGTGGGCCAAACGCCTCAACCCGCGTCTCCCAGGCGTCAATGGACGTTTCGCCACGCACGCGCCCATTCGCCTGTTCGGCGAGTAACTCGCCAAAGCTGGCGGGCATGCCTGCCACATCCACCAGGTCATGTGCGATGTTGATAAAGAACTCGAACGCCAACGCGAACCGGTCATTGTGCAGCTCGGTCGACAGGAACACATATTCCGCGCCATTCACCGTAGCGTTGCGGTGGCAGATTGCCTTTTCCGCCAGTGCGGCAGTCGCGGTCGGCGCCACAAAGGTGCGATCCCCCGACTGGAACGCCGCCTCTGTGCCATTCCCCGCCAACCGTGCTCCAGACAGGGCCAGCGGCACAAACACATAGGTGCTGCCTTCAAGAGCCTTCGCTACGCGCGCCGGAACGGCGCCCACTAACCGCTCGATTGCGGTGAGTGAGGTGTGCGGCGCACGCAATACGCCAAGTGTGGCGAAGTGGATGCCATTCTCGCCCACACGTCGATCGGCCTGCACGGCAGCGGCTTCGGCAGAGAGTAGATCGGCTTGGAGAAGGTCTGGCACCGCAGAGCGTATTCTAAATCTAACGCCAAAGACCTACGAAGCGGTGGCGCTTTCTTCTATGCCTAAGACTTACACAATCCAGCCGGAATACACCGGGCCGCGCTTGTTCGGCGCTCCGGTGGGCGACTTTTCAGCCTTTCAAACCGTTCTTGCCTCGTTCGCCATCGGGGCAGCTTCCTTCTTCTTTGCAACGTTTGTCGGCATCATCGGCATGGTCGTTGCCTCGACCATGCAGCACCGCATGCTGGACTTCTCGATCGCTTACCGCTGGATCGGCCTGCCGGTTGGCCTGCTGATGCTGCTGCTGGCCGGCGGGTACCTGGGCAGCATCCTGATTCGGCGTGTCACCCGCGGCTCCTGATTGGCATTTGGCAGCAGATGCCTGCGGAGTCACAGGGGTTAATAGCTGTCGTCGTTCCCGCCGCCGCTGTCGTAAGAGTCGTCCTGCTGGTCCCCCGACACGTCGTTGCCGTCATCGGCAAAGCCGGCGCTATCGTTCCCACCGGCGTCATCACCCAGAAAGCCGCGGGCGTCACCACGCCGGTCTTCAATGTCACCGCTCAGGCCGTCGTTCGCGCCATCCGCATTGGCCAGGCGGTCGCCGTAGCTGTCCCCGGTTCCCAGGTCTGCACCGGAGCCTGAGTTGTCGGTAAAGTCCCTGCCGCCGTCGAAGCCGCCCAGCGCGCGGTCCGACCCATAGCCCGCCTCGCGTCCAAAACCGTGCACCAGGCCTTCCAGGCTCTGCACCGCAATTTCACCCATCGCGACACCGGCCGCAGTTTGCAGCGCGCCCTGCAGAAAACCTCCGCCTCCAAAGCCGCCGCCCTGCATGGGCGCACCATAGCCCTGCGGCGGATACTGCTGGGGATAGCCCTGCGGTGCATACCCAGGTGTGTTGTATACCGGCGCACCGTACCCCGCCTGTGCTACGGGAGCCGTGGGCGCTGGTGCAGATTGCGAACTGCCGAAAATCTTCTCCAGAAACCCTGGGTGATTGCCCGCATTCGCCTGTGCCTGCGACAGTTGCTGCCTGGCGGCGGCCAGCTGCTGCGTCGCCTGCTCCAGCGCATACCCCTGCACGAGGACGGTCTGGCACAACACATATAACGCGTCTGGGTTGCTGCCCAACGCCTGCTGAATTCGTTGCTCCGCCTCTTGGTCTTTCCCTGCAAGCTGTGTGTTCTGTACCCGGCCAATCAGGCCGTCAAGCATCTGTTGTTCCTGCGGTGTCATCGCTGCTCCCATGCGTGTGCCCATCGGCGCTCGCGCATCCGCTGGTATGGACGCAAGCGGCGCAGAAGGGTTGCTACGTCCCGCGTACATACGCTGCCCGAAGATTGGGCAGGAGCGCCTGTGTGCGACGGAACAGAGATCGCTTAGTGGTGGAGAGCGGCAGGAAGCCCGAGCATGGCGCCCCAGTTCAATCCAGTACCGAATGCGCTGAGCACAACGGGGCCGCTGACGGGCAAACCAGCATCCTGTCGCCACTCATCCAGCGCGATCAGCAGCGAGGCAGACGACGTATTGCCGTAGCGCTGGATATTCGCGAAGAATCGCTCTGCCGGAATCTTTAACGTGGACGCGACCTTGTTCAGCAGGTTGAGATTCGCCTGGTGGAGCAGGTAGTGTGCAACGTCTGCCGGCGCCAGCGAGTTGCGGAGAAGTACCTCATTAATGCAGGCAGGCAGCTTGCGCGACGCGCGCAGGATGACAGAGCCGCCATCCATCTGCAGGCGTCCATCCTCCATCCGCAGGATTTCCGCGCCGCTGCCGTCCGTAAACAGTGCAGCATCCACAAGCTCTAAAAAGCCACCATCCGGCGAAACCAGTGCGGCACCCGCCCCATCGCCAAACAGAATCGCGGTGTTCCGCCCCTCGGGCGTGGCTTGAATGCGGCGGCTCATGATCTCTGCACCCACAACCAGAATGTTGCCGGTTGTGGGCGCAAGCTGCATCGCCAGCGTGAGTCCAATGAGCGACCCGGCACTGCCCACCGGAATGTCCATCGCAGGTGTGTTGCCGAGACCGAGCCGGGCTGCCACGGTCGATGCCGGACCCGGGCAAAAACGCTCTGGCGAGCCGCTGCTTACCAGCACCAGGCGTATCTCCGTGGCAGGAACCGCGGCAGACTGCAGGCAGCGCTCCGCAGCAGCCACCGCAAGATCAACGACGGTCTGGTCGGGGGCGGCATAGCGGCGCCCACGAATGCCGCTGACCTGCTCGATCCATTCCGCGGTCTCGCCCACCTGTGGTGCAAGATCGGCGTTCGACACGACGTGATCCGGCACGTACGACCCCGTAGCGCGCAGGAACGCCACTTACTTGCCCTTGGCTTCCAGGTAGCTGTCTACCTTGTCGATTGTGTCGAATTTGCGGGCAGACAGATCGCTGTCAGGAATGCTGACGCCGAACTCCGTCTCTAGACCGCTGACGAAGTCAGGCAGCGCGAAGCTGTCAAGCAGGCCGGAGCCGAAGAGGCTTTCGTCGTCGGCCGGTGTAATTGGTTTGCCTGCAGTGGCCTGCAGCACTTTTAAAATTCCTGGTTTCTTGTCCATCGCGCGAGCGTCCTTATTTGGAGTGCAGTGCTATTGTGATGCAGCCTTCACACGCGGCGCACCCTGCGCTGCTGCCGTAGCAGAACGTGGAGTGTATCCGCTGTAGGCAGAGAGCAGATCGGCAACCAGGGCATCCGCCAGCGCGTGGTAGCCCACGGAGGTGAAGTGGGTGTGATCCGGCTGCGCGTAGCCGGCGGAGACCCAGCGATTCATCGCTCCAAGGCCTCCCTGGCGCGCCTGCCAGTTCCAGAACGCACAATCATGGGTGCTGCACACCTCACGTTGCGCCGCCACGATGCGCTCCGTTCCGCTGTACGGCGAGAAGTAGCGATGCGCGATCCTGCGAGCGCGCCGACCACGGCCAACAATCGTGTAACTGGTGCTGCCAAGCGAGCGATCAGCCGGCCCCACCACAAGCACCGAAGCCATCGGCGATGTGCGGTGCAGCATGTCGATGAGGCGCCCAAACGTCGCTCGGTATTCTTCTCCACCCCAGTGCGCGGCTGCTTCGTTGGTTCCGTATGCCAGGATGATCAGGTCAGGCTCCGCAGCAGCCAGCAGAGAGCGGAAGAGCGGTTGGTTCCACCGCAACATCAGCGGAGCCTCGGCACCATTAATTCCCAGGGCTTCCCACGTGATCCCCGGCAGCAATGCGACCGTTCCGAGCAGACGAACGGGACCGTCACCCTGCGCTGTCAGCGTGAAGTGGTGTGGCCCCGCTCCGGCACACCTGTAGCGTAGGGTTCCCGCAAGACCGCCACCCTGGTAGGCGAACCCGGTGCCACCTTCTGCGGGAAAAAAAGCGGTGTCATTTGTGCGGGAAAGAGCCGAGGCAGCATCTGTCGAACCGCTATCCCCAGTCTTTCCGGAACCGATCACAGCGGACCCCGAATTCATACCAACTGCGTCGCCAACACTCGCCCCGACGGTAGCTTGGGTCGAGTTGGTGAATGCCGTCTCAACGGGAGCACCGTTGTCTGTCAGTTGCACGCTGCCGCCCCCCGGCTGTCGCAGATATTGCACCTGCAGGGTGAGGCACGGTGCATCCAGTGATGCGCTTTCGCCGGCACGGCTGCTTTGAATTGCCACGCCGCCCAGGCCAAGCTCCGCATCCCCGAGCTGAGTGAAGTGAGTCCCCAGGGTGGTCCATCCACTGCTTTGACCTCGGCCTGACCCGAGTATTCGATAGCCTGCAAACGGGTGGCCGGCATAGCTGAAGCCGATGCCACCGTCGCCGAAGAGCGCCTGCATGCGGGCACGCGCCTCGCCCGTAAACATGTCTGCAGCTGTGTGCGAATCTCCGAACTGAATGACGCGTACCGTTCGCGCGCTTTCTCCCGGCAGTTGGCGGAGTGCCGTAAAGAAATGCCGCAGGGCACCCGGAAACTGCAGCGCGCCTCCGCCGCGGGCAAGCTGCTGCGCGACCGTGTGTACGGCTGCGTCATCGACGGGCAGAGGTACGACCGGCTCCGCAGGTACGGCTGTATTTGGAATCGACGCAGAAGGATCTTCGTCGTGCACGGTTGGTGTGCTGGGCCGCAGGGCAAGCTGCCCATGCGGCAGCAGCGGCGGTGAGTACACCTCAGGACTGGACCGATTGCTATTGGAGCGACTGCTGCGCTGTGTACGGCTGCCGTTTTTGCGATGCGCAGCAGACAGCTTTGTCGCGTGCCCGACCGGACCTCGCTTCGACGCACGTGGCTTAGCCACAGCTCTGGCACCAACGTGATGCGTTGCGCGTACCGCCGGCTTCTTTACCGCACGTGCGAACACCGAGCCGCCCGTACACCCAAGTGTGCAGGCTATGCAGAGAGTTAGTTTTACAAGTCGCAGCGGTTCCAATCCCCCTGAACAGGTTAGACGAAGAGAACTACCAGCGAGGCGGCTGGACAGGCGAGCTCCGGAACCGGGCTGTGTCGCAAGGCTCCTGCTTCCCAAGCTGGGAAGTTGACGGTGCAACAAGCGCTTCCATTTGCTCGATACCGATCAAGCTTGTTGCACCCTTCTCAGGGCTCGCTGGACAACCGCTAGTAGTAGAAGTGCAATGCTTAGGCGAACATAAGGCGAAGAGCAGAAGTGACAACTTTCATTTCCGAGACGGATCACGAGCTCCTGCAAGTACTTACAAGAGAAGGAGATGCGGACAGTTTTTGCTCTGCGATACCGCTTGACTTCATCTTGATCGACCTTTAAAGTCGGGCAACTTCTTCACCAGAGGGGGCCGGTACGAAAAAGACGGAAATGGGAAAAGCGAAGGAAGGGCGAAAGCGCTTTCAAGCGGCACCAACCGAACTTTCCGGCCAAGTACAAACGGGATACGCCGACGGGCACACAGGAAAGGCCAGGAGAGCCTTCGCCACGGAAGCGGTCCACAGCAGCCGGAAGCCGCAACACACCGACAACGCAGAGCGGCAGGCCGGGAGAAGCATTGGAGCAACACGTGAAGTATTTGCGACGGGAGCTGAAGGTATGCGAAGGGTGCGGAGGTTTGTGGGTTCGCACGGGAGCGGAAGCTGGCGTGTACTGCAGAACGTGCAGTGCGTTGGTGGCCGATCTGCCAGGACGCAGGCGAAGAAGTCCGGGGAGGCCGTGCACTGTGCACGGGACTGGCCGGGCAAAGCTTGCGGTGGTGCATGCGGGCACGGTTTCGGGCCAGCGTGACTCTGGCGCGGATCGTGGGAGGTGCAGGCACTTCGTTGAGACGGAAGTTCGAATGGAGGAAGCTGCACTGGAGCGGAGGTCAGCCATGGAGCTGGTTAGTCCCGAGTCTGTTGTCGTTGTATCTGCCAGGGGAGGTGTGCGTTGAAAGTACTCGAGATGCCGAAACGAAGTGCGGGTGTGCTGCCGCAGGTGTATGCAACCGACGGTAGCCTGGCGCTGGCCGTGGCGACAATGCATGCAGAGACCGGACCCGTTGCGGTTGCCGAGCCGGTCGCAAAGCCGGCCCTGAAAGTGGTGATTACACCGGAGACGGCGTTCTACCGCAAGTACACCGAGGCGATGCTGCAGCGCTACAGCGTGATGAAACTGCAGAAGGGCCGCGTGCCGTCGTTGCTGGGCCGCGAGCTGTTTCGCGGGAAGGTGACAAGCTACAAGGTGCATGGCTTCGACGATGTGGTGATCTTTGTCCACGACGTGGAGCAGTGCACCCGGCTGCTGGACGCGGAGCAGCAGAAACTGGTGTACCGGGTCGCGGTGCAGCAGTACACCTTTGGCGAAGTCGCGGCGATGCTGCGGTTGAGCCTGCGTTCGACGCAGCGCCGATACAACGAGGCGATTGACGAACTGACGGCCATCTTTCAGAAGCGTGGATTGATGGAGAAGTCACCGGGACTAAAGGCGCCGGTGCGCTGCCTGGAACCGGAGGATGGCGAAGTTGCCGTGACCTATGGGGAAGGTAGCAAGTCAGCGCGATAGTGGCCGGCAAGGTGATGGCAAACGGGGAGAATCCTTCGGGTTCTCCCCGTCGTCTTGTCACTCAAGAGAAAAGCACGAAAGGCGTTCGCGAAAGATGGTGTCAATAGGGGTTTAGGTGGGGGGTTCGGCTAACTAGCTCATTTGTTGTGGCTTACGCGCCGAAAATAGTTGGCAGAGTATTTATACCTCCCTTGGTATTCTTAGAAGGCAGTCAGGAAGAGAGCAGCGGGAGGCCTTTGCGCCTCCCGTTTGCTGTTTGCGGGATCTGTGCGGCTGGTGGGCCGCAGGGATGCCGGGCTGCTGTGGACCAGGGTTGAGCGAATGGGTGAGAGGGCCGCGCGGCGTTTGCGCGGCCCTCACTTTTTTGCCCTGCAGATTTCAGAGAGACCGACGAGTTTTGAGAGGAGATGCGCTTGAGGGCGAGAGACAGGTTGCGACAGGAATGGATACGCGCGCTGAGGTTGATGGACCGTGCCGCGGGCGCCGCTGACGACGCCGCAGGCGCGGCTGGCCGAGCAGTGGTTGTGTCCGTGGGCGTGGTGGCGGCGGTGGCGGTGGGCGGCGGCGGGGTACTTTATTTGCCGTCGACGCTGCTTGCACAGAGCGCCGCTGCAAACAATGCGGCGACAACGGCGATTGCGGACGTGGTGCAGTATGCGAACGGACAGCCGGCGCAGGGCACAGTGATTTTGAGCTGGCCGGGCTTTGTGACGGCGAGCGGCGTGAGTGTTCAGAAGGGGACGACGAGTGTGACGCTGGGGACCAACGGCGCGCTGAACGTGTCGCTGGCACCGAACGGTGGTGCGACGCCGACAGGAACGTTTTACACGGCGGTGTACCACCTGAACGATGGAAGCCTGACGCAGGAGTACTGGCAGGTGCCGGTGAGCGCAACACCGGTGAAGCTGGCACAGGTACGGACGACTGTGCTGCCGGCCACCGTGGCGCAGCAGACGGTAAGCAAGGCCTACGTGGACCAGGCGATTGCACGTGCAGTGGCGACCGGCGCTGCACCGGCGGATGCTTCGCCCTATGTGCAGAAGACGGGCGACACGATGACGGGCGCACTGTTGTTGCCCGGTGATCCGACGACTGCGCTGCAGGCCGCAGACAAGAACTATGTGGATGCGAACACGACGGCAGTGCAGGCTGGGCTGGACCAGAAGGTAAGCAAGGTTCCGGTGGCGACGCAGGTGGTGAACCAACCGGCGAACACGGCCTTACGAACGAACCGGCTGAACGGCGAACTGTATGCGCAGGAGTTCATTTCGCAACAGGGCAACGACGGCATAACGAATGCACTGGCGGCACCCGAGTGCGGGACGAACTGCACTGTGCGCGTGGAGCCGGACTACACGGGCAACGATCTGACTGCGGCTCCCAAGCAGGGAACCAACATTGTGGACAAGCGCGGCGGGCAGATCCACGAGACATACTTCAGCCCTGTAAATCCGCGGGTGGCCGGCAACGATGTGGGCCGATCACTGGCTGTGCAAAGCCTGGAGTCGGCCGCTGACCTGTCAGCGAATTTCGGTGTTGGCAACCTGGCCGCGGTTGGCATGCGATTTACGCAAATGGGATACCGGGGCGGCAATAACCTGTACCCATCAAACTCCGCGTCGTATATCCCCTACGGCAAGAGCACGTACAGCGCGACAGACACGGTGTCGACGAACTACGCGCAGGGCCAGCATGTGATGGATACGCATCGCACGTCGTGCTACGGCGTGGGTGATTGCCTGGTGGGCAGCCATTACCTGGTCGGGTCGGGAGGCTTCAGGGACAACGCCGACGAAGGCGAGCACCCGTTTGACCTGCAGATTACGGAGGACGGGAATAACTTTACCGGGAACTGTGCCTCCGGGTGCACAACCGGATCGCAACTGGTGACGGTGCAGGTGGCCACCGGCGGCGGAACACAGGGTGACGGACGATTTCTTGTGGATCGGCAGGCGGGAAAGGCATATGCCGGCAGCGGCCTGGTGGGTGGCAACTTCGGCGGATTCCCGGCGGCAACGGCGAATTTCCAAGATGGCAACTTTCCGACGAGTACCTTCTTTACCACGGCTGCCGTAGCAAATCCGCAGGCAAACAACATCGCTCCCGGCACGGTGAACATGCCGATCCAGACGAGCGGCGTGCTGGCCGGGTTTGCAACAAACACGACGAGTGCACCGGCGACTACAGGTGTGGCGTGCGTGGCGGACGCGGTGAATGGCGGCACGTCGACGCCAGAGAATTATGAGATGGCGCCCTACACCGTGACCGATGGGACGCACCTGCAACTGACGATGCTGAAGCCGCACGCACCGGGCGCGATTGTAGCGATCGGTGGCCTGTGCGGATATGGTGTGGAGCAGACGATTGATAGTGGCGGCGGCATTCGGCAGGTGTTTCCGGTAATCGGATCGATCAACGCAACTTCAATTTATGTGGCGTCGGGAGTTACGTCCATCCTGGGTCGCTCGGTGACCACGAGTGGGTATTTGAACGCGTTTTATACCATCTCGTCGATGGTGCGCAGTAACAACGTTGTGACTGTTACGGCGACGGGTCCGAGCGTGCTGGATCTTTCGAACCTGACACTCACAGTGGCCGGCGCTGCGGACGCCAGCTTTAACGGATCGTTCCTGGTGCAGAACACCGCTGTGAACCAGTTTACGTTTGCACAGACTGGGCCCAATGCATCGACGACCGGAGGCACCATTGGGGTGTTGACGGGTGGATATGCGATTTCACCGATGGCTGAAGTGCTGGATGTGTATGACGATGCAACAAATACGGTGGACGGCAAGATGAAGCTTGCGCCGAATACTGTGCCGTTTGCACCGGGTGACTTACTGGAGGAGCCACACTACTTTCAGCAGAGGGTGGCTGCGGATATCGAGTATGTGACGCAATATACGCCACGGTCTCTTTCGCAGCAGCAGGCCGGTATTTATTACCAGGGAAATAATGGGCCGGGTTTGCGCGGTTGGGTGATTAACAATGGATCGCCTGCCACAAACTACTTTGGAAATGGTGGGACGCACGGTGTGCCGGACTTTGCACTGCAGACGCAAGGTGTCTGGGGAACAGCGTATGACCTGCAGGCGGGCGAGACGAGTGCGTTCCGCGTGCATTGCAACTCAAAGGGTTGCGGACGGTGGAACAGTACATACAACCTATTTACGATGGATACTACGACGGGTGGGTCAACCTATGACTACATCCAGTATTCGCCGCAGAACAGTACGATGGTGTTCAGCCTGGGAAGTACGCAGTACAAGATGAGCGGAACGGCGATGACGGTGGGCACATTGAATGTGACCAACCTGAACGCAACGCACATTAATGGATCGATGGGCGGTGGAACGACGACCGCGGCTACAAGCTCAGCGCAGGGCGTGGTGCAGCTTGGGCCAGCGGCGACAAGTGCTGTGCTGGCGAACGTTGCGACGAGCGGAAGTTATGTTGACCTGGTAAATGCACCGGTGGTGCCGACGAATAACTCGCAACTTACCAACGGTGCGAATTATGTGACGGCGAGCGGAGCGGCGAGTGCGGCGCCGGTGCAGACGGTGGCGGGGCGCATGGGTGCGATCACCCTGTCAGCGAGCGATGTTAGTGGGCTGGCAGCAAGTGCGACGGCAGATACAACGAATGCGGCGAACATTACCAGTGGTGTGCTGAGCGCAGCGCGGCTGCCGGGGGGACTGGGTTCCTGCTCGTCGACGGTGGCGTTTAGTGCGACGCCGACGTTTGCGGTGGGATGCAGTGCACCGACGTTTCACTTTGCCTGGACGGGCAACGTGACGGGCATGACGTTTACGGGATTGAGTGCCGGGCAGCGGATTTTTCTGGTATTCCAGGTGGCCGGCGCGGGTGGCTATACGGTGGCGTGGCCGAGCGCGGTGCACGGCGGGTTTGCAACGAGCAGCGCAACGGGCAGTGCGGTGTATGCGCAGGCGGGCAGGTATTTTGTGCAGGAACTTTTGGTGGATACGGACGGCGTAACGCTGTTGAATCCGGGGGCGGTGAATCAGTGAGGACGCGGACGGCGGTTGAGGTGATGTGGGCAGCCTTCGGGCTGCCTTTACTGTTTGTGGCGGCGACGATGCAGGCGCAGACGGCTGGGCTGGTGAGCCCGATGAGTGGCGATTGCACGACGAGTTCCTCGGGCCTGGTGACGTGTACGAAGACGAATGGCGTGTCGCTGGCAAACAGTGCGACGACCGACACGACCAATGCCGGAAATATTACAAGCGGCGTGCTGCCGGTGGCGCAGGTGCCGTCGTTGACCGGGGCGAAACTGCCTGCGGGTGCGGCGGGCACGGTGCCGAGCTATAACTCGGCAGGCGTGCAGGCCCCGGCGTTGCAGCAGCCATACGTGGCGACTGCGGGACCGATCAAGGTTGCACCCTTTAACGTAAGCGCGCCAACCAGCGCGGGAACGTTAATTGGGCCTTTCAGCACGACGGGGTACCGGGTGGCAAACATCACCAATGGTGCACGGCTGCTGACGACGGGGCAGGTAAGTCAAATAAAGACTTACATTGCGAACACGACGGGTGCGACGGCGCTGTACTTCGAGTTATGGCGGGTGAATAACTCGGGGACGTTCAACCTGGTGTGCCGGTCGCAGAACCTGTTGTCTTCGGTGACGGGAAATGCGCTGAATACATTTGCCGTTACTGGATGTAATGCGCAGGCGGGCGACTACCCGGCGATGTACGTGCAGGGCAGCTTTAGCGGGCAGGTAACGGTGTTCAGTGCGTCGACAGCGTACCCGCAGGCGAGTTATCCGACGTATTACGCGAATGGTGCGCTGCTGAGTTCGACCGAGGACTTTCTGGGTGGGACGACGGGTGTTGCGTACGCGCCGTATTACAACGTGCCGATCGAGGTGTACCTGGCCAAGGGGCCGGTGCTGGTGGGCCTGGGTGACTCGAAGATGCAGGGCATTCCGTTTAGCGGGGATTTTCTGCAGGCGGCGTACAACGGGAGCTACCAGTTTCCCGTGGCACCGCAGGCGAATTACAGCACGGCTACTTTGGGGACGAGCCTGATCGACTTAAGTAATCAGCCGGTGGCGTGGGTAAGCCGTGTGCTGGGGTACACGTATGCCAACCTTGGCATTACGGGGTCGACGTCGACGGTGCAGTTGCAGCAGGCGCTGCCGACGGCCCTGGCGCTGAAGCCGGCGGTGCTGATCCTGAGCGGAACGATCAATGATGCGGGGTTCAGCGTTCCGACGAGCACGTCTTTGAGTAACTACCAGAGCATGTACACGCAGGCGGTGGCGGCGGGTGTGCAGAAGGTGGTGATGACGGGCGTGGAACCGGCGGGTGCGATTACGGAGGCTGTGTGGTCGAACTCGACTTATGGTGCGGATGCATTGAACGCGGCGTTGAAGTCGTACTGCCAGGCGCAGGCGCAGTGCGTGTGGGTTGGCGATGCGGTGACGGCGGCGCTGGGGCAGTACCGCAGCGGCGGTGCGGCCGGATCGATGCACAACATTCAGCCGGGCTTTGCGGCTGCGGATAATCTGCACTTCAACAATGCCGGCGCGCAGGCGATGGGTGTGCTGGAAGCGAACGCGGTGGAGGTACCGTCGACCGTGGGAATGGCCGTGGCGGTGGCAAATCCGTTTGGAACGGCGAGCCGGTCACGGGCGGTGGTGGCGATAAGCCACGACGGAACGCTGGGCTGGCGCTGGCAGGATACGCGGGACTTTCTGCAGGTGGACACGCAGGGGCTGGACGGTGCAGGGGTGTCTGGCGGAGCTGGCGTGCCGGGACAGCAGACGCTGGGCTGCGTGATGTTTGCGGCGGGCAAGGGCTATGTGCGGTGTGACGGGGCGTTTACCTGGGGCCAGCAGGCGGGGACGCTGACGGTGCCGACGGTGACGGCGGCGACGGCGAACCTGACGACCGTGAGTGCCAGCACGGTGAATGCGACGGCGGTGAACAGCAGTGCGTTGAACATGACAGGGCTGTTTTCGCAGACTCTTCCGGATAACGGGGCGAGCAATCCGTACCCGCTGACAGTGTTGAAGCCGAACATGGCGACGGGCACGTCGATGTACTTTATCTACGGGAAGGCGGCGTCGACGGGCAACAGCGTGGCGTTTGGCTACCAGTATGCGACGCAGCCGTATGGCAGCCTGGAGACCTTTGGCGGGGCGGCGCCGGTGCAGATGCTGGGCAGCCAGGTGTGGCTGAACGGCGGCAATGTGTACGTGGGCAACAGCAACGCGAAGGGCAGCGTTGCGGGTGGCGCGACCGGTGGCGGCCTGTTCAACGTGGGCACAGCCAACCAGTTCCAGGTGGCGGCGAACGGTGCGGCGAGCTTGCCGCACCTGGTGGGCAACAGCGCAGTGCCGTCGGTGGCGGCGGGCGCGGCTGCTGCGAGCTGCACGGTGAGCGGAACGGACATGGGATTTCTGCTGACGTGTACGACCGGGAGCTCACCCGCTGCGGGAACGCTGGCGACGGTGACGTTTGCCGGGGCGTACGGTGCGGCTCCGCACTTTGCGGGGCCGGCGGCGGTGAATGCGGCGAGTGCGGCGGCGAGCGGCGGGCTGTTTGCGGCGAGTACGGCGACGACATTGACGGTGAGCACGGCGAACGCGCTGACGGCAAGTACGAGCTATGCATGGCACTTTGTGCTGGTGCAGTAGGCGCGGGGGATGGTGGCGGTGAGCTGCCGGCGGCAACGAAGCGCCGGGGGCGGCCGCTGAAACAGGCGGACGGGCAGGTGGCGGCGACACCGCCTGCCCCCCCGACGTCGGCAAAAACGACGGCGGGGAAGAGACGACGGCTGCGGCCGCTGGAGAGGACGGAAACGGGGGCGTCTGCGAAGCTGGCGGCGATGGCGCTGACGGAGCCGACGTATGTGACCAAGCGCAAGACGTGTGTGCGGCAGACGAAACGGCGCAGGGAAGAATCGCTGACAGCCTGGAGGGATCTGCTGGCCACAGGTGACGGACGCGTGCGGCTGGCGCAAGAGCTGCTGCGGGTGCGGTCAAAGAGCGGCGCCGTGGTTCCGCTGGTGGCGAACGCGGTGCAGCGCAGGTTTGAGACGGACCGTGCGGCGCACGAGAACATGGTGCTGAAGGCGCGGCAGATGGGCATGAGCACATGGGTGGCGGGGCAGTTCTTTTTGCAGACGCTGCTGGTGCCGGGAACGGTGACGCTGCAGGTGGCGCATACGCGGGAGGCGGCGATGGGGCTGTTTCGAGCGGTGCACCGAATGTGGCTGGCACTGGACCCGAAGATGCGGGAGCGTGAATGGAAGCTTGGCAGCCGGTCGAAGACGGAGATGACGTTTCCGGCGATCGACAGCGAGTTTCGCATTGCGAGCGCGGGCGAGGAGAACGCGGGGCGCGGGCTGACGGTGACGCACCTGCACCTGAGCGAGGTGGCACGGTGGCCGGGAGACGCGGCGGAAACGCTGGCGGGGTTGCGCGCGGCCCTGGCGCCGGGCGGCGAGCTGGTGATGGAAAGTACGCCGAACGGGGCGTACGGCTGCTTTTATAACGAGTGGCGCACATCAGCGCGAAGAGGTGCGGTGCGGCATTTCTTTCCCTGGTGGATGGAGCCGGGATATCGCGCGGCCGCGGCTGTGGGGCTGACGGACGACGAGGCCGCGCTGGTTGCTGCTCATGGGTTGGCGCCGGAGCAGATTGGGTTCAGGCGGGCGTTGCGCGAGCGGTTTGGCGCGATGGCGGTGCAGGAGTTTGCCGAAGATGCGGTGAGCTGCTTTCGTGAGAGCGGGACGGGGCTGTTTGAGGCAGAGGCGATCGCGGCGCGGCTGTTGACGGTGCCCGAGCCAGTGGAGCGACGGTGGAACGGGGCGTTGCAGATGTGGCGGCCACCGATGCCGGGGCGCAGCTACATCGTTGCGGCCGATCCGGCAGGCGGAGGAGCAGAGGGCGACTGGAGCACGGCAGAGGTGGTGGACGTGGCAACGGGCATGCAGTGCGCCGAGCTGCAGGTTCGGCTGCCACAACGCATGTTTGCGCTGCGGCTGGCGGAACTGGCGAGGGAGTTCGGCAACGCCCTGCTGGTGGTGGAACGCAACAACCATGGTGCGGGTGTGCTTGCCTTCCTGAGCAATGAGGGTGGGCTGCGGATGTACCAGTCGAGTGACGGTCAGGGTGGGTTCCTGACGACGGCGCAGAGCCGGGCGGAGATGCTGGCAGGACTGGGCGTTCTGCTGGCGAACCGAACGGAGCTGTTTTTGAGCACGCGTTTGCTGGAGGAGTGTCGCACGTTTGTGATGAAGGACGGTGGACGGACGGAGGCGGCGGCTGGATCGCATGACGACCTGGTGATGGCGATGGCGATTGCGCACGCGGTGAGGCGGGGGATGTGAAGGGGGGAAGACGGACGAGCAGCGGTGAATGCTCGGGCTCCGGTTTGCCGGGCTTCCTCTTTCCCTTTCCCCGTTTCTGTATGCTGCGGGGATGGCGGTGTTGGCGGTTCAGGCGATTCGACGGATGCGCGGCGGGGCGCAGAGCCAGATGATGCTGGGTGCGGATGGACGGCTGTGGGTGGTGAAATTTCAGAACAACCCGCAGGGCGAGCGGGTGCTGGCGAATGAGTTCATCGCCACCCGGTTGGCGGAGTCGGTGGGGCTTACGGTTCCGCAGACGGACGTGATGGAGGTGAGTGGATGGCTGATTGCCAACTCGCCGGAGATGTGGGTGGATGTGGGCCGCGGCGAACGCCGCCGATGCAGCGACGGGCTGCAGTTTGGCAGCGCGTTTGTGGGTGGGCTGATGCCGGGGCAGGTGGTGGATTACCTGCCGGAGGAGATGCTTGCGGGCGTGCGCAATGTTGCCGAGTTTGCGGGCATGCTGGTGATCGACAAGTGGACCGGGAACACGAATGGCCGGCAGGCGGTGTTTGCACGCAAGGCGCGGGAACGGAAGTACCGTGCGACGTTCATCGACCAGGGGTTCTGCTTTCATGCGAATAGCTGGACGTTTCCGGACTCGCCGCTGCGGGGTGTGTATCCGCGCAACGTGGTGTACGAGGGCGTGACGGGATGGGCGAGCTTTGAGCCGTGGCTGTCGAAGGTGGAGAGCATGGAAGCGGACGCGCTGTTCCGGGTGGCGGAGCAGGTGCCGGTGGAGTGGTATGGGGATCCCGTGGCGTTGGAGACGTTGATTGAGACGTTGATGACGCGGCGAGGGCGGGTGCGGGAGCTGATCTCGGCGTTTCGTGACTCGGACCGGGTGCCGTTCCCGAATTGGGGGAAGAGGGCTTCGGTTGTTGTGCCGGCGGGGTTTCAGGAGCCTACGATAGCGTCTAAGTATGTGATGTAGGGGAGCGAGTTTGCCGGAGCGGATACAGTGCGAGTTCTACCTGCTGCGGTATGTGCCGGATGCGGTGAAGAACGAGTTTGTGAACATAGGCGTGATGCTGCGCGAGGCCGGACGCGCGGAGACGACGCGGGTGAAGCTGACACGGGACTGGAGCCGCGTGCGGTGCGTGGACCCGGACGCGGATACAGGCCTGCTGGAGGCGATGGAAGCTGAGCTGGCGGAGCGGGTTCGGGACGGTGGGAGCGGCCGGCAGCCGGTGATGACGATGCTGGAAGAAAGCCTGTCGACGAGCGTACAGATGAGCGAGGTGCGCGGTGTGCTGGCCGAGAGCGTGCCTGCGGAGATGGAGCAGTTGCTGCGATTGTATGTGGAGCCGGTGCGCGAGAAGGTGTCGCGGAAGAAGAGTGGGCGGGCGTCGATTGCCGGGTCGATGCGAAGTGAGTTTGAGCGTGCGGGTGTGTGGGAGCTGATGCGGAAGCGGATTGCGGCTTCGGCGTATACCCGGCCGGGCGATCCGTTGAAGATCGATTGCGGGTACCGTCCGAATGGGATGATTCGGATGTTCCAGGCGGTGTCGCTGGAGGGCGATCTGGAGGCGGCGAAGGTGCTGTCGTATAGCGCGGCGCGGCTGCGGGAAGGTGTGCAGCGGGTCGAGAACGGGGCTTTGGATCTGGCTGCTGTTGTCGAGCCGCTGCGTTCCATTGCAGCGGAGGATGGCGAGGCGGCGGACCGGTACAGGTTTGGCGTGGAGACGATGGAGGAGGCGCAGATTCGGGTGCTGACGGTGGCGGATCTGGGCAGGGTGGCGGAGACGGCGAAGCGGGAGCTGCGGGTGTAAGGCGTTTCAGGAGTGTGGTGTACGAGTGGGGCGTGGCCGATGGCTGCGCCTTTTCTTTTTGGTGTGCGCTCGCTGCGGCGAGTGGAGAAAGGATGGGCGCATGGGAGTTGGGGATCGGCTGCGGGAGTGGTTTCGTGGCGATGTGGAGGCGGCGGTGGAAGAACCGGTGGTTGCGCGGAAGACACAGGCGTTGCCGAGTGTGCTGACGCCGTGGCGGCCGGGAGGCGTTGTGAACGCGCTGCCGAAGCCGACAGCGGCGAATCTGCGGCGCTTTGCGGAACTGCCGTATGTGCGGCGGGCGATGAACATCGTGAAGGACCGCGTGGCCAGCATGGAATGGACGGTGCGGCTGAAGCAGGATGGCAATCCGGATGCCGTGGATGCTGTGGTGTTGCGCAACCTGCGACTGAGCCTGGGGTCGCCGAACCCCAGTGACAGTTTGCGGACGGTGCTGGAGCAGGTGCTGGAAGACACGCTGGTGGGTGGCTTTGGTGCGGTTGAGATTGAGCCGACCGGCGACCCGAACCGACCGGTGCGGCTGTGGCCGGTGGATGGCGCGACGATCCAGATGCTGCCGGCCTGGCGGGGCGAGGCCGATGCGCCGCGCTACCTGCAGCAGACGAACGGGCCAGGCACGGGCTTGCCGCTGCTGGATAAGGAGTTGATGTATGTGCGGCTGAATGCGCGCACGCATACACCGTTCGGGCTGGGGCGGGTGGAGGTCGCGTTCGACACGATCAACCAGTTTTTGCAGGCGAACCGGTATGCGGGCAAGCTGGCGAGCAACGCCGTGGTGCAGTATGCGCTGTGGCTGGACGAGGCGACACCGACCGAACACGAGCGGCTGATTCGCTGGTGGCAGGACGAGGTCGAAGGCACGGGACAGGTGCCGATCCTGTCGAGCGAGACCAAGCCGGAGGTGCTGCGATTTGCGGGTGGAACGGATGCCGATCTGCGGCTGCAGTGGCAAGAGTTTTTGCTGCGGGTGATTGCGACGGCTTTCGATCTGCCGCCGATGTTTCTGGGAGTCGCCGGTGATGTGAACCGGTCGACGGCGGCAGAGCTGAGCGAGCAGGCGTTTCAGACGGCGGTGCTGCCGGTGTCGAACCTGATTGCCGAGCACATGACGAAGGACGTGCTGGAAAAGGCGCTGGGTCTGGAGGATGTGGAATTCGTCTTCCTGACCAAGGCCAAGGACGAGATTGCCGAGGCGGCTCTGCAGATTCAGCTGTTACAAGCTGGCGTAATGACTGTGGACGAAGTTCGGAAGCAGCGCGGGCTGGTGCCGATGAAAGTGGAGCTGGCGCAGGAAGCGCAGCTTAACAACGACCTATGAAGCCTGGGCGAGTGTTGCGCGGGTGGAGGGTGATTTGCGGCTTTGAGCGATGGCCTGCTTCGTCGTGCGATGTGGTTTAGAGCGAGGTGGGTCATCTGCGGCTTGACGCAATGGCTTGCCTCGTCGTGTGGATTGTTTTTTACAAACAAGGAGGTTTATTTGCGGCTTGAAGCGATGGCTTGCCTCGTCGTGTGGATTGTTTTTTACAAACAAGGAGGTTCATTTGCGGCTTGAAGCGATGGCGGTAGAGTTTCCGACCGTGGCGGGGCACCCAAACCGGGTACCGTTTGCGGGTGTGCTGACGCTGGTGGATGTGCCGAGCGACAAGGCACCGAGCGGCTCGCGCGGACACCGGGTGGTGTTGACGCGGTCGGCAGCGGAGGCAGCGCTGCCAAGCCTGCTGGGCATGGCGGTGGACTTCAAGACCGGCTGGGACGGACACGATGCCAAGCAAAAGTGCGGCATTGTGACGGCGGCCGGCATTGAGGGCAACGAGCTGCACGTGGAAGGCTACCTGTTTGCGCGGGACTACGCGGAGATGATGCGCGAGATGGAGGCGCATGGCGACGAGGTGCTGGGCATGAGCTATGAACTGGCAGACGCGCACGTGGAAGACATGCGGGCGAGCGAGTGGCGGCTGAGCAAGGTGACATTTACGGGTGCGGCGATTCTGCTGCGCAGCAAGGCGGCGTACCGGCAGACGAGCTTCAGGATTGTGAAGCAAGCCATGTCGGCTGCGGCGAAGCCTGAGCGGACGCATGCTGTGCGGATGCCGGCGCGTGCCAGCGTGCGGCCTGCGCGGGTGCCCGGTGAAGATCGAGCACCAGCGATGCGGCGCATGCCCCCGCGTTGCGGTTCTGCTGTGCAGACTGCCTGAAGAGATGGATGAGACAAGGAGCTTGACGATGGAAGAGCAGATGAACGAACAGATGTGTGTGGCACCGGTGATTGCGGCGGAGGTGGAGGGCGTGGTGAATGCGCCGTCGAACAGCACGCATGATGCGCGGTTCAACGACCTGGAGCGAAGGGTGCGCGAGCTGGAGGCGGCGATCGGTGACATGCGCACCGTGACGGCACAGGCAGCACCGGCTGGACGGAAGACCGCTGTGTCGCAGACGATGTCCGCGGCCGCAAAGGGTGAGCCTGTACAGGGCCGCACGACTGCGCTGGATAGCACGCTGGAAAGCCTGAGTGTGGAGCAGCGGATTGCCGTGAAGACCGGAATGATGCGGCTGGGCCTGCTATAAGGGGTCGGTCTCCGCCTGATTGTGCCGTGTGTGCGGCTGCAGCGAACGCATGCCTATGCAGCGCGCGACCGGATGATTTGAGCGGAGGTGTTGCGTTGTGGGCTGAACGAACGTTTGACGCATGGGCGTGGCCAGTGGCTGCGCCTTTTTTGATTTGGTTTTGACATGGGTCCGCAAGGGACAACAGGGAGAAGAAGCGAATGATTGCACAGTTCAAGGACATCCACGCTGCCGCCGATTACATTGGACCGGGCGCGATCGAGGTGCCGCAGTACAACTCGGAGATTACGGACATTGTTCGCCGGCGTGGCGTGTTCGGGCAGCGCATCAAGCAGGTTCCCGCGACAGGTCACCCGTCGCGGTTTTTTGAGGAGACCGGTATACCTTCGCCTTCGCTGGCGGCGGGCTTTGTCGATCCCCGCAATATCGTTGCGCCGGTCGTAGCGCCGACACGTGTGGAGCGTTCGGTTCCGCTGAAGGCGCTGGTTGCCCAGCTGAACTACAACCTGTTCGACATGGAACTGGGTGCGCAGCAGAAGCAGTTTGCCTACCTGCAGGCGAAGGACCTGGCCGACACGGTGGAGGGCGTGATGCGCACGCATGACGTTGCACTGTGGAACGGTGCGGACACCAGCCTGAGCACGCCGACCAGCGTGCAGTACTACGGTGCCGGTGCGCAAATTGCGAATGGCGGCAACACCGTGACGATCGGCACGGGGCAGAGCATTGTGGACGGCTTTAAGAGCACCATCGCGCTGATGGTGGCGAACAGCAACTATGGTGTTCGGCCGACCGCGATCTACGCGAACCCGGTGCTGCTGGATCTGATCGACCGCGAGATGAAGACGGCGTTCAACGTGGTTCTGAATACCAGGGAGATCGAGGGCGGCATCACCGTGAAGATGCTGTCGACGCAGGCTGGCGATATTCCGCTGATTCCGGAGTGGACGCTGGGCTATACCGGCACGCCCGGCAGCGGTTCGGCCGTGCTGCCGGCGTACATCGTGACGGAAGACCTGATTGAGTACCACTGGCTGACTGACCCGAATCCACGTGTGTTCCAGCTGGGCACGCCGGGTTCGCTGGCATCGCAATACGTGGTTGTGAAGTTTGGCGGCCTGGTGGTGAAGGGCGCGAACTATGGCCACTACCAAGTGCTGGTCGATCGCTAAACTGCCGCGCAGTCTTTGACGCTTCGATGGCGGTTTGAACGATGTGGCGCACATTTCGATGCGAGTCGAAGTGTGCGCCGCTTTGCGTGTCGGCAGGGAAACATGCCGAGGAAGAGGTGCGCATGAGTTATCTCAGTCCGGCGGAATACGCCGTGTATGGATTGAGCGCGGAGACACCGGATGCGCTGGTGGCTGCGGCGAGTGGGATGATTGACGCGTTTTGCCGGCGGCCTTCGCTGCTGGTGACCACGTACGTGGAGCGGGTGCGGGTAAACCGCGAGTGGCAGACGGTGCGGCTGACGAACCTGCCGGTGGTGAGTGCGGATGGCGTAGCGCCGGCGGTAACGGCGTGCCGCGTGCGCACCCGCAGAATGGGTAGCACATACGCAACAGGAATGCTGCCGCAGAGCGTGTATGCGTTGACGCCGCTGCAGCAGGCAGCGCAGGTATTTGGCTTGACCGGTACGTGGACGAGCGTGGATCCAACGACCGTTACGGTGTACGCGAACGGCGAGATGGAGCTGCCGGCCAACCTGTTCGGCGTGCCATTTGACGAGGCGGAAGTGACCTACACGGCCGGCTACGCGGTTGCACCGGTGCCGGTTAAGAATGCGTGTGCCCAGATTGTGAAGAATGCGAACGCGACACCTGCGCTGAACGTGAAGAAGCAGAGCATCGATGCGATGGACCTGGAGTACTTTGGGCCGTCGCTGCTGGATGACGAGGTGAAGCGGGTGCTTCGGCCTTACATGTCTGCGAGGTTGGGATGAGCGCGGGCGACGGGACGGAATCGACTGGTCTGACGGGGATGGGCCTGGGTGCGCGCGATGCCGCGGCGTCGCTGCTGGCTACGCTGGCAAACGATGCGATGGTGCTGCGCATGCCGCAGCCGCCGGTGGGGGACAGCGATGCCGAGGAGCTGGGACTGGGGTCGCCGCAATTTGCCGATGTGGTGCTGCAGCCCGCACTGGTGCAGCAACGCGGCGCAAAGACGCTGGTCACGCTGAGCGCGGCGGCGGTGGAGACGGCACTGGGTGTGGATGATCCGCAGGCCGTGGAGACGGCGGTGCGATCGGCCGTGTTTGCGGGTGTGGGCGACCGCGTGTTGCAGGTGGAGGCGGTGGAACGGCGTGCCGTGTTTGGGCGGGCTTACCTGTACCGCCTGTTGCTGGTTGCGCCGGAGCTGGGATGAGTGGGCGGGAGGAGTGAACGGAATGGACACATTTCAACATGCGAAGGACACGTTCTACACCACGCTTCGCGACCGTCTTGCAGCCCTGAACGGCGAACGAACGACGCTGGTGCGCGGAGCGCAACGGCCGGCGGTGCTGGTGGAGGAGAACGAGATCGCCGCGGGTGCAGACCCGGTGGCAAACGAGACGTTCGTGCTGCGGTGGACGGAGCATGCCGTGGATGTGACTGAGGCTGTGCCGCTGGTGCGGGGCCGCTGCGAGATCCGCTATGCGGTGGCCGGCAGTGCGGAGCTGGCGTGGATGGATCGCGGCCGTGTGCTGCAGGCAATGGATGTAGAGCTTGCCGGCATGCTGCAACCGCAACAGGTGCTGAAACAGGCGTATGACAGCGGGGCAGCTGTGGCAATGGGCACAAATGTGTTCTGGAGCGACGCTGTGTTTGGACCGGTGAAGATGGCCACCGACACTGTCGTTCGAGCAGTAACGGTAGACGTATTTGCGTGGAAGGAGCCTGTATGAGCGCCGGTGTAGTGGGTGCAGCAACCTCGCCAGTGGTGCGGACGGTGCAGATGTTTGCGGCCCCGGTGCAGGGCGGTGTTCCGGCGGTGTTCGATCCGGCACAGCAGGGGCGCTTTGCGGTGAATTTGCCGCCTGCCGGATGGGTGAGCCTGGGCGCCGTGCTGGACGTGACGCGCAGTGGGGAGACGACCTTTGCCGAGGTATGGAGCGGGACTCCAGCGACGGTGAAGACACGAGGTCGTGCAAAGGTGGACGCGGCGGTGAGCTGCACCTTTGGTTCGTGGAGCAAGCTGGCACTGCTGTTGAGTTCGGGGTCGCAGGGGATGAACCTGTTGCGCGGTCCGGGTGCGGGGGCGGATGACTCCGGCGGCGCGGCTGAGAGCGCGCTGCCGGTGCTGAGCGGGTCGACCGCGACGGTGCTGGTGCTGGCAGCGGGCAGCAACGTCAACGTGGGGGACGCGATTGTTGTGGACGCGGACTATGCGGGTGCTACGGGGCCAATTGGTAGTGGCATTGCCGGCATGTATCTGCTGAGCAATACGGCGGTGAGCGGGGATGTGGACTATGTGCGGCGCGTGAGCCTGAATGTGGCGCGTGTTGCGGCGGTTTCCACCGCGGCTGGTGCGGCGACGATGACGGTGACGCTGGCTACGCCGCTGCTGGCGGGTGTGCCTGCGGCCGGGATGAAGCTGGCCGTGCTGCTGGGCTTTACGGACCGGCTGGGCGGCAGTTATGCCGCGGAGTGGAGCGCACTGTTCGTGATGGATGGTGTGCAGGGCGACCGGGTGCTGGTGCACTACCCGCGGCTGCAGAGTGCGACGGGTGCGACCGAGGTGCAGAGTGCTCTTGCGGCCGGGTTGGAGCGATGGCGGCTGCGTGCAAATTTTCACGCGCTGCCGGTAACGGACCCCATCGATGGCGAAGCTGTCCTCTGCTTTCGCAGCTACCTGCCTGCAGCGATGCGAACACTTTGATGCCTGTCGAAGGATGGTTTGGAGCGACGCTGCCGGGTAGAGCGGCGAGGCGCGGTGCAGGGGGGAAGCAAGACGGGAGGGCGAATGCAGTTAACGATTGACAACCTGGACGGCAACGGGCCGATGGACTACACGGCTGCGGTGGTCGTGACCGGACCGCTGACGATCGTTCGCGAGCGTGGTGAGTTGACGACCTGCCGCGCGTTGCTGGATGTGGAGGGGAAAGGCCTGGGTACGCCTGCCGTGCAGGGCTTTGTGACAGTGACGAGTGATGCCGGAGCCGTGCTGTTTCGCGGGTTTGTCACGCACGCGGTGGCCGCGGGTGCGGTGATGGCAACGGCGGGTGAGGTGCAGACCGTGCAGATGGAAGCCGCGGACAGTGCGTGGTTGCTGCACAATGCTCCACCTGCATCGCTGCAGCCCGCGAGCAGCGTGACGCACACTGTATCGCTGGAAAACAATGCCGTGCGGCTGCTGGCGACGCCTGCGAATGAACTGAACCTGCTGGCGACTGACGTGACCGTAAGCGGAGCGCATGAGCCAACCAGCTATGTGACAGAGATGTTTGCGGGGGACGGCACAACCAGTGCGTTTGCGCTGTTGGGCACACCGTTTCGACCTGGGAGCGCAGGCGCGACGTTGCTGCAGGACAGCTTTGACGGGACGCAGTTTCGATCGCAGGTGTGGGCGCTGGTCGACCCCGGCTCGCACATTGGATTTGCCAGCGGCGGTCTGCTGGTGAGCGGTGGTAATGGCTATGACGGACAGACCGTGATGAAGGCTGTGAGCCCCGTGGAGATGGGTGGGACGTTAACCGCGGAACTGGACGCGCTGACGCTGCAGCCTGGCAGCGACGGTGTGTTGCTGGGCATGTATGGCGGCCTGGTGCAGATGGCAAACTGCATTGCTGGATTTCGTGTGAAGGCCACCGCTGGTGCGCAGACGATTGTTGCGCTGGTAAACGGGGTTGAGGTTGGGACGCCGTTTACGTGGGCGACCGGCCACACCTACACGTTGCGGCTGCGCACCCACTGCCCGGAGATGCAGCGCGTGCTGGGCAGCTACCAGGCGCTGGTGAATGGCCGCCTGCAGAGCTTTGGCGGAGGACTGGTGGCGGCGCCGCTGCAGGTGGTGCTTGAGATTCAGGACCTGGGCCTGGCGTCGAGCACGCTGGCGACGGTGCTGTACAGCGGTGGCATTGCGAGTTCGCCGGCGCAGTGCACCTTTGCGCTGGTAAACAGCGTGGACCTGCTGGTGAGTGCGGCGGGCTGCAGCCTGAAGCAGGGCGGCTCCGCATGGGTGGTGAGCACACTGGCAAACGGCCAGATGCTGACACGGCGCGAGGGCAGTGTGGACACCGGCGCTGACTTCGCGTTGAGTGGAACGGACCTGCACTTTTGGCCGGGGCGCGTGCCTGCGTCGGGTGAGATGTTGGCCGTGAGCTACAGGCGTGGCGGCAGATCGTTCGCACGGGTGCAGAATGCAGCAGCTATTGCGAATGCGCAGTTGCTGGGTGTGCCGGGCTGGCCGCAATGGGCGGGGGCGGTCACGTCACCGGTACCGCGCAGCTCTGTGGATTGCGTGGCTGCAGGGCAGGCGATGCTGGGGTTCGGCGGCAGTGCCTCCACAGGGATAGCAGGTACGTGCACCCTGGTGAACGCGCACCAGACGGCGGATGTGCAGCCGGGCGACCAGGTGTTGCTGCCAGGCGGCGCGACATCCGGCGGCGTGCAGGTGCCGGTGGAACGAGTGACGTTGACCGGCGGACACGCGACGCCGGAGGTCGTCACCTTTGAGGTGGCATTTGAGCAACGAAGATCGAACGGACTTTCGTTTGCGACCAGCGGCACGTTGGCCGACGATGTGGCGCTGCCGGTTGCGGTCTCACCTGTCGGCACGGTGGCGAGCCTGGCGGGTGCGCAAGTGGTCAGCGCAACGGCAACGGCGCTGCAGATTGACGCGGGTGTGACAGCACCCAATGGTGGCGGCTTTGAGGTGCGGCGGCGGGACGGTGGTTTCGGCACAGCAGCTGGCGACCTGGTGTTGCGGAGCCCTGTGCGCAGCTTTAGCGTGCCGCGCGCCGCGTTCAATGAACGTTTTTACGTGCGCATGTACGACGGTTCGACAACGCCGGTGTATTCGGCGCGGTCGAGCGTGGTTGTAACGCATTTGCCGACGAGTTAGAGCGGAGACGGGAGACAGAGATGACCGATTTTGAAGCGCAGGTTCTGAGCGACCTGAGTGCACTGAAGACGCAGGTGCACGCATTGATCGGGGTGGGCCAGCCAGGGCGACTAACGCACCTGGAAGAGCGCGTGGACCGGCACGAGCGGACCGTGCAACGGATGAAGGGTGTCGGCGGCTTTATGAGCGTCGCGCTCACGGTGTTTCACGTGGGGTTGGACTACCTGAAGAAGTAAGGCGATACCCGCGGCACGACCGCGAATCGTAAAGGAGATGAAGGGATGGACTTCTTGAAACTTTTCTTAAGAGGTGTAGCGCTGCTACCGAGCTTGATCCAGGGCGTTGAGTCGATCTACGGGGCCAAGACGGGTGCGCAGAAGAAGAGTGCAGCGCTGGACGTGGTGAGCTCGGCGATCAAAATGACAGACGCGATTGCGTCAAAGACGATTGCGGACGGTGACAAGTTCGCAAGCGGGCTTGGGCTGGTCATTGATGGCGTGGTTGCTTGTTTGAATGCGAGCATCTGGGCCAAGTAAGGTCGGAGGCTTGTGCGGACCCACGCTGCAGGGATGTGGCGTGGGTTCGTGCATCGGCCTGTGTGGCGGGGTGTGTGGCGGGGTGTGTATCGGGGGTCTGATCGCGCCGTATACTTGCCAAATGGCTGAGGCAACAAAGACTGCGCCGCTGGTGGGCGTGGTGATGGGGTCAAAGAGCGACTACACCGTCATGGGTGCGGCTGTGCGCATGCTGCAGGAGTTTGGCGTGCCGCATGAGGCACGTGTTGTCAGCGCGCATCGCACGCCGGACCTGCTGTGGGAGTACGCGTCGACTGCGCGGACGCGGGGTTTGCGCGTGATTGTGGCCGGTGCCGGCGGAGCTGCACACCTGCCGGGTATGTTAGCTGCCAAAACGATCGTGCCGGTGCTGGGCGTTCCCGTTGTCGCAACTCCTCTGCTGGGGATGGATGCGCTACTGAGTATCGTGCAGATGCCGAAGGGTGTCCCTGTGGGTACGCTGGCCGTTGGTGAGCCAGGCGCGGTCAATGCCGCGCTGTTGGCGGTCGCGATACTGGCGACCACCGACCCTGAACTGGGAGACCGGCTGGCCGCGTGGCGCGCTGCACGTGAAGCTGCCGTGCTGCAGGAAACACTGGATACGACAGAACACCAGGCGGCAGGAGCAACTGCGTGAGCGAGCAGAGAGGGAAGCCGGTGCTGCCGGGAGCGACCTTAGGAATTTTCGGCGGCGGTCAGCTGGGGCGCATGATGGGCATCGCAGCACGATCGATGGGATACAAGGTGCACGTGTTGGACCCAGACCCTGCGTGTCCCGCCGGCTACATTGCCGATGAAGTCATTGAGGCTCCCTGGGACGATCGCTGGGCCGCCGCGCAGCTGGCACGGGAGTGCGGCGCAGTGACGCTGGAGATTGAGCAGGTTTCTGTCACGAGCCTGGATGAGGCTTCGCGCTGGGCACCCATGCGGCCCGGAGCGGCCATGATGGCGGTGATCCAGAACCGGATCGAGCAGAAGGACTGGCTGTTTAAGCACGGGTTCCCGGTAGGCCGCTTTCGCGCCGTGCGTTCGCTGGAGCAGCTGGAAGCAGCAGTGAAGGAGTTGGGAGAGCCGGTGTTCCTGAAGTCAGCGACGGGCGGGTACGACGGACGCGGACAGGCGAAGCTGGGGTTTGCTGGCCCTTCTGAGCCGGATGACTTTCGCCAGGCGTGGGAGGATGTGGGCGAGGGAGCCTGCGTTGCAGAGGCTGCCATCGATTTGCAACGTGAGATCAGCGTGATGGTGGCGCGCTCACCCAGTGGCGAGGTGAAGGTGTATTCGCCGGCAGAAAACTTCCACGAGCGTCAGATTTTGAGCTGGAGCGTGATCCCGGCTTCGGTGAGCAAAGAGCTCACCCTGCAGGCGGAGGAGATTGCGCGCGGTATTGCTGAGACATTCTCGCTGGAGGGGCTGCTGGCGGTCGAAATGTTCGTGACAAAACGTGGGGAGCTGCTGGTGAACGAGCTGGCACCGCGGCCGCACAACAGTTATCACGGATCGGATCGAGCCTGCACGACAGGCCAGTTTGAGCAGGCGATACGAGCCATGTGTGACCTGCCGCTGGGAGATGTCAGCCTGGTGCAGCCTGCCGCGATTGCAAATCTGCTGGGCGATCTGTGGCTGGACGCGGACAGCAAGGAACGTGAGCCGAAATTCGACCTGGCTCTGGCCGTGCCGGGGGTGCGGCTGACTCTTTACGAGAAGCTGAAACCACGCAAAGGCCGGAAGATGGGGCACCTGAGCGCCGTCGGGTCGACACCCGAACAGGCGCTTGTGCGCGTGCTTGAGGCCAAGTCGCGGCTGTAGATCCGTGAGACCCGCTGAGGCCTTCTCCACAAGTCTTACAGTTCGTAGAGACGTTAATGATAACGCTTTACTGATAGCTTACGCCTGCTGCCCCTTGCCCATGAAAGCTCTGGCCACGACCGAGAGGCCCAACGCCACGATGATGCCCTGCACGACGTGCAGAATGGTGGTCTCCCAGGAGTAGCCGGTGGTCCAGCCAAACGCGGCAAAGCTCACGACGCACCCGATAACGTAAATCTCACTCAGAATGCCCTGCTTCCACCTGGGCTTCACATAGTTGCCCGGCCCATGCGGATGAAGACTTGGCAGAAGGCGAGGTACCTCCTGCAAATAGGAGGTATACGCTCCACCCAACGACTGAAGCAGGTAAGGTTCTTCACGCCCAATTAGCCTGAATTGGATGATGAGGATGAGCAGAAAGGTGAGAACAGCTGCATCAGGGCGCATGAGCATGCAAACCGCAATCGTGTTCAGGATGGTGCCGAGATACAGCGGATTGCGCGTGTACCGATAAGGCCCGCTTGCAACCATGCGATTGCCCGCCATATCGCCGCGATGCACGGTGTTCGCTCCCAGATACGCGGCTCCCCATGTTCTGAGCGCTGCACCCGCAGCGGCAAACACGAGAATGCCGGCGAGGATCAGGTTCCAATCCGTGGCGAAGTTCTGGTAGCTGGGTTTTGCGGAGGAGTTGCTGGCCAGGAACCATGTGCTGCCGTTTTGCAGGAAACCCCAGACAGGCGGATGCCATGGCGCTGCCAGGCCAAGCGTGTAGACGAGGCCATGGATCAGGTACCGAGATTTGTACTCGAAGTTGGTGGCACGCATGTAGGTGGGCAGCATCATCGGGTGAGTACCTCAAGCAGCGTGTCGAAATCTTCAAGGCCTGCATACTCAATGATGACGCGGCCTTTGCCGTTTCTGTCGTCGATGGAGGTGCGGAGGCCGATGGCGCGCTGTATCTGTACCTGGGCCGCCTTTACATTTGGGTCAATCTCGGGCTCCTGCGGCTCGGGTGCCTTTCCGAGTTTCCGCTCGGGGTCAAGCAGCCCCTTTACATACGTCTCCGTGGCTCGGACCGACATCGAGAGCGCAGCGACTTTCTGCGCTGCAGCGATGATTTGCGACTCTGACTCAAGGGCAAGCAGCGTGCGCGCATGCCCAAAAGAAAGTTCCCCTGCCTCAACGCGCGTTTGCACGACTTGCGGCAGGCGGAGCAGGCGCAGAAAGTTTGCCACTGACGCCCGGTCTTTTCCCGTGCGTTTTGCCATTTGATCCTGCGTCAATTGGAACTCTCGCCCAAGCCTTTCGAACGCGCGCGCCTGCTCCATGGGATTTAGATCAGATCGCTGCAGGTTTTCAACGATGGTCATCTCCATCGTTTGCTCGTCAGACGCGGCGAGCACGACGGCAGGGATCGTACGCTTGCCGGCCTGCCGGGACGCAAGCCAACGTCGCTCGCCGGCGATGAGCTGATACTTGCCCGGGGACAGGAGCCGAACAACGACCGGCTGCACGACCCCTGTAGCGGAGATGGACTGCGCGAGTTCTGCGAGCGCGGCCTCATCAAACCGTGTGCGGGTTTGGTACGGATTGCGCTCGAGCGCGTCCAGGTCAATCTCCAGGGCCGCGCCTGTTGGCGGTTCCGGTGATGATGGCGCCGCAGGTCTGGACGGAAGCAGCGATTCGATGCCACGACCGAGAGCACGTCTTTTGGTGTCGTGCGGCGAGGCTGAAGTGGCTTGGGGCATGGTTTGATCCTTTACTTGCTGTATGGCCAAAAGCGGACTTCGGGTTTTTCTTGGGAATCCGCGTGCCGGGTCTGCCTTGGGCTTTTTAGGCCGTTACGTTCGAGGAGCTCGCGCGCAAGTTCCTGGTACGCTTCTGCGCCTCGGGAGCGGGGATCGTAGATCATCACCGGAACGCCATGGCTTGGTGCCTCGGCAAGGCGGATGTTTCTGGGGATGGTGACGCGAAATAGCTTCTCGCCGAAAAAGGATTTCAGGTTTTCCGCGACCTGTTGTGTCAGCGAAGTTCGAGGGTCGTACATGGTGAGGAGTACGCCCTCAAGCCCAAGCGCGGGATTGAAGCTGGCGGACACCTTGTCCAGGGTGCTGATGAGCTCGCTGATACCCTCCAGGGCGAAGTACTCGGCCTGGGTGGGGACAAGCAGGCCGTCTGCCGCGCATAGGGCATTGAGTGTGAGCAGATCGAGAGATGGTGGACAGTCCAGAAGGATAAAGCGAAAGTCGTTGCGCACGGGTGCGAGTGCGTCTCGGAGACGAAACTCGCGCCGGGGCTGCTGCGCAAGTTCGAAATTTGCACCAATCAGAGCCTTGCTGGCCGGCAGAATGCTGAGGTGTTCGACGGAGGTAGGGAGGATCGCCTCGCGCGCTGTACTCTCGCCCATTAGCACATCGTAGGTGGACGACCGTGTCTCATCCCGCGAGATGCCCACGCCGCCGGTGCTGTTTGCCTGTGCATCGCAGTCCACAAGCAAGGTTGGCAGCAGCTCGAGCGCCAGAGCGGCGGCAAGATTGATGGCCGTGGTGGATTTGCCAACTCCGCCCTTCTGATTGACGACGGCGATGATCTTGGCGGGTGAGGTCGTCATGGGTGAGGCTTAGAGCAGAGTAGCGGAGTGTGGACGCTGGAGCAAATGTTCCACGTGGAACGCGCGTATGCCAGCGATACTCATGTTCCACGTGGAACACCTACTCCAATCGCGCCAGCACCGCACCGCCGGAACAGCCTGGCAGGTCGACCCTGTTCACTTCAGCCCAATCTGCGGAGGGTAGCTCAACTTCCTGCTGCGGACCCACAAAGAACACCAGCCTCCCTCCAGGTCGAAGTAGGCGCATGCCCGTTTGTAGCGCACTTCGCATATTGTCCACGGCACGCAGGGCGACGACGCCGAAGCGCCGCTCCCCTTTCAACAGGTCTTCCGCTCGCCTCGACCAGATGGATGCTGGCAGGTCCATGCGGGCAATCACTTCACCCAGAAAGGCTGCTTTCTTTGCCTGCACTTCGGCGAGCGTCACAGTGATCTCAGGACTGGCAAGCGCTATGGGAATGCCCGGAAAGCCCGCACCGGACCCCAGGTCGAGCAAGTCGACGGTGCTCGGGATGACCTTGGCGAGGGCAAAGCCCTCACCGAAATGGCGACGCACCACCTCTGCCGGCCGCCGAACTGTCGTCAAGTTCACGCGCCTGCTCCACATTTCAAAGACCTCCAGATAGATCTGGATCTGGCTGATCACGCGCTCGGGCAGCTGGTCCGCCCCGTATGCCACCAGCGCCTCACGAACTTCCTGGTTCGTGAGTCCGGTCACGACGTCGAGGCCGCAGCAACAAACTGCTCGAAGAGGGCGCGGGACACCGGTGTGTGATCAAAGGTTCGCTCGGGGTGCCACTGGACGCCGACGAGCCATCGATGGGATGGGTCTTCCACCGCTTCAACTACCCCGTCCTCAACGGAGCGTGCCGAGATCACAAGGTCCGTGCCTACCGAGCCCACTGCCTGATGGTGGCTGCTATTTACCATCATTCGCTCGCCGCCATGCTCCACCGCAATGCCGTGCAATTTGGTGCCTGGGCTCACCTGCGCGCTATGGGCATCCAGAACTGGCCGCCCGGCACGATGGTTCACAGGCATTGGCGCCAGATGCTGAACCAGGGTACCGCCCCTGTGTACGTTCAATGATTGAAGGCCGAAACAGATGGCCAGCAGGGGGATGGCTCCTGTTTCTACCTGCTCCAGCAGAATGCGGTCCACTTCTTCCCGCGTAGGGTCTGGGGGCGCCGATTCGGGCTGGCGCGGGTGCCCGTACCGCTCCGGATTAACATCTGCGCCGCTGCCCGGCAGAAGGATGCCGTCGAACGCTTGTCGCCTAAGTGCACTGTGATCAGCTAGCAGCTCGACACGTACAGCAGTTGCGCCACTTCGTTCCACCGCGGCTGCATACTCCGGCCAGGACTGTGCGTTGTAGGCCGGATCGAAGGAGGTGGGCACTGGAATTGCGATGCGCGGACGGGAAGCCATACCCGTTCGAGTGTACGGTAGTTCGTCAGGCACGTTCACCGTCGCCGAGAAGCACGGCTGGGGAGGGCTGGGAACCTGTCTCACCAATCTCAACGCGCAGCTTACGCATAAGGTCCAGGTAATAGGAGAGGTTGTGCACGCTCGCAAGCGTGGCAGCCAACGGCTCACCTGTGTGAAAGAGGTGGCGAAGGTATGCCCGGCTGTAGCGTTGGCAGGTGCTGCAGGTGCAGGCGGGATCGGGTGGTCCGCCGTCTTCGGCAAAGCGCTTGCCGCCGATGTTCAGCCTACCTTCGCTGGTGAACAGCAACGCGTGGCGAGCGGCGCGTGTCGGCAGCACGCAGTCCATCTGGTCCACGCCCATTCGCGCGTACTCCAGAATTTCGTCCGGATACCCAACACCCATCACGTAGCGCGGTTTGTCTTTCGGCAGCAGCGCCAGCGTGTGTTCAATGATTTCGCGCGTCACCTCGCGAGGCTCGCCCACGGCCAGGCCGCCAATGGCATACCCGTCAAAATCCATGTCGACCAGACGAGCAGCACTTTCCGCGCGCAAATCCGTGTACATGCCGCCCTGCACGATGCCATACAGGCTCTGACGCTGTCCGTTGCGTTCGGCAAACCAGGGCACACGGTGGGTGTTGGCACGAAAGTGAGCCAGCGACCGCGCTGCCCAGGCGTGGGTCAGGTCCATGCTGCTGCGGGTCCGCTCCCAGGTGGCGGGGTGCTCAGTACACTCGTCGAAAGTCATGCAGATGTCAGCGCCCAGCGCAATCTGCACGTCCATGGAGTGTTCGGGCGAGAAAAAGTGCTTCGAGCCATCGAGATGAGATCGGAACTCGACGCCGTCGGGCGTGATTTTGCGCAGCGCCGCCAGCGAGAACACCTGGAACCCACCACTGTCCGTCAGCATGGGGCGGTCCCAGCTCATAAATTTGTGCACACCGCCCATGCGCGCCACAAGCTCATGACCGGGTCTCAGGTATAGGTGATACGTGTTGGCCAGAATGATTTCCGCGCCTCTGCCGTCCTGTCCCAGCGTTTCCAGCGTTTGCTGCGGCACAGCCTTGACGCTGGCGGCGGTTCCCACCGGCATAAAGACAGGGGTCTCCACTGTTCCGTGGGGCAGGTGAAGCGTTCCGCGGCGTGTAGTGCCGGCAACCTGGTGGAGATCAAAGCGAAGAGACATTCCAGACTATTGTAGGGAAACAGCGAACGAGTGGCTGGCGTCGCCGCATCGAATGGTCCACATGCGCGTGCTGGTCTTCAATCCCGGTAGCAACTCGCTTAAAATTCAGGTCGTCGACGTTTCTTTCGACGCCGCGTCAGCGAGCGCCGGGGTGAGCCGTCTTAGCGCTTCAATTGAGAACTTCGGCGACGACGCTTCGCTCACAGTCATCAGCGGTGCGGCTCCGCATGAAGAGCGGATGGCCGTTGGACACATGGGTGAAGCGACTGCGAAGGCGCTGGAATGGCTAAAGCTGCAACAACTCGATGGCCAGCCGACCCTCGCGACCATTCAGGCGATTGGCGTACGGGTGGTGCATGGAGGCCTGCACTTCACAGGCGCCACCCGGTACGACGACAAGGTTCGTCGCAGAATTGAATATCTGGAGGAGCTGGCACCACTTCATAACAGGAACTCTCTCGCAATAATGGATGTTGTGGTTGGCCAGTTGAAGCACCTGCCGGTGGTCACAACCTTCGACACGGCCTTTCACCGCACGTTGCCAGAGGTGGCGTGGCGCTACCCAATTGACCGAACGATCGCCGACCGGCATGGCCTACGGAAGTTTGGCTTTCACGGCGTGAGCCATCGCTACATGGCGAGCCGATATGCGGAGCTCGCGGGCAAGCGCATGGAGGACGTCTCGCTGGTGACGTTGCACCTGGAGAGCGGATCGTCTGCCTGCGCCATTTCGAACGGCAAAAGCGTGGATACGACGATGGGTATTACGCCGCTGGAGGGCCTGATGATGGGAACGCGGAGCGGCAGTGTGGATCCAGCCCTGGTCGAAATCCTGATGCGGAAAGAGGGTGTCGGTATAGACGGCGCGATGGAGATCCTGAACAAGCAGAGCGGGCTGAAGGGGATTGGGGGCAATCTCGATACGCGGGTGCTCGCCAAGCAGGACGATGATTCGGCGAGGCTCGCGCTGCAGATGTTCAGCTACCGCGTTCGGCTGGCGGTGGGTGCCTACCTTGCAGCCGTGCCACAGGTGGAGGCCATCGTGTTTGGGGCCGGCATTGGGGAGGACTCACCGGCGATTCGTGCGGCAGTATGCGACGGCCTGGGCTTTGCCGGAGTCGCGCTGGATGCTGCGGTCAACGAGAACGCGACGGCGGGCGAGGCGCTCCTCTCCACCCCGTCATCGCGGCTCGCCGTCTGGTCGATGCCCTCGCAGGAAGGTCTGCAGATTGCATGGGAGACCGCGCGGGTGCTGGGCAGTGGCAATTGAAGATGCGCCGGCGTGCACTTCTGCGCAGCGACGGTGTAGGAGGGCGGATGCGCTGGCCCATCGCCGTGCTGATGACGTTGTTTGGCGTGGCGGCCGCTACTGCGCAGAATGCCGCCACACCTCCTGCTCCCTACACTCTGCAAACAACCGCACGCTCCGTGCTGGCAGACGTGGTCGTGCTGGACGGCAAGGGCGTGCCTGTGCGGGGTTTGCCGCGGGACGCCTTTCATCTTCAGGACGACGGCAAACCCCAGCAGTTGACGAGCTATGAGGAACGCCGCAGCGGACCGGACAAGCCGGCATTGCTCCACGTCGCGCCGGGAGTCTACACCAATGATCCAGCCCGGCTGCCGCCCGTGCTGGACGTTCTTCTGATCGACCTGGTGCACCTGGACTTTGCGGACCAGATGTTCCTTTGCACGCAGTTGCAGAAGTTTATCCGGCGTTTGCCGGCCAGTAACGCGCCCGTGGCGATCTACCTTCGCGCTGGGGCCGGATGTGTTCTGGTCACAGACTTTACTGACGACCGGGAGCGGCTGCTCTCCGCCGTGCAGCATTCGTTGCCGCAATTTCCAGAGCTCGGCATCCAGAACTTCGCGTCAGACGGTGTCGCGCTGCAGCAGATTGCCGGCGCATTGCAAGACCTTCCGGGCAGAAAGAACGTGCTTTGGTTCACGGGACAGCAGAATCTGCAGCTGGAAAACCCCTTTGCGTGGGGATCCTCCCCAACAATCGATCTGCGTGGAACCTACGACACGCTGGAGGCGGAGCGCATTGCGCTCTATCCGGTCGACGCGCGCGGCTTGACCATTGAGCCTGGGTCCTTCGCGGATCGCTCGCGCATGGAGGAGATTGCTGAGGCTACCGGCGGCCACGCCTTCTACAACACGAACGGCCTAGCGGAAGCGGCAGCGGCGGTGGTTGGCTACGATGGCGACTTCTACACGCTGAGCTACACCCCAGCTAATTTTGTTGAGAACAACAAGTGGCACCGCATCAAGGTGACAGTGGATGGCAAGCACCTTCACCTTAGCTACCGGCGAGGTTACTTTGCCGACGACGAGCACCGTCAGCACCCGCCGAAAGACGCGATTCGCACCCGCCTGGTAGCTGGAGGTCGGACAGTGCAGGAGAAGCCTCTGGAGCGCAGGGAGCCTCTGATTTTTGCCGTGACCGTCGCGCCCGCTGTACGCAAAGGTGGCGAGCCATCGCCACCGTACACCGCTCCCTATGTCATCCGTTACAGCGTCAAGGCCACTAGCTTCCAGCGCAGCACAGTAGATGGCGAGAGCCGGCTGCAGGTGGGCGTCGGCACCGCAGTGACTAACCGCTGGGGCACGCCTGTGTCGCACACGGCGCGGAGATTGGAGTTTTCGGTGGACGAGCGCCGCCTGTCCGCTGCGCCCGATACGCCTGTACACGTGGAGCAAGCCGTAGACCTGCCGGTGGGGGATGACTATCTCTACCTTGCGCTGTGGGACCCGCTGGGGAGACGCGTGGGCACACTAAGTCTGTCGCAGCACGTGCCTGGCAGCAACGGGAAGTAAGCGGGGCAAAGCGGCCCGGCGTACCGCTGCCACATCTTACTGCGCATGACTTTGCGTACATTCCATCTTCAAAAGGTGCTTTGCTGTCTGGCGGTCTCCGCAGCATTCGCTCTGCCGACGCCGGCTCAGCAGCCGGCCGTGGCTCCTACCCATCCCACAAGTACGCCGTATACGGGGGATGTTGGCATCTTTGAAAATCCGGACAGGGCTAAAAACCTGCAGATCGACCGCGTCATGGACATTCTGCACATCACCCCCGGCAAGGCTGTGGCAGACATCGGCGCCGGCGGCGGATGGTTCACGGTGCGCGCGGCGCGGCGCGTGGGGGTCGACGGCATTGTGTACGCCGAGGACATCAATCCACCGTACATCGGTGCCATCGAGCGGCGCGCGATCAAGGAACAGTTGAGCAACGTGAAGCCCACGCTGGGGTCACCCGACAACCCCAAACTGCTCCCTGGCTCGGTCGACGCAGTGTTGCTGCTGAAGGTCTACCACGAGATTGCGGATACAAAGACGTTCCTGCGGAACCTTCGGCCTGCCCTGCGACCCGGTGCCCGCATCGGGATCATCGACCGCAATGGCTCCGGCAGCGATCATGGGCTGAACCGTGCCGTGGTCGAGTCGGAGATGACCGCCGCGGGGTTCCGCGAAGTGGAGCACTATGACTTCACCAAGGCCGACGGGCAGGACTACTTCCTGGTCTTCGTGCAGCGGTAGAACCAGGCCCGCTCAGCTACACTGGGCCGCATGCCAGATGTTGCCCTCGCGACCGAAGCGCCCGCCGACCGTTATCGCTGGACGATTGGCTTGCTGCTGGGCGTCGGCGTACTGGTGAACTACTTCGACCGGGTCAACCTGTCGGTGTCGCACGCCGCCCTGGTCCATGATTTCGGCATTTCGGCTGGGACCTTCGGCCAGCTTTCCGCTGCATACTCGTGGACATACGCGATGTGCCAGGTTCCCACGGGTGTGCTGCTGGACAGGTTTGGCGTGCGGCGAATTTCGCTGGCATCCATCGCCGTGTGGGCCATGGCATCGCTGGCCGCCGCCGTGTCTCCGGGTGTTCTGCTGTTCTTTGCGGCGCGCCTTTTGCTTGGCGTCGGCGAGGCACCCACCTTTCCCGCGAACGCAAAGGCAGTTGGCGCGTGGTTTCCACTGTCGGAGCGGTCGCTGGCCACGGCCATCTTCGACAGTGCGGCAAAGTTCGCAAACGCGGTGGGTGTGCCGCTGCTCGGCCTGCTGCTGCTGCGGGTGGGCTGGCGCATGTCGTTCGGGTTTACGGCCGCTCTGTCGCTGGGCTACATGCTGCTGTTTGCGCTGCTGTACCGTGAGCCGCTGCGACGATGGAGCCTGAGCAGCGCCACCGCCGGTACGGCTCCGGGTGAGCCTGCCGCGGAGATGCCACAGACGACCAGTTGGACGCTGCGACAGCTGCTGGCCCAGCGCAAGGTGCTTGGGCTGGCGATCGGCTTTGGCAGCTATAACTACGTGTTCTACCTGTTGCTGACGTGGCTCCCGACGTACCTGCAGCAGGCGCTGCACCTGTCGTCGCAGAAGTCGTTTTTGTACACCGGCGCACCCTGGCTTGTGGCAACTGCCGCCGACCTGCTGCTGGGCGGCGTGCTTGTGGACGCGTTGATTCGCAGGGGAGGGGACAGCAGCCGCGTGCGACAGACGGCGCTGCTGGCCGGCATGGTGTGTGGCCTGGGCATCCTGGGCGGCGCCTTCGCACACAGCGCGATGGGCGCCCTGGTTCCTATCTCCATTGCCATCGGCGGCCTGGCAGCGGCAGCACCCGTCTGCTGGAGCATTCCCGCGCTGCTGGTGCCCAACTCCAGTACGGGCCGGGTCGGCAGTATCATCAACTTTGCCAGCCAGGTGTCCGCCATCGCCGCGCCCATTGTGACGGGGTATTGCGTGCAGCGCACGGGGAACTTCCGTGTTGCCTTCTTTGTGGCGGCGGGCTATCTGCTGGTGGGGATCGCGGCGTATGTGTTTTTGCTGGGGCGCATACAGCCCATCGCCGCTAACCCCGCGTTAAAACCTTGAGCAGTTTGGACGCAAGCTCCAGACCACTTGCGTTCCTCTTTATGTAAATCTCATTCGGCTTCAATCGCTTCCATCTACGGTAGCCATGTTTCCACATGAACGTTCTATAGCTTAGCGATTTATGAAGATTCTCCAGAATAATGACCTCCGGTGAATACTTCACCAGAGAGAATCCTTTCACTACGTTGAGCTCCCACCCTTCCACGTCGGCTGCAAGGACGTCAACCTTCGCGATTTCGGGATAGTGAGTGGCAAGGATGGTATCCAGAGTGCGCACATCCACCTTGATCGTATTTACCTGGCCCACTTGCTTCGTTGCGGACAGATCTTTGGCGAACTTACCCTTTATACCCAGCGACGAGAAGCTCTCAAATGACACCGTGCCATCCAAATACTTCGCATCTTGAGAATTCACAACGAAGAAGTCAACGCTGTCACGATCTTCATCACTGCAGGCATATTGATGTATCTCGTGCCCCTCCGCACGGTGAAGCTCGCAGAAGGCCGGATTAGGCTCAATAGAAATCACCTTCCATCCCTTTGCACGAAAACTCGCACCTATTGACAAATAATCCGGCTTCGCCGCGCCTACCTCGATCAACACTCCGTCACTGCTATCGCTGAAAAATGTTTTCTGAACCACGAGGTCAATGTCTTTCTCTGCAGACATATTTTCCTAACTCCTTAGAACGTGGTGCTGACGGACAGTCGGATTGTCTTGCGTGGCTCACGAAGCACGTAGTTGGCGCCGTACAGTTGCAACGCCTGTGCATAGGTGAAGTCACCTGCTGCGCCCTGCGGGAACAGCGAACGGAAGTTGTTGGTTCCGGTCAGCGGCACTGCCAGCTGCTGCGGCAGGGACTCGTACAGTCGCAGCGGGTTATAGGCGTAGAAGATACGGAACGGCGCGTTCACGATGGGCAGAATCACCGAGATCTGCGCACCGTTCGACATACGAGGCACCACGTTGGTGCCGTGGGCTGTGTGCAGCAGTGAGGGGAAGGTGATCTGCTGGCCGCCGGAGCAGGCATTGTTGGTGATCACAGGGCAGCCGTACAACGGGCTGTTGATCTGTGTCTGTCCAAGCACGCTCTGGCGCAGCTGGCTGCCCAGCGTGTCGTAGGTCAGGTTGAAGTCGGTGAAGAAGGCGAAGTCTACCTGCGGCGCAATGGGGATGCGGTACTCCAGGTTCGCCGTGTAGGACGTGTCGCCACCCACCTGCACCAGCCGGTAAATGGGGAGAGGAATCTGCAGGTTGCCGTTCAACGCGTTCGACGGATCACGTGGAACAGTGGTCCCGTCGGGGTTCGTCAGGTTAAACAGGATGCGCGTCGGGATAAAGGTATACGGCGCGCCGGAGCGGATATCGAAACCACGCAGTTCCGCCTCACCACCGGAGTAGTAGCGATTGAACGGTGGTGCCACCTGGCCGCCGAAGCCCTGCGTGTGTGCAAGCTGCATGCGGATACCCAGAACGTTATGACCCTCGCGGCTGATCCTGAGACCCTTCATGGGGTAGAACTGCCGAATGCTGGCTACCGGCGAGAAGTACTTGACGTTGCCGCCCGCGCCCGCAACCTGGATGGCCACGTTAATGTCGCGGCCGCTGTGCGCACCCTGCGCGCGATCGACAGAGGAATAGCCGAAGCTGGGCGTGATGATGGACGACAGAATGCCATTGAGCGCGTTGTTCGACTGAATGCCGCTACGGAAGTTCAGCGTCTGAAAGACGTTCCGCGTGTTGTCGTTGAAGGTGGTGATGTTTGAACGCTGCAAGGCGTACGACAGGCCCACGCGCTTGAACGAACGGCGAATCGGATATCCCAGGTTAACGGTAAGACCCGTCGACGACTGGTTGTAATTGGTGAGCAGCGACTGCTGCGCGTTGGTCAGGTTGGCGCTTGCACCGCTGGTGCCGTAGCTCTTGGCCGGGTTAAAGTCGTACTTCTGCGCAAAGATCTGGAAGCCCAGCGACAACGGCTTGTTGCGGAAGTATGGCTCGTTAAAGCCCAGCGTGATGTTGCGCGAAAGGTCGCCGACGTTGGCATTGACGGAGAGCGTTTCGCCCAGGCCCAGGAAGTTGTTCGTCTCGTAATTCAGCCCGATAAATGAGCCCGAGAGGCCCGACAGGCCGCCGTTCAGGCCGATGGAGTTCTTGCCCTTTTCCTTCAGCTTCAGCAGCAGGTCGACGGTGCCTTCGTCCGCGTTTGTGCGGGTTTCGCTGTCCTGCTCGGCCTTTAGCGTTTCAAAGTAGTTGAGCTGGTTCAGCCGCAGGATGGACAACTCCCAGAGCTGGTTGTTGTACTGCTGACCCTCTTCCAGCAGCAGCTGCCGGCGGATAACGCGATCGCGCGTGATGGTATTGCCGCTGAACTCAATGCGGCTGACATAGAACTGCTTGCCGGCGTCGATGTCGATGTCGAGGAAGATTTCCTTCTTGGCTTCGTCAAACCGCGGCACCGGCGAGGCCACCATGTTGATATAGCCTGCAGAACCGAAGCCCTTGCGCAGGTTCTCAAGGCCCTTGCCGAAGACCGTTGCGTTGAAGAACTCGCCATCCTTCTGGGTGAACTGCCCTCGCAACCGTTCCGCCTGAAATTTGCTCTTGTCGAAGCCCGTAAAGGTGATTCCGCCCAGCCTGTATCGCTCACCCTCGTCGATCGGGATGTGGATGTCGATCCGCTTTCCCGTGCTGGGGTGCAGGGTAAAGGGGTTAATGCCGCCCACGTTGCGCACCTGCGTGGCAGGCTCACCCGGCTGCATTTTGAAGTAGCCACGCTCGCGGTAGGCCTGGCGCAGGCGCTCCACATCTTCGTCCAGCTTTGTCGCGTCAAAGGTACGCGCGAACAGGTTCTCAAGAATAATGGAGTGCGGAATGCCGACGGGCTTGGTGTTCTTCATCGACGCGCGCAGGATGCGGGACGGAATCGAGGCGTTCCCCTCAAACTGCACGTTGCCCACCTTTACGGTGGGGCCTTCCTTGACGATGAAGGTCAGGTTCACGCGCGCCGGCGGAATCGTCTTCAGCTCGTAATTGACCGTGGCGAACTGGTGGCCGTGTTCCGCGAGCAGGCCCTTCAGCACAACCTCGGCACGCTTGATGCGGGTAAAGTCCAGCTGGCTCTCAACGGAGATGCCGACCTTGGCCTTCTTGAACCGCTCCAGCACATCGCTCTGGGTAACAGCGTTCAACCCCTTGTAGGTGATCTCGCCGATGGTGGGTTTTTCGCGCACATACACGATCAGCTGGGTGCAGGTCGGCGCATCCACGCGCTCAATACGGACGTCTTCGAAGTATCCGGTGTTCCACAGCTGGTTAAAGTCGCGCTCCACGGTGGCGGCGTCGTACTGGTCACCCTGGTGCGAAAACAGGCGCGCGACCACAGACTCCTTCGGAATGCGGCGGTTGCCAATCACCTGCGGTGCGCACAGCGGCAACGACGCGGGAGCGGCGGCGGTCGCCGAAGGTGCCTGGGCAAACGCCACGGTGGAAAGAGGAGGCAGCGGCGCAAAAAGAACGGCGGCGGCGGCAAGGCCACGCAACCCTGACCGTAGTGCCGGGCGTGCCAACCGGGCGGTTAGCCGTTGCCGCAGGGCTGACCCATGCGCATCGGTTTCTTGCTGATTTTGACGGGCAACGCCCTTCGGCTTCACGGTGCCCTTCGGCTTTTCGGTAAAGATACGCCCATCCTCACTGCTGGCGGGCACCTGCGGCACCCACCGAACTACGCCCCGGTAAAAGAGGCTGGAACCTATGCCCCTGGCAAGCGGCAAACCACGCGTCGTCTGGCACACACAACGATCGCTCTCGTACAAAACGCAGCCCACATCTGCCGGCAAGCAATGCGCATCCAGCATGCACAGCAAAGGGCGTGTGCTGAGAAGACGATTCTATAGGACCGGGGAAAGCAACGCGAGAGCAGGAATTGTGTCGCATGTGCCGTTCCTGCCATCGGTGCACCACCCGTGGTGCATGCGGCACACACCCCACTCGGTCGCGTGCACGCCGAAGACCGCCACTTGCTGAAACAGCTCTCGCCGGGCGATTGCTTGTTCCCAATCCTATGCATCACAAAATGCAGGAGTTTATCCCCATGCGTCTTTACCAGATTGCAGCACTCATCACCGTGGGAACCGTCGCGACCTTCGGCTTCTCACAAACCACGCCGACAACCAGCACACCTGGAACCGGCACGCAGACCCCTGGCATGCAGGGCACTCAGGGCACCGGCAACCAGAGCGGGGCCGGGACCAGCGCGAAGAACTCCAGCAACGGAGGTTCTGGTTCCAACAGCACCATGACCACGCCGAAGCACCACAAGCACCACAAGAAGCCGTCGGGCACACAACCGCTGCCGTCCACCACCGGCGGGACTGCTCCGGGCGCACCGAATTCGTCTCCGCAGTAACGCCTCGCGCCACGGTTAGCCGGGCTATTTAGCCCGGCTTTTGCTCTGCATTCTCGCCTGTACTTCGCCGACCTGCGGTATGCTCAGGAGTGAAGGAAAGGCGAACACGTGGCGCTCTGGTTTGTGGTCGTTCTGCAATTCGTTCTGGTTCTGCTCGTGCTTGTGCTGCTCCTGCGCAAGCCCATCACAGCGGCGAGCCCGGACAATCGCCTGCTGCGCCTGCCGGAGGCGATGAGCGCCCTGTATAGCCGGTTTGAGGCGACCGACTCCGCACTGCGCAACGGCATCGACGGCCTGCGGCGTGACGCTATCGAGACAGCCGCACACGGCCGGCGGGAGACGGACGCAAGCAGCACCGCCCTGCGCGACGAGGTCACCCGCAGCATCGCCCTGCTCGGCAAGACGCTGACCGAGGGCTTGACCAGCTTCCGCGCCGACAACAGCGCCGCAGACAACCAGCTTCGTGTCGCCGTTCACGCAGAGCTGCAGGCGATCGCGGCGACCCTGGAACTCTTCTTTAAAGACGCGAGCAAAGCAGGGCTGGAGTCACGCGACACCTTGCACAGCAGGCTCACAGAGCTTGGGTCCAAAAATACGCAGAGCCACGACGCGCTTCGGACAGCACTGCAGAACAAGCTGCAGGACCTGGGCGAGGCACAGCACGGGCACCAGGAGCGCCTGCGCCTAAGCATGGAAGAACGCCTGACCAAGCTGAACTCGGACAATGCTGCCAAGCTGGAGCAGATGCGCGAGACCGTGGACGAGAAGCTGCAGGCAACGCTGCACACCCGGCTGACGGAGAGCTTCGGACAGGTGACCACCCATCTGGGCGACGTCCAGAAGGGCCTCGGCGAGATGAAGGAGCTGGCGACCGGCGTCAGCGACCTGAAGAAGGTGTTCAGCAACGTCAAGGCACGCGGCATTGTCGGCGAGTTTCAGCTGGGCATGCAGCTGGAGCAGATGTTTTCGCCGGAACAGTACGTGAAGAACGCGCGCATCAAGCCGGGTTCCAGCGAGTCGGTGGAGTTTGCCCTTAAAATCCCTGACGGCGACCGCGGCCACGTGCTCTTGCCCATCGACGCCAAGTTCCCGCGTGAAGACTGGGAGCGGCTGGAGCACGCCTACGAGCACGGCACGCCGGACGAGCAGGCAAGTGCTGGTCGAGCATTTGAAAGCGCCATTCGGACGGAAGGCAAGCGCATCTGCGGCAAATACATTGATCCGCCAACCACCCTGCCGTTTGCCGTCATGTTTCTGCCGACCGAAGCGTTGTATGCCGAGGTCATGCGCCGGCCGGCACTGCATACCGACCTGCAGAGCTCGTGCAACGTCACCATCGCCGGGCCATCAAGCTTTATGGCAATCCTGACCAGCTTTCAAATGGGCTTTCGCACCCTGGCCATCCAGAAAAAGGGAAGCGAGGTGTGGAACATTCTTGCAGGCGTCAAGAAGGAGTTTGGCACCTTTGAAAACCTGATGTCCAAAGTAGAGAAGAACGTAATGACTGTGCAGAACACCTTGGGAGATATCGGCGTTCGCACACGCGCCATCAATCGCACCCTGCGCGATGTGTCAGAGTTGCCGGCCGCGGACACCTCCGTGGTGGCGTCGTTTGAAGACCTGGCGAGCGTCGCTCCGTTGCTGGCCGTGGCCGCCGCCGAAGAGGCCTGATGCGTGGGCTGGTGTTTGCCGCACAGGTGGCGTCGACGCTGGCGATGTTCGGTGTCATCTGGTTTGTGCAGGTGGTCCACTATCCACTGTTTGCCAGGGTAGGGACAGGCGACTTCACCCGGTATGCCGCTCTGCACGCCACGCGCACAACCTACGTTGTTGCGCCGCTAATGCTCGTGGAACTTGCCACGTCTATTGCGCTGCTTTACGCCCCCATGCGTTCCGCTGCCGTACGACCTGCAGAGGCGTGGGGCGGCGCCGTATTGCTGGCCCTCGTGTGGGCATCCACCGCGTTCTTGCAGGTGCCGCTGCACAACCGCTTGCAGCGTGGATATGCCGACAAACAGGTACTGCAGCTGGTGCGGACAAACTGGGTGCGAACCGTGGCCTGGTCCTTGCGTGCGGCGCTGGTCCTGCTCTGGGTGCAGCGCCTGGTTTAAGCGTCGGGCGGGCGCTCCGTCCTAACCTCATTCTGTGCGCGGATATCGTGGGCGCTGGCGTTGAAGTGCTGCCAGCAGAACTGGAAGTTCTTGCACCGCCAGTGTTTTTCCGCCAGCTCCAGGTCGTGGACGGCCTGCATCAGCTCTGCGCTCGGCGGCCGGATTGCAATGGCCTCCGCATCGGTGATGATGAACGTTGCGCCGTAGACGGAGCCTATCGCGGCGACGCTTCCCTTGCGAGGTCGTACCGCCAGGTGCACGTTCGTCCTTCGGCGCGCATCCTGTGGACGTAAGCTTTTTGGGTCAGGGCCAGCCACGCCACACAGGTAGAACAGGTGATCGTCCAACGGATAGACACCGTCCTCGATTCCGGGGACGATGCCCTTTGCGTGTTTGGCAATGAAGCACTTGTCGCAATGGGTCCACGGTTTGAACCCCTCCACGTACCTGCCGAACAGGTGCTTGAAGCGGGGGCCGTCTGGAGAATACCCAGTCACAGTGAGTTGCATGCGGTCCAGTATAAGCAGGTGGGTGGCCCAGGCTAGTTGGCGTTGTAGGTGCGGGCCTTCCACTGCGCGGGGCGGCCCAGCAGCTTGCGGCCAAAGGCATACCACTGCAAGGCCAGCAGGGTTGCGACGCCGATGGGATGCAGGGCGGCGCTGCGGCGGCGCTGCCAAAATCGTTCTGTCTCAAGCACCCTCGGTAGGTAGCTGAGGACGACGGCAGCAGACGAAAACGCGAAGCATGCGACGTCGTAGCGCGAGGATGCGGTACCTCTTTGTCGGTGACGGATGAGCCGAACGACTGCAACAACAAGCAACGGCAACGGCAAGACCTGGCCAAGGCCCAGCATCAGCGTGGCGGGCACGATGGCAGCGGGTGCTCCCAGACCTTCTGTTGCGTTCTTCGCCAATCCGTTCCACGTCTGCGCGCCGGAGCGATACATCCGGCAGGTTGCCAGGGTCGTCAGGTCGGCCAGCCGCGTCGCGAACCCGTGCTCCCGCATCCGTCGTGGCAGTCGGATGCCGTCGTGCATGGTTTCCCGAATGGCGGCGTGGCCGCCTGCAGCCATATAGGCATGTCGGTCGACCATCAAAAACTGGCCACAGCCCGCGGCAACACCCGGGCTCGTGGTGGTGCGCAGAAATCGCATGGGCAGCAGGCCCAGCAGCACGAAATGAATCAGTGGCAGCAGCAGCCACTCCAGCGGCGTACCGGTTTCTTCCTGCGGGAATCCGCTCACAAGGCCGATCTGCGCTGTTGGCCCTGGGCGGCCATCGCCATGGTGCAGCAGCGTCGCCATGCGCGCCAGCGCGGCAGGCTGCAGCCGCACATCCGCATCCAGAAAACACAGAACCGCAGAGGACACCGCCTGTGCACCTTGCCAGCAGGCGTGCTGTTTGCCATTCCATCCATCCGGCAATGGCTCTGCCGCCAACAGTTCCAGCCGGTTGTCACGCTGTGCCAACTGCTGCACGATCGCGGCTGTCCCATCGGTGCTGCCGTCATCCACCACAACCACACGCAGCAACACGTCACTCGAACGCAGCACAGCACCCACGCACGCCGCAATGCCCTCCGCCTCGTTCCGCGCTGGCACGATGACTGTTACGGCAGGCTGCTCTGTTTCGCCAGCTGGCGGGGGCTCACGATACTCCCGCAGGTTGACGACCGTGAGCACGGCAGGGCCGACTGCGGCAAAGGCACTTGCGAGACTCAGGACGAACAGCACGACCTCTCAGATGCAGTCGCGTTCCCGCCGGCTCCGCTGTTCTTGCGCACATCTATGAGTACTTGCGTGGGGTAGCGTATCCGTTTGGCGCACGCTGTAGCAGACGAACGGGCCGACCGCTGCCAATCCAGTCGATCCCCTAATCGAGCTTTTTAGAAGCGGCAGGCTTGCGCAGCTTTGCCTGTGCCGCGGCTTTCGCGTCGGCACGCGCCCTGGCTGCGGCTTCCTTCTTCGCCTCGGCATCGGCCTTTCGCTGTGCCGCCGCCGCCACCGGATCCTGCACCTGCACCACGCCAATGCCGTGGGTCGTCTTCCACTGGTCGTACGAGCGGTACAGGGCAGCCACCATCAGTTGCGCGACGTACTCCGCGCCCTGCGGTGTAGGGTGGATCAGGTCCGCCGTAATCAGCCTGGGCTTGGCGGCATACCACCGTGCCATGGTGCCGTCGCCACCCATGGCCGCATAGGTGTTGAAGAAGGCGCAATGCTCGTCCGCAGCCACCTGCTGCTGAATGGCGACGATGCGCGGAATCAGCGGGTTGGTATGGATGTCGTTCATGCCGGCATGCTCGCCGCGGTCCATCGGGCTCATCACCAGGATGGGCACGCCGGGCGCCGCTGCACGCGTCTTCTGGATGGCCGCGCGCAGCTCCCTGTCCAGGGTGTCTACAAGGCCGCCAAACTGGCTCTCGTTGGTGCCATAGTTGATCACGATCAGCGACGGCTTTGCAGCCTGCAGTTCGGCTGACCACGTCGGCTCGTCGAAGGTGCGCGACAGCACCGTTGTCGTGGCGCCGTTCAGTCCGAGCGAATCGTAGATCACACCATTTGTGCCGCGCCGGAAGTCGACGCCGAACAGCTTGACGGAGCCGCCGGTCACCTCCAGCCTCACGACGTTTGTGCCGTCCGGCAGTGCAATCTCGCGCGACATGGGACCGCTACCCGCCGTGTCGATCGTCGCAATGCGCGTTCCGTTGGCAGACACGGCGAGCGTTCCGCCGGGGTCACCCAGGTAGTCCACCACCACGGATGTCTGCGCCGCGCCACGTAGCGTGTAGGTGGTCTGCGCACCCACACCGCCGGCGAAGATGCCGCCACCCAGGCCGTAGACGCTCGGCTTCATGCGCCCGACCGGTGTCGCATCTTTCTGCGACGAGGTCCAGCCCTTGTCGCTCATGTCCACGTCGCGATGGCCGTACCACGCCCATGGCTTTGCGCCCAGGTTGAACCCCTTGCCGGCATCGCCGAAGCGCTCCTGCAGAATGGACCGGACGTCGCCGGTAATCAGGTCAGCGGTGGTGGGCGAATCGCCATAGTGCAACACCGTCACAACCTCTGGTTCGCTGTGCTGTTGCAGCGTCCACAGCTTGGCAAAGAACGGGTCCAGCGCGCCGCTTGCGTCCTGCAGTTGTGCCCCTGGCGGCGACGTCGCCAGCTGGGCCGGCGCGCTGCTGCTCACCACAGCGGACGAGTGTGCCTTGCCAGCCTTTGCCGCGACTTCGCCTCCCTGCGGCTGGGCGACGATCTGCCCCTGGCTGGGTGTCTGCTGCACACCGTTCAGCGGCAGTGTCGCCACCGTGGCAGGTGCTGGTGCATGTGGCCAGCGCAGCTTCGCCGCCTCTGGAATGATGGCCGGCGCCAGCCCCCTGCCATTACCCGGCACAACATGCGCTACCAGCAACACGCTTACCGCAACACCCAACGCCAGGGCGGCCTTGCGCGGAAACACACCGGTGCTGCCTGCGGCGGGTGGTGGTGGCGTGCTTTTTTCAAACAGTGAATTCATAGTGTCGAGCCCTTGTGTGCCATGCCCTTCCAACAAGCCCGCCATCACGCCTTGCGGAGCGAGCTGTTCGAATCAAAAGTTGCCGTAGACGAAGCCCGCCGAGCCATGGCCGGCAAGCGCCTGGATGGTGAGCACAACGCCGGCTAATGCCGCGCCCTGCACCCAGAACGGCATGCGTGCACCAAGCCGTGCGCACGCCGTAAACCACTCGTTGGGCACGCAGTGCAGCAGCGCTGCCGCAGCCATCACTGTCATCAACAGCGGTGTCACGTTCTCCAATCCGGCCGTGTGCGAGCCGATCTGCTGCAGCATCAGCCTGGCCGTTGCCATGTCCTGCGCACGGAAGAAGATCCACGTGAAACAGACAAAGTGAAAGGTCAGCAGCGCACCGGCGATTCTGCCTGCGATCGAACCCTGCCTGCGTGCCGCGCCGCCACGGCTCCGGCGCCACAGCGTCAGCAGGTAAAAGCACCACAGGCCCACGCCATGCAGCGCACCCCACACCAGAAAGTTCAGCGTAAGTCCGTGCCATAATCCGCCCAGCAAGAACGTCACCACAAACGCATATCCATAAGTGACGGCAGGCAGCTTTCTACTCTTGGGTAAGGACTCGAAAAGATAATCCGTAAGCCACGACGAAAAGCTGATGTGCCAGCGTTTCCAAAAGTCCTGCAGGTTTACTGCGAGATAGGGTGTACGGAAATTTTCCGGTACGTTGAAGCCGAGTAGAAGAGCCACTCCCAACGCAGTATCTGTGTACCCGGAGAAATCGAAAAAGAGCTGCAGTGCATACCCATACACCGCCAGCAGATTCTCTACACCGCTGTACAACGTCGGCGTATCGAATACCCGATTGACGAAATTGTCCGCCAGATAATCGGCAATCAGCAGCTTCTTTACAAGCCCCGTTCCGATCAGCAGCAGAGCTGTTGCGGCCTGCTCCTGGTTCAGCGCAAACGGCTTCGCCCACTGCCGCAGCAGCTTCGCCGTGCGCGGAATGGGTCCCGCAAGAATCACTGGAAAAAATAATGCTGCAGAAAGGTAAGTCAGCAGGCTTGGTTCTGCCTGTTCTTCGCCGCGGTACAGGTCGATGGTGTAACTCATCGACTGAAAGCAGTAGAACGACAGGCTAAGTGTGAACAGCCAGCTCCACTTGTCACCCTGCAGCAGAGGTAACAGTTTGAACAACACGAGTAGCCCTATATTCAAGACCAGTGATATGCTTACAAAGGCTCGTCGGTATGCGGGTGAGTTTCCTGGAGTTCCAGGGCGCTTCCCAAGCTGTCGTCCCACGGCAAAGTCGGCTGTTGCGGCCAAGGGTAGCAACAGGTACACAAGTCCGAACTTGGCCAGGAAAAAGAGATTCGCCAGCAGCAGTACTACTTGCTGAGCTCTCCTAGACCGAACAAACGCCCAGAAGAGCGTAATCACACAAAGAAAGAAGACGAAGAAGACAGGGGAGCTCAGAGACATCGCTGAAGCCGGAGTATCGCCGCGCGCGCTTTTCTTTCAGGAAGGGCACCGTGCAAGGCTCAGAGCGACGAATGTCCCTGCCTCTAAAGCAACATAGAACCTTGCCCCAACGCAAGTTTCCCCGTGGCTTCTTCGCTAGAAGGTATCTGCTTGATTAGCAGTCGCGCCGGTAAGGACCCGGTCTCCTCCCCCAACAGCCGTTTTTCCACCGCAGCCATGTCTTCCGTGGCCACACGTACGTTCCACAAAACGGCACTCCACGCACGCGCACTGGTTCGTTTAGCCCGCCACCGTCAGGCCGTCGCCTTTACCCTGTGTGCCCTCTCCGCATCGGGCATTGCAACCTCCGTGGCAGTGTTCGCTACCGTGCAGCACATGCACACCGCCAGCGTGCAGCCCTTGGCTCCCGCACGAGGCCCCGCTTCCGCGGCCTACGTCACAGCGGCAACGGCTCCCAGGCATCATCATCCCCTTCTCCGCAGCCTGGCCATCAATCCGCTACGTGGCATCGCCTCGTGGTACGGCTCCGTGCTGCACGGGCACACCACCGCCTCTGGAGAAATCTTCGACGAGTCGCAAATGACCGCGTGCCACCGCACCCTGCCATTCGGCACCATGGTGCGGGTCACAGACACGTCTTCGCAACGCTCCGTTGTTGTGCGCATTAACGATCGTGGCGTCCTGAACGCCGACCGCGTCATCGACCTCTCCTCTGGTGCCGCAGAAAAGCTCGGCATCCTGCGGACCGGCCTGGCATCGGTCCGGCTTGAAGTGCTGAAGACACGACCAGCGCCCACGGAAAACTAAACACTCCGAGCAGCAACGGCGTGGCACGGACGCCGTTCGCTTGGCTCACCTGTTCGTCTGCCGGCAGCGGCCGTGCTACTCCTGCGCCTCCCGCACGCCGCTGCTGCCAACCTCAAAGCACCTCCACTGCTCGGTATAATCAGTCGTCTGTGCGTCGCTGCACCTGGGACGCCTCACCCGCACCGCTTACTCCCAACTTCCCCCTTACTGAAAGCAGACGCCCTATGCTGCACATCACCAAGAAGCTTGAAGAAGAGATCAAGATCCTGGAGCACGAGCTCACGACCGAACTACCGGCGGAGATCAAGCGCGCCGTCGCTCTGGGCGACCTCAGCGAAAACGCCGAATACCACTCCGCCAAGCAGCGCCAGGAATTTGTGAACGCCCGGCTCGGCCAGCTCAAAAAGCGCATGGGCGAGCTTTCGCTGGTAAATCTCGACAACATTCCGCACGACCGGGTTGGCTTCGGTTCCACCATCGTCGTCCACGACGAAACGAAGGACATCGACATCACCTACAAGCTGGTCACCAGCGAAGAGAGCGACGTCACCAAGGGCCTGATCAGCACCACATCGCCCATCGGGCGTGCGCTTGTTGGCAAGCAGGTCGGTGACACCGTGACGGTCGTTACACCCAATGGCAAGCGCGAGATGGAAGTCCTCAAAGTCTTTACCATTCACGACGTCGTTACGCTTTAGCTGCGCGGGGGTAGAAGGCGGAGCCCCCTTTGTTCACTGGCGGCACAGTCGCTGGGGCGGCCCGCCATCCGGGCACCATGGCGAGCCCCACAGGCCGCACACTAACTTCAGCCATGACGCAAAGCCCCAGATATACGGTGGTCATTCGTGACACGATCACGATCGCCGCACCCCTTGAGCGCCTTTTCGCGCTCTCAACCTCCGTTCCACTCGTTCAAAAGACGCTCGGATTCCGCCCTGTCGAAGGTGTGATCACCGGCCACGTGACCATGGACAGTCGCGTTCTCTGGAAGGGGTGGCTGTTCGGCCTGCCGCAACACCACCTCACGCTCATCACCGGCTACCAGGCTCCGCACCTCGCCGCCGACGGCAACGAGCAGGCCTTCTTCCAGGACACGCAGGAGCGCGGCCGCTTCCGCAGCTTCCACCACGACCATCACATGGCCGCCACACCACAGGGCGGCACCGTCTTGAGCGACGCCATCCATTACAGCCTGCCGTTTGGCGCGGCAGGGTATGCCGTTGCCCGCTACATCATGGAGCCATACATCCGGCGCACCCTGCGCAGCCGCTTTCAGCTGTTGCAGCGCACCGCAACCTCTGCCGAGGAGTGGAAGCTCTACGTCTAGCGCGGGTTCCGGGTAGACGCCGGCTGTGCCTTGCATCGGTACGGCGCGGTGGCTGCATCTGAGTGTGCGAGCGCAACTCGCGCGCGGGTGACCCATGAAAGCTGTTCTGCAGAATGAATACGGCGGCGTCGACAAGCTGCACTATGTAACGGACGCGGCGGAGCCGGAACTTGCCGAGGACCAGGTGCTGGTGTCCGTTGCTGCCACCAGTGTGAACCCGGTGGACTGGAAGACGCGCTCCGGCGCGGCAAAAGAGCGATTCCCGCTCACGTTTCCGGCGATCCTTGGCCGCGATGTCAGCGGCATTGTGCGAGCCATCGGTAGCAGGGTGGGCGGCGTCGCCGTGGGCGATCGCGTCATGGCCATGACACTGCATACCTACGCGGAACTCGTGGCGGTGCCGGCCGTGGACATCACCCACATCCCCGATGGCCTGGACACGGTCGACGCGGCGAGCCTGCCCCTGGTGGCGGTCACAGGCGATCAGCTCATCCGGGTTGGCTGCCAGCTACACGCGGGCCAAACGGTCCTGATTACCGGTGCTACCGGCAGCGTGGGCCGATGCGCCGTCCACTCCGCAAAGACGCTGGGTGCAAAGGTCATCGCCGGCGTTCGCAAGTCTTCGCTGGCGACGGCCGAGGGCCTGGGCTGCGATGCAGTCGTCGCGCTCGACGACAAGGATCAGATGGAGACGCTTGGCTTCGTCGATGCTGTTGCCGACACCGTGGGGGGCGACACTGCCTCCATGCTGCTGGCCAAGGTTCTTCCCGGGGGTGTCTTTGCGTCGGTGGTGGGTGTGCCGCAGGGTGCTGACCTGAACCCCACCGTGCGTGCGACACGCGTCGGCGCCCAACCTGACCCGCAGCGTCTGCGCACCTTTGCCGAAGACCTCGCCTCGGGAAAGTTTGCCCTGCCGATCTCAGAACGGTTCGCCCTGGAGGAAGCTGGGCACGCGCAGACCGTTGCCGAGGGTGGTGCTGGCGGCAAGGTACTGCTGCTCCTTCTTTAATAGGCGCGTCGCGGGTCGGCGCAGTCCGCGACCGCTTTTCCTCCACGCTTTGCGGCTCGGTGGACGCTGTGGAATTCTCTTTTTTCCTCAGCCGCAAAGCAGAAGCGTGGAAAGCTGATTTCGTCGAAGTGTCGCGAAATGTGGGCTTTACGCCTGTCTTCCTTCGTTCGTCCAGGATTTGCGCTCACACCGTGCACCCAGGCAGTGGAAAGCGTGCAGAACGCGGGTGTCCCACCGCAGGTCCACCCGCGTTCTCCGCTGTTTGCGCAACAACACGCAACGTTTTCTAAATCAGGACTTTCCATCAAGCCTTTCCGAATGTTGCATTTAGCCCTTGCTTCCACATTTCCATCGGCAACTACCACCACTACAAGGACTATCTAAAAGAAGACTTTACGGTTGTAGAAGCCATCAAGCAGCAGGCAAAGAAGCGAAAGCCACGGGCGGGAAATGCTAAGAACTGACACGTTTTCCTCGTCCGGTTTCCCGGTTAGGATCAGGACATTCCGCTCCACAGGCGGGACCCTTCTGGCGATGTGTCAGTCCATTCCGCGAGTGGTAGGCTTGGACTCACTCTTGAGCTCGCCCAAACGGTTCCGGCGCGCGGGTTCTTGCTGTGAGCAGTGTCACCATCTGTCGTCCCCGGAGGATCGTTCGTGTCCACCTTTCTTACCCCGCCCGCAGAAGAGGCTAGCCCCATGACTGAAAACGCCACCCCCGCAGCGGCCCCTACCGGCAATCTCGACATCACCGTGTCGCGTGCCGAGCTGCTGCGTGAGCTGACCGCCGCGCAATCCGTTGTTGAGCGCAAGACCACGATCCCGATCCTGTCCAATTTCCTGTTTGAAGCCACTGGCGATCGCCTGACCATCACCGCCACAGACCTCGACCAGAGCCTGCGTACCAGCTGCGCGGCGAAGGTCAAAAAGCCCGGTGCCTGCACCATTCCCGCCCGCAAGCTTTACGACTACATCCGCCTGCTGCCTGAGGGCGAGATCAGCATCAAGCTGATGGACAACCACTGGGTCCAGATTCGCGCTGGCCGGTCAAACACCAAGATGGTGGGCATGGCCCGCGCAAACTTCCCCCAGGTGGCGGAGTTCCCGGCCGTGGGATCGGTCAAGATTGCGGCGGCTGCGCTACGTGGCATGGTGGCCAAGACGATTTTTGCCATCTCGTCTGAAGAAAGCCGCTACACCCTGAACGGTGCACTGCTCGTGCTCAAGCCAGAGAGCATGGCGATGGTCGCCACCGACGGACACAGGCTAGCTCACATCGAACGCATGGGCGAAAGCCTGAGCGGCGTCACGGGTGAGAAAAAGACGCTGATCCCGCGCAAGGCATTGGGCGAATTGCAGTCGCTGCTGGCAAACGGCAGTGCTGCTGCCACCGAGGAGAATGACTTCGTCGAGTTTGCCGACGACGACACGACGCTCTTCTTCCGCATGGCCGGTCGTGTGCTCACCAGCCGCAAGCTCACGGGGCAGTTCCCCAACTACGAAGCTGTTCTGCCGCGTGACAATAACAAGTTCGTCATCGTACGCAGCGAAGACCTGATGGGTGCGCTGCAGCGTGTCGCCCAGTTTGCCGACGAGCGGTCGGGCGCCATCAAGCTGCGCCTGGAGCAGAACGAGTTGCGTATCTCGTCCTCGTCCACAGATGCCGGCGAGTCGGAAGACATCATCGAGACGCCGTACAACTACGACCCCCTGATGGTCGGCTTCAACTCCGCATACCTCATCGACTTCCTGAAGGCGATCGGGAACACCGGCGAGGTCCGGCTGGAGTTCAAGGACTCGCAGTCTGCCGGCCAGATGCGACCTGAGGATGGCAACGAAGACCAGAAGTACCGCTACATCCTGATGCCGATGCGTATCTGAGGGCAAAGCAGTCGAGAGAACAAGGGGCCTGGCATAGCTGCCGGGCCTTTCTCGTGTCAGGCCGGGTTCAGCGTGGGCGCCTGCAGGTCCAGGGCACGTCTGCCCGTACGTCCACGTGTGGATCTCTCCACCTGCGGAGTGGCTTCCGCAGCAACGTCGACGTCCACCCCCACGGCAGTGCACACACGGTCCCTGCCACTCTGCTTTGCACGGTAAAGCGCCTCGTCAGCCTCCTGCAATACAGCTTCAATGGTCTTGCCGGAGTGATGTAGCGCAACACCGAAGCTGGCAGTGACTGGGATGGAGTGACCATTCCACTCCGGACAGATTTCCGCGACCGCACGTCGAATCTTGTCCGCACGCCGCACACCATTTTTCAGCGAGCAGTTGCACAGGATGATCAGGAACTCCTCACCGCCATATCGGCCCGCACAGTCATACGGCCGTGTCTGCTCGATCAGCACGTTCGCCACGGCCTGCAGCACACGGTCGCCGGCAAGGTGACCTTTGCTGTCATTTACGGCTTTGAAGTGATCCACGTCCAGCATAAGCACGCACAGGCTTAAACCTTCGCGCTCTGCACGGTTCGCTTCACTGCGCAGCATGTTCAGGATCTGCCGGCGGTTCCACAGCCTGGTCATGCTGTCGCGTGTTGCAAGCTCCTGCAGCTCCTGGTGCGCTGCCTCAGCCACACGCATGGCTTCTTGCAACTCCGCGGTACGCACGACGACTTGCTCCTGCAGCAGGCGCTGGCCACGGCGCAACGCCAGCACACGTGCCTCGTAGGCCCCGAAACCAATCAACAGCAGCAGCAGTATGCCGGCTCCGCAAAACCACGTCGTCTGCCAGAAATGCGGCGGAATCAGCAGCATCATGGAGGCCGCGTGGTCCGGCCAGCCGCTGCCGTCTTCCGCCTCCACCTGCAGTTCGTAGTGGCCCGGCGGCAGGCGTGTATAGAAGGCCTGCGTGCGGTTTCCAGCTTCAATCCAGTCACGGTCAAAGCCGTTCAGTTTGTAGCGGAAGCGCAGGCGCTCCGGTGCGGCAAAATCCGGCGCGGCAAAGTCGAACTCCACGTCATGCGCGCCTGCACGTGTCGCCACAGTGTCCGGGGCCATCGGCTTGCCGTCGACGATCGATTTCTCCACCACAGCTACAGGCTGGCTGGTGCGAATCGTGCTGGCCGATGGACGTACAGAGACAAGTCCCTCCGTTGTGGCAAACCACAGTTTGCCATCGCTGCCCAGGGACGCGGCTGGCGTGGTGCTGTAGTTACATTCCGCGCTCCGCAAGCCGTCTGGCAGGCCGTAGGCAATGCTTTGGACAGCAGATGCCTTGCCGTCCGCAACAGCAACCATCTCCGATTTCTGAACCTTGAAGATGCCTTTGTTCGAGGTCATCCAGAGATAGCCGTTCTCGTCCTCGGTGATGGATCCAACGGTATCGTCGAACAAGCCGTTTTCCTGCGTAAAGGTCGTCACACGTCCGTTGCGCAGCAGGCTCAGGCCGCCCGGCGATGTTCCCACCCACACAGAACCCTGGGCGTCGGCGACCATACTAAACACAAACTCTGAGCCAAACCCCTGGCGCGGGCCGTACACCTCAAGCAGCCGCCCGTTCCAGTGCGAGATCCCGCCCTGGCTTGTGCCGATCCACAATGAGCCATCGCCGGCGCGAACGGCAACCGTGGGCAGGCCGGGTACGTTGTGCGGCTGCACGGTAAACGTGCCATCACGGAAACTCTCCAGCCCAAAATTTGAGTGGTACAGCAGATACAGTTCTCCACCTGGTCCGCGCAGAATGCAGCGCAGCGCGTCCATGGCATGGCGTGCGTTGTGGAAGACCCTTACCTGGTGGCCTCCCACAATGTGAATCAGATCGCCCAGATCATTCCCCGCCCAGATGCTGTCATCCGAGTCCGCAAACATGGAATACAGCTCTCCAGTGGGCAAGCCGTCCCTCGCGGTAAGCACGTCCACATGGCCGTTCGCCAGCAGATGATTCAGGTTGCCGTGCGGCGTCACAGCCCACACAGATCCATCGCGCACACTCAGAGCCGTCCACACGCTTTTCGCGGAGAGGCCTTCACGATTTCCGTAGGTGTGGAACAGTCCGGAATGGAAGCGCACGGCACCTCCGTCGTTAAAGCCGACCCAGAGATTGCTGTCGCGATCGACGCGAAGCACGTTCACTGCGTTACTTGGCAGGCCATTTGCCTGGTTGAAGTGTTCAATTGCATTACCGCTCAACGTGGCAATGCCGTCCTGGGCCAGGCCAATCCACAGCTTGCCGCTCCCATCTTCCAGCAGGGCCGTGACGCGTCCGTGCGGAGCAATCGTGTCAATGGAACGACGGCTCAGCAAACCAGACTTCCAATGCAACAACTCGGTCGGCGTCGCACACCACAGTGAGCCGTCGCGTGCAGCGGTAATCACCTGCACCTCCGACTCCGGCAAGCCCTCCTCTGTGCCGTGACGGTGCGCTGCCCCATGTTTCAGGTGCCAGACTCCGGTGCTCGTTGCCAGCCACACTGAGCCGTCACCGCCCATCGACAATTGCCGCACATCCGTACCGGCGGCAATGCCCGCAAACGGAACCAGCGTCCGGCCATCGCGCGAAACGGAGAACAACCCACCGACCGACGCGACCCAGACGTTGCCGTTGTTGTCTGCGAGCACATCCCCCAGGTACCGCCCTCCGTTGTCGGTATGCGACACAAAGGCGCCATGGCTGTAGTGGCTCACGCCGCGGCGTGTGCCCACCCACAAACTGCCATCACTCGCCGCAGCCACAGACTGGACATAGTTGTCCTGCAGACCGGGGTCGGTGCGCCGGTCATAGACCTTCGTGCGGTTGCCGTCGTAGCGCACCAGGCCTTCTTCCGTGCCAAGCCACATGTAGCCATCCGTGCTCTGCGCCACAGACCGCACGGAGTTCTGCGGTAGACCGTTTCGGCTGGTCAGGCTCGTCTGTACATACTGCGACAGCCCTGTAGAAGACGTCTGGCCGGCGCCACGAGCCGATGACGGCACAGCCAGCGCCGCAACGCACACTGCGGCGATGAACCGGAGAGCACCGGCGAAAGCCTTGCGGCACCCGCTCGGTTTTCGGGGCTGTACAGGCTTGCTGTGTAGCGACTCGATCATCTGGAGTACAGCCTCCTCACCTTCCGTACAGATCGCCTTTTGTGCCGCCCTGTGCCTGAACGCTGCATGACACCGGCCGTTCAAACGATCGCCTACGCAACGGCCATAATGCCTTCAGCCCAGATCTGGGCCTCGCGGCAACGCGCACTCACAGCCTCTTCCCGGCGGCCCAGTTGTGCGGCGACAACAGTCAGGGTGCTCCAGTCGCCGCTGCTATGCGCCTCATACATCCGCAGCAGCAGCTGGTACTCATTCACATCGCCCTGCAGCGCCGACACCAGCTGCGGCCTCAGCTTCAGCTGTTCGGCAAGGTCGGTGCTTGAAAGGTGCAGCGTCGATTGCAGCACGGCGATCATGCCAAACAGGTACAGTTCCGTTTCGTTCATGTTCAGTTCTGGCGCCATCAGTTCACAGAACCGCGCCTTTTCCAGCACAAAACGCAGGGTTTCCAGCGTCTGTGTGCCGCACAGTTCGCTCGTCATGGCGGTCAGTGCCATCTTGCGGAACTGTTCCTCGCCAATCATGGCAAGCGCCGTTCGCAGGTTTGTCAAAGGCTCACGCGCGCCCATGGCGGCGGAGTTTGCCAGCCGAAGCAGCCGGTACGTAATGGTCGGCTCTTCCTTCAGCAGGCGGGTAATCTCATACGCATTAAAGCCCGGTTTGCTCAGCTCTGCCACAAAGCGGAACCGGTTGATGATGGTGGTCAGTGCCGGACGTCCGAGCACAACCGGCTTGGTAAAGAAGTACCCCTGAAAATAATGGAACCCCTCGGCTAGCGCGAGCTTGAACTCCGCCTCGTCCTCTACCTTTTCGGCAACAAACAGCACTGAGTGGAACCGCAAGCGGCGCAGCAGCTCCACACGCTGGGCAGACGTCGTCGTGCGAAAGTCAATCTTCACGTAACTGACGTGTGCCATCAGCGGCTCCCATTGCTCTCTGAAGTCGTAGTCGTCAAGCGCCAGCTTGTACCCCTGGGCACACAGCTTTTTGCATGCCGCCACAAGCTCCTCGTCCACGACGACGTCCTCCAGCAGTTCAAGCACGGTGCTGCTGGGCAACAGCGTGGGCAAACCCTTCAGCAAGAGATCTCGCGTGCAGTTCACAAATGGAATGGATTCCCCCACCAGCGAATCCATGCCGAAGGAGATGGCGTTGTCGATGATGTGCCGCGAGGCGATCTCCCCGTCGGCACAAAAGCGGTTCTCCCACCCGGTGCGGAAAAGCAGCTCATAGCCAAAGGTGTGGCGTGAACGGTCCAGGATGGGTTGGCGCGCAACAAAACGGCAGAACCGTTCTGCTCCGTCCAGCGACTGCGATTGTTCAAGCCATTGGGGCATGGGTCGGCAACATCCTTCCTTTGTTGCATCGGCAACGCCGGCCAAAACTCCAGCGGGATCGTAAACGGGTCCTGCAGCAATGTGGCCCGACGCACGCCGTGCCCGGCCGGTGAGCGAAGGGGTACACTTGAGAACGATTCAATGAGCTGGTTTAAACGACAGAACGACTCCATCGGCATTGAGGCTTCGTCCGCCTCGCCTGCTGACCCGGTCGACCCACGCAAGAACGGATCGGTCCGCACCGAGGGTTTATGGGTCAAGTGCCCGGACTGTGGCAAACCCATCTTTCGAGCAGAGCTTGAGACCAACGCGCAGGTGTGCCCGCACTGCGGCTACCACTTTCGGCTTGACGCCCGCGCCCGCATTGCGCTGCTGCTTGAACCAGGCTTCACGCTGGTCGACATGGACCTGCGTTCTACCGATCCACTGGACTTCACAGACCTGAAGCCATACAAAAGGCGGCTTGCCGAAGCCCAGCAGAAGACCGGACTGAACGACGCCATCGTGAACGCCATCGGCTTCATCGGCCCGCATCCGGTGGTGATTTCGGCGATGGAATATGGCTTCATCGGCGGCTCCATGGGTGCAGTCGTCGGAGAGACCATCGCGCGCGCCGTCGATCGCTCGCGCGAAACTGGTCATCCGCTCCTCATCGTGTCCGCATCCGGCGGAGCACGCATGATGGAGGGCATCGCCAGCCTCATGCAGCTCGCAAAAATCTCGGCTGCGCTTGGTCGTCTCTCTCAGGCAGGCATCCCCTACATCAGCCTCATGACAGACCCGACCACCGGCGGTGTGACCGCAAGCTTCGCCATGCTGGGTGACCTGAATGTAGCTGAGCCGGGTGCCCTCATCGGTTTTGCCGGTCCGCGTGTCATTGAGCAGACTATCCGCCAGAAACTGCCGGAGGGCTTTCAGCGGTCAGAGTTTCTGCTGAGTCATGGCTTTCTCGATGCGATCGTCGACCGCAAGTCGCAGAAGCTCTGGCTAACGCAGGCACTTGCATGGCTGGGCAGGCCAGGCTCCGCCAACTGAGTTCCTTTCTACACTTTCCCGAAGCGGCATTCACTCCATCAAAGTTCTTCACTCCCGCTGTACTCTCAAGCTCTATCCTGTGCGTCCAACGGGGACAGCAAAGTTGTTGCTTCCCAAGATCATGACGCCTGGAACAGGAAACGCCGTGCACTCAAAGTCCTTCCGTGTTTGCTCCACCGCTGGTCTGCTGGCCGTATTCGCGGCAGCTGCACCTCTCTTGCATGCCTCGGGCTTACCCAACCGCCTTCGGACCGACTCCGAGCTCACCTCACGTGCCACCCTGCCGCAAGGCGTCTCCCGCCGTTTGCAGGTGTCGCAGGCACTCGGAGACGTCTCTGGCAACGCCGAACTAGGGCTCATGTCCCTTGTCCTTGCTCCCAGCGCGCAGCAAGCGGCCGCGCTCGATCAGCTGCTTGCGGATCAGCAGAACCCGTCGTCGCCCCGGTATCGCAAGTGGCTTACACCGGCACAGTTTGGTGCCAGCTTTGGCGTGTCCGACCAGGATGTGCAGGTGCTGCGAAACTGGCTTGTGACCCAGGGGTTCTCCGTCGTCAGCGTCGCACCCAGCCGCAACCTCATTCAGTTCACCGGTACCGCCGCAGCGGCACAGGCAGCCTTTGGAACGCACTTCGGTCGCTTCCAACGCAACGGCCAGACCTTTTTCAGCAACACGTCGGGGCCCACCATTCCGTTAGTCTTTCGCGACGTCATCAGCGGCGTACAGGGCTTGAACAGCTATCGGCTTCAGCCACATCTGCTCAAGCACGTCTTCACCGCCGCAGAGCTCCAGGCCCGGCAAACGCCCGCCCTGACAGGCACCAACCTCAGCGGCGTAACAGTGCACGAATTGGTCCCCTACGACGTTCGGCAGATTTACAACGCCAACTCTCTGGTCAGCTCCGGCTACACCGGCACCGGCGTCACCATTGCGGTGATCGGCCAGACCGGGGTCAATCTCACCCAGCTCGCCGCCTTCCAGACGCTCACCGGCCAGGCAATAAAGCCGCCCACGCTAACCCTGGTCCCGAACTCCGGCGTGTCGACGGTCTACACCGACGACGAATCAGAGTCTGAAGCCGACCTGGAGTTCGCGGGCGGCGTTGCACCCGGCGCGTCGTTAAACTTCGTGTACACCGGCGACGGCAGCGGCAGCCTGCGCAATCCCGACGTCATCACTGCTCTGGAATACGCCATCACCAGCAATGCCGGCCAGATCATCACCATGAGCTATGGTGAGTGCGAGGCTGCCGAAGGCGTCACGTCCGTCTATACCGTGGAGCCGTTTCTTCGACAGGCAAGCGCACAGGGCCAAACGTTCCTGAACTCCAGCGGAGACTCCGGTGCAGCCGCCTGCGACGCCTCCACCCAGTCCGTCGCCTACGATGGCGCGCAGGTCAGCTATCCGGCAAGTTCACCCTTCACCACCGGTGTGGGCGGAACAAGCTTCCTGGAAGGCTCCGGTACCTACTGGGCCGCCACCAACAACAGCCAGCGAGGCTCGGCACTCGGCTACATCCCCGAGGGCGCATGGAACGAGAGTGGTGGCACTGACGGCACCATTTACGCCGGTGGCGGCGGCGCAAGCGTCATCTTCAGCAAGCCCTCCTGGCAAACAGGTTCCTTTGTCCCCGCAGACGGCGTGCGCGATGTGCCCGATGTGTCCTTTGCCGCCGCGGGTCATGACCCGTACTTCTTCTGCACCGCAGACCCAACCTACACGAGCACCGTAAGCGGCACGACCTATACCGGCCAGTGCACCGCAACCACCCCGTCTGCACTCGCCGTCGCCGGAACCAGCCTTGCCGCGCCAAGTTTTGCGGGTCTTCTGGCAATCGCGGAGCAGGCGAACGGCGGCGGAAGTCTTGGCAACATCAATCCGCTGCTGTATGCGCTGTCAAGCAGCGAAAGAACACTATTCCACGCGGTGCTTGGGGGAGGCAATCAGGTGCCGTGCCTCGCCGGCACGACGGGTTGCGTCAACGGCCTGGTCGGCTTTCCCACCAACCTGCAGTACAGCCAGGCGACAGGTCTCGGCTCCCTGGACATCGGAGCCTTCTCGTCGGCACTTACGGCAGCGGTTACCACTGCAAGCGCCAAGACACCGACAGTCGTTGCGACGCTCGCCTCCCAGACCACAGCCGCAGCGACATTCACCATTACGGTCGGGGCCACGAATGGTGGCGCAACACCAACCGGTTCGGTGACTGTCGCCGTGGACGGTGGCGCGACATCAACCCTGACCCTTGCCTCCGGCACGTATAGCTACGGCCTCGCGACGTCGGCGCTCTCTGCCGGAACACACACCTTGACCGTCTCCTACGGAGGAGACAGCAGCTACACGGCCGCCACGACCTCCGTCACATTCGTGACCGGCGTACCAGCGGGTACCTTCGCGCTATCCCTCTCATCGCCATCGCTGACCGTGGTGTCCGGCCAATCCGGCACCTCCAACGTCATACTTGCCTCCACAAACTACTCCGGACTGGTGCTGTACGCCATCTCCCCGGCAAGTGGGTCCAGGGCTGCTGCCGGGTGCTTTATGGGTGCCAACGGCGACGTCACAAGCGCAGGCAACACCGTCTTTCTGGACACAAGCATCGCCGCCGGTAGTACCGTAACCGCCTCCTTCATGTATCAACCCAGCACCAGCGCCTGCTCCGGTAGCGCGCTAAATCAAACCTCATCGAACGGCATTCTCACGGCGCGCAACGACTTCGGTCCGCACTCAAACACCTGGCCCGCATTCGCTTTCGGCGGCTTCCTTCTCGGCGGTGTAGCGCTGCGTCGCAGGCGTGCGCTTGCAGCTGGTCTGTTTGCCGTAGCCATGACCATGGCAACACTCGGTGCCGTCGGCTGTGGCAGCGGGAGCTCGCCGTTAAGCACCACCACCACGCCCATCTCCACCCCGACCAGCACCGCCGGCACGTACAACTACGTCATTACGGCGCAGTCATACCCTGGCGGCACCGTTACGGCTACCACCAACCTCACGCTGACCGTGCAGTAACCACCCGCACCATGCCGTGCTCACGCGCATGGTGCGTCTGTGGATTTTGCGGTATGCTAAAGAGGTTGTCCTGAGCGTGCGTGGTGCCATTCAGAGCGCCGGCACCCGGACATTCACATTTACAGCTCAGGACGAGGGTGCGACAGGGCCCTTCCCCAGCAGGAGATCGTAGCCCCATGCCAAAGCGGACATTCCAACCCAATCGTCGCCGTCGTGCCAAGACCCACGGCTTTCTTACACGCATGAAGACCAAGGCTGGTCAGAACGTGCTGAATCGCCGTCGTGCCAAGGGTCGTCATAAGATCGCCGTTTCGGCCGGTTTCCGCGACTAGTCTTCCGCTGTGCTCTGATCGCCTCAAACGCAAAGAGTGCCTCCATACATGCACTGAGTTGGGCCTTGTTTAAGGCGCAGCCACGCTCCTCCCCTGCTTGGGTATCCTATGCAGCCGTCCTCGGCCGATTCTCCCGTGGTGTCCACCAGCCAGCTTCGGCTTCGGCGCCACGCGGACTTTCAGGCTGTGTATCGGCTTGCGCGCAAGCAGTACAGCAGGGAGATGAGCTTCTTCTTTGCGAAGCGCGTACCGCCACCGTCTCCCCGTGCCAGCATCCCCGTGCCACCTCCAGGGCCTCGCGTCGGCCTCACTGTAGGCAAGGTCATCGGCAAGGCACACGAGCGCAACCGCATTAAACGGCGCTTGCGTGAGGCGGTTCGCCGTCACGCAGGCATCCTCGGCGATCTGCCTGTGGATGTCGTGCTACACCCCCGCCGCACCTATCTCACGCTCGAGTGGTCTCAACTCGAATCGGAGGTTGCGCAGGTGTTGCACACCGTGGGCAAGCTGGCCGACAAGCCGCAAACCCCGGCACCTGCCCGCCCGAAGAAGCGCGCCAAAAACAAGCTGAAGCCTGTAAAGCCCCGGACCTGACCCATGGGCCGCCTGTTCTGGCTCTACCGTCATACCCTGTCGCCTCTGCTGCATGGGTTCGGCATCGGCGGTTGCCGCTATGTGCCATCCTGTTCCGAGTACGCCGAAGTCGCAATCGCACGGTTTGGGCTGCTGCGCGGAAGCTGGCTAGCGGTGCGGCGCATTGCCCGCTGCCATCCTTTCAGCCGCGGCGGTCTTGACCAGGTGCCCTTCAAGTAGTGCAAGTTCCACATAACGCACGTGCTCCAGGCGTGCAAAACGCGCACCTGTCCATCCCCCCGGCACCAGACTCGCACTTACAATAGCCTTGGAACGTCCCGTGCCGAAAGACCGTACCCCTGGTACGTGGACGTGTCCGGTGAGCGTAACTCGCCACGAAATCGAGGAAGCACTTGGCAGAAATTCGTAATCCCAACGCGAGCGGCGGCGGTTCAGAAAACAAGCTCCTGCTGTACGCCATGCTGGCGATGGTTGTTGTCTTCGCCGCGTCACAGTTTTATCGCAGCCGCAAAACTGAAGCGCTGCAAAAACCGACTGCCACCGCGTCCACCACGCAGCAAACCCCCAACGGTGCGCCGCAGCCGTCAACGCCGTCCTCCGCCACTGGCAGCACCGCCGCGTTCAACGCGCAGGCCGTCCAGCAGACGGCCGCCCCTGTCGTTGTGGGCTCCGCGGAAAACACCATCACTGTTGAGAACCAGCTGTACCGCATTGTGTTCTCCAACAAAGGTGCGGTCGTTCGATCCTGGATTCTAAAGGGACAGAAGGACCGCTACGGCGCTCCCCTTGACCTGGTGAACGGTGCCGCTGCCCAGCATTACGGCTTCCCGCTGTCGTTGTATACCTACGACCAGACACTCACCGACGGCCTGAACGCGGCCCTCTTCGTGCCATCCGCCACCGGAATCCTCACAGCTCCCCAGACCCTGTCCTTCCATTACGCCCAGAACGGCTTCGATGTCACCAAGACCTTCCGCTTCGACGAAACCTACGTCGTTGGCTCGGAGATCTCTGTTCTGCGAAATGGCGCACCGGTGCGTGCACTCCTCTCGTGGCCTGGCGGCTTTGGCGATCAGGAGCAGGCGATGGACTATAACGCCACAACGCTTGAGACCATGCGCGACGGCAAGGAAGAGCACACTGCCTTTAAAAAGATCGTGGGTGGCGAAACACTGAACGCCCCGTTGCAATTCGCGGGTGTCGCCGACCAGTACTTCGCGGCCGTCATGCTGCCGCAATCCGCCGCAAACGGAACAGCAGTCACCTTCTCCCGCAAGATTGACGTACAAAAGCTGCAGCGCAACGGCAAGCCCTCTGGCAAAAGCGCGGACGTGCCTGTCCCCGGCATCGCGGTTGGCACCACCGAAGGCGCAAACCAGGTGCGAATCTTCGCTGGCCCCAAGTCCGTTCCCGTGCTCCGCGCCGTGCAGATCCCGGGCACCTCCGCAACGCTTGAGCCCATGCTCGACTTCGGCTTCTTCGGCCCCATCGCGAAGGCACTTTTCGTCTCGCTGTACTGGGTGCACGACCATCTCGCAAGCAACTGGGGCTGGGCCATAGTCGTCCTCACGCTCATCATCAATGCCGTGCTGATTCCGCTCCGCATCCAGACCATGAAGTCCGCGCTCAAGATGCAGCGCATTCAGCCGCAGATGGACGCCATCAAGGCCAAGTACGCCAAGTACAAGGTCACCGATCCCAAGAAGGCCGACATGAACGGCGAGATCATGGCGCTGCAAAAGGAAAATGGCGTCAGTATGTGGGGCGGCTGCATTCCCACGCTCATCCAGATGCCGCTGCTCTTCGCCATGCTCTCCACCATTCCCAAGGTGTTCGAGCTCCGGCAGGCCCACTGGTTCTGGCTGCACGACCTCACCGCGGCCGATCCGTACCACATCCTCCCCATCTTCCTCGTCGTCTCGCAGTTCCTGGTCTCGTTCTACATGCCCAGCCCGGGCGTCGACCCCGCACAGCAGCGCATGATGGCCTTCATGATGCCTGCCTTTTCGCTCTTCATCACCTGGAATTACGCCTCCGGCCTTGGTCTGTACTGGTGCGTCGGCAACGTCCTTATGGTGCTGATGCAGTTCGCCATGAACCAGAGCCCGCTTGGCCAGGAGATGCGCGAGATCGCTGCAAAGCGTGCGCGCAAGAAGCAGGGTGCGGCCCCTGCCAAAACCATCCAGGGACGCACTGCATCCAGCCGCCGGTAGGCCGCTGGATGCAGTACCGCTTCCCTGTGCTGTAGTTACAATTAGCCATGGCCGGTCTCCGGAGCGTGCGCCAGGCACACTCGTCCGGGTCAAAGGATTCGTGTCACCATGCAAGATCTCGCCAAAGCGGCATCGCAAACCGCCGAGTTTCTCAAGCTGCTCACCACCAGCGGTGGTCTGCGGCTAAAGTACCGCATCGTCGCAGGCCCCGGAGCCGCCGACCCAGACGGTTTAGAGGACCGGTCCATCTACGTGGATCTGTCAGGTCCCGACGCGGAACTGCTCCTGGAACGCGACGGAGAAACGCTACGCGCTATGGAGCATCTTGCGGCGAAAATCGTTGGGCTTGAACCCGACGAGCACGATCAAATTTCCTTTGACGCTCTCGGTTTCAAGGCCGACCGCGCCGCCGATCTGCGAGAGCTGGCCGAGCAAGGCGCCACGTATGTGCGCGACCGTGAGCGTCCCTTCAGCTTCGACCCCATGAGCTCGCGCGAGCGCCGACTGCTCCACCTTCTGCTAAAGAAGGAGGTCGACCTGCGCACAGAATCCAGCGGCGAAGGCGGTCGTCGCTTTGTCGTCCTCTATCCCAAGGACATGCCGTCCAGGGATGAGGGTCGCCCAGACACACGCAGCCGCGCTGACGAGATCGCACGCCGCTTTCGTCAGCGGTAGATCTTCCCATCCCGATCGAAACACCCCTGCGTCTCCGTCGCAGCGCGTACTTCCATTCGCCAGGTCCCTATCTGTGTTGCCCAACGCTCAGCTCGAGTCCGACACCATCGTCGCGATTGCGACACCGCCCGGGCGTGGCGGTATCGCGGTCGTTCGCCTCTCCGGCCCCGCAGCTCTTTCAATCGGTCAGCAGCTTGTTACCCTGCGCACCGCGCCGGTGAGTCACTACGCGCACTACGGCATCGTTATCGATGAGGACGGGAACCGGATCGACGATGCGGTCTTTACCTGGTCTGCCGCACCCCACAGCTACACCACGGAAGATGTTGTGGAGATCAGCATCCACGGTTCTCCGGTTGTGCAGCAGGCTGTCGTCGCGATGGCCCTGCGCCACGGTGCACGGCTCGCACGTCCTGGCGAATTTACCGAGCGCGCCTTCCTTCACGGACGCCTCGACCTGTCCGCAGCAGAGGCGGTGCGCGACCTGATTGACGCCCAGACGTTGGGTCAGGCACGCCTGGCGGCGGAACAGCTCGGTGGCTCGCTTGCGCGCGAAGTCCTGCCCATCAAGCAGATCCTCATCCCACTTATTGCCGAACTCGAAGCAGGCATCGACTTCGCCGAGGACGATCTGCATGTTCTCACCCACCACGATGCAGGCGAGCGCATCGAGGCGCTCCTCCAGTCGGTACAGCACCTGGAGTCCAGCTTCGGACGGAGTCGCCTTCTGCGCGAGGGGATGAAGCTCGCCATCGTCGGCAGACCCAACAGCGGCAAGAGCTCGCTGTTCAACCGCCTGCTTGGCAGAAATCGTTCCATCGTCACACCGGTCGCGGGCACAACGCGTGATACCGTCAGCGAATCCATGGTGATCTCCGGCGTGCCGGTGCATCTTATCGACACGGCGGGAATACGCTCCACCGACGATGAGGTAGAACGCCTTGGCGTTCACCGCACGTGGGAGGTCGTCGCAGAGGCAGATCTCATCCTGCACGTCATCGACGTAACCGCCCCCACGCAGCCCGGCTCGGAGACACAGAAGCTGACCTTCTCCAGCTGTCCTGTGCTTACCGTGCTGAACAAAGCTGATCTACTGCAACCAGGCAAACGCGAACACATAGACGAACGCGCAACGCAAGGCGACTTCAATGCCACTCCAAACGCACATCAGTTTCAAAGCGGTGGCGACGCTCACCACATATCCCACCTGCATACGTCACTTCTCGCGTCCGCAGTAACAGGTCAGGGCTTAAAAGAGATCGAAGCCGAGATATCGAAAATCGTAAGTGGGCCAACTACGACTACCGCGTCAGCAACGCTCACAAACACGCGGCAGCACAGGGCAGCTCAGTTGGGCGTGCAAGCACTAACCGCCGCGCTCACTGCCACAAACAATCGCATGCCGCACGAGGCGATCCTCATAGACCTGTATGCGGCGCTCGATGCCCTGGACGCACTCACAGGCCAAACCCTCCCCAGCCAAATCCTCGACACCATCTTCTCTACCTTCTGCATCGGCAAGTAGGTACCGAACCTGCGCTCCGGCCGTCACGTAGCAGCGCTCTCCACCTCCTTCTACTGCAGGCGCAGCACTCGAGCGGCGAAGGGGGGTAACGGCTCAAGCAGCACATTCTCAAGGGAGTTGAATGTGCGATTTGTTCCAAGTTCAATCACATGGTGCGAGTGCGTTGTGAGCGACGACAGGGCCGCGGGCACTCCATGCATCAGTACCGTGCTGTCGCGGAAGTTAAACACTGCCACCGCGGTGGAACCGTCGGCGAGAGGCCGTGACCAGACTTCCACCGGGCCCTCTGCAAAGATGCGGTCCGCCTGCTTACCCAGCCGGTCCTGGTCCAGCGCAATCAGCTCTTTGTCCAATAGCACAGCTTTGGTGTCGGCCGACATCTGGGTCAGGTTGTTGCCGGCAATCAGCGGTGCCGCCAGCATCGCCCACAGCGTCATGTGTAAGCGGTTCTGCACTGGTGTGAGCTTGCCGTTTCCCACCTCCAGCATGTCCGGATCATTCCAATGGCCCGGCCCTGCAAAGGGTGCCAAGCCTGCCTGCGCGCGGCCGATGGCAGCAATGCTTTCCATCGTCGGCTCAATGTCACCCTGCGTCCTCCACGCATGGCCGCCCACAGCCGGTGCCCAGTGCCACACCGTATCAAAGCCATACTGGCACAGGCTGTACAGGATCGGCCGCTTCGTTTTCAGCAATGCCTGGTGCATTTTTTCGTACGCGTCACGCATCATCACGTACTGCTTGGGCTCGTCCCCAGGCGCGGCCTTCCGCATCATGTCTAAAAAGCTGCACATGTCGTACTTCAGGTAGTCCACTCCCCACGCGGCGTACATGTCCGCGTCCTGCTGCTCATGGCCGTAACTGCCTGCATAGCCGGCACATGTCGTTGGCCCAGGCGAGCTGTAGATGCCAAGCTTCAGGCCCTTGCTGTGGACGTAGTCGGCCAGCGCCTTCATGTCCGGAAACTTCTCGTTGGTATGCAGCACGCCCGCGCTGTCGCGGGTCCCCTCCCACGTGTCGTCAATGTTCACGTACACGTATCCCGCGTCACGCATGCCTGACGACACAAGCAGATCGGCTGCCTGTCGAATGTCCTTATCCGTGACCTTGCCCGCGAACCAGTTCCAGGAGTTCCACCCCATGGGCGGCGTCGCGGCCAACGTACTTTGCGCGTCGACCTTGCTCCCGCATGCGGGTAGACCAACGAGGAACACAGCCAACGCAACCCAACTGTAAAGGCTCTTCACAAGGAACTCCTGTCTCACTGACTGCAAATCACCTGCCTGAAATCCATGACCAGCATACTCGCGGCTCTAAAAGCAGAGACTCATCGCGAAGCACTCGGCATCAACGACGCACGCATGTGCGCTGCAGCAACTGTCAACGTAGGCAGCCTCCGGAGCGCGCACTGGTGCTCAGCGTTTTGCTTACTTCAATGGCAGCGGACACATGGCTCCGCCTGCACCGCACAGAGCATTCACCCCGCGCGGTATGCCCATCGCCGTTGCCGAACCCAGCGTATGGTCGTACAGCTCGCCGTAGTTTCCCGTCACGGCGATCACGTCCATCGCCCACCCCTCGCGCAGCCCGAACGGTCGCCCCATTTCCCCTGTTCGGCCCAACAGCCTGTTTGCCGTTTCGCTTCGGCCCGGCGGAAAAGTCGCTACATTGGCTGTTGTGATTCCGCTCTGCTCTGCCAGCATCAGCGCCTCCAACGTCCACTGCGCCACCCGCAGCAGACCAGCGTTTTCTGCTGCCACGGCGATGCCTAGCGGATCATCGCGCAGCGACTCCGGCAACACCCTGTAGCCCGCCGCGTGCGCTCCCAGCGATGCTCGTACTCCACCGAGCCGCGTAGCATCCCCCGCTATCGCAGCGCAGTTCCCAGTCACGAACGCGGCCTCCATCTCACCCTCTTCCTGAAACGGAAATGGCACGTATCCCACGTGCTGAGCGCGGTCCCAGTCCTGCAGTGCGACCTCGGTCTCCGTCTCCGTAAGAAAACAGATCTTTTTTCCTTTCAGTTCTGCGGCATGCGCAAGCTGCACCTGCACAAGCAACGTCACCGCATCGTGCAGCACAGGTGTCGTCAGCGCAAGTGTGGCGTCCGTACTGTGCGCCAGGTCGGCACTCAGCGTGGGTACAAGGTCGACGTCGCCACTTCGCAGTGCAGCAACGGCCCCACGATCATCCGGGAATCTCTGCACCATAAACTTCGCCTGTGGCCCCATCAGCGCGACCGCCACCGCACGGCAAAGCGCTGTGTCAAACGCTAGCCGCTGCCCGTGGTCATCCGTGGTGGTGTACTCGGCCTCGGTCGCATCGACGCCACAGCGCAGCGACCCTCGCTCCACGATTCGATGCTGAACGATCCGCTCCACATCCGGCACCTGAGCCGTGATTCGAGCCGCGGCGGCGGCATGCAGCAGCAGCCCACACGCAACCATGCACAGGCGCAGCCCGCTCAGGGAGTCCATGTGCCCGACCGCGGCAGACCGGGCGTTGTATCCGGCCTTGGGTTGAAATCGTCTGGCACCGGGCTGCGTCGTCCAGTGTCTGTCGGTGTAATGCCGAGGGCCTTGCAGCCGACACCTTCCGCACGCTGGGTCTGCGCCAGTTCGGCATCGCTGATCTCCGCATAGCTGGCTGGCAGCAAAGGCCGTTTACCCAACAGCCGCGCATTGCTGAAGCCGCTCAGCAGGTCGCCCACGCCTTCCACCTTGTCATCCGCCGGCCCAAGGTCGTTCTGGCTCAGCCGTTCTTTGCCCAGGGCACGACCCCGCTCCTCATCCGGTAAGTCCGCCAGCGGAACCAGCTTGAACAGCCGGTCCACAAACTTGATGATCGAGCTGTGTTCCGTCAATTCATGCGACACCACATGAGCCTCGCCGTACGGAGAGATCATTAAAAACGGAATGCGCGGCCCCTGGTCCAGAGCAAAGCCGCTCGCATCCTTCGACCGTATGCGCGGCTTCGCGTGATCGTACAGGCCGTCGGTCTCGTCGTACGCAATCAGGATGACCGAATCCTTCCAGTACGGGCTGCGCGCGATGGCGTTGATCTCCTTTGCCAGCAGCACCTCACTTACGCCGCTGTCGGCGTATCCCGGATGGTCATCGTCGCCGTTGAACACTGTCGCTAGACGTGGGTTCGGGTCGGCCGGCGGCATGCCAAAGATATTGCCGTATCCGCCGCGCACGTAGAACACACCAGAGGTGGGCAGGCGCTTCGCTTCCACATCCTCGAAGAACGCTGCAAGTCCATGCATGTGAGCGCTTGCAAGCGGGTTGTTCGCCACATAGCCGAAGTATTGCGGCGCATTGTGATGAATGACATATTCCTTGTGCGTCGCCACGCCCACCGGATCTGTAGGCTCATGCCCGTACCCCTGCTGGTACCAACCCCAGTTCACCGCACCCACACCATGCGCGGCAATCTTTGCAATGTCCTCTTTCACATCGCCCAGGTCGAAGACAGGGTCGAAGTCCGACGCAGTGGTCTTCTCGATTGCATCCCCCATAAAGGACAGGGGAAGTGTTGCAAAGGTGAGATTGGGTGCGTGTGTGCTCACCGGATTCACACGCGGAGCGGCAGGATTACCGGCGGCGTCGAGCGGCAAATCGAAGTAGGGATACGCGTTGGCAACCAGTGGTAGCGCATTGGCGGGCGCGTTGACTGCCGGGGTCGCACCAGGCCCCTTCGCCGGAGCGCTGCCAGTGGCGTGGGCTGCCTGGCGGTTGGTGGGCGGTGTGCCGGCGGGTGTTGCGGCACTCGGTAAAGCTGCGACGGTTCCGTTCGCAAGATCGGGGTGCAGCATCCACTGTGTTTCGCCACTCTGCCCGGCGATCATGGCGATGGCGTTCGGGCCAGAGGGTCCAATGACTGTGTCAAAGAAGTGGTCAAACAGCGCAAATCTATCCGCATAGCGCCACAGGAAGGGGGCTGCGTCGCAGTCCACGTGCCCCATCACCAGCTCGCCGAACTGCTTGCGCTCAAGCGTGGGCCGCTTTGACGGCACACCATTTACGATGGCCACGCCCTCCTCCGTCAAGGCATATCGGTCGTTGCGCGCGACCATGGCTTCGTCGAAATCCAGCTTGTTCACCATGGGGAGATGCGCGTGGTTCACCGATGCCATGTCGGTCGGGTAGATCGGCACCGTCTTGCCATGCACGTCGGTCACGGAGAACGGTACCCGGAAAGCGGACACCGTTCCGACGCTGCCGTCCACGTTTACGATGGGCTGCGTCAGACCGGCAGTTTCGCCGGCAGGTCGCGAGTACAAGCCATCGGCGCCGGGATACGTGGCGAAGTAAAAGTCGAACGACCGATTCTCCTGGAACAGGACGAAGACATACTTGATCTTCGACCGCACGAGCGCCAGCTTCTTCTCGCTCGAGAGCGCCGGCTCCGTGGTATGTGCGGCATAGCGCGCCGACATGCTGTTGGAGCGGGGAGCGACATCAACCGTGCGTTGCGCGGCGGCTGTTGGTACGGCCGCCGTAACACTGCCCAGAATTCCGCAAAGCGCCGCGGCGCGAATGCACACTTTATTCATCTGAAGACCGCCTACGCGCACGCAGCGCACGTGCCGAACAGGAAAAATTCATGACCGGTGGTGCGGAAGCCACGCGGCAGCTTGGGCCGGGGCATCAGCTGGCAGCCATCGAGCTCGTAGACCTTGCCGCAGTCGTTGCAGCGAAAGTGGTGGTGATGCTTTTTCCCGGCGACCTCGTACCGCGCGGGTTCGCCGGGGATATCCACGCGCACCAGCCACGCCTCGTCGACGAGGGTTCCAATGTTGCGATAGATAGTGGCGATGCTGACCTGTGGCACATCCTGCTGTGCGTACCCCAGCACCTCTTCCGGCGAAAGCGGCCGGTCGGCAGTGGTAAACGCCGTGCGAATCGCCGCCTTTTGCCGTGTGTTTCGAACTTCAGCCGGCATTTCCAAACCTTTCCACTTGCATGCTACAGCGCGCCCGTACCGGTTAAGTGCAAAAGTTGGTGAATGCGCCGTGACCCGTTCCCGTGATTTGATTCTATCGTTATCGCGATTGCGTTCGCGACTGCGATAGCATGGATGGCTGTGCCTCTTGTTCTGTTCGCCGTGCCGGTCCTGTCTACCCTGCTGGGTGGGCTGCTGGCGCTGCGCCTGCGGCGCTGGCAGCCGCTGCTGATTGCGCTGGGAGCGGGCCTGCTGCTGGGGGCGGCATTTCTTGATCTACTGCCGGAGGCGCTGGAACTGGGCGACAGCAATGGGCTGAGTACGCAGCATGTGCTGGGCCTGACGCTGCTGTCGTTTTTGCTGTTCCTTGGCGTGGAAGGCAGCCTGGACGCCCTGGGCGAGCGCCTGCGAAACGCGAGGCAGGGCCGACGCATTGCACGGCGTGCGGGCGCGCTGATGCTGATCTTTCACAGCTTCCGTGACGGAATGGCCATAGGCGCGGCGTATGCCGCCTCACACGGCGCGGGGTACGCGGTGGCGGTGGGCATTGCGGCACACGACCTGGGCGACGGAATGAATACGGTGATCCTGTCGACGGACGGCGAGCCGCCCACGATGACCGACTACCTGTTCCTGATGGCGGATGCCCTTGCACCATTTCTGGGCGGCCTGTTGACGGCATTTCTTGCGTTCTCCGTGCGCAGTTCCGTGTGGCTGCTGGCGCTGGCGGCGGGTTTCTTTCTGCAGATGGCCACCGGAGATTTCTTGCCACAGCTGCGGCGGTGCAACAGCCCGCGCAAGCATCTGCTGCCAATGGTGGCGCTGGGGTGCGCGGCAATCTACGTGGCCAACCTGCTGATCCTGCATTCGCATTAGCCCGGCTCGGCTGCGGCGCGCGGCCTCTATACTCACGGCAGACACCCTCAGCACACAGTCACTCCCCGAAGGAGCACCCTGCAGGATGCGCATGTCCTCGTCTGTCGCTTTTCCGTCTGCCGCTTTTCCGTCTGTCGCTTCTCCGTCCGTCGGCTTTTCGTCTTCTCTTTGGCGCGCCGCTCGCTGCATGGCGTGGCTCGCCACATGTGGATGTCTTGCAGCCATGGGGCAGGCCAAGCCTGCAGCGGCGGCACCCGCTGGCGGGTACGATCCGCGCATCACGTTTGCGCCGCTGAGCCTGCCTGACCCGGTGAATGTCTACCGGTCAAGCAATGGTGCACCCGGCCCCATGTACTGGCAGAATCAAGCCGACTACGAGTTACACACGGCACTGGATACCGCGGCCAAGACGCTGACCACGACCGAGACGATCAGCTACACCAACAACAGCCCAGACACGCTGACGAGCCTGTGGGTGCAGCTGGACCAGAACATCTACCGCAAGGACAGCCGTGCGCGACTGGCGAATGGCGGAGCACAACGCCGACGCAAGCCGGCAACGGACGAAGATACGTTTGCGTACGACACCGACGGTTTTGTCTTCGACGACGTTGCTATCGAGAGCGGCAAGCAGACGGTGAAGGCTGACACGATCGTCGACGACACGCGCATGCAGATTCGGCTGGCGGAGCCGCTGCGGCCGAAGTCTGCATTGAAGGTCCACATCCGGTACCACTACACGATTCCCGGAGTGTGGGGCGGCCGCACAAGCTATGGCATGAGCAAGCAGGGGGAGATCTACGACATTGCGCAGTGGTACCCGCGCATGTGCGTGTACGACGACCTGCGCGGCTGGGATACGCTGCCGTACCTGGGCAGCGAGTTCTATTTGGAATATGGGCATTTCGACTATTTCGTGACGGTGCCGTCGACGATGATCGTTGCCGGTTCCGGTGAGTTGGTGAACCCGAAAGATGTTCTGACCAAGCTGCAGATTGATCGGCTGGCGCAGGCCGCAAAGAGTGATGCAACGGTCTACATTCGCAAGCCGGACGAGGTGAATGACCCGGCATCACGGCCCAAGCAGGACGGCACGCTGACGTGGCACTTCCGCATGGATCACACGCGGGATGTGGTGTGGTCCGCGTCGCCGGTGTTTGTGTGGGATGCGGCGCGCATGAACCTGCCGGATGGCAAGACTGCGCTGGCGGAGAGCGTGTATCCGCCGGAGAGTGTGGGGCCGGATGCGTGGGACAAGTCGACCGAGTACGTGAAGAACACCGTCGAGAACTTCAGCAAGCACTGGTACCCGTATGAGTGGCCGGCGGCGATTTCGGTCGCGGGCTTCAGCACGGGAATGGAGTACCCGGGAGTCGTGTTCGATGGCATTGAGGACAAGGGTAGCTTTCTGTTCTGGGTGACGGCGCACGAGATCGGCCACGACTGGTTTCCGATGATCGTGGGGTCCAACGAGCGGCGACATGCGTTTATGGACGAGGGATTCAATACGTTCATCGACATCGAAGAGTCAGATTTGTATGCAGGCGGCAAGTATGGGCCGAAGCGCGATGGCGAATACTCTGCGGGGGGTGAGCCAGCGGACACGATTCTGAAGGTGCTGGATAACCCGGATGCGCCGACGCTGATGGTGGCGGCGGACGACTACACAGGTGCGCTGGGGCACCCGGTGAGCTACTTCAAGGGTGCGTACGGCATGGTGCTGCTGCGCGAGCAGATTCTTGGGCCGGAGCGGTTCGATGGTGCCTTTCGGAAGTACATTCGCGATTGGGCGTACAAGCACCCGTCACCTTCGGACTTTTTCAGGGAGATGGAGAACGGGGCTGGTGAAGACCTGGGCTGGTTCTGGCGGGGCTGGTACATGAACAACTGGCGCTATGACGTGAGCGTGGATGCGATCAGCGGGACGACGTTTACGCTGACGAACCATGGCCAGTTGGTGCTGCCGACACCGGTGGAGGTGACATTCGCGGATGGCTCGAAGGTGCGCGTGCGGGTGCCGGTGGAGGCGTGGCTGACCAAGGGGACGTACGTGTGGCATGGCGAAGGTACCGCGGCGGTGCGCAGTGTGGTGGTGGACCCGGATCACAAGCTGCCGGATGACGACCGGTCGAACAATTCGAAGACGGCGCAGTAGGCGACCGAGAGCTCGCAACGTGAGCGTGGCCTTGGACGTTGGTGCTACGGTTGCCGGTTGCGCCGTCGCCTGCGGCGTGCAAGACCCAGGCCACCGATGCCGAAGGCAGTTGCGATACCTGCGGCGATGGCGCAAGCGGCCAAGAGCACGACGAGCCAACCGATGAGGTGGGTGAAGACGTCAACCAGCGCCGACGCGAGCGCGGCAACGACCGCGTGGATGAGCCACAGGATGAGGTGAAGCAGGGCCACTGGGTCTGCCTCTCTGCTGGTGATCTTAGCGGAGTGCGCGTGCGCCGATATCGTGACGGAACTGCATGCCGTTGAAGCCTATGGTGCCGAGGGCCGCGTAGCACTGCTCGAGCGCGTGCTGCAGAGTGGGAGCGGTGGCGCTGACGGCGAGGACGCGGCCGCCGGCGGTGACGACGGTGCCGCCGTTGAGGGCTGTGCCGGCGTGGAAGACCTCAGTCTTTGCGGGCAGCGGAGCGTCAAGGCCGTCGATGGCGTCGCCTTTGCGCGGTGCGGCGGGGTAGCCTGCGCTGGCGGCGATGACGCAGGCGGCTGGATCGGGACGTAGCTGGATGTGGAGATCGGACGCGGTGCCGTCGATGGAGGCGTCGATGAGGTCGAGCATGTCGGTGTCGAGGCGGAGGACGATGGCTTCGGTCTCGGGGTCACCCCAGCGGGTGTTGAACTCGAGCACCATTGGGCCGCCGCCTGGGACGAGCATGATGCCGCAGAAGAGGATGCCGTGGAAGGGTGTGCCTTCCGCGCGCATGCCTTCGACGGTGCGCTGGGCGACGTTGCGGAGGAGTTGGTCGCGCAGGGTGTCTGGAAGCAGGGCGTCGGTGGAGTAGGCGCCCATGCCGCCGGTGTTGGGGCCCTGGTCGCCGTCGAGGAGGCGTTTGTGGTCCTGTGCGGCGGCGATCGGGATGGCGGTGGTGCCGTCGCAGAGTGCGAAGAAGGAGAGCTCTTCGCCGTCGAGGAACTCTTCCAGGACGAGGGTGCCGCCGAGTTGCAGGAGCTCGTGCGCGGCCTGCTCTGCTTCCTGAATGGTTGCGGCGATGATGACGCCTTTGCCGGCGGCCAGGCCATCTGCCTTCACGACGACGGGAGCGGTGAACAGCGGGAGCGCGGCGCGGACGTCGGCCATGGTGGAGCAGAGTTCGTAGCGTGCGGTGGGGATGCCGTGGCGCTGCATAAAGGCCTTGCTGAAGGCCTTGGAGCTTTCCAGGCGGGCGGCTGCCTGTGTGGGGCCGAAGACGCGCATGCCCTGCTGCTGAAGGGCGTCGACGATGCCCGCGGCGAGCGGGACTTCAGGGCCGATGACAACGAGGTCTGGGGAGGTTTCAGCGGTGACGCGGAGCATGTCGGGGACGCTGGTCTGGTCAACAGGCAGGCAGCGGGCCAGCGATGCGATGCCGGCGTTGCCGGGTGCGCAGAGCAGCTCAGTAACGCGTGGTGAGTGGCGCAGGGACCAGCAGAGGGCATGCTCCCTCCCCCCACCCCCAATGACTAAAATCCTCATTCTATTGGTTCACCTGTTGGGGTATCCGGGTTGCCTGGGTGAGTACCCGGCTGAGCGGAGGGGTGGAATTGTCAAGCTGTCCATATACTTTCTCATAGGTGTCCACCGCCCTTACAGCTGAGCCGGCCGCTATGCCGAAGAAGAACTGGCGCGAACTCTGGACCTATTTTGGTCCGGCGTTTGTGGCGTCGATCGCGTATATCGACCCGGGCAATTTTGCCGCGAACATTGTGGGTGGAGCGCGGTTCGGCTACACGCTGCTTTGGGTGTTGCTTTGGTCGAACATGATGGCGATGCTGGTGCAGTACCTGAGTGCCAAGCTGGGCATTGCGACGGGGCGCAGCCTGCCGCAGAACTGCCGGGATCATTTCAGCCGGCCGGTGGTGCTGGTGCTGTGGGTGGCGGGGGAGATCAGCGCGATTGCGACAGACCTGGCGGAGTTTCTGGGGGCAGCGCTGGGCGCGTACCTGTTGTTTGGGCCGCCGCTGCTGGCCTATGGGCTAAGCCGAACGGCAGTTCTGCTGATTGCGTCGCTGCTGACGACGGTGTTTGTGTTTGCGCTGCTGGCGCTGAACCAGAGAGGGTTTCGGCACTTTGAGGGCGTGATCATCGGCTTTGTGACGGTGATTGGGCTGTGCTACGCGGTGGAGGTGTTCCTGGTGCATCCGTCGTGGCCGGATGTGCTGCACGACACACTGGTGCCCAGCCTGCACCGCAACACGCTGTACCTGGCGGTGGCGATGCTGGGTGCAACGGTGATGCCGCACGTGATCTACCTGCACAGCGCGCTGATGCAGCCGCGGATGAAGGGCTTTGTGGAGCGCGGCATAAGCGAGGTACACGATGAGGATGCCGAGAAGCTGCGGCTGACAAGCTTCAAGCGGCGCTATCTGCGCTTTGAACTGATCGACATTATTGTGGCGATGAATGGTGCGTGGTTTATCAACAGCGCCATGATCGTGATGGCAGCGGCTGCGTTTCTGCACAACCCGGCGCTGAACCCGGACACGATCCTGGAGGACGCGCATGCGACCCTGGGGCCGCTGCTGGGGCGGTTTGCGCAGCTGGCATTTGCGGTGGCGCTGCTGTGCAGCGGGTTGTCGTCGTCGACCGTGGGTGTGCTGGCGGGACAGGTGGTCATCGAGGGGTTTCTCGATATCAAGTTCCCGATCTACCTGCGTCGGCTGATTACGGTGGTGCCGGCCGTGGTGGTAATTGCGATGGGCCTGTCGCCGGTGAAAATCCTGCTGCTGTCGCAGGCTGTGCTGAGCTTTGGGATTCCGTTCGCGCTGGTGCCGCTGTTGATCCTGACCGGACGCGCGGGGGTGATGGGATCGCTGCGGAACCTGAGGGTGACGGCGATTGCCGGGTGGGCGGTGACGGCGTTGATTGTTGGTTTGAACGCGGTGCTGCTGTGGCAGACGTTCGCGGGGTAGTTCCCTCCGCGTGCAGCTGGCATGGGCGTGCACATGCTGGGGCGGGATGGCATGTGAGCGGAGACAGGAAGGGGCGAGGCCTGAGCCCCGCCCCCTTCGTTGTGCACTCAAGCGGTCCTTCAACCGCTGGATCAGCGACGTGGGTTCGGGCCGCCTTGCGGGTGGGGCTGGGGTGCGGAGCGCGGTGCCTCCAGGTGCTGCTCCGGTTGGGGCCGGGCCTGCTGTGGCTGGCGCTGCTCCTGGCGCGCCGCCTGTTGCTGCGCGGCCTGCTCCTGCCGACCCTGTTGCTGCTGGGCTGAGCGTTGAGCATTCCCCTGCTGACGGAGCTGCTGTTGCTGGGCGCGCTGCTGGTCCTGCTGAGTGCGGGCCTGTTGTTGCTGGGCCGCACGTTGAGCATCCCCTTGCTGACGGGCCTGTTGTTGCAGGGCCGCACGTTGGGCATCCCCCTGCTGGCGGAGCTGCTGTTGCTGGTTGCGCTGCTGGTCCTGCTGAGCGCGGGCCTGTTGTTGCTGGGCTGAGCGTTGAGCGTCCCCTTGTTGACGGAGTTGCTGTTGCTGATTGCGCTGCTGGTCCTGCTGAACGCGGGCCTGTTGCTGCTGGGCCGAGCGCTGCAGGTCTTGTTGCTGACGAGCCTTCTGCAGTTGGGCGTTGCCTTGCTGCCGCTGCTGCTCCGCCTGCAGATTTGCCTGTTGCTGCAGCAGCCGTTGCTGTTGCTCCGTGTTACGTGCGAGCTGGCGCTGGCCGTCCTGTTGCAGGCGCTGCTGTTGCAGGACGTTGCGTTGCTGCTGCTGGGCCGCTACCTGTTGCTGGACGTGCTGCTGGCGCTGCTGCACGGACTGCTGTTGCTGCGTGGCGGCTTGCTGCTGTTGGCGAAGCTGGTTGTCGTTGAACCCTGCCTGATTGCGGGGGTTGTTGCCATTGTTGAACTGAGGCCGAGCGAGTTGGGGTGGAACGGCGACGTTGCGCTCGAACACGGGATGGGCGGCGAAGAGCTGGGCGGGCCGACCGCTGTTTGCAGCAAAGTACTGCTGGCGGTTTTGCGAGGCCTGTTGCCGCTCTGCGATCTGGGCGGCGAGGGGTGCGATGTGCACTTCGCGCTGGGCTGCAAACTCCGCCTGTACCGGACGACGCTGCAGACCGCCGGGACCGCCGTAGTAGCTGGTGCGCGAGTTGTTGATGTAGGTGTTGTTGATGACGGTGACGTTGCGCTGGTAGACGTAGTTGTTCACAACGCGCGGTTCGACATGATTGCAGTCGCGGTTGTAGAAGAAGTGATCGTTGTTCCAGTAGCCGCCCTGGTAGCCGATGCCGATGAAGCCGAAGCCGTAGTTGACGCCGCCGTAGTAGCCCACGTGGCGGCCCCAGTATCCACGGTGCCAGCCGTAGCCGCGGCCGGTGTAGCCCCACCATCCGGGTGTCCAAAGGGCACCGACGAAGGGCGCGGAGATCCAGTTACCCGGGACATAGTAGTAGCCGGCGTTGCTGTAGTTGGCGGGAGCGTAGTTCCAGTAGCCGGGCGTCCACAGGTAGTCGGGGCCGGGAGCGACGGGCTGCTGGTAGACGGGCAGCGGTGGTGGCGGCTGCTGCGCGATGGGCGCATTGGGATCAAGCAGATCGCTGTAGAGCTGGTCATCGTCGACAGGGTTGCTGTTTTGCTGCTGCGTGTAGCCCTGCGGCGGCTGCGTGTTGTAGTCGTATGCTTCGTTGCGGGCACCGTTTGCCGGCGGGTAGTTCTGAGCGGATTGCGACTGGGCCGCGTTGTAGCCCGAGCCGGCGACGCGGGTGGCCGGAGCGGCGTAGCCGGGTGCTGCATAGCCGGGTGCGCCAGTGGTGGCGTAGGCAGGTTGCAGGGACGCACCGACCAGAGGCGTGGCCATGTTGGCGTTGGCCGGGTCACTTGCATCGTTTCCGTCAACGATGGGGGCCTGCTGCACGGCGGCCATGTCTTTGCGGCAACCCTGCAGGGTGAGCGCGGTGAGCAGGGTGGCGGCGAGTGCGAGAGCGGTGCGGCGGGAAGAGTTCGCCTGCAAAAGAGTGGTGATCATGGCGCGTACCTCAAAGGGGGTGAGATGCCGCTCGAATGGCGGATGTCTCTGGTTGGCCCCTGAGGAGTAGACACCTTTGTGGGGCGAGGGTTGCGTGGAGGTGCATGGGATGAACGTTCTCGTCGGCTGAAGCCGTTCTCGAGAGGCGGCACCCCGGCGGTCAGAACCAGGCGGTAATTGGCCGTGCGGCTAGTGCTGCTCTGTGGCGAGAGTGGCGTTAGGGACGAGGACGAGCTCGCAGGTGGGGCCGGTGGAGGGGCAGCTGAGGACGCCGCTGCGCAGGAGCCAGGCGGTGGAAGTGGGTGGGACGAGCTCGTTGTAGTGGAGAGCTTTAAGGTCGGTGATTTCGGCGGAGAGTTTTGGTTCGCCGCTGGAGGGCTGTGCGGCCTGGACACCGGTTGCGGTGAGCTGCAGGCGTACGGTTCCCCAGCCGGAGATGTCTTTACCGCGAGGGACGGTGTAGGTGCGCAGGGCGACGAGTTGCTGGGTGGCGCCGGTGATGTTGGCGTTGGACCGGAGCCGATCGACGGCGGCTTTTTTCTGCCCGGACGACAAGCCTTTGTTGGCCATGACGGTCGAGACATCCGCCTCAGCCGCAGAGTTTTTGTTGGGAAGTGCGGAGACTTTCTGCAGGCGGGCCAGGCTTTCGTCGATGTGGGTGCGCACGGCTGGGCTTGAGGGGCCCTCGGCGCTGGCGGCTTTGGCGAGGCGGTAGAACTCTAGGGCGGCCGCCGGGTTGGAGGCGGCTTCTTCAAGCTGGCCCATGTGGTCGCCGACTTCGGCATGGAGGTCGTTGCGCCAGGCGGCGAGCAGGTAGGGGCGCGCGTCGTCGAGCTTGCCCTCGCGGAAGAGGATCCAGCCGAGGGTGTCCCAGGAGGCGATGAGGAGATTGCTTTCGTGAAAGGCGGCGCTGTTGACCTGGTCGGGGGTGATGCTGCGGCTCTTCTCTTCAAGCTTGGTGATGGAGGCGCGGGATGCCTGCTCGGCCTGGGGCAGGTCCTGGCCAAGTTCGGCAAGAACGTAGCCGGCGTCGTTGAGCATGTTGGGATCGTCGGTGCCGTCGAGGACGCTCTTGGCGGCTGCGGCTGCCTCGTCGTTCCGGTGGGCGAGAAGGAAAGCATTTGCGAGTTGCAGGCGGATGCGGCGGTCTGCAGGGTTAGCGGTCGCCATGGTTTGCAGGGTTTTGAGGGCGGCCGGGTAATCCTCGGTCGAGATTTCTATCGAGGCGAGCTGTTGTCCCACGGCGATGTTGTCGGGGTGGCTGCTGAAGAATTTTTGCAGGGTCTGGGCGGCTTCTGCCTTGTTGCCCTGCTGGTATTGCGAAGACGCAACTGACTGCCAGGCATTGGCCTCTTCGGGGTGAAGTTCCGCCTCTTTCCGGTAGAAGGTGACGGCCTCGGCAAAGTTGCGGTTTTGATAGGCCAGACTGCCATAGCCGTAGTTCAAGTAAGGGGCGCTGGGATCTTTGCTCTTGATGCGGTCGAGGGTCTGGCGGGCTCCGGCAAGGTCGCCTGCGTCAAACTGCCGGCTTACGGTGTAATGCAGGGTCTCCAGTGAGGCATCCTCCGGCGCGGCAGGGACGGCGGTTGACGGGGGTGGGGTGATGACGATTTGCTGGGTGCTGTTGCCGGCGGCATCCCTGGTAACGGGAACGGATTTGGGGGCAGCTTCTTTTGCGGCGGGACGGATGAGCTGGATCCAGGGATTTTCGTCCAGGTTGGCCTGTTTGCAGAAGGCCTGGTACTGCTTCCAATCGGCCTTGGGGACTTTGGATTCGAGCACGGTGATGGTGCGGTCGCTGGTGATGGCGCCATCGGCGAAATGGTAGGTCTTGTCGTAGGTGGCGTATTTGCTTTTGGCGTGGATGGCGCTGGGCAGGTCGGTGCGCCAGCCGTCGGGCAGCTTGATGCGGCTTTCGACGGTTTCGGTGCGGGGTGCGCCGAGTTCGATGTCGTGCTGCGGGGGCTTGGTGTCGGAGGTGTCGTTGGCGATGGTGATGGCCGGGTCGAGAGGGATGATGCGGAGGTTGGCCCAGTCGCCGTAGTCTTTGCGCGTGTAGTCGTAGGTGAGGGTGGCGGGGGTGGAGTAATCGGTAATGCCAGGAAAGCGGGTGTTGCCGGTGGTGCCGGTGAAGCCGGTAAGGGAGACGAGATACTGCGAGGCTTTGTCCCATTCCGCCGGCGCGACGTTGCGGGCAAGGGCGCGGATGAGGCTTTCCTGGTCGTCGCGGTAGGTGGCAGTCATGTGGCCTTTGAGCAGGCCGGTGTCGGAGAGGGTGGCGTCAGCCTTGAAGTCGGCGGTGAAAGGGTAGGGCGGGGTGGCGGGCGTTTTCTCGAGCCTGGCGGGTGAGGTGGCGGGGATGACCAGGGCTTCCTGGTCGCGGAGAACGGGCATGAGCAGGCGGAATGGCGCGACTTCGGCGGTGCTGTCCATCCAGAGTTGCCCGGTGCCGGGCAGGGTCACCGTGGTAATGACGTGGTTGAAGACGGCGGGGGAGGGGACGTCGGGCACGGGTGTGATGCCGGCGCCGATAAGGGCTGGCGCGGTGGTGAAGCCCTTGGCGCGGAGGAGGGCTTCAAGCAGCGTGTCCTTGTCTTTGCAGTCACCGTAGGCGTGGCTTAGGACGTCGTCGGCGGGATGGGGTTGGAAACGGCCGATGCCGAGATCGATGCCGACGTAGCGGGTCTTGGTGGCAACAAAGGAATAGAGGGCGCGCACCTGGTCGACGGGTGTTTTTGCGTCGGCGGTGAGTGCGTTGGCGCGCTCGCGGATGGCGGCGTCGGGCTCGGCGCGGGAGAGGGCGAGGGAGCGATACCAGTCGCCGACCTCGGCCCAGGAGTGAAAGGTGGTCCAGGCGATAGAGGGGAGCTTGCGTCCCTGCGCGTCCTCATCGAGGTCTTTGACGGGGTCGGGCTCTTCCTCGCCGTCCTCTTTGGGTTTGGGTGTGGGCTTGAGCTGGTCGGTTGTCCAGCGGTAGGTCTTGGTGCCGTGGTCGTCGCTGACGGCGGCTTTGTAGTTAGGGCTCCAGACCTGGACGTAGCTCCCGGACGGCACCTGGAGGGTGAAGGTGCGGGAGAGCACGACGCCGAAGAGGTTGAAGCGGTCTGCACCCCAGAACTGGTTCGGTGCCTCGGCGCGGGTGTAGACGGTGTGCAGGTCGTACTGGAGCGTGTCGCCAGCGGCAAGGGAGCGAACCGGCAGCTGGACCTGCTTCAAGTCGCTATAGAGGGGCGCCTCGCGGGTGACGTCGGGTGTGGTCTCAATGCTGTCGCTTTCCGGTGTGGTGACGACGGTGCCGTCGGGCTTGCGCACCTCCACGTGCTCGACACTGCCTTTGGCCGTGGCAGAGGCGTACGCCACGGCGAGGACGCCGAACTGGCGGATGGCACCTTCTGATTGCAACCGCAGGACCACATGCTCGTTGCGGTCGCCTGTGCCGTCCGGGTGCATGCGGACCGTGGTGTCCCAGTGCTCAAAGACGAGGGCCTCGTCTTTGTAGTCGGGGGTGGCGGCGGGTACAGGTTTGGCCTGAGCGGGAGACTTGGCCTGAGCGGCCAGGCAGGGGGCAAGCAGTGTGGGGAGAACGCAGGATAGCAGGGCAGCGCGCATAGAGGGTAACAGGGGTATAGCAGGAATCGGTGCGTCTGCAAACCCCGCTTCCGGGGGATGCTGTTGCCCGTGCGCACAACGTGGGCTGCCGGGATGCAGTGTTGGCACATTGGTGGGATATCAGCATTCAAGCGACTTGGGGCTGCCAGCTAGGATTCTGCTTATATGCCCGGGCCCATCAGTGACCCCGTGTCGTCGAAGCGGGGACGAATCCCTGCAATGCTGAAGAACTTCGACTCGCCATGAGCTCTTGCGAACTGTGCACAAAGTCCGAGTGAACGTCCTCTCACTGGCTATGTGTGCAAAGACAGGCGGCGGCGCACTGTGCTGCAGAAATATTTGCCGCATCTATCAGAATTTGCAAACGTGTACGGCGCCCTCCGAAGAGCCAAGGCGCTGCTGCGGTTGCTTTTGCCGCGAGCTCAGCCTAAGGCACTTCTGGCGATGGCTTCACGCCAAGCCGTTGCAGGTTGCGTTCAATCAGTGCCGGATCGTACTTCGTCCACTGTCGCAGTTCGTCTGACAGGGTTCGAACCTTGCGAGAATGGTAGCGGTTTCGTCGCGGCAGGTCTGTCTTCAAGAGTGGACAGCGGAAGTCTTCCAGCAACACATCCCAAAGCACCAGTGTGTTGTTGACGCTGCCAGCGGCAACGCGGTCGGCATGCTCATGGGGAAGGTGTCTTTGTGCGTAGGCTGCCCGCACTGCCTCATCGGAGGCATAGGCTTTCAGTTGAAGGCCAGCTTTGCGCGCGGCGCGCGAAATGCCGGTCTCATAGGTATCGATGAGCCGTTGCTTGCGTACGACATATCGGAAGCTGCGCCAAAACTTCTGGAGAAATGCCCGGGTCCGGGTGTTCAAATCCCACTGCAGAAAAAACGATTGCAGGTGATTGCCGCGCTCATTGCTTTCGGTCATGCCGTACATGTCGGCACCGGTAAATGCGGCCAGCATTTCGTCCAGCGGAAACAACGGCCCATAGACACTATCGTTGGCCAGGATGAACTGCTGAAAACTATCAAGCGACCACCCGCGATGCTGCATTTGCTGCCACGCGAGGTTCCACGAGCCAAAATCAAGCGAGCGCGTCTGCTGTGTGAACGCGCCGACACAGTAGGGCAGGATCCTTTCCGCCGAGGCGGCTTTCAAGTTCGCTGCACCCGAAACAAAAAGAATGGCACAACCACTCGCGTGCAGTTGTTGCAGGTAATAGAGCACGTAGTCGTCCACCTCGTCCTGAGGATCGTAGTGGGCAAAGAGGACCAGACGGGTTGCGCCCGAAGGGGGCGAGACAGGAAGCGGCTTGAGGATCTGCACTGTAAATGGCAGGGCGTTGCGCGTGAGCCAGTAACGCCAAACCGTCCACACAGCGGCTGGGTCGCTAAGCCACTCCATCGTTGTCCCCCAGCGCTCACGACATCGCGCCCACACGCGAGACAGCAGCGTTCTGTGCGTTGGTGCAGGCAAGCTCACAGAGGCTGTTTGAGACGTGGGGTTCATCCCGCACTTCATGCTTTCCAGCATCCCATAGAGGCGCAGCTACCGCCAACGTCGTCGATTGGATGAGCGAAGATAGAACAGAAGAAGCGTGGAGCGGCAGTGGGTAACACCTTTGAACAGTCTGAAGAGCGGTCATCTATAAAGCAGTCGGCCATGCGGGTTTCAGTGGCGATGTGCACCTACAACGGGGAGAGGTACCTCGCGGAACAGCTGCGTTCCATCCGGCAGCAGACGTATGTACCGATGGAGTTGGTTGTGTGCGATGACGGATCGACGGACGGCACTGCGGCACTGGTGGAGGACTTTCGTCGAAGCGTCGGCTTTCCGGTCCGCTGGCATCGCAATGCCACAAACCTTGGCTCGACCCGAAATTTTGCGCAGGCCATTGCCCTTTGCACCGGAGATGCGATTGCCTTGTGCGATCAGGACGACCGCTGGATGCCGGAAAAGCTGGCCGTATGCGTGGCCGCGCTCCAGGCTGATTCTGCCGTGGCGGGGGTATTTTCCAACGCCCGACTGATGGATGAGAATGGCACTCTGCTGCCGAGCGATCTGTGGAGCCGGGTGCGATTCAGTGTGGCCGGGCAGGAGGAGTTTCGCAAGAATGGCGCACGCTATCTGGGGCGTCGCGACACTGTCACCGGTGCGGCGCTTGTGTTCCGTGCGGCGTATGTACACCAGGTGTTGCCGCCGCCCGTGGAGTGGGTGCACGACGGCTGGATTGCGTTTGTGCTGGCCAGTGTTGCACGTCTGCAGGCGCTGCCACAGCACTTGATGACCTACCGCCTCCATGAGCGGCAACAGGTGGGCGCGACCGTTGTACCGCTCCACACGCATCTTCACACTGACGCTGATGCGGCGCTTGCCTTTCATCGCGGCATGGTGCGGCGATTTTCCTTGCTGGGCGAACATATGGATGTACTAGCGGCGCAGGGTATCGGTGTGAACCGTGCAGCGCGCGGCGAAGTAGATCGCAGAATCCGCTTTGAGCAGTCGCGGACGGACCTGCTGCTGCAGCAGCATCGGATGAACCGCGTGTGGCCTGCGCTGCTGTTGCTGCAAGACTACCGGCACTATGAGAAAGGTGTGCTCAGCCTGCTGCGCGACGTGACGCACAAGACCGTGCCTCAGACCTCAGCCTGACAGAAGCTAGGACACCTGTGAACAGGCCCTGACATCGGGCAGACGTGATGGAATGATCTTGGCCGGCGAAAAGACCCGCTCCAACGTTTTTACCTAAGCAGTCATTCGTTACTCGAATTACCTCTTTAACTGTGTGGAATCTGGCGTGGAACGACTGCGGACAGACCTGTAGCTGACCGATACACTGCCGGTATGCCCCCCTTCAGGAAGCGTTCTGGCAGCGGTCAAACCGTGTCCGCCCATCGTCGCTCAACAGATTCGATCACGGTCCATAGCTTGCCGTCCTGTCGAAGCGGACATGATGCTGTCCCTTGGGCGGTGTTCGCCGTGCTCTTTTGCTTTGCCTTGTCTCTGTGCGGCTGCGCCCTTGATCAGAAAACGCCGCCGGGAGCCGTGGTCGGACGAGCCAAGCTGTATGACTACTCAACTTCTGTGATTCAGAGTGGCAACATACGAAAGTTCTGGTGGTGCGGCCAGGGTCAAAATCCGAATGTCCCTTCGCAGTTCACGGACGCGATCCTGTACGAGTCCATCGACAGCACCACTGGCCTGCAGGTGGGTCCTATGGTCGTCCTAGCAGAGACACCCAGGACGTGGGATGCGGGGTATGTCTGTAATCCGCATGTCGTGCTCGGCACATTTACAAACCCGCTGAACGATGGCGTCACCTATACCTACGCTCTTTACTATGTGGGCACTGTCGAAACCGAGAACACGCACAACGATATCGGCGTTGCGTTTTCAAACGACGGGATCCACTGGAGGAAGTATCCCTCGCCTGTAATTCCTGCTCACGTGAGTTTTGGGAGCGGCCCGGCGCAGCCGACCGCCTTCAACGCTGACGGGAAGCAGGCCATTACTGTCTTTTACGAAGATGACGCCCCTCCGCTGGGCCCGAACCACCACGTGAAAGCGACATCGCCGGACGGGGTGCACTTCACGGATGTCGGACCGCTCACGACGAAGGGGCTCACCATCAAAACGGACCTCGCTAGCTGGGGCGACATGGTGCTCCACTCCGATGGCTACTGGTATGCGACCTTTACGCTGCCAAGGCGCGGGATCAACACGACGGGCGGCATGCGGGAGCTGACCTCGGGTGGAATCGAGCTCTACAGGATCCCGAAGGACGATCTGCTGGTCGGCAAGACAGGATGGCAGGAGTTGAAGGTCGTCGACACCAGTCTCACCGGCCACGAAGCCCTTTTCCTGGCTGGCTTTCTGAGCGATGGCTACGGGAACCTGTTTCCGGACAGCAACGGAGACATCCTCATGTTCCCGGCCTTCTCGAACAAGCTGCTTCGCTGGGACAGTTCGCCCGCTGAGGCAGCCGCCGCGGCCGACCCCTCCCTGTGGGACATCGAACAGATCTCCTGGTCCTTCAATGAACCGCCGGATTACGAGCTGCAGCAGTACTACAACGGCACCGCACACGTGGTCACCACCGGTTGGGTAGATCCGCAGGGAAGCTTCGTTCTGCAGAAGACGCTGGGCCGAATCTACCAGTATCCTCAAAAAGAGGCTACATTAGCCCTGACTGCGTGCAAGGCAGGCTCGACGGATGCGTTCCCCTCGCTTGATCCGGGTTGCGAAGGTCAACTCGTTATCGGCATCAGCGGTTACATTTATGCGCAACCTGTATCGGGCCTGACGCTCGTTCCAATTTACCGCTGCAACACAGGGCATGATCACACCGTGAGCAGCGACCCACACTGCGACGGCATGCAAGTGGAACAGTTGCTTGGATACATCCTGCCGCAGTAAGAGGCATTCTCTGCCCACGAGATGCACCGGTTTGAGACGGGATGTAAGGTCTTTCGAGAAAGGATAATGTCCGGTGGGAGTCTCGCGAAGAACCTTCTTCACTTACGTAGCAGCGGTCCAGTTTTCGGTTACGGCGCACTCCCAAATACTCACCGTCTAACCCTCCATGGACACCGGCCGAATGGAATCCACAAATGTGCCAATAGACAGCTGGATCGACCCTCACCGTTTTCCGCCCTCGTGCTGCTCCCCGACTCTGTCTTGTGATGAGACGGGCGTGATGAGCCTCTTGCGCGACACGAGCCACCGCTTCGATTCGAAGCTATCCCGATGACCGACTCCCCCGCCCGCTTGAAAACTATTTCTGTCGCAATGTGCACGTACAATGGCGAACGCTTTCTTTCTGAGCAGCTCCAGAGTCTGCTCGCCCAGGAGCGTCGGCCGGATGAGGTTGTCATCTGCGATGACGGCTCTGTCGATCGCACCGTCGAAATGCTGGAACTGTTTGCGCGAGAGGCTCCTTTCCCGGTGCTAGTGGTGCGAAACACCACCAATCTCGGATTTAGCCGCAACTTCCAAAAGGCTGTTGCACTCACCGGGGGCGATCTCATCGCGCTGGCCGATCAGGATGATCGTTGGTATCCGCAAAAGCTACGCCGACTGGTGGAACTCTTCGCCGACCCCGTGACGGGAGGAGTCTTCTCCAATGGAGATCTCATCGATTCCACGTCGCAGACCGTAGCCGGCGATCTTTGGAACCGATTCCAGTTTGATCGAAAGGAACAACAGCGGTTTCTCTGCGGCGGATCCTTTGAGATCCTGCTGCGGCACAATGTGGTAACGGGAATGGCTTTCGCCTTCCGTCGTCGCGTTCGCGACATGCTGGCGTGGTTACCCGAGCCATGGCCGCACGATGCATGGCTCGCCCTCATGTTGGCTGCAACGGGAGAGCTTCGGGCCTGTCCGGAGCGCCTTGTAGCCTATCGTACCCACACAAGTCAGCAGATCGGGGTACCGCAAACGGCCACGGAAAAGCAAAAGTTGTTACGTACCGGGGGGTTGGCTGCCTATCGGGGCCGATCCCGCGAGCGCAACCTGCAGGGTTATACAAGCGACCTTGCGTCCCTGGAAGCGCTGGTCGCATCTCCGGCAGCTCTACTGATAAGCCCGTGGCGCGAAGCAATCCGCGGAAAGATCAATCACAGCAGACGAGGTGCGGGGCTTATGGGGCAGCCTTTCTGGCGGCGCTGGCCCGTCGTTCTTTCCCACTGGCACGACTACCCGCGGTATGCCCCCACGGGAGCCAAAGCTCTGCTTCGCGACCTGGTGATTTAGACCGCTACTGTGTGGCTTTCCAATGATTCATTACGCAGACCCATAGTGTCGATTTTTCGCCCCCTGTCGTGTTGCTGTAAAGCGAACCATTGGCACAAGCAGACGCTGCCGACGGAGCCCCTTCCCTGGAGCTCCAACTGACGTGATCCGGAACATCGATGTCAGCCGCCGCATCGCTACTCTCGCCCGTGTGTTGCATGCGAGTCACCACGTTGTGGCGCGCATAATAGGCTGTGCCGAAGGAGGCGAACTTCCCATCCTTACCTTCGGTCAGCACGTACGCTGGAGAGGTTCCTTTCTCCGCCGAGGCGTAGACCTCCCCGCCAAACAGGGTCACGCGTCCCCCGGTGACGTGTAGCAGAGGTGCGCCGTCCTGCTCGAAGTGTGTGCCGTAGGCTTGGAAATCGACGCAGCTGCCGTTCACGGCGAAGCGATTTCCCCGATAGAACGGCTGGCCTGGAACCCCGCCGGTGTAATCGATGCTGCCACCGTGCATGCGGATTTGGCCGCAGTCGTCGTCGCGAACACCCTGCTCGTGATTATTGTTCAGTTGTGTGCCGTAGAACGAATATGCCTCGCCGCTGCCGAATGCGTTCCCCGGGAACCAGACGCCGGTGCCGTTACCGTTGATGGAGCCACCCTGAAAGGTGGTCAGCGAAGAGAATCTGCCGAGAATAACGCCGTTCTGGAAGCCCTCGATGTGCAGGTCCGCATTGGTTTGGGCAAAGGCCCCGAAGTTGCCCGGCGTGGCGCCGCTGGGATCGCCGCCCACCATCAAGCCCGCATATCCGCTGGTTTCGTCGGGACCTTTGCGGATATTCGCGCCACCGTTCAGCCACAGATTGCGGACGCCACCTACCGCGCCGGAGAAGGTTTCGTTCTGAAGCACCGGACCCGCTTCGATGATCGAGTAGCTATGCCCTTGGTAGACCAGTTGCGCTTCGTTGCCCTCGATCCAAACGCAGTTTGGCTTCAGAATCGTGGTCTGCTGGAGGTAGCGCCCCGGCGTAAGGGCTACGGTGCCGCAATGCTCACCTTTCTCACCTGAGTAGGCCGCTGGCATTAACGAAAGTGCCTGAATCGCCGCATTTACCTGTGCCCCGATATCGCTTCCGACAAATTGCTCCACATAGACGACCGCCTTACCGGAAGGCATCTGCGCGGGAGAGCCTACCGCCGTACTCTGGGCCATGCCCGGCTTAAAACTAAACACAACGAACAACAGCATCAACACGAGAGATCGCACGCCAATTTGACGGCCTTTATTCGTGGTCGTTTGCCGCGCGACTCCGGCTGGCGCGGTTCGCATATGATGCCAGTAGTCCATACCGCACACCATTTGCGGACATGTAATGAAGGAAAAGCCCATCTTCACGGAAACTACCACGCCTCGCAGTAGCGAGGATGTCGATGCCTCCCGGAACGCCCCCCTTACGCTATCTGCTTTTCTGCGCCTTCTCTGGCGAAAGAAGCGACAGATTCTGCTGAGTGGCCTGGGTGGCCTGATCCTGCTGGCGATCTATGCGTTCACTCGGCCGCTCACCTACACGGCGAATGCTTCGTTTCTGCCTCCGGAATCTGGCGGCGGATTGTCAGGTTCGGCAGCTATGTTGAGCCAGCTTTCCGGCATGGGCGCTGCAAGCCTGCTCGGAGGTGGGGGCAAGAGCCAGGCCGATTTCTGCATCGGTATCCTGAAAAGCCATACGGTAGCCGACAAGCTGATTGACCGCTTTCACCTGATGGAGATCTACAAGGCAAAAAAGCTCAGCATCGCGGAAGGTATGCTGCAGAACCACAGTCTCTTCCTTCCAGACACCAAGGACCCGTTTGTGACTATCAGCGTCACCGATGGAAAGCCGGAACGGGCACGCGACCTTGCCAACGCTTACCTGGATGCGCTTCAGGAGGCCTCTGCCAAGCTGGCTGCGACGGAAAGCTCGCAGCGGCGGCTCTTTTATGAACAACGTCTGGCTCAGGAGAAGGATGCCCTGAGTGAGGCCGAGGTCGCCCTCAAAAAGGTGGAAGAGAAAACTGGTCTCGTCGCGCCCCCAGGGCAAACTATGTCTCACATCCAGAGCATGGCGCAGATTCAAGCCCAGATTACCGATCGCCAGGTCCGGCTTGCTGCCCTGTCACGCAGCGAAACCGAAGAGAACTCAGACGTCGTCAGCCTGCGCAGCGAGATCGGCAATCTACGTGCGCAGCTAAACCAGATGGAGAAGGGCAATAATCTGGACCAACCTTCCACCGCACAGATGCCCGAACTGCAGCTGGAATACGTTCGCAAAGAGCGGGACGTCAAATTCCACGGAGCGCTTTTCGAAATTCTTTCGAAGCAGTATGAGGCGGCGCGTCTTGACGAATCGCGTGACAGCCCTTTGCAGGTGCTGGATCGCGCAACTACGCCAGACTCGAAATCCGGGCCGCCCCGCACGCTGCTCATGGCGTTTGGCGCCCTTCTTGGAATAGTTGGAGGCACCTGTTGGGCCCTCCTGCAGGCGACCAAGGAGCCTCGGTGACGCAAGGCTCCGGCACGGCCCGGGTTCATCCGGATCCGGAGCCGGAGTTGCGGTCGGAGGCTCTCCTGGGTGCGCTTGACCGGCTCTACGATCCGCTACTCGCTATTTTCATCGTTCTTACCATTCTGCTTCCGGGCTCCCCGCACGGCATCAACGTAAAATATCCCCTCTATGCAGCCCTGATCCCGCTTGCCTTCTTGCGCTGCTTTCACCGTGGAATGGCCACGCCCGGATATCTCGCAGCGCTTCTTGCGATCCCTATGACTCTGGCCATCTGGATTCCAATTGGACTCGCTTACCACTTCGACACCCCTAGCATCGTTCGGCAGTTTACCGACATCCTGCTGACGCTTATGGTTTGCTGGTTCGTTCGTCTAGCCTGGCTGAGGGACGTCAATGGGTGTTTGCGGTTCCTTCGCCTTATGATCAATGCCTCGGTGGCAACCGCTGTCGCCAAGCTGGGCCTGATTGGTTACGCCTTGGCAAATGGCATGCCCGTCGTCAAGATGGTAGCGGCAGTCGATAGCTTTTTTGGCGTCGATCTGATGACGATGAGCCTTGGCGACCTGCTGGGTCGCTTCCAGCTCACTGCGGACGAACTGATCCCCGTGTGTATCTTCGTGGTGCTGCGCTTCCGCGCCAGACTGAACTTCAGCGGTCTGCGCGCCGCGCTGATGATTCTGACCCTGACCCTCTCGGTGGGCTTCAGCTACTCGCGTTACTTCTGGATGTTTACTGCGGTTGGCTTTGTCATGGGACTTCTGTTGGGCAAGCGGGATCGCTTTCAGGCTGGGCTAATCTCGTTGTTTATCGTCGTCACCCTGGCAGTGCTCCCCGTAGTGATCTCGGTCTACCAATCACGTTTTTCTGCATCGGTTGCCGGGGAATCCGACGCACAACGCACGGAACAGATCATCCCTCTGCAACACCTTTTTTTCGAGGCACCTGTGTTCGGTCACGGCCTGGGCAGCTACACCCCCGTTCTGCTCCGGGAGTACTCGCCTGCCGGCCGATACTCCTATGAGGTTCAACTGCTGGCGCTTGCAGCACAGATCGGCATCGTCGGGATACTCTTCCTTGTCGGTCTTCTCGTGGTGTACTACCGACAGCTCTGGACACCGCGAACGATGCGCCTTAGTGATCGGCTCTGCATTCTAGTTTTGCTTGCCGCTTGGCTGGCTGCAGGGGCCGGCAATCCACTACTATTTCAACCTGTAGCCGGGGTGAACTACGCGGCTCTCGCTGCCTTATGCGGTGTGGTGAGCCGGCAAGCTCCCTGAGTCCTCGCTTCGGCGAGGTTGCGCGAGTTCTGTGCAAGTCGATTCCGTCCTCGTTTCAAAGGCTGCCGTCTGTAGGAGGTCCATTGACTATCCCGTACTTTTCGTATGGACTTAGGTGAAAGCCGACGTGAGGAAACTATGCTGAAATCCAACGAATACGCAGCCCTAATCCAGAAGCGTCTCGAGGAAGAGACCCCCCGCCTCAAACAGGATTTCCCCTCGCACACGGTACAAAGCTGCTACATCGACAACTTGCTTCCTGAAGATTTGGCATTAGAGATATTCCAAGCGTTTCCCGACAAAGGCACCATGACTCTGAAGAAGAGCCTACGAGAAAACAAATACGTCGCGGCGCAGATGGACAAATATGAGCCCATACTCGAAGAGATCGTTTACGCCTTCCAAGACCAGGGCGTCCTTAAGGCCGTGGAGAAGATCACAGGCATTCAAGGAATGATGCCGGATGACCGGCTCTACGCCGGTGGTATCAGCCTGATGGCGAAGGACAACTTCCTAAATCCGCATCTGGACAACTCCCACGATAAGGACCGCGAGCGCTACCGGGTTCTTAACCTGCTCTACTATGTGACTCCAGACTGGAGCCACGAACAGGGTGGCAATTTAGAGCTTTGGGATGATGGGCCGAAGGGGAAACCGCGCGAGATCACCAGTCACTTCAACCGCCTCGCACTAATGGTGACACACGAGAAGAGCTGGCATTCGGTGAGCCAAGTCATGGTCGACCGATCCCGCTGCTGTGTCTCAAACTATTACTTTTCGGCGACACCATTGGAAGACCATGAGTACTTCCATTTAACGTCCTTTCGTGGCCGCCCTGAGCAACCTGTGCGCGATCTCGTGCTCCAGGGCGATATTGCGCTCCGCCAGGGTATTCGCAAAGTGTTCAAGAAAGGTGTAGTCAAGAACAAACATGTCTATGACAAGGGAGATGTCAGTATCGGGTAACATTCGTCACTTGCTGAAACCAGAGGTCGCTTAGAAGGAAGCGGCGTCCTTTTCGTGGGATCGCCGCAGCCCTCAGCCTCGTCGTGAAACGGCATGAAGCAGATGATCTTTGAAAAGCTGAAACCGGCTGAGAAACTTCTCTCGAAGAGACATCGGACGGCTCACATTCTGGTGATGCCGCCTGTAAAGCAATAACGGCGTGGGAATAAACGTCATACCTCCACCCAACCGATCGTTGAGCGTGCCTATCCAGGCATCGTGTAGGTACGTCCTGTCTGCAGGAAACGGCAACAGCGGTGCGAGCAGGTTAGAACGCATAGCCAGGGCAGAACCCTGATAGTCGTTCTTCAGGACGTTTCGGAGAAATCCACGCTGGAACTTCCCGTCCTTATCCAATCGCTTGTTGCGAAACGGTACGCCCTCCGAGTCGATCAGCGACACGGCGCTCATCACCAACTGAACATTCGGCCCCTGGGCGAAGGCATCCCGAAAGAGTTGGACCTTGTCGGGTGCCCAGATATCGTCATGATCAGAGAGAAAGAGCAAGTCTCCGGAGGCAGCGCGTAGAGCGTGCTCAAAAGCCCTGGTTACACCTGTGTTTTTTGAATGTAGGATGAGGCGGATGCGGGGGTCAGCGAAGGTCCGGATACGTTCCGGGGTTCCATCGCTGGAAAGGTCGTCGACGATGATGACCTCATCGTTTGCGTTCAGCTGCGACAGCGTCGAGCCAAGTTGCAAATCAATGTACTCCCCGGAGTTGTAGGAGGCCATGCAGACGGACACCTTAGGTGGGCGCGCCGGCAGCGCTGTCGCAGCGAGGTGAGGTCCAAGCTGCTGCTTAGTCGCATCCATAAAAAGCTTGCGGCGGTAACGCGCTGACCGGAACAGGCGCAAAAAGAGAAAGCGAAGTGTGAGGGCGGACAAGGCCCAGGGCTCGCGGCGGCGAACCTGGCGAAGCAGCCGAAAGGCCAAGCGCGCAGTGCGTTCCAGGCCTGCGAGCGGCGACATCGCCGCATCCCAGAAGGCGGATTCGGCCAGCAGCATGTGGCGATAGCGGTGCGGAGAAGCAGAATTCTTCAGGTCTTTGAGGGAAAGCCCATGTTGCACCTGCACATCGCCGCCGACCAGCATGCGCTTGCCTAACCGATGAAGGCGATCGAAAAGAACCATGTCGCTTGCATCAAGCCAGAATAAGGGGTCATACCCCCCGGCTTGTTCCAAAGCATCCACGCGCAGCAGAGAGGCGGAGTTGATACCAAAGACAGGCTGCTCGGGCACCCCGATATAGTCCTTCGGAAACCAGGTGGGAATCGCCTGCCATCGATAAAAAAGGGGCGACAGCGGAATCTGTCCGGCAAGCGCCTGCGGAAGGATCGCGGCGATACTCGGATCGTGCTCAATACGGCGCACGTGATTGAGCATTTTCCAGAGGAAGGTCGCAGGCAGGTCCGTATCCTGGTCCAACGTCAACAGCCATGAAGCGCCGACCTGCTGCGCCAGGCGTATTCCGTGGTTGTACGCATTGGCCAGACCGAGATTCTCCGGGCACGCCTTGTAGTGCAAGCCCTCCCGCAAACCCGCAGGCACAGCCGCGGCTTCGGGTGAGTTATCGACGACGAGTGTGATCAGTGATACCGCTGCCGTATCAACAAGCGCGGCCGATCTCTCGAGACTTCGGAGCGCGATGCACTGCTCTGGAGAGACCTTATAAAGGACGACGACTGCGACGATAACAAAAGGCGAAACCGCACCTTGGCTTTTAGGTAAAGCAGGCTGTCTCAAACTGAATCTTGCACCCCTTCTATTGTGACGTCCGGCGAACCGTGACGCCGCAGATGTATACACTTGCTTCTACGAGGCTGTGGGTGAGGATCCCGAACCCGAATCGTTGTGGCGAGGACCCTTCCAGAAGCCAAGGAACGTCACATAGGTATGCGCAATCAGAAGGCAGATGCTCGTCGCCAGAGTAAGAAATACTGCATCCTGTGTATTCCTTACTCCAATGAGAGCGATGAACCCGATCTGTACGACAACTAGGAGACCGACCTCCAGCAGCGATCCCGACCAGAATATCCATTTGCGCGCCCGGTTCATCATCCAGATCAGCCCGGCGATATAGTTGATGGTGGCCGCCAGGATCACCCAGCCGAGTAGGTTAGCTAACATGGCATACTTCGGACCAATCAGCAGAATAAACACTTGCGGCCAAATGAAAGAAGCACAGACCACCGGCGTCAACACGAGGCAGGCTAGACCGGTAAGAGCTAGAAACGTTGGCAACAGACGACGGTGGTTCAAGCGTGCAACAAAGGGTTCCACTACGATCAGGTTAAAAGTGACAAGCACGGTGAAGACCTGACCGATGCGGCCCAGTGCAGCCACCTGCGCAATGTATTCGATACGACCGCCGAACAGACTTATGAGTACGAGAGTGATCTGTGATTGGAGCGCTGCGAAGATCATAGCGGGCGCAGCTGGTAGGACATAGTCGATGATCTTTCGGTCCGTCGCGGGATCTCGATGTGCAGGCCAGTCCATCAGAGACTTGGATTGGCGGGCGTACCACTCTGCTGTCAGCACCGTACTTAGAGCTGCGATGACGACGACGACGCCAGTATTAAGCCATGTGGTAAAAGCTAAAAGAACGTAGCTCCCAAGTCGAATTGCGGCGGCAACCACTTGCAGAACGTAATAGGAACGCAATCGGCCATGAAGAAACAGTGGTGCGGCGAAATAGGAAGCTTTACCGCCAGCATAGAGCGTCAACAAAACCGAAAAGAGCAGCACAATTTGCAGTTTCCAGCCCCAGTGTTGACGATGCATCACACCTAGAAAGCAGACAGCAGCAATGGGCGCGATGACAAAGAATGAAACGTCGCGAAGATGTTTAGCCGACCTGACATATCGTCCCACCAGGGCACGGTCTTGCCGTTGATCTCCTACCAGGGGCACAATGGTGCCGGCAAATCCTAGGTCCATCAACGTCAGAAACACGGCCTGGAAGCCAGAAGTCAGACCGAACTGCGCGTAAGACTGCACGCTCAGATGCCGCACAAGAAACAAGCCTGCCAGCAACGTTAAGCATTGAGAGGTGCCCTGGCCAAGCAAAAACCCGGTTACCACGCCTATGACCCTGCGTCCCCGAATAATCCAAGCAGTACGCAAGAGTGCCGGTCCCGGAGAAAGCGGAGATTCCGCAGGTGGCACCGCTTGTTCTCCCAGTGGCATCGACATCCTAGAATTCATCCTACCGGAAGGCACCTGAAGGTGAACGCTACCGGCGTGCGGCCTGCGCTTGGCGCCAGCCGGCTTCGTGATGCAGTAGCAGCGCTGGCTTAATCAGCGGATTTGGGCAATGGAAATGCGTAACAATGCCGGTCACCGTGCGCAGCAGACCTAGGCCGAGACCACGCTCGAGAATGCGTCGGCGAAGCCTGCCCTTCCAGCTTGCCGGAGTCTCTACAGGTTCGCGCTCGGGCCAAACGCAAAAGAAGTCATATGTAGCGCCCCCAGCCATCAACATGCGGCGGCAGGATCGAATGACATCCGTGGGATGAATGTGTTCGCATACGGCGTCCGGCACAAAATGAAGGTCGAGTTCGCCTTGACGCGCCAGACGGTATCCCAGTTCGATATCTTCCATGCCGGCGTGTGTAAAGCCTTCGTCGAAACGTTCAGCACGCAGCACCTCGGTTTTGCCGGACAAGTTGCTGGTATAGAAGTGCTCCCATGTGGGATCAGTACCTGTCAGCAGATCAGCATAGGAAAACTGGAGGGGGCTGTCTTCTTCGAGCCAGCGCATAAAGGGCGTAACAATTTGGCCTTCATGGGACCAGCGGGTGTAGCCGAGAGCGAAAGCGGCTCGAGCAGGGTGCGACCAGTGAAAGGAGAGGTGTTTCTCGACCAAATCAGGGGCGGCCATAATATCGTCGCCGATCATCAGGCAAGTGGATGCGGTGACGAGTGAGATGGCGTGGTTGCGGGCTGCGGCTGGACCAGAGTTCTTCTGGCGCGTGTGGTGCAAACGAAGTGGAGTCCGCTTGGCATACGCGTTCAAGAGGTTTGGAGTCTCGTCTGTTGATCCATCGTCTACGACGATGACTTCGAAATCCTGCCAGGTCTGGCGCTCCAGGTGCTCAAAGCAGCGCAGCAGCACGTCACTCCGATTAAACGTGCAAATGACGATCGCAATCGAAGGAATCGGAGAGACCGTTGGGTCACGGGTAACCGTTGTTACCGCCACTATCGGAACAGACATCTAATACCCACTATAACTCTGCACCTTCGCGTTTTAAGCCCGAGCATGAGGTGGACATTGGCCATTGAGGTGAGGCTTGCGCAATTTATTTTTTGATCGAAAGGATTGCGATGAGCGAAGCAGCAGGCCCGTTCGTGGAGGGGGTGGATGTGGCGTTCCCGGGTGGCTACGCTGCGGGCCGGTGCAAGGGCCGCGCGTGTTCGTGTCGAGTGCCGCACACACCCGGAGGCTGGAAGGGAGTATGCTGCAAATCGGAGCGCCTGCGTTCTGAACGCCGCGCACGTTGTATGTAGGGAGACCACAGTTTCAATGAAGCGTCGCATTCTTCTAGTGGATGATGAAGTGGCCGTATTGCTCACGTTAAAGGCTGTGCTGGAGATCAGCGGCTTTGACGTGGACACTGCCACCAGTGCGCGTGAGGGTAAGGCGCGCATCAAGCACCGTGAGTACGAGATGGTGATTACGGACATGCGCATGGAAGGTGAGCGCGCGGGCGAAGAGGTCATCAACGCGGCCAAGGCGGCCAGCTACAGGCCGGCGGTGGCGCTGTTGTCGGCATTTCCTGTGGATGAGGAAGCGCTGGCCGACATGGGTGCGGACAAGGTGCTGGTGAAGCCGATGCACACGCGCCAGTTGCTGCAGCAGCTGGAGGCGCTGTATGTGCGGCACCACGGTGTAAGCGCAGCTGCGTCGGAAGACCAGGCCGAGAAGGCGGCAGTACCTGCCAAGCCGAAAGCAGCCAAGGACACCGGAAAGGCCGAGCCAAAGCCGACAGAGGCGAACGGTGCGGTCGCGAAGGCGAAGAAAGCACCAGCGTCTGACAAGAAGCCCACTGCCAGAGCTGCAGGGAAAACAGCTCCCAAAGCGGTAAGCAAAAAGTCAGGAAAGCCTGCAACGAAGGCGGTTGCTAAGGTCGCTCGCAAGACGGCTGCCGTTTAGGCGACCGGCAGAATGCCGTGTGCCGCATGCGCAAGGTGCCTGGGGACGCGTTAGCGTGCTGTGTGCATCTTGATGAAGTTGCGTAGGTTCACGTTGATTTCAAGAGCCTTCTGCGTGCCGGTATCCAGCATGCGGAGCCAGTCGCTGGCGGGGCTCTTCAGGTCGGCGGTGCTGAGCAGATAACCGGTCTGCACGACAATTTCAAGGGCATTGCTCAGATCATGTGCAAGCTTTCGAATCTCAAGGGCCAGGTCTTCTGGGATGACTGCTTCCGGTGCGGTAGCAGGTTTGCCGGGTGTTGCCTTTTCCATGACCGAAGACTCCTTGTGATGCACTGAATGTGGGATGCCCTGTGCGTTCGAGGTGTTTGATGCGAGGTCGATGCAATCCGCGCGAGGTGGCCCAGTAGATGTCCACTTTGGGTTAGGTTCCGGTGGTGGGCCGGCGTGGAGGTTTGACATGGGACCCGTGCCTTTGCCACACTGTGAATGCTGCAGCGATGGACCCGCGCCTCGCTCACCGTGCCGAAATGGCGGAATTGGCAGACGCGCATGGTTCAGGTCCATGTACTCGCAAGGGTGTGGAGGTTCGAGTCCTCTTTTCGGCACCAACTGTTTTGAAAGCGCGACCGCCATTGCCGGGGTCGCGCTTTTTGTCGTCATCAGTGCTGCCTGCTGATGTGCCAACCAGTGGCCCTGGCTGCGCGGATGCAAGGCGCCACCGCGCTATGATGAGGGCGTGAGTACGCCGACCGTTCTTGATCGAATTCTGGTGCGCACGCGACAGGACCTCCGTTTGCGTAGGGCAGCAGCGGATCGAGCCGGTCTGGAGCGCCGTGCTGGTGCGCACGCGCCGCGTGGGTTTGCCGCGGGTTTACGGGCCGCAGCGGAGAGCCGGCCCGCGGTGATTGCAGAGTTGAAGAAGGCGTCGCCGTCGAAGGGGCTCATTCGAGAACACTTTGAGCCGGCGGAACTGGCGCGCACGCTGGAAGCGCATGGCGCTGCAGCGCTGTCTGTGCTGACGGATGAGCCGTTTTTTCAAGGCAGCCTGCGCAACCTGGACGTTGCGTCTGGTGCATGCGGTCTGCCTTGTCTGCGGAAGGACTTCATCGTGGACGAGTTTCAAATTCTGGAGGCGCGCGCGCATGGTGCGGATGCGATTCTGCTGATTGCCGCGGCATTGACGGACGCGGAGTTGCGGGAGCTGCGCGAGGCGGCGAAGCGCTGGGAACTGGATGTGCTGTGCGAGGTGCACACGGCGGCGGAGGTGGAGCGAGTGCTGCCGCTGGAGTGTGAGTTGTACGGCGTGAACAGCCGCGATCTGCGCACGTTCGCAGTGGACACGGACGCCGCGGAACGCATGGCTGCGATGCTGCCAGAGGCGAGCGTTCGTGTGGCGGAGAGCGGGTTGAGCACGCCGGAGGGAATGGCCCGGATGGCAGCGGCTGGGTTCAACGCGTTTTTGATTGGCGAGGCGCTGATGAGTGCGGCTGATCCTGGCGTGGCGCTGGACGCGCTGCTTGCGCCGCAGCCGGTATAGGTGGCGGCGGCCATGTGGATCAAAATTTGCGGCAACACGAATCTGCAGGATTGCCAGTATGCGGCGGCGCTGGGTGCGAATGCGGTTGGCTTTGTGTTTGCACCCGGCAAGCGGACCGTGACGGCGGCGCAGGTGGGCGCGATTACACCGAACCTGCCGGCAGCGCTGGAGAAGATTGGCGTGTTTACGACGGGAAGCTTTGCCGACATTTTGGACACGGCACGCGAGGCCGGGTTGACCGGTGTGCAACTGCATGGAGCGTTTGCGCCGGGACTGTTGCAGCAGCTTCGGCAGGCGCTGCCACAGCCGCAGAAGGTGATCCAGGTGTTGCACTGGTACACCGATACGCCGGCAGGGGAGCAGGTTGAAGAGTTCAGGCGGCAGGTGCGGGATGTGGAGGAGAACGGGACAGCCGACGCCGTGCTGGTGGACAGCCGCACACGCACCGCGAGCGGCGGGACCGGGGTGGCCTTTGACTGGGCGGTGGCGAGCACCGCGCTGAGCAGCTTGACGCTGCCGTTGATTGTTGCCGGTGGGCTGACGGCGGAGAACGTTGGCGCGGCGATTGTGGCCCTGCAGCCGTGGGGTGTGGATGTGGCGAGCGGCGTGGAGCGAAGCCCGGGACAGAAAGATCCGGAGCGGATGGCGGCGTTCCTGCGCAATGCTCGTGCAGCGTCAGAGGCCTGATGGAGCACCCGCGGACTTTCCAAGAGGGACCGTTTGCGGTAGTCTTACACCCAATGAGCGTGCGTTCTTCCATCACCTGGCGTTTTACCTACCGCTACCGGGCAACCGTAGCGGCGCCGCTGGAATACGCTCTCTAACAGGCTCGGAACGTTCGAGCAGCACTACCTGAGATCAAGTTCTACCGGAGCCGCGACCCCCAACAGGGCGCGGCTCTTGTCATTTCGCCGCACGCACACAGCACGACCAAGAGGTCTTATGCCGGTTCTGGAAGACGCCCAAGCAACGCACACCGCTGCCACACCCGCTACCGCCGTCCCCGGCCGCTTTGGCAAGTATGGCGGCCGCTACGTGCCAGAGACTCTGATGGCCGCGTTGCTGGAGCTGGAGGCGGCCTATGCCGAGGCGCAGGCTGACCCAGCGTTCCATGCGGAGCTGGCCGATTTGCTGCACAACTACTGCGGCCGGCCGACGCCGCTGTACTTTGCCAAGCGACTGAGCGAGAAGATGGGCGGTGCACAGATCTGGTTGAAGCGCGAGGACCTGTTGCACACCGGCGCGCACAAGATCAACAACGCGCTGGGCCAGGCGTTGCTGGCGCGGCGTATGGGCAAGCAGCGGATCATCGCGGAGACAGGCGCGGGCCAGCACGGGGTGGCGACGGCGACGGTGTGTGCGCTGTTCGGGCTGGACTGCGTGATTTACATGGGCGAAGAGGACATGCGGCGGCAGGAGCTGAACGTGGTGCGCATGCGGCTACTTGGGGCCGATGTGCGCGGCGTGGCTTCGGGATCTGCGACGCTGAAGGACGCGATTAACGAGGCGATGCGCGACTGGGTGACGAACGTGCGGACGACGTTTTACATCCTGGGGTCGGCGCTTGGGTCGCACCCGTACCCGACGATGGTGCGGGACTTTCACCGGGTGATTTCCATTGAGGCGAAGCGGCAGTTCGCGGAGCAGGTGGGGCGGAACCCGGATGTTGTGGTGGCGTGTGTCGGCGGCGGGTCCAATGCAATTGGTGCCTTCTATGAGTTTCTGCCGGATGCGAAGGTGCGGCTGATCGGCGTGGAGGCCGGCGGCCGTGGCGGTGGGTTGGGCGAGCATGCGGCACGCTTTCAGAAGGATGGCGGCGGCCTGCCGGGAGTGCTGCAGGGGACGTACAGCTATGTGCTGCAGGACGGGGCGGGCCAGGTGGCGCTCACGCACTCCGTGAGTGCCGGGCTGGACTATGCGAGCGTGGGTCCGGAGCATGCGAACCTGCACGATACGGGACGTGCGGAGTACACGAGTGCTTCAGACGCAGAAGCCCTGGACGCGACCAAGGTGCTGGCGCGGACGGAGGGGATACTGCCAGCGCTGGAGAGCGCGCACGCGGTTGCGTATGTGTTGAAGCTGGCGCCGACGCTGGGCAAAGACAAGATCATCATGGTGAACCTGAGTGGGCGCGGGGACAAGGATATGGGGATACTTACCCGCGAGCTAGGGCTGGGCAACAAGGCTGCTGAAAATCAGGGGACGCGATGAGCAACCGTGTTAGTCATCTATGTATTTCGGGCAACTCCAGGATTGCTGAAGTGACTGAGCGGTTAGAGACGCAGCCCTCATCCTTTGTGGAGATTGGCGAGGTGTGTGACTTTGACGGCCGTCTCCTGCCTGCACCTGTGTCCACCTGGGACTTGTACGCTCCCGACGATATCTCCGTACATGACAAATTACGCTTTCTGCGAGAAAAGCTTTCAACCAAATCCCAAGCGATTACAGGTATCGCGTCCATGTATCAGGCAAGAATCACTCCTGCGCTCGAGCCGAATGAGATTTTGACCTTAACCCCCGCGCTCATCAACGAAGTATCCACGCTTGGTGTCGGGATTGAGTGCTACTACCCAGAACCGGACGGTGGGAACGATGCCCATTGATCTTGGCAAGGCGCCTGGGCTCGTCGTGTATTTGACGGCGGGTGATCCGTCGCTTGAGGCGACCTACGCTATTGCGCTGGCGGCGTTGGATGCCGGTGCGGATGTGCTGGAGCTTGGGGTGCCGTTCAGCGATCCGCTGGCGGATGGACCCGTGATTCAGCGGGCCAGCGAGCGTGCGGTAGCGCGGGGAGTGACGCTGCGCGATGTGCTTGCGCTGTGCAGGCGAATCCGTGAGGCGCGACCGCATGCGGGCATTGTGTTGTTCAGTTATTTAAACCCGGTAGTGCGTATGGGGCTGCCGGAGTTTTGCAGGGCTGCGAAGGAGAGCGGTGCCGACGGCGTGCTGCTGACGGACATGATTGTGGAGGAGGCCGGCGAGTATCTGGCGGCGATGAAGGCGAACGGTCTGCAGCCGGTGTTTCTTGCTGCACCCACCAGTCCGGATGATCGGCTGCGCGCCATTGCGGAGAACTCTGAAGGATTCATCTACGCCATTTCGCGGGTTGGGATCACGGGCACGCAGACCGCGCTTGAAAGCGACGCGGAGCAGCTGGTTCGCAGGCTGCGGCAGTTCACCACAAAGCCGATTGCGGTTGGTTTCGGCATCTCGAACGCGGCGCATGTGGCGGCGGTAGGCAGGTTTGCAGATGCAGCGATCATCGGCTCGGCGATTGTGTCGTTGATTGAGCAATCGGCGGCTGGTGAGGAGGCGCGGGCGGTCGGTGATTTTGTACGAGGTCTGCGCGGCTGAACAAATCGCTACACTGGAACACGGAGCTGTGCCAACTGGGACCGCGGGGAGACGAAAGAACGATGGACATTGCAGACTGGCGCAACAAGATCGACGGGTTGGACGAGCAAATTGTGACCCTGCTGAGCGAACGCGCAAAGGCAGCCACGGAGATTGGGGCGATTAAGCAGCGCACCAACGCAAACATCTATGAACCAGACCGCGAGCAGTCCGTGTATGCCCACGTGAAGCAGACAAACCCTGGTCCACTGACCGAGGCAGAGCTGATCGTAATTTACGAACGCATCATGGACGTGATGCGCGGTTTGCAAAGGCGAACCCCTAGACCGTAATCAACAAACGTTTCGCAGTAACGAATTCCGGCCGCATGATCGGTCTATTCAGGAAAGCAAGAACATGATCGTAGTGATGCAGAACGCCGCCACCGACGCGCACATCCAGTCCGTCATTGAACGCATGGTTGAACTAGGTTTTGACGTGCACCGTACCAGCGGTGCCGGCCAGATGATGCTTGCCGGCGTCGGTTCACCGGCGCAGTTTGATGTTGTGGAGTTCCAGGTGATGGGCGGCGTACAGGAAGCCTATCGGATTTCGTCGCCGTACAAACTTGCGGGCCGCTCATTTAAGCCGGACGGCACAAAGATCACCTTTCCCAATGGCGTAGTGGTGGGCGGGGATGAAGTGACGATCATGGCGGGGCCATGCTCTGTTGAATCGCGCGAGCAGATTCTGCTGAGTGCGCAGCAGGTAAAGGCGAGTGGCGCACAGTTCCTGCGGGGCGGTGCGTACAAGCCGCGGTCGTCACCGTACAGCTTTCAAGGCATGGGCATTGAAGGCTTAAAGCTGCTGCGCGAGGTCGGCGACAAGACGGATCTGCTGGTGATCACCGAGGTAATGGAAATCTCGCAGATCGAGCCCATGCTGGAGTACATCGACTGCTTCCAGGTAGGCGCGCGGAACATGCAGAATTTTAATTTGCTGCGTGAGTTAGGCCACGTGCGTAAGCCTGTCCTGATGAAGCGCGGTATCTCCGCAACGATCGAAGAAGTCTTGCTTAGTGCAGAGTACATACTTAGCGGCGGCAACTATGACCTGATGTTATGTGAGAGGGGAATTCGTACGTTTGAAACCTACACCCGTAACACGATGGACATCAGCGCGATACCAGTGCTGAAAAAGCTGACACACTTACCCGTCTTCGGCGATCCGTCGCACGGTGTGGGCAAGCGTGAGTTTGTTCCGCCCATGGCGCTTGCGTCTGTGGCCGCGGGTGCAGACGGCCTGCTGATGGAGATGCATCCGAATCCGGACAAGGCCATGAGCGACGGTGCCCAATCTCTTTATCCTGACCAACTCACCAAGCTTATTGAGCAGTTGCGCCACCTGGCGCCTGTAGTTGGCCGCACCGTAGCGTAAACGCAACAGCCGTGTTGCGCGTACGATGGGCACGCAGTAGAAGAGGAAGCATATGAGTGAGTGGGTAGAACTTTTAGCGAACGACGGTAATGAACTGAAGGCGTATGTCGCTCGCCCGAAAGGCACGCCGAAGGCCGGGCTGGTCGTCGTTCAGGAAATTTTTGGCGTAAATAAGAATATTCAAACGACTGCGGATGACTGGGCAAACGAGGGCTTTCTTGCGATTGCTCCCGCTATGTTTGACCGCTTTCAGAAGGACGTCGACCTTTCGTATGACGAGTCTGGCTTTGCAGAGGGAATGGCGCTGATGCAAAAGTTCGCGCAGGACCTGAAGCCACAGGGAGAAGACGTTGCAGCGGCTGTTGAGTGGTTGCAGAGTGAGATGGACGGCAACGTTGGCGTGGTGGGCTACTGCTTTGGCGGCCTGATGGCGTGGGTCAGCGCATGCCGTTTGCCTGTGCAGGCGGCGGTCGGGTACTACGGCGGCGGCATCGACAAATTTGTAAATGAAGAGCCGCAGTGCCCGATCATGCTGCACTATGGCGCGGACGATCCGCATATCTCCGCGGCTGCGCGCGACAAGGTATTGCAGGCTCATCCTGAAGTTCCGGTCTTTGTGTACGAAAACGCGGGCCACGCGTTCAATCGCAAGCTTGACCCTTCGCACTACAATTTGGCGGCGGCGACACTCGCGAAGAAGCGGTCGCTCCTCTTCTTCGAACAACACCTCGTCTTCTAGCGGATGCAGCCGCTTATTCAGCGCATTGTGCTTGTGGGGACCGGCCTGATCGGGACCTCGCTTGGACTTGCTCTGTATGCGAATGGCTTCGCCGGTGAAATCGTCGGCATCGACGGGAGTCAGGATGAGGCGCTTGAGGCCCTGAGCCTGCACGCTGTGAGCAGCATTGCTGCGGATGATGCTCAAAAACAAGCTGCGCTGGACGAAGCGGATGTGATCGTTCTTGCCGTTCCTGTTCTTGCAATTCTGAATTGGACCGATCGGCTTGCGCCGCGAATGAAGCCTCACCAGTTGTTGACGGACGTCGGATCGACGAAGGCAGCGATTGCGGCAGCGGCACAGCGGCTGTGTCCAGGGCAATTTCTGCCGGGGCACCCAATGGCGGGCAAGGAGGCAGGCGGTGCGGCGCTTGGGGAAGCGACGTTGTTTCACGGTGCGCGGTGGCTCTACACACCTCTGCATGCGACGACACCGATTGAGGCGGAATGGCGCCAGTGGACGGAGCGCATTGGTGCCCATGCGAGCGATCTTGATCCCGCGCGCCATGATGAGCTGTGCGCGTGGGTGAGCCACCTGCCGCAATTCGTTTCAACCGCCTTAAGTGCGCTGCTGGAAGAGACGTTTGGCGATGCTCCGGAGCTGCGGGCCATTGGTGGGCGTGCACTGCGTGAGATGACGCGGCTCGGTTCAAGCCCCTTTAGCATGTGGCGCGATGTTGCTTACACAAACGAAGCCGCAGTGAGTGCAACGCTGCTCGCGCTGGAGCAGAGGCTTGCGCACGTACGGGAGAACCTGCGTACACCGGAGTTGCGGGACGAATTTTTGCGCGCAAATCGGTTTCGGAAGCACTCATCCGGGTAGGTGCGGCCCCGTCGCGGAACCATCCGTTAGTCTTGAGCTACCGCATGCTTACCGACCCACAACTTACCCTTGCCGACATAGAAGCTGCTCGCACGCGTATACGTGATGCGGTGTATTACACCCCGTGTGAGCGATCGCAGGCCATAAGCGGCATTACTGGACAGCAGGTGTACCTGAAGCTGGAGAACCGGCAGATGTCCGGCTCTTTTAAAGAGCGCGGCGCCCTGAATAAGATCCTGACGCTGACGCCGGAGCAGAGCCAGCGCGGCGTGATTGCGGCGAGTGCGGGAAACCATGCGCAGGGCGTGAGCTACCACGCAACGCGACGCGGACTTCGCGCGACGATCGTGATGCCGCAGACGACACCACTGGTGAAGGTGACTGCTACTCGACGCTTTGGTGCGGAGGTTGTGCTGCATGGGGCGAACTACGACGAGGCATTTGCGGAGGCGATGCGACGTCGCGACGCGGAGGACCTGACTTTTATTCATCCGTTTGACGACCCCGTGGTGATTGCAGGGCAGGGGACGATCGGTCTGGAGTTGCTGGAGCAGATTCCAGAGCTGGAAGCGGTGGTGGTACCGATTGGTGGCGGAGGGCTGATTGGCGGGATTGCGTGTGCCTTAAAGTCGATGAATCCCAGGATTCGCGTGGTGGGGGTGCAGACGGCAAGACTGCCGAGCATGCAGGCCGCAGTGACGGCGAACGAGCCTGTGACATTGGAGGCTGCAACGACCATTGCGGATGGGATTGCGGTGAGACGAGCCGGTGCTATCACGCTGCCACTTGTCGAGCGGTATGTGGATGAGATCGTGACGGTGGAGGAGGATGAGATTGCGTCAGCGATTCTGCTGCTGCTGGAGCGGGAGAAGATGCTGGCCGAGGGAGCGGGAGCAGCTGCCTTGGCTGCGCTTTTGCAAAAAAGGACTTCGATTGCGAGTGGGGCAAGGACCGCTGTTCTGGTGTGTGGTGGAAATATCGATGTGACCCTGCTCAGTCGGATTATTGAGCGAGGTCTTGTCCAGGATGGGAGGCTGATCCGATTGAGGATTCATCTGCTGGATCGGCCGGGAGCGCTTGTGGAGTTGACTCAGCTGATCGCATCGCACCGCGTCAACATTGTGGATACGCTGTACAACAGGGCTTATTACGGAGTGAACCTGGGAGATACGACGATCGACATCACGATGGAGACCCGAGGGCGAGAGCAGGTGGAGGAGTTGTTGAGTGCTCTGGATGCTGGTGGGTACAGGCATGGCAGGGTGAGTTAGGTTTGTTCAAACGAGAAGGCCAGGCTGCTGCGAGTGCAGGAGCCTGGCCCTTTTGTTGGTGAGAAGGTTAGCGACGGCCAAGCAGTAGATACAGCAGGATGATGAGGACGATGAGGCCGAGTCCACCACCACCGTAGTAGCCAAGGCCAGGACCCATGGCGTAACCACCACCACCGAAGACGAGAAGAAGAACTACGAGAAGAATGATGAGGCCCATGTGCGTGTGATCTCCGGAATGTGAGAAGCAGGATGTGAACAGATTGTTGCATGGGGTGAAAACTTTCTGGGGGTCCTCCCCCCCCCCTTTTGGAAATTCTCTGTTTTGAGGAATTTGCGGGTCGGGTGGGCCAAGTTCTTCATTTCAGTGGGCCTGCTCTGCTTGGGGTGTATCTCCATTCTAAAGAGTTGGAGATATATACTCTGCCAACTCTATTTCTTTTGGAATGAGGGAGATGGGTGGGTCGGGGGCTTGACAGGTTTTTCGCTTAGGACCGTTTTGATTGCGTCCGTCTGCCTGTTTGGGGCGGTGCAACGCTGTGCTGCCGAGGTGCCCTGCGGGATTCGGAGCATGCGGGAGACGGTCGCGCCGTGGTACCCAGCGATTGGGAAAGCGGCGGATGTGTCTGGCGTAGTCGTGCTGGTCGCGACGTTCGACCGGACGGGTGAGGTGACCCAGGTACGCGCGGTGAGCGGGCCGATGCTGCTGCGTGTGCCTGCCGAGACGTTTGTGAAGGGCTGGCACGCCGACCCGTACACGGGGCCGCGGAGTTGTCCATTGGTGGTGGAGTACAGGCTTGCCGGTGGGGTTTGGTGTACGGAGGCGGCAGCCAAGGCTGCTCACGTGTCAGAAGTCGGGCGTGTCGATACGCAGCATTTTGTGGTGAGCGGCTTCGCATTCTCAATCTGCGACTCTGCCATCTCCATCACCCGGTCGCGGAGACGGTTACGGATCTTCTGAGCATTCACTGTACTTCAGACCCGTCCGGAGAGTCGGAGCGGGGCACACGATTAGTGTTCAGGTTCTAAAAACCATCGTCGCACCTGCTGCAGATTCAGGTAGACCAGAAGGAATGCTCCAAGAGGAGCCTCCGTGACGAGCATGACTCGATTCAAGTCGTTGAACGCGGCGGAGGGATGCGATAGGTAGTGAAGGTTCCAAAGAGTACTGAGCGAACTCAGCATCACCATCCAGCGTGCCCAATTCCTTCCGTGGCGATAGCGCAGCAGAACGGCATACCCGATTGCAATCATGGCCACGTTGAAAACGAAGTGGAAGAGAAAGCGCTGAGACTGCGGGTTCAGGATGAAGAAACCCATCGCGTTAGTGACGCACATGAGCCAGAACGTGATCTCTACACCGCGCGGTCTGGTCACAGGATGAGGTTAACCTGAACCCACACATCGCGACGAACGCGATGTGTGAGGCACCCAGCAAACCCTCACGGCGGATACACTTCAAGCCGAGGTGTGTGATGGCTGATCCGACGGTTGCGCAGGTGATGATTACGCTGGCTCTGGACGCGGAGACTCCGTTTACGGAGACGCTGGACATGCTGGTGCGGGTGATGAACGACCGCGACGATCTACAGCCATTCTGGGCGAAGACGCCGTCGGTGAATGTGGCGCTTACGTTTCATGACGGCCCACACGATGACTACCGGATCGTGGTGCATGTGAAGGGGTATCGGCAAGCCGGGACGTTTGTGCATGCGGACGCGGCAGTGCACAAGACCGTGACGATGTTGATGGTAAAGGATGACATCCTGCCGAGATTTCCAGCCTGGTCGGACTTGAAGGTTCGGTTCCCGGTGACAGCGAGGCTGATCTCAAGTGGCGTGAGCGAGGCGGACGCTGCCTCTCGGTACGTAGCGCTTGGCCAAGCCAAACCGTGGTCACTGGCATCCCTTATGAACCTGTGCACGGCGATGGGGGACATAGGCGTCGGTGGTGGGAAGACACCCATGGACTACATCAAGGAAGTGACCTGGGACGACACGCTCGCGCAAGATCGCTTCTTCGGTTTTGCCGACCCGGGTCTGATTCCGCTGGTGCGGGCGGCGGCAGCGGAGGGTGAGTTTGCGGAAGAGCACGACCCCGGGAAGTTCCATCCGGGGGCGACGCTGAGTTACAAGCAGACGGAGTTCGACTACAGCAATGTGCAGCTCACATTCCACGAGGGGACGACAAAGGTGATCGATGGCGTGCCATGCGTGAAGATCGAGCCGGATATGGACTTGTACAAGGAGATTGTGGAGCACGGGCTCGAAGAGGTACTCCCAAATCTTTCGACGGGCGGGCTGACGAATCCACTCGACGTGTTGGCATTGCGGTGGATAGACGCGGTGCAAGGGGGTGAACCGCTCTTTGATCCGGGGTATCTGTTAGTATAGAAGCCCTTATATCGCAAAGAGCGCGATCTTTGCGACCCGGCTAACTGCACCGGCGCCAGTTCCTTGATAATGTGCTGAACGACTACCTAGTCGTCGGTATGGGGCCTTGTCGTAACGAACCACACATCCTTAGATGGTGATCTGTGAAAGTCTGGCAAGCGCCATGTGCCGGCATAATGTACGGGAATACTGCTGTAGCAACGATCAAGCTGTCAGAAAGGGACAATCGTGAAACGGGGGAAGAATCCATCAGTCGCTGTTCTCATCGCGAGCGTGGTTTTCATCGGTGAAGTCATCTCCCATGCCGCTCATTTGGTAGGCGAGCGAAGGCTCACTGGATTAAGAGAGCTGGGACCGACCGAGTGGGTCGACTCTGCCTTTCAAGGCCTGCTTTTTGTGGCAGTCATCGAAGTATTGCGCCTACTATGGATATTTGAATTCAAATACTCAGAAACCTTTGAATAGATTGGAGAGCATCTCCCCCTTGGGAGCGCAGGGCGAAATATACATGAGCTTCGTGAAATCATTCGAAATGCCAAAGCCTCAATCCCTATCAGGGTACTTGATCTGAAAGGGGATAAAGAAGGCATTTTTCACGAGCGGATGATCGCCGTTTCAGTAAATTTTCAAAAGGAGTTGACACTTCTTGGGGAAGGTTACTATGAGCAACTCATGGAAGAGGGAATTTCTAACATCTCGATCGACATTTACAGTACGTTAAAAGATCACACTTTTTGTACTGCGCGGCAGGATCACCTCAACATCTTTTCTAAAGATATCGCGCGCGGTCCAGATCTTTCTAAAGCCAATGACGATGCCGCGGAGCGACTCTTTAGGGAACACGGTAGAGAAATGATTACTCGCCTCTTTATCTTTGACGGTTGGTCTGATACGTCAAAGCACTATGCTCTGATGCGGAATCAAAAAGAGCATCACGTTGACGTGCGCGTAATTTTTCTCCATCAGATACGTACTGCCGGGATCGCTGATCACAATCTAGACTTCGGGATCTGGGACAACCGGCTCGTTATGAAGATCACTGGCTCTAACAAAATTCCCAGACTGGTGGTTAGTACAAAAGCCCACGAGCTTGACCGAGCCAACGAGATCAGAGCAGAGCTCAACAAGCATGCGGTAAGTTGGGAAAAGTTCAACAACGATCTACGCGAGCCGATGAACCTTAATTGGGGAAACTTCGCAGCGGAGAAACGGTTGCTCCGTTTGCCGCCACCAAATGGCCCAGGCGAAAAAGATCTAAAAGTTGTTTTAGACCAAGTGAAGCCCGCATTGGCTCACCAGAACAAGCCCAGCCGTCTCGCGATTCTAGGATTGACAGGGCCAATACTGGATGAAATTGCTGCTTTTAGGGAATCGAGCAAAGCGAACTTAGACGTAGAGTGCGTCGATATCAGAGCCGAGCCAGGGGAAAGAGAAAAGGTAAGATACGTTTGCAAGAATTGGCTTGAGTGGATGCCTGGTGCAAATTTCGACGCAGTGATTGGAGACGATATTTTATGCAATTTGCGCATTTGGCAGATACCGTTACTGTTTGAGAAGTTAAATGGAGCACTCGGGATAAACGGTATGTTTGTTGTCCGAACGACTATCAATCCCGGGCTCTCTGCTGGAATTGACCCAGACTCGATGGGTGACCTATTAAGAGAGAAGAGGGAAGCATTAGAAGCTGTTTGGGGTGGCCCGGACGCCGCCAGTGCTGCAAGAAAGCAGGAGAGGGAAACAGCTGCCTACGAGCTAGCGTGGCCATTACTACACCATGCAAAGTTCTACGATTCAACGACAAATGAGTTCGATCTAGGAAGGTGGAATCTTTGGCTTAACCAAGAGCTCAGGCATACTCCTGCTGACTCAGCCTATAAATTACACCTGGACTTGAAATACCAAGTGAGGATCACCTCCATTTTAGAAAGCGATCTGAGGAGCATAGCCGAGCAGCACGGCTTCGAAGTAGCTACTAATGAAGTGCAATCTATTTGGGAATCCGATCTTCGGTATAGGGCCATCGATCCAGACGGTGTCATAGCTTCAAGATTTAAAGAGCACTACAAGATCTTCACCTTTCGAAAAATCGGCTCGCTTTGAAGGGAGCGCGAACCTGCTTATCGTGTCCCGAGAAGGCTCAACGCTACTGCAACAGGGGTTTGTCGTCTTCGGATTTCTCTTCGTTGGGGATGGTGACGGCGGCGGCTACCTTGTCGGCGTCGTCCAGGTCGAGGAGTTTCACGCCCATGGTGGCGCGGCCGGCGGCGCGGATGGTTTTGGTGTCGATGCGGATGATTTTGCCGAACTGGCTGATGACCATGAGCTCGGTGGATTCGTCGACGAGCTGGATGGCGGAGACTTTGCCGATTTTGGGGGTGGTGCGCATGTTGATGACGCCCTTGCCGCCGCGGGACTGGAGGCGGTAGGCGTCGCAGTCTGTGCGCTTGCCGAAGCCGTTTTCGCTGACGGTGAGGATGAGGCAGGCGGTGAGGCCGAGCTGCTTGTCGAGGGCTTCCATTTTTTCGACTTCGGCTTCTGGCAGGGCGGCTTCGAGGACCTTGTCGTTCTGGTCGCCCTGGAGGTCGAGCTTGTTTTTGGCGCGGTCGATTTCTGCGATGGTGGCCTGGACCTGTTCCAGCATTGAGGGTTTGCCGGAGGTCTTGGAACCCGGGTTAGACTTCGGCGAACCTGGGGCACCCGCGTTTGCCTGCGCTTCGGCGTCGATCTTGGCGGCGAGTTCGAGGCGTTTTTTGTTGCGGGCGGACTCGGAGGGGGTGACGGCGACGCCGATGACGTAGTCGTCTTTGCGGAGGGTGATGCCCTTGTTGCCGGAGGCGTTGCGGCCCATGGGGCGGAGGCCGCCGGACTTGTCGGCGTCGTAGGTTTCGCAGAAGCGGATCGCATTTCCGTCTCTCGTCGCGAGGAAGACGACGTCGTCGCCGGAGGTGAGGCGGACGGCGATGAGTTCGTCATCCTTGTCGATGGAGATGGCGATGATGCCGCGGGCCATGACGTTGGAGAAGTCGGTGAGGGGGGTCTTTTTGACGATGCCTTCGCGGGTGGCGAAGAAGACGTACTTGCCCTCTTCTTTAAGGTTGCGGACGGCGAGGTAGCTGACGATTTTTTCGCCGGGCTGGAGGGCGAGCAGGGAGGCCATGTGCTTGCCCTTGCCGGTGATGCCGACGTCGGGGATTTCGTAGATTTTGAGCCAGAAGACGCGGCCGGTGTTGGTGAAGAAGAGGAGGAAGCTGTGGGTGCTGTCGATGATGAGTGAGGCGACGAAGTCTTCTTCGCGGGTCTTCATACCGATGCGGCCGGTGCCGCCGCGGCGCTGCTGGCGGTAGATGGAGATGGGCGTGCGCTTGAGGTAGCCGGTGTGGGAGACGGTGACGGCGACCTGCTCGTCGGCGATGAGGTCTTCGAGGGTGAGCTCGGTGGACTCGTCGAGGATCTGGGTGCGGCGGGTGTCGCCGTACTTGTCGCGGACTTCTTCGAGTTCCTTGACGATGACGCGCTTGAGTTTTTTGTCGGAGGCGAGGATGCTCTCGTACTCGGCGATGTTTTCGCGCACCTTGGTGAGTTCGTTGACGAGCTCGTCGATGCTGAGCTGGGTGAGGCGGTAGAGCTGGAACTCGAGGACGGCGTCGATCTGGCGGTAGGAGAGGATGAGGGTGCCGTTGATGCCGGCCGGTGCGATGGGGGTGCCGACGAGGGCGGAGTCGATGCCGTACTTGTTGGGGTCGAGCGTGATGCCGGCGAGTTCCGTGCCGCGGAGATTGATGCGGCGGCCGGAGAAGAAGCTGAAGAGGTTTTCGCGGGCGTCGGCGCGGGAGGAGCTGTTGCGGATGATGCGGATGACCTCGTCGAGGTGGTCGAGGGCGATGCGGTAGCCGAGGAGGATGTGCTCGCGCTCGCGGGCCTTGCCGAGGAGGAAGGCGGTGCGGCGGCGGACGACGTCGATGCGGTGATCGATGAAGGCGCGGATGGCGTCGGGCAGGGGCAGCTCGCGGGGCTGGCCGTTGACGACTGCGAGGAAGATCATGCTGAAGCTGTCCTGCATGGGGGTGTTTTTGTAGAGCTGGTTGAGGACGATCTCGGGCTGGGCGCCGCGCTTGAGCTCGATGGAGATGCGCATGCCTTCGCGGTCGGAGAAGTCCTCGACGTTGGAGATGTCTTCGATGACCTTGTCGGTGACGAGTTCGGCGATGCGCTTGATGAGGTTGGACTTGTTGACCTGGTAGGGGATCTCGGTGACGATGATGCTCTGCTTGCCGTTGCGAGTCTCTTCGACAGCGACCTTGGAGCGGACCATGAAGCGGCCGCGGCCGGTGCGGTAGGCGTTGGCGATACCGGAGGTGCCGTAGAGGATGCCGCCGGTGGGGAAGTCCGGGCCCTTGACGTGCTGGAGGACGTCTTCGAGGGTGCTGTTGGGCTCGTTGACGAGCATGATGGCCGCGTTGATGACCTCAGTGAGGTTGTGCGGGGGGATGTTGGTGGCCATGCCGACGGCGATGCCCGAGCTGCCGTTGACGATGAGGTTGGGGTAGCGGGCGGGCAGGACGGTGGGCTCGAGGGTGCTCTCGTCGTAGTTGGGGGTGAAGTCGACGGTGTCCATGTCGATGTCGGCGAGCATGTCGCCGGAGATTTTCTGGAGGCGCGACTCGGTGTAGCGCATGGCGGCTGGTGGGTCGCCGTCGACGGAGCCGAAGTTGCCCTGGCCGTCGACCAGCGGGTAGCGCATGGAGAAGGGCTGGGCGAGGCGGACCATGGCGTCGTAGATGGCGCTGTCGCCGTGGGGGTGGTAGTTGCCCATGGTGTGGCCGACGACCTTGGCGCACTTGGTGTACTTTTTGTTGGCCTGGAGGCCCATTTCCTGCATGGCGTAGAGGATGCGGCGGTGCACGGGCTTGAGGCCGTCGCGGACGTCTGGAAGGGCGCGGCCGACGATGACGGACATGCTGTAGTCCAGGTAGGACCGGCGCATCTCCTCTTCAAGGTTGATGGGGTAGAGGTTCAGGGCTCCGGGGCCGGTGGAGCTGGGGGGTGGAACGGCACCGTCGCCGGAGCCGAGTTCGGCCGGGGCGGGGGTGTTGGGGGTGCCTGCTGATTCGGGGTCGTTGGGGCCTAGCGGGAGGTTGTTCTGATCGTCTGCCATCACGTTTCAGTATAAATGGCGGGGGTCGGCGGGCTGGCCTTGTTGGGGCGGGTGGTGTGCGGCGATTCAGGGTGTGACGACCAGGGTGATGGGCCGGCTGTGGGTGATGGGTGCACTGGTGTCGGTGGAGTTGCCAACGACCTGGATGGTGTAGGTGCCGGGTGCGGTGTAGGCGGGGTATTTGCCGCTGCAACCGGTGACGGTGGAGAGGAGTGCAGCAGTGGCGGCGAGGAGGAGCAGCAGGCCCGTCGGGCGCGGCATGCGGCGGCGGAAGAAGAGGATGGGCGCGAGGAGGGCGGCGGCGATGGCGCCTACGACCTGGTTGGACGCTTCGTCGTAGGGCAGGGCGCTGGTTTCGACCGTGAGGGTGAAGGTGGTGGAGGTGCCGGCGGAGAGGGTGACGGGCGATTGGGAGAAGCGGCAGGTCGCGATGGCGGGCAGGTTGGCGCAGACGAGGTTGACCGGGCCGGCGAAGTCGTCGATGGAAAGTGTATCGATGTGAACCGCAAGCGTACTGACAATGAGAGGAGGTGGCCAGGTTTCGTAGCGGGCTTTGCAAACCTGTGGGGTGCGTGGGCATCCAAAAAGGGGCGACGCGTGAGCGCCGGAGGTTTGGCATGAGACGTGGTATCGGCATGTTGTTGTGTGCGGTGATGGTGGCGGGGCCCGTAGTGGGTGGATCTGCTGCCGCTGCGCAGTATGGGAACGGCGGGTATCGGAATGGCTATCGGCAGGCGCAGCCCTATAACGACCAGTATGACCGTCAGCGGTACGGCAATGGCGATTACAACCATGGGGACTACAACAGGCACCAGGGCGGTATTGGACCGGGTAAAGGTGCGCTGATCGGTGGCGGTGCGGGTGCGCTGCTGGGCGGTTTGCTGGGTGGTGGACTGAAGGGTGCGTTGATTGGCGGTGGTGTGGGCGCCGGTGGCGGTGCGCTGCTGGGCAAGGTTCACCAGGATAATCAGCGCAGGGATTACCGCGAACGGTATGACCGGTACGGCAACCGCTACTAGCGCTACGGTTTCGGGACACGTAGTGAGGACGGGGCCAAGGGCTCACGGTGACAGGCAAAAGCAACAGGTAGAGGAGAGCGTGCGATGCGGACGATGACGGGTGTGGTGGTTGCGGGAGGTTTGCTGGTTGGGTCGATTGGTGCAGGTGCGCAGGCCACGCCGAGGTCGCAGGTGCAGAGTGCATCCGCGCCGAGCGTGACGGCGGCGAACAGCGCGGGGTCCAACGTGGCGACGGACCAATTGCTGACCAGCACGGTGCACGAGGCGTGGGTGGCGAGTGGGCGCAATGAGGACAAGTTCTTCGACATGGTGAAGGAACTGGCCGCGATGAGTGCGCAAAAGCGCGGGCTGACCCTGCCGGACACGCAGGCTGCGGGACGCGCGATGGGCATGGCCATCAAGGCGAGTGCACGGCGCGACCCGGATCAGCTGCTGTATGCCGTGGTGGACTCGGCAGTGCGGCAGACGGCTGGCGGTGCTAAAAAGACACCGGTCGCGGCTGCGCAGTAAGGCGGCTCGATGGCCGGGCTGATCCCCCGGGCCAGTGCGTAGACAGGCTACGTTACGGAGCGATACGGCTCACCTGGGTTGTCGTGAGTGAATGGTGGCGCTGAACTCACGGGGCCTGCCGGTAGTTGACGACAGAGCTGGTTTTTGTCGTGGTCAGCGGATCCTCACCGCGTATGGTGTAGCTGATCAGGAGATGACCGATGCGTACGTTCTGGACCCGTTTTGCGATGATTGCGTTTGCTTGTGCAGGAACGGCTGCCCTACAGGCACAGGCTCCGGCAGGAGCTCCTAGTGGGTCCACGGGACAGTGCAAGGACGGAACGTATTCGACGGCAGCGAGCAAGGCTGGTGCGTGCCGTGGTCACCAGGGCGTGCAGAGCTGGTTCTCGGCGACTTCTGCGACGTCTGGAGCAAAGAGCAAGGCTTCGGCAGCAATGCCTGCCGGACCAGCAGCTGCGCCTGCCACCGTGCCGGCAACGAAGGCGGCGAAGCCGGCTGTGAGTGCGCCGGCAGTTGCCAGTGGACCGGCACCGGCCGGGTCGACAGGTCAGTGCAAGGACGGATCGTACTCGTCCGCCGCAAGCAAGAGTGGGGCATGCCGTGGGCATGGTGGTGTGGGTAGCTGGTTCACAGCGACGGGTGCTTCGGCACCGTCGAGCGCCAGGGCGACTCCGCCGGCACCTGCTGTGAGCAGTCAGGCGGCGCCAGCGCCTCGACCGATGCCGACGGCTGCACCTGCACCGATGCCTGCACCATCCACACCGGCCAAGGCAGCGGTGCAACCGGCGCGAACGCAGGCGGCACCCGGTGGCGGCAACGGCCAGGTGTGGGTGAACACAGAGACCAAGGTGTACCACTGCAGCACGGACAGGTACTACGGCAAGACCAAGCAGGGTGTGTACATGAGCGAGAGCGATGCACAGGCCAAGGGGTATCGCGCGGACGCCGGGAAAGCCTGCACGAAGTAAGCGAAGACCGCGCTAGAGATTGAAGAGACGCGGGTCGAAGGTGAAGGGGATGGCGTCGTCTGCCGAGATGCGGGCGAACTCCGGGTGGGCGGGGTTGACCACGAAGTTGCGTTCGAGCTGCTGCATGGGAGCGCTGGGGACGGAAAGCAGGGGTGTGCGGCCATCGCGGACCCAGGCGTCGCCGAAGGCCTGGCTTGCGGGGAACGGTAGCCAGCTGGCGGTCTCAATGAGGCTTTGGTCGGGAATGTGGATGCGGGTGAGGCTGCGGGGCGGGATGCGCCGGCCACCGGCGTGCACCAGGGTCTCAAGGACAGAGAGACTCGCGTGGTCTGCGGCGTAGACGACTTCAGTAAAGCGGGAATGCCAGCGACCCTCTGCGAGGCGGCTGCCGATGGTGTCAAAGGCGCTTTGGCCTGGGCGGTGCAGGCGATATGCGGTAAGCATTCGAAGAGGACTTAGAGGGGGAAACCCTGGTCGAGGGCGACAAGCAGGGACTCCACGGTGCGGCCGCCGGATTCGGTGCGAATCAGGGAAAACGGGCTTGCACCGTTAAGTTCGGGGTGTGGCATGGCGAGCCATTCCGCGGCGTGTGTGCGGTTACCCCATACTTTTTCCGCAAGCTCAAAGACATAGGCGAGGCGTGCGGCGGTTTGGGATGCGGAGGCGGTGAGGCGGTCTTTGCTGCGCTTCCAGGAGGAGGCGGGGATGATCTCGGCGCAGACGGAACCGACCGGCAGCGAGCGGACTGCGGCGATCTCACCCAGAATGGCAGTGACGGTGCGCTTGGGGATGCCGGTGGACGCGGTCTGGTGGGCCAGGAAGAGGCCGGGTTTTGCTGCCGCTGCGGCCATGGAGTGTGGACGAGCCATGAGGAAGTCTCCTGGTTCAGTATAGACCGGAATGTGGGTTCATGTGGACCTTTGCTGGGCGCTGCTGCTGCCCGTGCTTACTGCGATGGCGGCTCCGAGGCTGGTGCGGGTGTGTCGTGGCCTGGTGTGTCCTGGCTTGGTGTGTCCGGGGTTGGTTCGGGTTGGTGGACGGCTTCAAGAACGCAGCGGTAGAGGCGGTTGCGGCGGTCGAAGCGGCCGGTGGCGCGGGTGACGTAGCGGACGACAAGGTCGAAGCCGGCGCTGGAGGGACGGAGGTTGACGTCGGGTGCGGCGGAGAACTGGGTGAGGCCGCGCTGCAGCGAGGAGCGCCGCCACTCGGATTCGGCCTGTTGTGCGTCCTCTCCGGTTTCGTTGGCGACGACGTTCTTGACGCGATCGCTGGTGGCGCTGGGGTCTTGGCCGGTGGGGACGGTGACGGTGAGTTCATCCCACATCCACTGGCCGGCGGTGGTGAAGTTGAAGAACTGGCCGGAGATGGCGAACTTGTTGTTGAAGGCGACGCGGCGGCCGGTGGGGTGGCCCTTGGCGGTCCAGTTGCCGGTTTCAAGCAGGGTGGTGCGGAAGATGCCGATGTCGACGACCTCGCCGGTGACGGAATTGATTTCGACGATGTCGCCGACGCCAAGGCCGTTGCGGCCCATGAGGAGAAACCAGCCGACAAAGCCGAGGATGAAGTCCTGGAGAGCGACGGTAAGGCCGGCGGTGGTGAGGCCGATGACGGTGGAGATTTGTTGTGGCGGACCAAAGACGACGAGGAGGATGGCAAGAAAAGCGAGCACCTGAACGACAAGGCGGAGGATGCGGCTGAGTGTGCGCATGCGGCGGCCGTCGAGGCTTTCGCGCTCGGCGAAGTAGTGGACGACGGCACTGGCGGCGATGGCGGCGAGAAGGATGAGCAGGATGTACAGGCACTGCACGGCGATGAGGTGGCCGATGATGCGGTGTTGCAGAGCGACCTGTGCGGCCCATTTGCCGTAGACGTCGGCGAGATCCCCTTCCGTCTCGATGCGGTCGTCGTAGGTGCTCATGAGCTGGCGCTGGAGGGACTGGCGTTTCAGGCTGGCGATGCGGTCTTTGGCGAGCTCCTGTGCTTGCTCTGTGGGTTGATTTGAGGTGGTGTGCTCGAGGCTGTTGTGCTGTTTGACGAGGTCTGCGGCGGTGCGGGTGGAGGCTGCCTGCGCCTGAAGGAGCAGCGCATACCGTTGGTTCTGGTGCTGCCATGCCTCAATAAAGCGCGCCAGGGTGCGGTATTGCTGGGCGACCGTGGCTGCGGTTTCACCGGTGCTGGCAGCGGCATCGAACTTTTTGACTTCTGCCTGCCGGGTGACGAGCTCCTGCTGGATCTCTGTGCGCTGGTCGCCGGAGGCACGTGCGAGGTCGCCGCGTGCGTCGTTGAGTTCGTCGTTATCTAGGCCGAGTTGTGCCTGCGCGATGTCGAGGTCATCGCCGCCTTTTGGGGTGAGCTGCTTTACGGTGTCGGCGTCGGCTGCGGTGATGTTCTGGAGCTGCGTGACCTTGGTCTGCAGGGCGAGGGCTTCTCCGGTGAGGGTGCGCTGCTTGAGGCTGGCGGTACGAAGAGCCGCGGCGAAGGCCTGGTCGACGTCGTGGTCGGCGAGATGTTCTGCCTGACGCGCGTACGCGAGTTCCTCCTGCGTAACGGCGAGGGTGCCAAGGGAGACGGCAGTCTTCCAGGGGGCCTGGTCGACGAGGGTTTGCCGACTGGAGAGTTGTGAGCGGCGGCCCGGCAGGTTTGCCATGGCATCGTTGGTGCGGACGATGACGATGGCCAGGAGCAGGATGGCGAGGAGCACCAGGGCGGTGGCTGTCCAGGCGCCGCTGCCCAGGAAAGCCGATTTGGCGTGGAGCGGTGGGGCATCGGGGGTTGGCAGTTCCTGCGGAGGTGTTTCGGCCATGAGAGGTATTGTGTCACCGGGAGTTGTTTTGGGGGCTGGGGTGCCAGGTGCGGGGGAGCCGCGAGGCATTGCGGTTGCAGGATGGAGAGGCTAGGCTGAAGGTGCGAGGTGAAGGCCCTGGACGAGATGGACAGCAAGGCAGATCAGTCTGAGGAGATGTCGGATGCCGTTGCCGAGACTGCGTCGGGCAAGCAGGTGGACTGGACTCATCCGGAAGGACTTCTGGACATACCGGAAGGTGTTATTGCCTGCCAGTTTTGCGCATTTACGCGGTTTCGGCGGTCGCGCGTGCGGCTGGGAGACCTGTCGGAGTTTGCATTGCTGCGGATGCCGGTACGTTGCATGCGGTGCAATCAGCGGCAGTACCAGAGTGTGCTGACGACGGCGCTGGCGGTTGGCCCGAAGAGTCACGGACCGCGTTTGGCGAAGGGCAACGACACATGGAAGAACTGGACCGAGCAGGAGATGGGCAGCAAGATGCATCGGCCGATGTCGACCGCGCTGGGGCCGCGCGCGACAAAGCTGCGGGCGCCGAACCAGGGCTTGCGCCCAGAGCAGACGAACGTACAGCAGGATAAGCCGGCGTGGCGGGATGAGGATCGTCAGATCTGGTAGACGCTGCTTTTTGAAAGCGACGGGCCGGCAACTTGCCGGCCTTTTTGCTTGTCCGATGCAGCGGGCCTGATTGAGTGAGCCCCGGTGTTCTTACTGGTACCGGTAGTGGCGGTGATGATGGCTATCGTAGTAGGCGCGACGCTGCCGCTTGTGGCGATTGTGGGCGACCTGGTGGCCGACGAGTGCGCCGCCGCCTGCGCCAATGGCACCACCGATGAGTGCACCCTTGCCGCCGCCGGCGAGGGCTCCGATGCCGGCGCCGCCTGCACCGCCGATAAGGGCACCCTTGCCGGTGCCGATGCCGCCGTGGTGGTAGCGAGGATCGTTGTGAAAGTCAGACTGGGCCAAGGTGGGCAAGGCCGGTGCTAGAGTCGCGGCTGCAAGTGCGGCGGCGATAAGGGTTGAGCGCAACGTCATGGGACCTCTTTAAGGCGTTCACCTGTGTGGCGCGCCATGTGTAAGAAGATGCGCCGGGCGCAAGCCGGTTGCCCCGGTGCGGATGGCACTTTTGGGGGACACGAAGGGCGCTTAGTGGGGCGAACGCGGGGTCTGCTCAGGGGCGGCGGAGATAGATCTGGTAGCCGATCGGGTCGATGTCGCCGGGGTGCTCGGGGAAGGTGCGGGTCTGGATAAGGGTGTAGTTGGCGTGCAGCCAGCTCTGAAAGGCGGGCCAGGTCGCAATTTTTGTGAACTGCTGGGGACCGCCGTACCAGTAGTTGGTCTCGACAAAGACGTTGGGCGGATTGCCGGCGAGCTGCTGCTGGAAGAGTGCGCGTGCACGCTGCACGGCGGGTGTGCTGGTCGCCTGAAAGAGGAGTTGATCCCCCATGAAGCCGGTGCTGCTTGCGAGCTGCAGGCGATAGAGGGCGCTGTAGCAGCCGGTGATGCCGTCGAGGCACTGGATGTGGGTGTCGAGCGGAACTCCGTTGCGCTGGAGGGTGCGGAGGTCTTGCGCGATGGCCGTGGACATTGCGGTGTCTGGTGGCATGTGGAAGGTGCGGTAGAGGTAGAAGGGCGCGACGAGGAAGGTGGCGGCGGCGAGGGTGGCGGCGGCAAGGGTGGCTGCCAGGGTGGTAGACGGCACGCGGGATTGCGCGGCGTTGCTTACGGCCAGGGTGCATTCGACCGCGAGCCAGAGCAGGGCAAAGGCAACCCAGGGGTAGCGGTGATAGATGAAGCCTTTGTTCTGCACGAAGTAGCTGAACAGGCCAAGCAGGGTGGCGAGCTGCAGGTTCAGAACCTCTGGAATGCGCCAGGAGCGATGGAGCGCGGCGAGTACAAAGGCGGGCGGCAGGAGAAGATACAGGCCACGCGGCGTGCTGTGGTGGAGCATGTAGGCGAGGGATGTGCGATGGGTGCTGCTGTACCCGGCGGCCAGCTGAAGGCTGCTGAGGAAGGCGGGAAGGGAGTTGCGCCAGAGCAGAAATCCGAGTGTGAGGAAGGCAACGAGGGCAAACGCGGCGGCAATGGGAGCGAGGGTCCGTGCCGACTGGCGGATGGGCGAGACGAAGAGCGGCACGGCGTATAGCAGGGCAAAGGGTTTGAGCGTGCATGCCAGGGCAAGGAGCAGTGCGCCGAGGAAGAGGCTGACGGTGCTTTTGTTGCCTGAGCCTGAAGCCGAACGTGTCGCGCTGAAGGTGAAGGCGTAGGCACCGGCGAGCAGAACGGCCATGACGAAGTCGCGTTCGCCCAGCATCCATGCGCCTTCCGACGCATGCAGAAGCGCGAAGAGGGTGGCGGCGAGGACGCCGGCGAACCAGTTGTAGGGGCGGGTGATGACAACCGCGGCCCAGCCGAAGAGCGCGAGCAGAAGAAGGTCGTACAGGCGGTAGCTGAGATCGGTGACCTGCACGATGGGCGAGAACGGCACGAGATGCATGCCGATCCACTCCGACAGGTAGCTGCCGGGCAGGTTCAGATCGATGATCTGCCGGTAGGGCGCGAGGCCACGAGACATGAGGAAGATGGCGTAGTGGAAGACCTGCGCGTCGTTGGACCAGGGCCAGCGGACCGTTTCAACCACCATGGCGGTGGCGAGAAGAAGCAGGAAGACGGTGAGCAGAAGGCGGAGGCGGCCGGTGGGGGCGGCTGCAGGAAACGGTAGGTTCAGGACGCCTCCTTGGCTAGGGATACGGGTGTCTATGTGCTGCGGGGCGAACCAGGCGGGGGTTTGCGGTCGTGTTCGCCTGATGGTATCGCAGTGCTGCGTCATGGATATCGGCAGCCAATCTGAACCGGGGATGGGGCATTTGGTGCTGCGGCGCAGGGTGGCGTGCGGGATGCCACCATTTGAGTATGGGTTGTGCCCTGCCAATGAGGTAGGGTACGGTGAGATGGTTGAACGGGAATGCGATTTAGCAATCCGCATTTGCCTTAAGGATTCTGTACAGCACGCTTTACGAACGCCGGTTCCGGGAGATTTTCTTTTGCAATTGTTTTCTTCGCGTTTACCTCTTGTTGGCCGTACCGTGGCCGCTGCCTTGTTGATTGCGGGAACCACTTTAACGATGAGCGCGGACGGTCTGGATTCGACCACGCCGATGGTGCCACAGACGTCAGCCACCAGGGGTGTGATGGACACGATGCGGCTTCGGCTGCACCACACGCACACAGGTGAGTCGATTGACGTGGCGTTCAAGCAGGGCGGGCAGTACCTGCCGGGTGGCATTGCGATGCTGAACCACTTTTTGCGGGATCACCGGACGAATGAGACGGCGAACTACGATCCGCAGGAGTTCGATTTACTCCACAAGTTATTAGTCTCGCTGCACAAGCCCAACGCCGTGATTGACATTGTGTGCGGATACAGGTCGCCGTGGTCGAACAATTTTCTGCGGACGCGGAGTGCGGTGACGGGTGTGGCGGAGCATTCGCAGCACATGCTGTCAAAGGCGATCGACATCCAGGTACCGGGCGTGAGCACGCTGATGCTGCGGAATGCGGCGCTGAGCCTGGGTATGGGCGGGGTGGGATACTACCCGACAAGCCATTTTGTACACGTGGATGTTGGACCGGTGCGGGAGTGGCAGTTTGGCGGACGATCGCCGCGGCTGGTGGCAGGCGGGCGTCGGGGGCACGGACGGCGTCGACGCGCGTAACGCTGTAGAGATCACGAGTGCGGCCTCCTTTAGTGGGGGCCGCTTTGTTCTGTGATTCGCCAGCCGGCAGCCGCGGCGTCAGCTGACGAATGCGGTGTCGAATTCGGTGTAGCTGTCCAGGTGGTCTTTGATGACGCGGTAGCACTCGCAGGAGACGGACTTGAGGCCGGGTATGTCGAGGAGGGTGATCCTGCCGCGGGAGTAGGAGATGAGGCCAGCCTGGCGGAGGGCGAGGGCGGCCATGGTGACGGAGGTGCGGCGAACGCCGAGCATGTCGCCCAGGAACTCCTGCGAGAGGAGGAAGGTGGTGCTTTGGACGCGGTCTGCGCAGAGCAGCAGCCAGCGGGCGAGGCGCTGGTTGACCTCATGCTTGGCGTTGCAGCCGGCGGACTGCATGGCCTGAAGAAGCTGGGCCTGCACGTAGCGCAGCGAGAGGTATTGAAATTCTTCGCCACGCTGGAACTCAGACCGGGCTCGGACGATCGGCGTTCTGAAGCCGCTGCCGGCGATTTGGGTGTACACGCGGTTGAGGCTTTGGCGTGTGCCCATGAGGGCGGAGATGCCGATGATGGACTCAAAGCCGAACATGCCGACCTCAACCTGCTCGCCGTCGGTGAAGGTGGTGGTCATGGACGCCATGCCAGATTCGACGAAGTAGAGATAGTGGATCGGCTTGCCGGGGTATTCGATTTCGTGGCGGAGTTCGAAGTTCACTTTTTCAAGGTGCAGGCGGTCTACGACAGCGTGGGGTAGCGTCCGCAGCAAGGAGTTGACATACATGTCTGTGGCGAGTGTATGCCTGATGGACGACAGACCGGGCAAATACTTGTGCGCGGTGGTCCTACGTTGCTCCGGCAGCCCGGACGTGCGTTTCGGCAGGACCGGGCTGGGAGGGCTGCGGGCGATCAGGCGAGCGCGGCGAGGATCTGCTTTGTGGAGCGGACACGGCCAATGATGGGGAAGAACTCTTCTGTGGCGAAGGTGTGCATGGCTTTGGTGACGCTGGACATGGCATCTTCCGCGAAGACGATGCTGTAGCGGCGGTCGAAGGCGGCGCGTGCGGTGGATTCCACGCCCATGTTGGTGGCGATGCCGCCGAGGATGATGGTCTGGATGCCTTTGCCCTGCAGGTAGTCATGGAGGTCGGTGTTCCAGAAGGCACCGAACTGGTGCTTGAGGACGATCTTGTCGGTGGGCTGGATGCCGAGGGTGGGCAGGAGATCGCTGGCGGTGGCGGGGAGGGGCGCGGGCGGCTGGGCGCGGGGCTTGTCGGCGGGCGGGTGTGGGACGGCGTTGATGTCGACGTGGACGAAGACGACCGTGGCGCCGGCGGAGCGAAGGGCGCCGGCGAGCTGGACGCAGTTGTCGACGACCTGTTTGGAGGTGTGTGGTGCCAGGTCGCGAGCGACGATGCCGTTTTCGAGATCGATGAGGACGAGTGCGGTGGTGTGAGGAGTGAGTTCGAGAGACTGCATGCTGGTTGGATGCGTGCCGGGGCCGGCACTGGGGGGCATTGCCCAGCCTGGCGCGTCAGGTGTCGGGACTTTATTCGTCGTCGCCGATGGGCATGCCGGGTGGGGCTTCGATGGGCCTGGCGGGGGTGAACTTCTCCGGAGCGTGCTGCCATTCAGTGATGCGGGCGACGATGGCTGCGCGGTGGGCGGACTCGTCGGCGTCTGCGGTGGAGGTCGAGTTCTGCTTGAGCAGGGTGTCGAGTTCGGCGCGGGTGATGGCGCGGGCCTGGGCAGATGCGGCTGGGTTGTTGGCGAGCGAAAGCAGGGCTTCGATGGTGCGGGATTCTACGGCTCGGCTGACTTCAACGGAGAGTCTGGGGCCGGTGGTGGGGCGGGCGGCTACTGCGGCGAGGAGGGCGTCTTCGACGGCGGTGAGCGAGGGCATGGAGGGGTCCTGCGCGTGGTACTGGACGAGGCGCGAGGCGCGTGCGGGGTGGAGGAGGACGGCGAGGGTGAGGTCGGCGGAAGACTCCGCGGCGGCGATGGGATCGAAGGTGAGCGAGGTTTGTGTGCTGAAGGATTCTGTAGAGCGGGGGAGGCCGGGTGGGCGCGGGGGGAGCATGCGGACGAGGTTGTCGGGCATGGCCAGGGTGGCTGGTGAGAGGGTTTTGAGGACCGAGTGGAGGGCGTGCTGCTGGTCTGCGGCGGAGACGATGGACGGGCCGGGCTGGCCGTCGCCGCGCACCTGGTAGCGGTAATCGAGGCCGCCGATGAGCTTGATGGCGGCCTCGGTCTGGTAGCGGTGCAGCAGGTAGAGCGGGACGAGGGTGTCCTGAAGCTGGGCGATGCTGGTGCCGTTGCGGATGCTGTCTGGGCCGAAGCGAGCGAGGGCGGCGGAGCGGACCGTGAGGATGCGGTCGAGCTCGTCGGCCGGGTTGGTGCCGTTGTCCCACAGGTGGGCGTGGGGGTGGGCGCCGCCGAAGGGACGGGCGTCCTCGTCGGTGATGTAGACGAGGCCGGAGGCCTCGGATTTCTTGAGGATGGCTTCGAGGGCGGCGGGGTTCTCAACGGGAGCGCCGTTGTGGTCGAACTCGCGGTAGCCGTAGTCGATGGCGACCTTGTCCCAGAGGCCGATGCCGACGGGATAGGCATGGGTGAGGTCGGGGACGTTGTTTTTGTCGAGCGTGATGTACGGGTGCGGGTAGTCCATGACGGAAACGGTTTCGTCGTGGTCGGTGTGGGGGAAGGCGCTGGCGGCGAAGTTGTGGGAGAGGCCGAGGGTGTGGCCTGTCTCATGCGCGGCGAGCTGGCGGATGCGCTGCAGGACCATCTGCAGGGCCTGGTCGTCTTTGCCGGTGGGAATTTTGCCGTTTTTGTAGGGGGCGAGCAGGGCTTCGGCGATGAGGTAGTCCTGGCGACCGCGGAGGCTGCCGAGGGTGACGTTGCCCTTGAGGATTTCGCCGGTGCGTGGGTCGGTGATGGCTTCGCCGTAGCTCCAGCCGCGGTTGTAGCGGTGGACCCACTGGATCATGTTGTAGCGGATGTCGAGGGGGTCGGCGTCGGCGGGGAGTGGCTCGACGATGAAGGTGTTGGGTGCCCAGCCAGCGGCCTGGAAGGCGGTGTCCCACCAGCGCGCGCCTTCCACGAGGGCGGTGCGGACGGGCTCCGGCGCGCCGCGGTCGACGAAGTAGCGGATGGGTTGGACGGCGACGCATGCGTGGGTGCAGCTGGGGTCCTGCTTGAGGAGGCGGTGGCGGACGATGAACTGCTGGACGGTGGATTCACCGAGGGGTGCGTTCATTTCGCGGTACCCGGCGGGGAAGTAGCCGGCGCGCGGGGAGAAGGCGCGTGGGGTGAAGCCTGGGGGCGGCAGCTGGAGGAAGGACTGGTGCTCGCGGACGGTAACGGCGTGGGGGTCGGGGGCGACGTCGGCGAGCAGGGTGGGTTTGCCGCCGTCGGAGGTGAGGGTGAGGAGCGCTTCGATCTCGGTGTTTTTGGGGAAGGCCCTGGTGTTGTCGAGGGCGATGGCGGAGCGGTTGGTGTCGAGTTTGAAGCTGCCCTGCTCGCCGTTTGCGAGGGAGGCGATGACGTCGTGTACGTCGCGGATGGCGAGGTCGGTGATGTCGAGGAGGACGGTGGCGGCTGTTGTTGCGGAGCCGGGCGCTTCGGCCTCGACCTTGAAGCCGGCGAGGACGGTGGAGGGGAAGGAGCCTTCGACGGCGGCGCGTTCCGCGGGATCGGTGGAGCCCGTGCGGAACTGGAGGTTGTGCTCGACGAGGAGGACGCGCGGGCCGGTGCGCTCGAAGCGGACGATGCGGCCACCGCCGAGCTGGCCGCGGTCGAGGCCGAGGTCGTTCTGGCCGACGCCGCCGGGGAGGGAGTGGACCCAGAGGTACTCCGACGAGGTGGTGTGATCGGCGCCGCTCAGGGGGACTTCAAGGTAGAGCTTGCCGGCCTTGCTGTCCCAGTCGAGGGGGAGCAGGCCTGGCTGGTGCCTCATGGAAGCGGTCTTTTCCTGGAGGGTCTGCGTCGGGGCCGCTTTGGTGTCGGGCTGCTGGGCGTGGAGGGACAGGCCGACGAGGCAGAGGAGTGCCAGGGAGAATGGACGCATGGGTTGGTTTTAGCACGCGAGATACCGCATGCAGAAAAGTCGCCACGTTGCGGTGGCGACTGTTTGTGCAGCTGAAGTTGGTGGAGGAGAGCTAGACGGAGGCTTCGCCGCGCTGGATGACGGGCTTCTGCGGGTAGGGTGCGCCCTTCTTCAGCATGTCGTTCATGTCCTTGTCGTAGCCGTAGAGGTCCTGGAAGAAGTGGATTTCTCCGCCGTCGACGTAGGCGGTGCCGTAGAAGAGGACGATGGGAACCGGAGCGCCGAGGGAGACGCTTTTGTTAGTGATGGACTCGTCGTCCATGGTGTCCTTAATTTTGTCCGGGTCCCAGTTGCTGTTGTTGCGCAGCAGCCAGTCGGCGAGCCTGGGTGGGTCCTGCACGCGGACGCAGCCGTGAGAGTAGTCGCGGCGGACGCGGCTAAAGAGCGAGTGCGAATCGGTGTCGTGCAGGTAGACGTTGAACTTGTTGGGGAACATGAACTTGACGAGGCCAAGGGAATTGGTGGTGCCGGGGAGCTGGCGAACAAGGACGTTGCCGTGGGCGATGCGCTCGGCAGAGGCCTCTTCCGGCTCGCCCTTGTTGTTGACGGTTTCATAGTGGTGCTCGGCGAGATAGCCGGGGTTCTTCTCGATGTGGGGGACTAGGTCTTTCCTGGCGATGTCGACCGGCAGGTTCCAGTAGGGGCGGAAGACCAGGTACTTCATGTGGTCCGCGATCATGGGGGTGTGGTGCTCTTCCTGGCTGCTCTGGCCGTCGACGACGTTCATGCGGAACTCTTCGTTGTCGCCGTTGAAGGTGCGCAGGACGAACTCCGGCAGGTTGACGAGGATCGCGGGATGCTGGAACTCGTCGGTCATCCAGCGCCAGCGCTCCATGGTGTCGGAGATCTGCTGGACGCGGGCGGTCATGGGGATATTGAGGGCGGTGACGGTGCTGCTGTTGAGCTTGCCATCCTGCGCGAGGCCGTGGCGGGACTGGAAGTGCTTGAGGGCGTCGGTGAGGGCGCTGAGGTCTGGTGTGGCGTTGGGATCTGAGCTGGCATGGAGATCGCCGACGAGCGTGAGTTTCTGCGCAAGCGCCTGCAGGGCGGGATAGCTGCCGCTGAGGGCGATGGAGGACTTGCCGGGGTCGGGCAGCGGATCGCTGTGGTCCTCTGCGGCGAGATCGAGGTAATGGTGGAGTGAGTCCTTGAGTGCCTTGTACTGGGCGTTGGCTGGTTCGAAGCTGGTCAGGGTGGTGTCGACGTCTGAGCTGTCGATGATCTGGGACTCGAGGACGGTGGGGAGGTCGAGCTGCTTGGAGGAGTTGTCGACGCCGAAGGAGAAGGCCTGGGGATTGGTGCGGCCCATATGGATGGCGTTGAGAAAGCGCGCGGTGGAGATGGACATGGCTGCGTCGAAGTTCGCTTTGCCCTGATCGGTGCCGAGGTCGGCCACGCGTGCCTGCCATTTGCTGGCGTCGTAGTCTTCGGGCTCAAGGCCGCGCTGGCGAGCGTTGGAGAACGCCTCCATCATGGCGGAGGCCTGCTTTGTGGGCTTGCCGTCCTTGCTCCAGGCCAGGGTGTAGTCGCGATTGTCGTAGAAGCTGGCGATGCTGGGCTGGAGGTTGGAGAAGTCCGGGAAGTGGAGCAGCGGCAGGTGGCCGGGGTCGATGGCGCCGTGGAGCTCGTCGGTGTAGGTGGGTGCGGTGACGCCGACGGCACCGGTGGCCTGGGCGGCAATCTGCTTGGTTTTTTTACAGCCGGCAGTGGGCAGAAGGACGAGGACAGCGGCAGTGACGAGAAGGCGGTTGCGGAAGGTTGTCATGAATGTGGTTGCTTGTAGGATGCGCTCTCGGGCGCAGATTTGTACGGGTTTCTGCCTGCGGAGGTACCACTATCGGTGCATTGCGGGGAGCAGGGTCCAGGTGAGCACTGCCTGCGCGGCAAGGACGGTGCCGGCGAAGGCGAGGAAAAGCTTGCGGTAGGGCGTTTCAAAGGCATCGGCAAATACGCCGGCGATGAAGGTAAGCAGGAAGGGGATGGCCCAGAGCACGGGGTCGGTGGTGATCTGCGTGGTGATCAGCGGAAGGGTGAGCAGGGCGACGAAGAACGGGGCAGCGTTGCCGAAATAGCGGGAGCGGCGGACGAAGAGGAAGAGGAAAAAGCTGGTGGCAAGGGCGATGATGGTGGGCGCGTTTGTGAGGGTAGAGGCAAAGGCCCATGCCGGGAGCTGCGACGGGATGAAGCGAGCGGAGCCGGCGGTGAACACATAGAAGAAGGCACCGATGTGGAAGGCATAGGACGCAAAGACGATGAAGAGTGCACCAAGGCCTGAGCCGACGAGGATGGGGAGAACGGCCGAGCGGCGGCGATCTGCGACGTAGAGCAGAAAGATGGCGGAAAAGAAGAGCGCGACGATGGCCGCCAGAACGTGGGCGCAGGCGGTGAGGCCCAGGGCAATGGTGAAGAGCACGATGCGCGGACGCCACTTGCGGGCGGGGCCGTACATGGCATGGGCGATGCCGATGGCGGTGTAGATGGTGGCGTACATGCCCCACGCGGCGAGGATGTCGTTGTTTGGTGTGGTCGCGGCGCTGAGGACGGCAGGCGAGAGGACATACAGTCCAAGGGCGAAGAAGCCACCGAAGTTGCCAAAGAGCCTGCGCGAGACCCACCACAAACCGGCGCCAAGCAGGGCGGCGGCAAGGGCAAAGGGCACGCGGAGCAGGTAGGGCAGGCCGGCGATCTGGTGGCGGAGGTCGTAGACGGAGCCGGAGGTGGGGTTGGGCGAATAGGTGCGTTGGGCGAGCGGTTTGCGTTCGTCTGCCTTTTTCGCAAGGTAGTTCTGAAGGCGCAGCGACTGGAGGTAGAGGGTAAGCGGAAGTGCGGCGGTGCGATAGGCGAGGGTTCCGTCGCCCTGCATGTTGCCGCAGGTGGTGAAGTAGCCCAGTGCGGGGGAGGGCTTCTCCCACATCTCGCGGCCACACAGGGCGTAGCGGTAATCGGCGTCGGTGATGGGAGCGCGCGCGATGACGAAGAGTGCTTCTGCGAAGAAGAAGAGGAGGAGAAGGGCGGCGGCAGCCTGGGCACGGCCAAAGTGGAAGCGGAAGGTCATCGGTAGCTGTGGGCTAGTGTATCGGGTATTGGGCGGAAGCCTGCCTAGAGCGCGGTGGGCGGGGGTGCGTAGTCGAAGAAACGCTTTAGCCGGAGAAATTGTTTCTCGTAGAGCTGGAAGCTGAGCCAGGCGGCGGCGGTGGAAAGCGCGAATGCAGCGGCGGCGATGCCGAGGCGCGCGGGAACGGGTGGGACACCGGCGCGGCGCAGATGCTGGAGCAGGTGTTCAAGCGCAGGCAAGGGCAGCACGTGCAGCACGTAAAGACCGTAGCTGTACTTGCCAAAGAAGCGCAGGGTGCGGTTATGAAAGATGCGGTTGGGGACCGATCCAGTGTGCAGGCAGGAGGCGATGAGCAGCATGGAGAGCAGGGCCATGCAGGTGTAGCTGAAGGAAATGGTGAACGGGAGCAAGCCAGCCGGTGGATGGTAGTACAGCAACCAGAAATAACCGATGACCGTGGGCAGGAGGACAGCAAAGGCAGTTGCGGCGCCGGTGCAGAGCCGTTCGCCTGTGGGGTGGCGCGTGAGCAGAAGGAGTGCGCCGCCGGCAAGGAGCTCGTCCATGCGGCAGACGGTGGTGCGGTTGGCCCAGTCGAAGCCGAGACCGTGGGTGAGGCCGTACCAACGCGCCACAAACGCGAGGATGACGCCGGCAACGCAGAGCAGAAGCACGGAGCGGCTGCGGCGGACGAACACCAGGACAAGCGGCCAGACGAGGTAGAACTGCTCCTCCACGGCGAGTGACCAGAGGTGGTCAAGGCGGACCCACTTTTGAGGCGGCAGGCTGAAGAGGGATGGGAGCCAGCGGAGGTTCTGGAGATAGAGCAGAAACGCAGGAAAGGTACCGGACCAGTGGAGGCCGAGGGGGCGTGTGAGCAACAGCAACGCCAGGAGGACGCCGTAGTAAAGCGGAAAGATGCGGAGGGCGCGTCGGGCGTAGAAGGTGCGGAAGTAGCGCGGACCGCCGACGGAGTCTTGCAGGATGCCTGTGATGAGAAAGCCGGAGAGGACGAAGAAGAGGTCGACACCGGCGGTGGCGAAGACGAACGCGGTGTGGATGATGAAGCCAGCGTGCGACATGTCGCCGGTGAGCAGATGCGTGGCCATGACGCCGAGGATGGCGAGGCCGCGCAGGCCGTCGAGGGCTGTGATGTGGCCGCGGCGGAAATGGCGGGTACGCGGTTCACCAGAGGGCGGCTGCGAGGGGGCGGCGGTGCGCATCGTGTGTGGTCAGAGTACCGCAGGGTGCTGTGGGCGCTGCGGGGCGGGTGCGTTGCTAGAATGGCCGCATGGATGCGCTGGAGTTCCGGGTAGGTGCGGCGAAGCTGGTGAGCTATTCCCCGGTGCGGGCGCTGGCGTGGCGCGTGGTGTTTGAGGATGAGGGCGTGGCGGGGTACTGCTACGCGTGCGATGGCGACCGTGCGACGGTGGACGAGGATTTCGAGATTACTGTGCTGGACGCGATGCTGGTGTACAACGTGGACAGTATGCGCGGCGGCGAGGATGGCGACCGGCAGCGCCTGGCAACCGTGGAGTGGAGCGCGGATGGACAGCGGTCGGTGCTGCGGCTGGATGGCGTGGCGCAGGTGCTGATCGACTTCGACAGGCGTGAGAGCTTTTGCCGCTCGAACTTTCCGAATTTTATGGATGACGGGCGCAATGGGTGGCGCAGCGACGACCACCGCTGGGATGAGGACGCCGTGCTGCGTTTCGAGACGGATGCACTGCACGCGAAGTGAGTATGGCTCCAGCTTGAACGCAACCGACGCCGCAGTTTACGGGCACGGAAGGGGAAGAGCAGGAGGCGCGCTCCCCTGTGCGAAGGATGTGCCGTTCCGCACGTAGATGCGGTAGCCGTAGAGGTGGTCCGGTTCGTCGTCGCGTCTGCCGAACTCGCAGGGAAACGTCCGGCTTGTGAGCAAGCGGTAGTTGCTCATGAGGAACGCATCGTAGGCGGGCCAGCGCTGCAGGCGACCGTAGTTGTTGGGTCCCTGGAAGTTCTCGTTGGTGACGATCACGACGTTTGCGGGGGAGTTCTGCTGGGAGGTCCAGAGCAGGTTTCGTGCGTGTTCCGTGACGGGCAACTGCTCGCCGGTGAACAGCAGCAGGTCGCCGGAGAGCGGCGTATTTTCCACGAGTCGCAGATGGTAGAGCGCATTGATGCAGCCAAACACCTGGTCCAGGCAGAGCACGCCGCGCTGCAGGTCTGCACTGCTGCCGAGGCTGCGAAGGTCCGATTCCATCTGCACCGTCAGGTCGCTGTTGCCTTTGAAGCGGGCCGTCGCGAACGAGGCTGTCGGGACGGTGACAAGTGCAATGGCAAGCGTGACAGCGATGGCGAGCGCGCGCTGCCAGCCCGTGCGTCGCAATGCGGGCAGCAGCAGCATGCCCGCCAGCAGAAAGCCGAGTTGGAGGTAGAGGTAGCGGTGGTGCACGAAGTTCTTGCGCTGCAGGGTGTACGAGAGCACGCCGAGTAGACCGCCGGCGAGCAGAGCCCACCACTCCCATGTTTCTTCCCACGTTTGCCACCGGTTGCCCTTTAGCAGCAGCAGGCTTGTGACCAGAAGGACGTCGAAGACCGGCTGAAAGAAGAGGCGCTTGACCATTTGCGGCAACGTGAGCGCGGCGAGCTGGGCGTAGTAGGTGGAGATGCTTTGCTGCACGCGAAAGAAGTCCAGCAGAGCACCGTGCTGAAGCAGGAAGCCCACGTTGAGAACGACGGCGAGTGCCATCCCGGCGAGCGCCCACAGCGCGTAGGGAACCCAGCGGCGGCCGCGTTTGCGCAGCACGAGCACCGTAAAGAGCAGCAGCAGCAGGGGCAACAGCACCACGGTGGGCTTGATGGCAACCGCAAAGGCAAATAGAAATCCCATGGCGGCCATGAGGGCCGGGCGGACGTATCGAACGGCGGCGAAGAGTGCCGCGTACCCGCACAGGATGACAGCCGTCATGGCGATCTCGCGTTCACCGCTGAAGTAAGGGCCTTCTGCACCATGCAGGATGGTGAAGAGGGCGCCCGCGAACAAGCCGGCAGCCCAGTCGTAAGGGCGCGCGATGAAGACCATGGCAGCGGTGCTGACTGCGAGTTCGGCGAATTCGAAGAGGCGCCATGCGAGGTCATCGGGACCGAAGACGTGCATACCCACCCACTCTGCAAGGTAGGCGCCAGGCAGGTTGTTGTCCTGGATCTGACGGTAGGGTGCCAGGCCGCGGCTCATGAGGAAGTTGACGTAGTGCATGATGGGCGAATCGACCATCAGCTGCCAGCGCCAGGTAAACGCGATGACGCAGATCACGCCGGCTGCAAGGCTGACAAGCAGGATGCGGCGGGTGAGGACTGCCACCATTTCCGTACGGACGGTGAGGCGTTGCGGAGGGTTCACGATCTCCAGCTACCACCGCACGGCTGGTGACGATGACGCAACTCACTGCCGAGCAGAGGCGTGACTGCCGCGGCGGAGCTCATGACGATGGTCTGTGCCGGGATGGCGAGTGCGCACTTCACGAGGAGGCTCCTGTGGGTTCATTGTATGTCCGCGGACATACCCACCTGAGGCACTTACCGCTGCCGGACCTCGTCCCTGCGTGCGGCGAGAGCTGTCCTGCCTGTCACGGCAGCAGTGGGAGAGGCATGCCGGCGGCGGGCTCCGCTGCTCTCCAGTCTTCGCCGACGAGCTGTGCAAGGGTGGCCGCGACCTGGCTTTGAGTGACGGCGGGTACGTTGCTGAGTACACCCCTGTTGGGGACGCCTGGGCCTGCAAGCGCGATAAAGATGTTTTTGGATTCCGGGATCTTCTCGCCGTGGCCTTTCCAGGTGTCTGGACCGTTGCCGCGGCCGTGGTCGTTGGCGAAGACGATGGCGGTGTTGCCGCGGTACTCCGGCATGCTCTGCAAGGCGGTCCACAGCCGCTGCAGATAGCTGTCCGCGCGATGGGCGGCGAGGAGGTACTCGCCGTAATTGCCGGCGTGGGCCCACTCGTCGGTTTCGCCGAGCGAGAGGAAGAGCACGCGGGGGTGCTGGATGCGAATGTATTCCAGCGCCGTTTCGAACACGGGTGAGTCGTAGGGTTCATCGGGCCAGTTGCGCGGCGCGTCCAGCTTCATCGCGTTGAGCAGGTCGATGCGCGGGGAGTGCGCGGCCAGCAGAGGGGCATACCCGGCGTTGACGGGGAAGCCGCAGCGCTGCGCATTGAAGATGCCGGCGAAAACGTCCCATGCGCCGAAGGCGGCGACCTGTCCGCTGAAGCCGGGCTGGTGGTTGAGGAACTCAAACACGGTGGTGTTGGGGTTGGGGATGTTGTCGTTGCTGTGGATGCGCGGGTCGGGATGGCCGGTGAGGGTTTCAGAGTAGCCGGGATAGGAGAAGTTGAAGCCGTTGGTGACGCTGGCGACGGAGCCCTGGTCGCCGTCGCCAAAGACGGTACCCTGTGCGGGGAAGAAGGACCAGAAGAACGGCATAAGTTTTGCGCGGCGCTCGTCAGCGGTAGGTGCAAGGAACTGCTGCTTCAGCTCGGTGACGTCGCGGCCGGCGTAAAAGCGGTCCCGCGTGAGCAGGGTTTCGTCGGCGCCACGAAAGAGCTCCTGCCAGCGCAGGCCGTCTGTCATGACGAGGATGACGTTGCGCGCGTGCGGTGTGCTTTGGGCGCGGAGCGTGCACGCGGTGCAGAGCAGGAGAAGGATGCAGGAGAGGAAGGAGCGCTGGCGACGTGCCGCTGTCATACAGTGCAGTGTATGGGTGCGCCGATGAAGCAGAGATAAATTGCTGCCTAGTTGCCGTAGAGAAGGTTGGCGTCTTTGAAGCCGATGTGGGTGAAGAGGGCGAGGAGTGCTACGGTGAGTACGAAGGCGACGGTGGTGGAGAGCCAGCTGGTGCGGATGCGCTTTGTCGCGAGGCCGATGAGCAGGAAGAGAACGTAGACGAAGCCGACGGAGATGAGCCAGTCAAACTCGTACTGGCGCCGTGTAAAGCCCTGCTGGCTGACGACGTGCACAAGGTGGAGTTGTGGCACGAGCTTGCCGAGGAAGAGCATGCCGGTGAAGGCTGCGAGGACCATGACGAGCATCTGGCCGGCGATGGAAAGGGCGCGCTTCAACTGGTAAGTCTCCGGTGTTCGGGGTGATTCTAGCGCGTAGCTCGAACTAGTGTGGCTGCTCGGCTTCAAAGGCGGCGAAGCGGCGCTCGAGTTCGAGTTGTGCCGCGGCGCGTTCGCTGGTCTTGAGGAAGGCTTCGCAGGTGGAGGAGGTGTGCGTTGCGCTGCAGCCGGCACGCAGGGAGGTGTAGATGTTGGGCGACGTGTTGAGGGTGTCGCCGGGGAGAAAGCTGTGCTCGAGCGAGGCGCGCGCGGACGCCTTTAGGTCGGTGTAGGTGAGGTGCTGATCCTGCACGCCGCGCATGTACTCGTTGGTCAGGTCGATGCGGCTGACGCCTTCGTCGTCGGTGGAGATGGCGAAGGGCACACCGAAGGCGCGGTAGAGGCTGAGTGGGCTGTTGGCGCCGCGGATGCCGAGGATGGTGTCGTTGGAGGTGATGTTGAGCTCGAGCATGATGTTGCGGTCGTGCATTTCGCGGAGGAGTTGGGCGCTGTCGATCTCGCTGGCGATGTCGACGCCGTGGCCGATGCGTTCGGCGCCGGCGATGTCGACGGCCTGGCGGATGTGGAAGCGCAGGCCCTCTGGCGGGACGAGGCCCGGGGCGAGTTCGCCGGCGTGCAGGCTGAGGTGGATTTTGGGATACAGCGGCCGGAGTGCCTGGAGGGAGCGCATTTCCTGGGTGTACTGCGACATGGAGCCGTAGCTGTCTTCTGGCTGAACGTAGTTTAGGCCGACGACGCGTGGATCAACCGAAGCGAGTTCAAAGGCGAGAACGGTTTGGGCAAAGACGGTGGAGGGTGCGAAGGCACGAAGCACCTGGAAGAGGAAGCGCACCTTGACGGCGCAGGCTGGGGTGGCCTGCGGTGTGCCGCAGTGCTCCAGTTCGCTGCGTCGGTGTTCGGCGGCGTCGAGTTCTTCGCGATCTTTCGCGATGTTGTCTTTGAGCCCGGCCTTGAGCAGATCGTCGCGGAGGGCGACGAAGTCGGAGTCGGCGGTGATGGGTGGCAGGTCTTTCGCGGCACGCGCGGCACTGTCAAAGCTGGGCGTGTGCATGATTTCGAGGTACTGCTCGTTCTGGGTTGCGGCGCGTGCGGCGACCTCGTCCAGCCACTCGCCCAGGTGAGTTTTGCTGATGCCGTTAAAGCGGCCAAAGGTAGCAAAGAACTGGTCGTGGCCGCTGGTGCCGGGGGTGGGTTGAAAGCTGCGCATGCTGAAGCTGTCGATCAGCGCGTCGTAGAGCTTCTGGTTGGTGAAGGCCTCTGCGGCGGGCACGGTGCCCTCTGCGCAGACGGGCTTTGCCGGGATGGAGCGCGTGGTGCCGATGTTGGGCAGCAGGACCAGCTTGACGGGGTCAGCGCAGAGATTGTCCTGTGCGGCGTTCGCCAGAAAGGTCTCCGCGTAGACGGCACCGGAGAGATGCATGTGCAGGTCGCCGCCCTTGGGCATGCGGAGCAGAAAGGCGCGCAGCGCGGGCGGCTGGTCGCGGATGGCTTCCAGACGCTGGGTGGTGCGGGCTTCAGCGCTGCCGGATGGTGCGGTGGCGTGGCTCTGAGTGTCCTGCTGGGCAAGGAGGTTTGGGGACAGCAGGAGAGCGACGGCGCCCAGAATGTGAGCGAGGGGAACACGCATTGCGGGCGGACCTCTTCTGCTGGATTATTGCTTCGGCGCATGGTGCGTGCCATGGCTTGAGCGGCGGCGCCGAGTGCTCTCAGCATAGCTCGGGGCAGCGCGGTTTGGCGCAGCGGATGAGCTTGGGTATACTTGGGGAGTCGCTGCCAGGTTCTGAGTCTGCGCGACCGCTGCGGCCACCCCCGGCTGCGCGTTGTGCTTCCGCACAGATCCCTGGGTGCATCCCAAGGCCAGATAGCTCAGTGGTAGAGCGCGGCCCTGAAAAGGCCGGCGTCGGCGGTTCGATCCCGTCTCTGGCCACCACACCTCCCGCACCGTTGTTTCCCGCAAGCCGTGTCGCACGCCTTTGCGTGGACGTGGCGACGTGTGGCTTACTTACGCCTTGCTGGCGTTTCGCTGGAACAGGGCTGTGGCGGCAGCCAGGCTGAGGACGGTAAAGCCGGTGAGCCACACCACGTGTTGCCATACGGGCCAGGTGATTTTGTAGCCGATGCTGTGCACGGCGAGCTGACCGAGGTGCCAGGTGGGCCACAGGAAGGCGGTGCGGCTGAGCCACTTGGGCAGGCCTTCCAGCGGGATCCAGAGGCCGGATAGGAAGCTCATGGGCAGGTAGATGAGGTTGACGATGCCGGTGGCCGCCGTTGACGGAACCAGCATGGCCAGCAGCAGGCCCATGGCAGAGAAGGGCAGAACGCCGCCAAGCACGGTGAGTGCGAGGTGGAGCCACTGCTGGTGCGTCATGTGGACATGGCCCATGGTGACGCCGATGGTGCTGAGGATCGCGAAGATGATTGTGGCGAAGGCGGCGGCGGTGAGCACCTTTGAGACGAGATAGGCGGCGGCGGGCATGGGGCTGGCCTGCTTGACCTCAAGCCAGCCAAGGGCACGCTCGTTGGCCAGCGTGACGCAGATGCCGAAGAGAGCGACGCCGGCAAGGCCGAAGATGCAGTAGGTGCCGAGGAGGTAGGTGGCGCGCCACTGCCCTGCCGTGCCGTTGCTGTTGCCGACGATGACACCGAAGAGCAGGTAGAACATGACGGGGAAGCCGATGGTCGCGAGTGAGAAGGCGCGGGCACGCAGCAGGCGCAGGAATTCGAACCGGGTTTCGTTCAGGTAGATGGGAAGTCGCGGTGCGCGGGAGGCAATGGCGGCGGGCATGATGGCTCCGTGTGGAAGGTGAGGAGTAACTGGTATGTAAAAGTAAGATCTAAGGAGTAAGTGGAGGAGTAGAGGTCAAGTGAGGAGTAAGTGGGTTGCGTCGGAACTGAGCGGCTAAGAGGATACCCGCGACGGACCTTGGGATTAGACCTTTGCTATCTTCTTCTCCTTACTCTTTCGTGAGCGCAAGGAAGGCGTCTTCAAGGTTGGGGCTGGTTACCTCAAGCGAATGGAGGGACAGGTCGGCTGCAAGCAGGTGGCGCAGAACGTCTTCTGCGTTGCTGACGGTGAGGGTTGTAGCAGAGCCGAGTTGCTCCGCGCTGAGAACGCCGTCTATGCGTTGAAGCTGGTCCAGTGGAAGGTTTGTGACGCAGCGAACTTTGCGGCCGGTGACGCGCGATTTGATCTGTGTGGGCGTGCCCTGCGCAAGGACTGAACCCTGGGCCATGACAACGATGCGGTCGGCGAGGGTATCGGCTTCTTCAAGGTAGTGGGTCGTGAGCAGCACGGTCTTGCCGCGTGCGGAAAGGTCGCGAACCTGGGCCCACAGGGCGTGGCGGGTCTCAATATCCATGCCGAGCGTGGGCTCGTCGAGGAAGACGAGATCGGGGTTGCCGCAGAGAGCGATCGCGAAGAGTAATCGCTGCTTTTGGCCGCCGGAGAGCTGGGAGAAGAGCTTGTGCTGGATGCCGCGCAGGCCGGTGGAGTCGATGAGCGGATCGAGCGGCAGCGGGTTGGGATAGTAGCTGCGGAACAGGGTGAGGAACTCGCGGCAGCGCAGGGTTTCCGGCAGCTTTGCCACCTGCAGCATGGTGCCGATGCGCTCGCGTGTGCGGCTGTTGCGGGGGTCCTGGCCGAAGATGCGCGCGGTGCCCTGTGTGGGTGTGAGCAGGCCGAGCAGCAGCTTAATGGCAGTGGTCTTGCCGGCACCGTTGGGCCCAAGCAGTGCCACCACTTCGCCGGGTTGCAGAGCGAGCGAGAAGTTCCGCAGGGCGGTCTGGGTTCCCTTGTCAGAGTCGTAGCGGTGCGTGACATCCGCCAGGGCGGCGGCGGATTTCAGGTCGATCGCGGTGCTGATTTCGGTAGCTGCGGCTGGCATGGTGGGGCTCCTGCGTGGGGCTGCGGTGTGGTTAGAGTATGACTGGCCGACGCATGGCGCACGGGTGCAACGTCACTGCCGTTCGGTGACAGGTGTCACGCCGTGTCACAGATGCGGGTGCGACGATGAAGGCGCTTTTGCGAGGAGTGGCAGCGATTCTGTCGCGTCTGCATCTATAGGCAGGTGAGCAAGACACGACAGATACAGGCACCGGAGCTATTGGACGATCAGATTCATGCATTGAGCAGTGCGATGCTGGTGGCGCAGACCGCTGCGGAAAAAGGGCCCGTCCACAAGCTGCGTACGACGACACGACGCATGGAAGCGCAGCTGGTTCTGCTGCAGACATTGCCTGGCGTGCCAGAGCATGGGCGTGAAGCGACCGAGGTGGACCGGTTGCTGCGACGTGTGCGGCGGGCTGCCGCCGCGGTGCGTGACCTGGACGTGCAGGCGGACATGATCACGATGGACATGCCGGACCGTGTGGCCGTGTCTGCCGGGTCGCGCGGCGACCAGATGCGCAAGGAGGCCACCAAGCTGTTGAAGCGGCTGACGAAGCGGCGGGTGACCGAAGCGCAGCAGCTGGTGGCGACTTTGCGCGCGGAGAGCGACTCATTACAGGCCGCGCTGAAGTCGCTGGAGCTGAAGCTGAATCCGCTGGCGGAGGAGGGTGCGTCGCGGCTTCGCCGGAGCGCGGCAAAGACGTTTACGTCCACCGAGCTGGCGGGACGCATCCAGGGTGCGTTTGCGACGCGGAGCGCGCGGGCCCTGCACTTGCACGGTGGCAAGAATGGAGCGCAGCCAGACAATACGCACGCGCTGCAACGGCTTCAGCACCTGGATGAGGAGACGCTGCATGAGTTGCGCAAGGCGGCCAAGCAGTGCCGCTACATGGCAGAGAGCCTGCCGGAGGGATCGCCGCATGCGCGGAAGATTGCGCAGCGGTTTGAGTATCTGCAGGAGGCGGGCGGGCGCTGGCACGATTGGCTGATGCTGGAGGCGATGGCCGCGCGGGAGCACGGCAAGAAGGCGCCGTTGACGGAGCGCTACCGCAATCATCGCGATGCCGCGCTGGCGGAGTATCACCTGCAGCTGGCGCTGGAGTTTACGACGGGCCAGCACCGGCCGCAGCAGGGCGGAGTTCCGGGCCGTGGCATGGCGTGATCACTGGGCAGCTTGCGGCGTGGGGATGGACCAGGGGTTGTATTCGCCAATGCTCCAGACGAAGCCTTCCGGGTCTTTGAGGGAGAAGGCTGATCCTCCATAGTCCATGGTCTTGAGCGGCTGGAGAATGTCGGCGTTAACGGCCTGCGCCTTTGCCCAAAGCGGTTTGCAGTCGGCGACGATGAGGTAGAGGGCCGCGGTCACACCGCCGGCTTGCGCTGGCTGGCGATACCAGGGTGCGCTGTCGCTTTTCGGGTCGGCGTGGACGGAGCCAAGCATGACCATGCCGGTGCCTGCCGGGGTGTCAAAGGTGAGTTCGGCATGCGCGACGCGGTCTGCGCTGTCTCGGTAGACGGCGCGACGGGTAAAGCCCAGGGCGCTTTCCATCCAGGCGATGGCGGCGTCTGCATCGGCATAGCGCATGGCGGCGATGACGGTCGATTGGGGCTGTTTTGGCGGTGCGGCTTCTGGCATGGCGGCATTGTTGCATGCCGGTAATCGTGCGGGCCAGACATTTGTGCAGTGCGTTAGGCTGGAGCGGATGAGCGACATGGTGGGGAAGTCGACAAGGCGTGTGACGGTGGGCAAGGTGCTGGTGGGCTTTGCGGTGCTGGCTCCGGCGGCGCTGGTGGTGGGGGTGTACCTGATCCTGCAGGGCCGGCTCTATGGGTACCACTTTAAAGGGCCACTTTGGCCGTGGTTTACGGCAGACCTGGTGCTGCTGCTGACAGGGATGCTGCTGTTGCGGGGGCAGGACCTGTGACGAAAAGGGTGGCGGGTGGCCTGTCGCATTTCGATGCGGCGGGTGAGGCGCGCATGGTCGATGTGGGCGCAAAGAACCCGACGCGGCGCGTGGCCGTGGCAGAGGCGTTTGTGGAGCTGAACGCGGCCGTGCTGGCAGCGCTGCCGCAAAACCCCAAAGGCAATCCGTTGGAGGTGGCGCGGGTCGCAGGCATCATGGCAGCGAAGCGGACCAGCGACCTGATCCCGATGTGCCACCCACTTGCGCTGTCCTATGTGGACGTGGAGGTGACGGTGGTGCAGCCGGCTGCGCTGCTAAAGACGGGTGGCGGCGTGCGCGTGCGAGCCACGGCCGCGACGGTTGCGGGCACCGGCGTGGAGATGGAGGCGATGACGGCTGCCTGTGTTGCGGCGCTTACCGTGTACGACATGACCAAGGCGCTGGACAAGGGCATCGTGATTCGCGAGGTAAAGCTGCTACGCAAGAGCGGGGGCAAGAGCGGTGAATACCGGCGCGACGGCTGACGCCGCAACGAATGCGATCACCGACAGTGATCTTGCAGCGCTGCTGCTGGCGCGGGAGCAGGCGCTGCTGACGCCGGAGGTGCGGGGAAGCCGGCTGAGGCTGGAGGAGATGCTGGCGCCGGAGTTCCGCGAATTTGGAAGCTCAGGACGCGTGTTCGACCGACCGGCCATTGCCGCTGCGTTGCACGACGAGGCGGAGACCTTTCGGGCGCAGGGTGAAGCGGAGGTGCTGGAGTTCCGGTGCACGAGGCTTGGACCGGATGCAGCACTGGTCACCTACGTGATTCGGCGTGGGGATGGAGCAGCGTCGCTGCGCAGCAGCGTCTGGATGTTGCGCCAGGGGCTGTGGGTGATGATGTTTCACCAAGGTACGCGCATCCATGCGGAGTAGGGCGGCGTAGACTGCTGGGGAGGCTGGCGTGATGGCGGACTGGGCTGAGACAGGGCGGGAGATGGTGGTTCCGGACGCGGCGGAAAAGCGGCTGGACGAGATGGATCGCCTGAGTGACATGCTGCAGTTTCCGCCGGTGGTGCGGGCTGGTGCGGCGGTGAATGTTGCCGTCACGGTGGCTGCGACCTGGTGGGTGGCAGTGCGTTTCCTGGGACCGTTTGTGCTGCCGTGCTGGCTCCTGCTGGTGCTGGCTGTGAACCTGACGCCGGTGATTCTGCTGCGGCTTACCATGAACGCAGCGACACCCATGCCGACGCTGCGGAGCATGGATTTTGTGCGGGATCAACACAAGTTCAGCGACTGGGTGTACCTGGCGGCCAGTGCGAACATGAGCTTCTGGGTGGTGCTGAGCTGGGCTTCGTCGCGGACGTGGCACGCCGGCTGGGTGCTTGGTGTGCTGATGGTGATTGGCGGTTTGCATACTTACTGGCCAGTCGTGCTGCCGAGGCCTGGTCAAGACGCCTGAGGCGCTGTGTTAACGGCAGGTGCGCAACCTGCGTGCGGATCAGACGAACGCGCACCCCTGAGCGATGAGCAAGGCCGCACACGTTGAATGTGTGCGGCCTGAGTGCAAGCGGAACCTGGGGTTAAAGGGCAGCGAGCTTTGGGCTGGCGCGGAGGAAGGTGAGCAGGTCGTTGTTCAGCTTGTCCGGAACGGTGTTGGTGAGGCCGTGCGGCTCGCCGTCGTAGACGAGTGTTTCTGAGTTGGCGAGCAAAGAGGCCATGCGGGCGCCGGCGGAGTCGCCCGGAACCGTGCTGTCCTTGGTGCCGTAAATGACGAGCGTGGGGACCGTGATTTTGGCAACATCGCCACGGAAGTCTGTCTCAGAGAAGGCACGGACCAGGTCGATAACGGCTTTTGGGCTGGCGGTACCGGCCATGCTGAGAAAGAAGTTGACCTGCGCCTCAGAGACGGTGTGGTGGATGGCCGAGCGGCCATAGAAGCTGGGTGCAAAGCTTTGCATAAAGTCCGGGCGGTCTTTAATAATTCCGTCGACCATGCCGTCAAAGACCTTCTTCTCCACACCGTCCGGGTTGTCGTCCGTCTTGAGCAGGTAGGGCGTAACGGCTGAAATGAAGACCGCCTTTGTGACACGGCTGTCGCCGTAGGTGCCGAGATACCGTGCGACCTCGCCGCCACCCATGCTGAAGCCGACGATGGTGGCACCACTCAGATTGAGGCCGGTCATGAGATCGTTCAGGTCGCTGGCAAGCGTGTCGTACTCGAAGCCGCCGCTTGGCCAGTCACTGCGGCCAAAGCCACGACGGTCGTAGGCGATGACGCGGTACCCGTTGTCGGCAAGCACGCGCGCCTGGTACTCCCACGACGCCGAGGTGAGAGGCCAACCATGGATAAGCACGACAGGCTGTCCGCTACGCGAGCCCCAGTCGTAAAAGTAGATGCTGGTTCCGTCCGTCGCTTCGAAATAGGGCATGGCACTTCCTTCCAGGCCGCCGGGTTTGGATCCCGCGGCGCCTTGCTGCAGTGTGGGATGCAGTGCGGGCGGCGCTTACCCGCGCGCCACTTTCCGCCGGGGGCTGCGGGCCCTTGCGGCCTGGAGGGCAAGAGCTACGCTCGGCGTTATTGCCGAGGCAAAGGTGAACTGGCGTAGGAGCCCGCGCAACTGCCGCCCTGCACCGTGAACACCGCCGGTGTGAAGATGGAGGCCGCCGGGTCAAAGGTGCCGGAGATTGTTGCGACACCGCCGCTGCCATCCGTTGCACTCAGCGACAGGGCCGCCTGGCTGCCGCGCACGGCGTTCGCCATGGAGGTGGCGGCAGTGGCATTCAGCGAGCAGCCCGTGCCGGCCAGGCTCAACGTACCCGTCAGCAGAAAGGTGCCGCTGCCGGTTGGGTCAGTGCCCTGCGTCAGCGTGAGTACTGCCTTGTTCGCCGGAGACCCGGCTACGGCTACCTGGCCAGCATAGGTGCCGGTCAGCGCGGTGTATCGGGCCGCAGAGAAGCTGCCCGTGGCCCCGTTGGCGCACCCGCCCTGCACGCTGTAGGTACCCGCAAGTGCTGTCCCGGTCGCGTTGGCGGTTGCCTGGATGTTTACGCCCTGACCATTCACCGTGTAGGAGTTCAGGCCCAGCACTGTTGCCTTGAGGTTGCCCTGCATCGGCACCAGTGGACTTGCCGTAAAGCAGGGACCCTGAAACTGAAGAATCGCCAAGGTGTACTGGCCGGAATCACTGGTACTGCCAGTCTCCGCCACAGAACCGGCAAAGGCGCTGACCGGTGAGCCTGTTGAAGAAGAAACTGTGGCCTGCCAATTGCCTGTGAGATCACCGGCCGGACTAGCGGGCGGCGTTTGCGGCTGGGGTGTGGTGGCACAGCCACTGACACACAGCAGGATCGGCAGCACAAGGAGCCACACGGAACAGGCGCCAGCAGGACGCCGACGGAAGGGAGAAGACAGGCAAGAAGCATGGGGCGAGGCACGCAATGGGCGGGGCATGGAAGTCATCCTTCGTGAAAACACTGGCATGATCCGATCGTCGCGGTCAACCAGGCTGAATTATCGTCTTGTCTGCGATTGCCACGCAATGGCGAGCGTTCTAAGCTCTATCGGCGAAAACCATCAGGACGTCGTCTATAACCGCAGATTAGTGGCGCTGAGGTGACGCGGGATGCACTCTGAGTGTGGCCGGCGGATTCGCCTGGTCGATGATCCTGTCGCCAGTTAGAGGTCGGGACATACGAGATTCCTATGCTTCCTTCTGCTTTACGCTTTGGTTGGTTCATCGTTACAGGTGTGTTGGCGACCGCGCTTTGTGGGTGCGGTAGTGGTATCCACGGAGCGTTTCCAGTCGCGCCTCCAGTGACGTCAGGCGACACCATGGGTGGAAACGTCAGCGGTAACTGGCAGTTTACGTTTCAGCCAGCTGCAAATACACCTGTATTCACATCTGCTTCAGGCTCCATTGACCAAACAGGCGGTACCACCACCCAGGGGCAGTTCACCACTGCCGTGCTGCTGGTGAACGCGCCGTGCTACAGCAATGGCAGGCAGCTGCCATCGCAGGGCTTCGCGACGACAAGTACGCTCAGCCTGAATTCGGTTGGAGACCTGGGGCAATTTATTAATCTGGCCCTGACGATTGCAAACAGCGGCGACACGATGAGCGGCACTTACACCGTGGAGAATGGCTGCGCCGCAGGCGCGCACGGCACCCTTGCCGGTGTCCGTTACCTGCCGCTCACCGGCACGTATGCTGGTGCGCTTACAGGCGCGGGTCAACGCTCCGCAACGCTGCAACTGCAGCAGAGCACGCAGCAGGCAGGCGATGGTGGATTTCTGCTCTCCGGCACAGCCGCGTTCAACGGCTTTGGCTGCTTTGCCCACGGCACCACGGCAGAACCCGTTGGCGGAGAGGTCAGCGGCTCCTCAGCGACGGCACACTTTGTGACGGATGAGCCTGCGGGGTCGACGGTGGACGTTAGCGGGACCTTCGATGCGGAGGCAAAGACGTTTACGGTGAGTAGCTACACCGTGAACGGTGGAGCCTGCGACGGGCAAACTGGGTCGGGTGCGCTCAATCTGCAGTAAAACGTGCGGCACACGCTCTTATCACGCTGAGAGCGGAGCAGCGATAACATTCAAGTCACGGACATAGCCCTTCAAAGCGAGGGCTTCACGTGGCGAGTTCCTCGTTGAAGTAGGCGAATTCTTTACGACGCAGAAGATGCACAAGCCGCGTGAAGCAGTCGGTCGGGATGCGCCTGGCAGCAACGATGAGCTGTCCTTTGTTTGTGACGAATTCTAGCCGGATGTGTTCCGGACTTTGAGCATCGTGGATCACGCTGAACTGCGCTACGCGGTAACAGTTGTGCCACGATTGTGCGATTGAGATGCCGAAGAAAGCTCGTCGTATGCCGATGGTGGTTCGTTCAAAAGTCAGTGTTGTGACGGCCAGTTCTAGAAGTAGTGCTCGAATCGCCAGGCACTCCAACACGAGAAGCAGGAACGCACTTGACTGGGAAACAACCTGGCGTAATCCCATTACACTGGAGAGCCACTGGTAGGCCCACCACAAAGTAGCGAAGCCTAGTATCGGGATTGCGAGTGTAAGCGAGAGAACAACAAAGACACGTTGCGGGGCAGGTAGACGGAGGGTGACCACATCGTCCGTGTCCACGAGTTCAAAGAGCTTTGCCACGCCCTCCTTTTATAAAGCGAAAGGCCACCCTTGCGGGTGGCCTTCTGTTTGCTCGACTGGACGGAGTTAGTCGCCGGCGACTAGGTTCTCGTCGTGGGCTTCGGCGAGGGGGGTGGAGACGACCTCGACGTTGCCGGTGGTGGGGATTGCCATGGGCTTGATGCCGCCCAGGCCGCCGATGTCACCGATGGCGACAAAGCCGCCGGGGGTGTCGGCTTCCTTCAGAACTTCCTTGCGGTAGAGCTTGGCCATGCGGGCGTTTTCGGCGTCCTGCTTGAGCTTGGCGTCGCGCGCACGAATCTTTTCTTCGCGTGAGTTCTTGGCGATGCCGGACTTTTCGAAGGTGTCGTTGGCGGCGGAGTCGACGTGCTCCTGATTCAGCACCAGGTCATACTTCTCCTGCTTCTCAATCGCGACCTTCTTGCCGCCGGCGAAGATTTCGTGACGGCCGTGCTCCTCGTACCACTTGGTGAGGGAGGACGTCATGTGCATCTTCTCGATGATGTTGCGCCAGCCCACGCCGGTGTTATACGCGCAGAAGGAGATTTCGCCTTCCTGCGTGGCGTAGGGGATGATGCACTGCTCGGTCCGGCGGAAGTCGTAGTTGAAGAGATCCTGGAACCACATGCCGGCGATGAAGAGGAAGTTCCATCGGTCGGCGCGGCGCTGCTCGATGTCGGCCATGGTGCGGTCCGCGGTGACCTTGCCGTACTTGCGGCCGGTTGCACCAAAGCATTTGTCGAACTTCTGCAGCAGATCCATGATCTTGAAGTGCGTAGGCGCCTTTGACGGATCGTAGTTGCGCAGCAGCGCGAGCGAGACGCCGACGATGGAGAGGAACTTGCCGCGCGAGGCATCGTTCACCTTGGCAACGTCCTTGGCGAGACGATCGGCATTCAGGAAGGCTGTAACGGGAACGGCTTCCTTGGTTTCCTTGTCGATCATGAGTGCCATACCGATGCCGCAGTTGGGGTGGCAGCCGCAGGAGAGCTGGCCCCAGTCGTGGTCCGGTCCGTGGACGAGGTCGGCCCAGTCGGAGAAAGTGGACATGAAGGAGATGGGGAACCAGTCGCGGGTGGATTCGCCAAGGCCGGTCTGGGTGCGGACGTCGTGCGCGAGGTGCGACAGGGTGTAGCGCTGTGCGGCGCGACGCTCGTCAGAGACGGCCTCGTCGCGGCCCGTGAAGCTGACCGGCTGGAAGGAGAGGAAGTTGATCTTCTTCGGGTTGTCGAGCGCGAACTCGATGATGCGGCCAACCTGCTCGTTGTTGATGCCGTTGATGATGCAGGTGACGGGGACGATGTCGACACCGGCCTCGTGCAGGTTGTGGATGGCCTGGAGCTTGACGTCGAACGAGTTGCCGACCTTGCGGTGCGAGTTGGCAGCGTTACCGATACCGTCGAACTGCAGGTAGGCGTAGCGCAGACCGGCTTCCGCTGCGGCCTTCGCAAATTCCTTGGACTTGGCGAATTCAATGCCGTTGGTCGCGGCCTGGACGGAGTTGTACCCGACCTTGCGGGCGTAGGCGACGGCGTCGAGGAAGTACGGGCTGAGCGTGGGCTCACCGCCGGAGAACTGAACGGACATCTGGCGGCGCGGCTTGATCTGCACGGCGTTGTCCAGCATGGTCTTGATCTCGTCCCACGTGAGTTCGTGGACGAAGCCGACCTGGTTGGCGTCCATGAAGCAGGGGTCGCACATCATGTTGCAGCGGTTGGTCAGGTCGATGGTGAGGACAGAGCCGCGGCCGTGTGTGACGGTGCTGGTGCCGTGGTTGTGGAGCTTCTCGTCATTGTGGGCGCGGATATCGCGGCCCGGGAAGACCTTCTCGAGGTGCTCCATCATCGGCGGATCGATGGACATGAGGTCTTCGAAGTGGCCGTGGATGGGGCAGTCCTTCACCATCAGGATCTGGCCGTCGCGCTCAATGATCTGCGCCTTGATCTCGCCGACCTTCTCGTTCAGAAGGATCTCGTGGGGGAGCTTGCCGTCGACAATCTGCTGACGGATCTCAGGGATGCAACGCGGGCAGAGGGAGTCTGTGGTGCGGGGCCAGCCAAGGGGCGGCTTCTCCTTCTGATAGCTCTTGAGCAGGGGCTTGTCGCTCCACTTGGGGGTGAACGAAGCGTTGGGGCTGATGCTGTTGAGCTTTTCAAACACTGCCCAACCTGCCTTCGCGACCACCGTGATGGTCTTCTCTGCGAGCTTGTGTGCCTTTGCCATGAATCTCCTGAATGAGCCTGGGTGGCTGCGCCTGTGTGGCTGTGCCGAACTGTCTTGAGGCAGCAACCGCTGCCTTCTTTGGATCGTGCGAAATCCCGAAATGAGTGCCGATACGCGGCGCTCGACTGAGCTTAGCGGACAGGGAAGAGATGCGGAAGTTGGCCGGTTTGGTTCACACCGCAACCTCTAACTCACGCGATTGGCGGGAGTTCTGTCTAGGTTGAGGCTATGCGTGAGGATGTGGCAAGGCGAGCAGGATTCTTTGAACTGCAACATTCTGCAGTGAAAGGCACATCAATGCAGCGAACGGGGACGCATTTGCATGTGGTGCACAGTGGTTACGGCCGGGACTGCAAAGCCCGTATGACGATGTAGCCGTTAAGCAGCAGCAGAACGAACGAGGGAAGCGAGGCTGCCACACTGTCGCGCACGTGCAGCCGAAGCGCGAAGGCACACAACATGAGCAGCGCCAGACCGCTGCCTGCAATGACCTGAGCGGGCAGCCACCACAGACCGACGAGCAGACCGATACCGCCAAGGATCTCAAGGATGCCGGTAAAGATGCGGAGATGTTCAAGGTGGAAGCGGCGGAAGTCGCCGACCATGGATTTGGACGACACGCATGCGATTCCGTACGCGATGAACGCAACGGCAGAGAAGACGGTAAGGGCGCGGGTCAGTGTCACGCGTGCCGGAGCCGAAGGTAGAAGGTGGCCACGAAGACGGAAAGCACAAGCAGGCCCAGGGACGGCACATACTTCTGCCATGGATGGTGCACTTTGATGTGGGCCAGTTGGGCACACACCATGAGCAGCGCCATGAGGATTGCCGGGATGGCCACAAGCGCCGGAAACCAGATGCCGGCGACCAGCAGGGTGGCAAGCGCAATCTTGGTGTCGCCGACGACAGTGCGGACCCAGTCAGGCAGGCCGTATTCGTGGAACTCCTTGACGACGTTGGGAAAGCGGATAACCCAGACAAGGATGATGGAAAGGGCAATGATGATCTGGGCGCAGACAGCGAGTGTGTACATGGGTGCGTCCTGTGCTGGGGAAGCGCGTGCGTAGGGCGAAGCGAAAAGGTTAGGCGGGCAGACCGCGCAGATAGTCCGTGCGGAGAAATCCTGCGTTGTTGCTGAGGATGTCGTTTGCTTCAGGGACACGGTCGGGAGCGTCGACGAGTACAAACATGCCCTTTCTGATCGTGTCCCGCTCCAGGAGGGAAATCATGTCGCTGTGGATTGAGAGTGCGCGGAGCGTGGTGGCGAGGTCGATTGTCCAGCACGTTGGGTTTTCAGGCTCTGCGGGGAACGGATCAGCTCCGCTCATCTGGTTGGCACCCCGGCGCTGCCGGTCGTGTGTGCGTGCGCGCTCGATCTGCCAGCGAAGGGAGTGCACACCGATTGCATTTACCAGCGGCTGCCGTTCAATCACACCGTCGTCACTGCCCGTCGGCTGCGAAATGCTGATGTGCGTTCCGGCAAAGCCTGCGTTACACAGATCGCGCGTGGCATCGCTGACGTTCTGCCGGCGTGTGAAATAGGCGAGGGCGACAGTGTGGACCGTTCGCTTTGGGGTGCTTGCATGCTGTAGTTCCATCGGATCTCTCACGCTCTTTCAAGTCGGATGAGATCTGCTTCGGATGAACCGTGCGGCGATGGATGTATTTGTTCTGAAAGCGCGTGCGGCAATGGCAGGGGCCAGGTATTGTGCGTGCAGCGCACGACATGCGGCTATACCCAAGGAGCATTGGATTGCGGCGGAAGGTTCGACGCGCGTACGCGCTGGCCGAAACGTTGTTGGTCGGGGCGGAGAGATTCGAACTCCCGACCCTCTGCTCCCAAAGCAGATGCGCTACCAGGCTGCGCTACGCCCCGACTGATTTGATTGTATCGCTGACGGCGTTAGTGGCGCATGCCGAGTGACAGGAACTTGCCGGCGATGTAGGCAAGCAGCGCCAGCGGAATTGCAAGCAGCAGCAGCATGCCGAGAAAAAGCCAGAAGAGGAAGAGCCAGTCGGAGGCAGCATGGCGCTTGCGCTGCTGCCGTGTTGTACCCAGCCGGTAGTGGTCGTCTCTTGCCGGAATGTTGGTGCCGGGGACTGTGACCGCGTCGCCCGTGGCGCGTTGCAGCAGGGCAAAGTTGCGGCGGTTCGCCTTCCACGCAATGTCAAACGCGTCGCCCAATATCGGGACGGTGCCGATGATGGTCTCAATGGCGACGTTGGCCAGCATGCGCGCGAGTGTGACTTTGGGTACACCGCGCAGCCATGCGGCCAGGATGATGATCCACGAGGCCATTGCACCCAGGATGTCGCCGATGCCGGGGATGAGGCCGACGATACCGTCGAGGCCAAAGCGGATGTTGGTGCCGGGGATGCGCAGGAAGTCGTCGAGGATGTGGGACAGCATGTCGAGGTTGCTGTCGCTGAAGAAGGCACTACCGCCGCCCATGCGGGGGCGCAGGATCTCCGGTTCGGGTTGCGTTCGACCGTAGCTGGGCTCTGGCATGACTACGGGTAGGATGCGGCGGTGCGGTTGCGGTTGTGACAATCCTGTTCCACTTACCGGGGAATAGAGCCGCAGCGAACCTGCAGGCCGCCCAGTCAGCAGAAGGACGCGTAGCCGAACTGTAAGCCGCGAAGCGAACTGCGGTATACTCGGCACTGGCACGGCGGCTGTAGTTCAGGGGTTAGAACGCGGGTCTGTGGCACCCGATGTCGAGGGTTCAAATCCCTCCAGCCGCCCCAAACCATTCTGTACACGCGGACGTTGCGATACGTCCGCGTTGCTGTTTGTGGGGAGCGGGATGGCGGCAGGGCAGGTCTTTGCGGGGACGAGTGGATGGGCCTACACCAGCTGGAAGCCAGGTTTCTATCCCAAAGAGATACCGGCGCGGCGGTTCCTGGAGCACTATGCGCAACGGCTCAACTCGGTTGAGGTGAACTACACCTTTCGCAAGCTGCCGACGGCGGTGCAGCTGGAGGGGTGGCTGGCGGCGGTGCCGGCGGACTTCAGATTTACGTTCAAGGCACCGGAGATGGTGACGCACCGCAAGCGGCTGCGCGGCTGCGAGGAGCCGGTGGAGGCCTTTGTGAAAGCGCTGGAGCCGGTGCGCGCGGCAGGCCGGCTGGGGCTGCTGCTCTTCCAGCTGCCGCCAAATTTCAAGGCCGATCACAGTCGTCTGCAGGCTCTGCTGGAGCAGCCATGTCTGAAGGGCGAACGCGTAAGCTTCGAGTTTCGTCATGAGAGCTGGTTCAGCGAGGAGACGTACGCGGTGTTGCGCGGCAGTGACGCCGCACTGTGCATTGCGGAAAGCGATGAGCTGAAGACACCGCCGGTGCACACGGCAGAGGTGTTTACCTCGTTCCGGCTGCGGATGGCGGGTGGATACGGCGCAGCGGCGGTGGCCAGGCACGCGCGTACGTTGCGTGCGCTGGCGGCAGGCGGCCGTGACGTGTACGTCTACTACAAGCACGAGGACGAGCCGGCTGGACCGCTGGCGGCGGAGGCATTGCTGCAGGCACTGAAGAAGAAGGTGCGTAGCCGAGGCCAGGTACTGCGATGAAACCGGCAGCGCGGCTCTCTCCTTTTCCCACGGTCTGTGGTCGAATAAAGAGATTGCCACAGACGGACACAACCAGCTTTAACCCCAGGCGGTGGCTTGGCAACGGGCACCTGCAGACCATTGTGGGTAACTTCCTGCCGCGACAGGACCGCCTGCCGCCACCGCAGACTGCGCTGGTGCAGGTGCCCTTGCCGCCGGAGATGCAGGCCCTGCCCAGTGCCGAGCTGCTGGACCGCGAACTGCCGAGCCACGTGCTTTGCCACTGCCACTGGCAGCCTGGCTGGCGCGCGGCGATGACCGTGGTGCTGGTACACGGGCTTGAGGGCTCGTCCTATTCGCAGTACGTGGTTGGCAATGCAAACAAGCTGTGGCGCGCCGGCATGAACGTGGTGCGCATGAACATGCGCAACTGTGGCGGCACAGATGCGTTGGCATCCACGCTGTACCACAGTGGCATGAGCAGTGACGTGCTGGCCGTGCTGCGGTGGTGCATCGCGCGCGGTTGTGAGCAGGTCGTACTGGCCGGGTACAGCATGGGCGGCAACCTGGTGCTGAAGTGCGCGGGTGAGCTGGGCAGCGCTGCACCGGCGCAATTGGCCGGCGTGGTGGCGGTGTCGCCGCCGGTGGATTTGCGGCAAAGTGCGGATGCGCTGCACCTCCTGGCAAACCGCATCTACGAGCGACGTTTTCTGCGCGGTCTCAAAGCCCGGTTCCGTCGCAAGGCACGCCTTTTTCCGTCGGTCTTCGAGCCTCGCGTGCTCCAAGCAGTCAAGTCGATTCGTGACTTCGATGAGCTCGCCATGTCGCCATACTGCGGCTTTGCCGGAGCGGATGACTACTACGCTCGCTCCGGTGCAACGCGGGTGGCGGCGCAGATTGCGGTGCCGACGCTCCTGCTGCACGCGATGGATGATCCGTTCATCCGGTTGACGCCGCAAACGCGTGCGACGCTGCAGGCCAATGGGTCTGTGCGGCTGCTGGAGCCGGAGCATGGTGGCCACTGTGCATTTCTGGAAGATCCGACGCCGGGGTATGACGGCTACTGGGCAGAGGCGCGGCTGTTGGAGTTCGCCAAGCAACAGACCGGCCCGCAAACCTCAGAACAGCTCCGGGAACACACCCAGGCGTACGCAGGGGAGCACGCCGCATGCTGATGGAGTGGTCAACCGCGTGTGGGCCGGATGATCCTGTGCTGGTGGTGCCGTGGAGCTCGCCCGAGGGGACGGTGCGCTGGGTCGATCTGCGGTCTGACCTGGACGCGCTGGACGAGATCGTGGAGGCAGACGAGCATCCGGCGTTGCTGTCCGCTCTGCGTGCGCTGAACGCTGTGCGGTCGCCGGTGTTTACGGCAAAGTGCGATGTGTGGCGGATGGAGACCGAAGAGCTCGACGCGGTACGGGATGACCTGTTGCTTGAGCCGGAGGTGGCCGGTGCCGGTCTCAGCTGCTATATCGACCTCTTGTGGCGCGACCGCGCGGTGTTTGCGTCGCAGCACAGGACGGCGCAGGTGCTGCACCGCATGGATCGACTGGCGAATGAACTGCCGCATAGCCTGGCAAAGCTTGAGGCGGTGCTGCGGCCGGCTGTGGTCGACCTGCAGACGGTAAGCGAGGGATTTGCCATCACCCTGTACGTGAAAGGTGTCGGCGTGGACGCAGCGGAGGCAGAGATACGCTGGGCTGCAGCCCTGGCCGACACGGTTGCGCTGTTTCGCGTGCGGGAACTGCTTGGCGTGTAGGCGGCAAAACGGTGGCGCAGCGATGTAGTCTAACGGCACGGTGCTGTTCGCAGAGTTGCGTCGCACATGTTGGACCGGTAGCTCAGCCGGATAGAGCATCTGCCTTCTAAGCAGAGGGTCGCAGGTTCGAGTCCTGCCCGGTTCACCAGGATTGATCGACATGGAAACGGCCCCTCCCAATAGAAGGGGCCGTTTGGCTCAGGTCTTTTCCGTTGCCGGCTTACCGGGGATGGCCTCCACCGTGGAAGCCACCTTGCGGCGGTCCGCCGTGAAATCCGCTGTAGCCGCCGACATGCTCATTGCCGCCAAAATGGCCTGGATTGCCGATGTGGCCCTGGCCGTCACGGCCTTCGTTGCCCTGGAAGTGCTGGAACGGCTGCGCGCCGCGATCGGGGAACGGACCATGGTAGCCGTAGTGCGGATCGTAGCGATTGTCCACATGGCCATAGAAGCCGCGGGGGCCGTGGAACCAAGGGCCCGCACCGATAAAGATGCCGTTGCTGAACCAGTCCGGACCGTAATACCCGTAGGGCGAGCAGCTGTACGGCGCGTAATCGTAGTAGCCATAGGGGCAGAGAGGTGCGGGGCCGCCAACACCGATACCGATCGACACCTGGGCAGGGGCCGAGAGGGTGGCGACGAACGCTCCAGCGCAGAATGCCGCAAGGGTGAGACTTTTCAACATAGACATACACGTATCTCCACGAGGTAAGAGTCCGCGTGCGCTCCGTGGAGTTGTCCTCCGTGTCTGTGTCGCGCGACCCCGCGTTTTTAGAACTCCAGAAGTTTCGGGTCCAGGTCGGGAATGGATGCGGGTCTGCGATACGGCTGGCGGTCGCCGGTCAGGTGACGCACTACGGCGGCGGCGATCAGCAGCATGGCAAGGCCGCAGATGCCATCGATGCCAAAGTGCTGCCATGCGATGGTGGACAGCGCGGACGCGATTGCAGCACCGATGAAGTAGGTGAACATGTACACGGTGTTGATGCGGCTGCGCGCTTCAGGCCGAAGCGCAAAGATGCGGGACTGGTTCGCGATCTGGGAGCCCTGCGCACCGATGTCGAGGATGACGACGGCAAAGGCAAGTGCGGCGAGATACGGCAGGAGGCGAAGGTGGCCGGCAGCCTGCGCGTGATCCGCGAACTTTTCCGTGACGAAGATGAGCACGTAGGATGCGGCGAGGAAAATCAGCGCCAGAGTCATGACGTAGCGTGGTCCGCGGCGGTCGGAAATCTTGCCGGCCGATCCGGCGATGAGCGCACCACCCGCGCCCACCAGGCCAAAGCTGCCGGCGACACCCGCGCCCAGGCCGTGCGCGCCCAGCACAAACGCGAAGGTGTTCCAGAAAACGGAGAACGAGCCGAAGACCAGCGCACCCATCAGGCAGCTTTCGCGCAGCAACGGCTCCTCGCGAAAGACGGTCCACAGCGACCGCATGGCCTGGCCGTAGCGCAGGTTCTGCTTTGGCGGCAGGTGCGGCATGACGCGCGGCATGGCAAACGAGAAGCCGAGAGAGATCACACCGGCGGCAGCAAACACGACGCGCCAGCCGGCGACGCGGTGCGTCACGAGTTCGGATAGATCGTTGATCCAGCCGGCAAAGGTGCGCGCCAGCAGCACGCCAAGCAGAAGCCCGGTCATGACGACGCCGATGGCCTTGCCACGCTCTTTTGGCAGGGCCAGGTCTGGTGCGATCGGCAACGCAATGTGGGTAACGCAGGCGAGTGCACCCATGACGGCGCTGGCCAGGATGAGCAAGGGCAGCGTGGGTGCCGCGGCAACGCAGAAGAGCGCCACCGCAACGGCGGCGTAGAACTTGGTCATCAACGCGCGGCGCTCAAGAATGTCGCCAAGCGGCACAAAGCACAGCAGGCCCGCGGCGTAGCCCACCTGTGTTGCGACGGCTACAAGGCCGGCCTTGGACGCGGAAACACCAAAGGTCTGGCCCATGGAGGGCAGCAGTGGCTGGCAGTAATACAGGCTCGACACACCCACCGCGCAGCAGACGCCGAGGAACGCGAATGGGGCCTTGGCAGGTGTTTTTACCGTTTCCGACATTTGTTCAGGATACGCCTGGCACACATCCGGGTGCTGTGCGCCTGCGCTCAGCCCTGCAGTGCCGTACGCAGAATTCCGTCATGTCGGTACAGCGTCTGCTCGGCCTCTGCGCGGTCCAGGCCGAGTTGCTGCATCACGATCGCCGTCTTTACGGAACCTGCACGGCGCAGCAGCTCCGCTGCCTGGTGTGACTCCACTCCCGTGGCCGCGGCAACAATGCGTTCCGCACGGTCAACCAGCTTTGCATTGGTGGGTGCGACGTTTGTCATAAGGTTGCCGTACACATGCCCCAGCTTGATCATGAGCGTGGTGGAGAGCATGTTCAGGACGAGCTTGGTGGCCGTACCGGCCTTCATGCGGGTGCTGCCGGTGACGACCTCCGGACCTGTTGCCGGGGTGATGGCGATGTCTGCCGCAAGCGCGACCGGTGAGCCTGGAACGCACGACAGGCCGATGGTGAGGCAACCGAGTTCATGCGCGCGGGCCATGGCACCCAACACGTACGGTGTGCGGCCGCTGGCGGCGATGCCGACCAGGACGTCCACGGTTGGGGACTGGTTAAAGCCGTTGCTCTGCAGGTCAAGCGCACCCTGCTCGCGGGAGTCCTCCGCGCCTTCTGCCGACACGCGCAAGGCACCGTCACCACCAGCGATAATGCCCTGCACAAGGTCGCGTGGGACGGAGAAGGTGGGCGGGCACTCCGACGCGTCCAGAACGCCAAGTCTGCCGCTGGTGCCAGCGCCGATGTAGAAGAGGCGGCCACCCCTGCCGATGCGCTCCGCGATTGCGTCCACGGCGCGAGCAATGTGTGGAATCTCCGCTGCCACACATGCGGCGATGGTGCTGTCCTCCTCGTTGATCACGCGCAGCATGCCATCGGTCGGCAGCGCGTCAATGCCGGTGGAGCGGGGGTTGCGCGTTTCCGTGGGGATGGCGGCAAGGTTTTCTTGAAGGGCCATAGCACTACCATGCGCCGTGTGGTGTCGCGCCGGCAAGACCACGGTCAAAAACCGCAGCAGCCGGCAGCCTGCGATACGATGGATATTGGCGAATACACATGAAGGGCCGCGTTTGCGCGGCGATAGGGCAGGGTACTTTTAATGGCGATTGCATTGGCGACGAAGTTGGCGGAACAGGTTCAGGCGGCGGCACACAAAGCAGGGTTGACGGTGGTGGACGGGGTCGAAAGCTCCGGCTTTAACGGCCTGCCGACGGAGACCTTCACCCTGATGCTCCCGGCCGATGCCGACAAGCGCGACCCTGAGGTGCAGAAGACGGAGCAGCAGTTACCCGGCAAGCGGCAGACGCTGGAGCTGAGCAGCAGCTTCGACCTGTCGAAGGCGGAGTTCGACAAGCCGGTGCACGACTTTCTGCTGCAGATGGCACGACGCATGCGCAATCCCGATCCGGATTTGTACGTAACACTGGGTGGGATGCCGATTCGCTTTGCCGGTTGGAAGTGGCCGTTCCATCTATCGACATCCGGGGCGGACACCTACATTGTGCACGGGGACGCACGGCTTGAGGACGGCACGACCGCTGTGGACGCGCAGCTGCGTGCGAAGATCTCCGCATCCATGACGGTTACCTTTGCGGAGGTTGTTCCCGCGCCGGAGCAGCCGTTTGCCGAGGGGTTCATCTACAACGCGGTGCGCAAGATTATGGACCAGGGCCAGATCGAACTGGTCAAGAGCGGCAATCGTCAGCCGGTGCCGGTGACCACGCGCTACTACTCGGCCAAGCAGTCGCGGTTCGTGTTCAACGACACGAATGAACAGCAGCGGCAGGACTTTGTGGCCACCAAGATTTACTGGCTGAGCGGTGTACTTGGCGGTGGTGCACCGGTGTGGATTGCCGATCCACGCGACGCCCAGTACCTGAACACCACCGTGGCTGAGCTGATGAAGAGCGCGCAGTCGCTTGCCGGTGAGGGTGTTCTGCAGTTGCAGCAGGACGCCGAGTTCGCCGCTGCCACGGAGCCGCTGATGACGCATCACGGCGACTATGAAAAGGAACTGGCCGAGGCGTTGAGCTTTATGCGTCCGACGTTCAACGAAGAGATGCGCGGCGGCCAGACGAATATGTAGTCGTCTGCGAACCGGTGAGGAACAGGCGTGCCGTAATGGCACGCCTGTGTTTGTCTGGATCCGCGTAATTTATGTTGCGCATGCAACATGGGCGCGCAACGTCTCATCCGACGTAGGGTTACAGGGAATGTGCTGTTGCCGCTACCACCGGGGCAGGAAAGAGAAGACGTTATGCGCAATGCCTTGAAGTTTGCAGGAGTACTTTTGACGGGAGCGTTGCTGGCCGCACCCGCCGCGATGTTTGCCCAGGGACCGCCGCCACCACCCCCGGGAGGCTACTACTCGCAGCCGGGATACTACCAGGGCGGCTGGGATTCCCCGCCAAACAGCTTCCGTAACGACGTGCAGCGGAATGCGTTTCACGATGGGCTGTATGGAGCCGAGCAGGACCTGAAGAATCACCGCTCGGTGAATGTGCGCAACCGTGACGAATTCCGCAACTACCACGGACCGGATCGCCGCGCCTACCGCCAAGCCTTTCAGCAGGGCTACAACTCGTTCTGGAATCACTACCGTGGCGGACGCGGATACCCAGGTATCTAACAGCAGCGTTCTTATGCAGAGAATGGCCCAGTCCCTCAAAGGCTGGGCCATTCTGCGTGCGTGGTCTACACGAAGATCTTGGCCTGGCTGGGTGGCGCGACGGCAGGTTGTTCCAACGTGGAGTGTGCGTAGTACATGTCGCGAATAGCGGCGAGTAACTGCTCCGTCACAACATCCGCGCTCTTGGTCCGCAAGCCAGCGGTGAGAATCGGCTCGCCCACCACCAGCAACAGCGGCCGGGGTGCAAGGGAGTAGGTGTGCATCGGCAGCAGTTCGTAGGTGCCGATAAGGGCCATGGGCACCAACGGCACCTGGGCCTTGATTGCCATAAACGCGGCGCCCGAAAGGAATTGCCGCACATGGCCGTCAGACGACCGGCTGCCATCTGGAAACAGCACCAGAGGTGTGCCCGCCTTGAGCGCCTTGACGCCCGTGCTGAGGCCGGCGATCTGCGAACGCATGCTGGATTGGTCAATGGGCACCTGGCCGGAACGCGTTAAATGCCAGCCGATGAACGGATAGCGAAACAGGTAGTGATTGGCCAGGATGCGGAACTGGAAGGGAAGCGTGCCGAAGAGCGCAGGCGTGTCCATGTAGCTGAGGTGGTTGCAGGCGTAGACGCAGGCGGTGGGCTGCTTGAGCCGTTCCGGGTGAAGCACCGTCATGGGGGAACCGGCCAGCCGCAACATCACCCGTGCCCAGCCCTGTGCAATGCGGTGCTGCTGCTCCCCATTCTTGTCCCACAGTGAGGCGACGAGCGACACCAGCGCACACAGGGCGGTCCACACAAGGATGAGCGGCCCAACCACCAGGTAGGTGGCCCAGCGCTGAAATGCCGAGCGCTGCGGCTTGGGTTGTGGCTGCGATGGGGCTTGTTCCGCAGGCTCAGCGACAGAATTCGATGCTGTCGTGGCAGCCGGCACGGCCTCAGCCGACTCTCGTACTTCGTTCACACAACCTCCAACGTGTTCCCGCGTGCATCTGCTGCTGCCGCGGCCTGCCACTCCGACACCAGGTAGACCGACCCCGCAACCACAATGCTGCCACGTGTCTCGCGTCGCAGTGAAGCGTAGGCTTCCTGCACGGAGTTCAGCACGTGGAACGCAGCCTGCGCGCCTTCCCCGGCCGCCGCGGCAAGGGCTTCCAGCCGTTCCACCGTGGTTGCTCTTGGGCTGTTGACATGGACCAGCAGGACGCGGTCTCCGGGTTCGTCGAACAGGGGAAAGAGTATCTGCGACATTTCGTCGATGGCTTTGTCGGCGAGCGCGGAGAAGACCAGCGTGCGCGGTGCCGGCAGCTCTGCAGCCCGCTGAAAAGCACCCGACAGGAATGACCGCAGCGTCCAGATGCCGGCCGGATTATGTGCAACGTCCAGCAGCACCGGCGCTCCGCCTGGAACGCTCGTGTGCTCCAGCCGTCCCGGCCACTGCACGCTCGCCACGCCGCGTGTCGTGCTCTCCGCCGTTATGGTGTCGAAACCAAAGCGTGTGGCGAGCGTTTCCGCGGCGGCAAGCGCAAGGGCCAGGTTGCGGCGCTGGTGCTCCCCCTGCAAACGTGGGGTCAGCCGCAGCAGTGTGCCGAACATGGGAATCTGCGTGCCGTCGCCGCCTTGAACACGTGGCGAATGGCCAGGCAGATACTCCGCCGCGTTCACACCGGTCACGTCGAGCGCCACGGCCACCTCGCCAATGGCGGCGTTTGCCTCAGGGTGTTGCGGCAGTGTCACAAGCACGCCGTTCTGGCGCAGGATGCCTGCTTTTTCACGTGCGATGGCGGTAATGGTATCGCCCAGCCACTCGGTGTGGTCCAGCGAGATGTCTGTGATGACTGAGAGCAGGGGCTCGACAATGTTGGTGGCATCCAGCCGGCCACCCAGGCCCACCTCCAGCACGGCAATGTCGACCTGCGCGTCTGCAAAGGCGCAAAAGGCCATGGCCGTCACTACCTCAAAAAAGCTGGGCAGCTGTGGGAGTGCCCCATCGCGAACGGCACGTGCAGCCCCATCGCGCACACGATCGAAGGCCGCGGCAAACACCTCATCGGCAATGGGCAGAAGTTGGCCGCTGCCTGCAGCCAGCTGGATGCGCTCGTTCACGCGGAGCAGATGTGGTGACGTGTAGAGACCCGTGCGATATCCAGAGGCGGCGAGGATGGACGCAAGCGTGGCAGCGGTAGACCCTTTGCCGTTGGTGCCGGCGATGAGCACCGCTTTGAAGCTGTTCTGCGGGTCGCCAAGGGCACGCATCAGTGCACGCATGTGGTCCAGTTCGAACTTGCGCCTTGTTCCCGCCAGTTCGCCGGCCAGGGCATACAGACCCTCTACGGCTGCTGTGTACGACATGGTTCGATTGTAGGGGAGTGCGAGGTATGCCGTGGGCGGTCTTCCGCACCGAAAACCGGCTGCGCGGGGCGAGTCTTATCGGCGGTTTGTGACCCTTCAATAGGCCGGATGCTCCCAAAGTTGTAGGAAACTGACGGAAGAAGCCGCTACATATGGCCGTATTCTGACCCTGCAGACGATGTCGACCTGGAGCGCAGGCGAACACGGCGCAACGGAGTCGTTGGATGCACGATTTTTTTCTTGGAGCTTTCTTTGTCGGGATGATGCTGCTGCCTAGTCTCCTGACCATCGGCACGCAGCGCACACGGTCGCGGGATTAGAGGGCAGAACGTTCGGCAAGCAGAAGCCTGGCACCGGACCCGAGAACGCAAAGGGAACTTCCACGGCCGGCAAAAAAGCGTGTTGTCATCTGCGCTGCCGAAAGCTCGTCGCTCCTCTGCAAACCTGCTGCACCCAGGTGTTGCGCTGCCTGCCCAGGTGTCATGAAGAGGCGGAAGGGTTCTCCGGCTTGCGCTACCCGGTTGGCAAGGGACTGGAAGGCGAGTTGCTCGTCTGGCGGCAACGACTCGCGCGGCAGACCATAATCCATCACAAGAGCACGCGTACCGGTAAAGCTGCCGATTGTTTCAAGCGTCTGGTGGAAGGCTTCAATCGTAAGGTACGGCACCACACCCAGCATGGCGAACAGTGCCGGCTGCGCCGGATCGAAGCCGCCATCGCGCAGGCTTTTCGCAAGACCGCCGGATTCAAAATCAGTCGGGATCATGGTTGCGGTTGACGGCACCCGCAGCCCGTTGCTCTGCAGCAGCTCCTGCTTCCAGGCCTGCGTCGCAGGGTGATCCACCTCAAACACGCGCACACCGGGGTGGGGATTGCGCAGCGCAAAGGTGTCCAGACCGGCGCCCAGCAGCACGTACTGCGACACGTTGCGCGTGCTGACGAGTTTTGCCAGCGACTCCTCCGCGAAAAGAGAGCGCGCCACCAGGAAGGCCCGCAGCGAGCTGCTGGATGCACGCCTGGGCGCACGCAGATCGCTGCTGGCGAGCTTGTCCGGGGTCAGGCCAAGGATGGAGAGAGCATACGGGTCGCGGAAGACGACCGGATCGTCAAACACCTGGTGTGCCGCGCGCCGAAGCGCCACGCGGTATGCCGTACGCGATGGCACCCCCGCCTGCATGCGGCTAGGCCAGACCGCTGCGCGCGGTGTGGTCCTCGATCTCTGCCTGAATCTGCAGCGCCAGTGCCAGAGCGCGCCGACCGTCCGCGCCGCTCACGCGTGGTGTCGCAAGCGTTCGCACGCTGTGCAGGAAATCCTCGATCTCCAGCCGCAACGGCTCGCCTGGCTCTGTGGAGATCTTGCGCAGCGACAGGCCTTCCGTCGGATGCTGCGGGTTGTCCTTCGCGCCCGCAGGCTGCCTTTGGGCGAAGACAGCCTCAAGTTGCGCCGGTGTCAACGAAGCGGCGGCGGTGACGTCGATCATCAGCAAATCCTGCCGTGCGAAGTCGAGCGACAGGTACTGGTGCGGCTGGAAGAAGCGGAGCTTGCGCACGCGCTCCGTGGAGACGCGCGAAGCGGTAAAGTTTGCGACCGCGCCGGACTCGAACTCCACGCGCACGTTTGCGATGTCCACCTTGGGCGACAGCACCGGCAGGCCGACGGCGCGCACCTCGCGTACGGGCGACTGCGCCAGCGTCAGCACCACGTCCAGGTCGTGGATCATCAGGTCCAGCACCACATCCACATCGAGCGCGCGCGGGGTAAAGATGCTCAGGCGGTGCGACTCAAAAAACATGGGCCGGTGCAGCAGCGGCAGCGCGGCGGTGACGGCGGGGTTGAACCGCTCCAGGTGTCCCACCTGCACGACGCGTCCGTACCGGTCCGCGGCCTCCAGAATGTCATCGGCTTCGGCAAGTGAGGGTGCGATGGGCTTCTCGATCAGCACGTCGATGCCTGCGGCGAGCAGTGCCAGCGATGTGTCCGCGTGGTGCACGGTTGGCGTCGTCACGCTGGCCGCGTCCACGGCAATGCCGCTGCTCAGCATGTCCGTCACCGTCGCAAAGGCAGGAATACCGTAGTCCGCCGTGGCTGCTGCGCGCGCGCCGGCGCTGGGATCTACGGCTGCCACAAGCTGCACGCCGTGGCCGGTGCGCGCCAGCTCACGGTAGACGCGCAGATGGTTGCGACCAAAAACGCCGGTGCCAATCACGGCGATGCGCACTGGTTGCTGCGGAGAAGGTGGCACGGTCAAGGAGTGGCTTACTCGACAGCTTCGCGGCAGCGCGCGTACAGGTCCAGCAGCTGTGCCACCTGGTCGTCGCCTTTAGCGGCCGACGGCGGAGCGAAGCCCGTTGTGGTGCTGTTGCCGCCGTGCTTCACCACGTTGGTGGCGCTTGCAATGAACTTGAGCAGGTCCAGCGCGATGTCCTGGGGCAGGCGCGCGGCAGTGGTGGTGCTGTTCTCCATGTGAATGGTTCCTCAGGCATGAGGATACCAGCGGCGGCGCAAGCCCTGCACCGCCGCTGCCGAGGCTTACTTTTCTGTCACCGTCTGCGTGTCGGCAGTGGTCGTAACGTCGGTATTCACTGTCTTGCCGGCGGCCCACTTGGGTGCTGTGAACTTCAGGGCCTCGGTGCGGTCCTTGCTGTCGCCCCCCATTTCGACTGAGGCCGTGGCAAGGGCGGTCTTTTTGCCGGCGGTCAGGTCCATGGTGCCGGTGGCAGGTGTCGTTGTTGCAAGGGAGATGGTCACGTAGTGTTTCTCGCCGTCCTTCAACGGGCTGTACCGCACCTTCTCCACAGTCCAGCCAGTAGGTGTGTAGGTGGCGTCCATCATGACGTTGATCAGCGGGTGGAACTTGTCTGTGACCGCGATGAGGGCGTGCGTTCCGTCCATCTTGCTTACCGTCAGCGTGCGATGGTCGCCGCTGTTGCCGTCCAGCTCCCACGCGCTGCCTGCGGCAACAGCTGCCGGGGCCTTGGCAATCTTCCAGGTCTCCGCTCCCCTGGTAAAGACGAGCATGTGTGCGCCGCTGGTGATGGCGCCACGATATGCCACGAAGTATGGCGGGTGGCTGATCTCCTTCCAGACCTCAGCCGTGCTTACGGCGTCGCCGATCTTGACGGCTGTGCCTTCTCCCGCGACGGCACCTTCCTCGCGATACGCAAATACGGGAACCGGAGCATCCGGCAGCGGTGTGAGGCCGGCACCCTGCTGGCTGATGTCGGAACCCTGCACAAAACGCCATTCGAAGGGCTTGCCGTCCTGCATGGTAAAGCGAATTGTGCTGGTACTGCCCGGTTTGCCGGTGTCGTCCGTGTCGTAGGCGATGTCGGTCTTGTAGCTGGCCTCGCCGGTGCGCTTGTACGCTGCGGCCATGGGCTCCACGTTGCTGTAATGCGTGCGTGTGCCGTCTTTGCCGGTGAGCACGGCGTGGTACAGCGGCTGTTTTGTTGCCGTGTTCACGTCAAACTCGATCATGGCGTACGGAAGTTCAGGCCCGGCAATCCACTGGATGTACTGGGTGGGCCAGTACTGATAGCTCAGCAGCAGACCCGCGCTGGGCGGCGGAATCGCAGCGGGTGCGGTAGCCTGGTCGGCGATGGTTTGGGCGGCGGCCGTGCCAAGCACGCTGGCGACGGCAAGAGTGGCGGCGAGAATGCTACGCATGGTGTTCTCCTTTAAGGCAAGTAGGTCGTTTCGACAGTTGTCGATCCATCGAAACGAATCAAAAGTTGTAGCGCAGGCCGACTTCGATACGGCGGCCCGGGTCGGCGGCATACGTCTGGCCGAAGAGAGGCGACCCCAGAACGCCGCCTACCGCCGTACCGTTGGTATGGTTCAGCAGGTTGGTGGAGCGCAGGTTCAGTGCAACCGTCTGTGCCTCGCGCTCCGCAGCGTGCGGCAGGTTAAAGGTGCGGCTCAGGTTGCCGTCCAGGTGCACGTTCCACGGCAGCGTGCCGGCATTGCGCGCAATGGAGTTGCCGCCGCTCACGCTTGAGAGTGTGCCGAACCGTGTGGCGATGGCATCGTTGCTGCCGGCCGTGGCATAGTACGGGCGATCGTTGAAGACGCCGTCGCCGTTGTTGTCAAAGCCGGTCGTCACGTTGTACGGATTGCCGCTGGCCGCGTCGAACTGGTTCGACAGGACAATGCCCAGCGGAAAGACGTAGTTACTGAAGGCGATGAAGTGGTGTGTCGCCAGCCATGTGGGCCGCGCGTATTCTCCCGCATTGCTGTACGTACTCTGCGGGAAGAACGACGGCGTGTCCGCATTGGTCTTCAGGTTCATGTGGATGTAGCCGGCAAAGATCTGCAGGTGCTTCAGGCTGTGCTGGTCCACACCGGCAAAGATCACGTTGCCGCCCAGGCCGCCCGTCTGCTGAAACTGGTAGATGTTGTTGCTGCTCGAGAGTGGCCGTGGGCCATTCGGCATGCCGTTCAGCGGCGCGTTGATGTTGCGCGAGCGCAGGTCATCCCACGCGCGCGCCAGGTACAGGTTGACCTGTGCGTGCCAGTGGCCGGGGAAGTCATGCTCTACACCGAAGTGCGTCTGGAGTGAAGGGACCTGCGACAGGTTTGGCAGCGGCGCGCGCACCGTGGCAACCGTGCTTGTGCCGGTCGTCAGCGGTGAGCCATACGTGGGGTTGCTGATCTGCAGCTGCGTCTGGCGAATGCCGTCCAGGCGATAGGCTTCCAGCGTTGTCGCCGTGTCGATGGGTGTATAGAACAGGCCGGTGCGCGCGTGCAGAACCCAGCGCTGGTGCCTGTCCGGCGACCAGGCCACGCCAAAGCGCGGAGCCACGTTGCCAAAGGTGTTGGGCGAGCTCTGCATGCTGTAGCGCAGACCCAGTGACAGCTCAAGCCGTTTGTTCACCTTCCATATGTCCTGTGCATACGGCACCACCCGCAGCTGGTTCAGACTTACCGGAGCGGTGCCCGTGGTGACGGCGAACTGCGTGGGCGTGCCACCCGGCAGGCCGGCCAGCGCACGGCGGTACTGCTCCAGGCCGTTAATCGTTACCGTACCGGCGGCGGGTGTGCCGTTCGCGTTCAGCGCAGGTGCGGTGCCACCGCCAAAAATGTATGTGCCGTTAAAGTTGGTCGGCAGCCGGTCGCTCACGCTCGCGTTCAGCAGTTCAACGCCGATCTTCAGGCTGTGCTTCTTGTGCTGGTACAGCAGGTCGTCATCCACTTCAAGGTCGAATTCGTGGCTGCGCAGTGCCTGTGTTGTGACGCCGCCGCCGGTAAACGCGCCAGCTACCTGCAGCGACGCCGCTGCCGATTGCGGCGTATCGTCGCGCAGCAGAAATGTCAGACCCACGCGCGTCTCGTGCAGCGTGGTTGCGCTGATGGTCTGCAGGTTGGTCAGCCGTATTGCATGCTCACTCTGCTGCGAGTTGTAGCTCGCCTGCTGCAGCACCGTGCCACCCGCACCCACGTTGGTCAGGCCGTTCACGGTGGCGGTGTAGGTGCCGGTGAAGTTGTTCTTGGGGCTAAGATAACTCGCGAGCCGAAGGCTGCCCTGCCACAGCGATTGCGGCGTGGGCACGTTTGCAATCGTCTGCACGGGGTTCAGGTTGCCGTCCAGCGTGACGGCGTTCACCACGGCGAACTGGTCGATCTGCCGGTGCTCCAGCGCGACAAAGAAGTCGCTGCGATTCGCGACAATGGGACCGCCGAGCTCAAAGCCGTAGCGCTGCTTGCCGATGGCAGCGCGGCTCAGCGCAAAGGGGTCTTTGGCGTTCATGAACTGCGCACTCTGGGTGGTGAACAGGGCGCCGTGCAGCTTGCTCTGTCCGGGCTTGGTGTAAATCTCTACACGCCCACCCTGGTACGGCGGCCGCTCGTACTCCGCGCTGAACAGGTCTGGGTTGACGCGGATGAACGCAATGGCCGACTTGGGCGGAATGCGGCCGCTGTTTTGAAATCCATCCACAGCGATGATGGCCTGGCCGGGTGCGCCACCGGCCGCAGCTGCCAGCACCTGGAGTTGCCGCGCAAACTCGTCCGGGTCGTCCGCAAGCTGCTTGATGTCTTTTTGATCCAGCGTCTTGGTGCCGCCTACGCTTTCGGTACTTACCGGTTCGTCCTGCGCTGCCTCCACCGTGGTTTCAACGGTGACGGGTTTCAGCCGCACGGTCATGGTGGGTCCGCCTGCTGTCGCACGCCCAACCAGTTCGGCAAAGCCGGGCGCCTGCACACTAACGCTGTGCGTGCCGGCTGTGACGCAGGAGCTGCTGTAGTGGCCGTGGCCGTCGCTGCGACCGGCTATGTCGCCTTCCACGTGCACGCCCGCGTTGACGATGGCTGCACCTGTCACGTCCAGCACCTCAACGGCGATGCGGCTGCCACCATTGCCGCACTGCTGGGCACTGGCTGCGTGCGCCGCAACAGCGCACAGCGCCACCGTCGTCAGTGCGGTCCGGAAACTTCGGGGTATGGCTCGGGTCATGGCGGACTCTCCAAAGGCGTTGCAGAGTTTCTACGTGCTCTAGAATCGCGCGGTCCGGCTAACGGCAGCAGTGCGCGGCGTCAGCGCTGTGGCATGACAAACGTCATCCTGTACGCTGCCCACGGGTGACACCTGTCATGCCGCGTCCATGACGCCTACCGCTGTACCCCGTCCCGCCTGCCATGCAGAATAGCGTTATGCTCGACCGCTTCCTCCAGCGCTCCGACGATCACTGCACGCCATCTGGCGCAGTGGACGGCGGCACGCCGGCGAAGCAGGCTATGGCAGAGTTCTCAAAGCAATCCGCCGGCAGTGCGCGCATCATGCGCTACCTGTCGCTGGTGTACTCCGGCTTCTTCATCATCCAGCCGCTCTATGAGCACAGTACCGAGAAGTGGGTCTGGTTCGGCGTCACCTATGTCGCCTTCCTGGCGCTTTACTTTGCCATACCCAACACAGTGGGCAGGGTGCAGCAGATGTTGCTGGCACAGCTGTTTGCCCTTGGTTTTGTATATTTCCCGTTCAACCAGAGCGCCTCCGGCCTGTTCGTGTACCCCGTGGTGATCCTGGCGTTTATGACGCGCAGCATGCGGTTGTACGTGTCTGTCCTGCTCGCACAAACTGTTGGCATCCTCCTTGAAACGTGGCTCTTCCACCTGAAGTGGTGGACGGCCAGCATGGGCATTATCTTTTCCGTCGTTATCGGTGTCAGCAACTTCCTGTATTCGCGGCAGCGCCGTACGGAATTTCAGCTGCACCGCGCCAACGACGAAATTGAACACCTGGCCCAGGTCGCCGAGCGTGAGCGCATCGCACGCGACCTGCACGACCTGCTGGGCCATACCCTCACGGTGATCGCCATCAAGAGCGAACTTGCCAACCGTATTTTGCCGGTCGACCCCGAACGCGCCGCGCAGGAGATGCGAGAGGTCGAACAGACCGCGCGCCAGGCGCTGGCAGAGGTGCGCGAAGCCGTCACCGGCTATCGAAGCGAGGGCATCGCGGCGGAGGTGACGCGTGCACGCCAGGCGCTGCTCGCCGCAGATGTACAACTCACCACCAGCGTGGAGCAGGTGGACTTAACGCCACCGCAGGCCACTGTCTTGAGCCTTGCCCTGCGCGAGGCTGTGACCAACATCGTTCGGCACGCCTCAGCCAGTGCAGCCCGGTTGACCGTGCACCAGGATGGCAGCCGTGTCCGCATGCTGGTGCAGGACAACGGCGTTGGCCTGGCCCGGCAAGAGGGAAACGGGCTGCTCGGCATGCGGGAGCGGGTGAGCAAGCTGGGAGGTTCCGTGGAACTGGAGTGTGTTGTCCCCTCCGGCACTGCGCTTACCATTCTGCTGCCGCTTACGGCGGAGCTGGCAGCGGACGCAGACGAACGGAATCTGCTGCAGTTTCCGCCAACAGCTGCCCGCACGAAGGCACTGGCATGAGCAAGATCAGGGTGCTGCTTGCGGAAGATCAGGCCATGGTGCGCGGCGCGCTCGCTGCTCTGCTGGGCATTGAACCGGACATGGAGGTGGTGGCTGCTGTTGCCGATGGGCAGGAGGCCTTCCGTGCCGTCGGCCAGCACCGGCCCGACGTCGTCGTCACCGATATTGAAATGCCGCTTATGACGGGTCTGGAGCTTACCGCCAAAGTTCGCGAGCTTTACCCATCGATCCGCGTGGTGATTGTCACCACCTTTGCGCGTCCCGGTTACCTGCGGCGCGCCTTGGACGCCGGTGCAAGCGGCTACCTTTTGAAGGACCGTCCAGCGTCTGAACTTGCGGACGCCGTGCGCCGGGTCCATACCGGTCTGCGCGTCGTGGATCCAGGTTTGGCCGCAGAAATCTGGAACACGGAGGAGGATCCGCTCACCGAACGCGAACGGCAGATCCTGCGGCGTGCCGGCGAGGGTGAAACCACGGCCGATCTGGCGAAATCGCTGCGGCTCAGCGAGGGCACCGTGCGCAACTACCTGTCTGAGGCAATGTCGAAGCTGGGAGCGGCCAACCGCATTGAGGCTGCAAGGACTGCCCGCGCTAAAGGCTGGCTCTGAAGCCTGGAAGCTCGTCCGGCGCACGTGCCGCACTGTTCAAAAGCCAAAACTATGTCAGCGACCGGAACTGCATCGAGCAGCTCCGGACCCGGTCTTCGTGCCGGGGTATTCGCTGACGACCCTCGACCTGGGAGATGAGGGACAAAGTCCGGAGGCCGGCAGCTTCGCCGTCTCTGTGACTCTAGTACTTGAGACGCCGTTGTTCCTGGAGAGCATGAGCTGCGTCGTGGAATTGTCGGTCCAGCCGTAACCTATCGTTGCCTCTCACGTAACCGAGCTTTTTCGTCTTGCTCCAATTTGGGAAGCGGCGGCTGGTGGTCTCCCCGAAACCCGCGGAGCCGTTGCCATCTTCCATACAGACCAGCTGCTCCCCGGGACCCCTGCAGCACGGTCTCAAAGGCACTTTCGTCCCGCAACTGCGCCATCGTCGACAGTTCATCCTGCACGGTCGTCAGGCCGGCCTCCAGCATCGCAGTCCATGCTGCCGTCGTACGGGGCGGCATGGCGGATGACGTTGCCAGCGGCCGGCCCACGGCCACCAGGGCCTCCGGCGAACGCTGATTCCAGAAGGTGTATTCCAGCGCAATGGGAATGGCGAGGATGTTTTCTCCGCGTTCTTCCAGGCGCGCCAGCAGGGCTCCCAGGCCCTGTTTGAAGGCGGCTGGCCGCGCCCGCTGATCGGTGAACTCGCCCTGTGGCGTTACGGCCAGCACGTCGCCGCGTGCAAGCACGGCTTCGGCCGATCGAAAAAACTGCACCGCGCCTTCACGTGTCCCCGGCTTTACCGGAAACAGGCCCATCGGCCGCAGAATGGCGTAGCGCTTCAGCTGGTCTGCATCAATCGGCGCGTACACGTCCCGGCCTGGTACAAGGCGCTGCGCCAGCACCATGCATAACAGCGGGTCCCACCATGAGGGGTGGTTCAGGTAGAAGATGAGGTGCGCCGTCGTGTCCGTTGGGGGTAGCCGGTCTGCAAAGGCCATCCGAACGGCCCTGAAGCTTCGCCGCAGACGACGCCGGACGATCAACGTGCGGAACAGCGCCAAGGCCACCCGGTTCACCGGACGCAGGGCAACCGCAGAGGTTCGGGGGTCCTGACCGGCGCGTGCGACATCGGTCTGGCGGTGACGCGGCGGCATGCTGCTCCGAATGCTACCAGCGAAACCCTGGCAGCGAGTTCTGGCGGCGTTTACCGCCCCCACACTGCGCACCGTCACGCCGTGGTCGTATTCGCTCCCTTGTGCGTGCCGTACACGTCGTTCCCGGCATCCAACCGCTGGCAACGTAAAATGCTGGGGAACAGGGGGATTGCCGCACGCGTGAGTGAAACGGGACATATTGGGATCGCGTGTGACGATCCGACCCACAGCAGATTGCTGGACAGTGCAACGGTTCACCTGGGTATGACCCCGGTTCTGCTGTCCACGGAATTGCTTTCGCGTGAGGCCATTGCGGGTCTTGAAGTGATCGTCACAGAGCGTGTGCATGCTGACGAGCTGATCCGCCTTAGCCGCAGCCCCGAGCGTGTGGACGATCCGTACCGTCCGGCCATCCTGGTCATCACCGCTGCAGACAATGTCAGCTTTGAGCAGGAGAACCACCAGCCGTTCGACGGCGTTATGCCGTTGCCGCAGTCGCCGGCGGCTGTGGCCTCGTTGCTCAGCATTGCGCTGTATGCGCACCGTGCCTTCGCGCGCCGTTTTGAGAGTGCCCTGGAAGAGCTGCACATGAACAGGCAGATTTTCCACTCGGTCACGAATGGCATCAGCGTCGCCAATGCCACCCTGCCGGACATGCCGCTCACCTACGTGAACCCGGCGTTTGAGGTCATGACCGGGTACAGCCTGGAGGATGTAGTGGGCAAGAACTGCCGCTTCCTGCAGCATGGTGAAACGGATCAGCCAGGATTGGTGCTGATTCGCGAGGCCATCCGCGACGGCCGAGAGGTCGTGGCCACCATCCGGAACTACCGGCGAGACGGCAAGCCGTTCTGGAACGAGCTGACGCTTTCCCCGATCCGCGACCGAGAGGGCAGGGTCGTCCAGTTCGTCGGCATCCAGGCAGACGTCACAGAGCGCGTGGAGATTGAGAATGCTCTCCGCGAAAGCGAAAAGCTTGCCGTTGCCGGTCGCCTGGCCGCCTCCATCGCGCACGAGATCAACAACCCGCTTGAGAGTGTGACCAACCTGGTCTACATTGCGGAGCACAGCGAGACCCTGGAAGAGGCAAGGGAATACCTGCGCCAGGTGGACGGTGAGCTGCGCCGCATCAAGCTCATCACGTCGCAGTCGCTGCGCTTTTACAAGCAGAGCACACGTCCACAGGCCGTCCTTCTGGGCGATCTGGTCACGGTAGCGCTCGACATGGCCAGCGCCCGTATGAGCACGGCACATGTGGAGGTGCAGCGGCGCGACCGGCTGCGGCGACACATCGTCTGCATGGAAAGTGAGATCCGGCAGGTCATCAACAACCTGATCGGCAATGCAACAGATGCCATGCGTTCGCAGGGTGGCGGCCGCCTGCTCGTCCGTACCCGTGAGGGGACGGATGTAGCGTCAGGTCGCGAGGGTGTCATTCTGACCGTGGCCGACACCGGCAGTGGTATCTCGCGTGCTGCCATCCGCGACATCTACCGCGCCTTTTACAGCACGAAAGGGATTCAGGGCACCGGCCTGGGCCTCTGGATTTCCAGCGAAATCGTGGGCCGCCATTACGGCCGCATGTTCGTCCGCAGCAACGACGGCGAGACTGCGCACGGCACCGTGTTCCGCATGTTTTTGCCCTTCCAGGGTGTTACCGTCCTTGCAGATTAACCCCCTTTCTAATCCAGTTGCGCAGGTGATGCAGTGGCAAAGCCGGACGATGCAGCTCTGCTCGAACTCGACGGTGGCACGGTTCGCATTTCGAACCCGGCCAAGCTGTACTTTCAGCGCGAGGTGCAGCTCTCCAAGCTTGAGCTGGTGAACTACTACATGGCCATTGCGCCGGGTGCGCTGCGCGGCATCCGCGAGCGGCCCTTCGTGCTCAAGCGTTTCGTCAACGGAGCGGATGGCGAGCCGTTCTACCAGAAGCGCGCACCGGACAACCTGCCGGACTACCTGCGCACGGTGACGCTCTCGTTCCCTTCCGGCCGCACTGCCGACGAGCTTGTGATCGACAATGCCGCCGCGCTTGCATGGGTGGTCAACCTGGGCTGCATCGAGCTGCATCCGCACCCCGTGCGCGCCGCGGATCTCGACCACCCCGACGAACTCCGCATCGACCTGGACCCCGGTCCCGGTGTGGAGTGGGAATCTGTCCGCGCCGTTGCCCTTGAGGTGCAGGCGGTGCTTGCGGAGGCTGGCCTGCGCGGCTGGCCCAAGACCAGCGGTTCCCGCGGCATGCACGTGAACGTGCGCATTCAGCCGCGGTGGAGCTTTACCGAGGTGCGCCGCGCCGCGCTCGCACTGGCACGCGAGGTGGAGCGCCGCGCACCTACCCTGGCCAGCAGCAAATGGTGGAAAGAGGAGCGCCACGGTGTGTTTCTGGACTACAACCAGAACGCCAAGGACCGCACCACCTGCTCGGCGTATTCCGTGCGCCCCCTGCCGGATGCCCGCGTCTCCACACCGCTTGAGTGGTCGGAGGTGCCGTTGTGCAACCCCGCCGACTTCAACACGCGTACGGTGCCGGCGCGTTTTGCGGCCATTGGTGATCCGCATGCCGGCATGGACGAAGCAGCAGGCTCGCTGGACTGGCTGCTGGACCTCGCGGCTCGCGACGAAAGCAACGGCATCGGCGATGCTCCGTGGCCGCCACACTTCAAAAAGATGGAGGGTGAACCTTCGCGCGTGCAGCCCTCCAAGGCGAAGCCCGCCGGGAGAAAAGCCGCGACGAAACGAGCGGCAAAGTCTGCACCGCCGGAGCTTGCCGCAGGCGAGGAGTCCAGCGCTGCACCCGCCACACCTGCCAGCACAGGTCGCCGCAAATCCACCATGCCGCTCATCGTCGTCGCGCAGTCCTCAGACCGCGCCGCGGCCGACGCCGGGCTGGAACGCTGGAAGACCGCACATCCACAGGCCGCAGCCCTGCTTGCGCCGGACGACGTGCTGCTCGACCGCATGCGCGGCACGGCGTACGTCTGGTATCGCTACCGCATAAACTTGCGCCACGTGCCAGAGGCCGAGCGCCCCGCGCAAGCCACCCCCGACCCGGATGACGACCCCACCCGGGCCTGGCGCGAGAAACCCACAGGCGTCTAGAAGGCGCTGGAGCGGGCGATGCCGGCAGCCCGCTCCGTACCGCTTCTATGCCTGCCTCTGCAACCATCTGCGCCGCGCAACACCCACCACGCTCAGCATGCCGGTGCCAAGCAGGGCCAGGCTTGAGGGCTCTGGCGTGACCGCCGCTGCACCACCGCCGCCGCCGCTGCCGGCCTGGGTCGCGGTGACGTTGAAGGAACCGGAGTTATCCCCGTAGGAACCGGCACCGCCGTTGTAGCCACCTGCGTCGCTGATGCCGAGATACAGCGTGCCGGCACCCTCGGGGACATAGAAGGTCTGCCGGGTACCGGTGCCGTCGCCGGTCAGGCCGTCGCCGATGTAGAACACCTGGTCGAGCAACGGCGCAAGCTCAGTGAACGACGTGCCAAAACCGTTCGCCACGACGAAGTTCAGCGGGACCGGTGCTGCGCCGCTGGGTCCGGTCGATGACACAAAAACGCCCGTCAGATAGCCCGCGCCGGGAGCCGTGATGCCAGCAATGCTGCCGTAGCCGCTGTTGGAAGAGCTTGCCACCGCGGAGTTGTTCCCATCCGCGTCGTTGAAGTTGCCGCCGCCGTTCAGCGAAACAGTGCCGTTGGCTGCAAAGCTGAAGGCCGATGTGCCGGACTTGATGGCGATGGCATCCGGCAGGGTGCCGCCGACGCCTGCCGCAAGTGCGGACTGCGTTCCTGCAGCGTAGATGACCGCGGTGCCTTGCACCGTGTCTGCATGCGCCACGGCAGCGAACGCCAGGGTGCCAAGTGGAAGAAGGAGAGAGAAGCGGAGGGCAAGGTGGTGCATCGTCATGGGAGTTCTCCAAAGGAATAGCCGGGTCTGCCGGGCTGGGCCAGGTCATCCCGTAAACGTGCGGTGAACGACAGCTATCGTCACCGGGCGTCCTGTAGTGTTCGCGTCATGAGAGCGCTGAACGTGTCAGACTGCGGCTATTGCCGAAAATCTGGCGTCTTCGTACTGCGTAGGCGCGGCCACAAAAGGAGCAGCATCGCCGCTCGCGATACGCTGAAGCGGCATCGCAGTGTGCGTACGTTGGAGGGTTGCAAGGTGAGCGAAGACACGATCTTTGGGCGGATTGCGCGTGGAGAGATCCCGGTCGAGCGGGTATTTGAGGATGATGTATGTCTGGCATTTGCGGACATTGCACCAGTGGCGCCGGTGCACCTGCTCGTCATCCCCAAGGCTGCCGTTCAGTCACTGGGCCACGTCACGGCCGAACACGACAGCATGCTCGGCCACCTTCTGCGTGTAGCCGGGCAGCTCGGTCAGCAGCTCTGCCCCGGCGGCTTTCGCGTTGTCACCAACGCAGGCGCAGACGCGGGGCAGTCAGTGGACTACCTGCATCTGCACGTGCTGGGCGGCCGGCATATGGCGTGGCCCCCGGGCTAAACGTCAGCCTGCCCCAGGAGATCCACTGTCCGACAGTTGAGTTAGAGTGCCCCAGGGCTGCCGCTGAGTCAGACACATGCGGCTTCATGCGTACGGCTCACGGTGTCGCTGCGGGTAGGTGCAGGCCGGCCAGCACCGCCTCAAACGCCGGCTCGCCGCGAAGATCATCCAGTTGCGGGTCTGTACGCGCAACGTTCAAAAAGAAGCAGCGCTGGTGTGCTGCGTCCTTCAGCTCGGCAAGCGCCTCACCGCGTTCGCCTGCGCGAAGTGCAGCCAGCGCGGCGGCATAGCTGGTGCAGCCATTAGCCTGTTTTTCGCCCCGCAACTGCGCCAGGCGAAGAGCCCAGTAGGCCTTCCAACCTTTCAGGCGGTAGGTGGCAAGCAGCGCGTGGGTGTTTGCATGAGTGTGATCTTCCGATAGATAAAGCAGGTCGTATCGGACGGCCTCGTCGTAGTTGCCTTTCTTCTCATAGACGGCGCTCACCCACCCGTCCACAACCGCGGCAGACTCTGCGTGCATGGTTCGGGCATAGTGCAGCTGCTTCAGCGCGTCATCGTAGCGTCGCCCATAAAACAGCGCGGAGCCATAGTGTCGCGCCATGTAGAACGACAGGGGATCGATCTCGACAGCGCTCTGCATTTGCTCAATGGCAAGCGCCGGCTGACCAGCGGCGTCGAAGTACAACGACAGCATCATGTGGCCAAACGAGTTTCCGGGGCTCAGGACGAGACCCCGCGTCAGGTCACGCCTGGCCTGCTCCCAGTTCCACAGAAAATTCATTGCGATGCTTCCCCGCGCGACCAGGGCGTCGCCGTTGTCCGGGTCGATTTCAAGCGACTTGCTGGCGGCCGCCGTCGCTTCGGGAATGACCTTCTCCGGGGTCTGTTCCCCAAGGAGTGCCTCCGATTCAAGCGCCGTGGCGAGCCCTGCGTACGCTGGAGCATAGTTGGGGTCCAGGCTGATGGCGTGCTGGAACTGCTCTGCGCTCGCGCTGCCCTGGCGCTTGTCAAAGTAATTCCTGCCGCGCAGACATGCTTCGCGCACGGCAGGTGACGGCTCGTGCGCCAACGGTGCAGTGTGACGATCCGCGGGCTGCGCGTTGCCGGAGCCCCTGGCGTGGTCGGCAATCTCCCGTGCCGCTCGTTCTTCAAGGGCCATCATGGTGGTGGCCTGGCCCTCAAAACTGCCTGCCCACACGTGGGTGTCGGAGCGTGCGTCCACAAGCTGCGCGTTGATGCGGACAGTTTCGCCGGACCGGACGACCGAACCTTCCACCAGCGCGTCCGCCTGCAGCTCATGGGCGATCGTCTGCAAGGGCTTTGTCGAGTTCTTCTGTTGCAGCACGGAGTTCCAGGAGACGACGTGGAGCCCATCCGTGCGAGCCAGCTCCGTAATCAGCTCGTCGGTGGTGGCGTCGGCAAAAAACTCCTGCCCGGCATCGCCGGACAGATTGCGAAGCGGCAGCACAGCGATGGAACGGATGGCCGGCCGGGAGTGTCCGGCGCGGGCAATCTGCCAGGCTGCAACACCGGCCAGAAGGATGGCGGCCGCCAGCGGCAACGCAAAGCGCAGAAAGCGCTGTGACCTTTGTGCGACCACGTCTGCGTGGGAAGTTCCGCTGCCAGCCGGGTGGATGCCGGGCGTTGGCAGCGCCTGTTCAGGCTGGGGAGTCGCCGGTGCCGCCGGCAAGGGTGCAGGGTTCGCGCGCTCTGCCGGTTGCTCACGCCACGTAAGCGCCACGCGGTAGGCACCCTTGGGCAACTCAATCCGCAGAGGATCGTCCCTGCCCTCTTCGGCGTAGTACTCCCGCAGCCGGCTCCGCAGGCGGCCGGCCTCCACGCGTACGGCTGCGTCCACCGCCGGATCGTACCCTGCGGGACGTCCGAAGACCTCGGTTGCGATGGTGTATTCCTTGACGGCCTGCGACGGGTCAGCGAGCGCCGAAGCGACCAGGTACTGCAGCAAACGCTGGCTGCGCGCTGCCTTCAGAAAGACGCGGGACGCGACGATCCGCTGCAGCTGGAGGTCTGCCTCGGTGTGGCCGATTGTCGCAACCTGCGTCTGCATGCCGGAAAATCCCCGGGAAAGGCGCCTCAGTGTACCGCGTGACACCTGTAACTTACAGGAAGAAACTTCCTCTCCGCGCACCTGCCGCCTAGGTTTGCCACAGCTTGCCCATGTGCCAGCTCAAAAGAGGAGATTTCCACGTGAACATCTGTCGTCGCTTTCTTCCGTTTCTCGTCGCCAGCGTGCCTGCTGTAGTCGCCGGTATGGCGTGGGGCCAGGTACCCGTTCCGGCCAACGCCACCGTCTTCGCATCCGGGCTCAACGGCCCTCGAGGCCTCGCCTTCGGTCCGGACGGCGCCCTGTATGTTGCAGAGGCGGGATCCGGCGGATCGCTCTCCACCGTTGGTGTGTGCACCCAGGTGGTCGCACCGGTGGGACCGTACAAGGGTGGAACCACCGCGCGCATCAGCAAGATAGAGGATGGGAAAACGACAACCGTCGCTTCCGGCCTGGCCTCTACCGTGGACCAGATGGGCGACGTAATCGGCATCGCCGACGTGGCCTTTCTCGGCGGCGACCTGTTCGCGCTGGTGAGTGGTGGTGGCTGCTCGCATGGCAATCCGACCCTGCCGAACGGCGTGGTTCGGGTAAACACAAAAAACGGGCAGTGGCGCTACATCGACGACCTGAGCCTGTTTGTGCAGGAGCACCCACCCGCCTACAACACCTACAACGACTACGAGCCCGACGGCGTTGCCTATTCCATGGTCGCCGAAAAGGGGGAGCTCTTCGTTGTGGAGCCGAACCACGCGCAGATCCTGCGGGTGGCGCCGGACGGTGCGACCGGCCTGGTGTACGACTACTCCTACTCTTTTGCGGACGTAACACCGACATCGCTCGCCTTCCGTGAGGGCAACATGTACGTCGGCAACCTGGGGATCTTTCCTTCGCGGTTAGCGACGGAACGCATTACAACGCTGTCGCGTGACGTTTTCTTTTTTGATTCCACGCCTGGTCTCGAGACCAGGGCCGCGGATCTGCACAAATTTCGCCTTGCGGGTTCTCATGCTGGATTCACTACCGTTGTCAGCGTCAAGTTCGGTCCAGACGGTCTGCTCTACGCGTTGGAGCTCTCCGCCGCGAACGGCTACCCCACACCGGGCGCTGGCAAGGTGGTGCGGCTCAATCAAAAAGGTGTCGTGGAGGACGTGGTCACCGGACTCACGGTACCTACCGGCATGACCTTTGGGCCGGATCGGGCGCTGTACATCTCAAACGCCGGCGCTGCACCCGCCGGAGCAGGCGAGATTCTGCGGGTGCAGAACTACTGACCGGCAAGCCAGACGTCGACCACCTGCACCTGCACCTGCACGTGCTGGGTGGCCGCCGTATGGCCTCGCCCTTTGGTCATCGCGCAGAATACGCGAACCTGCGGCGGCGTTGACGCTACCAAGAGACCTCCTCACCCATCCTTGTGTCGGTTGGGTGAGGAGGAGCTACCAAGTGCAAAAACCATCGTTAAAAGATGCTCGATGGAAGTGTGTCAACCTCAATCCGTGTGCCTGTGATCTTGCCTTGCACGTGGGCGATCCCGTTGCCGGCCTCATCGTACTGGTCAATCGTGAAGTTGCCCTCGAAGTGTTTTCCCCTTGGTCCTACTGTGACCGTTTCGCGGATGTTTGCCGGTCCGATCAGGTGTGTACCCGTCGCGTCATAGGCCGCGGCGAAGTGGTTGAGTTGGAACTGGTGATTTCCGATGGATTGCCAGACACCCAGGCAGAAAGCGTTGGTTGTGGGGGAGCGTCCGGCCGAGTTCATGATTTCGGTGCCGTCGCTATGCCATTGGGCATAGCCCGCGTCGACCTCCGTTCCGTCAGGGATCCCCCTGCTTCCCTCTGAAACGAACTTGACGTGCCAGAAGCCTACGATCGCGAGGCTGTCGCCATCGTCCTCGTGCAGAAGTGCGGTGGGCACCAGGCTTGGTGCAGCCATCTGCAGGTGCATGCCGGCAGGTTGCGCGCGGACGCCCAGCGCTCTTCCGCAGTCCGCACGTGCCGTACCAGCCAGAACCAGCGCACAGGCGCAAAGCCCGAGTGCGTATAAGTGTTTGCGCAAGGTCAACTTCATCACTCCTCCAATGGGCCGGAAAGCCGGCTCACCCTGAGGTTTAGCCGTCACGCCGAAAGCGGCAAGGACTGCCGGGTAAAGTTCGGGGTGAAGTTCAGGTGAAGATGTAACTCGCCCTTCATCAACAACTTCTATCTCGCCTGGACGCGGGAGATATACTCCGGCAGAGTCAGCGCCATCATGGAAACCCGTCTCAGGTTCGGCGAATTCGAGCTGTACCCGGAACGTTTCGAACTCTGCCGGGCGGGTCATACCCTTCGGCTGGAACGCAAGCCCATGGAATTGCTGATCCTGCTGACAGTTCGGCAAGGCAGCGTGGTACCCCGAACGGAGATCGCCGAGCATCTCTGGGGCAGTGAAGTCTTTGTCGACACGGAGCACGGCATCAACACCGCGGTTCGCAAACTTCGGCAGGTGCTGCGAGATGATCCGGACAAGCCAAGGTTTATTCAGACGGTCCCAAAGCTGGGCTATCGATTTGTCGCTCCGGTCTCAACAGACGCCGAACTGGCGGAGTTGCCAGCTCCGGTACTCGCTCCGGTCGAAACGCCGCAGCCGCCTGCAGATCCCGCCAGATTCTCTCCCCGTGTGCGCGTCCCAGGGCTGGCGGCCGGGCTTGGCATCGCCACACTCTGTCTGCTGCTGGCTCTGGCGGCGATCGTCCGCTACCGGCACCGTGATTCCGTGCCGCAGGTCAGTTACGAACAGTTGACCGATTTGACCGACTCCGCTGTTGCGCCTGCACTCTCGCCGGATGGTCACACGCTTGCGTTTATTCGTGGCGATCAAAGCTTCGGGACCGAGGGGCCAATTTATGTGAAGGCCTTGCCCAATGGCGAGGAGAGGTCTGTCACGAACGATGCACGGCCGAAGTATGGGCTGGTGTTTTCGCCGGATGGCTCGCGAATCGCTTACACCGTGTTTGGAACGGATGCCTTCGAAACATACGCCGTGTCGATTTTCGGTGGAGATCCAATCCTGCTGCTGAGGAATGCAGCCGGGCTTAGCTGGCTCAGCGCCGACCAGCTCCTCTTCTCGAAGGTTCGCTCGGGGATCCACCTGGGCGTTGTCACAGGCACTGCGACGGATGGGGCCACACGCGATGTGTATTTTCCGGCGCATCAGCGGGGAATGGCTCACTACTCCCACGCATCGCCAGACCGTCGATGGGTTCTTGTTGTGGAGATGGACAGCAACGGCCACTGGGCGCCCTGCCGGCTGGTTGCTCTCGCGGATCACTCCGACGCCCGAGTGGTGGGGCCGGGTGGGGCCTGCACGGCTGCCGCATGGTCGACGGATGGGCGGTGGATGTATTTCACCGCAATCGTGGACGGACGGAGCCACCTGTGGCGGCAGGGCTTTCCGCAAGGCGTGCCACAGCAGATCACCTTTGACGCGGCAGAAGAGGATGGACTTGCTGTAGACGCGACTGGGAACTCGCTGATCACGTCGATCGGCAACACGCAAAGTGCGCTGTGGATTCACGACGAAAAGGGCGAGCGCGCCCTTTCTTCAGAAGGGGAGGTTCTCAACGACTCCTCGCCGCCGCTGTTTCGACAGAACGACTCGGTGCTGTACTACCTGCTGCGGCACAAGGCAGGATCTGCGGGAGCCGAGTTACGGCGGGTCGAAGCGCAATCCGGCAAGGTTGAGGTGGTCGTGCCAGGGGTTTCCATCCGCGACTATGACGTGAGCCCGGACGGCCGGCAGGTGGTCTTTTCTACGATGACCCCAGCCGGAGGCGACCTGTGGCTAGCTCCGACCGACCGCTCCTCACTGCCGGCTCGGATGGGTGTGCAGGGTGCGACTGTTCCCCACTTTGGGCCTGGCAACAGAATCGTATTCCTGGCCACGGAAGGGAACGCGAACTACCTGGAGCAGACAGACGCAAAGGGGCTTGGGCGCTTGAAGCTGGTGGCCTATCCGACGTATGAGTTCCAGGGCGTTTCGCCTGGTGGTCACTGGGCGATGGCTCTGGTGTCCGAGCTGCCGGGCAGCATTCACCCGACCCTCGTTGCCATACCGTTTGATGGATCCCGACCGAGAAAGATCTGTGACACCTACTGTTTGCCCAGGTGGGCCACAAGCGGCAAATGGCTGTTTTTCTCGAGTACAGGCTCTTCGGCGGCGGACCCGGGACAGAGTATGTTCCTGCCCGTGGGCCCGAACGAGAACCTGGCCGACCTTCCACCCGAGGGCATCCCGGTGTCTTCGGCCAGCCGCATTCCAGCAGCAAGATACGTTGCCATGGGCGATCTGGTCGCCGGCAAAGACCCGGAGCATTACGCCTTTGTGAAGACGACGGTGCAACGGAATCTGTTCAGGGTGACCCTCAAGTAAGTCGAGCCTGCCGCAAGGCGCAGACGAGGCCTGCTGGTCCTCTTTCAACTCCTGCGCTTGTGTTCCTCCAGCCGCGGCATCAGGTCCACCAGGTTGCAGGGGACATGGCGGCTGTCGAATTGGTGCACCAGGATGTCGTCCCACGCGTCGCGCACCGCACCCGGCGATCCGGGCAGGGCGAACAGGTAGGTGCCGCCGCTTACACCTGCCAGTGCACGCGACTGGATGGTGCTGGTACCGATTTTGGCGTAGCTCAGCATGCGGAACAGTTCGCCAAAGCCGGGAATCTCCTTTTCCAGCACGCGCCGGAAAGCCTCCGGCGTCAGGTCGCGGCCGGTCACACCGGTGCCTCCGGTCGAAATCACCGCGTCCACAGATGGGTCCGCAATCCAGCGGCGCAGCGCAGCTTCAATGCTGTCCATGTCGTCCGCCGTCAACGTGCGTTCAGCCACCGTATGTCCGGCCGCCAGTATGCGCGCGGCCAGCGCATCGCCGCTGCGGTCGTCCGCGGCCGTACGTGTGTCGCTCACCGTCAGCACGGCAATGCGGATGGGCACAAACGTTCGGCTGGGGTCCAGCGGCATGGCAAACTCCAAAACGCGGCGTTGGAAGGCGCGGCATTTAGACTAGCGGAAGCCGCCCCCTGTCACACCCGGGGCAGGACTTTCGAATCGGCGCGGTCATCGTGCGCGCCCCAGGTTTCCCTTGTCTTCAGTGCATCTCCCTCTCGCGTTGTTTCTGCAGACCGGCGGTTTCGGCGGCTTAAGCTTGCTGCTGCCCGTTGTTCTCATCGGTTTCGTTCTGCTCACGGCCATTCCCCAGCAGCGCAAGCAAAAGGCGTGGAGCAAGATGCTTGCGGGGCTCAAGGCCGGCGACCGCGTGACCACGAACGGCGGCCTCCGCGGCCAGATCCTGTCGCTCAAGGATGACGCCGTTATCCTGCGCGTGCTGCCGGACAACATCAAACTCGAGTTCCTGCGCAGCGCCATCGCTTCCGTGACCACGGAAGAGGAAGAAAGCAAGTAGCCCCACGGCGGGCGCGAGACGCCGGTAGCTCCAAGGGTGCATGCGCGCCTGCTGTGGCGCGTTCCGCCGCAGAAATTGGTATAAAGGTACCGTTACCTCGCGGCGCTGCCCATGGCTAGTGCCGCGTTCCGGGCTGCTTGCCGGTGAATGATTCCAGCGGGAAACGACGCTGAAGGAAACGACGCGCGCCGCACAGGTGCGCCGACAGGGCCATGCAGAAAAATCTCAACGGCAAGATCGCCGCCATCATCGTTACGCTTCTTGTCTTCGTCTACGGCATCTTCGGCATCCCGCACGGGTCGCTCAAGCAGACGCTGACCGACCGCATCCACTTGGGCCTTGACCTGCGCGGCGGCACCCACCTGGTGTTGCAGGTGCATACCGACGAAGCGGTCGCAGCCAATTCTGACTCGGACGAGCAGCGCATCCAGGCGGCGCTCAAGGAAGCCGCTCCCGGCGCGACCGTCACCAAGCCCGATCCCAAGCAGCCGGTCATCGTCGTCAGCGGCGTTCCGACCGCAAAGAACGGCGCCGTCCGTGACCTGCTGAACGGCACACAATACGGCGACTACGACGTCAGCTCCACCGGCGACGGCTTCCGCATGAGCATGAAGCAGTCGGCGATCAAAACCCTGCGTGAGCGTACCCTCGACACCTCCATCGAGACCATCCGCGGCCGTGTCGACTCCCTCGGCGTCTCCGAGCCGGTCATCCAGAAATACGGCCTGGGCGAAGACCAGATCCTCGTCGAGCTCCCCGGCGTCTCCGACCCCGACCAGGTCTCCCGTGTCATCCAGTCCACCGCCCGGCTTGAGATTCACCAGGTGCTCAGCGACGGCAAGCCCTTCCAGACCGAGCAGGAAGCTGAAGCCGCCGCAGCCGGACAGGACGCCATCGCCGTGCAGGGTGGCAATACCGCCGATGCCACGGCATGGTGGCTGCTGCAGCGCGTCGCCATCGTGCAGGGTCCGGACTTTCGCGATGCACGGCCTGGCAAGGACGAGAACGGCCGCGACAACGTCGGTTTCAACCTGACAGCCGCCGCCGGTGACCGCTTTTACGACTACACCAGCTCCAACATCGGCAAGTACATGGCCATCGTCCTCGACAACCACGTCAAGGAAGTGGCAAGCATCAACGGTGCGATCCGTGACAGCGGCCAGATCTCGGGCGGTATGAACAAGCAGGCCGCGTCGGAGCTTTCACTCATGCTGCGCACCGGCTCTCTGCCGGCGTCCATCACCTACCTTGAAACCCGCACCGTCGGCCCATCGTTGGGAGCGTCCTCCATCCGCCAGGGTGTCATCGCGGCAGTGGTCGGCATGCTCGCCGTCATGATCTTTATGCTGGTCTACTACCGCGGCGCCGGCATCAACGCAGACCTCGCGCTGTTCCTCAACCTGGTCATCCTGCTCGGCTTCATGGGCTTCTTCCACGCCACGCTTACGCTGCCCGGCATCGCCGGCGTCATCCTCACCATCGGTATGGGCGTCGACTCGAACGTGCTGATCTTTGAGCGTATTCGCGAAGAAATCAACGCCGGCAAGTCCGCCTCGGCCTCTGTGCAGAATGGCTTCGCGCACGCCTGGGTCACCATCCTCGATACCCACGTCACCACGCTGGTCTCCGCCTTCATCCTCTTCTTCGTCGGCACCGGTCCGGTCAAGGGTTTCGCCATCACACTCGCCTTCGGTCTGCTCGCCAACCTGTTCACGGCGGTCTTCGTCTCCCGCGTCATCTTCGACAGCGTGCTCGCTCGCAAATCCCGCGGCGAAGCGTTGTCCATCTAGGACTGGATACCCACAGTGGAACTCTTTCGCAACAGCACCATCGACTGGCTCGGCAAGAAGTGGTACTTCCTCGGCTTCTCGCTCATCTTCTCCATCGCCGGCATCCTCAGCATGCTCTTCTGGCACGGCGTGCCGCGCGGCGTCGACTTCAAGGGCGGCACGCTCGTCTATGTCAGCTTCCCCACGCCACCCAGCGAGGACGCCATTCGCTCCGCGCTTGACCAGGGCCACGTGCACAACTACACCGTGCAGCGCATCAGCTCGGTCGGTGCCTCCTCCGCCGCGGCCAACCAGGTCGTCATCAGCGTGCCGGAGCAGGCGGACGCGAACCACGACGCGGCACGCGAACAGATACTGGCCGCGCTCAATGCCAACTACCACGGTGGCCACGCGACCGTGCAGTCCACCGATATCGTCGGCCCCACCGCCGGCGCGCAGCTCACCCGCCAGGCCGGCTATGCCATCCTGTGGTCGCTGCTCGGCATGCTGGTCTACCTGTGGTTCCGGTTTGAGTTCATCTATGGCGCGGCCGCCGTTATCGCCGTCTTCCATGACACGCTCATCACCATTGGCTTTTTCTCGCTGCTCAACACGCAGATCACGCTTACCGTGGTCGCCGCCATCCTCACCCTGGTCGGCTACAGCATGAACGACACCATCGTCGTCTTCGATCGCATCCGCGAAAACCTCCAGACCATGCGGCGCGCCTCGTTGAGCGAAGTGGTCAACAAGAGCATCAACCAGACGCTCTCGCGAACCATCCTCACCTCCGGCCTCACCTTCCTCACCGTTCTGTCGCTGTTCATCTTCGGCGGCGAGGTCCTGCACGGCTTCTCGCTCGCTCTGGTCATCGGCATCCTGATCGGCACGTACTCCTCCATCGCGGTCGCCGCACCCATGCTCGTCGCCTGGACCGACTGGCGCGCCAGCAAGGGCAAGACCACAGCCCTGCCCTCGACTCGCCGCGCCACGGCATAGCTCGCCCTGCTCTGTTCAGAGCAACGCAGGTCAAAGCAGGCCCGGACAACGCGCAACAAAACAAAGGGCACCCACGCAGGGTGCCCTTTGCCGTGCGCTTCCGCGGCCTTCTACTCCATCAGCTTCCGCGAGAGGTACACATACGTTTCGGCGGCCGTCGTCGCCTCCTGCTTCAGGTCCGCACCTGCGCCATGGCCACCTTCCGTGATCTCGTCAAAAAAGAAGGGATCGTGGAACTCCTCCATCTTTGCCGCGAACTTGCGCGCGTGTTGCGGTCCCACGCGGTCGTCCTTGGTCGTCGTAAAGATCAGCGGCTCCGGGTACGTCACCCCCGGCTTCAGCTGGTTGTACGGGGAGATTGATGCCAGGAACGCCCGCTCTTTTGGCACGCTCACCGACCCATACTCGCCCACCCAGCTCGCACCCGCCGCAATGTGCTCGTAGCCCAGCATGTCCGGCAACGGCACCTGGATCACCACGGCCTTCCACAGTGTGGGGTTCTGTTCCATCTCCACGCCCATCAGCAGGCCGCCGTTCGATCCGCCAAGAATGCCCAGGTGCTGCGGCGAGGTAATTTTGCGAGCCACAAGGTCGCGGCCCACGGCAGCAAAGTCGTCGTAGATACGTTGCCGGTTCGTCTTCAACCCGGCCTCGTGCCACGCCGGCCCAAACTCCCCACCACCGCGAATATTCGCGAGCACAAAGACACCACCGCGATCCAGCCACAGCTTGCCGCGCACAGCGCTGTACGTGGGTGTCTCCGAAATCTCAAAGCCACCATACGCATTCAGCAGCGTGGGGTTCGTCCCGTCATACTTCAGGCTCGCGCGGTGAACCACAAAGTACGGCACCTCCGTTCCATCCTTGCTCCGCGCACTGAGCTGGTCCACAACCAGTCCAGCCGCATCGAACAGCGCGGGCTGCGACTTTACCGTCGCCAGCGACGCAGGCCTGCTGGCATCGCCCGACAGCAGCGATGGCGGTGTCAGAAAGCCGTTCACCTTCAGCGCAACGGTGTTGTCGGCGTCGTTTGCAGACGCGATAGTTACGCTGACGTTTGCTGGCACGGGCAGAGCCTGCCTCACCCAGCGGTTCTCCGTGTGCGCATAGCTGTACCCGCCACCCTGCACATGGTTCAGCGTCGTCACCACAAGTCGATCGCGCGTGGTCTCCACCTCATCCAGAAACTCCGTTGCTGTCGGTGCAAACACCACCGCTGGCCTCAGGTGCGCCGGGTCGCGCATCACGTCTTGGAGGTGCACGCTCAGCAGCGATCCCTGCACATACGTAGTCGCTGCCGGGTTCGACCCCGATCCTTCGGGCATCCAGTCCTGGTGCAGGTGGACCACGACTTCGCCATCCAGCAAGTTCGCGATGTTGGCCTTGGCCGGCAGTGCCATGCGGAGCACGCCCTTCGGTGTCTGCACGAACGTGGCACTCTCAAAAAACGTCAGGTTCTCCTCAAACATTTCCACGACGTGTCCCTGCGCGTCCCGCAGCACCCGCGGCCCTGCCTGCATGTCTTCTGGCTTGCCGCGAAAGACCTCGTTTGCTGACGCCAGTGGCGTCCCACGCCGCCACCGCTTCACCACAAAGGGGTACCCGGAGGTCGTCATCGTTCCCGGCCCCCAGTCACGGGCCACCAGGAGTGTGTCCTGGTCTACCCAGGTTGCGCTCTGCTTGGAGCGCGGCAGCGTAAACCCATCCTTCACAAACGTTCCGGTCTCCAGGTCGAACTCCCGCACCACGTCGGCATCTTCTCCGCCGGCAGCCAGGCTCACCAGCGCATACCGGTTTCCAGGCTTTAGAACTTCCATGCCCTTCCACACCCAGCTCGCATGCTCCGCCTTGTTCAGCGCGTCTATGTCCAGCAGCGTCCGCCAGTGGGGCTCGGCTGTGGCATAGTCTGCTGTCGTCGTCGTGCGCAGAACGCCGCGCGGAGAGGTTTCGTCGCGCCAGAAATTATCGACATGGCTCCCCCGCAGCATAGGCAGGGGCAGCCGGCGCTTGTCCCCGCCGATGCGCAGCGCGTCCGCCTGGAACGAGGCAAAATGCGGGTCCGCGCGCAGCACAGACGCGGTCCGCGCATCCTCCGCCCGCACCCAGTTGATGGCACGCTCGCCGCCCACATCCTCAAGCCAGGTGTACTTGTCTGTGCCCTCTGTCGTTGCGCCTTGCTGCCCACGCGCCGTTGCTGCCCCAGCCGCCACAACACACGTCACCACACAGAGCAGGGTGCGCGCGCACTTCCACCATTGCACTTTCTTCATGCTCGCCATTGCACCACAACGTGCCTCGCAACGGGCGCGCACCGTTGCGCACACCGCCGCGCGCACTGTGCAACTCACCGGCGTCGCCGCAGCGCCCTGTTGCCAAACTTTGCGCAGCCGCGCTATTCTTTGCGTCTCAGAAGACCAGGGCATTTCACGGTCGCCTGAACCTTCTCTGCAACCACCCCGGACCGCTGCAAGGATCCGGGAACAAATGGCAACACTGCGGTGTCTACCGCAGGGCTGCTCAAAAAATGCAGTGCACGACGTTGTATCTCTCGCAGAAATCGGGGTTGCCCATGTTTGAAGACTCTCTGGTGGAATCGTCCGGCAAGTTGAAGTCCAAGTCCAAGTACTGGATGATTGCGACATTCGGCTTCAATGTTGCCATCATCGCTATCCTGATTCTGATCCCCCTTCTGTATCCGGAAGCGTTGCCCAAGACGGCAATGACCGCGATGCTCACGGCGCCGCCGCCACCCCCGCCACCTCCGCCGCCGCCGCCGCCACAACAGATCGTCAAGGTGACGAAGATCGTCCCGGTGCTTGATGCCTTTACGGCGCCGACCAAGATTCCCAAGAAGATCGACCTGACCAAGGAACCGCCTCCGCCTCCGCCCGTGTCGAGCGGTGTTGCAGGAGCGGGCATGGGATCCTCCACCGGCAGCGCAGGCGGCATCATGGGTGGCCTCGGTCTGAACACGGCTCCCGTGGTCGTCGCCAAAGTTGAGAAGCCGAAGCCGACAGGCCCGATTCGTCTCTCCAGCGGTGTTGCCGCCGGTCAGTTGCTGAACAAGACCACGCCGGTGTACCCCGCAATCGCCAAAGCGGCGCACGTCTCCGGTACGGTCCTCTTGCACGCCGTAATCTCCAAGACCGGCAGCATCCAGAGCCTTCAGGTCGTCTCCGGTCCTGAAATGCTGCGCTCGGCCGCAACCCAGGCAGTGCAGCAGTGGAAGTACAAGCCGTACCTCCTCAACGGCGAACCGACCGAGGTGGACACTACCGTCCAGGTCAACTTCTCCTTCGGCGGATAACCGCGTGCCGAGCCGGTGGCTTTCCTGCACCGGCTCGGCGCAGCTCGTCAAGGCCTCCATCGGGGTATTGTTCGCGCCGCCAGCCAGGTTCTAACTATTTCTGTGGGCCGGATACTCTCGTTTGAGGCTGCCGCCTTCGCCTAACGCAGGTCTAACCCAGGAGGACTGAATCTCGTGATTCTCGCTCACGCAGCAGCTAACTTCGCACACGTTCCCGCCGCCCTCGGCATCTTTTTTCAGGACGCAGCAGCACCGGCATCCGGTGGTGGTGGTTTTTCGCTCATCGACATGCTCAAGCACATGGGCGTCATGGACGACATCATCGTCGGCATCCTCTTCATCATGTCCATCTGGTCGCTGGCCGTCATGATCGACCGTGCCCTGTACTTTGCAGCCGCAAAGAAGCAGTCGCGTGAATTTGCTCCCAAGGTTGCCGGCGCCCTCAAGGATGGCCGTCTCGATGAGGGCATCAAGGTTGCCGACCGCGCCAAGAAGTCGCACCTGGCTGAAGTCGTCACCGCCGGCCTGCAGGAGTTCCGCTCCTACGGTTCGGGTGGCAACATCACCGACGAGCAGATCGAGTCGTCCAAGCGCGCCCTCGAGCGCTCTGAGGCAATCGTCCACGCCAAGCTCAAGCGCGGCCTGGGTTCGCTCGCCACCATCGGTTCCACCGCACCCTTCATCGGCCTGCTCGGCACCGTGATCGGTATTCTCCACGCCTTCCAGGAAATCGCCACGCAGAAGACTGCCGGTATCGGCGCAGTCGCCGGCGGTATCTCTGAAGCCCTCGTGACGACCGCCCTCGGTTTGCTCGTCGCCATCCCCGCCGTTATGACCTTCAACTACTTCACCAACAAGGTTGAGTCGTTCGACGTCGAAATGGACAACAGCTCCTCTGAACTGGTGGATTACTTCATCAAGCAGTCGCAGCGCTAACGGCTGGCCCGCAAACTCGCGGGCTTCTGCTGTGCAGTGCTGTAGGGCCGGTCGTCACAGACCGGTCCCTCGAGAATCGGCCGGGTCTGGAGCGCACGTATCGCTCCAGGCCTGCCGCAACCGCCGGAATCTCCTGCGAACATCAGGAAGCTGGCGACACTCGATCCCCCAGAATGAACGATTTTAGGAAATATCGGAGCGGCAGTCATGGCACTCAACAAACGCGATGATCACAAAAAAGTAAACTCCGACATCAACGTAACGCCCATGGTCGACGTGATGCTGGTTCTACTCATCATCTTCATGGTCGTTACACCGATGCTCAACAACAAGGTCAACGTCGAACTGCCGCAGGCCACCGCAGCAGTTGTTATGGACGACGCAAACAAGGAAGACTCGGTCGTTGTTGCGGTAACGCGCGATGGCAAGACCTACCTTGGTGGCGACCAGACCTCGCCGGATGCACTTGGCGAAAAGATTGCCGCGATGCTCGACAAGAAGACCGATAAGCGTGTCTACTTCCGCGGCGACCAGCGCGCCAACTACGGTGCCGTTATGTCAGCCATCGACGGCGTTCGGGCCGCAGGCGTCAGCCAGCTCGGCATGCTCACAGATAAGCCCCTCATGTAATCTTCCCGCCTTTCAGGCGTTCAACGCACCAGGCCGCTCGCGGCAAAAGGAGAGTCACTATGGGTATGGGAGGAGGCGGCGGTAAAGGAGCACGCTCCGATATCAACGTCACGCCACTGATCGACGTCCTGTTGGTGCTGCTGATCATCTTCATGGTCATTCAGCCCAACGTCGTACGCGGTCTCGATACACTCGTACCGCAGCCACCAAAGGACAAGACCGCCGACGTCGACAGCCGCACCATCGTCGTCCAGGTGCTTGCTAACGGCAAGGGCCAGCCGACATACAAGATCAACGACGACGCCATCACCCTCGATCAGTTGACCGAGAAGCTGCGCACCATCTTCGAGGCGCGCAACGACAAGGTGATGTTCGTCAAGGGTGACAAGGACCTGGACTTCGCCGCAGTCACACCGGTTATTGACGATGGCCATGCCGCCGGCGTGGACAACATCGGCATCATCACCCCCCGCGTGGAAGCAGGGAACTAAGAGCTTCTCTAACGAGGTATCGACAGCGGACGCCACCTTCAACGTGGCGTCCGCTTTGCGTGTGGGCCTTCTGTCAGCAGAGCTGTCATCCCGTCGCCCGTCTAGGCACAACAAGCAGCACACGCTGCAGGCATCCAGAACATCGGCCTGATCACACCGCAGACCCTCATCCGGCAATAGCAGGGTAACTCCGGCATCTCCTGCTGCAGGGGGCGCGTCGTTGTCCCAGGCGCGCCTCACTGCGGCTTCCCTTCGGAATTCTTCGGCATGACACATCCCTGTCAACCTGCAGCAACATTCTGCGGCTAGCCTCGCCACCATGCGACTCAGCTTCGTCATTCCCGCCTATAACGAAGAGGCCTACCTGCCGGCCTGCCTTGAATCGATCCTGCGTCAAACCTCTGCGTGCGGCGTCTCGACGGAGATCATCGTCGTCAACAACGCCAGCACAGACGGCACGCGCGATGTCGCCCTGAGCTACCCTGCCATCCAACTGGTCGACGAACCCCGCAAGGGCCTCACTCACGCGCGCCAGGCAGGCTTCGACAGCTGCACCGGCGAACTCATCGCGAACGTTGACGCCGACTCTCGCCTGCCGGAGGGCTGGGTGGCGCAGGTGCTGGACACCTTCCAGCGCAACCCGTCCCTGCTCGCCCTCAGCGGCCCATTGGTCTATTACGACCTCACTCCCCGCCAGTCCTTACTCGTGCGCGTGTTCTACGGCATGGCATGGGCGACCTACGCTCTCAACCGTTATGTTCTGCGCGTCGGCTCCATGGTGCAGGGCGGCAATTTTGTGGTCACCCGCTCCGGCCTGCAACGCATCGGCGGCTTCAATCTCTCCATACCTTTTTATGGGGAAGATACCGACATCGCCCGCCGCCTGAATGAACTCGGCGAGGTGCGCTTCACCTTCGACCTGACCATGCTGTCTTCCGCTCGAAGGCTCAAGAAGGAGGGCATCCTCACCATGGCATGGCGCTACTCCGTCAACTATCTGTGGACGACCTTCCTGGAGCGACCCTTCACCCACGAGCACCTGGACATCCGTGAGCAGCCAGAGGGATAGCCGCGACCGCGCTCCCACTGCACTTCCCGCAAAATAAAAGTTCATGTCCGTCTGGTAGTACCTGCAATCGGCTAGCATGCAGTGCGAGTCGCCGCCCCGCAACAGCAGTCGCACGCCACAAGTCTGCTCCTGTGGCATGCGCTGGCGTTGCTAACCGAACTACGGTCAGTCTTCCGTAACGCCGCCGCCCCCCACGCAGTCTAGCCGGCAATCTCCGGCACTTCCGACTGCACCCGCGGCAGCACCATCCGGATTGCCGCCGCAACGCTCCGGTACCGCGTAAGCCGAACTACCGCCACCGCGGCATGCAGCAGCAACGGCACGCGCCCGTTCACCCACAGCTCCGACAGCGGCTGCATCACACCGTTCGCATCCGGATGAAACGCACGCTCGTCCCACCGCTGCCAGCCCGGGCTGAACTCCGCATGGTTCACCACCGCATCCACAGTCGAATCCATAATGCGCTGCTGCCAGCTGCCCTTGTACTGCTCCAGAAAATGAACGTGGCTTCGGCGCTCCACCCGCACCTCACGAACAAATTCGTTAAAGCTGGTGGCGTTGGTCAGGTTGATGTTGGCGTTGGCTTCCATGCCATGCCGGTCCCCTCCGCTGATCAACAGCTGGCCCCAGCGCGCCGCCAGCGCCTGCACCTCGCCATTCTCCCGCGCATGCCGCAGCCCGTTCAGCTCCAGCGCATGCACCACCTCACTGTGCTGGCCTAGAAACCGCTCCAGCTCCGCAGCATGTGCTTCTTTGCCAATCGCGTACAGGTCCCACATCGGGTGGTTCAGCACCACCAGCACCTGCGGCAGCGCGTGCAGTTCACCCAGCATCGCGGTCAACTGCTCGGGGCAGGGGGCAGCGGTAAAAGCGGCAAAGCGCTCCATCCAGCCCTGCGCCTCCGCGCTCGGCAGGTTGTGGATGCCCATGTGAAAGGCCGTCGTTCCAAACGGTACCGTCCACTCCAGCGACACCGGAATGTGCCGCGACGACGGCATCGTCCGCAACAGCAGCGGTGCCTGGATATCGTCATGGTCTGTAATCGACACCAGTGGATACAGGCCCATCGCGCGAATCTGCCGCGACTCCAGGTCGAACGCCATGCGCGGAACCAGCGGCGGCCGCCAGTGTGCAGCCTCAAAGTCCAGCTTCAACCCATATCGCTTCATGCTCAGCCGCTCATAGTGCCGAAAGATGGGACGCAGCACCCCATATTCCAGAAACATCGCATGGATAAACGTCAGGCTTTCCACCGAGTGGCTGGTGTGGCTATGCAGTGATACACCGGTCTTGTACCCATACACGGCCGATGGCTGCTTCCACTCGTACGACACGCTTGACTCTGGATGCATGGCAGGTCTCCTGTGCTGCAGGATCGTCATACGCACCCATTGTTGTGCGACGCGTCTGAATAGACCGTGAGCGGACGAAGAACAATTCGCCAACACGCAACCCCGGGAACATACGGGGTAACCTTCCGCCTGCACCGGTCACAACCCACGCACGGCCGGGTACACACAACTGCCCATAGACCCTCGCGCATGGACTCCGCGCATGGACCCCTGCTCATGCGCTCATACGTCTCCTTTCATACGGTCCGACCATGGTCCCGCTCTCCAACGCATTGCTCTACCGGCCAGGTGCGTTCGCCAACGGTGCTTGCTCAGAGCCCGCATGCAGCACCGCGTGGACAATCGGCCTCGCTCGGTTTCTCTTTTGCTACCCGTGCTGTATGGTTGTCGTCTCCACGCAGCGCGCGTGGTTCCGGAGCACCCCGCCTCATCGCGGATAGGTCTGGTCACAAATGCGATTGTGCGGATACAATCACTTCCACGAGAGCAACCGCTTTCTTTTCATCTTTTCTCAGGAACGACTTATCGCATGCGGCCATTCAAGGAGACCCTTCGCTCAATGAACTTAAACGCTCGTGTTCCCGCCGCTGCTGGTCTGATTGCCTCTTTCGGTCTCCTTCTAGGCTGCGCCCAGTTGAAAGCGCGCGATCAGATTAATAAGGGTGTCGCCAACTTCAAGAATGCCCAGTATGAGCAGGCGATCGGTAACTTTCAGGAAGCGATTCGCCTGGACCCGAAGTTGCCCCAGGCCAAGCTCTATCTGGGCACCGCGTACTCCTATATGGTCATTCCCAATGCGACAGACGATGCCAACATCAAGACGGCAAACAACGCGATCGCGATCTTCAAGGACTACCTGGTAGAGCACCCCGGCGACAAGAACTCGCTGCAGCAGCTCGCCAGCATCTACCGCAACATCAAGCAGCCCGCGCAGTCCAAGGCGTATGAGCTGCAGGTCATTCAGGTTGACCCCAAGGACGCCGAAGCTCACTACAGCATTGGCTCCGCGGACTTCGCCGAGGCCTACAACAACGCCGTCAAAATTCTGGGTGAGGATGGCCTCAAGGACGACGGAACCGGCAACGTCAAGATGTCAAAGGGAGCCTGCGCCAAGATCAAGGCAGCCAATACTCCTGCTGTCTCGGACGGCATCTCGCACCTGAATGAAGCGGTCAAGCTGCGCAATGACTACGACGATGCACTTGGTTACCTCAACCTCATCTATCGTCGCAAGGCCGACATTGATTGCGGTGATCCTGCCCTTGTAAAGCAGGACGTAGCCATGGCGGATGACTACACCAAGCAGGCCATGGGCGCACGCGCGAACAACGAGAAGAAGAAGGAAGAAAAGGCAACGCAGGGTACAGTCACGGAGCAGTAGAACGAGCGTGCCGTTTACCCGCAGGGCCCCCGGCAACGGGGGCCTTTTGCCGTGATGCCTGCACCTGCTCCGCACCTGTCCATGCTGCTGCGCACCTTCGCGGTAAACTACACCTCGTATGAGCTTCTTGATGCAGGCACAGTGCACACTCTCAAAACCGCTGCGGCGAACCGCTGTGCTCGCAGCCACACTGCTCCTGGCAGCCTTTGCTGCCACCGCCGCACAGGCCCAGTTCGTGGGTCAGGGTCCGCGAGACTCCTTCATCGACACATCCATCCTCAAGCCTGCACCCGGCAGCAAGGTGTCCATCCTGGTCTTTGAGGACCTGGGCTGCCCCGCCTGCGCCCACGCCCATCCGTACGAGCTTGCCGCCGCACAAAAGGAGCACGTCACGCTCCTGCGCCGCGACTTCCCCCTTGCGCAGCACGTGTGGACCTTCGACGCTGCCGTCTTCGCGCGCTACCTTGAAGACAAGGTCAGCCCCAATACTGCAGGGGAGTACCGCACCGACGTCTTCGCCTCCCAACGCTCCATCTCCAGCAAGGACGATCTGCAGCAGTACGACGCGCTCTGGATGAAGCGCCACAACCTGCCCATGCCGTCTCCGCTCGATCCTGGCGGCGCACTCGCGGCGAAGGTCAAGGCCGACTTCGACTTGGGCCAGCGTCTGCACGTCACCCTCACACCGACTGTCATCGTCGTCACCCCCGACCACTACCAGGTGGTCTGCGGCACGCAGGGTGGCTCCAATGACCCTGCCCAGCTGGACGCCGTGGTCGCCGCCGCTCTTGCACAAACCGCCTCTGCCGCCCCGGCCGCCCAAGTTCGACCCGCAACGGCGGCTCGCACCCGCACCGCCGCCCACTAAGCTGCGCGGCAGGGACGAGCAAGGCCGGGGGTAGCCGGCCAGTGACCCTGGCCCTACATTGGTCCGGCAGCGCCTCTGCCGTTCCATAGAATTAAAGGCGAGGACCTCTCCGCTCCATGCCGCTCGCCACAACCACGCCACGCACCTTCCCCGTCTGGCTGGTCGGTCTCTTGTACTCGGCATCCGGTGCCATGAACGGCTTTGTCGCCGTCGCCCTTGCCACCGTACTCACGGCACACGGCGTCAGTAACGAGCGTGAGGCGGAGATCGCCTTCCTCGCCCTCATCCCCAGCTATCTCAGCTTTCTTCTGGCACCGCTGGTGGACTGCGGCATGCCGCGCCGCGTGTGGGCCATGTTGCTGGCGTGCCTCGGCGCCGTCTGCCTCGGTGCGGCCGTTCTCCTGGTCGGCCGCGCATCCACCGGTGGCGGCCACGGCACGGATGCCAACCTGCTCATCGGCGCGCTCTTCCTTGGCTACCTGTGCACGCAGCTGTACTCCAGCACCATCGGCGGCATGGTGCCCAACCTGGTGTCGCCGGCGCAGCAAAGTGCCGCCAGCGCATGGCTCAACGTCGCCTACCTGGGCCTCACCGGCCTGTGCGGCTCGCTGGCCGTGTGGGAGATGGCGCATCTGCGCGTGCAAACGGCGGCTCTCCTGGTGCCCTTGCCCATCCTTCTGTCGGCCTCGCCTCTGCTGTTCACCGCCCGTGAAGACAGGGTGCCGCAGCCCGTCGCCGCGGCCATGGGTAAGCTTGGGCAGAACCTGCTCAGCATCGCGCGGCAGCGCACCTACCTGTGGGCGATGCTGGTGTGCATCGTTCCCGCGGCCACCTTCGCCATGCAGAACCTCTTCGGTGGCATTGGCCGCGATTTCGGCGCCAGCGACAGCCTCACCGGCTGGGTAAGCGGTGTGGGGCTGGCTCTTGCATGCATCGTCGGTTCCGCTCTGGGCGCACCGCTCAGCAATCGCTTCGACCGCCGCCTGCTCTTCGTCGCACCGGCCGTCATCGCCGCGTGCGGCTCGCTGCTGATGGCGCTTGCCCTGCATGCCGGCTGGCACACCGTGGGCGTCTTTGTTGCCGGTGTGGTCTTTTACAACCTCATGGCCGGCATCAATTACACGGCCTTTAGCGCGCTGCTCTTCCAAATTGTCGGCCTCGATAACCCGCTTTCGGCGACCAAGTACGCCATCTGCACCGCAGCCGCCAACGCCGCCATCAGCATGGCCGTCATCGTGGACGGCAAAGGCTCCACGCTGCATGGCCGCTGGGCCGGTGCCGGTGGCGAACTGCTTGTGGACGCCCTGCTCAGCCTGGGTCTGGGTGCCCCCGTGCTGCTGTTGGTGTGGCGCTTTGGCGGCGGCTTCCCGCGGCCGTCCCTCGCTGAACACGCAGCCATCTCGCCGGAGGCACCGCATGTCGCCTGACTCCTGCCGCCCGCTCTGGGTCGAGACCTCGGCCACGGCGCTCCGCGGCAACTACAGCCGCCTGCAGCACGCCTCACCCTATCCCGTGCTCGCCGTGGTCAAGGCCAACGCCTACGGCCACGGCGCCGCCGGCTGCGCGCCGGTACTCGCCGCCGCCGGTGCCGCCTGGCTGGGCGTCACAGACGTCTGCGAAGGTATCCAGATCCGACGAGCCCTCGGCATCCTTCCGCAAACGGTGCAGCCGCGCATCCTCGTCATGTGCGGCATCTGGTCCGGCGACGAGGCCGAATGCCTCCAGCACGGGCTCACTCCGGTCGTCTGGGAAGCGCAGCACCTCCACCTGCTGCAGGCTGAAGCCGAACGCCGCCACATGCCTCCGCGGTCGCTCGCCGTACACCTTGAGGTAGACACTGGCATGGCCCGCCAGGGTGTCGCGCCCGGCGAGCCCCTCGCCGCCTTCCTGCGCCAGCTCGCCGGCAGCACCCACCTGCGGCTTGAAGGCGTGCTCACCCATTTCAGCAGCGCCGAGTGCGTGGACGACCTGCAAACCCTTCGCCAGGCCTCCGCCTTTCTCGCCGCCGTCCGCCAGGTGCGCGACGCCGAAGAGCACCCCACCCTCGTCCACGCCGGCAACACGTCCGGCGTCGATACCGGTCTGGACCCGTGGCTCACCACCGCCGCCGGCATCCTTGGCGCCACCCCCATCACCCGCGCCGGCCTCGCCCTGTACGGCCATGCCCTGCCGCTCACCGGCTCCGCGGAGCCGCACCTCCACCTCACCGGCCTCCAGCCGGCGCTCACCTGGAAGACCCGCGTCAGCAGCCTGCGCACCGTCCCCGCCGGCGCAACCGTTGGCTACAACAGCACGTTCGTCGCGCCCCACCCCATGCAGCTCGCGCTGCTCCCCGTGGGATACGCCGACGGCTTCCGCCGTTCGCTCTCCTCCACCAACACCCACCCCGGCGCAGACGTCCTTATCCGCGGCCACCGCGCACCGCTGGTCGGCCGCGTCTCCATGGATCTGTCCGTCGCCGACGTCACCGGCATCCCAGGCATCTCACTCGCAGACGAGGTCGTACTCCTTGGCGGGCAGGGAGCCGAACGCGTCACGCCAGAGGACCATAGCGCCCTCGCTGGCACCAGCGTTTACGAAATCCTCTGCGGCATCGGGGCCCGCGTCCCCCGCATCATGGTGGATTAAGCGCGTGGTCGACCAGCACCTACCCAGCTAAAATTCAATCCCGCGCTGCGCCAGGATCCCCTTCGTATACGCGTGCTTCACCTCGCGCATTTCCGTCACGGTATCCGCCAGCTCCACCAGCACCGTCGGCGCGTTTCTTCCCGTCAGGATCACGTGCAGCATCTCCGGTTTCTCCTTCACCGCCGCCGCCACCGCGTCCGCATCCAGCATGCCGTACCCGATTGCATACAGGATTTCGTCCAGCACCACCACATCCCACTCCCCGCTCTGCATGGCGTCGATGCACTGCTGCCAGCCCTTGTGCACCAGCCGCAGGTCCTCGGGGTCTGTCTCCGCTCCACCCACCTTCACAAAGCCGCGGCCCAGCTGCTTGATCTCCAGCGCTCCGCCAAAGTTCTCCGTCGCGGCATCCAGCTCGCCATAGTGCCAGCTGCCCTTTAAGAACTGCATTACCAGCACCCGCATGCCGCTGCCCAGCGCACGCATCGCCACGCCCAGCGCCGCCGTCGTCTTGCCTTTACCCGCACCGGTGTTGATCATCACCAGTCCACGCCGCTGCAGCACCGGCTCCTCGTTTGTCGCGTCACTCATAGACCATCCGATGCAGCCAGGCACCCAGCCGCATACCCGGCTCTACTCATGTCCCAGGTGGTACGGGTGCCCCGCCAGAATCGTCGTCGCCCGGTACATCTGCTCCGCCAGCACCAGCCGCGCCAGCTCATGCGGCAGCGTCATAGGCCCCAGCGAAAGCAGCAACGCACCCCACACCTTCCATTCCCGCAACGCCTCCGCGGACCACCCATCTGCCGGGCCAATCGCAACAACCAGCGTCCGCTTAGCACCCTCGCGCGCCGCCTGCAGCCACGCCGCAAATCCGTCAGACGACATCGCCTGGCCGCGCCCGTCCGCCACCACCAGCGCCGCCGCGCCTCCCTTGCGCAGCGCCTCCACCGCGTCCAGCAGCAGCCGCTCCGTCCGCACCGTCTGCTCTTCCGCGGCAAACGGCCGCATCAGCCGCCGCAGGTAGTCCGCAGTCAGCGCCTCCGCCTCCCGGCTGTACCCTCGCCCGGCACGCACTGACAACAGGACCACGCGCATCGCCGTAGTCTACGCCGCTCCCTGGCTCACGCCGCCCACCATCCGCACCCGCTTGACTGCCACGCCTCGCATACGTAGCGTTGCCACGTACCACCCGCACTCCACCACACCCATGCTCAAAGCCATCCTCACCGACGTCCAGTTCTGGGTTCCCGCAGCCGTCCTCATTCTCGGCGTCCTGCTCCTCGTCATCCTGCACTAATCGCACGCGAAAGCGCCAAACCATGCCTGACACTGCCCCCGTCAACTCCGCCACGCGCATGCGCCAGCTGCATGTGCTCGGCGTCGTCTGCGGGCTCGCCGCCGGTGTGTGGCTCGGCGCGGCAGAGGCACCCACCAAGCTCGTCAACGCCGGCTTCAGCCCGTTCACCATCTCCCTCTGCATGGTCGCCGGCGTCTTCACCGCCCGCTGGACGTTTCCCACCCTGCTCAAGGGCACAACCTACGTCTTCGCCGACCTTCGCGAGAAGAAGCACCTCATTGTCTGGGCGATCCTCGCCGGTGCACTCTGGGCCGTCGCCAACACGCTCACCGTCTTCGCCATCCGCGACGTCGGCCTGGCTATTGCATTTCCGCTGTGGAACACCAACTCCCTCATCGGCCTGCTGTGGGGCCGCCTCCTGTTCAACGAACTGCAAAATGCCGGTCGCCTCAACCTCGGCAAGGTCCTCCTGGGCGCCGTGCTCATCATCGCCGCTGCCATCCTGCTCGGCTTCAGCACCCTGCACGGCGGCGCGGCGGGCGCGCACGTGTGGGCCGGCCTGGCCGCGGCCGGCGGCGCCTCCCTCATGTGGGGCACCATGTACGTGCCCTACCGCAAGGCCTACCTCAGCGGCATGAACCCGCTCTCCTTCGTCACCGTCTTCACCGTGGGCGAGCTCGTCACCATGCTTCTGCTCGTCCTCACACTCGACGGCGGCACCGGCTCCACCGCCTTCCAGTGGCACCTCCTCAAACCGGTCATCTTCTGGCTCTTCCTTGGCGGCATGGTCTGGGTCGTCGGCGACCTCTTTCAGCAGTTCGCCTGCAAATATCTCGGCATCGGCCGCGGCATCCCGCTGTCGAACACCAACCAGCTCTGGGGCCTCGCCTGGGGCGCGCTCGTCTTCGGCGAACTTGCCACAGCCAACAGTGCACACCGATGGATGGTCATCAGTGGCTCTGTCCTCATGATCCTCGGCGCTCTGTCGGTCAGCACAGCCGTTGCCTCCGCCAAGGAAACCACGTCCGTCCACCGGGCGCTGCTGCGCGAATGCAACCGATACGGCCTCAACTACAACCGCACCCTCGCCGCGCAAGCCGGGGAGGAGTTCGACCTTACCGAACGCCGCCGGCCCTGGGACTACGCCATCGTCACCGCCGCCTGTCTCGTCTTCGTCTTTCTCGCAGTGCAGGCCCACGTGCCCACCATCGCCATGAACTTCCGGTGGATGGCAGCGCTGGTGGTCATCATGGTTGCAGCACTGGTCTGGTCCGCGGGCCGGCTGTGGCGTCAAACCCATTTCTCCTGACAGTGCGTTCTTCCCAGAATCGTCTTGCAAACGGTTTCATCGCAGCCGTATCATCCCGCCATCTGTCTGCGGCCCCCGCGCCGCCCCCAAGGAGCGCCACCATGTCGCAGCTCGCCGCCACACAGAATCCCCTGGACCCCGAAATGGAACAGTGGGACGAGTTCCTGCAGGGCCGCTACCGCGAGGGCAAGACCGAGGAAGAGTTCCGCCAGTACGACGCAGAAGCCACACCCGGCGTCGCCGAGTTCTACCGTCTCAACCACGAGAACCAGACCGTCGACTACGTGCTGGCAAAAGAGAGGGAATACTTCGGCCTTACCCGCGGGCAGAAGTCCATCTGGCAAGCCGCAGACTTCCTCAACACCCTCGTCGACGACAGCGACCCCGACACCGACCTCACCCAGCTGGAGCACCTGCTGCAGACCAGCGAAGCCATGCGCCGCGACAATCGCCCCCGCTGGATGGTCGCGACCGGCTTCGTCCACGACCTCGGCAAAGTGCTCTGCCTCTCTGGCGAACCCCAGTGGGGCGTCGTCGGCGACACCTTCCCCGTCGGTTGCGCCTGGTCCAACAGCATCGTCTTCCCCGAATACTTCGCGCAAAACCCCGACCTGCATAAGCCGCAGTACCAGACCAGGTACGGCATCTACGAGCCCAACTGCGGCCTCGACAAGGTCCACATGTCCTTCGGCCACGACGGCTACATCTACGAGGCCATGAAGAACTACCTGCCCACGTCGGCCTTGTACATGCTGCGCTTCCACAGCTTCTATCCGTGGCACAAGCACGGTGCCTACACCCACCTGACGAACGAACAGGACCAGGAAAACCTCCACTGGATCCACGAGTTCAACCAGTACGACCTCTACTCCAAGGGCCACACCAAGCCAAACCTGGCAGAGCTCAAGCCCTTCTACGACGACCTCTTCGCGGAGTTCTTTCCACCCACACTCGCCTGGTAAGCCCGCCGGCCCCACTCTGTACCCAAATGAGCTCAGCGCCTGCAGCATCGCCGGCGGCGTAACTGTCGCCGCCCATGTGGAGCAGCACGTAAGATTGAAAGTGTTCGCCCTCTCTTCGTGCGACACTCGCCTCCACGATGCCTTCTGCCGCCGCCACACCCACGGAGAAAGACAAGCTCCCCACACTGCGTGAGTTCTTCTCGCCCGGCGGCGTGCTGGCCCAATCCTCGCTCACCTATGAGCACCGCCCCGGCCAGTTTGAGATGGCTAAGGCGGTTGAGCGCGCCCTTGAAGAAAAGCGTCACCTCATCGTGGAGGCAGGCACCGGCACCGGCAAAACCCTCGCCTACCTCCTCCCTGCGCTCCGCATGGCACGCGACCAGGGCAAGCGCATCATCATCAGCACCGGCACCAAGAACCTGCAGGAACAGCTCTTCTTCAAAGACATTCCGTTCCTTGAGTCGCTCCTGGGACCGCTGAAGGTCTGCACCATGAAGGGCCGCGGCAACTACATCTGCAAGCAGAAGCTCTACGCGCTGGAAACCTCGCCACTGCTCAGCGAGCCCAAAGAGATCGGCGAGTTCAACATCATCCGCGCCTGGGAGCGCGACACCACCACCGGCGACCGCGCGGAGATCGCCGGCCTCCCCGAGCCCTCTGCCCTCTTCAGCAAACTCGACGCCCGCTCGGAAGCCTGCCTTGGCCAGCAGTGCCCCAACTTCGAGCCCTGCTGGATCACGACGATGAGACGAAGGGCGCTGGAGTCCGACATCGTCATCGTCAACCACCACCTCTTCTTCGCAGACCTAAACATCAAGCTGCAGGCCGCTGGCGCACCGGATGCAGGCGTGCTGCCAGAGGCCGCCGCCGTCATCTTCGACGAGGCCCACGAGCTGGAAGGTGTGGCCAGCGACTACTTCGGCGTCGCCGTCTCGCAGCAGCGTGCCGACGAGCTCGCCCGCGACACCGAACTCCTCCTGCGCGCAAAAAAAGTCAGTTCGACCGGCATCGAAACCGCAACAAACATCCTGCGCGAGCGCTCCCGCATGTTCTTCGCCTCGCTGCCGCAAGAGGGCTTTCAGCTCGGCCGCCATGTCTTCCACGACCGGCCCGGCTTCCTCGAAGAGCACGGCGAGCACTACGCCAGCTTCTCCGTCGCGCTCGATCGCCTGCAGGACGAGCTTGAACGCCTCAAGGACGTGGAAGAAGCTGCCGGCCTCCGCCGCCGCACCGTCGACCTGCGCACCAGCACCAGGTTCCTCATGGAAACCGAGGACATCAACACCGTCTTCTGGATCGAGCGCCGCGCCACTGGCGGGCTGAAAAATCTGGCACGCGCCAGCACCGCGCCCGCCGCCTACCAGACCTTCCTGCAGGCCACGCCCATTGACGTCTCCGAAATCCTCGAGACCAATCTCTTCGCCAACTTCGGCACCGTCATCCTCACCTCCGCCACCCTCACCGTGCAGGGCGGCTTCGACCACATCAGCAAACGCCTTGGCCTGCACAACGCCCGCGAGCTCACCGTCCCCTCGCACTTCAACTACAGGGAGCAGGCCCTGCTCTACCTGCCGCCCTACATGCCAGATCCGCGCGACCCCGGCTTCCTGCCCCAGGCCGCCGAACGCATGCGCAAGGTGCTCGAGCACAGCCGCGGCCGCGCCTTCTGCCTCTTCACCAGCTACCAGCAGATGCGCGACCTCTACGAACGCATGCTCGTCGAACTCCCCTATCCTCTGCTACTTCAGGGCACAGCCCCCCGCAAGCAGCTCATGGACGAGTTCCGCACCACGCCCAACGCCGTCCTCTTCGGCACCAGCAGCTTCTGGCAGGGCGTCGACGTGCAGGGCGAACAGCTCAGCTGCGTCATCATCGACAAGCTCCCCTTCGCCGTCCCGTCAGACCCCGTCATGCAGGCCCGCATGCAGGCCATCGAAGCAGCCGGCGGCAAGCCCTTCCACGATCTCCAGATCCCCCAGGCCGTCATCACGCTCAAGCAGGGCTTCGGCCGTCTCATCCGCTCCGCCACAGACCGCGGCGTCCTTGTCCTGCTCGACAACCGCGTCCAGCGCCAGAGCTACGGCAAAATCTTTCTCGACAGCCTGCCCCCCTATCGCCTCACGCAGGACATCCTCGACGTCGAGCGCTTCTTCCATCCCGACGACAACTCAGAAGACGCAAAGCTCACTCCCGCGAAACGGCGAGCGCCTCTCTCCCGTTAGCCCCGGCAGCGCTCCGGCTCGCCGCCGCCGTGTACACCCCGGCAGCCGTAATCAGCACGCCACCCACTACCATGGCCGGCGTCACGCGCTCGCCCCAAACGGCAAACGCCAGCAGCGCTCCGGTCAGCAACTGGCTGTAATGGAACTGCGACACCGTTGCCGCGCTCGTCGCACGCAACGCCGCAAAAAAGCAAAGGTTCCCCGCCACGGCAAACACCCCCACCGCCGCCAGCACCAAAGCCATGCGCCCACCCAAAGGCTGCACATGCGGCAACGCCACCGCCCCAGCCAACACCGCAATCACCAGCCCGGAGAAAAACGTCATGCTCTCCGACCGTTCCGTCTGCGTCATCCGCCGCGACCACACCATGTTCGTCGCAAAGCACAGCACGCACACCACGCAGGCCACGTACCCCGCTCGATCGCCAGGCCTGCCCGCCCGCAGCGGTCCCACCGCAACCACGACCCCTGCAAACCCCACCAGCAGCGCCGCCACCTGCCTCCAAGTCAGCCGCTCCCGCAGCAACACCCGGGCCATCAGGGTCGCCACCAGCGGAGCCAAAAAGATCAGGAGGTAAAACACCGCCAGCGGCAGGTGCCGCAGCGCGATCACGACGCATACGTTGTTGCCCAGGTCCAGCAGCGCACGCACTGCCTGCAGCCCTGGCCGCCGCGGCCAAAGCGTCCTGACACTCCCGCGCACCGCAGCCTGCGCCACCACGGCCAGCGCGGTCGCCACACCCACCAGCGCCATCAACTCTGCCAGCGGCAGTGCCGACGTCCCCACCACCTTGAGTGCCGCATCGGTCAGCACCCAAAAGGTATAGCCGGTCAGCGCCAGCCCAGCCGCTGCCGGTTGTGAGAGTGGTTGTCGTATGGGCACAGTGTTCATGATGGTAGCCGGTTCGCACGCGGCTGGCCTTTGGCACCGCCCAGCTCCGCGTACACTGAACCCACCATGCTCAGCCGCAATCTCTACATCCTCGCCGGCACGCTTGGCTTCTTTGCGGTGGTCTGCTACGTCATCGCGCTTACCGGCATCGCCCACGAGCCAGGCTCTCCCGCCGATGCAAGCCTGTGGCAGATGATCGGCATCGTCCTCCTCGTGCTCGGCATGCTTGTCGCCCTCTTCGGCATCTTCCAAACCATGTACGAGCAGGCAGAAGCCCGCAACCTCCGCCATCGGGACGCCGAACGCAAACGCAACGGGGAGCTCTAGGCCCTCCTCTCGCCTTCAGCTACCATCCCCGGTAAACTGGGTGGTGCGGGCGTTCACCACCGCCCTCAAAAGCGAGATCAACCATGTTCCAGGTCACCGTCGAAGCCGGCTTCTCCTCCGGTCACTACCTGCGCGACTACCACGGCAAGTGCGAAAACCCGCACGGCCACAACTACCGCGTGCTCGTCACCCTCGGCGGCAAGCAGCTTGAGCCCAACGGCCTTCTGCTCGACTTCAAGATCCTCAAAAACCTGCTCAAGCCCGTCATCGACTACCTCGATCACCAGATGATCAATGACCTTGAACCGTTCGACGCCATCAACCCGTCGGCAGAAAACCTCGCAAAATACTTCTTCGACCATGTCGACCGCCACCTCTCCGACATCACCCGCGGCCGCGTCCAGGTCGTCAACGCCACGGTCTTTGAAACCGACACCTCGCAGGCCACCTACTCCGCCGATTAGCGCAGCCAAATCGCAGAAAAACCATGCGCCTCATCGAACTCTACAAATCCGTCCAGGGCGAAAGCACTTTCACCGGCGTGCCGTGCATCTTCGTGCGCTTCGCCGGCTGCAACCTGCGCTGCAGCTGGTGCGACTCGACGTACACCTTCCATGGCGGCCAGCCGTTTACTGAAGACGAAGTCGTCGCGCAGATTGAAGCCCTCGCGTGCCCGCTCATCGAGTTCACCGGTGGTGAGCCCATGCTGCACGCCCGCGAACTACTCCCGCTCATGCACCGCCTCCTCGCCGACGGCCGCTACACCCTCATGATGGAGACCAGCGGCGAGCGCCCCCTCGGCGAAGTCCCCACCGCCGTCCACAAAATCGTCGACGTCAAGTGCCCTGGCTCCGGCGACGCCGCAGGCAGCTTCCGCATGTCCAACCTCGACTGCCTCACCCCCCGCGACGAGGTCAAGTTCGTCCTCCGCGATCGCACCGACTACGAGTTCGCGCGCGACTTCATCCGCACCCACCTCGTCCACCGCCCACTCGCCGCAATCCTGCTCTCCCCGGCCTTTCTCCAGTCCCCGTCGCCGCTCCGCATCGCCGACAACATGGAGCTCGACGCCCGCGACCTCGTCGGCTGGATGCTTGAAGACCAGCTGCCCGCCCGCCTCTCGCTCCAGATCCACAAGTTCGTCTGGGAACCGCAGAAAAAGGGCGTCTGAGGGGTGTCGCAGGAGATCTACTTACGGGCCCACCTCTACGTCTTCCTCTTCGCCCTGTCCGCACACTGCCGCGCGCAGGCTCCCGTTCCCGCCACGCCGCTCACGCGGTCCGACCAGGTCACCGTCACGGCAGACCGAGGCCTCGCAGGCACGGTTGACGCCTCCTCCAGCCTCGTCATTCTCAGCAGGGAGCAGCTCACCGCTCCGCCGGCGCTCACGCTCGATGAATCGCTTCGCCAGGTCGCCGGCTTCCAGCTCTTCCGGCGCACCAGCTCCTGGACAGCCAACCCCACCACCCAGGGCGTCAGTCTGCGCGGCCTCGGTTCCACCGCAGCCAGCCGCACCCTCGTCCTTAGTGACCAGGTGCCCCTGCTCGACCCATTCGGCGGCTGGGTGCATTGGGATGAACTCCCCCAGCGCGCCGTGAACGGTGTCGCCCTCCTGCGTGGCGGCGCCGCCAATCTCTACGGCTCCAGCGCCATCGGCGGCATCATCGACCTCATCCCCGCCGTTCCATCCAGGGGTCTCCGTTCGCTCGACCTTGACGGCCTTGGCGCCAACGAACATACCGGTGCCGGCAACATGCTCGCGCTCTTCGGAACAGAGCGGGTCGGCGCCCTCGCCGCCGGCAGTGTGCTGCACACCGGCGGCTACAGCACGACAGCGCCTGCGTCACGCGGCCAGGTCGACGTTCCCAGCAACGTCACCAGTCGCAGCGGCCGGCTTGAGCTGCGCAGCGGCTTCAGCAAACGCACCGCCTTCCTGCGCGGCAACGTTCTTGACGAAGCCCGCAGCAACGGCACACCGCTGCAAACCAACAGCACACGTCTGTGGCGGTACAGCGGCGGCGCAGATCGCGATCTGCGTGCCTGGTCTGCCGCCCTGCGTCTCTTTGGCTCGCACGAGCGCTACCGGCAAAGCTTTTCCGCCATCGCAGCAGACCGCAACTCCGAGCGGCTCACCCGCCTCCAGGGCGTTCCCCTCAACGAGCTCGGCGCAGCGCTTCAAACGTCAGGCGCACTCCACTCGGTCGCCCTCGCCTTCGGTGCAGACGTTCGTGACATCCGCGCAACCGACGCGGAAAGTCCGGTCACAAACGGCGTTGCGCTCTCCACCGCCGCAACCACGGCTCGGCAGCGATCCGCCGGGGCGTTCGTGGCGTCGGGGTGGCAGCCACGCGGCTGGTCCGTCTTCGGCTCGCTTCGTGGCGACTCGTTCCGCACCTTTGACGCCGCAACCATCAACCAGACTGCATCCGCCACCACGCGCACGGCCCAGCCCACGCTCAACGAAGTCATGATCAGCCCGCACCTCGGCCTGGTGCGCCAGCTACCCCGTTCGGTCTCGCTGTTTGCCGATGCCTTCCGTGCCTTCCGCGGACCCACGCTCAACGAGCTTTATCGCACCGGCCAGGTCGGCCAGCAGACCACGCTCGCCAACAACTCCCTGCTTGCAGAACGCGCCACCGGCTATGAAGCCGGGTTTGAGTCCACCCGCGGCCTCGGCAGTCTCCGCGCCTCCTGGTTCTCCACGGAGGTCAACCGGCCCATCAGCGCCGTCCTCCTCACCCAGACGGCGACGCAGCAAACGCTGCAGCGCCTCAACCTAGGCCAGATCCGCAGCCAGGGCCTCTCCCTGCAAGCCACCGCTGCCGCCTGGCATGGCCTCTCCGCCAGCGGCAGCTACCAGCTCGCCCTGGCCACAGTCACCCACTACCGCTCGCCCTCGCCATTTCAGCGAAACCTGCTCGGCCTCTGGATTCCGCAGGTGCCCCGCCAAAGCGTCAACGTGCAGTTGGGCTACCTGTCGCGGTACGGCGAGGCGCACCTCTTTGCCCTCTACAGCGGCCAGCAATTCGACGACGCAGAGAACCAGTTCAAGCTCCACGCCTACAGCCGCTTCGACGTCTCCTTCGAGCGAACATTGCACCATGGCATCTCCGGCTTCTTCGGCGTTCAGAACCTCGGCAACCGGTCCATCGATGCCGGCCGCACACCCATCCTCACCCTCGCACCGCCACGCATCATTCAGGCTGGCATTCGTCTGCATCTGGAGCGGTAGTCCCTATCAACTCCCGGGCCTGGCTCTGGTCGAATGTGTGACCATGGACTATGCGGCCTTTTCTCGCACTGTGCCTTCCCGTGTTCGCCTTCGCCACCATGCTGGCCGCGCAGCCTGCGCCCACGTCCGCGCCCACGTCCGCGCCCACGTCTGCGCCCATCCCGGTCAAAGTCGTCGTCGTCACCATGTTTGAGATCGGTGCCGACACCGGCGACGCCCCCGGCGAGTTCCAGCGCTGGGCTGAAGGCGAGCACCTCACCAAGCGCTTTCCGCTCCCCAACGCCTACCACGACGCCCTCATGAACGACGACGGCGTCCTCGGCATCGTCACCGGCATGGGCACCATCCGCGCCACGGCCACGGTCATGGCGCTCGGCAGTGACCCGCGCTTCGACTTCTCGCACGCATACTGGATCGTTGCAGGCATCGCCGGCGGTAATCCGAATCAGACCTCGCTGGGCTCCGCCGTCTGGTCCAACTGGGTCGTCGATGGCGACCTCGCGCACGAGATCGACGCGCGCGAAATCCCGTCGGCCTGGACCACTGGATACGTTCCTCTGCGCAAGTCCACGCCCTACGAGCAGCCCCGCACCGACGAGAACGGCATGGCCTTTCATCTGGAAGAGCCGCTGGTCACCTGGGCCTACCAGCTCACCAAGTCAGTCCCGCTGCCCGACACCGAGGCCATCAGCAAAGGCCGCATGCGCTACGCCGGCGACGTTGCCCACCAGCCGCCGCACGTCCAGCGGGGCGACACTGTCAGCAGCAGCACCTTCTTCCACGGCAAGCTCATGAGCGACTGGGCCACCGACTGGGTCAAGTACCAGACCGGCGGCGTCGGCACCTATGTCACCACCGGCATGGAAGACACCGGCACCCTCCAGTCCCTCACCTGGCTCGCAAAGGCCGGCCGCGTCGACGTCCACCGCGTCCTTGTCCTGCGCACCGTCAGCAACTACGACCAGCAGCGCACCGGCATCACCGCCGCCGAAAGTCTGGCCGAAACCAAGATCCGCACCTACTCGGCCTTCCTTCCCGCCGTGAACGCCGCCTACCTGGTCGGCGACACCGTCGTCCGCGAACTTGTCACCTATTGGCCGCAGTATCGCGACACCCCGCCGTATCGGTAAGTCCAGTCCGCACAGGATTTTACAAAACCCGATCCAACAGAATGAACAATTTAGCCCACCCCGGGGAAGGGGGAGGGTCACCATACAGCCGCTCCTCGCCCATCCGCGTCCAACTCCCCTGAAAGCGAGACACCACCATGGCAGAACGCGACGAAGACGACTACGTCACCGTAGCAAGCTACTCCGAAGTCGGCGAGGCATCCCTCGCCCAGTCCGTCCTCGACGGCTCCGGCATCGACAGTTTCATGTCCGGCGAAGAGGCAAACATCCTGATGCCCATGTCCGGTGCGCGCCTCCAGGTTCACCTGTCCGACCTCGACACCGCACGCGAACTGCTCAACACGGTTCCCGCGGGCGGCCTGCAGAACGCGGAAGACACGCTCGGCCCCAACACCCCCGTCGGTGCCTCGCTCGCCGACAACGGAGACGACCTCTAGGCATGCCGTCCAGCGACGAAGCTCGTCCGAAGGCAATCGTCTGCCTCTCCGGCGGCATGGACTCCACCGTCTGCGCTACCCTCGCTGCGCGCGACTACGATAGCTATGCCCTGCACTTCAGTTACGGCCAGCGCACCGAGCAGCGTGAACTGGAGTCGGCGCAAGCCGTCTCTTCCACCCTCGGCTTCCGCCAATTCCTCCCACTTCGCATGGACCTGTTCCGCATCATCGGCGGCTCCGCCCTCACCGACACGTCCATCGACGTCCCCAAGGCTCCGGAAGAGGGAATCGGCCACGAAGTTCCCGTCACCTACGTCCCCTTCCGCAACGCCCACTTCCTCTCCGCCGCCGTCAGCTGGGCAGAGGTTCTCGGCGCACGCACCGTCTTCATCGGTGCCGTCGAGCAGGACAGTTCCGGTTATCCCGACTGCCGTCCTGCGTACTACGACGCCTTCAACGCGCTCATTCAGCAGGGAACAAAACAGGGTGACATCCAAATCACCACACCTCTCATCCATCTGAAAAAGGCGGAGATCGTACGCCTTGGTGTTGAACTCCGTGCGCCATTGCATGTAAGTTGGTCATGCTATTCCAGGCAGGATCTGGCCTGTGGCGTGTGCGACAGCTGCGTCCTTCGCCTTCGAGCCTTTCACGAAGCAGGAATTCGCGATCCCATTCCCTACCAGACCCGCAGCGCCGAGTAACCACGACATCACGGTACGTTTAGAGTTTCTACTGACAGCACAAATCGGCCGGCACAAGCGCTGCGCCACCAGGAGCGACAAGGACTTTATGAAGAAATCTTCTTTCAGCATGGCAGCCATGGTGCTCGCACCGGTACTCACCCTGGCCACCGCCGCCACGGTCATGGTCTCGCCCCTCTCCGTCGCCGCCCAGGCAAACGCCGCTCCTGCCAGCATCCACGGCGTAGTGACCAACGCAGCCGGCCAGCCGGTCAAGGACGGCGTCGTCAAGCTCACAACAGACCGCTCGACCACCGAAGACGCCAAGCGCAAATACGAGTACACCTTCCCGGTCGGCGCCGACGGCACCTACAAAGGCGCTGACATCAAGCCAGGCGACTACGTCCTCTTCTATCAGGTCAACGACAAGACCATCGACTTCGTCGACCACGTCGTCCTCAAGGCCGGCGACAACAACACGACTAATGACGACATGAGCCGCGAAGAGTTCCTCAAGGCCATGACTCCCGAGCAGCGCAAGCAGATTGAGGAGTTCAAGAAGAACAGCGCAGCCGCCATCAACGCCAACAAGACGGTCGCCAACCTCAACACCCTGCTCACCAAGGCGCGCGACGAGGAAAAGGCGAACAACTTTGACGCTGCCATCGCCGACATGACCCAGGCGACGACCCAGAAGCCTGACGAAGCTATCCTCTGGCTCGAGCTCGGCAACTCGCAGCTTGGCCAGGCCACGGCTGAGAAAGACGCGACCAAGAAGGCCGGCGAGTTCGAAGCATCCGCCACCAGCTACCAGAAGGCAGCGGACACCAACGCCGCCAGCAAGAAGCCCAATCCAGCCTTTGCCGGCGCGGCCTTTAACGGTCTGGGCCAGGCCTACGGCAAAGAGAACAAGCCCAAGGAAGCCAGCGACGCCTACGACAAGGCAGCGCAGGCCGAACCCGCCAAGGCCGGCATGTACTACTTCAACGAAGCCGTGACCGCCCAGAATGCCGGTGCCAGCGATGCCGCAGCCGCCGCGGCAGACAAGGCCATCGCCGCCGACCCAACCAAGGCCGACGCCTACTACATCAAGGGCCAGGCGCTCATCGGCAAGAGCACCGTCGACAACAAATCCGGCAAGATCATTCCGCCTCCCGGCTGTATCGAAGCGTATGCCAAGTACCTTGACCTGGCTCCCACCGGCCGCTTCGCCCCCGACGTCAAGGCCATCATGGCCGGCTTCGACGAAAAGGTCGTCAACAACTACAAGGCCACACGCAAGAAGTAGGAGCTTCCTTACCCTGGGGCCCGGAGGCGTCTGCTTCCGGGCCCCTTTGTCTGCCAATCCATCAGCTCCCGCAGCGAGCATGATGCGAGCAGGCCGATCTCAGCGTCTAATACTTACGGAAGCGCACTCCCCGCGGAGACTCTTCCAGGAGACTCACACCATGCTGCAACAGGGTTATAACGACCGTTACCCTCTCACCATCGACGTCCCGCGCGAGGGCACCGCCTCGCTGCTGGCCAAGGTCCTCGGCATCACGTCCCTCGGCTTCCTGCTCACGGCCGTCGGCGTCGCCACCGCTCCCCCATGGGGTATGCTGCCCGGCGTCATCGCTGTCTTTGCGCTCATCCTGGGCATCAACTTCGCACGCCGTGCCAGCGTCGGCCTTACCCTCGCCATGTTCCTCGGCCTAGGCTACTTTATGGGCTGGGAAATCGCGCCCATCATCCACAACTACATGCGCGCCATCGGCCCCGGTGTCGTGTTTCAGGCCGCGCTCACCACGGGCCTCGGCATGGCCATCCTGGGTTGCGTCGCCTACCTCTTCCAAATCGACTACCGCCGTGTCCAGGGCATCGGCATGGCCGCCTTGGTCGCTCTGGTTGTGGTCGGCTTCATCAGCGCGTTCTTCCACTTCCTCACGCCTGACACCTACTCCTGGCTCACCCTCGGCGTCTTTACCCTGCTCACCGTCGGTGACTTCGCCCGCATCCGCGCCACGGGCAGCGCAGACAGCCGCACGGCGATCCTGCTCTCGGTGTCCATCTATCTGGACGGCATCAACATCTTCCTCGCGCTGCTGCAGCTGTTCGGCGGTCGCAGCCGTCGCGACTAACCGCACTACCATCAACGCACCCCAACGCGCCGCAGCCATCCACAGGGTTGCGGCGTTTCATCCTTGCGCCGCACTTTCAGAGGCCTACAATCGCGGACATGCCCTGGGACCCCGCATCGCTGGTCGCCTTCCTCGTTGCCGTCAGCTTTGCGGCCGGGCTCAACGTGTATGCTGCTGTCGCCATGCTGGGCTTACTCTCACGCATGCACCTGTTCGCGTTGCCGTCTGGCCTGCACGGCCTTAGCAACACCTGGGTCATCGCGGGCTCGCTATGCCTGCTCTCGCTTGAGTTCGTCGCAGATAAGATTCCCTTCGTCGACCTCGTCTGGAATACCCTCCAAACCTTCGTCCGGCTGCCGGTCGCCGCCCTGCTGGCCTACCGCGCCAGCGCCCATCTCACACCCGCAGCGCAGATTGCCGTCACCGTCGCAAGCGCGGCCGTCGCCATGCTGGCACATGGTTCCAAAACAGCGGCTCGCGTTCTAGTCACCCCCTCACCGGAACCCGTGTCCAACATTGCCCTCAGCAGCGCTGGCGACATCGCCGCGGTCGGGCTGACGTGGGCAGCAACGCGGCACCCCATCCTCGCGGGTGGTCTCGCACTTGCGGCGCTGGCCGTCGCGGTCCTCTTTCTGCGCAGCATCTATCGGGCGCTGGTCCGGCAGTTCTCCTCCCTGCGCCGGCAGCTTCTCCCGGCCAGCACGCACCCATGATCCACCCATGCACCGCCGCTGACCTTGAAGCAATCCTCGCCACCATCAACGACGGCGCCGAGGCCTACCGCGGTGTCATCCCTGCCGACTGCCTGCCCTCTCCCTACATGTCCGCGGCAGCCCTGCGGCACGAGATGGACGCTGGCGTAGAGTTCTGGTCCCACACGGAGGGTGGCGCTGTCCTCGGTGTCATGGGCGTTCAGCCTGTTCAGGACGTCACGCTCATTCGCCACGCCTACGTGTGCACAGCAAGTCAGGGCCGCGGCGTTGGCGGCAGCCTGTTGGCACACCTGCGCGCCACCACCAGCAGGCCGGTGCTGATGGGTGCATGGGCCGACGCGACCTGGGCGATCCGCTTCTACGGCAAGCACGGCTTTCGCGTGGTGGGGCCCAGCACCAGGGTGCGCCTGCTCCGCACCTACTGGACGGTGCCGGAACGCCAGATTGAGGCGTCGGTGGTGCTTGCAGATGCCAGGTGGTGGCAGACGCAAGGCTCGGCGTCCGTGTAACAGTCACCCGCAAGTAGCGCCTTATGCGGCCTAGACCGCCGCCTGCCGCCGGCGATACCTGCCGACCAGCAGCTTACGGATGTCCTCCAGCTGGAAGACAACATATCCCGCGGCAGCCAGTGCAGCAGAAATCAAGATCGCCACGCCGACCCCTGTGGGCAGCGCCCACTGTGCCTCACGCAGCGCAGGCACTGTAATGGCAGCAAACGCAACCACAATAAAAATGCAGAAGCGCCGCAGCAGGTGCGTGTCAAACTGGTGCTCCTGCGGGAACAGGCGCGTATTCAGCCGCACCACGCCGGCCGTCTGCACAATCTCCCACACCAGCCAGGTCACGATGAAGCCAGAAATTCCAAAGCGGTGCATCACCGGGATGGAGACCAGCAGCATGACGCTGTACCCGATCAGGATGAACGTTGACAGGGTTTCGTGCTCGTTGCTGCTCGACTGAAACTGCGTCTTGTGTTCCTTCAGGCCAAGCACCGCGCTCACCAGCGCCATCAAGATGCACAGCTCCGGCTGGTAGATGGTGCGCTTGTGCAGCCAGATCGTAAACAGGAACGGGCACATCAGCAGGGAACCGATGCTGATCACCGGGATCAGGAACAGCACGAATCGTTCGCTCAGGTCGTACAGCTTGCGCAGCTGGGCAAAGTCCTTGCGCCCCACCATCAGCGTAATGTCCTGCGCAAACACGCTCGATGCCATGCTCAGCAGCTGGCGGGACATCTGGAACACCACCCGGACCAGCGCAAACACCGCCACCGCTCCTGGTCCCAGCACCCTCTGTATCAGCAGCACGGGTCCCTGCCACGTCAGAAAACCCGCCACCGCAATCAGCCCAAAGTGTCCGCTCGGTTTCAGAATCGCCTTCACCTGCGCCCACGATCCCTCGCGCAGGTTCGGCACCAGGTCCGGTGCCACACGCCGCAGGTCCAGCAGCGCATACACAAGGAAAATCACGTACGACAGCAACTGCACCCCGGCCAGCACAGGAAAGCTGCTGTGCAGTGCGATGGCCGCTGCCATCCCCAGAATCATCAACAACCGCTGCGCGCTGCTGATGTAGTTGCCCCGGTGCAGCAGGCCCACAGCCATGTAGCTGTTGGTCAGCAGGCTGAAGAACATGTTCATCCCGATCTGCAGGATCAGCAGGTACAGCGTCACAGCCGCAGCATGCGCACCCACATGGCGCAGCCGCAGCCATCCCGCAACAGGGAGAAGGAAGACGGCAATCCCACCCACCGCAAACACCGCGCAAAACAGCAGCAGGAGCCGGAACGCGCTCGCCTGGATGGCTTTGGCACCCTGCACATCGCCGCCGCCATACAGAATCGTCATCTGGTTTGACGCGTACGTCTGCACGCCATAGTTCAGGGTGCCCAGGTAGCTGATCGCCGCGCTCAGCGCCGTCCACTCGCCGTACACCTCCACGCCGCTGCCATAGAACTTGAAGAAAAATGGCGGCACCAGCAGTTGTGTAAGGACGGAGAGACCCTGGCCAACAAAGCCGGTAAGCAGTATCTGAAGGAGGCGGCGTAGGCTCATGGCGCTAACAGACGTGTATCACGGATGTTCTACCCTGCGGCAGTTCGGCAGGGGCGAGGCCGGCAGGCGGACAGCCGCGTGCATATGTAGGCTACCGCACGCATCCTTTCCTGGCCGTTCGCGTCTATTAAGTGTGGTATTCTACACAACGCTGAAGAAGTGCGCCCAGATGGTTCGGTCCTGATACGGCCGTAAACCTCGCGCCGCGGACCTTAGAGCCGCACCTGCTTCCATCAGCCCTTGTGTACATCCTGAACCATCAGACAGGCTACGTGTCTGCACCCGCAACCTGGTGCGCCGTCGCCGACCTGAATCCTGTTTTACCTGGAGCGCCGCAACATGGCTGAAGAAATCGATAAGTACGAAGAAGATGTCGACCGCATGATCGACACGGGCAAAGAAAAGGGTTACCTCACCTATGGCGAGGTCAACGATCTGATCCCGGAGGGCATCACCAGCGCAGACGAGCTCGATGACCTGTTGATGGCTGTCAACACGCAGGGCATTGACGTCTTGAACTCCGAAGACGAAAGTGGTGGTCGCGGCGGCCGCGATAAGTTCGGCGAAGAGTCTGAAGAAAACGACGACGTCGAGCTCGACCTGACTCCCGGCCAGCTTGAGAAGACCAACGATCCGGTGCGCATGTACCTGCGCGAGATGGGCACCGTTCCCCTGCTCACCCGCGAGGGCGAAGTGGAAATTGCCAAGCGCATCGAACGCGGCCAACTCCGCGTGATGAAAGCGATCTCGCGCTCATCAATCGTCATCCGCGAGATCATGGCACTGGGCGAAGACCTGAAGCGTGGCGTGCGCAACGTTAAAGAAGTCGTCACCTTCGACGAGGAAGAACTCACCGAAGAGGTCGTCACCTCACGCGTGAAGCAAACGGTTAAGCGCATCGACATTCTTGCCGGCCACCAGGCCAAGGCACTTGAAGGTCGCGAGAAGCTTGAAACCGGCAAGGCCAAGACCAAAAAGGACGAGCGCAAGCTGCGCTGGGCTGTGGGCCGCGAAATGGTCTTCGTCACCCGCATCGTTCGCGAGCTGAAGTACACCAACGCCGAGAAGAAGCGGCTGCTCGACAAGGTCAACAAGACCGTCGATGGCATGCGCACGCTCGAGCGCCAGATCAAGTCCCTCGACAGCAAGTTCGAACTCTCCCGTTCCGAAGAGCTGAAGAAGGAATACCGCCGCCAGCAGAAGAACTGCCGTACCGACCTGGAGCGCCTGGAGCACGAAGCCGGCATCACCGTTACCGAGTTGAAGCAGACTCAGCGCGAAATGATCCAGGGCGACATGGACGCCGAGAAGGCAAAGCGCGAGCTGATCGAAGCGAATCTTCGACTTGTCGTTTCCATTGCGAAGAAGTACACGAACCGCGGCCTGCAATTCCTTGACTTGATTCAGGAGGGCAACATCGGCCTGATGAAGGCCGTAGACAAGTTCGAATACCGTCGTGGGTACAAGTTCTCCACATACGCCACCTGGTGGATTCGCCAGGCCATCACCCGCGCCATCGCCGACCAGGCCCGCACCATCCGCATTCCGGTGCACATGATCGAGACGATCAACAAGCTGATCCGCACCAGCCGGCAGCTTGTGCAGGAGCTTGGCCGCGAGCCGTCCAGCGAGGAAATCGCGAAACGCATGGACATTCCGGTGGCCAAGGTCCGTAAGGTGTTGAAGATAGCGCAGGAACCCATCTCCCTAGAAACCCCCATCGGCGAAGAGGAAGACTCCCACCTGGGCGACTTCATCGAAGACCGCATGGCCGTCAGCCCATCCGACGCCGTGATCTCCGTCAACCTCAAGGAGTACACCTCGCAGGTCCTCCGCACCCTTACACCTCGCGAAGAGCGCGTCATCAAGATGCGCTTTGGCTTGGAAGATGGCTCCGAACACACCCTGGAAGAAGTTGGCCAAAGCTTCCAGGTGACCCGCGAACGCATTCGCCAGATCGAAGCCAAGGCTCTGCGCAAGCTGCGCCACCCCAGCCGCAGCCGCAAGCTTAAGGCATTTGTCGACGGCGTCAAGGAGTACTAATCGCAAGGAAAAGAAGCAAAAAGAGGCGGCCAGTTTTGGCTGCCTCTTTTGTTGCAACAATCGGTGAACCATTGCGCGCCCCGCAGCGTACAAAACAGCGGAGGATTTCCCCGTGCGCCCTCAGATCCCGTTCCTGCTCTCCTGTTGCTTCATCACTGCCTCAGCCGTCGCAGAGGTTCCACAGACGGTGGACAAGCACTACGCCATCCAGGGCCGCGCGGAGCTGGAAGCGCAGATTGGCAGCGGCTCCATTCATACGCGTAGCTGCGGCGGCTGCCGTGACATCCACGTCCACCTTGAGATGAACGGTGTCGATCGTTCGCGCTACCACCTGGAAGAGCAGCAGAGCGGGAACCATGTCCGCTTTGTTCTAAAGCAGGACGACAACCACGGGTGGAACTGGACCAGCCACAACGGGAAATCACCCGAGCTGACGGTTGAAGTCCCCCAGGAGTCCTCGCTGGAACTCGGCACCGGCAGCGGCGACGTCACCCTGCGCGGCGTTCGCGGTTCGGTCAACATGCACACCGGCAGTGGCGACATCACCATCGACGAGACGTCCGGTGCCCTGAGCCTGCGCACCGGCAGCGGCGGACTGAGCGGCAAGGATCTGTCCGGCACCATGAAGGCCCAGTCCGGCAGCGGCGACATCCACCTTGCTGGCGACTTCACCCAGCTTGATGCACGCACCGGAAGCGGCACGCTCGACCTTTCCGCCGGCAACCTGCACGACGGCGCCACCCTTACCAGCGGATCGGGCGACGTCAACCTGCGGCTCGCCCGCGATACCCACGCCAACGTCCGTGCCACCACTGGCAGCGGCGACATTCACAGCGACCTGCCTATCACCACGCAGGGCGATGTGGGTCAGCGGCATACACTTGACGGCACACTGAACGGCGGCGGCGCACCCATCCGGGTTTCTACCGGCAGCGGCAGCATACGCCTGCAAGCCCTATGACGGCATGTAAGCAGGCGGGAGACCACACCTGGGCTCCCTGCCACGCTTCTACTTCATTAAGATAAGGTTGATGCGCTTTCGTTTTACGGCTGTCACTCTCCTGGCTCTCGCGTCCTCCTGTTCCGCGGCACAAGCGATGCACGCCGGGCTCACGGACGTAACGGTCCACCCGACGGAGGCTCGTAACTGGCGAGGTTCGCAGCACCCATCGTTGCATTGCCTGGTCTGGTATCCCACGGAGTCAAACGCCTCGGAAGCCGACCAGAGCTTTACCGTGGCGGGATTTCCAACACTCTTTCGTGCTGGCAGGGCTACCCGCGGCGCAGCCCTTGCAAAATCGAGCGCGAAGTTTCCACTCATCGTGATGAGCCACGGTTTGGGCGGGACCGCAGACCAGTTCGGCTGGCTTGCGCCTGAGCTCGCACGGCACGGTTATGTGGTGCTCGCCGTCGACCACCCAGGCAACAACGCGCTTGAGCCTTATACGCCGGAGGGATTCCTTCTGTGGTGGGAGCGTGCGCTCGATGTTTCAGACGCGCTGGATGGGCTGCTTGCCGATAAGACGTTCGGCTCTCACGTGGATACGAACCGGATCGGCGCGCTGGGCTACTCCATCGGCGGCGAAACTGTCCTGGCTCTTGCCGGCGCACGCATTGACCAGCCGGCCTTTCTGAACTTCTGCTTAGCGAATCCGTCGGAGCAGACATGTCGCATTCCCGCAATGGGGGCAGTTCCGGGTGACGCCGCAGCGATGCTGACGGCAGTGCGCAACAGCAGCGCGTCGTCGCTGGCTCGCTCGGGCGACAGCTTCCGCGATGCGCGCATTCACAGCGTCTTCGCCATCGCGCCAGCTCCGGGCCAGGCGTTTCACAAGTCCAGCTTTGACTACGTCACTGTCCCGCTCACGATGGTCGCGGGTAGCGCCGACATGCTTGCGCCGCCCACCACGAACGCCGAGCAGTTCGCCGCGTGGATGCCGACAGCCAAGGTCGCCATCCTGCCTGGCGTCAGCCACTACACCTTTCTGGACACCTGCACGCCGGAGGGGGCTCAGCTTTTGCAGCAGTATTGCGTCGATGGATCCGGTGTGGACCGTGACGAGGTCCACGGCAAAGTCGTGCGCATGGCTCTCGCGTTCTTTGACCGCACGCTCGCACCGGCGCACTGACGGACGCACCACCGGAAAGCAGCGTCCAACCGACCATGGCGACATCACCGCAAACCGTGGCAGAGCAGCCAACCCTGTTTGGCGACATCTCACCGGCAGCGCCGCCACACTCTGCGGGGGAGACGGAGCGGCTCGAGACCGTGCATGAACTGCTGCTTGCGGCATACGGCGCGCCAGAACCGCGCGAGGTGTGGGATCCCCTGACCCAGCTCATCTATTCGCTGTGCAGCGCCCGCACAAAGACTCCAGAGTCGCATGCTGTATTGCGTGCGTTGCGTGAACGCTACGACGGCTGGCCCACTGGTCCGAACACCTGGGATGAGGTGCGTTGGGAACGGCTGCGTGACGCGCCGGTAGCCGAGATTGAAGAGACCATTCAACTGGCAACATTTGCCGACAGAAAGGCACCCCAGCTGAAGGCTGCCCTGCAGCAGATTACTGAACGGACGGGTGCGCTTTCCTTCGGATTTCTTGCGGAATATCGGACAGAAAAGATCCGCAGCTGGATTGAGCAGTTCCCCGGAATCGGTTCACAAGTGAGTGCGGCGGTGGTTAATTTCTCGTCACTGCGGCGGCCTGTGATCTCCGTGGACGGACACCACCAGCGCGTCTCAACTCGTTTGGGCTTTGCGCCTGCACGCAGTACGCCTCGGCAGGTGGAATTGGCACTGATGCAGATTGTTCCCAGCACATGGAACGCTGTAACGATGGATGATGACCACCGCCTTGTAAAACAGCTGGGCCAGCGCAGGTGCACACCACACCATCCACAGTGCAGCCGCTGTCCACTGCAGCAGGTGTGTCCCAGCGGGCACACGGGCAATTTTCACGATCCGCTGGGGCCGGGTGGCGTGGGCGCGGCGAGTGGGGACTAACCACGTAGGTGTTTGGGAGACTCGTACGCCGACTGGTGCTGCGATGGCTTGTCGGCGTTGGACGCAAAACAGCAAATGGGGAAGATGCGTGGCATCCTCCCCATTCGTCTTCCCGCCGCACCCTCATGCGGCAGTGCCTTCGACTCTTCTTACGCCGCGAGCGCCGGGACAAAGCCGTCGCAACCGCTAATCGGCGTGACCTTCAGGTGAAGGCCCTGCAAGCGCGGGTGACCGCACTCGTCGATGAATACAACGTCCGCTTCCTTCTTGGTGACGATGCTCACCAACACATCGCTCTTGCCGTGGTTCTCACCAAAGTGGCCACAAAGTCCGCATTGCCCATCATGAATTGCCTGCATATCAATCTCCTCCGTCGCCTAAGTAAGAGCGAAAACTGTGCGCCTATGTTGCACGGGTTTTCTCTTCTTTTCCAAAGTAATTTGGTTTTTAGAGCGCGTAAATGGCGATCACATCGGTCTTGAATAAGTGCGACATAAGCTGTCGCACTTAGGAATAAGTAAGACCGATGAGCTTAGTTTCGAGATACCGAGAATATTGCTGACTTAGGAATGCTCCGGCACTGGGGTTACAGCAGCGCTGCAATGACCGTACCCATCGCACGCGCGCACGCCAAAGAAGACGTTGTCTTTCGACACAGGAATCGTAGCGGTAATGCCCTGGTTTGTGGGCTTTGCACCTAGGACAGACGCGTCCGCGCTGTACTGCCAGTCGGTCGCGGCAGTCTCGCGCCACAGCACCTCGTAGTGGACTGCTCCGGATGTCTGCATGGGAGCCTGCCAGCTTAGCGTCGTGTTGTTATCCAGATTGGTTGTCGTCACGCGGACATTTGTAGGTTCACCGGGGCTCCTGGCCAGCGTTGCAAGCGTGGCCATGTTCAAACGGGCAACATTCGCAACGTAGCCGGGGTCGACGAACTTGAGCAGGTCGCCGTACTCCACTCCGCCTTCGGTGCGCAGGTCCTGATGCTGATGATTGAAGTTTTCGCGCCACTCGGTAAAGCGCACAGCGGGAAAGCCCTCGTCGGAGAAGGATTTGTGGTCGCCACCGCGCAGGAAGCGGTCGAGTCGCAGCTCCATGATGGGCCTGATGGGTTTGCTGCGGAGGTTCGCCTGAAAATACGTGCGGTCAACATCGAGCACCGCGCGCGCGAGCTCACGGGAAGGGGAGTCGTTGTCTAGGCCAAGCGTCAGCATCTGGCGCAGTTGGTCAGGCGGCGCACTGGGCGACACGCCCTGGCTGAACACGCGTACGCGTTGCTTGTCCTGCAGCGTGTCACCGGGTGTGGTGTCACCGCCGACGATGTCGTTGTTCAATACGCCTTCCAGCTGCCATCCCTGCTGCTTTGCGAGCAGTGCCAGGTGGTGAGAGCCGTTCAGACCCTGCTCCTCGCCTGCGACGGCGACGAACACGAGCGTGGCCGGAAACTTATACCGGCTGAGTACGCGCGCCGCTTCGAGACTGACGGCGGTGCCGCTGCTGTCGTCGTTTGCTCCAGGAGCGTCGCTGTGGGTGTTCATCACGTCTGTGACGCGGGTGTCGTAATGGCCGGTGACCAGGTACATGCGCTTGGCCGCGGCAGGGTCCGTGCCGCGCAGAACGGCGTAGACATTGCGTATGGGGGTGGGCTGCCGGATGCGCGCGCGGGCGCCACTCCCCGCCGGTTCGGTAAAGGCGTCGACCTTGACCTCGAGGCATCCGCCGCATGCCTTGCTGCACTGCTCGAACTGCGCCTGGATCCAGTCTGCGGCGGCGAGGACGCCGGTGCCGGGCGGCAGATCTGTCTCAGTGGACGAGACGGTAGAGCGGTTTTTGAACTGCACCAGTCGAGCGATGGTCGCCTGAATGTTGGTGGCAGAGACATCATGCAGCGCCGCCGTTATGTCGGGATCGGCAGGCTTTGCCACAAGCGGCTTGCCGACCGAATTGAGGTCAATCTTCTGCGATGGAACACTGAGCGGCAGCAGCCACATGGCCAAAGCGACGGAGGTAAGGGCGGCATGAGTAGCTTTCAAGGTGGCGCTCCTTCGGTGTGGACTTATGCTACTCGACGACCGTACGCAAGTCGTTTCGATACTCGGGTGTGTGTGGAAGCAAGCTGGTGTTCGATAGTCTGCGCGGGCGTCGTCCTCTGAAGCAGAATAGGAGCATGGCGACGACGACAGAGATGCTCACACCACGCGAGGCCGCGCGCATGCTCGGCATCAGCTATCCCACGATCAAGCAGTGGATTCTTGCAGGCAAGCTGAAGTCGGTACCGACGGTGGGAGGGCATCACCGCATCGCTGCGTCAGCGTTAAAGCCCTACCTCGCAAAGGACAAAGCAAAGCCGGCGGCGGAGTCGCGTGAGCGGTACCGCCAGGTGTCAGGGCGCAACCAGATTGCCGGCAAAGTGATTTCGCTGCGTGTGGACGGACTGCTGGCGCAGATCGTTCTGGAGACGGGCAGCGGCCAGATCACCAGCATCATCACGGCAGACGCGGCGCGCGAGCTGGGGCTCAAGAAGGGTGATAGCGCCGCCGCGTTGATCAAGAGTACGGATGTGATGATCGAGCGCCTGAACGACTAGTTCCGCATCGCGGGCTTGTGAGTCGTACCGCTGCGGCCGGAAAGACGGCAGGGATCCGTCACGTTCCTGCGTCTGCTGACTCACATTGTCATGTGCGAATCAATCCGTCTAAAATCGTTGGTATGGCATTGAAGAGAAGAATGTCTGCCGTGGCGATTGCCGCCGCTTGCGTTGCGCTGCCCGTGTACTCCCAGGTGCTGGGAGATTTGAAGGGCCGTGTCGCGGACGCGTCCGGTGCCACCGTTGCTGGTGCGACTGTGCAGTTGACCGACATGAATACAGGCGTGCGCCAAAACGCCACGACGAGCTCCGCAGGCACGTACGACTTTCCGAATCTCGTCTCCAGCGTGTATGTCGTTCGAGTAAAAGCGGATGGGTTTAATTTTTACGAGCGCAGTGGTGTCACCGTTACGACCGGTCAGACCGTGGGACTGGATCTTGTTCTGCCTGTTGGTGATCTACGAGAAGTGGTGCAGGTCAGTGCAGATGCACCGCCACTGCAGACGGGCACGTCAGACATACAGACCACGATTCCGGGTCGAACCGTGGTTGCATTGCCGCTCAACTCGCGCAATTTCATCCAGCTTGCGCAGCTTGCACCGGGTGTGGAGCTGCCAAGCGGCACGCTGCTGCCGCGCATCAATGGTGGACGCCCCCGCACAAATGAATACCTGTACGACGGCATCAGCGCACTGCAGCCGGAGCCGGGACAGGTCGCCTTCTTTCCCATCGTCGATGACATTGCGGAATTCACGATTCTAGCCAACAACGTACCTGCGGAGTTTGGCCGCTTCAACGGTGGCGTGGTCAACGTGGCGACCCGCAGCGGGTCGAACACTATCCACGGCAGCGTCTATGAATTCTTTCGCAACGAAGACCTGAACACCCGGAACTACTTTGCGCGCAGCGGTGCCAAGCCGGAGTACCGCCGCAACCTGTACGGCGCGACGATTGGTGGGCCTGTTGTGCACGACAAGCTGTTCCTGTTCGCCGACTACCAGGGCATCAAGCAGCGCATTGGTGTGACCCGCATCTCCACGGTGCCCACGCTTGCGCAGCGCGCCGGCAACTTCGGCACCACCAACATCTATGACCCGAACACGACGACGACGGTGAATGGCCGAACGGTGCGCACACGATTTGCGAACAATACCATCAACCGTCCGTTCGACCCAGCTGCGCAAGCGCTGCTTGCACGCATCCCGGTTCCTAACCTTCCCGGCACCGCGAACAATTACACACGCACAGCCAGCGACGACGATCACCAGAACCAGTTCGACTTTCGTGTGGATGGGGCTCGCGGCGAGCGTGACCGCGCCTTTGCGCGCTACAGCTATTACAGCGAAGTGGAGCAGCCATCGACGCCACTTCCTGACGGTTCCGGTGTGATCACCGGTACGGTCATCGGCACGGGCAGCGTGACCGGCCTGACGCACATCCTTGGCCAGCAGGCAGTTGTAAACGAGACACACGTCTTTACGCCACGTCTTGCGAACGAGTTCCGGTCGGGCTACACCCGCAGAGGCAACACGCAGGTCGGCACGACGCTCGGCAACAGTGCATCGGCCGCGCTCGGCATCCCGGGTATCCCCACGAACGCGGCGTTCAACAATGCTCTGCCGCTGTTTACCTTTACCGGCTTTCAGCAGATTGGACCCGCGGCGAGCACCAATGCGCGATACCAGACCAGCGTTGGGGAGATCGTCGACACCATCATTTACACCCGCGGCGCGCACAGCCTGAAAGCCGGCGTGGATGCGCGCCGTTATGAACTGAACGCCATCTCACCGCCGAACCCCACGGGCTCGTTTGCCTTCACCGTTACCGGTACCGATACACAGTCGGCGACCGGCACCAGCGCGGCATCGACCGGCGGTAACAGCTTTGCCAGCTTTCTGCTGGGCCAGGTGGATACCTTTGCCATCGATCTGCAACAGCGCACCATTCGTCCGCGTGACTACATCTACGAAATCTTCGTGCAGGACGACTGGCGTGCGTCGCAGAACCTGACGCTGAACCTGGGGGTGCGGTGGTCGCTGCATCTGCCCAGCACGGAAACGCACAATCAAGGGGCTGTGTTCAACCTGGCGACGCAGCAGTTGGACTACCTGGGCGTGAATGGCTTTAGCCGGAGCGCGCGCGAACTGCACTATGGCAACGTGGCGCCGCGCGTCGGTCTGGCCTACTCGGTTGATCGAAAGTCTGTGATTCGCGCGGGGTACGGTATCGTCTTCATCGACCAGAGCGGCATTACGACGCCGTTCACGACGCCGCAGTATCCGTTCATCCAGAACGTGCAGCAGCCTACGCTGGACAACGTGAACGCAGCGTTCAAGCTGTCCAATGGACCCACGGTTGCGCCGATCAGCCTTACGCCGGACGCCGGTCTGGGGCAAAGCGTCTACACGGCGAATCGCACTGCGGGGTCTGGCTACAGCCAGCAGTGGAACCTGGCCGTGCAGCGCCAGATCACGAGCAATCTCAGCGTCGATGTCGCCTATGTTGGCTCGCACATTGTGCACGTGGGTATTCCCGATCGCAACATCAACCAGCTGACGGATGACCAGATTGCCAGCGGCCTGCAGCCGAACTCCACGTTGCTGAGCACGGTGGCGAACCCCTACTACGGCCAGATACCCGTCTCAAGTCCGCTTGGCCGCAAGACGATTACCAACGCGCAACTGTTGAAGCCGTATGCGCGCTTTCAGAACGTTGCCGTCTACCGCAATAACACCGGCCAAACGAACTACAACGCCTTTGAGGCAAAGGTGGAGCAGCGTGTGTCGCACGGCCTGTACCTCCTGTTTGCGTACACGCATAGCAAGCTCATCGACGACGCATCGTCCGTCTTTTCGTCGACGGTGTTGTCGTCGCCAAACAGCAGCTCGCTTATCGCGGCGGATACGTACCGACCGCTGCTGGAGCGCGACAGCAGCAATGGCGACATGCCGAACGTGCTCAGCTTCGCAGCGGTGTACAACTTTGCGGAGTATCGAGGTCACGGGTTCGCCACCGCTCTGCTGGGTGGCTGGTCGGTGAACACGATCTACACCATGCAAAGCGGTATGCCCGTGACCGTGACACAGGCCACGAATAGCAATAGTGCCCTGGGTGTGTCGCTGCAGCGGCCCAACCTGGTGGGCAAGCCAAACCTTGCGCCGGCAGACCGGACACCCGCCCGCTTCTTCAACACCGCCGCGTTCATTACGGCGCCGCAGTTCACCTTTGGCAGCGCTTCACGCAACCCGGTGCGCGGACCGGCGTTTCGCGATCTGGATCTGGCCCTGGTGAAGCACACAGCGTTTGCAGAAAAGTGGGATGCCGAGTTGCGCACCGAACTGTTCAACATCACCAACACGCCAGCGTTCGCGCAACCCAGTGGTTCGTTCGGGTCGGCGGCCTTCGGCAGCATTACGGCGACCACCACCGATCCGCGGGTCGTGCAGATTGCTCTGCGTCTTCGACGCTGACCGTCAATGGCCGGTGCTGTCCGCCCTTCTAACTGCGACTAAGCTTATGTGAGGAGCTTGATTACCTTGAACGCCGAGCTGCCCAGGCGTGCGGCTGGCGAGAGCGGCTGGTGCGGCACATGTTCATTTTTGGACGCACACCGGCACATCTGAACAGGAGTGTGCCGCAGACGAGCCGGAATCTTTAGGGAACACGCGAAAAAGCTTTGGAACGCAACGTGCCTTCTCCCTCGTATCCCCGTAACGAGGACCAGCCATGCGCGATCTGTTTGACGACCTCCGTCTCACCCTCCGCCAGCTTCGCCGTGCCCCCGGCTTTGTGCTTACCGCGGTGGCTACGCTGACGCTGGCCATCGCGGCAAATGTCGTTGTCGCGGGCGTCGTAAACGGTCTGCTCTTTCACCACCTGCCGGTGCCTGATCCGCAGCAGATTGTCCAGATTCAGAATCCGGGTATGGGCATCGCGGTCTCGTATCCGAACTACCGCGACCTTCGCGATCGCAGCAGCAGGACTTTCTCTGGCGTGGCTCTTACCCGCTTTACACGTCTCTCGATTGGTGTCGGCGGGACTGCGACACCCGTGTGGGGCTTTGTGGTTAGCGGCAACTTCTTCCAGATGCTTGGTCTGCAGCCGCAACTCGGCCGCCTGTTTACACCCGCGGACGACGTCAGCCGGAATGGCAGCCGCACCGTGATTCTGAGCAATACCTGCTGGCGCCTTCGATACCATGCGGACCCCGGCATTATCGGCACTCGCATCCTTGTCGGCAAGTCGCCGTTCACGGTGATCGGCGTTACCCCACCTGGTTTCCACGGCACAGAACAGTTCTTCCAACCGGATGTCTGGTTCCCGTTCCATGACGGCCAGCTTGTGGACGGCTATGACGAGTACGAAGTCCGCGGCAGCGCCGGCTCCTGGGTCTTTGCCCGCATGCGTCCTGGCGTGACCCGCGCCCAAGCGAATGCCGACCTCACCCGCATCTCTGAGCAGATGGCGAGCCAGTATCCGGCAGAAGACAAGGGAACGCAGTGGCACACAGTCACGCCCGGTCTTATCGGCGAAGCTTTGGGCAAACCCGCCCGGGCCTTTTTGGCGGGCGTGTCGGTCATGGCGCTGCTGGTGCTGCTTGCCGCCTGCGCCAATCTCGGCATGCTGTTTAGCAGCCGCACGCTGGACCGCAGCAGGGAACTCGGCATCCGGCTAGCGATCGGCTCCAGCCGGATGCGCATCCTGCGCCAGCTCGCCACGGAATCGCTTCTGATCGCCATCGCGGGTGGCCTATCCGCCGTCGCTCTGAGCACCGCAATTCTTCACGCGCTGAGCCGCTACAGTCCACCGACCGACCTTCCCATTCAGTTTCTGGTTGAGCCCGACCTTCGCGTGTACCTGGTCGCCGCGGCGCTTGCTACGTCCACGGGGCTGCTCTTTGCGCTCTTCCCAGCCAGGCAAATCTGGCGCACAGATCCGAACAACACGATGCGCGCCGCAGGCAACACGAACTCTACCGGCGACCGATCGTGGGTTCGCTCGGCCATGCTGGTTGTGCAGATCGCTCTTTGCTGCCTGCTGGTGACCGGGGCCGTTACCGCCTTTCGCGGCCTGCAACGCACCGCCACCATGCCGCTTGGCTTTCAGCCGCAGGGCGTTACGTTTGCGTCGGTAGACGTGCTGCTTGCCGGCTATCCCGAGGCCGAGCGGGGTGCTATGCAACAACGCATGTTTTCTGCCGTGCAAGCGATCCCCGGCGTCGCATCCGCTGCCTACAGCAACACCCTGCCACTGAACGTGGACAGCAGCACACAAAGTATCTATGCCCCCGGCACAACTGTGTTCGACCAGGCTCATACGGTCGCGGACGCCTACATCTACAGTGTCTCGCCAACCTACTTCGCCACTGTGGGCACGCCGCTGAGCGCGGGCCGGGCTTTCTCGGCGGCAGACACCAAAGAGACACCGCCGGTTGCGATCATCAACCGGACGCTTGCCCACCTGCTCTTTGGCGCAGCCGACCCCATAGGCCGGACCACACCGATCGCTGGCGGGAAGCTCATCACCATCGTTGGCGTCGTGCCTGATGGAAAATATCTGTCCTTAACCGAAGACGCGAGCTCTGCCATCTTTCGTCCCTTGACGCAGCGACCCGACAGCACAAGCTATCTGCTCGCCCGGTCCGACCGCCCAACTGCGGAGATGACCACGGCCCTTCGCAAGGCTGTCGCGTCAGTCGATCCCAACATTCCGATCTTTCGCGCAAGCTCATGGCCAGATGCGCTCACCCTGATCACTTTCCCCACGCGTGCGGCAACCGTGGCGCTGGGCACCATGGGGCTGCTTGCCGCCATGCTTGCGCTTACCGGCATCTTTGGTGTGGCCAGCTACACCGTGACGCACCGCATGCGCGAACTGGGGATCCGTGTGGCCCTGGGCGCACAAACCCGCAACGTGCTGCAGGCCGCCCTCGGTCGAACCGTCCTGTTGCTTGCCATCGGCTCCGCCGCCGGACTTGCCCTGGGCGTTGCCGCCAGCCGTTTGCTCGCGGCCATTGTGTACCATGCGACAGCTGCAGACCCGCTGGTCCTGCTCACCGTTCTTGGCACCATGGTTCTGCTTGGCGCTGCAAGTACGCTGTTGCCGGCACGCCGCGCCTTGCGCGCGGAGCCAGCTATTCTGCTTCGCGATCAGTAGTACCGTTCAGCGGTCGTATGGGCCTTGGATCGATGCCGATATCCTGCTAGCGGCATGATCGTCCGCTCAGCCGATGGCCGCTTGCGCTCGTCACGAGCAAGCGTGTTGGTCCCGTGTCTCGGCTTATGCGAACAGCTCCATGAGCTCCTGTGGCGGCACGACCTCTAACTGCGCATAGGTGCAACTTGCGGTTGGCTTGTCCGGCCGCCATCGCCTGAAGTGTGCCAGGTGACGGAAGCGATTGCCCTGCATATGTTCGTAGGCGACCTCCACCACAAGCTCCGCTCGCAGGGGCTCCCAGCTTAGGTCCTTGGTGCTGTTCCACCGGCTCTTTGCACCGGGCATGCGGCTGCCGTCCTCCGCAGGCGCATCCCCGCCCGACCAGTGTGCCCACGGATGCCCCGCCATTGCGCCTTCCCTGTAGGGTGCCAGGATGTCCACCAACTCCCGTCGCTTCGCCTCTGTAAAGCTGGCGCATACGCCGACAGGTTGCAAGGCACCCGAATCATCGTAGAGACCAAGGAGCAGAGACCCGACGTGGGTGCCATCCCCGTTTTTGTGCCAACGAAAGCCGGCGACGACGCAGTCGCACTCGCGCTCGTGCTTCACCTTGAATTGCGTGCGCTTATCCGGAGCGTAGATACCGGCCAGCGGCTTGGCGATGAGGCCATCCAGACCGGCACCTTCAAAACGGCTGAACCAGTCTGCTGCAACGGCACGGTCTGTTGTCGCGGGCGTCAGGTGCAAGGGCGCCGCCGCCTGTTGCAGGATGGCCTCCAGTTCACGTCTGCGCTCGGCGAAGGGCGTATTGCGCAGATCTCTGTCGCCCAACGCGATGCAGTCGAAGAAGACAATGCTCGCCGGTGTGGTTTCGCTCAGCATTTTGACGCGGCTGGCGGCGGGATGCACCCGCAACTGCAGTGCGTCAAAGTCCAGGGCAGTGGCTCCGTCAGCGCCTGTCCGTGGCATCACGATTTCACCGTCCAGCACACATCGGTCGGGCAGTTGCGCCAGCAGTGGACCACGCAATTCTGGGAAGTAGCGATCCAGCCCCTTGCCGTCGCGGCTTTGGATCACCAGGTCTTCGCGATCACGAAAGACGACTGTGCGGAAACCATCCCACTTCGGCTCAAACTGAAAGGCGCCATCCGCCGGGATCGCATCGATTCGTTTGGCGAGCATGGGAAGTAGGGGATGCTGAATAGGGAAAGGCATACAAAAGCGTAACGCGTCCACAAGTGGACGCGTTGCGCTGAAACGAATTCGAGTGCATTACATACCTGCGGGAGTGCCGCCCATCATCTTTACTGCACGGTCAGCCATCATGGTGTGCTGTGCAACGACCTTCTCACCCTTTGCCACAGTTGCCTTCATGGCCGGGTCGGTGGTTGAAGCTTCTTCTGACTTAAAGACGGTCAGTGCCGCATGATGGTCCGCGTCCATATCTGTCATATAGGTCATATAGGTCTTGTCGAAGTCGGAGCCACTTAGTGCCGCCAACGCGTCGTATTTCGCCTGATGGTCTGCATCCAGTGTCATAACCGGAGTTACACCCAACTTATCGGCAAAGGGCTTCATGTTTGCCTCGAGCGTTGTGTGATCGGAGATCATCTTGTTGGCGTATGCCTTCACGCGTGGGTTGGTGGCCTTCTCCGCTGCAAGCTGGCTGAACTTGATTTCTGTGGCGTCGCTTTGCGAAGCCGTTGTCAGGAACTGCTTGTCTGTGTCCGCCGAGCTTGCCTGCGCGCCGAGTTTAGCGCAGCCCAACATGGTGGTGCCAGCAAGGGCAAGGGTAAGAATTTTATGTGTGCTCTTCATGGTGTCGTCTCCGCGCGATGGAATGCGAACTAAGTACCGACATATACGAGTGCTGCTCATTCACGCTTGTTGTATGGAAACGCACAGGAGGGTAGCCATAACACGCCATGGAATACGCCGTGAAGTTGCCGGTAGACGCACCGGCAGACTAGCTTGTATCTAGGCTGTCAGTGCGGCTTCCGTCTCTTTGTACTCCTGTTGGCTTCCCTGTGTGGAACGGCTGGCTGGCTGCTTTGACCCTGCTTTGTACTCTCGGTCCAGTGCATCTGCCGCGATCCAACCACTCTGCATCACCATCGGCATACCCGGACCGGGATGTGCTGCGCCTCCGCAAAGAAACAAGCCGGCTACATCACGTGCCACGTTCGAAGGCTTGAATGCGCCATTGAATCGGCCATGGCTGCTTAAACCGTAGATCGCACCGTTCAAGACCCGGTACCGCTCGTGGATGTCCTGCGGAGTAAGAGCGCGCTCGAAGACGATGCGTTCCTCCAGATCTGGCATGTTTGCTGTGCGCTTCAGTTTGTCCAGGATCACCTGCCGGTAACCCGGAAACATCGTCTTCCAGTCGTGGTTCGGGCGCAGGTACGGTGTGTGCACAAGGACGTACAGGGCATCCCCACCTTCTGGTGCCGTGCCCGGCTCAGTTCGGCTGGTCGACGCGAGATAGCAGGTAGGGTCCGGTGCGGGTATGCCAAGGTTGTAAATGGCGTTGAACTCCTCATGCGGATCGCGACTGAAGACGAAGTCGTGGTGGGCAAGATGGTCGTAACGCTTATTCAGTCCTAAATACAGCACGACCCCACTGCAGGCAGGCTCATAGTTACTTTTTCGGTCGAACTTAGAGGTGGCATCACTGCCTTCCAGCAGGTCACGATAGGTACGTACGCTGTCCTCGTTTGAAACTACCGCGTCAAAGCGATAGCTCTGTCCATTCGTCAGCGTGAGGCCGTCTGCAGACGGAATACCACTCACCAGCTTGGTATCAATCTTCGCTACGTCGGCGTTCGTGTGATACGTAACACCCAGTTCAGTTCCGAGCTTTACAAGCGCCTCCGGAACGGCACGTGTGCCTCCCAGCGGATACCAGATACCCTGCTCCGTTTGCATGTGGCCGATGGCACACAGAATCGCTGGCGAAGCATCTGGCGATGAACCCACGTACTGCACAAAGTGGTCCAGCATCTGAGCCGTATTGTTGTCGCTGATGTACTCGCGAATAACCCCGGATACGGTCTTGCCCAGCCGCATCTTCATCACATCTTTCAGGACGGCGGTGTCGAACATACCACGCATCTCCAGCGTGTCCAGCATGCTGCCGATAGGTTTCCAGAAGAAGAACTTATCGCTGATGTGGTGTAGCTGTTCACTTACGCCAATGAACTCGCGGTACTTATCGCCCATCCCCGCCTGGCGTTCGTTCAACGAACGCACCATGTCGTCTGTCTGATCTTTCAGATCAATCACGGTGCCATCGTCGAAAAAACAACGCCACGATGGGTCCAGCCGGACCATCTTGACATAATCGTCAAGATTTCGATCGGCCTCTGCGAAGATTTTGCGCAGGGTAGATGGCTGAATCAGGATGGTCGGCCCCATGTCGAAGCGGAACCCTTCTTCCTGCAGAACCGCCGCCTTGCCGCCCAGCCAGGCATTTTTCTCGAAAACGTCGACCTTGTACCCGCGGGCCGCCAGCACAGCCGCGGCCGATAAACCTGCAAGCCCTGAACCAATTACTGCTACACGCATAACACTAATCTCCTGAAGAGATGGCACGGCTTATAGTTCGATAGAACTGATGAAAGAAGACCGTCGCACATGCGACTTACTGCACTGCTAGATCGCGGTCATGCAAATGGGATTGATCGAAGGCCGAGCCCGTAAAGTTCCAGGCACTTTTTACGCCAAGATCGTCAAGCAGCAGCTTTGAAGATATGCGAGCCGACTCGAAAATAACCGGTAATCCCGAGCCTGGATGCGTTCCGCCGCCTGCAAGATAAAGACCCTCAGTTTCTTCGAAGCGGTTGTGCGGCCGAAGGTGCAGCATCTGCCGCAGGGAATGCGACATGGAGAACGTGGACCCCTTGTGCAGTGCAAAGTCAGCAGCCCAGTTGGCGGGCGTCAGTACCCGCTCCGTGCGGATGCGCTTGCGGACGTCACCCATCCCGATATTCGCCATCTGGTCCAGCACTTGCTCACGAAACGGAGCGACATCGCGCTTCCAATCAACAGCGCCACACGCATGCGTTACAGGGGCCAGCACGTAGAGAGAGCTCATACCCTTTGGTGCCAGCGTGTCGTCACTTACGGATGCATTCTGCACGTAGATCGACGGGTCGCTGGAGAGCGTGTGACCCTTCTCGATGTCGTGCAAGTTGCCCTTGTAGTCCTTGGCCAGGTAGATCGTGTGGTGGGCTACTTCGTCATAAGTGCCGTCAACGCCCATGTACAACATGAAGGTACTGCAGCTGTGATTTTTATCCGCGATCTTCTCGTCGCTCCACCTTGAGCGTAGGGCCCTGGGAATCATGCGGCGCGCCGCCTCGGCAAACTCCGCATTCATGACAACGCTATCTGCAGCAATCGTTCGTGCCGACGTGCGCACACCCGTAGCCTTGCGACCGGTGAAGAGGATTTCTTCTACCCCCTCGTTCAGCACAATCTGCACGCCCATCTCTTCACAGATACGCGCCATCGCCCTTGTCACGGCACCACAGCCGCCGATGGGATGAAAGACGCCGTACTCATACTCCAGGAACGAGAGAATGGAGAAGAGTCCGGGACAGCTGAATGGCGACATCCCCAGATACTTGGACTGAAACGAAAATCCCAACCGAATGCGCTCATCGCTGAAGTACTGCTTCAACTCGCTATCCAGAGAGCGCCATGGCGCCAGGATTGGCAGCAGCTTCAGCATCTCTGGCTTGGCGAGGTCTTTCCAGCTCTCGAACGGTGATTCCAGGAATGGCAGGAATTTCTGCAGCTTGTCCCGATTGTCGCGCATGAAATGTTTGAAGTTCTTCGCGTCCTGCGGGCAGAGCTTCGCAATGGCCTGTTCCATCCGGGTGTGGTCTCCGGTTGCCAATAGCTCGCCGCCATTTCCAAAGATCAGCCTGTACTGCGGATCCAGCCGCTTCATCGGTACTTCGCGGTCAAGCGAGTAACCGGCAGCCGCAAAGATTTCCCGCAGCACCCTGGGGTAGAGGAAGAACGTTGGGCCGTAATCAAACTTAAAGCCGTCCTGTTCAAAGGTGCTGGTGCGGCCACCCACGTGACTGCGCTTTTCAACAACCGTCACCTGGACACCGCTTGCAGCCAGCAGCATCGCGCTGGCAAGTCCACCCGGGCCGGATCCTACGACGACAACACGTTTTTCTGCAGAAGCCATTCAGACCTTTCAGATGCAGTTGGGACGCCGTCGCATCGGAGAAGAAAGCCGAGGCTGACGCAAGTCGAAAAAGCTAAGTGCTTTGTACCACGCGATTAAAACCCCGATTGCTCCGCGCTCCGGTTATCGTGAGACGAGCCATTCAGGCCCAGCGTGGCGGCCTCGGCCTGCATCGCGCGGAGACAGTTGTCGATGTGCTCGTCCACAGTCACTCCCAGCAGTTCCGCTCCTGCCACGATGTCGTCACGCAGAACACCGCGTGCAAACGCCTTATCTTTCATTTTCTTTCGAACGCTGCTCACCTCGACGTCATGGATGCTTCGGGAGGGCTTGACCAGCGCACATGCGGTGAGAAAACCGCTGAGCTCATCGCATGCGAAGAGTGCCCGGTCGAGGTGACTGTCCCTGGGCGTCCCCGTGTAGTCGGCGTGTGCCAGAATGGCGTGTCGGATCTCCTCCGGCCAACCTTGTACCTCAAGCACCTTGATCCCAACCCAGACGTGTTCGTCCAGGGAGGGATGCCGGTCGTAATCAAAGTCGTGGAGCAGGCCAGCGAGCTGGTACGGCAGCACGAAGAGCGCAGAGTCGTCGCCTGTCAGCCCAAGCCGCTCGGCTTGCCGCCGGCCGTAGGCAACCGTGCATATTTCCACGGCCTGCGCGTGCTTCAGCAGGCTCGGCGCAGTCGTCCACTCCGTGAGCAGTGCCCAGGCTCGTTCGCGGGTGAAGCTCTTTGAGTCATCCAACGTCATGGGTCAGGATACCGCCAGCGTTCGACTCAGCGGCCCAGCCTTGAGCAGGTCCAGGTCTTCGGGCGTGTCGATGTCAACCTCGCCCAGCGGGAAGGAAACGGAGAGGACATCTTCCTTCTGCAGGAGATCGCGTGCTCCTGTGTCACCACGGAGCTCCTGCAGTGCGTGGAAGCTGAACTCCGGGAAGAGTGCTGGAACGCCTCGACGCTGTGCATAGACGGATGCGACAACGTGGTCTCGACGGGATGCCCGAACGAGCGATCGGAGATGTTCCGCAGTGACATGGATCTGGTCGCAGGTCAGCACAAGCAGGTCATCGGCGCCATCCCGTTCCGCAGCCGTTGCACCCAGAGCAATGGAGTTACCCATGCCCTGCTGCCACACCTGATTGAGCAACACCCGCACCGGCGGATCAATGGTCGACAGCACCTGGAAAATTGGCTGGTACTGTGCGCCCAGCACCACAAACACGGTGTGTGCGCCTGCCTCGCGCGCGAGCCGGACAGCACGCTCGACAAGGAATTCCCCCTGGTAGCGCAGCAGCTGTTTCGGCTGACCCAAACGTGTCGATGCTCCGGCAGCAAGCACCAGGGCGGCAAGACGGCGATCGCTCATGCGGTCAGTTCCTCTGGGCATGCTGTGGACGAGGAGGCCGGTATGTCCTGCGCGTTCACCTGCTCCATGGAATGGAAGAGTGCGCAGTTCTCTACGCGCGGCAGTTCCGTGCTGAAGCGGTCGGCAAGAACCACGGCGTCTGCGAGCGTCATGCGTCGTGCCGCACCGGGTCGCGTCGGCCGCGCCGTGTCTGCCTGGATGACCGCCTGGACCTCCGCTGCAATGGAGAGCGCAATACTTTCTGGGCCATCCCCGCCCAGTTCGAGGCCGATTGGTGCGTGGACGCGCTTGTAGGCCTCCGCAAAGGTCAGGTTCGCGTTTCGGGCCGCGTCGCGCAGCAGCAGCGCCGATCTCTGCCGCGCACCCAGTAGTCCAAGATATGTCGGATTCACGATCAACAGTTCTGTCAGCAGCGAAAGATCCTGTGCGAACGAGTGGGTCATCAGCACCACCGCATCCGTCGGCAACACGGCGTGCGCAGTCTGCGTCACCATCACGGTACTTGCCTGCGGAAAGCGCGCTTCGGTCGCCTGCTGCGGACGTCCGTCCGCAACGAGTACGGTCCAGCCAAGCTCGGCGGCCACGCGCGTTAGTGGGCGTACATCGTCGCCGGCACCAAAAATAAACAGGCGCTGCGCCGGTTGCAGGCGCTCCACAAAGAAGTTGTCCTGTGTCACACCAGTGCTGGCAGCCTTGCGCAACTCGTCGAGTTCTGCGGGCGTAAGGTCTGCACTGCAGAAGAGGACCTGGTCCTGTTCGTTCGTGACGAGGCGACGCATGGGTGCTCCGGCAGAGGGTATGCGGGTAACCATGCAACGCGTACAGCCGTTCAGCGTGTCTCCAATGGCGCGGATTGCCGCCTGCGCCTCTGCTGTGGAACTGGGCTCAAGCAAAAGATCGACCAGGCCCCCGCAGCCAAGACCGAACGGCACTTCCGCCGTGTCGTCAAATCCCGTGTCGTAGGCCTGCACCGCGGCACCGTGTCGCACCAGCCACTGCGCCCGGCGCAGCAGGTCCGCTTCCAGACAGCCGCCAGAGATGGTGCCGGCGGTGCGACCGTCCGCAAGTGCCAGCAGCCGAGCCCCGGGCCGCCGATACGACGACCCAGAAGCACGCACCAGCGTAACCAGTACACCCTCAGAGGAGGACGCCGCGAGGGCTACGATTTCGCGATGTTCCCTTGTACTCATATCTGCCGTTTACGAACCATGAAAGTGTTGGATGCGAACGGAGCGGAAACGAGGCGATACCGCCGGCAGCGATGGTGTCGTCTCACTCGGCCCAGCTGGATAGTAGTCGGAGGGGGGACCTACGGCTTATACAGCCTGGCATGCAGGTCCGCTGTCACCCGGTAGCATTCGCAGGCAGCCTCCTGCAGCTCCTCTGGATTCAGGATTTTGACCCGTCCGCGGCGGTATTCGATCAATCCACTCCGCTGCAACGCTCCGGCGACCATGGTGACAGTGGTTCGGCGTGCTCCCAGCAGCTCTGCCAGAAACTCTTGCGTGAAGTTCATCTCCAGGTTGCCGATGCGTTCACTCGCCATCAAGAGCCAGCGTGCGAGCCGTTCTTCAGCTTCGTGCAGCCGGTTACAGGCGGCAATTTGCCCCATCAGGTTGGTCTGTTCCTGCACGCACTCCAGAATGCGATCCCGCACCTCGTCTGAGGTTTCAAAGATGCGTCGCATATCTGCGGTTGGAATGCGGAGCCCGCTGCCGTCCAGCTGCATGATGCAGGTAGTTGGCACCTTGCTGGGTCCAAGCAGCTGCAACGCGCCAGACATGCCTTCCCGGCCCATCACACTTACTTCCGCAGACTCACCATCCTGCATGGTTGTGATGATGGAAGCCATGCCCGATGTAAGGAAATAGCAGAACTCTGGAATGGCCTGAGGCCGATACAGGAAAGTACGTCGTGCCAAGGATACGGGCGTGCAGCGAGGGAGTATTAAGTCTCTGGCGGCAGGCGAAAGCGCATCCAGCAACAAGTTCGAGACGTCGCTCATGGCTTCCCTTCTTTCAGTCGGGAGAGGCACCAACGCGAAGCGAAGGGCGAGTCACGTGCTGACAGGCCACAGACCGCCCGGTGTGACTATAGGCCATCACGCTCGAAATTACCGTCAGGTAGGTGACTTAAGGTTTCCAGAAACAACAGTTACAGCGAGAAAGAATCTCGACCCAAGGTCGCGCAACATCCGTGGCACTACTCCGCCACTACTCACAGACAGGACCACCATCAACGAACATGATCGTCCGCACGGTTGCTGCTGCACTGGTGAGGTGGTTGCGTTTGCCTCCGGGCTACACTGACTTTGATGAGCACGATCAAAGCAGTCCGCGGCACCCGCGATCTTTTACCACCTGAAACTGCACTCTGGGTCAACGTGGAGCGCACGGCGCGCAACCTCTTTCAGCGCTACAACTTTGGCGAAATCAGAACGCCGGTGTTTGAGGCAACCGAGCTTTTTGTGCGCGGCGTTGGCGAAGAAACCGACGTGGTGAGCAAGGAGATGTACACGTGGGAGGACCGTGCGCGCGCGGCCAGTGAAAAGGCGCAATCGCTTACGCTGCGGCCTGAAAACACTGCTGGCGTGGTGCGCGCCTATATCGAACACAAGATGGGCGACACCGGCCAGCTGCAGAAGCTTTATTACATTGGCCCGCAGTTTCGCCGGGAGCGACCGCAGAAAGGTCGCTACCGCCAGTTCTTTCAGATCGGCGCTGAAGTGATCGGCCCGCCGTCGTCCGGCGCGGAGTCGCCGCTGCGCGATGCGGAGGTTCTGCAGATGCTGGCGGCGCTGCTCGACGAGCTCCGTATTCCCCGCGCCGAGCAGTCCAACGACTTTCGTGGCTGGCGTCTGCAGTTGAATTCTGTGGGCTCGTCCACGGACCGGCCGCGCTACGTGGCTGCCCTGCGTGAGGCTTTGGCGCCTGTCAAAGACAGGATGTGTCCAGATAACCAGCGCCGCGCCGAGACCAATCCCCTGCGTGTGCTGGATTCAAAGGACGAGGCCGACCAGGCGATCATCGACGCGTTGCCGAAGATTGCCGACTATCTGGACAGCGCGTCTCGCGATCATTTTGCGCAGGTGCTGGCCGCGCTGGATGCCTGCGAGGTGCCATACACGATTAACCCGCGGCTTGTGCGCGGACTGGACTACTACACGCGCACGACATTTGAGTTCACCGTGGACCTGGGCCTGGGCACGCAGAATGCGTTGCTGGGCGGTGGCCGTTACGATGGCCTGAGTGAGATGCTGGGTGGACCTCGGGCACCGGGCATCGGCTTTGCGATTGGTGCAGACCGCCTGATTCTGACGCTGCAGGCGCTGGAAGAGGCCCGGACCGACAAAGCTGGCCTGCCGAAGCTGGATGCCTACATTGCACCGTTAAGCCCTGCGCAAAACGCTGCCGCACTTGCGCTTGCAAAAGACCTGCGCAACGGCGGACTGAGCGTGGAGGTGGGCGACGGCAGCTTTCGCCTGAAGAAATCTTTTGAGGCCGCAGACCGCCTGGCGAGGCATGCCGTGCTGGTGGGTGAAGACGAAGTCAATCAGGGCGTGTACACGGTCAAAACCTTTGCGACGGGTGACCAGCGGAAGCTCGCAGTCAGCGAGCTGGTTGCGGCACTCGCCCTCTGACGGTGATCACGTGGACGGCGGAGCCTACTGCGATGCTGCCGAGGGCTTAAGGGCCGTCGCAACGCGCATGCCGCCAAGACCCTGGGCGTAGCGCGCCACTCCGCGGTAAATGGATTCCGCGACCCGCTGCCGGTATTCACCTGTGCGCAGCTTTGCCGCGTCCTGCGGATTCGTTACAAAGCTGATCTCCGTCAGAATGGACGGCATGTTGGCACCGATCAGCACAACGAACGGAGCCTTTTTGACACCACGGTTTTTCAGGCCGGCATTGCCTTTTTGCAGGCCGTCATACAGCGATGCGTCCACGTCCTGGGCAAACTCCCGGGACTCCTCGATCTTGTCCTTGAGGGTGATCTTCTTCACCATGCTGGCCAGTTCATGCACGCTCTGGTCGCTGACCGCGTTCTCACGCGCAGCCACGTCCAGCGCATCGGGCTGCGAGGTGAAGTTGAGATAGTACGTTTCTACGCCGCGCGCTGATTCATCCTGCGAACTGTTGGCGTGGATGCTCAGGAACAGGTCGGCCTGCGCCTGGTTCGCAATGGCTGTCCTTGTTTCAAGCGGGATGAACGTGTCGTCTGAGCGCGTGTACACGATCTCGGCGCCCAGGTGGTCGTGCAGCAGCTTGCCCAGGCGGAGAGCGACGTCGAGCACGACATCTTTTTCCATGATGCCGCCTGCGCCCAGGGTGCCGGAGTCATGGCCGCCATGACCGGGGTCGATCACGATGCGTCCGATCTTCAAACCAAGTGCGCGCATCAGGGAGCGCTCCCCGTCAGACGTCGGGGCGGCAGTGCGTCGAACGGAGACGTCCGCCGTGGGATCTCGCGCGACGATCTCGCGATTGGCGCGCCTGGTGCGACTCGCCGTGGCCGGTTGTTCTTCGCCGGCGCCCGGTGTGTTGTCGGCAACCACTGCGATGGGCTGCGTCGTGGGCTGGTCGGTTGCATCGACCTTGCCGGGCTGCCGGCTCAGTTCTGCAACATCATGCGTGGCCGCCGGCCCTGACCGGACCGGCACGGTGCTGGGAACAGCGGCAGCCGCGCGCGAAGGGGTTTGCCGACTTGTCGAGGTCTGAGCAACGGGTGCATCGATGGTTGCTGCAGGCGGAGTGCCGGGGCGTGCACCGCCGTGAATGTCGATGATGAGTCTGTATGGATTGGGCAGCAAGAATGCCGAGTACTCCGTCACGTCATTCACGTCCAGCACAACGCGGGTGCTGTCGTTGCTGTACTGTGCAATGCGGATCCGCCGCAGAAAGCCATCGTCCACAATGTCAAAGCTCTTGCCGACAAGATCCTGCGCAAGGCGGGTACCGTGGAGGTCGAAGAAGATGCGATCAGGATGTGGAACGCGCGCTGCCTGATACTGCACCTCGTCGCCCAGGTCGATGGCCACACGCGTGTACGTGGGCGTGGACCAGTGACGAATGCCGGAGACGATGGCCATGCCGCTGGGGGTGTGCGCCGGCGCATGGGTAAGGGCGTCGATGACGGCGTGCGACGCTGTCCCTTGCCCGGCCGCGTTCCCCTCCTGTGGGGCCTGTTGTTCCGCCGAATCCGCCGGCGTGGCGCGGCGCTCCGACGCAAGCAGGCTGGCCTCCGCGCGCTCGCCAGGGGCCACGGTGCTACCCGGAACTCCGCTGGAAGCTGCGGCCAGACCTGTTGTGTTGCGATGTGCAATGGAGATGCTTGTCTGCGATGAGTCGCTTGTTGCGTCGGCAGTGTGCGTCGTTTGCACGCGCTCCGTGGCTGTTGCGAGCGGACCATCCGCGACGACCGGCAGAGCACCGGTGTGCAGGGTAACTAAGGCGTCGTGCGCCTCCTGTACATGGGCCGAGCGGGGAAACTGCTCGGCAAAAGCACCGTACTTCTGGCGTGCGAGCTTGACGTCGTGCAGGCCGCCGGCGGCAATGCGCGCCTCCTCAAGCAACGCAGCGATCCGCAGGCTGCTGGAGGGATACTGCTTGCGTAGGAATTCAAACTGACCCAGGGCTGCCTGCATGGCGCGCGCATCGTGCAGTGCAACACCCTCTTCTTCCAGCAGGCTGCCTACGTTGTAGATCGACTCCGGCGCATGGATGTCAGCAGGTGAAGAGTGATAGATCAGGCGATACGCATCCATCACGGTGCGGTAGTCCGTCGCGGTCCGCTCCGCCGGGGGAATGGATGTGAGCTGTGCACGCGCAGCTTCCGCAATCTGCCAGGGGCTGTCGGCCGCTGGGCGGCGCGGGGCGGCCGCCATCAGGGATGACGTGACCAGAGCGCAGGTGAGCCACCACTGCGGGCGGAATGGAATGGGGCGAGTCAAGCCCTCTCAGTTTATCGGCGCGTTGGCGGTGTTGGAACTGCCCCGGTACTCCCGGCGATACCTCGCCTAGTCTGTCATCTTCGCCGACATGTGATGCAGCGGCTCACGACCTTGCAGCAGGGCGTTTTGCTGCTCTTGCAGGACCGTGGCCGCGACAAAGATGTTGAACAGGTGGCCTTGCATGATGCCCAACTGCTCCGCAAGGGCATCGGCAGCGGTTTGGTCGAGCTTGCCCTTGCCAATGTGAAAGCGGCGAACAGTGCCGATGAACCGCGCCTCATCTTCGGCAATCTGGCCCTGTGCCTTGCTGAAAACGTCCGCGGTGTCATACACGCCGCTGAATTTTTGCGCTTCGGCGTAGGGCATATAGCTGAGAGCTGACGTAGCCTGGGCAGTCTTCCAGGCAGTCTGGTCAACATCGGTGGACCCGTATGCCACGTCCAGGCTTAGGTCATCTGAGGTGGTGCCCTTTGGCGCAAGCTGCAGTTGCTGCACGGCGTTGATGTTTGCGACCATGCGCATTCTCTCATCCGCGATTTCCCTGAGGGCATCGGAGGTGCTCACCGCGTTCTTCCGAATCTCCTCAGTCATAGTCTGCCGAGCGTTTTCGGCCAGTTCGCGGTGTTGGTGCCGCTCAACCAGACCCTCAATGCCGACGGCAATGAGCAGGCCAACCGTAATGGTGAACAGGTGGAGGAAGAATTCGGAAAAGTTGCCGATGGCCTTGTGTGGTGGATGAACGTCGAGCATGGCAAAAACTGTAACAGCAAGCTGCGTGGGCGGGTTTGCCTCCGAGATCGGCAAACCCGCGGACCCCTTACCTAAACAGCTGTTCCGACGGCCGCTTCACGCTTGGGCAGCACCCAGTTTTGACGAACCCAGTGGCAGGTATAGCCTGCGGGGAAGCGCTGCAGATAATCCTGGTGCTCTAACTCCGCCTGCCAGAAAGGACCTGCCGGCGCGACTTCGGTGACGACCTTGCCAGGCCACAGGCCACTCGCATTCACGTCGGCGATGGTGTCCAGCGCAACCTGCTTCTGGTCGGGCGTGGTGTAGTAAACGGCGGAACGATAACTTGCGCCGCGGTCGTTGCCCTGACGGTTGGGTGTGCTGGGATCGTGAATTTGAAAGAAGTATTCCAGGAGCTTGCGATAGCTGATCTGAGCCGGATCGAAGCGGATCTCGATGGCCTCGGCGTGGTTGCCATGATTGCGATAGGTGGCGTTCGGCACCTCGCCGCCGGTATAGCCGACGCTGGTACTTACAACACCGGTCTGATTGCGGAGCAGTTCCTGCATGCCCCAAAAACACCCACCTGCGAGAATTGCTGTTTCAGTTGCCATGTTCGTGTCTCCTGACTATCCGTACATGTTGGACGCGATAAGCGGTGTCCGGGTCGCAAGTGCAAGAGCGGTTACACGCTACTTCAGGTGGTTGTCCACGGTCGCCACGACGGGGGACTAATTCTCAGTGCTACGTGTTGCATTGCTACCGCTCTCGTTTTCTCCCACCCTTAGGTCAGCAGTTCGCCTACCAGTTGTGGCGCAGACGCCAGAGCCGCGTCGAGTTGCGATGGGTCGTTGCCGCCCGCCTCTGCCAGGTCTGGCCGGCCACCACCTTTGCCGCCCACCTTTGCAGCCAGCGCGCCGACAAGCTTGCCGGCCTGGATGCGTCCCGTCAGGTCTTTGGTCACGCCGGCGATCAGCGTGACCTTGCCGTCGTCGGTGGGTGCGCCGAGGACGACAACGCCTGAGCCGAGTTTGGTTCGCAGCTGGTCGACGAGGTTGCGAAGCTGTGCCTTATCGAGGCCCTGCACCCGCTGAGTCAGCACCTTGATGCCCTTGATCTCGACAGCCTGGTCTTCGGCATTGGCGGTGCTGGCAGACGCGGCCTTCATGCGTGCCTGATCCAGTTCGCGGCGAAGCTTTTTGAGTTCCTCGTCCTGCTGGGAGAGGCGGGTTTGCAGTGCTGCGGCGGGGGAGTCCGTCGTGCCACCGATGAGGGAGGAGACAACGCGAGCGACGGACGCGTCGCGGCGGAACTCCTGCAGGGAGCCGGTGCCGGTGACGGCTTCGACACGCCGAATGCCGCTGCTGACGGAGGATTCGCCGGTGAGTTTGAGCAGGCCGATTTCGCCGGTGGCGAGCGTGTGCGTACCGCCGCAGAGCTCGGTGGAGAAGTCGCCGATCTTTACGACGCGCACCTTGTCACCGTACTTTTCGCCAAACAGGGCAGTGGCTTTGAACTCGTTCACCGCGACATCGATAGGAACGTCGACGAACGTCTCCACTTTGGTGTTTGAGAGGATTTCGCGGTTCACGATGTCCTCGACCTCCTGCAACTCCTCCGTCGCCACGCCGGCGAAGTGGCTGAAATCGAAGCGCAGGCGCGCACGGTTGACGAGCGATCCCGCCTGTTTGACGTGGGTGCCCAAGACCTCACGGAGCGCGGCGTGGATCAGGTGCGTGCCGGTGTGGTTGCGCATGGTGCTGCGGCGCTCGGTTCCGTCGACCACGGTGCTCACGGTGTCACCCACAGCAATGTTTTCTTTCGCGGTAATACGGTGCGCAAAGACGCCCTGCACCGGCTTCGTCGCGCCGCTTACATCCGCGACGACGTGCGCACCATCCGGCGTGTACAGCCAGCCGGCATCGCCGACCTGGCCGCCGCTGTCGGCGTAGAAGGTGGTGTGGTCGAGCACGGCTTCGCCCTGCTCGCCGGGTCTCAACTCGTTCACGCCAAGGCCCTCCCTCACCAGCGCGACGACCTTTGCACCTTCGGCGCGGAGGGCGGTGTAGCCTTCGAAGTCGGTTTTGGGCAGGGCGGTGTAAACGGGGCTGGCGGACTTTTGCGAGCCGCCTTTCCACGAGGCCCGGGCTCGGGCTTGTTCTTCTGCTTTCGCTCGCTCAAAGCCCTCTAAATCAACAAATAGCGATGAATCTCTCAAAGCGTCCTGCATGTAGTCGAGAGGCAACCCATAAGTCTCGTACAACCTAAAAATCTGAGTCCCAGGAATCCCGGTACGCATAAGCGCAGCATCCCGCCCTAAACCAACGTTTAAAGCAGCTTCCATGTTTGAAACGTGATTTTGCTTCCAAGTAGTTATCACTTCCTCTAGCTGTCTTGAACCGATCTCCAGTACGCGCGCAAACTGCTGTTCTTCCTGCAAGACGGTTTTACTCACGCGGTCGGCGGCCTCGTTCAGTTCGGAATAGGCTGTTTGCATTTCGTCGCGGACGGCATAGACCATCTGGTGCATGAAGGGCTGGTCCTGGCCTAGCAGGCGACCGTGGCGGATGCCGCGGCGGAGGATTTTGCGCAGGACGTAGCCACGGCCTTCGTTGGCGGGGTTCACACCGTCGGCGATGAGGAAGGTGGCGGCGCGTGCGTGGTCGGCGATGATGCGGAGGGAGGCTGCGCCCTTGCTGTCGGAGATGGACGCTTCTTCGGCGCTCATGGCCGTGAAGTTAGTCAGCTCAGCGGCCTTCGCGATAAGTGGTGTGAATAAGTCGCTTTGATAATTGGATAACTTGCCCTGTAAGACGCAGGCTATGCGTTCAAGGCCCATGCCGGTGTCGATGGATGGCTTGGGCAGGGGTGTCAGTTCGCCGCTACTGGCGCGGTCGAACTGCATGAAGACGAGATTCCAGATTTCCATGTAGCGCTGGTCGTCTTCGCCGAAAGGCTTGTCTTCGCCCGTTTCGGAGGCTTCGATGCCTAAGTCGTAATAGATTTCGCTGCACGGGCCGCAGGGGCCGGTTTCGCCCATTTGCCAGAAGTTATCTTTCGCGCCGAGCTGGTAGATGCGATCTTTTGGCACGCCAACTGAGAGCCAGAACTGTTCCGCTTCGTCGTCGCGGGGGGTCTGGGCGTCGCCTTCGAAGATGGTGACGTAGAGCTTGGACTTGTCGATGCCGAACCACTTGTCGCTGGTCAGCAGTTCCCAGGCAAACGCAATGGCGTCCTGCTTGAAGTAGTCGCCGAAGCTGAAGTTGCCGAGCATTTCAAAGAAGGTGTGGTGGCGGCGGGTAAAGCCGACGTTCTCTAGGTCGTTGTGCTTGCCGCCGGCGCGGACGCACTTCTGCGAACTGGTCGCGCGCACGTAGCTGCGCTGGTCGGCCCCAAGGAAAACATCCTTGAACTGGTTCATGCCGGCGTTGGTGAACAGCAGCGTGGGGTCGTTGTGCGGCACGAGCGAGGAGCTGTGCACGCGACGGTGCGACTTCTCCTCGAAAAAGCGCAGAAAATCTTCGCGAATCTGGTTTCCGGTGCGGTGATTCATGGCTCTTTGAGGATAGCAGTGCGTCCTGTTGCGCTACGCTGCGCTGAACGGCGCCGGTGGCTGCGACTCCTCCGGTGGCGCCGTGTGCTTCTGCAGGCCGCAGGCACGGCAGAAGTGGCTGAAGGTGGTTTGCCGCGTGCTGCAGCGCGAGCAGTTTTCATACACCAGCAGGCCGCAGTTCATGCAGAAGTTGTTCGTGGGGTCGGCAGTGTCCAGCGGGCGCTCGCAGGCGGGGCAAATGTGCCGCGCAAGACGCATCTGTGCCTGCTCGTAGCCGAGTTCCTGGCGACGTTCAACTTCAGGTTTTTGCTCTTCAGCCTTCTGCTTCTCCAGGTAGGTGCGCAGGGCAGAGATGGCGTAGTTGCCACCCCACACCGTAAGCGCGAGGCCAACGATGTAACGGAAGTAGCCGCCATAGCTGGGCAGGTACGGGACAAGCTCAAAGAAGAAGGTGAAGAGGGCAAAGAAGATGAAACCCCACACAAACGGCCAGCGCGGCCCCTTGCGGCGCTTGAGGAAGAGCCAGACGGCCAGGGCAAGCAGCGGCAGGGTGAGCAGCAGGCGCAGTCCAAAGACGCGGAGTTCGTTGCGCTGAACCGCCTTCTTGTAGCCACCCTGTCCGGCATCCTCAATCTGCTGGCGCGTTGTGTCATGGACGGCCTTGTCCTGGTCGACCTCGGTCTGCTGTGCGTCCAGGGTCTCAATTTTCTTCTGCTCTTCACGCTCCGCCTGCTGCAGCGCTTCCAGCCTGTGGGTGCGTTCCAGAACCTCCGGATTCTGGCTGTTCTGCTGGGTAGCGGAGCGGGTGGCAATCCAGGTGTTGAAGCTGTCCTGCTCGCTCTGGGTGGCAGCGGTGGCGCGGTTCACGGCATCGTCTTGTCGTTTGCGGGCGTTGGCGATCACCTGCAGCTTGTCGTCGTCTGCCTTGATCGTGGCGCGCTCGGTATGCAGGCGCGGCTGGTCCATAAAGGCTTCGGCGTCGACCGGCTTCTCGACCTTGGGCAGGTCGTCGACGACCAGCGCGCCGAGGCCGATGAGGAAGGCGGCGAAGATGACGGCGATGAGCCAGAGGCCGCGTTGAAACCACTTTTCAGAGAGGCGAAGTCCCTTGGTCATATGTCGCAGGTCCTGTGGCGGAAATGAGTTGCACCAGCGTATCAGCGGAAGGCAGATTTGATTGGGGTTATGCGCTGCAGGCTGCGGCGGCGTCTGCGGCCCAGGTCCAGCCTTCCAGCTTCGCGTTTGGGTCGCGGGGCTGCGGCAGGGTGTTAAAGATATCGCGGTGGGCGGTCATGACCATGCAGCTGATGAGGGCGTCAAAGGCGTCTTCGCCTGCAAGGGCTGCGGCAAGGGCTTCCCTGCCGTGCTTGGTGCGGTTGAGGGCTTTGTAGGCGGGGTCTGCGGACTGCTTGCGGGCGAGATAGGCGGCGCGTGCGGCAGGGTTGGACTTGTGGACGGGGCCGGTGTTGAGGCGGGTGTACATTTCCACGACGAGAGGCTGACCCGCAGTTGGAGAGTCGAAGGGCCAGACGCGGAAGCCTGCCTTGCGCAGGGTGAGGAGCATAGGCATGCCGCGAAGGCTGGCGGTGCCAACGGAGCCGGAGCCGCCGATCTGGAAGACGGATTTTGGGGTGATGCCCTTGACGCGGTCGGCGCGGTCGGCGTCGGCGATGAGGGAGGCGAGTTTGCAATCAATGTCGGTGGAGCGGAGCATGCGGTGAATGTGCTCTCCGGAGAACTGGGCTGGACGCTTGTGGGGCTTGCCCCAGAAGCGGCGGTCGAGGCTTTCGCGGTGCAACCACTGCTCGCCGCGCTCGGCGACGATCTGCCAGAACTCTGGTGCCGTGTGCGCGCCGGTTTCGGCGACGAACCAGGCGGGGTAGCTAAAGCAGAAGTCGAAGCCTACTACGAGGGCTGGGTCTTTGCTGGCCTGGGCAATGAGCCAGGTGGCGACCTCGTCGCGGGTGCGGCCTGCTTCAACGCGGACTTTGCCGTGGTGGGAGATGGCGGCGACGATGTGGCGGCGCTGGCCTGCGGTGTCGATGCGGCCGGACCAGTCGATGGCGATGATGGTGGAGGGGGCCACGAGGTGTTGGATGCAAGGGGGACCCCTCCCCTGGCTGGTCTAAATTCCTGATTCGAATGGATCGGGGTTCGGAAGTCCTGTCTTTACAGGGGCGAGATTCGTAAGTTCCGACGGGGCACGGGGTTAGGGTGGGTTGCACAAGGGTTGGTGCTGCCACTTCTTCTTCTGGGTTACTCTTCTGGGCTGCTGGCTTCTGCGGCGTCGAGGGTTTCGGCGACCTCGCCGGTGCGGAGCTCGCGGAGAACTTTGAAGATGCTCTTGCTGCCGAAGCCGGCGGCGGTGAGGCGGCGGAGGATGCGGGCGGTGGACTTGTCGTCGGTGGGGGACTTGAGGCGCTTGCGCTCGATGTGCTGGCGGACGAGGGCTGCTTCGTCGAGGTCGTCGTAGGCGCCGGCGAGGGCCGTGGCGATGAGCTCGCTGCTGACGCCTTTTTGCTGCAGGTCCTGCTGGACGCGGCGGCGGCCGAAGACGCGGTTTTCCTGGCGGAGTTTAGTGAAGTCGGCGGCGAAGCGCTCGTCGGAGATGTAGTTGAGTTCCCTGAGTTTTGCGAGGACGTTGTTTGCGGCTTCCACGCCGGCGGGTCCGGGTTCGGCGCGGTCGAGGAGCTTGCGGCGCAGGTCACGCTCGGACTGCATGCGGGCGCCGAGGGATTTGGCCGCGTAATCGAGGAGGGCGGTTTCGTCGAGTGGTTCGCGGGAACGCTTGGGGCGACCAAAAGGCATCAGGAATCCGAAAGGTTGCAGGGCAGCCTGAACCCACCTTAACCGACGACGGTGCCGTTGGCGAAGATGGGGCTCCCCTGGGTAGTGGTGTGCAGTCGATGGACGGGGATCGTCGTCTAACGTGAGAGATAGTGGCGCGGCGGTGTGCCGGGTGGGAGAACGATGCAGCGAAGTGGATGGTTGAGTGCAGTGCTGGTGGGGGCGATGGGCACGGCGTTGGCTGTGGGCACGGCGGGTGCGCAGGATGGATTTGGAAAGCTGGACCCAGCGCCGCCGACGGGTAAGACGACGGATGAGATTGTGCAGGCGATGGGGCAGAAGGAGAGCGCGTTTGCCAAGGCGCGGGATAACTACATCTTTCGCCAGAGCGTGCGCATGCAGACCATTAATGACGACAACAACAAGCCGGACGGGGAGTACCAGCAGGTGTCGGACATCGGATTCCAGCGGGATGGGCGGCGGACCGAGAACGTGGTGTTTGCGCCCGCCAACACGATTGAGCGCGTGATCCTGACGCAGCAGGATATGGAAGATATTGAGCACCGGCTGCCGTTTATTTTGACCGCGCCGGAGCTGCCGCTGTACGACATCAAGTACCTGGGCAAGCAGAAGATCGACGAACTGGAAACATACGTGTTCGACGTTGCGCCCAAGGTGATGGAGAAGGGTAAGCGGTATTACAAGGGCAAGGTGTGGGTGGACCAGCAGGACTTACAAATTGTGCTGGTAAGTGGTAAGTCGGTTCCGGACGATGTGCGCAGCGGGCATGAGAATCTATCGCCGCCGTTTACCACCTACTACGAGCAGGTCGATGGTAAGTACTGGTTCCCGACCTATACCAAGGCAGAGGGCACCCTGCACTTTGCACCGGGAGGCGGGACGGCAGGCCAGGATGTGCACATCAAGTCGATCGTAAAGTACACGGACTACAAGCAGTACCGGTCAAGTGCGCGCATCATTGTGAATGGAAAAGACATTACGGATGAGTCGACGAAGGATACGGAGAAGCCGAAGTAGGGCCGGGAAGGCAGGATTGGTCAGGCTACTTCCGACAATGCGACTTACCGGTACTCATCCCTCGCATGCATCCGATAAGTCCAGCGAGCTTCCTTATACTTCGGACTTGCCAGGGGGCGTAAACTGCAGAACATGCCGGAAACCCCGCGCCCGCTCAAACCCCTCCGCGAGTTCAACTACCAACTGGTCGCGACGAAGCTTGACGGGCTCTACATCAACGTAAGCCGCGATCTCGAAAGACAGATTCAGCTTGGTGCGGTGAGGGGCCACAGGCAGCACGTCCGTTCGCTGTCAGTACTTATGGTGATGTTGCGGTTCGCATGGAACTCCTATGGGGCGGTGAGGTACATCACGGCGGATACGCCGCCCGATCCGAATCGCAAGCCGAATTACGTGATTGTGATCCCGCCCGTCAATCGACAATTGCTCGATCTTCTCTTCAGCTTGGTTTATATGCTCGACGACCTCATATCCCGCTCGCTGGCATACCAGCGGGCCGGTTGGCGCGATCTCGTAGAAGAAAGGGTGACAATAGAGGCTGAGTACGGTGACGATGTCGAGTGGGAAGGCTTCTTGGAATCAATGGACGCCCAGATCGATCACATGGTGAATGTTTTCCAAATCACGCCTGAGGAGCAGGCTAAACCGGGGCTCGTGAATTACTGGGGGACACCGTTCAAATTGACGAAGAGGGAGAGCAAGTGCAAGACCTTCCTCCAATTCCTTGAGAAATCGATCTATAAAGACGTATCAGCGCATGCGCATCTCACGTTCGCCGGGATGCAGAAAATATCGTGTTTTCTCGTCGCTGACCTCTTGGAAGATTCTGTCCCTGAAGACAAGCGCAAGAGGGCAATGCAATCACTACATTTTCAACAGGTGTCGCGGACGGCAATTCTCTTTCTCGCGATTGCAACCGAAATCGATACCTACCTGAAGCTGGGGAATCATCCATCTATCGATTACCTGTGGGTAATATTTTCCGAATACGTCGTCGAAGCGCGGGAGATGTACGAGTTCCGCTATCAAGACCGCGTAAGGTGACGTTAGTCAGTTAGCCTTGCGAACGTGCGTTAGCTTCGATTTCGATCACATCCCACAGCGTGATTGCGCGGAATCCTTTCCCTTCGGAATCGTGTGATAGCTCTTGGAACTTCTTCCCAGCGTCTTCTGCGTTCTGGTAGTCCTGATCGAATATGACCGTGGGCTTGTCTGTCACTCCGGCGAACTTGCCATCCTCCACCCCTCTGCCGACGCCCTCGATAGCGTAGACCTGGAACTTGCCGGTGGTGTCATTCCACTGGTCAGACGAGATGACGATAGTGCGAAATACCGAACCATGGTCAGACGGGTTGCCTCTCCAGAAAGATTGATGGCCGCGAATATAGAAGTATCGGGCCGATGATCGTTGCTGTTCCATGGAGCCTCCCTGAGCAGTTTCGAATGTACTCTCTCGTCAGGTCAAGGGCACCGAACCGGAGCGGATCTTTCTTTGTTTATTGCGTACGTCTACCACCGGACAGGGCAGTCGTTGATCCCAGAGTTCTGGGGGGAGCGGCGTGTCTAATCGGATGAGTCCTCATAAACGCCGTTGTGGTCAGGTGATGATCTCTGCAGAAGACGACCACCGTCTCACATGGACCGCACTACCCCTTGCGAGGCGGTGGCGGATACTTGAAGTCACCTGTTCGTGTGTTCCCATATTTCTCGGCCAATGCAGGCATCCGTGCGATAAGAGGCGCAGGATTTTCCGGAGGTGGCGCTGCGGAATCAGGGATCGGTAAGCCTATTTCGTAGAACATAGCTTCAAAGCCCGAAGGAGTAAAGGTATTCATGATCCGTCCACGACTGGTGCCCACGTTCGTCCAGCGGTGGGGGATCTCGCGTGGTCCAAAGGCATAGGTGCCTGGCCCGCCCACGACAGTCCTGTCGCCAACAGAAATCTCAAACGTTCCCTCGATGACGAGGAAGGACTCGTCCTCATTCTTGTGTTTGTGGAAGGGAACGCCTTGCTTGGGCCCGCTTTCTGCCATCATCCATCCCGATGTGCCACCGGTATCCTTCCCAGTAGCTTTCATGCAGAAGCTATGGCCAGGAAACCAGAACCATTGATTTGGGTCCGCCTTCGGAACCTCGCCGAACGCTCGGACAGGGAGAGCTATCTCGCCGAACAGAAAAGGCGCGGCAGCAAGGGATGTGCGAAGCAGGGTGCGACGAGATACAGCCATTCGTTACCTCCGATGATCAGCAGACACGGTAAAGATAACAGCGACTGGTTGAATCCTGATAAACGCCGTTATAGGAAGCGATGAGTCATGGCTGAGTCATAGGTGCCGGCTGCGGTAGTTGCGTTCTCGTGGGATGGATTTGTCAGGCGGATTTTGCGACGAGGGCTTTCATGTTGGTGTCGAGATCTACTGTGCCCTTAATGTGTTCGGTCCCGGGGACGCCGAAGTCGATCCAGCCGGCGTTGAAGCTGTCGAGCATCTGGATGTAGGCGCCGGAGCGGTCGGCGGGGAGGCCGTGCTGGGCCATGGTGTCGGGCCAGGTGTCGCGGGGGACGGCGACGGCGGTGATGGGTTTGCCGAGGGCTTTGCTCATGGCGGCGGCTACGTCGTGGGAGGAGTAGAAGGCGGGGCCGGAGAGCTCGAGGAAGCGGTTGCCCTGCCAGGGTTGCAGGAGAGTTTCAGCGCCGATGCGGCCAATGTCGTCTGTCGCGATGAGCGGATAGGCGTGGTCGAGCGGCTGGTAAAAGGCGAAGTACTGGCCGGTGGCGCGTGCGGCGGGGAGGCTGTGGAGGTTGTTTTCCATGAAGGAGCCGGCGCGGAGAAAGGCGCTGGGGATGCCGGTGGTCTTGAGCTCTTCTTCAAGGATGTGGGTTGTGGTGATGAGGCCGAGGCCAGAGTCTTTCTCGCTGCCGATGGAAGACAGGAAGACGGCGCGCGGGGGCCGGGCGGCGAGGACAGCTTTTTTCAGGGCGGCGATGCGGGCGACGCTGTCGGGGAAGCCGGGGTCAGGAAGCAGGTTGGGCGGGATCATGGCGAAGACGCCTTCGACGCCGGTGAAAGCAGCAACGAGGTTGTCGTCGTAGTCGGCGGTGACGAGGTCGACGCCCTTGTCGTTCCACGCTGCCGCCCTGGAGGTGTCGCGGACGATGCCGCGGACCTGTTTGCCATGCTGAAGGAGGGTGTCGGCGACAGCGCCACCAACGTTTCCGGTGATTCCCATGACTGCGAACATCTGTGGTGCTCCCCTGGCGAGTTCGCCGTGGTTTGGATGTGGGAGAGCTGCAGCTGGACGCTGTTCTTTTGCCTGCGATGGCTGGGATCTATTTTGGGGAGGTGCGGACGATGCCTTCGCCGACCGGGCCGGTGTGGCCGAGCGTGTCATTGAGCCACTCGGTCGTTTCGCGCTCCCAGTGGGGAACGTTGGGCATGGTCCATTGGTAGGTGCCGTGGCGGCCGTTGGGGATAGGCAGGAGTTCGACGCGGACGCCTGCGGAGGCGAGGGCGTTGCCAAGCTCCACGGACTGGGCGTACGGCACGCTTTCATCCTGTTCGCCGTGAATGAGCAGAAAGGGTGGAGCGTCGGAGCGGACGTGGGCGATGGGTGAGGCGGCGAGCAGGGCGGCGGGTGTGCTGGGTTGGCCGAGGAGCTGGTCGAAGAGGGGCTTGCCGGCAGAGGTGCTTGTGGGCACGGGCGTTTCGTTCAGGCAGCAGGGGCCGTAGAGGGTGACAACGGCGGCAAGAGTGTCGGACTCGTGGTCTACGGCGTCGCCAGAGGGGAGTGCGGTGGGTGGCAGAAGTCCGACCATGTTGCTGAGGTAACCTCCGGCCGAGCCGCCGAGCAGGGCGATCTTGCCGGGGTCCACGGAAGAGGTCGCGGCGTTGTGGCGGACGAAGCGGATGGATCGCTCGACGTCAGAAATCATGTCGGCAAAGGTGGCCGGGGCAAGGCGGTAGTTGATGGAGAAGACGGCATACCCGGCGGGCGCGAGGAAGTCTGCGGCGTAGGCCTCTGAGCCGTTGCGGCTGGTACCACCAACGTAGCCTCCGCCGTGGACGATGATGACGGCGGGGTGGGGAGCGGGGCCGGCGGCCTTGTAGAAGTCCAGGGTCAGGGGTGCCGCGTCTGTGCCGCCGTAGCGGACGGTGGCGGTGATGCGAGCGTCGCGCGGATTGGGCTTCGCCGCCGGCGTTTGTGCGTGGGTGGGAACGGCGAGCAGGGAAAGCAGAAGAGGCCAGGCGCGCATGGGAGCAGTGTATGGCAGATGGCGTCTAGACGTAGGCTTCGCAGTCGCGGACGAGGTTGCGGAGGTAGGAGCGGCGGTTGAGGAGGGCGAGCATTTCGTCCTTGGCGGCGTCCTTGGCACCGTCGTCTTCGCTGTCGATGGCGGCGTCCCAGCTGTCCCACTCGGCTTCAAGAGAGGCAAGGGATGCATCGAGCATGGACTGAAAGTTGCTCTTGGCTTTTGCCAGGTCGGCGCGGAGCTGGGGGTCGTCGTCGCCCATCTTCATCTCTTCCAACTGCATGTTGAGTTCGAAGGCCTCTTCGAGCAGGTCTGGCGGAACGATCTGTTTCTTCTGGGTACCGGCGGCTTTTGCTGCAGCGGTGGCCTGGACGGACTGCTCTTCGAGGTCAATGCCTTCGAGGCCGAGCAGGTATTCGGTGCGGCGGATGGGGTCGCGCAGGGTGCGGTAGGCGTCGTTGAGTTCGGACGATTTCTCGGTCGCATCGGCTTGTTCCGCGGCGGGTTTACTGGCGAAGCGGTCGGGGTGCAGGGTGCGGGAGAGGGTGTAGAAGCTCTTCTCAAGGGCGGCGGTGTCGAGGCGGAGCTTGGGGGGGAGCGAGAAGACTTCGAAGTAGGTCATGGGTGGTTGGATTCGTATGTGTTGGCGAGGGTTCCTGCGGGTCGGAAGGAAAGCAGGTTTCTCGACTTACTAGAAATCCAGACGAAGGGTGAACTGGAGGCGGCGCTGGCGGGTGAGCAGGGTGGCGGAGCCCGTGGGGGTGGCAAAGGGATTGGTGGTGAGGCCTTCGGCGGCGATCGTGGCGCTGTCTTGAAAGACGAGTGGTGTGATGTTGTTGACCGGGGTGCCGGTGAGGAAGGCGCGCTGCTGGACCGAGGTGATGTTGCGGTGGTTGAAGAGGTTAAAGGCTTCGGCTGAGAGGCGCAGCTTTGTTTGGTCGTGGAGAGCAAACGCGCGAAGGAGGCGGAGGTCGGTGGTTTGCGTCCAGGGCAGGCGGAGGGTATTGCGGCCAACCGTAGGCAGGTAGGTTGCGCCGCCGGAGCCGTTGATGGTGGCGCGGCCGCCGGTGAGGGAGGTGCCGCCTTCAATGAGGTAGCTGTAGGGCCGGCCGGTGGTGGCGAAGACGATGGGTGCGATGGACCAGTTGTTGGCCAGGGTTCTGGCCACATGCGATTCAGAGTGGAGTTGCGGAGCGTACACGGCGGTTGCGGTGACCTTCTGCTGCCGGTCGTAGTTGCTGGGGGCCTTGTCAAAGGTGATGTCGAAGGGGTCGAACTGCGCGTCCTGATCGGCGGACGAGCCGGTGTGGCGGACGGAGTCGACCGCTTTGGAGAAGGTGTACGCGAGGCGGAGGGTGAGGCCGTGTTCGGTGACTCGAGTGAGCTGCAACACGCCGGCATTGCTGGTGCCGGTTCCGTTTGAGAGGACGGCGGTGACGGGGCCGAAGAGCGGCGAGATGCGGGCCGTGTAGAGGGGGACGTTGAAGATGTAGCCATTCTGCGTGCCGGGTTCACCACGATGGTCGGTGCGGACGATCTGGAAGGCTGCGCGGGCGTTGGACGGCGCGATGTTGAGGTCGACCGTGTTGGGCAGCTCGCGTTCTAAGGTGAGGGCGTAGGTGGAGCTGAGGGTCATGCCGTGGGAAAAGCTGTGCTCCAGGGTGAGCTCGGCGCCCTGGAGCATGGGCAGCTGAAAGTGGCGGCTGAGAACGGTGGCGTTGGAGGTGGTGGTAAGTGCGCCGGTTGGTACGCAGGCGTAGGTACTGGGATAGCCGAAGTTGGTGCCGGAAGAGGCACACAGGGGATCCACCTCAGTGCGCGGGGTGAGGTGGAGCGAGTATGTGCTGGTGGGCAGGGCGGTGTTTTGCAGAACCTGCTGCAGGGTGCGGCCGGTGACGCGGCCGAAGTGGATGCCGTAGCTGAGGCGGACAACTGTGCGGTCTGCGGGAGCGTAGGCAATGGCCAGGTGAGGGGCGAGATTGCCGGGATCGCCGGCGAGGAAGTTGGTGGCGGCCGTGGTGCCGAAGACAGCGTCGAGGGTGCCGTTCGTGTGCTGGGGAAGCGGCATGCGGAAGTATTCGTAGCGTGCACCGGCGTCGACGCGGAGATGAGGGGTGAGACGCCAGGCGTCACGGAACCAGGCGGAGCCTTCGCCGGTGTGGAAGCGGACTGTGGTGGCGGCGCCGTAGCCCTGCGTGAAGGTCTGAAAGCAGAAGAGGTGGATGCTGGCGTAGATGCTGGGGCAGCCGCCGTTGGGGTAGGCGGAGCTGTTGAAGGTGAAGTCGGTGATGAAGTCGATAAGGCCGCCGGCGCGGCCGTTGGTGGTGCCGGAGCCGTACTGGTACGCGCCATTGGTGGCGATGCCGGTGTCGACGGAGGTGTCGAGCAGGCTTCCGCCGGCGCCGAGCGTGAGGGTATGGGCGCGGCCGGAGAAGGTCACGGATTCAAAGGCTTCGGCACGCTTCTCTGACGGCAGGCGGCGTTTAGCGAGGGAGGCGGGAGTGCCGAAGACGAAGGCTCCGCCGGTGGAGCTGTTGGCAAGGTCGATGGTGATTTGCGGGACGAGGTTTCCGGGGGCGGTGTGGGGTTCCTGGCTTAACGGTTGCGGTTGCTGCACGAAGCTGGCGTCGCGCGAGGCTTCCAGGTGAAACTCGTTGAGCCAGCGCGTGCTGATCTGCTGCGTGGAGCGGGCCGTGAGCGAATCTGTGTGGGTGCTGAGGGTGCCGAAGTTGTCGCGGGCGCGCGGAATGACGATTTGTTCGCGAATGCCGGCGGGTGTGTTGAAGCGGACACGGGTGTACGTGAGGGCAGCGGTGGTGCGGCTGCCACGATCGAAGTCGAGGCGAGGGAAGAGGGCAATTTCATCGGCGTGGCGGGGGACTTCGCCGGCGAGAGAGTCGAGAAAGTTGAGGGCGGCCCGGCTGTTGGCGGAGGAGACTCCGCGGTTGCCGAGCAGGGCGTTCTGGGTGGGCGTGAGTGTGAAGAAGTTGCTGTTGGTGGGGGAGCTGTAGCCGGGAAAGCTGCGGCGCTCGCCCTCGCCGGCGGCAAAGGCAAAGAGGTGAGCGTGGGTGCCAGGGACGGCGCGGCCAAGGGAGCCACCAAACTGCTCACGCTGGTCGCGCGGCTTGATGTAGACCGAGGTGGGCGCGCCGTTGTTGTAGCGGGTGGCCACCGCAAAGGGATCCGCAGCACCGACGCCGCTGTTGCGCAGGGCGAAGAAGGCCGTGCCGTGCAGGGCTTCGGTGCCACGCAAGGTGACGGCGTCCACGGAGCCGCCGGCGTCGCGGCCCTGTGGGATGCCGGTGCCGACGGAGCGGACCTGGAACTCCTGTACTGCCTCGAGCGGAGCAGTGAAGGGAAGGGAGGCGCCGCCGCGGGGTTCGCCGTCGTAGGCGCGCACGTTGCTCAAGCCGTCCTGCGTGGCGGAGTTCTGTGACGGGTCCAGGCCACGGACGGTAAGGCGGGCGTTGTCGATGGAGACCGCGGCATCGGCGACGGTTTGCGAGGTGTCGCCGGTGGCGTCAACGTCTGTGTCGGAGGGTGTGTCGGCCAGGTTGACGAGGGGGGTGAGCAGGGCAAAGGTCTGGAAGCGCCGACCGTCGAGCGGCAAGGACAGGAGCTCGCGTGGGGAGAGGGTGCTGTTGACGGGTGCGTCCGCGAGCGAGGGGCGGAGGACACTGTCCGCCTGCACGGTGATGGTTTGCTTTGTGGCGGCGGGGCGCAGATGCAGGAGGACGCGCGCTGTCTGGCCGAGAGCGATGGGGATGGTGTCGATGCGCTGTGCCTGAAAGGTGGCGGCGTTTGCCTGCAGCGTGACTGCGCCGGGTGTGAGGCCGGTGGCGAGGAACTCACCCTGTGCATCTGTGCGGAACTGCAGATGGAGCTCGGTTCCCGCTTGCGTGAGCAGGATGGTTGCGCCGGCGATGGCGTGGTCCTGCAGATCAAGCAGAACTCCACCGACGGAGCCGGTGGCAAGCTGCTGCGCAGGCAGCGGCGCGCATGCCAGCAGCACAGCGGTGGGCGCGAGATGGAGGAGGAGCCTGGAACCCATGAGGACAGCTGAAGCCGTCGCACGTAGTGGGAGAAGGTGTTGGTAGTACGAGTCGCCGTTGGTCGTTGCCGCGGGTCGATGTGTTCTTGAGCGTAGCGGCAGGACGTGGGCTGCGCAATAGCGCGTGTTGGGTTGATGAAGAGTTGGTGTGCTGTGTGGCAAGCAGCAGGTTGTCCGCAGCGCGACGACAGGGCCATGGCTCGGGTCGAAATGACAACCTGCGGAAGGCCAAAGGGAGATGTCGCGGCAAAACGTTTTCGGGCAAAAACAATGGCAGCAGCCGAAGCTGCTGCCATGTGGGTGCGGGGTGCGTTTAGAAGAAGAGACGTCCGCCGATCTGGACGTTTCGCGGGCTGTACGCAAAGTTGGAGTTGGCGGAGTTGGTAAAGCCGAAGCCGCCGGTTGCGTTCAGCGGCTGGTAGGTGAGGGTGCCGGTGGGGGCGGTACCGCTGGTCGCCGGTGTGGTGCCGTTGGTCAGGTTGTATGCGGTCGAAACCAGGCTGGTAACGTTCTGGTGGTTCGCCAGGTTAAAGGCTTCGACGAGCAGCTGGAAGTTGAACTTCTCCGACAGGCGGATGTCCTTTTGAATGCGGAGGTCCAGCAGGATGTCGCGGGGGTATTGAAAGTTGTTGCGACCGAGCTGCGGGATGTAGGAGACGCCCAGGCCGGAGAGGCCGGAGTTGGTCGCCTGCAGGCAGCCTGCCGCGGTGCACTGGGACGGAGCCGTGGTGCCGTTGACGTTTGCGCTGTAGGGCAGACCAGACTGCATCTGGAATGCCGGCTTGATCGACCAGCCGTTGGTGGCGTAGGTTGCGAGGCCATGGCCGCTGAGGCCGGGGACGTTAAAGATGGCCCAGCCAACGGCGCGATGGCGCACGTTGAGGAAGCTGTTGCCGTAGTTGGCGCGGCCATTGCCGAAGGGGTCGAAGAAGCCGTTGAAGCTGAAGCCCGTGACCTCCGACTGGTTGTAGTCGAGAGCGTGGGACCAGGTGTAGGCGGCGTCGTAGGTAATGAACTTGCCGGCGCGATGGGTCACGTCGACGGCCAGTGCGTGGTAGTTGCTGTTGATATTGCTGACACCGGTGAAGATGTTGCCGTAGGCAGGGTTCAGGGTGGCTGCGGTGGTCTGGCCGACGGCGCGCTGGCCGTAAACCTTCTCCTGCAGGACGGTGCCACAGGCGACAGGGCCGCAGGTGGTTTGGCCGGCAGCCGCGGTGACGGTGTAGTTGGCGACGTAGGCGTTGGCCGGGTTCAGGTTGAGGTTGAGCGAGTTGGGCAGTTCGCGGCCGAGCGCGCCCAGGTAGGTGATGGACAGTACGGTGTTGATGCCGAGGTTCTGCTGCACGGCCAGGTCGAACTCCTCGGTGTAGGGGTTCTTCAGGCTGGGCGAGATGTTGGTGATGTCCGGCGACAGGCCGGAGTTGCGGATGGTGCTGTCGGCCGGACGCTGCGAAAAGAGCGGCGCGCCGGCGATGGACGGTGAGGAGAAGTTGTAGCCGAGCTGACCGTTAGCGGAACCCGAGTTGAAGCGCGCGCTGAGCAGGTTCACGTTGGGGATGCGGCCGTAGTACATGCCGAAACCGCCGCGGACGACAGTCTCACCCTTGCCGTAGGGATCGTAGGCAAAACCGACGCGTGGGCCGATGTTGTTTTTGTCGCTGATGTGGCTGTTGCTGCCGGGGTTGTTGCTGGCAATCAGCTGCGACTGCTGGTCCGGGATGGATTCGTAGTCGTAGCGGGCGCCCAGGTTCAGCGTGAGCCGTGGCGTTGCCTTCCAGTCGTCCTGCACAAAGAAGCCGTAGTCGACAGTCGCCAGATCGTAGGCCTGACCGCCGGTGTTGGTGGTGGAGAAGGGCGTGGGGCTGATGGTCTGGCGGTAGTAGCTGTAGCAGCCAAGTGGCTTGTAGGTGGCGCCTGCACCCGTGCCGCAGCCGCCGCCGCCGCTGTTGAGCGACGCCTGACCGAGGGTGGTGGAGTTGCCGTTGACGACACCAGCGCGCGTGAGCACGTCGCGAGCAGAGCCCAGGATGCTGGTGTAGTTGAAGGTGCCGTTGGGCGAGTAGCCGCTGAAGCCGGTGGTGGCCTGCAGATCGTAGTTGTGAACGATGTCTTCGCCGAACTTGACCGCGTGACGGCCGAGCTGAACGATGGCGGTGTCGCCTACCTGCCACTTGCGCTCGTCAGGCAGAGCCGGGCGGAAGGCGTAGTAGGGCTGGCCGGCGATGAAGCCCTGAGAGCCGTTGTTGAGGTTGACCTGCGGGCTGATGCCTGTGCCGTTGGTGAGCAGCTGCGAGGTGAAGCCGGTGTTGGGCAGCGCGGATTCGTCGTTCAGCTCGCGGCCGTACTGGTAGCGCAGCTCGTTGGTGATGTTGGAGCGCACGACGGAGACGAGGCGTGCCACACCGTAGTCGAGCTTGACGAAGTCCTGCGCAAAACCGTCACGCGCGTAGAAGACGTTTGCCTGGGTCTGCACGCCGCCCGGGGAGTCCCAGCGCAGGCGGTGGTAGAGCAGCGTGATGCGGTTGTTGGGGGTGAGCTGGTAGTCGAGCCGGGGCGTGTTGATGACCTGGCCACCGGTACGCGGCTGCTGGCCGAGAGAGGTGTTGGCGACGCCGATGTAGCTGTTGTAAATGGCCTGTGCCTGGGGAATGGAGGACGCGAGCGCAGGGTTGTAGTTGGGGTTGCCGGTGGCGTTGTAGATGGAGGTCGCCAGGGTTTTGGCGTCCGCGACGTTCAGCCGGTTGAAGAACGAGAGAGCAACCGCGGTGCCGGTGCCGGGGAAGTTACGCTGGAACTTGTCGAAGGCGTAGAAGCCGAAGAGCTTGTCCTTGATGAGGGGACCGCCGACGCCGAAGCCATACTGGTTGCGCTTGTCGGTGGCTTTGAAGGGGATGCGGGTGGCGGCACCGGCAGTGGGGTCAAAGGCGACGCGGTAGGTGTAGGGATTCTGCGCGCCCCACTGCGAATCGCGATGGTAGAAGTAGGCTTCGCCGTGAAAGGCGTTGGTGCCGCTCTTGGTGATGGAGTTGATGACGCCGCCGACGGCGCGGCCAAACTCAGCGGAGTAGACGCCGGTGTTGACCTGGAACTCCTGCACGGCGATCTGGGCGGTGGAGTAGCCGGCGCGGGTGCGGCCACGCTCTTCACCGTAGAAGGCCTGGTTGTCGTCGACGCCGTCGATCTGGACGTTGTTGAGCTGGGGCTGGATGGCGCGGAAGGCGATGAGACCGAAGCCCTGTGCGTCGTTGGAGGTACCCGGGGTGAGCAGGGCGAGCGAGGACCAGCGGCGGTTGTTGATCGGAATGTTCTCGATCTCGCGGTTGTCGAGCTGGCCGCCGTACGCGGGGGTGTCGAACTTGATAGCCGGAGGTTCGGAGGTGACCTCGACGACCTGGGCTTCAGCGCCGAGCTGGAGGTGTGGGCTGACCTCAGTGACCTCGTTCACGGAGACGACGACGGTGCCAGAGCGAACGTCACCAAAGCCCGCGGCCTTGATGGTGACCGTGTAGACGCCGGGAGGGAGGAGCACCTGCTTGTAGTAGCCGGCGCCGTCGGTGGTCAGGGTCTGGTCGGCGTTGGTGCCGTTGTTGTGGATCGTGACGGTGGCGTTTGGAACGACGGCGTTGGTTGCGTCGAAGACCGTGCCTTCAATGGCTCCCTGCGTCAGCGACTGCGCACCTGCGGTTGCGCCCAGCACTGCGGACGAGATCAGAATGGCGCTTGCCCAGCGTGCGTTCTTCACGCGCTGTGTCTTGCTGCGGGACAGTATGCCTGGTGTGTTGGTGTGCTTCATTGGAACTCCTCAAAAGGGGAAGGCTTCGGGCTGGTCCCTGCGGTCTGTTGTCGCGCGTGGCCGCTGCCGTTTTCTATGCGGTTTGCCTGGGTCGCGGTGCCGGTTCCGGACGTGACGCAGGCTTGAAGTGCTGGATGACTCCGCGGCACGGATTTCGAGCGCGGACGAACGTGTGGCGTTTGATCAGCAGGTTCGCACATGCGTGTGAAGCGCTGGTAAACGGAATGATGTGTGCGTGTGGTTCAACGGTACAGCACCGGGCGCGCGGAGAGTGAGAGAAAAGGGCGAATTTCGAGGCGAAAAGTGCTCGTGTCGCGCCGGTTGTGCAGACCGCGTTAGACTGGTAGACGCGATGTTTATTGATGAAGCGAAAATCAAGGTAAAGGCCGGGGACGGCGGCAACGGCTGCATGGCATTCCGGCGGGAGAAGTTTGTGCCGCGTGGCGGCCCTTCCGGTGGTGACGGCGGGCATGGCGGCGACATCCTGATGCGGTCAAGCGAGCGGCACAACACGCTGGTGCACTTCCGGTTTAACCCGGAGTACAAGAGCGACCGCGGAACCCATGGCCTGGGCAGCAATATGAGCGGATCGCAGGGCGAGCACATGGTGCTGAACGTGCCGGTGGGTACGGTGCTGTATGACCAGGAGACGGGCGAACTACTGCACGACTTTGCGCAGGTGGACGAAGAGATCGTGATTGCGCGTGGCGGCCGCGGCGGGCGCGGCAACCAGCACTTTGCCACAAGCACGCACCAGGCGCCGCGGGAGCACGAGCTGGGCCGGCCGGGGGAAGAGAAACATTTTCGGCTGGAACTGAAGCTGCTGGCGGATGTGGGGCTGGTGGGATACCCGAACGTCGGCAAGAGCACGTTGATCAGCAGGCTGAGCGCGGCCAAGCCGAAGATTGCGAACTACGCCTTTACGACGCTGGAGCCGAACCTGGGTGTGGTGAAGATTGGCGACTTTCCGCATGAGCGGTCGTTTGTGATCGCGGACATGCCGGGGCTGATCGAGGGTGCAAGCCAAGGGCTGGGGCTGGGCATCCAGTTTTTGCGGCACATCGAGCGGACCGGCATCCTGGTGCACCTGGTGGATGTGAGTGACGACAGCGGACGCGAAAACACGGTAGACGATTACAAGACGATTGCGGCGGAGCTGAAGGACTTTGGACATGGGCTGGAGGACAAGCCCGTGATCGTGGTGGCAACCAAGATCGACGCGGCGAACCCGGACAAGCTGAAGAAGCTGACCGCCTTCGCGAAGCGGCGTAAGTTGCCGTTTTACGCGATCAGCGCGGTGACTGGCGAGGGCATCGAGCCATTGAAATATGCCATTGCCGATGCGGTAGAGGCGCACCGCGCAAACCAGCCGATCAACATGGAGCCTGCCGCGGCGACAAAGAGTACGCGCAAGCACCGGTCGCCGTATGCGCCACCGCTGGCGAGCGCAAAACGTGGTGTGTAGAGTCCGGGCGTCCGGACTCCGTACCAGTTAATTCACAGGCACCCAGCGGTTGAAGTAGTCGACGATCTTGCGGTACCCGTAGCGCGTTTGTGCGAGGCCGAGGGTGTCCCAGCCATGGGGTGCGTCGGGCAGCGGCGTGAGCGTCACGTCTTTGCCCTGCAGGATCAGCCGCTCGGTGAGCGTGACGGAGTCTTTGAAGAGGACTACGTCGTCGCGCATGCCCTGCAGCAGCATGAGGTGACCCTGCAGGCCGCCGGACTTGGGGAAGGATGACGACTTCTGGTAGGCGTCCTGGTGTGTCTGCGGATCCATCATGGTGCGCATCTCGCCGGTTTCGGCGTGGTAAAGGCTGGTTGCGGGAGCGCCGGCGACACCTGCCTGGTACCTCTCAGGATGGGTAAAGAGGGACGTGGTGGTGAGCAGGCCGCCGTAGCTTGACCCCCACATGCCGATGCGGTGTGGGTCTGCAATGCCGCTGTGGATGAGGTATTCCGTGGCGCTGTAGAGATCGTCGACGTCGATGCCACCGTAGTCGAGCGCGAGGCGCTGGCGGAAGGCGCGGCCGTAACCGGAGGATCCGCGAATGTCCGGATTGATGAGGACATACCCCTGCTGCACGAGGAACTGATCGAGCCCCCAGGTGGGGTGATAGATGCGGCCACCCCACTGGTTGCGCGCAGTGTTGCTGTAGACCGACCCAAGGATTGCCGCGTGTGGACCGGTGCTGTCCGGCGGTCGCGTCATGCGTGCGTGGACAAGTGTGCCGTCGTGCACGTTGGGGAAGGTGACGTAGGTGGCGGCGACCCAGCGGTAGTCGTTGAACTCCGGCAGTGGCGACGTCGTGATCCTGCGCGCGGAGTCTGTCGCGCCGGGTGCGGTCGGCAGCAGGTACAGGTCGGGCGGCGTCGTATCGCTGGAGAAGACGTCAGCGAGGAACTGGCCGTTGGGCGACGCGACGGCGGTATGTGTGCCGGGCATGGCGGACACGGTATGTGGCGATGCTTTGCCGTGGAGGTCGAGCTCCATGATCTGCCGCTGCTCGGGGTGGGTGGGATTGCCCGTGGCGAACAAGGTGTTCGCAGCGGGCGCAATCTCTGCAGCAAAGACGGCGTAGTCGCCTGCGAGTATCGGCTGTGGCGGGTCGCTGCCGAGCGATTTGTAGAACACCGCGTAGTCGTTCGCAGGCGGCTGGTCCGAGGTGTAGTAGATGCCCTGGCCGTCGGGAGCCCAGGCCGACCACCACTCGGCGGTGACGTTACGCGGGTCGTCCTCCTGCACAAGTGTTCTGGTTGCGCCGCTGCCGGCGTCGATCTGCAGCAGGCGGCGGTGTTTGATGTACAGATCGCTGCGGTCGACAAGCAGGCTGCGGCCGTTGGGAGACCAGCTCACGCCGAACAGGAGGTCCATAGGCTCGCCGGGCAGAGTGATCCAGCGCGCGGGTTCGCCGGAGGCGGGAACGATGCCAAGGCGGCGCGTCTCTGAAGGCTCGCCGGGGAACGCTCGCTTCACCCTGGTGAGCGTGGTTTCGTCGGGTAGGTAGTCCGGGATGCCACGGACAGGGACGCCGCGGCTGTCGGTCTCGACGACCGCGAGTTGTGTGCCGTCCGGCGACCAGTGCGCCTCCTCGATGACCACGCCATCTGCAGCGGGTGTGTAGAGCGGGACCGGATTGGCCGTGGGCTGCGGCAACAGGCCAAGCGCGCCGGCGGAGGTGATGTATGCGAGGCCAGCACCGGCCGGGGCAGGGAGCAGCGCCGTAACGCCAGTTGGTGCAAGCGCCTGTGGGCTGCCGCCAGGCACAACGTTGTAGAGCCTGCCGTGCAGGGTGAAGAAGATCCGCGTGCTGTCAGCGGACCACGCGACGTCGGAGATGCCGTGATCGGTTTCAAAGCTGGCCTGGGCGCGGAGCTTGGCGATGTCCATACCGGGGTTGGCCGGCGGCGCCGGATGTGGCATGTGGGTGAGGCGAACGGGGTGGCTGCCGGCGGCCGTATCCACAGTCCACAGGTCGAGAAAGGGCATACCCTCGTCGTTCCACAGAAAGGCCAGGTGGTTGCTGTCAGCGGCCCACTGGGGCGACTCCGGCCGCGTACCGATGAGCGACGGCAGGCTATAGAGGCGCTCGAGCGTGAGCGGCTTTCGCGGCGAGGCTTGCGACAGGAGCGAAGGCAGGGCAGTGCCCAGGCACAAAAGGGCGAGGCAGGTTCGCTTGAGCATGAGCGGCTCCCATTTGATCGTGACGATGTGCACGAGTGTATCGCCCCCTGCGTGCAGTCAGGCAGGCGGCGGTTGCTGGCATGGGTTATGGCACGCGGCTGTTACGAGGCCTTGCTGCGCATCGATTCGTAGATCTTGATGCGCACGTAGGCTGCTTCAATTCGCGGCGCAGGCACGCCCTTTGCGCGTTGCAGCAGGTCGCCGAAGATCTGGTCGGCTTCCACGGGGTAGCCACGCTGCATGTCGCGGAACATGGATGTGGTGAGGGTGGAGGTGGTGTCTCCAAGGCGTTTGCGGTGCTCCCCGAGCATGACGGGGTTGGGCGGGTAGCCATTCGCCTGCGCGATGGATGTGCATTCGGCCAGCACGCCGTCGCAGAACGCGGGGCCGTGAGGCGCGGAGACAGCCTGGCCGAGGCTGCCGCCGGAGAGCACGCAGATGCCGTTCATGCTGGCCAGGATCCACCACTTTTGCCACATGGCAACGAGCGCGTCAGAGGGATGGAGGGTGACGATGCCGGGGGCGGAGAGCTGCTGCAAGATGGCTGCGAAGTCGAAGCGGGCCGCCTGGCCGGGCACGTCTGCGCGCGCGCCGAAAGTAAGCTCACCAAGGTCGGTGATCTGTACGACGGTGCCATCTTCGGCAAGGTCGCCGATGATACGAACGGAGCCGCCGATGACCTGCTCCGGGTTGAAGCGTGCGGAGAGTTCGTCCAGGTGGCGCATGCCGTTTAGAAGCGGGATGATGACGGTGGCCGTGCCGACGCCGGGTGCGAAGTCCTGCATGGCGTCGGTAAGAGAGTAAGCCTTGGTCGCGATGAGGATGATGTCGAACACCTGCGGCTCGGCAGCGAGTTGCGCGGCCGTGAGCAGGACGGGGTGGACCGTGGCGTCGCCATGGGGGCTGCGGATGTGGAGGCCGTTGCGAAGTTGCGCGGCGCGCTTTTCACGTACAAGGAAGGTGATGTCACGGCCTGCCTCGCAAAGACGTCCGCCGAAGTATCCACCGACCGCGCCTGCACCGATGATGAGAATCCGCATGCCTGGTTTGCCTTTCCTTTTGAGGAGCCACGATGCTTCGGGCGCCACCTCCCACTGTACAGATGCGCATCGCGCAACAGGGGACGTGAGCGGCGGAACAGAGATGCTCCGGGAGTGCTAGCCTGCTTGCGCATGCCGGACCTGACGCAGAACACCTCCCACCATTCGCCCACGCCAACCACCGGTGGCACTTCCGGGCATAGCTCCCCACCGTTCGACCTGTCTGCCGCGGCCGTGCAGGAGGTGCAGCAGGACGGCTTTGACCTGACACCTGTGCCTGGCGCGCAGGAGCAATTGCGGGCCATTCTTGCCGCGCCACCGGTGGCAAACGATGCGGTGGATTTGCGTGCGCTGCCCTGGTCTTCCATCGACAACGACACGTCGCGTGACCTGGACCAGATTGAGTGGGCGGAGCAGGTGGGTGACGGGATCTGCGTGCGCATCGGCATTGCGGATGTAGCGGCGACGGTGCTGAAAGGTACGCCGCTGGATGTGTTTGCGGCGCGGCAGACGCAGACGATCTACACGCCGGCGCACAACTTCCCGATGCTGCCGGTCGAGTTGTCGACGGGACTGACGTCACTGAATCCGGACGAGGACCGGAATGCGCTGGTGGCGGAATTTATGGTGGCCACGGACGGCTCGCTGAGCGCGTCGAGGATTTTCGCGGCACAGGTGCGGAACACGGCGCAGCTGACGTATAGCCGTATCGGGCCGCTGTTGGACAAGTTTGCATCTGCAGATGCCGGTACTTCGATGGACGTCGAAGTGAAGGGGAATACGGATAAAAATGCTTCGATGAGTGTCGAAGGATTGTCTCCAGTGCTCATGGAGCAGCTGCGTCTGCAGGAGACAGCGGCGCACCGCATCCGGTTGTACCGGCAGGCGGCCGGGGCGCTGGACTTTCGTCGTGCAGAGGCGCAGCCGGTGGTGGCGGATGGCGTGGTGCAGTCCATCGAAACGTCGCTGCACAACACGGCGATGGACCTGATTGAAGATCTGATGATTGCGGCGAACGAGACTGCAGCCAAGATGCTGCGGGATGCGAAGCGTAGTGCGCTGCGCCGGGTGGTGCGGTCCCCGGAACGGTGGTCGCGCATTGTTGCGCTGCTTGCGCCAAAGGGCGAGGCCCTGCCGGATGCGCCGGACAGCGGAGCGCTGAACAAGGCGCTGGCGAATGAGCGCGCCAAGGATCCTGACCATTACCCGGACCTGGCGTTGGCGGTGATCAAGCTGATGGGTGCGGGGGAGTACGTACTGGTGAGCGGCGATGACCCGGACCCGCCGTCGCACTTTGCGCTGGCTGCGCAGGACTATTCGCACTCGACCGCGCCGAACCGGCGATTTGCGGACCTGGTGACGCAGCGTGTGCTGCATGCGTTGCTGCAGAACCAGCCCGCGCCGTATACCGATGATGAACTGACGGCCATTGCTGCCCACTGTAACGACCGGGACAGCGCAGCGCGCAAGGTGGAGCGCGCCATGGCGAAGCGTGCGCAGGCGCTGGCGATGGCGAGCCACATCGGCCAGCAGTTCGACGCGGTTGTGACCGGCGCGGGGCCGAAGGGTACGTTTGTGCGGGTGCTGTCGCCGCCGATTGAAGGGATGCTTGTGCATCCGAATGCGGCTGCTGGAGCCAAGGTGGTGGATGTGGGCGACCGAGTACGCGTGCAGCTGGTGCATACGGATGCGGCAAAGGCGTTCATCGACTTCGCGCGCGTCGGCGGGTGACGACGGGTATCCGCTGTGGTTCTAGCGCGGCAGTAAGTCGTTGATGGCCGACGTGAAGCCGCTTACGGTTGAACGATGATCTATCGGTTCCGCTGTGTGTTTGCTGTCTGTTTGCTGCTGCTTTGTGCTGCTGCTGCGCGTGCCCAGATTGCGCTGTACGGCAATTTCGAGGCGACGAATCTGAATGGTGCGCAGTTCAATGCGAACGACACCAGCTCCTGGGTAACGGGTGGAACGTTTGGGCTGTATGACGACTTCTACAGTTTTGGGCCGGTAAAGTTTGGCACGGATGTGCGCGGGTCCGTGCTGTCGAGCGACAGCAAGAACCTGAACAAGATTCTGGTGGGCGTGCGGCTTGCGGTAAAGCCGCCGGTGCTGCCGATTAAGCCGTATGTGCAGTTGAACGGCGGCGTGGCGAGCCTGAGCCAGGGCAGCTACAAGCCGGGGTACAAGCTGGCGTACGAGGTAAATGGTGGCGTCGACCTGACGTTTTTGCCGCATGTGGACTGGCGCATGGTGGAAGTGGGCGGCGGCGAGATCTCGAGCGTGCCCGGGTCGCAGTTCCACGTGGCAACGGGGCTGGTGTTCCGCTTCTTCTAGGCTGATTTGGGCGGTGCACGCGGCGCGCAGACCCGGTATTCTAGTAGGTGCAATGGCCGCACTTTTTGGACAGACACTGCCGCAGTTGACGGAGCACCTTGCCCACCTGGGCGAGAAGCCGTATCGCGCGCGGCAGCTGTGGGAGGCGCTTTACCGGCAGCGGGTGCAGCGGCTGGAGGAGATCACCACGTTCCCGGCGGCGCTGCGGGCAAAGCTGGCGGAGAACGATTCTATCGGTCTGCCGACGATCGTGCAGAGTGCGACCAGCGTGGACGGCACCGAGCGCTACCTGATGCAGATGGCCGACGGCGAGACCGTGGAAACGGTGTGGATGCCGGATGGCGATGGTGCCGAGGCGGCGGATGAGGACAGCCCTGCTGTCGTGGGGGCGGACGCGCGCGTGGAGCGGACGCATAACCTGCGCAAGCCGGTGGATCCGCGAAACCGGGGAGCGCTTGCAGAGGCCGGTTTCCGGCGGGCGACGATCTGCGTGTCGTCGCAGGTGGGCTGCGCGGTGAACTGCCAGTTTTGCCTCACGGCGAAGCTTGGCATCCGGCGGAATCTTACTGCGGGTGAGATTGCGGGGCAGGTGGCTGCGGTGCTTTCGCGGCACCGTATTCACATCGGCAAGGACCGCATCAACCTGGTGTTTATGGGCATGGGCGAGCCGTTCCTGAACTACGACGCGTTCATGGACGCGGTGCGGCTGCTGGTGGAGGGCATGAACCTGCCGGAGTCGCGGATGACGGTGTCGACGAGCGGGATTGAGCCGGCCATTCGGCGGTTTGCGCAGGAGGCGGTGCGTCCGCGGCTGGCGCTCTCGTTGAATGCGTCGAACGACGTTGTTCGCGAGGCCGTGATGCCGATCACGAAGAAGTGGAAGATTGCGGACCTGCTGGCAGCGGTGCAGACGATCCCCCTGGGCAAGCGCGACTGGGTGACCTTTGAGTACGTGCTGCTGGGCGGCATCAACGATCAGCCGGAGCACGCGGCGGAGGTGCTTGCGCTGCTGAAAGGCATCACCAGCAAGGTCAACCTGATCGTGTGGAATCCGGGGCCGGGCATTGCCTACACGCAGCCGCTGCCGGAGGATGTAAGCCGATTTCAAAAGGCGCTGATTGCGGGTGGAATACCGACCTACATCCGCAGGCCGCGCGGGCGGGATATCTACGCGGCGTGCGGGCAGTTGAAGCGCACGGTGGACGGAACGGGGGAGAGTGCGCCAGCGCCGCAGGCCCTGGTAACGCTCACGGCGTAGAGGACGTCGCGTTTAGCGATCGCGCATGCCGTCCAGTACAGACCCGACGATGCCGCCGACAACGCCGGACCCTACGTCACGGGTACGGCTTTCACCAGGCATGTACTCACTCAGGGCGTGGGCCAGGTTTGAGAGCGGCAGGGTCTGCAGCCAGATGCGGCCGGGGCCGGTGAGCGCTGCGAGGAAGAGGCCGTCGCCGCCGAAGATGAGGTTGCGGATGCCGGGGACGCGGGTGATCTGGAAGGACACGGATGCCTGAAAAGCACCGACGTGGCCGGGGTGGACGCGCAGGGTTTCGCCGGGCTGCAGGTCGCGGACAACGAGTTCGCCGGAGAGTTCGAGCCATGCTGTGCCCTGGCCGGTGAGCTTTTGCAGCAGAAAACCCGCACCGCCGAAGATGCCCGCGCCGAGTGACTGCTGAAAGCCGAGGCCGATCTGCACGCCGGTTGTGCCGCAGAGGAAGCCGTGGCGATGGATGTAGTACTCCTCGCGCCCGGTGTGGAGCTCGACCGGGACGATGTGGCCGGGGACCTTGGTGGCGAAGGCGATTTCGCCGGGGTAGCCAAGGGCCTGGTACTCCGTCATAAAGAGGGTGCCACCGCCAGCCATGCGCTTGATGACGCCCAGAAAGCCGCCGCCGCCACCGAACTGGGTGTGGGTGGTCAGGTTGATGCTCTGGGTCATCCAGCTGAGTTCGCCGGCTTCGGCAAAGACAGATTCGCCGGGCTGCAGCAGAACTTCAAGGGCGGGCATGACGGTTCCGTGGATGCGGGTCTGCATGGGCTTCGGACTCCTGTGCGCGAGTGCACAGATTCAAGATACGCCGCGGGGTGGAGGTTGGTTCCACCGCATCGCGTTAGTCTGGAGAGCATGCGCATCGGCTACTTTGGCGGCACCTTTGACCCACCGCACCGTGCCCACCTGGCTGTTGCGGTGGCGGCAGCGCGGGAGTTTGCGCTGGACCGCGTTCTGCTGGCACCCACAGGACGGCAGCCGCTGAAGAGTGCCGCACCCGTGGCGCCCTATGCTGACCGGCTGGCGATGGTGAAGTTGCTGTGTGCCGCGGCAGGTGGGGCAGGCGTGGCGCTGGGCGATCCGTTTGTGGCGGCGGCACCGGTGGGCGGCATGCTTGAGGCGAGTGAGCTGGATGCACCGCACGCGGATGGTTCCCCAAACTACACGGTGGACGCGCTGGAGGCGCTGCGCGTGGAGAATCCCGGAGCGGAGTTGTTCTGCATTGTGGGTGCTGACAGCCTGCTGAGCCTGCGGCAGTGGAAGGCGCCGGAAAGGCTGCTGGAACTGGCGGAGTGGATTGCGGTGAGCCGGCCGGACTTTGGTCTGGAAGACCTGTCTGCCCTGCAACTGACAGGCGAGCAACGTGGGCGCATTCACCTGTTGGCAGATGTGGATGACGACACCTCGGCAACGGATGTGCGTGAACGTCTGCGGGTGGGCGTGTCGCCAGGCAGCAGGGTGACGCCTGAGGTGATGCTGTACATCAGCCGGATGCGGCTGTACCACCCGGAGCGCTAGGCCAGGGTTGCGGCTTGCACCCAAGATTGTCTTATCGCTGCTCAAACGTTTGATTTGGACGAGGTGGCGTCTTCTGCGGTGAAGGTGCCGTCATCCGTCGGGGACGTGCGCTGCCGCGGGTGAGCCCCTCTGCGGCCCCACAGCTTGACCTCCTGGTGTGCTCTACGACAGCGCCGGGATGTTTTTAAGGAGAACGCGTGGTGCGGTTTCGGGCTTACTGCCTGGCTCCTGACGGACTCGCCGGAGGTGCTGAAGCGGCCAGGCCGGAGACGAGGGGCCGGGAGATCAGGATGTTTTGAACCGTGTCCCCGGTGAGCACCGTGAGCGATGTTGCATCCGGAGCAAGGGCAAATGTCTGCTGCTGGGACGAGCCGCTTGGAAGGTGCGTGGCAAAGACGGGCTTGCCTGTGCCCACGGAGTAGACGGTGAGGCCCAGATTCTGGAAGTCACGCACGTTCAGACGGTCGCCGCGCCGAACAGCCTTGTCAAAGTGGGAGATGGCAACGGCGATGAGCTTGCCGTTGCTGTCGGTCTCGGTTTGCTGCAGCATATCGCCGAAGGCTGTTTCGCCTTTAAGAATGACTTTGCCGTGTTCGTCCACAACGTCGAACCAGCGTTCTGCCGATTCGTTCCTTGGGCATCCGCGCGCGAGCAAGAGCTGACCGGACAGCGCTGTGAGATGGACGTCGCAGCCGGAACGGAGTCTTGCGAGGGTGTTGTGAGAACCGGCCCAGGTAGAGCTTTCCACCTGCCAGGAGTCGCCGCGCGCACGTGTGGCGGTGACAAGGGCGTCTGCCACAAGTGCGGGCTTGACCGGTTCCACAGCGATTCTTCGGGTACCGGTGGGGGTAAGAGCACCTGTGAGGCCGGTCAGGTCATAGTCCTCTGGAATGGCCTCACCCGGAGAAAGGACGGTGGCATATTTCTCGTGGTCTGCCGCGGTGTGGCGCTCATGCACCGTTGCGGCCAGCAGCAGGTTGCCAGGTGTGGCGGCACTCAGAAAGAGCAGAGGTCCTGGCAAGGAGTAGCGCCCGAGTTCCTGCAGGCCGGAGCCGTACAGGACCAGGCTTGATCCGACATGGGCAACGACCTTGCCGTCGCCAAGGCTCCAGACCGGCGGAGCGAGATCGTCGGCCGCGACCCAGTTGCGGACGGACAGGACCTGCCCGGTGCTGCGCGAAAGCACGACCGCACGCACGTTGCGCGGGTGCCACAGCACGCCGGCGAATGCGTGGCCACGAGGCACAAGCGTGTGCGGATCGAAGGTGACCAGAACCTGGTCTGAGCCAAGCGGAAGGATGCTGGCGGTTTGTTCAAAGTCGACGATCTGCTTGGTGGGGCGGGGCGACAGGCCGAAGGGGGCCAACGAAACGGTCCAGGCGGCCGTCGCCTGTGGGCCGTCCGCTGATGCTGCCTGCAGGGCAACACAGGACTTTGCGGGGCAGGCGTCGGCAGGCTCTTCGGTGGGCGGCCTGGGCGTAATGGCCGTGCGTGTTTCGGTCGCACGCTGGTCGACGGATGCCGAGGCGAGCGGACCTGCTGGAACAGGCACGAGCAGCAGGAGGAACGCCGCGTATTTCTCGACGGAAATATTCCGTGCGCGGGTACTGAGCTTTGTCTCTGCAGAGCCGCTGGGAAGTTGCATGGAGACACCGCGAAGGCCGCGCACCTCGCCCGTAACCAGGGGTACTTCCGGTGCTCGGGTATAGCCCGCGTATGACGTTGTGGCCACGACATTTGCTGAGGTCAGCATGGTGTCCGATGACGTGGGCATGCCCGGGCGACTGGGCGAAAAGAGACTGCTGATTGCGCTGGCCTCGCTACCCGCGGTACTCAGACGGCCGAGCGAATCGTCCGGAACGGCATGCTCGGCCTGCAGGGCGATCAGCAAAGGCCGGACGGCACCCCGTTCCGACTCAGAGCAGGGTACAGGGTCAAAGCGGACCCCAAGCGAGGTGGGACGTGCTGCCGTCTCCAGCGTGCTGACGCGGGCAGTGACCAGGGTGTCCTTGCGGACAGTGCAGCCATTCCCCTGCCACTCCGCGGAGGTCTTGAGCAGAAAGGTCTCGCCCACCATGAGCTGGGCCGCATGAATACCTCGCAGTAGCTGCGCGCGCACCGGGGTAAAGTTGCCGGCGGGTACTGCCTGCGAGAACGCTGCACAAGACCAAGCACCGACAGCAAGAACGAGAACGCGCACACGCTTCATGGAGGGGCTCCGCCCCGGAATGCTAGCAGGGCGGATGAAGGCTGGGCAATGAAGGCTGGGCAACGAAGGCTGGGCAATGAAGGCTGGGCTGCACCGAAGAGTATGGGTGAAGCCCCACAGCCGCCGTCGCCTAAGAGCGGACGGCGGTACGCAGGTGCAGGTCGCGGAGTTGAGTGTCCGTGGCGGCGCTGGGGGCCTGGCACATCAGGTCGACGGCTTTCGCGGTCTTGGGAAAGGCGATGACTTCGCGCAGGCTGGTGGATTCGGTGAGCAGCATGACGATGCGGTCGAGGCCGAGGGCGATGCCGCCGTGGGGTGGCGTGCCGTAGTCGAGAGCGTCGAGAAAGAAGCCAAAGCGCTCGCGGAGTTCTTCCTCTGTCATGCCCAGCGTCCGGAAGATTTCAGCCTGGACTTCTTTCTGGTGGATGCGGATGGAGCCCGAGCCCAGTTCCAGCCCGTTGAGCACGATGTCGTAGGCCTGGGCGCGGACGCTACCCTTGTCGTTGTACAGGGCGCCTGAGGCAATGTCGGCCTCGTGGGGCGAGGTGAAGGGGTGGTGGGCGGCATCCCAGGTCTTCTTCTCTTCGTTGTACTCGTACATGGGAAAGTCGGTGACCCAGGTAAAGCGGAAGTCCTCGGCGGTGCCCTTCTTGTCGAAGAGTCCGTGCTTGTCGGCGTACTTCTTCGCAAGCTCCAGGCGCAGGCCGCCGACACGCTTGGGGATCCACTGGCGGTCCTGGTTCCAGACGGGGGGCGTGCCGAGCTTTGGTGTGACGACGACGGCGAGGTCGTCTGTTGTGAAGTTCTTGCCGCTGAAGTGGACGGTGGTCGCGTTCAGCTGGGCGGCAATGGCTTCGGTCAGCGGCTGAAAGCTCTCGTTGGTGCGCAGGCGTGCAAGGTCGAGAACATCAAGGCCGCTCTCGCCGAAGTAGGCACGGATTTCGCTGAGCAGGGCTTTGCGGGCGGTGCCGCTGAGCTCGCCGACGGAAGGGACGACGAAGCCAAAGATTGGCAGCGCAGGCTCAATACGCAGCGTCTCGCGCAGCTCCGGCGTAAGAACGGCGGAAAGGTCTGCCATGTGGGGCAGCCGCATGTCCGGCTTGTCAATGCCGTATCTCAGGATGGCGTCGTCGTAGGTCATGCGCGGAAAGGGGATGGTGATGGGCCGGCCTGCTGCCTGGAACGCGGCCTGAACGAAGCGCTCGGTGATGCCGAAGATCTCCTCCTGCTGGGGGAAGGTGGTTTCCAGGTCGACCTGGGTAAAGTCGGGCTGGCGGTCGGCGCGCAGGTCTTCATCGCGAAAGCAGCGGGCAATCTGAAAGTAGCGGTCGAAGCCGCCGATCATGAGCAGCTGTTTGAAGATCTGCGGCGACTGCGGCAGAGCGTAGAACTCGCCGGGGTGCACGCGGGAGGGAACGAGATAGTCGCGCGCGCCTTCTGGTGTGCTCTTGGTGAGCATGGGCGTTTCGATCTCAAGAAAACCCTCGCTGGAAAGCTGCGCGCGGATGGCCTGCGCGACCTTGTGGCGGATGAGGAAGTTGTGTTGCATCGCCGGCCGGCGCAGGTCGATGTAGCGATATTGCAGGCGCAGCTCTTCGTTCGCGATGGCGTCGTCGGCCGGGGAGAACGGCGGCGTTTTCGCGTCGCTCAGCAGCAGCAGTTCGTGGGCCACAACTTCAATGTCGCCGGTAGGGATGTTGGGGTTGGTCAAACCTTCGCCGCGCAGACGCACGGTGCCGATGGCGGCCATGACGAACTCCGGCCGAGCGGCCTCTGCCTTCAGCAGGGCAGCGCCGGAATTGGACTTATCGACGACGATCTGGGTAATGCCGGTGCGGTCACGCAGGTCAAGAAAGATGAGGTCGCCGTGGTCGCGGCGGCGGTTGACCCAGCCCATGAGGATGACGGAGTTGCCCGCGTCTGCTGCGCGAAGATCGCCACACATATGTGTGCGCTGGTGTTGGCCAAGAAAGTCGAGAGTCACAATCCTCTTATTCTACGGCCCTGCACGGGCATGGCATCGCCGAGTCGGGGGTGGCGCGGCATGGTGCTGGACAGGTACGCAACAGGGAATGCAGCATGGACCATGCCGATTTCGCTTTGGTTTCCTGTCGTTCGCCGCGCACGCATTGCGCTGGTGTTGTGGTGTTCCGTGGGGTTGATGTGGTTTGGTGCCGTGGCTGCGCGGGCGCAGTTTGTGCACGCAGATGGCAAGCAGATTGTGGATGGGCGGGGAAAGCCGCTGCACCTGCACGGCATCAACCTGGGCAACTGGATGGTGACCGAGGGCTACATGTGGAAGTTCGAGGGTGGCCCACAATCAGAGCGGGAGATCGAGGAGTTCGTCACGGAGATGCTGGGCCCGACGCACGCGGCGAGCTTCTGGAAGACGTATCGGGACACCTACATCTCGCGGGATGACATCCACCAGATCAAGCAGATGGGGTTCGATTCCATCCGCATACCCATGCACTGGAAGTTGTTTGCAACGGATGATGCGGAAGGGTTTGCACTGCTGGACCGCGTTCTGGGATGGTGCCACGACGAGGGTCTGCTGGTGGTGCTGGACCTGCACGCTGCACCGGGTGGCCAGACAGGCGCAAACATTGACGACAGCAACGGTTGGCCATGGCTGTACACGGACAAGGGCGCGCAGCAGCAGACGGAAGATCTCTGGCGGCGCGTGGCACACAGGTACCGGAACAACACGACGGTGATGGGATACGACCTGCTGAATGAGCCGCTGCCGAACAACCCTGCGCTGCAGCCATTCCGGGGCATGCTGGAGCCGCTGTACAAGCGTCTTACCGCGGCGATTCGCACGGAGGACACGCATCACGCCATCATTCTGGGCGGAGCAAACTGGGACAGTGACTTCAGCGTGTTTGGGCCCCCGTTTGACCCCAACCTGATCTACCAGCTGCACGCCTACTGGGCGCCAGCCGAGCAGACGTTAGTACAGCCGTACGTCGACTTCCGCAACCGGTACAACGTGCCCATCTGGCTGGGCGAATCGGGCGAGAACACCGATGAGTGGGTGGCGCAATTTGCACGGCTGCTGGAGAAGAACGACTTTGGATGGGCATTTTGGCCATACAAGAAGATGGATTCGACACGCGGTCCTGTGACGTACCCGCAGCCGCCGCATTGGGATGAGGTTGTGGCGTACGCAAAGCTGGACCGCAACCTGGAGCACGTGGGAGATCGGCAGAAGAAACGGCCCAGTCAGCAGGACATTGAGGACGCGTTCGCGGGTTTGCTGACGAATATTCAGTTTGCGCACGAAGTACGGAACGCCGGGTACATCCATGCACTGCTGCCAGAGTCGCCGCTGGGTCGGTGACCTGGAGGCGCTGCTGCGTCAGACGACATGGTGATTAAGTGCCGCAAATGAAAGGACCAGCCTTGTGGGCTGGTCCTTTTGTTGTGTGCGATTCGTGGAGCGCTAGACGGCCTGGATCTCTGACTGTGGCTCATTGGGCGCAATTTTGTAGCCGCTAAAGCCGTAGTAGATGACGAACAGGTAGCAGAGGCATGGCAGGATGAGGGCCAGGTGGATGCCGTACGTGTCGGCGAGCTTGCCCATCAGCACTGGGATGAGTGCGCCACCCACGATGCCCTGCACCAGCAGGCCAGAGGCACGGCCGGTCAGTGGACCAAGCTCTGCAACGCCAAGGGTAAAGATGGTGGGGAACATGATGGAGTTGAACAGGCCAACCGCAAGGATGGACCACATGGCCACGTGGCCAGTGGTAAGCACCGCGAGCAGGACGACGAAGAAGCCACCAACGCCCGCCCACATGAGCAACTTGCTGGACGACACTCTCTGCATGTAGTACGAACCGGCGAACCGGCCCAGCATCATGCCGGCCCAGTAGAACGTCACCATCTTGGTCGCCGTCTGCAGGGTCATGTTGCCAATCGCCGGGTCCGCGATGAACTTTGCCAGAAAGCTGCCGACGGATACCTCTGCGCCCACATAGATGAAGATAGCGAGTGCACCAAGGTACACGTGCGGATGCTTCCAGATGCTGTCGCTTGCCGTACCCATGTCGCCGGGGCGGAAGTCGCGCGTGACCTCAAGCCGGGGAAAGCGAAAGACCGCAATGGCGATGCCGAGGATGATGAGGATGGACGCGATGAGGATGTAGGGCAGGCGCACCGTGCTTGCCTGGCGAATGTGGTACGCCGCGACTCCTGCCGCATCGGTGGGCGTTGTCTCCACTGTGGCGCGGCCCAGGATGAGCATGCTGCCGAAGTAGGGTGCGACCGTGTCACCCAGCGTGTTGAAGGCCTGGGTCAGGTTCAGCCGGCTGCTTGCCGTCTCAGGCGGTCCCAGGATGGTGACGTACGGGTTGGCCGCTACCTGCAGCAGGGTGACGCCGGCTGCGAGCACTACCTGCGCGCCCAGGAAGAGTCCATAGATGGCGGTGCTGGCGGCAGGCAGAAAGAGCAGCGCGCCTGCGGCCATCACCACCAGGCCGACGACCATGGTGCGCTGATAGCCGATGCGCTCCACCAGCCAGCCCGCAGGCTGGGCGAAGATGAAGTAGGACGTGAAAAAGGCAAGCTGGATAAGGGACGCCTGCACATAGCTCAACGAAAAAATAGATTGCAGGTGGGGAATCAGCGCGTCGTTCAGCACCGTGCAGAAGCCCCACATAAAGAACAGTGTCGTAACGATTGTGAGCGCGCCACGATTGGTCTGCGCCGGGGCGGATGCGGTATTCACATTCGCCGTACCGATATTTGCCATGTGTCTGTGTCCCGAGACCCTGTCTGGAGCGGCCACACTGCCGTATGCTCCACGTTTTCATGGGCATCCGGGGTCACCGTCGCGAGTCGCAGATGATGGTACATGAAACGATGCACCACTTACCCGCGTGCGCAGGCGAGAGGAAGCGCAAGCCAAACGGCAGGAGTGGCCACATCAATAGGACGACCAGGAACACTGGCTCGGCAAGGAGGCCCAGGAACACGGGCGCCGCGGTCGGGAACTCCTGCATCGCGGCCGGTGTCTGTACTGGGCAGCTACCCTCGGAAGGCCAGTGGTAGTCTCACACCCTATGCGCCTTGTCTCGCAACACACTCTTCGGGCAGTCGTCCCAACGCTGGTGTTCACGGCACTGTTAATGCCCCTCGTTGCCATGGGCCAGGCCGCCGTGCCCACTGCAGGGTCCACTGCCGTGACCATGCCACCGGCACCGCTGCTGCCGGACAGCTTTGGTCCGTGGCAGGCGGCGCCAGGTGACGTGGAAAACGCACTTGACCTTGCGCCGGATGTGGCCAGGGAGTTGATCGTGCAGCGCACCGGTGCCCGGCAGTACACGGCCCAGGGAGCTGCCGCAACGGTGTCTGCAGTGCAGCTTGCCGACTCCACGGGTGCATACAGTGCATGGACTCTGCTGCGGACGCCGGCCATGCGGCCCTGCGCGGCCGGCAACTCTCTTGGGTCGGATTGTGCCGTATCTGCCGGCAGGCTGCTGTTCTGGCAGGGCAACACGCTGGTGAATATTGCGCTTTCCGGCAGCAAAGCCGTTTCCGCGGGCTCGTTTGAGTCTCTGGTTGCAGTGCTGCCAAAGCCCATGGGTGCCAAGGGCGCTCCACCGCTGCTGCCAACGCGCCTGCCGGTGGAAGGCCTGCAGAAAGAGAGCATTCGCTACGCGGTTGGACCGGCCACCTATGCAGCAGAAGGTGGCTTGCTGCCCGCAACGCTGCTCGATTTTTCAAAGAGTCCGGAGATCCTGACTACGCGGTACAGCGGCCGCGGTGGCAGCGGTCTTCTCACCGCGATCTTTTACCCAACGCCTACCATTGCCGGTGGCCGGCAGCATGCGCTTGAGGCGGCCCTGGCGAGCGGGTCGTTGCCGTCCGCAGTACTTGCCGGGACGCCTGCCGTGCGCCGCTCCGGGCCGATCGTCTCGCTCGCATCCAGTGGCTTTGCGAAGCATGAAGCGGAGAAGCTGGCCGGTGCCGTGCACTACCAGGCAGAGCTGACGTGGAACAAGCCGGAAGGCTACATGGACCAGTTCACCATCAGCCACACTTCAAACGTGCTGGTGCAGATCATTATTCTGGTGTTTGCGATTGTGGGTGCGGCGCTTGTGCTGGGGATTGTTTTTGGTGGCGGCCGGGCGTTCATCCGGACGGCACGCGGCAAGCCGGCTTCCTCACTGGACGACATGGAAATTATCAAGCTCGACCTTCGAGGGCCGGCTCCAAAGCTGCGGTCGTAGGCGAAAGATTGGCGAAGATGAACGGACGCAAACCGCTCATTTCGCAACCTAATGGCAGCAGAATGTGCAACATACGAAATTCTCTTGACTTGACCGAAACCGCGCCATAGTATTGCGCCAGAAAGTTCAGATGGCTTTGCCTCCGTCCGGACTATTCTCCCTGAACGAGAAGGCCACCTACTTACCGGGGTGGCCTTCTCCGCGTCTGCCGTCAGTTTGGCCGCGGCTTTCCCTTCCGGTAGAATGGGTTCGAGGCCGACGTAGCTCAGTTGGTAGAGCAGCTGATTCGTAATCAGCAGGTCAACGGTTCAAGTCCGTTCGTCGGCTCCATTTCCGGCCTCGCCCCTTCTGTAAAAATCTGCCCATGAGTGTGCACGTGCTTCTTCGCCGAGTACGTGGATCGGCCTTGTCATGCGGCCTTCCTCGCGCATAGAGTGCAAGCAAAGCTGGATGTGGAGAGAGCGTGGCGACGCGATTCGGATTGACTTCGGTGGGTTCCCTGGCAGGTGCGCTGCTGCTGATGCCGATGATGTCAGCGCGTGCGCAGGATCTGTCGCCGACGGCTGCCTGCGGGGACGAGAAGGCGCAGTTCGATGTGTCGCTCGGACCGCGGTCATCGCCTGTGCCGGCACCTGCTGCCGGTGCGGCACGGCTCTACATTATTGAACTCGGGGATCTGTCGGACAAACATCGCTTTGGGCGGCCAACCGTGCGGCAGGGGCTGGATGGCGCGTGGATTGGCGCGACCCAGGGATTCAGCTTTGTGCGCGCAGACGTGCAGCCCGGCGACCATCACCTGTGTTCCCGCTGGCAATCGCACTTTTCACGCCTAACGAGTGAGATATCGTTGAACAACTTCACGGCCGAGGCCGGCCGCACCTACTACTTTCGCCTGCAGATCACCTTTCAGGGTTCCGGCGGCGATGCCGTTGGACCACCCGTGATCGACCTGCAACCGGTGTCCGAGGACGAAGGCCGCTTTCTTGTGACAGAGGCTGCGCCCAGCGTGAGCCGATTGAAGTAGACACGGGGGAGCGCTGCTCGCCCTCAGCTGTATATCGCGCAGGCGAAACAAGGTCGCGATTCGGGACGGGTTATCCACCTGTATTCCCCCGCTGTGTCTTGATTCGGTCATCGCCCGCATCGCATACTCCGAGAAGCGATATCGGAACGGGCAGCATGGCGATGGTCGCCTGCGCAAGCCGTTCCAAAGGGCTGAGTCCATGGCTTCAACACAGACCGTGACGGCGCCCACGCGCTACACCCTGGCGCAGGTGGCTCGAATTCTTCGCGTGGCACCGCAGCGGCTGGCTGCGTGGAAGCGGCTGGGATTGCTTCGCGACGTGATGGATGCCGACGAGACCCTGGGGGTGGACGGCCTGGCGCGGGTTCGGCGGCTTGCCGCACTCAGCAAGGGCCGGATCAGCACGCGTTCCATCCGCCGGTCGGTGGAGGCAATGCAGCGGCGCTGTGGTGTGTCAGACCCACTGGGTGACCGTATGCCCCTGCCGCAGGGCGCTCGGCTGGTCTTCCGTTATAACGGCTCGCTGCTCGACCCGCTGACGCAGCAGTTCGGCTTCGATTTTGAGTCGCCGGTCGAGAACGCGCAACCTGCCCCCATCCGCTCAGACTCTGCGTCCGCAAGCGCGGTTTCTGCCCAGCAGGTGCAGCAGGCTCACCAGTTGTTTGCGGAGGCAGTCAGGCTGGAGGAGCGGCCTGAAACGGTGAGTGCCGCCGCTGAGCTGTACCGCGAGGTGCTGCAGCTTTGGCCCACACACGCGCCCGCGTCCATCAATCTCGGCACCATCCTGTACAACGATGGCCGCTATGCCGACGCGGAGAACTGTTATCGTGCAGCGGCGGAGATTGACCCGGACTATGCCCTGGCGTTCTTTAACCTGGGCAACGTGCTGGACGAGTTGCAGCGCCTGTCTGAGGCCGTGGCCGCCTACACGCGGGCAATCCAGATTGTGCCGGACTACGCGGATGTGCACTACAACCTGGCACTGGCCTATGAGCGAATGGGTGAGCGTCGGCACGCCCTGCGCCACTGGATGCAGTACATCCGGCTGGACCCTGTAGGACCGTGGGCGGCGCATGCGCGGGCACAGGCGAAGAAAGCCCTGGCGACGGAGAGGCTGAGTATCGTGAGCCGCTTCGGTCAGTTGGCGAGCTAGTCCCAGTTGGCGAGTTAGTCCAGACAAACCAAAGGGCCACCGGATGATCCGGCGGCCCTGATGCTCGTAAGGAAGATGCGCGAGAAGTCTGCAGCTTACGCTGTGGTCGCTACCGGTTCTGCATCGGCAGACTTCTTGGGGGCTACTACTTCCTGCTTTTTGCTGGGTGCCAGAATCGCGTGCAGGGTCGTGCCTTCCATGCGCGGCATAAATTCGACGATGCCGGTCTGGCCGATGTCCATGATCAGGCGGTTGATGATCTTGTAGCCCAGGTCGCGGTGTGCCATCTGGCGGCCGCGGAAGCGCAACGATGCCTTGACCTTGTCGCCTTCGCCCAGGAAGCGTACGGCCTGGTTCTTCTTGGTCTGGTAGTCGTGCTCATCTACCGTGACCGAGAACTTGACTTCCTTGATGACGATGACCTTCTGCTTCTTGCGTGCGGCGCGCTCGCTCTTGTCCTTTTCGTACAGGTACTTGCCGTAATCCTGGATGCGGCACACAGGCGGAACGGCGTTGGGCGAAATTTCTACAAGGTCGAGCGAACGCTCACGGGCAATCTTCAGCGCATCGAACGGTGCCATAATGCCGAGCTGCTCACCGTTGTCGTCAATGACGCGCACTTCCCGTGCACGGATCTTTTCGTTAATGCGGATAAAGGACTTCTGCGCGCGCTTGTCGGTAAACGGTGGAATGGGTCGCCTCCGCGGTGACTCGCCCCCGATGCTGCCTGTCCGGCGCATTCTGCGGTCCCGCAAATAGTAGTATACAACGCGATTGTTACGGTTTTGTACGACCCTGTGTGGGTGTGGGTCTGTCAGCGGGCCCAACAGTAGGATGGACATTGAACCAGCCGGCGAGCACCCAACACGGTCAGCTGGCAGCAAAGGAGGCGCGCGCATGCAGGCTGGGCAAATCGCGGATGCGCCTTCTCCCCGGACGCCGAGCTTCCACGTTATCGGCCATCAGCCCATCCGGCCAGCGGCTTTTGTGCTCGCCGTTGCTGTGTTTGCAGGTGCGTTCTCGGCGATTGGCTACGGTCTGCGTCACAGCCGGCAGCGGCACCGCGCGGGTGGTGCGTTGGCAAGCCGCGCCGGCAACTCTGCGGAGGATGACGAGGACGAGAAGGACGATCCGTCCCAGGTTGATGTGGTCTACATGGGCGACGCAGGGGATGCGCCGGAGCCGCCGCGACAGGGCAAGCATGTCTACCGCAGCGTGCACCCCACCATCATCGTCCACCTACCGCGTTTCGGTCCGCAACAGGGGCTCATCCCCGACGACACAGCCGGACACCTGCTGTACCGCTGGCTGGCGGCGTTCAACCAGTCGAACGCCGCGGCACTGGAGCAGGCTGTGCCGAACCAGGCAGAGGACGCAACGGTGGATGCGCTGCTGGCGATGCGGTTCAAGACGGGCGGACTGCGCCTGCTGTCGGCGACGGAGATTGAGCCGGGGGTGATGGTGTTTCGGCTGCAGGACCAGACGCCGGATGCGGGCGAGATGCTGGGGACGCTGGTGGTGCGGAAGGGATCGACAGAGCTGGAGAGCTTCGCGCTGCGGGAGGTGCCCCCGGTGGCTCCATCGACGAAACCGCCAGACGCGTCCCCGGCCAAGTAGGCAAAGTCGCTCGAGGAGCGGGAGCCTAGTCCGCCTGCAGAATCAGGCATTTCAGGTAGCGCGTCTCCGGCAGCGTCATCACCTCGGGATGATCGGGTGCGGCGGCACGCGTTTCCAGCAGTCGCAGGCGACGACCGGTATCTGCGGCCGCCTCGGCGACGATGTTGCTGAAGTCCTGCAGCGAGATGTGGTGCGAACACGAACACGTCACCAGGATGCCGCCGGGGGTGAGCATGCGCAGGGCACGCAGGTTCAGCTCTTTGTACCCGCGCAGGGCGCCTTCCACGGCACGGCGACTCTTCGCAAATGCGGGCGGGTCCAGCACGATGCAGTCGAATCGGGTGCCGTCGGCTTCAAGCGACCGCAGCAGCTCGAACGCGTCGGCTTCTACCCAGTCGACCTGTGCCGCGATGCCGGGCTGGTTGCGTTGCAGGTTGCTCTCCGCCTGCTCGAGCGCGGTACGGCTGGCATCCACGCCGGTAACATGCGTGCAGGTGCGCGCCAGGTGCAGAGCGAAGCCGCCCTGATAGGTGCATACATCCAAGGCCTTGAAGTCCCCGTCGCCGCGCACTGCCCGCGCAGCCGCTGCGTACTGTGCGGCAGCGGCATAGTTCAGGCGCTGGTCCAGAAATGCACCTGTCTTCTGTCCCGCGTTTGCGTCGTACTGCAGGTGGATGCCGTTCAGGGTCAGGGTTGTCTGCAGGTCCACGTCTGCCCCAGCCAGCTGGAAGAGTGGTGTTGCCGATGGCAGGGGCAGTTTTTCCAATTCGCGGATGCGCGGGTCGGGCCGCTCCACCACTGCGCGCACGCCCGGCAGGGCAAGTTCCTCTGCCAGAATGTCGCGCAGGTCGTCCTGCGCTGTTCCCTGGGTCAGCAGTTGCACAATCACAAGATCGCGATACCGGTCCGCAACGATGCCCGGCAGGTCGTCCGCCTCTGCAAAGATCAGGCGGGCGGAATCCGTTTCGCCGCTCGCGAGCATGGGCGCACGCAGGACAATTGCCGCACGTATGCGTGTGCGCACGTCGTCCAGGTATTCGCCGCGGGTCAGCTGCGGCTCCGCAGAGATGCGGCGCAGCGTCAGTTCGCTGCTGTCGCTGAACAGCGCCGTGCCCAGCGGGATAAGGCGGCTGTCGACGATCGTTACAAGTGCGCCCGCGGCAATGGCTTCAGACCCCAGCGGCGGTACCAGGCCTTCGATCTCTGAGCGGTAGACCCACAGATGGCCTGCGCGCAGGCGGTCGGCGGCACGGCGGGAAACGATGGCGGCTGGACCGAAGGTATCGGCTTCGCGGTAGGGCAGGGGTGTGGCCTGCGCTCGTTGCGGCTTGCGGAGCATGGTTCATGGTCGCATAACGACAGAGGCCCACGTCTCGTGGAGAGGCGTGGGCCCGTGCTGTGCTGCCGGGGATCTATTTGGAGACGAGATTGAACAACCAGAACAGCGAACCGCTAAGCAGGGCCGCGGCAGGCAGGGTGAAGATCCACGCCATGGCAATGTCGCGGATGGTCGACATCTGCAGGCCACTGCGATTGGCTGCCATGGTGCCGGCAACGCCGGACGACAGCACGTGCGTGGTGGAGACGGGCAAGCCCGCACCGTCGGCCAGGCCGATGGTGATCATGGCGGTAATCTCTGCCGCCGCACCCTGCGCATACGTCAGGTGCGTCTTGCCGATTTTCTCGCCCACGGTGATGACAATGCGCTTCCAGCCAACCATGGTGCCCAGGCCAAGCGAAAGTGCAACCGCAACCTTCACCCAGGTAGGAATGAACTTGGTCGACTTATCCAGAAAGCCCTTGTAGTTCGAAATGATCTTGACGTCGGGCTGGCTGATCTTGGGACCGTACTTTGGCAGCAGGCGGAAGGTCTCGCTGGTCAGGTACATCTGGTTTCGCACGTTGGCCTGCATGTCCTGCGGCACATTGCCAAGCGAACCGTAGCCTACAGCCTCGTTGCGCACGTCGTTCACCATCTGCTGCAGCGCAAGCATGGTGCTGGGCTGGTACTTGTGCGACGCCACGAAACGCTCAAGCTCCTGGCCAGAGTCCGCGACGGTCGCGGTGGGTTCCACGTAGTGGCCCACGGCATCAATCACCTGCTGCGACACTGCGGCAAAGGTGGTGACGGAACCCTTGTCTACGGTGTGGTTCAGTGCATAGGCGGTGGGTACCGTGCCGACCAGGATGAGCATGATGAGACCCATGCCCTTCTGGCCATCGTTGGAGCCGTGGAAGAAGCTGACACCGGTGCAGGTGAGCACAAGCAGAGCACGGATGTAGAACGGCGGCGGTGCCGTACCTTCTGGTGCCTTGTAGAGCCGGGGGTCCTTTGCCACCAGCTTGAACAGCAGGAAGATGGCGGCGGCCATGACAAAGCCGACGATGGGCGAGAGCAGCAGCGCCTTGAACACTTTCAAGACCTGCTCCCAGTCCACGCCGGCCGTACCGCTGTTGCCCTGCATAAGCTGGTTGGCGATGCCGACACCCAGGATTGAGCCGATCATGGTGTGCGAGCTGGAGGCGGGAAGGCCGCGGTACCAGGTAGCCAGGTTCCACAGGATGGCCGCAACCAGCAGGGCGAAAACCATGGAAAAGCCTGATCCCTTGCTGACCTTCAGGATCAGTTCCACGGGCAGCAGCGAAATAATGGCAAAGGCCACCGCACCTGAGCTGGTGAGCACACCGATAAAGTTCCAAACACCCGACCAAACCACAGCGACGTGCGGCTCAAGGGAGTGGGTGTAGATGACGGTGGCGACGGCGTTGGCCGTGTCGTGGAAGCCGTTCACGAACTCAAAGCCAAGTGCGATCAGCAGCGCCAGGCCGAGCAGGACAAAGGGAAACACGGACGCGGAGTGGACCACCGACAGGTCGGAGCCCAGCTTGATGCCGATGTAGATGAGTCCACAGACCAGCATGACGGCGAAGACAATTGCCCCAACCTTGCCGCTCTTGGAATCTTTTAGTTTCTGATCGAGGACGGAAGTGGGAACGGGGGCGGTGGTTGCCATGGGCACCTGAGAGAAATTGAGATCGTGAGGATGTATTACGAGGGTACGATTGAAGATAACTGCAACGATGAACGGCGGGTGAAACTATCACGCCTGCTGCTTTTTGCCGGTATTCCGGCGTTTGAGGCTGATATTTATCAGTCCGTAACAGCCTGAACGTACGTTTGCTGACAGTGTGTGTCTCCCAGGAGGAGCGCGCTCGGAGGATTTGCGTGAAATTGAAATCTCTCGTTGCGGGAGCATTCGTCCTGATCTCGGTCGTTGCCACTGCTGGTGCACAGAGCCTGAATGGCGCCGGCGCCACCTTTCCGAACCCCATCTATTCCAAGTGGTTCTATGAGTTCAGCCAGCAAAAGGGCGGTCTAAAGATCAACTATCAGCCCATTGGATCGGGCGGCGGCATTCGCCAGGTATCTGACGGCACAGTTGACTTTGGTGCGACGGATGGACCGATGACCGACGAGCAGATGCGCTCCGCGAAGGTCAAGACCATCCATATTCCCACGGTGCTCGGCGCGGTTGTTCCGGTGTACAACCTGAAGGGCGTCAACAAAGAGCTGAACTTCTCCGGCGATGTGCTCGCGGCTATCTACCTTGGTCAGATCACCAAGTGGAACGATCCGCGTATTGAGAAGGACAACCCCGGCGTGAGCCTGCCCAACGATTCCATCGTGCCCGTGTACCGTTCCGACGGCAGCGGCACGACGTACATTTTTACCGACTACCTGAGCAAGATCAGCGGCGACTGGCAGGGTAAAGTCGGCAAGGCGACGTCGGTCAAGTGGCCCACGGGGATCGGCCAAAAGGGCAACGAAGGTGTTGCCGGCATGGTGCGCCAGACGCCGAACTCCATCGGCTACGTTGAGCTGATCTATGCGCTGCAGAACAAAATGCAATTCGGCACTGTCAAGAATGCGGCTGGCAAGTTCATCAAGGCCAGCACCGAGGGTGTGACGTCGGCCGGTGCCAACGTCAAGAACGGGCCTGCGGACTATCGCGTGTCCATCACCAACGCTCCTGGCGCCACCACGTACCCCATCTCGTCCTACACCTGGTTGCTCATTCCCGAGCATTCGGCGGACCCGGCCAAGGGCAAGATCCTTGTCGAGTTCCTGAACTGGATGCTTGACCACGGTGAAGCCGAGGCGCCCAGCCTGAGCTACGCGTCCCTGCCCGCTGGCGTGCAGAACAGCGTTCGCCAGACCATCAAGCAGCTCCACTAGGCCCTATGTCGCAGTTGGCGCGGCGACATCGATTCGCCGCGCCAGCTGGTGCATCAGGACGTCGCTGTCCGCAGATCCTTTGCCGGCAGCACATCCTTTTACCTGAACCGTCTGTCCTACCTGTGCACCCTTATTTTCTCCGGACCCAAGGCCCGACCATGATGAACACAGAGCCGAATCTGACACGGCCACCTGCTGTTGTAGCAACCCTTCATGCCGCGAAACCGGATCTTGATGTGGAGTCTCCGCAGACGATCTCACCCATTCGGGCGTTCTTGATGGGCCGCAGCAGTGGTGCCGGTGTGGACCTGCTGTTCTATGGCCTGATGGTCGTTTGCGCCATCAGCATCTTCGTCATCGTGCTGGCGATCGTGTTTGTGCTCTTCAAAAACAGCGCGCTCAGCCGCCACCAGTTCGGCTTTGCCTTCTTCAAGGATCAGGATTGGGATCCGGTGAGCGGCCTCTTCGGCGCGTGGCCGTTCATCGTCGGCACGCTGCTCTCGTCGCTCATTGCGCTTGTCATTGCGGTGCCTCTGGCGCTCGGCGTTGCGATCTTCGTCACGGAGCTGTGCCCCAAGTTTCTGCAGGGACCCATCTCGTTCCTGACGGAGCTGCTCGCTGCTATTCCCAGCGTCGTCTACGGCCTTTGGGGCATCTTCGTTCTTGTGCCCATCGTGCGCGACCAGGTGGGTCCGTTTCTGAGCAAGTATCTGGGCTGGACCGGGCTCTTTGGCGGTCTCAATATCGGCGTCGGTCTGCTGACGGCCGGCATCATTCTTGCCATCATGATTCTGCCCGTCATCTCCTCGCTGACGCGTGACGTGATGCGGGCCGTGCCCACGTCACAGCGTGAAGCCGTGCTGGCCCTGGGCGCAACGCGGTGGGAGATGATTCGCACCGGCGTGCTGCGCAATGCGCGCATAGGCATCGTCGGCTCCATCATTCTGGGGCTGGGCCGCGCGCTTGGCGAAACCATGGCTGTGACCATGCTGATCGGCAATCGTGCTGAGGTGCCACATTCGCTCTTCTCCCCGGCAAACACTCTCGCCAGCGTGATCGCAAATGAGTTTTCTGAGGCAACAGGCGATCTTTATCTCAGTTCGCTGATTGAGATCGGCCTTGCGCTGTTCGCTGTCACCATCGTGGTGAATGCCATCGCACGTCTTCTTATCTGGGCCGTCACACGTGGCGCGCCGGCAAGGGTGGCCTGACCATGGCAATCGAACCAGCAGGAGCACCACTCCCGGACAATTCTCCAGGCCCTGTCCCCAGTGCCGAACCAACGTCCACCGGTCCCGGGCGCGGCCGTAATCTGATTCGCAGCGTCACCGACCACGCCGTCACGGGCCTCTCCATCCTCGCCACGATCGTGGTGCTTGCGCCGCTTGTCGCCATTCTGGGGTACCTGCTGTACAAGGGCTTTAGTTCGCTGAACTTTGCCTTCTTCACCCAGGCTCCGCGGCCGGTCGGTGAGGCTGGCGGCGGCATGGCGAACGCCATTGTGGGCTCGGGGATTGTGCTTGCCATTGCCAGCGTTATCGGCATACCCGTCGGCATCGGTGCCGGTGTGTACCTTGCCGAATACGGCCGTAACAGCATCTTTGCAAATTTCGTGCGCTTCACCGCGGATGTGCTGAACGGCGTGCCCTCCATCGTCATGGGCATCGCAGCCTACTCGCTCATCGTCGTCAAGCAGCACCACTTCAGCGCATTGGCTGGTGGCATTGCCCTCGCCATCATGATGGTGCCGACCATCACGCGCACCACAGAAGAGATGCTGGCCACGGTCCCAGGCGCGGTACGCGAAGCCGCTCTCGGCCTTGGCATTCCCAAGTGGCGTACAACACTGTCCGTCGCGCTACGCACGGCATCACCAGGGATCATCACCGGCTGCATGCTTGCCTTCTCTCGCGTGGCGGGGGAGACCGCACCGTTGCTGTTTACCGCATTTGGCAATCAGTTCTGGAGCGTCAAGGTAGGCCAGCCGATCGCTGCATTGCCGCTGCAAATTTATATCTACGCTGTGTCGCCGTATGACGAGTGGCATCGCCTGGCGTGGGCAGGTGCGCTCGTCCTGATCGTGCTCATTATGGCATCCGTCACGTTGGTGCGCATTTTCGCCGGTCGTGGCGTACTGAAGGGGAATAGTTAAGTGGGCGTTGGTATCGAAGTAAAAGATCTGAACGCGTGGTACGGCACTACCCACACGCTGCAGGGTATTACCCTGAACATTCCGGCCAACAGGGCAACGGCGCTGATTGGACCGTCCGGCTGTGGCAAGTCCACCTTTGTGCGCTGCCTTAACCGCATGCACGAGACCAACCCGACGGCGCGCGCCACCGGCACGGTCCGCATGGGCGACGTCGACATCTACGCCGATGCGTCCCCCGTGGAGATTCGCCGCCGCATCGGCATGGTCTTTCAGCGGCCAAACCCGTTTCCCACCATGTCGATCTACGACAACGTGGCCAGCGGTTTGAAGTTGAACGGCTATCGCAATAAGCGCGAGCTCGACATCGTCGTTGAAAGCTCACTGAAAAAAGCAGCGCTGTGGGACGAGGTCAAGGACGACCTGAAGAAGAAGTCTGGCGCATCTCTTTCCGGCGGCCAGCAGCAGCGGCTCTGCATCGCGCGTGCGCTTGCCGTGGACCCGGAAGTTCTGCTGATGGACGAACCTGCCTCTGCGCTCGATCCGGTCTCCACCTCGAAGATTGAAGACCTCATCTTCCAGCTCAAGCGGCAGTACACCATCGTCATCGTCACGCACAACATGCAGCAGGCCGCGCGCGTGGCTGAAAACACCGGCTTCTTTCTTTCCGGTCACCTTATCGAGTTCGACGCTACCGACAAGATCTTCACCAATCCTGGCGACAAGCGCACGGAAGACTACATCACGGGAAGGTTCGGCTGATGCGTCTCAATTTTCATCAACAGCTCGACGAGCTGAAAGCCCGGCTCATGATCATGGCGCATCAGGTCGATCGCTCGTTTGCGGACTCCATTGAGGCCTACCGCACAGCGGACCTGGACCTGAGCCAGCGTGTAATCGGCGCGGAAGTGCAGATCAACATGATGGAGCGCGAGATCGATCGGCTTGCCATTGACCTGCTCGCGATGGAGCAGCCGACCGCGATCGACCTGCGGTTCATCCTGTCCATCATGCGCATCAACTCAGACCTTGAGCGCGTGGGTGATCAGTCCGTCAGCATCGCCACCCGCGTGCACGAACTGCGTTCATCCAAACCGTTTGACTTCCAGGTGGATGTGCCTCTGCTGGCAAGCCACGCGCGCGAGATGTTCACCATTGCCATGCGTGCCTTCCGCGACGGGGATGCCGAACTCGCGAATTCTGTGCTGGCGTTGGACGACAACGTCGACACCATGAACGCGGACGCCTTTACCAGCCTGAGCCGGCTGATCGCGGAGCGGCCCGAACTCGCACCCCAGGCCATGAACATGCTGATCGTTGCGCGCAACATTGAACGTGTTGCGGACCACGCGACCAACATCGCAGAGGATGTGATCTTCTGGCGGCGCGGCGACGACATACGACATGGTGGCCTGCAGTAAGCACCAGCCGACAGTTTCACAACGAGATCTGCCGAGGGAGCCAGGACCATCCGGCTCCCTTTGTGCTGCTTGTAGGCCGCTGCCGTATTGACCTCCATGAGGCATGTAAAGCTTTCGTGAATATGAGGCAATCAGCCCGTTGTCGCCTGGCGGATTTGCAATGTATTCACACGGACTGGCGACACTGCTGCTATCGCGAGAAACCATGCGTTCCACGTTCCAGGACTGAACTGTGCGCGCATGGACTTGCCTTCGAGGAGTTCATGACCAGACCGCTCAACCTAGCCATCGCATCCGTGCTGGTGGCATCCATTCCGGCCGTGGCGCAGACCACAACGACGACTACCACCCGGAAGTCGCCGACTGCCGTAAGCACGACAACCACGACCAAGACAGCACGGCACACCGCCGCTCACCGACGTCCCGCGGTGCACCGCGAGAGCGCCACTGAAGAGCAGATCCGCCTTCTCCGTTCTGAAATGCAGTCGCAGATCGACACGTTGAAGCAGCAGGTCGCAGAGCGCGATACCCGCCTGGCCGATGCGCAGACGACCGCCGCTGCCGCGCAGAGCCAAGCCACGATCGCTGCCGCCCAGGCCCAGAAGCTGGACACCGTGAACGCGGAAAACAGCGACAAGATCCAGGCACTGCAAAGCACCGTCGCCGATCTGCAGATCGCGAACAATGGCCTGACCCAGACCGTCATCACCAACAAGACGGACCTGCAGGAGCAGATCGAATCACCGACCGTGCTGCACTACAAGGGCGTCACCATCACACCGGTTGCCTTCTTTGCCTTTGAAGGTGTGTACCGCAACCGGTCGGTCAACTCCGACATCAACACCCCGTTCAACGCCATTCCGCTGCCGTCGGCGAACGAAGGCCACGTGAGCGAGCTGAACTTCAGCGGCCGGCAGAGCCGTCTTGGTGGCCTGTTTGAAGGCAACGCCGGCAAGTACAAACTGTCCGGCTACTTTGAAGCAGACTTCCTCTCGGCCGGCGTCACCAGCAACAACAACCAGTCTGAGAGCTACACCTTCCGCCAGCGCCAGATCTGGGGCAAGGTCGAAACGAAGCAGGGCTTTGGCGTGACTGGCGGCCAGATGTGGTCGCTCGTGACGGAAGACGGTCTGAGCACCAACAACCGCACAGAGAAGCTGCCCAACACGATCGATCCGCAGTACATGGTCGGCTTCAGCTGGGCGCGTCAACCGGCCATTCGCCTGCAGCAGCGCTTTGGCGATGTCAAGACAGGTGCTTTGACCGTAGCTGCCTCCCTGGAAGAGGGACAGATCACCAACTTCACAGCGACCTCTGCCACCACCGGCGCTGTACCGACGAACTTCTTCTTCTCCGGTACTGGCGCGGGCGGCGGTCTTTACAACGCCTTCAACGGCACCTATGCGAACAACGTTGCGCCAGACATCATCGTGAAGGCAGCCTACGACATGCCGAAGGCTCACTTTGAGGTCGGTGGTCTGGCACGCTTTCTGCGCGACTTCTACTACCCCATCCTCAGCCTGAGCGCGCCCACCACGGCGGCTCCCGGCGGCACCTACACCTACTCGCCCAGCTACACGTCCGACACTAAAACCGGCGGCGGTATCTTCGGCAGTGCGCGTGTGTCGCCCAGCAAGTATGCGGACATCGCGGTGCAGGCCATGGCCGGCCAGGGCGTAGGCCGCTATGGCTCGTCGCAGCTTGCCGATGCCACCCTGCGGCCCGACGGTACGCTGGAACCCATCCGCAACTACCATGGCCTGTTCAGCCTTGAAGGCCATGCCAACAAGAAGACGGACATCTACGCCTACTACGGTGGGGAGTATGCCCAGCGCACCTATTACAGGAATGCGAACGGAGCGCTGCTTGGGTATGGCGCACCGAACCTGAACAATGCTGGTTGCTACGCTCTGCCGGTGAACCCCGCCTCCTCCACCGGCGGCACGGACACGCCGGTCACCTGCGGCGCACCGACCCGCTACATTCAGGAAGGCATGATCGGCGCAACCTACCGCATCATCAACAGTCCCAAGTACGGCCGCCTGCAGTACCAGCTCACCTACAGCTACCTGCAGCGCAACCTGTGGTCCGGCTCTGTTACTGGTACCGTCGCCAATGCGCCGCCAATCGCCGCCCGGCCAACGGGACCACGCGGTCTGGACAACATGATCCACGTCGGGATGCGGTACTACATCCCGTAGAACGCAGCGAATTGTCAGCAACACCGCACAACCCGCAATGCCTCCGCAGGGGTCCCGGAAAAATGGGACCCCTCTTCTTTGCGTTCACTCCAGAGTTCGCTGGCGCTGCTACAGCGTAATATGAGTCTGTCGTCATCATATTTCCTGCATCTGGAGACGAGGGAAAGCATCCAATCCGTACAGTCTAGGTACAGGATTACTACGACACACATGGCAATGAACTGGGAAAAACTGACGATCAAATCGCAGGAAGCGCTGCAGGCGGCGGCGCGCATGGCTGCGGAGAATGGCAACCCGGAGGTTGCCCCCATGCACCTGCTGGCAACCATGCTTGAGGACAAGGATGGACTGGTCCTGCCGGTGCTTGAAAAGATCCACGCACCCGTGCAGCAACTGCTTGCCGGTGCCAACGGCGCAATCGACAAGCTGCCGAAGATTCAGGGTGCGACGCAAACGCCGGGCGCGGGCGGTGCTCTCAGCCGCGTGCTCGACCAGGCAGACAAAGAAGCCAGGCACTTCAAGGACGAATTCGTCTCGACTGAGCACCTGCTGCTGTCGCTGACAGATCAGCGGACGGAGCCTGTCGGCATGGCGCTGGCGGCTGCCGGCGTGACGCATGACGCGGTCCTGAAGGCGTTGGCGGAGCTGCGCGGGTCGCAACGTGTGACCGACCAGACACCGGAGGGCAAGTTCCAGGCGCTGGAAAAGTATGCCAAGGATGTGACGGCACAGGCCCGTGCCGGCAAGCTTGACCCGGTCATTGGCCGCGACGAGGAGATTCGCCGCGTGATCCAGGTGCTGAGCCGCCGTACCAAGAACAATCCCGTGCTCATCGGCGAGCCCGGCGTCGGCAAGACCGCAATTGTGGAGGGTCTGGCGCGCCGGATCGTGAGCGGCGATGTGCCGGAGAGCCTCAAAGACAAGCGGGTCATCTCGCTGGACCTGGCGAGCATGCTTGCCGGGGCAAAGTTTCGGGGTGAGTTTGAAGAGCGGCTGAAGGCTGTTCTCAAAGAGATCGAGGACTCCAACGGCCACATCATCCTCTTCATCGACGAGCTGCATACCCTCGTCGGCGCGGGTGCGTCCGAGGGTGCCATCGACGCCAGCAACATGCTGAAGCCGGCACTGGCGCGCGGCGGCCTGCGTGCCATCGGCGCAACCACCCTGGCGGAGTTCCGCAAATACATCGAGAAGGACGCCGCACTGGAACGCCGCTTCCAGCAGGTGTACGTGGGCGAGCCAAACGTCGAGGACACCGTTGCCATCCTGCGCGGCTTGAAGGAAAAGTACGAGGCGCACCATAACGTCCGCATCAAGGACGCGGCCATCGTTGCCGCGGCGGAGCTGAGCCATCGCTACATCAGCGACCGCTTTCTGCCGGACAAGGCCATCGACCTGGTGGACGAAGCTGCAGCAGCTCTTGCGATCCAGATTGGCTCTGTGCCGGAGGAGATCGATGCCATCGACCGCCGCGCCATGTCGCTTGAAATTGAGCGAACTGCGCTGAAGAGGGAAGACGACGCCAACTCGCAGGAACGCATGCACGCCGTGGAGCGCGAGCTGGCCGAACTGCAGGAGCGCGCCGCCGGCCTGCGGGCCAGGTGGCAGCACGAGCGTGAGGGCATTGGCCGCGTCACCGAGTTGAAGAAGCAGGTGGAGGCACTGCGTTTCGAAATGCAGGACCAGTCGCGCCGCGGCAACCTGGAGCGTGCCGCCGCCATTCAGTATGGCGATCTGCCAAAGGCCGAAGCCGAACTGCGCACGCTTGAGGCCGAGCAGGACGCGCTGAAGAATGGCACGACTGCGCGCATGCTGAAGGAGGAGGTCGACGAAGAGGACATCGCCGGCATCGTCTCCCGCTGGACCGGTATCCCCGTCAGCAAAATGCTTGAAGGCGAGGTGCAGAAGCTGGTGCAGATGGAAGGCCGGCTCAGCGAGCGGGTCATCGGCCAGGCTGAAGCAATTGACGCCGTGGCAAACGCGATTCGTCGTAGCCGTGCCGGTCTCAGCGACCCAAAGCGGCCCATCGGCAGCTTCATTTTTCTAGGCCCGACCGGCGTCGGCAAGACTGAAACCGCACGCGCGTTGGCAGAGTTCCTGTTCGACGATGAGAACGCCATGATCCGCATCGACATGAGCGAGTACATGGAGAAGCATGCCGTGGCTCGCTTGATCGGCGCGCCTCCGGGCTATGTCGGTTTCGACGAAGGCGGCCAGCTGACGGAGGCCGTGCGCCGCAGGCCCTACTCCGTCGTGCTCTTCGACGAGATCGAGAAAGCACATCCGGACGTCTTCAACGTGCTGCTGCAGGTGCTCGATGATGGCCGGCTCACCGACTCGAAGGGCCGCACTGTTTCGTTCAAGAACACCGTCATCATCATGACGTCGAACACCGGCGCGCACCTTTTGACGAGCGCCTGGGCTGAGAGTGCTGACGGCTTTGAGGATGTAAAGGCGCGTGTGATGGAGGAGTTGCGCAAGCAGTTCCGGCCGGAGTTCCTGAACCGTGTGGACGACATCGTCATCTTTCACCCACTGGGCGAGGAGCAGCTGACCCACATCGTCGATCTGCGCCTGAAAGACCTGGAGCGGCTGCTTGGCAATCGCAAGATCACGCTGAGCCTGACGGACGCCGCGCGCAAGCTGCTGTTTACCGCTGGCTATGACCGAGCCTATGGTGCCAGGCCGCTCAAGCGTGCCATCCAGCGCATGCTGCAGGATCCATTGGCGCTGCGGATTCTGGACGGCTCTGTGAAGCATGGCGATCAGGTAACGGCAGACGTGGAGAACGGCAAGCTGGTCTTCCACAGCGGCGTCGACGGGCCATCGCCGGCGACCTCCGCGGCGTAGGCATCGTCTCAGGCGGTGGACGTCAGCCGGGGTAAGTCCCTGCACTCGTTCAGGCCGGGATCGCGTCCGGCGTGGCCCGTTGCGAGCCACTCACCTCGGCGCGGTTCTTGCCTGCGCCTTTGCACAGGTACAGCGCACGATCCGCCTGCTGCAGCAGATGCGCATAGCTGAAGTCAGCGGACGGCTCACCTACCGCTATGCCAATGCTGATCGTGACATAGCCGAGCGGGCTGGCACGATGCGTCCGTTGCACCGCGCGCACCGCCTGGAGCAGCCGTTCTGCAATCTCGGGTGCGGTTGTGTGTCCGGCCCCCGGCAGAACGATCGCGAACTCCTCGCCGCCAAGCCGTGCGACCACATCATCGCGGCGGCCCAACGTCGAGCGCAGGGTGGCGGCCAATTCCGCGAGGCATTCGTCCCCGGCCGCGTGGCCATACGTGTCGTTGTAGAGCTTGAAGTAATCGACGTCAACCATCATGACGGCGAGTTTGCGTTCGGACGTCGCACCGATCCCGTCCGCAGGCGTGTGCCTCGCCTGCCGGCGCATGTCGAATTCCCGGCGCATGTCGAACTCATAGTTCGACAGCAGCTCCTCGAACACACGGCGATTGGGCAGACCCGTCAGCGCGTCGGTGCTGGCCAGGTCCGCCAGCCGCTGCTGTTCCCGCGCAAGCTCGGCGCGCTCCTCTTCCCACCGGGTTTCCGTGCGTCGCAGTTCGGAGATGTCGCGCACCGCACCCACGTAGCCCGTAATGCTGCCGGTTGCCGCATCGCCATAGGCGCGCACCTTGGCTTCAACCCACTTGTAGCCACCGCGCTTTTGCAGCAGGCGGTATCGCACCGTGTGTTCCCACTTGCCATGGCGCAGGCTCTCCAGCGTGGTGCTCACAAGGTCCCGGTCGTCCGGATGAAAGGTGTCCATGCGGTTCAGCGCAAGGAATTCCTCCGGTGTCCAGCCGGTAAGCCGTTCCACGGCGGGTGACACATACCGCTGCGCTCCCTCAATCGCAGACAGCACGATCATTTCTTCCGCATTGTGCAGCATCGTCTGGTAGATCGCCCGCGCCTCGTCGGTCTTGCGCTCGGCCGCACGGCGTTCGTCCAGCAACGCACCCACAGGCAGCGCCGTGACCAGGCAGGTCCATACAAAAATCTGCAGTACGAGCAGCCGGTGATCGTCCGATGCGCCGCGCATCAGCCACATGGGCCCGTGCCCATGGGTTGTGGCACTCCAGCCAATGACACTGACCAGCAGCGACACGACCACCGCGCCGTCGAGCCCCAGAACCAGCAGAGCCACAATCATGGGCGGAAAGACAAGGAAAAGAAATGGCCCCACGTCCTGGGAGAAGGTCCAGCTTGCGACCGCTGTAAACAGCAGCATTGCCGGCAGCGCATGCCGTTGGCCGAACTGCGAGACCCAGCGCCGACCCTCTTCCCGCCGCACGAACAGCAGGGTGATGGGGTAGGCAAGCGCAATTCCCAGGGAATTTGCAAAAAACTCATGTGCCAGCGTCTGCAACGCGGCCCGGTGCAGAAAGCCATGCAGCGTCAGTGTGCCAAGCGTCGCGGTGCACAGCGGAATAAGCACAGCCGCAAGCGCAAAGCGGATCACACCTTCCCGCCTTTTCAGGTCGGCAAAGCGGCTCACAGTGGGGAACAGAAAAACTCCGGCCAGGTACAGGTCGACACCGGTCAGGGCGGCAGTCTGCCCCGCAAGCCACCATGGCATACCCACCAGAAGCCCACCCGCACCCACCGCCGTCATGGCTGCGAACAGCGTGATCACCTTCGACGACAGGTCCTGTCGCCATCGCGGTGCAGCCATCGCCAGCAGAACACCACTTGCAGGCCAGACGAACAGGAACTGTTGCACGTGTCCGACACTTCTCAGGGTCAGAACAACGCACAGCACACCGGCAACGCAGATGCCGAGCACATCGCCAGGACTGCCCAAAGCGCGTATAAGCTGCCGGGCATCCAGCCGTGGCAAGCGTCGCGTCACGACTGCGATGAGCGATCGAACACTGCCCTGCCGGGATCGAGAACCGGTCAGAGGCAAGCTGGTCGTCCCTGTGACAGACGCATTGGAGATCACCTTTTCGTTATCGGCGAGGAGCAGCTTTTACTTGATTGCACCATGCTATGTGCATTTATCACGAGCTGGCCCAATTGCATGATGCAAACTGGGTCAAACGACTAAAGTTTCTGCTGTCACTTCAAGCATTCGCTGCTTCTGTCGCCAATTAGCGACATTTCGCTTGTATTCTGGGCATCCATGAGACGTCAGGTCATTGCGGCTGCTTTAGCAGGAAGCATGGTCGCGCTGCTGGCAGGCTGCGGGTCCAGCCCCTCGTCTGCGAAGGACACACCGGTAAGGGCCACAACCACCTCCGGCCTGACCGTCACATCAGTGTCGCCGGCCGTCATTCCGGTGGCAACAGCAGCGACCCTGACCGTATACGGGACGGGCTTCCAGAGTGGAACTACTGTCCTTATCAACTCCGCCAGTGTCGCGACGACCTACGTCAGCGGTACCCAGCTGACCGCAACAGTACCATCGACGCAGTTCCCTGTGGGTGCCATTGTTCCTGTCACAGTGACAGAAAATGGCGCGCTGGCCACTGCTCAGGGCACGCTCGAGGTGGACAATCCCAGGCCGGTACTCTCACAGACCTCTCCCACGTTTGCCATAACAGGCAGTGGAAGTGTGACCGTGACGATGACCGGGAGCGGCTTTTCCCCTGGCACAACGGCACTATTCAGTGGTGCGGCGCGACCTATCGTCTATATCAGTCCGACGGAGGTGTCCGTCACTCTGACGGCTGCAGACGCAGCGACGGCCGGCTCGTTCCCCATGACGGTGATGAATCCTGCACCCGGCGGCGGCAGCTCCTCCCCGTCCAGCTTTCTGATTACGAATCCAGCCCCGGCCATCTCGTCGGTGCTTCCAGCGGCTCTGTCGGTGGGGGCGTCTGGTGTGGTCGTCACCCTGCAGGGATCGGGCTTTCTGCCGGGCAGCAAGGTTCTTGTGAATGGCGCGACGCGGGCTACTACTGTCTCGAGCGGTTCACAGCTGTCCTTTACGACAACCGCAGCCGACACCTCGGTCGGCACCACGCTACAGGTTGCCGTGCAGAATCCAGCCCCTGGTGGCGGCATCTCTGCAGCACGACCTCTGCCGGTGAACAACCCCACACCTTCCATTGCGACGGTTTTACCCTCGACCATTGCCTTTGGCACAGCTGCACCCACGACCGTGACTCTTACCGGCGGCAACTTCGCCGCTGGTGCAACGGTTTCTGTGGCGGGCACACCGCGCGCTGCGACAGTTCTGTCGGCAACGTCTCTTACATTTCCGGTGAGCACGGCAGAACAGGCGATTGCTGGTGCGGTGCCGGTCGTGGTCACCAACCCTGCCCCCGGCGGCGGATCGTCCGCCGCTGCCTCGCTTACTATTACGAACACCGTACCTTCCGCGGGTGCGCTGTCTCCATCCACCATCGCCGTCGGCACGCCATCGGCTACCATCGTCACGCTGGGGGGCGCCGGCTTCGCGCCTGGGGCCACCGTCTCAGTCAACGGGGTCTCACGCGCCGCAACGTTGATCAGCAGCGCAAAGCTCAGCTTCTCCGTGGGGAGTGCAGAGGTGGCCAGCGTCGCGACCCTGCCGGTCGTTGTGACGAACCCGGCCCCGGGTGGCGGATCGTCCGCCGCCGTCAACCTCGCCGTTACCGGCCTGGTCCCTGTCATCGGCACGATCACGCCGTCGTCACTCGTGGTGGGTTCGGCGTCGCCAACCACCATCGTCATTGCGGGGTCCAACTTTGCAGCGTCAGCGACGGTCTCCGTCAATGGTGTGCCGCGTGCGGCCTCCGTCTCGGGCGCGAGCAGCCTCACCTTCCCGTTGACGGCGGCTGAAACAGCGGCGGCCGGCACGTTGAGCGTGGTCGTCACAAATCCCAATCCCGGCGGTGGCGTGTCCGCTCCGGCGGTGCTCGTGGTGAACAATGCCCAGCCTGGCGCAATCAGTCTCTCGCCAGCCACGGTGCTGGTCGGTGCCTCTGCTCCTGTCAGCATCACCGTTACCGGCAGCAACTTCGCCACGGCTTCTTCCGTTTCCGTCGCAGGGATCGTTCGCGCGGCAACCGTCGTCAACAGCCACACAGTAGTCTTCGTGCTGACCGCTGCCGACGTGGCAACCGCCGGTACTCTGCCCATCATCGTCACAAACCCAGGCCCCAGCGGCGGCTCCTCTCCGGCCGCAACGCTCACCGTCGCAAACCCTGTTCCTGGCGCCCTCGTGTTGTCGCCTTCTACCGCACTGGCAGGCTCTGCGGGACCACTCGCCGTGACTGTGACCGGCACCAACTTCGTCGCTGGTTCAAGCGTTCTGGTTGCTGGGACCACGCGCAGCACCACCTACAGCAGTTCCACGAAGCTTTCCTTCGCGCTCACACCGGCTGACCTGCAGTCTGCCGCAACGCTCTCGATTGTTGTCACCAACGCCGGGCCCGGCGGCGGCTCGTCGCCAGTTTCTACCTTTACGGTGAGCAATCCGCAGCCAGGCTCCATCACCGTCTCTCCCACCACAATCGTTGCCGGTACCACCACACCGGTCACGGTCGCCGTATCAGGCAGCAACTTTGTGGCGGCCTCTTCCGTGTTCGTCAACGGCAGGTCCCGCCCTGTAACACTTGCAAGTTCTAGCAGCCTCACCTTTGTTCTCTCCGCCGCTGACCTGGCAACGCCGGGTACCCTGTCGATAGCCGTTAGCACTCCTTCGCCGGGTGGCGGAGTGACCGCGGCGGCAACCATCATCCTCAGCAATCCTGTTCCCGTCATCGGCGCAGTGTCTCCTGCGTCCGTCACGGTGGCCGCTGCTCCCGCGCTGCTTACCATCTCGGGCAGCAACTTTGAACCGGGTGCCCAGGTGCTCGTCAATGGCAGCGCTCGAGCGACAACTGTCGTCAGCATCTCGCAGGTCAGAGCGCAACTGGTGGCTGCGGATCAGGCGTCCGCCGGCAGTCTTGCAGTGCTGGTGAAAAACCCCACGCCGGGTGGCGGCAACTCGAATACCGTGCAACTGCCGGTGCTCAACCCAGCTCCCGGAGCCATTACGGTTGCACCCTCCAGCGCTGTTGCCGGCGGAACCGCACCCCTGGCCGTGACGATCTCCGGATCGGCTTTCGTCCCGGCGACAGTGGCAAACGTCAACGGCACGGCGCGTCCAACCACCTTCGTCAGTTCCACCCAGCTCACTACGCAACTCACGGTGGCCGACCAGGCGACGGCAGGCGATCTCGCGATCACGGTGTCCACAGCTGCTCCGGGCGGCGGCACCTCCGCTGCTGTTGCATTTCACGTGGTCAATCCCGTACCCGTCATCGCGAGTCTGTCGCCAAATGCCGTGACAGCCGGAACACCCACGGCAACTGCGATCACCGTCAGCGGCAGCCGCTTCGTCGCAGGGTCCACCGTTTATGTCAACGGCGTTGCCCATTCCACAACGTTCACCAGCGCGACGTTACTGGCCTTCAACCTTTCCGTGGCAGAGCAGGCGAGCGGCACCGTTCTCAGCGTCACCGTCACCAACCCAACTCCCGGTGGCGGTTCGTCGAACGCGTCCACCCTTACCGTCAACAACCCGGCGCCCGCCAGCGCGATCACCGTCAGTCCAAGTTCAGTCCCGGTACGCACCACAACGGCCACGACGATCACCGTGAATGGAACAGGATTCGTCCGCGGTGCCGGCGTTATCGTAGCTGGCACAGCTCGCACCACAACATATGTGAGCGCAACGCAGCTCACCTTTGCGCTCACAGCGGCAGATCAGTCCACCGCGACGATCCTGACCGTGACTGCAGCGAACCCCACTCCCGGCGGAGGCAGCACCGGCAGTGCGACGATCGCAATCACCAATCCGCTGCCCGGTGCGATCACGCTCGCGCCCAGCACCCTGCCTGTCAGTACAGGCGGTGCGACCTCGACCGTCACGGTCACAGGATCCAACTTCATCGCCGGCTCAACGGTTACGGTAAACGGTGGCGCTCGTGCCACAACCTTTAAGAGCGCGACTCAGCTGACGTTTACGACCATCGCCGCCGATCAGGCAACAGCGTCAACGCTCAGCGTTGCAGTCACCAATGCGGCTCCCGGCGGCGGAACTTCCGCCGCGGTGTCTCTCCCGGTGACGAATCCTCTGCCGATCCTCAGCAGCGCGTCGCCGACTACGATCGCTGCTGGTACTGCTGCCGGCACAGTGATCACCCTCATCGGCTCTGGCTTTGTCTCAACCTCGACGGCGCAGGTGAACGGCAACTCCCACGCCGCCAGGTTCGTCAGCCCCACCCAGCTCACCATCACTCTTACAGCGGCAGAGCAGGTAGCGCCCGGCACCCTCAGCATTGTTGTACTTAACGCAGCTCCCGGCGGTGGTACTTCCTCGGCAGTGTCGGTTTCCGTCGCCTACCTGCAACCCACTATCACCACGCTTACACCGGCCAGCGTCCCCACGGGGGCGTCCACGCCGACGCAGGTCACCGTGACGGGAACAAATTACCTTTCCGGCGCAACTGTCCAGGTCAATGGCAGCAACCGCGTCACCACGTACAGCAGCGGCACAAGCCTCACGTTCACGCTGACCGTTGCAGACCAGTCGAATGCCGCCCTGCTCTCTATTACCGTCACGAATCCCGCCCCGTCCAACAGGGTCTCGGCCGCATCCACGCTGCTGGTGGGTCAGCGCACGTCCACACCCACCATATCGTCCATCAGCCCGGGTTCGGCCTTCACCGGGGCATCGGCCTTTGCACTCACGGTGAGCGGGACAAACCTGGGCAGCACATCCACCGTTCATTGGAATGGCTCATCGTTATCGACCGCCGTCTCCGGTACGGCTGGCACAACTCTCATCGCTCAGGTGCCGGCAGCCTTGCTCAGCACCGCAGGCACCGCTGCTGTCACGGTTGTGAACCCGACCGCAACGCCCACCACCTCAAACTCGGCGATATTCACCGTCTTCAATCCCCCCGTGCCTGCGCTTACCAGCATCAGCCCCGCCTACGGCCAAATCAACACGGCAGAGACACTCACCATTTCCGGCACCGGCTTCCAGCCGAGCACGACCCTGACGTTCAACGGCACGGCTCTCACAACGACGTTCGTCAGCAGCACCACCCTCACGGCTTCGATTCCAACGTCCGCTGTCGCACTGCCCGGCAATTATGGTCTCAGTGCGTTTACACCCTCCCCGGGTGGGGGTACCTCGGCCACGGTGTACTTCACGGCCTATGTCCCGGTGGTCAGCAACAGCATGGTGTACGACACGGCGAATGGGCTCTTTTACCTGTCCATTCCTGGTAAGGCGGGAGCTCCGCTCGCCAACTCCATCGTCTCGCTTGATCCGGCAACGGGCGTGCTCGGAACTCCGATCTATGTGGGCAGCGAACCAGACAAGCTCGCCCTCACCGCAGACGGCACCGGCTTGTGGGTAGGCCTCGATGGCGCCTCCGCCGTCCGTCGTGTGGACCTTACCGCAGGCACAGCCGGAACGCAGTTCCAACTCGCGCTCGACCCGTCAACCGGTTATGTGGACCAACCACCGGTGGCCCTATCGCTCGTCGCACTTCCTGGCGCGGCAAACTCAGTCGTGGTGCAGGCGTCGGCGGGCAGTCCGCAATTCGCCATCTACGATAGTGGCGCGCTGCGCAGCACCGCCGGCCCCGCCAATTACACCGGCCCGGCCGCGTACACACCGCGCGCTCTCGCACTGCAGGCAAACAATGCCACCGGCGAACTCTATTCCGGCGGCTCTGGTCTGAACACCTACACGTTCAACAGCACCGGCCTAACCTTTCTGGCGACGAACAGTACGCCAGCACTTGCCAGCACGGTAAGCCCAGAGATGCAGCTGAATAACGGCAAGCTCTACACCGACTTTGGCTCTGTCTACAACGCGGAAACCGGTGCCCAGGCCGGTTCGCTGGTGATGAGCGGTTCCAACCCGGCGGTTGGACCTACCTTTGCAGACACTGGCACCGGCCGCATCTTTGTCCTGGACCAGCCCTCGTCAGACCCCTATACCGCGCTCACCCGCATGCAGGTGTTTAATCTGTCGGACAACAGCCTCCAAACCACCACAGTGCCGCTCAACATGCCGGCTTTCTATACGTCGACGGGTGCCGGGACCATCCTCTTTCCGCAAGGTGTGAACGGCCTTGCCAGATGGGGTGCAAATGGTCTGGCGGTTCGCAGTCCGGTCGGCGTTTTCTCCGTGCAATCCAACGCCGTTGCCGACCTCAGTGCCTCCCAGTCTGACCTGGCTGTCAGTGCCTCTGCCGTCCCGTCTGCCGCCACTGGCATAACTGTCCCCGTCAGCTTCCTTGTCACGAACCATGGTCCTGCGGCAACGGGCGGTGTCGCTCTTCAGATCTCCGCTCCTACGCTCGGCAGCGTGACATCCGTCAGCACGACCGCCGGCACCTGCAGCCAGGGCTCACCTGTTCTTTGTTCGCTGGGGACGCTGGCCAATGGCGCAACGGCGGTCGTCACCGTCAACGTGCTTGAGACAGACGCCGGCACATCCACGGTCGACGCGGTCGTCTCAGGCTCGAACGCCGACCCACTCCCGATCAACAACTCGGTTGCAATTGCCGTGCAGGTCACTGGCAGCCACTACAGCGTGGTTCCCACCGTCGCTGCGCTCTCCCCGTCCTCCATCCAGGCCGGTGCGGCAAGCACCACCATCACCCTCACGGGCAGTGGGTTCACCAGCGGTGCCACGGTGGTGTGGAACGGGACCTCTCTTTCCACGACATACGTCAGTGCGACACAGCTCACCGCCGTAATCCCGGCGTCCAGCCTGGCCACACTCGGCTGGGGTGCCGTTGCAGTCAGCAGTCCCGCACCCGGTGGCGGCGTGTCCAATGCGGTGCCGTTTTCCGTGTACACGGTCACGACCATGCTCGCCAACAGCATGGTGTACGAGCCGTATAGCCGTCGCATCTTTATGTCGATCAACACCAACTCCAAGACAATCGCCGGCGATTCCGTCGTCGCTGTGCAGCCCGAGACAGGCACGCTGGGGGCACCGATCCATGTAGGCTCACAACCCGTTCGCATGGCCATCTCCGGCGATGGCAAGGAACTCTACACGCTGCTGACGGGCGCGGCTGGCCTCTCGCGTATCAACCTGCTGACCGACGCCGCAGACCTTAGCGTTGCGTTTCCAGCCACCGGTGTAACCCCGCAAGACATCGCCGTCCTGCCGAACTCCGACACAGCGGTGGCGATTGACGGCGGCACGTCCTCTGGTATCTCGCTGTACGACATCAACCAGAGGGCAGGCACAGCCACCCCACGCACCCTGGTGCAAAGCACCTACGTCGGCATCTGCCTCAGCTTCTACAGCGCCAGCACCCTGTACTCCGTCGATTCTGTCGCAAGCGGCGGCAAGCTCTACAGCACAGCCGTATCCGCCGGTGGTCTTGCGACCGGGTACACCCACGCTTCCACAATCAGCAGCCTGGGCTGCATCAAGATCGATGGTGGCCTCGTCTTCGGCCGCGGTGGTGCTGTCGCCGATCCATCCACCAGCCCTGCGACTCCGCTTGGCATCTTTCAGGGTGCCGGCACGGATAGCGCATCCACGCCACGCGCCTTTACCGCGGACCGCGAGCTTGGTCGAGCCTTCTTCCCGGTCTCGACCGGTGCCAACAACAGCGCCACGGTGGACGGCATCGCCGCCTACAACGTGAACAACTATCAGCTGTCCGGGATCGTGTCACTCGGCGTCGCTGCTGCAAAAACCACACCGTACGACGGTGAGATGGAGATGCTGCGATGGGGTCAGGACGGCCTTGCATTGCTCTCCAGCGACGGACATCTCTACCTGATGCGTGGCGGCTTCGTTGTGCCGCAGCTGCTGTCCACAAGCAGTGGTGCTCTGTTTTCCGGCAGGTCGTCACCGGCCCTCGCCCACGGCAATGGCAACACGCTGCTTACGATTGAAGGCAGCAACTTCCTTCCTGGGGTCGCGGTCACGTGGAACGGCAGCTATCGCACCACGACGCTTGTGGACTCCAACCACATCACTGTCGCTGTCCCCGCGTCTGACCTCACGTCTGCAGGTGTTGCTCAACTCGTCGCCACCAACCCCGGTGCCACAGACTCGGGCGTGCTGGACATCATCATCCAATAGCCGACCGGTGCGAACTGGCTCCCGCGTTTTCGTCGCGGGCGATCACAGCGTACTCAACCACACTCGCCGGCCATCACCTCGGCCATGTGTACACCTCGCCGGGCGGTGTTCTGGCTGATCTGTTCGCGGCAACTAAAGCCGTTCGACACCACCACGTCTGCTGGCCCCGCATCTCGCACAGCCGGCAGCAGCACACGTTCTGCGATGCGCTGCGACACGTCGAACTTGTCCCTCTCAAAGCCGAACGGCCCTGCCATGCCGCAGCAGCCGGAGTCCAGCAGATCGACTTCCGCTCCGGTCGCGCGAAGCAGTGCCAGCTCATCCTTCATCGTCATCAAGGCTTTCTGATGGCAGTGGCCCTGCACCACGATCTTCCGTCCAACCATCTGCGGCGGCACCCAGCCGCTCACATTTTCACCTGCCAGCACCTCGCTCAACATGGTGGTCTGCCTGCTCAGCAGGATGGCGCGCTCGTCGTGCGGAAAGAAACTCAACAGCTCGTCGCGAAACACGCTGGCACAGCTTGGCTCCAGCATTACCACGGGCACACCGGCCCTGATCTCCGGCTCAAACTTATCCAGGATGCGCAGCAGATAGCGCCGCGCCTCGTCCAGAAAACCGAAGTCGTACAGCGGCCGTCCGCAACACACATGCTTTGCAGGCACCCGCACCGTGTGTCCCGTCGCCGCTAGCACCTTTGCCGCGGCATGCAGCGCCTGCGGGTAAAAGTAGTTGTTCCACGTGTCTGCCCACAGCAGAACCGGCTTTCCTCCAGCGGCTTCAGCAGCACCCGCCTGCCGCGCGTGAAAGCCGGCGCGAAAACTCTTTGCGGCAAATTGCGGCAACGTCCGTTGCGGCGCAACATCGAGCACACGTTTCATCACACTCGCAAGTCCTGGTACGCGCAGCGGCAGGTTCGCGAGCGCCGGCGCAATGGAAGCCAGGCGCGCCCAGCGATCCATGTGTCCAAACGCGTAGTGCTGCAGCGGGTGCCGGCGACCTTCGTAAAAGTGCGCCAGAAACTCTGCCTTCCACGTCGCCATGTCGACGTTGACAGGGCACTCCGTTTTGCACGCCTTGCAGCTCAGGCAAAGGTCGAGCGCGTCCTTCACCTGCTCATTGCGCCACCCGCCCTTCAACACGTCGCCCTGCAGCATCTCCCACAACAGGTGTGCCCGGCCACGCGTGCTGTGCGCCTCCTCCTGTGTGGCCATGTAGCTGGGGCACATAGTTCCGCCGTCCTGCTTGCGGCACGCACCCACGCCCACGCAGCGCGTCGTCGCGTCTGCAAAGGACCCAGCATCGCCGGCATAGCTGAACCAGGTCTTTGCCTCTGCCGACGCGTACCCGGCACCAACACGTAGATTCTCCACCGGATCGTACACCGCAATCGGATCGATCAGCTTGCCCGGGTTCATGCGGTTCAGCGGATCCCACAGCGCCTTGAACTCCCGGAACGCGTCCATCAGCTCCGGCCCAAACATCTTCGGCAGCAACGCCGCGCGAGACTGCCCATCGCCGTGCTCGCCAGAAAATGAACCGCCGTACTTGAGCACAATGTCTGCCGCTTCGTCGATAAAGCGGCGATATGCCGCCACACCTTCCGCGGTTTTCAGCGCAAAGCTGATCCGCAGGTGAACGCATCCCTGGCCAAAGTGCCCATACATCGGCGAACGGTAGCCGTAACTCTCAATCAGTTGAAAGAGCTCTCGCAGATACGCGCCCAGCCGCTCCGGCGGCACGGCCGAATCCTCCCAGCCCTCCCATCCGCTCTCCTCCCCGGGCACAAAGACGCTCGCACCCAGCGCGGCTTCCCGCACCTTCCACACCCGCGCCGCCTCCGCCGCTGTATACCGCGCCACGAACGGCTGCTCTGCAAGCGACGGCACAAGCTGCAGCAGCGCCTCCGTCATCGCATCCACTTCTTCCGGCGTGTCGCCGCCAAACTCGCACAACAAAAAGCCACGTCCCGCTGGCAAGAGCTTTACGTCGTCCACCACCAGGTTCTTGCGCAGCATAAAGTCCACCAGCAACCCGTCGAACCCCTCCAGGCCGATGGGCTTCAGCGCAAGCACCGCCGGCACGTGGTCTGCTGCAATAAAGGCATCTGCAAAACCAAGCGCCACCAGCCGCCGGTGCTGCGGGCTCGGCTTCAACTCGCACGTTGCCTCCAGAATGGTGACGCACGTCCCCTCCGACCCCACCAGCGCTCGCGCCACGTTGAAGCCGTTCTCCGGCAGCAGCTGGTCCAGGTTGTACCCCGACACGCGTCGCGGAATGTCCGGAAATCGCTCGCGCACCAACTGGGAGTACGTATCGCGCAGCCGCTTGAGCCCTGCATAAATCTGGCCCTTGCGCCCACCCTTTGTGATGATGCTCGCCAGCTCGTCCTCTGTCGTCCGGCCCACCTGCATGCGGGTTCCGTCGTACAGCAGGATCTCCAGTGATTCAATGTTGTCGACCGTCTTTCCGCCCATCAACGCGTGCACGCCGCAACTGTTGTTGCCGATCATGCCGCCTAGCGTGCATCGGCTGTGTGTGGCCGGGTCAGGCGCAAAGGTCAGCTCATGCACCTCTGCCGCGTCTCGCAGTCTGTCCAGCACAATTCCCGGCTGCACCCGCGCGGTCCTTGCCGCGGCGTCCATGGCCGTAATGCCGTGCATGTACTTTGAAAAATCCAGAACCACCGCCACGTTGCAGCACTGGCCCGCAAGCGACGTCCCTGCACCACGCGACAGCACAGGCGCGCCCACACTGCGGCACGCCGCAATCGTTGCAACCACGTCGTCTGTGTCCAGCGGCAGCACCAGGCCAATCGGTACCTGCCGGTAGTTCGACGCGTCCGTCGCATACAACGCGCGCGATGCATCATCAAAGCGCACCTCGCCGCGCACCGTTTGCCGCAGCAGCTCAGCCAGCTTCTGCGCGTCCGCAAACCCTTCGTGCGGATGCCTGCGCGCATGCTCAGCCGCGCCCTGCAGAATGTGAAATGGAGTCGTGGTGCTCATCGGATAGAGGTGTAGCGGTCGCCGAGGCGGCAACCTTCCACGGGACCAAGAGTATAGGAAAGTGCAGTCGCAGGTCTCGTCACCTTTGACTCCTTAGACACAGAGATCCATGGGCGGGGCCACGGGATGGGGGTGCAGTGGTAAGGTGGCTGCGTTGGAGACAATGGCAGATGGCTGACTACATACTTGCGCTGGACCAGGGAACGACGAGTTCGAGGGCGATCCTCTTTGACCGTGCCGGCAGCATCGCCGGAACGGCGCAGCATGAGTTCACGCAGATATTTCCAGAGGGCAAGCCGGGATGGGTCGAGCACGATCCTTACGAAATCTGGACCAGCCAGCTCAGCGCGGCCGTGGAGGTGCTGGGGCGGGTCGGCGTGCGGCCTCGGGATGTGGCGGCGCTGGGCATCACAAACCAGCGCGAAACAGCCATCGTGTGGGAACGCGCGACAGGCAAGCCGGTCTACAACGCCATTGTGTGGCAGGACCGGCGGACAGCGGATGTGTGTGCACGGCTGGTGAACGAGGGCGCGGAAGATGAGGTGCGGGAGCGCAGCGGTTTGCGGCTGGATCCTTATTTTTCCGGAACAAAGGTCGCGTGGATTCTGGACAACGTGGCCGGTGCGCGCGAAAAAGCAGAGCGCGGCGAGCTTTGCTTTGGCACAGTCGACAGCTGGTTGCTGTGGAACCTGACAAGCGGCAAACGCCATGTGACGGACCGCACCAATGCCAGCCGGACGCTGCTGTACAACATCCGCGAAGACCGCTGGGATGACGAGCTGCTGCGGCTGTTGCGGGTACCGCGCAGCATGATGCCGCAGGTGGTGTGGTCCAGTGAGATGCTCGGTCCTGTCTCAACCACGCTGGGGCTTGAAGGCGTGGAGATTGCCGGTATCGCCGGCGACCAGCAGAGTGCGCTCTTCGGGCAAATGTGCGTGGAGCCTGGGGATGCGAAGAACACGTACGGGACCGGATGCTTTCTGCTGCAGCACATCGGCGGTACATTCCGGAAGAGCGAGCAGCGGCTGCTGACGACGCTGGCGTGTTCCGTTGCGCGCAAGCCGGAGTATGCGCTGGAGGGGTCTGTCTTTATCGGCGGCGCGGTGGTGCAGTGGCTGCGTGACGGCCTTGGCCTGATTGCCACGAGCGCCGAGGTAGAAGCGCTGGCCATGACGGTTCCGGATAGCGGTGGTGTGGTATTTGTGCCGGCCTTTACGGGGCTGGGTGCGCCGCACTGGGATCCGTATGCGAGCGGCATGATGATCGGCATGGGGCGCGGAACGACGCGGGGGCATATCGCGCGGGCCGCGCTCGAGAGCATTGCGCTGCAGGTGACAGATGTGTTGCGTGCCATGGATGCGGACACACCGGCGCCGCTGCGGGAGCTGCGGGTAGATGGCGGTGCTGCGGCGAACGATACGCTGATGCAGTTTCAGGCAGACCTGCTGGGGGTGCCGGTCCATCGGCCGGCATGCCTTGAGACGACGGCGATGGGTGCGGCGTTCCTGGCGGGGCTCAGTACAGGCTTCTGGTCGGGGACGGAGGAGATCCGGCGGGCGCAGGGCAGTGGCAAAGTCTTCACGCCGGCGAAAGAGCGGGGCGGCATGGAGAAGATCTACGGGCGGTGGCAGGAGGCGGTGAGCAGGGCAAAGGGGTGGAATACGCCTGCGTAGACGCCGCTCCGCCCTCTGGCACGGCCATACGTTGAGTTCCCGCCGTGTGCAGGCCGTTCCACACAATGCGCAGGGCGCGCAGCCATGCGGAGACTGAAACCGCTTGCACGGTATATCCTCCGTGCAAGTTAACGGGGGAATGATGCTACGGATGCCAATGGTCAAAGTGGTGTGTGCGACGCTGGCTTGTGCACTGACGGTAGTGTGTGCGCGGGCGCAGATGGCGATGACGCCACCCATGGGCTGGAACAGTTGGAACCACTTTGCAGAACGCGTGACGGACGCCGATGTGCGAACGGCAGCGGACCAGATGGTGAGCACGGGCATGCGCGATGCGGGCTACGTGTATGTCAACGTCGACGACACGTGGCAAGGTGAGCGCGATGCGGCAGGCGTGCTGCACACCAACAGCCGCTTCCCCGACATGAAGGCGCTGGGTGACTATATCCACTCCAAGGGGCTGAAGTTCGGCATCTACTCGTCACCCGGTGCGAAGACGTGCGGCGGCTATGCGGGAAGCCTGGGGCATGAGGCGCAGGATGCGCAGATGTATGCAGGCTGGGGCGTGGACTTTCTAAAGTACGACCTGTGCTCGTTTGCAGACCAGATGAGTCCACTGACGAAGCGGGATGGCGGCAACCCCACGGCTGCATATGCGCTGATGCGGGCGGCCTACAAAAAGATGGGCGACGCGCTGCGGGCGACGGGCAGGCCCATTGTCTACAGCCTGTGCCAGTACGGCGTGGACGAGGTGTGGACGTGGGGACCGTCAGTCGGCGCGCAGATGTGGCGGACCACCGACGACATCAATGACTCCTATGGGCGCATGATCTCGATCGGCATTGAGCAGGAGCCGCTGGCAAAGTTTGCCGGCCCGGGGCGGTGGAACGATCCGGACATGCTGGAGGTGGGGCAACGGCAAGATGAAGTCAGAGGAGTACCGCACGCACATGAGCCTGTGGGTTCTTCTGGCCGCTCCACTGCTGGCGGGCAACGACCTGAGCGCGATGACCGCAGAGACCAAGGCGCTGCTGATGAACAAGGACGCCATTGCCATCGATCAGGACCGGCTCGGCAAGCAGGCAGTGCGGCTGTACCAGCATGGCGACCTGTCTGTATGGATGAAGCCGCTGGCGAATGGCACGGTGGCAGTAGGCCTGTTCAACAACGGGTGGGGCGGCCGTGATGTGACGCTTCCGCTTGCGGACGCGGGCTTCGCCGGCGGCGCATCGCTGCATGACGTGTGGCTTGGCAAGGATCTGGGTCGGCGAACGGGGCTGTATGCGCAGCACCTGCCGGGACATGGATCGGTATTGTTGATTTTGAGCAGATAGTTGGGGGCGGTATGAAGCGTGAAGCGATGCTGGAGGCAGTGCGGGCGCAGGGTGCGGAGCCGTGGGACGTGGTGGTGATTGGCGGCGGAGCGACGGGTGCGGGCGTGGCGGTGGACGCAGCAACGCGGGGATATCGGACGCTGCTCGTGGAGCGGGAGGACTTTGGCAAGGGGACCTCATCCCGGTCGACGAAGCTGGTCCACGGTGGTGTGCGGTACCTGGAGCAGGGCAACGTGTCGTTGGTGATGGAAGCCTTGAAGGAGCGCGGATTGCTGCGGCAGAACGCGCCCCACCTGGTGCATGATCTGCCGTTTGTGGTGCCGAACTACAGCTGGTGGGAGGCGCCGTTTTACGGCATCGGCATGAAGATCTATGACCTGCTGGCGGTGAAGTACAGCTTTGGCAAGAGCCGCGTTCTAAGCCGGGAGGAGACGCTGGAGAAGTTGCCGACCATCGCCACGGACGGTCTGCGCGGCGGCGTGGTCTACCACGATGGGCAGTTCGACGACACACGGCTGCTGACGCACCTGGTCATGACGGCAGCCGACCATGGTGCGACCGTGCTGAACTATGCGCCGGCGGTGGCGCTGGAGCACGACGCGGACGGGTATGTGAACGGCGTGACGGTGGAGGATCGAGAGACGGGCGAGCGCATGCACGTCAACGCGAAGTGCGTGGTGAACGCGACGGGCATCTTCACGGACGAGGTTCGGCGCATGGGCCAGCCGGATGTGGAGACGATGGTCTCCCCGTCGCAGGGAATCCACCTGGTGCTTGAGGAGAGTTTTTTGCGGGCGCAGGCAGCGATCATGGTGCCGAAGACGAGCGATGGGCGGGTGTTGTTTGCGATTCCGTGGCATGGGCACACTGTTGTTGGAACGACAGACACACCGATCACCGCGCCAAGTTATGAGCCGAAGCCGCTGGAAGAGGAGATCCAGTTTGTGCTGGAGACGGCCGGGGAATACCTGAGCCGGAAGCCGACGCGGGCGGACATCCTGTCGATCTATGTGGGGATTCGGCCGCTGGTGAAGGCTGCGGGAAGCGATGCGTCGAAGACGAGCGCGCTGTCGCGGGACCACACCATCCACATTGACGGGGATGGACTGCTGACGATTGTGGGCGGCAAATGGACAACCTACCGGCACATGGCGGAAGACACGGTGAATCATGCAGCGACACTGGGCAAGCTGCCGGATGCAGCGTGCAAAACCGCGGATTTGAAGGTGCATGGGTGGATGGAGGGTGTCGCAGTGGGGGCAGACCTGGCGGTGTACGGGACGGATGCCGCCAGCATCAAGGCATTGATTGTGGATCGTCCAGAGCTCGGGGAGATCTTGCATCCCGCCCTGCCGTACGTGGCGGCGGAGATCGTGTGGGCGGCACGGGAGGAGATGTCACGCAACCTGGATGATGCTCTGTCGCGGCGGACGCGGGCGTTGCTGCTGAATGCACGCGCCGCAATGGACATTGCTCCGAAGGTCGCGGCGTTGCTGGCGGCGGAACTGGACCAGGACGAGACCTGGCAGGCGGAGCAGGTGGCGGAGTTCAGGGCGCTGGCAGCGCAGTATCTGCCAGCTTGACCGCAGGTGTTACATTCCAGCTCCGCCAGCCCCATGAGCATGGTGCGCGATGGGGCAGGATGTGTAGAGTGGTGGCGATTGGTAGGAGCGTGATGCTGTGATTGCACGGGGGCCGCTGCTTGGCGAGTTCATGGGGACATTTGTGCTGATGCTGCTGGGCAACGGCGTGGTGGCAGGTGTGCTGCTGAAGAAGAGCAAGGCCGAGAACGCCGGTTGGATGGTGATTACGACGGCATGGGCGTTTGCCGTGCTGAGCGGCATCTTTGTGGCACAGCTGTTTGGCTCGAACGACGCACACCTGAACCCCGCGTTTACGCTGGCGTTCGCGGTAGAAAGTCAGCAGTATGGCAAGCTGCTGCCGTTCGCTGTCGTGCAGGTTGCGGGAGCATTCTGCGGTGCAGCGGCAACGTGGCTCTTCTTTTATCCACACTGGAAGGTGACGGACGACCCGGCGGCCAAGCTGGGGGTATTCGCGACCGTGCCAGCGATTCGAAGCTATGGGTGGAACCTGTTCTGCGAGGTTCTGGCCACGTTTGTGCTGGTGCTTGTGGCCGGCGGCATGAGCTCGAAGCTGGTGCTTACGACAGGTGCAGCGGCGGGTCTAAGCCCTCTGCTTGTGAGCTGCCTGATCTGGGGCGTGGGCTTATCCCTTGGCGGCACAACAGGTTACGCTATAAACCCCGCACGCGACCTCGGCCCCCGACTGGCACATTCACTGTTGCCGATCGCCGGCAAGGGCGGAAGCGACTGGGCCTATGCGTGGGTCCCGGTATTTGGGCCAATGCTGGGCGCTGGCCTGGCAGGTTGGGTCTTGCACCTGCTGCACGCGTAGGAAAAGCGCGTGACGCTAAGTGTTTCGTGCAGTGAGGACCCGGTAAGTGTAGTCGTGCATGCTTAGTAGAGTGTGGCCACCGTAAGTGACCGACAGGAAGTGCGTTACTTCTCGAGTTCAGCTTGAATGGCTGTAATTACAGCGGCGTCCGTCGGCAGTGTATCGGGCGAGAAACGCGCCACGACAGTACCGTCACGCCCAATGAGAAACTTTTCGAAGTTCCACAGAACTTCAGGCTCCGGATTGACGGTTGCACCGAACTTGATCAGACCATCGATAAGTCCTTGCTTGCCGGGGCCGGTAGAGGTCGGCTGCTGCGCAATCAACTCGGCATAGAGCGGGTGTTTGTGCTCCCCGACGACCTGGATCTTGGAAAACATGGGAAAGGTAGCGCCAAAGGTGCCGCCGCAGAACTGCTGGATCTCGGCATCAGAGCCAGGTTCCTGTCCGGCGAAATCGTTCGATGGAAAGCCAAGAACGTCAAACCCCTTGCCGTGGAACTCCTTTTGTAGCGACTCAAGACCCTCGTACTGGGGGGTCAGGCCGCATTTGGAGGCCACATTGGCGACGAGCAGGACACGGCCACGAAAGTCGCCCATGCTGCTGACAGTCCCGTCGATGCGCGTGACGGGAACAGTGTAAAGGTCAAAAGGCATGGGGTGTCCTTTCGTGTACTGAGCGCACAGGGAAGAGGGCCTTGATGAAGGTCAAGGCCGACCTGGTGGCAGGTTCTTACAGCGCGACGGCGAGCTTGCGGCGCTTCTTCTTATACGCGGCAAGATCGTTTTCCCACGAACCGAGAGCTGCTGCGAGTGGAGATTCTTCGCCCAGCGGCGTCGTGCGCTGCAGGCGAGCCACCTGTGCACCGAAGGAGCTATTGGACCCGGCAGTTCCCTGGGCAACTGCTACGGCGGCCGCAGTTGCCGAAGGCGTGGCTTCCATGTCGACAAGGCGATCGTCCACCCACCCCTCAGGCCGCAAGGATCTGGGAAGGTCATGTTCGGCAAATTCAATGCCGTTGGCGGCGAGCGATCTTGCAGTGGTGACCAGGCCTTCGCGCTTCAGAGAAAGCTTGCGAATCGCGGCGTCACGCAGGGCGTCCGTTGCAAAAGTCTCGTGCTTGACCAGGTGAATCATCTTGCGGTCGTAGAGATCAATTTCGCGGTAAACATCGCGAAGAAAGTACTTGTCTTGCACAACAGTGCGCATCGAGTGGATGCTCCTGGGCCGAGCGGCCTAAATTTCAGTGGGTGAGATCGAGAGAGCAGAACAGCGGAACTGCTCTGCGGTAATTACGTTATACGATGCAAAAAGTCGCCCGGACGACATTGGAGCCGGAGTAAATGAGCGACGATGCGTGCGCACGCGGGCGATTCATCATTCGAAGCGTGGAACAGCGGCAGCCTTTCGACAGCCACACCATGAGTCTACGTCATCGAGCAGTTCCGGGGGTCGCGACATGCGCATAGACGCGCGAAGCGAGCGCTGCACGGAGGCGAAAAGGGGAGATGCGTGGCACCTTCCCCTCTTCGTAGAGTCACCTGCAGGCATGTAAACCTGATCGCCTGGACCATTGCCGGGCTGAAAGATTCCCGGACTTACGGCACCGCAGAACTTAGACCGCCTGGACGTTCTCAGCCTGCCAGCCTTTGGGGCCCTTCACGACGTTGAACTGGACGCGCTGACCTTCCTGGAGGGAGCGGAAGCCCTGTGCCTGGATGGCGGTGTGATGGACGAAAACGTCTTCGCCGTTATCGCGCGAGAGAAAGCCAAACCCCTTGGCATCGTTGAACCACTTCACTGTACCCTGTTCCATTCCCGATTCCTGTCCTTGTGCAAGCGTTAAGTGTGTCTCTCGTCGAACTCAATACGGTCGTTGCAAGTGCTTCAGTGGAGCAAGGTACCAGGATTGATTCGAACGATTGCGAAGAGGGTACCATGGTTTTCTTTCGTTCTGCTAACGAAACTTTACAAATGGAGTCGCGGCTGAGGGCAGGCGCGCACGCTGACTGCGAGACTGAATGACGCGACGTTAACGGTCTACTCGGAGGTATCGGTAGGCGAATCGACAGGCGCGTCGGGCTGGGCCAGAATGCCGGCGCGGACCATCGCCTCTTCAAGAACACGCACACGGCGTTCAAGGTCTGCGACAGCCTGGGCAGTGGTCCCTAGCGTGGTTTGTGCACTGGCCGTTGGAACCGAAACCGGTGGCTCCGCTGTGTCTGGTATCCCGGAAAGCAGGTGGGTGTACCGTTGCTCGCGCGAGCCTGGCTGACGTGGAAGAGCGGCGGCTAACGGTTCGCGAGGCGGCTCGCGTCTGCTTTCGTCCTGCGGTGCAGGTGTGCTCAGGCGGTGCAGGGCGGAGATCACGGCGGGCACATCGTCAAAGGTAAACAGGCGGTCAGCGCGGCTGCGGAGCTCGCCGGGTGTCTGTGGGCCGCGCAGCAGCAGCAGGCATACCAGTGCAGTCTCGTCGCGACGCAGGTGCAGCACGGTTCGGGCACGGTTCTCATACCGCTCCACGCGCGAGCCGTGATCCGTGGCAACAAGGTCCTGGTCTTCAAGCGACCGCAGGGCGGCGTGGACGTCGCGCTCGGAGAGCTGCAGAACCGGGTCGCGCGAGGACTTCTGGTTGCAGGCAGCGACAAGGGCGTTCAGTGAAAGGGGATAGGCCTCAGGCGTGGTGATCTCCTTTTCCATAAGGGAACCAAGAACGCGGGCTTCTGCGACGGTAAGGAGCATGCGCTAACGATAGTGGGTTCGGGGCGGGCTGTGCCACCCGCAGCGAACGTGCTAGATGCCGGCGGCAGCGTAGATGCGTTCCATGGCTTCCAGATCGCGGAGCCCGTCTTCACCCGGGGTGGGCAGGGCGATGCCGGTGCGGGCGCTCTGGGCCAGGGCTTCCGCTTCAAGCCGAAAGTGCGAGGGCATACCCTTCGGGGCGTGATCGTTCACGTGCGTGGGCAGGCCACCGCCGACATTGTTGACCGTCCCGCGCAGGCGTATGGGTTCACGGTGCGCAAACGCGGGTGAAAGGGTGAGGCTGCCCAGGGTGCCGTGCAACGAGAACTGGCCCGTAAAGCGCTCAAGGTACGAGGAGTGAAAGTGGCCGGTGACGGGCACCTGCGCGGCTCCAGCCTGCGGCGGCTGAGCGAAGGTGCTGGTCCAGTCGATGGAGGTTTCCAGGCCGACGGGACTGACGGTGGCGTGTGCTGTCTCCGCGGCTGGCTCGCTTCCGGTGAAGTAGCGTGCTGCGTTCAGGCAATAGATGCCCACGTCGTACAGTGAGCCACCGCCGGCAAGACCGGGTGTATTGCGCCAGTCGTCGGCTGACAGGGCAAAGCCGAAGTTCGATTCCATGCGCTCCAGTGTCCCGAGCGCACCGGTTTGCAGCAGATGTCGAGCCTGCTGGTGCATGGGGTCGTATGGGCACCGGTATGCCACAGAGAGCAGCACCCCGGCTGAGCGGCACGCAGAGATCATCTCGCGACAGTCGGCGGCTGTGGGTGCCATGGGCTTCTCCACCAGCACATGCTTGCCCGCCGCTGCGGCGCGCGCCGTAAACTCTGCGTGCATGCTGACGGGCAGCGCAATGTAGACGGCGTGGACGTCCGGACGGTCGCAGAGACGATCGAAGTCTGCGTAACTGCTCACGTGAGCCACGTTGTACTTCGCGGCCATCCGTTTTGCCTTGGCTGCATCGCCGCTCACAAGTGCGGTGCCGCGCGCGATGGGCGAGTCAGCAATGCCGTTCAGAAAGTGCTCTGCGATGCGGCCCAGACCGACGACCGCGAAGCCGAAGGCGTCGACCGGCGGTGGCGTTGGGCGGCTAAAGATGCGGCGGAGATCGATCATGCGGGCTGTTGTCTCGTCAGGCGATGGGGTGACCGGCGGCGCGGTAGATCGCTTCGATGGCGAGCAGGTCCTTCAGACCTTCTTCGCCGGCAACGCTGGGGGTTTCGCCGGTGCGCACACAGTGCGCAAAGTACTCGGCCTCCAACTGAAAGTGGGCGGTCTGGTCGTCGGAGCTGGCAGCCTTCACATCCTTCGCGGAGCCAAATCCCCGCAGGTGAATCCCGGTGTAATCAAAGGCCGGCGCGAGTTCAAGCGTGCCCCTGGTGCCGTGAATGCGGAGGATGCCGGGCATGCCCGCACCATAGGTTGTGCCCAGCGAGGCGATGATGCCGGAGGGAAACTCCATCGTCCAATCCATGGACTCCTCCATGCCGGCGAACTTGCCGCTGCCGTGGTCGCGGGTGGCGGTCACGGCCGTAAAGGCGGTTGGATCTTCGCGGCTGAAGAAGCGCATGGAGTTGAGCGGGTAGATGCCGACGTCCATAATGGGACCGCCGCCGGCGAGCTTCGGGTCAAGCCGCCACACGCCCTTCGTTGCGTCGAAGCCGAAGCTGCCCTCGAAGGCCTGGATCTCCCCAATGAGACCAGCCTGGATGACGCGCTCCGCTTCAAGGTGGCAAGGGTCGAAGTGGCAGCGGTACGCGATCATGAGGCGGACGTTGGCTGCCTTGCATGCGGCGATCATCTCCCGGCATTCTGCGGAGGAAATCGCCATGGGCTTTTCGCACAGCACGTGCTTGCCGGCTGCCGCGGCGCGCACGGTGAACTCCCGATGCATGCTGTTGGGCAGGCCCACGTAGACGGCGTCCACATCTTTGTTTTCGCGGAGTTTGTCAAAGGTCTCGTAGCTGTAAATCGAGCTCTCCGGAACGCCGTAGCGGGCGGCCCACTCCTTGCCCTTGGTGTCGCCGTGGCCGGTGACCAGCGCCGTGACCTTCGCTCCTTTGGACTTGAGGCAGGCTCGGCCAAAGATGTCGGAGATGGTGCCAAGGCCGATGAGGGCATAGCCGACGGGCTTGCCGGTCTGCGTCCCGGTTTGGGCCAGCAATGGGGTAGAGCGGGCAGCAAGGGCGGCGAGCGACAAGGCAGAGAGCCTGTTAAATTGGCGGCGGTCCATGCGCTTCACTCTACCCTGCGGGTGGCAGCGGATGCCATAGGTAAGGGCACGCCGGAGTGCGCCGGACCGTAGAATGTCGGTGGTGTCCAGAATCCAGGTGATTGCAGAATCCGAAGCCGAACCGGCCGCGCCACCTGTGCGCCCCACGCTGCCGATCAGCGTGGATGCGGGCGTGGTGCCGGCAGCGGCTGCGGTCGCCGGCGTGGCGCTGCCTGCGAGTGAGGCGCCATCTTCCGGGTGGCGGCGTCTGCTCCGCGTCGGTGGCGTGCAGACGGCGTTTTCCGCGTCGCTGCTGCTGATGAGCTGCACGGTGCTTGCGCAGGTGTTCAGCCTGCTGCGGAACAAGCTGGTGGCGCACTACTTTGGCGCGGACGTGGAAACAGCCGCGTATTTCGGCGCGTTTCAGCTGCCGGACATGATCTATTACCTGCTGATCGGCGGCGTCGCGTCCACGGCCTTTGTCACCATTCTGACCCGGTACCGTGACGCAGAGGATGAGGCCGGCGGCGATGGGGCACTGTCCGCAATCCTGAACACGGTCTTCGTGGGACTCGCGTTGGCGTGCGTGCTTGGTTTCGCTTTTGCGCCGCAGTATGTCGCGTATTTCTTTGGTGGCTTTACACCGCACGAGGCCGCGCTGTGCGTCCACATGACGCGCATCCTTATGGTCACGCCGCTGCTGCACTTCGTGGGTGGCGTGTTTGCCTCGCGCCTGCTGGTGCGCAAAATCTTCATCACCCAGGCCATCGCGCCGGTGTTTTACAGCGGCGGCATCGTCGTCGGTCTTCTACTTTTCCATAACCGCTACGGCATTGACTCCATGGCTTTTGGCGCCGTGGCGGGTGCGTTCTGCGGCCCGCTGCTGGTCAACTTCATCGGTGCGCGCCGCGTTGGTCTGCGCTGGTCTCCTACGTGGAATGTGCGTCACCCGGCCGTGCGGGAATGGCTGGTCATCAGCCTGCCTCTCATGCTGGGCGCATCGCTCACCACGACCGATCCCTGGATCCGCAACCACTTCATCTCAGGCGACGCGGCCGACATGTCGCTGCTGAACTATGCCCGACAGATCTTTACCGCGCCCATGAACGCGCTTGGCCCCGCCGCGGGCATCGCATCGCTGCCGTTCTTCGCGTCGCTCTGGATCAAGCGCGATATTGCGGCCTTTTCCACGGCGGTCGACCGTGCTGTGTCTCGCATGATCGCGGTAAGCCTCCTGTTGAGTGGATGGATGATCGGCATGGCACCGCTCATCATCGACATCCTGGTGCGCGGTGGCAAGTTCAGCGGCCACGATGCCACGGTGACGTCCGGTTACTTTGTGCTGTACACGCTTGGATTGTTCCTTTGGACAAGCCAGAACCTGTATGCACGGGCCTTCTATGCGGCGAGCGACACGTTGACGCCCATGGTCAGCGGCACCGTAGTCACACTCATCTCCATCCCGCTGTATCGTGCGCTGTACCTGTCAGACGGTTCGCGCGGCCTGGTGTGGGCTGCCACGCTCGGCATGCTGCTGCATACCGGTGCGCTGGCCACGTTGCTGCATCGCAAGCGCATGGTGAGCATAGCGGAGCTGGAGTGGCCGGAACTTGGCCGCGCGCTGGCGGCCGCCATTGTGAGTGGTGCGGTTCTCATGGCCATCACGCACCTGCTGCCGGCGCACAGGTCGTCGGTGATGAACCTGGTTTGGGCGACATGTGAGACGGCGGTGTGGGCAGTGGTGGTGTTCGCCGCGCTACGGCTGAGCGGGTCGCGGTTGCCGGATGTACTGCTACGGCGCAGGCGGGCCGCTTGAGCGAATACTTCCTGCACTCGTCACGGCTTGGGTTCCGCTGCTGGGCGCAGACAGATGTGCCGCTCGCGGTGGCGTTGTGGGGCGATGCGGAGGTGACCCGGCACTTCGGCGGACCGATGACGCAAGACGAAGCCGAGGCGCGGATGCAGCTTGAGATGGAGCGACAACGGGTGTTCGGCATCCAGTACTGGCCGGTGTTTGATCTGTCGACCGGTCTGCATGCGGGATGTGCGGGGCTGCGACCGTACGGTGACGACCCAAAGGTGCGGGAGCTAGGCGTGCACATTGCGCGGCGCTTTTGGAGCGGCCGATATGGCGAAGAAGCAGCGCGCGCGGTGATTGAGTATGGCTTTGAAGCGCTGGGCCTGGATGCGCTCGTTGCCGGGCATGGTCCGGAAAATGTGAACAGCAAGGCCATGATCGAGCGGTTGGGATTCCAGCTTACTCACTGGGCGCCGTGGGGAGCGCAAGACCTACCGCACCCGTACTACCGACTTGAGCCGTCTGCCTACAGCTTTCCCGATAACGGCATTCGCTCATAAAGCATCCAGCCGGGGACAGGTGACGTCTGCGACGCCGGCACGAATCGCTGGTGGATGTAGCCGCACAAGGCCTGCGACACATGCGTCGTGTGCTTCATTGTTGGCGTATACCAACCATTCAGTGTCAGGCGCAGCACAGCATGCAGCCACTCTGCAGAGGGAGCCTCGCATGCCTGATCAAAGTGCGACGGCAGCAGAAGGTAGGTGTCGTTGCGGCGCTGGAGCTCGGCGATTTTCGCCTGCGGAAACCGCTCGCTGACAAGGCCATAGCCTGCCAGTCGACCGGTGGAGATGGGCAGCGGGATACGCTGCGAGGCGGGCTGGCTGTAGCCGAACGGTGCGAAGATCTGGGGCTCCGACTGCCCCGTAAGAAGACGTCCAATCGCGGCCCGCTCCGTGGCTTGGGTGTCGACGGCCAAACCTGGCTGGTGCAGCATGGCCCGCAGATGCTGCACCACGTGCGGCCCGAACACGCCGTATAGACCGTTGGGCAGTTGAAGAAAAACCGCAGGCACGGCCAGCAGTGCAGCAAGGGCAATGCCTGCCCATCGCCCGCGTGGTGCGCGGAAAAGAATGAGCAGTGTGACCAGCACGGCAGGCATGGTGTTGACGAAGATGTGGCCGGCATCTGCGCGGCCAAAGGCGGCGGGTGTGGCAAACAGTGCGACGGCAATCAGGTACAGTTCCGGCCGATGCTCCGCGTGCTGGAAGAAGGCACCGATAGCGGCACAGCCGGACAGCAGCAGCAGCGTGACAAGCACAAGGGTGCTGGTGGAAAAGAGAAGGGGCAGGTCGTAGCCGCCGCCGCCAAAGTCGACGATCGTCTGGAAGAGACCGAGGCGTGCGGCCACTGTGAGCAGACCGGCGGATGCTGCCGTGAAGACAAGTAGGGGCACCACGACGGATCGGCGTCGCAAACCGACGGCGAAGAACAAAATCGTCCCAAGGGCAAAGGAGATGCCCTGCTCCGGCGAGTACGCGAGCACCGCTGCTTCACAGAGCAGACCAAGCGCAAGGGCAAGCGGAACCGATCGTCGCTGCACCCCGTACACCGCCATGGCAGCGGCACTGGCCAGCGTGTAGCGAAGCGGCGTGTAATTAACACCGCTGGTGGGCAGCATGGTCAACAGCAGAGCCATCGCGATGACGAAGAGCCACGTACGGTGGCGTGGCGGCGCCGGTAAACGCTGCAGTGTCCACCACAGCAGGGCAGTGCCACCTACCCAGTTCAGCACCCACCACAGGTAAAAGGCATCGCCGGGCGTGAGGTGGAGCAGGCCGCGCAGCCACACAGCCGGCAGAAACATAAGCGGGCCGTAGTCAAAGCTAATGTCGCGAAACAGGCGGTACCCCATGGCATGCATGGCGTATCGATCCAGAAAGTACCCGGCCTCCATCACCGGCGTGGAGGTTCGCGCACGCAGCCAAATGCCAGTGCTGAGGACAGCGGCAACTGAGAGTGCCACCCAAAGCACCCAGCGCCCACTCGACTTTGCGGACGTGGAGAGCTCGCCAAGCCGCAGGCCGAAACCCCGTGTCGTCAGGCCAAGCGCAGCGCTGCACACAAGCAGCGCAACTACCACCACATGATTATTGAACCCAGCCATGTACGACATGGAGATTCCCGCGGCAGGCGGAAACGCATAGGGCAAAAGGAAAACGAGAAGAATGCAAACGAGCAGTGCTGCCGCGCGCGGAAGGAAGCTTAAGAAAGCCTCCCTGCCGCGCAGGCTATTTGGCATCGTTGTATTCGTCGAGCCACGCCATCTGGATGGCCTCCAGCAGGCCCTCGTTCGATTTGGCGGGGTCGCCAATAAAGCCGGGAATCTCGGTGATGAGCTTGTGCATGTCGGTAAAGCGGACGCTCAGCGGGTCAAGCTCAGGGTGGGCTTCCTGCAGCTGGATGCCGATCTCTTCGGTGTCGGTCCATTCAATGTCGCGGGGCATGCGTTACTCCTTTGCCGTGGCAGCGGGTGAGGTGACCGGGGCTGCGGGCGTGTTGTCGGCCACAACAGCGGCGGGCTTGCCTTCCTGCACGTAGTTGCGATTCCATGCCGGGATTTCGACAAGGTACGTGCCGGGCTTTTCAATCACAGCCTGGCATCCAAGGCGGGAGTTGGTCTGTGGGCCAGCGGCCAGGTCGATGCGGTCGAGTTCGTCATCTTCCGGGTCCGACAGGCCGGGCTCGCCCTGCTTCACGTACACGTGGCACGTGGTGCAGGCGCAGACGCCGCCGCAGGCATGGTCCAGAAACACGCCATAGTTCTCCGCGACGTCAAGAAAGCTCATGGGCCGGCCGTGGCCGTCGTATGGCATGGTGCCGAAGGGGAACTCGACGGTCTTGTTTTCCGGCTGGAAGGTGACGCGCACGAAGCCGTCTGCCACGGGAACAGCAAGGTCGACGGTCGGAAGTTCAAGGGTGTGTTCGCTCATGGTCGGCTTTGATTCTACCGAATTGAGGAGAACTGTTATGGAAGAGAACACAAGCCGCGCGGACGGTGAGCAGAGCGCCTTCTCCGTTGCGGCCAAAGGAGCTGTGGCTTCGGTCGAAATGACAGGGTCGTGAAAGACACAGCAGCCGTGCGCCAGTGTGTGCCACTGGACCAAAGTGCGGGTCGCGATGCGCATCTGCTGTGAGTGGAGAAGACAGAACCCTATGGCGATTTCGCGCGAGTTATACGAGTTGAAAAATCCCCTTACCCAGTACCCGCAGCCCAAGTTCAAACACCAGCCGCAAAGCGTTCCCGGGCTGGAGCAGGACATGACGCCCAAGCCGGACTGCGGTGAGACAAGCTACCCGGGCAACGGCCGCCTGCCCAACCGCAAGGCGCTGGTCACCGGCGGAGACAGCGGCATTGGCCGCGCAGCGGCGATTGCGTTTGCTCGCGAGGGTGCGGACGTCGCCATCACTTACCTGCCAGAGGAAGAGGCAGATGCGCAGGAGGTGATCGCGCTAATCAAGGCAGAGGGCCGCCAGGCGTTTGCACTTCCGGGTGACCTGACCAACGAGCGCTTCAACGTAGAGCTGGTCAAGTCGGCGCACCACCTACTGGGCGGACTCGACATTCTGGCCTTGGTGGCCGGCCATCAGCAGTCCATTGACAGCATTGAGGATGTGTCGACAGAAGAGTTCGACACCACGTTCAAGACGAACGTCTACTCGCTCTTCTGGACGGTGAAGGCGGCACTGCCGCTGCTGCCGGCGGGTGCGTCCATCATCACAACGGCGTCCATCCAGGCGACCCATCCCAGCGAGTCGCTGATTGCATACGCGCCCACAAAGGCGGCGATCCTGAACTTCACGCGGTCGCTGGCGCGGCAGGTGGCGGCAAAGGGTATTCGAGCGAACTGCGTAGCGCCGGGGCCGGTATGGACGCCGCTGCAGACCAGCGGTGGACAGCCCGACTCAAAGATTCCGGAGTTTGGGTCGGAGACGCCAATGAAGCGGCCAGCCCAGCCCGTGGAACTGGCGCCGCTCTATGTCCTGCTGGCATCGCAGGAAAGCAGCTACGTGACGGGCGAGGTATTCAGTGCAACCGGAGGCCTTGAGGTCACCGGCTAAGGCCACACTCTGACAAAAGGGCCGGCAGCACAGGTGAAGCGCTGCTGGCCTTTTCTATTTCCGCTCATGGTGCATTGACCACAATGGTACGGAACCGCTACGCTGATGGCCTCATGACTGGCCTTCATAAACTCCTTCCCTGTGTTCTGCTGGCGGCACTTGCCGGCACCGTTCTGCCGGCGCACGCACAACCTGCTGCCGCATCCGCCCGACCGGCGATCACAGGCATTGCCTTCATCCGCGTCTACGAAGACGATCCAAAAGCTGCGGCCCGTTTCTACGGAAAGGAACTTGGGTACACCCCCGTTACGCTGCCGGACGGCGACACGGTCTACCCGGTAAATGCGCATCAGTGGGTCGAGACCATCCCACACACAGGGCCGGATGCATCGGACCGGCTCGCTGCGGTCGGTTTTACAACCAGCAACGCGGCAAAGCTGCAGACATACCTGGCAGCGAAGGGTTTCCCCGCGGTAGAGCCGCTGAAGTCCGGGCAGTTTGCCGTGCGCGATCCTGAAGGCAACCTGGTGGCGTTCGTGCAGGCCGGGTCAGACCGTGCCGTGGCCGCGAGCTCACCCTCGGCCCGAGCAAGTTCGCACCGCATGATCCATGTCGGCTTCCTTGTGGAGGATCGCGCAAAGGAGGATGCCTTCTGGCGCGACGCGCTCGGCTTCAAGCCCTACTGGCACGGCACCGGCAAGGACGGCACGGTCGGGGACGACTACGTGTCGCAGCAGGTACCAAACGGAACCGACTGGCTGGAATACATGATGCACGTGCCGAAGTCGTCGAACCTGTACATGCACGGCATGATGAATCACTTCTCGCTGGGTGTAGCGAACATGCAAACGGTCGTGGCCGGGTTGAAGGCCAACGGGTGCACCGACAGCGACTGCAGCAAGACGCAGATTGGCCGGGATGGCAAGGTTCAGCTAAATGTCTTCGATCCGGACAAAACACGGGTGGAGTACATGGAGTTTTCGCCCAAGGAGAAGCCGTGCTGCTCGGACTTTACGGCTCCGCACCCGGCTGCGACCGAGCCGAAGTAGACGTGCGGTAACCAAAGCCGGGCTGCGCTCATCCCACGAGGCATGAGTGACGCGAAGAAGACAGAGCTTTGGTTGATGCGACATGGCGAGACGGAATGGAGCCTGAGCGGGGCCCACACCAGCTTTACGGATCTGCCTTTGACAGAGCACGGGCGTGAGCAGAGTGCACGGTTGAAGCCGGTGCTGGCGAAGGTACAGTTCGACCTTGTGCTGACGAGCCCAAGGCAGCGTGCGCGGGTAACGGCGGAACTGGCAGGCATGGGTTCCCAGGCACAGGTGGAGAACAACCTGCAGGAGTGGAACTATGGCGTCTACGAGGGCAAGTCGACGCCTGAGATCCGGCAAGCACAGCCAGGCTGGAATGTGTGGGCTGACCCGATCACCGGTGGCGAGTCGCTCACGGAAGTCGCGGTCCGCGCGCAGGCAGTGATCGAGCGGTGCATGGAACACGGCGGCCGGTGTGCGCTGTTTGCGCACGCACATATTTTTCGCATTCTGGCGGGCGTGTGGTGTGGTCCGCTGGACACGGTGCCCGAGACATTGGCGAGGAGCGGCGCGTTCGGAGCGCACCTGGGGTTGAGTACAGCGAGCGTGAGCGTGCTTGCGTACGAGCGCGACACCCGCGTCATCAGCCGATGGAACGAGTTGCCACCGCACTAGCCGCGTATACTGTGCGGTGATGCTGAAAAATCCTCTTGCTCTAAACAAGGCTACGGTGCTGCCCCATGTGCAGCACCACCCATACGACCTGGGTGTAGACCCGGATGGTCTGCGTCGCCGTATCCGTTCAACAACCGTTCTGTGCGTTCGTCGCGATGGACAGACGGTGATGGCCGCCGATGGCCAGGTCACCATGGGCTCCGCGGTGATGAAGCAGGGCGCCCGAAAGCTGCGAAGACTCTATAACGACAAGGTGCTGGCAGGCTTTGCCGGATCGACCGCGGATGCGTTCAGTCTCTTCGCGCGGTTTGAGACCAAGCTGGAGCAGTTTGCCGGCAACCTGCCGCGCGCAGCCGTGGAGCTGGCCAAAGACTGGCGCACAGACAAGCTGCTGCGCCAACTGGATGCACTGCTGTTGGTCGCCGATACACAGCACATGTTCCTGCTGGGTGGCAACGGTGACGTGATTGAGCCGGATGTTATTGAGGGCGGCTCCATCATGACCATAGGCTCCGGTGGATCGTTCGCACAAAGCGCGGCGCAGGCTTTGCTTGAAAACACCAGCCTTACGGCGCGAGCTATTGTTGAGAAAAGTATGAAAATTGCCGCCGAAATCTGTATCTACACCAATGCAAATATCGTCGTGGAAGAGTTAGTCATTCCAGCTTAGTTGCAAAAGCATCTGCGAGCGCATGCTTCGCTTTGCACCCAGGACCTATACAAGAGTTGATTTCGTCGCTTGCCGGTGTTACTCCCGGGTAGCCGAAATAGAAAGTACCGAGAAACTTACTTATGGCGATTTATCTTCCTGGCATTGCAGAAAGCCAGTCCGTGGCGCTGGAAGAACTGACTCCGCGGGAGATTGTGGCGGAGCTGGACAAGTACGTGGTAGGCCAGCATGCGGCTAAGCGTGCCGTGGCCATTGCTCTGCGCAATCGACAGCGACGGCAGAAGTTGCCACCGGATGTCGCCGACGAGATCATGCCAAAAAACATCATCATGATCGGTGCCACCGGCGTCGGAAAGACAGAAATTGCACGTCGGCTCGCCAAACTTACAAATTCACCCTTTCTCAAGGTGGAGGCGAGTAAGTTCACCGAGGTTGGATACGTCGGCCGCGACGTCGAATCTATCGTGCGCGACCTTGTCGAGACATCGATCGAAATGGTGCGCGAAGAGAAGCTGGAAGAAGTCGAGGACAAGGCAGAGCGGAATGCGGAAGAGCGCATTCTGGATCTACTGATGGCGCCGCCTGCGGGTGAAAAGAAGGCAGATGCCAAAGTTGATGCGATAGCCGAAGGCGAAGCTGTACCCGTGCGGATTGCCGCTGAAGTGGACGCCCCGGTAATCACTCCGGATGCGGCAGCTGGCCCCGCGCGGGATCGACTGAGGGAGCAGTTTCGTGAGGGCAAGCTGGATGAGACAACAATCGAGCTGGAGACGCGCGAGCGCAACATGCCGAATATTGAAGTTGTCGGCATGGGCGGTGAAGACTCCGACGTGAACCTGAAGGACATTCTCCCCGGCTTGTTCGGACCCCGGTCGCGCAAGAAAAAAATGAAGGTCAGTGAGGCGTTCGACTACCTGATCGACGAAGAGGAATCGCGCCTGATCGACATGGACCAGGTGACACGGACGGCAATTGATCGCGTGGAAGAGTCCGGCATTGTTTTTCTGGACGAGATCGACAAGATTGCCGGTCGGGAAGGTGGGCACGGTCCCGATGTAAGTCGCGAAGGTGTACAGCGAGACATCCTGCCAATTGTCGAAGGAACCACGGTAAACACAAAGTACGGATTTGTAAGTACCGACCATATCCTGTTCATCGCGGCGGGTGCGTTCCACGTCTCCAAGCCCAGCGATCTGATTCCGGAGTTACAGGGCCGTTTTCCTATTCGCGTGGAATTGCTGCCTCTCACAGTGGAGGACTTCCTGCGAATACTCACAGAGCCGAAGTCCTCGTTGGTCAAACAAAGCATTGCTCTTCTGGAAACCGAGGGGTTGAAGCTTGAATTCACGCCAGAGGCGTTGGAAGAGATGGCGAACTTCGCCTTCAGCGTCAATGAGACGACGGAAAATATTGGAGCGCGCCGGCTGCACACCATTATGGAGCGCGTTCTGGATGAGATCAGCTTCCAGGCTCCGGACCTTGTAAAGAACGCGAAGCCGGGTGATGGAAACGGCGGCGTGGTTGCGCAGGTGGAAGCAAGTACAGCGATGCTCAAGCCAGGGGAACAACGGCCAACAGACCAGAGTCCTCTACCCGTAATTGAACGACGTACGGGGGAACTGGTGGAAAAGGTGGTGGCGGTCGATGCCCACTATGTTCGGCAGCAGGTCGCGAGCATTGTGAAGAACCAGGACCTTAGCCGATACATCCTGTAACGGCCGACCGTTCCAGTGGAACGATATGAACTTGCACCTGTATCCCACAAAATGTGTAGATGCAAACGATGATTTGCGCCAACTTCGGCCGCAGTGATACATCTTACTGCGTACTATCGGACTTACGACGCTAGAGCGTCACTGCTTCTGCAGTTCAGTGTCTGCGTATCGTTCTGCTGATGTCTTTGCCGTTCTTTTTGTTTCGCCAAAATTGCTGCTGAAAAGGTGTTGCATGCGTCTGCGTCCCGTCTTTGCCCTTCTTCCCCTGTTTGGTGTGTTACTTTCCGGCTGCGGTGGTGGCAGTGGGACGACTACTGTTCCCATCCCCAGCAACGCCACCAACATTGTGGTAACGGTTACGCCGACCACGGCGCAGAACGTGGATGCCGGTCAGACTGTGGCCCTGACCGCCGCCGTTGCGAACGATCAGGGCAGCAAAGGCGTGCAATGGTCAGTAGCTGCCGGTGCTGGAACATTGGCCTCGACCACCGGTGCGACCAATACGTACACGGCACCCGCTGTAGCAGCAACGGGAGTAGTTGTAACGGCGTCGAGCGTAGCGGACCCGACGAAAACCGCATCAGTGACAGTGAATGTATTTGCTACACCGGCGTTCAGCACACTTTCGCCGCTGCCGGTGGGGTACGCCAACATCGCGTACAGCACGACGCTGGCTGCGGTTGGCGGCTTCGGCGCAAAAGCTGTTTCTGTCACGTCCGGAACTGTGCCCCCCGGCCTCACGCTCTCAAGCAGTGGTGTACTTAGCGGAACGCCGGCAGCAGTTGGCACCTATACCTTCACCGCGCAGGTCATCGACAGTGCGGCAACGCCGGTGGCTGCGACCGCCACGTATACTGTCAGCGTCGTCCAGCTGGCGATTAACCCCATGCAACTTCCGGGCGGCGTAGTCGGTTCCACATACGGACCTGCCACCATCACCAGCAGCGGCGCCATCGGAACCGTGACCTACGCGGTGAGCAGCGGCGCATTGCCAGCAGGACTTTCCTTATCCTCTTCGGGCGTTCTTGCCGGCACACCGACGGCAACCGGCACCAGCACCTTTACCGTACTTGCGACCGACGCCGGCGGCCAGACGGCCACGGCCAGCTACACGGTTGCGGTGGCGACCAAACTCCTGTTCGCAAATGTGACGGTTCCCCCCAGCAACGTGGGCACGGCTATGGCCACATACCAGTTCCAGGCGACCGGTGGCACCATGCCCTACACCTACACGCTCGCCACCGGCAGCACGCTGCCTGCGGGCTTGTTGTTGACCACGTCAGGCGTGCTGTACGGCACTCCCACTGCAGGCGGGGACTATAGCTTCAACATCATGGCGACGGACGGCGGAAGCTCCACAGGTGGTGCTACACCTGTCCGGCAAGCAGCCATAGCAACTGCCACCCTGCACGTGGGCGCCTTCGCCCTCTCGTCCGGCACCCTGCCAAATGCGACTCAGAATGCGGCATACACCACAACACTCCAGCCAACAGGCGGCACCACTCCGTATACCTTTGCGGTCACGAGCGGTTCGCTCCCGACAGGGCTGACCCTGAACCCGGCGACCGGCGTCATCTCCGGCACGCCGACCGGTTCCGGCGTCTCAAGCTTCTCCGTCACGTTGACCGACGCAGACGGCCGGCAGGCAATTGCGACATACAAGCTTGCTGTACTGGTTCCCGTCACCTTTTCCACGGCAACCGCGCTGCCCGGCGGCTTGATCGGCACCGCGTACAGCACAACGGTGCAGGCTACCGGCGGAACGGCACCATACACATATGCTGTGTCTGCAGGCTCTATGTTGCCCGCGGGTCTGTCACTGAACAGCGCATCCGGTGCGATCACGGGAACGCCCACGGCAGCAGCCTCCAACAGCTTCGGCCTCACCGCCACGGATTCAACGGGCGGTACGGGATCGGCAACATTCACTCTGGTAGTAGCCAGCCAACTTGCATTCGCCAACGTTGCTCTGCCATCGGCGTCCAGCACGACCAGCCCCATTGCGAGCTATACATTTGCACCGAGCGGCGGAACCGCACCCTACACCTTTGCTGTGGCGACAGGAAGCACGCTGCCGGCAGGGTTGACGCTGAGTAGCTCCGGCACGCTCAGCGGAACGCCCACCAGCAGCGGCAGCTACAGCTTTGGCGTAACCGCCACAGACAGCGGTAGCAGCACCGGTGGCAGCGGTACACCGCCACAGCAAACTGCAACTGCTACCGTAACCCTGGTTGTGACGGCATACGTCATCACAACATCGTCGATCCCCAACATCGTGCCGCAGTCGCCGTTCACGTACACGACGACAGTGTCAGGCGGCACCGCGCCCTACACCTACGCTCTAACGGGTGGAGCTCTGCCGACCGGTATCGCTCTGAACGCAACCAGTGGCAGGATTGAGGGAACGACAACGACTGCACCGGCCACCTACGCCTTTACCGAGCAGGTGACGGATGCGAACGGCAATGTTGCCAGCAAAATGCTCTCCGTAAATGTCTCGACCACGCTGTCGCCGGGACCGAATAATTCGATGCTGAACGGGTCCTATGCCTTTACGTTCAGCGGCTTCACGAACGGAACCTCAGCAGGTACCGTGTATGGCACGGCATCGGTGGGTGTGTTTACCTTCGACGGAAGCAGCTCCATTACCGGAAGCTTTGACGTGAACTCCGCCATCGCGGGGTTCCTGTCAGGCCAGACCATAAGCAATGGTTCGTACACGTTGAATGCAGATCAGCGCGGAACGCTGGTGTTCACCAGCAACGGCGTTGTGACCACGCTCAACATCAACGTGGCAAAAAGCGCGAATGGCGTCGCATCGCAGATCGGCCTGCTTGAGTTTGACGATCAGGACGCAACCAATCCCAGCCAGCTTGTGGGCGGCGGTGTGGCCACCCTGCAAACATTCACAAGTACAAGCCTGGTCAACCGGTACGTCTTCAGCCTGAAGGGTGAAACGCCATCGGCCGCTGCAGGCTCAGGGCAGTTTGGCTCGGAAGCCGCGGCAGGATACCTGACGCTGGACGGTGCCGGAGCGGTGATCGGCGGCATGGAAGATGTGGCGACGTATGGGCACTCGGCTCAGTCGACCAGCATTACCGGAAGCACGGTGGTGACGGATACAACAATCGGTCGAGGTACCTTCGCGCTGACGGGTGTCGCGGGCGTCGCACCGGGCTCAAACTTTGTGTACTACTTCGTCTCGCCCACCCTGCTTTACGTCATGTCGGCCGACGCGCACACCGGCAATTTCGACCTGCTGAGCGGCACCTTAGAGCAGCAGACAGGGTCGGTGTTCACCAACCAGTCGCTGGCTGGGACGGTCATCGGTTACGACTCCGGAAGCGACGGTGGAGACGGGCAGACGGTGTACCAGAATGCAACCTTCGCGGATGTCTACCGGATGGCGTTCACACCGACAAACGGTAGCACCACTGACGGCACGGTCACTTTGACAGGTGCGACAAACCAGAACGGAACGGCGTCTACGCTGGCTTCCACAACCGGCACCTACACCGTGGGCATCGATGGCCGGGTAACGATTGTTACCCCAAGCTTGCTGACTCTGGGCCCCATCTACTTGACCGATACAAACGCCGGCGTGGGATACACCGTGTCGCCGACGAACAAGGGAAACGGAGTGCTGAGGTTGGAGGCACAAACGGCGACAGCGCTGACGGATGGCGTGTTTGGCTTCCGCACACAGCAGACCACGACGCGCAGCTATGGCATCCAGGGAACTGCTGCTGTCGCAAACAACGGCACGACCGTCTCAGAGAACTCGACGAATGTGTTGTTCGATCAGCCAGCCAACATGCGGTTGTTCAGCCAGGCAGGCCCTAACACGACGGTCACGGTGGACAGCACAACCGGCGCCTTGGTGGTTGGATCTGATCCGACCAACGCATACAGGGGTTACGTGATCACCGGCAGCAAGGCCGCTACCATCCTTACGCTGTCGCTGCCCTATGTGCCCGCCCTGGTCTTTGAAAAATAGCCTCGGCTCCTACCAGAGAAGGCCAGCCCCTGTGGCTGGCCCTTTCTTCGCCAGCAGCTAACCCTTCATGTGCATCAGCCGGTTGGCGCAGACGGTATGCTTGCAGAACGGGCATTTGCTGCGCGGGAGACGTGATGAGTAGTAAAGCGCTGCGCCGGATACTGTGGATTGTGCTGCTCGCGGTTCCGGTGGTCGCCTGGTTCAGCATGAGTTACGACCGGTACGCCGTGGACGGCGATGCCGTGGCATACATGGATATCGCAGACCTTTTGCAGGCGCACCGCTGGGCCGGTGTTGTGAACGCGTATTGGCATCCGCTGTATCCGCTGCTGCTGCTGGCAGGCCGGCAGCTCTTCCACGCCACTCGCATGACGGAACTCGGCGCGTATTACAAGGTCAACTTTGCGCTGCTGCTGCTGCAGGCAGTGGCGGTCCTTGCCTTCTGCACGTCCATATGTCGACTGCGGGATCACGTAGCGGCGAATGACACAACAACAGATGCCAGCGGTGCGCGAGTGCAGTATCTGCTCTCTGTCGATGGTGTGCGGCTGCTTGGGATTGCGCTCCTGATCATCGCGTCCCAAAGGGAATTGACCCTGGGCAAGGTGCGGCCGGACGGCCTGCTGCAAGCCCTGTTGTTGTTTGGCTTTGCGAGCATGCTCGCGGTGTGCGCGGAAGGCGGCCGCCGCCCTGGCGACGGAACACACGCGCCAAGGCTCCAGGTGCAGCTCGGCTTTGCGGTGTGTATGGGCGTGAGCTTTGGGCTGGCCTATCTCACCAAGTCATTTGCCCTGCTGGTGGCTCTGCTGTCTATCGCTGCGCTTGCACTCATTCAGCGGCTATGGATGCGCCGCACGGTGCTGCAGGCGTTGCTGCCGAGCTCTGTGGCATTGCTCGTGTTCCTGCTGTTTGCGGGGCCATGGGTCGCCGCGTTGTCGCACCAAAAGCACCGCCTCGACTTTGGCGATTCCGGCAGTCTGAACTACGCCTGGTACGTCGCGGGGACGGAGAAGTTCCATCTGGAGCCCTGGCAGAAGGAGCGGTTCGGCTCGTCGGATGTGCACCTTGTGCACCCGGAGCGGCAGCTGATGGCAAACCCCGGCGTGTACAGCTACAAGGAGCTGCCCTATGGCACGATTCCGCCGTGGTTCGACGCCTCCTTTTTCAACGAGCGCATTGTGACGCACATTCATGTGGGCGAACTCCTGCGGCGCGACCTGAGGAATGTGGCGTTGGTTTTTCGCTACCTGCTAAACCATCCTGAGGCTTGGCTGCTGTTGGGTCTGCTGCTGGGTCTGGGTGCACGGGTGCGGGATTCATGGCGGCGTGCGTTCTGGGTGTTGCCGGTTGCGCTTGGGGTCGCCATCTGGGCCATCTATGGCCTTGTGAATATAGAGGAACGGTATGTCACTGCAGGGTACCTGACGTTGCTGCTGCCTCTGTTTGCCGCGTTGCAGGTGTCGGGTACGGCACGGAGAAAAGAGAACGTGATGAACTTCGACTGGCTGCCACCGGCAGCAACGGTAGCGGTGGCTTTCCTCGTGTTCCTCGCACTCGGGGAGTCGCTCCGCATCGCCGCAGAAAACCGGCGGGAGTACTCCTTGGCGCACCTGGTTCCGGCGTGGCGGGACCCCAGCATGTACGGCACTGCGATTGGCCTGCAGGCAATGGGAATCAGATCCGGCGATGAGATTGCCTGCGTTGGAACGATCGCATGCGTTTACGATCCGTACTGGATGCGGCTTGCCGGTGCTCGTACAACAACGGAGATCTTTTTGAACGACGACCAACTCGCCGACGACCTGGCGGCGATGCCAAACCGCGAGGCAGCGTACCGAACCGTGCAGGCCCAGGGTGCGCGCGTGCTTGTGGGTCACTTTGACCCCAGCCGCTTCACCGGACAGGTCGCGGATGGTTGGCACCGTCTGGGCAGCACCGACTTCTTTGCATTGCCGCTCAACCTGTCTTCCGCGCACGCACCTGCCGCGTCCTCCGTGCAGACTGGGAGCCGTCCATGACGTCAACAGTGTCCAGTACGCCAGATCTGACAGCGGCGACCTACCCGCTGGAGCTGACAGTGGTCATGCCGTGCCTGAACGAAGCCGAGACCCTGGCAGTATGCATCGACAAGGCCCATGCGGCGCTGCGGGAGAACGGGATCGCCGGCGAGGTGGTTGTGGCAGACAACGGCTCAACCGATGGGTCGCAACAGATCGCCCTGGACCACGGGGCACGACTGGTGCCGGTGCCCATTCGTGGGTACGGCGCAGCGCTCAACGCCGGCATCACCGCGGCGCTCGGCAGGTATGTGCTCATGGCGGATGCGGACGACAGCTACAACTTTGCGCACATTCCTCGCTACCTTGAAAAGCTGCGCGAGGGCAATGCGCTGGTCATGGGAAACCGCTTCGCCGGCGGGATCGGGCCGGGGGCGATGCCGCTGCTGCACCGCTACCTCGGAAATCCGGTGCTCAGCTTTCTGGGCCGGGTCTTGTTTCGCGCACCCATCGGCGACTTTCACTGTGGCATGCGCGCGTTCAGCCGCCAGGGGTACGACGCGCTGGGCCTGCGCACCACCGGCATGGAGTTTGCCAGCGAGATGGTGGTCAAGTCATCCTTGCTTGGCCAGACCATTGCAGAAGTCCCGACGACCTTGCAGAAGGATGGACGCTCAAGGCCGCCACACCTCAAAACCTGGCGCGACGGCTGGCGCCACCTGCGCTTTCTGCTCATGTATTCGCCGCGCTGGCTGTTCCTTGTACCGGGTCTTCTGCTCATGATCACGGGAACGGCGCTGACGCTGTGGCTGTTACCCGCAGAGCGGCCGCTGGGTCACGTGAACCTCGGCGTGGACACCCTGGCGTATGCGGCCGCGGCAATCCTGCTTGGCTTCCAGCTTGTATTCTTCGGTGTCGCGGCAAAAACCTTTGCGATCACGGAAGGGCTGCTGCCGGAGGATGAATCGTTTGCGAAGTGGTACCGGTACATCACGCTTGAGACGGGCCTGATCGTGGGCGCGCTGCTCCTGCTGCTTGGTATCGGCATCGCCATCTCGTCGGTCGTGGACTGGTCGCATGCCGGGTATGGTCCGCTGCCGCCGGTCGTCATGATGCGGCACACCCTGCCGAGCATGCTGGCGATGATGCTAGGCACAGAGATCTGCTTTGCGAGTTTTTTCCTGAGTCTGCTTGGCCTTAAGCGTCGCTAACATCCGGACCCGGCGCTCAGTCAACCTCGATGTGAATCACCTTTGGTATGCCGTCGCGGGTGTCGGTCCAGCGCGGCGCGCGCGCAATCCTCATGGGGGCACCCGCCCGGTACACAAGCACGCCGGTCTCCACAGAGGGGCATGGCCCGTCCGCGACACCGTTGCTATCCGCCCGCAGCGTCGCGTCGTTGCTGCCGGTACTGGTGCAGTGCACCACCAGCCGGCCATGGAAATCGGCGGGAACATCCACCTGCACAGCACCGCCACAGCCAACACAGCTCAAGCAGGCAAGTAGAGACGCAACAACGGCAAAGGGTTTATACAGAGGGCTCATGTGTGTTCAGCTCCTTCGTACAAGCTGGAAGCACACCTAGCGCAAATGATCTTTCAGGAACCTAAAACTTTCCTCATAAGCCGAAACCCAGGTCCGCTGCAGCAGAAAGTCGTGGATCTCGTCCGGGTACACCTTCACCTCCACCGGCACATGCCGCGCCCTCAGTTCGGCTGCCAGCCGAACCGTCTGCGCAAACAGCACATTCCTGTCATCGTCACCCTGGATCAAAAGAACAGGACTCCTCCAGCGATCGACATCGGCCATGGGCGAAGACAAAAATGCTTTGCGTGCGATCGCAGTCTGATCGACCCCTGGCTCGTCCGTCGGCTTCCATAGATCCAGCTCAAGCGACCAGTCGTGAACGCCATGCAGATCGACTCCGGCAGCGTACAGGTCGGAGGATCGCGCCAGCGCCAGCGCCGTCAGATAGCCACCATAGCTACCTCCCCACGCACCAATACGTTTTGGGTCAGTGTCGGCACGGCCCGCAAGGTACTTCGCGGCACCAACCACGTCGTTGTACTCGCTGGCGCCGTTCGCACCATAGTGCACCGCCTGGCGAAAATTCAGGCCGTACCCCACTCCACTGCGATAGTTGACGCTGAGCACGGCAAAGCCCTGGCCGGCGAGGAACTGGTTGAATTCATACGCCTGCGCGTAGTACTGCATGGGGTGAAAGCCCAGCAGCATCTGCCGGCGTGAGCCACCATGGAAAAAGACAATGGCAGGCAGACGCGTACCCGGCTTTGCATGGGCCGGCAAAAACAGCTGGCCGTGGAGAGACATGCCGTCAGCGGCCGGAAAAATGACCTGCTGCGGTGTCACAAACTGTGCGGCAGGAAACGTCCCTGGAACCAGCGTCGGCGCAAACGGCTTTGGGTTGCCGCCGCCCTCCAGCAGCACGGGTACCAGTGGATGCGCAGGCCCACCTGCCAGAAACGCCGGCTCCCCGTCGCTCAGCATCACCGGTGACGTCTCAATGCCGATGCCGTGCGTCAGGGCCGTGGGTGCGGCCGGATGTCCAAGGTCGATCGACCACACATGCCGCCGATCCGCGTCCTCTGCCGTGGTGGGCACGTTTGCGCTGAACAAAATGGTGTTCCCCCGCGCGGCAACGGCGTCGACCTCAAACTCCCCCGGCGTCAGCAGACGGGGCACGCCGGAGCCACCGACCTTGAGGGCGTAAAGGCGCGTCCAGCCGCCGGCCTCCCACGGAAAGACGATCTGCCCGTCATCCATCCACTCGATCTGATCGCGCGCGACCACTTCATGAAAGAGCGAGCCTGGCCCGGCATCCGCTTGCCACGCCTCGCTACCCTTGCCGGTCTGTGCGTCGGCAATGCGAATGGACCACGGCGCACCCTCCCGCATCCAGCGGTCCGCAATGGGTGAGACGATCGGCGTCTCACGGACAAACGCGATGGCCTTGTCGTCCGGCGACCATACGGCGTCGTGGTCCAGCGAAGCGCCTGGGTCAATCCACAGTAGTGCCTTGCTGGCAAAGGTGTATGTGCCGATCAGGCTGTGGTCGCCGCGGGACGAGACGAAGAGCAGGCGTGTGCCGTCGTGGGACAGGCGCAGGCCGCTGGCGATCCCACGCACGAAGATCAGCGGATGGTTCCCCGGCATCGACTCGCCGTCGGCAGCGGACGCTGTGTCCGCCCTTTCCGCAGCAGCGTTGTTCAGCAGGTCTGCCACCCAGATATTCCCGCTGCGCAGGAAATACAACGACGCAGCATCCCTTGAGAACAGAGGTGCGTGCCCCTGCGCAACCACGCGTGTCTCGCCTGTTCGCAGGTCTGCGACACTCACCGTCTGGTGAACAGGTTCCGGCAACTCCGCCGGGTTTGCCACGGGATGCTCGGGCCCCTGTGCTCCGGTGCCACGCGTCCAAGCCACGTGCTGGCCATCTGTTGACCAGGCAAGCCCATCGATGTCCTGGCCGTCGTCGGCATTGTTGTGGGTGATCTGCCGTGCCGCCTCATGCGCACCCGCGACCCACACGTTGCGGCGGCCCTCCGCGTCGGTCACCCAGGCAACATGTGCGCCTGCGGGGGACGCAACAAGATCGTTGCTGAAAGGCGCTGACAGGGCCTGCTGCACGGAGAAGCCCTGGGAGACGCCTGGGGCAGTGCATCCGCCCAGCAGCACAACCGCGAGCCACGTCACACGATCCATCAAAGCACCTCTGTTCACTGCTTCTTCGCACTCTATCGCACGCCAGTTCCGCTACTGCTTGGCTGCAGCCGGTCGATTGGGAGGTACGGCGATCCGCACGTTGGCGGACACGAGACCCACGCAAAGTCTGGACTGGAGCCGCACAAGCATCCAGTCTGCCTTGCCGGGGCACAGCCAAAGCCGTTACACTAGCGTTGTCCGCTGCCGTGTGCAGCGCCGCCGTCCCCCGACGGTGTGACGGCATCATCCCACGCAGGCGCGTAGCTCAGTTGGTTAGAGCGCTACCTTGACACGGTAGAGGTCAGGAGTTCGAGTCTCCTCGTGCCTACCATTCCTTTGAACGACTTGGAAGGAATGGTGATGCAGTTCGGGTCCAACCATTGCGCTAGCGAGAACCGTGACGGTTCATCCTCTGTTTCCAGAACTCCGGCAGCAGTTCTATACCTTCGATGCGTTTCATGGTGGCGGTATCGGCATCTTGCTGTGTACTGTAACGCCAAACATCGGCTACGGTAACGCTTTCAGGGGCACGGTGACGCAAGACGATCCCATCCCCCGCTGAGAAGCTGCCCTCCTGGGTGACCGAAGCGTACCAGCCTGGCTTGGCCTGCTGGAAGAAGAGTGCGGTCATGTCGGACCGCCCGAACCGAAGTTGAAGCTTGTAGCAGGGGCTACGTGGCTGCCGAACCTGGAGTATGGCTGTGCCGACCTGAAGCACGTCGCCGATATTGAGATCGCCTTCCAGCAACCCCTCCGAGGTGATGTTCTCGCCGAAGCTGCCGGGTGGCAACGGCCCTGTGCCCAGCAGGCTCTCCCAAGCGGCATAGTGCTCGCGCGGATAAAAGTAGACTGCTTTGTCCAATCCTCCATGCACGCTCAAATCGGCCTGAGCGTCTCCCTGGAGACCGAGCTTGTGTGCATACACAGCACCGTGTAGCGCAGTTTTGAAAAAACCGGTTGTCACTCTTGTGCCGGCAAAGAGGGCACTCCGCAATGCCCCGCTCACGTTGACGGAGTGAACCCTGGGCGAAGCTAACCTGCGTTGCATCGTTCTCTCCCTCCAACTCTCGCTTCTGCAGGTTCATCAGCCAATGGACGACCGCTACTGCCAGTTGTCCTCCAGGCTTCCATGGACATGTGCAAGGGCTACCGCTTGGTCCTCATGCAATGTAGAAAGTTACGCCCGGGCAATCTGGTTGATTGGACTGCGCGCCTCCTAACGATGATTGAACAAAAGCGCATGATTTAAGGGATTTCTCCTGTTGAGGGCGGATGGAGAGGGTATCTACTTCCTATAGTCCCAGAGCAGTCAGTCCGGGATGGTCGTCGGGCCGTCGACCGAGTGTCCAATGAAATTTGCGTTCAGCCTCACCGATCGGATGTTCATTGATGCTGGCAAAGCGCAGTTCCATCAGGCCTGCTGCGTCGAATTGCCAGTTCTCATTCCCGTAGGCGCGGAACCACTGCCCGCTGTCGTCGTGATACTCGTAGGCAAAGCGCACAGCGATCCGGTTTGCCAGGAAACACCAGAGCTCCTTGATCAATCGATAGTCGAGCTCCCGTCGCCATTTCCGCACGAGGAAAGCTTCGATCTCTGCGCGGCCACACGGGAACTCTGCCCGGTTTCGCCATCGGCAATCCGGCGTATAGGCGAGCACCACTGCTGCTGGGTCGCGCGTGTTCCATGCATCCTCTGCCGCGCGAACCTTTTGGGGCGCTGTCTCTTCCGTAAAGGGTGGCAATGGCGGGCGACTCATGCCCGGCGCGCCTCGGCGATGGCCAGGGTGTCGATGTACTGGCGAAAGCGCGTTATAAGGCCATTTTTGACGGTCCACACGTGCGCATAGCGAGCGTCTGCATGCTTCCCCGTCGTGCCATGTACCCCAGTGAAGTGTCCCAGTGAGATCACTGTATCGCCGTCGGCAATGAACTCTGTGGCTTCGAGTGCAAAGCTGGTCCACTCCACCATTAACGGCTTGAAAAGGCCTTCAGCTACGCGCTCCGGCCCGCGCCCGTCCACCTTGTAGTGCCACATCGTGATCCATTCAATGTCGGGAGCCATTAGTCCTAGCGCACCTTCGGCATCTCCGGCTTTAAGTTTTTCGTAGAAGCTGCGGACCACCTGAACGGGATCTGTCATAGAGTTCCTCTGCTGAAACGAGTAGATGCACTCGCTGTTGAGTTGTTATTAAAGTTCGCCAAGGGAGTAAGCCGCATAGATTGGCGAGCTATAAGGGCCGACGTCCTGCTACCTAGCCCGGGTGCTTCGACAGGAACTGGAGTATGAGTTGAGCAATAGCGTCTGTCTGTTCGTCGAGAGCAAAATGCCCTGCGTCTAACAGGTGAATGTGAGCGTTCGGCAAGTCCTGTTGGAAAGCCTTCGCACCGGCGGGTAGGAACGATGGATCGTGCTCACCCCACACGACCAGGGTCCTGGATGTTGAAATCCACAACAGAAATCCACTCATTGTCCGTGGCCATAAGTGCGGTCATCTTACCGGTGTCACCTGCGGCGATCGCGGCATAGAAGTTACGTACCGTGTCGACTGGGTTTGCCAACGCGTTCTCCTTTATGCAAGCCCGGTACTGGGTAAGCCCTTTGCAGGGGCCACGCTGGCAAGGAAAGCCAACGGCCAGGCCGAGTTACCCTCTCACCGTAAAGTATGCAAAGCGAGAAGAAAAGTTCCGAAAGCTTCACCAACACACAAGGAACGCTTATGTGTTGCAGCCTACTGCCTGCATTCTGCAGACCCCTACAACTCTGCTTTCGCCTGCTCCGGAACAGGAAAGTGGGACTGAGCCAGATAGCGATGGATGTTTGAGATCACAACCGAACCTTCACCAACAGCCGACGCGACACGCTTCACTGACTCGGCCCTGATATCACCAACAGCGTAGATACCCGGTACGCTGGTTGCGAACGATGTGGCTTCGAACCCACTCGGACCCCCGGTAAGAACAAAGCCTTTGTCATCGAGCTTGACCGCGCCATACACCCATCCGGAGTTCGGCTCCGCACCGATCATGACGAAGACGCGTGAGATCGGCTTCCGGACCAGTTCACCGCTCTCACGATTCATCCATGTGACGAACTCCAGAGACGTGTCGCCTTCAAGCCTGACGATCTCCGCATGTGTGTGGAGAGTAATGCGGGACGATTGCTCGATGCGCGAAATAAGGTACTGCGACATAGAACTCTGTAGAGAAGAACCGCGAACAACATGATGCACATGCCTTGCCACTCCCGACAGAAAAACAGAGGCCTGTCCAGCAGAGTTGCCGCCACCTACAACGACGATCTCGCGGTCGCGGCACAGCAGGGCCTCCATCGCGGTTGCCGCATAGTAGATTCCGCGGTTCTCGAACGCTTCGTAGTTGCTTACGTTTAGCCGCCTGTACCGTGCGCCGCTTGCGATGACAACCGACCGGGCACATACCGCAAGCCCGCTGGATAGAAGCAAGCGATGTTGGCCATCCACTTCGGTCATACTGACGACGTCTCGCGAGATGGCGAAGTGTACCCCAAACTTCAGGGCCTGAAGGTGGCCGCGACTCGCAAGCTGCGCTCCTGACACTCCAGTTGGGAACCCGAGATAGTTCTCGATTTTGGAGCTGGTGCCTGCCTGCCCGCCTGGCGCGTTTCCTTCCACCACCATGGTGGACAAACCCTCAGAAGCTGCATAGACCGCGGCGGCCAGACCTGCGGGACCCGCGCCCACAATCGCGACGTCATACACCTTGTCCGCTTCTGGAATCTCCGTGATGCCAAGTTCATCCGCAAGATCGCAGACAGCAGGATTCAGAAGGAGGCGGCCGTCCAGCAGTTCGACCTGCGGTGCAGTCGGTGCAGGTTGCAGGCGTCCGTCGCCAGCAGTTCGTAGCTTGTCCATGCGGTGTGGGTAGTAATTGCGAACCAGAAAGCGGCGCAGTGTCACTAGGTCAGGATCGTCGCTGTCGCCTCGAAGAACGATCCCCGTAGACTGATCGCCCATCATGCCGATGCGCCGCCAGATGCAGGCGGAGACGATGATGTTCGCAAGGTCGCCTTCGGCACGCATTAGCAGTCGCAGGTTCTTCCTCGAAATACGCAACAGCTGGCTTACCTGGGTGGTGCGGGCTAGCGCGACCGTTCTCTGCGTATTGAGCAGATTCAGCTCGCCCGTGAACTCACCGGTCCGCAACACGCGGAAGCATTTTGATGCTCCCCCTTCCACCAGAAGCCGGCTCTCAATCTCTCCGTCGAGTACCACGAACATGTCCGTGTCCCGGTCGCCATAGGTGTACAGCAGCGTGTCTGCCGGTAAGGTTTCCACGTCTCCATACAAAAGCAGTTTCTGAAGGCTTTCCGCGGAAAGGTGGGGAAAAGCTAAGTCCTCACGAAACTGCACATCCGGGGCTGACGAAGAGGCATTCTGCGGCGATGCCGCCTCTGCGGCCGCGCTGACTTCCTCGTGTGTTTCGTTCATAGCGCAAGTCTCCTGTAAGAGCTCAGTTCCTGCAGCGTAGGGAGCGCAGATGACTGGTAACGAACTCCTCTGTGATTTCCGCGAATCGCAAGGCGTCTGGCAGCCGAAGATTGCGTCTGCGGTGGAGCACAACAGGCATGTTTCCCAGTGGCGGCAGACCCAGGTCAACGGCCTGCACATCGTTCGGTATGCCCAATTCTGTTCGTGCCGTCAGCCCGAGGCCTGCACTGACACCGGCCCACAGCCCCGGCAAGCTGGGGCTCGTCATAGCTGCTCGCCAGGAGCGCCCACCCTCTTGCAACGTGTCCAGCCCGCGTGTTTGACAGGGGCATGGCGGACTGAACATTGCCAGCGGTAGAGGCTGATTTGCACGTTCCTTGAACTTGGGACTAGCCAGCCAGTGCAGTGGCAACTCGCTCAAGATACGCGCAGTCCTGCTTTCGGAGCCGCCCAGGGTCAATGCAATGTCGAGATCGCCGCTATTCAACAGTTGTAGTAAGGCCTGACCGCGGTCGACTGTGACTTCCAGCTTGACGAGCGGGTATAAGCCACTGAACCGTTCAATCACTAGCGGTAGAACATTCGCTGTGAAGTCTTGAGCGAACCCTGTTCGGACCACGCCGGAACGCGAAGATCCCCGTAAGACATCAATCATTTCGTCGTTCAGTTCCAGAACCCTGCGGGCATATCGCACTGCAATTTCGCCCTGCTCGGTCAGCAATAATTTTCTGCCTTGTTTCCTGAAGAGGGGTACACCGATCTCATCCTGAAGACGTTTCATCTGCAGGCTTATGGCGGACGGTGTAAGCCCGAGAATCTCTGAAGCACGTCCGAATCCACCCACATCCTGTGTGGTGACCAAGGTGCGAAGGCTGTCCAGACTGACATTGCTTAGGGTCATAGTTGAGTTGTATTCAAGATTAAGGTGAGTAATTCTTGCTTTTGTTCACGTTTCATCATCTTTACTCTGATCCTAACGCGCTTTCTGCGAGCAGATGGAATGAAAACAGCTTTTGCCGAGGTGCCTCAAGCAGCTATCTTTTTCACCCAGGACGATAAGTCCGGCCACCCCGCACTTTTAAGAGGGCTTATGAATACGATCTACACGCCTACCGTTGTCGCCAGCACTGTCACCTTTGGTTCCTTGCTCGTGGATGGTTTAAACATCGCCTACCGTGAAGCGGGTGATCCTTCCAGCCCAAAGCTGGTTCTTTTACAAGCAGATCAAGCGTATCGGCCTAATCGCTTACACCAATGAGAAGCCGGATGATTACTGGACCAAGCTTGGCTATGACGGGTACGGAGGGCTGTGATGGAGGATCGCCCGGCTGCCACCGGAGCGCTGATACAACGACTTACGAACCGACACCTGTGACAAAACCAACCCTGCGAGGAACTGAATAGATGGCTACTCACCAACCGGACAGGAGCAACCTGGCAAATGGCACGCACTCCTTCCCAACCTTCCGTGCCATTCTGTACGCCACGCTGCTCGCGGGTGCGCTTGACGCCACCGATGGTGTGGTGTTCTTCGGGCTACAAGGCCTCAACCCGATACAGGTGCTGCAGTTCATCGCAAGTGGCGTGCTGGGCGCTGCTGCGTTCGCCGGCGGTTTCGTCACCGCCGGCATAGGTGTGCTCGTTCACTTTACGATTACGGCCGTCGTTGCAGCAACTTACTTTTTTGCGAGTCGATGCGTTCCGGCGCTGCGTGCACGATGGGTTCTCTCCGGTCTTCTTTACGGAGCGGCAGTATGGGCCGTGATGAATTTGATAGTGCTTCCACACACAGCAGTAGCACACACTCCAATCACTGCAGCGGCGATGATCAACGGCATCGTCGGGCACGCGGTTCTCGTCGGCTTGCCAGTTGCCTACTTCGCAAGAAAGGCGACGATGTAAACGCACTTTCTTCAAGTTCGAAGATTGTTTTAACGCGCAGTGTGAATGGATGCGCTCTTCTCCTGCCCTTCCCCCACCGTATCCAACCACGAGTGCTATCTGGCTCCACCTGCACTAGTCGACCATCCCACTTACCTGAGAGGTTTTATGGATAACATCTATACTCCAGCCGTCTTCGCCAACACCGTCACCTTTGGTTCCTTGCTCGTGGATGGTTTAAACATCGCCTACCGTGAAGCGGGTGATCCTTCCAGCCCAAAGCTGGTTCTTCTACACGGCTGGCCGGCATCGTCACACCAGTTTCGTGAACTGCTTCCGGCGCTATCTTCCCGCTTCCACGTAATTGCGCCCGACTACCCCGGCTTTGGAAACAGCGACACTCCAGACCCGGCCGTCTTTGCTTATACCTTCGACCAGTTGGCTACAGTAACTGAGAGCTTTCTGAAAGCGAAGGGTTTTGAGCATTACGGGCTTTACGTGCAGGACTATGGTGGTCCGGTCGGCTTCAGAATCATGACGAACAATCCGTCCGCTTTGGACTGGCTCATCATCCAGAATACGAATGCGTACGAAGTAGGCTTCAGTGCAGCGTGGGGCGGCTTGCGCAATGCGCTCTGGCTTGACCGTAGCAAAGCGAATGAGGAAGGAGCCGCGGGCTTGCTCGCAATGGAAACAGTAAAGGCCACCTATCTCGGCGGCTCCACGAACCCCGCCCTGATCAGTCCCGATGCCTGGAATATGGACTATTTCCATACTCTTCAACGGCCTTTCGGCCGCCAGCTTCAACTCGATCTCTTCTACGACTACCGCAACAACGTCACTCTGTATCCCAAGTGGCAAGAATTCCTAAGAACGCAACAGCCGAAGACGATCATCTTCTGGGGCCAGGGAGATATTTTCTTCACGCCCGCAGGTGGCGAGGCATATCTGCAGGACTTGCCGAAGGCCGAGATGCACCGTCTAGCTGCAGGCCATTTTGCCACGGAGGACTGTCTGGACTACATCGCTGAGCACATTCACACGTTCTACGAGAAGGTCGTGGCGGTCTGAGTCACGAAACATTTGCGCACTGCGACAAGCAGCAGATGTCGAAGGCGACCCGCATCGCTTCCGACATCTGCGCTTGCTGGCCCGAACACCGCCCATAACAACTGACATTGTCAGTCGACGAAGAAAGCAACACCGATCAATCTGACGTGGTAATTCTGGGCTCTGGCGAAGGGAACCAAGCTGGCGGCATGGGACTTCGCGAACCAAGGTCAACGAGTGGCGGTGATCGAGCGGCGATAGATCGGCCGAGGACTGCCTGATGCACAGCCAGGCTGGTCCCATTGATTTCCCACCGGGGAGAACGTACGGTTAGATCGCATGGCGCCCCTCCCCTTCTCGCGGTTGTTTGGCAACAACGGACGCCGCGCGGTCGAGGCGATCACTCCACGGCGCACCTTTGACGACGTCATCCTGCCCCCCGCAACCCGCCGCGCGCTGGAGGTGGCCATGGCCCAGGTCACGCAGCAGGACCTCATCTTCAGGGGCTGGGGCCTTGGCGAGCGTCATTCCACCGGGCTCGGCCTTGCCTTTAACTTTGCCGGGCCACCCGGCACCGGCAAGACAATCTGCGCAGAGGCCATCGCAAAGTCGCTTGGACGTCAGCTGCTGGTGGTCCGCTACGCCGAACTGGAATCCATGTGGATGGGCGAAACCTCAAAGAACGTCGCCGCCATCTTCCGCACAGCGCGCGAGGATGGTGCTGTCCTGTTCTTCGACGAAGCCGACGCCATTGCCGCTCGCCGTTCCACGTCGGTCGATACTGGCTCCCAGCGCGAATCGAACGGTATCGTCAACGTGCTTCTGCAGGAGCTGGAACGGTACACCGGCGTCGTCATCTTTGCCACCAACCTCGCAGCTAATTTCGATCCGGCCTTCGAGCGACGCATCCGGACACACGTGCTCTTTGAGCTGCCTGGCGAGGCGGAACGGGTCAAAATCTGGCAGGTTCAGTTGCACCCCTCACGTACACCTCTGGCGTCCGACGTCGACTTCAACGCCCTCGCCAGCCGCTATGAAGTAAGCGGCGGCGACATCCAAAACGCTGTGCTGAAGGCAGCGATGGCGGCAGCGGCAGAGCTTGTTCCTGATTCGTCAAAACGCATCCATCAGCGTCACTTTGAGCTGGGGGTCGAACAGGTGATGGCCAGCAAACGAGTCATGCAGCAGTCGATTTTTGATGCGCAGCCAGTCAGCGTTACGGCGCCGGACTCCCGCGATCTTGCACCGTTTCAGCCAGCGCAGCTGCTCACCTACGGTCTACCCGCACTTGCCGTGGTGCTCGCACTTGCGGCCCTTGCAGTCGCGCTATTCAAATAAGGTCTGCGGAATTTTTCGCCACGCATAGCGATCACCTCTGGCGAGGTATAGTTTTGTCGCGATCACACACCGCCTAGGCGTCTCGACCCAGCTCGGCATTCAACTCCGCTCCGCACAGCACCATGAACGACGTGAGGAACAGCCACAGCAGCAGGACCACGCCCGTTCCCAGTGAACCGTAGGTTCGCGAGTAGTTGGCAAAATGTGTCACGTACCAGCCAAATGCCAGCGTGGAGATGAACCATGTTCCCGTGGCAAACAATGCACCCGGCACAACGCGTCTCCAACTCGGCCGCACTGGCAAACCGTAGCGGTAAATGCCGGCAATCACGGCGGCAAACACCAGCACGGCACCCGCCCAGCGCACCGTGGCCGCAACCAGCAGCAGCGTCAGGTCAAGTGCCGTCGGCACCATGGTGCGCACTGCCGGCAACAGAAAGTGGCCGAAGATGATCAGGAAGCTCGCCACCGTCAGCGGCACAAGGCTGATAGGAACCAGCAGCAGCGACCACCAGAAACGCCGTACCTGCCCCCGCCAGCCCGGGCCCCAGCTATCGTCTGTCAGCAGGTACGCTCGGCGGAAACCTTCCATCAGCGTTCCCAGCACACCCGACGCACCTGAAATGCTGACCACAACTGTGCCCAGCACCACTCCCGCACCCTGCGGCGATGCCTTTGCGGAAATGATGTAGCGCTCCAGCAGCGGAGCCACACTGCTGGGCAGAACGCGGTCGATGAACACTGCCAACTGGTACCGCAACGGCGCTGCATACGGCAGAAACGTGATCAGCGCGGCGAACACGATAAGTGCCGGGAACAGCGCGAAGATCGCCGAATACGCGGACGCCTTTGCCGTATTCAGAACATCATGCTGAAAGGCGTTCCAGTAAGCCAGGCGCACCTTGTCCGTAAAGTGCAGGCTCTCTTTGCCCAGCACACGCGCGCGCCGTGCCTGCGTCTGCAGGCTGCCTCGCAAAAATGGATGCGCAGGTAGCGGTCCGTCAGGCGGAGTAAGGATGCACGGCTGCTGCCCATGTGCCTCAGCATCCGCGCCATGGTCTGTCCTGTCCGTGGTGGGATCTACACCCTGCATCGACTTGCCTGTTCCTTGCACTTCAGTCTAGCAACGCTCCCGCCCAAGGCAGAGGCTTTTTACACCTTCCACTTGTTCAAGAAGTCCACGACCGACTGCGAGCTCATGTTGCGCATGTTCTCAAACTCACCGGTCCGATTTGCGTCCAGCACCTTGCCATGCGCATCCAGAATCGCCAGCGCCGGCACGCCCTTCTTTATGTTGATTCCGTAGCCGGTCGGCACGTCCAGGTTCTTGTCGATGTGTCCCACGGACACGTGCACCACGACATAGGACTGCTGAAGAATGGATTGGATCTGCGGCTGGTGAAAATACACATCCAGCACTTGGCAATCGCCGCACCAGTCGCCGCCAAAATCCACCAGCACGCGCTTGTTCTGCTGCCTCGCCTGCTTCAACGCGGCCGCAATGTCCGCATGCGGATTGGCATTGTCGTCGTACAGGTGAGCCTTGACTGCAGGCAGCGAGACTTGAGCGCTTAACGGCAAGGCCACGGCCAATGCCGCCGCCAGGGTTCCAACCGACATCATCTTCTTCGCGAAGTTCATACCGAGTAGATGCATCACGGCTTAAAAAAGAACGACACCATTGCGTGTGACGGCTACAAGGGACCGCGCTCAGGCCGGCACTGCGTCTAACCGGACCTTCCAACGTCAAACCCAGCATGCTTCCGCGCCTCATTTCCAGCGCCTTCCTGCTCTGTACGGCCCTCGCCTGCGCCCAGGCTCCCACAACACCAGGTCCCGCGGTCGCAAACCCCGCAGGCCAGGACGGCAAACCTGCCGCGACGATCAACGTTTCGGCGCGCCTCGTCGTCGTACCCGTCACCATTCGAGACAAAAAAGGCGTCCTGATCCGTACCCTGACCAAGGGCGATTTCACCCTGTCAGAGGACGGCAAGCCGCAGGCCATCCGCTACTTCGACCACGAAAACAACGCGCCGCTCACACTGGGCCTGCTGGTGGACGTGAGCGGATCGCAGCGTACCGTTTTGGACGAGGAGCGCATCGCCAGCTCCGCCTTTCTGGACACATTGCTGCAGCCTGACCGCGACAAGGCCTTCCTCATCGAGTTCGGCCATCAGGCTGACCTACTGACGGACATCACCACCTCTCTACCCAAACTGCAGTCCGGTCTCAAGAAAATCGATGGTGACACAGGCAGACCCCAGTTCGGCGGCAGCACCGACCCCAACTCCTCCGGCAGCCAGACAGACGGCAGCACCAGCACAGACGACCAGACCGGCGGCGGCAGCCGCAACAACCGCGGCCATCGCGGTGGCTTCAACGGCGCAGGCACGGTGATGTATGACGCCATCTTCCTGGCTTCGGACGAAATCATTGGCAAGCAGCAGAATCGCAAGGCCCTCATCCTTCTTACCGATGGCGACGATCGCGGCAGCAAGGAATCCATCGGCTCCGCCATTGAAGCCGCCCAGCGCGCGGACACCGCCGTCTACGCGATCTACTACAAGGGCGAATCACCCCGCGATACCAGTAACGGCAGCGGGAGACATGGCGGCATGGGCGGCGGCTTCCCGGGTGGACGCGGCGGCTTTCCCGGCGGCTTCCCAGGTGGTGGCGGTGGCGGACAGGGTCGCCCCGGCAGTGGTGGCGAGTCCCGCGTCGACGGCAAAAAAATCCTGGAGCGCATCGCCGACGAAACCGGTGGCCGCGTCTTCACCGTCAGCAAGAAGGAGCCGCTGGACGACATCTACAAGCAGATCGCGGAGGAGCTTCGCTCGCAGTACCGCCTCGGCTTCAGCCCAACCGATCACAGCGATGGCTATCACAAGATCATCGTGGACCTGCCAAACGACAAAAAAAGTAGCATCCAGGCGCGCGAAGGCTACTACACCGGTGCCGCGCGCTAGCGGGAATTTCTGCGACTCTCCGCGTTCGTAGCCGCATCTGCATCCACAGACGCCTGCGCCGCCCTCCAGATCTCCCCACGTGAAGCCGCCAGCGGAACACTGGTAGCCGTCGGCCACGCGCCCAGCATCACCACGACTAAGTCACGCGCCGGGTCGATCCACACAGACTGCCCAAAGATCCCCAGCGCCGCATAGCTGCCGTCCGCGAACGTCCACCAGCCCATCCCGTACCCCCGCCCATCCTCACCCGTAGCGAACGCCGGCCGCGTCGCCGCCGCAAACCAACCGGCCGGAACCGCGCCCGCCCCACCCCGGAGCGCCAGCAGGCCAAAGCGCCCATAGTCGCGCAGCGTCGCACTCACGCCAGACCCGGCAAACTCCCGGCCACCCTCCGCAATCCAGAACCCATCCCGCTGCATACCGAACGGCTTCCACACCGCCTCGCTCAGCAGATCGCTCAGCGAGCGATGCGACACCCGCCGCACCAACACACCCGCCAGGTCAGCCTCACCCGTGCTGTAGTGCCACACCGTGCCCGGCGGATGCGCACGCGGCAGCCGCCGCATGTACTCCACAACGGGATCTCCACCGTCCGGAACGGCCGTCCGGTACAGCCGCACATTGTCGCTTTGGTCGGTGTCGTATGCTTCCACCCAGCGCACGCCGCTGCTCATAGTAAGCAGCTCCCGCACCGTCACACCGTCGTAGGCGCTCCCGCGCATCTCCGGCAGGTACTCCGTCACGGCATCGTCAACGCTTCGTATCCAGCCACGCTGCACAGCCACGCCGGCCAGCGTCGATGTAAATGACTTCGCAACGGAGAACGACGTCCATCGGGTAAGCGGGCCGACACCCTCCCCATACTGTTCCACGCTCACCCTGCCGTGGTGCAAAACCAGCAGCGCAGACAGGTGATCCCGCCGCATCCGCTCCCGCACGTCGCCGCCATCAGCCAAATTCAGGTGCAACGCACGACCGGCCGGCAGCCGCATCACCCTGCGTCCGTGCGGAATCACGTTCACAGGAAACAGCCGCTGCATCCGCCCAAAACGCCGCACCCGCTGAGCCGGCGTCCACTGCAGGTCAGCCGCCAGCCGCTCGGCGACACTTTCCCCGGCAGTGGCGACACGGCCCTGTGTCTGGATAACAGTCTGGCTCCCCACCTGGGCCACACAGGCGCACGCACAGACGATCCAGCACAGCACCGCCGCTACCCCTAAACGCATAGTCATGCTGAGGATTCTGCTGAGGAGGAAAAGTGCAATCTGTGCAAAACCGCCCATCGACAGATATTTCGCCACGCCCGTGGGGGTGCCCAGCAAAGGATGCAGGTGGGTCTCTAACTTGTTCAAAGGGAGTGACTTAAGGGTAGGAAATAGTGTTTCAGAACGATGAATGGGCCGGTAGATGCCTTCCGTAACTCGCCAGCTCCGAAACAATCCACAGAATTTTCCACAGGCAGGGTGTGCTTGTAAACGCATCGCGGCGGCAGGAAGAACCTGCCGCCACATTGCAACTCTTTATCGCTTGAAAATCAACAACTTCTAGCGCGGCGTGGTAGCCCGGGGTGTCGCGCGGGGCGCTGTCCGGGTCGGTCCGGAAGCTCCCGGAGCAGACGGTGGAGGCGCAGCCACACCTGACGACGTGTTGTACGCGTCGATCACGGCACGCGTAATATCCGTCTTCGGGTCGGCATACATCACGTTGCTCTGCTGCTGATTGCTCACGTCCAGCACCAGCGTAAAGCCCTTCTGCGCGGCATAACCCTGCATGGTGCCGTTTACCTTCTGTGCAATCTTGCCGTACGCCTCCTGCAGGTCCGCCTGGTAGGCGGCGCTGGCATCTTCACCATCGCGCTGCAGCTGCTTTTCCTTGGTGTCAATCGTCCGGACGCGGTTCGCCTTCTCGGTCTCCGACAGGTTGGGCGAGCTCTGCAGCTGCTGCTTCAGGCTGTCCACTTCCTTGCCGGCGGCGTCAATCTGGTTCTTCTTCGGCAGGTACTTGGCTTGCAGATCCTGGATCGACTTCTGGCCCTCGTTGGTCGCGAAGACTGCCTGCTCAAAGCTGATCAGCGCAATCTTGGCGGGGATCGCTTCCGGTGCAACTGTGGTTGGAGCGGCGGCGGCGGCCGCAGGCGCGGCCTGGGCGTACATCGCGGATGAAACGGCGAGCGAAGTGGCTGCGACGGCAAGCGTCGACACGGTACGGAGAAAATTCATGCGGATGGTAGAGCTCCTTGATGATCGTGGCCGGCTGAAGTCTAGGCTTCGCCCCATGCGACCGTGATGAACACTGTATGAGTCGCGCCAGATCGCCTGGTGGACCGTTGGATCGCCTTCTGGACTGACTTGCGCGTCGGCCACAAACCCCGCCGCGCCCAACCATGGATAGACGCAAACCTGCGGCAAACCGCTCACGGCAAAGCCTTACACAGTATAGGCAGCAGGCCCGTAACTCAGCAAGTCAGCAACTTACCTGGCTCGCGCCTCCGTGGGCATCTGCGTTTTGATCCAGCGTTCCACGCGCGCCTGCAGCAGGTCCAGCGGCATCGCTCCACCACTCAGAACCTCATCGTGAAAGGTGCGGATGTCGAACCGTGCCCCAAGCTGGGCCCTGGCTTCCTCGCGCAGCTCGCGAATCTTGAGCTGGCCCATCTTGTAGGCCAGCGCCTGTCCCGGCCATGCAATGTAGCGGTCAGTCTCACTCTGCGCCAGCGGTTCGTTCACGTCGTTCTGCAGCATGTAGTCGATCACCTGCTGCCGTGTCCAGCCATAGTCGTGGATGCCGGTGTCGACCACCAGACGCACGGCACGGAAGAGCTCACTGTTCAGCCGGCCGTAGTCGCTTATCGGTTCCTTGTAGAAGCCGACCTCCTTGCCAAGCTCCTCCGCGTACAGCGCCCAGCCTTCCACGTAGGCCGTGGACCCACCGCCGCCAAACTTGCGGAACCTGGGCAGGCCGGTGAGCTGCTGCTGAACCGAAAGCTGCATGTGGTGGCCCGGAATGCCTTCGTGATAGGCGGTCGCCTCGTCGTCCACCCGGGTGCGATGCGCGAAGTCACTGGTCGCCACGCTCACACGTCCGGGACGCTTCCCATCCGGCGTGCCCGTCTGGTAGTGAGTCGCCGCAGCTGCCTGGAACGACGGAATCGCCTCGACGGTTACAGGTGATTTGGGTAGCACGGTAAACAGGTCCGGCAGCTTGGGCTCCATCTGCGCAATGGCCTGGCGGAAATCGTCCAGAATCTGCTCCCCGCTGGTGGGGATCCACCGCGGGTCTTTCGCGATCGCCTCGCGGAAACTCTTCAAGTCCGGGAAGCCCTGCTGCTTTGCAATGGCCGTTTCCAGTGCCGTGATGCGTGCAACCTCACTCAGGCCGATCTCGTGAATCTGCTTCGGCGTCTTGTCCGTTGTGGTCTGGTTCCGCACAGCCACCGCGTACCTGTGCTTGCCATCCGGCAGGCTCTCCACGCTGATGCTGTCGCGGCCCTTCGGCGCGTAGTCGGTGCGTAGAAAACCAGCGAACGACTTGTAGGCCGGGAACACGTCTGTGCTGATCGCAGAGTTGATCGCTGTCGTCAGCCGCTGCTTGTCTGCATCGCTGAACGTTGCCGGAAACTTCTTTAGCGGCAGCGCAAACGGGTTCGACGCGATAATGCCGTCGCACTGCACCGGCAACTTCTCAATCAGGAACTTCGGCGGCATCAGGCCGTCGCGCTCTCCTGCCTTCAGCACCTCGACGGTCTGGTTGAGTGCCGTGGGAATTGCATGCAGACGCGCAATGTAGTCCTCGTAATGCTGCACCGTGTCAAACGGCATGCTCAACGGCAGGTCCGCCAGACTTGTGTGGATGCCATTCTGCTGGTTGATCGGCATCTCGTAATTCTTCAGCAGGTAGTACTCATCGCCGCGTTCAAAGCTGCGCAACAGCAACTGGTGCGACAGGAGATCCTGTTCGCCGATGCCGTCGGTGGGGATGGCACGCAGCCTTTGCTCGAAGGCCATTGCTGTGGCATGCTGCCTGGCAACCGCGGCCAGCGACTCATCCCCCAGCAGCGCGTTGTAGCGGTAATCCCCAATTGCCGTCGCCCGCTCCGGGTTCTCGCGCAGGCCATTCTCAAAGTATTCGTCGAACAGCTTGTTCTGCGCGTCGACTCTTTCCGTCACGGTCGTGGACACAGGGGTTTGAGCCACGGCGTTGACGAAGACGGGGACTGACAACAGCAACGGAAGAGCCCTGGTGAGGAAAGAACGAGCGTAGGTCATGTATTTGCGCAGAGTAACAGACCGCCCGCGGCGGTCAGAAGGACATGGAGGCTGCTGACCCGGATCGGCGTGCCACAGCACCCGCACGCCGCAGCACCAACGTTTCGGGCGAAGTCACTGCTCGTTTTGGAACAGCCGAATGCCGGCAATCCCGCGAGCGCCTGCAGCGAGGCAATCCGCGGCGTTGTCCAGGGTCACGCCGCCCATGGCCAGTACCGGTAGTGGCGCCGCGGCGCGGCACAACTCCGCCAGCGACTGCAGGCCGCGGCCCTGCTGCACCAGATGTCCGGCCACCCGCTTTTCAAACACAGGCGCAAACAGCAGAATCGTCGCGAAGCGTTTGGCGACGCGCAGCTCCTCCATGCTGTGGCACGAGGCACTTACCAGTTCTGGAAGCGGCGTGCTGCCGCTCAGGTCCTGCTGAGCAAGCGACGCCAGGCTGGACGCCGAAAGGTGTAGCCCCACATCGACAGGCCAGGAGTTGGCATCTGGCCACTCCGCGTTCAACAAGACCTGCGTGGCATATCCTGCTGCGCGAATGTTGGACTGCGCTTGAACCGCGAGGTCGGAAGCCTGAGCGAATGACAGATCCTTCTCACGCACCTGCAGGAAATCCACGCCTGCGGCGGCAAGTCTCACAACCTCGGCAAGCAGGTGCGTGCGCCTTGCGCTCTCATTGCCGGCAAACGCACACCGGTTTGTGATGGCGTAACGAATCATGAACCAGTCACGGCCGCACGCGGAGCAATCCTGACGGCAGAGGTCAATCCACCATGCCCTTGGGCAGTTCAAGCGATACCAGGTCCATGCGCGTCTCGCCGTCATGCGTGCTTAGAGCCACAATGTGTTGCCGCGACGGTGTCCCGGCCTTGAGTTCGAAATCATCGGCCTTCTCGCTGGTTCGTATCGTCTTCACATGCTTGTCCTGGGCACAGGTCAGGCCCATCCCCGTGCTGGCAGGGGACCCCACTGGCTGATTGTCGTGGCACGTAATCACGTCGCTGTACTGTGTGAGTGCCTTGCGGTAGAACGCCTCGACTTTTGCCGTGTCGTCCGTCGTGCGCAGCTTGACCACCATGACCTGTAGCTTGTAGTCGCCAAAGGACAGGTCGACATTGGCCGAGTCATGGTTGCCGTCTCCCTCCGCAACCGGCTGCGCCCCGGGATAGGCAGGCAGGCCAACCTTACCCAGCACGGCCGAAGGATCACGCTTGACACTGAGCCCGCCCATAGGCGTTTCGATCGACACGTCGTCGTGCGCGTCCTTGCTTTTGGTGATGCGGCAACCACACAGGAGCACCACCGCCATGAGCGCGAGCAGAGCCCATGGGGCATTCCGAAGCCGTTTCACCGCTCGTTCCGCATGCTGTCCTGCTTGTGTCTGCATCGCGTTCACCTGCCGCAAAAGTATCCCGTCGCAGTGCCATACGTGAAGAGCTTCGCGCAAGTTCCGTTTAGGCGCTTTACGGCCTGATGGGCCGTGAGGGCTGCTGATTGTGGATGAGGGTACAGAATGTTGAAGGGATTGTGCAATTTATCTTGACAGAATACGTCAGCAGCGCAAGACTTGGGGTGGCTGACAGATTGGGTACCACCTGTAGCGTTGCCGAAGTAGATTCTGGGCTCTCACAGGGAGAAGCTCCAGGCGGAGGCGGGTGACGGTGCGGTTCCGGGTTCCCTGCGTGTCTGCTGTTTTCCCGTCCATTGAGCGAGGCCCCACCCCGGCGGTGGGGCCTATTTTTGTACCACTTGTGGGCAAGGGTAGAAGCAGCGGTTTACGTTATAGACTCAGGGCGTCGACTCACGGCAGGTTGTGGCTGGAGGGCAGGTGGACGAAGAGCGCCGAAGAGCAAAGGCCGTCGCCGGGCCGGCTAATCCCGTGATCCCGGACAAGCTGTACTTCAAGATCGGCGAGGTTGCGGAGCTGCTGGGAGTCGCCACGTACGTCCTGCGGTTCTGGGAGGCGGAGTTCTCGCAGTTGAGCCCGACGAAGGGCGGAACGGGGCAGCGTCTTTACCGTCGACGGGATGTGGAAATGGCTCTGCGTATCAAGCGCCTGCTGTACAACGAGGGCTATACGATTCCCGGGGCGCGCCAGCTGCTGAAGACGGAGGTGCGGGAACGCCAGCCGGAGTTGCCGCTGAAGGTGGACGAGGCCCGGCCCAACTCACAAAAGCTGAAGAGGATGCGGAACGACTTGCAGGAGATTGCCGGCATCCTGGCGCGTCCGTTGCCAGGAACACGCCGCGTGCCCAGGCCGGAGCTTAAGAGCCTGCAGGTAGCACACAACGACACGGAGGCTGCGGGCGAGGAAGAGAAACCCGCGGTGATCGATGAGGGGATTTAAGAGAATGGCGTCGAGCATGGAGGGCTGCACTGCCGCAGGAGTGATCGCAGAGGCTGGAGTTCTCGGGCGAGCATTGGTGGTGGGCGTGCTGCTGCTGGGATGCGCGTTGTGGCCGTCGACGGCGGGCGCGGCACAGGTGGCGACGCAGCCAGCGCAGGTGGCGGGGGCGCCAGCGCCGGTGGCGAGCTTTGACTGCAGCAAGGCAGTTTCGCCGATGGAGAAGGCGATCTGCAGCGATAAGGATTTGAGCGCGGCAGACGTGAAGATGGCGGCCGCGTACCGGCAGGCGATCGACCTGATGCCCGCGGAGGCTGTTGCCAACTTTCGCGCAGACCAGCGAACGTGGCTGGTGGCGCTGGAGCGTGGATGCCAAATCGCCGAGGTGGAGGAGGCAAGCAAGGGCGGCAAGCCGCAGGATGTTGCCGACAACAGTGCCGAGGGCAAGCAAAACCTGGCGCGCATGGCCGGCTGCATGAAGGGTGCGTGGGACAACCGGACAGATGTGCTGAAACACGGCTACGCACAGGTGGACGGCGTGTCGTTTGTGACGCGTTCGGTGCTGCTGTTGTCGCCCGACAGTTCGCCGGACCGGACGGTGGCGGACGGAATGGAGGAGTTCCCGGGCTTTGGATCGCTGGCGGTGAGCTGGCCGGAGGCGCAGAGCACGGATCCGCGCTGGACGGCGTGGAATGCTGCGGTCGTGCGAAAGCTGCAGACGGGACTCGTCGAGCAGGGCAAGAGCTTTAAGCCGGGGTGGCGGGACAGTATGGCGGCAGACACGGACAGCACGCTGGTGGCGGGGACGCCGTCGATGCGGCAGAACCGGGTGAGCGTCGGCATCACGATGAACAACATGGGTCACGGCGCGGCACACCCGAACGAGGCGTACCTGTCGTTTACATGGCTGCTGGACAAGCAGCGGGCGCTGACGCCGCAGGACGTGTTCAAGGCCGGAAGCGCGTGGAAGCAGGCGTTGGCGGCGTATGCATGGAATGACCTGAGCCACGGTGACAAGAGCGAGGGCCTGTACGACACCAAGGATGGCGCGCATACGAAGGCGCTGCTGGACGACCTGAGCGACACGGACAACTGGACCCTGACCGCACGTGGTTTGAGCCTGGGATGGCCGGAATACACGCTGGCACCGCGCCTGTATCAACTGGACGACACGGTGGTGCCATGGGCGACGTTGCGGCCGTTACTCGTGCCGGGATTTGTACCCTAGGGAAGAGCGGGGCGCTGGGTTGAGTAAGCGTTTGAAGGCTTCAGTGCCTGCGCCGACACTTACGCTCGGCACTGGTTGTTTACGAGTGGCTTGCTGCCGCGGTCCTGCTCAGCGTGGCCTTTCAGCGTCTACGTGTTGCTTACGAAGACCAGGGCGCCATACGGTTCGATTGGTTGATCGCTTAGGGACGGAGCGCCTGTGAGAGCGTTCCTGTACTCTCCTGCCATTGCAATTTGTTGGGTCCTTGCGCTGTGATTTAGCAGGTATGTCCAGGTCCTGGTGCCACTGGTCCGGTACGTGACCTCGACACCCTGAGGCGCAGAGACCTTGGGCCGTATGCCTGCCATGCGTTCAAACGTGATCAGCACGCGAGCCAGGCTGGCCGGATCAAGGTGCGCCCCGACGTAGATGGCCTTACCTTTTCCGGAGGCGTGCATGGTGATAGCGGGTTTTCCGGCGTACCTGCCGCCGCTGTAGGTCGCCAGGACTTCCGCACCTTCTACACGAAGTACATCGGCCCAGATGTCACATGTTGCCTGCGGCCCATTGAGCATTGCGCTGAACACGACATCCATTTTGCCGGTGTAAATCGGCACGTATTCTTCCACGACCGCACCCATAAGTTGTCGCAGCAGTCCGGGAAATGGCGTATTCACGATTCGGCTGTGCTCCTCTTTCACGCCGAGGCGGCAGCCTGCGACGAACACACCTCCACCCTGCACGTAGGCTTCGATCTGATGTGCTTGTGCCTCAGACACAACGTACAGGGTTGGCGCGAAGACAATCTTGTACTTGCCAAGGTTTTGCAGGCCGTCCACCGCATCGAGTAAAGCGCCGCCGGCCGCGGCCACGCCATACCAGGTCATGATCTCTGTCGTGTACTTCAGTTTTGGCTGTCCTGGCTGTATTGCCAGGGCCCAGTCTGAACTGTAGTCAAACAGGAGCGCTGCATCTGCGGCGTACTCGGCGTGTAGCGCCTCACTCCCCAGAACCTTGAACTCCTTGATCGTTCTGGCGATCTCCGCAAAGCCTGGACTCTCGCTCCGGTCGTGGTTGAGCAGTCCGTGCCAGTACTCTTCCGCCCCGAAGTTTGCGGTATCCCAACGGAAGAAGTTCATCCCCATGGCGCCATGTGCGACCGTCTGGTAAGCCCATAGCCGCAACTGCCCGCTTTCAGGCTGAGGAGAGAAGAAGTTCTGGCCCGCTTTGCCAACCTGCTGTTCCATGACGAAAAAGGGTTTTCCATGCTTTGCGCTTCGCGTTTGATCGAGCGACCACGCGGTGACGGAGGCCAGCTGCTCACTGGAAAAATTCACCGGCCCGTTGGACTGTGCGGCGTAGACCGCTATAAAGCCTGGGTAATTATCCGTTGAGACGAAATCAAGGCCCGCATACAGGTCGGCCTGGACAATGACGTCCACACCCGACACGTTGTTCGTCGTCACGAAGTGGTCCGGACACACCCTGCGCAGAACGTCCAGCTGCGCCTTGAGGAATGCGACATTCGCGGCGCTTTGATAGCGGTCATAGTCGAGCGCAAGGCCTGGATTCGGTGGACCGCCGGACGGTAACGGCACCGGAATCTGCGAGAAGTCTGTGTAGGTCTGGCTCCAGAAGACTGTTCCCCACGCGCTGTTCAGAGCATCGAGAGTGCGGTAGCTGGATCTCAACCACGTCTGAAAGCCCGCACGGCAGAATCTGCAATAACAACGCTGTGAGTCACCCAGGGTCAGTTCGTTATCGATCTGCCAGCCGATGACTCCGGGCGAATGCGCAAAACTGCTCGCCATCGCGGTCGCAACGGCAACGGAAAGGTCCCGGTATTTCTGGTTCGTGGGACAGGTAAATCGGCGTCCTTCGGGACTAAGAGTCACACCGGTGGAATTCACCTCCAGAACCTCCGGATATTTCGCCGTCAACCAGGGCGGAGGTGCAGCGGAGGGTGTACCGAGGATGACGCTCACTCCTGCCGCGTGCAGGGTATCGACAGAGCGGTGCAGCCAAGCGAAGTCGTATTTTCCCTCGGATGGCTCCATCAGCGCCCACGCGAACTCGGCTACTCTGACGACCGTCATACCCATGGCGGCCAACATGCGGGCATCTTCCACCCAGAGAGCTTCCGGCGTCTGGTCTGGGTAGTAGTCCGCACCGAGCAGGAACTCCGGCCGTCCCTCATTCTCAGCAGGTGAAGACAGGTGGACCTGAAGTGCTTTTGAAGCTTGAGAAGACGCCAGGGCAGCCAGCGACGCGCCGACTCCAGAAAGAAAAAAACGGCGATTCACCGGCATTGTGTGGCTCCTTTATGCAGCTGTACTTACGGTGCCCGGAGTCCCAGAAGAACAAGACGTATCGTCTCGTCGAATAACTCCTGGACCGTGCGTCCGTACTCCTGTTCCAAACGTTCGCCCAGGGAAGCAAGACGACGCTGTGTTCCGATCACTGTGTTCAGAACGGCCTGCAGCGTCAGGTCCGGATCAAGGTCGGCACGTAAGGACTTGTCACGAATACCTTGCTGCACCAAAATGCCGAGTGAGCTGAAGCCGCCTGGATGAAGCGCCTTTTCAAGCTTGAGAAGACGGTCTGCTGTCCAGTTGCGAGCGTATAGGGCGTCAAACTGGGCCCAGAATCGGACCTGCGCCGGGCGCTGCGCCAAATCATCACGGAACATCTCGAGCAAGCAGGTGATCTTCGCCAGTGCGGAGCATTCGCCCAGACTTTCGATCCTGCTTCTGCTCTCAGCTTCTGACCGCGTCATCAAGCGTTCGACAAGTGCCCACACGATTTCATCTTTGCCGGAGAAATATTCGTAGAGCGTCGAGGCCCGAATACCAGCCGCCGCCACGATCTCGCCGATCGACACCCGATCGATCCCTCGTTCATCGAAGGCTTCCTCTGCGACCGCCAGAATGCGAGTCCTCTGTCGTTCCCTGTGGGCACGATAGGGACCCTTGGCATTTGGCGCTTCGAGCACTGGATCAGCGGACATAGGTTGGGAGTCGATCAAAAAAATGGTGGCCTGTGTGTAATTCGAAATGAGCATACGAATTTGGGAATGCTCGTGTCAACTGCAGGCTTGCCGCTTGTCCGTGAAAAGGCTCGGCGGCTCGGAAGAATCCTTTTCGAGAGCTGCCACTGCTGGAAGGCTGACCGCCTGATGCCGGCTAGGGGAAAGAGGAAAGCCGCTGCAATCCTTGCGACGCCATCGCAGTGCGGGAGCAGGTGTCGTGGCGACGGTGATCGAGTGAGCATCGAATAGGAATGGGTGCTGCGCTGCTGCCGATCTTGCAGGATGTTCCCGGCCTGGAGCCGGTTGGTGGCGTTGCGGAGCTGGCGGCGCCGGATGCGGCGCTGGCGGAAGGTAGGCTTTGGCGGCCGCGGCGGGTGTTTATTACTCCGGATGCGTTTGCGCTGCCGCATGGGCGCGCAATGCTGGAGCGGGCCGAAAGCTTTGGCGCGACGGTGGTGCGGCTGAAAAACAATCGCCTGACCGGGCTGAGCGAAAAAGGTTCGGGCGGCGTGGACGAGCGGCGTGCGTATGCGGATGCGAAGACGAGCTTTGCCATTGTGGTGGCGCCGCCGAGTGCGCGCAAGCTGCAGCCGATTCCGCCGTCGGCGGACTGGCAGTTTCACCTAGCGCAGGGGTGTCCCGCACATTGCCAATACTGCTACCTGGCTGGGTCGCTCAGCGGGCCACCGATTACGCGTGCGTACGCGAATGTGCCGCAGATCCTGGAGAACCTGCGGGAGTATGCCGGCGCGGGAACGATTACGTCCAAGTCAGCGGACAGGGCGCATGAGGGGACGACGTTTGAGGCGTCGTGCTACACGGACCCGCTGGGGATTGAGCATCTGACGGGGTCGCTGGCGGAGTCCATTCGCTTCTTTGGCGCGTGGGATGCGCCAGTGCAGCTGCGGTGGACGACGAAGTTTGCGGCCGTGGGTGGGCTGCTGGGAGTTGACCACGCCGGCCGGACGCGTGTGCGCTTTAGTGTGAATGCGGCGGCGGTGTCACGGAATTTTGAGGGCGGCACGGCGACGCTGGCGCAGCGGCTGGGGGCGTTGCGGCGCATGGCGCAGGCTGGCTATCCCGTGGGGCTTACGATTGCGCCGATTATGCCAGTGGAGGGCTGGCGCGAGCAGTATGCCGACCTGTTCGCCGCAGTGGCAACGGCGCTGGACGGTGTGGCGGGGGTGGACCTGACGGCCGAGCTGATTACGCATCGCTTTACGCCGGGCAGCAAAGAGGTTCTGCTGGGCTGGTATCCGAAGACGACGCTGGACCTGCGGGAAGAGGCACGCACGCAGAAACGCACCAAGTTCGGAAGCGTGAAGTATGTGTATCCAAAGGACAGCATGGCGGAGATGCGGGGCTTTTTTGAGGGCACACTCGGGACTGTTCTGCCGGCGGCGCGCGTTCTCTACTGGACCTGAGCCGGTCGCACTGATTGCGTTTGCATGAGGAAGGTGGAGCTTCCGATAGAATGGCTCGGGTTGACGTTGCAGCATGCAGCGCGCCTGGGAGTGGCATGAGCGATACAGAAACAGTGGCGGCGACAGGCGAAACAGCGGCAGCATCGATGGGCGATTCCGCGTGGTTCCGGGATAGTCCGCGCCGCAGTGCAAAGATCGTCGCGACGCTTGGGCCTGCCTCAAGCAGCGAGGAGATGTTTCGCCAGCTGGTGCGTGCCGGCCTGGATGTGGCGCGCCTGAACTTCAGCCACGGGTCGCACGAGCAGAAGGCCGAACTGATCCAGATGGTACGCAAGGTGGCGAAGTCAGAGGGCAAGCCGATCTGCCTGCTGGCCGACCTGCAGGGGCCAAAGATCCGGACCGGCAAGCTGGTGGATCACAAGCCGGTACTGCTGGAAGCCGGTAAACGTTTCACCATTACGCCGCAGCAGACGACCGAGGGTACGGCGGAGAAGGTGAGCACCACCTTTACGACGCTGGGGGAGAACCTGGAGCCGGGCGCGGCCGTGCTGCTCTCTGACGGCCTGATTGAGCTGCGCGTGGTGGAGGTGCATGGCAACGGCGATGTCGTGACCATGGTGATTAACGGCGGCATGCTGGGCGAGAACAAGGGAATTAACCTGCCGGGGATCCCGGTGAAGGTGCCCGCGCTGACGGAAAAGGACGAGGAAGACCTGGTCTTTATCGCGTCGCAGAATGTGGATTTGCTGGCGCTTTCGTTTGTGCGCACTGCCGAAGATATTCGCTATGCGCGGCGGCGGATGAAGGAGCTGAACTGCAATGCGTGGGTGATTGCGAAGCTGGAGAAGCCGCAGGCTATTGAGAACCTGGAGGAGATCCTGGCGGAGACCGACGGGCTGATGGTGGCGCGTGGCGACCTGGGCGTGGAGGTTCCGCCGGAGAAGGTGCCTGCGATTCAGAAGCACATTATTCGGCGCGCGGCTGTGTATCGCAAGCCGGTTATCACGGCGACGCAGATGCTGGAGTCGATGATCGACAACCCGCGGCCAACGCGTGCCGAGGCGAGTGACGTGGCGAACGCCGTGTATGACGGCACCGATGCGGTGATGCTGTCGGCCGAGAGCGCCGCCGGCAAGTATCCGCGCGAGGCTGTTGCGATGATGGCAAAGATCATCATCGAGAGCGAGACGCAGATGGAGATGGACAAGGCGACCAACCCGCTGGGTGTGCACCCGGCGCGCGGCTTGAACCTGTCAGTGGCGGAGACGATCTGCGAGTGCATGGCGCACAGTGCGGACGACCTGGAGTTGAGTGCAATCGCCATCTTTACGGAGAGCGGGTCGACGGCTCGTTTGCTGTCGAAGTACAGGCCGAATGCGCCCATTTTTGCGCTGTCACCGGCGCCTGAGGTGATTGGCAAGGCGATGCTGCTGTGGGGTGTGTACCCCATGCTGTGTGAACGCTTTGCCGAGACGGACAAGCTGGTGAACATGGCAGAGGACATTCTGGAAAAGAGCGGCCATGTGCAGCGCGGCCAGATCCTGGGCATTGTGGGCGGCACCAGCACGCGCAGTGGTGCGACCAACTTTATGCGGCTGCACAAGGTGGGCGACCGGTAAAGATTTCGTTTCGAACACCTATTCCGCCGCGCGGCAGTGTGCATCCCATGTACGCACAGGGGTGGATCATGTCATTTCCGAAGATGGGTTTTCTGGACAACTTGAAGGACCTGATTACGAAGGGTCCTGCCGGCATGGTGAACGAACGCATGAAAGAGGGCCTGGCCACGGCCGAGCATTACAACCAGCTGGACCGCAGCGATCCGGAGGCCATGAAGGCCTTTACGGCGCAGGCGAATGCATCGGTGTACGGTGAGCTGAACAAACACTTCGTAACGCGCAATGTGGTCTCTGACGAGAACATGGCGCACATTGCACAGATTCAGAACGAGGCTCTGGAAGACCAGGCGGAGATGTACGCGATGCTGAAGGAGCGGCGTGAGCAGAAGGCTGCCGCCGCGGCTGAAGCTGCAGGCCAGGTACCCCCACCGTCGTCCCAGGAGTAAGGGGAGGCGAGCGGACGCGACCGTTGATCGCGTCCGCGTGCGGTTAGCTGTCGATGGTTTGCATGCCGCCTTCGTTGTAGCGGCTGCCGACAATCTCATCCTGCGGAACAGCTGCTTCAAGTTCGGCTACTTCGTCGGGTGACAGGTGAATGTCTGCGGCGGCGGCGTTCTCCTCCAGGTAGGTGCGGCGCTTGGTGCCGGGGATGGGGGCGTACGGACCTTTGGCAAAGACCCATGCCAGGGCGAGTTGGCCGGGCTTTACGCCGCGCTTGTCGGCCAGAGCCTTGACGCGGTCGACGAGCACCTGATTTTTATCCAGGTTGTCGCCAGCGAAGCGCGGGTAACGCTGCTTGCGAAAGTCCTTGTCGTCCAGCTGCGTTGCGGAATTGATGGTGCCGGTCAAAAAGCCGCGGCCAAGCGGACTGTAGGGGACGAAGCCGATGCCGAGTTCCGCGAGTGTGGGCAGGATATCGGCTTCCACGTGGCGCTCCCACAGGGAGTATTCCGTTTGCAGCGCAGTGATGGGGTGCACCTTGTGTGCGCGGCGGATCGTTGCGGCCGATGCTTCAGACAGGCCCAGATATTTGACCTTGCCGGCCTTGACCAGCTCCGCCATTGCGCCCACGGTGTCCTCGATAGGGGTGTCGGCGTCGACGCGGTGCTGATAGTAGAGGTCGATGTGGTCGAGACCGAGGCGCTTGAGTGAAGCATCGCAGGCTTCACGGACATACTCCGGCTTGCCGCTCACGCCCCAGTAGCTGGGGTTTTCCCTTTTGCGCAGGTTGGCGAACTTGGTGGCGAGGAAGACCTCGTCGCGGCGCGGCTTGATGGTCTTGCCGACAAGCTCTTCATTGTCGCCAAAGCCGTAGACGTCGGCGGTGTCGAGAAAGTTGATGCCGAGGTCAAGCGCACGAAGAAGGGTCGCGGCAGACTCCTGGTCGTTGCGCTCTCCGTAAAATTCGCTCATACCCATGCAGCCCAGGCCTTCGCGCGAGACGCGTGCACCCTGAGAGCCGAGATCGATCTGTTCCATAGCCATGTGCATTGGATGACCATGCCTTGCGGAACGGCGCAGGCGCGGGAGATGTGACAGGCTTTGGCGCTGGCGTGGTTTATGCGTGGAGCTCGAGCATGGAGCCGATGACGAGGTCCGCTGCCCCCAGCTGTTCTGCGGTGTAAATGCCTGTGGCGATCGCGATGACATCGACGCCGGCGAAGCGCGCTGCTGCGATGTCGCCGGGCGTGTCGCCCAGCACGAGCACGGCTGCTTCAGGGTTGTTCAGAACGACACGCGCCTGGTCGACTGCGCCCGCGATCATGTCGCCACGCTTCTCGTAGCTATCGCTGAAGCCGCCAAGGGTGAAGAAGCCGCGCAGGCCGCAGTGGTTGAGCTTGGCCCAGCCGATGCGTTGCAGGTTGCCGGTGCCGACGCCGAGGAGCTTTTCTTTCCGCTGCAGGTGGGTGAGAGTTTCGCGCACGCCGGGCAGCACCTCTATATCGAACTCTGCCGCGTGCGCCTCCACGTGGTCACCCATCTGCTGCAGCAGGTTTGCCAGGTGCGGATGCCACTGCTGTTCGGGAACGCCGGCGTGGTGGAAGGCATCGCGGAGGATGCCGGGATCGATTTTGCCCTGTACGGGAATACCGTCGAGGTTGACGGGCCGGCCGGCGGCGCGTGTGAGCACATCGCAGAAGGCGAAGTAGTGGACGGCATCGCGGCAGTGCAGAAGTGTGCCGTCAATGTCGAAGAGGTAGGCGTCGTAGCTGTCCCAGGCGCGTTGCAGGGTGTTGTGGGCGGGCTTGGCGGTGGATGTGTGTTCGGGATTGTTAACGGAACTTCCCTGGTGATTCCAGCCTTCGATGGACGTCGAAGTGGCGGGCGGCTGGTCCTGTTTCGGTTCGATGCTTGTCGAAGTGTCCAGATCGGAACCTGGCATGGTTTCGACGCTGATCGAACGATGATCGGCCGCAGTGTTTTTGTCTGTCATGCGCCTTGCTCCTCGATCCAGTCTCTCAGGATGTTGTTGACGCGTTGGAGGACGCCGTCCCAGTCTCCGGGCGTGGTCTGCCGAAGGAGTGTCATGCCGGGATACCAGGGAGTGTCGTGGCGGTCGAGCATCCAGCGCCAATCGGCGGCGTGTTTGAGCAACAGCCAGGTGGGGGTGCCCAGCGAGCCTGCGATGTGGGCGGCGAGCGTGTCGATGGTGATGACCAGGTCAAGTTCTGACGCGAACGCCGCCATGTGTGCGATGGTGGCGCTGCATGGAGCGCCGTCGGATCCGTGCGGATAAAACGTACGCGGGGCAAGGCCTCGCCTGCGGCAGAGGTCTTCCCACGGACCATTGCTTGCGGCCGGTTGCAGGCTCCAGAACTCCACGTCGTGGTGCTGAAAGAGGGTGGTGCGGAGCAGGTCGAAGGGGATGGAGCGCGCCGGATCGAAATCGCTGCCGTGCCACACAATGCCGACGCGCGGCCTGGTTCGCTGGCCCATGCGAAGGCGGATGGGGTGGATGTCGGCCTCGGGGAAAACGATGCGCGTTGGCGATGGCAGTGTCGCGGGTGTGGCGCGAAAGAGATACGGCAACTCAGCGGACTCGACCTGCACGTCCCACGCGGGCTCGGTGTCGCCAGGCGCGGTCCAGGTGACGACGCGTTTTGCGCCTGGGAAGCAGGCGAGAAGCGGCAACATCTCTGGTGCTACCTGCACAGTGACGTCTGCCGCGAGTTCGTTCAGTTGGGGAAGCCAGCGCAGGTATTGAACGGTGTCGCCGTAGCCGTGCAGGCAGCGCAGCATGACGCGCTTGCCGGCAAGGGATTCGCCCTGCCAGAAGCGATTGGGGTCGCGATTGCGGCGTGCGCGAATCGCGTCGCTGGCCAACCATGCGTCGCCGTAGTTGCCGGAAAGCATGTGACACATCCAGCGGCCTGCGTCGCAGCGATTTTCGTCTGCGCCTGCTGTGCCGGCCTGGTCAAATGCTGTGAGGGCATCGGCGCACCGGCGTTGCTGCAGCAGGAATTCTGCCTGGGCGAGCAGGGAGCCGTGACGTGGTGTGGGCGCGTCGGTACTCATGCTGTGAGGTTCATGGAGTGACGCCGCTCACTTGGCGAACGGGTAGCTGTGCGGGCTGGAGGGCGGGTGGACGGCACGTGGGCCCTCGTGGGTGAGTGGGATTTCGATGCGCCGGCAGAGGTACACCTCGTACTCCGGGTGGTCCTCGATGCGGAAGCCGCTGGAGCGAAGCATGGCCTCGGTGCAGGCGCGGTTGGGCACCCACCAGTTCGTTCTGTCGCCGCTGTAGTTCTTCTCGATGAAGTACATGGCCGGATAGGCCGGGTCACTGAAGTGGGCGGTGTCGTTGAAGTCGTAGTCGTCAGCCACGTCCGTTAGATCGCGGCTGCCGCGCTGCATGGTTTGAAACAGCAGCATGTCTTTAGCGACGTGCTGGTGGATGAGGTCGAGCGCGAGCAGCGGGTGGCGCAGGTGGTAGAGCACGCCCATGAAGATGACGAGGTCGAACTGCTCACCGAGCGCACCCACCTCCCACACGTTCATCTTGCGGTACTCCACGTCGAGGCCGGCCTGCGCGGCGGCAAAGCGTGCCTGATTCAGGTACAGGTCTTCCATGTCGATGCCGAGCACACGTGCGGCGCCACGGCGCTTCATTTCAAGCGAGTAGAAGCCGGCGTTGCAGCCGATGTCGAGCACGGTCTTGCCTGTCATGTCGGCAGGCAGAGCGCCGCGAAAGCTATTGAACTTTACCTGGGGGTAGTCGCCGAGGAAGTGGTGGGGAGCGGTCTGGTAGCCGCCGATCGTCATGTTGTGGAACCAGGGGCCAAGGCGTTCGATCTCTGCGCGCAGCGCTTCGCCTTCCAACTTCATCTCTGCCAACGTGCCTGTCTCCCCTGGTCCATTTGTGGTGCGATGCAAGTGTACTGGCGGGTGGTGCTTTCTGCGAAGCTAGGTGCTGGGTTTGTACTCCGTTTCAATGGGAGGCATGGATTTCAGTTCACCCGCGCGCTTTTCCACGGCGTGCATCACGCGCAGCAGATTGCCGCCATAGATCTTCTTGATGTCATCCGCGGAAAATCCCTTTTGCAGCAGCGCGCGGGTGAGTGCGGGGAATTTGCTGTAGCTGTCCAGGTCTTTGGGTACGCAGGTGACGCCGTCGAAGTCGGTGCCGATGCCGACGTGGTCAATACCACCCACCTGCACGGCGTGCACGATCTGGGCTACCACGTCGTCCAGGGTCGCTGGCGGGATGGCGGCGGTCGCCTCGTCGCGCAGCTTGTCCATGGCTGCCTCGCGCGCTACAGGATCGGTCATCTTCATCGCTTCTATGAAGCGGGGCCGCAGCTCCTTCATTAGCGGAATGGACGCATCGTAGTAGCGCTGCGAGAGGAAGTCGCAGCCGAAGTTAAGCTGCATGGTGCCGCCGTTGGCCGCAAGCTGCTTGATCATCTCGTCCGTCATGTTGCGGGTAAAGCTGCTGACGGCGCGGCAGCTGGAGTGCGATGCAATGACCGGCGCGGTGGTGGTTGCGAGCACGTCGGCAAAGGTCTTGTCGGCGGTGTGGCTCACGTCGACCATCATGCCCAGGCGGTTCATCTCGCGCACAACGTCTTTGCCGAACGGCGTCAGGCCGTTGTGGTGGGTGACCTTGGCATCGTCGACGTCGCCCTGGGAGTCGGCCCAGTCGTTGGTGTTGAAGTGGGTCAGGGTCATATAGCGGACGCCCAGTGCCTGGTAGTCGCGCAAAAGGCGCAGGCTGTTCTCAATGGCGTGGCCGCCTTCAATGCCCATGAGCGCGGCGATCTTGCCGGACTTGTGGGCGGCGATGATTTCGTCGGCGGTGGTGGCGTACACAAAGTCGTTGGTGTGTTTTGCGATGATGTCAGTGCGCACGGTATCGATCATGCTGAGGGTGCGGTTCGCCGCGTGATTGCCGGTGACGTACTCGGCACCAACGTAGACGGCGAAGAACTCGGCACCAAGCACGCCGCGCATGCGCGGAAGGTCGGTCTGGCCGCTCTTGTTGGGTGTGGCGATGTCGTAGCCGGCGACGGTAAGGCTGGTCACATCGTTGTGGGTGTCGATCAGGATGGCTTCGCGGGTGATGCGGTCGACTTCTGCCTGGGTGACGGGCCTGGTGCGCGGTGTTTGCGCGACCACAGCAGAAGTGGACAGGGAGCTTGCGGCGACAGCAAAGCACGCGACAAGGGCGGAACGGGAGAGCACAGGCATGGGCGAACTCCTGAAGATGGCGTGCTAGGGTGCTGGGGTGTGCGTTCAGTGTATCCGTGGACGTTGCGTTTCAGGCGTGCTCACCCTAAGGAGATTTTTTGCTGCGGTGTAATCCCTGCCGGTGGAGAGCACGTCGCATGCACTGCATGCACAGTCAAACGGGCGTTGGCGGATGCGCCGGTATGCATGCAGAAAACTCCAGGCAGAAGGCGCGGCAAGGTCCGCACGAGGATGGGACGATGGCACGTACACTGACCGCGGACTTGATCGGACACGCTTTTGATCGGATGGGCCATGGCACGGAGGAGCGCACGCTGAGCGACCTGGACGACATGGATACGCTGGCGCGCCTGTATCGTCCGCGCCTGCTTCGGTTCGTGAGTGCGCAGGTGCGCGACGATGATCTGGCGTTTACCGTGGTGCAGGACACGCTGCTGAAGGCGTACCGGAACCGTGCCGGATTTCGCGGGGATTGCAGCATCAACACCTGGCTCACCGGTATTGCGTTGAACCTGATCCGCGATCATGCGCGCACCCAGAAGTTCAAGTTCTGGCGCAAGGCCGAGAGCAGCGCGGTGGATGCGACCGAGATGCAGAATCACCTGCGCAGCGCGGGCAGCAACGCCGAGCAGGCTCTGATCGCCAGGCAGCAGGCGCTCGCAGTGCACGATGCGCTGGGAAAATTGTCGCCAAACCAGCGTGCCATCTTTACTATGAGATTCATCGAAGAGCTGGAACTGCGGGAGATTTCCCTTGTGATGGGCATGCCCGTGAGCACGGTAAAGACCCACCTGCACCGCGCTACCAAAAGCGTGCGGGAACGCGTGAAAGGGACAGCGTGATGACAGACGCGGGGAAGAACGACGACGATTTAGATCGCATGCTGCTGTCCGGCGGCGATGTTCCGGACGAGGAGCCGTCGGAGTTGCTGGAGATCAGCGATGCGCTCCGCAGCTATCGCGAGCAATCGCTGGAATGGGCGCACGTACGTTCGGCAACTATGCCTGCTCCAGTACCCGGCAGACTTGCACGCTGGCTGGCGGCGCCGCAGTGGGCCCTGGGCACGGTCGCATTCTGCGCGTGTGTTGTGGGCGGCGCGCTGTATACGCACCACCAGGCAGTGCTGGTGCAGCAGGCAGCTGCCGTGTTGCCGGCAGAACAGACAGAGCAGGCGCTGGCGGAGGATAACGAGCTGCTGTCGTCAGTGAACGCCGCATTGCGTGGAAGCGTGGCTCCCACGGAGCGAGAGCTTGGACTGACCGAAGAAGGTTTGAACGGTGAGAGAGCGCAAGAGCGCCAGGCCGTTCAGCAGCGCACGAACTGATTTGGTGTACCCGCTTTGTGGAGGCTCTGCCGCATGTTCGATCGAACGAAGAAGGGCGCTGCACGGCGCGCGCTGCTGGCGACAGTTTTGCCTGGCCTGATACTGCTTGCGGGAAGAGGTCTGCTGGCGCAGCGGCCGGGTGGCGGTGGCATGGGCGGTCCTGGCGGCATGGGCAGATCGGGTGGCGGCTTTCCCCGAGAGATGCAGCCCCGCGACATGCCGGGGGGCGGCCCGGATCACTCTCCAGGAGCGACGCGGCATCCGCTGCAGCATGGCCCTGTCGGTCGCTGGTGGGACAACAAGAAATACGCCCACACTGTGGGACTTACTGACACTCAGCAGCGTCGCATGGACGGTGTCTTCGCAGACAACCGCGCAGCGCTGGTGAGTGGTCTGGATACTCTTCGGAGGGCGGAAGCGAGGCTTGACGCGGTGTCCGCGATGGATCATCCAAGCGAGGGTGAGCTGAACGCCGAAATCCAGAATGTGGCGCAGGCGCGTGCAGACCTGGAAAAGGCGAACGCCCACATGGTGCTGCAGCTTCGTAACGAAATGACAGCGGAGCAGCTGAGCAGGGTGGAAAAGCTGAAGTAGGGTGCCCGTGGCATGGAGCGCTCTATACTGCTTGGAGCTATGAGTCAGGACACGCCCGGCACCCCAGCCGACTTCGCACGCACCATCGACATTCAGCAGATCATGCGTCTGCTGCCGCATCGCTATCCCTTTCTGCTGATCGACCGGGTGGTGGAGGTGGAGCCAAAGCAGCGCATCGTCGCCATCAAGAATGTCACCGTCAACGAGCCGCATTTCCAGGGTCATTTTCCGGACTACCCGCTGATGCCTGGCGTGCTCATTGTGGAGGCGATTGCGCAGGCAGGTGGCGTGCTGCTGCTGGATGAGATTCCGGATCGCGAGGGAAAGCTGATGGTGTTTACCGGCATTGATGGCGTGAAGTTTCGCCGGCCGGTCACACCCGGAGACCAGTTGCGCATTGAGGTAAAGGTGCTGCAGTGGCGCAGCCGTGCTGTGAAGATGCAGGGTACTGTCACCGTGGACGGCAAGATTGCTTGCGAGGCTACTGTGATGTGCCAGCTGGTACCCCGACCGGGTGCCACGACCGCACCGGCGACACTGCCCGCACAGGTTGAGAGCATCCCTGCAGCCATGGGCGTCGAAACGCCAGCCCAGGCACCGTCTCAGACGGTCGGCGAGTCGAACCCCACGCAGGAAGAGACCGCGTTGCCAGAGGCCGCCGTCTAGCCGTGCCTATTCACTCCAGCAGCATTGTTGCCGCCGGTGCCGTGATTCCGGCAAGCTGCACGGTTGGGCCTTTCTGCACTGTCGGTCCACACGTCGTGTTGGGGGAAGACTGCGAACTGGTCAGCCACGTTGTACTGGATGGTCACCTGACCATGGGCGGACGTAACCGCGTGTTCCCGTTTACGTCGCTTGGCATTGAGCCGCAGGATTTGAAGTACCGCAACGAGCCGACAAAGTTGACGGTGGGCAGCGGTAATACCATTCGGGAGTCGGTCACGATCAGCCGCGGAACTGCGGGTGGCGGGGGCGAAACCACGGTGGGCGACGACTGTCTGCTGATGGCCTACGTGCACATCGGGCATGACTCGCACATTGGCAATGGCTGCATCCTTGCCAATGCGGCGACGCTTGCCGGGCACGTTACGGTCGAGGACTACGCCGTGGTGGGTGCGCTCAACCCGGTGCACCAGTACTGCACCATTGGCACATATGCCTATGTGGGTGGCGGCACCACCATTACGCAGGATGTGCTGCCGTATTCGTTGACCAGCGTGCGCCGCGAGAACCGCGCGTTCGGATTGAACAGGGTCGGCCTGGAGCGTCGCGGCTTTACGCCCGACGAGCTGAAGCAGCTGCGCAGCGCGTATCGCCTGCTGCAGGGAAGCAAGATGAATACCACGCAGGCGCTTCAGGCGATTCAGGGACGCGTCGACGATGGCGAGTTTGGCGACCGCGTCGCGTACCTGGCGCGCTTTATCGCGAAGAGCGAACGCGGCGTCATCAAGTAACGCCTCTGACTCTAAAAGTTGCCTCTGAAGCCGACCGTGCGCAGTTGTGCGCGTGTCACCGTCGCCTGGATGCCGTCGAGCGGAAACGTCGTCCACACACCCACGCCTGCCGCCTCCAGGCCGCGCAGAGCCTCGCCTTCTGACCGCACCCGCAGCCGGTGCACGTGCGTCATGGCGAACTGCTGCTGGCCGCCGGCGACCGGTTCGGCATCAAGCCACAGGCCAGAGCCGAGCCTGTGAAAGATGAAGTGGACCAGGTTGGTTTCCATGGCCGCTAATCCCGCAGGGCAGCGGTGGCGACGCTGCCTGCGGATCCGGTGCTGGCAGCAGCTGCGCGCGATTGGTACCGCCGCCACCACAGAGAGTTTGCCGCCTCGCCGGCGAACTCCGCCGGGACACCGGGCTCTGGCAGAAACAACGGCAGACCTGCTTCCGCGGCGATCGTCGTCATGCGTTCGGCCGGCTGATCCCATGCATGGAACGCCAGGTTGAACATGCCCCAGTGAATCGGCATGACGACTTTGGCGCGCAGGTCGAACGCCGCCTGCAACGCGTTGTCCGGCCCCAGGTGAATCTCGTTCCATAGTGGATCGAAGGCGCCAATTTCAAGCAGGGCCAGGTCGAACGGGCCAAACTGCTCCCCGATCTGGCGGAAGCCCTCGTAGTAGCCGCTGTCTGCACCGTGGTACAGGTGGTGCCCGTCAGTGTGCAACACAAACGACGACCAGAGCGTACGGTAGCGCTTGAGCGAGCGCCCGCTGAAGTGGCGCGCCGGCAACGCCGTCAGCGTTAGAGGCGTGGAGCTGGGGGAGGGCACGGTAAAAGTGTCCATCCAGTTCATGGGATGGATGCGACCGACGCCCACACCCCAGCGCTGCAGATGACGTTCGACACCGGTGGAACAAATAAACAGCGGCTTGCGTTTCTCCAACTGTTGCAGAGCGGCGGTGTCCAGGTGGTCGTAGTGGTCGTGGGTCAGCAGCACGGCGTCCAGCGGCGGCAGGTCCTGCAGCGGCAGCGGTGGCGCGAAAAAGCGCTTTGGCCCCAGCCACTGCACCATGGAGGCACGCTGGGAGAAGACCGGGTCAATGAGAAGGGTCGTGCCATCCTGCTCTACCAGCAGGGAGCTATGGCCGAGCGAGGTGATGCGAAGGCCGCTTGCGGGTGCTTTCTTGAAGACGGACACGTCTGTATGGAATGGTCCGAGCGTTCGTTTTGGAACGGTTTCAGCCTTGTTGGTGACGGCTTTTTTCAGCATCGTCAGCATGTGCCGCGTTGCACCGACCTCGGTCGGCACTGGATTGAGCCATTTGCCATCGCGGCATTCGGCGGGTTTCAAGAAATTCATGCAGTCTCTAACGATACCGGAAGCCCGCGCAAACAGCCGTACCACGCCGCTGCACACGGAGTACGCTAAGGGGAACAGGAAAACACACAAATGGGCTGGAACGAAGGTTTAAAGCTCGCCATGCAGTCGCTGTGGGCCAACAAGCTGCGCACCGTGCTTACGCTGCTGGGCGTGGTCATCGGCGTGGCTGCCGTTATTGCCGTGGTCACGCTGGTGAACGGCGCAAACGCCTACGTGGCTACCAAGGTGAACAACTACGGCGCAGACGTGCTGACGGTGAGCAAGCGGCCGCAAATTATTACCAGCTACGAAGAGTGGATGCGGTACCAGAAGCTCAAGAACGTCGACATGGCGCAGTTCCACTATGTGGAGGAGAACTGCCATGTGTGCGCCGGCATTGGTGCGCAGCAGACATCCACCGGCAGGGTGTCGTACGGCAAGCAGAGCACGACCGACACCACCATTCGCGGCAACACCTGGCAGATGCCGCAGCTGCAGAACCAGACCATTGTGGAAGGCCGCGGCTTTACACCAGCCGACGACGAACATGCCTCGCACGTTGCGATCATTGGCGCCGACATCCAGGAAAACGCGCTGAACGGCGAGGACCCCATCGGCAAGGAAATCCGCGTGGATGGCGTGCCGTACACCGTTGTTGGCCTGGGCGAAAAACAGGGCAAGACCCTGGGCAGCAGCCAGGACAACTTCGTAACGGTCCCGCTGAACACCTTCCAGAAGACCTATGGCACGGCCAAGACGCTGACGATCTATGAGAAGGCGGGGAACGGCACCGACGCGCTGGAGGCCCTGAAGGACGAGGCACGCGTGCTGATGCGCGCCGCGCGCCACGACCGGCCTGGCCAGGATGACACCTTCACCATTGAGACCAGCGATACCTTTGTGGGCTTGTGGAAGAGCATCAGCAGCGGCTTTGAATCTGTCGCCGTCGCCATTGCGGCCATATCGCTGGTGGTCGGCGGCATCGTCATTATGAACATCATGCTGGTGAGCGTGACGGAGCGGACGCGCGAGATTGGCATTCGCAAGGCCCTCGGTGCACGCCAGCGCGACATCCTCGTCCAGTTCCTGATGGAAAGCGCGTCGATGGCGCTGATTGGTGGCCTGATCGGTGTGGCATGCGGCGTACTGATCGCGCAGGGCGTCACCATCTTTCTCGGCTTTCCGTCGTCTGTTGCCCTGTGGAGCGCGCTTGCGGGCATGCTGGTGGCCACCAGCGTCGGCATCTTCTTTGGCGTGTACCCGGCACGCAAGGCCGCCATGCTCGACCCTATTGAAGCCCTGCGCGCAGACTAGCCGCGCCGGCCCAGCCGTCTAACTTCGCCCAGCCGTCTCACCAAGGACACCGACCATGTCGACCGCCACGCAACCCGTTCCACTTGAAGGCACAGCCCGCGAGCGCTTCATCTCTTCCGTTCGCGAGCCCGTGCGCATGGCCATGGACCAGTTGCGGTCCAACAAGCTGCGCTCCGGGCTGACGATCCTCGGCATTGTTATCGGCGTCAGCACGGTCATCGCCATCTCTTCGGTCATCAACGGGCTCAATCACCGTGTCAGCGACATGGTGTCTTCCTTCGGCACCAACATCTTGTGGATCGCGCGCTTTGAGTTCGGCTTCGGCCGGCCCACCACAGAGATGCTCACGCGCAAGCAGCTGACCTACGACGATGCCATGGCCATCAAGCAGCTGCCCCACATCGTTGCCGTTGTGCCCTCGCTGCGGTACCAGGGGGACGGCAGCTTTGGACAGAATTCTGTGAACGCCAAGTACGGCAAGTTCAAGGCAGAAAATCTGACCCTGGAAGGCGTCACCGCTGACAACGCCAACGTGTACGACGTCATTCTGACGCAGGGTCGTTACTTTAGCCAGCGGGAGAATGACCTGGCGAGCGACGTCGCCGTGCTCGGCCACGATACTGCGGAAGACCTGTTCGGCCAGGACAACGCCATTGGCAAAGAGATTGACGTTTCCGGCACATTCTTTACTGTCATTGGCGTTCAGGACAAGCAGAAATCCGCATTCGGTGGCGGCAAGAATCCCGAGGACAATACAGTCCACATTCCAATCTCCACCTTCCGGCACCTGCATCCGGAGGTGCTGGAGTACTGGATTTCTGCCAAGTTCGATGATCAGAAAAACAAGGCTCTGGCGGAAGATGAGGTGCGCGAACTGCTGCGCCGCCGCCGCAAGGTGAAGAACGAGGCCGATGATAACTTTGCCATCTTCGGCTCAGACTCGATTACCCGGCTCTGGAGCCAGATCACCGGCAGCCTGTTCCTGCTCATGTTCGGGTTAAGCGCTGTGGGCCTGCTGGTTGGAGGCGTCGGCGTCATGAACATCATGCTGGTCAGCGTGACGGAGCGCACCCGTGAGATCGGCGTCCGCAAGGCCATCGGCGCCAACCGCAAAACCATCCTGCTTCAGTTCACGCTTGAGGCGGTAACGCTGTGCGCGGTTGGCGGCCTGATCGGTGTTCTGGTGGGCTCAGCATTTGGATTCGGTCTCAGCTTCGTTCTGGCCTCAAGCGTTTCGCTGTTCTGGGTGCTGGCGGCGTTCCTTGTGTCGTGCAGCATCGGCCTGCTCTTCGGTATCTACCCGGCCTGGAAAGCAGCCAGCCTGAACCCGATTGAGGCCTTGCGGTACGAGTAAGTGATTTACTGTCCTGCGCCCGTAATGCTCAGCATCCAGCCAACGCCAAACTTGTCTGTGACCATGGCGAAGAGCGGCGACCAGAAGGTGGGGCCGAGTGCCATCTCGACTGAACCGTCCTCGCACAGGGCCTCGTACAGCCGATGCACCTCCGCGTTGTCCGGTACGTCGATGGAGATGCGGAAGCCACCCATCGGCTGAGCCTTTGGAGAGTCGCAGCCCATGAGCGTGACCGGTCCCAGCGGCATGGAGGTGTGCATGATCATGCTGCTGAACTCCTGCGGCACCGGCGATCCGCCAGGCGCTTCGGCGTAGGTCATCGTCAGGCCAATCTCGCTGTGGAAGGTCGCTGCGTAGAAGGCGAAGGCCTCGCGGCACCGGCCGGAGAACTGCAGAAAGACGTTCGTGTACATCAATCACTCCTCCGGGTGCTTAAGGGCTTCGCTGCTTCTTCAAACAGGGATGTCGCGGTGGTCGGGCCCGCGAAGCGTCTATGCCATCTTTTTGCGCAGGTAACGGCGCACCGCTTCGGTCGCTACACCGTACAGAATGTGCGTAAAGAACTCGCTGGTATGTTCGCGTGCCGGCTGCTTCCATGGTGGGACATCCAGCCCGGCCAGCGGAACCAGGCTCTCGTGGGTGAAGAACTGCAACACAAAACCAAACGCACTGCCGTACCCGGCCGTCACGATGGGAGCAAACTCGGCAGCAACGCCGTAGATGGCGCCCGTGCCTGCACCAAAGATGAAGTGGATGACCTGCATGCCCGTTTGTTCCTGCGCATGTGTCATGGGGTGCCCCACGAGCTTGCGTTCCAGCACCACGGGTGGCGGCGTCTGGCCCTGGTTGCGCGGGTCGTACACAAGCTCCCCGGCGATCTTTGCGACGGATCCCGCGACCCCACCCAGCAGCCCACAGAGGAGTCCCTTGGCGATGTTGCGGCGGTAGGTGGGCGCGATCAGCAGGTTCATGGGGGTCAGTTCTCCAAGTGCCACAGCGGCAAGGGTCTGCACGCATGCTACGCGGTTCGACGACGCCTGTGGGTGACGGTCGCCTCACCTGTTCACCCATCGCACACAGCCGACGCGTTTCCGCACGGTAGCAGCACCCAGCGCAGAATTCGCTATGCTCAAGAGTGGTGCTTTCTCTTCTTCCAGTAGTTGTTCAATGGATCACGTTGCTGCTCACGTTGGCGGGGCTGGTCTACCTGTCGCTCTGCCTGCTGGCGGTGCGCTCATTTCAGCGTCAGCCGGTTCCGCCCACACCGGCGGTGCTGCCAACGGTCTCTGTGCTTAAGCCCGTCAAGGGGTTTGACCCCGGCCTGCTGGATGCCTTTCGCAGTCACTGCAGCCAGAGCTACGGTGGCCGGTTTGAGCTGTTGATTGGCGTTGGTGGCTCCGCTGAAGAACTTAGCGGGTTGCAGGCGATGGCCGCTCAGCTGCAGGCGGAGTTCCCCACCGTGCCTGTGCGCGTGCTGCCGTGCCCACAACGGCTCGGCACCAACGGTAAGGTCAGCACGCTGGTGCAGATGGTGCCGCATGCGCTGGGCGAGGTGCTGGTCATCAACGACGCCGACATCCGCGTGGGCGCCGGCTATCTGACGTCCATTGCCGCCTGCCTGGCTGACCATACCGTGGGCCTTGTAACTATGCCGTACCTTGCGCAGGTCTCCGCCGGCGGCGGGCTGTGGGCGCGGCTTGAGGCCCTGGGCATCTCCACGGGCTTTCTGCCATCGGTGCTGACGGCGCGCATGATGGAAGGCGGGGTACGCTTCGGCCTGGGCAGCACACTGGCGCTGCACCGCGGAACGCTGAAGCGCATCGGCGGCCTGTCGCCGCTGCTGGAGCACCTGGCCGACGACTACGAGGTCGGTGCACGCGTTGCGGCTCTGCCCATGCGCGTGGTGCTCTCGCGCGAGGTCGTGGTGACCAGCGCTCCGCCCTACACGCTGCACGGCTTTATGGAGCACCAGGTGCGCTGGGCCCGCACCGTGCGCGACGCACGCAAATGGGGGTACCTGGGCATGGTCACCACCTTCGCTCTGCCGTGGGCCCTTGCGACTGTCGTCAGCAGTGGCATGGCGCTATGGAGCCTTTCGCTGTTGTCGCTCACGGTGCTGCTGCGCGTTGCCGTCGCCCTTACCGCAGGTGTCGGTGTCCTGCGCGATGGCCAGGTGTTGCGCGACCTTGCGCTGCTGCCGCTGCGTGACTTCTTCTCACTGTTCCTGTGGGCGTGGAGCTATGCCGGTGACGACATCGTGTGGCGCGGCGAGCGCTTCCGCGTGCGCGATGGCATCCTTGTTCGCACTCCCTGAGGCGTGTCACTGAGGCGTGTCACTGAGGCGTGTCCTGAGGCGTGTTCCTGAGGCGTCGTTAGAGGACGCCGTCCCAAAGCCGCAGCTCCGCCTCCTGTGGCTGCACTGCTACCGTGCTTGTACGATCCAGCAGCATCGTCTTCCGCTCTGTCGCGGTCCACTGGGGCCATGTGGGCAGGCCCTGTGCCGTGGGCTCGCCACCCTTGATGAACGCGACCCAAGCGGCGTGCATCTGGGTTGCCATTACACGTGCGGCAGCCCGGTCTTCCGTTGAACCGCCCGGCTTGTCCCACACCAGCCCCACGTCCTCTGAATGAAAGGCGTACCCGGCGAAGCGCCCCGCGGTCTCCGCAAAATCCAGGCGATAGACATAGGTCGCACCGCCATTGCGCGCATGTGCCGCTGCTACCCGCATGCTCGGTACCCAGTACTCCTCCGCGGTTGCTGCGCGAATGCGGCGCTGCTCGGCCGTCATGTTGGGGTAGAGCGCCGCGTATTTTGCGTACACCGCGTCGAACGCTGCGAGTGTGGTGTTGCCCAGGTCGGCCGCGGTTGGGTCCTGCGCCGGATGCGGTCCCAGGAACAACGCGCTCTCGTCACGGTTGGTGCCCAGCAGCAGCCGTTTGCCGCGTGTGCTTCCCGCTGCAATGGTGGTGATGGGAAGCGTTTGCAGCAGCACGCCGTCCACCTCACATCGCAGGGGAAAGTGGTGTGGCCAGCTCTTGATGAACTGTTCCTGCGCAGCGATCATGGCCTTGGGGTCGGCGCTCTTCAACGACGTGGCTGGGCTACCGGTGGTCGCGGTCCACAGCTTGGCAAAGCCGGTTGCCGTCAAGCGAGCATCCACGTCCGACCAGATCCGCTCTGCGCCGCCGCTCTCTGAGATGACGGAGTGGAACAGAGCCTGGGCTGACGGTGTGCCCATCAGAATGTCGCACAGCTTGGCACCGGCGCTTTCGCCGCCTATCGTCACCCTGGCCGGGTCTCCGCCCATGCTTGCAATGTTCTGCCGCACCCATTGCAGCGCCATGATCAGGTCGCGCAGAGCGTTGTTTGCAGACCCGCGATAGGTCTCGTCCTGCAGCACGCCTCCCACGTCCAAAAACCCAAAGACGCCGAGCCGGTATGCCACTGTGACGCAGACGATGCCTTCCCGTGCAAACTGCGATCCGTCATAGATTGATTCAAACGCATGGCCGCCGGTAAACCCGCCGCCGTGTATCCACACAAACACCGGCAGCGATCCCGGCTTCGCATCCTGCGGGGTCCACACGTTCAGCTGCAGGCAGTCCTCACTCTTGGCCACGTTTGGCGTACCTGTTTGCCATGGCTCCGCACCAAAGCGTGTGGCATCCAGCTCGCCTGTGTGGGGCTTTGTTGCGACAGGCGCGCGAAACCGCAGGTCGCCTACCGGTGGCTCGGCAAACGGCACGCCGCGAAACACGCGCACGCCCTCCGCCAGATCTCCGCGCATTGTGCCAAGCGGCGTTGTCACCGTGGTCGGGGCGACGTTGTCGATCTGCATGCTTGCCAGCAGACGGCTGCGCACCAGTGGCGTGGCGGCGAGCACTGCAGCATTGCGCAGCAACGTGCGGCGCGTCCAGCGTTCGATGTTCATGGTTCCTCCTTGTGTGGTTCGCGGTTCGGCAGATTGCTTACGATCTCCTTGCCGCCACCCTGGGCGATGAGGAAGACCGGGGATGGCAGCGACGGCAGCGTTTCGGGCGTAGTCCACAGAAAGACGCGCTGCGCCGACAGCCATCTTAGACGCAGGCTCTCGTCTGTTTCAAAGCGCTGCGGCGCGTCCTGAAAGAAAGAACCGTACCAAAGATTGGCGGAGTGACCGTGGAGCATCCGCAGATCGTTGCGCCGCAGATAGAAGCCCATGGAGGACGCCGATTCGTACTCCCCGTTCACCACGATCAGGTCTTCCGGCCGAAGCTGGTCGCCGATCGCCTGGGCCAGCGATTTGCTTGTCAGCACTGGCGAAAAGGTTGTGAGCCCCACGTGCGAGGCGAGCAGAAATCCCATGGCAGCCGCCAGCAATACCATGTTTGCCGCGTGTGGCCGATAGTTGCCGCGCAGCCTCCACGCCGCCACGGTTCCGGCCAGCAGGGCAATGCCCGCAATGGTCAGCGGCAGGCGAAAGAACGCCATCGCCTGAATGTTCAGATCAAGAAAGTGTCCGAAGGAGAGGGCATAGTCGGTTGGGTTTTGCTTCAGCAGCGTTGCCAGTTCCACACCGGCCTGCGGTGGTCTGGCGACCGCGGCAAGAACGCCGCACACCAGTGCAGCAGCGCAGCCAAAAACCAGCAAACCGATGCTCACACGCCGCCCGGTTGCGTGCATCGTCTCCGGCAGGCGAACGGTTTCTGTCTCATGCGCCTCGCGGTCCAGCCATCCCGCGATGAGCACGCTTAAAAAGGGGATAGCGGGAAGCACGTAGTACTCCTGCCGCGTGGAAAACGAGAAGAAGACAAGCGGCAGCACGGCAGCAATGCCCAGCAGCAGAAGCGTCTTCTGCCGCACGGTCAAAGGGGCGCTCTCAGTCGCCCTGCAGGTTGCCCACCCTATAGTCCTGTCCCAAAGCCAAGTCCGCCGCATCGTAGCCCGCCACGGCACGGTGCGCAGTGCGGGGTACAGGAAGGCGCTCCATGGCAGCATCCACACCAGCAGCAGGCCCCAGAACAGCACGAGCGGCACGGTGTCGTAGTCGCGCGGCACACGCAGGTCAAGGTAGCGCAGGAGGTGCTCGTTGACAAAGTAAAACCACGCCCAGCCATGCACGTTGCCCAGTGTTGGCTCGGGCACGCTCCACCCGCGCCATGGGAAGGGAAGCCAACGCCCCACGTGTGTCAGGCCACGCGCCATGCCCTCATCCGGGTTCGCGCGCGCGGCTGCGATGTGCCATGGTGCCGCCAGCAGCAGGAATGTCAGGAGCACCTCGAACGGACGCAGCTGCCCAAGCCGGCGCAGGCCTGCCCGCACACCGCGCGTGAGCAGCAGATACACCACTACCGTGCCGACCGGAAACACCAGGCCGATGAGACCTTTGGTGAGGATGTTCAGCGCACATGCGGCGCCGAAGCCCAGGCACGGCAGCAGCGGCGCGCGCGCATCGGCGTCTGCAAGTTCCGTTCGCCAGAAGCACCAGACCGCCAGCGTCAGCCAAAGGCACACCACGGCATCGGGAATCAGGATGCGCGTAAAGATGAACATGCCGAAGCTGCTCAGCACGATCATGCCTGCATAGAGTCCGGCGCGCGCCGTGCGGAATGCCTCGCGCCCAAACCGTTCCGCCATCAGCACAAGCAGCAACGTAAAGACTGCCAGCGGCAGCCGTGCCGTGCTGTTGTGCACGCCCATCACCCGCATGCACCCGGCCATGCTCCAGTACAGCAGCGGCGCTTTTTCAAGGTAGCGGATGCCGTTGGCATACAGTGTCACCGGGTCGTGCCGCAGTACCATTTCGCGGGCCACCTCGGCGTGCACGCTGTCCGCATCGTCAAACAGCGGCGGCGAGATCAGCGCAAAGCTGCAGTAAAAGAAGAACCACAGCCAGCCAAGCACCGCCATGGTTTGCCTTGACCGCTTTGGAAATCCCAGCACCATCTCATCGCATCATCGCATCCCGCGCCCGGCTCTTCACCGCACTGGTGCTCAGGCCGCTGCCGCTGTGTAACCACTCCGTGTTATCGACAGCGCCATCCGCGCCGATGATTCTGAGTGTGCGGAGGATCAGGATGACTAAGCCGAGGGAATACAAGGAGCAGCGTGTGGTTCGCTGTGACACCCATTACGAAGTTCAGGAGGGCTTTACGAAAGGTCCTTTCGCCGGTTCGGGCGTGTTGACGACAGGACGCGTGGTGTGGGCAAGCAGCACCGCGCCTAAGGGCGAGCTCTCGAACGTGTTCGCCGATGGCATCGGCGTTATTTCGATCGACTCACACAGCCTGTAAGCGACTCTACCTTCGGCTCACTTTACGCGAGGCCGCCTGAAACAACCGCATTTTGTCACCACGAACCCTGGAGGAAGTTTGGTCGCCCGCTTCACAGATCACAAGGCTCTTGCCTTTGCGTATTCCGATCTCCTCGCTGCTGGCGTGCCGCCGGCGGCGATGTCTGCCTCACGCTATGGAGCCCCGCCTGCAAGCCGGGCCGCACGCGCCTCCCTGGGCGTTCTCGCCGGCTTCCACCAGTGGCTCCGGTCGCAGCGCACCCGCTTGCAGCTCCGCGGATCCAGCGTCCAGCATCCGCCGTTCCACCTTCCCGACGCACATTGGCCCGCGTTGCAGATTAACGCTCCCGGCCGCGAAGACACCGTGTTCGGCGTGGTCGCGCACCGTCAGGGCACACTCATCCTCTAAGCAGGCGTCCGCTGCCGGCGCGGAACGGTACGACGCTGACATGCGCACAGCGGCGGCGTGCCTCATCTTTATGGTCACCTCGCAGCGGGTATCCTTGATGTGGACGCATGCAGCTGCGCAACGACCAACCCGACAGCACAAGCCAGCCCGCCGCGGAGTTGATCTTCGGCGATTGGTACCCGGCCATGCGCGCCGCGAATCTGCTCAAGGGCAGCATGCAGACTGCGCTCCTGCTTGGTATACCGCTCGTCCTTGGACGTAAGAAAAGCGGCGCATTGTTCGCCATGCGCGATCTCTGCCCGCACCGAGGCATCCCGCTGTCTGCCGGTTGGTTCGACGGCGACACGGTTCAGTGCCGCTACCATGGCTGGCGATTCGAACCCTGCAGCGGCCAGTGCACCGAGATCCCTTCGCTCACTCAGATCGACACCCTGCAGCCCACCAAGATCTTTGCCGGCGCCTATCCCTGCCGCGAGCTGGACGGCTACGCCTGGGTTTACCTGCCCACCACCGGCATGGGCCGCATCACCGAAAGCACAGCTCTGCCACCCGTCCCCGAAGTCCCCAAATTCGGCACAAAGTATCGCGAAGCCCACCTCTCCGCCGACCTGCCCTGCAACGTGGACCATGGCATTATTGGCCTGATGGACCCGGCACACGGCCCTTTCGTGCACCGCAGCTGGTGGTGGCGCTCGGCGGCCAGCATTCACGAGAAGACCAAGCGCTTTGAGCCCCTGCCCGAAGGCTTCCGCATGACCGCCCACGCGCCCAGCGCCAACTCCGCGCCCTACAAGCTGCTGGGTGTGTACGGCGAAAAAATCGAAACCACCATCGACTTCACCCTGCCCAACCGCAGGCTCGAAACCATTCGTGCAGGCAGCGGAGAAAACGCGAAGTGGTTCAGCTCCCTGACCACAGTCACTCCCGTTACACCCAGCACCTGTCGCATTGACGTGGCTGCCGCCTGGAACATTTTCTATAACGTTCCCCTGGTCCCACAGATCGCCAGATACTTTGGCGCCCGCTTCGTGGAGCAGGATCAGGAAACCATGGTGCAACAGGCAGAAGGCCTGCGCTACCGGCCCGCCATGATGCTGATCGATGACGCCGACAAGCCCGCAAAATGGTACTTCGCCCTGAAGCAACGTCGCCTTACAGGAGTCGGAGAACACCCGCTGCAAGGCCCCGTCGAACTCCACTGGCGCAGCTGAACTTTATCGCAGGCCAGCCCGTGTCAGCGCGGCCCGCAATGCCGCTGTTCCGTTCCGCACAACGGCTCCGTGTCCGCATACCACCGTCTTCGGTGTCACCTCCAGCAGCCGCATCGCCGAGGCGTTGGCGAGCTCTCCGTTCCAGCTTGCCAACCGCGGCAGCGGAAAGAACCAGGGCGAATCCATGACCGTGCGCAGCGTGCCGCCCACGCTCACCAGCGCGTCCGCTGCAAACAGGGTTCCCGTCCGCTCATCCACAAAGCTCATGTGCCCTGGCGAGTGCCCCGGCGTCGCCACGCAGCGCAGCGACCCAAATAACTCGCCATCGGTTAGCAGGTGTGTCGGCCGGGTTGCCGCACCCGGAAAGAGCGTCTTCTTCAGCGGAGCTTGCGGCTCACCTGCGCGCAACGAAAGATCGCCGCGCAGCAGCGGTGCGCCCCGCTCTGACGTGGCCACCATCACATCGCTGCCCAGCGCCGCGTAGATCTCATCCAGGCCACCAATGTGGTCGCTGTGCTCGTGCGTCAGCAGGATCCGTCGGATCGGCACGCCGTACATCGCGGCCGCCGCAAGGATATTCTTTCCGCTGCCCTTGATCGCCGTGTCTATTAACGTAAACCCGTCGTCTTCCTTTACCAGGTACGTGTTGATCAGCCGAAACCGTCCAACCTTGGTGCTGAACTCGTCTACCCGTGTCACATCCATCGTTGCCTCGCTCAGTCATGTCGTTGGATGCGCGCGCTTCACCACCGCGTGTGTTCGCAGTAGCATCAAGGGCAGTGTCGCCCCAAACCGCTATGCTTGACCCCGCTCCGCTTGCCGGAACCCCGCCCCGCGGAATTACCGTGGTCCTCGTCCGCCCGCGCAACGTGCTCAACATCGGCGCTGTTGCCCGCGCCATGGTTGACTTCGGCTTCACCGATCTTCGCATCGTCACGGACTATCCGCTGCCGTTCCACGAGGCACGTAGCGCCGTCGATGCAGCCTCTGTCCTCGCAGCGGCCCAGCTCTTTTCAACGGTGCAAGACGCCATTGCCGACGCTCGCCTGGTCTATGGCACGACCGCCCTTGGTGAGCGCAACCTCCAGCATCCCGTCGATGTGCTGCGCACTGCCGCTACCCACATTCGCAGTCACATGACGCAGCCGCAGGCCCGCGCAGCGCTGCTGTTCGGCTCTGAAAAAACCGGCCTGTCAAACGACGAACTCAGCCACTGCAACCGCCTGCTCACCATCCCCATGCACGCTGCCGGTGTCAGCATGAACCTGGGCCAGGCCGTTGCCGTCACGCTCTATGAGTTGGTGCGCGAGACGGACCCGCCGCGTACCCTGCCGGTCGCTGCGTTGCCTGCGACCGCCGCAGATCTTCTGCGTTTTGAAGACCTGCTCCGCCGCATTCTGCAGGCCTCTGGCTACGAGGAACGCCACCCGGGCAATCTCGCAGACGACAACCTGCATCGCCTTGTGCGCCGGCTCGCCCTGCCGTCCGACGATCTCCCCGGTTTGCTCGGCATGCTGCGCCAGGTTCTTTGGAAGCTCGACGAACCCCGCTGATCTTCGCACCCTGCGAGGACCGCGCCGCTCACTCGCAACCCCGCAGTGCTTTTCATTCACAGAGGAGCAGGTCTGCTCTGAGACCATTGACCCTTGCCGTGAACGCCAACGGCTCAGCCCGCCGCGCTACCATCAGCTATTCAGGAGCACATCCCCCATGCGCCTCACGCACCACCTCTGCCGCGCCGTCGTTCTCGCTTCGCTAGCAGCTCCCATGCTGCTCGCCCAGGCCGGCCGCACGTACACCGACGCCGACTACAGCCGCGCCGCCTCCATGCTGAACGCAAGCACGATGGGGCTGGTAGACCACGCCGTCCGCGGTGCGTACCCGCTGAGCAACGATCGCTTCTGGTACGTCGACACCGACCATGGCCTGCCCACGCCCATGGTCGCCGACGCCATACACGGCACGAAAAAGGCCGCCTACGATCCTGTCCGCATGGCCACCTCCCTGCATGCTGCAGGTCTTCCGCAAACCGATCCGAAGCAGATTGCGCTCGACAGTCTTGCTCTTGAGGGGAATGACACCGTCGCAGTGCTGACGGTTCACAGCGCGGTCTACCGCTGCACGCTTGGTGGGCAATACGCCTGCACTGTCGTACGCCAACCCTTCCGCAGTGTCACCCGCACCGGCGGCCGCTACGCCACGTTGTCTGTGCTTTCGCCGGATGGGAAGCGCGCCGTGTTTGTTCGCGACTGGAATCTTTGGGTCCGCGACGTCTCTTCTCGCGCCGAGCACCAGCTCACCACCGACGGTGTTCCTGATTTCGGCTATGCAACCGACAACGCCGGCTGGCAACACACCGCGCGTGCTGTGGTACTGTGGGCGCCGGACTCCCGCCACATTGCCACCTTTCAGCAGGACCAGCGCAAGACACGCAGCTTCAGCACCATGACCACACAGGTTGGCCATCCGGTGGTCGAGACCTGGAAGTACCCGTTCGTCGGCGATCCGGACGTGACGGTGATCGAGCGCGTTATTGTGGATGCCGACACGGCCAGCACCGTCCGCCTGCAAGAGCCGCCCGACCAGCATCGCAGCACGCTGTGCGACGACGTAAGCTGCAACGGCGGGTGGGACGACGTGCAGTGGGCCGGGGACAGCAAAACGCTCGCATACGTCTCCACCTCGCGCGACCACAAGACGGAGAAAGTACGCATCGCCATCGCCGCAACTGGCGCCGTTCGCGACGTGTTTCAGGAGGCGGTGCCCACGTTTTTCGAGTCCGGGTATGAGAGTGTCAACTGGCGTTACCTGTCCGAGCGCAACGAGATTCTCTGGTTTTCACAGCGGAGCAACTGGGGAAACCTCTACCTGTACAGCGCGGCCGATGGCAAGCTGCTGCACGCCGTCACCAGGGGCGACTGGAACGTTGACGAAATTCTCTACATCGACGAGAAGTCCGGCGGCATGGTGCTTACAGGCATGGGCCGCGAGGTTGGTGTGAACCCCTACTACCGCCGCGTCTACGCGGGCAACCTCGATGGCAGTGAAGTGACGCTGCTGTCGCCGGAAGATGCCGATCACCAGGCTTGCGTTTCCGCCGACGGCAAGTACCTCGTCGATATCTATTCGACGCCGCAAACGCCGCAGATCGCGGTGCTGCGTGACTCCGGCGGCAAGGTGCTGCAGCAGCTGGCCACCGGCGACGTGACCCGACTCAAGGCCATCGGCTGGCAGCCGCCGGAGACCTTCCACGTGAAAGGCCACGACGGCACGACCGATGTCTATGGTCTTCTGTACAGGCCTGCAAACCTGGACCCGGCGCAAAAGTACCCCGTCATCGACTTCATCTACCCGGGCCCTCAGGGTGGCTCCATCCTTACCGCCGGCGGCTGGGGCTTTGTCGCCTCGCGCGTTGACGACGACGCGCTTACGCAACTCGGCTTTGCAGTCGTCGCGATTGAGGGCATGGGCAATCCAAAACGCAGCAAGGCATTCCACGACACTTACCTGAACGACATCGGGATCAACGCTGTGCCGGACCAGGTAAGCGGTTTGAAAGAACTTGCCGCGCGCTACAGTTGGATCGACATGGACCGCACCGGCATGTGGGGTCACTCCGGCGGCGGCAATGCTACGGCAGCGACCATGTTTCGTTACCCGGGGTTTATCAAGGTGGGCATCGCCGAAAGCGGCAACCACGAGAATCGCGACTACGAGGATGACTGGGACGAAAAGTGGGTGGGCCTGGTGCACCGCAACACCGACGGCACCACCAACTACGACAGCCAGGCCAACGCGCAGTATGCGAAGAATCTGCAGGGCAAGCTGCTGCTGGCGCACGGCCTGCTCGACGACAACGTGCCCGTGGAAAACACCATGCTTGTGGTGGACGCACTGGAGAAGGCGAACAAATCCTTCGACCTCATCGTGTTTCCCCGGACCCACCATGGCTATGCCGACATGGGTCCATACATGATGCGCCGCCGGTGGGATTACTTCGTGACGAACCTGATGGGTGCAACACCACCGCTCAACTTCCAGATGCCGAAGACAGCCGCGCCTCAGGAGGCAGTCCCCGAACCGTAAGCCTCATCGACGGGCGCGCACCACAAACAGCAAAGGGCAGGCCATAAAGCCTGCCCTTCGCAGTTGAAACTTCGCAACTACTCCACGATGCCGCTTCCGGTGGCCTTCTGCACCTGCCACCCGTTCGCTGTCAGGACCATGGTGTCTGTGCCGTTGCTTGCCGCGCCCAGCATGGCCTGTACTTTTGGGTACGCGGTCTGCACCACTGCTGCGCGGGCCCAGTCTGCCACATCACCGATGGTGTAGGTGTAGTTCACCGTGATCGTCGCACCCACTGCAGGCTCGCCTCCTGGCGGCGTGCTGGTGATGGTTTGCACCTTGCGCTTGCCGTAGCAGAAGTTACCGTAGCCGGGGTTTTGCGCATCAGCGGTCCACGCACCGCGACCCTTATCGCTCAGGTCGTAGTTATTCACCTGCTTGCTCAGGATGATCATCTTTGTCTTTTCCGCCGTGGTGCGGGTCAGCAGTCCCTGCTGCACCAGGGCATCATAGCCTGCAGTGTCCGTGTCGTTGTTGGTGTCGGCCTGTGCGGGAAACTTCTTCTCACTGGGGTACAGGCACACGGGATGCGCGGCGTAATAGCTGTTCAGCCCATCCGTCAGGTTCGGCGCGCTGTCCTTCTTCTTGTTGCAACCGCCTGCCGCTACCATCACGGCCAAAGTTCCCGCCACCATTACGCTCGTTGCTCTGTGCATGCTGTTCCTGCCTCCCATGTTCTGTCCCATCCCGCAGTCAGATGCAGGCCCACCCTATCGTGCTGTTTGCCGAGCCAATTTCCCTGGAGCGCAGAACTTCTGCCTGCGAACCGGGTAGCTCATACTGGACGGCTTCTGCCGCGCAAATTCTCTAAGTACCTGTCTGCGTGTACGTTTGCGTCAACGTCGTACACTTCAGCGTGCTTTGCGCGTCTCTTAGTGCAGGCTTGCTGCAAAAGGAATTTGCAATCGAAATGACGTCTGAAGTTGAAGCCGTTCCCCAAACGCCTCACGACCCGCTGTGCGGTCCTGAGCGTCAGACCCAGTGGGCGAGCAGCCACGTGCAACTTTCCGTCGTTCTGCCCACCTATAACGAGCGAGAGAACGTCCCCGAGCTGCTGCGCCGCCTGGCCATCGCCCTGCACGGCTTGCGATGGGAGGCCATCTTCGTCGACGACGACTCCCCGGACGGCACCGCCGAAACCGTCCGCGCCTTTGCCCGTCAGGACACACGCATCCGCCTGCTGCACCGCATCGGCCGCCGGGGCCTCTCCTCTGCCTGTATTGAAGGCATCCTCGCCAGTTCCGCCGACTGGGTGGCCGTGATGGACGCCGACATGCAGCACGACGAGCGCGTCCTGCACCGCATGTTTGCCCTTGCGCGGCAGCAGCAGCTTGACCTTGTCGTCGGCACGCGCAACGCCGATGGTGGCAGCATGGGTGACTTTGCACGCAGCCGCGTCCTGCTCAGCCGCCTGGGCGAACACATCAGCCACGCCGTGTGTAAATGCCAGGTCTCCGATCCCATGAGTGGCTTCTTTGTCGCGCGCCGCTCCTTTGTTCTCGCCTGTGCGCCGCGACTCCAAGCCGGCGGCTTCAAGGTTCTGCTTGACCTCTTTGCTTCCTCTGAAACGCCCGTCCGCTTTGCAGAGGTTGGCTACACCTTCCGCACGCGCCAGCACGGCGAAAGCAAGCTCGACGTCAACACCGCGGTGGAGTACTTTGCCCTGGTTGTCAGCAAGCTCAGCCGCGATCTCCTGCCCGCCCACCTTGCCCTTTTTGCGCTGGTCGGTGCAGCCGGTGTCGCCATCCACCTGGCCTGTCTCGACCTCCTCGTGTCGTATAAGCACGAGCCATTCTTCCGGGCCCAGATCCTTGCCACCTACATCGCCATGACGGCAAACTTCTTCTTCAACAACGCCATCACCTATCGCGACCGCAGTCTGCATGGCCTGCGCCTCTTGCGCGGCTTGCTTTCCTTCTGGCTCGTCTGCTCCTTTGGCGCATGGTCCTCGGTTGTCTTCGCACGCGCCCTGCTCAACAGCGGCGCGCGCTGGTGGGTGGCGGGGCTCGCCGGGCTTGCTCTTTCCTCCGGCTGGAACTATTCCATGAGCAACCTGTTCACCTGGCAGGCAGGCAGGCGAAGCCCTGCAGACAAAGCCGTGGAGCCGCACGGCGTGACGCTGCCCAGCTGACACCCTTTTCATGGTTAGAGCCGAACGCCTCCAATGACCGGTTCGCCCCTTCTTCACGGGCCGCCCTATGACTGGCCATTGCTCTACCATCACCTCCATGCGCACTCGAAACCTTGTTCTACTCGCGTGTGCCCTCGTTACGGCCCTTACCCTGGTCACACCCGTTGGCCGGGTCGCGCGCCACACTGAACTCAGCTATAACGAAGGCTGGAACGTTGCCGCTGCCATGCGACTCGCTCCAGGTGCCGTGCACAATGCACAGCTCCCCGTTACCACAGGCGTCTCCCCACTGAGCGAGGGGTGCTGCCAAACAGAGCTTTACCCAGCCACATTCGGTTGGACGACTGTGAATTACCCGGCCCTCTCCTTTGCCGTACTTGCCGCCCTGCACAACCTGACCGGCGACTACCTCGTCACCGGCCGCGTCGTGTCGGTGTTGTCCCTTCTAGCCTGCGCCGTACTGCTGGGCCGCATCGCCGCCGCACTTGGCGCAAACCGTCGCGCAGCACTGCTCACTGCCTTGCTTTGCCTTGCCACCTTCAGCGTATGCGCAGTGGACTATGCGGGCGTCGACGACCCACAACTGCTCGGCGATGCATGCTTCCTGCTCGCCCTCTTTGTGTATGTCCGCGGCCGCCGCGGCCACGCCGGTGCGGCTTCTTTTCACGCTGAAGTGCTTCCCACGTACGCCACCGTTGCCCTGGTGGCCGCACTCTTTGCCGTTGCCGGATGCATCAAGCAAAGTCCCATTGATTTCCCCATCGCGGTGCTCGTTGACCTGCTTCTGCTCAGCCGCAAACGCGCTGCCTGGTTCGCCGGGTGCGGACTTGTTGTCGGCGCGCTCGCCGTGCTGGCTAATCGTTACGTCGGCGGCCCATGGTTTGTGCAGCAACTGCTTTTGGGCCGCCTTTACTCCGTCGCGAAAGCGCGCGACGTCGCGCTGTCTCTCCTGGGTCCCATGCTCCTCCCGCTGCTCGCCGCCGGCTACATCGCCTGGCAGCTTCGCCACGACAACCGTCGCCGCATCGCCGCCCTCCTGCTCGTCACTTCGATTGCAGTCGGTACCTACTTCGGTGGTGGCAGCGGCGTCGCTGGCAACGCACTGTTCACAGCGCTCCTGAGCATCGTTCTCCTGCTCGGCCTTGCCCTTAGCCGCGCCGAAGCACAACCATGGGCGGCGCCCGCCACCCTGCTCGCCTTTGCCTGGCTCCTCGTCCCCGCACTCGTGCAGCACGTCGCCAATCCAGGTGCGAACCTTCGTGAAGCAAGGGCGTCTGAAGCTCGCTTTGCCATCGCGTCCCAATTCCTGCAGCAACACCCTGGGCCTGCTCTGTGCGAAAGCATTCTTCTCTGCCTCGAATCGGGCAAACCCTACATCTTCGACCCTTTCAACAGCACCCGTCTGCTGCTGCAGGGCAGGCTCTCCCAAACCGCCCTGCTCGATGACATACAACATCACCGCTACAGCGCCATTCAGCTTCACGCGGCCGCGACGGAGCCCGATGACCTTTTCCGCGAGCGCTTTACCGAACCAGTCCTACGCAGCATCGCCGCCCACTACACGATCACGCTGCAAGCACCCGACGTTGTCCTCTACCTTCCGCGCCGGTAGGCCGGGCGCCCATGTCTCGCTTTTGGGGCATGGCTTCTTTAGAGTCAATCCATGCCCGTCCTCGTCTCCCCGCAATGGCTTTCGGACAACCTGCACCAGGTCGTCGTGCTCGACGCCACCCTGCCCCCCGTCGGCGTCAAACCCGCCCCTGACACCCACGCGAGCTACCTGGAGCAGCACATTCCTGGCGCCGTCTTCTTCGACATCGACGCGCTTTCCGACCCGACCAGCGGCCTGCCCCACACCCTGCCTACTGCCGGGGCCTTCGCTGCAGCCATGTCTGCGCTCGGCATCTCGTCGGAGGCCACACTTGTTGTCTACGAACAAGGCCCGGTGTTCTCCGCGCCACGTGCCCGCTGGATGCTTCAGACTCTTGGCGCCGTCGATGTCAGCATTCTGGACGGCGGCCTGCAAGCCTGGCTCAACGAGGGCCTGCCCACCGACTCCGGCCCCGTGCACCGCGATCCGGCCAACTTCAATGCTGCGCTGGATGCCGCCGCTGTCAAGACGTACGACAGTATGCAGCAGACGCTGGCCACGAACGGCCAGGTACTCGACGCCCGCTCCGCGGGCCGCTTCACCGGTACGGCACCCGAGCCTCGCCCAGGTCTCAGCAGCGGCCACATGCCCGGCGCCACCAGTATTCCCTACACCGATCTCACCACCGGTGACCGCATGAAGTCTTCCGCTGACCTGCAGCAACTCTTCGATGAGCGTCAAATCGACCTCTACAGCCCCATTACCGCTACCTGCGGCTCCGGTATCACAGCCGCCGTCGTGCTGCTTGCGGCGGAGCTCGCGGGTGCACAAGGCGATCTCAGCCTCTACGACGGCTCCTGGGCCGAATACGCCAGCAAACTAAATGCGGTCATCCTCAGCGATCAGGAGTGAAAGGTCGGTGCCACTTGAAGGCAAACACGACGACGATGATGGGGCTCAAGACCTTCTCCGTCCATATCTGCGAACCGACTCTTTCCAATGCAAAATCCTCCCCGTTCCTCGTCGGGATCGTCCGCCGTTTCGCCACTGCGCTTCTTCTCCAGCACTGTTAGACCACCCGCGTTTTCCAGTGCGCCTGCCGTCCGATGAGCCCATCAGCAAGAGGCGCTCGTAGAAGTCTGCCAACCTTGAGAGCAATCGCCGCACAGCACACCCCCGCCCACTTACATATACTCCGACCCGTACTGTACCGGGATTTGCGTGAACGCGATCCGCGTCGGCGCGCTGTCGCGCGCGGCCAGCATGCCCGCGAAATGCAGCGTCGTGTGGCCGTACTTCAAGTTCAGCGTATCCAGTGTTCGCGAGAGTTCTCCACGCCTGTCCACATCGCCAAATAATGTCGGCTGCACTGAATCTTCGGGCAACAGTCGTCCCAGCGTTACCCCCACGAAAAATGGCTTGGTGTATCCCTCACCGGTTGGCTGCTGGGCCCACAGTTTGGTCAACACCTCCAGCAGGCTCAACGTGTCCTGGCACTCCGGAAACTTGGCCTCCATGCCCCACGCATCGTGCTTGATGCCGCTGGTGTGCTCCTTCACTTTGCGCCCGCCGGCGGCCTGCTCCCCCGCCCTCTTTCCAGACAGCTGATAGCGTACCGTCAACGCCAACGAGCCCGCGCAAAACTTCTCCATCCGCAGCCGCATGCCGGCCTTGTGCAGCAGCTTGTGCGCCACTGCCCAGGCCCCCTCCGGCGACCGGTGCTGCGGCCCCATGACGTGGCTGTGTCCCAGGCTCTTCTGCAGTTCGCTTGGGACCGGTGCGCCGTCGTCGCCTGTGTTGTGCCCGCGTAGCCAGTGGTACAGCCGGTCGCCCCACACACTGTTCCAAAGCGCGTGCATTCCCGAGCGGTCCAGCGCCAGCAGCTGCGGCATGGTGCTGATGCCTTTCTTGTTCAGCATGATTTCTGTCCGCGCACCCACACCCGGCAGGTCCCGCAACTCCAGATGGGCCAGCGCACGCGGCAACTGCGACGGCAGCAGCCCAATGAGCCCATCCGGCTTCTGCATGTCACTGGCGATCTTCGCAAGGTAGCGGTTTGGCGCCATGCCAATGGAGCAGCGCAGCGTCTCGCCTACATCCTGCTTGATCGCTTCCTTGATCTCGAGCGCAATGGCACGCGCGCGCGGTGGCTGCTGCTCCCGCCCAATCAGCTGGCACACCATCTCGTCGATGGAAGGCGTGTGGGCCACCGGGCAGCACCGCTCCACGGCTGCCGAAATCTTGTGACTGTATTCGGCATAGGTGGAGTGGTTTCCCTGCACCAGGATGATGTCCGGGCACACCTGCTTCATGTCCAGCACGCGCGTGCCGGTCTTGATGCCGAGCGCCTTGGCCTCGTAACTTGCGGCGATGGCTACGGTGGTATCCGCAAACGTCGGCACCACGGCGAGCGGCCGATTCCTGTACTCCGGGTGCAGTTGCTGCTCGACCGAAGCAAAGAAGCTGTTCAGGTCGACATGCAAAAAGCCGAAGTAATCGGTTTGGGTGGGAGGGAGCATGCGCTAGCGTCTATGATATTCGCTCCCTGTTCGCCTCCGCTACATGCACCGCCACACAAAAGAAAGTGGCTGCTGCAAAAACAGTGCACTTCCGAACCGGCACCGGAATCCTCAACCCGTGATCCAACGGAATCAGGAATTTAGGATCGCAGGGGGCAGGGGGAGGGTCACGCCAGCGGAGCGAGTTCCGGGCCACGCGTCGGTCCCGGTGGCGGAGAAATGCGCACCGCCTTGCCCGTCTTTGCCGATTGATAGATCGCATCGATGATCCGCTGATCCTGCAAGCCCTCCGCCCCTGGTGTCCTTGGCTCTCGTCCCGTCAGCACGCAGTCCGCGAAGTGGTCCATCTCCGTCGCAAACTGGTCCTTGTCTGGAATGGAAGGCTCCACAACCTCCTCGTGCTTCTGCTCGTTCAGTTGGCTGAACCTCAGCTTCGATCCGTGGTATCCAAACGCAGGGCTCATCTCTCCCCAACGCTCGGTTCCTTCCATCCGTAGAAACGTCGATCGGTGAACGTCGTACGCCGTTGTGCATGTGGCGACGAAGCCGCTGGGGAAGCGCAGGACGAAGCTGCAGTGCGACTCAACCTCTTTAAAGCGAGGATCATCCTTTGGCTGCAGCGTTGTGGCAAGCACCTCTTCCGGTTCTTCACCGCTCAGGAACCGCGCAGCATTCAGGCAGTAGATACCAACGTCCGGCATGCATCCGCCGCCAGCCAGCGCATGGTTCAGCCGCCATTGGGTCGGGTCTCCCTCGGCCTGGCTGTTGGTGGCCAGCATGGAGCGCAATGTGCCCAGCTTGCCGCCCTTCACCGCGTTTTCCAGCGTGCGGTTCATAGCCTCATACTGCTGCCGGTAGGCAATCATCAGCTTCACGTTGGCCTTCCTGCAGGCCTCGATCATCGCTTCGCAGTCCGCAACGCTTGTCGCCATCGGCTTTTCACACAGGATGTGCTTGCCGATCGCCGCGCCACGGACCACGAACTCCCTGTGCATACTGTTCGGCAGCACAATGTAGATCACGTCCACACCAGGCATGCTCTTCAGCTTTTCGTAGCCTGCATAATCTGTTACGTGGTCGTCTGGGATGCCGTACTGCGCGGCGATCTTACTTGCCTTGGCCGCGTCGCCACTTATCAGGGCTACCGGCTTGCAATACTTCGACGTGGCAAACGCAGGCAGGATCTGGTCGAGCGCCAACCGCCCGAGCCCCACGATGGCGAACCCCACGCGCCTGCCAGGTGGCAGAAACGGCCCCGGCGCCTTGAGCGGAACCTCGGTCGGCGCGTCAATCTGACTTAACTGCACGTCGTTTTGCATTCCCGGCTTTTGGGCCTGCGCTGTGGACACCGCACCTCCGCCCAGTGTGGCTGCCGCCGCAACGCCACTTGCTGCCGTCCGTAAAAAGCTGCGGCGCGAGGTGGACGCATGCAGGTCACGCGGAGCCGCTGCCGATAGAGCGAGGGACAAGTCATCCATGCAGTCTGGGATGCGTTTTGACCAGGGGTTGCGAGCCGATGGCACCTGCCAGAATGCGCTACTCCCCAGTGCACGCAGGGAGGGTCGTATCTCTGTTCACGACGGCTGTGTTTGGGCGCGTATTCTGTGGACACATGCCAGGTCAGCCCTACCCACACACTGATCGTGACTTGCTGCGACGCATTGAGCGCGCTGGCGGTCGTGCCGGCTACAAGCATCTGGTCCACGAGCTTGGCATTGGCGGCGGGCGCGAACGCCGGCTGCTGGTGGAACAACTCACCAAGATCACCGCACGCGGAGCCTTGGTGAAGCTGGACAAAGATACGTGGGCATTGCCAAGCACGGGCGTGGAACGAGCCAAGAACGACGCACGCGCGCAGAGCGGTCGACGGGGATTTGCCGCCGGCATGCGCGACCGCCAACGCGGGTCGATGCGCGGCAGGGAAGACCTGATTGCAGGCAAGCTGAGTCTGCATCGCGACGGCTTCGGCTTTGTGCGGCCCACGGGCTCGGAGGGCGGCAAGGACGACGACATCTTTATACCGCCGCACGATTTGAACTCCGCCATGCAGGGCGACCAGGTGCTTGTAGACGCTGGGCCCCCAACCCGTGAGGGCCGTCGGGCTGGCCGCATTGTTCGCGTGCTCACACGGCGCAATCCAACCGTTGTGGGCATCTTTCACGCGGCAGGTGCGCGTGGACGGCGGTTCGATCCCCGGGCGGATGATCCGCGCCTTCGCGGCTCCTTTGTCGTGCCGCTCGACACACGCATGGGTTCTGTTGTTCTTATCCCGGACGACAGCGACCTGCCTACTTCTGCGATCACACCGCACCGGACGCTGGGCGAAGATGCGCTGCACGCGGACCATCAGTGGGATGGTTCACTCACCGACCTCTCGGGTCTTGCCGTCGACGTTGAGATTACGCAGTACGCGAGCGAACACTCGCCGGCGCTGGGCCGCGTCGTTGAGGTGCTCGGCGACCCGGATGCGTTTGGCGTGGACGTTGAGATCATCATCCGCAAGCACCATCTGCCCCATATTTTTCCGGCAGAGGTGTTGACCGAGGCGCAGGATGCGGCACGCTGGAATGTTGCCGCGCTCAACGACGAGGAACGTCTGACTCGCCGCGACTTTCGCGATTTGCCCATCGTGACGATTGACGGCGAGACGGCGAAGGATTTTGATGACGCTGTGCTGGTCAAAGCGATGAACGACGGCACGTTTGAGCTACAGGTCCACATCGCGGATGTTGCGGAGTACGTCGCGGACGGTTCGGCACTCGACCTGGAGGCGCGCCTTCGCGGCAACTCCGTCTACTTTCCGGACCGCGCCATCCCTATGCTTCCGCAGGAGCTCTCGAATGGCGAGTGCTCCCTGCGACCGGATGAGGACCGCCTTGTGCTGTCGTGCGTTGCACGCATTGACACCGACGGAAACGTGCTGGGCTATGAGTTGTTTGAAGGCATGATCCGTTCAGCCCAGCGCATGACGTACACCAACGTGCAGCGCGTATTGAACGGCGATGCTGAGGCACGCGAGCAGTTCGCGCCATTTGTCGCGGACTTCGAACGCATGCTCGACCTGGCGAAGCGGCTGAACAAGAAGCGTGTGCGCCGCGGGTCCATTGACTTTGACCTGCCTGAGCCGGTGATCGAGTTTGACGAGCGCGGAGCCATGAAGGGTGTGGTGCGCAGCGAGCGAGCCTGGGCGAACAGACTCATTGAAGAGTTCATGCTGTGTGCCAACGAGTGCGTCGCACGTTGGATTGAAAACGCACGTGTGCCCGGCATGTATCGCATCCACGAGATACCGGATGCCAAGCGCATTCTGGACTTTGAAGAGCAGGCAGCGGGCTTCGGCTATACGCTTGGTGCCGGTCCCATTACTGTGCAGAAGTTCACGACCAAGGGCGACAAGCGTGAAGCCTTTCGCCGCAACGACCGTGACCGCGATCGCGGACGGACTGCTCACCGCACGGCACGCGGGCACGAGGTGGCAAGCGGCCCCGCGGACATCTCGCCCAAGCTGTATCAGCGGCTTACCGCGAAGATCGCTGGCAAGCCTGAGGAGCGCATCCTCAGCTACCTGCTGCTGCGCTCGCTGAAGCAGGCGAAGTACTCGGCAGACAACGAGGGCCATTTCGCATTGGCCGCGCCGTCGTACACGCACTTCACGTCGCCCATTCGACGGTACCCAGACCTGGTCGTCCACCGCATTGTGAAGACCCTGTTACGCGAGGGTGTGGATGCACGTGGCGCAGCGGAGGAGACTGCGACGCAGTCTGCCGTGAACCTGCTTGCGCATGAAGAAGCGTTTGCCTCGGACAGCGAAACGCGCGCGTTCGCAGAGCTCGCCGCCGGCACGCAGCAGGCCCAGGTCAAACGTGCCGCGCAACGGCTTCGCACGTTGCCTGCAGGCGACTTCGCCGCTCCGTACGAACACGGCGAACTTGCCGCCATTGGGCAGGAGGCGAGTGACACCGAGCGCCGGGCCGCGGATGCAGAGCGCGAACTGATCGAGACCAAGAAGCTGAAGTTCATGGAAGATCGAGTGGGCGAAGACTTCGACGCCATCATTCTTTCCGTGACAAAGTACGGCTTCTTCGTTGAGCTCAGTGAGCTCTTTGTGGAGGGCCTGGTGCCCTTGCATACGCTTACGGACGACCGCTACACATACCGCGAGAACGCACGTGAAATCTGCGGCAGCAATAGTAGCCAATGCTATCGCCCTGGCATGCGGATTCGCGTGTTGCTTGACCGCATCGACCGCGAGAATCGACGGCTGCAGTTTGCGGTCGTCGAGCAGGCCCCTGCTGCCAGGCCGTCTCGCCGCACGAATGCCTCCTCTGAGGCGATGTCAGCGACCGACAACCCGGCCAAGGATGGAACCCGGCCATGGATTCCGCGCGCGTCCAAGAAGGCAACGTCGCGCGACGCAAAACCCGCCGCGAAGCCGAAGGTCCAGTCGGCGTCCAGGGTCAGTTCGGACGCGTCAACGCCGCCGGTGGATCCATTCGCGAAGTTCCGAGCGGGTGCAAAGCGCAAGCCATCGAACAAGGCACGACGCGCGGCTGCCGCGACTAAGAAGAACAAGAAGGGCAAAGCACGGTAACGGCCTGCGATGTGTGGTCGTGATCGGCGCTTCATTGTTGCGCGGGCCGAGGAGTGGAGGCTTACTTGCAGGTCACTTGCGTCGTCGCCGTTAGAGGCACAGTAGTGGTGCCAAGCGGGCTTGATCCGGCAGGCAATGTTGCAGTCAGTGTGACCGCGCCGGCAGTTGTGCCGGTGCAGGTGGCCAGGCCATTAGTTGAATCGTCTGCGCTGCTGATCGTGAGATGCGCCGGATCCGGATCGGTCCACTGTGGATGAACGAGCGCCACAACCTGTGGAATAGGGCAAGAGCCGCTACCCTGCTGCAGCAAGACGACGCCGACGCTCGCCTGAAAGTGCTGCTGGTTGAAAGGACTCTTCATGGAGTGATCGGCCATGCCGGATGCAGGGGACAGGCCCATGGCTAGGCCCGTCATGCAGCGGGGGCCAGCATCGCCACACCCTGACAAAGCGGTCAGCATGGCAGTAAGCCCCAGGGAGGCAATGACGCGGCAGGCCATGGGGCGCAGCATACTCGCGCTGAGCGGCCACACGCAACCGCCGCCGCCATGGGTTCTACTCCCCGGCGCCGCTGGACTGCGTTACTGCCGTCGGGGCTACAGGGGCGGCTGGAGGTACGACACGCATGGCCAGCCGCGGAAAGGTGAAGGTGCCGCCAACGTCGTCAATGACATTAACCTGGCAGATGTACTCGCCAGGTGCAAGGCCGCCGAGAGGAACGTCAAAGGTAAACGACACCGCGCCACGCTCCGGTTCGTTCAGCACGGCGGTCTGCACAACGGGGGTTTCCAGCACCTTCGCACCGTTCCGTATAAATTCGATCGACGTCAAAACGTGAATGCCGCCTGCACTGGTGCGTGCCTTTAAGCCGCTTTGCTGCGCCGCAGCCTGGGTAGCAGCCGCAGAGGCTGCTTCCTTGCTTAGCTTTGCAGGGTCATACAGCTCATACAGCAGGTACATGTGGCCGTCCTGCCGGAAGACATGGGCCACATTGGGGACGAACTCGTGGCCGTCCTGGTCGAGAGGATCGGCGGGTGGGGGTGGGCCACCACCACGGCGCTGCGGTGCCGCAGCCGCAGTCTGCTGTGAACTGACGACGACGCTGGAGAGCTTGATTGCCTGCTTGCGCTGGTCCGGTACGTTGATGTCGGTTTCAAACGAGCCCATGTTGCCGGTTTCGTTCTCGCGCACCACGAACTTCACATGGTAGTGGCCGGGCGCCAGGGTAAAGGTAGTGCCGTACTGAATGTTGCGCCGGGCCGCACCCAGGGTTCCATCCACCGCCAGCTTGACCGTGTCTCGAACGTTTCCGACGACAAGACCCTGTGCATTCTTCACCTGCGCCGCAATGTCCAGTGTCGCCTTGTCCTGGTCCTTCGTGCGGGTGAATGGAATCTGTGATCCCGGTACAACCAGCGCCATGGGCACGTCATAACTGTTCGAGTTGACTCTGAAGTAGAAGGCCTCCAGATAAAGGCTCACATCCACGGCCGGCGTGTCGCTGCGCAACTGCTCCGTCAGCGCGGCCTCCCGGTCCTCGGTTTTCTGATGTTTGAAGTCGGCGGGTGCATAATAACCGGGCCGGTACTCAAGCTTCGCGTCCTGCCGATTCAGCTTGATTGTGAGCTTGCGAAAGGCACCGTCGCTGCGTGTATCGGTCGAGCGAAAGCCAAGGATGTAGTACGCCTCGGTGTCGTGTTGAATCTGTTGGAAAGCCGGAGCAAAGTCGTTCGAATCAAGAAACGATTTGCCGCCGGTATCGCTGGCAAGGGTGCCAAGCAGTTCCTGCGATCCGGCGTTGCTGTCGAGCTTTGCCTGCATGGTTGCACCGCTGTAGGCGCCGGTGCCGCGGACTGACCCGGAGGACGCATCGCCCAGTGGTGACAGCGCCTGCAGGCCACGCGAATCTACCGTGTAAATCGCCATGTCGGCGCGGGCGGCGGCGTTGGTGGCGCTGCGGATACTCGCCTGATTTTCAACGCCGTTGCGCGACAGGCCGCCGGAAAAGTACAGCATGCTTTTGCGCTGATCGACACGTTCCAGGCTCTTGGCAATCGTCTGGATCGCATAGAGCTCGCGGTCGGTATTCAGGTCTGTGTACTCGGTGTCATCCGCCGCAAAGCTGCTGGCATCGTCGGCAGTGCCATCTGTCGATCCGGTGGTTCCGCCTGCCGCCAGGCCCTGCGAGTCGGTGCTGCCGTTGAACTTGCCGACTGCCTGTAGCAGCGCGGCTTTATCCGCCGTAAAGTCATGGTCCAGGGTTAATGTTGTGCCAAGGCTGGCTACGGCCACAAGGTCTGCCGGCGCCATGTTCTTGTTGATGTAGTCCTTTGCGCCATCTACGGCACGGTCGAGATCGTCAGGCTGCATGCTGGCCACGTCAAAGAACAACACAATAAGGCGATGGTCGCGTAACTGATCCGTTGTAGCGACGATGGAACGGTCAAGCATCTGCGCAATTGTCGGTGTCTTGCCACTAACAGTGGCTTCGTTCAACCGCGCTGCTTCGTCCACGGTCTGGAAGTCGAACGAGGTGATGGTCTGCGGCTTGCCATTTTCTGTAATGGTGAAGTCGGTCGCTTTCAGATTGCGGACAGGCAGGCCAGTCTTCTTATCCCGCACCACGACGTTTGTCAGCACGATTTGCGATTGCACCCGCAGCGTGAAGGGTGCGGGTGCCTGCGCGTCGGCGGTCCCCCACGGCAGCACAGCGGCACACAATAATGCCGTCGCGCTCCACTGAAGAACGTTGCTGCGGGTCCAGATGCTCATCAGAATCTGTACCTCGCCTGCATCGTGAACTTGCGCGCGTTTGCCACGCTTGTGATCTGCCCAAATGTGGAGGAATTGAGCGTTGTATCCAGACCGCTGTACTGAACGGTGTTGAAGACGTTGTTGGCCGTTGCGCGTACCTCAAGATTCTTTGTGTCGCCGAAACTGACGGTTCGCGAGAGGGATGCGTCGACCGATACTGTGCCTGGTAACTCGATGGAGTTTCGCGACGCCGTTCCAAAGCCGCTTGCGGCAGAGGGCGAGGTAAACGCTGCTGTGTTGAAGTAGTTGTGCAGGCGTCCCGCACCGGCGACAGGCTGCGAAAACACTCGGTCCGGCCGAAGAGTGTAGTTGCCGCCGGTAGACACCTGTGCAACGGTATTGATGTACTGCGGCGTGGCGTATGTACCGGTCGCCAGGGTGTAGTCGCCACTTACGTTGAAGCCGTCGAGAGCGCGTGAGAGCAGGCCACCGCTGTGCAGCAATGCGCGGTTCGGTCCAACGGGCAGTTCCGCGACAAAGTTCCCGGTGAGCCGGTGCCGCACGTCGAACGTGGAATTGCCGAACTCCAGGTCGAGGCGTTCGTCGTTTTGCACTACCGTGTTGCCACCACTGCCGCCCACTGAACTCGCATTGTCAATGGAATGACCGTAGGTGTATGTCGCCTGGAGTGCGACACCCTTCGACATGCGTTTGCGTAGATTAATTGCAAGTGCATTGAAGCGAGATTCCGCCACGGAATCCTCAAAGATGTACCCCTGCGAGTTGGACACAAGCGTGCTGCTGGTGCGACCAGGCGCGCGCAGCAGGTCAAGGTTTGCGCCGTATGAGCCGTTGTAATCCACGTTCAGCAGGATGCCCAGGCCAAAGGTATGCTGGATGCCGGCGTTGATCACCTGCACCCGCCCCAGCCGATAGTTCTTATTCACCGCATAGTTGTTGGTGATCGCCGTGGTCGAACAGCCAAAGGCGCTTGCCAACGTAAAAGGCACACCTGTGGACCCATTGGACGTGATTGTCCCGCAGCCCTGCGATCCTGCGACGTTGGTCTGGGTCACGGCGAACGGCACCTGGTACGACAGCGAGTTCGCAAAACTGCCGAACTGCGTCGTGTTGTAGCTGATGCCGTAGCCTGCACGCAGCACCGTATTCTTCACCAGCTTTGGCCGGTATGCCAGCCCCAGGCGCGGTGAAAACAAGGTGCGGTCCGGGTTGACCAGCGACCGTGGAAATGAACCACTGTATGGTCCGTTCTGGCCAGGCAGCACGCGTGCCACCGTTGTGAAGTCGGTGCTGTGGTCCAGGTTCACCAGTTGGTTGTTCGTCTCTGTGTAGGGAGCGAAATATTCGTAGCGCAGACCTGCGTTGAGTGTAAGGTTTGGCAGCGCGCGCCAGTCGTCACTGGCATAGGCATCCAGCACGGTGTCACGCAGGTGGATCTTGTTCAGGCCTGCCTGTATCTTGGCCTGCTGCGGTGCACCCAGCAGAAAATCTGCAAAGCTCGATCCCGTAGGCGTCGACGTGGTTGGCGTTGTTGCTGTTCCGGTTGAGGGAGCCTGCGTCGCGTACCCGGTAAATGCAAAGGAACCTACCACGTTGGTGCTGCCGACGACATTGTTCTGGACGTGACGCACATCAAAGCCGAAATTGATGTTGTTCTTCTTGTGATTCCACCGCACCTGGTCGCCGATGCTCACGGTCTGCTGTACGCGGTCCGCGGGGTTGGTCTCATTCAGACCGATAAAATTCGTTAGACCAATGGTCGGCACACCGTTGTAGAAACCGGGAGTGATGACCTGCGGCTTCGGAATGTTCAGGGGACTTCCCGGGTCGGTGGCTGTGCCGGTAAACAGGTTCGATGTATCTGCATGCGACCGGTTCCAGGACAGGGAAGCGTTGTTGTTGAGACGACCATAACCGATGGAGTAGCCCACCCCAAGATTCAGCCCATCGCTCAGGCTCTTGCCATCCAGCTGCGGCGCAAAGTTCCGCAGGTCGCTGGCGCTGTGGCTGTACGCAAAATTTGTGTTCACGTTCTGGCGCAGCGAGGGTGGGGCGTTGCTGTCTCGCCTGCCGAAACCTCCTCCACCTCCCCGGGTCTGGGCGGCTCCGAAATTGCGCACAAAGCGCGACGCGATCTGGGTGCTGTGCTGGCCAGCCGTCGCCACACGCTGATAGTTATAGTTCTCTGCTGTCGGCGTGGCACCGGTGGTTCCCTGGTTTGCGGTCGGGTAGTAGTCCAGCAGGGCGAGCGCCTGCGCGCTGAGCCGGTTCTGCGGGATGATGTTGCCAGCGAAGGGCTGCCCTGTCGTCGGATCGTAAATCGTTACGGGTGTGACCACGCCGTTGACAGTCCGGGTGAAGCCACTGAAGTCACCGGTACGTTGAGCATCCGTGGGCACCGTGCCGTAGAGGTTTACCGGGTTCGTGTTGCGCGAGCCAGTCACGTTCACAAAGGCAAACTGCTTGGAGCTGGCTTTGAACAGCCCCGGAATGTAGGGCGATCCGGTAAGGTTCAAGCCAAATCGGTTTGTGCTGTACGACGGCTGAATGGGATCGCCCGTCAGCGAGAACTGCGTTGCGTCGAGCGCACCATTGCCGCCGCCGTAAAACAGGTTGCCGTGCACCTGTGTTGGATTGAAATTTCGGAATCCACCGCCGCCACTACCAGGCCCACCGCGGCCGCCGCCTCTGCCAAAGCCACCACCGCCGAAGCCGCCGCCGCCTGGGCCCATCATGCCGCCAATAAGGCCCACCACGGCATTCGCAATCTCAGCCTGTTGGCCGCCGTTTCGTCGTGCCTCGGCAATGGCGCTCTCCACGCGCTCGCGAATCTCGTCTTCGTTGAAGCCGGCAAGGCCATTGGTCTGGCCAGCCTGTCCGTTCACGGCCACAGCATCTGACCCGCTCGCAGCGCTGTCACCCAGAGCCGTGAGTGAGGGAAGCGCCGCGCCGGTGTTCCCCCCAGCGTCTGAGGATGCCACCGCGTCGCTTCCGCCAGCGGTTAGTGATTGCAGACCGCGCCGCAGCGCCTGTGTCTGCGCTCCGCTCAAGCCAAGGGCGGCTGCGGCTTCAGTTGTGTCGTTGCCAGCTGTCGAGGCGGTGCGCGCTGCGACTCGTGAGGCCAGCTCCAGCGAGAAGTTTCCCGTGCCGCTGTGCTGGGTGGTGTTGAGCAAAACCTCTGCCGTTGCCGGGGCGAACGCCGCAAAGTCGGTTCGCAGCACGTAGCGGCCGTTGCGTGGTATCAGCAGCCGGTAGTTGCCGGCAACGTCGGTCGCGGCTGTGTACTTCTTGCCTGTCAGCGAGTTAGTCGCCGTGATTGCGACACCCGGCAGCGGTGTGCCTGTCACCGGTTTGCCTTGTGCGTTTTCCGCACCTGCCAGCACAGAACCGGTGATGATTCCACCCTGCACTTCGGCATCTGGCGCCGCAGCCGGCGTTTGCGCCACGCTTGTGGAGGCAACGGCGAGAAACATGACTAGGGAGCAATGGCGCAGAGACAACTCCAGCATGCGAAGGACACAGACTTAAGCCGTTAGACGAAGCGTCTCTCCCGACAGTTTCGTCCCATCAGGCTTTGTGCGACCATCCATGCCTCCCAGTCTTGTCATGGGGCGAAACGAACGGCACACAGAACTCATCCAATCGGCAGATGCCTGAGCTCCCTGAAGTTGAAACCGTGGCCAATGGCGTGCATGCGAGGGTGCGCGGGCAGCGAATAGACCGTGTCACCCTTGGCACCAAGCCGGAACCGTTCAAGTCGCCCGCCGCGCTGATCGAGGAGACCCTGACCGGATCGCTCATTGTGAAGGTGCATCGCGTGGGCAAAACGATCGTTCTGGATGTACAGCGTGCCGACGCCACGCCAGCGCAGGCCACGGTTCACCTCGGGATGACCGGCCGGCTGCTGGTGTCAAACAGCGACGTGCCGGTTCCGCCACACACGCACGCCATCCTTCACCTGCAGGATGGGCGGGAGGTGCGCTTCGTCGATCCGCGCCGCTTTGGCCGTATCGGCATTACGGCTGGGCCGGAGGGCTACACGGGTCCAGGCGCAGAACCGTTGACCATCGGCGTTGCTGCGTTCACCGCGCTGTTTCGCGGCCGCAAGACGCCGATCAAGTCCGCATTGCTGAACCAGTCGCTCTTGCATGGTGTCGGCAACATTTATGCGGATGAGAGCCTGTTCCGCGCCGGCATTCGGCCAAAGCGCCACGCCGGACGACTTACACGCGCGGAACTGCAACGTCTTCACATATCCCTGCAAGGTGTGCTGAAGCAGGCCATCGAGCTCGGAGGATCGTCTGTCAGCGACTATGTGGATGCCGACGGTGTGCGAGGTTTCTTTCAGCTCGAACATCGCGTGTACAGCCGCACAGGCCAACCCTGTCGAGACTGTGGAGCTACGATTCAGCGGATTGTTCTTGGCGGCAGATCCACCCATTTTTGTAAGACCTGCCAGAAGTAGTCAGGCGCTTTTCAACTCCCGGCGGGGCTTGTCCGGGTCATTCAGAATCGACTTGAGTTTCGTGCCTTCCTCGAACTCGTGCAGCGCGTACTTCACGTAGTCCGCTGTTCCGGCATTGGTCAGGTCGGTCAGTCCTGCCTCGTGTGGTGTGACGAAAATCTGCGGCAGAGTCAGCAGTGGGTTCGCCGGATCGACAGGCTCTTTCTCCAACACGTCCAGGGCAGCGCCGCCCAGGTGCCCGCTCTTCACAGCGTCGTACAGCGCGGCTTCGTCCACCAGTGATCCACGTGCGATATTCACCAGCATGGCGCCCTGCTTCATGGCCTTGAACGTGTCGGCGTTGAACATATGTTTGTTCTTGCTGTCGGCGCGGATGGAGAGCACCACGAAGTCCGCTTCTGCCAGCGCATCGTCCAGTTTGTCCAGCGGCCGGGTCGGTATCTGCCTGGGTGCCATCAAGGGTAAGCGGTCAACACCGATGATGCGGACGCCAAAGCCAAGAAGCCGTTGAGCAATCTTCTCTCCAATGCTGCCCACACCCACGATGCAGACGGTTTTGCCCAGCAGCGCCTGTGCATCCCCAGGTTTCTTCACGGCCGCGTCGTGTGTGGAGGCAAGTGCTACACCCAAACGACGCGCGGCTGCCATCAGCAGCAGAACTGTAAATTCCGCGACCGAGTCCCCGTTTCCGGTGATCTCCGCAGGAGCGTACGAGACCCAGATGCCGAGTTCCGTTGCGGCATCCACATCCACAGATTCGTAGCCGTCACTCAGCGTCTGGATCAGTGCCAGTCCAGGCAGTGCTGCCATGTCTTCACGCGTGACCGGCCCCATCGCCAGCAACACGTCGACCGTGTCAGCCGGTGTTTTCTCCCCGCTCTTCCATGGCAGCAACGTTACATCTGGTAACGCCGCCTTCAACTGCTTGTGCATCCTGTCGCTGTGCGCGTTTTGTGCGGCGGTAACTGCTACGTTCATCGTGAACCTGACCCCTGGCATGCGTATACCGCATACACAACTGTAGGATGCACGAAGCCCGCAGTTCGACGGTCGTGGAAGGGTGCTACTGGCGCAGGTGTGCGGGCCTACTTCGGCTTGCTTGCGTCCGGCACGTAGCTTTCCTTCTGCTTCTTCCCGGTGGGGTCCAGTGGCTCGTTGTCGTCGTCCTGTGGCGGTGCGGCCGCTCGTTGTGGACGGGCGAATGGCTGCTTCAGCCCTGCCTGCGCCGCACCCTGCACGTCCGGCCCTGTGCCTGGCACAGCCAGGGCTGCACGGTATTCGCTGACTGCCTTTGTGCGGTCTGGTTGCGCCAGCGCCGAGTCGTACATGCGACCAAGATAGACATGTGCCCAGGCCAGAGTTCGGGCGTTGTCGCGGGTGTCTGCCGTGGCGGTTTGCGCAATGCTGTCGAACAGGTTGAAGGCCTTCTCCGCGTCACCGTCCAACAGGTTGATGCGAGCCAGCACATACTTCGCCTCCACTGATGAAGGGCGTGCCGCGAGCTCCGCATTCGCAAGCTGTTCCGCGCCTGCTCTGTCACCACGCTGCAGGGCCAGTTCGGCTTTGTCCATGGGGCTCAGCACACGCGGTAGCGCGCGTCCGCGTTCCGTGCTTCCAGCAGTACCCACAATCTCGGGGCTGCCCTCTGCGAAGAACGGGATCTTCTTATCCCGAGACGCCTCAAACGGCACGTCCATGCCGTAGACCAGCTCGCCCATGTTGTCTTTCAGGCTTATGCCTTCGCGATCGCTCAGGGACAGCTTGTCGTAAAAGTACTGCGTCAACACCCAGCCGGAACGCATATCCGCGATCACCGTCTGACGACGAACAGCATCGGCTTTGCGGTCGTAGTCTCCGAGCGCGGCGGCGTACCCTGCGGGGTCAAGCCGGGCTTTGCCGTTCACCGCCTGTTTTGGCTTGGCGAACCCCACATCCATGGTGCGCGCCTCTATCGCTTTGATCAGGCACTCGGTGGTAAAGCTCACAATGTCGTTTTTGTAAACGAAATCGATGGGAGCATCCTGCACCGTCTTCAAGATAGGAAGCAGGCGGCTTGTGGCTGAAGCACGCGCATAGATGATGGGGTCAATCTCGTACAGCAGGTACACGTGCCGGATCGGGTCCAGGTGAATGCCCGCGTTCTGGGCTGCACCATCTGCCGGCGATGCCGAGGCAACGACGAAGTAATCCGTGCCATAGATGCGCGCGTTCACGGCCTCTGGACTCAGCATCGGCTCCAGCAACACCAGGAACCGGCGACCGTCATAACTAGACGCAGGCTGGTGAAGGTACACGTTGGTCTCCAGCAGCATGCGCGTTACGCTGTCGTGAACCTGGGCAACGGCGGCCTCATAGTCTGCGTGATGGTTCACCCAGATGGTGTGCAGGTGCACGTCCTCGGCAAAGGTCCGCAGCAGCGGAAGCACATTCACCACGTTCAACGCGTCCGGCGGCATTTCATTCTCAGGAAATGACAGCGCCAGCTGTGGCGGCGGTGTTAAGAACAGCGCCAGCGAGACAAACTGCGCCAGGTTCTGCGATCCCTTTTGACCATGCGTCGCCATGTAGTCACACAAGGCCCGCTTTGCAGGAATGGCACCCTCAGACGTTTGCACCTGCACATCAATCTCATGCCGAATCGCCGCACGTACCGGCAGCGACCGGTCCAGGCCTGCGTCGTAGCCACAGGTGTTGAGCGCTGCGGCGACAGTAAAGAGCTGCTCGCTGGTCTCCAGCGTGACGGCAGAGCCGGCGGCTTCAACGCCGCGTCGCGGCGCCACAGGCGCGCTCTCGTTGCTGCTACTGCTCGTTGACGAGGAAACCTGTGCCAAAGAGACTGTCGCCACACCAAGCGCGACACTGCAGAGAAGTTGAAGGGCGCGACGATTCACAGGAGTTGGACGACCCGGGCCAAGGTTTGGCAAGCGAGCCTGAGTGTACCGTTTTCGGCTCACGGAGCAAAGCTCGCCCGCTTAATAACTTACCCTGGCCTCTCACCGACCCTATCAAGCTCGCTTCCTCTTAGCGTCGCTGAATTGCTCGAGCTTTTCATAGAGCAGTCTTCGTTGAATGCCCAGCAGGCGCGCCGCCTCAGCCTTGTTGTTGCCTGCCTGGCGCATCGCCCGTTCAACGAGATGCCTTTCCCACGCGCCTACGGCGTCATGGAAGGGTAACGCCTCCCACTCTTCGAATCGAGAGAATCTCTCGCCACTCTGTGCAGCGAGCTCTGCCTGCAGCAAATCGCTGTCTACAGGTCGGCCAGCGACCTTGACGGCGACGCGATCCATCAGCTGTTCGAGTTCGCGAACGTTCCCGGGAAAGGCATGCTGTTCCAACATCCGGATGCACTCTTGAGAGAGAGCAGATACAGCCGATCCATTGCGCCTGGCGAACCGTGAGAGGAAGTGTCGCGCAAGAAGGGCGATGTCACTTCGGCGGTCGCGTAGCGGCGGCAACCGGATGGAGAACGCGTTCAAGCGATAGAAGAGGTCGGAGCGGAATCGCTCCTGGGATACCTCAGTGATGAGATCCCGATTGGTCGCTGCGATGATGCGCACATCGGCTTTCTGCGAGACAGTCGACCCAACGCGCTCGAACGTGCGTTCCTGCAAGACGCGCAGAAGCTTGGGCTGCAAAGCCAAAGGAAGCTCTCCGATTTCATCCAGAAAGATCGTTCCGCCATTGGCAGCTTCAAAGCGACCGATCTTCTGCGAGACGGCTCCGGTGAACGAACCGCGCTCGTGACCGAACAGTTCTGATTCGACCAACTCTGCCGGGATTGAGGCGCAGTTCAGCGTAATCATAGGGCGCTGGCTGCGATTGCTGTTCTGGTGAATTGCGCGGGCGACGACCTCTTTCCCTGTACCCGTCTCGCCCTGCAGCAGAACCGTGACATCGGTTCGAGCGACCTGTCCGATGCTTTTGAACACCTCGATCCAGCTTGGCGAACTTCCTATGAGGCGTGACTCGGGTTCCTGGAGCGGTGCCATGTGCTCGTCACGAAAGCGCTCCTTCTGCAACTGGTCGAGTTCTTTGGTGAGATTGCTGTGATGGAGTGCCCGCTTGACCGAAAGAAGAACGGCATCGGCATCGACCGGCTTCACGAGGAAGTCGTACGCTCCCTCCTGCATTGCGAGCATGGCACTCTCACCGTCGCCAAAGGCCGTGAACACAATGACAGGCAGTCCCGGCAGCACAGCGTCCTGCTTGAGTTCTTTCAGCACAACGTCACCGCCCGCACGCGGCATCTTCCAGTCGCACAACACCGCATCGGGTTGATGTTCGCGGATGATCTCAAGGGCTGCGCGGCCATCGGCGGCTTCAACGACGTCGTACTTCGACGAGATCAGCAGGTCACGGACTGTCTCCCGTAAGCTGGTGTCGTCGTCCACCACAAGAATTTCAGGCATGCATTACTCCCTCCAGCGGTGCGCCGGGAACGTACGCTGGAAGTTCAAACCAGACGTTGGCACCACCGCTCTCACGGTTTTCGATAAAGAGAGTTCCGCCGTGAGCGCGAAGGATCTCGTTGACGATAGAAAGCCCTAGACCGGTGCCGCGTTCCTTGGTCGTGTAGAAAGGGCTCAAGGATTTGCGAAGGGACTCGTCATCGAAGCCGGGACCACGATCAAGGACATGGACAACGGCATGAGCGCCTGACAGGGCTAACGTAATCTCTGCGAGTGGCGGTGCCGCCTGTGCTGCGGATGCCTGAAGAGCGTTCTGAAGCAAATTGTCAAAGACCTGACGGAATTCCTCACCATCGCCGGAGACAATCACGGGTTCGGCAGGTTCGTAGAATCGGGCTGCGCCTGCGCCGCACTCTTCATTCCAGCGCTGAACGCGATCACGTGCCACAGCGCCAAGGTCGAGTAAAGTTTCGTGCCTCTGAACCGGACGTGCAAAGTGAAGAAGCTTGCCGATCATCGCGTTGAGCCGGTCAATCTCTGCAAGGACGACGCGCATGTTCGTTGCTGCCATCCCATCTTCCTGCGCGTTTTGTGACATCTGTGTCCGCAGCCGGATGGTCGCCAGCGGTGTGCGTAACTCATGGGCAATTCCGGCGGCAAATTGTCCGACCGCCGCCAGCCGCTCACGATGCGCCATCTGCGCTTCAAAGGTTCGTTCCTTCTCAACCTTCTCCTGCAGCTCGTGCGCCATCTGGTCGATTCCGGCTAGAACGTTGTCGAACTCCTCCAGAGTCCTTGTTCGCAGTTCCGTCGGTGTATCCACCCCGGCAGCGACGGCGGCGAGACGACTCGAAACAGAGTGCAGGCCCCCGCGCACTTCTGACAGAATGACGAACGCCGCCGCGCAGATCAGCAGGGCTATGGACGCAAATCCGAGTGCTCCCCACAGCAACTGGCGACGCTGTTCGGCCTCGGCACCTGGCAGCCGTTGCATGAGCCAGGCTGCGCCAATCACCGGAGCACCCCGGGCACCGGAGGCGCGCAAGGGAATGGCGTCGAACAGCACGGCATCGTGGCGTCCTTGAAAGCGCAGGCTCTTCTCTGCGCCACTCGTTGCGGCAGAACGGGCGAGTTCCTCGATTGTCGGACGTTCCCGCAGAGGCATCTCTTTCGGAGGGCCGGGAGCTTCGTGAGTGGGGAAGGCATACCCACCAAGCGCCCCGCTCTGCATGCGGAAGAACCCACCTTCAACACCCGGCTCTGAAGTGAGCGCGTTCGACATGAGTTGCTCAAGTGGCGAGCTGGTGTTCGCGGCGGGGGGCGGAGGTGGCTGAGGCGGACCCGCAGGTGGGGGGAGAGAATTTGGTCCGGGACCGAGCTTCGCTGGTGGGTGAGGGGTCGGCTCACTTAGCTGCGCAAGGGCCACCGGAACGTTCTCGTTGGCGTTGTAGGCCTGCTGAACCGACAGCGCCACCACATGTAAGTGGCGCTCTGCCGTGCGCAGGCTGGCGCTTTGCGTGTTGCGCAGAGCGCCAATCACCCCACCGATAAGAACAAGCAGGATCAGGCACACAAGCGCTGCGAACAGGATGATCCGCACACGAAGGCTTCTCAGGCGAAAGACCTGGCGTTGCGGGGTATGCGCCACGAGTGTGCTCTCTTCCATCCGCCTCCTTTCCGGCAGTGCGCCGACAAGCTTGTCTCTGCATGTAGCAACTCGCGCGCCAATGCCAGGTAGCCGCAAATCAACAGGATGCGCGCGACGTTACCCGTCTACTGCACGCTTTCCGTACACCTGGTCGGATGCAAACCGTACACCCTGCGCGTACCTGCTCCCTTGAACGTTCTCTTCAGGTCAGCAGAAACGCCGTAAATGGGAGGAAATCAGAAGCTATCGGAGTGTGAAGAGATTGGCGCGGGGATTGCATTTGTCATGGTCGAGGTGAATCCCATGAAGCTTCTTGCTTCTTCCGCAATTCTCGTCGTTGGCTCAAGCCTGATGGTCGCAACCGCACAACAACCCGGCCCTTCACCCCTTCCCAACCCGGTTCTTTCATCGCAACGAGCACAGACGGTTACCACGCGCTCCAGTATTCGCGGGTTTAGCGCGGGGCCGGGTGGTACTCCGCGCACGCTTTTTCTGGCCAACGGTGATGCGGTAGAACTTGGGCCTCGATTCAGCGGTCTCACGTCAGGCGGGCTACACAAAGGAGAGCGCGTTGAAGTGACGGGGATCCGCACCAGGGTGGGGAGCCAGCGGACGATCGACGCTTTAACAGTGCGTGTCGGCTCGCAGACCTACGGCCAGACGGACATCGCGATGGCAGGAACAAACGACAGACCCGGCCTCGCTACACCCCCGGCTGGCGGACCGCCTCCACCTCCGCAGGCTGGTCCAGGTGGACCTCCCCCACCGCCTCCTGCACGGGCAAACGCGGCAGCAGGTCCGGGAATGCCGCCGCCCCCTCCGCCCCGGAGCGCCCGTGGGATCGCGCCACCACCACCACCTCCTCCGCCTCCATCCTCTGGCGCAGCACCGCAGCCTCCTGCGGGTGCGGGTGTGACGCCCCCGCCGCCTCCCATCGCGAATGCACCGGTGCCGCCCCCTGCAAACGGCGGAACCGCAGCACCGTCTGCTGTGCCTGCGGGCACGCCTCCTGAGGCGGGTACTCAAGCGCAGCCGCCGCAGCAGTAAACACTCAACCGAAGTTCTCTCACAAACATGCGTGTGCAGCTCCGCTGAGCGGTGGAGCTGCACACCCCATGAACAGATGCGCCAAGAAAGTTGATCCGTATGCCTCCAGAGAAAGCACCCAAGAAAGCGGCGAAGACGGCCGCAAACAAACAGTCCCCTGAGCACGAGCAGGAACGCCACGCGAAAGATACGCGTCGCTGCTACGAACACCTCGGCAGGGTCGAGATCCTGTCTGCGAGCTTGCCCGGTGACCCACTGGCCAAAGTGCATGAGCTGGTCAACCTGGCGCACAGTTCTCTCGCAGCGAGTCACGCCAAGGATGCAGCCGATCTGCTGCGCGCTGCGGAACACCTTTGCTTCGGGGTTGTTCTTGAAGAACAGGACACCCACGAAACGGTGAACAAGGGCCTGGAAGGAGCCATCAAAAAGGAGTGGCAGCATCTACAGGATCGCGCGGCGGATCACGCTTCGCACGGTGATATGCCGTCTTCCGTGCAAGCGCTCTATTCGTTTATGAGTAACGCATCGGCGTCTGCAATGAAGACGAAGAAGTACCGGTGCGCCCTTGAAATGGGACGTGGAGCCGAGGCGCTGGCTCATGTGAGCAACGACGTCAAGGCACTTGCATCGGGCGGGCAGAACAAGCTACTGACACACGCCTGACTCTCAGCCACCTTCAGGTTCTACCGAACGCCGCACCCTGCAACCGACGATAAGAGCTCATGACCGACACCACCGGCAACACGAAAGCTCGAAGCACGCACGCAATGGAAGCGACTAATTTCTTTCTTGCGGACGTGCAGACTGGCCTGGGGCCATTTGTTGCCGCATACCTGGCGGCAAGTGGCTGGCGGGCTGGGGCAGTGGGCCATGCACTCACGGTCGCCGGCATAGTCACTGTCCTTCTGCAGACACCTGCCGGTTGGATAGTTGATCGCATTGTTCGCAAGCGGCTGCTGCTGATTGCTGCGACTCTCGTCCTTGGTACGGGGGCGCTGCTGCTCACCGTGTCCACCGCACCGTCCATCGTCTATGCGTCGCAGATCCTGATTGGCGGAACCGGGCCGTTTCTTGGGCCAACGCTGGCGGCGATCACCATGGGCATTGTCGGTGTGGCGGCCTTTGATCGGCAGTTTGGTAGAAACCAGGGATTCAACTCCGCCGGCAACCTGTTTGCTGCCGGCCTGATCGCTGTGATCAGTCACTTTCTGGGGAATCGCGCGATCTTCTTCGCCGCAGCTGCCCTTGTCCTCCCAACGATCCTGTGCACGCTCCTTATCCGTAAAGAAGATGTCGATCCCGACCTGGCGCGAGGTGGCTGCGAAAAGGAAGGCGCTGCCGGTACTGGCAAAAGTGTGGTCCTTCTTCTGCTCCGGGATAAGGTGTTGCTCGTTTTCCTGGTGTGTTGCTTTCTCTTTCATCTGGCAAATGCAGCCATGCTTCCACAACTCGGTGAACTGCTGGCTCGTGGTTCTGCAAAGGCAGCCGCGCCCTTCATGGCGGGGTGCATTGCCGTTACCCAGGCGGTCATTATGCTTTCTGCCGCGTGGGTTGGGCGGCTTGCAAGTGCCTGGGGCCGCAAGCCGCTTCTGCTCATTGGTTTCGGTGTCCTGCCGCTACGCGCTTTGCTCTATACGTTGGTGCACGGAGTCGGTGCGCTCATTGCAGTTCAGCTACTGGACGGCGTGGCCAACGCGATCTTCGGCGTCGTGTCCATCCTCGTCGTGGCAGATCGCACGCGGGGTACCGGGCGCTTTAACCTCACCCAGGGTGCAGTCGCAACCGCAGTGGCCCTGGGGGCAGCATTGAGCACGACCCTTGGCGGCTCTTTGATGGAGCACAGGGGAGCCAATGTTTCATTCTGGGTTTTGGGTGCTCTCGCCCTTGCCGCATTCGCCTTACTGTTGTTCGGTGTTCCCGAAACCAAAGTAGCCACAACCCCCCAGCCTCAGGAGGCCTAACCATGTCCGGTACGAGTTCCATCCACATCAGTCGCCACGACTTTTCACCCTTGCCCGTTGGCAGGGATGGCATCGTCGCGTACATCCACATCGGCGATATCCACATGGTGGAGCGTTCAGAGCAGAACTTCAGGGATCTGCTTCGCATTGTGAGGCATATCAATCAGACGTTCAGGAGCGGTTTGAACTTTGTCTACATTCCGGGCGACATCGCGGATGACGGCAGCCGTAACGCCTACTCCGCCGTGCGTGAGTGCGTGGACCAATTAGAGGTGCCGTGGTGCGGTATCGTGGGTGATCACGATGTGCACGAAAAGAGCTTCGACAACTTCCGCGAAGCGATCTCCGATTCGCTGTACAGCAGCTTCCAGGTAGGAACCCTCCGCTTCATCCGGCTCAACGTCTTTGCCGAACCGCGACCCGACGCATTCCTGTTAGGGCATGAGCAGTTCGCCTGGCTCGAAGGCGAGCTCCAGGCGGCAAAAGATAACCGACAGAACTCCGTTGTGATGATGCACTGCTATCCCAGCGAATTAAGAGAAGGTGCGGCTGCCCTGGAGGAGTTGCTGCGCCGCTTTGACGTGCGGCTCGTGGACATGGGACATACGCATTACAACGAGGTAAGCAACGATGGCACCACACTCTACGCCGCCACGCGTTCGACGGGTCAGATCGAAGAAGGCAACGCGGGCTACAGCCTGGTGACGTTTGACCATGGCTCCGTCTCCTGGCACTTTTTCGAACCGCAGGACGGGCCAGTGCTTGTCGTGACCGCACCTGTGGATGAGCGGCTGCTCACCGAAGCCAACATGGAAGGCATCGTGGAAGGAACGTTGCGAGTGCGTGCCTGTGTCTGGGGAGACGTTCCAGTGCGGTCTGTTACGGCAGAGGTGGATGGAAAGAACATGGAACTGAAGCAGACTGGCGAAGGAACCTTGTGGGAGAGCCAGCCGACGCAGTGGACACTGCCAGACGGTGTGTACGAACTCACCGTTACGGCAGAGGACGCGGCGCAGCGCAAAGCAACAGACACGCTTCAAATCGTTGTCGGTCGTAATTCCTACTCGCCCCGTGATCGGGAGCACACCGACCTGGCCAACGCTCTGGAAGCGTGGGAAGATCGTGGACTGTTAGGAACACAGCTAGGCCCGAACAAGAATGGAAAGAAGTGGTAGACATGTCTCCTCTGCTCAGCCACATCCTCCTCGTCACCATCGCTGCCCTCAGCATATTGCTCATGCTTGTTCGGCCCCGGAACATCCCCGAAGTGTGGTGGGTAGGTTCTGGTGCGCTGCTTCTCATCGTCCTTCGCCTTATCCCTCTACGGCTTGCCGGCAAAGCGGTACTAGAAGGCTCGGACGTGTACCTGTTCCTTATCGGCATGATGCTGCTGTCTGAACTCGGTAGCGAATATGGGGTCTTTGATTGGGTCGCATCCAAGTCAGCCCGCGGGGCCAACGGTGAATGCACTCGGCTCTTTCTCCTGATCTACGGGGTTGGAACCCTCACGACGATCTTCATGTCCAACGACGCGACCGCCGTGGTGCTGACGCCTGCCGTTCTTTCCGCTGTCCGCAAGGCTAAAGTTCAGCCGATGCCGTACCTGTTTGCCTGCGCAATGATTGCGAATGCGGCCTCGTTCGTCCTGCCAATCTCCAACCCTGCCAATCTGGTTGTGTTCCATCAGGGGATGCCTCCGCTGGGCCAATGGCTGGCTTCGTTTGGTGTCCCATCCGTGTGCTCCATCGCGGCCACGTTCTTCGTTCTTCGACTCTATTTCCGGAAAGACCTCAGCGAGAAAATTCATGAAGAAGTCCAGGACTGTGAACTCAAGCCAGCGGGAAAGATGGTTCTCTGGGGACTGGCATGTGTGGTGGCCGTTCTCTTGACGGCTTCGGCCTTCAGGAAAGATCTTGGCCTTCCCACGTGCCTGGCAGCTCTTGTAATCGCCGCTGTCATCTCTCTCAAAGAGAAGGCCAATCCACTAAAGCTTGCAAAGGCTCTGAGTTGGCCGACCATACTTCTGGTTGCCGGCTTGTTCATTCTTGTGGACGCGACGGAGAGCCTGGGCCTTCTGCGCTACACGCAGGTGGCTTTGGAATGGTGCAAGTCGCTGACTCCTGCACTTGGGACCACTGTCGTCGCCATGACAGTAGGTGTCGCGAACAACATCTTCAACAATCTCCCACTGGGGCTTGTCGCTGGTGCAACCGTGCAGGCAACACATCTGCAGGGACTGCTGGCGCACGCCGTGCTCGTGGGTGTGGACCTGGGGCCGAATCTCTCCGTCACTGGCTCACTTGCGACGATTCTGTGGTTGCTTGCCCTTCGCAAAGAGAAGCTCGACGTAAGCGCCTGGGACTTCTTGAAAGCGGGTGCCATCGCCATGCCTGTTGCGATGCTCGCCTCTGTCGCTGGCCTGCTGGCCACGCACAAACTCTTCGGCAACTAAGAACTCATCTACAACTGGATACGGTGACGTATGAAAATCGGCTGGATTATTCCCTTCATCATCCTGGGCGGGGCCCTGCAGGCTTGCGGCGGCGCCATGAACGGTCAACTCAAGAACTCGCTCGTCAACCCCTACCTGGCAGCGGCAGTGTCGTTCTTCCTGATCGCCTTCTTCTTTGCGGGTGCGTTCTTCATCATGCCGACCCCGCTCCCAACGGTGAGCGATCTGGCGGCCATGCCGTGGTGGGCAGTACTTGGCGGACTGGTCGGAGCAGTCCAGGTCTACGCGTCACTCACCCAGATTCAAAAGGTGGGGGCCGGACCATTCATGGGGTTCACGGTCACCGCCGCTCTAATCACATCGCTTGTGATTGACCACTTTGGTTGGTTCCGCATGCAAACCCACCCGATCAACGGACTTAGGGCTCTCGGAGCTTTGCTGCTGGTCGGAGGCATCGCGCTGATCGCCAGATTCTAGGCGGCAACGATGCAGCTTGTACCGCGCAGTACGTCCGGGAGCGTACAGGCAACGGTGAACGTTGGAGTTTCAGCCGAACTCTGCCAAAGGCAGACCGGGAGCGTTCATTTGTGAGGGGGTGTTGGTGGACCTGATCGGGATCGAACCGATGACCTCTTCCATGCCATGGAAGCGCGCTCCCAGCTGCGCCACAGGCCCACTAGGTATAGTTTCTCCGGTTTATGCAGCGGAGTCAATCACTGCACGCCTGGGCTGGCTGGTCGGCGGCGATTTACCCAACGGTAGACCCCTGACTGGCCACCCGTCCCGGATCGTTGAATCCGCAGGTTCCGGGAACAAAAGCTACCGGTTGCGGTGTCCATAGGGGTGAGTGAGCGAGAGCACTCCGCACCGCCGGCGGTGACGAACTTCAACTGGGCGGTCGCCTGTTTCGCAGCAACCAGTTGCGATGCAACCCTCGCCGCCGTACTGTGAGAGGAGAACTCCGTGGGAGCAGCGCTCGTGCACGACTTCGTTCACACCATCGCCAATTCGCTGCGCCCCTCACAGCCTGCAGACCTGCGCGCCGCAGACCTGGCCTTCGTGGCCGCTCTGCAGGCCGGTTCTGAAGAAGCCTTTGCACAGCTCATCGCCCAGTACAGTGCACCGTTGTACTCGGTCATTGCGCGTTCGCTGCCCAACCCCGCAGACGCGGCAGACATTACGCAGGAAGTCTTCATCAAGATTTTTCGCAATATCGGCACCTTTCACGGTGACAGCAGCCTGCGCACATGGATTTACCGCATCGCGCTGCACGAAAGCTCAAACAGCCGGCGGTGGTGGTCTCGCCACAAAAAGGCAGAGGTCACGATCGACGGCGACACCGGCGAGGAGCACGATGATACGTACTTTCCGCTTCGTGACACACTCGCCGATTCCCGTGAGTCCCCGTACGAATGTGCACGCCAGCACGAGCTCAGAACGTCCGTGGAGGCTGCTCTGCTTGAGGTTCCGGCCGCGTTTCGTACTGTTGTGATCCTGCGTGAGATTGAGGGGATGGCCTACGACGAGATCGCGGACATTCTGAAGATCAATATCGGCACCGTGAAGAGTCGGTTGCTGCGCGGTCGAGCCTCGCTTCGCACACAGCTGGCCGTTCGATTTCCTGAGTTCGCCGCCGCATCTGCAGCACCACGTTCCACTCCGGCACCGGTGGCAAGGTCGAAACGCACTTCTTCAGGCCAGATTCGCGAAGCGCACGACATACTGACGACATCACAAGAGCACGTAAAGGAGCAGGCATGAGGATCCCGCACACGTTACTGCACAAACTGCGAGCCTCACACGACAGTCTGCATCCCACAGGCACAGGCACTGACGCGAGCATGTTGCTGGAGGAAACAACGGCAGAGCGAGTCTCGGCCGATGACGCCCTGCACACGCTTTCGCCCATTGCAGTCCCACCCGGCTTTTCCCTGCGGCTTCGCGTTGCACTTTCCCATGAGCGGGTACGCGCAGAACGTCGCTGGACCGGCCGCATTGCGCACCGGTGGCACTTGCTGCACCAGAACACACTGCACCGTTATGGATTGCAGGCTGCCGTGGGAGCTGCCGCTTTCCTTATGCTGATCGGGATCGGGCTGAATCTGGGAACGGTAACGGCGGCTCAGACGGTTGAGGCAAACGACATTCCGCTGGTTGGCTTTTCCTCGCCACGGTACCTGTACTCCAGCTCTGGCCTGCACCAGCCCATTGTCTCCACAGACGAAGCTCCCATCGTTGTGGAGGCTAGCGTCAATGCGGACGGCCATGTCTACGACTACCGCGTGCTCTCCGGTTCGCTCGATGCACGCAGCATCGGCGCGTTGCGCGAGCGCATGGTGAGCGGCGTCTTTCAGCCGGCCCGTGTTCTTGGTGAGCCTGTTCGCGGAAAAATCGTTCTGACGTTTGCCGATATTGAGGTTCACGGCTAGACCTCTGCGGCTGTGTGTCCTGTTCAGCTGCAGAGCAGCTTCTCAAACCGGTACTCTAATGCGATGCGACTGCCTCTGAGTTGCCGACCATGAACGAACTGTGGCAGCAACTCCGCTCCTTCAAGTGGAGCACCTCTGAACCTCTTCATTCTGTGCTTTGCCTTCCAGGTGTAGCGCTGCCCCTCATCCTCGGGGTGGCGCTGGGATATCCCGGCACCGGCGTGCTCATGGCCGGCGGTGCCCAGGCCGTTGGCTTCGGCTCGTTTCAGCAGCCGCTGTTTCGCCGTTCCGGCCCCATGATCGCCGCCACGGTAGGCATCGCTCTCTCCACGCTTGTCGGTGCCGTTAGCCGCGACAGCACCGTGTTGCTGCTTGCGGCCACGCTGGTCTGGACTATGCTGTACGGCCTGTCGAACAGCATCAGTTCGGCGGCTGGATGGGTCGGCCAGCAGTGCTGCGTCTTTCTCATCGTGTCGTCGGCTGCACTGTCCACGCCGGGTACAACCCATGATCTGGTCCGCAGCGCGCTGCTGCGTGGTGCAGGCGTACTTGCGGGAGGCATGCTGCAAACAGTGCTGCTGCTTGCTCTGCGCTATCAGTTTCCGCAGGCTCAAACCCAGTTCAGCTCGCCTGACTTCGATCCCACCCACCTCCGCCAAGCCTTTCTTCGCGAACAGCTTCGCTGGGACTCTCCATCCCTGCAGTACGCCCTGCGCATCGCCACTACCGGCGTGCTCGCGGTGGACTTGTACCGCCACTTCAACTTTCCAAACGCGTACTGGATCGGCATGACAGCCGTCCTCATCCCGAAGCCGGAATGGGCCTCCACTGCGGCTCGCTCCATCCTGCGGACTGTCGGCACCCTGCTTGGTGCGCTCGTCTGCACGGCGGTTGTCACACTGCTGCATCCGCACGGTGAAGTGCTTACAGCGCTTGTCCTGCTTTTTCTCTTCCTCAGCTATCTGCTGACAAACGTCAACTACGGTGCGTTCGCGACTGTGCTCACGGGCTACATCTGCTTCCTGCTTGCGATCGTGCACCAACCCGCGCACGACGTGCTGCAACGACGAGTTTTTGCCACTGCAGTAGGTGGCACACTGGCCATCATCATCCACTTGGCATTTGTGGCGGCCCGGCACGCTTTGGGCATTACTCTCCCCAGGCTGCGCACGTTGGAGGAACATCTTGGCCTGCATCCGCGGGATGACCACGGGACCAGCGGCATGTAGCTACATGCCACCCGCTCCAATGTCCGTGGCCTTGTTCTCGCGGCTCAGGTAGAACGCGTAGGCCTCCTCCAGCCGTCCCTGCGCCGAGAGCACGAAGTCGATCAGGTCTCGCCCCGCCCCATGTCCACCGGCGCTCGGCGTTACCCAGTGCGCCTCCCGCTTCACCTGGTCGCGCGCGTTCCACACCGCAACGGCAAATCCCACCTGCCGCATCGGCGGTAGATCGATGATGTCGTCCCCGGCATACGCAATCTCCTCCATGCCCACGCCCTCGGCAGAGGCAATCGCCGCCAATGCCTCTGTCTTGTAGTGCGCTCCCATATACACGTGCTCTACCTTCAGGTCCCGCATCCGCACGGCGACGGTATCGCTCGTCCGCTTGGTGATAATGCCAAAGCGCAACCCCGCCGCACGTCCAATGGCAATCCCCAGCCCATCATGCGCCGCAAAACCTTTAGTCTCGACTGCCGTAATCTTCCCGCCCGCGTCATGCCCCGTGGGAAGGAAAAACAGCTGCCCGTCCGTCAGCACCCCATCCACGTCAAACACGATCACCTTCACCCGTCGGGCCCGCTCTTCCGCCGTCAACTCCATCTCGCTCATGCCCACATCATCGCAGAGCAGGGAATCTGAATGACTGTGCAATAGTGTTGCCATGCGCCGCCTCATTGGCCTCATCCTGCTTCTCGTCCCTGTGCTGCTTCCGGCGCAGCAACAGGTCACCGTGGGAGAAGTGGCGCAACACCGTCTCCTGCATCCCGCACCCGTGTTATCCCAGGCCGCCCGCGAGGCCGGCGTGGACGGAACCGTGAATCTTCGGATCACCATCAGCAAGGTCGGCCGTGTCTCGGCAGCAGAGGTCATTGACGGCCCTGATATGCTGCGTGATGCCGCTACACAGGCGGTAAGCCGTTGGACCTTTCGCCCTTTCCAGAACGCACAGGGCCTATCTGTTGTTGCATCTGGCATAGTTGAGCTTAAGTTCATCCTTGCCCCCGAAGACCTGAAGCGCCGGCAAGCCATGCGCGACCTTGACAGCCGGACACAGGCCCGCTTCTTTCCGTTGCAGGATCAATGTCATATCGCCATTCGAGCAGGTGTTGCCGCTGCGCCCAGCACAGCGTGCATCGATGCCGCCGAGCTTGCAAAGTCCTTTAACCCGCAGGAGCGTTACATCGAGCGTAGGAGTGCCTATGTGTACGCTGCTCTTTGGTTTCTCCAGGACAACGACGGAGAAAAGGCGTTGCCCTACGCAGAACTGGCAGTGCAGGAAGTGCAAAAGGGCCACGACGACGATTCAGGCAATAACGCCGCGTACACCGTCAGGGGTGAAGCTGAAGCTCTAATCGGCCATCTATCCCAGGCAAACGATGATCTACGTACGGCAGAGGAACTCGAACGCAAAGCACTTGTTTGGGCCGCAACCGCAGGCGACGCAAAGATGCTGATTACGGAGTACACAAATGTTCTCCGACGTAACCTTCGCGTCCGCGCTACCGTTCTGAAGCGGCTGGGCAAGCTTCAGCAAGCTGAGGAGCAAACGCAGGAAATGCACAAGCTGGGTGGGTGAGCGGGCGAACAACCGGCGAACCGCCGCGGTACACTAACGCATGGCCACCGCCACCCTGCCACCGCTTTCTTCCTTCACCGAAGCAGACGCCCTGGCATGGGCGCACCCCGTCGTGCGGCAGTGGTTTCTTAGTAAATTTGGCACGCCTACAGAGCCACAGATCGAAGGCTGGCCCGCCATCCTGCGCGGCGATCCCACCCTCATCTCCGCCCCAACCGGCTCCGGTAAAACCCTGGCGGCGTTCCTCGTCGCGATCGACCGCCTCGTTACGGAGGCAATCGAGGGTCGCCTCTCCCCGCATACCCAGGTCGTCTACATTTCGCCACTCAAGGCGTTGTCGAACGACGTCCAGAAGAACCTCGAAGCGCCCCTCGCCGAAATCTTGAAGCTCGCCCTGGAGCAGGGTTACCTCGTTCCGCAAATCCGAACCGGCGTCCGCACCGGCGACACCCTGCCCAAAGAGCGTGTGGCCATGCTCAAGACGCCGCCGCACATCCTCGTCACCACGCCGGAGTCTCTCTACCTGCTACTCACCAGCGCAAAGGCACGCGAGAATCTGCGCTGCGTCCACACCGTCATCGTTGACGAAATCCACGCCATGGTCGACGACAAGCGGGGTGCTCACCTGGCACTCACGCTCGAGCGGCTCGATGCCCTCGTCACTGGCGAAAACCGCCTCACTCCCGGTGGCATGCTCACCGGCATGTCGCAGCCGCCACAGCGCATCGGCCTCTCTGCTACCCAGAACCCCATCGAACTGGTCGCCGACTTTCTCACCGGCGTTCGACATGGCGACAACGATCGAAGAGCCACTATCGTCCAGGTGGGTACCCGCCGCCACCTCGATCTGGGCATCGAAATCCCCTCGAGCGAACTCAGCAGCGTTTGCGACAGCAAAATGTGGGTCGAGATCTTCGACCGCATCGCCGACCTCTGCCGTGAGCACAAATCCACCCTCGTCTTCGTCAACACCCGTCGCATGGTCGAGCGCCTCTGCGGTGCCCTCGCCGAACGTCTCGGCCAGGACAACGTCGCCGCCCACCACGGCTCGCTTTCCCGCGCCCTGCGGCTGGACGCCGAGCAGCGCCTCAAAGCCGGCGAAATCCAGTGCCTCGTTGCCACGGCCTCGCTCGAACTCGGCATCGACATCGGTGCCGTCGACCTCGTCATCCAGCTCAACAGCACCCGCGCCGTCGCCTCCGCCATGCAGCGCGTCGGCCGCGCCGGCCACTGGCGAGGAGCCATCCCCAAGGGCCGCTTCTTTGCCACCACGCGTGACGACCTGCTCGAGATGGCCGCCCTCGTTCAAGCCATGCGCACCGGTTCGTCAGACCGCCTCGAAATCCCGCCGCAGCCCCTCGACATCCTCATGCAGCAGATGGTTGCCACCTGCGCCGCGGAGCCGTGGGAAGAAGATGCGCTCTACGCTCTGGTTACACGCGCTTACCCTTACCGCACTCTCACCCGCCCTCAGTTCGACGAACTTGTCACCCTGCTGCACACCGGCATTGAAAACAGCCGTGGCCGCTACGGTGCCTACCTGTTGCGCGACGGCGTCGCCGGGCATCTGCACCCGCGTCGCGGCGCGCGCATGACCGCCATCGGCAATGGCGGTGCTATTCCGGACACTGCGGTTTTCCAGGTCGTTCTGCAGCCCGAGGGCGTCACCATCGCCACCCTCGACGAACACTACGCCATCGACAGTGGCCCCGGCGACGTCATCCAACTCGGCAACGCCAGCTGGCGCGTTCTGATGGTCGAAAAAGAGGGACGTGTCCTCGTCGAAGACGCTCATGGCGCGCCGCCGAACGTACCTTTCTGGGCAGGCGAAGCGCCGCAGCGGACCGACGTTCTGAGCGACTTCGTCGGCACCCTCCGCAATGGAATCCGTGCACGCACCCAGGGCATCCACCACGAGCGCGTCCTGCTGGAAGACCCGCAGGTCAACGAAGCCGCCGCCTGGCTCATGGACGAGTGCTGCATCTCCGAGTCCGCCGCGCTGCAGCTGCTGCAGTACATCGTTAGTGGCTGCGCGGTCCTCGGCGCCGTCCCCACCAAGCAGCGCATCATCGCCGAACGCTTCTTCGACGAGGGCGGCGGCATGCAGCTCATCCTGCACGCACCCTTTGGCGGCCGCATTAATCGTGCCTGGGGCCTTGCCCTGCGCAAGCGTTTCTGCCGCGGCTTCAATTACGAGCTGCAGGCCGCCGCCACTGACAACGGCATCAATATCTGCCTCGCGGAGCAGCACAGCTTCCCGCTCGCCGACGTCTTCCACTACCTCACCAAGAACACTGCGAAAGAGCTGCTCGAACAGGCCGCCATCGCCTCGCCCATCTTCAAAACGCGCTGGCGCTGGGCTGCAAACCGCTCGCTCCAGCTCCTCCGGTTCAGCAAGGGCAAGCGCGTCGCACCGCAGATCCAGCGCACCCGCGGCGAAGATCTGCTAGCCTCCGTCTTCCCCCAGGCCGCTGCCTGCTTCGAAACCATCGTCGGCGACATCCAGATCCCCGACCATCCCCTCGTCCGCGAGGTCATGCAGGACGTCCTGCAGGAAGCCATGGACCTCGACGGGCTCCTGGCCGTTCTGCGCGGCATCGACGACGGCTCCATCGAGTGCATCGCCGTCGACACCCCCGTCCCGTCGCAGTTCTCGCACGAGCTGCTCAACGCCAATCAGAACGCGTTCCTCGACGACGCCGACCTGGAAGAGCGCCGCGCCCGTGCCGTGTCGTTGCGCCGAACCATTCCCGACTCCGTACTCGGCGAAGCCGGCCGGCTCGACCCCCGCGCCATCCTCCAGGCCCGCATCGAAGCCTGGCCCGACCTCCGCGACGAACACGAACTCCACGACCTTCTCTTCGGCACCATCGCCCTGCCTGTAGCCCTGTTCAGCGCAACGGCTGGCGACAACGAAACGGACGACCAGCTCCACGCCCACCGCACACACACCGCCCGTCACTGGCCTCTTTTTTTCCAGCGCTTGGAATCCCGAGGCCGCGCCCATCTCCTGCGCCTCGGCGACACCGACCACTGGGTCGCCACCGAGCGACTCCCCCACGCCCACCTGCTCGCCGAAATCGCCTCACCAACACTGGGTGCCCCATCTTCATCGCGCCCGACAAACCCGTCACACGACGACAAATCTCTCAGCGCGATTAAGGTGGGTCCGGACTCCGACGATGCCACGGGGAACACCACCGAACTCACCACCGAAGACGCCCTCCGGCTCCTCACCCAGGGCTATCTTCAGCTCCTGGGCCCAACCACCGCCGCCGAGGTTGCCGCGCTTACCGCCCTCCATCCACGCGCCATCTACCAGCAACTGGTCGCCATTGAGATGCAGGGCCTGGCGCTCCGCGGCATCTTCGAACACGACAAGACCGAGGAGGAAAGCGCCATTGAATGGTGTGAGCGGCGCATCCTCCAGCGCATCCACCGCCTCACCCTCGGCAATCTCCGCAAGCAAGTCGAAGCCGTCCCGCCCGCCACATACATGCGCTGGCTCCTCCATTGGCAACACCTTGCGAAGAACACGCAAACCACCGGGGAAGAAGGCACCCTCGACGCGCTCGTGCAGCTTGAAGGTTTCGAGGCTCCAGCGGTCGAGTGGGAGCGTACGCTCCTTCCGCAGCGTGTCCGCGACTACGATCCGCGTTTTCTCGATGCGCTCTGCCTTAGCGGTGCCGTTGGCTGGGGACGCCTCAGCCCGCACCCGGCCTGGGCCGCCGGCGACGGTGCCGCACCCCGCCGCGTCATACCGACGAACATGGCCCCCATCACCTTTTACGTTCGTGAATCCGCCGACTGGCTTGCGCCTGTCCTCGATTCGAAATGTATCGAAGAGTCGAAGTTACAGGCCGCCCTCTCGCCTGAAGCCATGCAGGTGCGCGATACCCTCCAGCAGCGCGGTGCCTGCTTCACTGCCGACCTGCAGCGGCTCTGCACCCTCACCAAGCCGCAGGTCCAGACCGCCCTCTGGGAGCTCGCCACCGCCGGCCTCGCCTCTGCCGACGGCTTTGACCAGCTGCGCGCCATGATGGACCCCAAACGCAAGCCGCTTGCCGCTGAACCCATTGCCAACGGCACCAAGCGAGGCACACGCGCCACCGGTGGCCGCTGGTCCCTCTTCGACTGCGAAGACACCTCCCACCTCACCGCACCGCAAAAAGCCCGCATCGCCGAATCAGCCCTCGAATCCGCCACCCGCGTGCTCCTCCAGCGCTACGGGGTCCTCTTCCGTGACCTGCTCCAGCGCGAATCGAACGCCCCCAGGTGGCGTGACCTCCTCCGCATGCTGCGACGTCTCGAGGCGCGCGGCGACGTTCGGGGCGGCCGCTTCGTCACCGGCTTCTCCGGCGAGCAGTACGCGCTTCCCGAAGCCGTTGAAAGCCTCCGCCTGCAGCGCAACACGGCCGACGACAGCACGACCACTCTCGCTGCGTCCGACCCCTGCAACCTCATCGGCATCCTTGTCCCCGGCGACCGCACCGCAGCCATCGCCGGCCGCCGCGTTCACCTCCGCAACGGTGCAGCCAGCGACGAGCACGGCAACCCGCTCGACACTGTCGCTACCCCCGAAGGCACCCGCCCGCCGGCCGCCCGCCGCTCCACGGCACCCATCGAAACTCCACTACCCACGCCGGAGCCATCGCAAGCCCAGGGCGGCCTCTTTGCCTGACCCGCACCCAGACTCATCCGCTGACAAGCCATCCGCGCCCCTCGCGCAAGAAGGCGAATACTACTTCGACGGTCCGCTGTTTGTCTTCACCGCCGCGTATCACCTGCGTCGCGGGTATTGTTGTGGCAACGAGTGCCGCCACTGTCCCTACGACTCCGACGGCAACCCGGTCCAGGGAAAAGGCGAATAGCGCCACGCTGTGCCGGTAGCTGCAGTAGCTACCCGGCATGCCGATACAATCAAAGGCGTAGCGTCAGGAGCACGTCACCACATGGCACACATGGTATTTTGCGCAAAGTACAAGCAGGAACTAGAAGGTTTGCCCGAGCCCCCCTTCGACAGCGAACTCGGCCAGAAGGTCTACAAGACCATCTCTCTCAAGGCATGGAATGAGTGGATCGAGCGCCAGAAGATGCTGCTCAACGAGTATCGCCTGCAGCCCTGGACACCCACCGCGCAGGAGTTCCTCGTCGAACAGATGAACGACTTCTTCTACGGCTCCGGCGGCGAACTCCCCAAGGAATTCGTGGCGCCGACAGCTTAGCCGCATGCCTCCTAAAAACAGTCGATTTCTGAAAGCCGTACATCGTCAGCAGGTAGACCGGACTCCCGTCTGGTTCCTGCGCCAGGCAGGCCGCTACATGCCGGAATACATGGCTGTGCGCCGCAATCACACGCTGCTCGATATCTGCCGCACCCCTGACATCGCAGCCGAGGTGACAATTACCGCGGCAGAGATCCTGCCGGTCGACGCCGCCATCATCTTCGCCGACCTCCTGCTGCCGTTCACCCCCATGGGCCTCGATTTCGAGTTCGTCAACGGCGAAGGTCCCGTGGTGCGCAACCCCATCCGCACCCGTGAGCAGATTCAGGCCCTTCGTACCGACCGCACTGACGACCTCCGCTACGTCGCGCAGGCCATCGAGAAGGTCTCAAAACACTTTGCCCCTGCACGCCCCGACGGCGATCAGCTTGGCATCATCGGCTTCATCGGCGCGCCCTTCACCCTTGCCAGTTACATGATTGAGGGGGGCAGCTCCCGTAACTACATTGAAACAAAGAAGATCATGTACGGTGACAACGCGGCGTGGCAGTTGCTGAGCGAAAAGCTGGTGACCGTGCTGGTCGACTATGCCGCACAACAGGTGCAGGCCGGTGCAGACGTCATCCAGATCTTCGACAGCTGGGCCGGTGCGCTCGCCGTCAACGACTACGTGGACTACGTGCTTCCCCAGACCCGCGAACTCGTCCAGCGCGTCCAGGCTCTGGGCGTTCCCGTCATCTACTTTGGCGTCGACACGGCATCGCTGCTCACAACCATGCGCGGTACAGGCGCGGATGTGCTGGGGCTGGACTGGCGTGTCCCACTCGACGAGGGCTGGCGTCTGGCTGGGCCTGATACCGCCGTCCAGGGCAATCTCGATCCCATCGCACTGTTTGCGCCACAGGATGTTCTGCAGGGCCGTGTCAAGGCCATTCTGGACGCCGCAGCCAATCGTCCGGGGCACATCTTCAACCTCGGTCACGGCATCGTGCCCGGTACTCCCGTCGACAACGTGATCGCCGTCGGCAACTGGGTTCGCGAGTTGAGTGCGCGTACACCGCACGAGGACCGTCCCGGGATGGGAACGTCCACGCCGGTGGAGCATCCAACCACCGCATGAGCCTCTTTCACTTCACGATTGGCGTGCTTGCTGAGAAGTTCCGACTGGCCGAGCGTCTGGAACCGTTCCATGAACATGCGCGCGGGCAGGTCATGGCTGTGGCGCGGCAGCGTGCTGCGCAACAGGCCGCGTCTGCAGGCCAGGTGATCGATGGCCAACCTGCTCCGGCAGACCACGAGGAGACCGCTGGCAAGCCTGACGCCGTGCTCCTTCTGGCCCACGGGACGCCTGACACTCTTGGCGAAATGGACGCCTACCTGAAGCTGGTTACCGGAGGCCGTGGCGTGCCGCCGCACGTTGTGCACGAACTGCAGGAGCGCTACGCGGAAATCGGCCTGCGCGAAGAACCAACCAAGGAAGGCCCCCACCTGACCCGGTGGACCCTGTTGCAGGGGCGGCTGCTCGCGGAGGCACTTGGCGTACCTGTCTACGTGGGCATGCGTAACTGGCATCCCTTTATCGCAGATGTGGTCGCGCAGATGAAGCAGGACGGCATTACGTCCGCGACTACCCTCTGCCTTGCACCGCAAAACAGCCGTACCAGCGTTGGTCTTTACAAACGGGCGGTGGAAACAGCAGCTGGTGACCAGCTACGGATCGACTTCCTAGCCGGCTGGGCCGAACACCCGCTGCTCGCCCAGGGGTTCGCGGAAACCATGCGCGTCGCCTACGACCGTGCGCTGGCTACAGGGGCGCGCACTGCAATTCTCTTCACCGCGCACTCGGTTCCGTGCCGCACGGTTCAGGCGTCAGTCAAACCTGTAGAACACCATGGCATGGTGCTGGCAACCGAGCCGGACACCTACAACCGCGAGTGCAAGATGACCGCAGAACTGATCGCTGCCGAACTGGGCGAAGGCGGCTCGCAAGCCGGCGCGAATCCGCTGCGCGAGGAGGACTGGTTCTTCTGCTTCCAAAGCCAGGGACTTAGCGGCGGACCGTGGATTGGGCCGTCCGTGGAAGATACGCTTGCAGCGCTGAAGCAGGAAGGCTATGAGCATGTCGTCATGCAGCCCGTCGGCTTCCTCTGCGACCATGTCGAGATCCTCTACGACATCGACATCGCCTTCCAGCAGACTGCGAAAGAGGTCGGCATCACGGTTTCGCGCGCCGCCAGTTTGAATGATTCACCCACGCTGATCGCCGCATTAAAAGACATTGTGCTCCGCGGTTACGCCCACGCGACTCCGGCAGCTGTCATGAGCGGTGATGCCGAGGTTGTGCGTATGCTTACACCTCTCCCTGAACCTGAAGCAGTACCGGCTTAGCCATGGGCAGGTCCATAGCAGTAATTGGCGGTGGTATTGCGGGTCTGGCTGCCGCGTACGAGCTGAACAAGCTGCAGCAGGGTGGTGCGGACATCGAGGTGACGCTCTTTGAAGCATCGTCACGTCTGGGCGGCATTGTTGAAACTGTCCGCCACGATGGCTTTGTGATGGAGACGGGACCCGATGCCTGGGTGACCGAAAAGCCGTGGGCGAGGGAGTTGGCGGAGGAACTCGGGCTTGGCGGTGAGATCATCGCGTCGAACGACGCGGAACGCGTCACGTACGTGCTGCGGGGCGGTAAGCTGCTCGGGATGCCCGACGGCATGCGGATGATGGTGCCATCGAACCTCGCCGCGCTCGATGGCCACTCCCTGTTCAGCAACAGCGCGCGCAAGGCGTATGCGGCCGAACCCGGACGTGCGCGGGAGTTGAAGACTGTGGCTCCGCAGCAGGACGAACCGGTGGCCAGCTTTGTGACGCGCCACTTTGGCGACGAGGTGCTGCGCGTGGTGGGTGCACCGCTGCTGAACGGCGTCTTCGGTGGTGACGTTCGCAGGTTGAGTGTGCAGGCAGTGATGGCACCGTTCGTCAAGATGGAGCGCGAGCATGGATCGCTGATTGAAGCCGTTCAGCGGCGCGACGCAGAACGCGGGGGCAAGCCGCGTCCACCGACCTTTACCACTCTGCGCTCCGGCATGGGTACCCTGGCGGCCAGTATGGTTGCGAATCTTCCGACGACGACCGTTGCACTGAAGACCACCGCGCTTGACCTGCGCCGGACGATTGCCGGCTGGACGGTTCGCACGGTGGCGACGGACCTTGCCGGCAGTTCGCACCGGGTGAGCGATGCCCAGGTTCACCACTTCCGCGAGATCCTGCTGGCCACGCCGGTGGCGGTGACCGCACAGCTGCTGCACCCCGTCAGCCGCCGCACATCCCAGCTTGTCGACATTCCTGCGAGCTCTGCCGTGACGGTCGCGTTTGCGTTTGCACCGGGCGGTGGCGTTACCTGGCCCAAAGGCTTTGGATTTCTTGCGCCGCCCGGGGAGGGAAGCCGCCTGCTTGCCGCAACCTTCGCGGACCAGAAGTTCCCTGACCGCGTATCGCCGGGCGGCCGCCTTGTACGTGCCTACTTCGGCGGCCCCACCGCTGACAGGCTGATTGCGCAAGCGGACGAGGCGATTGCCAGCCTGGCACACGCCGAGTTGCAGAAGATCCTTGGGCCGCTGCCTGCTGCGGTGGCCACAGTTGTTCGCCGCTGGCCACGTGCGTTGCCGCAGTACGAGGTGGGCCATCTGGAGCGCATGGCAGAGCTCGATCGACGGGTAGCTGCGCTGGGAAATCTTCGCCTGCTCGGAAATGGGTACAGAGGCGTAGGCGTGCCGGACCTGATCCGTGATGCACGCGCGGCTGCACGCGCAGTTGCAGCGGCTTAAATGGTGGCCAGCAAGGCCTTCCAGTCAAGCGTCGTCTGCTGAGCATAGGCTTTTGCAAAGTGCAGGATCGCTTCGCCAAATGCGTTGCCATCACGGACGTACCCCGCGATGAGGCTGGCGTTGCCGGACCGCCCATGCCCCCTCGCCAGCATCTCTCCGCAGACTGCAGCGTATTCCGCAAGCCCCGCGGCATCCAGAAGTGTCACATCCAGGCCGGCTTTGTGGTCGTTCAGTTGCCGCACAAGGTAGTCGCGTTTGCCCATTCGCGTCCATCCGAGTAGCGGGTCGCTTTGAAGTTGCATGGCACGTTGGCCGTCTGCCACTCGCCTGCCCTGTTGCAGTTTCCCCGCACCCTCTGGCAGGTAAGGCGCGTACGCAGAAGGCGCTTCTTCTTTGACCTGCAGAAACAGCGGATCACCCGCGCCGTTGCCCTGCATGTACACGCAATAGTCCCGCAGGCCGACTGACCCTGTTCCCACGACTTTAAACGCGATGTCGCGCGTGGTGAACTGGTCAAAGAAGTGTCGGCGCTCCGGTAGCAGACTCTCCCGGTACTCGTCCAGGCATGCCACGACAGCCCTGCGGACTTTGCCGTGTACGCGCCAAAGTACAGGCTTGTGCTGCCTGAAGACGCGGCCGTCGGAACCTTCTTCGGTCAGCTTTTCCCATAGCCGGATCGGTGAGGCTCGTTCGGCATCCTGCAGTATGCGGGCGATGGCAGGCGCCGCATTCAGCCGGCGCACCTGGTAGCGCGCGACCTCCAAGACGGGCAGGCGCGCAAGGATCTGCATGGTGGCGCAGTACGCATCCAAAAAGGCCTGCGCCGCCACGGTGCAGTTGGCGGTACTCACCTTTGCCTGGGTGCCCGCCACCAGAACGCTGGTGGCCATCCGCTTCAGATCCCATTCAAAGGGGCCTCGCGTGGTCTCGTCAAAGTCGTTCACGTCAAAGATCAGCTTGCCGTCGATGCCCTCGTACGCGCCAAGGTTCTGCACGTGCGCGTCGCCGCAAAGCTGGTTCACGATGGATGTGCGCTGGCCCAGGGAGAGGTCGTATGCCATGAGCGCCGCCGCGCCACGAAAGAATCCAAAGGGCGATCCCGCCATACGTTCGAGCTTTAGGGGCAAAAGCGCGCGCACCCGGCCATGGTCTGCTTTGCGCAGCACCTGCAACGCGGCCCTGTTTCGGCGCTTGGGTTTCCACACACCTAAAGCCTTAATCGCGACTTCTTTGCCGTGTGACTTACCCATCTGTAACGACGCAACTGCTAGGTTCGCCCACGTTGAATTCAGTGTAGTGACTGGCCATCAGGGACCTGTGGCGAACTCAAAGCGCCGTATGAACTCCCACGGTCCACCAAGGTATCTCCACAGGTCGACGCCCACCGCCTGGCACATCCAGGGCTGAAAGCCGGCCTGCAGCAGTGCGAGCGTTTCCTTTGCAACGGTAGGCGCGACCTTGTTCTGTGCAACGACATGCGGCCTGAACCCCTGGCGGTCCTGCGCGCTTAGAACGTGCGAGAACGCTGCGCTCAGGGAGCGATGCAGACGGACCGCCTCCGTGGAGTCGATGAAGAACGCGACACCACGGCCAATGGAACGCACGTGGGCCACACGCATGTCGAACGGGTTCTGGCTGGCCGCTACACCAGTCAGAGAGTCCACAGTCTCCTGCGACTGTGGCAGTGTATGGAACAGCGTCAGGTGCGCGGGAATGCGGTTGAGTTCCGGTGGAAACCACTGCTGGCGCACCGCCTCGAATCTGGCCTGTGCCGGCTCGTCGAGTGCCAGCGTTAACACGCAACTCAAGCTTAGTTCCGCGGCTGCAGGGTGGGTGGCCCAAGCGTGGGTGCCTTCGCAGGTGCGGTGCCGGCCGGGGTCACGGGCAGGTTCTGCATCTGGGTCTGGAATGCCTTGGTCGCCGCCTCAAACTGCGGCTGCAGAGCAGTGATTGCACCCTGCAGGATGTCCACGGTCTTGCCGCTCAACTCCGGGGACTTGGACGCAAAGTCCTGGCCGGACGGCGTCTTGAAGAAGGCAAGAATTCCGTCCAGATCCGCCTCGGTGAACGTCGCCATGTAGAGATCAACAAGCTTTGGCTTAAGCGCTGACCAGTTCGCGCCACCCTGCGCAATGGTGGCCATCTGGTTCAGGTAGTCGTCTGCCAGTTTCTTCTGCTCTGGTGTGGTGGCGTTGGCGACAGAGGGCTGGCGTGCAGCCAGTGTCTTCACCCGCGTCGGCACGTTTGCCAGCATGTTCTGGCTGATGCTGTCGGTCTTGGTCAGGGTCAGCATCTGCTCCACCTTGGCGCGCTTGGTCGCGTCATCGGCGCGGGCGGCACCGGGGGCGAAGATGGGGAGCGCACACAGCAGCAGTGCACAGGTCAGGGGAAGCGTACGGCGCATAAAATCTCCAACGGACAAGCGGATCGAGCGCACGAGGCGCAACAGGCATTGGACGCATCCGGCCCTGCACTCGTCACTCGCTTCAGCATACCCGTATGACGGCCCGGCAGGCCAAAACGCCCGTGGAGCAGGAGCACGGAACCTTACTTCGGATATTTGGTGCTCATCTGCTGTGCAAACTCGATGGCTGCAGCCCGTATCTGCGGAAGCATGGCGATGACCTGCGTCTGTGCGATTGCCTGCGACTTTGCCAGCAAGTCTGGCTGCTTGGAAAGCATGGCCTGCCCTGTGGGTGAACGGTAGAACGCCAGGATTCCGTCAATCTCTTCCTCTGTATACGCCTGCGAATAGAGGTCGAGGTACTGTGGCTCCAACTTCTGCCAGTTGATGGCCTCGTGTGAGATCGCCAGGATCTTGTCAACAAAGGCGTTCATGTCTTTTTGCTGTTCCGGCGACGCATTCTGCCTGGGCACCATGTTGGCGATGAGCGCCCTGGCTTGGGCTACCTGTTGAGCACTCACCTGGTCCATGGTCTTCTGAATCTGCATCATCTGGAACATCTGTTCGAGCTTTTCGCGCTTTGTTGTTTCCGACGCGCGTGCAGGCGTCGCGGCTGTTGCGGCGAGCGCGCCACAGACTAGAAGGGCGGTGATAGAACGGCGGAAGATAGTCATGATCTCTCTTCTGGTGGGGTGGCAGCTGGCAATGGAGTCCGCGCAAAATAGTACAGCGCACCTGCCAGCGCCGCAAACATCAGCACCGCCACGGGGTCATGGTACAGCGGATTATGCGTGCTAAAGCGGGGCATGACATGGTCCGTAGCCGACTCGTACAGCCGGATGCCTACACCGAGCAAGCCGACGATACCGCCTGCCGCAATCAACCCGCTGGCGAAGAGCGACCCGGGAGAGATCTCGTCATTGTCCAGGTCCGTCAAAGGTTCGTTCCCGGTCAACGCACCTTCCGCCTGGTCCAGCGTCTCCCCGCTGCTTAGCATCACGTTGCCTGGTATCTCGCGCAGCATCCGATCCACGTCGAGCGATCCGTCCGGTTCTCCCTCGATGACAAATACGGCGGTTCCCGCAGGCGAAGCGGCTGCTATCTGCTGTGCAACCGCATTGGCCTCCCGGCGCGCTGCATCCCGCGCCCGTGCCGTTGCGACCGCGCGGTCGGCCATCCAACGCACCAGGCCACCCGCAAAAATTGCCAGCGTCGTTGCGATGGAAAGGTACGCGCCCACCGCAAACGTCAATGAGCGCACACCGAGCAGTTCGATGCCGATGACCAGCGCCACACCCAGCAGCACCAGGCTCCACGGCAGCTTGCGACTCAGGATGCCGTTAATCACCGTCGCCATTAGCCTTCCCTGCGGAGCCGCCGCCTTTTCACTGCCAATGCCCTGTATCCACTGAATCACCAGACTTCCCGTCGCCGGGTCGTAGAGGTATTTGCCATCTTCCAGTGTTGCCGACCCTATGGCGTTGATCAGGTGATAGCGGGTGGCGTTGTTGACTTCGCCGGCAGCCACTGCGGGTGATCCTTGAGGAAGTGCAACACCCGGGGCCGTGTCGATTGTGCCGCCGCTTACTGCAGTCTTCGCGCTCAGGCGGATGTGCGGCCGCTTGAAACTGCCCATGTCGTGCACGCCTTCTGGCAGCGCCGCATCGTTCAGCGCAATGGCGTGTGGCAATGGGCGAAACTCCTCAAGACCGGTGTTCATCAGGTTCAGCGTCAGGCCAATGGAGAAGACGCTTACGATGACGCCGACCATGATCGCCAGCTGTGTCTTCCACGGAGTCGCGCCGATAAGAAACCCGGTCTTTAAATCCTGCGCGCAGTCACCAGCATTACTCGCCGCGATACAGACCACTCCGCCGATCGTGATGGCCAATGCGCCGAATGCCGGAGCAGTCCACCCCTTCACCAGGAAAATCGCTGTCGTCGCCATCAGGGTGGCAATCGTCATGCCGCTTACGGGGCTGGCGGATGAGCCCACAATGCCGACGATGCGCGCTGACACCGTCACGAACAAGAATCCAAACACCACGATCAACAGTGCCGCTGCCAGATTTGCACCTGCGCCGACCTGTGCCCCCGGCACCGGCTTGAACTCAAGAAACGCCCACATCATCGCGACCAGCAGCGCGCTGCCGCCAAACACGACGGAGTTGGGCAGATCGTGCGCTGTTCGCGCCACCAGCGGCAGCTTGCCACTGCGCTTCTTGAAGCCCGGCGCACCGGGATCCGCCGCCAGCGTTGACGTATCCAGGCGCGTACTCTCAGAAGCTGTCTTGTAAGCCTCGGTCTCCGTTGCTGCCGCAACGCCGTCCGCGCTGCTCGACGCAATCTCGACTGACTTCTTCGCGCGCAGGGATCCTGTCAGAGCGCCCACGATGGTCGGCAGAGTTCTTAACAGTGTTAGTAAGCCGGCGGCGGCCACGGCGCCCGCACCCATCGGCCGAATGTACGTCCGCCACAAGTCGCTTGGACCCATGTCATGGATTGGCACTGTGCCCGGGTACAACGGCCCGGACAGGTGTGACCCGAAGAAGTAAATCGCCGGCATCAGCACCAGCCAGCTGAATACACCACCCGCGAGCATGACACCGCTCACCCGCATGCCAATGATGTAGCCGACACCCAGGTACTCCGGCGTGACATCTGCCCGGATGGCGCCACCCTTGAGTAAGTGTTGTGTGCCAAGATCCGGCGACCAGTTCGGCTGCGCGGGCCACAGCCCAAACAGGTTTTCGTTTTGAAACAGCGTGTACAGGGAACCCAGGCCCAACCCCAGGAAGACCCGCGACGCAAAGCTGCCACCACGCTCGCCCGCCATCAGCACATCGGCACACGCTGTTCCTTCCGGGTACAGCAGCGCGCCATGCTCCTCCACAATCAGCTGCCGCCGCAGCGGGATCATGAACAGCACGCCCAGCCAGCCGCCAAACAGTGCCAGTGCAAAGATGCGTGCATACTCCAGGTCGAAGCCGAGGAAGATCAGCGCCGGCAGCGTAAAGATGACACCGCTGGCAATGCTCTGGCCGGCATTGCCCGTCGTCTGCACGATGTTGTTCTCAAGAATCGACGCCCGGCCCAACACCCGCAGAATCGAAATGGAAAGCACGGAAATTGGAATTGACGCTGCCACGGTCAGCCCCGCGCGCAGTCCAACGTAGACCGTCACCGCTCCGAAGAGAACCCCAAACACGGCCCCAATTAAGACCGCCCGCACGGTGAACTCCGGCGGTGCCTCACTCGCCGGGATAAACGGCCGGAACGTCGCCGGCTTCACATCGGGGGAGGGAACAGTGCTGGTCGCCATGTCGTCATACCTCGGACCCGCAGCCCTCAAGTTCTCCACGCCGCGAGTAGCGCGAGTGTATCAAGCAGAGAGGACAAGCTTGTCGGAAGTTGGCGGACCCAGGACTCCAGCGGCCCCTCTCTGCAGGGCATCTCACTCTCCATGTCCGCCGGGGTCACACCGCGGCTGGCACCGGAGAGTTGAGCAATGAAGATCCAGAGCGTGCAGCAGTTGATGACTACCGCCATGACATACGTCCTCGACATGGAAGAGAAGTTGGCACAGGCAGCCCCCACCATGGCGGACGCAGTGTCTGACCCGGAGTTGAAAGAGCTTTTCAGCAAGACTGCAACCAAGAGCAAAGAGTATGCGGGCAAGGTGGAGCAGGCCTTTGGTGCCCTTGGCGAAAAGGTGCAGCGGAATGACAATCACATTACCGACGCCATGATTAAAGAAGTGCAGGAGATGATCAAGAACACCGACGCTGGACCAGTGCGCGATGCGGCCCTGATCGTTGCGGCCAATCAGCAGCAACTTTTCCGCGTCGCGTCGTATGGCTCGCTGGAGAGCTACGCGAAGACGCTAGGCAAGCAGGACGCCGTAAAGGGACTCACTGAAAGCCTGGAAGACAGTAAGAACGGCGATAAAAAGTTCACCGAACTCGCCGAACGCAAGATCAACCAGGAAGCTGTCAAAGCCGGGGATCGCGCGATGCAGGCGGTGTAGGCCAGCCTGCGTATGGACAGAGAGGCGAGCCTGCTGGCTCGCCTTTTCGTGTACGTGGCAAAGGTGCAACACTGTTCGCGAAGAGCCGGTATGATGAGCCCGAGACACATCGCTTAGAACCAAAGGTAAAACATACCAATGCGCATTGCCCTGATGACCCGCGAGTTTCCCCCTCACGTCTACGGTGGTGCCGGCGTTCACGTTGAGTACCTGAGCAAGGAACTCGCCAAGCTCGCCGAGGTCTCCGTTTATTGCTGGGGTGAGCAGCAATCGCTAGACACCAACCCCGCCGTATTCGGGCAGCAGGCCTGGGCCGAGATTACCGACGGCAGCACCGGCAAGTTCAAGACCGCGCTTGAGGCCATGAGTCTGAACTTGACGCAGGTAAAAGATCTGCATGGAATCGACGTCATCCATACGCATACCTGGTATGTCAGCATGGCCGGCTTTCTGGCGCAGAAGCTGTACAACATTCCCTTCGTACTCACGACGCACTCCCTTGAGCCTCTGCGTGCCTGGAAGGCCGAGCAGCTCGGGAGCGGGTACACCATGTCAAGCTGGATGGAGCGCACTGCCATTGACGCCGCGGACGCTGTGATCGCCGTCTCAGAAGGTACCAAGGCGGACATCCTGCAGGCCTATCCTGAAATCGACGCAGCCAAGATCCACGTTATATACAACGGCATTGATCTTGCCGAGTACCAGAAGACCGATGCGACGGATGCGCTGGTTAAGTACGGCATCGATCCCGCCATTCCATACGTACTTTTTGTTGGCCGCATTACCCGCCAGAAGGGTGTTACTCACCTTGTGGACGCACTGCAGTACCTGCCGGAAGGCACACAGGTGGTGCTCTGTGCCGGCGCTCCTGACACACCTGAAATCGAAGCCGAAATGCGTGCCATGGTCGAGAAGGCCAGGGCTCGCAATCCGCTTGTTACCTGGGTCGATCACATGATCACCAAGCAGGAAGCGATCCAGCTGTATTCCAACTGCGCCGTCTTCTGCTGCCCGTCGGTTTACGAGCCTTTCGGCATCATCAATCTTGAAGCGATGGCATGCAAAGCACCTGTCGTTGCCTCCGCGACGGGCGGAATTCTCGAAGTGGTGGTCGACGGCGAGACCGGATATCTTGTGCCATTCGACCAGGACCCCACCACCAAATTCCCGTCCAACCCCGAGCAGTTCGCGAAAGATCTTGCAGCCAAACTCAACATCCTGCTGGCCGACTCAGGCAAAGCCAAGCTGTTCGGCGAAGCCGGCCGCAGACGTGTGGAAGCCAGATTCGCATGGAGTGCCATCGCGGAGCAGACGCTGGAGTTATATAAGTCGCTGGCTGACGCGCGAAAGAGTTAAGTACAGTAAGACCACGGAAACAGCGGACGCCACCTCAAGGGAACATGCGCCACGGCGCGGCGAAGTTGGCTTAATGCCTGGGCGAAAAGTTCACCGTGATGGTGGAGTTCACTTCCACGGGTTTGCCGTTGACCATCCAGGGCTTGAACTTCCACATCTTTACCGCAGTCAGTGCAGCCAACGCAAGCGAGGTCGACGGAGTGCCGATCACTTCCAGTCGCTGAAGAGCCCCGGTTTGATCGATGATGGCCTCGAGTGTAACGACGCCGTAGATGTGGTTCTGCACGGCATCTGCTGGGTAAATGGGGTCTACTTTCGTCTCCAGCGTGCCGGCAATCACGCCGCCTGGGACAGTGACGTCTTCCGCTGAGCTGTCTGGCCCTGAGGGAAGGATGAAGTCAGCATCTTTCAGCTCTGGCGCCAGTCGAAATGTGCTGATGTGGATGCTGCCACGCGGCTTGCCGTTTTGAGAGATGGCAACGTCTTTTGCGAATTCCCGGTCGGCGAGCTTTAAAAAGTGATTGTAGGTGAGTACATAGGCGTATCTTTCCTCAATTACACGAATAAGAACGGGGTTTTCTGAGAGACAGTAGGCCGATGGAAATCTGTCGGCGCCGCTTGACTTTTCTACAACGTCGACCGGCGCAAGAATGACGCAGCCCATTTCGATGGTGCCGACCTTGTATGGCCTGTAGCTGGGTTGAACAGACTCAAGCCTCTTTTTCGACGGGCCTGGAGATAGGAGGGCAGTGATGAGCTTGTTCTCCACAAAGGTGGACCTAAAGCTGATACCGGAGTTTCGCACCACGCCGGCACTCGATACCTGTGTCCATGTAAGTCCGCCAAAGGTAATCACCCGTCGCCGCACACCTGGTTTAAGCCATTCTTCCACCAGCGTTCCGCTGCCTGTCGGTGCGCCGAGATAGTCGAACGTGCTGAACGTGGCTTCAAGGTGGAATGGTGGTGTTCCCTCGCTTTCGAGTCTCTGGGTCAACGTAGCCTCGGCCAGGTTTCGACGCATGTCTGCTGTTGCTGGGACAAGCCGCTGTGCGGAGATCTGGAGGACGGCAAGCAGACAAGTGGCAACTATCCATGACTTCAAGTGGAGAACTCCTGCATGGTGGATTCAACCGTAGTGCGGTCCAATCTACCAGATGTGGCGGTTACGCCGTCTCCACTTCCTTTGCATACACCTGGTGCGTTACCCGTGGCAGTTCATCGCCTTTGTGGATCGCACGCACGCTCCCCAGCAGCTCGCTGTCGGCAGTAGTCATGCGCTCCCGGCTGCGCAGGTACTCCAGCCAGCTTTCCATAACAAAGCTCTCTTCCAGCCGCTCCGGGTCGTTCCCATCGCGAAACACGCCCCAACGGATTGCACCGCTGCGCAGTCGCACATCGCGCATCTGGTGAATCGCATGCACGAACTCGTTGTACCGCTCCAGCGGAACCGTGTAGTCGATCAGGATGCGTACAGGGCCGTCTTCCGGTTGTGGCTCGAGTTCCAGGTGTGGCACCGGCCGCTTGAACTGGTAGGGCGATAGGTCCGGCAACGCCCCACGCAGAACGTGCAGACGCAGCGTGAGCGGCAGGGCACACGCCATGAGCGCGGCGCTGCTGCACAGTGCCACTTTCACACTGCTGTGTTCCGCAACGTAACCCCACAGGATGGAGCCCAACGCCAACCCACCCTGAAACACCATCTGGTACATGCCTAGTGCTCGCGCCTGTACCCACCCAGGCGCATTCAGCTGCACACTCACATTTAGGGTGCTCATGGTTGAGGTCCAGGCAAAGCCCCCCGCGATCAAAAAGAGGATGATGGGCCAAGTCTGTCGCGAAAACGCCAGCACCAGCAGCGTGGCAATGTACTGCACACTTGCCGCCGCCAGAATCTGGTCTGCCGTGAACCGGGTCCGTACCTTGGCCAGCAGAACAGCGGCAATAACTGCACCCAGGCCCATGCTGCCGTTTAAAATGCCGTACCCGAGCGCGCCCTGCTTCAGGTGCCGTGCGGCAACAACTGCCAGCAGCGACCACACCGCAGCCACGCTGAACGTAAACAGAAAAGCACGCAGAAACACCGCCTGCAGCACTGGCGCATAGCGCAGGTAGCGCAGGCCGGTCTCCACCGAACCCATGATGCGCTCAGCCGGCAGCGCACTCTTGAAGAGTGGCTTCCGCTTCCAGACGTACAGCACCCAGATCACCGCCGCGAACGAACCGGCATTGAGAGCGAATACCCAACCCGCGCCGGTGCTGGCTTTTACGAACGCGGCCACCATAAGGCCACCCAGGGCCGGCCCAAGCGCACGCGCAAGGTTGTTGCTGGCGGCGGCCAGCGATACTGCGTTTGGCAACTCGCTGCGTGGCACCAGCTCTGGCACAATCGCCTGCCATGCGGGGTTGTTCATCGCGCTGCCAATGTTCATAAAGAAGGTAAGCAGCAGCAGCGTTACCGGGCCGATGACGCCGAACAGCGCAAGAACAGCCATGAGCGCGACTGCCACCATCTGCCATGCCTGCCAGAACATCAGCAGCCGTCGCCGCTCAAAGATGTCGGCGGTAGCGCCGGCGAACAAGCCGAACAGCAACACCGGTGCGCTCGCCGCTGTCTGCATCAACGCGATCAGCAAAGGGCTGCCCGTCAGAGCGGTCATCAGCCAGGTGCCGGCTGTGTCCTGCATCCACGTGCCCAGTCCGCTGACGGTGGAGGCAATCCAACGATCGCGGAAGAGCGGAATACGCAGCGGTGCAAAACCGTCTGAGCCATTCGCCGGCCCCTGCGCCATAACTGTGGCGCCAGGTGCAGACGGTTGGGGTGAGCCTGCCGATGCAGCCGTTGCCTGCGCTACAAGTGTCGTCTTCGCATCGGCGTCGGCATGCGCGGCAGTCTCTGCTTCACTCATGCTCTTAGGGTACCAATCCTAAAATGCTCCCAGTACCCCGCCCACGATTGCCACGATCAATGCGACCAGCATTGCGTTCACAAAGTTCTTTACACGGAAGCCGCTAACCAGCCGGCCCGCAAAGTAAATCATCAGTGAATCGACGATGAAGTAGACCAAACCTGGCAGCAGCCACGTCAGTGGAAAGACCACCATCCGTAGCAGGAATCCGATCGTCGCATTGAGCAGGCCGATGACCAGGGCGGCCACCATCGCCGTGCCAAAGCTGTCAATTTCCACGCCCGGCAGCAGGTACGCCGCGATCACAAGAGCGACCGCGCTGAGCAGCCAAACCACTAGAAGATGAATCATGCCCGTAGGAGAACCTGGCCGGTAAACGGGTTGTTTGGCGCGGTGAACATTCTGGTCGTGTGCCCATGGGAAAGCGAATGCTTCGTTCAGGCTTTGGTTGCTGCGAGGTTAGGTCTTCAGCGCATCTGCCAGCGAAGCCACCAGATCATCCACATGTTGCTGGAGCCGTTCCGGCTGCGGCAGGCCTGTGACATCCAATGTCTGCTCTATCAATCGCGCGTGCTCTGTGCTCGCCATGTACCCGTACATGCCCAGGCTGCCTGCCAGCTTGTGCGCCACATCCAGCGCCGCCGCCCGATCCTCCGCATCAATGGAACGCGTCGCACTTACGCGATCCGCCACGTGCTGCAGCAGGCTTAGTCGCTCGCGTGTTTGCGGCACCTGCCGTGCCCATATGGCTGCAATTTGTTCGTTCATCCGTCCACCATCACAAGTAGCTCAGTGGATTGGATGCACGCTCTACTGCAGGGTCTCACCCAAGTCTTCCTCGTACGCTGCATAGACACGGCTGAACACCGCGTCCCAGCTGCACTGCAGCGCATAGGCCCGCGCGGCGGTACGCATCGTTGCCAGTCCGTTCTGGTCTGACAGCAGCGCCGCGATCGCCTCTGCGAAGGCCGCCGGTGCGCGGACGACTCCCGTTTCGCCATCACGCACGATGAACTTTGGTCCGCCACCCTCGGTCACCACCGCGGGCACGCCGCTGCTCAGCGCTTCCAGCACCACATTGCCGAAGGTGTCGGTCTCGCTTGGGAAGATGAACAGATCCATGCCGGCATAGGCCTCAGCCAGTGCTTCGCCTTTCAGCACGCCCAGGAACTCGGCATCTGGCAGCGCCGATCGAAGCGCCGCCTCCTCGCTGCCATGACCCACCAGGCGGAAGCGCGTGCGCGTCACGCCCATGGCCCGCAACTTCCGTTGCACGTCCACCAGCAAAAGTACGTTTTTCTCTATGGACAAGCGGCCCACGTAACCCAGCACAAGCGTGCCATCGTTCGCTGGGCGGCGACGTGCGGGGTCGAACAACACCGTGTCTACACCTCGCTGCATCAGGTGGCACGGTTTGCCTGTGCGTTCTTCCAGCATGGCGCACAGCTCTGAGTTTGGCGCAAATAGCACCCTGGCCAAACGGTAAAAGCGCGACGCCGCACTCAGCGTCAACGCCTCCACGGCGGTTCCGGCGATCGGCACCCTGCGCTCAAGCCATCGCATGCGCCGTGCCGCATACTCATGCACGTTGGTATGCCAGCTCCCTGCAAGCGGAATGCCGTGCCTCCACGCAAACCAGGCGCCGAACATGCCAAGTTCGCTTGGCCCCGTCACGTGGATCACGTCAGGCCGGAAGTGCCGCAATACGGTGTCCACAACCTGCGCGTGCCGGAAGAACAGCGGGTCAAAACTGAGGTCCTTCTCAATCGCAACACTTGCTCTGCTCCGCGGCAGTTCCAGGCTTGTCACGGTGCCATCCTGCTGCAGCGCCGGGGTGCGCGAACCGGCGCGGATACACAGAAAAGGCAAGTCCTTCTGCCGTGCATACGCGACGAAGTTGCGGCTGGTATGCGCCACGCCATTCACCTCATGGAAGCTGTCTGGCAAGAACGCAACCCGCATGCGTAGGAGCCTAGCAGAGCCGGACGGTGCCGTGCGTGACGGCCGGGTGAGAGACTGGCGCCATGGCTGCTTCTACGCCCACTCTCCCTATGCCCGCTGACAGTCTCGTGCCGCTGCGCCACGCGCTGCTCGCGATGGTGCACCACCCGGGCAGCCTGCTGGCAGAGTGGAACTGGAAAGCCGGCGCAGTCTCCGGCATTCTTCACGGCCTCATCTTTTTCGTTGTGAACCTGCGCGCTGGCAGCAGCGCCGCAACGAAGGCCATGGTGGTGGAGGCCGTGTACTCCATTCTGACTGCCGGCCTGGCAGGCACGGTCACGCAGCGCTTGCGGCATGCCGTCCCACAGGTTGCGACCGCGATGGTCGTATGGATCGCATTGCCCGTCGCCTTGCTGCTGGGCCGCCTGTGCGTGCACGTGGCCATGGGCACGCCAAAACTGCGCGGCAGCCTGGCGGCTTCCTTCGTCTTCGCTGCTCTTGCCAGCGGGTTCAACTGGTTTGCCATGTCACGTGGCGCGTTCATCACGGGAGAAGGCCGGTCGTTTGCGCGCGACCTGCTGCTTGTGCCGAAGCTTATCTGGCAGTTTCTGGCATGGCCCGTCCGTCAGGTACTTGCATTGCGGCGGTAGCTTTACTGCGGTGCACGCGGCGAAAAGTAGCCCTTCTTCGCACGCACCTTGTAGCGGCTGTCCAGCGCAACGAGGTAGATGGTGCGGAAGGTGCCGTCCTGCTTCAAGTCAGCGGGACGATACCGCAGGGAATACTGCGAGCGAAGCTCTTCTTCAATCGCGTGGAAGCCCTGCGCAACATCCTCGATCTTGTTTGGGAAAAAGGTGCGGCCGCCGGTCGCCTCGCTGATGCGCTCCAGCACGGCGTCGCCCTTGTCCTTTGACGGCGACACGTTGGTGGAGATGGTGTACACGATCGTTTCCGCGCGCTGGCATTCCTTGATGGCGTCCTGCTCATAGGCACGGCTGTAGTTGTCCTCGCCGTCGCTCACAATCACGATCGCCTTGCGAATATCTCCCTGCTCCTTCACCGTCAGCATCTGGTCGCGGCAGGTGGTATACAGAGCGTCGTAAAAGGCCGTGCCGCCACCAGGCCGCAGCTTGTGAATCGCCTGGTTCAGCAGGTCGATGTTGTTGGTGTAATCCTGCGCCAATTCTGTGCGCACGTCGAAGCCTGTAACAAACGCGGAATCGCCGCGCCGCAGCACCTGCAGCAGAAACTCACTCGCGGCATCCTGCTCAAACTGAAAGCGACTGCGAATGGAGTTGGACGTGTCGAGCATGATGCCGATACGCAGGGGAAGATTTGCCTGTTGCGTAAAGCGGATCACGCGTGTCGGCCTGCGACCATCGTCCAGCAAGCCAAAATTTTGTTGCTGCAGCCCCGTCACAAACCGGCCCTTGCTGTCGGTCACGGTAAAGATCAGGCTCACTTCCGGCACAAACGTCTTCAGCACAAATCCGCTGCCGCCGCCGTTCGCCGTCACGTCGGCAGTCCCGGTATCTGTCGCGGGAATGGATGGAACAGATGTCTGCGGCTGAATGGTGACGGGAGAAGACTCTGTGGGCGGTGCAGTTGCGGTAGCGCCGGCGGCGGGCGAGGCTGGTACCGGAGCTGCGGTCGCGCCGGCCGCGGGCAGGGCGGGCGGCGGAGCCTGCGCCACGAGCTGCGCGGCGCACAGGGCAAGCGCGGAGGCGAAGACGGATCGCCTAAGAACCTGGCGGCACACGGCACGGGACCGCAGAAGGGGACTGAAGCAACTGGTCACGAGCGTAGTCTACCAAGCCGCAACCTAGGCTGGCCGCTTCGCGCCCCGGTTTGCGAAGGACGTTCCCTTTGTTTGTTCGTCCTGCATCAGTCTTCCGCGGCGCGGATTTCCTCCAGCAGCGCCACTAGTTCCGGCGGCAGTGGCGCGTCCAGGACCAACGGCTCCCCTGTACCCGGGTGCGCGAGTTCAAGGTGAGCCGCATGCAAAAAGTTGCGGTTCAGCGTCGGCGCTTCCTCTGTTGCGACGGCCCCAGTCTCTGGATCGGTCACCTGCACGGTGCGCGGCGCCAGGCCCTTGATGCGACCGGGTGCGCCGTACACCGTGTCGCCCACCACGGGGTGGCCAAGCGCCTGCATGTGCACACGAATCTGGTGGGTACGGCCGGTCTCGATCTCTACCTGCAGCAGCGTAAAATCACCCGCTTCGCTATGGATCCGTTCCAGCACGCGATAGTGCGACACGGCATCGCGCGCCTCACGCCCGGGAGCAGAAAAGTCTTCGTCATCCCGCTCGTTCGGGTGCCGGTTCGACTCGCGGCCATGGCTCGCCGTCGTCAAAAAGCTGTCCTGCTTCCGCGTCGTCATGCGGGTGCGCCGCACCGGGTCACGGCTGATCGCCAGATCGATTGTTCCTTCATCGTTCCGCACGTGGCGGTGCACCAGCGCGGTGTAGCGCTTGAGCAGCGTGTGATCGTGAAACATGGCAGCCAGCGCATGGTGTGCGCGGTCGTTCTTCGCCACCAGGATCAAGCCGCTCGTCGCCTTGTCCAGCCGGTGCACAATGCCGGGACGCAGTGGTCCACCCACCTGCGACAGCGTGTCCCGGTAGCGGTGGAGCAGCGCGTTCACCAGCGTGCCGCCGCTGCGTGCATCGTCGGTGGGTCCGTTGCCGGCATGCACCGCCATGCCCGCGGGCTTGTTCACGGCGACCATGTCCGCGTCCTCGTACACAACGTCCAGTGGAATGTCTTCTGGCGTTGCATGCAGGGGGTCCGGCTGGGGCTGGCCCACGACAACCACGCGCTCGCCGGCCTGCAAACGATAGCCTCGTTTTTCCTGGCGGCCTTCTACCGAGACCTGTCCCTTGTCGATCAGTAGCTGCACGCGCGACCGCGAAATATGCGGCAACGCCTGAGCCAGGTATTGGTCCAGTCGCACGTCCTGCGCTTTCTCCGGCACGGTAAGCGTCTGTTCGTACGCGCCCTGGGCAAGCTCCGCGGGCAGCAGCTCAAGCTCACGCCGGACGCCCATGGGCTTGGGTGCACCCTCGTACAGCCGCTTCACCGCGGCATGCTTTACCGCGGCCTGCGATCCGGATTTGCGCGACGTTCCAGCCAGGCGCAGAGCTGCAGCCTCCGTGCGGGTTGGCAAGGGCAGAGGAGCTGCGATTCCCGCCTCCTCCAACGCCTGTATGTCCTGCAGCACAGCAGTTCGTTTCGGCTTGGCAGGGCGCGTGCGCCCACCCTTTTCCGCCACTTCAGCCGCAGCGGCTTCAAACAGTACGCGCTCTGCCTCACGATGCCTTTGCTGTTCCAGCTCGTTCGCCGCATCGCGTGCGACACGGTAGTCCTTCTTCACCGACGCGCGTCGCTTGCCTTTGGGCAGCATGTTTTTGCTAGGCATGGATCCTCTTCTGTGGTGCACGTTCGTAGAGCGCCAGCAGCAGGCCGGCTGCCGTGAGTGAGATCAGCAGGATCTGGTCTGCACGCAGAAAGCCCGGCACACGTGCCTGCGGCAAAAGGTAGCCGGGGCGAAATTCATCGGCGATAAAACGGCTTACCGCGAATGCACTCAGCCCGGCGCCAAAGGTAGACCCGGGCCTGTGTTGCCGCACCAGCGCAACCGTCGTGACAACGCACCCCGCAAGGTCCAGCGCCGCAGCATACAGGGGGACGGGGTGGTGACCCTCGTCTCCGGGAACAAGGTTGCCCCACGTCAACGCTGTCCCACTGCCCAGGTCGGTTCCGGCAAAAAAGCTGCCCAGATGGAGAAACACTCCGAAAAGCAAAGCGGCGGGTGCCACCGCATCCGCGGTCCGCAGCAGGGGCATATGCAGAACCAACGCGTACACCAGGCCTGACAGCAGTGCCAGGGCCAAGCCAAACCGGGTGACCGTCGGCAGGCTCAGCAGCAGTGCCGGATAGGTCGCAAACGCTCGCGGCGATTGCAGAATGAGGGCGACCCGTGAAAGCAGCAGTGTTCCCGTGGCCGTCCAAAGGCAAAGGCTGCCGACTCGTTCTGCCGGCAGACCTGCGCGCGGCGCACACCACTCCGCATACAGAATGGCGCAAACCAGCCCCACAGCCGCAAGTGCACCGTAGGTAGGCACAACAATGTGGCCGAAATGGAAGAGACGCGGGTGCACTCTTGCAAGAATACGCGGGGGGCTTCACGCGCAGGAGAGGTATAGAAAGGCCGACCCACTGGGCCGTCAGGGAAGCGCCGGTGAACCCGTCTTAGACGGTGGGATCCAGCCGTGCTTCTTTAGGCTTTCCGGACTGGCGGACATAGCACACCGAAGCATGTCTACGAGCCGAACCCCTGTTCACTGAATGTTGGTTCAACCAGCGTTGTTCCCGAACCTGCTTTGCAGGCCGGCCTTCTATCGCGACTTTACGCGGGGACCTCATCGTTTGCAACTACCCCGATAGGTGTAGTGCGGCGGCTCTGCCACATTGCGACAAGGCTATCGCTGCATGCATGCTGGCGCGCTGAATCCACACAATTGTCACTGAAGTTTTAAACAGGAGAGACATCGAAGATCGTGTACTTTGTCCTGACCTTGGCACAGTACAGCTGCGTTTCAGACGGCGATCCTGTCCAGGTAGTCTTCGGCAAGGGCGTCGTCCAGCAGGTTTGACAACGACGTGGCGCGGCTGCGGGTGCGGGTCTCCGCAGTGTCCAATGATTCCACCAGACTGTGGTGGCGTTGCCGTAACTCCGCCAGTTCGTCGGCGATGTTCAGCGCGGCCAGCACGGCCACTCGCAAGGAGTCCACCGTCGCGCCATGCGCTGACACTGCGCGCATCTTGCCGTCCACCATGGCGGCCAGCCGCGCAATATGCTGCGGGTCTACGCCGCGCAACTGGTACACCCCGTCGTAAATTTCTACGGACACGGAACGGTTCTGGGCGTTGGTGGGCATCTTCGTTCTCCAGGTGTGCGATACGGGCAGCGACTGCGCCGACGATCGTTTGGTTAGACCAGGTCGTCCATCTGCTTCAGCATGGCGTCCACGCGTGTCTTCACCTGTTCGCGCTCCTGCTTCAGCGCTGCCAGTTCCACACCCATGGCGCTGTTTTCGTTTGACGCATGGTCCAGCAGCTCTTTGAGCGCAACGATCTCCTGCTCGGCAACCGAGCGCTGCTCCCGCTCTTTGCGAATGAGTTCTACCGTGCGCAGAACGCGCTGTTCAAGTGCCTGGAATTCGTCGACGCTAACGGTATTTGTCATGGGGCAACGCACCTCTTTTCAGCAGCAAATAAGCCGCTTCATGCGAAGTATAGGCGGCGAATTTCAAACGGCAATCCCCATTCCGAAGCACGGGAACCAAGCGCGATACGTACATTGCGAATGTGAATGCGCCAGTCTGAACTGTGTTACGCACTGCCACCGGTTCGGTTATTTGCGCTTCCAACTCACCCCGGCCTTGCCGTCTTCCAGGACCACACCCTTCTCCATCAGTTCGTTCCGTATGGCATCAGCACGCGCGAAGTTCCTGCGGCGCTTTGCTTCGGTTCGTTCCGCCACAAGGGTCTCGATGTCTGCGTCCGTCATGCTCAGGGTGTTCAACAGGTGCGGTGCAATCTGCGCCGACCGGCCCTCTGCCTGTGCCCACGCAACGGCGGCACGGGTTCGCTCGTCGTCGCGGTCCACCAGAACGTCGAACACAGAATCGAAAAGTGCCAGTAGCTTCTGAACCGCCTCAATCTCCTGCTCGCCGACCCCACCCGCGTCCAACGCGATATTGCCGGCGCGCACCACGTCGAAGACCGCCGCACGCGCTTCCGCCGTGTTCAGGTCGTTATCCAGTGCGGCGTGAAACGATGCCGTCTTCTCCGCAATGAACGCGAGCAGCGCTGAATCGCCTGCACCTGCCTGCGGACTCGCCGCGCTCACACGCCGCGCAAAGGTTCGGAGCCTTTCGATCGCGCTGTTGCTTTCAGACAGTCCGTCGAAGGTGAAGTTCATCTGGTGCCGGTAGGGAACACTTAACAGCAGAAATCGGATGGCCGACGCCTTGTGCCCCATCAGCAACAGGTCGCGCAGCGTGTAGAAGTTGCCGAGAGACTTCGACATCTTCTGGCCTTCCACCAGCAGAAAGCGCACGTGGAACCAGTGCCGCGCAAAGGTTTTGTGCGAGGCGGATTCCGACTGCGCGATCTCGTTCTCGTGATGGGGAAACATCAGGTCTTCGCCGCCCGCGTGCAGATCGAAGGTGTCTCCCAGGTGCTTCATCGCCATGGCGGAACATTCAATATGCCACCCCGGCCGGCCAGGTCCCAGCGGCGTCTCCCAGCTTGCCTCGCCGGGCTTGGTCGCCTTCCACACCGCAAAATCGCGAGCGGAATCCTTCTCATACTCATCCACATCAACGCGCGCGCCGTCTTCGATACCTTCCAGGTCTTTGCCGCTTAGCTCGCCGTACTTTGGGAACTTTGCAATCCTGAAGTACCAGGAGCCGTCTTCCGCGCGGTAGGCGATATCCTGCTCGGCCAGCCTTTGAATCAGCGCCACCATCTCGTCGATGTTCTCGGTCGCGCGTGCAATCACCTCCGGCCGCTCCACGCCAAGGGCGTCCATGTCCTCAAAGAAGGCACGTTCAAACTTGGTCGTGTATTCGCCGATGGGCATGTTCGCTGCGCCGGCATTGCGAATGATTTTGTCGTCCACGTCCGTGATGTTCATCACATGCTTCAGACCCATGCCGCGCAGTCGCGCATAGCGGCGCAGCACGTCCACATGCAGAAACGTCCTGAAGTTGCCGATGTGGCCGTAGTCGTAGACCGTGGGTCCGCAGCAATACATGCGTAAGGTGTTGTCGCGCTCCGGTACGAGCGGCTCCATGTGGCTGCCCAGGGTATTGAAAAGATTCAGGTCCATGCTGAGGGAGCGGCAAGGCGCGCAGGGCTGCCCGTGCCGGGATCGTTCCTGGGACTTGCGCACTTGCCCGGCGCCAAAGGTCCGCACCTGCAGCCGCAGTCGTTCTGTTCACGATCTTAACGGACGGCCGGTCCAGGCTCACCCCAGGCGCAGTTGCGGTGCAGCGTTCAACGTGCCTTCCGCAAAGTCACCGTGCACAAATCGCGGCCATGCGGCGGCTGCAATCATGGCTGCATTGTCTGTAGACAGTGCCGGTGCAGGGAAGTGCACGGCGAACCCTGCGGACGCTGAAGCTGTTGCGAACGCTGAGCGCAGCGCCCTGTTCGCGGCAACGCCCCCGCTCACAACGATGGTTCGCGCACCCGCATGACGTGCCGCGGCCAACGTGCGTGCAATCAGGTTGCGGACGACTGCTGCCTGAAAGCTCGCGATCACGTTCAGCGTCGCCGTGTCGCAGAGCGCGCGAGCCTCGTCCAGCGTTGGGTGTGCAAGAGCCTCAAAGGCGTGCCGACGCTGCTCTGCCGCGGGCTGCATGCCATGCACCTGCAGGTGGCGAAGCACGGCGGTCTTGATGCCACTGAAAGAGAAATCAAACGTAGGCTCTTCGTCTGTGCCACGGTTGATCTCGCTCAACCGGAAAGGCACGGCTCCGGGGTCTCCAAACGCCGCCAGCCTGTCCATCCACGGTCCGCCTGGGTAGGGCAAACCAAGCATCTTGGCCGCCTTGTCATAGGCCTCGCCTGCAGCGTCATCCACGGTGCGGCCAATGTTGCGGTACTGCCACATGCCATCCTGCTGGTGCGCGGCATACAGGTGGGTATGCCCACCGCTCACCACCAGCGCCACCAGCGGTTCAGTTGAGGGCACATCGCTGGCCGCCTGCATCAGCACAGCGTGAATGTGGCCTTCCAGGTGGTTCACCGCAACGAGCGGCTTGCCTAAGCCAAAGCTAAGCGCCTTGGCAAACGAGATGCCCACCAGCAGCGCACCCGCCAGGCCCGGGCCAGCCGTCACGGCAACGGCGTCAAGATCTGGAAAGCCGACACCAGCGTTCCGCATGGCCTCCTGCACAACCGGCACGACATTGCGCAGGTGCTCCCGCGAGGCCAGCTCCGGCACTACGCCGCCGTACAACGCGTGCATGGCAATCTGCGAACTCACCACGTTTGAGAGCACATCGCGGCCGTTGCGCACAACTGCCGCCGCGGTCTCGTCGCAGCTGCTTTCAATGCCGAGGATCAGACCCGTGCCCACTCCACCCATGCTAAGCGGTCGCCTGAACGTAGCGCTTCCACACCCCCAGCAGAAACATCGTCGCTGCCACAATGACCGGGCCCAGCACAAAGCCGGAGATGCCAAACAGTGCGAGACCGCCGAAGATGGCAACAAAGATGACGGCTGTATGCAGGTCCGTCTTCTTGCCCACAATCATCGGGTAAAGCACGTTGTCCACGTTGCTCACCACAATGCCTCCCCATGCCGCAAGCAGCGCGGCCTTGGTCCAGCTTTGCGCCAGCCCCAGGTACAGCGCAATGGGTACCCACGCCAGAAACGCCCCAAACGCAGGGACCACGCAGCACAGCGCAGTCACGGCCGACCACAGCAGCGCCCCCGGCACGCCAAGTACCAGGTAAGCCGCGCCTGCCAGCGCTCCCTGGATTACCGCGATCACGATGCGCCCTCCGAAGGTCGCCTGTACCACCTCCCCTGCCTGGCGCAGCAGGTCCTCCGTGTCCGCCGCGTGCAGCGGAATCAACCCCTTCAGGGCTGCCACGGCGGCGTCTGTGTCGCGCACGCAAAAAAAGTAAAAGAACAGCAGCAACACCGCATTCGTTACGCCTTTCGCGACGCTCTGCAGTCCCCGGCCCACATGGCTGGCTACAGTTCCGGCAGCCTCCTGGCCCAGGTTGGGCAGGTCTACCTCTCGCAGGCCTGCTTGAATAACGCCCCCGATCTTCCGGTGACTGGCCACCATCTTCTGCACGCTTGCGACGGCGGCGCCGCTCGCCACGAAGTGCACCAGGCTCATGAGTTCGCCCACGAGCTCACGCAGAATCAAGACCAGCGGCAAAAAGATTGCAACGCAGACCAGTATCACCAGGATCGCTGCGCTTACTGAAGGCGAGCACCGGCGCTTCAGCCACCCGGCCAATGGATTGGTCACCACCGCCAGCGTGACAGCCCCGGCAAGCGAAAACAGCAGCACATTGCTGAACAGCACGCACGTCACGACTGCAAGTGCCGTCAACAGAAACAGGGCAATGGAGCGCCACGGAGGCACACTGGCAGCAGGGGAAGGACTGGCCTGTGCCCCTGCACCCTCATGACTACTGTTCTGGTGGCTTGAAGCATCAACCATATGTTCTCCCTTGGGCTACTGCGCAAAAAGCGGTGTTCCACTGTGATGCACAGCAGAGCCGCTGGCCTGTTCTGCACTGAACGTGTACGCCGCAGCCGCGAGAGGTAGCCGAGCATCCAAGGGGTATGGCACCGCTCACCGACGCACTCCAGAGCAACGAATTTCAGGCCGCCGCAGACGTTGTCGCCCAGCTGCGCCATGCCGGCTTTCAGGCGTACTTTGCCGGAGGTTGTGTGCGCGACCTGCTGCTGGGATTTGTACCCAAGGATTATGACGTGGCAACGGACGCGCCGCCGCAGAAAGTGCTGCTGGGGTTTCCGCGCACCTTTGGTGTGGGCGCACACTTCGGCGTCGTGATCGTCTGCAGCGAGCGCAATGTTGAAGGGTGCGAGATCAGGACAGAGGTCGCCACCTTTCGCGATGACGGTGTCTACGAAGACGGTCGTCGTCCCGTGGAGGTCACGTACTCTGACTCGCCGGAGCGCGACGTGGCGCGACGCGACTTCACCGTCAATGGCATGATGCTGGACCCCACAGACCTTGCTGAAGCCACACTGCAGTCCAGCGTGTTGGACTTTGTGGGTGGCCGCGCGGATTTGGGTGCCCAGGTGATTCGTGCAATTGGCGACCCGGCCAGGCGCTTCGCAGAGGACAAGCTGCGTATGCTGCGCGCGGTACGCTTTGCCGCTCGGCTGGGATTCGCCATTGATCCCGCGACCATGGAGGCGATTCGCCAGCAGGCCGCAACCGTGACGCAGGTGAGCAACGAACGCATACGCGAAGAGCTGACCAGGATGCTGACGGAGGGTCATGCGAAGCGTGCCTTCGAACTGCTGGACGAGAGCGGTCTCCTGGTGAACGTGCTGCCGGAAATCAGCCGGATGCACGGCGTGGAACAGCCCCCCGACTGGCACCCCGAAGGCGACGTCTGGGTGCACACGCTGTTGCTGCTCGACAAGCTGGAAGCGGGGACAAAGCCAACTCTGGCGTGGGCCGCGCTGCTCCACGACGTGGGAAAGCCGCCCTGCTATCGCCCGCCACAGCCCGGCGATGACAAGCCGCGCATCCGCTTCAACGGCCATGCGGAGGTCGGTGCCACCATGAGCCGCGCCATTCTCAACAGGCTCCGCTTCAGCAATGAAGAAACGGACCAGATCGTTTCGCTGGTTGCAAATCACATGCGCTTTGGCGATGTAAAGCAGATGCGTGAGTCCACCCTGCGACGCTTCTTCCGTTTGCACGACTTTCCGGAGCATCTGGCGCTGCATAAGCTCGATTGCAGCAGCAGCCACAACCTGCTTGGGCTATACGACTACGCCAGCGAGCGCTTCTACGCAGTGCCACAGCAGCATCACAGCCCCCCGCCGTTGCTTACCGGTCGCGATCTCATCGAGGCAGGGCTCACGCCATCCCCTCGCTTCAAGCATCTGCTGCAAACCGTAGAGGATGCCCAGCTTGAAGGCTTGGTAACGACACATGAACAGGCGCTCGAGATGCTCCATACCTTGCTCAGTGTGGAACAGGAGTCTGCGGGGAGTACGCGATGACGCCGCAAAAGAAGGTCGTCATCGTGGGCGCGGGCGTCGCCGGTCTGGCCGCTGCAGTTGTGCTGGCGGAGTCAGGTATCGCTGTCACTGTCCTTGAGGCGAAAGAGCAGGTGGGCGGAAGAATTCTCACGGTGGACGCGGGTGGCGTGCCGGTAGAACTCGGAGCGGAGTTCGTCCACGGCAAGCCGCCAGAGTTGCTGGCTCTGTTGCGATCGCTGGGTCTGAATGCCATCGAGCTGGACGGCGAGATGGTGTACCACACGTCTGAACATGCGCTGCGAACAGAAGACGGCAAGCCTGTGCGGCCCAGCGATGCGTCCCCTGCGCCGCAGCACGACGGAGACGAAGAGGGCGATGCCAATCCAATGCAAGCCATGGAGCAGCTGAGGTCATGGACCGACGCGCACACTGGGAGCGACACCAGCTTTGCCACGTGGGCCGCACAGCAGGGCATGCCAGCGGACGTGCTGCGCCGGGCAACAGCCTACGTGGAAGGCTTTAACGCAGCGGACGCAGAAGAGGTCTCGCTGCGTTCCCTGGCCGTTCAGCAGGCGGCAGAAGACAGCATGGACGGGCAGACTGCACTGCACCTGGACGATGGCGGCTATGCCGGGCTGCCGCAACGGCTGGCAGAGCGGCTGCAGGCCGCCGGTGGTGAGCTTCGGCTGCGCACCCAGGTTGTCGGCGTGCGGTGGCGTCAGGGAGCTGTCACTCTCACGCTCGCCGATGGGGACTGCATCGACGCGGACGCTGCTCTGCTGACGCTGCCAATAGGTGTGTTGCAGGCAGGGTCCGTTCTCTTCGAGCCAGCACCGGGTGACCGGCTGGTGCAGGCCAGCCGCATGCGTATGGGCCATGTCTGCCGCATCAGTCTCGTCTTCAAGCGGCGATGGTGGGCCGACATGTTTCCCGATGCGGACGCGCTGCAACGGCTCTCATTCCTCGTGTCCGCAGACCGCGCCCCATCCGTGCACCGCGCCACATTTGGTGTCTTTTGGACGCGGTTCCCATCCCTCGCACCGGTGCTCACCGCGTGGAGCGGCGGCCCCTCTGCGCGAGCCTTCGACAGTCTGAACGACCATGCCATCGCGCACCTTGCCTGCGCGGAGCTGGCGCACATCTTCGGTCTGCCGCATCACGCTGTCCTGAATGAACTGGCGTCGCACCACCGGCACGACTGGACCAACGATCCGCTGAGCCTGGGCGCATACTCCTGGGTACCTGTGGGTTCGACGGACGTCTCGGCCAAACTCTCGGAGCCCGTGGAAGACACGCTGTACTTTGCCGGCGAACACACGGACACAACCGGGAACTGGGGAACTGTGCACGGGGCTCTCCGCAGCGGTTTACGCGCCGCCGCGCAAATTCTTGGCCAGGCTGTCCAGGAACACAACTAGGCTGCTTCGCCAGCAGCCTCCATCTCCGCCGCCGGCACTCTCTTCGCAGCGCGAGATGCCGTCACGATCGCCACCGCAGCAAGGATTACAGCCATCGCGGCCCACTGCGATCCGTGCAGCGATTCGTGCAGAAAGATGGCGCTCAGCCCCACAGCCACAATCGGGTTCACGTATGCGTACGTGGCGACCTTCGCTACCGGCACCCGCGCCAACAGATACGTATAGGCGGAGTAGCCCACCAACGACCCAAAAACCGTCAGCCACAGTAGAGCCAGACCCAGGCCCGGCGTCCAGTGTGCGCTCTGCCAACCACCTGCCGCCGTACCGATCGCAACGTTCACGGCACCTGCCGTTGACATCTGCCACGCCGACGCCAGCATGGGGCCGATCTTGGACGGCCACCTGCCTGCCAGCAGCGAGCCTGCAACCCACGCAAGAATCGCGACGCCGAGGATCGACGTACCCATCGCCAGTGCATGGTCGGCCGCACGTGTCGCAACGCCTCCCGCAGAAGGAACCAGTCCGCCTCGGAGCACCGGCGCCAGCAGCAGAAGCAGACCACCCAGCCCCAGCATCGTCCCTGCCCAGCCGGCGCGGTTCAGCGGCACACCACCGGGGATAAAGCTTTCAAACAGCGCAATCAGCATGGGCACGCTCGCCGCCAGCAGCGCCGCATACCCGGCCGTCACGAAGCGCTCGCCCCATCCCAGCAGAACGTTGTTGCCAGTCAGCAACAGCAGGCCCACCGCCAGTTGCCGCAGCAGTTCCTGCCTTGAGATGCGCACCGTTCCATGCCGCCACCGCTGTATCAGCAGCAACACCGCACCCGCGCCAAGATACCGAAAGCCTGAGACAAAGCCCGGCGTCAAAAACTGCACGCTGTAGCGGATTGCCACAAACGTGGACCCCCAGAAAAAGTACACGCACAAAAAGGCAAGCGGGATCCGCCAGTCGCGCGGCCAAAGTTTGGTAAGTGAAGGCATGCTCCTCTTCAGCCTACCAATCTCGGCGGGGAGCCATACCCATCCGCGCCGTCGCAGCGATTCGCACTCAACCCGAAGCCTCGCCCAGCGGGTGTACGCTGCACCTTCGCTTTCCCATCGCCATCCATTTACCATCGCCACAGCGATGGACTTCCTGACCAAGAAGCGATTTGACTCGAACCGTGGCGGCCGCGAAGCCGACGTGTCCCGCGTCGTCAGCGGTGCTGCTCGAAGTGGCGACGAGGATGAATTTGAGCTCAAGCTGCGGCCTGTGCGCCTGCAGGAGTTCATCGGTCAGGGCAAGGCGAAGGAGCAACTCGCCGTCGCGCTCGAAGCCGCAAAGAGCCGTGGCGAGGCTCTGGATCACGTACTGCTTTTCGGTCCACCGGGACTCGGTAAGACCACGCTCGCCACCATCATCGCCAACGAGCTTGGCGTCGGCTTTCAGCAGACCAGTGGCCCCGCGCTGGAAAAACAGGGGGACCTCACCGCCATCCTGACAAACCTGCGTGAGCGGCAGGTGCTCTTCCTCGACGAGATCCACCGGCTGCAACCCATCCTGGAAGAAAAGCTCTACACCGCGCTTGAGGACTACAAGCTCGACATCATGATCGGTCAGGGACCGGCCGCGCGTACGCATGTCATGGCCATTCAGCCGTTCACGTTTGTGGCGGCCACCACCCGCCCTGGCCTGCTCAGCTCACCGCTTCGGTCGCGCTTCGGCATCCTGTTGCGGCTGGAGTTCTACACGGACGATGAACTCCGCTTCATCGTGGAGCGGTCAGCAGAGGTGATGGGCGTCGGCATTGACACGGATGGTGCGGCGGAGATTGCCATGCGTTCCCGCGGCACGCCGCGCATCGCCAACCGCCTCTTGCGCCGCGTGCGCGACTATGCCCAAGTGCGTGCCCACGGCCGCATCGACCGCGCCACCGCGCAGGCTGCGCTGGAAATGCTTGAAGTCGATGCACATGGCTTCGACGAGCTCGATCGTCGCCTCCTGCGCACCATCATTGAAAAATATGATGGCGGACCGGTCGGCCTCAACACCCTCGCCGCAGCGCTGGGCGAGGAAGAGGACGCCCTGGAAGAAGTCTATGAGCCTTTCCTCATGCAGATCGGCTTTCTCAACCGCACGCCGCGCGGCCGGGTAGCGACGCGCCTGGCCTACGAACACCTCGGCATCGCACCTCCTGTCAAAGCGTCGCTCTTTGACAGGCCTACGCTCTTCTAGCTGGCCGATGTGCGCACCTCGCGTGTGCAGGCCGCGCTGCGGGCGATGTAGGATCGTGCCACCTCAATTTCTATGCAGGCGGCGCAGGTGCAGGTGCGAAGGCGAAACGTGCGGCTCGCCGCACAACGTGTTCTCCGTCTCCTGTTGCTGCTGGTGTGTGCCGCCGCTCCCATCCGGTCTGCCCTGTCGCAACCCATGACCATGGACGTGCAGCGCCGTCGCTTCGAGCTGCAGCAACGCATCGTCCCTGCAGGCATCGGGCTGCCTCGCCAGACCATCAACACCACCCTGCACAAGCTCGACCACCTGCCGCAGTTGCGCAACGCCGTTCTGCTGTCGGCGCTGGAAGAGCCCGGCTCCGCGCCGTTTCACCTGAGCGGTACGCTGCAGTGGACGTCTGACACCGGCAAGCAGAGCGCGGCGACGCTGGAGGAAGACTGGTACAACGACCGCTGGTCCCGCATCGTCCTCACGGTCAACGGGATGCGTTCCCGCAGATTCGTGCTTAATGGCGAGCGCCGCGTGGACGACGAACTGCCGGTCGTGCCGTTTACCCTGCGGCGCCTGCTGGCTGCCCTGTACGACCCCCTGGGTGACGTGGAACCCGTCAAAGGGAAGCTGACAACAGAGACGGTTTCCATTGACGGTCATTCTGTACTGTGCACCAGCCTGCCCGCGCAGCCACCGCCCACCAATGGTCTGGTGCGGCGGCCGCGGTCTGTATGTCTGGACGAGGCGGGCGACCTGCGCGTGGAGGCGAATGGCTACGGTGTTCAAACACTGTGGAACGAGATCCGCGTGCTGGGCCGTAGGCGGGTGGCCAGCTCGATCAGCATTCTGCGCAACGGCGCGTCTGTGGGCACCTTGACGTTGAGCGAGCTGCGCGTCGCGGCAGAACTGTCACCCGCAAGCTTTGCGTCTGACATGGCAAGCACGGTGAAGCTGCCCGGCACGGAGTCGCAGGAGCGGCTGATGGCAACCCCGCTGGAGATGCGTGGGGACCTGGCTTCCATTGACGCCCGCCTGATCCCGTTAACGGAGGATTCCCTGAAGCGGCACGAACCGATGGCAATTGCCCGTGTCCTGGTAGGACCGGATGGTCGGCTGGCCGACATGGAGATTCTGTCCAACTCCTCGGACGGTCTGCGGCAGAGAACGATCAGTGTGTTGACAAAGGCCTATTTTCGCGAGCGCACCTGGAATGGCAAGCGCATCAGCACCGAAGGCCTGCTGCTCATGGGTCTGCCCTGAACCACCGTCAAGCCGGCATACAAAAGGGCTCCTCACACGAGGAGCCCCTTCCGTTTGGTTTAAAGCTGAATTACGAGGCCGATTCCACAGCGACAGGCTCGGTGGTGGCGGGCTTGGCCGCACCCGCTTCGCCTGCACCAGGCTTGCGGATGTCGATACCGCCCTTGAAGAACGCGCCATCTTCAATCGAAATGCGTGCCGCAATGACATCGCCGGTCAGCGAACCTTCGCTGCGAATGTCGATACGATCGGACGCCTGGCAGTTACCGCGAACCTTGCCCAGGACCACGATCTCGCGTGCGGAGATGTTTGCAGCGACCTGGCCGTTGCGGCCCACGGTCACGCGGTTCCCCGGCAGGTTGATGGTGCCCTCGATGCGGCCGTCGATGTACAACGACTCAGAGCCCGTGACTTCGCCCTTGATCATGAGCGATTTGCCGATCGTCGCCTGCTCACCAGTGGCGGCCGCAGCCTGCGGCGTGGCAGAGCGTGTTGTCGGTGCCTCAAAGCCTGAGACCGGCGCAGACGTGGGTGTGCTCGTCGTGGGACGTACGGGTTCGGGTGTGTTGGGCGTTGCCGGGCTGCCGGGTGTGTTCGGTTTCCACATGGGTCGGGGTATTCCTTTCGGCGTTAAAAAGTCGTCTGCGGACTGCGGAGCACTCACGCCGCCGCGAATTCTGCTACTGGCCATCTTACGCGCGGCAACGTAGGGCAAAAGCTTCCCGGTGCGGAAAACTCTTCGCAGTTGCGGAAGAATCAGGACCGGTACAAACCGCCGGTTTGACTCGCAATCGCGGCACCTTGGGTTTGCGCCGGCTTCCGGCGTCGGCATAAGCTGCCATCATGCATGCACTTGCAAAACTGACGGCCGTGTTGCTGGCGCTCGCACCCTCAGCGTACATGGCCGCCGCCGACAAGCCGGAGAGCAAGCCCGCAAAGCCGCCACGCACACATGCCGTCTCACTCGGCCCGGTGCGGCGTGTGCCGTTTGTCGCCGCCGACGTCGCCAGGGAAGACAAGACGGATGAGGCCAGCACCCTCCGCGTGCGCGCGCTGTATGTCGACACGCGGCAAAAGGACTGGACCACGGGAGAGATGCACGAGGTGACCGACCGCTCCTTTACCGTGCAGCGCGTTCTGCACGTCAACGACACCCTGCCGGAGGAGCATGGGGCACGATGGGTATGGCAGCCGGGCCCGTGGATGCTGGTGGATCGCATTACCGGACGCGTCACCGCTCTGCACTTGCCGGATTTCGATTCTGGCGTCAGCGACGTGATCTGGTATCGCGACTATGCAGCCTATTGCGGTGTCCACACAGCGGCTAAAGCCGGCGGCCTTTCCGCTGTGGTGTGGCAAATCGGCGCTCGCCGCGCGGCGGTGGACAAGGTCATCGGCAAATGGCCGCAGGCGGAGCATACCCACACGGTCTGTGCACCCGCGAAATGGCAGCGTGAGCCCATGCGCGTGACGATTCAGCCTACAGGCGCAGCGCCAATCAGCTTCGACGTGATCGGCAGTTCCACGGCACTGGTGGAAGACGGGGACGGCGACGATGAGTAGCGCCGCACCCACCTTACAACTGGAACCGCTGCTCGCGGATGCAGCGATTGCGCATGGCCACCTGTGCGCGGGGCAGGTGCTTGGCGTCCGCATGGCCATGCATGCATGTGCGCTGCTGGGTATTACGGATCCCAGGGGTGCGGAGCGCAAGCGTCTGGTCACGTTTGTGGAGATTGATCGCTGCGCAACCGATGCGATTAGCGTTGTGACGGGATGCCGTCTGGGCAAACGCGCGCTCAAGTTCGTTGACTTCGGCAAGATGGCTGCGACGTTCGTCGACCTTACGCGACAGGTCGGAAATGACGCATACGCCGGCATTCGTATTGCGGCGCGCGAGAGTTCGAAGGAGCTTGCGCGGCAGCGGTTTCCTGCGATCGCCGACAAGAACCAGCAGCAGATGACCGCCTACCGCGAACTTACGGATGACGAACTTTTCACCGTGCAATGGGTCGACGTCCCGCTCCCGCCAAACGAGTTTCCCGGCTACAAGGGGCCGCGCATTACCTGCGAGCAGTGCGGCGAAGGAGTGAACTACCGGCGCGAGGTCATCCAAGACGGACGCACACTCTGCCAAAGCTGTGCACACCCGGAGAAGCGCTACTACCGTCCGTCGTCCACCTTGGCCTAAGGTCACCGCACGCAGAAAGGCCGGTGCACACGCACCGGCCTCTGTTCATCCACCTGAGCAACCTCTACCGGCGATATCCACCATGGAATCCACCGCCGTAGCCGCCACGATATCCTCCACCGTAGCCGCCGCGGTACCCATAGCCGCCGCGATAGCCGTAGCCGCCGTAGTACGGACGTCCGTAGTACGGGCGTCCATAGCCGTAGCCTCCGCCGTAGTAGCCGACGCCATAGCCGTAGGGATATCCGTAGCCATACGGGTATGCGTAAGGTCGCGGGCCATAGTAGCCGCCGCCATACACCGGTCCACCGATGCTGATGCCAAAGCCGATGCGCTGCGCTTCAGCCTTGTGCGGTGCGGCAAACAGCAGCGCGCCAGCAAGGGCCACGCCCGTCATCCATTTTGCGATTGCCTTGATCATCACTGCACCTCCACTGTGCATTAGGATGAACACGCCCTTGGCCAGGATGTTTCGGATTGTCTCTGGATACTTAGGCTTTGCCGGCCTGGCCACGTTCCACGGCGGCCGCGGCACGGAAGAGATTCTCCTCCTGAAAGTGACCAGCCAACACCTGCACGCCGATCGGCAAACCGGTGGAACTCTCCCCATACGGCACCGACGCACCGCAGATACCTGCCAGCGACGCTGCTACCGTGTAGACGTCAGCCAGGTACATGCTTAGCGGGTCGTCCGCCTTCTCCCCCAGCTTCCATGCCGGCGTCGGCGTCATCGGCGTCACCAGCACATCTACCTTCGCAAATGCAGCTTGGAAGTCACGTGCAATCAGCATTCTCACCTGCTGCGCCTTACGGTAGTACGCATCGTAGTACCCGGCTGAAAGCGCATACGTGCCCAGCAGAATACGGCGCTTGACCTCCGTGCCGAAGCCCTCTTCCCGGCTCTCCCGGAACATCTTTGCAAGCGTGGTCGAATCGGCAGCGCGATGACCAAAACGAACACCGTCAAAACGCGACAGGTTTGAACTCGCCTCCGCCGTTGCAAGCACGTAGTACGCAGGAATCGCGTAGCGCGTATGGGGCAGACTGACGAGATGAACGGTGGCACCCTGGGCCTCTAGCGACCGAACCGCGGCTTCGACTGCGGCCCGAACCTCCGGGTCCAGGCCGTCCGCAAAGTATTCCTCTGGCATCCCGACGCGCAAACCATCTGCCGGCTTTCTGCATGCTTCCGCGTAGTTGCCTACAGCTTTGTGGCTGCTCGTTGCATCCATCGCATCCGGCCCGCTCAGCACGGACAGCACAGTGGCCGCGTCTGCCACTGTATGGGCAAACGGGCCCACCCGGTCAAGCGAACTGGCATACGCAATCAGCCCATAGCGGGAGACGCGGCCGTATGTCGGCAGCACGCCGACAATGCCGCAGAACGCCGCCGGCTGGCGAATGGAACCACCGGTATCCGTGCCCAGCGATGCCGCGCAGAAGCCTGCGGCCACGGCTGCTGCCGAACCTCCCGACGAACCCCCGGGTACGCGGTCAAGCGCCCGCGGATTGCGCACCGGCCCGTAGGCAGAGTTCTCGTTGGAAGACCCCATGCCAAACTGGTCGCAGTTGCACTTGCCCAGCAGCACGGCCCCGGCCGCCTCCAGCTTCGCAACCGCGGTCGCGTCGTAGGGCGGGTGGTATCCCTTCAAAATTGCAGAACCCGCGGTGGTCGGTGCACCCTGCATCGCCAGCAGATCCTTCACGCCCATGGGAACGCCAGCCAGCAACGGCAACGGATCACCGGCCTTGGCCAGTGCATCCACACGCTCCGCCTGCGCAAGCGCCCGGTCTTCACTCAGTGAGAGAAAGCTGTTGATCTCCTCGCCCGGCACCTGGTCGTGGGTGCGGATGCGTTGGAGGTGTTCTCGCGCCAGCGTTGTCGCGCTTAAGGTGCCCGCGGCGATGCCGTCCCGAATCGTGGAAAGAGTGCGTTTTTCGAAGTTCATCAAAGTCTCGGTGTGCGGTGCTGTTTGGTGTACAAGCGGTGGAATTACCGCTCGATCACCTTGGGAACCTTGAAGAACCGGCCGTCCGTTTCGGGAGCTTCTCGCATGACAGCCGCGCGGTCCACCGACGGCTTCTCCGTATCCAGTCGCAGGTCGGAGCCTGCGCTGCTTACCGGCAGGTCGAGTATCTGGCTCACCTGTGCCATCGCGGGTACACCGGTCGTGTCCAGCTCGTTCAGCATCGCAATGTAGTCCAGCACGGCATTCAGGTCGCGCTGCATCCTGGGCACTTCGTCCTGCGTCAGTTGCAGGCTGGCCAGTGCAGCCACGTGCTGCACCTCGTCCGCACTCACAGTGGAGGTACCGTGCTGCGAGTTCGATTCGTTCTCTTGCATGGGTCTCACGATGACTCTTCTGCTGCCAGGTTGTGTCGCCTGTTCGGCGGTGTGTCTGCTGCAAGAAACAGTATATCGGTGACAGCAATTCCGCTGACCTTGCAAAGGTCACCGCGCAACTGTGGAGTCATTCGGCGCAACTGGTCGAGCCACGCAGAATCGCCGCGGACAACCACCGTGGCGACACCGCCCGAGAGATGCGTCACGCTTGAGCGTTCTGCGATGGCGTGCCCTGCGGCCACAGGCCACGCCATCGCCAGGCGGTCCAGCGCTCCAAGCGCGCTCAGAGATTTGCCCAACGACGATCGAAGCAGGTCACGCATCTGTTGCACGGCTCAGGCCACCCGCTGGCCCGACGGCTGTGTGAGTGTCCGCAGTGCATCGGCAACGGTAGCAAGTTGCGGCTCCAGCGCCGGCACCTGGGCAATCAGGTGTTCCCGTAGCCGACCCAGAAAAACCGATGTGTCAAACTCCGCTGCAAAGGACTGGGCTGTGGCCGAGTCGAAGCGGTCTTCTTCCTGCTCAAACCGGAGCACAGCCTTCAGCAACGCCTGTGGCGTCTGGGGCGAGTAGTACAAGCCGGTCGGTTGCGTCCGGGCCAGATCGTCGGTCTGCGCAGTATGCGGCGCATACCGCGTCGGCGGATTGTCGCTGCGAACAGTCTCAAGCGACCCGCCAAAGCCAAATGCAATGACCGGCCGCCCGCAGGCCTGGACCTCCAGCGGAATCATGCCAAAGTCTTCGTCCGCTGCAAACAGCAGGGCACGGCAGCGGGAATACTCGTCCCACAACGCCTCGTCGGACAACTCACCCAGAAAGGTGGTGTTTGGCCCGGCAAGCTTGCGCAGCTTCTTCATCTCGGGCCCTGTGCCGGCGATTCGCAGCTTGCGGCCCAACCGCTCGCACACCAGGATCATCATCTGGGTGCGCTTGTAGTCGACGAGTCGGCCGGCACACAGGTAGTGGTCGCCCGGTGTATTCAGCCGCGCCCGCGACATGTCGATCGGCGGATAGATCACTGTGCTCTGGCGGCCGTACAGGCGTTGAATGCGCTCTGCCACGTAGTAGGAGTTCGTCATAAAGTCGTCCACGGTCGCCGCGCCGTTGCGATCGAATCGGCGAATGCGCGGCGCAACCGCGCGAAAGACGCGGCGTATCACCGCATTCATAGCGTACTGGTACGACTCATACCCGTCGTACAGGGCGCGCATGGGTGAGTGGCAGTAGCAGAGATGTTGCGCATGATGCTTCTTCCGCGCACCCTTCACAAGCGCATAGTCAGACGACAGCACCACGTCAAAGCTGCTCAACCGCAACGATCGCGCCGCCAGCGCATAAAAAGGCACCAGGTACGGAGCCAGACGCCTTGATCCGGGCATAAACTGCAGCAGCGATTTCTTCATCTTCCGGTTGCGCAGGCTCCGGGGCAGTCCGCCAGACCGGCTCGCCAGCGCGAACAGCTCGGCCCCAGGCACCAGGGCAGCGATGCATTCTGCCACGCGCTCACCACCTCCGCGGTGCACAAACCAGGGATGAATCAACGCAACACGCACGGCGTAAGCTCTTTCTTTTCCTGCACACCGACACATACGGCAGGCGGTATCAGGTAAAACCCACATCGACGCTCAATGTGGCGTCGTGTAGCTCAAATGTGCTTTGAGTTCGTGCATTCCGGCCGCACCCAGGGGTTTGGTGACGGCTTGTTGCGCGGTAGCAGTCTTTTTCGCTCTACACTACCGTCCCGTGTGCATTCCCGGCAAGACCATCAGCCAGCTCGGAGGCTGAAAAGCGATGGCCGCCCTTCGGCGGCTCCGTCTTGTCCAGCTTCCAGAAGGGTTGGATGCGGCAACTTCACCTGCCGTCCCTTAACAGATCATTCGTGACCTGCTGCAGCCCGTCCACAACGGTATGCTGCACGCCGCTGCAGGTTTCTGTCTTTCCAACCAGGTACAAACGCGGGACCCCGGCTGCGGCCCCGGCAGCCAGATCGGTGCATCGGTCGCCGACCAGAACAGAGCGGCGAAGATCCAGGTTATGATCCAACCCAGCCTGCAGCAGCATGCCTGGTTTCGGCTTCCGGCACTCTGTGTCCTTGCGGTACTCGCCCAGCCCGTGCTCAGGATGAAACGGGGAGTGGTACACCGCATCCAGAAACGCACCGTCGGCGGCCAGTGCGGCGCGCATTCCCCGCATCAGCGATTGGAAATCAGCCTCGCTGTAGAGGCCTCGGCCAATCCCCGCCTGGTTGGTGACGACACAGACAAACATGCCCAGCTCACGTGCGGTTCGCAGCAGCGGAACGATGCCGGGCACAAACCTCACATCCTGCATGCGATGGAGGTAGCCGACCTCCTCATTGATAACACCGTCGCGATCAAGAAAGAGGGCGGGTTGCAAGGGGTTTACTCCAGGTGCTGTGCCCGTCGGCGGTTTGCCTTCAGTCTGAAGGGCTCAGTACACGGTTTCCCGCACAATGCGACGCAGGTAGTCCCCATAGCTGCTCTTGCCATAGTTGTTCGCAATTTCCGTCAACGCTTCTTCGGTAATCCAACCAAGCCGATAGCTGATCTCTTCCGGGCACGCGACCTTGAGGCCCTGGCGCTTTTCAATCGTGTGGATGAACAGTGTGGCCTCAAGCAGCGAATCGTGAGTGCCGGTGTCAAGCCAGGCAATACCACGGCCCAGCACCTCCACGTTCAGCCGTCCCTGCGCCAGGTAGGTGCAATTCACGTCGGTGATTTCCAGTTCACCTCGTGGCGAAGGCTGAATTGTTGCGGCGACGTCGACCACATCCGGCGGGTAGAAGTAAATCCCGGTTACGGCGTACCGCGACTTGGGCTTGGTCGGCTTTTCCTCCAGCGATACCGCTCGCCGCTCGCTGTCAAAGGCGACCACGCCGTATCGTTCCGGGTCGGTGACAGGATACGCAAACACCTGTGCGCTACCGCTCTCTTCTGTAGCCTGCGCAGCATCGCGTAAGGATCGCGCAAAATCATGGCCGTAAAAGATGTTGTCGCCCAGCACCAGGCAGCAGGCGCTGCCGGCCAGGAAGTCGCGGCCAATTAGAAAAGCCTCGGCCAAGCCATTCGGCTCCGGCTGTACGGCGTAGCTCAACCGCAGCCCCCACTGCGACCCGTCGCCCAGCAGCTGCGTAAAGCGCGGTGTATCCGCCGGGGTCGAGATCAGTAGAATGTCCTGGATCCCGGCCAGCATCAGAGCCGAAAGTGGGTAGTACACCATCGGCTTGTCGTACACCGGCATAAGCTGTTTGCTCACGGCCTGCGTCACTGGGAAAAGGCGTGTGCCTGACCCACCGGCCAAAATGATGCCCTTCATGCGCGAGCACTCCCTGCCGCCATCGTGACAGCCTCTGCATGCTCGCCACCGTCCGTGCCAGACGGCACAACACTGCGTGCCGTTCCGGTGTCTTCACGCGAGCTGTAGTTTTGCTCAATCCACTGCCGGTACGCACCACTCGTGACGCCTTCCATCCATGGCCCATTCGCCAGGTACCAGGCCACCGTCTTGCGCATGCCCGTGGCAAAGCTTTCGGCGGCGTGCCAGCCCAGCTCGCCTTCAATCTTGCGCGCATCAATGGCATATCGCCGGTCATGCCCGGGTCGATCTGCCACGTGCGTAATCAGGTCTGCGTAGGGCTTTGCACCGGGCGCCATCTCGTCCAGAAGTGCGCAAAGCGTATGCACAACAGACAGGTTGCTCTGCTGGTTTGACCCACCGATGTTGTAGGTTTCCCCAACGGTGCCAAGCGCAAGCACCGTCTCGATGGCACGGCAGTGATCGGCAACATAGAGCCAGTCGCGCACCTGCTGACCGTCGCCGTACACTGGCAGCGGCTTGCCCGCAAGCGCATTCGCGATCGTGAGTGGAATCAGCTTTTCCGGGAATTGGAATGGCCCGTAATTGTTCGAGCAGTTCGTGATCAGCGTCGGTAGCCCGTAGGTGTGCTGCCATGCGCGTACCAGGTGATCCGAGCTCGCCTTTGACGCCGCATATGGACTGTTCGGCGCAAAGGGTGTGTCCTCATGGAACGCCGGGTCCGTCGGCGACAGGGTCCCATACACTTCGTCCGTCGATACATGCAGAAAGCGGAAGCTCTCTTTCTCTGCGCCCGAAAGTGTGGAAAAGTAAGCGCGCGCAGCCTCCAGCATGGCAAACGTGCCGTCGATGTTGGTCTTCAGGAACGCTGCGGGGCCATGAATCGACCGGTCCACATGGCTCTCTGCGGCGAAGTGCACCACCGCCGCCGGCCTGTGCGTGGCAAACAGCCTGTCGAGCAGCGCTCGATCCAGAATGTCGCCATGCACAAATGTATGCCGCGCATCGCCGGCAAGGGCGTCCAGATTCCGTGGGTTGGCGGCGTAGGTCAGTGCGTCAAGGTTTACGACGGGAACGGCGCTTTCGCTTGCCAGGTGATCCAGCACAAAGTTGGAGCCGATGAATCCGGCTCCCCCGGTTACAAGCAAGGGCGAGCGATGGGTAGAGGTCTGCATCCCACCGAATTGTCTCATTTTCCACCTTAACTTCGCACGCCTCTCAAGTCCCCCATACGTGCTAGTCGTCTTCTTCTCACGGGGACATCCCCGTACTGTCTTTCAGAGTCGTACCACCAGAGGACACACGATGAGTGACAATGGCGTGCCTGTGCGCGATGAGCAGGTGCAGCAGGACAACAGCGATAAAACGGCCGCGGCAATGGATGGTTCAGCTCCTTCCACGCGTCGAGAGCGCGCAGAGGATCACATTGGAGAAGAGCCAAGCGGATACCGCGGCGAAAACCCCAGCAACTCCGGCACGGGAAACACGTCCGTCTCGTCCGATACCCCGGAGAACGCGAACGGTCGCCTCAATCCGTCCGCTCCCGGTGATACAGGAACAACGCCGGGCAGCACAGCAGAGTAAGTGTTCGTTTAAAATTGTTGGGGTAGCTTGTTGCGGTCGCATCCGCTGCGCGTACCTCTCGGCGAGCCGGGAAGCAAGCGAGCAAGTTACCCACTCGTGTCGGCTACGACGTGGGCCTATAGCTCAATTGGTTAGAGCAGAGCACTCATAATGCTTTGGCTCCAGGTTCAAGTCCTGGTGGGCCCACCAATTTTTAGACGTGCACATCAGCGAGCGGAGAAGTTCTCCTGACTCCGGTGACCGAAGGGAAGTACTTTCACTGCAGGATGTATTGTGGCGCCGTGTGGCTAAGCGCTTTTCTTGGACGTCGAAGGAGCCTTTGCCGTGGATGCACCTTGCTTGATGGCCCAACGCTTCTTTTGCGCTGCGGCAATACGTGCGCGGCCCTCAGGGCTCATCGTGCGTTTTGCGCTTTTCTTTGCAACTCCAGGAGCCTTAGCCTTTATCGCCGCCACCGCTTTTTCCGTGCGAAGTTCGGTTGACGAGGCGGCACTTAGAAGTTCCTTTACCTGCCGCAGAGTGGCGATCTGCTCGTCGATCGCCGTAAGAATTGCTGATAGATCCATACCGTTAGCATAAAGGCTTTGACCCGGGTGCATCGACTTTTTCTTCACTTACTCCTGCAATCTTGAACTGGTTGGCTCCATCCATGACTTACTTGCATGCATTGCGCCGTAATTCAAGTGTCGCAAAGTCTTGAGGAACAACAGCAAACAACCCCAGATGGGTCCGCAGCGTCTTCCCACAAACAACCGGCGGAGCGGCGTGACTACTTGCTCTGACCCATAGTCCGGAAGCGGTGCAGCACGACCGCGAGAAAGAGAAATGAAATGGCTGCGATTTGCCCAGAATGCGACAACCCCCTCAATATCGACACAGATGAAGTAGAAGAAGGTGACACCGTCACGTGCGACGAGTGTGGCACAGACCTGGAGATCGTTACCACCGAGCCGCTGCACCTGGTCATCGTAGATGGCGAGGGCTATGACGATGAGGACGAAAGCTTCCGTCACGACTCTGACGATGAGGAAGAGGAGTAGGCTCCTCGCGCGAAGCTCAAGTGGAGCAAGGGTGCACATGCACCACCGGATCCAAAGCAACAAAGCAGATGACTGCGGGTCTATTCCGATAGAGGACGGTCTGGTTACGCGGACCGTATACTAAATCTATGAGTTTCCTGCTGTCTTCGCCTGTTCCTTCTGCCCTTCGGCGCTCCATCCTTGCGCTGTCCGTCGTATTTGGGAGTGTGGCTGCTGTCTCCGCTCTTCCCGCTGCCGCTCAAAATACGGCAAACTCACGCGCGTTGGATGGAACCGTGTCGCTGAAGAGTGGCGGACCGGCCAAAGGTGCCGTCGTGCACTTAAAAGACACGCGTTCGCTCTCGCAGCGGAGCTACATCACTGCGGAAGATGGAACCTACCATTTCGCTCAGCTCTCGGGCAGCACTGACTACGAAGTGTGGGCAGATCTCGATGGCAAGAAGACCTCTGTCAAAAGCATCAGTTCCTTCGACACCAAGAACAGCTTCACCATCGGCCTTAAGTTGAACGACTAAGCCGCCACGGCAGCGCGCGACGCAAGGCTCTGGTTACTACATGCGCGCACACAGAAGAGCCCTCAATCCAGCTGGGATCGAGGGCTCTTGACGTTAAAACGAGCGTGCGTGCTACGCGGCCGCGACAGGCTCGATCGACACGAAGCGACCGTGATTGCCACGATCGGAGAACTGCACGCGCCCGCCGATTTTGGCGAACAACGTATCGTCCTTGCCCCGACCCACATTCAACCCTGCCTTGATGGGTGTGCCCCGCTGACGGACAATGATCGATCCGCCCGTGACCACTTCACCGGCAAACTTCTTGCAACCCAACCGCTGTGCGTTACTATCGCGGCCGTTTGAAGAGCTTCCGCCACCTTTTTTGTGTGCCATCTCTGTCTCTCGCTCTCAGGCCGCGACCTTTGGTCGTGCCGATATCCGGTCGTCTACACCTCTCACAACGGAGACGTGCAGCGCCAGGTGGTTCTACTACTTGTTCTCGGGCTTGTAGCTCTTGCCGTTGACCAGAATCTCGTTGATGCGGATCTCTGCAAAGTTCTGCCGATGACCCTGCATCTTTTTGTACTGCTTCTTGCGCTTGAAGTGGAAAACCAGGATCTTCTCACCGCGGCCTTCGCCGACGACTTCTGCCAAAACCTTTGCGCCAGTCAATTCCTGCTCAAACGATCCCGCTTCGCCGCTCACTGCCACCACGTCCGCGAATTCGATCGATCCGCTCTCCTGGCCCAACGTCTCCACCTTGAGCGTATCGCCCGGTGCCACGCGGTACTGCTTTCCACCTGTCCGAATCACTGCGTACATCGTCTTGATCCTTCCGCACTTCCGCTTCGCGGCGCGCTGCAGCAGCGGGCGTCATGCACCCGAACCTGCCCTTATGTCTCACGGATAGCGGGTTTACACCGCCGCCGGTTCACATACGGATGCAAAAAGCCTTCCGCAGAACCGATCTGCCGAACCTGCTAAGCATATCGAGAACCGGGGATCAGGTCAAGGTCCCCGGCTCGATTGTCACAGTCGGGACCAGACCGTCACTCCGTCTTTGAGGCCTTTGCATCCCCGCCCCCTGCAAATTGCAGCGAAGCCGAGTTGATGCAGTAGCGCAAGCCTGTCTGGTCGCGAGGTCCATCCGGAAAAACGTGTCCCAGATGAGATCCGCACGTGCCGCACACCACTTCCACCCGCCGCATTCCATGGGTGTTGTCCTCGATCGCCTCGACCGCATCGGGTGTCACCGGTTGAAAAAAGCTCGGCCAACCTGACCCGGATTCAAACTTCGTGTCTGAGGTGAACAGCGGAGCGTTGCACGCGCCGCAGTGGTACATGCCGTCCGCGTGATTCTCGTACAGCTTTCCCGTAAAGGCGCGCTCAGTACCCTTGCCGCGCAGCACCTGAAACTGCTCCGGTGTCAGCAACTCACGCCACTCCGCCTCTGTCTTGTGCACCTTCGCACCCGCCTGCGGTGGCGTGTTCAGACCAAGAATCTCTGCCATGATGTGTCCTCCTACTTTAGGCATTGGATGGTGCGAGAACGGCATTGGTATCGTCAGCTACTCCTAATCTCGTGTGCTTAGGCATCCGGAAGCATTGCAATCGCTTCAATCTCTACCCGCGCGCCGCGCGGCAGTCCTGCCACCTGCACTGTCGATCGCGCAGGTGGTGCTCCCGCCTCCTCCAGCGCGCCTCCATAAATCCGGTTGACCACGGCAAAGTCGCCCATATCGATCAGGAAGATCGTGGTCTTTACAACACTCGCCAGCCCCGCTCCTGCCGCCTCCAGAACTGCCTGCAGGTTCCGCATCACCTGGTCAGTTTCTGCTTCAATCCCGCCCTCCACAAGCGCTCCTGTCAGTGGGTCAAGCGCAATCTGCCCCGAGGTGAACAACAGGTTACCCTGCGCAATTGCCTGGCTATATGGGCCAATGGCTGCCGGTGCGGCATCCGCCTGTATGCGACGCTTTTCGTTGAGGGCCATAGTGCTCATACTAGCGTCCCATGCTGCATTCCGGGAACGGCGAGGCAACTGCCTCGCAGACGGGTTCCAGCCCTGACACACGGAACGCGGAGGTACAGTGGCAACGCTTCTGGACGACTGACAAAGGTGAATGCGCATCGGCGTCTACTGGACCAGTCTCTCGCGCAGGCGCATTAGCTGGCACTTCGCCGCGTACCGCAAGTTACAGCTAACCCGGTAAGTACCTCGTCGTGAGCCGTCAGTTGGCTCCTTGTGGGTATACGGCACCGCACCCCATGTCGGGGAATAAAACAAACCAGTGAAGATGCGATCTGTTCCATCAAGGACAGACTTAGCAGTACCTGGCAGAACGGAGTAGCTCGTTCTATCTCTCCATTGGTATACGTTCTTCTCTGGGCTGCCGTCACTTGCCGAGTCGACGTAGTAACTAACGAGTTAGGCCTACTGCAGATCTCAACCTGTCGGCCGGAAGTGCCCTGCTTTTGCTGGCTGTTCACGCTGGTTTCACATCCCTGCAAGTTCACTGCGCGTCGTTCTCCGGTGGATCGAACTTGATACTGGCCTACTCCGGCACATACAACTAACGTGCTATGAGAGAACATTTGCCTAGGTGCGGTATGTCATAATCCAACCGGATGTGGGAAACACACATTCATTGAAATTATTGATTTGCACACCATTGATCCTTAGACCGAGGTTTGGTCGACGCGATCCCCCATGCTTTCTGCGCCGTCTGACGTCTTGCGTTTCTGGCTCGTCCCACTCCTGAGAAGCCCCCGGTCGTTGCCACTTGCCTTGGTGCAGCGCCAGGTATCTAGCGCCTCTCAGATGTAGTACCTCTCGGCGGAAAAGAAGGCTCGGTCTCTGCTTGTGTCCGTGAACTGCCTGGCGTTCTGAAAGAGGTTACTGCTCATGATGTCTTTTGTCGGTCGTACAGCTCCGCGGCGGGTGATTGCGGTGCTTTCCCTGCTGTTTGCCGGAGTAGCCGCTGCCCAGTCCGTCACGCTTGTGCCTGGCCAGACAAAGATCGCTGGCACCGGGACCGCAGGTTTTAACGGCGATTTCAGCCAGGCGGGCAGTCTGCAACTGAACGGACCCACCGGCCTGGCCACAGACCCGCGTGGAAATCTCTTCATCGCAGACAAGGGCAACAACTGCGTCCGTAAGATCGACTCATCCAATTCTGAGACCATCGTCGCAGGACTCGTCACCTCAGGCGCAAACGACACCTGCGACGCTGCGTTGAATCCAACCCCGACGTCTGCCCAGGGTTTGCTTGAACCCGCCGGCGTTGTGGTGAGCACCAGCAATGACGTCTACATCGCAGATTCAGGTCACAACTGTGTCCGTGTTCTCGACGGTGGAAACGCGGCAGGCACAGCCAATCTCACCACGGTTGCAGGAACGTGCGGCGTTCCAACCTACCTGTCGGCAACTCCGTCGCCCGCGGGGCTCGCTCTTGACGCAGCCAGCAACCTCTACATCGCCATCCGCGACACCACCGACTCCCCCGGTATCTACCAGATCGTCCGCCACTCCCCGGGTGCGGCGTCCACCAATCTCTGTTTGATCGCCGGTAAGCCTTCGGCGCTGGTCCCACTGCAATGCCCTGGGTACGCGGCCAGTTCGGCGACTCTGAACCAGCCAGGTGCTGTCGCAATCAGCCAGGCAGGGGATGTGTATTTCTCTGACACGGCGAATAACTGCATCCGCGCGATGATTGGCGGAACGCTCACCACCGTTGTGGGTACGTGCGGCAGTTCCTCCTCCAGCATCCTTAATCCCCGCGGCCTCACCTTCAGTCTGGCCGGAAACCTCTTCTTCGTCACGTCCAGCCCCTCCCGTTATTACCGGTATTCCCTGAATACTGGAGAGCTGCTCCAGGTTGCGGGCCTCCCTGACGGTAGCGCGGGTCCGTATAACAGCTTCCAGGACGGCGCCGCGGCTTCTACAGTTCCGCTCAACGCGCCCATCGGCATCGCAGTGGATGCGTCGAACAACACGCTTGTGAGCGATACCGGCAACAGCGTTATCCGGCGCTTTTCGTTTGGGACTAACTTTGCACTTACGCCGGACGGAAGCAGCAGCAACGCCAGCCTGCTTACTTTCCAGATCAACGCAAACAGCAATCTGGCGATCTCGGTCGGTGCCGACTACAGCATCTCGCAAAATACGTGTACGGGAGCGCAGACCGCCAGCGCAAGCGGAGCGACGCCGCATTACTGCACGGTAGGCGTCATCTTTTCTCCTACCAGGCCCGGCCTCCGCTACTCGCCGATTACAGTCACAGACTCGTTATCCTCCACCGTTGTCACGGCAGGTCTGCAGGGCTTAGGTCAGGGCGGCCAGGGATTGCTCTTCCAGGGCTTTGCCGGGACAGTGGCAACAGGAATTTCGAACGGTATCGATGCAGCTGTCACGTCGAATGGCGACGTGTATGTGCTCGAGCAGGGTACCGGCGGAAACGCTGATGTCCGGAAATTCCCGGCCGGTGGAGGAGCGCCAACGACAGTAGTACCTGCCGGTGCACTCTCCGCGCCTACCTCGCTGGCAGTCGATGCCGCGGGAAACTGGTACGTCGCAGACACAGGCACGGGAACGGTCCAACGCTTTTCTGCAGGAAGTGCAAGCCAGGCGAGTTATATCCCGGGTTTAGACACTCCATCCTCTTTAACCGTCGATGGGTACGGCAACGCCCTTGTTGCGGAAAACGGTACACGCAAGGATGTCGTAAAGGTCTATGCGGGTGGTATCCGCTATGTGGTCGCCGGCGGCGGCACAGCAACCCCGGTTGAGGGCGCGGCAGCCACCAGCGTTGCCTTCCAGTCCATCACCGCATTGGCTCAGGATGCGAACGGTCTCATCTATATCGGTGACTCCGCCGCTCACCGCATCTACGGCGTCGACGCAAACGGCACCCTGCACCTGTTCGCCGGAAACGGCACGTCCACCAGCACCACTGCAGGAACGGCCCTTGGCCAGGGCTTCACCAACATCCAGGATCTGGCTGTGGATGCGGCAGGCGACGTCATTGCTACGGACGCCGGCAGCAACAAGGTTGTTCTGATCAGCAACTCATCCAGTTCTACGACGAACGTGACTCGCATCTTTGGCTTGCCCAACAGTGCGCCAGGCTACACGGGGGACGGCGGTCTTTCGAATGCAGCATCCCTCAACACGCCGTTCAGCGCACGCGTCGCTCCCGACGGAACGGTGTACGTGGTGGACAGCGGTAACAATGCACTGCGTAGCATCCGCTTTCCCAACTACCCAGCGCAGCCGGTTCTGGATTTCGGCACACCAGCTGTAGGCTCCGTCACCACCCTCACACAAACACTGTTCAACGACGGCAATACCGGTTTGCTCCGCACCACGGACCCCGTCATCAGCAATCCAGTGTTTACCAACAACAGCACACAAACTACGTGCGGCCAGAACATCGCCGTAGGCTCACTGTGCACTTTTGGCTTCAGCTTTACGCCGACGTCCACCGGCCCACAAACGGGCAACGCCAGAATCAACGACAGCGACACTCATTCGCCACAAATCGTCGGCTTCACGGGCGGTGCTGTTGCTGCCGCGATCACCTCATTTACCGCGCCTTCTGAGAGCGAAATCTTCGGTGGCGCGTATACCGGTACGGTCACCATCACGACGAATGGCGGAACCGTTCCGCAGGGCACCATCACCTTCAACATCAATGGCGGCAGTTCGGTGTGCACCGTAACTGGAACCTTTACCGGTTCTGTCACGTGCACGCTTCCGGGCGGCACAGGCCTTGGAGTTACAGGTGGACCCTACCCGGTAACTATTACATTCACCGGCAACTACCCCACACAAACAACAAACACGACGCTCACCATTACACCTGCTCCGATCTCAGAGGTGGTGAACAACAAGAGCAAGGCGTACCTTTCGCCCAATCCGACACTGGATGGAACCACCAATGGCTTGGCCACCCAGTCCGGTTCGGTCGTGAACGGTGTTGGCTCAGACCGCTTTGTTGTGAACTACAACACAGCAGCGACGCAGACCTCTCCCGCTGGAACCTATGCCATCACCGCCACTGTCACCGCTCAGGGCTCTACGAACCTCTCGAACTATGCCATCACGAATACTCCGGGAACGCTGACCATCACAACAGCGACACTCGGCGGTCTGCCGCCTGGTGGAGGCGGTGGTGGCGGAACAGGTGGCGGCGGCGGAACAGGCACGGGTAGCGGCGGTGCTGGCGGCCCAGGCGGTGCCACCCCCGAAACCGAGGTGTACGGCGGCGTTTACACCGGCACGGTAAGCTACACAACTTCTGGCATTCCTCCAACGGGTTCGTTCACCTTCTCCGTCAACGGCAAAGTAGTGTGCACAACACCGGTTACCGGACCCGCAAGCACCACCTGCACAAACCCCGCGGGCAGCGGTCTGGCGGTGGGGACGTATCCCGTCGTCGTCGCCTACTCCGGTGACTCCAACTACTCGGCAGGTTCCTCCACCACAACCCTGACCGTCACCAAGGCACCACTGACCGTTACGGTAGACAGCAAAACCAAAGCCTACGGTGCTGCCGTCCCACCACTTACCGGCACAGCGTCCGGCCTGGTGAACGGCGACACGATCGGCACGGCAATCACGCCAACGTACTCCACCACTGTCACAGCAGCAACACCAGTGGGAAGCTACCCGGCATCCATCACGGTCACTGTGGGTGGAACTGCCGCCGGCAATTACAACATCACGACAACACCGGGTAACTTCACCGTCACAGTGGTCTCAACCACACTGCGGCTTTCCACCTCTGCATCCCCGGTTCAGGTAGGCACCGCCGTCACCTTCACCGCCGTCGTCGCCGCTGCCGGCAGTCCTGCCATTCCTAACGGCAGTGTCGTCTTCACCTCTGACGGAGCGGTTCTTGGAACCGTTGCGCTGGACAACACAGGCACTGCGGCATTCACCACCTCTACTCTCGCCGTCGGCAGCCACGTGATTGTGGCCACCTACGCCGGGAACTCGAACTTTGGCCCCAGCAACGGAACCCTCACCGAAGTTGTCACGCTCCCGGTGGGCTCCTTCGTTGTCACTGCAACGCCACAAACTCAAATCATCCGCGGACCGGGGCAAACGACTTATAACGTGCTCGTCACCTCGCTCAATGGCTTTTCCGGCCCGGTCGCCCTCACCTGTGTTGGCCTGCCGGCGGATGCGACGTGCACGTTCGCCCAGCCCACGGTCACCCTCACGGCAAACGGCACCGCAACCACCACCATGACCACCACAACGACGCTCGCCGATGTAACGGCCCGTCTCGCCCCCATGCACCAGCTCTTCCCCTCCTTGTCTCCTGCAAATGGAATCGGTAGCGGCAACATGCTTGTCAGCGCGGCAGCTCTCTTCCCCATGCAGCTTGGTGGTCTGGGTCTGTTCGCCTCCGGTGTGCGACGTCGCAAGAAGCTCGGAAATCGTTTCCACCTGCTCATGCTCCTGGCCTTGTCCCTCATGGTCATGGGACTGACGGGCTGCGGTTGCCCCAGCACCGCGTACCATGTCTATCCAATCACCATCACCGGCACCAGCGTCCTCGGTGGACCACCGCCAAGTTCCGCGTTGGTTTACCTGTATGCCGCACTCCCCACGTACTAACCAGGCCGGGGCCGCCGCCCAAGGCGGTCCCGAACCACGCTGCAAAGTTTCTGTAGCCCGCACCACCTTTCGGAGGTCGTACCCATGCAATTCCGCACAGGCAAACCAATCGCGGCGGCCATCCTGGCCTGCATGTCCGCGCTGGTCGTCAACCCGGCAGGTAGCCAGGCTGTAAAGTCAGGCGCACCCCCCGTGCGTGAGTCGCGCATCGATCTTTTTGCCGGCTACAGTTATCTCCACCCCGTAGACTCCACCATCGCGAGCTTCTCGTATCAGCCCCTTACAAAGGGCACCCTGCTCAGCGTCACCGGCTACTTCAACCGCTACCTTGGTGTTCAGGCTGAAGGCGGCCTGCATCCCAGCGGTCCCAATGACTGCGTCTACACTGCGCAGGCCGGTCCCATTGCGCGCTACCAGATGAATCGTTGGGTTCCGTTCGTGCACGCGCTCGGTGGCGGTGCCAAGGTCGGCGGTCCCCAGCTTCAGTCCTGCGTCTGGGGTTACGGCATCACCGCCGGTACCGGCATCGACTACATCCTGCCTCAGTTCCACGATCACTTCGCCGTCCGCCCCATCCAGGCCGACTACAACTACAACCATGTCGACCACGGCCCGCTCCTTATCCCGGGCGGCTACGTCGGTGGCCTTACCGAGATGAACGCCTTCCGGCTTTCGGCAGGCATCGTCTACCGTATCGGCGACATGACACCCCCAATCGCTGCAGGCCTGTCGTGCATCGCGACGCCAACATCCGTCTTTGCGGGGGATCCGGTCACCATCACCTCCAACACCATCGGGCTCAATCCAAAGCGCAAGACTGACTACACGTGGACAGCCACAGGCGGCAAAATCACAGGTACCGGCGAAACCGTCCAGGTCAGCACCGATGGACTTGCTGGCGGCAGCTACACCGTGAACGGCCGCGTCTCGCAAGGCACCAAGGTCTATCAGCAGGCCACCTGCTCGGCAGAGTTCCAGGTCAAGATCATCGAGCCACCGACCATCACCTGCTCCGCCAATCCGTCGTCCGTTCACTCTGGTGAGAGCTCCACCATCACCTCGGTCGGCGTCAGTCCGCAGAACCGTCCCCTCACGTACAGCTTCTCCACAAGCGCCGGCCTCATCTCCGGACAGGCAAACATCGCCACGCTCAACTCAGCTGGAGCCGTTCCCGGAGACATCACCGTCACCTGCAACGTCGTCGACGACAAGGGCCAGGCGGCCTCCGCCAAAACAACCGTCAGCGTCATTGCCAACCCGCCGGCACCGGTGCCGGTCTCCCGTCCGCTGTGCTCCATCAACTTCAATCGCGACCCCAAGCGCCCCGCACGCGTGAACAACGAAGCCAAGGGCTGCCTTGACGACGTCGCCCTCACACTACAGCGCGAAGGCGACAGCAAGCTCGTCATGGTGGGTAACGCTGGACCTGGCGAATCCACCGCCACGGCCGCGGAGCGCGCCAGTAACGCGAAGCTCTACCTCACCCAGGAGAAGGGAATCGACAGCAGCCGCATCACGCTGCGGACTGGCAGTGCCGGAACCAAGTCGGTGTCCAACATCCTGGTACCCACGGGTGCCACAGCCGACGCGGCGCAGACCCAGCCCGTAGCGGAGGACAGCATCGCCCACCATGGCCAGGCTTACGGCAAGGCCAAACCCGTAGCACCAGCAAAGAAGCGCAAACGGAAATAACCTTCCGCCAGCCTTCCAACAAACGGGAAGAGCTTCGGCTCTTCCCGTTTGCGTCGCCGCTCGTCAACACTCACCTTCGTGTGCCGAACTGAAACGCAGCAACTTACAAACTTCAAATGCCCGTTGGCCATCTTCGGTCATCATGGTGCCAGCGCCTTTCTGCACAACCTTCTGCAGGAGCACTCTCTATCCGCCCAGCAATGTTTTCTTGCCGATCAACGCCTCCTCAACGCGCGCCGTCCCGCCGCCGGACAGCAGGCATTGCGATTCTCCAGGCAATGCTGCTGGCTTGCACCACGCCCGCCCTCTCCGCTCAGGATCACCTGGCGGACGCCCGGCCTCAAGCGCGTATCGTCGCACGCGTCAACGACAGCAACCGCACCCTCCTGCCTCACACGCATCCGGCATCGACGGCCCGCATGTCGATCGGTCCTCGGGTTGGTGCGTCCGTCTTGCTGCACGACATGGTTCTGGTTCTCAAACCCACTGAAGAGCAGGACGCGGCGCTCCGCACAGCCATTGATCTTCAGCAGGACGCGGCGTCCCCCAGCTTTCACCACTGGCTCACACCAGACGATTTCGCCCTGCACTACGGCGTAGCCGACCGGGACATCGCCACGGTCTCTGCCTGGTTACAAGACAACGGCCTCCAGGTGCAACAGCTCTCGCGGAGCGGCAGGTTCATCACCTTCTCTGGCAGCGTCGGTGCGGTCGAACGAGCCTTCCGCACAGAGCTGCACCACATTCTCCGCAACGGCGAATCGCGCGTCTCCAACACCGCTGACCTGTCCGTTCCGTCCGCACTCGCGCCCGTCGTCCGTGGCCTTGTGCGCCTTGACGACCTGTATCGCCGGCAGCCTTTGCCGCAGGCACCTTCAGTCCAGTTCAGCAGCTCTCGCCAGACCTCAGCGAGCACCGCATCGGCTCAGGTCGCACCCCTGTATGGCGCGTCGGCCTCCGGTACCCATTACGTCGGCCCGGGTGACGCCGCCCGCGTGTACAACGCACTGCCGCTCACCACGTCAGGCATTGACGGCCATGGCACGACGATCGTCGTGCTCGGTCGCAGCAACATCCCGCTGCCCATCGCCGCCGCGTTTCGCTCCACCTTCGGCCTGTCCACCAACCCTCCCACCATCACCGTCGTGGGTACTGATCCCGGCATCGGCGACGATGTATCGGAAGCCCTGCTCGACACGGAATGGGCGGGTGCGCTGGCCACCGGTGCCTCCGTGCAGCTCGTCACCAGCGCACCATCGCTCACCGGCTCCGGTGTTGATACCGCTGCGCTCTACGCCGTCGACAACAACATCGGCGACATCCTCACTCTCAGCTACGGCGAATGCGAATCGGACGGCACCGCAGCCGGAACAGCCTTCTGGAACACGCTGTGGCAGCAGGCGGCCGCTCAAGGGCAAACAGTCTTCGTCTCCGCCGGCGACACCGGAGCTGCAGGCTGCGACGCACCTACCAACACAGTCGCGAGTGAGGGCTTCGGCGTCAACGCCCTGGGCTCTTCCGCCTACAACGTGGCAGTCGGCGGCAGCATGTTCGTCGACTACGGCCCCACCCAGTACTGGTCGACGAGCTCCGCACCCCCCTACACCTCCGCGCTCGGCTACATGCCAGAAGCCGCATGGAACCAGGGCCGCCTCTCCACCACCGACCTCGACGCAACATCCACCGGCACCGTCACCGGCTCCGGCATCGTCTCCACCGGCGGTGGCGTCAGCATCGACACCGCCCGGCCTTCGTGGCAGACCGGCTCGCAGATCCCCTCGCAGGCCGACCCACCCGGCTCCGCAGCCGGCGGAACGCTGCCCGGACTTCACCGCCTCGTGCCAGACGTCGTCATGCTCGCGTCCTTTGGCCACAACGGCACCCTGTACTGCGGTGTCGGCATGTGCCAGGGCTCCGGCGGCTCATCCAGCATTGGGGTCGTCGGCGGAACCTCCGTCTCCGCTCCCGCCATGGCAAGCGCACAGGCGCTCATCAACCAGCGCAACGGCGGCCGGCAGGGCAACGTCAACTACATCTACTACGCCCTTGCAGCGCGGCAAAGCGCAGCCGGCACGCACTGCGACTCTACCAACGGCACCCCCGCAAACCCAACCGTTACCCTGCCTGACAGTTCGTGCGACTTCCATGACATCGTCACGGGCAGCAATCTCGTGCCCCTGTCGCAGAACAACAGCCTCGCCATCGGTTTCAGCGCCGCCAGCGGCTACGACGAAGCCACCGGCCTTGGCTCCATCAACATCGCCAACCTCGCCAACGACTGGTCCTCCGCGACCTTCCACGCGACCCAGACTACCTTTACCCTTGCTCCGGCCACCGGTGTCACCCACGGTTCCGCGCAGGCATTCACCATCGGTGTCACGTCTGCCTACGCCTCGGGCACCGCCACACCGGCTGGAAACGTCACGCTCATCACGTCCTCTCTGAACGCCGCCGGCGCACCGCAGGTCTTCAGCCTCAGCGCCGGCACAGCGTCCGGCTCAATAGCCACACTGCCCGCAGGCACCTACACCGTGCACGCCCACTACGACGGCGACGGCATCTTTGCTCCCAGCGACTCGGCTCCGGTGGCGGTCAGCATCGCACCGGAAGGGAGCATCGTCACCCTCACACCAAAGCGCGTCGACGCTGTTGGGAATAAAGTCGCCACCTCCGGCTTCACCTATGGTGACGCCCTCGTCGCGCTTGATGTTTCCGTCACCGCACACTCCGGCAACGGAACGCCCACTGGCGCCCTCACCTACACGCTGCAGGGTCCAGGGAGCCTCCCGACTCTCACCCAACTGCTCAACTCCGCAGGCGCAACCGCTCTCCTCTCCGGCCCCTCGTACGCCAGCGCCGGTCTGCTCGCAAACTACCCCACACTGCCCGCTGGCTTGTACACCGCGACCGCCGCCTACGCTGGAGACAGCAACTTCACCGTCTCTGCAACAACCGCCAGCTTCACCGTCGCAAAGGCTGCCTCCGTCCTGCAGCTCACGGCATCGCAAACCGCACCACTCACCGGTGGATCTCCAATCACCTTCACCCTCTCCATCGCCACACCGCCATCCGCTTCCGCAGCCAACGGTACCGCCCAATTCATTGACACTGCCAACGGCGTCCCCCTGTGCACCATCACGCTCAACGAGGGCACAGCGCTCTGCACCACCTCTGCCCTGCAAACGGCAGGCACACACACTGTCGCGGCAACCTACGCCGGCGATGCAAACTACCTTCCCGCCTCCGCAACCCCGCTGCAGATTGTCGTCACCTCCACCTCGCAGCCCACGGCAAGCCTCGTCCTCACGGGCCTCAGCACCACCTTTGACGGCACAGCCCACAGTGTCGGCGTCCTCACAACCCCCGCGGGCCTCGCGTCTACTGTCACCTACAACGGAGCCGCGTCACCCCCAACCGCGGCCGGAACATACACCGTCGTCGCCACCGTGCACAATGGCAGCGTCAGCGGAACCACTACTGGAACACTGCGCATCGCCAAAGCCACCCCGGTCCTCACCTGGCCTGCCCCTGCATCTGTGGTGTACGGAACAGCACTTTCTACCCAGCAGCTCAACGCCACCGCCACCCTGGCGTCGCGGCCGCTCGCCGGCACCTTCACCTGGTCCCCCGGTATGGGCACCGTGCCACCGACCGGTTCGGCAGCACTGCAGGCTACCTTTCAGCCGGCAGACACGGCCAACATCGCGGCCGGCTCCGTCCAAACAACCCTCACCGTGCTTCCCGCTCCTGCCTCGCTGGCACTCACCGCATCCGCAAATCCAGCCACCGCCGGCGTTCCCTTCACCCTGTCCACAACGCTTCTCCTCGCGCCTGCGACGGACGCCAACGCCGCCGTCCAGTTCACCGACAACGGGAGCTCACTCGGCAGCGTGCCGGTTCAAAGCGGCTCTGCCACCCTCACGATCACCCTGGTCGCCGGCGACCATACCCTTGCGGCGGTCTACATGGGTTCCGCCAACAGCACCGGCGCGAGCGCCTCCCTTCGCCAGACGGTCACGTCCGCACCAACCTCCACCTTCCTCTTCTCTGGAAGCGGACCCATGGCGCTCACCCTAGCCAGCGGCGGCAACGGCACCCTGCCCCTCACCATCACGCCCGGCTCCGGCTTCAGTGGCTCCGTCGCACTCTCCTGCGCCGATGTGCCCACCAACGTCACCTGCAGCTTCTCCGCCTCTCCGCTCGCCTTCACTCTCGGCTCACCCGCTCAGGCATTCACCGTCAACTTCGCCGCAGCAGCGCAGCACAGCAGCAGCGCTGCACCCCGGCTTTCGAATGCAGTCGTCACACTCGCAGCAGTCTTCGGCTGGCCATGCCTGTTTCTTGCCGTCGCAGGCGGCAAACGCCTCTCACTTCTCGCGTCCACCATCGTCGCCCTTGTTGTCCTCGGCGCTGCCACGGGGTGCGGCCTGCCAGTCCCCTCACCCACGTCCGCGCCGTCCACAGCGGCTCCGGCCACCTACACCGTTCACGTCGTCGCAGCCGGCGGAACCACGGCGCAATCTCTCCCCGTGCAGCTCACCCTGCAGTAAATTCCTGCACCAGGCCCCTGCCCCAGGGCAGCCCGTTATGCCTCGCCAGTCTGGTACACTCACAGAGTTGGACGCCGCACCGTACACGTGCGATCCCGCCGCCAACACACGCTGCACAAGACGTCGGGGAGTGGCTCAGCCTGGTAGAGCACCTGGTTCGGGACCAGGGGGTCGGAGGTTCGAATCCTCTCTCCCCGACCATCTTCCGTAGCACATATTCAACATCCAGCTAAAAGCGGTAGCCGACTCCGAAATTCAGGATCGGTATGAACTGCGCGTAGCTCAGGTTGTGGTTGTTCCGCGCAATAAACGAGTCCAGCCCCTGCTGAAAGTCCGGGTTATCCTCCACGCGCCGGCACCCCACCTCCGGGTGCGTCACATCGCACACCGACCCGGAGAAGTCCACCGTCAGCTTGGGCTGTGCCACGTAAAAAAACCCGACCTCAAAAGGAAACACAAAGTGCCCCTTGCCACGGGTCAGGTTTCCGGTGCCGATCGTCAGGCCCGGCGCGGTGTGCCGAAGCTCTATGCGCCCAACGCCCTGCAACGGATCGGTCGCGCTGCCACGAAACTGTTCCCCGCTAAGGTCGAACTGCTGCGAAGGATCAATGTGCACGTTAGCCTGCACCCGTGTGTTGTCTGCCAGCACCAACAGCGGGCTCACGTGCAAGCTCCCCTTAAACGGGAACCAGTCGAGCGCTGCCCGGGCATATCCAAACTGCAGGAAAGCGTCAATGGTAGCGGCATCTTCCTGGAACGATCCCGTATAGCGGATGAAGTCCCCACCCACTCTCACCCCGAAATGGTTTGACACCGGTGCCGCCAGGTCCACGCCAACGCCGCTTGTTCCCAGGTGCACAGCCATGCCGATCCTGCCGCGTTCGGCGGGCTTGGCCGGCAATCCCAGGCCGCCAAGGTCCCTGGATTGACACGGAAGTACCTTGGCAGAGCTCAACAAAGCAGAAAACACACAAAGACAGCAGAGTGCACTCTTCAAGACAGCTCCAGCCTGTGGGGACAGGCAGGTTAGAAGGCGTTTGCGTCACCACGGAGTCTGCACCTGCAGCTCCGTAGAGGGTCAGACTTCTACTCTAAAGTCTTTGCGACACGTACTCGATCGTTTTCCGCAAGGCTGCTCCGCTCATATCTCAACGCCTTACCACGCGGTCAACCGGTATTGCGTAAACCCGCGGAAATACCGTTGATGGTCGCCGTAAGCGCGCGGTTCAGACCTGCCTCCTGCTGCGGCAGGTCTTCCGCTGCCGTCCGCTTGCGCCGGAGCAACTCCACCTGGATCCAGCTGATCGGGTCCACGTATGGATTGCGCAGCCGGATCGAACGCGCCAGCACCGGATTTTGCTCCAACAGCTCGCTCTGTCCGCTGATCAGCAACACCATCGACCGCGTCCGCTGAAACTCCGCCTCCAGCATCCCGAACAGCTTTTCTCGCACATCCTCGTCCGGCATGATCGATGCATAGAGCCGCGCAATCCCAAAGTCCGACTTTGCAAGAGCCATCTCGATGTTGCGCATCATGTCCAGAAACAGCGGGAAATCCTGCAGCATCGTCCGCAGGCGGTCCAGCCCATCCACGTTGTCCTTCGCATAGTTCTCCAGCGCCGTCCCCACGCCGTACCACGCCGGCACCAGCTGCCGCGACTGCATCCATCCAAACACCCACGGAATCGCGCGCAGGTCGCCCAGTGATTTCCGTCCGCCACGCTTCGCCGGCCGCGATCCGATCTTGGCATGCTCCAGCTCTGCCACCGGCGTCGCCTGCTGAAAGTAGTCGTACGTATCCGGATTGTCCAGAATGTCTGCGCGGTAGCGTGCAAACGACACGGCAGACAGCTCATCCATCGTCTCTTCCCACGCCGGCAGCATCTCGCCCGTCAGGTGCCCGCTGCAGTCGTTGGCGGCGCGGCACCTGCGCAGGTCAGGTCGTGCAATCGCGTCCAGGCTTGCCGCTATCATCAGCTCCAGGTTGCGCTCCGCCAGCACCACGTCGCTGTACTTCCAGTTCAGCACCTCGCCCTGCTCCGTTATGCGAAACGCACCGCTAAAGCTGTCCAGCGGCTGCGCATACAGCGCCCGGTGCGTCGGTCCACCGCCGCGTCCCACTGTGCCACCACGCCCATGGAACAGGCGCAGGTCCACGCCACACTCGCGCGCCACCTCGTGCACGGCGCGGTGCGCCTTGTAGATCTCCCACGTCGACGCGATCATCCCGCCATCCTTGTTGCTGTCGGAATATCCCAGCATCACCTCCTGCTTGTAGCCCCACTTTTCCAGCAGGGGCTTGTACGCAGGCGCAGTCCAAAGCTCCCGGCAAATCGCCGGCGCATTCTGCAGGTCCTCGATCGATTCGAACAGCGGAGCCACCAGCATCCCGGGGTCTCGCTTCTCCGCGTCTCCCTCCACCGGCACGCCACCGACCCGCGCCAGCCACAACACCGCAAACACATCCTCTGCGCTCGTCGCACCGCTAATCACGTACTGCCGAATCGACTCCGGATCGCCCCCACGCTTGATCGCCGCAACTGTCCGAAACGTCTCCATCACCTCGGCCGTCATGGGGGACGGCGCACCCGGCAGGGAATCGACACCCTCGCGCCCCGCCCAGGCACTCAACTCCTTTACCGCCGCATCATGCACCTTCGCATGCTGCCGCAGGTCCAGCGTCTGCAGGTGCAGCCCATACGTCCGCACCTCCACCAGCAGCGGGTCGATCCACCGCTGCGCAATCCGTTCGCCACGGTGCGTGCTCAACGCGTCCCGCACCAGCTGCAGATCGCTCAGCAGGTCCTTCGCATCGGTGTACGCCGGCAGCCGTTCGCCCTGCTGCGACGCATATGAAATCGAAGGTGTCCCGCCCATGCGCAGCAGAATGCACGCCAGCATCAGCCGTATCTGCTCGCTCTTGAATCGTGCCGCCAGCGACACCGCCTCCGACGGCAGCATCGCCAGGTATCCATCGATGGCCGCCTGCAGCTCTGCGCTCGACCCCACCTGCTGCGTCGACGCCGCAATCTGCTGCAACGCTTCGGAAAGCCTCTGCCGGTAGTGCTTCTCCAGCAGCAACCGGCTCATCTCCAGCGACTCCAGCGTCACCTCGCTCGTCACGTAGGGGTTGCCGTCGCGGTCCCCGCCTATCCAGCTGCCAAACCGCACCAGCGTTGGCAGCTCCGCCACCGTCAACACCAGCCCGTATTCCCGTTCAAGCGCGACCGCAACCTCGTCGTACAGCGCAGGCAGCGTGTCAAAGATGGCCGCGTCGTAGTAGTCCAGCGCCATCCGCACTTCGTCCCGAACAGCCGGCCGCTCGCTGCGTACATCGTCCGTCTGCCACAGCGCCGTAATCTCCGTCAACAGCTCGCGCTCCAGCCGCTCCACCTGCGCCTGCGTGTTCGGAATCCGATCCAGCTCCTCCAACAGCCCGGCAATGCGCTGCCGCTTGAACATCACCGACCGCCGCGCCACCTCTGTCGGATGCGCCGTAAACACTGGTGTCACGCACACCTTGCCCAGCAACTCCATCGCCTCTGCCGCGCTGTAGCCACTGTCGCGCATGCGCCGCAGCGTGCCCTGCAGGCTGCCTCGCTGCGGTGGCTTGCTGTTGTCCAGGTTCGCCGCCAGCCGCCGCCGTTTTCTGTGGTTCGTCTCCGCCAGGTTAATCAGTTCAAAGTAGAACCCAAACGCCCGCGCCAGCTGGTACGCCGTCTCCGTACTCAACCCATGGATCAGGAACAACGCCTGCTGCAGCTTGCTGTTCGCCATCGCGCTGTCGTTGTTAAAGTCGGCATCCCGCCGCTCAATCGCCAGCCTGCGCAGCTGCTCCACCAGGTCGAACACCTGCACTCCGGCCTGCTCCCGCAGCACCTCACCCAGCAGCGTTCCCAGGCTTCGCACATCCCGGCGTAGCGGCGCTTCCTTGCGCTCCGGCTCCGTCGCGCGCAGTTCATCCAGCCGGGTCGACCAATCCTGCGGCTGCCAAAGGGAGGGCATGCAGCTAGTATGCCCTACGCATCCGGCAGGTACGCCGGATCACTCGGCGACCCAGCCTGTGACGGCAATGTCACCGCCACCACGACGGCAGCCAACGCAATCACCGGCACAACCCACACACTACCCTCCGGCCCCACCGTCCCGCCGCTCAACAACGCACTGCCCTGTGGCCGCCCGCGCAAAAACGTGTGCAGCGCAACCACACCGCTGTCTGACGTGCCGTACAAAAACGACTCCGCCCAGTCCCAGGCCGCATGGAAACCCACCGCCCACCACAGCGACCCGGTACGCCACAGGCTAAAGCTGAACATCAGCGCAACCAGCGCTGCCGCAGCCGCACCGGTTGCAGCCTCACCCCTGTTCTGCAGGTGCAGCCCGCCAAACAGCAGCGACAGCAACACCGCTGCCATCCAGAACCCGAACGCCTTGCGGTGTGCTGGCGTTCTCTCACCGCGCAGCAGACCGGCCAGCCCGCGTGTCAGCGTAAATTGCAGCGGACCGCGAAACGCCAACTCTTCAAACAGCCCGGTCAACGCAAAAGGCACCATCCACGCGGCACCCCATCGCACCGCGTCCACGCCATGCAGCTCTGGCGCGCTCAACACCAGCACGCCTGTCTTCCAAAGCACACCCACCAGCACAGACAGCAGCACCAACCCCCATGCGCCGCCCGCCGCAATCTGCCCCACGCGGCCCACGGGTGTTCCCAGCCCATAGCGCCCAACCCGCCGCCGCTCAATCCTCGCCAGCAGCAACGTCGCCAACAGCACACCAGCAAACTGCGCAGCTTCGATCAGTGCAGACGACCACGGCCGCACGGCATGCGCCTCGCCGCCCACACGCAGCGCGTGCACCAGCACCAGGCCGGTAACCACAACAACAATAAGAGCGGCCGCACAAAGCAGGAAGAAGGCAATCGCCAAACCCCACTTCAATCCACCCCGACCGAAGAAAAAGCCTTTGCGCCGTCCGGGCTCCCCCGCCAGGTGGCCCTCGTTGTCATCCTCTGCGGGCGGAAACCACTCCGCTTCACCCGTCTGGGCAATCGGCTCTGCATGCGGCACAATCTCCTCAGCCATTTCCCACACCTCTCGGCAGCGTCAGTGTCGCACGCGCAAGTAGCTACGCTACACCGCCACGCCCTGTTCCTCCAGCTGCGTGCTCAGCTCTTCCCACTCCCTCATCAGCAGCTCGTGCGCGCGGCGTACCTCCGCCAAAGCCGCACTCTGCCGCTGGCTCTCCTCCGCCGTTGTAAAGTTCCCCATCGCCGTTTCAATTGCAGACATGCGGTCTTCCATGCGTGGCATCTCGTCCTCGGCATACCGCACGCGCTCCTGCATCTGCTTCAGCTTCAGCGGGTTCAGCTTCTTTGCGTTGGAAGTGGCGACCACCGGCGCAGCCACAACCGGTGCCTCCACCACAGGCAGCCGCATGCCCTGCATCTCCTTCGCCGCTGCCTGCACCTTCTCCGGCCCGCCACCCTTGCGCCACAGGTAATCCTCGTAATTGCCCGGAAACACCTGCACGCCGCCGTGCTCGCACTCGAACACCCGCGTTGCCAGGCCGTCGATGAAGTACCGGTCGTGCGACACAAACAACACCGTTCCCGTAAACGCGCGAATCGCCTCCAGCAGCACGTCCTTTGCTCGCAGGTCCAGGTGGTTCGTCGGCTCGTCCAGCAGGATGAAGTTGGCCGGGCTCACAAGCATCCGCGCCAGCGCATATCGATTGCGCTCCCCGCCGCTCAGCACGCCCAGCGTCTTGAACACATCGTCGCCATTGAACAGAAATGCGCCCAGCAGGTTCCGCAACTCCACGCTCGGTACCTTCGGTGCAGCCGAAGAAATATCCTCCAGCATCTTCGCGCTGCCATCCAGCACCTTGTACTGGTCCTGCGCAAAGTAGTCCGCCAGCACGTTGTGGCCATATCGCACCGTCCCGCTCGTCGGCGCCTCCATCATGCTCAGCATCCGAATCAGCGTCGACTTACCCGCACCATTCGGACCAACCAGCGCAATCCGGTCACCGCGCTCAATGGTAAAGTTCACGTTCCGCAGAATCTGCTTCTCGCCGTAGCACTTCGCCAGGTCGGACACCTCACACACCGTGCGTCCACTCGACGGCGGCTGCGGAAAGCTGAAGTGGATCGTCTCCTCGTCCTCCGGCACCTCGATCCGCTCGATCTTCTCCAACTCCTTCACCCGGCTCTGCACCTGCTTGGCCTTGGTCGCCTGGTAGCGGAAGCGCGTAATGAACGCCTCCAGTTGCTCAATGCGGTCCCGTTGCGATTTGTAGTCGCTCGCCAGCTGCTCCCGCCGCGCCGTCTTCTGCGTCACGTACTTTTCATATCCACCGGTGTAGAACCACGCGCGTTTATTCCACACTTCCACGATCTTCGAAACCGTCACATCCAGGAAATACCGGTCGTGCGAAATCAAAATGAACGCCCGCGGATAGCTCCTCAAATACTCCTCAAGCCAGTTCCGCGATTCAAGATCAAGATGGTTCGTCGGCTCATCCAGCAGCAACAGCGAAGGCTTCTGCAGCAGCAGCTTCGCCAGCGCAATGCGCATCTGCCATCCGCCGCTAAACTCCTCCGTCTGCCTGTCCCAGTCCTCGCGTGCAAACCCCAGCCCGCCCAGCACCGCACCCACCTGGCTGTCCAGTGAGTACATGTCCTGCACCATCAGCGAATCACTCAACTCGCTGTACCGGTCGGCAATCTCCTCGTACTCGGCAGACGCCGGATCCACCGTCGCAAACCGGTCGCCCAGCTCTTCCATCTCCGCCTGCATCGCATGCAGTTCCGCAAACACGCTCAGGCATTCCTCAAACACGGTCTTGCCGCGCATGGTCAGCCCGTCCTGCGGCAGGTACCCAATGGTTAGCCCCTTTGACCGGTTCAGCTTGCCCGCGTCCAGCGCCTCCACACCGGCCAGCACCTTCAGCAGCGTGCTCTTGCCCGTGCCGTTGCCGCCCACCAGCCCCGTCCGCTCGTCCGGCGTAATCAGCCAGTTCGCCCCTTCAAACAGCAGCTTGTGCCCAAACCGCTTCGCCCCATCCGCCAATTGCAACATTCCACCATTTTCGCATCCGTCTAGTCAGTGCAGTTCCAGCACCGCTTATACCTCGAGCTTTGAGATTCCTGCTTCTCGACCTACGATTGTGAGCATGGCCCTGCCGCACACGCTGCGACACCCGTTCCTCGCCCTCGCTGAACCCACCGCCGCGCTGCTGCAGCGTCTAGGGGACGCCCGCCGCGGTATCGACCCACGCAAGCGTGCCGGCGACACAGGTGAACGCCTCGCCTACTTCCATCTGCGCCGCAACGGCTACGCCGTCGTCGCCCGCCAGTGGCGCGCACCCAACCTCAACGGCGAGGTCGACCTCATCGCCTGGCACGGCGAGACCCTCTGTTTCGTCGAGGTCAAGACTCGCAGCAGCCACGACCGCTTCGGCGCCGCGTACACCATCGACAGCAACAAGCAGCAAAACCTCCGCCGCATGGCAGCGGCCTACATCCAAAGCCTGCCCTGGCACGGCGACCAACCCGCCCAACCATCCGTCCGCTTCGACGCCGCTTTCGTCTACCTCGACGAAACACCCCGCCGCGTCGAGCTCCACCAATCCTTCTTTTAGGCACGAACTCGGTTGTACTGACCAGTCTTCACAGCGAACTCGAACCCTTGCAATACAGAAGGCGACTTTACTGCCGACCCAACTTACTTGGGCGGAAGTCCTCCCAGTTGCCAGTTCGAGGTTGAGGAAGCTTTAGCCAACAACGAAGCAAGCGCTGGATACGGATACCGAGCCTCGTACGGGACAGCCCACCCGATGACCGAACCGTCGAGGGTGGAAGGCAATTCCTGAGCAACCTGAGTCTTCTCTGCGAAATAGGCTGAATCAACCAAGCCATTGACCGTCCGCTTCACCAGGCGCTGAAGTGCAGCATCGTCCTCTTCATAGAGAGCGAGGCCATTCAGCTTCCCAAGCTCTGCGAGCATGACCAACGGAGCGACAGCAAACAGGTGGTAGTGAAGCGCCATCGACGCTCGATCCAACTCGAGTGGTAATGTCCCGTCCGCGGAGATCTGCTTCGTCGCTTGACGGAAAATGCGGACTCCCCAATCAAAAAGATCACCTCGTCCGGTGGCGATCCCAGTAGCGGAAACACCGAGCGCACCCCAGTAAGTCAGATTGTTGTGACCGTCTCCTGCATTGTCCAAAATCATTCCGTCGTAGAACGTTTGCACTGAAAGCGCCATGTGCAAAAGCCATGCTTCTATCGCCGCCCGTTGCTGACGGGAGCCGGCGGCACTTGGACGAACCTTCAGGTACGCGAGCGACAAACCATCAAGGTAAAAGCCCTGGACGTAAAAGCCATCTCTCGCGCCATTCGCGCCGAGGCGAGCCAGGCTGAAGGCTCGCTTGTGTGCGGCTTGCTGGAGTAACAGGAACGCACAATTGGCAGCGCTCGCGGAATGCTGGGCCTGATACCCGTCAGCGGCACGTCCGACAAGCTTTACAAACTCTTCATTCGCCTTCGAGGCTGCTTCATATGCGGCTTTCGCCGCGGGGTCCACAACGGAGTGGTGTGCATCCGTGTAGTAGCCGTTGAACACAAGCAGTGTTGGCAATGACGGAGCAGAAGCACATGCAAAAGCCGGAGCTTGCGCGTCGATAGACACAGCGTGCCAAGGCGATCTCAGGGCCTCCGCAGAAGCGGCAAAGCATGCCAGTATGGACCAGCATACAAAACACAGGAGTTTGGCAGAGATCCGTAAGCTGTTCATCCTTGAACCATACCCTTGCACTTAGGGCCGGCGTAAGTTGCTGGGCATAGGTTAAGAACCTTGACGAAGCGGACTAGCGTCCTTCGCGCAGCCGCAGTGCCAGGCGCTCCGGCAAACCCGCCATCAGGATCCGCCCCTGCGCCAGCGCCAGGTCATAGGGCTCCCGATAGAACGTCACCTCGTTCGCTTCATCGTCCAGCACCGCAAACGCCGCACGCCAGTCGCCATCCCGCGGCTGTCCCACACTTCCCGGGTTCAGCAGGTACCGCGTCCCATTCTCATGCAGCGGCAGCACCCACTCACTGTGCCTGTTCGCAGCCGCACCCTCGCTGTGTACCGGCTTCACATGCATCCAGTCGTCACCGCGCAGCTGGAACCCGCCCTGCATGTGCGTGTGCCCAAAAAACGAGGTGCGCTGCTCCGCCCGTTGCAGCGGCTCCCACGCATCTCGAATATTCAGAATGTAGCGGTCCTCATCCATCGGCGACCCATGCGCAAGCGTGCTGCTTTGGGTAAAGATCGGACCCTCACGCAGCGACTCCAGCCATTGCACCGAGCCCGCCGTCAAGCGGTCCGCCGTCCACTCCACCGCACGCTGCGCGGCCGGGTTATATCCCTCCGCCGGCACCAAACCGCAGCACACCTTGTCGTGGTTCCCGCGCACGTTGAAGTCAGCCAGCAACCGCATGCACTCCACTGTCTCGTTCGGGCTCGCTCCGTAACCCACCACATCGCCCAGGTTCCACACGGCATCGTGCTGTGGCGCAGCGGCCAACACGGCGTCCAGCGCCTCCAGGTTCCCGTGGATGTCAGACAAAATCAGTGCACGCATAGCAGGCAGAGCGGCTTTTCAACCACAACCCTTTAATGCTACGACAAGCGCTGCCCTCGCCACTGTGCCATTCAGCAACACTTATCGCAGGCTTGCCAGCGGGCGCGACCGGTCTGTCTGCATCGTCGGCGCAGCCATCAGCAGGCGCTGCGTATACGGGTGCTGCGGCGACCGGAACAGCTCCGCCGTCGCATTCTCCTCAATCACCCGGCCCCCCTGCATCACGGCAACCCGGTCCGCCACCTGCGCCGTCACTGCCAGGTCATGCGAGATGAACAGCATGGCCAGCCCATGCTTCTCCCGCAGCCGCCGCAGCAGCGCCAGAATCTGCGCCTGCACCGTCACATCCAGCGCTGTCGTCGGCTCATCCGCAATCAGCAGCGCCGGCTTGTTCACCACCGCCATTGCAATCAAAATCCGCTGCCGCTGCCCGCCGCTAAACTGGTGCGGATAGTCCCCGTACCGCGTGGCCGGCGACGGCAGCGCCACCTCGTCCAGTGCCGCAAGCACGCGCTCCCGCACCTCCGCCCGGCCCAGCCCCGGCTCGTGTGCCCGCACTGCCTCCGCCACCTGTTCGCCCACCGCCATCACCGGGTTCAGCGCCGTCATCGGCTCCTGAAACACCATCGCCAGCTCGCGCCCACGCATCTGCCGTATCGCCTTTTCCGGCAATGTCAGCAAGTCCCTTCCTTGAAACAGAACGGCACCTTCCACCGATGCCCCGGCCAGCAGCCGCATCACTGCCAGCGACGTTACGGACTTGCCAGACCCCGACTCGCCCACCAGGCCCAGCGTCTCGCCCGCCCGCACCGCAAACGACACCCCATCCACCGCCACCACGCTGCCAAAGCGCACACGGAGGTCGCGCACCTCCAGCAGCGCCGTAGCCTCCGACTCAGCAGCCTGTTCCGCCTGCACGACCTACGTCGCCGAATCCGGTGCCTGCAGCGCTGCGAGCGTCTTCCCCAGACTCGCCGCATCCTCCACGTTCAGGCACACTACGCTTCGGTCAATCTGCCGCATCAGCCCGGTCAACACCTTGCCCGGCCCAACTTCCACAAACGTCGTCGCCCCACAAGACCCGCGCAACATCTCCACGCATTCCACCCACCGCACCGCGCCCGTTACCTGCCGAATCAGGCAGTCCCGCGCGTCGCTGCGCCGGCTGATCCCACGCGCATCCACATTGCACACCACGGGAAACTCCGGATCGAGGAACACATCCCGCTCCAGGTCCGCGGCCAGCCGCTCCGCCGCCGGAGCCATCAGGCTGCAATGAAAGGGCGCACTCACCGGCAGCAGAATCGCACGCTTCGCCCCTGCCTCTTTACACAGCGCAACCGCTCGTTCTACCGCCGCCGTCGCGCCGCTGATCACTGTTTGCTCCGGCGCATTCATATTTGCCGGTGCAACCACGTCGTTCAGTTCGTCGCTGGCCACCTGGCACGCATCGTTGATGCGGTCGTACTCCAACCCCAGGATCGCCGCCATCGTCCCCCGCCCAGCCGGCACCGCCTCCTGCATGTACCGGCCGCGGTTCCGCACAGTCACCAGAGCCTCCGCAAACGACAGGGTTCCCGCCGCCACATGCGCGCTGTACTCGCCCAGGCTGTGCCCCGCGGCCAGCGCCGGCACTACACCCTTGTCCGCCAGCACCCGCAACGCCGCCACACTCGTCGTCAGAATCGCCGGCTGCGTAAACTCCGTCTGCTTCAGCTGCTCTTCCGGCCCTTCAAAACACAGCGCAGACAGCCGGTATCCCAGCACTTCATCCGCCTCATCAAAGACAGCCTTCGCAGCAGGGAACTGGTCATACAGGTCACGGCCCATCCCGACGCTCTGCGAGCCCTGGCCTGGAAATAGGAATGCAATCATCCGCTTCGACGCCTTCCTTGTAGTCGCCCAAGCAACAGGCTCAACACCGTGGCCGCTAAAAGAAAAATCACCACGCGAAGCAAGAGTTTACTCGCACTGAACGCCTGGTGCTGTACAACCACGTCCCACCCGGTGAGCAGGGCCACGGTAAACGCCATCCACAGTACCGCCAGGCCGAATCGTTGCCACCACCGCACATCGCCTCCGCAGGATCGAACCTAAATCCCTACTCCAAAGTCCAGGTCCGTCGTTCGACGATCACCGGCATGCGCATAGTAGTCGTACGGCGTCCGCCGCTTTACCTTGTACCGCGTCCGAAGCTCTTTACCCGCATACAGCCCACCCGCCAGCACTGCCAGTGCTCCCGTTACCCACGCAGCCGTCATCGCAATCCTCCACGCACTCTGCTGCGTCCCCACGGCAAGTTCGACCTGCTCAGACGCCTCAGCCAGCTGCGCCTCCACGCGGGTCTCAATCTCATCCAGCAGTGCGCGGCGATTCCTGTTCCAACTCATGCTGGCAAGAATATCGCAGCCTCCCCGCCCGTGCCATCCACCAGGCGGGTGAGCCCGCCCGCCAGAACGGGTCACACCTGCCCACCACACGTGTCCATCCGCGAACACCCGTTTGCACAGCCGGACATCCCGTCATCACCCGCGATCGGAACACCCCACCAGACATCAGGAAATACGCTGCCTGCTTCGCGCCGCAAGATGGTCCCACACGTGCAACTCTCCAGCCAGGAACCCATCCCAGCCTGCCAGGCAAGGAGCCCCGAATGGCGCATCTGCTGCAAGACCTCCGCTACGCTCTCCGCCAGATCCGCCGCTCCCCCGGCTTCGCCCTCACTGCCGTCCTCACCCTCGCCATTGGCATCGGCGCAACCACCGCCATCTTCAGCTTCGTCGACGGCGTCCTTCTCCAGCCCCTCGCCTACCGCAACAGTGGCCAACTCGTCACCATCTGGGATCACGCAGTGGCCCTTGAAAAGCTCTATCCCCAACTCGGTCCCAGCACCCGCCACGCGCTCATGTGGCGGCAGTCGCAAAACAGCTTCAGCGAACTCTCAATCGTCAATCAATCCGCCATCGGTGTTTCCACCGGCGTCGGAGAGCACCCCCTCTACATCGGTCGAGTCTCCACCGAACCCAACCTCATGCACCTTCTCGGCGTTCAGCCGGCGCTTGGCCGCGACTTCCTCCCCGACGAAGGTGTGCCCGGCCGCGACGACCGCGGCATCATCAGCTGGAACCTGTGGCAGACACTATTCCACGGTGACCCAGGTGTTCTCGGCAAGACGCTCCGTGTCGGCACCAAAAACGTGCAGATCGTCGGCGTTTTGCCCCACAGCTTCTACTTTCCCAAAAGCAACGAGCTCACCTCCTCTCGCGTCACCCAGCAGGCGCCCGCCGTCGATCTCTTCGTCCCTATCGCCACCTCCACTCTCCTCCAGGAGGGTGGCGGCTGGAACAGCGACTATGGCAACTACGTCGCACTTGGCCGCCTGAAGCCGGGCATCACCCCCGCCACCGCTCAGGCCGAGCTGGACGTCATCAGCGATGGCATCGTCCGCCAGGCCCCCGCTGGTGCCTTCACACCCGGCCAGCCACACCCGCTCTCCACAGTCGTCGTCCCGCTCAAATCTGTCATCGTCGGCGACAGCAGCAAGGGCCTTTACCTTCTGCTCGCTGCCGTGCTCAGCGTCCTGCTTATTGCCTGCATCAATCTCGCCAACGCCCAGCTCGCACGCGTCATGGCACGCGACCGTGAAGCCGCGCTGCGCACTGCTCTTGGCGCGTCCGCATGGGCGCTTGTCCAGGCGTCCGTCCTCGAATCGCTTCTGCTCTCCATCGCAGGCGGATCACTTGGCGTCGCGCTCGCCGCCTTTTCCATCCAGCGGTTCAGCAACTTTGTCCATGTCGCCATCCCGCGCGCCCAGAACATCACGCTCAACCCAACGGTACTTACCGTCTCCATCGCCTGCACCGTGGCCGCGACGTTGCTCTTCGGGGCACTTCCCGCGCTCCGCTTCACCCGTGCTAACCCGCAGGCAGCACTCGCCGGCAGCAACCGCTCCGCAGGTTCTGCCTCCGGCTCAGGCCTGCGCCGCTGGCTTATCGCCGCCCAGCTTTCAGCCTGCACAGCTCTGCTCCTGCTCACCACTGCCTTTGCGCGCAACCTCAGCGGTCTGCTGCATGCCGGCAACAATCTGCGCACCGGGGGCACCGTCGTTGCATCGGTTCGGCCGCAGGGGACCAGCAGCGCCTACGAACAGCAGTTCTCCACCTTCAACGACGCCATCCTCTTGCGCCTTCACCAACTCCCCGGCGTCACCTCCGCGGCCGCCGTCAGCTCGCTGCTTTCGCAGGGCCAGATATGGCTCGACGGCGTAAAGTCCACCAGCGGCGGCGACACCAGTGACGTCCTCGCCGAGTATCGCTGGATCAGCCCGGAATACTTCGACACCATCGGCCAGGCCATCCTCCAGGGACGTGCTCTCGACGCACGCGACCGAACCCTTCACAACGCCGTTATTTCACGCTCTACCGCAGAGGCTGTCTGGCCCCACCTCGACCCCATCGGTCGCACCTTCACACGCCAGGAGGACAGCTTCACCGTCGTCGGCGTCGCCGCAGACACCCGAAGCAACTCCCCGCGTGAAGCTCCGATCAGCATGGTCTTCCTCCCCATCTGGGAAAAGCCGCCCGCACGCGTTTTCTTCCTTGCCCACGGCACAGAAGATCCCACGCAGCTCGCTCTCCAGGTCCGGCAGGCCATCTGGGCCTATGACCCGGGAGCGACCATCACCGGCATACAAACCCTCGAAGACCAGCTCGGCGACACCCTCGCACCCGAGCGGCTTCAGACAGACCTTCTCGCTGGCTTCGGCGTCGCCGCCCTCCTGCTCGCGCTCCTCGGCATCTACGGCACCCTCAACTACTCCATCGGCCGCCGCACGCAGGAGTTCGGCATCCGCATGGCTCTCGGCGCATCCCGCGGCAACGTCTACTGGATCACCTTCCGCGAAGTGGCACTATCCATCGCCCTCGGCCTGCTCGGCGGATGGGCCGCAAGCCTCGTCGCCGTTCGCGTCGTGCGCTCCCTGCTTGAGGGCACACCCCAAATCTCTACCGGCAGCGTAGCCACCGTCCTCGCCGCCCTGGTTGCAGCCACCCTGCTGGCCGCATTCCTGCCCTGCCGCCGCGCCTCACAACTTCAACCCATGGACGCCTTGCGCGCCGACTAGGTGCATCCTCTCAACAGTGGCTGCCCCACACTCTGTGCAGGTACGTGCATCTGGCTCAATCAGGAGACTTTAGCCACGCCAGGTGTGCAACCACAGTACTCCGCAAGCCCGGTCCAACAGAATGAAGAATTTAGCGGCAAAAGGGTAGGGGAGACCCCTACCTACCGATCGTTCGCCGCCGCCAGCTTCTCTTCCGCCACCTTAATCTCGCCACGCGCATAGTCGTACTTGTCTGCGTCGTCTCCGGCCTCATTCCAGTCCTTCTGGGCCGCGTCAAGCTGCTGCTGTGCCTGCGCCGCATCGATCTCGGTCGGCTTCATCGCCGTCTCAGCCAGCACTGTCACCCGCTGCGGCAGCACCTCCACAAATCCCCAGGCCACAAAGAACTTGGCGTCGCCGCTGTTGCCGCCATGCAGACGTACCTCGCCCGCACCAAGCTCCGCCAGCAGCGGAGCCGCACCATACAGCGCCTCCATGTAGCCCGATTGCGCCGGCAGCTCGATCGCATCTGCCGTCGTATCCACCAGCACACGCTCCGGTGTCACAATCCGAATCGCCAATTGCCCGCCCGTCGGCGTCGCGGGTGTAGTTGTGGGTGTCGTCGCGTCTGCCATTCCAAACCACCTTCGCTCGTGCGGCAGCTGCCGCAGCGGTAAAACGGCCCGCTCCTCGTGGAAGCGAGCCGTCATCTATCGTCCAATCCCCAGCAATGCGCTGAAGCCCTTATGCGCGCAGATTAGGCGTTTGCCTTCATCTTCTCCGCGGCTTCCAGCACTTCCTCAATGCCGCCCTTCATGTAGAAGGCCTGCTCCGGGATGTCGTCATGCTTGCCTTCGATGATTTCCTTGAACGACCGCACCGTGTCCGCAACCTTTACGTACTTACCCGGGTTGCCGGTAAACACCTCGGCCACAAAGAACGGCTGCGACAGGAAGCGCTGCACCTTGCGGGCCCGGTTCACGGTGATCTTGTCCTCTTCGGACAGCTCATCGATACCCAGGATGGCAATGATGTCCTGCAAGTCCTTATAGCGCTGCAGGATGGCTTTCACCCGCTGGGCGACGTCATAGTGCTCCTCGCCCACAACCCGCGGCGAGAGAATGCGCGACGTCGAAGCCAGCGGATCGACGGCCGGGTAAATACCGATCTCCGTCAGCGCTCGGTTCAACACTGTCGTCGCGTCCAGGTGGGCAAACGTCGTCGCAGGCGCCGGATCCGTCAAGTCGTCGGCCGGCACGTAAATCGCCTGCACGCTCGTCACGGACCCGTTCTTCGTCGACGTAATGCGCTCCTGCAACTGACCCATCTCGCTCGCCAGGTTCGGCTGGTAGCCCACGGCACTCGGCATACGGCCAAGCAGCGTGGATACCTCGGAACCCGCCTGGGTGAATCGGAAGATGTTGTCGATGAATAGCAGCGTATCGGCATGCTCTACATCACGGAAGTATTCCGCGATGGTCAGACCGGTAAGCGCCACCCGCAGACGAGCTCCTGGCGGCTCAGTCATCTGTCCGTAAATCAACGCTGCCTTCGACTTCTCCCAGTTGTGCGGATCGATCACGCCCGACTCCTGGAATTCCATCCACAGGTCGTTACCCTCACGCGTCCGCTCGCCCACGCCGGCAAACACGGAATACCCACCGTGCTGCATCGCCACGTTGTTGATCAACTCCTGGATCAGCACGGTCTTGCCCACACCCGCGCCGCCGAACAAGCCGATCTTGCCACCTTTCAAAAATGGCTGGATCAGGTCGACAACCTTGATGCCCGTCTCGAACATCTCTTCGCCGGTCGCCTGCTCGTCAAACGCAGGAGCCTGGCGGTGGATCGGCATGCGCTTGTCCGTCTGCACCGGACCCAGCTGGTCCACCGGCTCGCCGATCACGTTCAGCACGCGGCCCAGCGTCTCGCGGCCCACGGGCACCATGATCGGGCCACCCGTATCAATCGCCTTCATGCCGCGCACCATGCCCTCGGTCGCCTCCATGGCGATCGTGCGCACGCGCCCCTCACCAAGGTGCTGCTGCACCTCAACGACGACGTTCATGGGCGTTGGAATGTCAAACCCCTCGCTGGTAATGCGCAGCGCCTGGTAAATCGGCGGCATGTGCTTCTCATCGAACTGAATATCAACGGCCGGACCGCTGATCTGTACTACCTTGCCAATGTTCTCTGCCATAAATCCCTTCCGAAAGCTCGCGGCTAAATCGCCGACGCCCCCGAAACAATCTCGATAATTTCTTTCGTAATCGCAGCCTGCCGAACCCGGTTCATCGTCAGCGTCAGCCCGTCAATCATGTCGCTCGCGTTGCTGCTGGCCGCATCCATTGCCGTCATGCGCGCCGCATGCTCACTGGCTGAAGACTCCAGCAGCGCATGATAAATCTGCGTCGTCACATAGCGCGGAAGCAGGTGCTTGAACAGCTGCTCCGGTGGCTGGTCGTAAATGTAGTCCACGTCCGCCGTGCCAAACGTCTCGGCTTCCTTCTGCATCGCCGAGTCTTCCGGCTCGTTGATCGACACACCGGCAGCCTCGGCAGCGCGCGCAGCCGCTTCCTTCTGCTCCTCGGTCATCTCTTCCAGAGCCGTAATTTCCGGCGATCCCAGCTTCCGGATCGGCAACAGCTTTTCCACCACCACACGCTGCGCAATCACACTCTTGAATTCGTTGTAGACCAGGTACACCGCGTCGATTTCGCCCCGCTCGTACCTGTCGATGATCGAGTGCGCCGCCCTGTCCACATCCACAAAGTTCAGCTTGGAGAGCAGCACGCTCTGGTCATGCGTCACCTCAATGGGGAACTCCCGGTGACGAATATCCTCAATGTGATGCGACAGCCCATTGTCGTACTCCGTGTCCACATGCTCCCACTTCGCATCTGGGTAGCGCCGCCGGAAGAGGTCACGTGCCTTGCGCCCCACAGGCTCGACGTCAATGTTCTGTTCACCGGGCATCGGGTTTTCTTCGCTCGGCGTCCGCGACATGCGGCGGCCATCGATAAACTTCTGTGCCGCCTTACTCACGTTCGCGTTGAACGCTCCGGCAAAGCCCTTGTCGCCGGCGATCACCATCACCAGCACGTTCTTCTCTTCGCGCTCCACCAGCAGCGGGTTCAGGATGTCGCCACCCTCGCCGCCATACAGGTCCGTGCGCCGCACCAGCGACTGCAGCACATTCGCCAGCATCTGCGCGTACGGCCGGGCCTGCATCGCACGCTCCTGCGCACGGCGCAGCTTGGCCGCCGACACCATCTTCATGGCCTTCGTAATCTGCCGCGTGTTCTTTACGGAGCGAATGCGCCGCTTCAAATCCAGTACGTTTGCCATGCGTCCTTACGCTGTCGCCATCGCTGGCTTCTTATCCTGCGCGGCGTCCTTGAACGTCTTCTTGTAGTCGTTAATCGCGTCCGTCAGGCGCTTCGTAATATCGTCGTCCAGCGCCTTCTTGGTCATGATGTCGTCCAGAATCGCCTTGCCGGTTGTCGCCATATACGGGTGGAATCCAGCCTCGAACGCCTGCACCTGCTTGGTGTCGATATCGTCCAGCAGACCCTTGGTACCGGCAAATACGATCGATACCTGCTGTGCCGCGGTCAACGGCTGAAACTGCGGCTGCTTCAGAATCTCCACCAGCCGCGCACCGCGGTTCAACTGCTTCTGCGTCGCCGGGTCCAGGTCCGAACCGAACTGCGCAAACGCCGCCAGCTCGCGATACTGCGCCAGGTCCAGCTTCAGCGTCGCACCCACCTGCTTGGTCGCCTTCATCGCCGCGGCAAAGCCCACACGCGACACCGACAGCCCAACGTTCACCGCCGGCCGAATGCCCGAGTTGAACAGGTCCGTCTCCACAAAGATCTGGCCGTCCGTAATCGAAATCACATTCGTCGGAATGTACGCGGACACGTCACCGGCCTGCGTCTCGATGATCGGCAGCGCCGTCAGTGAACCGCCGCCCAGCTTGTCGCTCACCCGCGACGAACGCTCCAGCAGCCGGGAGTGCAGGTAGAACACATCGCCCGGGTACGCCTCACGGCCCGGCGGTCGACGCAGCAGCAGTGAAATCTCGCGGTACGACGCGGCATGCTTCGACAGATCGTCGTAAATGATCAGCGCTGCCTGGCCGTTGTCGCGGAAATATTCACCCATCGCAGTCGCGGCATACGGGGCAATGTACGACATGGGTGCCGGCTCGGAAGCGGTCGCGGCGACGACGATCGTATACGCCATCGCGCCGTACTCTTCCAGAGTCTGCACCACCTGCGCCACGGACGAACGCTTCTGCCCGATCGCGCAGTAGATGCAGATGAGATTGTTCTTCGCCGAGTTCAAGATCGCGTCCAGCGCAATCGACGTTTTGCCCGTCTGGCGATCCCCGATCAGCAGCTCCCGCTGCCCACGACCAATCGGAATCATCGTGTCAATGGCCTTGATGCCCGTCGCCATCGGCTCCGTCACGCTCTTGCGGTCAATCACGCCCGGTGCCAACCGCTCCACAGGGGAGCTGTACGGCGTATCGATCGGACCCTTGTCGTCGATCGGCTGACCCAGCGCGTTCACCACGCGCCCGATCATCGCCGGACCCACCGGCACGCTCATGATCTTGCCGGTGCGCTTCACCTCGTCGCCTTCGCTGATCTCGGTGTAATCGCCCAGCAGCACGGCTCCGACCTGGTCTTCGTCCAGGTTCATCGCCAGGCCGGCCACACCCTTGGGGAACTCGATCAGTTCGCCGGCCATCACCTTGTCCAACCCGTGGATGCGCGCAATACCGTCGCCCAGAGAGATGATCGTGCCAACCTCATCGACCGCAACCTTGGTCTCGTAGTTCTCGATCTGCTGACGAAGCAGTTCTGTAATCTCGTCTGCCTTGAGCTGTGCCATGTCTTCCTTTAAACCTTCTCGAACCGAATCTTCAAATCTTCTACAGGACAGGCGTTACACGCCGGCCAAATGTTCTTTCATCTGCTGCAGCTGGCCGCGGACCGAGCCGTCAAACACCTGCGATCCCACCCGGATCACCGCCCCGCCCAGCAGGGAAGCGTCTTCGCTCCACGTCACCCGCACGTCGCCGCCTGCAAGCTCCCCGGCCTTCCACTGCAACAGGTTGCGCTCGTCGTCCGCCAGCGGTTTGGCTGAAACGATCTCTACTTCCGCAATCCCGTGTGCCTCATCAGAAATCGTCTTGTACTCGGCAACAACCTCGCTCAGCGAGCCAAGCCGCTCATGCTCCATCAACACCGCAACAAAGTTGCGCACTGGCTTCTGCATCCCTGTGCGCTCAGCCACGGCGTCCAAAACCTTCAACTTGTCCGCTGGCTCCAGTGACGGATTGCCCAGAAACTCCCGCAGATCGCGGCTCTGTTCCAGCGTCGCCGCAAAGTCATCCAGTTGCTGGCGCACCCCATCCTTGTCCAGGTGTTGGGCCGCGGCCACTTGTTCAAACGCACGTGCGTAGCGAAGCGAGAAAACCGACATCTAGTTCTTGCTCCCTGCCGCGGAAAGGCGCGCGGCGAAGTTCTGGATCAGCGCACGATCGTCCTCGGCTGAAATGTCCAGCCGCTGCGCAGCCCTGTCGACAGCGATACCGGCGGCATACGCCCGCAAATTCCGTCCCGCCTGTGCGCTCGCAGCCGCAATCTCCTGGTCTGCTGCCTGCAGAATGCGTGCCGTCTCGTCTGCAATCTGCTGCTTCACCCGCTCCGCTTCCGCGGTGGCTTCCCGCTCGCTTTCCGCACGAAGTGCAGCAATTTCGCCGTCCAGCTTGCTCAAGCGCTGTTCAACGCCGGCCAGCCGCAGATTTGCCTGCTCCGTCGCGATGCGCGCCTCCACAATGTTCTTCTGAATGGTCGCCGTGCGGCCGTTGAACAGCTTCGGCAACGCCTTTGCCAGCCCATACACAATGGCACCGGCCAGCACCAGAAAGTTCAGCCACTCAAACACGGACGAGGCCACCGCCGGCTTCATGCCCAGCATGCCGCCCAGCTTGACCACCGAAGGCGAATTCCGGAATGCCTCCGTGCCGCCCGCTGCTTCCTGCTTCTTCTCCGCACTGTACGACTGGGGTGCGCCGTTCTCACCACTGGCGGTAGAGTTCGAAGCTTTCGCCGGTGCCTGCGCTCCCATGGGCTGCACGCAGCAAACCACCGCCGCCAGCATCCCGGCCAAAATCAATCTCGAGCACACCTTGCAAGCGTTCCTCATGCCTGCACCCCACGACGATGCGGCAAAATGGCCGCGACAATTTGCTGCGAAAGGGCATCGCTGGCCGACTCGATCTGTCCCTTGGCCTCGTCGCCGGCCTGCGTCACCTGCGCTCGCGCGGCGTCAACCCGACCCTGGGCCACTACCCGGGCCTCTGCCAGCGCCTTGTCGCGCGCCTCGGTCCCTTGCTTCATTCCTGCTGCCTGCTGCTCAAAAATAGCCGCACGCGCGTCGCGCATACGCTTCTCGTAGGCCGCGGTCTTGGCCTCTGCAGCCTCAATGGCCTTGTGCGCCTCATCCATCGCTCCACCTGTGCGCGCATGACGGTCCGCGAGCACCTTTTCCAGGGGCTTGCGCACGAGCACCGCGTAGGCGACCAGCAGGATCAGGAAGAGGCAAACCGTCGGGATGGACCCGAGCATCAGTTGGCCTAGTTGATGAAGGATGTCTTGCATGCGATGTCTCTGGGCCTTTGTATCGAGCGCATGTGGAGGCCCCGCAGGATCGCGGAAGCAGGCCAGCTCGGGACGGCAACCCCTTAGTTCTAACAGGGCTACGCGGGCCGGGTCAACGCAAACACGTCGAAACCCGACGCACGAAGCCCCGCATTCACCCTGTTGCAAGACGCTTGCAGACATGTCAAACCTCACAACTCAACCAGCAACAGCCGAACCGGAAGCCCGGTATCTTGCCGCGGCTAACTCGTCTGTGCTTAGCCAGCAGTGCGGGTCCTGAGCCGGGGTCGAGTCTCCGGTGCCGTCGCAGGCAGGCTTCCAGCGTCCTGGGTCTGGAAGCGCCGATACCGTTGCAGCAGCGACAACGGCCCACGCGCCGAAAAGAAGATCAGGTTTCCTTCAAACCGCTTCCCCTCCAGAAACGCGCCGCCCTCCAGCGCCGCCATCACGCGGCCCTCGCGCTGCGGCACGCGAAAGTGCGCGGAGGACGTGGGGTCCGGCGCCTCCGCCCCGCCAATCCGCTCCTCTATGGCCTCGCGCAGCCGCTGCAGACCCTCGCCCGTATGCGCCGACACTGCAATCGTGTTCCGGTCGCTCGCAGCCAGCAGCGCCTCGCGTTCCGGTGCGCTCAGCAGGTCGATCTTGTTCAGCACCTGGATCGTCGGCGTCTTCGCCACATCCAGCTCCGCCAACACCTTGTCCACCTGCTGCTTCTGTTCCTCGCTCATCGGCGACGCCGCATCCCGCACGTGCAGCAACAACTCCGCACGCTCCACCTCTTCCAGCGTTGCGCGAAAACTCGTCACCAGCGTGTGTGGAAGGTTGCGAATAAATCCAACCGTGTCGCTCAACAGCACCTTGCGGCGGGACGGCAGCGCCAGGTGTCGCAGCTTTGGGTCCAGCGTCGCGAACATCCGCGCGCTCTCCAGCACGCCCGCATCCGTCAGCGCGTTGAACAGCGTACTCTTCCCCGCGTTCGTATACCCCACCAGCGCCACAGTCGGTACCGGCACAGCCTCGCGCCTCTGCCGTTGCTGACGGCGATTGCGCCGCACCTGCTCCAGCCCTACCTTCAACCGGTCAATCCGCTCCCGGATACGACGACGATCCGTCTCCAGCTTGGTTTCGCCTGGTCCGCGCGTTCCAATGCCGCCTCCCAGCTGGCTCATCGCCTTGCCCTTGCCGGCCAGCCGCGGCAGTTGGTACTCCAACTGTGCCAGCTCCACCTGCAGGTGCCCTTCACGCGTCCGTGCGTGCTTCGCAAAAATGTCCAGGATCAGCTGCGTCCGGTCGATCACCCGGCACGGCAGCGCATCATTCAGGTTCCGCATCTGCGAGGGCGAAAGATCGTGGTCGAAGAGCACAACGTTCGCTCCGCTGCTCTTCACCACCGCTTCCAGTTCTTCCACTTTGCCTGGCCCAATCAGCGTAGCCGCATCGGCCTTGGGTCGCCGTTGCACCATGGTCGCCTGAACGGTCACGCCGGCCGAACGAGCCAGCTCCTGGAACTCCTCCAGCGCCGCCTCAAAATCCAGGTCTGACGCCGGGGTATCCGCGGTGTCCTGCTCGTCCAGGCTGTCCGCATGCAATGCGGCAGACCGGCGCGCCAGCCGCGCCGTGCTGGCGAGCTTGTGTCGTTCCCCGGTAAGCTCCACCGACACCAGCACCGCCGTGTCGTCGGCGGGTGTCGTGGCATGCCCGGCGTTCGCGCTGGCCTCGTGCCCCCGGCGTTGCTTCAGGACGGCAGTTCCCTCCAACGCCTAGAGACCCGCCGTGCCACTTGCGGGGGACGTGTCCGGCAACGCAGAACTCCCGGGGGCTTCCACCGGACGTGGTGCGCTGCTGTGCGGACGCTCCGCGTGCGTTCCACCCGGCCGCATGCTTACCACTGTCGAAATGGCGTGCTTAAAAATCAGCTGCTCCTGGGCGTTGTTCTCCAGCAGCACCGAATATTTGTCGAAGGAACGGATCTTTCCAGTCAGCTTCACGCCGCTGACCAGGTAAATCGTAATCGCGCTCTTGTCTTTGCGAACCGTATTCAGAAACGTGTCCTGAATATTTTGCGCCGGCTTTGACTCCATAATGCCGATCTCCCATGTGCGCCCGGCAGTAGCGGGGCACTTTCCTTGAAAATGTAGTGTCTGAAAAGAACCGCGCAGCCCGCACTGGCTTCCAGTACGTCTGTGCGGCAGAACGGTGTGGACTTTACTCTGCCACGCCAATGCGTTTCACCATACGGAACAGAACGAATCTGCGCAAGCGCGCACCGCCCTCCAGCATCGTCTTCCCGCGTCGTACATACTTCGACGCAGTTACGCGGCTAGAGTTGTGGCGGCCGGCTCGCGTTCTTGCGTTGCGATTCGGTCGATAGACGGCGTTGCGGCATACCGGTACACAAAGTGTCGCCTGAAGCCGTTGATGGGGCCCTCCACGACAGCCCAGGACAACGCCCCCACAAGGAACGAAAGCACGACGGGTATGCTGTACGTCGCCAGCAACCCGGCTGCACCGTGCCGTAACGGCAGGTGCGGAATCACCTAGGTCAGCGCCACGGCCAGCACCAGCGTCTGCGTCGCATACATGCAGTAGCTGTACCGGCCCACGCGGCGCAACACTCCGTTCGACAGCACAGCAGACATCCAGCCGCGGCCGTTCTGCAGCGCCAGCATCGCCACAACGCAGGCAGCGGCAAGCGCCAACGCAGGTGTCGCATAAAATCGCATGCCGGCGTGCAGCATCGCCACTGCCCCCAACGTACTCGCTGCCGCACCCATGCGCAGCCACGGCACCGCACTGTGTCGCAATCTCCCGGTTGACACCGCCACCGCAACCAGCGATCCCAGCAGCAAGCCATCGCAGTGCAGGGGAGTCCAGCGGTAAATCACCTCAGGAAACCGGTGCGTCAACGACACGACCGGAGGCAGCATGCGAAGCAGGATCTCCCCGGCGAACAATCCAAACGTCAGCCGTATCAACCCGCGATCCGTCAACCGTCGCACGGCCAGTGGCCAAACCAGGTAGAAGTGTTCCTCCACAGCCAGCGACCAGAAAGGGCTCAGCAGCGCGAACTGAACGGGATGCAAACCGCTCACGATATTGCTGCTGCTAAGCCACCACAGCAGCTGGCTCTGCCAGCCCACGTGGTGGTAGTGCAGCAGCAGCGATCCCGGCAGCAGAAATACAAACACGAGCACGCCGTAATACACCGGTGCCACGCGCAGGGCACGGCGCGCAAAAAAGACGCTGCAATAGTTCTCCGCACCGCGCGATCGCAGCAGAACGCCCGTCACCAGGAACCCCGACAACACAAAGAACACGTCCACGCCCATCCACCCGTTCAGCAGCACAAACCGCACAATGCGCAGCAACACTCCGGCGCGCAGAAAAAAATGTGGCGGGTACGAATAGGCAAGGTGGTGGCAGATCACAAGCAGCAGGGCCACGCCCCGCAATCCGTCCAGCGCATTCACGTGCACCCCACCGCCTGCAGTCGGCTTCTCTCCGGCAGGCTTGCAAGCAGGTGCTTCGGCAGATGAATGGCGCAGGTCCCGTGGCGATGGCACCGCAACAACGTCCGCGGACGCTCGATTCATGTCGGTGATACATACAACGCGCGCTGGCTGCCCGTACGGTCGGCTGCCTGGTCTGCGCGGTACTTCTCCTTCGGTACGCCTAAAGAAGAAAGGGGTTGTTGCTTCACGGCTCTTCGGCTCGTTCGCCACAGACTAGCAGAGCACACGTTGTTGACGGTCGCGGTCTGGACAGACTCCCGTTCCAAACGTACGTTGAAAGAGCTTTCGCCTGAGGCTCCTATGACTCCGCGTACTCTCACCTGCACGTTTGCTGCTCTGCTCGCCGCCACGCCCCTTCTCGCCCCCGCGCAAGCCACGCTGCACACCGTCGCACCCTTCTCGCGTCCTCTGGCCGACAGAATCCCGCTCATCCGCCAGCGCACCCAATCGTCCAGGCCACTCACCATCACCGGTGCACGCGGCGCGATACTCGGCGATCAAAGCGGCGTCATCGAACTTTGGCAGCTACCCGTCAAGGTCTTTTCCGGCATGCACCTCCGCGCGGAGCTTGACGGCTACACCGTCCCGCTCGAACTCAATCCCGGCGCCGCTGAGCTCCAGGTCCAGCCTGGCCACACAGTCCTCACCTACTCCTTCGCCGGCATCACCGTCCGCCAGCACATGCTCGTCTCTCCCGCCACGCCCAACAAAACAATCGAAGACCCGGGTGCCCTGCTCTACTTCGAAATTGACGCCGTCCGCCCGGTCACTCTCACCGTCACCCTCACTCCCGCCATGCAGCAGATGTGGCCCGCACCTCAGTACGGCATACCCGGCTCCGGCTGGGTTCCAATGGGCACTGGCGGCGCCTACACCGTCGCTACCGACAACCCCGCTCTCTTCGGCATGGTGGGCATGCCCAACAGCAAGCCTGGCCACCTCCCCGTCTACCAGGAACACCCCCAAACCCTCCCCCTCGAGTTCCTCGTCCGCTACGATCCGGCAAGCGACAAGGGCCGCCTCTTTCCCCTGCTCTCCACCGTCAGCCAACCCGGAGAAACCAACAACGCAGCAGCCCAGCAAGCCATGCAGCAGCGCCTGGCAGACCAGGCCGACCACCTGCCCCAGCTCGCGCAAGCCATCGACGACTACTACGCCCACTTCTTCGACACCCGCCTCACCGTTCACACCCCAGATCCCAAATTCGACGAGGCCCTCCGCTGGGCTGAACTCTCCATCGAAGACTCCCAGGTGGAACACCTGACTGGTTCCGGTGCAAACAGGAAATCCGAGACCGGCCTCGTCGCCGGCTGGTTCCCCTCCTACGACTCCACCCGGCCCGGCTTCGGCTGGTACTTCGGCCGCGACACCCTCTGGTCGCTCTATGCCATCGACAGCTACGGCGACACCGCCCTCTCGAAACGCGCGCTCGAATTCCTGCTTCACCGCCAGCGCGCCGACGGCAAGATGATGCACGAGTTCTCCCAGATGGCAGACGACCTGCCCGCCAACATGGCCTGGAAGACCTTCGGCTACGAGTACGCCGCCGCCGACGCCACACCCCTCTTCCTGCTCGCCCTCCGCGACTACGTCCGCACCTCCGGCGACCTCGCCTTCCTCGCCGCCCACTGGGAGCAGGCCAAACTCGCCTACAGCTTCGAACGCACCCACGACTCCGACGGCGACGGCGTCTACGACAACTCCCAGGGCACCGGCTGGGTCGAAAACTGGCAATCCCCCATGCCCCACCAGGAGCTCTACCTCGCCTCGCTCGACCAGCAGGCCGCGGAGGCCATGGCCGACCTCGCCACCCTCCAGCACGATGCGGAACGCGCTGCCGACGCCCGTGCCCATGCCTGGGCCATCGCTGCCGTTGTCGAAAGCTACCGCAACCCCGACGGCACCTATGCCTTCAGCAAGAACGCCGACGGCACCTTCGACCGTTCACTCACTGTCTACCCGTCCGTCGCTCTCTGGAACCCGCCGCAGGCAGTCGACGTGCGCACGCCCACGGGTAAACCGTGCCCATCAGCGCCTACGTCCGCCGTCAATTTCGACACATGCACCCGCTTCGGCCTGCTCTACCCGGACAAAATGCTCGCCGCCTGGTCCAGCCCCCTGCTCGCCACCGACTGGGGCACCCGCGCACTTGCGACCACCGTCCCCTTCTACGACCCCATCAGCTATCACATGGGCTCCGTCTGGCCGCTGTTTACCGGCTGGAACAGCATGGCCCAGTACCGCACGGATCACCCCGCCGCCGCCTGGCTCACCCTCCAGCAAAACCTCCGCCTCACCTTTGCAGAAGATCCAGGCACCGTCACCGAGGTCCTCTCAGGCGCCTTCTACCAGCCCATGGGCCGCTCCAGCGCCCACCAGCTCTGGTCCTCCGCCATGACGCTCGCTCCCGCCGTTCGCGGCCTCTTCGGCATCGACGTCGACACCACAACCAACACGGTCAACATCCACCCGCACCTGCCCGTCGGCTGGGCAGAAGCGCAGCTCGACAACGTGCGCTCGGGCAGCACGCTTCTCCACATCGAACTCAAGCGCAACGGAACAGACCTCGAGATCCTTCGCTACCCCATGCAGACCGGCGTTACAGGCACAGGCAAGCGCCCTCTGGTTGAAGGTCAGGTGCAGACCACCCTGCAACTTCCCGCGGTCGAGTTCGGCCTATACACCCCCGCCGCACCACTTCCCGGCGACGAGACCCATCTCCCCCACATCACGGCCGAGCAGTACCTCCCCGACCGCACCGAGTTCGACCTGGAAGCAGAGGCAAACACCACAGTCCTGCTCGACGTCCGCCGCAACGGCATCCTCGATCCCACGCCCCTCGCCATCACCATGCCGCCTGGCACCGGCTACGTCACGCGCCATATCGCCATTCCCGCGCATACGCCAAAAACTTAGGGGGCAAGCGGCGGACTACTTCGCCGCTCGCACATCCTTGTCCACAACCCCACCCTTCATCACAAACGCCACCGTCTCCAGCGCCTCCACATGCTGCATGGGGTCATCCTTCACCGCGATCAGATCCGCATAGTGCCCGGCAGTCAACTCGCCCACATCCTTCGACCGCCCAATCAAGTCCGCAGCGTGCACCGTCGCCGCCTGCACTGCCTCTGCCGGCGTCATCCCATACATCACCATGTAGTGGAACTGCTTCGCATTGTCGCCATGGGGATACACCGCCGCATCCGTCCCAAACGCCATCTTCACTCCCGCCTTCCACGCCCGCCGAAACGTATCGCGCTGCGCCTGCCCCACACCGCGCTCCTTGTCGATCTGCTCCTGCGGCAGCCCATACTTCGGCGCCTCCCGCAGAATGTAGTCGTCGTCGTAAATATCCATCACAAAGTACGTGCCATGCTGCTTGGCCAGCGCAATATCCTCGTCATCCGCCAGTGACGCATGCTCAATCGAGTCAATCCCCGCCTCAATCGCCCACTTGATGCTGAGCGTCCCATGCGCATGCGCCGCAATCTTGCGGCCTGCCTGGTGCGCCGTGTCCGCCGCCATCTTCAGCTCCGCCAGCGTGTACTGCGGCGCACCCGGCTGGTCGCCCTTGCTCAGCACACCGCCGCTCGCCATAATCTTGATCACGTCCACGCCATACTTCACCTGCGCGCGGATCGTCTGCTGCACTTCCTGCTCACCGTCTGCAATCCTGAAGTCGCGTTGCGCCGGGTAAATCTCGCTGTTCACCCACGGCGCATAGTTATTCAAATCGCCATGCCCACCCGTAATCGACAGCCCCGGTCCCGACGCCACAATCCGCGGCCCCGGTATAAACCCCTCGTCAATGTTGTTCCGCAGATCCACCGCTGCAAACGGCGGCGAACTCACATCCCGCACCGTCGTAAATCCCGCGTCCAGCGTCTTCTTCGCATTCACCACGCCGTTAATGCCCGCCGTCACCAGCGTCTCGTGGAACACAGCAATCTCCGCATACGTGTCCGACCTGCCGGTCAGGTGCACATGGCAATCGATCAAGCCAGGAAAGACGTAACTCCCCCGCAAATCCACCACCGTCGCACCCGCCGGAATCGCGAAGTTCGCCGACTCCACACTCTTGATCCGCCCACCCTCCACCACCAGCACCGCGCCATCCACGTACTTGCCCGCATGGCTGTCGAACATCTTGCCAGCCCGCACATACTCCACCGGCAACGGCACCTTCGCTTGCGCGTTCAGTCCCTGCGCCAGCAGACCCGTTGACACACATGCAGCAGCAAGAACAGCGGAGCGAACAAAGCGCATCGGTACACCTCGGTCAACAGTGGGAGTGCACCCAGCCTAACGTGAAATCACACTCCGCGCCCGCGCACCAACGCCAACATGCACGTCAGGCCCGTGGTTCATGGCGCGCCTGCTGCGTCCGCCAGGCCAGGCAGGTGCGGCGCAGGTCTCGGCACTCTGCTCTCCCTGGCAACTGCATGCATCCGCCACCGCAAACGGAAAGCGCACCGCCGCATACAGCAGCGTCAGCAGCAACACACCCTGCAACAGCCCGCCAAACAGAAAGAGGCGTCGCTCGGTCAGCAACATGAACGACCCAAACAGCGGGACGGCCAGGGCAATCGCCCCATGCAGCCCGGCCACACGTCGTCCGCCACGTTCAGCATCCAGCGCCACCCCCGCCAGCAACACCAGTGGCGCAAACAGGTGCACCAGCGTGTGAAAGTAACTGATCGGCGGAAACAGCAGCATAAACGCCGTCACACACAGCAGCTGGTTCGCCAGTGGCAGCCTGCGTGCCCGCACCGCAAACACAGCTGCAAACAGCACCGCCCCGCAGGCGTAGTACGGCAGCATCGCCCCCGCAAACGGCCGGTCCGCAATGCGCAGTACCAGCTTTACCCACGTAAACGCACTGTGGTTCGTCGCCAGCTCGTGCAGGCTCCACTCCTCCTGCCGCACACCCTGGTACCCAAACACATTCCGCACCGACCCACGCAAAGCCACTAGTACCGTCGGCCCCAGGCCCCACAGCGAAGTTAGCGTCACCCCCGCAAACGTCGCCACGCCACACGCCAACGCCCTCCACTGCCGCCGCGGCACCAGCAGCACTAGAAAGATCAGCGGATACAGTTTCATCGCCGCCGCGCACCCCCACAGCACCGCCGCCAGTGTTGGCCGCCCATGCACCAGCGCCCACACACCCGTCGCCGCAAACATCCACAGGAACAACTCGATATTCCCGTAGCACAGCATGCCCAGCACCGGGAACGCCATCCCCAGCACCGTCCCCGAAAACAGGTATGCCACGGTCGGCCGCACTCCCTCGCCACGCAGCCACCTGCCCGCGCCCACCGTCAGCACGCACAGCCATACCGCGGCGCACAGCAGGTACGTCGCCACCGGGTGCCCCGTCGCATACAGCAGCCAGTAAAACACCGCCCCAAACGGCGGATATGCCACGGGGTTCGTCACCGCGTTGTGGAAGAACGCCGCCGTGTGCAGCAGCCGGAACGTCGGCACGTACTCCATCAGGTCGCTAAAGTGCACGGTCCCAATCGGGTTGTAATGCGGCTTTGGCGCGCCCGCCCGGTACCGCAGATATCCCACCGCGAACATCAGTCCAAACACCACCGCACTCGCCGCCCAGAACCGCCGCAGCACACGCGGCAGCGGAACCTGCCCTCCCTCGCTGTCCAGCGCCCACCGGCTCCCGCGCTCCATCCAGGCAAGCCCTCCCATGCAGAAAGCAGGCAAGCCCATCGCCGCTCACAATAACCTTCGGGTTAGAACGGCATAAGGCAGCGCCTCTCAGCCCCGCCAAGGCCTTTTACAATGGAAGAGCCATGGCAAAACAGGAATTTCAAACCGAAGTCTCGCAGCTCCTCCAACTCATCATCCACTCCCTCTACTCGCACCCTGAGATCTTTCTCCGCGAGCTCATTTCCAACTCCTCCGACGCGCTGGACAAGCTGCGCTATCTCACCCTTACCGACGAGGCCTACAAAAACCTCGCCTTCGATCCCCGCATCGACCTCGAAGTGGACGAGCCCAACTCCACCCTCACCATCGCCGACACCGGCATCGGCATGAACGAAGACGACCTCATCGCGCACCTCGGCACCATCGCGCGCTCCGGCACCAGGAACTTCCTTAACCAGCTCTCCGGCGACGCCAAGAAAGATTCCAACCTCATCGGCCAGTTCGGCGTCGGCTTCTATTCCGCCTTCATGGTCGCCGACTCCATCCAGGTCATCTCCCGCAAGGCCGGCGAAGACCAGGCCTGGAAGTGGACCAGCGACGGCAAGTCCGGCTTTGACATCGAGCCCGCCGAACGCGCACAGGCCGGTACCACCGTCACCCTCCACCTCAACGAAGAAGGCAAAACCTACGCCAACAGCTGGCGCCTCAAAGAGATCGTCAAAAAGTACTCCAACCACATCGCCTTCCCCATCTATCTCACCTACGACAAGAGCGACTGGAACCCGGAAGAGAAGAAGTCCGACATCACCCGCACCACCGAGCAGGTCAACGCCGCCAGCGCCCTGTGGCGTCGCAGCAAGTCCGAGATCACCGACGACGAATACACCGAGCTCTACAAATCCATCACCGGCGACTCCGTCGATCCGCTCGTCTGGTTCCACACCCGCGCCGAAGGTTCGCTCGACTACACCACCCTCTTCTACATCCCCGCCAAAGCCCCGCTCGACATGTACCAGGCCGAGTACAAGGGCGGCGTCAAGCTCTACGTCAAGCGCGTCTTCATCCTCGACGACAGCAAGGACCTGCTCCCGCAGTACCTCCGCTTCGTCCGCGGCATCATCGACTCTGAAGATCTGCCCCTCAATGTCAGCCGCGAACTGCTCCAGCAAAACCGCGTGCTCACCAGCATCCGCACCGCCTCCGTCAAAAAAATCCTCACGGAACTTAAGGGCATCAGCACCAAAGACCCGGACAAGTACCTGGAGTTCATCACGGAGTACAACCGCCCCATGAAGGAAGGTCTCTACACCGACCACGCCAACCGCGAGACCCTTCTCGACCTCATCCGCTGCAAGTCCACCAGGGTCGAAGGCCTCACCTCGCTCGCCGACGCGAAGTCCCGCATGCAACCGGACCAGAAGGCCATCTACACCATCACCGGCGGCCCCGAGTCCCTGCTGCGTACCTCGCCCCTGCTCGAGATCTACAAGAAGAAGGACATCGAAGTTCTCATCCTCGACGACGAGGTTGATGAGATCGTCTTTGGTCAGATCGACAAGTACGGCGACACCGAGATCAAGTCGGTAAACAAAGCCTCCACCGGCGAAGACTTCAAGTCTGACGACGAGCCCGAGCAGGCCACCGCCCTTGAACCCCTGCTCGCCCGCATCAAGAACACCCTGGGCGACCGCGTCAAAGACGTCCGCGTCTCCTCGCGCCTCGCAGACAGCCCGTCCTGCGTCGTCTCCGACGAGGAAGAGCCCTCCATCCAGCTGCAGCAGATGCTCAAAGCCATGGGCCAGCCCGCCATGGCCGAACCCAAGCCCACCCTCGAGATCAACCCCGATCACGAGATCGTGAAAAAGCTTCTTGCGAAACCGGACGACGCCATCCTGGACGACGCCGCCTGGCTCCTCCTCGACCAGGCCCTCGTCATGGAAGGCCTGCCCCTCAAGGAACCCGCCAAGTTCGTCCAGCGCCTCAACCGCGTCCTCAACCTCTCCATCTAGCCGTCGTCAACACCAAACAGAAAAGGCCGCCACCCACCCGGGTAGCGGCCTTCCTTTCGTTCAGCGGCTCTAGTACAGCACCTTCAACCCAAACTGAATTACCCGCGGCGAAAACGTACTCGTAATCAGACCACCGGAACTTGCCGCCACCGGTGTCGCCGTCGCCGTCGAAGCAACCGTGCCACCAATCGTGCTCGGCAGGTACAGATTCGTGTGGTTGAACAGGTTATAGAACTCCGTCCGGAACTCCACCTTCAGGCTCTCCACGGGCGTCGCAAACTTCTTGTTCAGCGCCAGGTCTGTCTCGTTAAAGCTTGGGTTTCGAAACGCATTGCGCGCCACGTTTCCAAACGGACTCTGCAATCCGGCCGCCGCTGTCCCCGTCACTGGAAACGTAAACGCCGCCAGGTTCACATACTGGATGTATCCGCTCGCGAGCTTCGTATTCGCAATTGGATTTACCCCCGGTATCCGGTTCGGCCGGTATAGGTTCGCCCCGCGAAAGCTGTTCGCAATCGTCGGTGAAACTTGGTTGCTCGACGACGGCGTATAGGTCAGGTTGTACGGCGTCCCCGACTGCGCCATGTTGATCGCCGACACCTGCCACCCGCCCAGCGCCGCATCCACAATCCCGTTTGACCCGGCCAAGAAGCGCTTCCCATGTCCCACCGGCAGCTCATAAATCAGGCTCGTCACGTTATCCAGCGGCAGGTTGTAATCGCTGTGCCCGTAGTCCGCCGCCAGGTTGTTCTTGTCCTGCACCGACGGCGTGTTGCCCTCCAGCGACGCACTCGTCTGGTCCAGCGCGTGGCCCCACGTAAAGCTGTTCAGCAGCGTCAGTCCACCCACAAACCTCTGCTCATACCGCACCTGCAGGCTGTTGTAGTTCGATGTGAACTCATTCAACGCTTCCGTAATATCGCTGAACTTTGTATAAGGCCGGTTTGCCTGCGCAAAGCCCGTTGCCGGGTTCAGCTGGTTCGCATTGATAAACCCCTGCAGCTTCAACCCATGATTGCCCACATACGCAATATCTACCCGCGTATTTTTCATCAGCTCGCGCTGCACACTTACAAAATAGCTCTCCACGTAACTATCCCGCGTATTCCGCGGCACATAGGTTGTGTTATCCGTCAGCGGATTAAACGTCGTCGTCAGGCCCGTCGGAAATCCCTGGTCTGCACTCACGTAGCACGTTCCGATCTGCGCCACCGTCGGTTGCCCCACGCAATGATTCGTCGGTGTCGGCTTTAGATTGTTCTGGTTCACGGCCACAAACAACGCCTGCGGCGCATTGATGCCCAAGATGTTCCCCGAACCCGCGCGCGTGTAATGCACATAGCTCATACCGAAGCCGCCCCGCACCGCCGTCTTCACATCAGGTGCCGCTGCAAATCCAACACGCGGGCCAAAATCCGTTAGGTCCGGATCAATCAGCGACTTACCGTACACGCCGCCCGCGTTCACCGGGGTCACATTCGCCGTCGCCACCGCACCCGGCGTCGTCGTCAGAATCGTCTGCGTCAAAGGATCGAAGTTCGAGATCCTCCCGTCCTTCTCCGTATAGGGTGACCCGTACTCCCAGCGCAGACCCAGGTTCAGCGTCAGGTTCGGCATCACCTTCCAGTCATCCTGCGCATACGCGTTGTGGAACGTCTGTCGCAGGTGCGTCTCATACTCATTCGCCGCGGAGTAAGCGCTCGTCGTCCCAAACAGGAAGTCCGCCCAGTACGTGTCACTTACCGATGAACCACCCGCATTCGAGTAAGCACCGCCATACGTAAACGATCCAAACAGTGGATTATTATCACTTACTCCCATCCACACCTTTTCGTACTCATACCCAAACTTCAGCGAGTGCTTCCCCTTCACCAGGGTAAAGTTCACCTTGGGGTCGATAAGCGCTGGATTCTGGAACTGCGGATTCGTACTCTGCCGCCCAAACCCCGTAAATCCTGTCACCGAAGTCGTCGGTAAACCACCCGCAACCGCCGGGTCCGTCGGCAACCCTGGAATTGCAAACGACGTGCTCCCGATCGACGTCGAGAACTTACCCGCCTTTGTCCGCGACAACCCAAGTCGCACGTCCAGCACCTTGTCCGCGCCAAACAGTCGCGTGTGCCCCAGCGCAATCTGCTGGTCCAGCACCCTGATTTTTCCGTTGGTCTGCCCATCCAGCGGCAACGGCAACGCCGGTGCATTCAGCGCATTCTCCTTGCGATCACTAATACGCAAAAAGTAACTCGCATTGGCACTCTGCTGGTAGTCGAACCGCAGGTCACCCTTGTCGCTGTTATCCAGAAACGGCACCTGCACCGCATAGTCGAACTGCGCCAGACCCGTCGACGCCAACCCGCTTACGGGCAGCCCCGGCACATTCCGGAAGGCCGCAATAATCTGCTGCGACAAAGGATTGATCGCGGTCTGCGGAATCGGCGCGTGTGCCGGGTACACCACACCCGTCAGTGCGTTCTTCACCGGCACCACCAGTATCCCGTTCAACTCGTTCTGCGTCGGCAGCGTCAGCACGCTCAGTGGCTTCAGCACCTGCCGGAATCCTTCATAGTCCAGAAAGAAAAACAGCTTGTCCTTGATGATTGGTCCACCGAAGTTCACGCCATATTGGTTGCGATTGAACGTCGGTTTCTTGAACGGCACCACAATGCCAGACGTCCCCGTACTTGTCGGCTTAAAGAATCCGGTCGCATTCAGCGCAGTGTTTCTGAAGAACTCGTACGCCGTCGCATGGAAAGCATTGGTCCCACTCTGCGACGCTACGTTCACCGTCGCACCGCTAGACCGCCCATACTCCGCGCTCTCGTTGTTTGTTACCACGTTGAACTGCGCCACACTATCCGGCGGCACCGCAATAATCTGGTTATCGAACCCCTGATTACTCTCGCCGTACGCATTGTTATCCATGCCGTCCAGCAGAAAGTTATTGAACATACTCCGCTGCCCGTTAATGTTGTACGCACCCGCCCGCGTCAGCGAATTAATAGAACTTGTCGTCGCCGCGCTCGGTGCCTGCCGCGACCCAGTCACCAGCCCCAGCAGGTCGCTGTAGTTCCGCGTCACCAGCGGAAACGCCTCGCTCTGATAATTCGTAATCGTCTGGTCGCGCTGGCTGCTCTCCGTCTCCAGCTGCAGCTGTACATCACTCACTTCCACTGTCGTGTCGGTGCCACCCACCTTCAAGCCCAGGTCGATATGCTGTCGCACATTCACAGCCACGCCAATATTCTCCGCCACTGCCGCAGAAAATCCCGGTGCACTCGCATTCACCGTATACGTGCCCACGCGCAGCTGTGGCACCGTGTACTCCCCAGCCCCATCCGTCACAACCTGAACCGTGCTGCCGGTGCCCACATTGGTCACCTTCACCACCGCACCGGCAACCGGCGCTCCCGACGCATCGCGAATCGTTCCGACCAGGCTGCCGTTGTCGTACTGTGCCAACGCTGGGAGCGCGGCGCACGTCAGAACGGCTGCCACGGCAATCGTGCGCGGCACTAGCCGCGTGGGAAAAGAATATTTCTGCATGCCTGAACAGTAGGCCTCCAAAAGTCAAAGGGATGTGAACACAGCGTGAACCTCACGTTGCATTCCAGATCTGCTGCCCACCACTTGCTTTCGTCCGCTCGTGCAACCACGCGCAGAATTGCACCGCACCAAAGCTTCAAGCGCGCAGGCGCAACCAATCGGCCCCGCTCGGCATGAAACCTTTGTATGACCCCACAGAATGCACAAGCAGCCCATGTCCTCGTCGTGGGCGGCGGTTTCGGCGGGTGGTACGCCGCCAAGCGCCTCGCCCGTGTCCTCCCCGCAAACTGCCGCATCACCCTCGTCGACCGTGTGCCCTACCTGCTCTACACCCCCATGCTCACTGAGGCTGCAGGCCGGTCCGTCAGTTCAGAGCACGTCATCGCACCCAATCGCACGCTGCCGTCCCGTGTTCAGTTCGTCCAGGCTGAAGTCACCGCCATCGATACACACACGCGCACCCTCACACTCGCCAACGGCACCTCGCTCACGGGGGACCACCTGCTCATTGCGCTCGGCTCCACCACGAACTACCGCGGCATCGACGGTGCAGAGCAACACAGCATCTCCATGAAGACCCTTGACGACGCCCAGCGCGTCATGACCACCGCCCAGCGCAACGTGGAACGCGCCGCCAAAACGGCAGACCGCGCAGAACGCAAACGCCTGCTGTCCGTCGTCGTCGCCGGCGGCGGGTACACCGGCGTAGAAACGATCGCCTCCGTCAATGACCTCGTCCGCGACACCGCAAAGCGCCACGGCATCGCCGCGTCCGAACTCACCATCACCCTCGTCGAACCCGGCAAACGCCTCATGACGGAGATGCCCGAAACCCTCGCTAACTACGGCAAGGATCGGCTCGAGCATGACGGCATACGCGTCCTGCTCGACGTTGGCGTCAAGTCCGTCCAGCCCGAAGCCATCACCCTCACCAACGGCGAAATGCTGCCCACAGGCCTGCTCGTCTGGGACACCGGCATCATCCCTTCGCCTCTCATCGCCACGCTCGACTGCACCCGCGGCAAGAAGCATGGCATCGCCACCGACAGCGCTTTCCGCGCAGACGGCCTCACCAACGTCTGGGCCATCGGCGACTGCGCAGAAATCCCCAAACCGTACGACGCCGCCAAATTCTTTGAGCCCACCGCACAAAACGCCACGCGCGAAGGTGCCCTCGTCGCCGACAACATCGCCGCGACCATCGCCGGCAAACCGGTCAAGCCGTTTGAGTACAAACAGATCGGTGAACTTGCCGTACTCTCCCGCTACGCCGGCGTGGCCAACGTCTTCGGCATGCAGTTCAAAGGCTTCTTTGGCTTCCTCATGTGGCGCGGCGTCTACCTCATGAAAATGCCCGGCCTCGCGAAAAAGGCCGGCATTCTCCTCGACTGGATCAAGCTCCTCTTCGGCCGGCAGAATGTCTCCGCGTCAGGCCCCGGCGCAGCAGACCATCTTGCCTAACCAATCCGGCTTATCTGCCGTATCATCGGGTGCACATGTCCACTTTTTCCGCTTCACGCCTCCTCCGCGGCAGGCTCCTGCCGCTCGTTGCCGCGGCACTGCTCAGCCTGCCGCCGCTGCATGCTCAGCTCCAGGTGCAGAGCAAGACCCTCCCAAACGGCCTCAAGATCCTCGTCCAGCAGGACAGCTCCATCCCCAATATCGCGGTCTACACCTTCTACCGCGTGGGGTCGCGGAACGAGCATGAGGGCATCACCGGCCTGTCGCACTTCTTTGAGCACATGATGTTTAACGGCGCGCAGAAATACGGCAAGGGCGAGTTCGACTCCGCGCTCGATAACGCCGGCGGCAACAACAACGCCTACACCTCCAATGACGCAACCGTCTACCAGGATTGGACACCGTCCTCCGCACTCGAGCTCGTCATGGACGCCGAGTCCGACCGCATGGCAAACCTTGCCTTCATCCCCGCCGTCGTCGACAGTGAGCGACAGGTCGTCTACTCCGAGCGTCGTCTGCGCACCGACAACAGCAATCCCGGCCTGCTGGACGAAGCCCTGAACGCCGCAGCCTACCAGAGCTCCCCCTACCACTGGCCCGTCGTCGGCTGGCCCTCTGACATTGAGGGCTGGACCATCGACGACCTCAAGAGCTACCACGCCATGGGCTACTCCCCGGCCAACGCCACCATGGTCGTCGTCGGCAACGTCAAAGCGGAGGATGTCTTCGCCCTCGCCGATAAATACTTCGGCCCCGTCCCCACCCACACACCGCCGCCGCCGGTCCGCACCAAAGAAATGCCCCAGCTCGGCGAGCGTCGTGTCATGGTCACAAAGCCGGCCCAGCTACCACTGCTCATCGTCGGCTATCACACAGTCGACTCGCGCAACCCGGACCTCTATCCTCTGCGCGTGCTCGACGGCCTGCTCACCACCGGCCAAAGCTCCCGCCTCTACACCTCCCTCGTCAGCCGGCAGCAGCTCGCGCTCAGCATCAACTCCGATCAGGAGGAGCGTCTCGACCCAGGCCTCTTCACCTTCTTTGCCCAGCCTCGCGCTGGCATCGATCCGCTCAAGCTTGAGTCGGCCCTCTACACCGAGCTCGACACCATGCGCTCCACGCCGGTAAGTGACGCGGAGCTCACCAAGGCCAAGAACCAGCTCATCGCGCAGCACTACCGCGACCTCCGCACCATCGCCGGCCGCGCGCAGGCCATCGGTAATGCAGACTTCTACTTCGGCGACTGGCAGCACGTCAACCAGGAAGAAGCCCTCATCAACGCCGTCACCGCGGCAGACGTGCAGCGCGTTGCCGCAAAATACTTCCTCCCTACCAACCGCACCGTCGCCACCCTCATCCCGGGAACCGCACCAGCCGCACTCAATTCCACCGCGCCGAAAGGTGGCCAGTAATGCCCAAAGCAATCGCCTGCCTTTCCTTCGCCAGTCTTTCTGTAGTCAGCTTCTCCGTCGCCACCCTCCTGCTCGCGTCAGCCGCCACAGCCCAGGTGCCGTCCGCCAAGGTGGTTCCTCCACCGCCAACGCCCTACGTGCTGCCCGCGTATGAGCGCGTCGTGCTTCCCAATGGCCTCACGCTCCTGCTGCTTCCAAAGCATGAAGTTCCGCTCACCAGCGCCGTCCTTTTCCTGCGTTCTGGTTCCGTCGCAGACCCGGCAGGCAAGCAGGGAACTGCCTCCCTCACGGCATCCCTGCTCCGCAAAGGAACGGCAACCCGCAGCGCCGATCAACTCTCGACGGACATCGACTCCATCGGCATGCTCTATAGCGCCAATGCGATGCTCGACTACACCTCCATCAACATCGACTTCCTCAAAAAAGACCAGGCAACCGCCCTCGCCCTGCTCACCGATGTTGTCCTGCACCCCAGGTTCCCGGCAGACGAAACTACCAAGCTTCTCGCCCAGCAGGTAGACGCCGTCCGCTCCTCCAAAGACAATCCGCAGGCCGTCCTCGGCAGCTACTACCGCGCCTTCCTTTACGGTCAGCACCCGTACGGTCGTCCGGTCAACGGCGATGAGAACTCCCTCAAAGCCATCACCCGCGACGACATCCTCGCCTTCTACAAAACCGACTACACCCCCGGCAATGCCATCCTCGCCGTCTCCGGCGACTTCGACGCAAAAGCCATGCGCACTGCAGTTCAGGACAGCTTCGGCGCCTGGCAGGGCAAGGCGCCCGCTCCTGTCGTCCTGCCCTCCCTCGTCTCCGTCAAAGGCCGCCGCCTGCTCCTCGTCGACAAGCCAGACGCCACCCAGACCTACTACGCCATGGGCAACGTCGGCATCGACGCCACCAATCCCAATCGCGGTGAGATCGACGTCGTCAACGAGCTCTTCGGCGGTCGCTTCACTTCTCTGCTCAGCACAGAACTCCGCATCAAGAGCGGCTACACCTACGGCGCAAGCTCCAGCTTTGCGGAGAACCGCGTCCCCGGTCCCTTCACCATCTCCACCTTTACCAAGAACGCAACCACCGTCCCCGCCATCGACAAAACCTTCGCCACGCTGGACACGCTGCACAGCTCGCCCTTCCCCGCCAACGACCTTACCTCCGCCAAAAACACCATCGCCGGCAGCCTGCCCCCACGCCTTGAAACCTCGCAGGCCCTCGCCGCCACCCTCGCCCGCAACGAGCTCTACGGCATCACCCGCGACGACTTCAACCGCAACCTCGTCAAGACCCAGAGCACCACGGTCGCCGACGAGCAAACCATCCTCGCCAAAGACTTTCCCACCAGCAGCGATGTCGTCCTCGTCGTCATTGGCAAAGCCTCTGAGATCGCACCCGGCCTCGCCAAATACACCCCTAACATCACCACCCGCAAAATCTCCGACCCCGGCTTCTGACCCGGCCCCCAAAAAGAAAAGCCCACCCGGCACAAACCGGGTGGGCGTTCTCTTGGCTTTCTATGCCCGCTCCAGCTGCGCCTGCAATTGCTCCAGCGTCCGCCCTTTCGTTTCCGGATAAATCGTCAGCACCACAACAAACTGCACCGCCATCATCGCCGCAAAGAAGTAGAACGGTACCGCGCGCGACATCTTCACCGCAATCACAGGGAACAGCGCCGCAATAATTCCATTCATAATCCAGTGCGCCGAAGCTCCTAGGCTCTGCCCCTTGTTCCGCACCCGCGTCGGAAACACCTCGCTGATGTACACCCAGATCACAGCCCCCTGCGACAGCGCAAAGAAGATGATGAACCCTACCAGGCACCACACCAGCAGCTCCGCATGGCTGTGCGTCTGAAAGATCAGCCCCACCCCCGCCAGCGAAAACAGCATGCCGACAGAGCCAATCAGCAACAGCGTCTTACGTCCCACCTTGTCAATCACGCTCATGCCGAAAAATGTCGCCACAAGGTTCGCCACACCAATCCAGATTGACTGGCTGAACGCACTCATCTGGCTCAACCCCGCCGATTGAAAGATGCTCGGTGCGTAGTACAGAATCGCGTTAATGCCCGACAGCTGGTTGAACATCCCGATCGTCACCGCAAGAAACAGTGGCAGCCGCAGCGATCGCTGAAACAGTGGCTCATTCTTCCCCGCGCTTTCCATGTGGATGGACCGGCGAATGTCTTCCATCTCGCCCTTGGGATCCATCGCGCCCATCTGCCGCAGCACCGTCAGCGCGTCGTCCAGGCTGTTCTGCGAAATCAAAAAGCGCGAGCTCTGCGGAATCGTAAACAGCAGCACCAGGAACAGCACGGCAGGCACCGCCGCAACGCCAAGCTGCCACCGCCACTCCGCCGCGCCCAGACCCATGCTCGGCCGTGCCAGGTACCAGTTGCTCACATACGCCAGCAGGATGCCGACCACCACCATCACCTGGAACGTACCCACCAGCCGTCCGCGCCATGCGGCTGGCGCAAGCTCCGCAATGTACACCGGCCCCAGCACGCTCGACCCGCCAATCCCAATGCCGCCCACAAAGCGCAGCACCATCAAGAACCCCCAGGTCGGCGCCAGCGCACACCCAATCGCACTCACCACGTACAGCAGCGCCATCACCCGCAGCGCGTTCCGGCCGCCCAGCTTTGTCCCCAGCCAGCCGCTTACCAGCGACCCCAGCACCGTGCCCCACAGCGCAATCGCCACCGTGTTGCCCTGTGCCGCAGGCGACAGGTGAAACACCGTCGCCAGCTGGTCGATCGTGCCACTGATCACCACGGTGTCGAACCCAAACAACAAGCCACCCAGCGCGCCCACAGCCGTGCTGAGCATCAGTTTTCCAGTAATTGTCAATGCATTCTCCGACAGGCTGCCATCGCTGATTCAGCTGTCGCAGAAGTGTAGTGCCTCCACCGCATCTCTGGCGAGGGCTTACTTCACCGCGCCCCGCCAGCTACTTCGGCTCGTCGGCCGCGGGTTTGCTCCCGCCCATTCCCACCGCCCTGCCGGTGTTGCGAACAGCCGTTCCCAGCGCATGCCGCACATTTCTGTAACTGTGCTCCAGCGCACCGCCGGTCTTTGTGGCCGCCACTGTCATCGCAACATCCGTCTGCCGCGTACCCACCGCCGCCCCATGCGCCCCAGCGCCGCCGCCAGTCAGCGTACCGTCCACACCGCGATTCGCGCCCAGGATGGCCGCCTGCCCAGGCCTCTTTGCAGGCTCTGCCCATGCAATGTCCGTGGCGGGCAGCGCATCCACCCGCTGCAGCAGTGCCGGCCTGAAGTCCGTTCGCCCCATCTTCTGCGTCAGCGGCCATTGCCTTGACGAGGCGAACACACTCCCGTTCGACGGCGCAGCTACCTCGCCCAGGTTCACGACGTCTGTCGCGGGCAGCGCCACCATCGCCTCGCAACGGTCCCCGCCGCATCCATGCCGGCAAAGCTCCTCCTGCAAAAACGACGCATGCTTGCCACCTGAAATCCAGATCTTCGGCCCATGCTCCACCGCTTCCAGCGTCGAGGCGCGCGTTACCTGGCTGGCATCGCACACCGTGTCCTCGTGTGCCGCCGCGTACCAGTACACCGCCCTCCACGTCGCCGCATCCTCTCCCGTGCCGCGCACCAGCGCCGACACATGCTCCGTATCCAGCGCATGTCCCATCCGCCCGCAATCCGTTGCCCACAGGTGGTAAAAGTGCAGCTCGATCTCGCCTGGCCCCCGCGCAAACGCCTGCCCGTACACCGTCCCGTCTTCCGCCTGCACCGTCGGCACAGCCGCTCCTGCCACAAAGCGCGCCGGCCGGCCGGCACAATCATCCGCCACAATCATCAGGGTCGGCTCAAACCGCTGCAGCAGCGCCTGCTCAAACGCATCCGGCAGACCATCCTGGTCGCTGTCCTGCGCGCCCGCTGCCGCGCAACCTACCAGCACAAGGCCCACCAACAAGCGCCGCAGCATCAGTACCCGGCAGCCTTCCCAAACGTTCGCCGCGTGTCGTGCCCGCCCATCAGGTCGCCCGTCTTCGCATCCACCTCAATCAGTTCGCTGTCGCCCCACACGCCCGGGTTCTCATCGTCAAACTCACCCGACCGCCGAATCGTGTATCCGCGCGTCTTCAGCACATCCGTCACGCTCACCGGAAACTTCTTCTCCACCTCCAGCGCGTCCGGCAGGTACTGGTGGTGGAAGCGCGGCGCATCTGCAGACTGCTGAATCGTCAGGCCATTGTCCAGCACGCTGATCATGTCATTGGCCACCGTTGTAATAATGGTCGACCCGCCCGGCGATCCCAGCACCAGCCGCAGCTTGCCATCCCGTGTCACCATCGTCGGCGTCATGCTGCTCAGCGGACGCTTGCCCCCGGCAATCGCGTTCGCCTTGCCCTGGATCAGCCCAAACCCGTTCGGCACACCCACCTTGCTTGTAAAGTCGTCCATCTCGTCGTTCATCACAAAGCCCAGCCCCGGTACCGCCACACCGCTGCCAAACAAAAAGTTCAGCGTATACGTGCTGCTCACCGCATTGCCGTCTGCATCCACTACGGAAAAGTGCGTGGTCTGCGGCGATTCATGGCCACTCAGCGCCTGCTGCGGTGCCGGCATAAATCCCGCCGGCCGCACCAGCGAAGCGCTCGGCGTCGCCACCACCGGTTCGATCGTCTTGCGCCACGCCGCCGCATACGCCGGGTTCGCCATCTCCTTGAGCGGCATCGTCACAAAATCCGGATCCCCCAGAAAATCTCCCCGGTCCATGTACGCCCGGCGGAACGACTCCGTGATCACATGCACCTGCTCCGCCGACCGGTCCGCACCCAGCCCTCGCAGATCGAACCCGCTCAAAATATTCAGGATCTCAATCAGCACGATCCCGCCTGAAGACGGCGGCGGCGCCGTCAGCACGTCGTATCCCCGGTAGTGTCCCACCAGCGGCGCGCGATCTTTCACCGCGTAGCTCGCCATGTCCTGCGTTGTAATCAGCCCGCCTCCGGCCTGCATCGCATCCGCAATCTGCTTCGCCATCTCGCCCATGTAAAAGTCGGTCGGATGTTCCGAAATCTTCTCCAGCGTCGCCGCCAGCTCCGGCTGCTTGATCACCTCGCCCGCCACATAAAAGTTGCCGTCGCGCTGGTACAGCCGGCGCGCCTCCGGGTTCTTCGCCACAGATTTGTTGTGCCACGTGCTCAGCTCCGCCGCCGTGCCCACCCATCCATCCCGGGCCAGCCGGATCGCCGGCTGCATCACGGCCTTCAAACCCAACCGGCCAAAGTGCTGCTCAGCATACACCAGCCCTGCCACCGTCCCGGGGACGCCGCTGGCCTTAAAGCCCTGCATGCTCATCCCCTGCACCACGTTGCCGTCCTTGTCCAGGTACATGTCCGCCGTAGCCGCAGCCGGAGCTTTCTCGCGATAGTCCAGAAAATGCGGCTTGCCGTCCGCCATCTTCTGCGCGCCGCTCGTGTGTGCCGGCCGAATCAGCATGAAGCCGCCGCCGCCAAGATTCCCCGCCTGCGGATACACCACCGCCAGTGCAAAGCCCACCGCCACCGCCGCGTCCACCGCGTTGCCGCCCCCCTTCAAAATCGCCACACCGGCATCGGTCGCGTCATGCTGAATCGTCACCACCATCGCGTGCTTCGTGCGCACCGGCGGCTGCGACGGCGAGTCCTGCGCGGTGCAAACAGCTGCGGATGAGCTAACGGCAACGGCGGCAAAGGCCGCTAAACAGCGGTGGATTGGCATCCTGTTCGAACTCCGGCAAGGTGGAATGCGTTCGATCATACGCCGCATCGCCAGATGTTCTTGCGGCTCCACGCGCTCTGCGCCCAGCCACACCTTAGAACCGCAGCAGGTACGACGCCTTCACAAACAGCTGCCGCCCATCGTTCAGGTACTGCGGTGCGCGTGGCAGATCGGTGTTATTCAGGTCGCACGCCCCAGCCGCCGTCCGGTTACACAGGCTGCGGTCCAGGTTTTGTAAGTCGCTGTCATAACCCACATAAATCGCCGTGCCCGGGTGCGGCAGCCATGTCAGCAGAAATTGCGCACTTACCTGCTTCGTCCTGTCCAGCGCACTTACCAGCGGGTTACGCCCCACGCTGTCGTACTCCACAATCGCCCTTGCTGAAAAAGCACGGGTAAATTGGTAATTGATCTTGGTCCGCAGCGTCTGGCTCTCGTACGCCAGCAGTGGTCCATGCGCTTCATGCGTCCGGTCCAGCAGGTAGGTGTTATCCACCGTAAGTCCGTGTCCTGGCTGCAGCGTCAGGTACACCTTGGCTGTGTATTCGCTCAGCAGCGTCGGCGCTGCGGTCCCCACCGGGCTGTAGTTAATCGTCGATCCATGGTTCACGTTGATGGATCCGTTCACCTGCGGCCGCGGCGCAAACTTCACCAGAAATCCGCCATAGTTCTCGGCAAAGTTGCTGTTCCGCGTCAGCGCAGGATAGTTTGCCGGTAACAGCGTGTCAGAATTAAACCCAACATACGGAACGATCAGACCATTGTTCGCCAGCGTCAGCACACCATCAAACTCCGTGTACCGGAACTCCCTGTTTCCTGAGCGATCGAACGCAATCCGGCTCTGCGCCTGGAATCCATACGTCTGGATCGCATGGTTCGTCTGGTACCACGTGTAGCCCACGTTAGTCCCGCTTTGCCGCACCTGCGGTACTGTCACAAACCCCGCATCCGCCTCGTACCCCTCGGTAAAGTCCCGGTAACTTTGGTTAAGAAAAAAGCTGTGCCCCTGCCGATTTAGAATCAGCTTGTTTGCCGGTCCGGCGCCATAGGTGCCGTCTAAGTGGTGAGTGGAACTTACAACAGTCGCACCCTGCAACGTCCAGTGTTGATCAATGTGATAGTTAAAATCAACGCCGCCCACTCGATTACTACTGCCCGCCAGTGTTCGCTGCGCGTACGCCACACCAATGTTGGAATACTTTCCCAGGTCCTGCGACACCCGCATCATGGTTGTAAGTGCACGTTTGCCGTGTAGCGGGTCATCCGGCGCCACAAAAATACCCGGCGCACGATCGTCGATCGTCAAAAATCCAATGTTCGTATGGTGGATCTTACCCGTAGCTCGCGCACCAAACTCAGGTATCGCAATCGTCCGCGTGTACAGCAGCTGAATCGGTGTGTCGAAATAGCTGGAGTTCTCCAGAAAGAACGGTCGTAACTCCGGGTAGTACACGGCATATCTCTGGTTTACCGTGAACTGCGGCTGGTCAGACTCCACCTGGCTGAAATCCGGATTGATCGTCCCATCCAGCACAATGGAATCCTTCACCACCGCCTTCACATCCCCGCCCACCGTCCCTTGCAGGTTTCGATTGCTGAAGAACGGATTCGACGGGTCGTTCAGGTCCAGCTCCCGAATCCTGTGCACCAGCCCGTACGGGTTGATCTGGATGTTGTGGCTGGTTGCTCCTTCCATGCCCAGCAGCGTGCCTTCCTGCGTCAGTATGCCGCTCACGCTTTGCGACACACGCGGCCAGTAATCCGTCTCGCTGTTGCGCGGCAGGTTGCGGCTCAGCACCACGCCCCACTCCGGCGCCGTGCTGCGCGAGCGAACGCTGCGGAAGGGAATCGCCATCAGCGCCATCCATCCCTGCGGTGTACGCCGCGCAGCGCTGTCCCACACCTGGTCATAGCTGTAGTCGGGGTCGTCGTTCTCCGTCCAGTTCGCGTCCGCCTGCACCCCCGCTGGATTCAGCTGGAACAGAATGCCGCGGCGACGGTCCTGGAACGGGTCCAGCAGCAGGCCGACTAGATCGTCATTGCTGATGTTCTCGCGCCGTGCCAGGTGACCCCGCGTCGTCGCCGGTTCATGGTCGTAGCACACAAACACCGCAAACAGCGTCGTACTCGTCCGGCCCAGCCACACCTCCGTGCGCTCGCTCTCCGGCTTGCCATCCTGCGGCTGGTTCTGCACCATCGCGCCCACATGCGCCAGCGTGTTCGCCAGCGCTGCCGACGGCTTCATCCCGGCAAAGTCGTTCAGCGACAGGTCGTGGCTCAACATGGGTATCGTCAGCCGCTCTCCGTCGTGCACCGCCGAAACTACAGGCGCGCGCTCCAGGCTGCCCGGCGCTCCCGGCGTTCTCGGCTGCGACGCAGACTGCGACCACGCCGGCACCGCGCCACCCGGCACAACCGCGCACAGCCACAGCCCGCCTGCCGCCCAGCCCCGCCACCCATGTCTCAACCGTCTCATTCCAACGCACGACCTTCATGGGCTTATACGCAAACACGCGGACTTTGATCCGTGGATAAGACGTTTGTTCGCACACCCGCCCAGACACATCGGCAACGTGCACAACTCTCTTCTGTCAGGTAAGCCATTACAACAGACGCACACCGCCCCGATCCGTTGCGCGAAAAGCCCTGTGCTCTTGCAGGTTCGCCCGCTTTCCCCGCAACGCCCTCCGCGCCTCTGGGGAGTGCTGCACCTCCGCTACACTGTGGACCGATGCCCGCACCCACCGCTGTTCGCTCGTTCTCCAAGATCAATCTCGGCCTGCGCATCGGACCGCCGCGTCCAGACGGTTTTCACGAGCTCACCACGCTCTTCCAGACTGTGGCCCTCCACGATCTCGTCACCGTCCAGGCATCGCGTTCGCCCACCACGGAGATCACACTCAGCTGCAGCGACCCGCGTATCCCCTGCGACGCGCGCAACACCGCCTGGCGCATCGTCGTGGCAGCTCTTCTTCAGCTGGGCATCACCGCCCGGGTCAACATCCGTCTGCAAAAGAACCTGCCGCCCCAGGGTGGCATGGGTGCCGGCTCGGCCAACGCCGCGGCTGCGCTCCTCGGGCTTGAGGCGCAGCTCGGCCTGGCGCTCTCCCCCATCGCTCGCCAGCACCTTGCCGCAACCGTCGGTTCAGATGTCCCCGTCTTCCTCACCGGCGGAACTGTGTATGCGCACAACCGCGGTGAACTCTGCATCCCCTATCCCGACCTCCCACGCATGCACGCCGTCATCGTCGCCCCCGACGTTGGTTCCTCCACGCCGGCCGCCTTTCGCGCATGGGACGGCTACATCGCGCGGTTGACCTCTGAAGCCGCGCGCGATAGACTCTGTGAGTTGAGCCGCGTCTACGCCTCCGCCTTTACACCGGCAGGCAACACGGTCTTCGGCAGGCAACAGCCCTCCGCAGACCAGACTGGCGCCTCCGGTGTCTTGGGCGCGAATGCCCCAGACCTGGCCGGGAAGCCTCTTCTCGCGCTTGTCCGCACCGGGATTGAAAACGACTTTGAGTCTGTCGTCTTTCAGCAGCATCCCTCCCTGCGCGAAATCAAGCATGCCCTTTCGGGTCCTGAAGCGGAGCAAAACTCCCGGGACACCACGCGTCCGCCGGAACCAGGCCTCGGTTCCGCCCTCCTCGCGATGTTGTCCGGCTCCGGCTCCTCGCTCTTCGGCCTTTACCGGTCGCAGGCGGACGCAGCAGCGGCACAGCAGCGTGTTCTCGTGCTCGGCACGGGTGCACGTGTGTTTCTCACGCACACCGTTCCGCGTGACGAGTACTGGCAGACCATGTTCGTGCCCTAGGCGAACCCGCTCCAGAATCTCGCACACGGCACTTCGCGACGAATTTCGTGCGGAAGTTTCGTACACTGGTTCTGGTAGCAGCTTCTGGCACGGCGCAATTGCCGCTCCGGGCGCGTTGGGCGATCGACTAAAGGTAGGTCAAGTGCCTTTGAAGCACTTTGTCCAGGTTCGAATCCTGGTCGCCCAACCAGACATCCAGGGTCGATCTCTCTCCGCACGCTGCGCCACAGCTTTGCGGAAAGGAGATCGGCAGCACATCACGGCAGCATCCACACCCAACGCTAAACGGCTTGGAAAGGACTTCTACCGCACATGGCTCCGCAAAACGATATGCCCACGCTCGATCTCCCCGCAGTGCAGAACACGATGCAAGCTTCCAGCAACGGCACCGTTGCCGACAAGCCTGCCGAAAAGCACCATGCCAAGGCCCCGGCACCCGAGCGGAAGCGCTCCTCCCGCCTCGCCGACGACAAGCGCTTCAAGATCTTCAGCGGGTCCGCCAACCGCCCCCTTGCGGAAGAGGTCTGCGCGTTCCTCGGCGTTCCCCTCGGTCAAACCCGCGTCCAGAACTTTTCCGACGGTGAACTTCACTTCCAACTCCTTGAGAATGTGCGCGGTGCCGACGTCTTCATCCTGCAACCCACCAGCGCCCCGGTTGAGAAACACCTCATGGAGCTGCTCATCATGATCGACGCGCTCAAGCGTGCCTCCGCGCACCGCATCACCGTCGTCATGCCGTACTACGGCTACGCCCGTCAGGATCGCAAGGACCGCCCCCGCGTCGCCATCACCTCCAAGCTCATTGCCGACCTCCTTCAGACCGCCGGTGCCAACCGCGCGCTCTTCGTCGATCTGCATGCCGCCCAGATCCAAGGCTTCTTTGACATTCCCGTCGATCACCTCTTCGCCTCGCCGGTGTTGGTCGGATATTTCCGCGACCTCAACCTGCCGGACCTCACCGTCGTCTCCCCGGATGCCGGCGGTGTGGAGCGTGCCCGCTTCTTCGCTCAAAAGCTCGGTGCTCCCCTGGCAATCGTGGATAAACGCCGCACGGACATCAACATCACTGAAGTCATGAATGTCATCGGCGATGTGCGCGGCCGCAACTGCATCATTTTGGACGACATCGTCGACACCGCAGGCACCCTGACCAAGACCGTCGAAGCCCTGCTCGCGAACGGCGCGACGTCTGTGTACGCCTGCGCCTCTCACGCCGTTCTTTCCGGCCCGGCAGCCGAAAGGCTCGCGGAAAGCCCGTTAAAAGAGCTGGTAGTCACCAACACCATCCCGCTGCGCGACGACGCAGTGGCGATCGGCAAAGTTAAAGTGCTCTCCGTGGCTGGCCTGCTTGGCCGCGCCATCGAAAGCATCCACATGGAGACCAGCGTCAGCTCGCTCTTCTCCTAAACGCATCACCAACCCGCGGCAACGCCGCAAAAGGGAGCGCTCAGGCAGCGTGCCCGAAAGGAAATCGAATGGCAAACACTGAAGCAGTGACAGGAATTGTTCGCACCGGCAAGTTCAACAAGAATGCAGCGCGCCGTGTCCGTGTCTCCGGTCTTATCCCCGCTGTGGTCTATGGCGCCGGTCAGGAGTCGCAGGCTATTACGCTTGACCCGAAGGCCATCCTGAAAATTCTTCACTCCGACTCCGGCCACAACACGATCTTCGACCTGAACATTGCCGACAGCGCCGCCACCAAGGCCATGATCGTCGACTGGCAGTACGAGCCCATCAAGGGCAAGCTCCTCCACATCGACCTCAAGCGCATCGCCATGGACAAGGCCATGCGTGTCTCCGTGCCCGTCTTCCTCACCGGCATTCCTGTCGGCGTTAAGGTCGGCGGCGGCGTGCTCGACCAGATCCTTCGCGAAGTGCAGATCGAGTGCCTCCCGGGCGACATCCCCACCTCGCTCGATGTGGACGTTTCCGGCCTTGAGATGATGGGCGTCATTCGCATCTCCGACCTGCCGCACTCGGGTTCCATTAAGTTCCTGGGTGATGCAGAAGAGACCGTAGCCCACGTCACCGCCATCAAGGAAGACGTCGCCGAAACCGCCGCGGAAGGTTCAGCGGCTGGCGAGCCGGAAGTCACCAAGGGCAAGGGCAAGGAAGCTGCAGCACCTGCAGCAGCCGCAGCCGCCAAGCCCGCAGCAAAGAAGTAGCAACACAGCTCTCAGCTCCCAGCCTTCAGCAGAGGATGGGAGCTACCCTCGGAGTGCGCACGTGAAGTTGATCGTCGGTCTCGGTAACCCTGGTCCGGAGTACACCTTCACACCGCACAACGCGGGCTTCCTCGGCCTCGACCGCCTCGCAGAACGCTGTGGGACGGTCCTGGCAAACCGGCGAGGAAGGGCACTGACCGGCAAAGCCGTGATTGCAGGCGAAGAGTGCCTGCTAGCCAGGCCGGAGACGTTTATGAACCTGAGCGGTCATGCAGTTGCCGCCCTGGTTCAGGAGATGCAACTCACTCCGGCGCACGACGTCCTCGTGCTCTACGACGAGTTGGCGTTTCCGCTCGGCAGGATCAAGCTGGGCGCGAACGGCAGCAGCAACGGGCACAACGGTGTGAAGTCCATCACCGCCATGCTCGGTACACAGGATTGGATCCGCATTCGGATCGGTGTCGGCAAAGGCGCCGCTCCGGATGGCCGCGAGATCCGTGCAGGTGGTTCTGACTACCTGCTGCAACCACTGCGCAAGGCCGACCTTGCGCTGCTGGACGAAGCTCTCGACCGCGCCGCACAGGCGGTCGAAACCATCGTGGCACAGGGCATCGGCCCGGCCATGAACCTGTTCAACCGTCGCGACGAACTGCCGTAGCAAGTCACTCGTCACGACGCCTAACTTCCATACCCTCCTGAGCGAGGGTGCGGAGCAAAACTCCGCAGAAAGCAGACACACGAATGACACGTACGTATGAAGTCATGTTCATCGTCCGCCCGGACATTGAAGAAGCCGATCTCGAGAAGCTCATTGAAGGCTTCTCGACCGTCATCACCACCGGCAACGGTGAGGTGAAACAGGTTGAAAAACTTGGCCGCCGCCGCCTCGCCTACGTCGTCCGCAAGTTCCAGGACGGCCAGTACGTGCTGCTCCACATCGCCGCCGACGGCCCCCTGGTCGCCGAGCTTGAGCGCCGCCTTCGCGTCACCGAGCAGGTCATCAAGTTCATCACCGTTCGCACCGACGAGGAGAACAAGCGCCTCGCCAAGGTAAAGGCCAAGCGCGACACCAAGGTCAAGACCAGCACCCAGCACCAGAACGTCCCCGCCGCACCGGTGCAGACCCAGGCCGAGGCGCCTTTGCCCGCAGCAGTCACGGACTTTATCACCGCAGACCAGCCCGGCACCAAGGAAACACCGGTGGATCCGAGCCTGGAACTGCCCGCCGTTGCCGAGCCCGCAGCGGAGCCCGCCACCGTCTAGCCTCGGCCACGCCGAAGCCGTATACGCAGACCGCGCCGCCGCACTTCCGCCCTCCACGGGCACCGTTCATAGGGTTCATTGCAACCCTGGAGTGTCGGCCCGCCGAACACGAGCGCAAGCATAAATTGCGCCGAAAGGATAAGCCACCATGGCTGACGAAACGACCAGCAGCACCCCGTCCACACCATCCGCACCCGCACAGGGCGGCGGTGGTGGCGGATACCAGGGCAACAACTCCGGCGCACCGCGTCCTCCCCGTCCCGCGGGCGGTGGTGGTGGCGGCCGCAAGTTCTTCCGCCGCAAGAAGGTTTGCAAGTTCTGCGTGGAAAAGATTGACGCAATCAGCTACCGCGACGTGCGCCTGTTGCAGGGCTTTGTCGCCGAGCGCGGCAAGATCACACCGCGCCGCCTGACCGGTGTGTGCACCACGCACCAGCGCCAGCTCTCGCAGGCCATCAAGCAGTCGCGCAACATCGCCCTGCTGCCCTTCGCCGCCAAGTTCTAACCAGCGGGGCGCGAAGCCCCCACATGGTCGGCGCACCCCTGGCCGCCCAGAGAGGAAGTAAACATGGAAGTCATTCTGAAAGAAGATGTCGACAGCCTCGGTCACCGCGGCGACGTCGTCAAGGTGGCAAACGGCTACGGCCGCAACTACCTGCTCCCGCAGCGCCTGGCCATCGAGGCCACCGTCTCCAACAAGGCCGTCATCGTGCAGATGAAGGACTCCGCCGTCCGCAAGGCCGCCAAGGATAAGGCGTCCGCGCTGGAGCAGGCAGAGAAGCTCAACGCTGTCGAGATGACCTTTGAGCGCAAGGTCGGTGCGAACGACGTGCTCTTCGGCTCCGTCACAACCCAGGACATTGCCGCAGAGTTCGAGAAGCAGGGCTTCGAGATCGACCGCCGCAAGATCCAGCTCTCTGAGCCGCTCAAGCAGCTTGGCGAGTTCCACGTTCCCGTCAAGCTCTTCCGCGAGGTGTCCGCCCACATCAAGGTCACCGTCAAGAGCGACGACCCCAACTACGTCCCCGGCCAACACAAGACCGTTGCCGAGGAGCCGGAAGAGTACATCGAGCGCTACGGCGTGGAAGAACTCGGCCGCGACTAACCTGTACGTACGTTCCTACCGGGTACGCCACAGCAGTGGGCGTACCCGGTACTGTTTGCGCGGGGCGAGTTACAGAGCGTTCTGCAGCTTCTCGCCCAACTGCTTGATGTGTTCACCCTCGCCAGCCTTGGCGTGTCCAGCAAGCGCGGCAGTTTCCTTGCCCAGCTTGCCCATCAGCGTCTTGATGGCGGCGCCGTCCAGCTCGTCGGCAGCCAGCAGCTTCTTGAGCTTGTTCAGGTCTGTCACCAGCTTCTTGGCGCCTTCGACTTCGTGGTCTTCTAGGAACTTTTCCCAGCTGTCGATGTTCTTGATCGCGGCTTCCGGCTTCATGTTCTGGATGTCGTCCAGCGCTTTGATCGTTGTTGCAAACTTCGTGGTTGGCATGTCTTCTCCTGCGTTCTGCGTTCGCGCGGCGGCACCATGCCCCCGGTCGCGATGTACGATGCCGCGCACATGCTGCCGCGTTCACGGTGGCCGTGGCTGCAGGTTGACCATGCACACAAACGAACAACCCGGTACCGCCCCGTAAAGCTCAGTATGTAAGCACCACCGTTTGGCGCTGCTATGTACGCAGCCAGACCGAACAACCTGGCTTCGGCAACTCACTCCCGCGCGATCCGCGCACCACTGCAGGTGAGTCGCAGCATCCTGCGCGAACGTGCAGTTGCGCCCACGTTACACTCGGACCCGATGCTTCTGCCGCCCAAAGTGAAACGCCGTCGCGGCCCTGTTCCTCTGCACCCGTTTGACGCGGAACACGGCACCGACACCGGCGCGCTCATCCCCGGCGAAGATCTGCAGACCGGTCACCGCCACGACCGGTACATCACCGCGTACCATGGCACCGCGCCGTCACTGTTTGCAAAGGTGATGGCCCACTGGCGCACGGTGGCCATCCACCCGGTGGAGCACACTGCCTTCGTCGACATCGGCGCCGGCAAGGGCCGCGCGATGTTGCTCGCGTCGCAGATGCCTTTCCGGCGCATCGTCGGTGTGGAGCTTCACCCCATGCTCGCGGCGAACCTGCGCGAGAACGTCGACCGTTGGCAGCAGACCCGCATCACGCCGCCCATCCGCATCCATGAGGCGGATGCGATGACCCTGCGCATGCCTGCCGGGCCGTGCTGCCTTTTCCTCTTCAATCCCTTTGACCTTGTGCTGATGGACCGCTTCCTGGAGCGCCTCACGAAACAGTTCGCAGGCCGCGAGCAGGACCTTGACCTGATCTATATAAACGACGAACAGAAGCGCCTCATTGCGGAGGAGCACCCGCGCTTGCATCTGCTGTTGCAGGGCCGCGTCTTCCTCTCCCACGCGGACCGCGACGCGGACAAGACGACCATCCGGCACTGCGCGGATGGCCTGTACGTCACCAGCGGCTATGAGGACTGCTCTATCTACCGCCTGCAAGCAGTAGGTAAGCCGGGTGCTGCAAAAAAATAGCCCTCCGCAGGTGCGGAGGGCTTCTCCCAGGGGTTGTGGCTGGTCCCAGAGTAGGTATCTGCTGGGCGTGTTGTCTTTAGCCGATGTTGCGCCGTGCCACTGAACCGTGCCAACTTAGGAATCAGGCGCGCAGGCGGTCGATCCCCTTCTCGCGGAACGGATCGATCACGATCTTGGTGACGCCATCTTTCTTGTCACGCCACACCTTGTACATCTCCGGTACATCCTGGATCCCAATCCGGTGAGAGATCATGAAGCTCGGGTCGATCTTGCCATCCTCGATGCTCTTTAGAAGGGGAGCGAGGTACTTGTGCATGTTGGTCTGGCCCATCTTCATGGTGATGCCTTTGCCGAAGGCCGCGCCGAAGTTCAATTTGTCCAGATCGCCACCGTACACACCGGGAATCGACAGCGTGCCACCTTTGCGCACCGCCTGAATTGCCTGGCGCAACACGGTTGGCCGGTCGGTTTCCAGCATCAGTGCCTGGTCCACGCGGTCATACATGGCGGCAGCGTCGGTGCCGTGCGCCTCCATGCCTACCGCGTCAATAATGGAGTCGGGGCCAATGCCATTGCTCAGGTCGCGCAGGGCCTCCACGATGGACGGATCGCCTGCCGTGTAGTCGATTGTCGTTGCCCCGCAGTACTCGCGTGCCAATTTCAGCCGCTCCGGGAAGCGGTCGATCGCAATGACTTTCTCTGCGCCGAACATGTAGGCACTTGCGATGGCGAACAGGCCAACGGGGCCGCAACCGAAGACGGCTACTGTGTCTCCCGGTTTGATCTGCGCATTCTCGGCAGCCTGGTACCCGGTTGGATAGATATCGCTCAGGAACAGGACCTTCTCGTCCGGGATGTCCGACTCGATCTTGATCGGACCAACATCCGCAAAGGGCACGCGCACATACTGCGCCTGACCACCGGCAAAGCCACCATAGATATGCGAGTACCCGAACAAGGCCGACCCGGAGTAGCCGTACATCGCTTCACAAATGCGGGCATTCGGGTTGCTGTTATCGCAGAGAGACCATAAGTCGGTCTTGCAGAAAAAGCAGTTACCGCAGGCAATCGTAAACGGAATAACGACCCGGTCGCCACGCTTCAGTGTAGTAACTGCGCTGCCTACTTCTTCCACCACACCCATAAACTCGTGGCCCAGGATATCTCCCGACTCCATGGTCGGAATGTACCCGTCGAAGAGGTGCAAATCGCTGCCGCAAATAGCCGTCCTGGTGACGCGGATGATCGCGTCACCAGGGTTAATAATCTTTGGATCTTCCACGGTCTGCACTTCTACCTTGCCTGACCCCATCCAGCACACAGCCTTCATCACTTGCTCCAGCGCAGCGTCTGCCGCGCACACCGCAGTTAGTCTTTCAAAAAGTCTTTGGGATCTTTGCCGCTGCCCTCAATGGCGAGCAGCACGCCCAGAACGCCGATGCCGAGGACGGACGCAAGGATCATCGGCCATTTCGACGCCTTTGCCGATGCAATATCCGGCATGTCTTCCGGCCGTGCGCGATTGCTGGTTCCAGGGGGTGTTGGCATATTCTCTCCATACAGCAACTGCTTCAATTTGCCGCTCATGCCACGGCGGCCCGCTGGCTGGCCTTCCACCGTTGGGATCTCCCCGGCTTCAACGATTTCCTTCAGGTGCCGCAGATTCTCAATCGTGATCTGAGATGGGCTGCGCGATACGACGGCTGTTGCCGCCCTGGTGAACAGCCCGCCAGGAATGGTGAATTCGCTCACCAGCGTTGCAATCGTGCCGCGGCCGCTTGGGTGCTCGGCCAATGTCAGCGTGTCGGTCGTTCCAGCCGTCGGACCGCTGGTCACTTTCGAGACATACCGCTTGCCCGGCACACTCTCCACAACCGCTGAATCGAACTCAAACTGCTTGCCTGTTCCGGGGTCCTGCATGGTCCAGTGCATGGTCTTGGCGCCCGTCGACTGCACGTGCACCACGCCTTCCATCCACGCCGGCATGAATTCCACGCGGGTGTACAGGTTGTACACCTGCTCCGGTGTTGCTCGAATCGTCTGTACCGTGTGTGCTGCCGTTTGCTTTCCCTGCTTGCCCTTGGGCAACGGCTGCCACACCGCACCCTTCCGTGGAAAGGTTCCTTCAAACACCTCTGCTGCCTGCGCCATAGCTCTCCCGCATGCGTGCCTTCAAGCCCTGCATGCAACCAGTCACTTGGATGGGGCCTGTCGTCGTCGCGTGGTCCCGCCATTCCAAGCCAGCGGTGGGCGGCCGCGGCGTGGCATGGATTTGAACCAGCCTCGCTCGCTACGCGGGCACACCGGCAAACCGAAGGTCTGGCCGTTTCACCAGTGCCGCCACGACGCTCAGCGAATGTGCGCGGTTCTGCGGCTGGTCGCCATCCAGCTGCGACCCGTCGTGCAGCAGCAGGCAGTTGGTGCGCCCGCGCGCCGCGTTGGTCTCCATTCCCTTGCGGATCTCGCCCAGCATCCAGTCCACAGGCGGCTCTTCCCAGTCCAGGGCTGCAATGTTCCACATCACCGGCGTCAGGCCCATCTGCCGTGCTATGCGCAGCACGGCTGGCCGGCGTGCCCCGTAGGGTGGCCGAAACAGCGTTGGCACCGCGCCCGTCTCCTCCACAATCGCCCGCTGGCATGCCTCCAGCTCTTGGCGCACCCGTACCGCCGGCTTGCGCGACAGGTTCGGATGCATGTTCGTGTGATTGCCCACCACATGCCCCTCCTGCACAATGCGCCGCGCCAGTGCAGGATGCCGTCGTACATGATTGCCCACGAGGAAGAAGGTTCCCACAACGCCTGCCGCACCCAGAATGTCCAGCAGCTCCGGCGTGTTGCGCTCACTCGGTCCATCGTCAAACGTCAGGTACACCGTAGGCCGCGCGGCATCGGTCTCTGGCTCGTCAATCCACGTGCGCCCGAACAACTGCGAACCCGGCACATTCGCCGCATACTGCCACGCACCCGCAGCCAGGGTCAACACACCCACACTGGCCGCTGCCACTCCCACAACCGTTCCAACCGACGCCATCGCTGCCTCAACTCTCCGTGCGCCGCAGCCAAACCTGCTGACCGCTTTCCACCCACGCAGACCTTCTACTCTACGGTCCTTCTACTCTATCGCTGCATGCCGCGTCCGCAGCCAGAAGGCCGCCAGGCCGGTGACCAGAACAAAGCCTGCCAGCCGCATCTCCCGCGCAATCTGCGGCCGCGACACCAGGATGAAGACAAATCCTGCCAGCGCCACCACTGTCGGCAGTGGATACAGCGGCATGCGGAAGCGTCCAGGCAGGCGTCGCTCCGCACGGTGTCGCGGCAGCATGACCGCCACGCCCTGCAGCAGAAACTGGAACAGGATCCGCAGCACAACAAGCGACGCAATGACCTCCTGCAGACGAAACACACAACACAGCGCCGTGACGGCGGCCAACGTCACCAGGCTGACAACAGGCACCCGTGCCTGTGCACTGAGCCGCCCAAAGACTGCCGGAAAGTTGCCGTCCCGCGCCGCCGCAAATGGAATGCGGCTGTACCCCAGCAGCAGCGCGTACACGCTGGCAAGGGCAGCCACCGCAACCAGCACCACTGCCACCGTGCCCGCGCTGTGCGCCCATGCGTGCCCCGCAAACGCCCGCTCCGCCACTGTCGCCATGGTGTACCGCCGCGCACCCGCATCGGCCCGCACCAGCTCCCGCCACGGGACGACGCCCAGCACGGCCACGTTCATCAACAGGTAGAGCACTCCCACAATGGCGATTGACCCCAGCACCGCTCGCGGAATCGTCCGCTCCGGTTCGCGCACCTCCGCACCCAGAAAGCAGACGTTGTAGTAGCCCCAGTAGTCGTACGCGCTTACCAGCAGACCCGCGCCCAGTCCCGCGAAGAACGCACCATCCACATGCCACGCACCTGCCGGAAACGAGAACGCGCGCGCCGCCGAAAAGTGCGTAAAGCCCACAGCGATCACGAGCAGCAGAGTCACCACGACCAGCGCCCCCAGCGCCCGCGTTACCAGGCCAACCCGCCGTATTGGTTGCAGCAGCAGCACCGTTACCAGGCAGCACGCGGCGATGGCCAATGCGATGAGTTGCCACCGCGCGGCCCCCGGCAGAAACCACGCCGCATACTGCGCAAACCCGATGCACCCACTGGCAATAGAAAGCGGTGCGCTGAACAGGAGCTGCCACGCGTACAGAAAGCTGAACAGCCGCCCCGTCCGCGCCGGGTAAGCAGCCTGCAAATACGCGTACGACCCACCTGCCTCCGGATGCGCTGTTCCCAGCTCGCTCCACGTACAGCCGTCACACAGGCTGAGCACCGCACCCAGTACCCACCCCAACATCGCCTGCGGTCCGCCCATGGCGCCCAGGATCAGGGGCAGCGTGATAAACGGCCCCACCCCCACCATGTCGATAATGTTGGCGCCCAGTGCACCCGCCGTGCCGAGCCCACGCTCCAACCCCGCCGAGTTTGCAACCTTCGCCACAGCCCTCGTTGTAGCACGCGCCACATCGCAGCACGCGTTGGCATTGCAGTCGGCGGCGGCACCGCCGCAGTGCTGAGCCGAACCACCCGCTCCCCGCATCCCATCCCCATCCGCCCGCAGTGGGGTACAGTCGCACTACCGGCAACGATCAGGAGACCGCACCGCATGGGCAAACGCGCCAAGGGCATCGCAGCGTCAACAGCACTGTTCGCAACGCTCTGCCTTTCCGGCCAGGCCCCCATCGTTCAGCAGCAGGATGCCTTTGCGTACGCGCTTCCGTTCGACCGTGGCGCCTCCGGCCTTGCCCAATCCCTGCGCCACCTCCATACCCGGGCCAGCCTTCTGCAGATCAACGCCCACCCCGACGACGAAGACGGCGGCATGCTGACCTTTGAAAGCCGGGAAGCCGGTGCAGACGTCTCGCTGTTGTCGCTCAACCGCGGCGAAGGCGGCCAGAACGTGATGACCGCCGACTTCTGGGACGCCCTCGGCATCCTGCGCACGCAGGAGCATCTTGCGGCCAATCGCTACTACGGCGACCACCTGTACTACACCCGCGTGGCTGATTTCGGTTTCTCGAAAACAATCGAAGAGACGCTCGCCCAGTGGGGTCACGAGCGCGTGCTTGCGGATGCCGTGCGCGTTGTTCGCATCACCCGGCCCATGGTGGTCACCAGTGTCTTTGCCGGCTATGTGTCCGACGGTCACGGCCACCACCAGACCGCCGGCCTTATGGCGCAGGAGGTCTACAACGCCGCCGCCGATCCCAGGCGTTTCCCCGAGCAAATCGCCGAAGGCCTGCACCCCTGGGCACCGCTCAAGATGTACGCGCGCGTCCCTTTCGCCCGCGTCACGCCCGGCAAGGGCATCTTCGACTACGCCACCGGCAAGTACGCTCCCGTAGCCTTCCGCAACTACATCACCGGGCAGCCCATGGACGGCGTGCCGACGGAAACGGTCAGCGTTCCCGAAGGTGACTACAACCCCCTGCTCGGCCTGAACTACCTGCAGATCGCCCGCGAAGGTCTCAACCAGCAAAAATCTCAGATCGGCGGCACCGGCATTCCACCAGCTGGCCGCTTCGACTCGCCGTACCATCTCTACGCCTCCCGCGTTGCCAAGGGCACATTGCCTTCCCACGAGAGCACCGTCTTCGACGGCATCGACACCACTCTGCCCGCCATCGCAACGTATCTTTCCGGCGCTGAAGCGACCACCACGCGCGCTAAGCTGCAGAGCATCGCAGCGCAGGTCGACGAAGCCACTGCCCGCTTCAACCCCCATGACCCCACCACCTCCGCGCCCGCGCTGGCAAAGGGCCTTGCCCTCACCCGCGCCCTCATCGCGCAACTCGCAGCCGGTCCACCGGACGACGGCCACTACAACGCCCTGCACGAGCTCCGCCTGAAGCAGACGCAGTTTGAGCAGGCACTCAACCAGGCGCTCGGCATCACCTTGCTCGCGATAGCCCAACCTCCCGGTACCCCGGCCAACACCCCAGGGCCGCCCGGACCGCCAGATGCCGCCAGCGCCTCCGCGTACAGTCCCAACGCCACCACCACCGCCATCCCCGGCGAGTCGCTCAGCGTCGCGGTCCACATCGCGGATCAGGGCGTGCAACCCATCACAGTCCTGAACGTCGCCCTGCAGAGCAATACTGCCGGCGACTGGACGCTAGGCCCACCCACCGTACCGGCGCGCCCGTCGCTCGACGGTGGCACAGCCTTCGATACCACCCTCAAAGTAGCCATCCCGGCTGACGCTCCACTTACCGCGCCCTACTTCAGCCGGCCCAGCCTTGAGCAGAGTTATTACGATCTCCAGACCCCCGCCGACCTTACCTTACCGACCATGCCTTACCCGCTCTCCGCATCGGTCAGCTACACCTACATGGGCACGCAGAACACCCTGACAGATGTCGTCCAGACCGCCCGCCGCGAGATAGGGCAGGGCATCGTGGTAAACCCGCTGCTCATCGCACCGGCGATCTCCGTTCGCCTTGCACCGCGCTCTGGCGTCGTTCCGCTTACGGCAAAAACGCTGCCGCTCGATGTGACCATCCACAGCTCCGTCAAGGGTCCGGCACAGGGCAATGTCACCCTTGTCCTGCCGCCTGGCTGGACCGCCTCGCCCGCCTCTGCCACCTTTCTTACCTCCCGCGACAACGAAGACAAGCCCCTGCATTTCGAAGTCACACCGCATGGCCTTGAACCGAAGACCTACACCATCACGGCTGCAGCCACCTGCAACGGCCAGACGTACACGCAGGGCTTCGCCTCGATCGGCTACCCTGGCATCCGCCCCTACCCGCAATACCTGCCCGCCAGCGACCGCCTTACCGGTGTTGACGTCTCAGTCTTGCCCGGCCCGCGCGTTGCCTACATTATGGGTACTGGTGACGAAGTTCCCCAGGCCCTGCTCGACCTTGGCATCCACGTCACGGAGCTCTCCCCCGCCAACGTCGCCACCGCAGATCTCGACGGCTACGACACCATCATCCTTGGCATCCGCACGTACGCTGCACGGCCCGAGCTGCGCACCTTCAACAACCGCCTGCTCGACTTCGTCAAAAACGGCGGCGTCGTCATCACGGAATATCAGACCGCCGAGTACGACCGCAACTACGGCCCGTACCCCATCTCTGTCCCTGGCGACGCCGAAAAAGTCGTCGAAGAGAGCTCCCCCGTCACCCTGCTCAAGCCAGACGACCCCGTCCTGAACTACCCAAACCACATCACCACGGCAGACTTCGATGGCTGGGTTGAAGAACGCGGCCACGGCTTCCCCCGCTCCTTCGACCCGCGCTACATCGCCCTTACCGAAACGCACGACAAAGGTCAGGACCCGCAGACCGGCGGCCTCGTCTACGCGCCCTATGGCCACGGCTACTACGTCTATCTCGCCTATGCCTTCTTCCGCCAGATGCCGGAAGGCGTGCCCGGCAGCTACCGCATCATGGCGAACCTGCTAAGCCTTCGCAAAAACCCGAACCTCTCGCACTGATAGTCCTAAGCAGTAGCAGGTGCCGGATGTCGGCGCAGGCATCCAGCTATGGGTCGTGTGCGATCTACTTCACCACAGTCACGACCTTTGCATCCGTCCAGGCTGCTGGGCCACTCTGCGTCAACGTACCCGCAGCATCATCCCACCTCAGTACCGTAGTTTCCGACTTACCTTGCTCATACCCATAGGTTGTTCCGTCATCCCGGTACAGGGCGAAATCTGTATCGTGCCCCGGATACACCCGGACCTGCGCAATCGCCTGTGCCTCGTCCGTACTTTCCACGGCAGCACCCATCGGTAAAATCGATCCCGCCTTTACAAACAACGGCAGGGTATCGATCGGCGCGGCAACCGTAACCGTCTGTCCACCGTGTACCTTCTCATTCGTCCAGTAGTTATACCAATCCGCACCTGCGGGTAAGTAGACCTGCCGCGACGTGACACCCTGCTCAACCACCGGTGCCACTAACAGCGCCGGCCCAAACATGTACTCATCCCGCACATCCGCTGTCTTCGCATCCGCGCCAAAATCCATCCACAACGCACGCATAAATGGCGCACCCGTGTCATGCGTCCCATGCGCCACGCTGTAGATGTACGGCATCAGCGCGTACCTCAGCCGCAGGTACTTCTCAAGGATTGGTTCGGCCTGTTTGCCATAACTCCACACCTCGTTTTCACGCCGGCTGCCATGCGACCGAAAGTTTGGCTGAAACGCACCATACTCAAACCAGCGCGTATAGAGCTCTGGATAGTCGTCATACCCACCCACGTTTGCGCGTGCATCGCTCGGGTCCAGCAAAGGTGTACGCTCCGGCTTGTGCACGCCCGGCAGGTAATCCCAACCGCCGATGTCCGTCGACCAGTACGGCATACCGCTCGCAACAAAATTGAGTCCCGTGGGTAGCTGCCGCCGTAACGTATCCCAGTTCGGTTTAATGTCACTCGACCAGAAGATCGTCCCATTATGCTGTGCGCCCAGGTATGCATCGCGCGACAGGATCAACGCCCGCTTCTGCGGCAGGTCCCGCCGAAATCCGTCATACAATCCCGCTGTATGGAACAACGGGTATACATTGAAGAACTCCGTTCCCGGCCCCACATGCAGATAACTCGCGTTCGGTGGAATATCCGGCTCTGTCTCATCCGCCCAGAAGCTGTCGAACCCATACTTATCAATGTAGTTACTCCGCACTGTATCCCAGTACCACTTGGCTGCCGCAGGATTGGTTGTGTCAATGTCTGAACCCGCGTGGTCGTACGGCTCGCCCGTCGTCGGCGTCCCATCCGCCAGGTGCATGAACCACCCGTTCTTCAGCACCGTCGCATAGTAGCGATCTTTCGGCACAAACCGCGGCCACACACTTACCATTGTTTTCACGTGCATCGCATGCAGCTTGGCGTTCATCGCCGCCGGGTCCGGCCACTTTGCCGGGTCCATGTCCATCTGCCCCATTGCCGTGTAGTGGAACCAGTCCACCACCAGCGTATCGAGCGGTAAGTGCCGCGACCTGTAACCCTCCGCAACACCCAGTAACTCCGCCTGCGAACTGTACCGTTGCTTGCACTGGATGTATCCGTACGCCGACTTCGGCAACATCGGCACATCGCCCGTCAGCAGCCGGAATCCTTTGTAAATTTCGTCCGGTGTTTCTCCCGCGATAACAAAGAAACTAACCCGCTGACCGACCTCACTTACCCAGTGATTCTCGCCATTAAAGCCAAAATCAACCCGGGTCTTTGATGGGTTATCCCACACAATTCCATAACCCTTGTTTGTGACCACGAACGGCACACACACACTTTGCCCCGCGGGTGCGTCGTAATCATGCGCGCACGTCACGCTATGCCCGTGCAGATCAAGAAAGCCCTGCTGGTTCTGCCCTAGACCGTAGTCGTGCTCATCTTCATCTGCGTGGAAGCGCGCACCGACACGGTAGAACGCATCATCCGTCGGCCGCCGGTCGTGCAGCACATCCGTGTTGCCGTCCTTGTAGTTCGGTACGCTTTGGTCCCACCCCGTCATCGAGACAAGCGGCGACCCATCCGCCTTTGTTATGGTCACGCCCACATAGGGCGCATACCCGTTGAAGAATGTCGCCAGCCCTGCCTGGTTTGCCTCAAAGGGACCTAATGGCGCTCCGCTTGGCTTGGGCGCAGGGCCTTCCGCGCCAATCGTCAGTCGCAGTCGATTGCTCCGCAGATCCACCGCGCCGGCACCGCCACTGCTCGTCCAGCCGGCGGCAGAAGGCTGCGCCACAATGCCGTAGCCCGGTCCACGCACGGCATCGTCATGTTGCCGGCTGATCGTGACCCGCACGATGTTCGGCGCATACTGCTCCACCGACACCGTCGCACCCCTGCGATCCAGCACGGTAGCCTGCGACGAAACAAACAACGGAGACATCAGGGCGGATACCGCAACCACGCACAACAGAACTCGACGCACAGAGAAACCCTCGACAGCCATCCTACCTACGCGACTGCTCCACGTGCATCTTTCACCCGTCGCACCCCAACTCCCGCAGGAAAAACGCAAACGTATCCGCTGCCACGTCCAGCCGCTTGCCCAGCGGCATGCCGCCACCATGTCCGGCCCTCACCTCCACCCGAATGAGTATCGGTGCCGGTCCCGCCTGATCCCTCTGCATCTCCGCGACAAACTTAAAGCTGTGCGCCGGAAACACCCGGTCGTCATGATCCCCCGTCGTCACCAGTATCGCGGGGTACGTCGCACCTTTGCGCAGGTTGTGCAGCGGCGAGTACGCCAGCAGCGCGCGGAACTCCGCCTCGTCATCCCGTGGGCCACCGTAGTCCTGCTTCCATCCCCAACCAACGGTGAACTGGTCGAACCGCAACATATCCATCACGCCTACCGCTGCATTCGCCGCCGCAAACAGTTCCGGCCGCTGTGTCAGCATGGCACCCACTAAAAGGCCGCCATTACTTCCACCCTGTATCGCCAACTTAGACGCGGATGTGTAGTTCTCTGCGACCAGATACTCCGCACACGCCGCAAAATCGTCGAACACATTTTGCTTCCGTAGTTTCGTCCCCGCCGCATGCCATTCTTCACCGTACTCCCCGCCGCCCCGCAAACACGCCTGCGCGTAGATGCCACCGTGTTCCAGCCATGCCACCGTCGACGGACTAAACGCCGGTGTCAGCGAGATGCCAAACCCGCCGTAGCCATACAGCAGCGCAGGGTTGTTCCCGTCTCGCACCAGGTCCTTCCTGTATGTCAAAAACAACGGCACCCGTGTGCCGTCTTTCGACGTTGCGAACACCTGCTCGCTCACATACCCTGTGCGGTCGAACAACACCTTTGGCTCGCGGTACACCGTTGACTCAAACGTCCGCATATCCAACCGGTACATCACACCCGGTGACACAAAGTCCGTGTAGCTGTAGAACGTCTCTGTATCCTCGCGCCGCCCACCAAAACCACCCGCCGATCCCACACCTGGCAGCTCCAGCGTTCGCACAAAGCTCCCGTCTTCGTGGAACAGTTCCACAACCGTGTGCGCGTCCTGCAGATAATCCGCAATCAGGGTCCGGTGCACCAGCGAGACACTCTCCAGCTTCGAAGGCCTCTCCGCAATAAGCGGTACCCACCCGTCCCTTGCGGGCGCATCCATGTCCATCTGCACGACTCGCCCATTCGGTGCGTCCAGCGTCGTCTGCAGCAGAAGCTTCGTCCCAATATTGGCAATCGGGGAGTAACTCGCATCCGCTACTCCTACTAACTCACGGACACCACCTGTAACATTATTCCCACTTACCCCCAGGTCCAGCACGCCTAGCTCGTTATTCGGACTCGTCCCCCGGCTCTGGTGCACAAACAGATAACGTCCATCGTCGCTGACTCCCGCGTGCAGAAACATCTCCGGGTCGTCCGCCCGCTCAAACACCAGCCGGTCCTCACTCTGCGGCGTCCCCATCGCGTGGAAGTACACCTTGGCAAAATGGTTCAACGCCTTCAGCGGGTCGCCATCGGGCGGGGCTTCGTACCCGCTGTAGAAAAACCCGCTGCCGTCCTTCAACCAGCTCGGCGTACTGAACTTGGTCCAACGGATCACATCCGGCAACTCCTCGCCCGTTGCCACGACCCGAAACCGCACGACCTTCCAATCGCTGCCAGCCTCCGCCAGCGCCAGCGCGGCTACCGCGCCATCCTCGCTCACGCTCAAGCCCGCGAGCGCTACTGTGCCGTCGGCCGCCTCTGCATTGGGGTCGAACAGCACGTTTGGCTCACCCTCCAAACCCTCCGTCCAATACAGAACAGGCTGATTCTGCAGACCGCTGTTCCGGCTGTAGAAGAACCTCGACCCAAACCTCTGCGGCAGGCTGAATCGCTCATAGTCGCTCAGCGCCTCCATGCGCGCCCGCAGCTCCGCCTGCTTCGGCAGCCCGCGCATGTACTCCTGCGTAACGGCGTTCTCTGCCGCAATCCACGCGGTCGTCTCCGGTGCGTCCAACTCCTCCATCCACCGGTAGGGATCGGCCACGGCCGTTCCAAAATACTCATCTACCTGCTCGCCCCGCCGTGCCTCCGGATACACCATGCGCATCACTCTCCTCGCCTTCGGATGCACGCCGCCGCGTTTCCGCTTCGCCGCCATTCTGTGTTGCTGACATTCCATGGCTCGCTCCTTCACCGACAGCTGTGTCCTCGGGTAAGGTGGGTTCCATGCACTTCCCATGTTGGCGCGTCGGCAAACTCACCATCGTCACTGTGTTCGCCGCCCTGCTTGCAACCGCACACCTGCACGCACAGGCGCCAGCGGCACCGCCGCAGCCCGCGCCAGACCCCGCCACACAGCAGCCCTACCAGCTGCAGACCGGCACCAGCCTTATCCTCGTCCCGGCCACCGTCGACATCAAGGGCAAGCTCGTCTACACCCTGACCGCCGACCAGTTCACCCTGACCGACGACGGCATCCCCCGCCGTTTCCGCCTGGAGCAGGACGCCGATACGCTCGGCCTTTCCCTCGTCGTGGTCGTGCAGTGCTCCCGTTCCGCCGTTGCGGAGTACGGCAAAATCGAGCAACTGCCCACCATGATCGAGTCGTTAGCTGGCGCCGCGCCGCACGAGGTCGCACTCGTCCGTTACGGATCTCACCCGCAACTCGTCCAGCCCTTTACCCGCAAGCAGGAAAAGATCAGCGCCGCGATGCAGGGCATGGGCCCCTGCGACGACGACAAGGCGGCCACCATGGACGCGCTGAGCTATGCCGCGGCCATCCTAGAAAACCGCGACCCTCGCTCCCGCCGCGCCATCCTCCTCATCTCGGAAACGCGTGATCACGGCTCGTCGGTCAAGGAGGCAAACGTCATCGCCCAGCTCGGCCGGAACAACATCGTGGTCGACAGCTTCGCCTTTTCCCCATACCGCGACGATCTAAAAGACGAGCTGAAACCGGGCCACGGCGCGGGGCTTTTCGGCACTGCCATTCAGTTCCTTTTTGCCGCCGTCAATGCCCTGAAGCAGAACGTCCCCAAGACCGTCGCCCGTCTCTCCGGCGGGGAGTATGACAACTTCGGCACCAAGCGTGGCTTTGAAGACGGCGTCGGCCGTCTTACCAACCGCATCCACAACTACTACCTGCTTAGCTTCACCGTGCCCGGCACCGCCACTGAGGGTCTGCACGAGCTCAAAGTCACCGTGCCCGACTATCCTGAAGCCACGATTCGTGCACGCCGCACCTACTGGGTTGGTCCCGCGCCCGCCAGCAATCCGCCCGAGCAGTAGCCGCATCGACGCTTACGCCGGGTACCCATGCCTCGGCGTCTTGGCATGGGTACCCGGTCCAACCCGCACGCTTACTGCCGGTCCAGCCCACCGCCGGTCGGAAAGGCACCAGCCATCGCGGGCTCCTGCTCCTCTACTTCCGGCGCGCTCGCCATCGAGAGCGCCTTCAACTGGTCCGGCGTAAGCTCCAGCTCCGCGCCGGCAAACAGATCGTCCATCTGCTCCAGCTTTGTCGCACTGGCAATGGGCGCAAGCACGTGGGGCCGCGACAGCAGCCACGCAATTGCCACAGCTGCCTGCTTTACGTTGGCTTCCTTTGCGACGGTATCCAACGCCTTCAACACCGCCTCGCCGCGAGCGTTGAAGTATTTGCTGACGATGCCCTCACGCGCCTTGCCCTTTGCCTCCTCCACCGAGCTGTACTTGCCGGTCAAGAAGCCCGCTGCCAGCGAGAAGTAAGGAACCACACCCAGCCCATACTCTGCCACCACCGGTGCCAGGTCGTGCTCGTACTCCTGCCGTTCCATCAGGCTGTAGTTCGGCTGCAGCGTCTCGTACGCCTGCCATCCGGCATTTCGCGCAACCTCAATCGCCGCGCGCAGCCGACGTCCGTCATAGTTGCTCGCACCCAGCACGCGCACCTTGCCCTCGCGCACCAGCGCGTCCAGCGCTTTTACGGTCTCTTCCAGCGGCGTCTTCGCATCGTCCTTGTGCGTCTGGTACAGGTCGATATAGTCCGTCTGCAGGCGGAGCAAAGACGCTTCCACCGCCTCGCGGATATACGTCGCGCTCAGCCCTACCTTGCCGTCGCCCATGTCCATGCCGACCTTGGTCGCCAGCACGACTTTGTCGCGCTTGCCACTCTGTTTCAGCCATTTGCCGAGGATCGTCTCACTCTCCCCGCCCACGTGCCCCGGTACCCAGCGCGAATACACATCTGCCGTGTCGATAAAGTTAAACCCGCGCTCCACGAAGCGGTCCAGAAGTTCAAACGAGCGCGCCTCATCCGCCGTCCACCCAAATACGTTGCCACCCAGCATGAGCGGCGACACGGCAATCTTCTCCGCACCCAGCATCCGGTTGTTCATCTCTGTCTCCTTTGCAACCTCACCACATGGATGCACCCACGCCGCGTCGCGATGGCGGGCCGCCTTGCGCCATCGCTCGGTGCAGGCGAAGAGATGCATCCGCATCTGCATCACACGCGCATGGCCTTTTCCTTTAAACGCAAAAAATCAGCAGAGCCCGACACCAACGGCGACTCCGCAACGCAGAAGAGTCTCGAGCGCCCCTCCGCTGAAGAGATCTACCGCCAGGTTCTGCAGAATGCCAAGGACGAGCTCAAGCGTACGTCCGTCTCGCTCGCCATCTCCGCCTATGCCGGCGGCATCTTTATGGGCCTGTCCGCACTGGGCACGGCGATTGCACTTGGCCTGCTGGGCAATGGTCCCGTCGCCAGTTTCTGCGCGCGTCTGTTTTATCCGCTTGGCTTCATCGTCGTGATTCTTGGCCGGGCCCAGCTTTTTACTGAGAACACGCTCTACCCCGTAGCTCTTGTGCTGGCCACCAAGCGGTACCTGGCTGAAACTACCCGCCTGTGGGCTATCGTTCTGCCCATGAACATCCTCGGCGCGCTCACGTTCGCCGCACTCGTCAGCTATACCCACGCCCTGCAGCCCAGGGTGCTTGACGCACTTGTACAACTCGGCCTTGAGAACACCGCCCACCCCGCAGCCACCGTCTTCTGGTCAGGTGTCATGGGCGGATGGATCATCGCGACCGTCGCCTGGCTTGTCTCGGGATCGCACTCGATTACCGGCTCTGTGATGGTCATCTTCGCTCTGACCTTTGTCGTCGGTCTCGGCGGTTTTGCCCACTGCATTGCCGCCAGCGGAGAGATACTCTCCGCTGTCCTGACCCACCACACTGCATGGACCAGCTATCCCCGCTGGTTGCTTCCCGCGGTCTGTGGCAACATCTGCGGTGGAGTCGGCATGGTCACGCTGCTTGAGTATGGCCAGGTCGTTTACGGTGGTGATTCGCAGAATCCGGCAGCGCAGCAGTAACTCCGGTACACTTGCCGCAATCACCAACCACTTAGAAACAGGAGGGCCACCCTTGGCCCGGTTCACCGGTCTGCTTGGCGTCGTTGTTCTGCTCTCGGTTGCATACCTGCTGTCCACAGACCGCCGCGCCATTCGCTGGCGGACCGTTGCGTGGGGCCTGTCGCTCCAGGTCTTTTTCGCCGTGCTTGTCATCCGCTTTCCGTTGGGCCGCATCGTGCTGGCCAAAGTCTCCGGCGTCATCACCGCGCTGCTCGCCCACTCTGTCGATGGCTCGGCCTTTGTCTTCGGTAAACTCGGCGACCCGAAAAGCCCGCTGCAGGTCCTCGCCTTCGCCGTCCTGCCCACCATCATCTTCGTCTCCGCGCTGTTTGCCGTGCTGTACCACATCGGCCTCATGCAGCGCGTGATCCGCTGGGTCGCATGGCTCATGCAGCGCACCATGGGGACCAGTGGCGCGGAATCGACCAACGTCGCTGCCAGCATCTTCATGGGCCAGACGGAAGCCCCGCTCACCATCCGCCCCTTTCTCAACAACGCCACCCGCTCCGAGCTGATGTGCATCATGACCAGTGGCATGGCCCACGTCTCCGGCGGCATCATGGCTGCGTACATCTCCTTCGGCATCCGCGCGCAGGACCTGCTCAGCGCCGTCATCATGACGGCACCCGGCACCATCCTGATCGCGAAAATGCTGGTGCCTGAAACGGAGATCCCGGAGACCATGGGCACCGTTCACATGACACCTAATGAGGAACACGCGAACGAGAACCTGCTTGGTGCCATTGCACGCGGCACCATTGACGGCGGCCAGCTCGCCTTCAACGTCGCCATCATGCTCATCAGCTTTCTTGCGCTCGTCGGCCTGCTGAACGGCATCCTGCTCGGCATCCACAACGTCATCGGCGTGCACGCGGTCGCCAACCACGCGGTCAGCTTTCCGTCCTCGCTCAACAGCATCCTGGGGTTCTTTTGCGCACCCATCGCCTGGATGATCGGTATCCCGTGGCAAGACGCGCCCATCGTCGGCAACCTCATCGGCACCCGCGCGGTGCTCAACGAATTTATTGCCTATACGCAGCTCGGCAGCCTTGCCAACGCGCACGCCATCAGCACGCGCACACTTGCCATCGCCACCTTCGCGCTGTGTGGTTTTGCGAACCTAGGCTCCGTTGGCATGCAGATCGGCGGCATCGGCGCACTCATCCCCGCCCGCCGCAACGAACTCGCCCGCCTCGGTCTGCGTGCCATGCTAGCCGGCACCATGGCTAATCTAATGAGCGCAAGCATCGTCAGCCTGCTGCTACGTTGAAGAAGAATCTATGACTGACCTCTTTGAAAAAGCCTCCGCCGCCGCCGTCCACCTCGCCGCCGCCACCTCTCTTCGCCCCACCCTCGGCATCATTCTCGGCTCAGGCCTGGGCGACTTCGCAGACTCCGTCGAAAACCCCACAGTCGTGCCGTACGCCGATATCCCGCACTTCCCGCAATCCACCGTTGAGGGCCACAGCGGCCGCATGATCCTCGGCACCGTTGCCGGCGTCCCCGTCGCCGTCATGGCCGGTCGAGTCCACGCCTACGAGGGCTACAGCATGGACGAAGTCACCCTCCCCACCCGCGTCCTCGGTCTCTTCGGCATCCGCACCCTCATCGTCACCAACGCCGCAGGCGGTATCAAGGCAGACTTCGGCTCCGGTACCATCGCCGCCATCTCCGACCACATCAATCTCACCGGTACCAACGCGGCACTCGGCCCCAACGACGTCCGCTTCGGCCTTGATCGGGACAAAGGCGCAGACACCGGCCTCCGCTTCTTCGACATGACCACCGCCTACGACCCAGGTCTCACATCGATGGCCATCAAAGCAGCCGAAGAGCAAGGCTGGACCATGCCGCAGGGCGTTTACATTGCCGTTCTCGGCCCGTCGTACGAAACACCCGCGGAAATCCGCGCCTTCCGTACGCTCGGAGCAGACCTCGTCGGCATGTCCACGGTTCACGAAGTCATCATCGCCCGTCACATGGGCATCCGCGTCCTGGGCCTGTCGCTTGTCACCAACCCCGCCGCCGGCGTCACCGGCGAAAAGCTTCACCACCTTGAGGTCATGGAGATAGGCGTCCAGGCCAGCAAACGCTTCGGCACTCTCATCACCACGGTTGTTCCCCGCATCGCGGAACAAATGGAGGCAGCAGGGAAGTGACGCAGCTTACCCTTGCAGGCACCGTCCGCCCCACCGTCCTCGGCATCGGCGGTTGTTCCTGCTCCGGCAAGACCACCCTCGCCCGCGAGCTCGCCCAGCAGCTCGACGCAACCCTCTTCCCTCTTGATCTCTACTACCGCGACCTCAGCCAGTTCCCGCTCGACACCCGCCACAAGCGCAACTTCGACCACCCCGACTCGCTCGAGTCCGAACTGATTTTCGAACACGTTGAGGCGCTCGCGGCCGGCCAGCCAATCGACCGCCCTGTCTACGACTTCTCCCGCCACACACGCGTCGCCGGCAAAAGCGACCGCGTCACGCCGCACCCGTTCGTCATCGTCGAAGGCATCCTCGCGCTCCACTTCGCCGAGCTCCTCCCGCTATACACCCTCACCGTGTACGTCGACGCGCCGCACGACGTCTGCCTCACCCGCCGCATCCACCGTGACACGCGCGAGCGGGGCCGCACCGAGCAGTCCGTCCGCGACCAGTTCGACGCAACCGCCCGGCCCATGGCCGACCAGTTCATCCTGCCCAGCCGCGGCACCGCCGACCTCCGCGTTGACGGCTGCCAGTCCCTCGACTGGTCCATCGAACAGGTTCGCTCCACCCTGCGCAGCCGCGGCCTTTGGACACCACCCGCCTGACCCAGGCACACCACCGAGGGTGTTTAGATCTCGTTCTGACGCACGGATGAGCTCGCACCCAAGCCGTTGCAGGCCCACTGGAAAAGGCAGGCTTTAGCCGCTCACAGCCGCTTTGTTGGCCTCCCAACTATCCCCGTACGCGCAAACGGAATCACACTCACCACAGTGCTGCTTATTCCCCAACGCGTGCGTGCCTTCTTCCGTTGCCGCGTCGTGCGTCCACTCCTGCGCCTGCTCCGCGGCGGCGTCTCGCCCAAACGCCTGGCCTGGTCCATCGCCGTCGGCGTCGTCATCGGCATCAACCCGGTCATCGGCCTCACCACCATCGTGGTCATCCTTGTGGCCGTGCTCTTCCGCCTGAACCATGTCGCCTCGCAAGTGGGCACCCACGTTGTGGCGCCGCTGCAATGGCTGCTCTTCCTGCCCTTCATCCAGGCCGGCGTCTATCTGTTTCACACCCGCCGGCTGCCCATGGACCGACACCAGATCGAGCACCTTAGCCATCATCCGCTCAGACTCATACGCGATATCTGGCAATGGGAATGGCACGCGCTGCTCATCTGGGCCGTAATTGCGGCAGTCCTGTGCCCGATCATCGCCATCTATCTGCGCCGGGCGCTGGTCGTCACCATGCGTCGTAACCGCACCCTGCTGCACGATGCTGCACCCACCGTTGAACCGCCGATCGTCGACGCGAACGCCTAGACCACGATCGGCGTATTCGCCATTCCTGCTAGCCCAAATACCCGCCGGTATCGCTCCACAGCATCCTTCGGACCGCTCGCCTTCAGATAGTTGTCGCTCAGCTTCACCGCCGGCCGGCCCTCCGCCCAAATCAGCTTGCACACCAGCGACACCGGCTCCAGGCCGTCCTCGCCGCGCGGATGGCATTCGCGGAAATCGTTTGTCAGCAGCGTTCCCCAACCCGCGCTGAACCGAATCCGCCGCTCTGGCCGCCACATCCGTTCATCGTGAAACGAGGTGGAGTCCCGAAAGTCCCGCGGACTCACACCCGGTGCAATCTCACCCATAAAGTACGCGTGCAGCGACAAAATCTCCTGCACATCCAACCCATCGCTCGCAATCACCAGCTTTTTCTTGGGGTCCACACCACGCCCCCGCAGCCACGCGATGTACTCATCTCCCGCAACAAACGGGTCCTTACTATCCACGCGCTGCCCGGTCCACCCGCTCACCCACTCCGGCGCACCCTGCAAAAACTGCGTCGTGCCATACGTGTCCGGCAGCATCACCTGCAGCGCCCCGCCATACGTCTGCTGCCACAGCTCCAGCATCCGGTACTGCGATGCAACCAGCTCCTCGTCCGTATCCGTCATCGCCGCCATCGCCATTGGGATCTCGTGCGCGTTCGTCCCAATCGCTTCCATGTCGTGCTTGTACGCCAGAAAGGTGTTGCTCGTGCCGCTGAACGCCGTTCCAAGCTCCGCATGCATGGCCTCCACGACAAACTCCTGCCACAGAAAGCTGTGGCGCCGCCGTGTTCCAAAGTCGGCCACCGCCAGCCCCGGCACACCTCGCAGCCGCTCGATCTTCTCCCATGTGCGCGTCTTGGCGCGGGCATACAGAATGTCCAGTTCAAACTCCGTCATGCCCTTCAGCGCCGCCCGCGTCTTCAGCTCGTTGATGATCGAAAGGGCGTAGATCTCCCACATCGTCACCTCCACCCACGGTCCCTCGAACCGCAACTCGAACTGCCCATCCTTTTCGCTCAGCTTGAACTCGCTTAGCCTGAAGTCGCGCTCCAGCCATTCCAGGAATGTCGGCTCAAAAATTCCTCGCGTGGAATAAAACGAATTACCCGCCAGCCAGATCACCTCGGACTTCCGAAACCGCAACTTGCGCACATGCTCAAATTGCGCCAACACCTCTTCGCGCCGCACCGTGTCGGCCAGCCGGAACTTCAGCGTCCGGTTCCGCAACCCGAACGTCACCCGCGTCGTCCGAAAATGCTTCCAGATGAACTGCAGCATCAGCAGCTTGTAAAAGTCTGTATCCAGCAGCGACCGCACAATCGGGTCGAGCTCGAAGTTATGGTTATGCGCCCGCTCTGAAAAGTTGATGATCATGGTCTGCCTATGAGCCTACCAAGCGGCGCCAGGCTCCAGAAAGACACTTAGAGGTGACAAGCATACTGGCATCTCCGCTCGCGGCCATCGTCCTGCTCACAGCTCTGCTCACAGCCCTGCTCACGGCCCCGCTCTAGTCCCCCATCACGCCACTGCCAAGGCACTCACTTGCTTCTCCGCCGTAGATGTCGGCACCCCCAAGCCCGGCATCCTCCTCGTTCCCGGCCTCAACAGCGGCCGGACGGTCTGCGACGCGCAAGCAAAGCTCCTCGCCCTCAACCATCGCCGCCGTCTGATGCAGGTCAACACCAAACCTCGCCAACCCTCCCACAAACCCGCTACCATCTTCTCGTCAAACTTCAACACCGAGGGTCCACCTGCATGTCCCATCCCATCTCCCGCCGCACCTTTGCCACACTTGCTGCCGCAACCGCCGCCGCTGCGACCGCACCCGCAGCACCCGCGGCCGCCCAGTCTGCAAATCCCTCCACAGACCGCACCTTCCCCAAGTCGTTTCTCTGGGGCTCTGCCACGGCCAGCTACCAGGTAGAAGGCGCTGTGCATGAGGACGGCCGCGGCACCACCATTTGGGACACCTTCTCCCATACCCCCGGCAAGACCCATAACGGCGATACCGGCGACGTCTCCACAGACAGCTACCACCGCTATCCGGAAGACATCGCCCTGATGAAGGACCTCGGCCTCAAGACCTGCCGCTTCTCCATTGCCTGGTCCCGCATCTTTCCCACCGGCACGGGGCAGCCTAACCAGAAGGGGATTGACCACTACCGCAAGTTTGCCGAGGCCCTGCTCGCCGCTGGCATTCAGCCCTACTGCACCCTGTACCACTGGGACCTGCCCCAGCCGCTGGAAGACAAGGGTGGCTGGCAGAACCGCGACACCGCCGTTGCCTTCGCGGACTACGCCGGCTATGTCGCCAGCAAGCTCGGCGACGTCCTGCACAACTACATGACGATGAACGAGATTTCGACATTCATCGAACTCGGCTACGGCAACGGCCTTCACGCGCCTGGCCTGCATCTCAGCCGCGGAAAACTCGCCCAGGCTCGTCACCACGCCGTTCTTGGTCATGGTCTCGCCGTTCAGGCCATCCGCGGTCACTCCAGGCCCGGCACCAAGGTCGGCAGCGCTGAAAATCTGGCCGCTATCACGCCGGTGTACAACGCGCCGGAACACGTCGCCGCCGCGCGCATCGCCATCCAGGAAGAAAATGCCGGCTACCTCAACGTCATGCGCACCGGCAAATACACCGAACGGTATCTGCGCACACTGGGCGCGGATGCTCCAAAGTTCACGCCGGAAGAGATGAAGGCCATCGGCTCCCCCCTTGATTTCCAGGGCATCAACATCTATCAGCCCTCCTTCGTCCGCGCCAGTTCAAACCAGGACGGCTTCGAGATGGTGCAGAACCCCAGCAGCTACCCCCACATGTACAGCCCATGGCTCTTCGTCGGTCCTGAAGCCCTTTACTGGACCCCGAAGCTCGCCTGCGACGTCTGGAACATCAAGGAAATGTACATCACGGAAAACGGTGCATCGTCGGACGATAAGGTCGCTCCGGACGGCCAGATCTATGACTCCGATCGCGTCATGTACCTGAAGAACTACATCGGCCAGCTGCAGCGCGCCGTCGCCGAAGGTGTCCCCGTCAAAGGCTACTTCTGTTGGTCGCTGCTCGACAATTACGAGTGGGCCGACGGCTACGAAAAGCGCTTTGGCATCACGTACGTCGACTTCGCCACCCAGAAACGCACCCCCAAGATGAGCAGCCACTTCTACAAACACCTCATCGCAACCAGCTCCCTGTAAGCAAACGGCAACTCCTGCGCCCATGTCCGACTCCTTCGGGCATGGGCTCCCTGTGCCCCACGCACTCCAAATCTTCACAAAACCCGCATCCCCACTGCTCTAAACGCGATAAAATTGCACCTGACATGCCTACAAAACAGGAACTCCTCAAAGACCCGATCCAGCACATCGACATCACCGCACACAACGTTGTGCCGCTCGTCGACGCGATGGCGTCCATGGCCTACAGCTCGCGTGACCTTGCCCGTGCCGCCACCATCTACGACATGATGTTGCGCGACACCGAGTGCGGTGTCATCCTCTGCCTCGCCGGCTCGCTCATCTCTGCCGGGCTGCAGAAAGTGATCGTCGACCTGCTCCGGCTCAACATGGTGGACGCAATTGTTTCCACCGGCGCCAACATCGTCGACCAGGACTTCTTCGAGGCCCTCGGCTACAAGCACTACATCGCCGGCGAAGAGTACAAGTACGGCGCAGCCGACGCCACCCTGCGCGAGCTCATGATCGACCGTATCTACGACACCTTTATCGACGAAGAAGAGCTCCGCATCTGCGACGACACGACGAAGAAGATCATCGACGGCATGAAGCCCGGTGCCTACAGCTCCCGGGAATACATCAAGGAAATGGGCAAGTACCTGAAGGAGAACGGCCGCACGCCCAGGGACGGCAACCCGGACAGCATCGTCCTCGCCGCCTACGAACTCGACATTCCCATCTTCTGCCCCGCCTTCTCTGACTGCTCCTTCGGCTTCGGCATCGTGGCCCACCAGCACGAGCATCAGGGCAAGCCCATGTGCTCCATCGACAGCGGCAAGGATTTCTACGAAATCACTCAGCTCAAAATCCAGAACCCGACCACTGGCCTGCTGATGATCGGCGGCGGCGTCCCCAAGAACTTCGCGCAGGATATCGTCGTCGCCGCGGACATCCTCGGCGTCGAGGCCTCCATGCACAAATACGCCATCCAGATCACCGTGGCCGACGCACGCGACGGCGCGCTCTCCGGATCCACCCTCAAGGAAGCCAGCTCCTGGGGCAAGGTCGACCTGACCTGGGAGCAGATGGTCTACTCCGAGGCGACCATCGCATTTCCGCTCATCGCCGCCTACGCGCTCCACAAGAACGCGGCAGCAGCCCGCACCGGCAAGCATTTTGCCCAACTCCTGGAGCCTGTCGCAGCCTAAAAGCTACTCTTTCCCAGACATGGCCTCCGCACCAGCGGAGGCTTTTGTTGTCCAAAACGGAACATCTCCCACGCCCGCACGCAGGCTGCCCCAAAGGTGCTATCCTCTCGAACTCGCCGGTCGACGTACGATTCCTCTTATGCAACATCGCATCCTCATCATCGACGACGAAGACGACATCCGCGAGGTTGCGGCTCTCACGCTTGAAGCCATCGCCGGCTGGCACGTCACCTCTGCCAGCTCCGGTGCTGAGGGTATAGAGCGCGCCCTCGCAGAACAGCCAGAGGCCATCCTGATGGATGTCATGATGCCTGACATGGACGGCCCCTCAACCTTCCGCAAAATGCAGCAAACGCCGGGAATCGCTCACATTCCAGTGTTGCTGCTCACCGCAAAAGTTCAGGGTGTCGACCAGCGCCGCTTTGCTGATCTGGGTGTTGCCGCCGTCCTCTTCAAGCCATTCGATCCCATGACGCTTGCCGATCAGATCAGCGAAGCACTTCGCTGGTCTGCAACTCCGAAGGCCGCCTAAGTCAGTCGCTGACCTTGCACTCAGTTCCGTTCCACCGTCTTATTGCAGGGCGTCCATCTTCGCACCGCCCGGCAACGTCACTTCAAAATGCGGCTCATTGCCGCGTCCTGTCACCTTCAGCGGCAACGTCGCGCCGTCGCGCCCATGGGAGAACAAGCCGTTGAACGGCCGCATCAGGACGCTCTTCAGGCCAGAGTGCATCTCGCTTGCGGTCGCGGACGTGTGCAGTGTCCCGGTCATGTCGAACCCGCCGCCTCCCAGCAGATAGCGTCCGTTCAGCGCCAGTGCCGTTCCCGGCGCCAGGAGGCGCACAGCCGTCAATCGCATCACGCTGTTCTCCAGCGCCACATCCCCTGTCACCTCCGCGCTTGTAGCAGAAGCCTCCCGGCCGTTCGCATTCTGCGGGTGCCCAGCTGCCTTCTCACTCAGCTCATCGGCGCTGCGCTGCACAGAAGCCCTGCCAAACTGCACACCGACCAGGCGGAACCGGCCACCCTGCAACTGCAGCTTGTGCGCAATCGGTGCACTGCCCGCCGGCATCAGCAGACGGCCCGTCATCGTCAGACCTCCGCGCAGCAGCGGCGGCTCTGTTGGCGCGCCCAGCACCAGCGCATCCTCTACCCTTCCGTCCGGCACGTTCAACGCCATGTCCAGCTGGTATCCACCACCCGTTGCTTTCGTCACGGTGCCGGCCAGCTGAAAATGCGTCCGCAGGAAGTGCGCATCCAGGGCCTCGATCGTGACCACGTCGTGTGCCGCATCCAGCCTCATCTTGAACGTTGTCTGCAGGTCCACCGGGTGCGCGCTCACGTCCAGGCAAAACGCCGGGTCGTGGGTCGACCCTTCTGTCTCCATCGTGCTCAGAGTTCCGGCGTACTTGGCCTCCATACTTAGCAGACCCCGCAGTCCATGCACGGCGGCCACGCTCCTCTTCTCAAACGCGAACGTTCCCTGCAGCGGCGTCGCGCGCGGGTCACCCGCGTTCCACGGCCCCATCGTTCCCTGCGTCTCTACCAGGCCAATCGGCGCACCCGCATCGACCGTCGCCTTATAGTCAAACATCCTCCTGCTTCCAAACCGGTCCAGCCCCGTCAGTTCCACGTGCGGCAGGTCAAACTGCAATGGAGCGTGTCCTGCACTGCCGTTGTCGAAGCGCAGGTGCACACCCTCCAGCGTCACCCGCTGCAGGTGGGCCATTGCCTCCCGCATCCCGCCGCCCGTGGTACCGCTGCCGCCAGTGTCTGTGCCCGCTTTGCCAAGCATGGCCGTTATGGCCGCCATCAGTCCCATGTTTGCCTGCACATGGTCCACGTGCAGCATCGGTTTCGCGGCATCTCCCGCTATGCCACGCTGCACACTCGCAGCCTCCATGCCGTCCACGTCCACGCGCAGGCCGCCATTGAAGTGGGTGTGTACCTCGCCCACCCGCACCTGCGGCCCCAGTTCCGCCTGCAACATTGCCACCAGCTTCGTTCGGACCATCGGCGCAAGCCGGGCAGCCATCACCGACCCCAGCACCAGGATCAACACCACCAGGCCGGCGACCGCCGCCAACCCGATCCAAAGGAGGTGCAACCCCCCCGCTTCCGGCCAAAGATGCCCCGCGCGCAACTCCGCCGCTCGCACGCGCAACCAGTCCATCCCAACGAGCCGCGTGCGGCCAACCGTCGATCGTCGCAGAGTACACCCAATTTCTAGAGCGAGTTCTCGGCCAGCACGCTTGCCCACGCATGCATCTCGTTCAACCGTATCCCTATCAAGACGCACTCCCACCGCGAGAGTTGTCCACCCGCGCCATTCTTCCGCCCTTGGCAGCGCACCCAACGCCATCTCGCACCCAAAATCGCACATGTGCCACGTATTCTGTCAGGGTGCGAACAATTACCAGCGCTGCTGACCGACCCCCGTCGGCCCTGTCCTGCAAGCACCTGTGCCAGCCGGTTCTCCGGTGCGCGCTCCTGTTGCTGGCACTCTCGGCGACTGGCGTGCTCCACTCCCAGGTAGCCCTGACCACTGCTCCAGCGAACGTGACCCCACCCCCCGGCGATCAGACCTCGTCGCAGAATGGGGCCGTCTCCACGTCGCCCAGCCCCGCCCAGGCTCCGGTCGCCGCGACAGCCGCACCGTCCACTCCGCCGCCACCTCTTGGTCGCCGCCGCATCGGCGTGGCCCTCGGCGGCGGCGGTGCACTCGCCCTCTCGGAGATCGGCGTCCTTCGCTGGTTTGAGGAAAACCACATCCCCGTCGACGTGATTGCCGGCACCAGCATGGGCTCGCTCGTCGGTGCGTTGTACGCGACCGGCCATACCCCCCGGCAAATGGCAGACCTCACCACGGACAGGGTCTTCGGCAACGTCTTCCGCCTCGACCAGGACTTCCGGGATCTTAACTTCCGCCGCCGCCAGGACGCCCGCTACCTTCCTGGAGGCTTCAACATCGGCCTCAAGCACGGTGTCAGCTTCCGCAATGGCGTCCTGCTCGACTACGGCCTCAACCAGTTTCTTTCCGCGCAGTTCCTGCCGTACGGCGCCGGCTTCGACTTTGACAACACCCCCATCCCCTTCCGCTGCGTCGCCACCGACATCCTTGTCGGCCGCGAAGCCGTCTTCAATCACGGCCCACTCGCCGAAGCCGTTCGCGCCTCCATCTCCATCCCCGGTGTCTTTCCCCCGCTTGAGGACGGCGGCCACATCTACGTCGACGGCGCCCTAACCGAGAACCTGCCCGTCGACATCGTCAAGCATGACCTTCACGCCGACGTCGTCCTGGCCGTTTCGCTTCCCCTGACGCCGCCCGACAAGGGTGATACGAACTCCCTGCTCGGCATCCTCGGCCGCAGCTTTTCCGTCGCCTCCTGGTCCAATGAAGTCCGCTCCCGCGCGCTTGCCGATGTCCTCATCCAGCCCATTGCACCCGTCGGCGTCGGCGCGGCAGACTACGCCAAGTCAGAGGAACTAAGCGCGGCCGGTTATAAAGCCGCAGAAGAGGTCCGTGGCAAACTCCTCCCCTACCGCCTCGACGACGCCGCGTGGGCCACCTACGTCGCCGAACGCAGGGCCCGCTCCACCGGCCAGGTTGGCAACATCGCGTCCATTCGCGTCACCGCGCCCACCGGTCACGTCGCAGACGGCGTCGCCCGCACCTTCGCTCCGCTGGTGGCCAAACCGCTCCACCCGCCGCAGGTCGACGCCGCCGAAAACGAAGTGCGCTCCGACGGCCGGTATAACGCCTACTACTTCCTCTCAAAACCCGGGGACAAGCTCAACATGAAGGTGACCGGCCCCGCCAGCGCCGGCCGCAACAACCCTTTCGCGCAGGAGCTTCTGCACCCCGTTGAGAAACGCGGTCCCGGTGACGACACCGCCGCCGAAACGGCAAGCAACACGTCCGACCCCGCGAACGCCGGTGCCCGCGGCCAGGCCATCAGCAATGTTCCCACCAACAACACCATGCCGTATGGCAAGCGCAACGACACCCCCGCCGCAACGAAAGCCAAAGCAAACACTAAAGGCAAGAACCAGTACGAAACCGTTGCCCCGAACAGCGACGTTCCCATGTTCAACGAGACGGTCACTCCGCCCAACTACACCCTCCAGCCAAACGACACCGTTCTCAACGTCCTTGTTCGCGACAAGGCAGACGGTCCACCCTTCCTGCTCCTGGGGCCCAACATCATCACCCAGTCCGGCGGCACAGCGCGCGCTACCCTCGACGCCGTTCTCGTGGACCAGGACCTTGGTGGCTACCGCTCTGAGCTCCGCACCCACATGCGCTTTGGCTTCGTCAACGAACTTGAACCCGAGTACCAGCGCCGCCTGACCGCCGGCGGCCTCTTCGTCGCACCCCGCCTTTACGGCTATCGCGCGCCGGAATACATCTACAACTACGCCTCACAGAAGCGCGTTGCCGAACGCTCCCAAATGCTTGGCGGCGGTGGTATCGACCTCGGCTATACCGTTTCCCACTACACCGAATTCCGCGCCGGCTGGCACGAATACACCAACCGCTGGCACACCACCACGGGTGGCGACGGCCTTCCAGACTTCAACGGCCACGTTCAGGAATTCCGCGCACTCTATCGCTTCAACGGCCAGGACCGTGCCCTGATTCCGCTCCATGGTCTTCGTCTTGACGTCAGCGCAGGCGTCCAGTACGGCACCACCAACTCGCAGACCGCACCCAAACTCACAGCTCTCGGCGCGTACTTCCGCGACATCGGCCACGGCAACACGCTTGCCTTCTCCGGCGAGGGTGGCACGTTCGCACACCGCACCATCGCCGATCCATTTCGCTTCACCCTGGGCGGCCCGCTGCGCCTCTCGGCCTCCGCCTTCGACGAATACCGCGGCACCGACTACTACCTCATCCGCCCCTCCTACTTCCGCCGCATCGCCTCCCTGCCATCCCCCCTGGGCCAGTCCATCTACGTTGTCGGCACCTATGAGTTCGGCCAGGTATACCTGCGCAACTCTCCCACCGTCACCCGGCAAGACGTCTTCTTCGGCCTGGCAGCGGAAACCCCCATCGGCGGCATCACCTTCGGCGAAGCCATAGGCACCGACAACCACCGCAAAACCGTCTTCACCCTCGGCCGCTTTTTCTAGCTGCAGTCAGACGTTTCGCAAAGAGGGAACTCATGACCATCTGGGAGAGCGGTGGTTGGGGACGACACACCATGCGCTCTGTCACGGTGCGCGGTCGATAAGTGACTAGGGCGAAAATAGCCTGCCAGTAAACCGGCTGCCTTCCTACTGCCGCACACACGAATACATTTCGATATCCGCTGCCCTGCCCGACAATCCGCAACGGTACGCCGGTGCCATCGCCTGCACCAGCGTCACTGCGGCCCCATCCCAGCGGTAGTTCCGGTAAGCGTTGTAGACCAACGTTACCTCCGGTGCTGACTCCGTCATCCCGGCCACAGTCTCGGCCACAGTCTGCGGCGTCGCCGTGGTCGCATCCAGCACAGGCATCCCATACCGCTCCAGCAGCAACGGCATGCCCGCCACCATCAGGTGCGGCCCGGGCTTCGCCTGCAACGCGGCCGCCGTTCCTCTGTAATCATCCTTCGCAAACAGCGCGTCGTTCCGGTAGTCGTACATCGAAAGACCGTTCAGCACCAGCCAACCGCAAAACACCACGGCAAAGCGCCGCCGCTCCCCACCCTCGGGCCACAGCCCGGCCACGCAGAACACCGCCACAAAGACCAGTGAAAACCATGCCGACGTGTGCCGCGGCAGCACATTCAGCCGACCGATCCCGCCGAAAATGCCAAACAGGCACACGCAGTACAGCACCAGCCCCCACAGCATGGTCCGCACCCTGGCTTCAATCTGCCCGGCCCGGCGCAGCTGCACCGTCACCGTCCACACCAGCATGCCCATCACAAGCAACGCCGGCACCACGGTCATCCATGCACCCACTACTGCGTGCAGCTTGCCCGGCCCACGCAGCAGGACCGTCGCCGGCGGCAGCGTCGTTCCAAACATCACGCCGTATAGCGCGTAGCCCACGTTCATCCACAGCGGCTGCTTGATGCGAATCACGTCATGCGCCAGAAACGCCGGCATCGTTCGCAGCGCCGGCAACAGATATGCCAGATACATCGCCCCGGCCATTCCCAGTACAGGTGCCCAAAGCTTTAGCCACAGCCTCCACCGCCGCGCCACCAGCAGGTCCGCGGACGCCACACACAGCACCAGCAGCGCCGTAAAGGGACTTCCCAGCAGGCACAGTCCGCTCACCACGCCCAGCGCAATCCGTGTGCCAGGCTTCGCCACGCCTGCGCGCCATCGGCGTGCGTACAGCCATGTCAGCATCAGTGCGAACGACAGGAACTGCAACAGCGCATACGGCCGTGCCTCCTGCGCGTAGTACAGCGAATAGCTGGAGCACGTTATCGCCAGCGCAGCCAGCACGGCCAGCGTGCGCTGCTTCGTCAGCAGCAGAACCGCGCCGCACGCCGCAACCCCGGCACCGGTTGAAAATAACACCGACGGCATCCGTAGCGCCGCATCGGACACCCCAAACACCCGGCTCCATCCAAACATAAAGAAGTAGTACAGCGGCTGCAGGTGCTCGCTCATCGTGAACGCACCAAACTGCCGCCAGAACTCTCTAAAACTCCCGGCCTGGGCCAGCGTCGCCGTGTACCCTTCGTCGTACCAAAGGCTCTGGTGCGTCAGCCCCGCCAGCCGGCTAGCCCCCAGCACAACCACCAGCAACAGCGCTGACAAAACCAGCAACTCCCGGCCTCGCGCTTCAACTCGGGCCGCAGATCTCGCCTCATTGCGCCCGTCCTCCGGCGGCCACCGCCCTCCGTTCAAAAGCCGCCCTTGCCGCGGCCGCCCCGCCAGTTGCACCAGCCCGTCGTGAACGGCGCCTTCGTCCAGGTCGGCCTCTTCGGCTGCCGCTACACCGCCGTAGACCTGGCGAGTCGCAGGCAACATCCGTCGCACCGGGGGAGTACCGTCGGGGGACAATCCAGTGGCCAATCCGTTCACTCCAGCCGCAGCTCCATACCAGAACCTGGCTCCACGCCAGTGTCCCCAGCGCGCGCCGTTCCTGACATTACCCGTTTGAACACCCGGCTGCCACAAAAGGCGTATGCCCATACTGACTCGCTTTTCACCGCATACCAAAACAGTCCGGCACGGTGTCTAATACCAGTGAAGGAAGTCCGCCCGCCATGACCCTGTTGAACGCTCCTGCCTACGACGAACGCAAAGCCAACCGCACGCGCAACATTCTCATCGGCCTGGTCTCCTTTGTTCTCCTGCTCATCGTCCTCACGCTTGCCGGCTACATCACAGGCCACGGCTGGTTATTCTCCAACCTGCCTGTTGAACACAAGGTCAACGACTTCCTCACCGACATCGAGCAACAAAAGTTCGCCGATGCCTACGGCATCTACGTCAACAACAAGGACTGGCAGCAGACCCCCGACAAGTATAAGTCCTACCCACTGGACCGGTTTACCGACGACTGGACCAAGTTCTCGCCTGTCGGCCCCATCCATTCCCATCACGTCGACAAGTCCGTGACCGACGGCTCCGGCGTCTTCGGGACCACCGTCATCGTCGGCAGCTCGCTGAACGGCAACCCCGACAAGCGTATCTTTATCCCCTACCAGCGCTCTGACGGCACGCTCACCTACCCGGCCCCGCACATCTTCAGCTATTAAGTAGCTTCTCTGGCCTTAAATTCCCCACGCTTCCCGGCTCTTGTACCATCGGTGTATGCGCGGCACCGCCCCCACCACCCTCACCCTTCCGCCCTTTCGCGGGGCCACGCGCCGCATCGTCCTCATTAACCTCGTCGTCTTCTTCGCACTTGCGGTCTTCAGCTTTGCCGCCTCGCCAGCCGCGCTCAACCGCGTGGAGTACGTCCTTGCCCTTAGTCCAGATCGCGTTGCCCATGCCTGGATCTGGCAGCCGGTCACCTACTCCTTCCTCAACATCGGCATCCTCGGCACCGCCTTCGGCCTGCTCACCCTCTGGTTCACCGGCTCCATGCTTGAGGAAACCCGCGGCCATCGCTGGTTTACAGAGCTGTATTACATCTCCGCCATCGGTGGCGGCATCCTCGCCGCCTTGCTCGGCATGCTTCCCCTCGTCGGCCCGCACATTCGCCTCTTTACCCTCATGCCGTACGAGCTCACCTTCGGCGTCTTCGCCCCGCTCTTCGGCGTCCTGGTCGCCTTCGGCATCCTCTTCGCCGACGTCGAGATCATGCTCTTCTTCGTCCTGCGCATGCGCGTCAAATATCTCGTCGCCATTTACATCCTTGTCGATATCGCCCGCCTCATCCTCGGTAAGCAGGCCCTCACTGCCACCACCGAGCTGTCCTGCGGCCTCTGCGCCTTTCTGTATGTTCGCTATGCCCGCAGCCGCGGTATGGTTCCCAATCTTTCCGAGCGATGGTTCGCCCTGCGCAACGACTACTACCGTTACAAGCGCCGCTCCGCCGCCAAAAAGTTTGAAGTCCACATGCGCAAACACGGCCGCACCGACATCCATTTCGATAACGAAGGTCGCTACATCTCGCCAGAAGACGAACAGCGCAAGCCGAACGACCGCAAGTGGATGAACTGATACGTCACGTGCACGAACGCCGGCGAGTTGCGAGGGGTCGACGGCCAGCATCGGCGTCGGCTCCCCGTAAAGACGATCAGTAGCTAAAGCGATAGCGAACCTCTCCATAAATCTCGCGGGGATCGTTAAAGTGGAAGCCCCCAAAGGTCAGGCTGTTGTCCAGCAGCACCCTGCGATTCGCCACATTCAAAGCGTTCACTGACACGGTCGTTCGTTCGCCAAAACTCTTGCCTACAGCAAGGTCAAAGGTCGTGTGCTGCGGCAGGTAAGGATTTGGATAGCGCGGATCGGCAGGCGGTCCGTCCGGGTCGTAGCCCCCGTTTGTAAAGCCTGAGCCGTACATCACGTTCGTCGATGCCGTGATCCGCATGGGCAGCGTTGCATTGAATCCCACGTTCAGGGTGTTGCGCTGATCGTGATCGACCGGTGTGTAGCTGAATCCCGCGTCGCATGCCGCATCGCCGGCGGGCGTGCAGATCAGCCCACCGGTAATGTTGCCGCGCTGCTCGGCAATCTGGTTTGAGTACGCCAGATGCGCCTGCCCAACGTGCCACAGGCGAGGCGAACGAAGGCTCAGCTCCCACGCGCGGACCAGGGCGCCGTCCACCGTAACGGGGTAGTAGATGCTCGAGTCGCCGATGTTGGAGTGGTCAAGGAAGTTGTTGATGCGGGTCCTGAACGTATCTGCGTCCAGCAGCCATCCCCGGTAAGGAATCTGCACACCGATCTGGTGCTCTTCATCCCGCTCGCCGTGCAGCGGGGTAAAGCCGGTGCTGTTTGCCTGGGCGAACTGGACCACGGGCCCCGCCGCGGTCAACAGCGGCGGCGGCTGATAAAAGCGGCCGTAGAAGCCGCGAAAGACCCAGTTCAACTTCGGAAGACGCACCGCAACACCGAAGCGGGGATCGAGTTCGGTCTCGGTAAACTGGCCCTGGAAAAGCGTCTGGCGCAGGCCGGCTTTCAGCGTCAGCCATGCTGTCGGCCTGTAGCTGTCCGCCACGTACGCCTCCTCCACGCCGCCTGAGGCGGAGTCTGGGATCGAGAAGTTCGGGTTCCCGCTCCCATCGTTGAACACCGCACCGAAGAGGTAGCTGTCGTGCTGGCCGAAGGCATACAAGCCGGCTTCCAGAGTGTTCCGTGCAATGTCTGTCGTGATGGAAGCCTGCGCTCCCCCATAGTTTGAGGTTCGGTCGGACGTTGTCGCGACCGGCGTGTCAGCCAGACCGGATTGGTAGTCGGCTCGGTTGTAGTGGTAAAACGGCGAAACCTGCAGCACGGTTGAGGCGTTGAACGTGTGGAGCCACGAGGCAGCGACAACAGCATCCGTCTCACGCTGGTGGTCGCGTAAACCGCTGGAATCGAACTGCTGATTTTCCACGCTGTCCGGGTCCGGGTCATAGGGAATCTGGAAGAAATCACCGCGAACTTGTGTGATCAGGCGAAGCTGGTCCTGCGGCGTGCGGTTGTACATCAAAGAGGCGAATCCGCCGTAGCCGTTGGCTGCATCGTGAAACACTCGGCCGGTCGGCGGCGACAGGCCATAGTCGCTCCGATTGCCGGTCAGGCTGGCGTAGTAGGCGAACTTCTCCGTGTGGTCGCCGAAGTTTAGCTGATCGTTGGTCTGCAGAAAACTGCCTGCGGTCACCACCAGTTCCGCCTCGCGATTGCGCTCGAAACCGGTACGCGGAACGACATTGAAGACCCCGTATGTCCGGTCACCGATACCGGCTGTATAGCTGCCGCGCTGCACCTCCACATAGTCAATGTCTTTCGGATCGATCTGCGCACCCAGGTTGCTGGCGATGTTGGTGTTTGGAATCTGCACACCGTCCAGCAGCCAGCTCACCTGGTGGCCGCCCCGCATATGCAGCATGTCGTGCGTCATGTAGGCGCCGGGAACATAGTCGGTAATCATGGCCAGGCTGTTCGTTCGGTCGGCTCCGGGCGTCTGCGCAATGTCGATCCGGTCCACAAGCGTCGTCGGTGTCACCGAATTCACGTTGGCTGCGTCCGACTCCGACGTCACGGCAACCGATTCGTTCACTGTTCCCACCGGCAGCTCGAAATGCAGCAGTGGGGTAGTGTCCGACGCCAGCGTGACGCCCCGTTCGACGGAACGGAAGCCAGGGTCGCTGACCGTTACGGCATAGTCGCCAAGCGGCACCGCCGGCAGCCTGAACGCGCCCTCTGCGTTCGTGACGGCGTTCTTGCTGTACAGGGAATGCGCGGCATGCAGTGTGACCGTGGCACCCGCCACGGGCCGATGCTGAGGATCATGCACGACGCCCTGAACCTGGCCGAAGATGGTTGCCGCATGGGCAACGGGCGCGGTAAGCACCGAAACAAGAGAAAACAAAACGAGCAAGCGGCGCATGAAGCGGCCTCCCGATCACGGAACGTGACCCGTCACATCCAGACGTGGACAGACGTTTCCGGCAGGCGCAAAGCCATCAAGAAACGCTGCAAGTACGTGGGATTAGCTCAGCAGGGAGGGTGGACCGCGTTTCTGACGAGAGCGGTCCTGCGCGATGCGACGCCTGGATTCTGTCTGCGCCACACCGTTGGGGTGGCTGACCATCTCCGCATAGAAGGCGTCAGCTGGTGCTGCGTCAAGCGTCTGGTGGCTGTGCCCCGGCAGGGTTGAGGCAGGGCAGTAGGGACATCGTTCGACCGGAGCCGTCCATCGGGGAGAGTTTAAGCCAGCCGATCGGTTCTTCCCTGCCGTGGACATGGCGCAGTGATGCTTTCCCGAGCGGCGGCAGCACGCCGGAAGCTGGGCTTCGCTGCTCTGCCCAAAAGCCAGCAGCGGAGCGAACTGGGGCAAAAGCAATGCCGCCAGCAGCAGAATGGGCAGGAGTCGTCGCAACAAACTGATTCAAGTATCATCCCTGCCACATCTGCAACCTCCCGCAGCATGGCAACGCGGCATCTCGCCCTGAAGGCCACTGGCAGTGTGCTTCAGCGCCCCACGACCTCCCGCACCAGCTCTCCCCGCTGCACAGCGTCATCGGTAAACCGCAGCGTTCCGCGCAACATGCGCTCCGGCTCCTCTATCTGCTCCTCCGTATCCGCAAACAGCGTCACCAGGGCATCCCCTTCCCGCACACGGTCGCCAATCTTCACGTGCATCTCAAGTCCGGCGTCCGCGCTCACAGGCCCGCCCGGCACCTCGCGTCCGGCGCCCAGGCGCTGCACTGCCCAGCCAACCTGCTTGCAATCCATCCCCGCCAGGTACCCGCTTCGCCAGGCCCGCAGCACCCGCATCGCACCCGGCCTGTGGAACGCCCCCGGATCGTCAAACTCTGCGGTCGAACCACCCTGCAGCTCCACCATCTTCAACCACACCCGCCAGGCCGACCCATTTTCCAGCACCCTAAGCGCTACCGCCCGGCCCTCTGCCGCGCTTCCCGCCAGCTTTCCCAGATAAATCATCCACCCACTCAGCGTTAACGAGAGCGACGTCATCTCTGCCGAAAGCGGATGCGCCTGGCCCCGCAGCACATCCACACACTCCCACACCTCCACCCAGTTTCCCGCAAACCGACCCAACGGCTCGTCCATGGCGGTCAACAGCGCAACGGTTCTGCAACCCGCCGCTTCACCCGTGCCCACCATCAGCTCCGCCAGTTCTTTGCTTGCCGCGTAGGTCGGCATGAACGCACCTGACCCCACCTTCACGTCCAGCACCAGGCCGCGCAGATCCTCTGCCAGCTTCTTGCTCATAATGCTTGCCGTAATCAGGTAGGGGCTTTCGACTGTACCCGTGTGGTCGCGTAGCGCATACAGAATCCGGTCCGCAGGCACCAGCGTCGGTGTCTGCCCGATCATGCACGCGCCGCACTTCGCGATCACGTCATAAAACTCCCGCATGCCCAACTGCGTACGGAATCCCGGGATCGTCTCCATCTTGTCCAGCGTCCCGCCCGTGTGGCCCAGGCTTCGACCGCTGATCATCGGCACCGCCAGCCCTGCCGCCGCACAGATGGGCGCAATCAGCAGGCTGGTTTTATCCCCCACGCCACCGGTCGAATGTTTGTCGGCCGTAAATCTCCCCAGCCCCGCCGCGCTAAAGACCTCGCCCGACCCGCGCATCGCATCCGTCAGCGTCTCCAGCTCCCGCGGCGTCATGCCACGCTGAAAGACCGCCATCAGCCAGGCCGCGATGCGTGCCGGCGAAACTTCCTCGCGCACCACGCCCCGCACAAACGCCCGGATCTCCCCCTCGCTCAACTCCAGGCCATCGCGCTTCTTTAAAATCACGTCAATCGCATGGATGGTTCGCTCGCTCATGCGTTCTGCCTCGCCGCAGCTGCCGGCAACACTGCGGCGTCAAAGCGAGAGGGCAAAAGCTCCGCCAGCGTGCAACGTGCACCCTCCGCCGTTCCACTCGGATAGAACACCGGGCAGTCCCCATCGGCAAACTCCGCAATCGTCTGCCGGCACCCGCCGCACGGCGCGCACGCAATCGCCGTGTCCTTGTTCGCCACCGCCACCGCCACCACTCGCACCGCCGGTCCAAACTCCGCCACCGCCCGCGCAATTGCCGTCTGTTCTGCACAGCAGGTCAGCCTGTAGCTCGCATTCTCCACGTTGCATCCGGTCACCACCTCCCCGGTGGCCAGCAACACCGCTGCCCCCACGTAAAAATGGCTGTACGGCGCGTAGGCATGGCCCGCCGCCTCCTGGGCGGCCGCCCTCAATCTCTGCTCGTCCACCAAACCACCTCGACCCACAACAGGGAACACAAAGCCTAGAACCAGCACCCGCAGAAAGCAAGCTGCCGCCAGCGAAAGCAGTCGCCCGCGCATCCAATTTGCTGACACGTGACCACGACGCCTAAAAAACGAACACCAAAGAAGGCCGCCGCACCCTCAACCGCAGCCGAAAGCTCCGTCGCACTCAGCGATCCAACGCCGCCCGCAACCGATGTCCTGCTCCAGTTCCACCCCGTCACCGCGGAGTGGTTCCGACAGGTGTTCGAGGCACCCACTATTCCCCAGCAGCAGGGCTGGCCCGCCATCGCGCGCGGCGACAGCACGCTCATTCTCGCCCCCACCGGTACAGGCAAAACCCTCACCGCCTTCCTCTGGTGCCTTGACAAACTCATGCTGCAGCAGCCGGAGCGGGTCGCCGCAAAAGCCGTCAACGTCACGCCGCAGCACGCCCACAAAACGCAGCGCGGCAAGCGCGGCCCAAAGGCGGAGAAAACCCAGGTTCTTCCTGAAGGCGAAGGCGTCCGCGTCGTCTACATCTCCCCCCTCAAGGCCCTCGCGGTCGACGTCGAGCGCAACCTCCGCTCGCCCCTCGCCGGCATCTCGAACATGGCCCAGCGCATGGGCATCCCCGTCCACATCCCCGAAATCTCCGTCCGCACCGGCGACACACCACCCGCCGACCGCGCCCGCTTCGCCAAGCACCCCGGCGACATCCTCATCACCACGCCGGAGTCCCTTTACCTGCTTCTCACCAGCAACGCAGGCGAAGCTCTCCGCACCGTTGAAACTGTCATCATCGACGAGATCCACGCCCTCGTCCCAAGCAAACGCGGCGCGCACATGGCGCTGTCTCTGGAGCGGCTTGAAGCACTCGCAGGCCGCAACATCCAGCGCATCGGCCTGTCCGCCACCCAGCGCCCGCTGGAAGAGGTCGCTCGCTTCCTCGGCGGTGCAGACGGCTTCGCCACCCTCGACCCAGGCATCCTCCCCGGCCAGCAACCATCGCCCAAACTCTCCGGCGAAGAGCCTGAGTTCGACAGTTCGACAAGTATCGAAGCGTCTGCGAGCGACAACGACCTGGGGGTAGCAGAAGACGTAGATGCAGCACAACCTGCCCTGGATGCGGGCTTGAGCTCCGGCCTCCCCGCCGCGGAATCGCCCAGGCAAAAAGGCCCCACCGCCGCCGTCGCAGAAGAAGCCGGCGACACCGCCCTTGCGCTCGGAGAAGACGAAACCCCCGACCACGCCCCCACCGAAGGCGTCCGCTTCCGTCCCGTCACCATCGTCAACGCCGGCGCACGCAAAACCCTCGAACTCACCGTCGAAGTCCCCGTCGAAGACATGGCGCGCCTCGGCGAAATTCAGGAAACTCCCAGCGGCCCAGCCAGCCAGGGCCCCAAGCGCACCAGCATCTGGCAATCCATCCACCCGCGCCTGCTCGAAATCATCAACCAGCACACCAGCACCATCCTCTTCGTTAACGCCCGCCGCATCGCCGAGCGCCTCGCAGGCGCCATCAACGAACTCGCCGGCCAGCAGATCGCCCGCGCCCACCACGGCTCCCTTGCGTCGTCCCAGCGCTCTGAAATTGAAGAACTCTTGAAGGCCGGTCAGATCAAGGCCCTCGTCGCCACCAGCTCGCTCGAACTCGGCATCGACATGGGTGCCGTCGACCTCGTCATCCAGATTGAGGCCCCGCCCTCCGTTGCCGCCGGCATGCAGCGTGTCGGCCGCGCCGGCCACACCGTTGGCGCAGCCAGCAAGGGCATCATCTTTCCCAAGTACCGCGCAGACCTCATCGCCTGCGCCGCCGTCACGGAGGCCATGCACCAGGGCCACGTCGAATCCACGCGCTACCTGCGCAACGCGCTCGACGTCCTCGCCCAGCAGATGGTCGCCCTCATCGCCCACCCGCCGCTCGACACAACCCAGGCTCTGAGCCGCGCCAAAAAACATCGCTCCGACGAAGAAGAGTTCCCCGGCATCTCCTACCACCAGCTGTTGGGCATTATCCGCAGCTGCGCCGGTTACGCGAACCTCTCCGTCGAAATCTTCGAAGGCGTCCTCGACATGCTCGCCGGCCGCTACCCCTCCGACGAGTTCGGCGAGCTCCGCCCCCGCGTCACCTGGGACCGCACCCGCCAGTGGATCACCCCCCGCGCCGGCGTCAAAAAAATTGCCATCCTCAACGGCGGCACCATCCCCGACCGCGGCACCTTCGGCGTCTTCCTCTCCGGCGAGCGCAACCGTCCCGTTCGCGTCGGCGAACTCGATGAGGAGATGGTCTTCGAAGCCCGCCCCGGCGAAACCTTCATCCTCGGCGCGTCCACCTGGCGCATCGACGAGATCACCCACGACCGCGTCCTCGTCTCGCCCGCCCCCGGCGAACCCGGCAAAATGCCCTTCTGGCATGGCGATCAGGCAGGCCGCCCGCTCGAATTCGGCCGTCGCATCGGCACCCTCGTCCGCGAGCTCCGCGACTCCCCGCGCTCCGTCGCCCTCCTCCGCCTCACCCGCGACCACGACCTCGACACCCTCGCCGCCGAAAACGTCATGCGCTACCTGTCCGACCAGGAGCTCGCCACCGAGTCAGTCCCCGACGACCGCACCATCGTCGTCGAACGCGTCCGCGACGAGCTCGGCGACTGGCGCGTCTGCGTCCTCACCCCCTTCGGCTCCCGCGTCCACGCCCCCTGGGCCATGGCCGTCATGGGCCGCATCCGCGCCGCCGGCGGCCCGGACGTCGAAGCCATGTGGAGCGAAGACGGCTTCGTCATCCGCTTTCCCGAGGCCGATAAAGCCCCCGAAACCGACGACCTCTTCCCGGAGCCGCAGGAAGCCGCGGAATTCGTCCAGCGCCAGCTCGGCTCCACCGCCCTCTTTGCCGCAAAGTTCCGCGAAGCCGCCGCCCGCGCCCTTCTTCTCCCACGCCGCCGCGCAGACGGCCGCACCCCCCTCTGGCAGCAGCGCAAACGCGCCTACGACCTGCTCTCCGTGGCCGCCCGCTACCCGCAGTTTCCCATGCTGCTCGAGGCGTACCGTGAGTGCCTCCGCGACGTCTTCGACATGCCTGCCCTTAGCGAAATCCTGCGCTCCATCGACCAGCGCCAGATCCGCGTCCACACCGTCGACTCGCGCACTCCCTCGCCCTTCGCCGCCGCGCTTCTCTTCTCCTACGTCGCCAACTACATCTACGACGGCGATGCACCATTAGCCGAGCGCCGCGCCCAGGCACTCTCCATCGACCAGGACCAGCTCCGCGAACTGCTCGGCGACGCCGACCTCCGCGAACTGCTCGACCTCAACGCCATCGAAGAAACCGAGGAGCAGCTTCGGCTGCTCGCACCCGACTACCGCGCCCGCTCCATGGACGGCGTCCACGACCTCCTCCTCCGCCTTGGCGACCTCAACCGCGCCGAACTCCTGCGCCGCGTCGTCTCGCCAGAGATCGCCATCACCGTCGACCGACTTCAAAAGTCCCGCCGCGTTCTCGAACTCCTCATCGGCGGCGAAAAGCGCCTCATCGCCGTCGAAGACGCAGCCCGCTATCGCGATGCCCTCGGCATCCCTCTGCCGCCCGGTCTGCCCACGGCCTTCCTCGCACCCGCGCCTGAAGCCATCATCGACCTTGTCCGCCGCTTCGCTCGCACCCACGGCCCCTTTACCACGGCCGAAGCCGCGCAGCGCTTCAAAGTCCCGCTCGAAACCGCCGAATCCGTCCTCCAGCGCCTCGTCCAGTCCGGTCGCGTCGTCGAAGGCGCCTTCCGCCCCGGTGGCCTCAGCAGGGAGTGGTGCGACGCAGAAGTCCTGCGCACTATCCGTCGCCGCTCCCTCGCCCGCCTCCGCAAGGAAGTCGAACCCGTCGAGCAGCAGACCCTCGCACGCCTCTTCACCCACTGGCAGGGCGTCCTCACACCCCGCCGCGGCCTCGACGCCCTGCTCGACGTCATCGAAACCCTGCAGGGTGCACCTCTCCCCGCCAGCCTCTTGGAAACCGAGATCCTCCCGGCTCGCATCCTCGGTTACAAGCCCTCCGACCTCGATACCCTCATCGCGGCCGGCGAAGTCACCTGGGCCGGCTTCGATCCCATCGGCGAGCGCGACGGCCGCATCGGCCTTTACCTCGCCGAAAACCTCCTCACCCTCTGGCCGCCCACTCCACCCGAACAACGCCTCTCCATCAACTCCCTCGGCAGCGACGCCGACACACCCTCCACGCCCAAAACCACCAGCACCGAAGACCGCGAAACTCGAATCCTCACGTATCTCCGCTCGCACGGCGCCAGCTTCTTCCAGCCCATTCACGAGTCCACAGGCGACCCCGCCGCCCGCGCCAATACCGGCGCAGCCTCTGGCGGCTACCCCGGCGAAACCATTGAGGCCCTCTGGAACCTCGTCTGGCAGGGCAAGGTCACCAACGACTCGCTCCAGTCCCTCCGCGCCTACACCGACCGCAACGCAGTCAACGGCCGCGGCACCACCAACCACCAGGGCAAACCCCAGCGCCGCCTCCACAACCAGCCCGCCAGCTTCCGCTCTCGCCGCACCACGCCTCCAACAGTCCAGGGCCGCTGGGCCATCAACCCCGCCCTGCTCCTCCGCAATGAACTTGGCAATATACCGGGTGCCCCACCTTCATCGCGCTCAACAGAAGCCGCGAACCATCAGCAAACTCAAAGCGCGATGAAGGTGGGTTCCGTGGGTTTCACGGACTTCTCCACCACCGCATGGTCCCACAGCATCGCCCACCAGCTCCTCCAGCGCTACGGCGTCGTCTTCCGCGAAACTGCCCACGCGGAAAACCTTCCCGGCGGCTTCTCCGCCGTCTACGACGTCCTCAAAGCCCTCGAAGAATCCGGCAAGATCCGTCGGGGCTACTTCGCCGCCGACCTCGGCGCCACCCAGTTCGCCCTCCCCGCCGCCCTCGACCTGCTGCGCTCCCTCAAGTCCAAGCGCCCCGATACCGACCCGGAGATGCTCACCCTCGCCGCCACCGACCCCGCCAATCCCTACGGCGCCCTCCTCCGCTGGCCCACCCCACCGGCAGACACCGGCCCGCTCACCCGCACCGTCGGCTCCCGCGTCATCCTTGCCGACGGCGCACTCACCGCCTACACCCGCCGTGGTAACCCCAACCTCCAGCTCTTCCTGCCGGAAGAAGACCCGGCACGCACCCAGGTCATGCGCGCCCTCGCCCGCCATCTCGTCGTCATGGCCCAGTCCAGCTCCAACCGCCTCAACGAAGACCCCGCCGAAGCCCACAACACCGGGCGCATCGGCCTGCTGATCCAGACCATCAACAACGTCCCGGTAGCGGAGCACCCCATGGCAAAACACCTGCTCGACGCCGGCTTCCAGGCCGCCCCCACCGGCTTCAACCTCCGCCGCAACCTCCCACCCCTCCCCAGCACTACCCAGGTCCAGCCCCGCGCCTGACCCCAAGCGGATGGTGTCAAGCCCCCTCGCCCTCTCTCCGTGCCCTAACTGAAGTGGGATGAGTCACTTAGCCGCGGAAAATAGTTGGCACGGTATCTATTCCCGAACTTCTATACTTGAGGAAGTCGATTCGCCAGCGGCGCTCTCGGTAGAAGCCCCGGAAACCGGATCCAAAAAGCGCGATCCAATCGAATCAGGAATTTAGCCCGGCAGGGCAGGGGAGGGGTACCGATGCCTGAAGGCGACACAATCTTCCGCTCCGCCCGGGCCCTCTCCAAAGTCCTCACCGGCAAAACCATCACCAGATTCGACACCGCCTACGCCCACCTCGCCACCGTGAACGACGACCGGCCCGTCGCAGGCCGCCGGATTGAGAACGTCGAATCCCGCGGCAAGTGGCTCCTCATCCATCTCTCCGACGACCTCATCCTAGTCACCCACATGCTCATGAGCGGCTCCTGGCACATCTACAAAACAGGCGAAAAATGGTGGTCCCCCCGTCACAGCATGCGAGCCCTGCTCGAGGTCGAAGGCTGGCAGGCCGTTGCCTTCAACGTCCCCGTCGCGGAGTTCCACACCGCAAGTTCGCTGGAGCGAAAGTCCTCTGTCCCCAAGCTCGGCCCAGACCTCCTCAGCGCCGACTACACCGCCAACCAGGGCCTGCTCGCCCTTCAACAGCGAGCCCAGAGCCACCCCGACGACGAAATCGCCAACGTCCTCCTCAACCAGCGCGTCATGGCAGGCATGGGCAACGTCTACAAATCGGAAGTTGCCTTCTACGCCCACGTCCATCCCTTCCGCCACATGAGCACGATCACTCCGGACGAGATGCTCCAAATGTCTGAAGTCGCTCAGAAGTGGCTCAAGGCCAACGTCCTCGACGGCTCGTCTGAGACAGGTGGCGATGGCATCGTCACGTACAGCGGAAATCGCCGAACCACGAACAGCGGCAACGAGAAGAACCGCCTCTGGGTCTACGGTCGCCGCGGTCAGGAATGCCGTCGCTGCGGTGCCCTTGTGGAAATGCGCAAGCAAGGTCCAGGTGCCCGTTCCACCTACTGGTGCCCATCCTGCCAGCCCTGGGTCCCATCCGCAAACCAGACCACCGAAGCTCCAGTCGGCTGGAACGGAGCGATCCGCCGCAGAAAGGTAGGCTGCTGATGCTCATTGCCAGCCGACATCCAGCCTGCATACCATGGTCAGCGATGTCGCATCGTCTCTACACTCCCCTCGGTCTCCTCGCGTTGCTCCTTGCCACCCTGACAGCAGGCTGCCAGGCAATCCCTGCCGACACCCTGCAGACCCTCGTCACACCACAGGCGAAAGCTCTCCTGCTTTACTTCGTCGCGTCCGACTGCCCTGTCTCCAACCGCTATTTCCCTGAGATGGAACGATTGGCCTCCTCCGCCGCACCCCACAATGTTCAAACCCGGTTCATCTACCCAAACACCTACGAAAATCTGCTGGAAGCCCAGCATCACCAAACCACTTTCGGCGCTTCGCCAGCCGACGCTCGCGTAGACACTACCGGAGAACTCGTCCACCTGACTGGTGCCCGAACGACGCCTGAAGCGGTCCTGCTGCTCAAGCAGGGAAGTACCTGGAAGGTCGCCTACCGCGGACGGATCGACGACCGCTACATCCACATCGGCCTGGAGCGCGGCCAGGTGGAACACCACGATTTAGAGGCCGCTCTCGCCGCAGTCCTCGCCGGCAAACCCGCACCGGTTCCCACCGGCCCCGCCGTCGGTTGCGCCATAATGGCAGCGCGATGAAGTCCCTCGTACCTCTCGCGCTCACACTCGCAAGCGCAGCGGTCCTTGCCCTCTCCCTCGCTCCAGGCAACACCTCGGTCCACGCTGCTGAAGCGCCCGTTACCTGGTCCCGCAACATTGCGCCCATCGTGTACAAAAACTGCACCGCCTGCCATCACGAGGGCGGATCTGGCCCCTTCAGCCTGCTCACCTACCGCGACGCCCAGCGCTGGGGAACGCTCATGCAGCAGGTCACCGCGTCTCGCTATATGCCACCCTGGCTTCCGGAACCCGGCCACGGCGACTTCCAGGACAACCGCCGCCTGAGTACCGCAGACATTGCCACCATCGAAGCCTGGGTCGCTGCCGGCATGCCCCAGGGCGACGCGTCGGACGCGCCCAAGGCACCGGTCTACACCTCAGATTGGCAGCTCGGTCCACCCGATCTCATCCTTTCCGTGACCAGCCCCACACAGGTGCCGGCCAGCGGCAAGGACATCTTCGAAAATTTCGTACTTCCGGCAAATCTCACAAGCACCAAGTGGATTCGCGCCATGGAGATCAAGCCCGGCTCGCCCCAGGTCGTCCACCACGCCAACGTCATCCTGGACCGCACCGCAGCCCTCCGCCGTGCTCATCCCAGCGACTGGCAGCGTGGCGTTCCCGGCATGGACATCACCGTTGACAGCGGCCAGAGCTTCGATCCGGACTCGCACTTTCTCTTCTGGAAGCCGGACTCGACGGCTCTCGTCGAACCCGACACGATGCCGTGGCGCCTTGACCCTGGCAACGACCTGATTCTCAACATGCACCTCAAGCCCACAGGCAAGGTCGAGCAAATCCAGGCTCGCGTTGGCCTGTACTTCGCAAAGCAGCCGGCCACCCAGTTCCCCATGCTGCTGCAGCTTGAACATGACAGCACCCTCGACATTCCCGCAGGCGATAACCACTTTGTCGTGGAAGACTCGCTCACCCTGCCTGAAGCCGTCGACGTCCTCGCCGTGTACCCCCACGCGCACTACCTGGGCAAGCGGCTGGAAGGTTTTGCGACCCTGCCAAACGGCCAGACCAAATGGCTCGTCCTTGTTCCTGACTGGGATATCGAGCGCCAGGCCATCTACCGCCTCGCGCAGCCGCTGCCGTTGCCAAAGGGCACCGTGTTGCACATGCGCTACACGTACGACAACAGCGTCTCGAACCCCCGCAATCCACACACGCCCGCAGTCCGCGTGCACGGCGGCAACGACTCCACCGACGAGATGGGACACCTTTGGCTGCAGGTGCTGCCGACTGGCAAGACAGGAGCAAAGGACGCACGAATCCCGCTGGAGAAAGCGTGGATGTCCAATCGACTCCGCAAGGATCCCGCCGACACGACAGCCCTGTTCAACATCGCTTCCATGGATACCGAAGCCGGCGAATACACCGAAGCCGGAAAGCTCTACACACAGGCGCTCACCGCGAAGCCGAACGATCCCCGGGTACTTACCGGCCTTGGAACGGTGCAGTCTCTGAGCGGAGACACTGCCGCAGCGCAGGCAAGTTTTCAGGCGGCTGTTTCCGCCGATCCGCAGTACTCCGATGCTCGCTTTGACCTAGCCAAAATGGACTTGCAACGAGGCGATTTGACCGCAGCCGAGGCACAGTTCCAGACTCTGCTTACCCTGAATGCAAACGATCTGGCCGCGCGTGACGGCCTGGGATCGGCGCAGCTCGCCCAGGGCAAGGTTGATCTCGCTGCTGCGACCTTTGACTCTGTTCTCAAAGAAGATCCGGCGAACTTTGATGCGCTCTACAACCGTGGCCAGATTGCTGCTGCCGCCTCAGACATGGCCAGCGCAGAAGCCGACATGACGCGCGCTCTGGCAGTGCATCCAGACGCCGACGCCGAACGCACGCTGGCCATCATCCTTGCGAGCCAGAACCGGCTTGCAGCAGCTCTGCCTCACATGCAGGCAGCTGCAAGGCTTGCACCTTCGGATGCTGAAACGCAGCGTCTGTTGGCAAAGCTACAGGCCGAACTGGCACACTAGCATGTCCTACTGCGGTGGCGGAGCGTCCAGCGGGTCCGGCTTCTTTTCGCCGCCACCGCCAAACAGTTTTTGGAAGACGTTCCGGTGCTTCGGCTCCCCAGGGGTGGGGGGCGCATCTCCAGCGGGCTGCGGGGAAGGGCTGGAGTCATAGCCGAGGACGGCGCCGAGCACGCCATCCTGCGCTCCGCCCATGCGGCTGCACGTGCTTTGAGGCTGGGATCCGTCCAGAAACGCAGCCGTGTATGCGTTGGGGCACGTGCTGTCAGATAGCAGGTTCGAAGCCTTGTCGATGCGGTAATTCGTGACACCGTCGGGCGGCACAAACTCCTTCATATCGCTGTACTGGGGCAATTGGATCGCGCGATTCATGAACTCTGCCCAGATCGGTGCTGCAGCTAACGCACCTGAGAGCTTTACGTCCGTGTAGTCGTCGTTCCCGACCCACACCACGCAGATCAGGTTGCTGCTGTACGCCGCAAACCAGGCGTCGTGGCTGGTGCCGGTCTTGCCCGCAGCGGGTGCCCTGAAACCTTTTTGCCGTGCGGCAATGCCGTAGCCAAAATCCATCACGCCCTGCAACAGCGACTGCGTCAGAAACGCGGCTTTCGGGTCCATGACCTGCCGCGCCTCTGGCGTAAAGTCCGCCACGATGTCGGCCTTGTCGTTGCGCACGGCTTTCAGCATCCACGGGTTGATGTGGACACCGCCGTTGGCGAAGACGGTGTAGGCGCCGGCCATGTCGAGCGGTGTGGCGTCGTAGGCGCCCAGTGCTACTGCCGGTGTGCCGCGCGCTGCGGCGATACCACTGGCGCGGCCAAGTGCGGCTACGTTCTCAAAGCCGACCTTTTGCCCAAGCGATACCGTTGCGTTGTTCAGCGAATGGGCCAGCGCATAGATTGCTGTGACCGTGCCGTGAAAGCTGTCTTTGTAGTTGCGAGGGGTATAGGTGCTTCGGCCGTTATTGAAGGTGAAGGTCGTGGGAATGTCGCTTAACGGGGTGACTGCCGTGAAGAACCCACCGCCGGTTTCGTTGCCGTCAACGTCGGTGGTCGTACCAAGCTGCTGCCCACTGACCGCGCCCATCTCCGCGGTTGCGTACACGAAGGGCTTAAAGATGGAACCGGTAGGCCTCTTGCTGACGGCTCGGTCCAGCTGCGACTGCCCATAATTGCGACCGCCGACGAGCGCCAGCACCTGGCCTGTATGCGGGTTGAGCGCAACCAGGGCGACCTGCGGGTAGACGAGCGGTTCGTTGCCGTGATGGTTCTTGCGAACTTCGGCATCCACGTTCGCCATGCCGGCGGTCACCGCGTCACTTGCTGCTTTTTGCAAGTCGGGATCGAGAGATGTGTAAATGCGCAGCGTGCCACTCTGCGTGGTGTCTCCCAGCCGCTGGCTAAGCTGTTCGTGCACCAGGTCGACAAAGTAGGGAGCTTCGCTCGCGTCCACATTTTGTGGAGCCAGGTTCAGCGGCTCTGACTGCGCGCGTTCGCTCTCACTGTCTGTCAACGCGCCGGTTTCCACCATGCTCTTCAGTACAAGGTTGCGCCGCTCGATTGCGCGGTCCGGGTGGCGAAATGGGTTGAAGTAGTTGGGTCGTTGAATGATGCCGGCAAGCAAGGCAGCCTGCGCAACGTCGATCCCTTTCAGGTCTTTGCCAAAGTACGCCTGCGCCGCCTCGCCGAAGCCATTGATGGCGAACGATCCACGCTGGCCCAGGTTGATCTGGTTCGCGTACATGGCGAACAGTTCCTGCTTGTTAAAGCGCGACTCAAGCTGCAGCGTGATCATGATCTCGATCATCTTGCGCTTCAAGCTCTTTTCCGGCGACAGGAAGAATCCGCGCGCAAGCTGCATGGTCAGCGTGGAACCACCGCAACGCTTGTGGCCGCTGGTCGTGTCCTCGATAAAGCATTCCGCAAGCCGGCCGTAATTGACGCCATTGTGGTCGAAGAACCTGCGATCCTCGATCGCCGTCACCGCCTGCACCATCACCTTGGGAATCTGCTGGTACGTGACAAGCCTGCGCTTGGTGCGGTTCTTATCTTCACTCAGGCCGGTGATGAGCTGGGGCTCCAACTCGTAGCTTCGCAGCTGTGCGCCGTTTTCCGCGATGATCGCGGTGACCTCTGTGCCGTCGTCGGTGATGGTTGCGCCGTCGGGCGAATGAAAGGATTGCGGACCCGGTTTGATGGCAACGCTGTTGCCGCGTAACGTGTAGCGGCCAAGCTGGGGATTCACGTTGTAGCCCGCCTTGCGCAGGTCGGCACCAATGGCCGCTGACGTAAGGTGCTGGCCGGTGCGAACTTCTCGAGGTGCGGCGTAAATCTGCGACGTGCTTGCGAACAGGGGGCCAGCCGCGAGCCGGTCGTCCACGACCTGCTGATACTCCAGGTAGTAATACCCGAAGGTTGCCGCGCCGATCAGCAGCCCTGCACAGGACAGAACAACGACAAAGGTCAGTACCCTCTTCCAGAGTGGACGGCTGCTGCGACGCCTGGGCAAGGGGATACCCTCATCGTCATACCGCCGCGGCGGGCCGCCAAGCTTGACCTTCACTGCCATTGCTACCCCTTTGCGCTTCCGCCGGAACCTGCCGCTTTAGACTATCCCGCCAAGGTTCCGGCTAGCAGCGACCGAAGCGCGGGAACCACGTCGTCCACCCGCAGGTCTGCGGTCGTACCCTGCAACCGGTCCACAAGCTCCACAAGGCCGTCCGCCAGCTTTTTGCCGACGTTGACCCGGTAGGGCGCACCAATCAGGTCTGCATCTTTAAACTTCATTCCCGCTGAGCCGTCGCGGTCGTCCAGCAGCACATCGATACCGGCGCCCTCCAGTGCCCTGGCGATCTGCTCGCCTGTTTCAGCCAGTGCGGTGTCACTCTGCTTTGTGACGGTGACCACAACGGGGAAGGGTGCGATGCTGGGCGGCAGCGTATAGCTCCATTCGCCGCGGTCGTTTTTACCCAGGTGGGCCGCACTCTGCTCCATGGCCGCAGTCAAAATGCGTTCGATGCCGATGCCGTACGAGCCCATGATCGGCGTCGTCTCTTTGCCGTTGCTGTCCAGCACGCGCGCGCCCATGCTTTGGCTGTACTTGTACCCGAGCTTAAAGATGTGCCCGATCTCCACTGCCTTGCCCAAGCGCAGCGGCTGACCGTGGACGGGGTCCGGTTCGCCTTCCAGGATGTTGCGGATGTCCGCGACCAGCGTGGGTTTGAAGTCGCGGCCGGGGGCCACGTTGCGCAGGTGATACTCGGCGCGGTTGGCGCCGGCGATCAGGTTTGTGCGTCCATCAAGCGCGGTATCCAGCACCACCAGCGTGCCATCCTCCTCCTCAGTTGCAGCGGCGCGCACACCGATGGGGCCAAGGTAGCCGGCAGGCGCGTGGAAGGTCTCGTCGATCTCCTGCGGCACCATGGGCCGCAGCTCTGCACCGCTTACCAGCAGACCCAGCTTGGCCTCGTTCAACATGTGATCGCCTCGCAGAAAGGCAACGACCGCGCGTGTTCGCACGTGTCCCTTTTTGTCCGCGGGCCATGTTGCCATCATGGCCATGGTCTTCATCTGGTGTTCTTTCGACACGCCAAGGAACGCGCCCACATCGTCAATGGTGCGCTGTTCCGGCGTGTGCACCATCTCCGGCAACCCGTCGCCCGTGGGAACCAGGTCGGCCACCGGCGCCAGCGTCGAGGTGGCCTTCTCGATGTTCGCGGCATAGCTGCCGTCCGGAGACGAGGCGATCCAGTCCTCACCGGCCTCGGTGTAGACCATGAACTCCTGCGATTGCGACCCGCCCATGGCGCCGGAGTCAGCCTCGACCGCAACAAACTTCAAACCGCAACGGGTGAAGATGCGCCGGTATGCCGCATCGTGCAGGTCGTAGCTCTTGTCCAGCCCGGCGGCGTCGATGTCGAAGCTGTAGGAATCCTTCATGGTGAATTGCCGCACGCGCAGCAGGCCGCTCTTGGGACGCGGTTCATCGCGGAACTTCGTCTGGATCTGGTACCAGATCTGCGGCAGCTGCTTGTAGCTGCGAATCTCGTTGCGTGCGATAGAGGTCATGACCTCTTCGTGGGTCATACCCAGTGCCAGGTCTGCGCCCTTGCGGTCTTTCAGGCGAAACATGTTGTCGCCCATGCCGGTCCATCGGCCGCTCTCCTCCCACACCTCGCGTGGGTTGAGCGCCGGCAGGTAAAACTCCTGGCCAATGGTATCCATCTCCTGCCGCACGATGGCAACGATCTTGTTGATGGCGCGTGTGCCCAGGGGCAGATAGCTGTAGATGCCGGCGCCCAGCTGGCGGATGTAGCCGGCGCGCAACAGCAGTTGGTGGCTCGCCACTTCGGCATCTGCGGGAACATCGCGCAGCGTGGGGATGAACAGTTTGGACCAGCGTTGCATTGGCTTATCGAATTCGCTTTCTGTGCGTCCATTCTAAAGGGTGCCGCCCTCCACACACTGGTCGATGCCGGCGCTCGCAAAGCATCGTAAGCTCGATTCGGCACATCTGCTGCTGTAGCACTTCTTTTGAAATGAGATCGCCCACTCTTATGCGGAATGCCCTTGTTGCCGGAGCCATCGTCGTCGTCGTCGCCCTGCTGGTGTGGTCGGGCATGCATAACCTGCGCACCCGCCGCGCTGAAGAGGCGCAGGCACAGAACAAACAGGCCACTATTGCCGTGGACAAACCCGGCGCTACGGCCTCGTTGGACGCAGCCAGCGCGCAGTTTGGGTCTGCGCCTGACCTGCGGGGCAAGCGGGCAGCCATCTTTACGCTGAAGACGCTGGACGGCAAGGTCGTCTCACTTGCAGACCTGAAGGGAAAGCCGGTGCTGCTCAACTTCTGGGCCACGTGGTGCGCGCCGTGCAAGGTGGAGATGCCGTGGTTCGAGGAATTTCAGAAGAAGTATGGCGCACAGGGACTGCAGGTTGTGGGCATTAATGAGGATGACGAGGTGCGGCCCGACGTGCTGAAGCAGGAGGTGACGGACACGGCCCAAAAGCTTGGCGTGACCTATCCCATTCTGCTGAGCAACCACAAGATTGGCGATGCGTACGGCGGCCTGGATATGCTGCCGGCGACCTTCTTTATCGACAGGAACGGCATCATCCGCGGTGAGGCTGTGGGCCTGGCAAGTAAGGACGAAGCCGACAGCAATGTGCAGAAGATTCTGCAGGCAGGAAGCTAAACGTGACGAAGTCTCAAAGGACGCTGAACCGCTTTCGCATGCTCCCACTCGCGGCCGTTGCGGTGGGTGTGCTGCTGTTGAATGTGCGTGCATGGAACAGCAATGCGGTGTTTGCGTATGGGCAGCAGATGAACGTTGGGCAGCCCGGGACGGGTGCCCGGTCGGCCGGTCACGTGAGCTTTACAGCCGAACCACAGACCGTTGCAGCGAACAGGTCGGCGACGGTTGTGCTGCACTTCCACGTCGATCCGGGCTTTCATATCAACTCGCACACGCCCAAAAGCGAGATGCTGATTCCGACGAAGATCGCCGTGGAGGATCTGCCTGCTGGCAACGTCAGCGCCGTCGACTTTCCCCCGGGAACGCCCTACAGCTTTGCCTTCGAACCCAAGAACAAATTGGACGTCTACACCGGCGATTTAACGCTTGTCGCCCATCTGTCCACCAAGCCGGGGCAGCAGACCCTGAAGGCTGCGCTGCACTACCAGGCCTGCGACGCCGCCGCGTGCTACCCGCCGAAGCTGCTGCCGATCGAGCAGCCTTTTACGGCGAGGTAGCGACAGCGGGTAACCAGCACTAGCCTCGGCGGGTAGACTTCTGCTTTTCCAGGAACCGACGTACACGGTCCAGAGAGCGTGCCTTTCCGAAGACCACAAGTGATTCGAGCAGCGGCGGCGATGCGGTTTTGCCGGTCAGGATGACGCGCAGCAGGCCGAAGGCGTCCTTGACGCTCCATTCTTTTGCGGTAAGCAGAGTGCGCAGGCCGGCGTCGATGGACTCCGTCGTCCAGTCCGCGGCTTCCAGCACCGGCAGCATTTCTGTTGCAAAGGCCAGCGTGTCTTCAAGCGTTCGCTTTTTGGGGACAAACATGTCCTCCGTGGGCACTACGTCGTCCTTGAAGAAAAAGTCGGTCAGGTCGCCGAACTGGCCCAGCGTCTCAATGCGGGTTTGCACGAGGGGAGCGATTGCGCGCAGGTACTCGTCGGAAAAGACAGTGGCGCGCATGGCCTGGAAGAAGGATTCGGCATTCAAGGCGCGAAGGTACTCGCTGTTCATCCACCTGAGCTTGACCAGGTCGAAGACAGGGCCGCCCAGCGAGATGCGCTTGAAGTCGAAGCGCTCCACCATGTCCGGGAGCGAAAAGATGTCGACCAGCCGCGTGTCCAGGCCCTTGCTGACGATCTCCTGCTCGGTGGGCTGGGCCATGCCGCCGCCCATCAGGCCAAGGAAGTTGAGCAGCGCTTGCGGCAGGAAACCAGCCTGACGGTAGTACACCAGCGATACGGGATTCTTGCGTTTGCTGATTTTGCTCTTGTCGATGTTGCGCAAGAGCGGCATGTGCCAGAAGCGCGGCAGGTCCCACCCGAATGCCTGGTACAGGAGCACGTGTTTGGGCGTGCTGCTGATCCATTCCTCTGCGCGTATCACGTCGGTAATGCCCATCAGATGGTCGTCCACGACGTTGGCCAGGTGGTACGTCGGATAGCCGTCAGACTTCATCAGCACCTGGTCGTCCACGTTGAAGTGGTCGAAGGTGATGTCGCCGCGCAACTGGTCATGGAACGTGGTGGATGCGACACCCACGCCGGCGTCGCCGTGCGGCACACGCAGGCGGATGGTGTACGGCTTGCCTTCGGCCAACGCCGCGTCGACCTGCTGCTGGGTATAGCGGCGGCTCGGTCCGTTGTACTTGGGTGACTGCTTGGCGGCCATCTGCGCCTTGCGCTCGGCGTCCAGTTCCTCCGCGGTTTCAAAGGCGCGGTACGCGTGGCCGCTGTCCACCAGCTTCTGGCAATACTCGCGGTAGATCTCCGTGCGTTCGCTCTGCCGGTACGGTCCATGCGGGCCGCCTACATCCGGGCCCTCATCCCACTCCAGGCCGGTCCAGTGCAGCGCGTCGAAGATCATCTGCTCGCTGCTTGCAACGAAGCGGGTGCGGTCTGTGTCCTCAATGCGCAGGATGAATTTACCGCCGCGCTGCTTCGCAAAGACGTAGTTCAGCAGGCCGATGTAGGCCGTGCCCACGTGGGGGTCGCCTGTGGGGGAGGGAGCGATGCGGACGCGAACAGGCCCGGCCTGCTTGGAATTTGCTGCGGTTTCTTCAATCATCATGCCTTCAGCATGCTAGCAGCCGCGCAGGTCTACGCCTGCGACGGCGGGTCGACCGGAGGGTATGTGCGCTCAGGCACAGGCGGATAGGCTGGCGCTGCAACAGACTGCATGGGCGGCGGGTAGGCCTGCTGCACGTAGCCGCCGGGTGCGGGATAGGCTGGGTATTCCGGCGCCATGGGGACCACGCGCCAACGCGCAAATGCCAGGATGTACAGCGGAATCAGAAAGCCGCCCAGCGGTATAAGCGCCAGCAGCGACAGCCACGGCGACAATCCCGCCTTTTTGAACGCAAACCAGAAAGGCACAATGATCAGGGCGTTGACCAGCACGACGACGAAACCGATGATCGGCACCATGGCCGCCATTGCGTGTTGCACCTGTGTCGGGTCTACCGCTGTCTGGTCCATCGCTGCCTCCTGTGCATGGTTTTGCTTTGGAGCATTCTGTCACCCCTTGCGGGATCGCGCTAGGTTAAATCGTCGGAATCGAACGCCGGCTTTCGACCCAGCCGGCGAAGGTCGTGGGTCTCACCCATAAGGCTGCGCACCACCACGTCCACCTCTGCGGGGTCCTCGACATCGGCCACCATCACGCGCGGCGCTTCCGGCTCCACCAGCGCCTCCAGCAGCACAATCACGTGGGCCACTGCAACCCCATCCTGGTTCAAGCCTTCCGGTGTCTTCGCTTTGATTCCTACGTCGCCCGCCGGTACGTTCAGCAGCTCTGCGACGCGCGCACGCATGTCTCCGGCGATGGGCACGATCTTTGGCCGCTGCAAAATCAGCACGCAGTCCAGGTTCACAATGCGGTAGCCGGCCGTGGCGATCTCTTCCAGCGCTGTCTCCAGAAACAGGGAGCTGTCCGCACCCTTCCAGCGATCGTCGCTCGGCGGAAAGAACGTGCCGATGTCGCCGGCAGAGACGGCGCCCAGCAGGGCATCCGTGATGGCATGCAGCAACACGTCGCCGTCGCTGTGGCCGGCCAGGCCCTCGGTGTGCTCAATCTTCATGCCGCCGATTACCAGCGGCACACCCGGTTTGAACGCGTGTGAATCGAACCCGTACCCAATTCTCATGCCTGCCAAATCGTTCGTCCCCCGCGTCTCTCCAGCATATCCAAAAAGCACGTACCGAGTCCTGCATACCGGCACGGTCTACACTGAAACGCTATGCAGGTTCACGTTATTCTTCCGGCAGCTGGACTCGGCACACGCATGGCCGTACCCGGTGTCTCCGCCAAGCAGTTTCTTTCGCTCGCGGGCGAGCCCATCCTGGTACGCAGCGTCCGCGCGTTCGCTGCGATTCCGCGCATTCATCGCATTGTGCTTGCCATCCGGCCGGCAGAGCAGGAGCACGTGCAGGCTCAGCTGGTGGAGCACGGTCTGGCGGAGCGCGTGAGCCTTGCGCTGGGTGGCGACCACCGACAGGCGAGCGTCTATAACGCGTTGCAAACCCTGCAGGCCGCGCCAGAGGACATCGTGCTGGTGCACGACGCCGTCCGCCCCCTGATTGATGCAGCCGCCATTGAGCGCACCATCGATGCAGTCGAACGTCATGGCGCGGCCATCGTCGGCCTGCCGGCGGTCGACACCATCAAGCAGGTGGAGCGTACCGCCGATGGTGCCATCATCACGTCCACCATCCCGCGGGAGCGCGTGGTGCAGGCGCAGACTCCCCAGGGTTCACGCTTTGAGTCGCTGCTTCGCGCCTTTCAAGAGGCGGACGCCGACAGCTTTCTGGGCACCGATGAGGCAAGCCTGCTGGAGCGCGCCGGCGTCACCGTGGCGGTGGTGGCGGGCTCCCCTGCAAACTTCAAAATTACGCAGCCCGGCGACCTGGAGCTCGCGGAGTTTTACCTGCGCGGCCGGGCATGAGCGCCGACGGAAATCTCCGCAGCGCCGACGGCAGTCTCCGCGCCGACACGCCACTTGAGCAGGAGGCGACGAACCTCGCCAGCGACGTTGCCGCCACAACGGGCGTCGACGATCCCACGGATTACCCCGCCGTCGACCCTGCGCCATCGCCTGTCCACGCGCCACAAAAGCAGCGTGCTGCTGCCACGTTCATCTATCTCACGGTCGGTCTCGATATGCTCGCGCTTGGCATGATCGCGCCGGTGTTGCCCAGCCTGATCAGCGGCTTTGTGGGCAACAGCACAGCGCGCACGGCGGAGATGATCGGCATCTTCGGCATGGTGTTCGCCGCCATGCAGTTCTTCTTTTCGCCGGTGCTCGGCTCACTCTCGGACCGGTTCGGCCGCCGGCCCATCGTTCTGCTCTCCAACTTTGGACTTGGCTGCGACTACGTCCTTATGGCGCTTGCGCCGTCCTTACGATTCCTGCTGATCGGCCGCATTCTGGCAGGCATTACTGCCAGCAGCGTGCCTACCGCGCAGGCATACATGAGCGACGTGGTGCCGCGTGAAAAGCGTGCCGCCGCCTTTGGCATGTTGCAGGCGGCGTTCGGCTTCGGCTTCATCATTGGTCCAGCGCTGGGCGGATGGCTCGGCAGCTTTCATCCGCGCCTGCCGTTCTGGGTGTCGGCTGGTTTATCGCTGTGCAACGCCGTGTACGGCTACTTTGTTCTGCCCGAGTCACTTGCCAAACAGAATCGCAGCCCGTTCTCGTGGAAGCGCGCCAATCCTATGGGTTCGGTGCACATGCTGTCACGGTCGCGCACCCTGGTGGGGCTGTCGTTTGTTCTGCTGTTGGGCTACCTCGCACAGAATTCGCTGCTGAACGTATACGTGGTGTACGCGGAATACCGCTACCACTGGTCGATCTCCGCCGTTGGCAACTCACTTGCCGCCCTGGGCGCCATGACGATCCTCTACGGCTTTTTCCTGGTGCGCCGGGCCTCAGCGGTGCTTGGCGATCGCAAGGCCACCATCTACGGCCTGGCTGGCGGCGCCATCGGCTATATTGGCTTCGCGGCGGCACCCAACGGCTGGTGGTTCCTGGCGTCCATCCCGCTGCTGAACCTCACATCCATTGCGTGGCCGGCCACGCAGAGCATCATGAGCCGCACCGCCGGCCCCGGCGAGCAGGGCCAGTTGCAGGGTGCCATCAACAGCCTGCGGGGCATCGCCGGCATGTTGGGGCCGGGCCTGTTCACTTGGCTTTTCGCCAAGGCTGTTGGCGACTGGAGCGGGCTCCATCTGCCGGGCCTGCCGTACTACACCGCTGCCGCCTTCATGGTGTGCAGCGTCCTGCTCGCCATCAACACCGGCCGCGCTTCCACGCAGACCGCGTAGCTGCCTGGGTCTACGCCTGGTTCTGTGCTTTATCGAAGTTCAGCATCCATTCAATGCCGAACTTGTCTGTGAGCATGCCGAACCGTGCACCCCAGAAGGTATCCTGCAACGGCATACGCACCACGCCACCGTCCACCAGCTTCGCAAAGACTGCGTCTTCTTCTTCGGCGCTCTCGCAATCCAACGACAGCTGGAAGTTGTCACCGATCACCGGCTTTCCTCGGCCCGAGGTTGACATCGTGTCCGACGCCATCAGCCGCAGGTTGCCCTTCAGCAGACGTGCATGCAGAATACGTCCCGCATCTTCTGGCGCGCATGGACCCTGGCTGGCGTCCATCAGGTCCACGTGCGCGTCGAGCGCCTCCGCGTAGTACGTCATCGCCTCACGGCAGTTTCCATCGAACGTCAGGTACGGGTCGAGTGATTTCATGCGGTTCTCCTCGCGCTGCGCACCCAGAACAAACCACGCCCGCACATCACGTCAAGCAAAAAGCGCCGACCCGGGGCGGTCGGCGCGTTCATAACCCATCCCCTGAAGCGTCAGTCCTTGCCTGGCATTTCCGCCGCACGCGCCTTCATAAACATGTCGTTGCGGGTTTTGAACAGCGCGTCATAGTCTCCACGCTCTGCATACCGCAGCGGCTTTACACGGTCAACAAGGATCTCTTTTGCATCGGGCTCCGTCTGCAGCAGGTGCATGGTTTCCGCCAGATAGTCCTCCAGCGGCATCGCGTTCGGGTCCTGCTTTTGACGCTGACCCATGAGCTCGGTCTGCACGTAGGGTGGCACAAGCTCGATGACCTGCAGAGCCGTGTCCTGCAACTGGTAACGCAAGGATTGCGTGTACGAGTGCAGCGCAGCCTTCGTCGCACAGTAGGTAGGCGTCATAGCCAGGGGAAGGTACGCCAGCCCGGACGTGACGGTAAGGATGGCGCCGCTGGGTTGCTCCAGCAGGCCGGGCATCAGCGCGGAGGTGAGCAGGATAGGCCCCATCAGGTTGGTGGCGACCGTCTGTCGCGCAGCGTCCGTGTTGCTGCCCTGTAGGTTCTCGTTCTGCATGATGCCGGCGTTGTGGATGACCACGTTCAGCTTCGGAAATCGTTCTGCCAGGTGATCGACTGCGCTGTCGATGCTCTTGGCGTCCCCGGTATCCAGCCCCACAAACTCCATCCCGGGATTCGCCTGTGCCGTTTCCCGGAGAACGCCCTGCCGCCGCCCGGCGATGATCACCGTGTTCCCCAGCTTGTGGAAGGCCTCTGCCAGCCCACGGCCAATGCCTGTGCCGCCGCCTGTGATCAACATCGTGTTGCCTGTCATCTTCATGGCAGTTCTGATTCTGCTTAGGCTGGCTAGGTCGCTTTTCTAAACGCAAACGGAGTTAGTCGCTGTACGAGCGGAGCCTTGCCGGCATTGAGTCTTCCGTCAGGTCGTGCCCGCACTGCACGCAGTAGGCATCCGTAATGTGTACGCCGCGAAAGCACTGGCCGCACACAGGAGCCATCTGGAACTGGCACTGTGGGCAGAAATGGAAGCCATTCGCCAGCTCCGTCCGACAACTGGGGCAGCGCGTCATCACCGGCTGCCGCAGCAGGAAGTAGACGATGGCACCAATGCCGCCGGGCATCACCAGCGCAATCAGCATCCAGATTCCCGGGCTCATGTTGCGCCGCTTCACATCGCGGCTGATATAGCCAATCAGCAGCACATAGCTCGCCAGCGCCGTGCCCCAGCTATAGCTGAACAGCCAGCGCACCGGCGATGACCCGCCATGATGCTGAGGCCCACCCGTGTCCGTATGGAACAGGAACTGCACCGCGACGAACATGACCAGCGACAGCGCCACGGACCACCACGGAATCAGGCGGAGCTCGCTATCCTGTTTCTCCACGTCTGGCCGTAAATTGCTGTCGAAGCCCCAGCTCATCGCGTACCCCCGCCTTCGCCATGACCGCGCGACCGCCGAAACAGCACCGTCCCCAGCGCCACCGCGCTTACCGGCAAAAACCAGAAGAACAGTACCGAAAGTGGACCGTCTGTGTCCATCAGGTGACCGCCCAGCAGCTTACCGGCCTCCTGCCTGAACTCTTCCAACGTTGTCGTGCCGCCGGCCAATACCGTCCAAAGCGCGTAGCTCATCATCAGGAGCAGGACGGAGCAGACCAGCAATGGCACCACCAGCTCGCGTGCGCTGTTTCGCTTCGACTGCATCTGTTCCGCACGCTCGCGCACGACGCGGTGGGTGCGGTTTACAAGCGCAGCACGTGCGCCGGAACTCAGACCGCTGTCATAGTCTGACGGCACAAAGCGGCCCGCATCTGATCGTTCCAGGTTCGCTGTCAGCCGGCTGAACGGCTGCTGCTGATCGTGTGCCATGTCAGCACGCCCCCCGGCCGGATTCTGCCTGGCGAGCGGCTCGCACGCGCTCGATCTCAGGCTTCAGCGCGGCCAGGCCACGGTACAGCCGGGACTTGACCGTACTCAGCGGCGAACGTGTCACGCTTGCAATCTCTTCCAGCGGCAACTCTTCGTGGAAGCGCAGCACCAGCACCTCGCGGTAGGTCGGATGCAGCTGCAGCAGTACCGCAGCCACCTCAGCCGCATTCTCCCGCGAGCGGAACTGTTCGTACGGCGAGGGCTCGTCTCCCGCAATCTCGAACGGCCGCTCATCCTCGCCCGGTTCCTGCATCTCGTCCAGCGAGGCCATTGTCTTCTTGCGCGACAGGTCGATGACCAGATTGCGCGCGATGGTAAACAGCCACGTGTCGAAGCGCGCATTGCCGTTGAACTGGGCCCCACGCATCAGCACCCGGATCCAGGTCTCCTGGAAAAGGTCTTCGGCGGTCTCTCGGCGGCCGGTCAAAAATGTCAGGTAACGCATCAGCCGGTGCTGGTACAGATCGATCAGCTGGTCCAGCAGAGCGGTGTCCTGTCTCTTGAGTCCCTGCGCAATTGCCGCATTCTCCTGCGCTGCGGCTTCCACCTGCTCCGCAGTGCGCACGGCTGCCATGGAACGCGGAGAGGGTGCCACGCGGAATGCCGTCGAGGTGCTCACACAGGTTTGGACGCGACTATGCCGCGAAAAGACGCGCCGAATCGGCAAAGTTTAAGGCAACGATTGCGGGCGCAGCCTACAGCCTCGGGGAGAGCAGCGATCCCATATCGGTGCGACCGGCGAGGGTATGGGGCACATCCCCCGAACTCGTACACTGGATGGATGGAAGTTCTTTTCGGCGTGCACCCGGTCACGGAGGCCGTTCGCACCCGGCCCACCGACATCGATCACGTCACCATTCAAACCGGCGGCAGTCCGCGCCTCTCTGCCCTTGCCGACCTTTGCCGCGCCAGCCGTATCCGCGTCGTGTCGGCCTCGCGCGACGATCTGGCGCGGATGACCCGCACAGAAACGCATGGCGGCGCTGTTGCTTTTCTGCGAGAACGCCGGGCGCTGACGCTGGAAGACCTCCTCGCTGCGCCGCCCACCGGTGGCAATCACCTGCTGCTTGCGCTGGACGGTGTGGAAGACCCGCACAACCTGGGAGCCCTGCTGCGGACCGCTGACGGTGCCGGCGTTAGTGGCGTGATTCTGCCGGAACGCCGCGCCGCCGGTGTGACCGGCACGGTCGCCAAAGCCGCCGCCGGCGCAACGGAGCACGTGCGCATGGCCAAGGTCACCAACCTGGTCCGGTCGCTGGAGCAGGTGAAGCGCGAGAACATCTGGATTGTGGGCCTGGACGAGCGGGGATCGCAGGTCTATACGGAGTTCGACTTTACCGGCAACGTCTGCCTTGTCCTTGGCCGCGAAGGCGCCGGCTTGCACGACCTGACCAAACGCACCTGTGACTTTCTGCTCAGCATCCCTATGCTGGGTGCGGTGCCATCGCTGAACGTCTCGGTGGCCGGAGCCGTTGTGCTGTACGAAGCCGCGCGCCAGCGGCGACTTGCCGCGGCACCCCTGCGGGACGAACCAGCGGCCAAGCCGTCCAAACCTCGAAAGGGTCTCGGCTCCTGACACACTCGTCGTTCCTCCCACGCTGCACCACCGCGGCCATGCTTGCACTTGCGGCTGTTGCGCTGCTGCCGCCGAACACGGCGCGTGCGCAAGCGACTCCTGCTGCCACGCCGGCTACCGCGCCGGCCACGTCGCCACAGACAGACGCTGCCCCCAGCACCCACGGAACAGTGTTGTTCGAGCGCCACGCGGACCCGGCAGCCGACGCAAGCCAGCAGGCGGACCCAGCGCCAGCCACGCCGCCTGCCCCAGGGACCAGCTCCTCGATCCGTCGCAGGCATGCCTCGCCTGGTTTACAAACGCGAAAGCCGACAGGCGACGCTACGCCGGCTGCACCAGCGTCCACCGATGCTCCGCCCGTACATGCTTCCTCGACAGAGACGACGGTACCGGGGGCCGAAGCGGCAGAGGCGAGTACGCACGATGACTTTCCTCTTGTCTCGGCGGCGGAGCGTGCCGCTCCGCAGCTGTTGGACACAGACCTCGATCTGCACCTGGACCTGCGCACCGGCGACACCTCGGCGCGCGCAAAGCTCCGCGTCCGAAACAGCTCTGCCGGTCCCTTGCAGTCTCTTCTTCTGCAAATCTCCGGGTCTTTGCAATGGCAGGCAGTGCGGCTGGTGGCAAGCGACGGCACATCGACTGCCCTGCCTCTGCGCCAGCACCTGCTGCCCACGGACGCCGACCATACCGGTGCAGCGTCGGAAGTCCTTCTCACGCTGGCTCAGCCGTTGGCTCCCGGCGCAACCCTGTCGCTTGATGCCTTCTACACCGGCAAGCTCGGCAGCAGCGCGGAGCGGCTCATCCGCCTGGGGGCACCGGCGGACCGGGCCGCACTGACGGACTGGGATACGATCTCGGACACCTTTGTCGGCCTGCGCGGCTTCGGAAACGTGCTCTGGATGCCGGCCGCAGCACCGGTAGTCTCGCTCGGTAGTCCCGCGGACTTTGCCGCAGCGGTTGACGAACAACGCCGCCGGCATATGGAAGCGCACGCATCGCTTCGGCTCACGATCGAGACGGACGGCCCGCCACCACGCACGGCATTTTTCATGGGCATGCCGCAGCCGCTCGCCGCCGTTGGGGCGCAACCAACGCCTGCATCGTCCAGCAGCCACGGCGCGACATCCAGCAGCAGCACGTCGTCCAGCAGTAGCGAAGTATCGTCCAGCAGCAGCGACGCTCCCTCGACGGGGGATCAGGAGGACGGCGGAGCGGAGCAGGCGAGTCGACTGTACACGGCGGCCTGGCCCGCTGCTACGCCCGAGTCGCAGTTGCCCTCTCTCTTCATCACGGCCGCTGCCAACCTGGATGAGGCCGCCAGCCCCGTGCAGATCTCTACGGATCGCACCGACGTGGCGGAGGCGTACGACGCCGCAGCCGCGCGTGTTCAGCCACTGCTGCAGGAGTGGCTCGGCCCACGCCCCGCGCGTCCGCTGCGCATTGTGGACCTGCCGCTGCAGGGAGCGCAGCCCTTCGCCGCCGGCGATCTGCTGGTTGCACCCCTGCACGCACAGGACGCGAAGCTGCTGGCACCCTCGCTTGTCTACCCCATGTCTTCGGCGTGGCTGCCGGCCAGCCTGGCGCCATGGCTCTCTGAGGGGCTGCCGGAGTTCCTGCGCCTGCTCTACACGGAGCGCACGGAGGGCCGCGATTCGGCTTTGGTTGACCTTGCCGCCAGTGGGGACGCCCTCGCTCGAAACGAGGCGTTGCCGGCGCAGGATGCACCTGCCTTGACCGCCTGCGTCGACGCAACCTGCGCGCGCACCAAGTCCGCGTATGTCTTCAGCATGCTTCGCCAGATAGCGGGGGAGGATGCCCTCAAGCAGGCGCTGACAGGCTGGCTTGGAAGCCGCGACGCACATACGGGGTCTGACGCGACCACCATTGAGCGTCTGCTTGAAACAGCGTCCGGCAAAAAGCTTGATTGGTTTTTTGCCGACTGGGTCAATCGTGACGCCGGTCTGCCGGACCTGGTCATCGTCAACGTCGCACCCCGTCAGATTGAGCGTGGCACCGTGTTCAACAACGTTCCGTCACAGCGCCGGCCGGTGGGCGGCCCCATCGGGGACCTGCCTGAACCCAAGCCCGGAGACCCCACGCAGCCAGAGCAGGGAACCACCGCTTCGCGCAACCAGATCGGCCCACGCGATGGCTCCTGGTTGATCGCCGTTGAGGTGCAAAACAACGGCGGTGCCGTCGCAGAGGTACCCGTCACCGTCCGCAGTGGAGGCTTGCAAAATACCTTGCCGCTCCGCATCGCGGCCGACGGCCGCGCCACCATCCGCGTGCCGTTTGAGACCGCTCCCGACGAGGTGTGGGTCAACGACGGTGCTACGCCGGAGCAGCGCAGCAACACCCATCACCGCACCCTTGATGGTGCTACCGGCGTCAGGTAAACAGCAGCATACCCAGTGTCACGGCAGGCCTGCGCTCCCATACCTGCAGCCCTTCGCACGCACTGGCACATGGAACTTCTAGCGCCGCCGCCGTTGTCTTCCACGGGGTGCCGCGGCCGTGGCAGCGACTGTCCATGTCTGGCGGCTACCCCACTGCCGCTCCGCGATCACCGGCCCCGCAAAGTCTGTGGGCAGGTCGTCACCCAGCGCCGGTACCATCCGGGCAAACTCACGCGCAAGCCGCGCAGAGCCGTACTCCAAATGCATACCCTGGCTGCCAACCGTGCCAGTAATCGCATCCGGCGCATGACTGTTCACCAGGTACGGTCCGGGCTCCGGTCCTGGCGTCTCCGGTTCGGGCGCTGCGTCCACATGCACGGTTTCTCCCGCTCCTGCGTCCGTCGTCGCGTCGCGTCTGACAAGAACAAGCCAATGCTGGGCCGTCTCGACCGTTCCCACAGGCCCGCCTTGCCTAAACTCAGGATCCGCCTGCACCGGCAGCACGCAGTGGCACACAATGGCACCGCTCCAACCTGCGCCGTCAACTGTCTCCGCTGTCGCAGCAAACGTTCCACCTGTCCTGATCGACGCGGGCATTCTCCGCGAGAGCAATCGCATCCAGCGCAGTACCCATCCGGGCGAACCCTTCTCCAGTGACACCCGTCCCGCCGCGTGGCGCAGATCGGTCACGTCAGGCACATCTCCTTCTGCTTCCATCACATCTGCCGCTGGCTTGTCGGCAGCGCCCGTGCGCCCAAATGGCAGCGTTCCCAGCAGCGACGTCTCGCCCCCGGTCGGCAGCGTGCATCGCACACCCGACCACTGCCGTCCCAATCCAAACGCAGTTCCTTCGCAGTGCGCATCCAGCTGCATCGCCTCTGGCGGCACAAACTCTGCCCGACGAAGGTCGTGCACGTGCACGTTCGTCACCACGTGCATGTTTCCCGGTGTTCCGCTCACCTTGGCGTCCATGCTTGCCATGCCGCGCCATCCGGCATCGCGGCCCAGCAGCAGCTTGCTCGCCTCGCCCAGCGGCGTGGGCTTCCAATCCGCGCTCAGCGTGAACGGAGACTGCGCTGTACTCAAGCCACGCCTGCTTAACGTCGCCTCTACGCGTAGCTGACCCACATCGCTCGCGTCTGTGTCTGATCGCAACGGTCTGCCCGCCAGTCGCAGGTGCCACTCCTGCTCGCTGGGCAGCCACAGCGCAAATTCGGTGTCGACCAGAGCGTACGGCAGCTTGGTCTCGTCCAGCTTCACGTTTACGCGGGCGTCCGACGCTTCAATGTAGGGGAAGCGCGGCGCGTCCCCTGCTTTCGGCTGTGCCGTTGGTGCGCTGCGCACCTGAGCCGCCTGCGTGACTACACCCTGCATGTTCCAGTAGCCAGCGGCGTTGCGCACCAGGTTGACCGTGGGCGATTCCAGCGTAATGCGCGAGACCTCCACGCGCCGCCGCCACAGGGACGAAAGCCGTACGCGCGCCTGTACCCGGTTGGCACGCAAAGCAGGCTCTGCACCAAAGGACGGGTCTTCGTAGACGACAAAGTTTTCAATCGTAAAGCCGGGCCACGGCAGCATGTGCAGCGAGATGTTGTCGAACCGGACCGGGCGCCCGATGGAACCCGAGATCGACGCAGCCACGCGGTGTTGATAGCGGCTCACATTGATGAGCGGAGGCAGGGTGACGAGCAGAACGACCGCAAGCGCAACCAACGCAGCCCACAGAAGACGACCCATGCCGCGCCTGCCGATGACCGGCTCGCGGTCAATGGCGGCGTCGCTCCAGCGGTCCTGCTGTGCGACGCGTTCCTGTTGTGCCAGGCGCTCGTCCTGCGCAAGCCGGTCCTGCTCTGCGGCTTTCTGTTCTGCAACCTTCTGCTCTCCGGCCGTCATGCCGCTAGCGCACCACGTGGAAGGTGCGACTCCAGCGGGTGTCGCCTACAAAGTGGGTCAACTCGTGCGTGATCCACGCCACCGTGTTCGCCACGCCGGTCTTGTTCTGCTGGTCCGCTGGTGTGATGAAGGACCAGTACACAAACATGGGCCGGCCCATGATGTTCTCCCGCGGCACAAATCCCCAGAAGCGGCTGTCCAGCGATCCGGTGCGGTTGTCACCCATGGCAAAGACCTTGCCCGGCGGCACCACCAGGTCGCCGTTCTGCACGTAGTTCGGCATGTCAACAGCCCATAATTCAGTCGTCATACGCGGCGTGCCATGCGGAAAGTTGTCACGGTAGTCGTCTTCGCCAAAGTCGCCATCCTGGCCTGGCATGCTGATTTGGGGCTCGTTCTGACGAACGCCATTCAGGTACAGAAAGCCGTGCTCCAGGTGAATCCGGTCACCCGGCAGGCCGATGGCACGCTTGACCAGCACCAGGTCCGGCGACTCCGGGTTGGGCTTCACAAACACGATGATGTCGCCGTGCTTCACGTCGCGGTAGTGCACCAGGCCCACCGGATACCCCTGTGGTGCCAGCGTCGTCCGGTCCACCACCACGTGATCCCCGATCAGCAGCGTCTTTTCCATGGATGCGGATGGAATCTGGTAGTTCTGAAACAGAAACGTCGTCAGAAACAGGCCCAGCACAAACACGAATGCCGTTCCAGCCAGCGATTCAGGCAAGGTCTCAGTCCGCTCGACGCTTTCTTGCGCGCCCTTGGTTCCGATCGCCTCTGGTTCGTTTGTTTCTAGTGTTGCCACCGTCTACCCTCCGCAGCGACCAGTGTATCGCCCCTCGGCATCCACGGCGTTGCAGGTTCTGCCTTGGTGCGGATCGTGCCGGGCCCAAGCCCTAGCGCAAAACGCGCATCATGCGGTTTCGCCGCAGACCGCCCCTGGCCCGGTCCACGGACAAGTACACCAGCAAAGGCTCCCCGATGATGTTGTCGCGGGGCACGAACCCCCAGAAGCGGCTGTCCTGGCTGTTGTTCCGGTTGTCCCCCATGGCAAAGTACCGGCCACCCGGCACCACCAGATCTCCCGCGTTCATGCGTTGGCGCAGCTCCGTCCACCATGCCGCCTCTGCTCCCGGGTCGGCCTCCTGCAGGTTGGGGAAGCGATCGCGAAACGTAGACCTCCCCGCTGGACCGTAGATCGCAAACGGCTCGTCCAACTGCTTGCCGTTGACGAAGACATGGTCATTCAGCAGGTGCAGCCTGTCACCAGGAAGAGCGATCAGACGTTTAACCAGCAGCTCCCCGGGATTCACCGGGTAGTGGAACACTACAAGCTCATCGTGCCGCGGCTCGCGGTAGGGCAGCAGCCATCCCCACCGCCCAGCCGGTGCGAACACCTGCTTGTTTACCAGTACAAAGTCCCCCACAAGCAGCGTCCGCTCCATGGAGCTGGACGGAATCTGGAAGGGTTGCAGCAGAAACGTCACAGCAAACAACGCAACCATCGTCAGGCGCGCCATGGATGCGGCAATCTCGCCGGCGATATCCAGAACGGTCTTAGGTCGACCCCACACCGATCCCGCAACCGGCACCAGAGCCGTGGGAGGGCCGGTCGATAACAGCACCGCAGTCGGCATTCCGGCTGTTTCGCCGGCGATGCTCTCGGTCTCTGACATGCCGGCGTCCTCGCCGCTCATCCCTTTACCTCAACCAGCGGCTCCGTCTCCGCAACTAGCTGTTGGTAGGCCTGCTCGGCTGCAGCCTTCTGTGCTGCCTTGCGGTTTCGCGCCTCACCCCGGCCCAGCACCACGTCGCCCAGCAGAACCTCCTCCACAAACCGCCGGTCCGCCTGGTTCTCTCCCAGTTCGGCAGCGTTGCGGTAGTGCGGCACACCGCTGCCGCGGGCCTGCAGCAGCTCCTGCAACGCACTTTTCCAGTCGCCCATCACGCCAAACGCCGCGCCCGCCTGGGCGGCCTGGTCCAGCGTCTGCAACTGCGGCGCGAAGATGTGACGCTGCACCAATTCCCGCGCCGTGCTCATACCATCCGGTGCGCTGTCGCGGTACACCGCCGCCAGCACCGCCTCCATCGCATTTGCCAGCAACGACAACTTTCCCCGGCCGCCAGTAAGCTCCAGGTCGCGGCCCAGGTCCAGCGCCTCCCCCAGCCGCAGCGTTGTGCCGACCGCCGCCAGGTTCTCGCGGCTCACCAGCATCGCACGCATGCGTGTCAGGTCGCCCTCGCGCCGATGGGCAAACCGCTCCAGCAGCAGCTCGGTCACAATCAGGTCCAGCACGCTGTCGCCTAAAAACTCCAGCTGCTCGTTGTCTGCCGTGGTCTCGCTGCGGCCCTGTTCTTCCGCGACTGACCGATGCGTCAGTGCCAGCCGCAACAGCGCTCCATCACGGAAGCGATACCCAAGGCGTTCTTCCAGTGCCCCTGCCTGCTCGCTGTTCCGTCCGCCTGTGCCGTTCGGTTCCATCCACTCCAGTGTAGCCAGACAGCTACGCGCCTACCGCGACTGGCATTGCCTCACCCGCCTGTTGCGCCGCCTGACGCGCAACAACCGCTGCACCGACCACCTCGTTCCGCGGATCTTCTGGCCGGGTCTCAATGCTGAAGCCCTGCAGCGGACTCATGCGCACCATCTCTTCAATGTAGTGGTACAGCATGGATGTATCGACAAACCGCACGTTGTAGCCCGTCACGTAGAACTTGCCGGCACCGCTCATGTGCACGCTGCTTGCCGTACCCGCCGCAAGCGCGCGGTGCCACAGCTTCTTGAACTCCAGGCAGCGCGGATCGCACTGCGCTGCCGCCTCAAAGACGTCCTCCGGCTCCATATCCAGAAAGCGCAGCCGCATGGCCCGGTGGCCCATGATGCCTTCAATGTGGCCGCGGCCGCCGCAGCCGCAGTAAGTTTCCTTGTCGTCCAGCGTCACGGTTGTGTGACCACCCTCACCCACGCGATCCGTCAGCGGATACTGCCCAAAGCCGATGCCGGTGCCCAGTGTCCACACGCGAATCATCTGTTGCAGCTTGCCCTGCGATGCCGCCAGACCTGCTGCCACCGCGTCCGCATCGTTGATCACGGTGATCGGCACGTCGATCCCGTGCGCCTTCAGCATGGCCCCGATCTCCGCCGCTGCGCGCACACCTTTCAACTGCGGCAGGTTGGGCGCATCGTCCACCACGCCGTTGCGCACAATGCCCGGCAGAGCCACGCCTACTGCGTCAATCATGCCGGCGCCTTCACGCGCTGCCGACGCGCTGCCCGCATCCCGCACCAGGCCGATTCCTTCGCTCGCCCCTGCCTCATTCGGCAGGCCACGCACCACCGCAACAATCTGCTCGCACATGGCCTCGATCAGTGCCTCGCGCGGCATCTCCATCAGCGAGTCGTCGGCATCTTCTGTGTCGAACGGGTAGCCGCGCAGCTCTCCAGCGACGCCGTTCTCATCCACAAGCCCCGCCACAATACGCTTTGACAGCGTCAGTCCAACTGTTTTCAATCCTGCCATCGAGCGCCTGCTTTCGTCGTTCCGAGCTGTTCAGGATGTGCCTGTGTGCGGCCCAGGGTGAGCGCGTGACACATCCGCGATCCTGCCCCTGCGGCAAGAAGCTCCGTGCGCCGGATTATGCGCTACCGCAAAGACGGCGCGCAAGCCCAACCTGCCGTGCCATTAGCGGACACCCCGTTTCGCGGCCAAGCGCACGCATGCCGCCGCCTACTTCGTCCCGTTCTGCACCTTGAGCCATGCATACAGCGGTGCAAAGTAGTCCAGCATCGGCTGCGCGTCCAGGTGGTCGGTGCCCGTCATCTGTTTCAGCGTTAACTGCCAGGGTTGGCTTTGTCCCTCTGACAGCATTGCGTTCAGCTTGTCGCCCGCGGCCTTTGACCCGTAAAACGAGCAACGGTTCAGCGGCCCCGTGTAGCCACTGGCATCGCACATCGCCTTGTAGAACTGGAACTGGTAGACCCGTGCCAGAAAGTACCGCGCATATGGCACGTTGGTCGGGATGTGATTCTTCGCACCCGGGTCAAAGTCAGCCTCTGACCGCTCCACCGGCGGCACCACGCCCTGGTACTTCGCACGCAGCGCCCACCAGGCGGAGTTGTAGTCCGCCGGCTTGATCTCTCCACTGAAGACCTCCCAGCGCCACTTGTCCAGCGCCAGAGCAAACGGCAGGAACGCAACCTTGTCCAGTGCTGTGCGCAACTGCAGCGGGATGTCGGCGGCGGCTGGCGGCTCGTCCCCCGCCAGGCCAAGCCGCTTCAGGTATGCGGGGGTAATGCTCAGCGCAATGGAGTCGCCGATCGCCTCATGAAAGCCATCGTTCGCGCCGTTGCGGAAAAGCAGCGGCTGCTTGTTGTACGCACGCTGGTAGAAGTTGTGGCCAAGCTCGTGGTGCACCGTCGTGAAGTAGTCGGCATTCACCTCGATGCACATCTTCACCCGCAGATCTTCGACGGAATCGACGTCCCACGCCGACGCATGGCACACCACATCGCGGTCGCGCGGATGCACAAATTGCGACCGCTCCCAGAACGTCGGCGGTAGCGGCGCAAAGCCCAGCGACTTGAAGAAGCTTTCGCCGTAGTGAACCATGTCCTTGCCCGCAGCCAACTGCGATGCATGCAGCGCATCGCTGTTTGTCCCGCAATCCTTCGGTACAGTGCCTGCGACGGCTCCAAGGCCTTCCAGGCGTTCACACTCTATCGCAACCGCCGCCGCAGGATCGTTCGCCGCAATCTGCTTCTCCAGCGCCGCCTTTAAATCCACCGGCTTGAACTGGTTCAGCTTCGGGTCTGTCGGCGCAACCACGTCGTAGATATTCCCCCACTCCTGCGCCCACATGTTGCCCAGCAGCTCCGCCGGAATCATGCCATCCGACCGCTCCGCCGCTGCACCATACTTCGCAATCAGCCGGGAACGCACATAGGTGTGCAGCTCCTTGTACAGCGGCTCCAGCTGCGTCCAGGCACGGTCCACCTCTGCGCTGAATTGTGCCGGCGTCATGTCGTACCCAGCGCGCCACAACTCGCCTGTGTCCTTGTAGCCTTGCTCCTTGGCACCCACGTTCTCCAACTCCACCATGCGCGCATACTTCTGCCGCATGGGTGCGCCAACGCTGTGCCAGCCCACCCAAAGCTCCGTCAACTGCTTCGGGTCGCGCGAGGTCGCCATCACGTTCGACATCGCATCGATGCTCATGCACTTGTCCGGTGCGGCCCCCGGCGGGCAGTACTTGCCCTTGCCATACATCCCTGTCAGCTGCGCGCCAATCAGGCTCTCCTCTGCCAGCATCGCGGGGTCGTGCGGCGCTGCCGGCGCGTTCACCTGCAGCAGCATCATTTCTCGCCGCATCGACGCCGGTAGGTCCAGCTTGTCGAAGCGGTGGCTCTCCGCAATCAATCCCAACTGCACAGTGTTGCCTTGCTCGCCCAGCAGCGCACCGGTGGCCTCGCTGTCCTCGTTGATATAGGTTTCAGCCAGCCACTCCGCATGCGACCCGTTCACACTCGCCTTCAGCAGTGCCGCATTCGCACGATCTAAGAAGGCCTGCGCCTCCGCAATCGTCGGTGCAGACACCGGCTGCTGGGCAACAAGGGGCTGCTGCAGCACGGCAGCAACACTCAACGACAAGGACAGGACACACGGCAGCAAGGAAAAACGCATGCGGGGAGTGTACCAAGCACAGCCCCTACCTACGACCGCCCCACGAGGTACACTTCTCCCGCGAACCTCTGGAGCAGCAGCCCATGCCCGACGACACCACGTACTCACTCGAACAGTCGCTCCAGGCCCTGAACGCCCTGCGGGAAGCAGCAGGCTCCCCGCCAGAGCAGTTTCCGCTCCCCGCCTTCGTCGGCATGCTCTCCGACGAGATCGAAACCCTGCGCAGCCAGGGCAAATCTGACGCCGAAATCAGCACCCTCATTCACCTATCCAGCGGCATCGACATCACCCCACAGCAGCTAGCCTACAACTACGCCCCGCCCGCACAGCGCCGCGGCCCGCACCGCTGATGTTCGCGAAGCTCGTGACCCTGCAGAGCGCTGGCACGTACGAGTCGCTTCTGCAGCGGCTTCAGTCCCTTACGCCCGCTTCCATCCGCCTGTGGGGCACAATGCCCGTGGAAGGTATGCTCTGCCACCTGGATGACGCCTTCACCCGCATGCTGCAGGGCGACCGCTCCGCTGTCTCCGCCACCTGGGCCGGCCGCGTCATCATTCGACCCATCGCTCTGCACACACCGCTGCCCTGGGCCCGCAATGTCCCCACCGTCCCAGAGGTGGACCAGCGCCGCCACGGTACCCCACCCACGGTCTTTGAACACGACCGCGCAAAGGTCTTTGCCTCCCTCGCGCGCTTCCACGAAAAAGAAAGCTGGCAAGGCCAATCCCACCCCATCATGGGTCCACTCACGCACTGGGAATGGACCCGCTGGGCCTGGCTCCACACCGACCACCACCTGCGCCAGTTCTCCGCCTGAAACGTATTACGCCTTCGGCGGCAAATGGACATCGTGGAAGATCTTCACGATGTCTTTCGCAAGAAAGCCGGATGCGATCGTTCCGTCGAAGGCCGTATCCTTCCCCGCACCCAGGATCACTGACGTTTTTTGGTCAGTCATCACAAACGTGTGGACATAGGTAAAGAGCGGTCGGTCAATTTCAATCACGACATCGGCCAGCTTCGGATCACCGACGATTACCAAGCCCAGCTCCGGCCATTCCTTCTGCTTCAGAAGCGCCCGCTCGAGGGTGTCGATCGTGAGGAATGACGTTTTGGAGTGCAGATACAAGGTTTTTGCACGTCGTAACAGGTCCCTCGGCTTCAGGTCTGCCACCGCGGCACTGGACTGTGGCGACTCGTTCTGCTTCTGCGCTGGCAGCTGTAACGCGGCACCGTTCCCCAGTGCCGTTCGCCGACCAGAATCTACAAGGCCAAGTACGCTGTTCACCGGGACCGCGAAGCCTGCGTTTGCCAATCCGCTTGTGATGATGCCAAGCACGTTGCCTGAGCCGTCCAGCAAAGCGCTACCGCTTGAACCCGGCGCGATCGGCGCGGTGAACTGCAGCAGCGTGTAGCCCGACCCGGCACCCTGAATCTCCGCGGCGGGCCGAACCGCCGACAAAATGCCCTTGGTTGCGGACCAATCAAGCCCGCTGGCGTTCGTCATGGCATACACCGCCTCGCCAACCGGCTGCTCTGCCTGCGTGCTCGGTGGCAGGAATGGTACTGCCGTGGCCGAGATCTTGAGTGCCGCCACATCCCTGCGCTCGTCGGCACCCAGCATATCCACACGGTCAAAGACATCGCCATTCGCGAGCCGCACCTGCACCTCTGCCGCACCCTTGACCACGTGGAGAGCCGTAAGAATTGTGCCATCGTGCCTGATGAGCACACCGGTGCCAAGTGCGCGAAGGCGGCCTGCGCCCTCGCCGGACAGGATCACCACTGTTGCGGCTTTCGCATGAGCGAAAAGGGCTGCATCGGACGGGGGTGCCTGAGCCGAAATGCTGGCGGCACACAGCAGAAAGGTTGAGATGATACGCATGGGCGGAAGTGTACGCTGAAGCGCTGCTTGCAGGTGCGAACCTCAGTCCTTACGGAGCCGGTTCAGGCCGTTAAAGGCTGCGACTTTGTAGCACTCGGCGAGGGTTGGGTAATTGAATACCGTGTCTACGAAGTAGTCCACGGTTCCGCCCAGCGCCATCACTGCCTGCCCGATGTGCAGCAGTTCGCTCGCACCCTCGCCAATGATGTGTACACCGAGGATCGAGCGGTTTTCACGGTTGAAGATCAGCTTCAGTCGGCCCGTCGTATCGCCGCGGATTTGCCCGCGTGCGATCTCGCGGTAGTACGCCACGCCCACTTCATACGGTACGTCTTCCTCGGTCAGCTGTTCCTCGGTCTTGCCCAGAAAGCTGATCTCCGGAATCGTCCAGATGCCGTATGGGTAGTAGCTCGGGTTTGACAGAATCGTCTCGTCGCCGAAGGCCCTTGCCGCGCTGATGCGCCCCTGCTCCATGGACACAGACGCAAGGGAAGGGAAGCCAATGACATCGCCAACGGCAAACACCGTCGGACACTTGGTACGGAAGTCTTTGTCGACCGGAATGCGGCCGCGGCTGTCGGCGGACACACCAATCTTTTCCAGCTCCAGCTCGTCCACGTTACCCTGCCGGCCCACGGCGTACAGCAGCGCATCGCCCTGCACCCGCTTGCGGCTCTCCAGAACCGCGGTCACGGTGCCGTCCTCGTTCTCGACGACGCTCTCCACCTCTTCGTTCATGCGCATGGTCACACGGCTGTCGCGCAGGTGGTAGCTCAGCGCCTCCACGATCTCCTGGTCGGCAAACTCCAGCAGCCGCGGACGCCGCTCGATGAGCGTGACACGCACGCCAAGAGCCGCGAACATGCAGGTGTACTCCACGCCAATCACGCCGCCGCCGACCACGATCATCGTCTTGGGCAAATTCTTCAGCTCAAGAATCAGATCGCTGTTGATAATCGTCGATCCGTTGATCGGCACAGTGGCGCTCGCCGCCGGCTTGGTGCCCGTGCCGATGATGATGTTCTTGCCTTCGTACACGCTGGAACCGCGCGAGTTCGTCACTTTGACGTGGTTCGCATCCTCAAAAGACGCGATGCCGGTCAGCATCTCAATGTTGTTGCGGTTCAGCTGCGCTTCCGTCACGTCGATTTCGGTCTTGATCACGTGCTGCACACGAAAGGCGAGGTCCGCCATGGTGATGCGTTCCTTCACCCGGTAGTTCATGCCGTAAATCGACTTGTAGTTGTACCCGGAAAGGTGCAGCACGGCCTCGCGCATCGTCTTCGATGGAATGGTGCCGGTGCTGATGCACGCGCCGCCTACCACCTCGCGCGACTCAACCAGCGCCACCTTTTTGCCAAGCTTCGCGCCAAAGATGGCGGCACGCTGTCCAGCGGGGCCGGAACCAATCACAATCAGGTCGAAGGCCGTGCTCGGAGACGGGCTATTCATGGGGTGTGCTGCCTTTTTTTCTTGTGAGTGGAACGCTGCAGACTACGGCAATGCAAACGGTTGATTGCTGGGAAAAACCTCAGGAGTGACTTGCCGGCCAGCGGCTTTATCCTCTCGCACACACCCCTGAGGCTACCACAGCAAAGAGCGCCACCCGACGCATCCAGCCGCCCTTCGCCCACCCGTCCAACTGCCTTCCAGCCATCCTTCCAGCAGTCGCCCCATCTGTTCACCACAGTCGAAAAGGAACATGCTGGCATGGCCAGATCCGCGAGTCTGCACGCTGCGGCGCCCACATATCGGTTGGCACCGGCGCGCCGCGTGGGGTAGCGTGGAAAGTGCACGATGCCTGAACTCTGCCCACGCTGCGAGGCTCCGCTCCCCATTCTTGATGGGGCATCTGCCGCCTTTTGTGCGGTGTGCGGACTGCAGCAGCTGCGTGTGCCAGCGGAAAGCCTTGAGGTTGCCGCCGGGCAGGCCGGGGGGCAGCCAGGCACTCCGGTCGGCGGTGGCGGCGTGGAGTGGTACCTAGCCTTTCGCGTGCTTGGCATTGCCGCACTCATCGGGGTTGTCCCTTGTGTTCTCAAGCCTGACGTCGTGATGACCGGCGGTGCCGGCATTCTTGCGCTGATGCTTCTGCCCCTGCTTACCCTGGGCAGCGCGGCAGCCTACCTTCGGCGTCGGCCGTTTCCGCCGTTTACACCGGCCATGGGCGCGCGTATCGGTGTTGTGCTGGCCCTGTTGTTGGCTGTGGCACTCGCAGTGATCTGTGGTGTCGCCGGCTTTATCGGCCGGTACGGCATGCACTCCAACCTGGTACAAACTACGCTTGATCTCGCCTTTCGCCAGATGGAGTCCCAGATGTCCGCGTCCGGAACCCCGTTGCCGGGCGGCTGGGCTGCTGCCATGCGCTGGCCTGAGATTCGCGCCGGCGCGTTTCTTCTCGGTCAGGCAATCACCTCTGTGATGATGCTGGTGGTGGGCGCCGGTGCCGGTGCAGTTGCAGGCGCCCTGCTGGGTGCACGGCAGCGCCGTAGCCGCGCCTGAATCTCTCAACCGTCGAACGGCCTGACGGCCAGCACCGGTTTGCGATGCGCTTCCGCCCTCCGTATCATGTCCGCTATGTCGAACCAGCCAGCCCCAACCGCCGCAGCAACACCCGTCATCCGCGAGAAGGGCCGCCTGCTCTCCGGCAGCGAGATCGACCGAACCCTCGTCCGCCTTGCGCACCAGATCGTCGAGAAGCACAATGGCGGCGGCAACCTGGGCCTGGTCGGCATCAAGCGCCGCGGTGTGCCCCTCGCGCAGCGAATCGGCAAGATCATCGAAACCATCGAGAAGCAGCCGGTGGAAGTCGGCCAGCTCGACATCTCCTTTTACCGTGACGACCTCACCACCGCCGGTCCCCGCCCCACCGTCAACAAGGCCGACATCGGCTTCGACATCGCCGACCGCGACATCATCCTGCTCGACGACGTCCTCTACACCGGCCGCACCATTCGCGCCGCGCTCGACGCCCTCTTCGACCACGGTCGCCCACGCTCTGTCCGCCTGCTCGTCCTCATTGACCGTGGCCACCGCGAACTCCCCATCGAAGCCCAGTTCATCGGCCGTGTCGTGCCGACCAGCGCGCGCGAAATCATCGAAGTCAAGCTGAACGAAATCGACGGCTCCGACCAGGTCCTGCTCGTGGAACGCGTCGACTGACGTGAGCAGGCTACGGCTGTTCGCCCGCATCGTCGGCGTACTGCTCTACCTGCTCGGCCCGGGCGCGCGCCTCCCCGCCCAGCGGCAGGGCCAGCCAGCCAAGCCGCGCATCGCGGGCAGTGTCGTCCCTGGCAAAGACTGGCAAACCGCAACGCCCGAATCCCTCGGCTACTCCACCCGCGAGCTTGAAGCCCTCCGCGCCTGGGTCAGCACCCAGCAAACCGGCTCCATGATGGTCATCGCCCAGTGCCGCGTCCTATTCAGCTACGGCGACGTCACCCACACCAGCAAAATCGCCTCGGTGCGCAAAAGCGTACTCGGCATGCTTTACGGCGCGGAAAGTATGAACGGCCACGGGAAAGACACCGTCGATGACAGCATTCTGAACAAGACCGTCGTCGAACTCGGCCTTCAGGACAAGACTCCGTTCCTCCCCATCGAGCGGAACGCCACGCTCATCCAGCTGCTTGCCTCCCGCTCCGGCATCTACATCGTTAATCACGACGATCCCCAGGCTGCCTCCAGCTACATCGCCATGCTCAGCATGATCCGCAACGCCCACTGCGGCGATACCTGCGACCAGTGACGCCCGCTGCAAATGAGCGACGCCTGCAGCGAACGCCGCATCCAAACCGCGGCGGCCCGCATGCGCGCGAAGGGAACTGGACCTCATGAAGATCGGCGTCACCTGCTACCCCACCTACGGCGGCTCCGGCGTCGTCGCCACAGAGCTCGGCATCGAGCTCGCCGCCCGCGGCCACCAGGTCCACTTCATCACCTACCAGCAGCCCTTCCGCCTCACCGGCCGCGAGCACGGCATCTTCTTTCACGAAGTCGCCGTCACCAACTACCCCCTCTTCCAGTACCCGCCGTACGACCTGGCCCTCGCCTCCCGCATGGCTGAAGTCGCGGAGTTCTACCAGCTCGACCTGCTCCACGTGCACTATGCCATTCCCCACTCCGTCTGCGCCCTGCTGGCCCGCCAGATGCTCGCCGCCAAAGGCATCCGCCTGCCCTTCATCACCACCCTTCACGGCACGGATATCACCCTGGTGGGCCAGGACCCCGGCTACCTTCCCATTACCCGCTTCGGCATCGACCAGAGCGACGGCGTCACCGCCATCTCCGACGACCTCAAGCGCTCGACCGTTCGCGACTTCGAGATCACCCGCCCCATCGAAGTCATCCACAACTTCGTCAACTGCTCCGTCTACCAGCGCAATGAAGACCTCGTCCGCGAGCTCCGCCCCCAATACGCCGAGCCGCACGAAAAGATCCTCATCCACCTCTCCAACTTCCGCCGCGTCAAGCGTGTCGACGACGTCGTCGAGGTCTTCGCCCGCATCGCCCAACACGTCCCCGCCCGCCTCATGCTCATCGGCGACGGCCCCGACCGCTCGCTCGCCGAGCACCTCGCCCTCAAGCACGGCATCCAGAACCGCATCCACTTCCTCGGCAAGCAGGACAGCGTCCAGGACCTGCTCCCCCTCGGCGACCTCATGCTCATGCCCTCCTCCATGGAAAGCTTCGGCCTCGCCGCCCTCGAAGGCATGGCCTGCGGCGTCCCCTGCATCGCCACGCGAGTCGGCGGCGTCCCCGAACTCGTCCAGGACGGCATCAACGGCCAGCTCTACAACGTAGGCGACGTAGAAGCCATGGCCACCGGCGCCACGGCCCTCCTCACCAACCCCACCCGCCTGGCCACCATGGCTACCGCCGCCCGCCAAACCGCCCAGGACAAGTTCTGCACCACCCGCATCATCCCAAGATACGAAGCTTTCTACGAGCAAGTCCTTGCCGGCTAGCTTCGGTGCCTTCGTAAGGAAATCATCTCGATCCGTAAGAGCCTCTAAACGCGGTGTGAGAACCTCTCTTCGTGAGGCGAGCTGCACTGCTGGTCAATCCGAACGCGGGAAACGGCTCCTTTGAACGCACTCGCAGCGCCGTACTTCGTGTGCTTGCCTCGCACGGCTTTGAGGTTCAGATAAGGACCACAACACCAGATCCTGATTCTGCTCGCGCACTGGCTGTGGACGCGAGTAGAAAATGTGACCTGGTGATAGCTTGCGGCGGCGATGGCACTGTGCACGGCGTCCTGCAAGGGGTAGCTGGAACGCCGACTGTTTTGGGGGTTCTCCCTTTCGGGACCGCAAATGCACTCGCCCGCAATCTTTCGCTGCCCGTCCATCCGGTTCACGCACTTGAGAAGCTCCTGACCTTTACACCCAGCCAAATCCCTTTGGGCTATGCAGAAACCGCCACAGTAGGTCGTTGGTTCACAGTCATGGCCGGTGCGGGACCAGACGGTACCCTGGTGAACGAGATGAGGCTAGCCGCAAAAGCCCACAGCGGCCGGCGAGCGTATTACACCGAGGCCGCTCGGCTGTTCGTCACGCGGACCTTCCCGACCTTTCAGGTGGACTATCGATTGATCGGTGCCCGCACCTTTAAGAGGCAGATCGTAACCGGAATGATGGCTTCGCGAGTCTCGGACCTTGGGGGCTTGTTTGCGGGCCTCACAACGGCTTCACGCCTGCACCATTCTCACTTGCTCGTTCAACTCTTGGCGGCGCCTGCTCATCTCGCGTTTCCTGCCTGGATAGCTATGGGAAGACTCGGTTGGGAAAGAGCGAACCCCTGGCTGACGAGCGTTCAGGTAGACGAACTTAGGTGCACGCCGCTCCGCCACGGGAAATCAATCTATGCACAGGTCGACGGCGAAGCAGTGGGAACTCTGCCACTCATAGTTCGTCTTGTGCCAGCGGCTCTGCATCTGCTGATGCCTGCCTGAAGCCGCTCGATCGAGGTTCCACGATTGCACCTCACCGATCCTCAGCGAACCGCTGGCTTAGTCGCGGCGTGTGTGGCTCTTCTCCGTTCACTTCACAAAGAACCTATACGTCGCCGCATACGGCACCCGCAGCGTCTCCCCCTTCACCTCACAAGCAGAGTTCGCCACCACCCCGCCCTGCGTCTCCGTCCGCGTCACCCGCGTCACGCCGGAAAGCACTCCCGTCGAAGCCCCCGGTACCGCCGTCGCCTCCAGCTCAAGCCACGAAATGTTCTTCTCCGGCGCACTCGAAGGCGTGGACTTCACCACCTTGCCCGTCACCGCGCTTCCGTCCATCCACGTCCAGCGCGGCCCTGCACTGTGCTCGCCGACCTTGTTGCGTTCCACATACAGCGTGGCCTCCGGCGCAGTCAGTATCAGCCTGCCACCGTCGCCGCAGGTGTAAATCTGCACGCCGATTCCGATGGCCGTCGCAACCGGCTGAACTGCCTCCTGCGCTGCCAGCGGCACGCACAGCGCGCACGCACCCAAACAGAAACGCCACCGTGTGTTCGCCATGCGGAATGTCATGGCATCAGCATATCTGTTGCACAAGGCCGCCAAAGAACGCGGGGCCTCATAGCTGTAACAGACCGCCTACAAAAATCCCAACCGCGAGAGCTGTACCAGGCTCACCTGCATCGGTATGGCCACGCCGGTCTGCTGTGCCAGCGACGCAGGCAGGCCCACACGCTGCAATGCACGCTCCAGCGCCGCCACACTGCCAAACGAGGAGTCGCCCGCAACCCGAATCGTCGCCGGCTCCGCAATGCCGAGCAGGACGGTCTCGTCGTCTCTCCGGGTGACCACCAGCGAAATCTGTTCCAAAACTCTGCCTCCGCCAACTGCCCACATCTTCCCCTGCCGCGGCAATCGTGCAAAGCGAAAAGCACCCTCCGGCACCCGCCTCGGCAACCAGACGTGTCAAATCGGTCCTGGCATGCAGCACGCGTCTACAATCAGCAGAGCCGATGCCGATAGTCAGCTCAAGCGCCGCTTCCACCGCGTCCACCGCAGAGCCTCCGCGCTCCCTTCTTTCCATCGCCGACCTTTCGCTTGCTGACGTCACCAGCATTCTCGCCCTCGCGTCGGAGCTCGAGGCCGAGCCGCACGCGAAGCGCGTTCCCCGCCTGGAAGGCCGCCGCGTCGCCCTCCTCTTTTACGAATCCAGCACCCGCACCCGCACCTCCTTTGAACTCGCCGCCAAGAGCCTTGGTGCCATCACCACCCTTGTCTCCGATAAAAGCTCTTCCATTGAAAAAGGCGAGAGCCTCCACGACACCGGCCTTACCCTCCGCGCCCTGGGTGCGGAGTGCATCATCCTCCGCTCCAATTTCAGCGGTGCGCCGAACGTGCTCGAACGCTCCACCAACCTTCCCGTTCTGAACGCCGGCGACGGCATGCACGAACATCCCTCGCAGGCACTGCTCGACCTCCGCACCATGCTCGAGCACTTCCAGCTTTCACATGAAATCACCGACACCACCCTCGCCGGTAAAACGGTCGTCATCACCGGCGACATCCGCCACAGCCGCGTCGCCCGCTCAAACGCGATGCTCCTCCCCCAGCTCGGCGCGCGCGTCATCCTTTGCGGCCCCGAAGCTCTGCTGCCTGCGGACGCTCTGAGCCTCGCCCCCAACCTCGAAATTGAACGCGACCTCGACACCGCTTTGCAGCAGGCAGACGTCGTCATGATGCTTCGCATCCAGCGCGAACGCCTCAGCGGCCTCGACATCGACCTGCCCGACTTCATGGCGAGGTACCAGCTCAACGGGCGCCGCCTCGCACCCCACCCCAACCTGCTCGTCCTGCATCCCGGTCCCATGGTGCGGGGCCTTGAGATCGACTCCGCTGTCGCGGACGGCCCCCAGTCCCGCATCGAGCGCCAGGTCACGCACGGCCTCTACATCCGCATGGCCTTGCTTTACCGTGCCCTCGTTGACCGTGTGCTCATCCAAGAGGAGCCAACCGCATGACCCAAGCCCTCTACCTGCGCAACGCCACCCTGCTCCAACCCAGCCGCAACCTGCAAACCGCCGGCGAACTCCTGCTTGCCGATGGCCTCGTCAAAACCATCCACACCGGCGCAGCAGGTGCGCTCGACCAACAGGCCGCGGATCTCGGTGCACAGATCATCGACTGCACCGGCCTCTTCATCGCACCCGGCCTGATCGACGCCCACGTTCACCTGCGCGAGCCCGGCCAGACCCACAAGGAAACCATCGCGACGGGAACAGCGGCCGCCGCGGCAGGTGGCGTCACCACCGTTGTCGCCATGCCCAACACAACCCCCGTCACCGACACGGTCGACACGCTTCGCTTCGTTGTATCTTCAGACCGCGACCCGCAGGTCCGGGTGCTCGCCATGCCCGCCGCCACCGTCGGCAGCATGGGAAGGGAACTCACGGACTACAGCGCCCTCCACGAAGCCGGTGCCATCGGCTTTACCGACGACGGCAAGCCGGTCCTGGACGACGAGATCATGCGGCACGCCCTCACCGCCGCCGCACGCCTGGGCCTGCCCATCTCCCAACACGCGGAAGACACCCGCATGACCGTGGGTGCCAGCATGAACCACGGCCCCGTCGCCTTCCGCCTCGGCCTGCGCGGCATGCCGGTGGAAGCCGAATCCAGCATCGTCGACCGCGACATACGCCTGCTCGAAGAGATCGAGCGCGACACGAAGCTCAAACCTCACCTTCACGTCCAGCACGTCTCCACAGCCGCCGCGCTCAGCAGCATTCGCGCCGCAAAACGCCGGGGACTGCACGTGACTTGCGAAGTCGCACCGCACCACCTCGCCTTTACCGATGGGGCAATCGCCGGCGACCCCGCCCAGGGCTCTCACGCCTACGACACCCACTACAAAATGAACCCGCCCTTGCGCTCCGTGGAAGACCGCGACGCATGCATCGCTGCCGTCCTCGACGGTACGGTCGACATTCTCGCCACCGATCACGCACCCCATGCGGCTTGGGAAAAGAACGTGGAGTTCGAACGCGCGCCAAACGGCATCACAGGCCTTGAAACCCTGCTGGGCACCGCTCTGCGCATCCTTCACGGCGAGCACGGCATGCCGGTCGGCAAGGTCATGGCCCTGCTCACCTCCGCTCCTGCAACCGTGCTCAACCTGTCAAACCTCGGCTCCGGCTTCGCGGGCCTGGGCTCCATAGCTACCAGTGCGCCAGCCGACCTTGTGGTCTTCGACCCCGCCGCAACCTTCGCGTATGATCCGTCGATCAGCCGCTCCCGTTCCCGCAACACTCCCTTTGGCGGCGCAACCATGCTCGGACGCATTCACACCACCATTGCCGGCGGCGCCATCGTCTTTCAGCAGTAGCCGGCACCACACCACGAAGTTCTCGCGTACCGTTCTATGCAAAGTCGTCACGCTGTGTCATTGGAGTCGTCTATGCCGCAATCCTGCCTCGTTCCGCACGCCGTTCGCGTAGCTCTGCTTTCTACCCTCATGCTCGGTGCACTGGCCGGGTGCAAGTCTGAGTACGACCAGCAGGTGGAGAAGGCAAAGGCAGACGCCCTGGCAACAGGACAGTCTCAGCAGGTCATTGCAGTCGATAAGGCCGGCAGGACGACCGTCACCATCGTGCAGCCGCCGCAAACACCCGGCGCGCAGCCTGCCGTGACCAGCACCGTTACGCCCCCTGGCGCACCTCTCGTCGCCGGTGAGCCGGACTGGAGCAACGGAGCTCGCCCCGCGCCCGGCAAAGCGGTCATCTTCATCGGCCCAAAAACTGCGGCCGCACAGCCCACGGCCCTTGTCCCACCCGGCGAAACAGCGCCATCGCCTCAGGCAACAGCACCATCAGCCCCTCAACCCGTGGAGCCCTCACAAGCTGCGTTCGTCCCTGCAGACGTGACCTTTCCCGCGGGAACCGGCCTCGAAATCCGCATCAACCAGAGCATCTCCGTGAAGCACAGCCATGCTGGCGACCGCTTCACCGGCTCACTCGCGGAGTCGCTCGCAAAACGTGGTCAGCCTGTGCTGCCGCGGGGTACACGCGTCAACGGCGTCGTCACAGAGGCGCATCGCCGCGGCCACTTCAAGGGCCGCTCGTACCTGGGCCTGCGCCTCACCTCCATTGCATATCAGGGCAAGACCTACCCAATTGCCACCGCCAGCATAGTCCGCACAAAGAAGGGCAAGGGCAAGCGCTCCGCCGCCTTTATCGGTAGCGGTGCAGGTTTGGGTATGCTCGTCGGCGGTGTGGCAACTGGTGGTGTCGGCCTGGCGGTCGGCGGTTTGGCGGGCGGCGGTCTGGGCACGCTTCTCGGCGGTCTCACCGGCAATCGAGACATTGAGATTCCGGCCGAATCCCTGGTCCACTTTCGGCTGGAGGACGACCTGGTCGTGCAGCCCGCGGAGTAGCCTCTTACGTTTCGGCGATCACGTGGAGTGCCGCGTCCCGGCTTACCTCCCCAGTCGCTTGCAGCCACCTCACTCGTACGTCTTTGCGGAACCACGTCGCCTGCCGCTTCGCGTAGTTGCGATGTCCCTGCTGCGTCGCCGACACCGCGGCCGCACTAGTCATATCGCCGCGCAACAATGCGGCCGCTTGCGCGTAGCCCAGCGCACCGAGCGCGCGGCACTCCGCTCCATACAGCTTGAGCAGGCCGCGCGTCTCCTCGACCAGCCCGTCTCGGAACATGCGTTCGCAGCGTGCATCGATCCGCGTGTAGAGCAGCTCTCGCGCGGGTGCCAGCCCAATTTGCACCACACGAAAGCCCCTCAGCGGCTCCGGCTGCGACTGCGCGAAGGCTTCGCTCATCGGTTGCCGCGCAAGCACGCCCACTTCGATGGCACGGATCAGCTTTGGCGAATCGTTCGCGTGGATCCGCATTGCCGCGTCAGGGTCCAGGCGCCGCAGCACGCGATGAAGCGATCCCTCCCGACGACGCTCCGCAAAGTGCCGCAGCCTCTCACGCAGGCTCTCATCGCGCGCTGGAACTGCACTCAACCCGTCCAGCAATGCGCGAAGATAAAGACCCGTCCCGCCCGCGACAATAGGCACCCTGCCGCGCGCCGCAATGTCTTGCACCGCCTCGCGCGCCATGCGCCTGTAGTCGCCTGCCGTAAACTCCACCGCGGGCGTCACCACGTCGATAAGGTGGTGCGGCACCCGTGCACGCTCCGCAGCGGTTGGTTTCGCCGAACCCACATCCATGCCGCGATACACCGCAACCGAATCGCACGACACAATCTCGCCGCTGAGCCGTTCCGCCAAGTCCAGCGACAGCGCGGTCTTGCCAGAACCGGTGGCGCCCACCAGCACCACCAGCAAGGGGAGTTGATCGCTCACCACAGCCGCCACCAGCCCGGCAGAAACACGTTGTGGATACCCGTGCGCAGCACCGTCACGAGCAGCACAAGCACCGCCAGCACAATCAGGCCCACCGCCTGCATCCGTCGCTCCAGCAGCACCCGCTCAGCCGCATGCGCCGCCTCGCGCAGCTCCCGTTCCTCGCGTGTTTCTCGCACCATCGGCTGCATCATTTCAGGGTCGCACACGCGGCGAGCAGCACACGCCACGGCACAGCGGCTACTGCAGGTCCCGGTCCTTATTCACCCGGAACTCGATTCGCAGCTCAAGGTTTGGTCCGTGGAACTCCTTGGGCAGCGGCGGTGCCTGGCCCATGCTCCGGATTGAACCCCACGCCGCGCGGTCAATCGCCGAATCATGCGTCGAGTAGTCCAGGTGCATCGGTGGCTGAATTGTCCCATCCGGCAGAATCGTAAATCGCACCCCGGTAACGCCCTGCTTGAACAGGGGGCTGTTGCACTCCTCTGGAATCAGCGGCAGCCAGTTGCGCCGGACCTCGGCCAGCAGGCGCGCAAGGTAACGGTTAAAGTCCACACCCTGCGTGTCCGACAAAACCTCGACGCCAGCCTTGCCCTGTCCCGCATTTCCGCGCCCGGTCGAGCCGTAATCCCCCGCATCCTGGGTGCCCGTCCGTGCTCCACGAGCAGCATCTGCAATCTGCGACGCCGCACTCCCGCCCGTCTTGAACGTAGGCGTCTTCTGCTGCGACGGCGCCGGTGAGTCCACCAGCGGTGGCGTGTTCGTCGGCCGCGGAGTTGGCGGCGGTTGCACCTTTGCCTGCTGCTGCGGCGGTGCCTGCTGTGGAGAGGGCTGCTGTGGCTGCTGCTGTTGTGCCGGTGCGGGCTGCGGTGTCGGTGCCGGTTGTGCGGCACGCGGCTGTGGCTGCCCGGCCTTGGGCTCCGGCGGGCGCGGCACATTCTGTGGCTTCGGTGTCTGCGCCTCCGTGCTGCGCTCGCTCACCCGTGGCGACGGGTGATCTTTCAGCAGCTTCTTCAAGTCCGGCGGCGTATCCAGGTACGTCAGCTGGTTCGGGTTCCGCTCCGGCACCACCAGCACCGGCCGGTGTGGCAGCCATCGCGGCAAAAAGATGTACAGCAGCAGCAGCGCCAGCCACAGGATGATGGCCAGGTACATCGCCTCACGAAAACGCGCTTTCGCCCGCTCGTCGTCGATGTCTTCCAGCAGCATGACAAGTTCATGCGTATCCAGGTAGTTGTAGCGGTCACGACCACCACGCCGCCCGCCTTCCGTCGCCGGCGGCGGTGCGGGAATCTGTTCTTCCGGTGGTGTCTCCAGGCCAGGCATCAGTTACAGGTGTGACTCACTTGGGGGAGAAAGAGTTTCGTAGCCCAACCCGCCTCGCGGCTGGGAAGCTCTCCCATTCTCTCATTCCGCTGCACCCACACGGATACGAGTTGCGCTGCCACAGGCCACCGGGTGCGTAGAATGGGCAGGGATGCACCTCGTTCACCTTGCCACAATTGCCGCAAACGCCGTAGGCCCTGCCGCAAAGCCCCACGGCGTCTGGCACAGCGTCACCGGCTGGCTTGCGCACTTTAGCCTTCTTGTCGGCAATACCTTCAAACCGCTCGGCATCTGGGGGCTGGCAGGTCTCTCGCTGCTCGACTCCGCCCTCATCCCGCTCCCCGGCGGCCTCATCGGCTGGGTCGTGTTTTACGTCGCGGCCGACGGCAAAAACTTCCTGCTCTGCGCCTTTGTCACTGCCTTCATGTCCACCCTTGGCAGCCTTCTGCCCTTTTACGTCGGCCGCATCGGTGGCGAACAGTTCCTGCTGAAAAAGATCAATCGCCAACGCTACGAGCGGCTGCGCGATCGCTTTGAGCGGCAGGAGTTCCTCGCCATCATGCTCCCCGCCATGAGTCCGCCGCCCGTCCCGCTCAAGCTCTTCGAGTTCTGCGCCGGCGTCTTTGAAATGCGTGTCCGCAGCTTCCTGCTGGCGCTGTTTGCGGGCAAATTCATCCAGTTTCTAGTGGTCGCCATCTTTGCGCTCAAGTACGGCACCGCCGCCGCCAGCATGCTGCAGAACGCCTTCCACACCCACGCCCGCACCGTTCTGCTCGTGCTCGGCCTGCTTGTGGTCGCCCTGCTCATCTGGGTCGTGCGCAAGGTATTTGACCGCCGCCGCGGCACCCTGCTGCCCATTGAAGAAGGCGACACAGATTCTGAGGGCAGCCCCCGCATCATCGAAGAATAGCCACCCGCGCTACGCCAGCGCGTCCGCATCCTCTGGGCCGTCTACGATCCGCCGCGCCAGCACCGGCAAGCCAAACACCACACCGCACACCGCCAGCGTGCTCAGCGCGTCATTGCGATAGAACGGCAGCCCCGCCGCGTAGCACGCCATCAGACCTGCCGCAGTCTTCGGGTACATCGTCCCGCTCAGCCAAACCATCCCGTTGCTCAGCACAAAGAACCCGGTGGACGACACCAGCGCCGCACCCACAACCGTGCCCATCGTTCGCCTGCGGCCCAGCACGGCGGCACCCAGCAGGCACACGGCCACATACCAGAGCCACGGCACCACGTATCCCGCCACGTGGAACGGAAATCCATAGACCTTTGTCGTCAGAAACCAGTCCATGCCGGCAATCAGCGGCAGCGCCAGAAGCGCCATCCACCGCCTGTTCCGCGACAGCCGCGATCCGAAAAACAGCAGCCCGCCACCCATTGCCGTCACGCCCCAGGCGCTCACGCCCAGCAGGTGCGGTACAAGGCGACTCAACACCGCCAGCAGCAAAACCACAAATCCGGCCATACCCCATTCTTCCACACCGGCCCGCCGCTACCGTTGCACCGCACCGCCAAAGCTCTGCCGGATCACTTCCCGGTCGGCGGCCACCCACACCTCTCCCGCCAGCGCGTTGCTTCCCCGGCCCTTGAAGCCCCACACGTCATACCCGAAGCGCAAGTCGTGGAATCGCACCACGTGCGCCGCCCGCTCCCGCGGCGACAGGTCACGGTCGGGATAGATCTCGCTGGCCGGCCCCAGGTCATCCACCACCGGGTATTTCGACCAGTCCAGGTACACCCGGCCCAGCAGACTGTGCTTTGCCGCCAGCGTCTCCAGCGTCGTTGCCGGCTTTGCCACCGCCACCTGGTCCAGCTCCATCACCCCCAGCCGCGTGTCTGTGGTGCCGGTCGTGAAATTGTTCCGCGTCTCAACCACCGTGTGCCACTGGTAGGGGTTCACTGGGTACGGACTCTGCGACGCCCGCAGTACCTCACCACCCGACAGCTGCTGCCCCTCGGCGATGTGAACCGCCGACGCATGCAGGTCATACCGCCATACCCAAAAACCCACCATCACGGCCAGGGCCGCTGCTGCCAGACCACGCCCTCGAAAGCGCGAGCGCCGCACCCCCATCTCGCTGTCTGCCAGGCTAAAGACCAGCGGCAGCAGCAACGCCAGCGACAGCACCACCAGCAACACCGGTTCCACGATAAACACCAGCTCGCCCGAGTACCAGCGGGGGTTGAACGGCGCAAACGGCCGCACCCCATAGTTGTTCGTCCAATCAAGCAGAATGTGGCTCAGCAGCGCCAGCAACGCCATCAGGCCGAGGAGCCAGGGTCGCCACGGCGCCTGTTCCTGCCTCCGGCGCTTGCGGCTCTTCCATGCCCGCCGCGCATACCTCCACCCAAACATCAGCAAAACCACAAAGGCTGCCTGCAGCGGCAATGACCAGAATGCGTGCGTCCACCCGCGATGGTGCTCGAAATACGTGAGCGGGCCACCCAGCCGATAGACATAGTCGCCATCCGGAAGCTCGGCCGCGATGACGCACGCCAGCGTCGCATATCGTGCGCGTTTCGGGAATCCCATGGCGCGCGAAAGGCACGCGCCCGTCAACATGTGCGTTACCGGTTCCATCGCTGCCCAGCATACAGCGCTGCACAGGTGAGCCGTCGAAGCTGCTGCCGCGCAGCACGGCTGCGTCCGGCGTCCGGAGTGCTGTGACCTATGAGCAGACGGGCATTTCCAGACCTACTTCGATCTCCGCGTCCCTGGCCGGCAACTTGACCGCCTCCGCATTCAAGTTCGCAATCAGGGAGCCCACCAACATCCCAAGCGGCACACCGGCAACAGTCCAAATACACAAAATCCACACGAAAGTCATAGCAACACTATCGGCGGGGAACCCGGAATAAACGAGTCACCTTTCGTGGATAGACTCCCCGTCTTTTATGTCATTGCACCGCGACGCACATCTATGCTTACGCGATTGCGCGCCCCTGCACGCAAGCTCTGGCTCCCTGCACGGCGAACCCCGGAAGCATCTACACTGCGAAGCGATGAGTCACACCGCCGAACAGCAGATTGCCGACCTTCGAGAGCAGATCGAGCACCACGAGCACCTCTACTATGTGCTCGACGCGCCCGTGCTTACCGACGCCCAGTACGACAAGCTCATCCACCGCCTCCAGGCCCTCGAAGCCGACCATCCCGAACTCGTCAGCGCCGACAGCCCCACCCAGCGCGTCGGCGGCAAACCCAAGGACGGCTTCAGCAAGGTCGGCCATTCGCGTCCCATGCTCTCGCTCGACAACGCCTATAACGAGGCAGAGCTCCGCGCCTGGGCAGACCGCATTTCCGCCTCGCTGCACACCTCAGACACCCTGCAGTACGTGTGCGAATACAAGCTCGACGGCCTCTCGCTGGCCCTTCACTATGGCGACGGCGCGAACGGGAGCGCCCGTCTTCTCTACGGCCTCACCCGCGGCGACGGCACCACCGGCGAAGACGTCACATCGAACATTCGTACCATTAAGTCCATCCCGCTCACCATTTCCGCAGCCAGGCTCAAGGCCGCCGGCCTCCCCCAGTCCTTTGAGGTTCGCGGCGAGTGCGTCATGCCCCAGGCCGCCTTTCTCAAGCTCAACGAAGAGCGTGAGCGCGCCGGCCAGGCTCCCGCCGCCAACCCCCGCAACGCCGCTGCCGGCACCATCCGCACCGTGGAACCGTCCATTGTCGCCCAGCGCCGCCTCGACTTTTACGCCTATTTCCTGCTCAGCAGTGCCGCGGTGGTCGAACATGCGGCAGGGACCAGCGCTGCGGCAGGCACAGGCGCTGCAACAGGAGCTCCAGACTTCCTCCTGCCGCAACAATCGGCCGCTCTTGAGGCCATGAAAGCGGCCGGCTTCCGCGCCAATCCCAGTACCCGCACCGTCTCCACCATCAACGAAGTCCTCGCCTTCATCGCAGAAGCTGAGCCGGAACGCGACAAGCTCGGCTACGAAATCGATGGCATCGTCATCAAGGTCAACGCAACGGCCCAGCAGCGCCGCCTGGGCTTCACAGGCAAGGCACCCCGCTGGGCCATTGCGTACAAGTTTCCCGCGCGCGGTGCCGTCACCCAGCTGCTCGACGTCCTCTTCCAGGTCGGCCGCACCGGCAAGCTCACACCCGTCGCCGCACTTGCGCCCGTGCCCATCGGCGGCATCACCGTTGCCCGCGCCACTCTGCACAACCCCGACGAGATTGCCCGGCTCGGCGTTCGCATCGGCGACTTTGTGGCTGTCGAGCGCGGCGGCGACGTCATCCCCAAGATTACCGAGGTCGTCGACGATGCGGAGCACCCCCGCGGCACCACGCCCATCCTTTTCCCCTCGCGCTGCCCGCGGTGCAGGGAGCTGGTTGTCCGCGCAGAAGGTGAAATCGATTTTCGCTGCGTCAACGCCAGCTGTCCTGCCCGCCTGTCTGAAGAACTGCTCCACTACGCCTCCCGCGGCGTGATGAACATTGAAGGTCTGGGCGAGGCCATGGTCTCTCAACTGATGGGCCACCCTCTCAACGAGCCAACCTCCCTCGCCGCCATTGCAGCAGAGTTCGATTCGTCGACAACTGTCGAAGCGAGTGAACCTTCGCAGAACTCTGAAGACGGTGAAGGAGTCGGGGCACCCGAACCCACCCGCAAAGCCCTCGTCCACACCGTCGCCGATCTCTATCGACTCACAGAAGCCGACCTGACCGCCCTGGAGCGTGTGGGCATCAAAACCGCCCAATCCCTCCTCGCCCAGATTGAACGCACGAAGCAGGCGCCGCTCTACCGCGTGCTCCTCGGCCTCGGCATCCGCCATGTCGGCGAACGCACCGCGCAGGACCTTGCCCATACCTTTGGCTCACTCGACAGCATTATGGCCGCGAGCCAGGAAGAGTTAGTCAAAGCGGAAGGTATCGGTCCCATCGTTGCCTCCACCATTCACGAGTTCTTCGTCATTGCGAAGAATCGCGCCCTCGTGGAAGACCTGCGTAGCTGCGGCCTGAAGTTTACGGCGGAAAAAAAGATCGTCGGTACCGCCCTCGTTGGTCTCACTTTCGTTCTCACCGGCAGCCTGCCTACCCTCACCCGCGACGAGGCCAAGGGACGTATTGAGGCCGCCGGTGGCAAGGTCAGCGGCACCGTGTCGAAGAAAACCAGCTACGTCGTCGCCGGCGATGAGGCTGGCAGCAAGCTCGAAAAAGCCCGGCAATTGGGCGTTCCTGTGCTTGATGAGCCAGGCCTCCTCGCACTTGTCTCCGAGTAGCTGTACCTGGAGTTCACTCAGGGACCCTACGAAGCCGGCCCAATGGGATAAGGGAGTTCACCCTTCGGAAGAAGGTGAGGTGTCACATGGAAAAGCGCGTCTGTTTCTTCTCCGCATGCCGCGCCATCGCCAGTGCAATCAGCCGGTCGATCAACTCCCGATACCCCACCCCGCTCGCCTCCCACAGCTTTGGATACATGCTGATCGATGTAAACCCAGGCATCGTATTCACCTCGTTCAGGTAAATCTTCGGCTCGCCCTCACCAGCCGCCTCCATCAAAAAGTCCACGCGCGCCAGCCCCGCACAATCGCATGCCTGGAAGGCCCGCACCGCCATCGCACGCATGTCCTTCGCCTGCGACTTCGTCAGCGTCGCAGGCATCTTCGGCTCGCTCGTGCTGCTCGCGTCATACTTCGACGCGTAGTCGTAAAACTCCCGGTCCGGCACAATCTCGCCCACCACACTCGCCTCGGCCGCATCGTTGCCCAGCACAGCCACCTCCAGCTCGCGCGCCTTGCCCGCGCGGTTTCCTGCCGCGCCAACACCCTCTTCAATCACGATCTTCCGGTCGAACCTGGCCGCTTCGTCCATCGCCGCCGCCAGCTCCGCCCGTTTCCGCACCTTGCTGATGCCAATGCTCGATCCCAGATTCGCAGGCTTCACAAAGACGGGATACTCCAGCGCCGCCTCCACCCGCGCCGTCACCTTGCGAGGGCTGGCCGCCCATTCCCCGCGCAGCACGGTCACATGCTTCACCAGCGGCAGCCCCGCCGCCGCAAACATGGTCTTCATCGCCGCCTTATCCATGCCAACGGCACTGCCCAGCACACCGCTGCCCACATAGGCCACGTCCGCCAGCTCCAGCATGCCCTGCATCGTCCCATCCTCGCCAAACGTCCCATGCAGCACCGGAAACACAACGTCCAGCCTGCCCGTGTCCAGCGAAGACATCTCGTCCGCCACTTCTACACTGAGCGCCTGCGCCGATAGCTGGCCCCCAGCTTTCGCTGGCAGGGCATAGCTGCCGTCCAGCAGCGCCTGTGCCTGCGCGCCTCCCAGCCACTTGCCTTCCTTCGAAATGCCGATTGGCACCACCGCGTATTTCTTCCGATCGATCGCCTTCAGAATCGAATCCGCGCTCCGCAGCGAAACCTCATGCTCGCCGCTCCGCCCGCCAAACACCACACCCACACGCAGTTTCTTTCCCATCTCAGCAGGGTATTCGCTTGCATAGACATGAGACAGACTCAGGCATGGTTCCTAAGTCTCCTTGAATGTCCGTGTGTAGGGATATGGCTTAAACGGCCGTACACGATAACGGCTGACGCCCCTGCTGCGACCTCCGTCAACCGCAGTGTCGAAAATCCTATAGGACTCGTCGGCGCACTTATTGCATTGATTTACGCGCATCGCTGATGGTTCCGCGTGGTCCGTAGGGACGCAACTTCCCACTGGCAGCGTGGGAAAATTTGCCCTTAACAGGTTCACGATCTCCTCGCGGCTGAACTCATTGTCGGTTTCGCGCGCAAACGTCGCCTCAAAACAGCGGTGAAGATCTGGGTGCTTTGGAATCACGGATAAATCCGGTTCAGCGTGCGCGCAAATGGAATCGTTTCGCGCACGTGGTCGAGACCGCACACCCAGGCAACGACGCGCTCGATGCCCATGCCAAAACCGCTGTGGGGCACGGATCCGTACCGCCGGAGATCCAGATACCACTCGAAGGATTCCAGTGGTAATCCGTGATCCAGGATGCGTTGCTTGAGCAGGTCGTAGCTGTCCACGCGCTGGGAGCCGCCGATGATTTCACCGTAGCCCTCGGGCGCGAGCACGTCCACGCACAGTGCCTTGGTGTTATCCAGCGGATCTGGTTGCATGTAAAAGGCTTTAACTGCAGCAGGATAGCGGTGAATCATCACCGGCCGGTCGAACTGATTGCTGATAAATGTCTCATCCGGCGAGCCAAAGTCGTCGCCGTAGGTGTGTTTCGTCTCAATCAGGCCTTTCGCGAACGCGTCCTCCAGCATGCTGTGCGCGTCGTCATAGCTGACCCGCGGAAACGGTGCCTGGATCTTGTCGAGCTTCGCGGCTTTGTCGTCCGCGCCAGTGATCGTCTTCAGGTCGGCGCGGTGCTTACCTAGGACGGTCTGCACGATGTGCGACAGGAACTCCTCTGCCAGCACCATCAGGTCGTCAAGGTCGGCGTAAGCGACCTCCGGCTCAACCATCCAGAACTCGGTGAGATGGCGACGGGTCTTGGATTTTTCCGCGCGGAAGGTTGGGCCAAAGCTGTAGACCTTGCCGAGCGCGAGCGCGGTTGCCTCGATGTAGAGCTGGCCACTCTGGGTCAGATAGGCGTTGCCCTCGTCGAAGTACTTCATCTCGAATAGTTCGCTGGTTCCCTCGCAGGCCGCGGGGGTCAGGATGGGCGGATCGGTCCGTATAAAGTCGTTGGTGTCGAAGTATTCCTGTGCCGCGCGCATGATGGTGGCGCGGACGCGCAGGATAGCGCTCTGTCGCGGTGTGCGCATCCACAGGTGGCGGCGCTCCATCAGGAAGTCGGTGCCATGCTCCTTGAGCGTGATGGGAAAGGGCTGGTCGTCCGGCACGCGCTGCGTGACGTCGACGTTCTGCACGTCAAGCTCGTAGCCGCTGGGTGCGCGGCTGTCTGCACGCACCTTTCCGGTGATGGTGAGGCTGCTCTCGAGCGTCAGGTTCTTGAGCGTCTCGAAAACTGTCTCGCTGACTGCTGCTTTTGGCACGATGCCCTGGATGGTTCCACTGCCGTCGCGCAGGATGGGAAACAAAAGCTTGCCGCTGGCACGCAGGTTATACAGCCACCCGCGCACACGAACGGTTTCACCTTCGTGCCGGCCGATGGTTGCGATGGAGGAGAGCGGGGCGGGAGTGGCGGTTTCTTCAATGGACATTGCCTGTCCAGTGTATCGGTTTCGCGCTGCCGACCGGGTGTCAGCCCGCCGGGACAGCCTCAAGCATGCTGAAGGTCTTTGCCGCCTTTGCACTCATGGTTCTGCTGTCGGTTTCCGGCAGGAAGCCAATCTCAAGGATGCCTTTCACGTCTTCCGGCAGTGTGGCAAGGCCCTCGCGCACCGCGTTCCAGTCCAGCGTGCCGTCGCCCGGCCAGCAGTGCTCATCGCGTTCGCCGCCGTTGTCGTGCAGGTGCACTTCGCGGATGCGCTTGCCCAGCAGTGAAAACGCTTCTGCCAGCGGCGGCATGCCGGGCAGATTCATGTGACCAACGTCCAGGCACACACCCACGGAGTCCAGGTGGCCAATGCGCAGAATGTCGAGCAGGTGCTCCGGCATGGTCACGGGGCTTGGCAGCGTCTCGATCAGTGTTTTGACCCCGAGCGGATGCGCGAAGGCCTTGATGTGCTCGATGGCCGTCATGGCCAGGTCAAGGGTGCGTTCGCTCCACTCGTCGTCTTTTGTGCCGAGGTGAAGGACGATGCTGTCGATATCGATCTGCTCGGCGATCTCCAGCGCGCGTTTGGTTTCGTCCATCGCTTCGATGCGGCGGCCTTTCTCCGCGGCGATCAGGTTGAGCGTGACCGGCACGTGCTTGGACCACTGCGCGGGCGCCTGCACGCCGTCGTAGAGCGGCTGGTGCAGCGTGGCACGGCAGTCATTGCTGCGGAACCACTTTGCAATTTCCTTGACCTCCGCGCGATCCGTGTAGTCCAGGTGATGGCGTGCAGCGACAATTTCGATGGTTTGCGCGCCGCCTGCGACCATGGCGTCGAGCAGGCCGGCGTGCAGGCGTTGTTGCAGAAAGATGTGGGTGCTAATGCCGCGCAGCATGATGTCTACGCTAGCAGGTGGCGGGAGTGCGTGTGGACTCTGCGGAGGTTCGACCCACCTGGGTGGCTGCTGTGGTGAGCCCTGGACTGTGCCTCCTTCGAGCCCTGTGTCCAGCGCCGCCCCTCTACCGCTGAGCCGCCGCTCTACTGCTGCTTGAGCGCCTCATTCACCGCGGCCTGCGCGAGAGGTGCCATGATGGCGTAGCCCGCGGGCGTCGGGTGAATGCCGTCCTTGCTGGTGCCCGGCTTCATGCCGCCGTTCTTGTCCGTCAACGCGGTGTAGTAATCCAGGTACACGCAGCCGTTCTGCGCCGCGTAAGACTTGATCCATGCGTTCAGGTCGCGCACCTTGTCTGCCGGATGCAGGCCTTTGCGCCAGGGATAGTCGCTGGCCGGCAGAACGCTGGCGAGAACGACATGAATACCGTTTGCTTTTGCAATCGCAACCATGGAGCGAAAGTTGTCTTCAATCATGGGCAGGGTGGAGAGGCCGGTGTTGCCGGCGATATCGTTGGTGCCGGCCAGGATCAGGACTGCCGCCGGCTTGAGCGCAACAACATCCTGCTGGAAGCGAACCAGCATCTGCGGCGTAGTCTGGCCGCTGATGCCGCGGTTCACGTATGGCTTACCCGGAAAGAACGTGGTGTTGTCGAGCCGGCCCCACGCATCCGTGATGCTGTCACCGTAGAAAACGACGCGACCAGGCTCGGGCGTCAGTGTCGCATCCGCATCGCGATACCGCGCCAGCTGCGGCCAGTCCGCCAGCTTTTGCTGCAGCTGCGTCACCTGCTGCGGTGTAAGTGTGGCGGCAGGCTCTATCAGCACCGGATCGATGGCTACCGGCGCGGCAACGGCCTTTTCCTCCATCGCAGTGGACGACTGGGCACCCGTCGCTTGCGCGGATGCTGAATGGGCACCAGAGACCAAAAGTGTGGCTGCTGCCAACAAGGAAAAGGGAAGGGCGGGGAACCTGGACATGGTGTGGGGAACTCCTGGCGTTACGGCAACTCTGTGCGGCAACAGTCTATCCACTGCGGCGGCTTACTGTCGCCTGTACCTGCGCGGGCCGCGCTACTTGTGCTTGCCGATTGTCGCGTCCGGTGCGAAGAGCGACATGTCCACCGGCTTGAACTCGATCTTTGTGACAAAGCGCTGCGACGCCATGTCGCCGTTGAAGAAGCGCGTGGTTGCAAACGGCACGGGGATGCCGCTCTCCGTATGCCAGTCGCTGTACTCCTCGGTGTCCTCGTCAAAGTCTTTGTACGTCGCGTTGCGGAACTTGAACGAGCGCCGGATGGGCAGCTTCGTTTCCATCTCGATGTCGATGGTGACGCTCTCGTTTTCCTTGTTGATGATGGTGACGGATTCGGCCTGCCGCCGCGCGACCAGGCTCTGGCCGTTGTCGATGATCAAGGCATCCGGGTCTGCCACCCACGTTGTGAGCAGCGCATCGAGGCTGTACTGGGTGCGACGGAAGTACGCTTCGCGGTCCGCCTTCGGCAGCTCCGTTCGGCCCTTGTAGGTCAGCTCATAGCCTTCGGTCGGCGTCCAGATTTGCACGACGCTGCGCTTTTTGGTGAGTTCAACGCGATCCTCGTATGTGCTGCCGGCCAGGGGATGGTGATAGAGCACGTACTCAGTGGATCCCGTCGCCTCGTTCTTGAAGAACGTGGCCGTGCGGCCTTCCAGTCGGTAGTCCTGGCGCGACATGCGGTGCGGGCCGCCGATAGCGTCGGCCATCTGCTGCAGCAGTTGCCGTGCGCGTGCCTCACCCGTGCCGTTGACGGAGGTCTGCTTGACGACGATGCGCTCGTTCTCCGGCAGGACATCAGGCTTCGGCGGCGGCAGCTGGTCGACTGTTGGCCCCTTGGACTTTTGCGTCTTTTTAGGAGGGTTGCTCCCCTGCGCGACACACGTTGCGAGACTGCCGACCAGCATGACCGCAAGCAACACACGACTGAACCTGAGCAAGGCAATTCTCCAGGGGCGCTAGCCGACGAGCACGGCTCCGCCATTCACATTCAAAATTTCACCACTGATGAACCCCGCCCAGGGCGTGCACAGAAAGAGGATGGGCGCGGCAATCTCCTGCGGCGTGGCCACCCGCCGCAGCGGGATGGTGCCGAATATCCTATTGGACGCCTCCGGGTCGCGCAGGGTGTCACGGCTCATGTCGGTCTCTACCCAACCGGGCGCGACGCAGTTGACGTAGATGCCCGCGGCCGCGAGCTCCGTGGAGAGCCCCTTGGTCATGCTGATGAGCGCACCCTTGCTGGCCGCGTAGTCGGCGTGGAAAGCTTCGCCACGCTGGCCGGCGGTGGAACTGACGAGGACGACGTGGCCGCGGGGCTGGGTGGCGCTTTGCTTCATGTGTGCCACGGCGGCACGCACCAGGCCGAAGGCGCTGTCGAGGTTGGTGCCCATGGTGGTGCGCCACTGCTCGTCTGTCATGCTGCCGATGGAGGCGTCGTGCGGCGGCCAGATGCCGTGGTTGACCACCAGGCAGTCCACGTGGCCAAGTGCCGCGACTGCCGACTCCACGAGCCTCTGGCCATCTGCGGGGGTTGCTAACTCCTGCTGCAGGGCGTGGCACACCGTGGGGCCGCCGCACTCTTCGACCAGGGCTTCCGCCTGCTGGTACGCCGCTCGATAGCTGAACGCGACCCGCGCACCCGCCTGCCGAAACAGGCGCACCGTGGCTGCGCCGATGCCGCGCGAACCGCCGGTGATGAGGGCGGAACGGCCCGCCAGGGAGAGCGGCACACCACCTGTGACTGCGGCTTCGGTATCCATGTCTCTATGCTACCGATACCCGGCAGCCGGGGTTTGCAGCCGGCGCGTCAGCTGCGATAAGGGAGCGCCCAGGCGTGTGGCTTGCGCTGGCGGGTATATGCAGTGTGTAGCGAGCATTCAACGTACGTTCACTGCTGTTTCACGGCATGTGCCGTACCGTCAGCCCATGCTCCCACGTCACCCTTTCCTCCAGGCCAGCCGCGCCCTCGCATTCAGCGCATGTGTTTTTGTTCCAGCCACAATAGCCGTAACTGCATCGGCACAGTCCACGTTTGCCACCGTTCAAGGGGTGGTGCTTGATACTTCCGGTGCTGCGATTCCGAATGCAACCGTCACGATTCTGAACGAGGGTACCGGCAACACAGAGACTGTCCACGCGGGCCCCAGCGGCGATTACCGCGCCTTTGACCTGAACGCCGGCACCTATACGTTCACCACCAGTGCCGCCGGATTTGGCGAACAGATTGTGCCGCATCAGGTCATCCTGGCGCGCCAGGTGCTGAAGCTGGATGCGCGCCTGAGTGCAGGCAGTGTGGCGACAGAAATTGACGTGAGCACGGCCGCGCTGACGAGCGATGTGGCGACGGTGTCGCACTCGTTGTCGTCCAACGACATTAATACGCTGGCACTCAACTTCCGGGCGAGTGACAACACGTCGCCGCTGTATGTCAGCACCCTGACACCCGGTGTGCAGACTGACCCGAGCGGCAATATTTCAGTGGCCGGTGGCTTTCCGTATAGCACCAGTTACTCCATTGACGGCGTGAGCACGGTGAATGCGCGCTTCAACGGGCCGAGTGCGAACCTGTTTCCTTCTGTGGAGGCGATTGGGGAATTCAAGGTGAACTCCGCCAACAACTCCGCGGAGTTCGGTCAGCCGTCTGACATCACGGTGACGACCAAGAGCGGGACGAATAAGTTCCATGGTGGTATCTACGAGTTTTTTGCCAACAAGGCGCTGAACGCCAGCAACCCGTTCACCCGCAGCAACCCGCGCCGGAATGCGAATGACTTCGGTGCATATATCGGTGGACCTCTGTCCGTGCCGCACTTCTATGACTCCAAGGGCAAGACGTTTTTCTTTGGAGACTATGAAGGGACGCGGCGGCCGGAGGATGGTTCGATCTCGATTGCGGTGCCCACTGCGGCGCAGCGCAACGGCGATTTCAGCGCGCTGTGCACGGGCAATGGCGGTGTGTTTGCGGGCGGTGTGTGCAACAACCCCAAGTATCAGCTGTACCGTCCGTTCTCGACCGTGCCGTTCATCAACAACCAGGTGCCGGTCAACGCGTCGTCTCTGTCGCTGGTGAACGCGCTGTACCCGGCGGAAAATACACCGGGTGCGGCAATCAATTACAACGCGAACTTCCCGGGTGATTACACCTTGAACAACGGTGATATCCGCATCGACGAGAACGTTACGGATCGTCACCACGTGTGGGCACGTTTTGGTGCGAAGAATCTGCAGCAAACGGGCACGGATGGCTCGACGAGTTATGTGCCCACCAATGGCACTTACTCCAGCAAGCAGCGGCTGCGCAATCTTGTGGCCAGTTACAGCTGGACGATTCTTCCGTCGGTCGTGAACGAGATCCGCGGTGGGTACTCCATTGCCGACTTCAACATCGGCTATCCGCTTGCGGCGCAGGGTGCAGCCATCCTGCAGAGCGCAGGCATCACCGGGACGCCAGCGGCACCTGCAAGCGGTGGTGTGCCGGCGCTGAACTTTACCGATGGCAGCATACCAACCAATAACGGGGATGGGCGGCCGCACATTACCAAGAACCTCACCTGGAACATCAGCGACCAGGTGACGTACGCGTTTGGCCGGCACGCGCTGAAGTTTGGCGTCGACTACCAGCACTACCACTTTCGCGACTTCCTGAACTTTACGGCCGGCGATCAGTTTGGTGACTACTACATGTCGGGCCAGGTCACGAACGGCTCCTTTGCCGGCCTGAAGACCGGTGGCGCAAGCTCGCTGGCTGACTTCATCGTTGGCTTCCCCGTAGCCACCGACTACTCGATCGACGGTCCGGACGTGCTGCCCTACTCGCACTTTCTGGGCTTCTATGCGCAGGATTCGTGGAAAATTTCGCCGAGTTTCACGCTGGATTACGGTCTGCGCTATGAGATCCACTCGCCCTTCAACGACGAGACGAAGCAGCTTGCGAACTTTGATCCGACCTATCCTGGCGGCCGCGTGATCGTGCAGGGGCAGACGGGCCTGAACCAGGTGCTGCCGGTGTTTGCGCAGTCCATTGGCAGCACGCCCATTGTGACCAACCAGGTTGCCGGCCTGCCGGATACGCTTCGCCACACGTACTACGGCGACGTCGGTCCGCGCTTCGGCTTTACGTGGCTGCCGTTCCCCACGCACCAGCGGAACACCGTGGTGCACGCGGGTGTGGGTGCGTATACGGTGCCGGTGCTGGGCTCGGTGCTGTACTCGCTGGCCGGCGTCGCGACAAGCAATTACCTGATCTTTCAGGACTCCGCGACGCAGGTGCTGCAATTTCCGAATGTGTTTCCAACGGGTGCCGGCGCGGGCCAGGCGGGCAAGCCGGACTACCGTCGTGCCAACCAGATTGACCTGAAGGACCCGCGACAGATCCAGTGGAACACGTCGGTTGAGCAGAACGTCGGCTTCTCCACCGTGCTGCGCGCCAGCTACACCGGCTCGCATACCACGCAGCTCATCCAGAGCCCGGACCTGAACCAGGTGCCGGCAAACACCCTGGGGTACTCGGCCTACGTGGCGAAGAACGGCCTGCCGTTCAACAACTTCAACGCCGTGCTAACCCGCAGCAACGGGCCCAGCGCCAAGTACCAGGCACTCACCATAGAGGCGGAACGCCGCTATGTAAAGGGCCTGACACTGGACGCCAACTATACGTTTGCGCATGACGTGTCGAACGCACTTGGCGCGGTTCCCACTTCGTTGACGGCCGAGAATGGCGCCACGATTCTGGACCGTTTTAACCCGGACGCGGACTACGGCAATGTGATTTACGTGCACCGCAACCGGTTTATCGGGACCTTTCAATACGACCTGCCCTACGGCCGTGGACAGCACTTTGGCGGCAACATCAACTACGCGACCAACCTGGTACTCGGCGGATGGAACATCGCCGGGATCCAGCTGTGGCAGAGCGGCAGCTTCCTGACGCCGAGCTTTTCCGGCACGGACCCGTCAGGAACCGGTGTGCTGGTACGCGGTGTGACCACGGCGCAGCGGCCGGATTGCACCGGTGTAAGCGCTGTTCCAGGCAGCCGCAGCCGTACAAATTACTACAATCCGGCCGCATTTTCCGCGCCGGGTGACAACATTGGCCGCTTCGGTAACTGCCCTGTCGGCCAGCTTGTGGGCCCCGGCACGGTGACGTTCGCCGGAACCCTGGGCAAGAACTTCCCCATTACCGAGAAGGCGAACCTGCGCTTCGAGGCCCAGTATGCGAACCTGTTCAACCACGTGAACCTCGCCAACCCGGTAACAAACATCAGCTCGTCCACCTTCGGCGTCATCAGCAACACGCAGGATGCAAACACCAGCTACGGTCCTTCCGCCGGTCCGCGGAACGCCCAGCTCAGCCTGCGTCTAACGTTTTAACTCTCCCCAAGACAGAACGACGAAACGGCCACCGGAGACTCCTCTGGTGGCCGCTTTTATGTGCGTTGGCGCGCGGGTTGCTATGCCTGCTGGGCCGCCGCACGGCGCTCCCGCACCAACTCGCGATACTCTTTCGCGGTCAGCTCCTGCAGGCGGCGCACCCGCGGCGGCAGGCGTTCGCTGACGTACGCATGCGCTGCATGCAGCTCCGTTGTCAGTTCGGCGCGAGTCAGCACTTGCCAGTCCGCCAGAGCCACCCAGTGGGCGCGCGCCAGGTGCGGCGCCGGTCGCACACCGTCCAACTCCAGCAGCTGCGGTGCACGAACGGGCCCTGCCGCAAAGGACACCACCACATCGTCCGTTGGACCGGGGTTGAGGATGGTGAAGATCTTGCCACCCACTGCTTTTTCAAGCACCCAGAACACATGCATGCCGCCCCACTGCACGGTTTCCGTCACGCGCGGCAGCTTCAGCAGAACGCCGCGCGTCGCCGCAGCAAGCGCGGCACTGTCGTCAAACATTTCGCTGGCCTCCCGCCCCTGTCTCCTGCATCCTAAGACCTGACGGGCGAACGTGCAGGCTGGCGTTCGTCGCACGTGGAGGATCTGCCGTGAAGTACGCCATACTTATCACCCGCATTCTGCTTGGCCTGGCCTTTGTCTTCTTCGGCAGCAACATCATCCTGCACTTTTTGCCGATGCAGCCCATGGCTGGCAACGCCGGGCTGTTCATGCAGGCAGTCGGCACGACCGGCTACATGAAGGTGATTGGCTTGATCCAGATCATCGGCGGCATCCTGCTGCTGGTCGGCCGTTTCGTTCCGCTTGGCCTTACGCTGCTGGCGCCCATCGTGGTCAACATCCTGCTGTTCCACATGTTTCTGGCACCCAGCGGTATCCCCATCGCGCTGCTGCTCGTGGTGCTTGAGGGATTCCTGCTCTTCGTGTACCGCGCTGCCTTTATGGGGCTGTTCGCCGCTGATCCTCTTGGCGCCCGCACACTGTAAGCAGCCAGGGCACGCATGCCAAACCAGAACGACACCACGCTACTTTCGTCTGACCCCGCGACACGGAAACGTGTTGTGGCTGCCATCCTGTTTGCGGCGGTCGCCGTTTTCATCGCCTACTTCGGCATGTACCAGCCGGTGCATGAAGCCCTGGCCAGCGGCGGCGCGCTGCGCTACTACACCAAGGGTGTCGTGCTGCCGCCGGTGCTGCTGTACCTAGCCATCCTTGTCGTGACGGTCGACGTGCAGGATGGGCAGATCTTCAAGGTAAACGCAAAGAACAAGCGAACGCTGACACGCAAGGGGTGGCTGGTCGCGCTGGGTGCTGTAGCGGTCGCCGCCGTGGCCATGGGCGCTTGGAGGTTGTACCTGAACGCGCTTGGCTTTCACTCAGGAAGCTGAGCTCCCGCTGACGGACCGTTGATGCAATGCAAGAGGCGCAACCCAAAGGTTGCGCCTCTTTTGCTGTGCTCAGAATGACCTTACGCGGCGACGGGCTTCGTCTCGTGCGCGGCCTTTGCGACTACGGCAAGTGCCGCGAAACCGGCAGCGTCGCGCACTGCGATGTCGGCAAGAATCTTGCGATCCAGACCGTTGCCGGCCTTCTTCAAGCCGCTGATGAATTTGGAGTAGCTCATGCCGTGCAGGCGAGCTGCCGCACCGATGCGGACGATCCACAACGAGCGGAACTGACGCTTCTTCTGCTTGCGGCCGATGTAGGCAAACTTAAGGCCGCGCTCGACAGCTTCCTGCGCCGCCTGGTACAGCTTGGATTTTGTGAGGAAGTATCCGGACGCGCGGCGAAGAATCTTCTTGCGGCGGTCCCTGCGTTTTGTGCCACGTTTGACGCGGGGCATGGTGTTCTCCTTTGGGCGTAGGGTGGATCAGCGGCTGGAGGCAGGTGGCGAGACGATCTCGCCGAAAACCTCTTCACACACTTGCTGCGTTTTCTCTCTTTGTCGGTGCGGTGGCTTGTGCCGTATACGCTCCGAGGGTCCGTCTACGCGATTCGTGGACCGTTGCAGTGGGGCTCACTGCGGCTGGAGAAAACATGGAGACGCCTGAAAATCTCAGGCGTAGGGAATCATCCGCTTGACCTTGAGGTAGTCACCGTCAGAGACGTACGCGTTTGCGGTGAGCTTGCGCTTGGTCTTGGTGTCTTTCGTGGTCAGAATGTGACGCTTCTTGGTCTGGCCGCGCTTGATCTTGCCCGTACCAGTCATCTTGAAGCGCTTTGCGGCGCCCGAGTGGGTCTTCATTTTTGGCATTGTGGGTCTCGTTTCACCAGGGCACCACGTGCGCACCCTGCTGGAATGCCGGCTGGTGATTGCAGCCAACCCTCCAAGGGTACACGCAAACCGAGCCATCGGCAACGATCTAGTGCGATGCAGAGCTGTGCGCCGCTCGGCCGCTCTGCAGTGCTTCCACTTCGGACGCACGCACGCAGCGGTAGGGATCCGGGATGAACGGCACGGAACGGCCCGGCGGCAGGGAGGTGCGTGGCACGGTCTCCATCTCGATCCAGTCGCTTTCGGCGACACACTGCTGGTGTGTGACGGACCACGCGCCGGACGCCAGCTTGTTGACCAGCAGGGTATCCAGGGCGCGGTGCGGCAGGGGCTTGTAGTCGTTGTAAATGCGCTCATGGCCGAGCAGGTTCAGCATCTGGCGCTGGTAGACCACGGTGTGCGGCGGGTCTGCCTGCAGGCCGGCCATCAGTTGCCCAACACTCTGCTCGGTGCTGGTGTCGAAGAAGCTCTGTACCTGGTCGTGCCAAGGCTGGACGGCGCAGAAGTAGTTCGCGTACGGAAACGGCGTGCTCAGGACCGACGGCGTAGCAGTGTCGTGGATGCGTGCGCACATGGGTTGCATGAACTCGAGAAGGTCCGTCTCAATGACCATGGGGCCATAGACCGGGTGGTGGTACCACTGCCTGCCGACGAACATGGCGCGGTTGTGATACGTCTGCCAGCTGAAGGGATTGCCGGCCTTGAACGCCAGGCAGCATAGGCTTGCCAGGCCGACGACGGCAGCATAGCCGTAGGTGCGTGCGGGCACAGCAAACAGCCGGGGGTAGGCAAACGGCAGAAGCAGCAGAAGAATGCCGATGGGCGCATTCAAGGGCAGGAACTCGCCACCGCTGGACAGCGACCCGCTGACCAGCTGCCCAAGCGGAATCAGCAGCAGAATCTCCATTGGATTCCACGCGGCGAGCAACCTGGGCGTGTGCCGGTGCATGCCTGTGGCGGCCCACGCGGCGCGCAGCAGCGTGAGAATGCCAAGCACCAGCCCAATCAAAACCATGGTGGCGCACAGCACTCGCGGCAACGTCGTGATCGCCCAGCGGTTCGCCTTCAGCAGGGGGACGTAGGCGAGCATCGTCAATGCTAATACCAGCGTCCCCGCGCCGATGGCTCCTGCCGGCCGTCGCATCCATCGCGCGCTGGCGAAGGCCACCAGCACACCGAGTCCCAGCGCACAAACGGCAAGACCGAGGAAGTTCACGTCGCCGGTGAAGTGCGAGGTGGTTTCGGCGACCAGGTGGAACGGATAGAACAACAGCTTGCCACCGCCCTTTGCACCCGCAGCGCGGAAGATGGAGTTGCGCGCGTATGCGGCCAGGCTGTCCCCTGTCGAAAGCACTGTGACGACGACGGTAGCGGCCGCGGTCACCGCACACACCAGCGCCGTGAGCCAGCGCCGCACCGTTGCCATGCATACGATGGCGATCAAAACGGTGACCCAAAGAATGCCACCGTCGTTCAGCCGCGACATCATCGCCAGGCCGCTGAGCACACCCAGCAGCGCGCCGCGCAGCAGTACCGCACGCGCCGCCAGCAGCCTTGGCAGCGCCAGCAGCACTAGGATGGAGCCTACCTGGAAGCAGTCCGCCATGACGTGGTAGTCGTCGAAGCGATCCGCCTCAAACAAGAGTGGAAATGCGAACGCTGCCAGCAGAAGCACGGCACGCGGACCATCGCGCAGCGGCAGCTTTGCGACGATCTGGCGAAGCAGAACGACGTACACCACCAGCAGCACCGCCGCCGGCAGCTTGCTCACCAGCCACCCGTCGCCGAACAGGCGCATGTTGGCCGCAGTCACGATGACATACAGCGGCTGCAACGCCAGGTGCAGATCAGCGTACAAATGCCTGCCTGCAAGCAGGTACTTCGCATACCAGAACCACATGCCGTCGCCGGCCACCTGCACCTGCAGAATCAGGAGCAAACCGAACAGCACGCAGAACGCGGTGGCAAGGTGTAGGAGGGACACCGGCAGCTCAGGCCGAAGCTGCAGTAAGGACGGTCGATGGCTGTTCCGGTTCAGTGCCTCACCCCTTTGCGCCGCTCGTGGTGTACCCGGCGCCGGTCTGCTCTATCCAGAGTACTTGCAGACTGCAGCGGAGGACCATGCGTCTGAAGCATGCGTCTTTGGTCGAAACGTCAGCCGTTTTGCTGAACTGGAAGCGTCGGGCGTAACGGGAAGGGAAGTTCCGGCAGCCGGATGCGCAGCAGGACCCCAAGCATCGCGAGCAGGCAGAGGCACCGCAACTGCGCCCCGAACCTTGCCCCGTTAAAGATCACAAAGCTATTAGGTGTAAGCACCACAGCGAAAAGGCCGAGCAGGAGTTGGACGCCCGCAACGTCCCGGTTCTGCCGCCAACCCTCAATGGCAAACAGCACCACGACGGCAAAAAATGCATACAGGTTCAGCAGCGTGTAGTCGTAGGACACCGGAGCGACAGTGACGCAGAGGATGGACAAGCACCCAAGCTGATTTGCCACTGGCAGCTTGCGGATGACGAGGATAAAGAGCAGAAAGCAGCCCACCGCCATAGAAACGGTGTAGGGACGAACCCATGCCGACAGGTCGGCATGCCAGGGCAGCGTGAAGGATTTGACCAGGGCGAATATCGAGTGGTCGTATCCGAGCGCCCAATTCAGTGCTGCATAGTATTTGCCGAACGCCGCCAGCTGTATGGAATCCCATGTGTATGCCTGCGCGATGGTGGGCCCAAGCCACCAAAGAGCGGCAAGGTTAGCGACTAAAAAACTGCCCAGCGAAAGGATGAGATATCGCACCTTCGACCGTTCCAGGAAGAGCCCCAGAAAGATAATGGGGTAAAGCTTAAGCGCTGCAGCCAGACCGAACAGGACGGCCGCCGCAGGATGTTTGTGACGTGCAAAGGCCCAGAAGCCCAGAGTCAGCGTGATCCACACAAAGACCTCGGCGTTGCCACGCTGCAGCAGGTAAATGTACGGGTACGAGGTGAGCAACACTGTGCCGGCCAGCAGAAAAGCTGCTGCCCACGATAGACCCGCGCGGCGCATCAGCCGGTAAAAGCATGCCGCCATTGCCATGCCGACGGCAAGCAGAAAGGGTCCGAAGACCCTTGCCGGGTGTGGAATGCGCAGGGACTTGACCATGAGAAAGATCAGCGGCGCCGGATACATCACGTACTCGCCGCGCGGTTTGAAGTAAAAGGCAGGCGTACCAAACTGCAGTGCCCGTCCTCCCAAGCCCAGAAAATCCATAAAGAAGTCACGGGGAACGTAGTAGTACGCCGCTGCCGCGGGCAGGCCATAGCCGAGCTTGCGCGCAGCGAAAGAAAATGTCAGCGACGCGATCGTGAGCAGCAGCACCGCCAACAAAAACCTGTACAGCGTGTTTGGCAGTGCAGGGCGTGAAGCCGTCATGGCTTCCAACTGGTGGAACGCAAGCCGCTCCGGGCAATGTTGTCGGGGGAAGACTCCTCCAGGAACAGATCTGCGGAATGATCGAGCCATCTCTGTTCCGGCCCTGTGATGCCGTTACCGTCCGCCGGTTCCTTGGAAATGCAGAATCGTTCTTTGCACATATACAGCGCAGAGTTGTACCCGTCCAGATCACAGCGAGTGACGGTGTACTGCCCACTCTGCTGCAACGTGTGGCAGTGGGGATCACCGGGTACCAGGATGTCGCCGCCTACTATCCTGCTATAAGGATGCCGTCCCAGATAGAGACCCTCCTCAAACAGCAGCCCACATGCGACCGCCAGCAAGGCCGAAACCGTCACAAGTTGCCTGTTCAAGCTCTTACCCTTCTCTGGTAGATTCTGCTTGCGCGAGCGGCTATCGAGTCACGCAGGTCCGTTCCAGCTGGTGCCGCTGCACGGCGGCGGCCGTTCAAGTGCTCATCGCACCTGTACGGTAGCATGTCGAGTGGCGAATCCATCGTAAGGCCCGTTCAAACGATGCTTGATATACGTGGCAGATGTAGCGCCGAACTGGAGCAGGCGGTGGCACTCCAGGCGTGGGTGCCGTACACGTGTGCTCGACTTAGTGGTGGCTGCCGATTCCTTTTCGGCTCACCGGAGCACGTGGTTGAGGACATTGTCAGTCCAGGGAAAACTGGGTGTAATCACACATACTCAACTGATTGCCCATCTGCACCGGCAGTGTCGGGTGATCTGCAGCTTGCGGCGGTGTCGTCCGGATCAGCATCCAGTCCGCTCCGCCAAAGCACTTCTGCTGGACGGCTGTCCACTGTCGTGTCTGCAGCCGGCTCACGATCAGTGCATCGAGGGCCCGATGCGGTAGGGGTTGCCCGTTCGTGTAGACCAACTCGTGCGCAGACATGGTTAGCAGACTGCGTTCGTAGAAGACCCATGTGGGCGGTGATGTGCTCAGCTCGCGAACCAGCTGGTTGATGGTGTCGCGGCTCGACGTGTCATACCAGGTCTGCACATAGCCGTGCCATGGCGGTACGTTGCAAAAGTAGTTTGCATGCGGGTAGGGCAAAGCGAGCAGGCCCGTACCGGGCTCGGCCGATACGGCAGCGCACACGGGAAGGATGAAGCGAAGCTGCCTGGTATCCACGTACATGGGTCCATAGACCGGGTGGTGATACCACTGGCGGTTTTGGAACATTGTGTCGCTGTAGAAGTGATGCCAGTGGAACGGCAGGACGGCCTTGTCAAAGTACGCTGAAAAGCTGGTCAGGCCGAGCAGGATGACAAGGCCGTCTTGCACCACGCCCCGCAACCGCGATGGAAAGAGGACAGGCATCAGCAGGAGGGTGAGGGCCATTGCCGGTGTCGTCTCCACGATGCCGGTGCCACCGGTCATCGCCGCCAGAAACATCTGGAACAGGGGGACGAGGAGCAATAACGAGAGGCTGTTCCACGGTTGTTCCGGAGTGCGCGCTGCCCTAAAGACCCGCAGGCCCAGCAGGATGAATAAGGCGTATGCGAGCGGCACCCCAAGCTCAGCCAGGGTTGGGTTCGACAGACCCTGGCGCACAGTCTTCCAGTAGTGCGGCAGGGCCAGAAGCAGCAACGCGGCTACACCAGCAAGCAGAGCCACCCGCCGGCCACCCTTGAACCGCCGCACAATCCATAGCATTGCCGCGCCGCATGCAGCCATGAGAACCGGGTAAAAGGCGAGCAACAGGCGGTGTGGCTCTCGCCCGAACTCCTCCAGAATGCGCACGGGCAGCATGGCTGGGTACAGCAGAATGTGACCGGAACCGCCCTTGATCTTCGCGGCTTCCACCACGGTGTAGCGATACCAGGCCGCGAACGTGTCTCCGGTGGACAGCACCACACTTGCAAAGGCGGCGGCTGCCGCGAGATGAAGCACTGCGAGTGCCGCCCACCTGCGCTGTACGGCGATGCCGGCGAGTGCCAGCGCGGCCGCGGCAAATAGGGCGACACCGTCGTTCAGCCTGTTCGCTACCGAGATGCCAGCCAGCACGCCAAGCATTGCCGCATAGCCAACAACACGTCTCCCGCGGGGATGCCTGTGCAACCGCAGCAAGAGCCACAGGCTATATACCTGCAGAATCTGCGTTGTGACGTGGAAGTCGTCGAAGCGGTAGTAGAAGATGGTGAGTGTGACACCGAACGCCGCCAGGATGAGCAGTGCGCGCCGGCCGTCGCTCCATTTGGCGTACCCCGCTACCAACGCCAGGCCAACGGTATAGAGAACCACCTGGAGCAGCGGGAACACGCGAAAGCCAAGCCAGCTGTGCCCGAAGACGTGCAACGCCAGGCGCGTCGCCACGATGAAAAAGGGCTGCAGATTTAAGTGCAGGTCCGCGTATAGAAGCTGTCCCCGGTCAAACAGGACTGCGTACCAGTACCACAGTCCGTCACCCGCCGTGAAGACGTTCAACAGGTGCGCCAGTCCGAATGCGACGCAGAACACCATTGCGAGGGTTTGCCATAGCTTGCCCGGCCGCGTCGACTGAAGGTTGTGGAGAGTCATGAGTGAGATATCACACGCGAACGGACGCGGACGTGCGCTGCGAACAGTTCCGGATACCAACACCGTACCATGACGCCCTGAATACGCCAGCACGTTTGCCGTGGTCCGGGTGCCCGCTTCCAGGTGGCCCAGATGGTAAACTTAAAGGTACAGATTGGCGTGCGCCGCTCGCCCTGAGTGTGCTTTAAACCGCCTTCTGTCCTACGATTTTCCGGGAGAACGATGGCCACCGAAACGCCCCTGCTCGACCTGCAACAGACCGACGCGACCAATGCCCCAGTCCCGACCGAAGTTTCCCAGGTGGGCGACGAAAAAGGTGGTTCCAAGAGCTACACCTCTGACAATATCCGCGTGCTGGAGGGCCTGGAGGCCGTCCGCCTGCGCCCTGCCATGTACATCGGTTCCACCACGGAGCAGGGGCTGCACCATCTTGTGTATGAGGTTGTGGATAATTCCGTCGACGAGGCGCTTGCCGGCTTTGCTACCCGCATCGATGTGATCATCCACGTCGACAACTCCGTCACCGTCATCGACGATGGCCGCGGTATCCCTGTGGACATGAAGGACCTGGGCAACGGCGAGAAGATGCCCGCCGTGCAGGTTGTGCTCACCAAGCTGCACGCCGGTGGCAAGTTTGACGCGAGCACCTACAAGGTCTCCGGCGGTCTACACGGCGTCGGCGTCAGCTGCGTCAATGCGCTGAGCGAGGAATTTGACGTAGAGATCTGGCGCGACGGCTTCACCTACCAGCAGGACTACAGCAAGGGCGACCCCATCAGCGGTGTGCGCCAGGTGGGCACCAGCAGCAAGCGCGGCACCAAGGTCCACTTCCTGCCCGACAAGAGCATCTTCAGCGTTCACGAATACAATTACGACACCCTCGCTGGGCGCTTGCGCCAACTTGCATTCCTGAACAAGGGTATTGAGATTACGTTGACCGACGAGCGTGCAACTGACGCGAAGGGCGAGACCAAGACTGCCTCGTTCAAGTACAAAGGCGGCATTGAAGAATTCATCCGCCACCTGAACAAGGGCAAGGCCGTGCTGCACGAAAAGCCCATTTACATGGAAGCCACGCGCGGCCAGCTCGTCATGGAAATTGCGCTGCAGTATAACGACGCGTACTCCGAGACTGTCTTCAGCTTTGCGAACAACATCAACACCGTCGACGGCGGCACGCACCTGTCGGGCTTTCGGACGTCGCTGACGCGCACGATCAACGCCGCCGGCCAGTCGCTTGGCCTGTTCAAGGACGTGAAGGAAGCTCTGAGCGGTGACGACGTGCGCGAGGGTCTAGTCGCGGTCGTCAGCGTCAAGCTGCCGCAGCCTCAATTCGAGGGCCAGACCAAAGGCAAGCTCAACTCCGACATCTCTGGGCAGGTGCAGCAATTCGTCAACGAGCGCCTGGGCGCGTTTTTCGAGCAGAACCCGCAGGTAACTAAGAAGATCATTAACAAGGCGATCGACGCGCTGCGCGCACGCGAGGCCGCACGCAAGGCACGCGACCTGACCCGCCGCAAGGGTGCGCTCGACGGTGGAGGCTTGCCCGGCAAGCTGGCCGATTGCAGCGAACGTCAGCCCGACAAGTGCGAGCTCTACCTGGTCGAGGGTGAATCCGCCGGAGGCACCGCTAAGCAGGGACGCGATCGCCGTTACCAAGCGATCCTGCCGCTAAAGGGCAAGATCCTTAACGTGGAAAAAGCACGGTACGACAAGATGCTGGGCCACGAAGAAATCCGCGCCATGATCACCGCGCTCGGCACCGGCATCGGCAAGGACGACTTCACGCTCGACAAGCTCCGGTACGGCAAGCTCATCCTCATGACGGATGCGGACGTCGACGGTTCGCACATCCGCACGCTGCTGCTTACCTTCTTCTTCCGCCACATGCAGGAGCTCATCCTGCGCGGCCACGTGTACATCGCGCAGCCGCCGCTCTACAAAATCAAGAAGGGCAAGTTCGAGCAGTACGTCAAGGACGATCGCGAGTTCGTCAAGGTCATGGTTAAGCGTGCATCAGACGGCATGACGGTGCGCTATGGCACGGCACCCGCCGGCGAACTGCCGCCCATTCTTGAAGGCAAGGACCTGACGAAGTTCATGGGCCACCTGAACGAGTATCTGGGCACCTTCGACAAGGCCGACAAGCGCTTCCGCAACGACAAGGTCACCAGTGCCGTCGCCGAACTCTTCTCGCACGAGGGCAAGGACCCTGCCCATCGCGGTGATTTCGAAACTCCCGGCAAGCTCACCACTCTTGCCGAGCGCCTGAAAGGGATGGCAAAAGAGTTCCAGTTCAAATCGGTCGGTGAGCCTATTCTCGACGCTGAACACGGCACCTGGTCGCTGGAATACATCGACGCCCAGGGCGCGCATCGCCGCATTGACTTTGCAGCCGTCAACTCGCCGGAGATGCGCATGATGCTCGGCAAGTACGCCTCAATCGCCGGCCAGCTCAAGCCTCCCTTCCTGATCGAGTACATCCAGAAGACCGGCAGCAAAGCCGAGATCGCCGCAGCTGACGAAGCCGAGGAAGTTGCCGAGACCGAAGGCGTCACCGACGTGATTGCTGCAGCCCCGGGCACCGCAACCGAGGCTAAGGGCACGAAGCGCACACCCAAGGCCGGCCAGGACCCAGTCGAGAAACAAACCGCTCGCGAACTGTTCGAGTACGTCATTGAGCAGGGCAAGAAGGAGTACCAGGTACAGCGCTACAAGGGCCTTGGCGAAATGACCGCCGAGCAGCTGTGGGAGACCACCATGGACCCCGAACGCCGCACGCTGTTGCAGGTAAAGCTTGAAGATATCGCCGCTACTGAAGAGATCTTCACAACCCTGATGGGCGAAGACGTCGAGGCACGCCGCAAATTCATTGAAGAGAATGCACTGGACGTCAAGAACCTCGACATATAGCTGAGCCAACACACGCAGAAGAAGCCGCAGCAGTATGCTGCGGCTTCGCCGTGTTTGCCCTGCGCTAAATACTGCTGCTGTGCAGCGCTTCTTCCAGCCGAACGTCGCCAGGCTTTACTTGCACACGCGATCCCACAAAGGCAAACCACGCCACCACAACATACCCCAGCAGCGGGACTGCGAATCCCCACGCGGTGCTGTGTGTGCGCTCCGCCACATATCCAACCACCGGCGTCACCACTGCACCGCCGATGATCGCCATTACGAGCACGCTCGCGCCCAGTGTCGTATTCGGGCCCAGCTCCTTCAGGCCCAGAGCGAAGATGGTGGGGTACATCAGCGACATGCAGAAGCTGGTCAGCATGAGCGCCCACATGCCCACCCAGCCGGGGACTGCAATGACTACTGCCAGCAGGGCGATGTTTGTTACCGCGAGCACACCCATCAGCACGTTGGGTCGAACGTATTTCATCAGAACCGTTGCCACAAACCGTCCAAGCGCAAACAGCGCCAGCGCGCCGCTCAGGAAGTAGCCGGCCACCTTCTCCGGCTGGTGCGTGTAGTCCAGCATGTACTGGATCTGGAAGCTCCATGTGCCCACCTGCGCTCCCACATAGAAGAACTGCGCGAGCACCGCCGCAAGAAAGTGCGGTACACGGAACAGGCTTGTGACGGGGCCGCGTTCTTCGCCGGGGTAGTTTTGCTGGCTCAGCGTGGGCGCCGGGAAGTTCACCCGCAGCAACGCCAGGGCAAACAGAAAGACTACGGACCCCAGCACCAGATAAGGCATGATCACGCGCAGGGTTTCGCCGTGCAGGAACCCGGCGTATGTTCCAGCCGCTTTCATCTTCTGCACATCCGCGACGCTGGGCTCAACGCCACTGAAGATGAAGACCGTGCCGATCAGCGCACCCGCAATGGTCCCAGGCGGATTGAACGCCTGGGCGAAGTTCAGGCGCCGCTCCGACGTTGCCGGGTCGCCCAGCTGTGTAATGAACGAGGCAGCACCCGTCTCAAGAAACGCGAGGCCCGCCGCGATCACAAACAGCGCGCACAGGAAGAAGCTGTAACGATTCACCTGCGCTGCCGGATAGAACAAGAGACATCCGGCGGAGTAAAACAGCAGGCCAGTTACAAGCCCGACGCGATAGCCGAAGCGCCGCAATACAAACGCAGCTGGCAACGAGATACAAAAATAGCCAAAATAAAACGCACTCTGCACCAACCCGGCCTGCAGCCGGCTGATCTGGAAGGACTTCATGAACTGCCGGATCAGCACATCATTCAGGTTGTTCGGCATTGCCCACAGAAAGAACAGCGCCGTGACCATGAAGAACGGAACCGCAAACCGGTGGTTGAACAGGGGCAGGTCAGACCGTTGCTCTGCATGGCTGTTCGGCGCGGGCGGTGGCAGCTTCACAGTATCCCTGTCTCTTCGCGCCCGCGAGTGGCACCGTAACGACGTCCGTCAACACTTACTGGGGCAAATACAAAGGGGTGCCGTCGTAATGACGGCACCCCTGTCATGCGGCACTTACTTCGCAGGCTGCGTGTAAGTGTCCACGTTGTCTTTGCTAACCAGAGCCGTGCCCGTATCTACAAACGTTGGGTAGAGAGAGAACGGATTATTCGCGTTGTGTCCGGCCAGGTTCTTATTCCCGTCCTCATGAATCTGCGCCAATGCCTTCAGGCCCACATACCCCATGGTGTACGGCTTTTGCGAGATCGTGGCCTTGATCTCCCCGCTCTTGACCAGGCTGATCACGTCTGCGCTCGTATCCATGGCGATGATGGTCCGGTCGGTCACATTTTGTCGCTTCAGTGCGTCTGCCACGTCTTTGCCGCTCACCGAATCCAGTGAGACGAACGCGTCAATCTTCGCGGGGCCAGTTGCTGCAAGGTACTCGCGTGTCTTGTCGAACGCAGCGCCGCTGTCGCCTTTGATGTCGTACACATCCACGACCTTGATGCCGGGGTGCGTGGACAACGCATCGAGGTAACCTTTAAAGCGGTCCGCGAGGTTGGGCTGCGCGGGAAAGGAGTACACCACCACGTTGCCTTTACCATTCAGCAGCTGCGCGAGCTTCTCGCCGCCTAGCTTGCCAGCCGCAAAATTATTGGTCCCGATAAAATAAAGGCGGTCACTCCCCGGTGCATCCGAGTCGACGGTGATCACGGGAATGCCCTCACGCATAGCCGCATCAATGGCGGAGCTCATGCGGTTCGCGTCCACGACCGACACCAGGATTCCGGCCGGCTTAGTGGCGGCCGCCTTATTAAACGCGTCCAGCTCCGCGTTGGCATCATCGGTCTCAGGCCCAACCATGTCCACGGTCACGTTGTAGTCTGCCGCTGCCTTGGTAAAGCCCTCATTCACTGTCTTCCAGTACGGGACTTTCGTGTTCGCCGCCACAAGGAAATATTTCTCTGACTTGGAGTGACGCGCGCAACCTGTAAGTCCAACCGCCACCATGCTTAAAACAGCGAGCTTTGTAAATGTATGCATCAACTTCCCTCCAGGAAAAAGACACTCTACTGCAACGGCGGAATTGTACGACAGCATAGCAGCAGCCGTCGTCTTTCCTTCGCTAGTTTGTGGATGCTCTAGTTCCAGCAATTGTATGTAACAGCTTAATGTCGTCAGTATCGCCTGACAACTCCCAAATCATCACGCCGCCAAACTTCTGCTGATCCACGTACTGCATTTTTGCGCGCAGCGAAACGGCATCATCGAAGGTGAGGAAGTTGTCTCCGTCATAGATCCACGGCGCGGTAGATATGGGATCGCGATAGAGCCTGGCTACCGGTGAGGCCATTAGCAACGCCGCCGCGGTTGACTGGTTACGGTTGCCGCGCAGCGGATCACCTTTTGCGTTCAGCCCATGGGCTCCACCGTCTGCAACGTTGTGCCACTGGTAGGCATAGAAGGGCACACCCAGCAGCAGCTTGTGTGCGGGAACACCGGCGGCGCGGTAGGCCTCCATCACCGTCGACACGGTCGCGGCATCCGCATCCGCTGACCGCAACGGCGCAACCAGACCGGTGGTGTGGCTCCAAGGGCCGGCGAAATCGTAGGTCATCACGCCGATCTCATCCACACTCGCAGCAACCCTGGACCACTGGATGGGCGTGATGCTCTTGCTGTTCGCGCTGCTCGCAATGGTCAGCAACATGGTCGGACTGACGGCGTTCATCTGCCGCCGGAACTCTTCCATCAGCGCGTAGAAGTCGTCGGCATGGTCGGCTGTAGGGTACTCCCAGTCCACGTCGATGCCGGTGAACACGCGACCAAGCTCCATGCCCGGTGCAAGATGCCCCTGCAGCCAGCGGTCAACACAGGAATGCACGAACGCCACGCGGTTCTCCGGCTTTGCGGCTTCCTCAAACGACGACTGCTTGCCCTCAATAGAGATCAGCAGGCGCACCGCTGGGTATCGCGCGTGCAGCAGCTGCATCTGGTGCAGGTCGCCTCGCAGGGCGGCGGTGGGTGAATCTGCAACGCCGTCAATGCTGTCCGCAGCGGCAAAGGTGGTGTTGGTGTCTGCCTGCGGATCAGCAACGACGCAGGTGTTGTTCGCAATTGTTGTTTGCGCGTAATCCAGTTGCGTCAGCAGGTTGATGGCACCGCTGTGCAGGAGGTCGACCGGTAAAAATCGGCGCTCGTACACGCCCCACTGCGGAAAGTACCCCACAACCCGGCGCTGCGGTTCCGCATGGGGTTGGCCAACGCGCGCGTGCTGCGCCCGTGCGGAGTTCATGGAGGGTGCAAGGCTGACGCAAATAGCCAGTATCGGGAGGGCAAGGGCTCGGCAGGAAATCTTCACTCCCGTTGGACGCAACGCAGACCGCATCTTTTGCACGATGCACCCGCCTTCACCCGCATGGAAGGCGATAGAGTGAACCATGCTCGACAGACGAGAGTTTCTGGCCCGCTGCAGCGCGGCGGGTTTAGGCCAGACGCTGCTACCCGGCGTTCTGCTGACCCTGGCGTCGCAGGCGTTAGCACAGGCGGAGCCCCATGCCATGGCCGCTGTGGATGCCATGCCGCCGCTAACGGTGGAGTTGCTGGATTCTGCGGCCACTGTCGCCGGCATCACGCTCACGCTGCAGCAGCGACAGATGATGCTTGACGACGTGCAGAGCACTCGCGACGGGCTCACCGCGATCCGCACCATGCACCTTGCAAATGCGGTAGCACCCGCCGTTGTCTTCGACCCTCGTCCTGCCGGCTTCGTCATGCCGCAACCCGGCGTCGCCCAGGTGGACTATGTGCCGCAACGCGGGTACGCGACTATTCCTGTCGATTCTGAACAGCGCGCTCGCGCTACCACCCTGCAACACCTTGATGAGCACGCTTTCGACACCATCGGCCAGCTTGGCCAGTTGCTGCGGACGGGCCTGGTGACGTCGGTTGAACTCACCCGTTTCTATCTCTCGCGCCTACGCCGATACGATCCCCAGCTTCACTTCGTCATCACCTACCTTGATGAACGTGCCCTCGCGCAGGCTGCGCAGGCAGACCGCGACATTGCCGCAGGCAGGTTCAAAGGTCCGCTCCACGGCATTCCCTGGGGTGCGAAAGACCTTCTCGCCGTCAAAGGCTATCCGACCACATGGGGCGCAGCGGGATTTCAGACGCAACACTTCGATGAGGATGCAACTGTCGTGCAGCGCCTGGACGCGGCGGGTGCCGTGCTGATTGCGAAGCTCACGCTTGGTGCGCTTGCCCAGGGTGACGTGTGGTTCGGCGGTCGCACGCGCAATCCATGGAATCCAACGCAGGGTTCCAGCGGTTCTTCCGCTGGCTCAGCCAGTGCAGTCAGCGCGGGTTGCGTCGGGTTTGCCATCGGGTCAGAGACGCTGGGCTCCATCTCTTCGCCAAGCACGCGGTGCGGCGTGACCGGGCACCGTCCCACCTTTGGCCGCGTGCCGCGTACAGGCGCCATGGCGCTCAGCTGGTCCATGGACAAACTGGGCCCGATCGCTCGAAGCGCTGCGGACGCCGCGCTTGTATTGGCGGCCATTCACGGACCTGACGGACACGACCTCGCCGTCCAGTCCATCCCATCTTCCCTCGTTCTGCAAGTTGAACCGCTCGCCCCACTCGACGTTAAGACTATCCGCGTTGGATACCTGGAGGCCGCGTTTGCTGCGCCAAGCGGGCGGCTTCCGGAGCCCTCCGCCACCAGGCCCGAGGCCCAGGTACTGTCACCGGCCGAGCAGGAAGGGCGCCGCAAGCTTCGTCAGAGCGCGCTGGATCGGCGTATCTACGACAACCGTTACGATCTCGCCTCGCTCGACGTTCTTCGTCGGATGGGCATCACCCCGATTCCTGTAAAACTTCCTGACCTGCCCTTGGGCTCCATCGCTCCCCTGCTCGGTGTTGAGGCTGCGGCTGCCTTCGATGAGCTCCTGCGCTCTGGCCGCGACGCCCTGCTCACCGCCCAGGGGCCGGAAGACTGGCCCAACCAGTTCCGCGTCTCGCGCCTGTACAGCGGTGTGGACTACGTTCAGGCCATGCGCGCCCGGTCCGTTCTCATTCAGCAGATGGCCGAGCTCTTTCGCACTGTCGACATCATCGTCACGCCAAGCGGCGGTCCGCAACTTGTGGCAACCAACCTGAGCGGTCATCCTGCATGCATCGTTCCCAACGGTCTGCGTGGCGCGGATGCCCCGGCACCGCCGCATATCGATGACGGTGACGACGACAACATCGGCGGTCCAGGCACACCGGTCAGCATCACCTTCCTTGGCCAGCTTTACGACGACGCGCGCCTGCTGGCATTTGCCGAGCTCTACCAGGCCCAAACGCAGTTTCACCTGCAGCATCCGCCGCAGTTCGCCTGAGATGCAAGCCGCGCCGCAAACCCTTGTTGAAGCCAACAGCCTGGTCAAGCGCTACGGCAGCGCCACCGTTGTGCACGGCGTGAGCCTGGCCGTGCAGCGCGGCGAAATCCTCGGTCTGGTGGGTGAAAGCGGCAGTGGCAAATCCACCGTGGCCCGCATGCTCCTGCGGCTGATTGAGCCTACGTCCGGCAACGTCACCTTCGACGGCATCGACCTCCTTGCCGCGTCCAAAACCGACCTTCGCCACCTTCGCCGCCGCATGGGCATTGTCTTTCAAGACCCTTTCGCCGCGCTCGATCCACGCATGCGCGTTCGGCAAATTCTGGAAGAGCCGTTTCTCATCCACAAGGAAGAACGGCTGCGCGGGGACGCACTGCAGCAGCGACTCATCGCGTTGCTTGACGAGGTAGGCATGCCTTCGACGGCGCTTACCCGGTATCCGCATGAGTTCAGCGGCGGCCAGCGTCAGCGCATCAACATCGCCCGCGCACTTGCGCTGCGGCCGGACTTTCTCGTGCTCGACGAACCGGTCAGCGCGCTGGACGTTTCGGTGGGTGCGCAGGTTATTAACCTGCTGCGGAACCTGCAGCAGCGCCATGGCCTTACCTGCCTCATGATCTCGCACAGCATGCCGCTGGTCCGCTACCTGTGCGATCGCGTGGCCGTGCTGCAGCGCGGCCGCCTAGTTGAAACCGGCTCCGTTCTGGACGTCTGCGACCGCCCCCGTGAGCCGTACACCCAGGCCCTGATCGCCGCCACGCCCAGCTTTGAGGCGGCGTTGAGCAAGGCGAACTAAACTAGACCCATGAGCCACGAAGGCATTCGCATCGTCAACCTTGACGACGCTCGTCGCGAACAACAGGCCGAGCAGCCGCTGCCGCCCGACGCCATCACGCCGGCCAAGGTCAAGGTCGATATCACTGGCGGCACCGGTCTTGCCATCGACTGGAAGGACGGCCATCGATCCGCGTGGAGCTTCGCCTTTTTACGCGATGCCTGCCCCTGTGCCACCTGCCATGAGGCTCGCGAGGCCGACGGTCTGGAACCGGGCGAGCGCAAGCCCCAGGTCGCCCAGATCCTGCCGATGTATGTCGCGCCGGCACGCCCGTTAAGCGCGGAGCCCATTGGACGCTACGCCATCAAATTCAAGTGGAACGACGGCCATGAGAGTGGCATCTACGCATGGGAGTTTCTGCGTCGACTAGATGAGCGCGAAGAGAAGTAAACCAGGCGAAGGAACGCAATGACCACAGCACTTGAACCCGCCGCTACTCCAGTCGAAGCACTTGAATTCAAGCTGAAGCCCCTCTACCAACGGCTTGCCGCGCATCCGCTCTACGCCTCACTGCACACTGCACAGCAGCTGCAGACCTTTCTGGAATCGCACGTGTTCGCTGTGTGGGATTTCATGAGCCTGCTCAAATCTCTGCAGCGCGGCCTCACGTGCATTGACGTTCCATGGACGCCGTCCGCGCTCCCCGAATCCCGCCGCCTGGTCAACGAAATTGTTCTCGGCGAAGAGTCTGACACCTTCGAGGGCAAGCCCCTTAGCCACTTCGAGATCTATCGCATCGCCATGCACCGCAGCGGTGCGTCGACAGCAGCCATCGACGGCACCCTGGCGCATTTGCGTGAGGGTGCCACGGTGGAGCGTGCACTGGCGCAGAGCAACGCTCCGCTCGCCGCGCAGGCGTTCGTGTGGGATACCTTCTCACTCATTGCAGAGAACAAGCTGCATGTCACCGCTGCCGCCTTCACGTTTGGCCGCGAAGACCTGATCCCGGACATGTTCAAGGGTTTTGTTCGCGACCTGAACCGCCAGATTGGTGGTGGCCTCGACACATTTCTCTGGTACCTGGAGCGCCACATCGAAGTGGACGGCGACGAGCATGGTCCCATGGCCCTGCGCATGATCAGCGAGCTCTGTGGCAACGACGACACGAAGTGGAAAGAAGCCGAGCGCGCCGCGACGTTTGCGCTTGAATCGCGACTGCGCCTGTGGGACGGGATCCTGGCTCACCTCAACACTCACTAGTGTGTATGTCGAGGTCGGCTCACCAGCGGCTGCTCACTGCGGTTCAATCTTGGTCGCCTTGTTGCCGACGAATGTCACATCCACCAGCTTTTCGCCATGCAGGTATGTGTTAGTGCGGTTGCCCTTCTCGCCGGCACCCAGCTTGTTGATAGGGCCCAGCGCCAGGTTCGTCTGGAACTCATTCATACCTGCAATTGCCTGGTGCGCATCCACGGCTTGCCACACAACCGCTGGCCACTTGTACAGCCCGCGCGGATCGTCGTAGTAGAACTTCTGGTCCGTGACGATGTTGTCCTGCTTGCCCACGGTGGTGCCCACCTGCGTTGCGAACAGCGTTTTTGCGTCACCCGGCTTGTGGAACAGCATGCCAAGCCACGCAGTCACATAGGGGTCGGCCGGCGTCTGCTGCGACACAAAGCTGACCACCTCCAGCGGCTCTGCTCCTTGCAGATAGCCCAGCGGCTTCTTCAGGTCTGCACCCTTGGCCGTGGCCGTGTAATACACCGTCTCGCCGCCAGACTGTACCCACACCCGCTTGCCATCCAGCACCTTCAAATCCGCCAGTGACGACGCGTGCAGGTTGCGCGGAAACACAAGGTCATCGTTCGTCAGGTGCGTGTCCGGCGTGTCGTCCTTCGCCACAGTGGCAGCCGGCGCAACGTGGGCGCGATACACAAAGTAGAAGCGCACCGCAACAGCAAGCAGCATCACCGCCGTAAATCCAATCAGCAGGTTCCGCAGCGAGTTGTCTTTCGGCGCGTCGAGCTCCACGTCGTCAGCCATTCAAGTCCTCCAACCTAGTCCACAGGCTCTGCTGTGCTGTACGCGTTTGCCGCCAGCAGCTCGTCCGCGTTCAGTGTGTCCACGTCTCGCAGGGCAGGGAAGAAGAAGCTCCACAACCCCGTTACCAGCATGGATCCGATACCGCCGTAGACCACGGCCCGCACGGCTCCAAACCAATGCGCTGTGAGCCCGCTCTCAAACTCGCCGAACTCGTTCGAGGCACCAAGAAAAATCCAGTTTACCGCGCTCACGCGACCGCGCATGTCCGCAGGCGTGCCCAGCTGCAGGACGGAACTGCGCACAATCACGCTCACGTTGTCGCTTGCACCGATGATGGCCAGCAGCAGCAGCGACAGCGGAATGGAGCGCGACAGCCCAAAGCCCACGGTGGCCGCGCCAAACACGCCCACACATGCCAGCATCAGCTTGCCTGCGCCGTGGCGTATTGGCCGGCGCGCAAGCGTTACGCTCACCAGCAGCGCGCCCACGGCCGGTGCCGCACGCAGCATGCCCAGGCCGCGCGGCCCGGCATGCAGAATGTCCTGCGCAAAGATCGGCATCAGGCTTGTCGCGCCGCCCAGCAGCACCGCGAACATGTCCAGCGATATGGACCCCAGCAGTAGCCGTGCACGGCGCACATAGTGGATGCCCGCCAGCATCGTCGCCACCGTAAACGCCTTCTTCTCCCGTGCCTCGTCGCGTGGCGTAATCCCGCTGACCAGCACAAGAAAGGCGACCAGCGTCAGCATCGTGACGATGTACACGATTGGTGCACCGTTGAACCGCGCCGCTCGCCCTGTCAGGGTCAACGTAAACAGCAGGCCACCCAGCGCGGGGCCGCTGATGTTCGACGTCTGGAAAATCGCCGAGCCCCACGTCATCGCGTTCACAAAGCCGTCCTTGGGCACCAGCGACGGCAGCAGCGCCGCACTTGCCGGCCCGCTGAAGGCGCGACCAACGCCCACAAAGAACAGCGTGCCATACACCGCCCACACATTGTGGCTGCCCGTGTATGCCAGCCAGAACAGCACGACCGTGCACAGGAGCTGTACGACGTAACACGCCAGGATCAGGCCCTTGCGGTCATACCGGTCCGCCGCATGCCCTGCCGGCAGCACGAACAGCACTCCCGGTAGAAACAGCGCGAGCCCGGTCGCACCCAGCAGCAGCGCGCTATGTGTGATCTGGTAAATCTGCCACGCAACTGCGATGGACTGCGCCTCTGCCCCCAGGATGACCAGGAAGCGCGCAAGTTGGTAGTTGCGAAAGCTGCGCGACCGAAATGCCGCTCCGCTTTCTCGTCCAGTCACCGCGCTGGTTTGTTGTCCGTCAGGTACAGGCATGCTCTGTATCATGGTGACACAGCCAGGGACCCATGGCGTGCAGTGCTCGCGCCATCCAGCGCGCGTCCGCTGCCAAATTCACCCCAACCCCCCCCAGGAGAACCTCCCGTGATCGCCACCAAAGGCTATGCCGCGCAGAACAGTACGACCAATCCCGCACCCTGGAACTACGAGCATCGCGAACCCGGCCCCACCGACATCCTGATCGACATCGAATTCTGCGGCATCTGCCACTCTGATATTCACCAGGCGCGCAACGAGTGGAGCAACGCTCTTTACCCCATGGTGCCCGGTCATGAAATCGTCGGCACCGTCTCCGCAGTCGGCGACAAGGTGACCAAGTTCAAGATGGGTGACACCGCTGCTGTTGGCTGCATGGTAGATAGCTGCCGCGAGTGCGCGAGCTGCAAGGAAGGCGACGAGCAGTACTGTGATCGCCAGCAGACCGTCTTCACCTACAACAGCAAGGACAAGGCAGGCAACCTGACCTTTGGCGGTTACGGCAACAAGATTGTGCTCGACGAAGCCTATGCCCTGAGCGTGCCAAAGAATCTGGACAAGGCCGCCGCGGCGCCGCTGCTGTGTGCCGGCATCACCACCTACGCCCCGCTCAAGCACTGGAAGATCGGACCCGGCAGCAAGGTCGGCATCATCGGCCTGGGTGGGCTCGGTCACATGGGCCTTAAGTTTTCGCACGCCTTCGGTGCGCACACCGTCCAGTTCACCACTAGCAGCAACAAGATTGAAGACGCCAAGAAGCTCGGTGCCGACGAAGTCATCCTGACCAAAGACGCGAACTGGCATGTGCCCCATGCCAACAGCTACGACTTCATCCTGGACACGGTCTCCGGCGATCACGACCTGGCGCCGTACCTTGCCCTGCTAAAGCGCAACGGCACGCTCTGCACCGTCGGTCTGCCAGAAGACCCGTTCAAGGTTTCTGCGTTCTCCGTCATCGCGCGGCGCAACTTCACCGGCTCCATGATCGGCGGCATTCAAGAGACGCAGCAGATGCTCGATTTCTGCGGCGAACACAACATCGTCTCCGACATCGAGATGACCACCTTCGACAAGCTCGACACAGCCTGGGACCGCGTCCTCAAGTCCGACGTGAAGTACCGCTTCGTCCTCGACTGCAAGTCGCTTTAACGGTTGGAAGAACACTCGTACAAGCACAAGGGCCGCACACTGCGGCCCTTGTGCGCGTCAAGGCGTTCCTTACAGCTACGACTCCAACTCCGCCGAAATCACGTACTCCGCCGCGCTGCGGTCCCACTCTACCGTCAACACATTCGGCTGGCAGCACACCTGACAATCTTCCACATACTGCTGCCTTGAGCCACCGCTCTCGTCGACGGTTGTCTCCACCCAGCTGAAGCAGGCCGCGCATTGAAAGTGGGCCGCGTGCATCGCTAGCTGCGGTACTCGCGGTAGTGCACAATCTCTGAAAAGCCGATCCACAGGTCGAGCAGCCCCATGCCGCTCACCAGGCCGCGCACCGGCCCCTGGATCAGAATGTGGTGCACCCGCGGAAAGCCCAAGAGAAAGCTGTTGTGGTCCCACATTTCTTTCCACCACGGCAGGTACACCAGCAACCCACCCAGGTACAGGCAGAACAGCACAAGCACCGCCAGCGACATGCGCTGCAGCCACACCGGCGCAAGATCACTAGCGTGCGCACTCGCCTCTGTTCCTTCAGCCTGGGCCGAAGCGGTGGGGTCGACCGGTAGCTTTGCCTCAGACGCCATTCAAATCTACGGTAGCAGAGCAGGCCCGTGAAACCCGCACACCGCGAAGGCTATGCGGCGCTCATCCACAACCAAAGGGCTTTCTTTCGCGCTCGCAGATGTTCTGATAGGTGAGCGGCGAGTCGGTGGCCTCAGCGCGAAGCGCTCTGCTGGACAGAGGCTTGCGTGGTGCCCACATTTCTTCACAAACGAAAATCCCGGCACCTTTCGGCACCGGGACATGTCAGATCATCCGCTGATCTACGCTTCTACCAGCTGCTTGTCTACGCTTCCACCAGCTGCTTGCTGCCGCGTGACCGCCGGTTCGCCTGCAGAATCTTCTTCCGCATGCGAAGGCTCTTCGGCGTAATCTCCACCACCTCGTCATCGGCAATAAATTCGATGCACTGCTCCAGCGTCAACTGCTTGTACGGCACCAGGCGTAACGCATCGTCGGCACTGGAAGCACGCATGTTCGTCAGCTTCTTTTCACGCACGCAGTTCACGTCCAGGTCGTTATCGCGGCTGTTCTCGCCCACGATCATGCCCTCGTACACCTCGACGCCCTCGCCCATAAACAGCGTGCCGCGCTCCTGCAGACCGTTCAGCGCATAGGTTGTCGTCGTGCCGCTGCGGTCACTGATCAGCGTGCCGTTCAACCGCGCCGGAATCTCACCCTGGTACGGCATGTAGCCGTCGAACAGCGTGTTCATCACGATGGTCCCACGCGTTTCAGTAAGCATTTCCGAACGAAGCCCGATCAGCCCACGCGACGGCACCTTGAACTCCATGCGGATGCGGCCCTGCCCGTGCATCTTCACCATCTCGCCCTTGCGGGGTCCAAGCTTCTGGATCACCGTTCCGGCAAACTCCTCTGGTACGTCGATGGTCACATATTCGACAGGCTCCATCAGCGCACCGTCGATGCGGCGGGTCACGATCTCCGGCCGCCCGGCCATCAGCTCAAAGCCTTCGCGCCGCATCATTTCAATCAGCACCGCAAGCTGCAGTTCGCCGCGCCCAAGCACCTTGAACGTGTCAGGGGATCCGGTATCCTCCACGCGAATCGACACGTTCGTCTGCAGCTCTTTGTCCAGCCGCTCACGCAGGTTTCGGCTCGTCACATACTGGCCTTCGCGACCGGCAAATGGCGAGTTGTTCACCGAAAACTGGATCGCAATCGTCGGTTCGTCGATCACGATCGGCGGCAGCGGCGATGGGTTTTCGATCCCGGTGATCGTCTCGCCAATGGTCAACCCGCTCACACCCGCAACGGCAATAATGTCGCCGGTCGTGGTCTCTTCAATGTCTGTCCGCTTCAGTCCGCTAAAGCTGAACAGCTTGGTAATCTTCACCGCCTGCAGCGTGCCGTCCAGCTTGGCAATGTTCACGGTCTCGCCGTTCTTGAGCGTGCCGTTGAAGACGCGCGCGATGCCCAGCCGGCCCAGGTAGTCGCTGTAGTCCAGGTTCGTCACCAGGATCTGCAGCGGCCCGTCCGGATCGCCCGTCGCCGGCGCAATCGCACTCTCGATCGTCTGGAACAACGGCTGCAGGTTTTCTCCCGGAACAGCCATATCCATCGTCGCCGTTCCGGCCTTGCCATTCGTGTAGACCACAGGGAAGTCCAGCTGGTCTTCCGCCGCATCCAGGTCGATGAACAGGTCATACACCTCGTTCAGCACCTCCTGCACGCGCGCGTCCGGCCGGTCAATTTTGTTGATCACAAGGATCGGCGTCAGCTTTGCCGCCAGCGCCTTGCTCAGCACAAACCGCGTCTGCGGCAGCGGACCTTCGGATGCGTCCACCAGAAGAACAACGCCGTCCACCATCTTCAGCGCGCGCTCCACCTCGCCGCCAAAGTCGGCGTGGCCCGGCGTGTCCACAATGTTGATCTTGCCGTCTTTGTAATGCACGGCCGTGTTCTTGGCCAGAATCGTGATGCCGCGCTCGCGTTCCAGATCGTTCGAGTCCATGACCCGGTCAGTCATCGCTTCATTTGCTCGAAAGGTCCCGCTCTGTCGCAGCATGGCGTCTACAAGTGTCGTCTTGCCGTGGTCGACGTGCGCGATGATGGCGATATTGCGAATCGTATTGCTCACAGAAATAGATATCCCGTCTTTTGAAAGAATTAAATGTGTTTTGCCCGCCGTCGCAGCCCTCGTGCAGGGGCCGCAAACGTTCCCAGTGCGCAAAGAGCGCACTCAAGGCAATGCTTCAAGTCTACAGGACGGGCCCTGTCACGGGAGCAATACTGTCCGCAAATTGGGTAAAGATCACCCTTTTCGAGCAGGCTTGCGAGCAGCATCGGCTAAACTAACAACCAATGTCATCCGTAGCCCGGCCACCACGTCCAAGCATGGAACTGAAGCCCGCAACGAGGCCCATGCCCCTGCGCCGGCGTGCCCGGCTGGCAACCCTGCGGCTGCGTGAGTTGGCAAGCATCGGCTGGGCTTTGCTGCATACGTCGCACCCCTACATGGCGCAGATCGTGCCCATGCGCCGCTGCAATCTCGCCTGCACCTACTGCAACGAGTTCGACGACCACTCCGACGCCGTTCCACTTGCAGAAATGGAGCGCCGCATCGACGAGCTTGGCCGCATGGGCACCTCCGTCATCACCATCTCTGGCGGGGAGCCCACCCTCCATCCCGACCTCGACGCCATCATCGCCCGCATCCGCCACAATGGCGCCATGGCCGGCATGATCACCAACGGCTACAACCTGAACCGCGAACGCATCGAGCGGCTGAACAGGGCCGGCCTCGATCACCTGCAGATCTCCATCGACAATGTCATGCCGGACGAGGTATCGAAGAAGTCCCTCAAGGTTCTCGACCAGCGGCTCATCTGGCTTGCGCAGTACGCAGACTTCCACGTGAACATCAACTCCGTCGTCGGCGGCGGTATCCCAAACCCGCAGGACGCCCATACCGTCAGCAAGCGCGCCCTCGACCTCGGCTTCTCCTCCACCATCGGCATCATCCACGACGGCTCTGGCCAGCTCAAGCGTCTGGGCGGGGAAGAGCGCAACGTGTGGGAACGCGTCCGCAAAATGACCCGCCGCTCCTACTCGCGCTTCAACAAGTTTCAGGAAGCCATTGCCAACGGCATGCCAAACGACTGGCGTTGCCGCGCCGGCTCACGCTACCTCTACATCGCGGAAGACGGTCTCGTGCACTATTGCTCTCAGCAGCGCGGCTACCCCGGCATCCCCATCGCCGAGTACACCAAGGCTGACATCAAGCGCGAGTACCGCAGCGAAAAGGGCTGTGCCCCCAATTGCACCATCTCCTGCGTGCACCAGGTCAGCTACATCGATCACTGGCGCGGCGCGCAGACCCCGCATCCGCCACGGCCTTCCGCACCAACTCCCAGCGGCCACGGCGACCTGGTCCAGATCAGCTGAAGTCGGTGCTCGCTGGCTGCATGGTCCGGCTGCTGTCCTGGCCGCATCTATCTGTTCAGGAGGAGTTTCCCCATGACTCTTAAGCTTGCCTCCGCCGCGCTCCTTGCCGGCGTCCTTCTTGTACCAACCGCCACCTTCCACGCACAGGCCTCACCGAGCCAAAAGTCCGCCGCGCAAACTGGTACCGCTCCTCAAACTCTTCAGAGTGAGCAGGCCCAGCTCGCCAAAGAGGAAAAAGCCAACCAGCAGCAGGCCAAGGCGGAGAAGGCCGAACGCAAGGCGCTCAAGCAGCAGCAGAAGGCCGCGAAAGCCGCAAAAAAGGCAGGCACCGCCAGCCCGGCAGCGCCCACCCCGTAAGTTTCGTACTACCGTTGGATACTCTACTTGTGGGCAGCCGTACGTACTGTGTGCGGCGCCGCAGCAACACTCTTTGTTGCTGCCTCAAGCACTGGGAAGAGCTTATTCGGGTCGTTGGAACCGCTGTCGTTTCCGCTGATCACCTGGTACTTGGTTGGTGTCACCACAACAATCGTCGGTGTCCGCGTCACGTTCAGCCGCTCGCCCAGGTTGTAGTCGGCCTGCACCCTTGCCGCTTCCTCTGGCGGAATCGCGAACGGCATGTTCTGTCCGTGCTGCTGCATCCACCGCCGGGTAAAGTTCTGCAGGTCGTCCTTGCTGCCAATGGAAATCTGCTGCCGGAACAGGTCGGTACGGTACTCATCCGCCACTGCCGGGCTTACCTTGTCCTGCAGGTAACGCGCAAACACGGCGGCATCCCGGCTCCATACGTGCATCTGCAGCGGAAAGTCATGTCGGTCGATTGGTACGTGGTACTGCGCAGCAGCCTGCAGTTCCACAGGGTGCGATGCCGCGCACGCCGGACACTCCATGTCCTCAAACACGACGATCGCCACCTTCTGCCCGGGCTGCGGCCGCAGGATCGATGTGTCTTTGAAGCTGTTGGTGCCAGCTGCGGGGCCATCGATCTGTGCCTGCGCCACGCCCATCAGCAGCGCTGCGGCAACGCTGAGCTTCGCAGCAGTCATGGCCAGTTCAACAGTCTTAAAGCGCGTCGTCATCGTCGATATCTCCTGCTCTTGCTGGAACGTTTGTCTTGCCAGACGCCGTTTCAACCGGCTCTGTGCTGTACCCCATTCTAGACGCACCACCCCGCGTAAAGTCGCTGTCCCGGGCCAACGCCCGTTTCGCGTTGCGGCGTGCGCAACAGTCGCCTGCGAAGTTTTCGCAACCACCCGTCCGCTGCCTGAATCGAATTGGAAACAGCATCACAGTGGGAACGAGGACGCAAAGCGTTGGGGAACGGTTGTTGCAGAAAGTACGGGACACCGGCAGTCCGCCGCTGCGTGCTCCCGGTTGGGGTCGCAATCGCTCTTGCGGCGTCGACGTTGAGCGTAAGCGCTCAGGCGTCCACGCCTTCCCGGACTGAGGCGCCTGTTGCAGGCGCGCAGTCCGTTCCGGCAGGCGCAGACGTGCAAACCGCCCCAAACGTTCAGCCTGCGCAGCCTGTTGCGATCCCTGCCGATCCTAAAATCCAGACGGCCGCACGACCCTCGCCTCAGCCACCCGTTGCGGATGGGGTGAACCTGCCCTTCGCACCGGAGCCGCGCACACCCTCTCTTGCAGTCACCGGGCCTTTGGGTGCCGTGTCCCCCCGCCGCCTGGACCATGGCGTCACAACGACGGTTGCAACCGCCCAGCCGCTGCGGCTCTCGCTTGACGACGCCGTCCAGCTTGGCCTGGAACACAACCTGACTCTCGCCATCGATGCACAGAGCGCCCGACAGGTGAGCGGCCTGCAGCTGGACGCGTTTAACGCGCTCATTCCCTCGCTCAGCGCCAGCGGCTACTCCTCCACCAAGGAGATCAATCTGGCCGCCATGGGCTTCAATCCCGCGGTCATCAAGCCCCTGCTGCCCCCCGGCACCAACTTCTCCACCATCGTCAAATACGACGTAACCAGTGCCCAGCTCAACCTGAACCAGCAGCTGTTCAATCTGCCGGCCTATGAGATTTACAAGGCCGCCAAGGTCCAATCCCGCATCGTCGATCTGCAAACGCTGTCGGATCGCGGCGCCATCATCCAGAACATTGCCAGCCAATATCTGCGCGTGCTTGCCGATGAGGCCAGCATCCGCAACGGCCAGTCTCAGCTGCTGACCGACCGCGAGCTTGAACGCCAGGCCCAGGCCCGCAAGGACGCGGGAACCGGAACCAACCTTGACCTTCTGCGCACCATCGTCGACCGCCAGCAGCGCGAACAGGAACTGGCGCAGGACCGCAACACCGATGCCAAAGATAAGATCCAGCTCAACCGGACCATGGGCCTGGCCGCGGACCAGCAGCTTGATCTGATCGACCCGGTCCCGTACCACGAGCTCGCCGCCCTTCCGCTAGAAACCGCCAAACAGGTCGCCTACAAGCGCCGCAAAGACCTGCTCGGCCTGCAGGCTCAGTATGAATCGGCCCGCCTGCAGCGCAAGGCCATCACGTACGAGTATTTACCTGCTGCAACTCTCAGCGGATACTACGGCGTCATCGGGCAGACCTTCGCCAGTTACCACGGGGACTTCGTCGCACAGGGTGGCATCAACTTCCCTATCTTTGAGGAGGCACGCTTCCGCGGCGACCGCCAGATTGCCGATGCCCAGCTTAGCCGTCTCCGCTCTCAGCTCGCCAGCGTTCACGCCGATATCGACCAGCAGATTCGCTCGTCCATGCTTGACGTTCAAACAGCAAGCGACCTTGTGAAGTTCGCGACAAGCAACGTCAACCTCGCCAGCCAGGAACTCACCGACGCGCTTCTGCGGTACCGGTCGGGCATCGACGACACACTGCCCGTGGTGCAGGCCCAGTCCACGTTGGCGGGTGCCCAGTCCCAGCTTGTGCAGGCGCTCTTCCAGTTCAACAATGCCAAACTGCAACTCGCTCGCAACACCGGCGTGCTTGAGTCGCAGTACGACAGCTACCTCAACGAGTAGCTCCGCACCGTCTACACGCAACAAAACGCCCCCGCTTCGTCAAGGCGGAGGCGTTGTACTGACTTTTCAACTGCTCGCTTCGTTGTGTCGGTGCTGCTCTCGAGACTGCCGCTCGAGACTAGGACTGGTTGAATCTGAAGCGACGCCGTGCAAGCCCCGCAGCGCCTAGCAGACCCGTCCCCAACAAAACCCCGGAGGATGGCTCCGGCGTTATGGCCGTACCCGTGATGGATCCCGCAAAGTCTGCGCCTGCCGGTCCCGCACCAGCATTGGAGTCCTGGATGGTGATGGTGTTGGCGCCTTTTTTGAAGTAGCTGGAAAGTAGATTGACGGTGGTCGGGGTGTTGTAGCCCGACGAACTGCTGATCCCAAACACCTGGACGCCGTTCACAAGGATGCCGCCGTTATCGTCCGCCAGAAAGCTCAGACTGCCGGTATACAGTTCATTTGCCAGCAGGTTGATGGTGACGGTGTAGTCCGTTTCGCCGACTACGCCATTCCCACCAGACGAGGACGTGGAGACCCACTTGCTTCCGGCCAAGGGGTTGGCCCATGCGGGGTTCTGGTACTCCACTGCCGTCCCACCGGTGCCGTTCGCGGCGCCCTGGCCACTGACGTACTTGTAGGTTGTGGTGTTGGCGCTGGAGGCGAAGCTGATGGTGTCGGCATGCGCGACACCTGCACAGACGAGAGAAGACAAGGCTAGAGAAGATAGAGCAAGGGTCAGTGTTAGAGCGCGCATAAAAGCGTGATTCCTTTCTTTGGGAACTCCTAAAAGCTAACCCGGCGTGGAGTCTCAAACAAGGTGTAGCCGCTACGACTTACAGGTGATCGTGGCACATCATCCAGGAAGGTTTCGCGTACGTACGCCCCGTTTTCGCACGTTTGCAGCCGTTCATTCGCAGTCACTGCAGCTGCTGCAACGCGGGTCAGCGCGGGTTCACGCTACCATGGCTTTGCATGAGCTCCGATCCCGCTGTTCTCGACAAAGCCCCCCTCGCGTACGAAAACAAGCAATTCCTTTCCGGCCCCGATGGCCGCGGTCTGCGCATCCTGGCGGAGTACCAGGAACCCATGTCGCGCTTCCGCCAGGAACGCATTGAAGACACGGTCGTCTTCTTCGGCTCGGCGCGCTTTCACCCACTGGATCACGCGACGGACGAGGTGCAGCTGCTCGCCAACACCGGTAGCCAGCAGGCTGCGGATGCCAGCGAGCAACCGGCAACCTCGCCACAGGCCTCAGCCCTGCAGAAAACCCGTGCGCAAACCGCCGCGGAGATGGCCGGCTACTACGAGGACGCGCGCACCCTTGCGCACATGCTCACCTCGTGGGCAAAAGACCTGCCCGGCCCCCGCCACCGCTTCGTCGTCACATCCGGCGGCGGTCCCGGCATAATGGAGGCGGCTAATCGCGGCGCTCACGAGGCCGGCGGAAAAACCATTGGGCTCAACATCGTTCTGCCGTTTGAGCAGAGGCCCAATCCCTACATCACACCCGCGCTCAACTTCGAATTCCACTATTTCTTTATGCGCAAGTTCTGGTTTGCGTACCTTGCAAAGGCCCTCATCGTCTTCCCGGGCGGCTTCGGCACGCTGGACGAGATGTTCGAACTACTCACCCTTGCGCAGACCCACAAGCTCGACACGAAGATGACAATCGTGATCTACGGCTCGAGCTACTGGAAGGGCGTCATCAACCTCGACCTGCTCGCCGAAAAAGGTGCCATCGCCGTCGCCGACAAAGACATCTTCCAGTTTGCAGACACCCCCGAACAGGCCTTCGCCCTGCTCCAATCCGGTCTGGAACAGCACTGCAAAGCCACGGCCGAAGTTGAAGCCATTCCCCCACATCCCGCGCCGGACGCCCAGCAAGTCCTTGGCCCCGACATCGCCAAGACGCGGAACTACTAAGGGGCTGCATGGAACTCACGCTCCACATGATCGACGTCTTTGGCTCCGGTCCGCTTTCCGGCAATCCTCTTGCCGTGGTCACCGGCGCGCACAGTCTGCCGACCGCGGAGATGCAGCGCCTTACCCAGTGGTTCAACCTCTCCGAGACGACCTTCCTGCTGCCGCCGACCGACCCCGCAGCCGACTACCGCGTCCGCATCTTCACCCTGGATCGCGAAATGCCCTTCGCCGGCCACCCCACCCTTGGCACCTGCCACGCATGGCTCCAGGCAGGCAACACCCCCAAGACCCCCGACAGCATCGTCCAGCAATGCCTCGCCGGCCTCATCCCTATCCGCCGCGACGCCGATCGCCTGGCGTTCGCCGCACCACCACTTATTCGCTCCGGTGCACCGTCGCCGCAGGAACTACAGCAGGCACTGAAGTTTCTTGGGATCGAAGCGACCGACGTGGTCGACGCCGCATGGATCGACAACGGCCCGGGCTGGCTCGGAATCCGCCTCGCCTCCGCCCAGCAGGTGCTCGACCTCGCCCCCCGGCGCAGTTGGAATGGCCGCATGGAAGTCGGCGTCGTCGGCCCCCACAACGCTGCCGATACCGCCTTCGAACTCCGCGCATTTTTCACAGACCACAACGGCACTGTCCTTGAAGACCCGGTCACCGGCAGCCTCAACGCCTCCGTGGCACAGTGGCTCTACGCCACCGGTATCGCAACCGGCCCCTACATTGCCGCCCAGGGCACCTGCCTAAGCCGTAAAGGCCGCGTATACATCAGTCGCGACGACGCCGGTCAGGTCTGGGTCGGCGGCAACACCCACACCGTCGTTCGAGGCAGTCTAGACACTCGCTAGCGCCACTACCTCGTCATGCTGTCGCGCGATCGTCGGCGGCGGCAGCGTGGGATAAGAAATGCCGTAACCCGCTGAATAATCCACAATCGCCTGTAGATCCCCAGGAAGTTCAAACCGGGCCAAACCTTCCAGGAACACATCAAACGTCGCACCGCCCGCGACGAACTGGATTACACCATCGGCATCTCCAGAGTTTCTAAAGCAGTGCACGTGACCCCTGGGCGCAAACACCACGGCATCCTTTGCCACTTCTGTCCACGTATCGGTGTCCCCGTCGTAGATCTCAAATCGGCCTGACACCACGGAGAACATCTCGTCCTCATTCTGGTGCAGGTGCGGGGGAGTCCCCGTTCCTGGTGCACACATCTGCCGCCCTACAGAATAACTACCGTTTGTCGCACTGCTTGCTACAAGCATCTCCACCGGCTGCCCGAACACATTGAACTTTGTCTGCATTCCTCTCCCTCGCACACGGTTGCATCGAGCCTCACGTGCGCCGTTTGCTTCGCTCAACTGCTGGGGATGGCGCGGCACACGCGTGCGGCTACATTCCCCGTCTGGGATACGAACGCCGCTGCGTGGCGGTTCCAGGAAGTATGAATCTCCATCAGGCCCAGCCTGCGAATACGCCGCAGTATCCCCTGGAAGAAATGGCTGCAGCCCATCTTCACGTACATGCAAATTGGGCGATGCTACCTGAGCCTTTGCCCCAGGAAGCGTCTTAACGCCTCTGCAGCGCTTTCCCCTTGTCCAGCAGCGCAGCATCCGCAAACCGCCGCGTTCCCACCGCCACCAGCAACTCCACCATCAGGCTCAATCCACGCCGCCCTTCGCGCGAGCTCACCCGCTTGAACAACCCCCACATACTCAGCGGCTCCTCCGCCTTCGGGTTGCTCGCCGTACTCAGCGCCGCCGCCACGCAACTCATCGTCTCCGGATCAATCGCACCCAGCACCTTGCCCAGGCTGATCACATTCCGCAGTGCATCCACACTCTCCTGCAGCTTCGCTCCCTCGGCAAGGTGCTCAAACACCGTGTTCTTGTGTTTCACCGCACCATGCAGCAGGTCCAGAATACCCTCGTCATGCGCCGCCTGAATCACGTCGTACGCCACCAGCAGCGCCTCGGCGTGCTCCATCGGTGCCGCCTCCAGCTTCTTCCGCAAACCATCCCGCGGATCGACCGGCCTCGGTGTAAATGCAATTGGATTCGCCATCTCTAACCCCCACTTACTGGTTCTGACCCGTCATTTAATACTGAATACTTCTCTCAAACCTTCGTCGTATTGATTTGCACCAACCGGTCCCCACGACCCGTCCCCGGCAGGTAATAACTCGCCTGCGCCCACTTCTTCTCCACCTCCACGCCCCTCTGCGGCGTGCGGCTGCCATTTCTGAAGTTCTCCGGCGTCAGCGGCGATCGCCCCTTCTTCGTCAACACCCGCAGGTTCACCGACAACTCCTTGTACGCCGGTGTATGCGTCGCCCGGTCCACATGCGCGCCCGTCAACCGGTTCACTGGCTCCGTGGTCGAATTCATGGGCATGTACATCTGCTTGCCCTCCACCCGGTCCGTCACCAGCACACGCGCCCGAATCACACCCCACTTACTTGTCAGCTCCACCTTGCTGCCGCTTTCCATGCCACGCTCTTCCGCCAGCTCCGGCGAAACCTCAAGCCAGTTACTCGGCGTAATCTCCCTGATTCCGGGTACCAGGTCCGTCATCGCACCCTGCTCAAAGTGCTCCAGCACCCGCCCATTATTCAAATGCAGATCGAACGTCGCATCCTGCTCTTCCGAAGGCGCAATCCACTCCAACGGATAAAACTTCGCCTTGCCATCCGGAAACGGAAACCCATCCTTGAACAGGTACGGCGAATCTGTTCCATCCGCCGCCACCGGCCACTGCAACGTTTTGTATTCCTCCAGCCGCTCGTACGTCACACCCGCGAACAACGGCGTCAGCGAGGCCACCTCGGCCATCACCTCACCCGGGTGCGCATACGTCCAACCCGCGCCTAACCGGTTCGCTATGCTCTGGTAAATCTCCCAGTCCGGCCTCGATTCGCCCAGCGGCTCCAGCGCCTTGTACAGCCGCTGAATCCGTCGTTCCGTATTCACAAACGTCCCATCCTTTTCCAGCGATGGCGATGCCGGCAGCACCACATCCGCATAGGCACACGTCGATGAAAACGTAATGTCCTGCACGATCAAAAAGTCCACCTCGCTCAGCGACTTCTCCACGTCGTTCGAGTTCCCATCCGACGTAATGGTGTCCTCGCCCGTGATGTACAGCGACCGGATTTCCCCCTTCTGAATCGCCTCCATCATCTCGTGGTTGTCCTTGCCCTTCGTTACCGGCATGCTCACCTTCCACGCAGCCTCGAACTTCCCGCGCGCCTCGGCGTCATCCACTAACTGGTAGCCCGGTAACAGGTTCGGCATCGACCCAAAGTCGCTGGCACCTTGCACATTGTTATGTCCGCGCAGCGGATAAGCACCCGCGCCGCGTCGCCCATAATTTCCGGTAGCCAGCAGCAGGTTACTGATAGCCGTCGACGTATCTGATCCGCCGCAGTGCTGCGTCACACCCATCGCCCAAAGAATGCACGTCCCATCCGACTCGACAATCGTCTTTGCTACGCCCCGCAGCGTCTCGGCAGGTATCCCGGTCACTTCCTCCGCATACTCCATCGTGAACGTGGCCAGGCTCGCAAGGTATTCGTCGCGCTTGTTTACCAGGCGAGCAATAAAGTCCTCGTGCGCCCACCCCATGTCGAAAATGTACTTCGTTACCGCGCTCAACCACACCATGTCCGTCCCTGGGTTGGGTCGCATAAACACGTCCGCGCGCTCCGCCATCTCATGCTTCCGCAGGTCGCTCACAATCAGCTTCTGCCCGCGCAGCTTGTGGCTCCGCTTCACCCGCGTCGCCAGTACAGGGTGGCTCTCGCTCGTGTTTGACCCCACAATCACCACGCACCCGGCCATCTCAATGTCCGCAATTGACCCGGCATCCCCGCCCAGCTTTACCGTCCGCGACAGGCCCATCGTCGCCGGCGTCTGGCAATACCGGCTGCAGTTATCAATGTTGTTGGTTCCAATTACCGCGCGCGCCAGCTTCTGAATCAGGTAGCTCTCTTCATTGGTGCACTTACTTGAAGCAATAAATGCCAGCGAGTCCGGTCCGTACTTCTCCTTAATTTCGGTGAACCTACTCGCAATTAAAGTAAGTGCCTCATCCCACGTGGCCTCCACATATGTGTCACCCTGCCCCGGCACATTCTTCCGGATCAGCGGTGTATGCAGCCGCGTCGGCGAATTCACATAGTCGTATCCGAACTTGCCCTTAACGCACGTGCTTATGCCGTTCGCCGCTCCATGCTCCGGCTCAATCTTCAGAATGTGTCTGTCCTTCGTCCACACATCAAAGCTGCATCCCACCCCGCAGTACGTGCACACCGTCTTCGTGCGCTTCACCCGCGCCTCGCGCATCTGCGACTCCATGTCACTCAGCGCCAGGATCGGCGGATAGCCCAGCTCCGGCTCCACCCCCTTGATCACCTCGATCATGTCGTCCAGCACCTTGCCCGGCAGGTTGGTAAAGTACCCCGCCTGCCCCAGCATGCTGTTTTCCATCAGCGCATTGCACGGGCACACCGTCACACAGTGCCCGCAACTCACACAGCTCGATCCGGCGATCTGCTCCCCACCATCCCACAGCACCCGCGGGTGCTTGCTCGTCCAGTCAATCGTCAGCGTCTCGTTCACCTGCACGTCCTGGCACGCTTCCACGCACCGCCCGCACAAAATGCACTGGTCCGGGTCATACCTGTAAAACGGGTTCGAGTGGTCCTGCGGATACGGCTTGTGCTGGTACGGCCGCACCTGGTGCTTCACCTTCATCTCGCCCACGGCGTTATGCACCGTGCAGTTCCCGTTGCTGTTGTCGCACACCGTGCAGTACAGGTCGTGGTTCTCCAGCACCCGGTCCATGGCCTCGCGCCGTGCCATGTCCGCACGCTGGCTTTCAGATGTCACACGCATGCCCGGTACCACCTCCGTCGCGCACGCCCGCACCAGCTGCCCGTCCACCTCCACCATGCACGTGTCGCACGTCTGGATCGGCCCCAGCTGCTGGTGATAGCACAGCTGCGGCACACTCTCGTAGTGACCGTTTCCGCTCGCCACAGCGCTGTCCGGCGAGAACGCAGGAAACTTCTCCGGCGACGAATACTTCGACTTCGTCAGCTTGGAATCGAACTGCGCCGCTCGCCGCTCGCCCGGTGACATCGGCCGGTCCTGCGGGTGGTCACCCGCATCGCGCAGCGTATCGTTCGCCTCCGCCGCGGCGCGGTTCATCGCCTCAATCAGCAGCTCGCCAGGCGCAGCAGCGACGATCCGCCCGTTCACCAGAATCTCAGTCGTTAACGGTTGGTCGAGTGGCGTGTTCAGCAATCTTTTCTGCAGCATAGACCGTAGGATGCAGCAACCCACCCCAAGAGCAAAATCGGCGGCCATACAGGCCGCCGATCTCCGTTCCACCTAGTCATACTGCGGGGGCCTACACAGCTTCCGGAGCCCGGTGCCTTCCACCAATCGCGGTCAGCGCCGACACCACCGACTCCTGCCACCCGCCCAACTCCTGTTCCGTCAGCGTCCGTGCCCCGGATTGAAACACCATCCGGAACAACAGCGAGTACTCACCAGCCGCCACACTCTTCCCCTTGCGGTCCCGAAAAATCTCCACCGGCTCCAGCAGAATCATTTCGGCGATGCCCAGCCCGCGAACCGCCGTCACCACATCCGCCCACCTCACGCCATCGCTGAACAGGAACGACAGATCCCGCTCCACCGCCTGGAACCGTGAAGGCTCCACCGCACTCGGCTGCTGCAGCGGACACGCAAATAGCGCCGGCAAACGAACCTCCGCCAGCACCGCGTTATCCCGCAGCTTTCGCGTCTCCCGCTCCGCCGCACTCAACTCTCCCACCACTGCCAGCTCCACGCCGCCGGCGCTCACACGTGCCCCACGCCCACTCTCCACCCACGGCGGCAACTCTGTGCCATCCCACACCAGCGCCGGCGTCACAAACCGCCCCAGAACCTCCTCCACTGCACCTTTCACCTCAAAGAACAGCGCGTCCGCAGCGCTAACAATCCTTGTCGCGGCTGCGCCGCCAAACGCTGCCAGCACCAGCGAGCTCTCCTCTACCACGGTCTCCGTCGATCCGGTGAACACGTGCCCCACTTCGAACAGTCGCGCCTCCCGCACGTCGCGCGCACCATTCTGTGCCACCATGCCCACCACGCCCGGCAGCAGGGAAGAGCGCAAAACGCCCGCCTCCGCACTCAGCGGATTGCCCATCGCCACGGCAGGACGCGCAGAGTACACCGCGCTCTCCTCCGCCCCGGCAAACGTGCTGCCCAGCGCCTCCGTGTACCCCAGCGCCAGCAGCACAGCGCGAACCTTTTCCTCGGCAGCCGCAAAGGGCAGGGCAGTCACACCGCCGCTGAACGTCGGCAGCGTATCTGCAAACTGGTTGTACCCGTACACCCGCGCAATCTCTTCTACAAGGTCGATCTCGCGCTCCAGGTCCAGTCGCCAGCTCGGCAGACCCACCTCAAACGCCTCACCACCCGCACTTGGCCGCAGGTGGCAACCCAGCGCCTCCAGGTACTGCTCCACCTTGTCCTCGGGCACTACATTGCCGCTCTCACCCGCCTCCAGCGTCGTTCCCAGCAGCGCCTGCGCATATCCCACGCGCAGCTGCACCGGCGCACGCTTCGTCGTCTTCTCTTCCCACGCCGCGACAGCCACATCCGTAAACGCCGTGTCCGCCACCCCGCCGCAGTGTGTCTCCAGCGACCGCACCACCAGCCGGTTCGCCAGCGCACACGCTCCCAGGTCCGCGCCACGCTCGTAGCGGTGCGACGCGTCGGTATGCAATCCATGCCGCCGCGAACTGGCCCGAATGGCCGCCGGCGAAAACCACGCAGCCTCTACGAGTATGTTTTTCGTCGCCTCTGTGACGCGCGAATCCCAACCCCCCATCACCCCGGCCAGGCCAAGCGCCTTCCGCTCATCCGCAATCACCAGGTCGTCCGTGGTCAGCGTCTTTTCAGAGCCGTCCAGCAGCCGCAGCACCTCTCCAGCGCGCGCTCGCCGCACCACGATGCCACCCTGCAGCGTGTCCAGGTCGAACACGTGCGTCGGATGCCCCATGGCCATCCAGTTATAGTTCGTCGCGTCCACCGCGTTGCTGATCGCCTTCTGCCCCAGCGCCGCAAACCGCTCGCTCACCAGCCCGGCTGAAGGCTCCACCGTCACGCCGCGCACCACCCGCGCGGTAAACCGTCCGCACAGATCTTCCGCCTCAATCCGCACCGGAAACGCCGCGCTGGCCTGCTCTGCCCGTGCAGCAAGCCCCTCAGCGTTCAGCACCCGACGGTCCTCCAGCGTTAAAAGCGGCACACCGTAGATCGCCGCCGCCTCGCGCGCCACACCGTAGTGGTTCATCGCGTCCACGCGGTTGGTCGTAATGTCCATCTCAAACAGGTGGCCGCCGTCGGAAAGCGCGTGCACCCCCTCCACCGCAATTCCCCGCAGCGTCAGGTCCTCGGCCAACTGTCGGTCATCCACATCCAGCGCAGGCAAATACTCGCGCAACCACGTCGTCAAAATATTCATAAGTGCAGCGAGTCAGCAGGTAAGCGAGCTAGCACGTCGGCTAAGTCGTCGCGACTCAGTCTTCCTCTCTAAGCAAACTGTTGTAAGAAGCGCATGTCACCGCTATAGAACTGACCGATATCGCCCACGCCGTACTTCATCATGGCAATTCGCTCCACCCCCATGCCGAAAGCAAACCCGCTGATCCCCGGCACATCATAGGCGGGCTCCATCCCAAGCTCCACACGGCGCGCATCCACTGCCGCAAACACGGCCGGGTCCACCATGCCGCAGCCCAACAGCTCAATCCAACCGCTGTGCTTGCACTTGCGGCAGCCCGCTCCGCCACAGAACGGGCAGCTGATCTGCACGTCCGCGCTCGGCTCGGTGAAGGGGAAGAAGGATGGGAAAAACCTGGTCTTCACATCTGACCCGAAAAACGTTTTCATCGCATGGTCCAGCGTCCCCTTCAAATCACTGAACGTAATTCCCCGGTCCACGCACAGACCTTCCACCTGGTGAAAGATGGGCGAGTGCGTCGCGTCGCTCTCGTCATTGCGGTGCACCTTGCCGGGAATTACCAGCCGCAGTGGCGGCGGCCCCGCAATCATGCTCCGTATCTGCACCGGCGACGTGTGCGTCCGCATCAAGAGCCGGTCCCGCAGCGGCTTACTCGCCTGGTCCGCAACCACGAGCGTGTCCTGCGTATCCCGAGCCGGATGGTTCGGCGGAAAATTCAACGCCTCGAAGTTATAAAAATCCGTCTCCACCTCGGGGCCAACCCCAACCGAATACCCCAGCGCCGCAAACACCGCCACCATCTCGCGCATCGTCCGCGTCAGCGGATGCTCCACCCCAACCACACGACGAAGACCCGGCAGCGTCAGATCGAGGGAGGACGTCTTGGCGTCGGGCCTGCTAGCGGCCTCGTCATACATCGTGCCGAACAAACGCCCTGACGCTATCGAAGACTTTTTTCGATCGAACTCCGATTCGGCGGTGACTCGTAGCACTTGAAAGGACGCGCCAGCCTTTGGCTTGCTTTCTCTTGGTACAGACTTAAGCCAACCGGCGACGCCCCGGTTGATTAGACCGTTTTTGTCACCCAGCCACCGCACACGAAACTGCTCGAGTTCAGCCTCGTCGTTTACCGGTGCCAGTTCCTCGTCAAAAGCCTTTTGAGCATCCGTAAACGCCTGCTTTATCGCAGCGTCATCGGAGAAATTCAATGCTAGAGGTAACTCGTAGCTCACGCTGCCACCGATAACGTCGCGACCCGCACCTTCGGCTCTGGAATCGGCAGGCCGTCCTCTCGCATGCCATCCAGATGAAAATCGATGCCGTCGCGGATCAGCACCTCAGTTTCTTCAAATGTGGCGCCCGCAACGCCCAGGCCTGGAAGATCAGGCGCGTGTGCACTCCATCCCGTTGCCGTTTTCTCGAACACTACCGCGTATTCTCTTGTCATTTCAGACCTGCCTGCTTCAGGATAGCTCGATACGTCCCTTCATCGATATCTTCTGATCGCTTGCCGGCAACGGTTACGCGTCCAGTCTTTACCGGATGCTTGTACTGCTGGTGACTTCCTCGCTGGCCAACGAGATACCATCCATCCCGGTTCAGCATGTCCAGCACTTCGCGCACCTTCTTCGGCATCTACAGCGCCCACCACACAATGCCCGCGCTAATCACACCCAGCAGCCAGCTCGTCCTGTCCGTAATCGCATACACCACCGGGTCTTCATGCAGCTGCCCCCGACTCGCCCGCAGCCACACCCGGCACAGCCATAAGATCAGCACCGGCACCAGCAGCCACAACCGCGCGGGGTGCCGGTACAGCACATCCGCCAGGCCGCTGATGTACATCGTCAGCACCACCACGCTGGCAAACGCGCTGCTCGTCCCAAACGACCGCAGCTGCTCCATGTCGTCGGTGCCATAGCCGCGTCCGCTTGCCTTGGTGCGGCCGCTCTTCACCATCAGCTCCAGCTCGGCAAAGCGCTTCACAAACGCCAGCGACAGGAAGAAAAAGATCGAGAACGCCGCCAGCCACGCCGACACCTCAATCTCCGTCGCTGCACTTCCCGCCAGTATCCGCACCGTGTACAGGCCGCTCAGCACCAGCACATCCACCAGCGCCAGCCGCTTCAGGTAGAAGCTGTACAGCAGCGTCGTCACCGTATACAGCGCCAGCCACTCCACAAAGCGATAGGGCCTGGCCAACACCTCGTGCACGCCGCCAACACCTGGCATCGCCGCAAAAATGTGCGGCAGCGCCACAGCCAGCGTGATCGCGATGGCAAAAAACACCGCAACGATGCCAGCGCCCGTAAGCGGCGACAGGTCCCCCGCCGCAAACGGCCGCAGGCGCTTCCTTGGGTGCCGCCGATCCGCCTCAATGTCCAGCAGGTCGTTAATGATGTACGTTGCGCTCGCACAAAACGAAAGCGAAAAGAACGCCACCACGGCCGCCGCAAACACGTTTGCCGTTCGTTGATGCGCCAGCAGTACCGGCAAGAACACCAGCGTGTTTTTTGCCCACTGGTGAATGCGTATGGCCTTCAGAAACGAGCGAGCCGTGCTTCGCCGGTCCAGGAACTCCCGATGCGCCACCACCGCATCGCGCCGCATCGCCGCCCGCAGCTTGCCATGCGGATTCGCCACCATCGGCTCGTGGCTCGCCTGCAGCAGCGTCCTGTCCGGTATCGCATTGCCAATGTAGCTGAACCCTTGCGGAAAGCGAGCCTGGAACGCCGCTAGCTTGTTTTTGCCCGCCAGGTTATGCGTTCCATCGCTGGCCAGCACGCCGGTAAACAGACCCACGTGCGCTGCCACCAGCTCGGCGAATCCGATATCCGCCGCCGTAGCCAGGTACATCTCCCGTCCCCGCGCATGCTCGGCTCGCAGGTACTCCAGCAGTGGCCCGTTATACGGCAGGTGCTCCACGTCCACCACGGCCCGTGTCGTAATCTCGCGCTTGAACCCGGCACGCCCCTTGCGTACCCATTCCGGCCACCGCAACGGGCTTGTCGGTTGCTGCCGAACCAGCAGCAGCACCGCGTCCAGCAGCGTGTCGCTCTTGACCAGGGTGCCGTCCAGGTCCACGCACAGCGGAACCTCGGCAGCTCCCATCGACTCTGCGCGCGGTGTTTCACTCATCCGGAGTTCAGCCATATCTCTCAGTCGCGCGGCTGGGGCCGCCCCTCGGATTATAAGGAGCAACGCGCTCCCGAAAAGTCATAGGACAAAATTCATCCTCATGAATCCGTCACTCCGGGAAACTCTCCACCCGCTTGAACGTACATCTATTAGGCTTGACTGCTAGGCTTGATTGCGACACGACGGTTTCCCCCGGCTTGGCGCTCACTCTACTGATTTCAGAAGGCTTCCCGAAGACATGTCATCGCCAACTACGAGCGAGCACCACGATCTCCATGCCTCCCCCGAGGTCCACGCTCTCCCTGAACATGCCTCCCCTGCGTCCACCGGCCTGCCCGATGATGCCTCCCAGCGGCCCGGCCCGGATACGCCGAAGAAGAGCTCCTGGCTGCGCATCCTCATCCTGCTGCTCGTCATTCTGTCCGCCGCTGCCTTCGTGGTCTACCGCATCCGCACCAACAAAAAAGAAGACCAGAAGCAGGCCCAGGGTGCCGCCGCCGCTGCCAACCGTGCGGTCCCCGTTGCCTACGACGTGGTCCAGCAGCGCGCCGTGCCCATCTACCTCCAGGCCCTTGGCACCGTCACCGCCTACAACACTGTCACCCTCAAAAGCCGCGTCGACGGCCAGATCGTCCGCGTCAACTTTCGCGAGGGTCAGCGCGTCCGGCAGGGTGACCTCCTCATTGAGATCGATCCCCGTCCCTACCAGGCCGCCCTCGCACAGGCCCAGGGCAACCTCACCCGCGACCAGGCAAACGCCGCCAACGCCACCGCGCAGCAGCAGCGCTACAACCAGCTCTACTCCGCCGGCGTTGTCAGCCGCGAACAGGCGCAGGCGCAGGAGTCCACCGCGGGCCAGGCCACGGGTACGCTTGAGGCCGACCGCGCCGCCATTCAGGCTGCCCGCGTCAACGTCGCCTACACCCGCATCACCTCGCCCATCACCGGCATCGTCGGCCTGCGTCAGGTCGATATCGGCAACGTCATTCAGGCCAGCAGCACCACAGGCCTCGTCGTTATCACCCAGGTCGAGCCCATCTCCGTCATCTTCACCCTTCCTGAGGATCAGCTTCCCGCGGTCTTTGAGCGCATGCGCGGCGGGCACCAGCTCATGGCTGAAGCGTGGGACCGCAACAACACCCACAAACTTGCCACCGGTGCACTTCTCACGGTCGACAATCAGATCGATACCACCACCGGCACAGCCAAGTTGAAAGCGGTGTTCAACAACACCGACGGTGCGCTCTTCCCGAACCAGTTCGTCAACATCCGCCTGGTTCTTGAGAACCGCACCAACGCCATCACCATCCCCGCCGCTGCCGTCCAGACCGGTGCATCGGGCTCCTTTGTGTACGTCATTGACATGCAGCATCCCATCGCCGCGCAGCCTTCCTCCGGCAAGCCAGCCGCCGCCAACGGCGCAGCAGCACCGCCGGTCGCAGACTCCGCCGGCACCCCGACCGGTGCCTCCGGCAGCAGCACACCATCGACCGACACCGGCACCACGGCCGGAACAGCACAAACAACAGGCAAGGGAAGTGGCCGCGGCGGCGCTGCGGGCGGTTCCCGCGACAGCTACCCGGTCCGCGCTACTCCAGTCGTCATCGATCTCACCCAGGGCAACCTCGTGGTCGTCCGCTCCGGCGTCAAGCCCGGTGAGCACGTTGTCACCGACGGTGAAGAGAAGCTCAAGGACGGCAGCAAGGTCCAGCCTCGTCCCGCCGCTACGGTCGACTCCGGCGCTCCCGCGATGGGCAACGCCGCCGTCGCCCCCTCCCTCCACCCCGCATCCGGCAATACCCGCAGTCTGCGCACGCCCACATCCAGCTTCAACAACGGCAAAGATGGCGACCGCGACGGTCCGCCCACCCACAAGACTCCACCGCCACCCCAGCAGTAGCAGGCAACCCGTACCAGCCAAAGACAGATGAGCCCTTCACGCCCCTTCATCCTCCGCCCGGTCGCCACCGCCCTGCTCATGCTGGCGATTCTGCTCGCCGGCACAGTCGCCTGGTTTCAGCTGCCCGTCTCTGCCCTCCCCCAGGTCGACTACCCCACCATCCAGGTCCAGACCTTTTACCCTGGCGCCTCGCCAGACGTGATGAGCTCTGCCGTTACCGGCCCGCTCGAGCGCCAGTTCGGCCAGATTCCCGGCCTCACGGAGATGACCTCCACCTCGTCCGGCGGCGGCAGCATCATCACACTCCAGTTCTCGCTGTCTGAATCCATTGACGTCGCCCAGCAGGACGTCCAGGCAGCGATCAACGCAGCCCAGAGCTACCTGCCAAAAGACCTGCCCAACCCGCCCATCTACAACAAGGTCAACCCGGCCGACGCGCCCATCCTCACCCTTGCGCTCACCTCTGACACCCTGGAGCTCACCAAGGTCGAAGACCTCGCTGACACGGTTCTTGCCCAGAAAATCTCGCAGCTCTCCGGCGTCGGCCTGGTCTCGATTGCGGGCGGCCAGAAGCCGGGCGTCCGTATCCAGGCCAACCCCACCGCTCTTGCCGGCTACGGCCTCTCGCTTGAGGACATGCGTACCGCGCTCGCCTCGGCCAATGTCGACCAGGCCAAAGGCAACCTCAACGGCGCGCACCAGTCCTACACCATCGGCGCCAACGACCAGATTCTTAGCGCCGCCGGCTACAAAGACGTCATCATCGCCTACCGCAACGGCTCACCTGTTTTCCTGCGCGACATCGCCAACTCCATCGATGCCTCAGAAAACGAGTTCCAGGCCGCCTGGATGGGACGCGCCCCGGAGAACGGCGAAGCTCCCACCATCCATCCTGCCGTCATCGTCAACATCCAGCGCCAACCCGGCGCCAACATTATCGGTGTCGTCGATCGCATTCAGGCCATCCTTCCCCGGCTCCAGGCTACGCTGCCCGCGTCGGTCAAGCTTGAGGTCCTCACCGACCGAACGGGCACCATCCGCGCCTCCATCAAGGACGTGAACTTCGAGCTGCTGCTCACCATCGGCCTCGTCATTCTCGTCATCTTCCTGTTCCTGCGCTCCTGGCGGGCCACCATCATCCCTGCCGTCGCCGTGCCGCTCTCCATTGTCGGCACCTTTGGCGTCATGTACATGCTGGGCTATTCGCTCGACAACCTGTCGCTGATGGCCCTTACCATCTCTACCGGCTTTGTCGTCGACGACGCCATCGTCATGGTCGAAAACATTGATCGCTACCTCGAGGAAGGCCACTCGCCTCTCGACGCAGCACTCATGGGATCCGAGCAGATCGGCTTCACCATCCTTTCGCTCACCATCTCGCTCATCGCGGTGCTCATCCCGCTGCTGTTCATGGGCGATATCGTCGGCCGCCTCTTCCGCGAGTTCGCCGTCACGCTGTCGGTTACCATCCTGGTCTCCGCCGTCGTCTCCCTCACCCTGACGCCGATGATGGCGGCCAAGCTCCTCAGGCACACCCCCGCCAGCCAGAAGGGCAAGCTTTACAAGAAATCTGAAGACTTTTTCGAGTGGATCATCGCGCGCTACGCCACGGGCGTCCGCTTCGTCCTCCGCCATCAGGTGGCAACGCTTCTTGTCACGCTCGCAACATTCATCCTCACGGTCATCCTCTATGTCGTCGTTCCCAAGGGCTTCTTTCCCGTGCAGGACACCGGTGTCATCCTCGCCATCACCGATACCGCGCAGGACACCAGCTTCAGCGCGATGGCCGGCAAGCAGACTGCCCTCGCTGAAAAGATCCTTGAAGACCCAGACGTCGAATCCCTCAGCTCCTTCATCGGTATCGACTCCACAAACACCACCCTCAACTCCGGCCGTATTCAGATCAACCTCAGGGACAAGGAAAATCGCAAGTCCGACGCGACTGCCGTCATTCGGCGTCTCCAGCCCAAACTGAACCAGGTTGAAGGTATACAGGCCTATCTGCAGCCCCTTCAGGACCTTACGGTGGAGAACCGCACCGCACGCACCCAGTACCAGTTCTCCGTTGAGGACGCCTCCACCGACGAGCTCATCCAGTACTCCGACATCCTGCTCAGAAGGTTCAAGACTCTGCCCGCGCTGACCGACGTTGCCACAGACCAGACCACCGATGGTCTCCAGGCCGAACTCGTCATCGACCGCAACACCGCGTCGCGCCTCGGCATCACCCCGCAGAACATCGACGACACCCTCTACGACGCCTTCGGCCAGCGCCAGGTGTCCACCATGTTTACCCAGCAGAATCAGTACCACGTCATCCTTGAGGTCGCGCCCAGATTCCAACGTAATCCCACGGCGCTCGACAACATCTACGTAAAATCCTCAAACGGCACCCAGGTCCCGCTCAGTACCTTCACCCACTTTGAGCAGCGGCCCACCACGCTCGCCATCTCGCACCAGGGCCAGTTTCCCTCCGTCAACCTTTCCTTCAACCTGGCTCCCGGCTACTCCATCGGCGACGCTGTAAAACAGGTCAACGCCGCGGTCAAGCAACTCAACATGCCGCTCAGCGTCAACGCCCAGTTTGAAGGCACAGCCGCCTCCTTTGAGGCGTCGCTCGACAACCAGGCCATCCTCATCCTCGCCGCTCTCATTACCGTCTACATCGTTCTGGGTGTGCTGTATGAGAGCTACATCCACCCCATAACGATCCTCTCCACGTTGCCGTCCGCAGGTGTCGGTGCCATCCTCGCCCTCATGATCACCGGCAGCAACCTGTCCGTCATCGCGCTCATCGGCATCATCCTGCTCATCGGTATCGTCAAAAAGAACGCCATCATGATGATCGACTTCGCTCTTGAAGCGGAACGCGAACAGGGCAAGTCGCCTGAGGAAGCGATCTACCAGGCCTGCCTGCTCCGCTTCCGCCCCATCATGATGACCACCATGGCCGCACTGCTCGGTGGCGTTCCGCTGGCACTCGGCACCGGCACGGGATCTGAGCTCCGCCGACCGCTCGGCATCACCATCGTCGGCGGCCTCATCGTCTCCCAGGTCCTCACCCTCTTCACCACACCCGTCGTCTACCTCTTCTTCGACCGCATCGGCCGCCGCTATTTCGGCACAGAAAAGGCCGACCGCGAGTTCCAGCAGCACGCCCACGAACCCGAACCCCACTTCGCCGCGGGCGACTGACTTTAACGATGGATCATGAATTCCAACCCGGCGACCGTACTCCCCAGGACCATGCGCGCCCCGGCGACGACGGCAAGCTGAACGCGCTTCAGCACGATCGCGGCCCCGACACCCGCGCCGGCGACAAAGCTCCGCAGCACGAGCACGTCACGACCAATGAACGCGAAGAAGCATCGGAGCCGATCGGTAACGTCCACTTCTCGGCCCCGTTCATCCGCCGTCCTGTTGCCACCTTTCTGCTTTCCATCGCCATCCTGCTCGCCGGTGCCGTCGCCTACAAACTCCTCCCGGTTGCCTCCCTGCCAGAGGTCGAGTTCCCCGTGATCTCCGTAGGCGCAGGTCTCCCGGGAGCCGACCCGGAGACCATGGCCAGCTCCGTTGCCACACCACTTGAGCGTCAGTTCTCCCGCATCGCCGGCATCAACCAGATGACGTCGACCTCGTCCCAGGGGTCGGTCTCCATCACCATGCAGTTCGACCTCACCCGCGACATCAATGGCGCCGCGCGCGACGTGCAGGCAGCCATCGCTGCTGCCCGTGCACAGCTCCCCGCCAATCTGCCCAGCAACCCCACCTATCGCAAAATCAACCCGTCCGACGCTCCCATCCTCATCCTTTCGCTCACCTCCGACACCCTCACTGTCCCCCAGCTCTACGACGCCGCGGACAGCATCCTCGCGCAAAAGCTGGCCTCCGTCGCGGGCGTCGGGCAGACCTTTGTCGGCGGTTCCTCCAAGCCCGGCGTCCGTATTGAGGCCAACCCCTCCCAGCTCACCAGCTACAACCTCTCCCTCAACACGCTTGCCGCCGCCGCCCAGACGTTCAACGTCCTCGAGCCCACCGGCTACCTTAACGGCGACAACCGTCGCTGGGCCATCGACACCTCCGACCAGCTCTTTGGCGCAGACGCCTATCGCCCCCTCATCGTCGCCACCAGCCGCGGTGCCGTTTCCAGTGCACAGGCCTCCAACGGTCTTCAGTCCAACGTCGCGTCTGCAACCACAGGCTCCTCCACAACCAGCTCCGGCACCACCGGCTCCGGTGTCGTCAGTCCCAATGCCGGTGCCACGACCAACACAAACTCCACCGCGCCCGCCAGCGCCGCGCTCAACTCCGGTGCCGGCTTCCAGTCTGCTGCCCTCAATCCCAACGGCTCCAACGTCACCACCACCAGCACCAACGCAGCCGGTATCGTTCGCCTCGGCGACGTAGCCTCTGTCATCGATTCCGTTGAAGACATCCACACCTTCGGCATGTTCAACGGCCACCCCGCCGTCCTCGTCGTCGTCTTTAAATCGCCCGGCTCCAACATCATTGAAACCGTCGACAACGTCCTCAAGCAGCTGCCCACCCTGCAGGCATCCATCCCCGCCAGCATCACGCTCCACGTCGCGCTCGACCGTACCTCCACCATCCGCGCCTCGGTAAAAGACATCACCCGCACCATGATCATCACTGTGGTGCTGGTCATTCTCGTCGTCTTTGCCTTTCTGCGAGAGGTCCGCTCCACCCTTATTCCCTCCGTCTCCGTCCCGCTCTCCCTCCTGGGCACCTTTGGTGTCATGTACCTGCTGGGCTACACGCTCGACAACCTGTCGCTCATGGCCCTTACCATTTCCACCGGCTTCGTCGTCGACGACGCCATCGTTGTCATCGAGAACATCTCGCGCCACCTTGAAGATGGGCTCAACCCCTATGAAGCCGCCATGGTCGGCTCCCGCGAAATCGGCTTCACCGTCATGAGCATGTCCATCTCGCTCATCGCCGTCTTTATCCCGATTCTGCTCATGGGCGGCATTGTTGGCCGGCTCTTCCGCGAGTTCGCCGTCACCCTCTCGGTGGCCATCCTGGTCTCGCTCGTCGTCTCCCTCACCACCACGCCCATGCTCTCCGCGCGCTTTCTTGAGCCGCATTCCGCCCGCAAACATGGCAGCATCTACCGCGCCAGCGAACGGTTTTTCGACTTCATTCTTGCCGAGTACGAGCGAGGCCTCCGTTGGGTGCTACGCCATCAGGTCCTCGTTCTCGCCATCACCATCCTGACCTTTTTCCTCAACATCTATCTGTTCGTCATCGTGCCCAAAGGCTTCTTTCCCCAGCAGGACACGGGCCGCCTCGGCGGTGCCATCATCGGTCAGCAGGATGTCTCCTTCGACACCATGAAGGGCAAGGTCCAGCAGGTTACCGCCATCGTCAAGAGCAATCCTGCTGTCGAGAACGTGATGAGCTTTGTTGGCGGCGGCGGCCCCGGTGGCGGCGCGAACAACTCCGGTCGCATGTTCCTGTCGCTCAAGCCAGATGCTGATCGCCCGGGCCGCGTCGGCGCGGACGGTGTCATCGCGCAGCTTCGCCCCAAACTCGCCGGCATCCCTGGCGTCCAAACCTTCCTCCAGTCCTCGCAGGAACTCAACATCGGCGGCCGCCAGTCCTCCACGCAGTACCAGTACACGCTCACCGGCGATTCCGTCAGCGACCTCAATCACTGGTCACCCCTCATGCTCGCAGCCATGCAGCACGAGCCTGAACTCCGCGACGTCGCCAGCGACCAGCAGGAGTCCGGCCTCGAAGAGCAGTTGATCATCGACCGGAACACCGCGTCGCGCCTCGGCATCACCGCGCTTGCCGTCGACCAGACACTCTCCGCGGCCTTCGGCCAGCGTCAGGTTTCCACCACGTACAAAACGCTCAACCAGTATCACGTCGTTCTTGAGGTCGCACCCCAGTTCCAGCAGTCACCGGAAGCTCTGACGACCATCTACGTCAAATCCTCCACCGGCGCGCAGATTCCACTGGCCGCCATCAGTCACTTTGAAGAAGAGCGCATCCCCCTCCAGGTCAACCACCAGGGTCTATCCCCCGCCGTGACGCTCTCCTTTAATCTCGCGCCAGGCGTCTCTCTTTCACAGGCAACCACCGCCATTGACCGGGCCCGTAACTCCATCGGCATTCCCAGCAGCATCGCCGGCGGCTTCCAGGGCACTGCTGCCGCATTCAAAGACTCCCTCTCCTCTGAGCCCTACCTCGTCCTTCTCGCCCTCACCGCCGTCTACATCGTCCTCGGCATTCTGTACGAGAGCTTCATCCACCCTCTCACCATCCTCAGCACCCTCCCGTCTGCCGGCGTCGGCGCCATTCTGGCCCTGCTCGTCACCCAGACAGACCTCTCCGTCATCGCCATGATCGGCATTCTGCTCCTCATCGGCATCGTCAAAAAGAATGCCATTATGATGATCGACTTCGCCCTCGTCGCCGAACGCGAACACGGCAAGGCCCCCGTCGATGCCATCTACGAGGCTTGCGTCCTCCGCTTCCGCCCCATCACCATGACCACCATGGCCGCCTTGCTCGGTGCCATCCCCCTCGCCTTCGGCACCGGCACCGGCTCAGAGCTCCGCCGCCCTCTCGGCATCACGATTGTTGGTGGCCTCCTCGTCTCGCAGGCACTCACCCTTTTCACCACGCCGGTCGTCTACCTCACCTTCGACCGCATTCGTGCATTCTTCGCCCGCCGTCTTGGCTCACGTGCCGCAGCACACACGCCGCGTTTCAGCCCCGCACCGGCTCCCGGCGACTAGTGACCCGGCATGGCGCAATTCTGCAACCCCCGTCCCCGTACCCTCATCCCAAACGCATGACCCGCGCTCTCACTGCCGTCGTTGTGTTGTGCCTCGCTGTCCCGGCGATCGCTCAGCAGACGTCCACCGCGCCATCCCCCACGCCGGCACAACACACCACACCGTCGGCGGGCCGAAGCCGCGGCACACCCCGCACGTCGGCGACGCCCACCTCCCAACCGGCCACTCAGTCACCAGCCCAGGCCCCAAACCAGACCGGCACCCCGGCGCCTCTCGGCAACAGCAAAATCGAGATCATCGGCGACCCTCAGCACCCAGGCAAGCCCTCTGACGACAAGCCCATGCTGCCCATTGCGTCGGTCCCGAACCCCCTTGGCCTGCGCTCCGGCACACCCATCTGCATCCAGCTCGCCAGCACCGCAGACAGCGGCCATCTCCGCAATGGCGACACCGTAAAAGCCATACTGCAGCAGCCTTTGGCTGGCCTTGCCAAGGGCACGCCCGTCATTCTTACTGTCGTTCAGGCCGCCCGTGCCGGCAGCCTTGTCAGCTACGGCGAGCTTTCCCTTCAGGTCACCCAAATCGGTGCGCACGAGGTCCTCTCCGACATCGTCACCGCTCTCGGCAAAGAAGGGAAAAAGGACATCGCTGACGCCGCACCCGCCACCGGCACCGAAGCCGAGTTCCCCGCGGGACAGGACTTCACCTTTCCCGTTGCCTGATGGTCACAGTCGGCTATCCGTGGCCTCTCAGGCCACGCCCTTCACCAGTGCCAGCATCTCCGCCGCATGCCCTTCCGGCTTCACTCCTCTAAACTCCGCCTCCAGCCGGCCGTCCTTGCCAAACACAAACGTTGACCGCTCCACCTTGATCACCGGCTTGCCGTACATGCTGCCTTCCTTCACCACGTCAAACTGCTTGGCAACGGTCAGTTCCGGGTCAGCGAGCAGCGGGTATTCCAGACCGAACTTATCCGCAAACTTCTTCTGCTTGCCCGGTGTGTCACGAGAAATCCCCAGCAGCACCGCACCCGCCGCCTGCAGTTGCCCATACAGCGACTGGAACTCACAGGCCTCCACCGTGCACCCCGGCGTATCGGCCCGCGGATAGAAAAACAACACCACCGGCTTACCCTTGTACTGGCTCAACGACACCGTCTTGCCAGCCTGATCCGGCAACGAAAACTCCACCACATCCCCAATCTTCATGCCACCATCCTAATGCCCTCTCTCCACAACACGCAGACCGCCGGAGCCAGCATGTCACACGCGCAAACAGTCCTCGCAGCAGTCTACGCAGCCTTCAACCGCAGAGACATCGACGGCGTCTTCGCTTCAATGACTGACGACGTCCACTGGCCGAAAGCATCAGAAGGCGGCTCTGTCGTCGGCAAGGAAGAGATCCGTGTCTACTGGACCCGCCAGTGGAGCCAGTTCGACCCGCACGTCGAGCCCATCGAGATCACCGAAACCGCCGAAGACAAAGCCGACGTCCGCGTCCACCAGGTCGTCAAAAGCCTTCATGGCGAGATCCTCTCAGACACCGAAGTCCGTCATATGTACACCTTCTCCAACGGCCTCATCGACCGCATGGACCTCGGGCAGACCGGCACAGTCTCCGGCAGCTCACCCTCTGCTGCTTTCCACCCTCGCTGACCATCGGAAATCGCTCACTCCGTCATTGCGGACGCGCCGCTTTGCGATAATCACCTTTAGTGCCCGTCCTCGACGTCCATACCGCCACCACCATCTACCCCGTGCACATCGGCCCCGGCGTCCTCTTGGATTTACTACCCATGATGAACGCCATCCCTGGCGCTGTTTCCAGGGCAGTCATCGTTACATCACCGGAGATCGACGACCTCTGGGGGCGTACCGTGCGAGACCTCCTGCCGCACCCAGCGCACACCCTCCACATATCCCCAGGCGAACAGCACAAGCGCCTTGCCACGCTTGAAACCCTGTGCGAGCAACTCGCCACGCTCGGCGCAGACCGTGACACCCTCCTCATCGCACTCGGCGGTGGCGTAGTCGGCGACATCACAGGTTTCCTCGCCGCAATCTACATGCGCGGGCTCCGCTTCCTGCAGATCCCTACCACCCTCCTCGCCCAGGTCGACTCCTCTGTCGGCGGCAAAACCGGCGTCAACCTTGCCGCAGGCAAGAACCTCGTCGGCAGCTTCCACCAGCCCGTCGCCGTCTTCGCGGACACGAACACACTGGCCACTCTCCCCGAACGCGAACTCCGCGCCGGCCTGCAGGAAAGCGTCAAATCCGCCATCCTCGGCGACGCCGGCCTTTTCAGCTACATGGAGCAACACATCGAATCCATCCTCGCCGGCGACCCCCCAGCCCTGGCCCACGTCGTCGAAGCCAGCATCCGCGTCAAGGCCCGCATCGTCGCTGAAGACGAGTTTGAAACCGGCGTCCGCGCCACCCTCAACCTCGGCCACACCCTTGGCCACGCCATTGAAGCCGCCACGCACTACACGGAACTCCTCCATGGCGAAGCCATCGGCTGGGGTATGCTCGCCGCCGTCCACCTCGCCCAGGCTCGCAACGCCATCGCACCGCAGCACGCAGAGCGCATCACCAGACTCATCCACCGCACCACAGATCTGCCGGCCTTCACCGCCATCGCTGAAGAGCTCGTCGCGCTGACTGCCCGCGACAAGAAAAACCGCAGCGGCGTCCTCAAGTTCATCCTTCCCACCGGCATCGGCACCGTCAACATCGTTCGCGACGTCACCCCGACTGAACTCCACGCCGCCGCCGGGGCCATGCTCGCCGAGGTGCACGCCTCAGCCATGGCAGCTGGCCGCACACCGGTGACCGCATGAGCACGAACACCGAACAGCCCCTTGGCGCCCGCCCGCACGGCACCCACGACCCCGCCTCCGCGGGCCGCGCCGTGCAGGCCATGTTCGACACGATCGCCCCAAAGTACGACCGCCTCAACCACGTGCTCAGCTTCGGCATGGACCGCGTCTGGTGGTACCGCGCCGCCAGGCACTTCGACCCCATTCTCCGTCGGCCCGACTCAAACGTCCTCGACCTCTGCTGCGGCACCGCGGACATGACCGCCGCCCTCCTCACCCGTCGGCCCGCAGCTTCTGCGGCAGCGCAAGGGCAGGGAAGCGCCCCCATCACCGCGGTCGATTTCTCCCACGAGATGATCGAACGCGGCCGCAGTAAACTCGCCGGCAAACCGGTCACCTTCATTGAAGCCGACGCCCTCGCTCTGCCCCTCGCAGACGCGTCCCAGGACCTCGTCACCTCAGCCTTCGGCTTCCGCAATCTTTCCGACTACAACGCTGGCCTCCACGAAATCCGCCGTGTCCTCCGCACCGGCGGACAAGTCGGCATCCTCGACTTCTCCGAGCCCCCCGGCCTCCTCGGCACCGCCTACCGCCTCTACTTCCGCCACGTCCTCCCCCGTATCGGCGGCGCACTCTCAGGCTCGGGCGAAAGCTACAAATACCTCCCGGCCTCCGTTCAACGCTTTCCTCCACCGCAGGAAATGTGCGCCATGATGACCCGTGCCGGCTTCACCTCCGCCCGCTGGCAACCCTACCTCTTCGGCATAGCCGGCCTGTGGTCTGCCACCGCCGTTTAGCTTCGTGCTTCGCGTTCTACACACCCATCGCGTGTAGCCTGAAGGTCGGCATGAGCGAGTCCACACAACTTCGTCCGGCACTCCGCCACGGCGTCCCCAACCGCCCCGCGCAGGACATGTCGCAGATCAAGCGCGACACCGCACTCCGCTCCGTCCTCGCCGCTTCCGCCATTACCCTCCTCAAAATCATCACTGGCATCGCCACCGGCTCGCTCGGCATGCTCAGCGAGGCTGCCCACTCCAGCATCGACCTCGTTGCCAGCGTCATGACCCTGTTCAGCCTTCGCGTCGCAGACATGCCGCCGGACGAGGATCACAGCTACGGCCACGGTCGCGTCGAAAGCCTCTCTGCCTTCGTTGAAACCCTGTTCATGCTCGCCTCCTCCGGCTGGATCGTCTATGAGGCCGTCAAGCGCATCAACCACTACCGCCACGGCGACGCTCTCTCGCTCGAGTTCTCCCCCTGGCCCCTCCTCGTCCTGCTTCTCTCCATCGCCGTCGACTACGCCCGCTCCCGCCAGCTCGCCGCCGTCGCCCGAGAGGCGAACTCCCAGGCGCTTGAGGCAGAGGCCCTCCACTTCGGCACCGACATCTGGTCCTCCGTCGCCGTTCTCATCGGCTTGCTCGCCGTCTACCTCGGCCAGCATTTCGGCATCCGCCAGCTTGAGCTTGCCGACCCGCTCGCGGCACTCATTGTCTCCGTCATCATTCTCACCGTCACCTACCGTCTCTTCCGCGAAACCGTCGACGCCCTGCTCGACAAGACTCCGCCCGAGACACGCCGCAGCATGATCGACGCCGTCCGCCGCATCCCCGGTGTCGTCTCCGTCAACCAACTGCGTATGCGCCGCGCCGGCCCGGCCTACTTCGCCGACATCACCCTCGGCATGGCTCGCACCATCTCCTTCCAACGGTCCGAGCAGATCGTCTTCGCCGTCACCGAGGCCGTCCAGCGCATCACCCCCGGCACTGACGTCGTCGTTCACACCGTCCCCACCGCAGACGTCCACGAGTCGGTCTTCGACCGCGTCCGTGCCGTCGCCTCCCGCGCCAACCTGTCCATCCACGACGTCAGCATCCAGCAACTCGATGACGGCCTCCTCGTCGAGCAGCACCTCGAACTTCCAGCCGCCACTCGTCTGCGCGACGCCCACGACACCGTCTCCCGCATTGAGAGCGACATGCGCCGCGAGGTCCCCGCGATCCACCGCATCCTCACCCACATTGAAAGCGAAGTCGACTCAATCGAACACCCCACACCCGTCGACCGCGACCGTCTCCTCGGCGCTGACCTCCGCACCGTCGCGCAGGCATTTCCTGAGATCGAAGACATCCACGACATCACCGCCATGCAGCACGGCGATCGCGTCGACATGAGCTGCCACTGCACCCTGCCCGACGACTGGCCCATGGACCGCGTTCACAGCAGCATCTCCGCCCTGGAAGCTGCCTTCCTCCGCACCCATCCCGAAGTCACCCGACTCCTCATCCACCCCGAACCCGCTACCGATAACGCCCGCTAGACGGCGCATCGGCGCCCTGCACTCGACGCCTGCGGCTACACTCAAAACACGCACATGAAGATCCGCGTCCGCTACCGCAACAACACCGGCGAAGTAAAACACGGCATCTCCCGCGCCTTCTCCATTGGGCTCACCCTGCTTGCCATGTCGACTGCGGCACTTCTCGGCGCACTCCTCACCATGCGCGTTGCGATCCATGCCTCTGAGGTGAAAGTCCCCAACCTCGCCGGCCAGACTCTGGACGACGCGGCAGACCTCACCCACGACGCCAAGCTCAATCTCACTGTCGAAAACCGCTTCTACTCCACCACTGTCCCCGCCGGCCGCGTCCTCAGCCAATTTCCCGCCGCCGGCACCAGCGTTCGCAAGGGATGGCACATGCGCATCACGGAGAGCATCGGCCCCCAGCGCATCCCCATCCCGGACACCCTGGGCATGGACCAGCGTGACGCCGCCACCGCCATCCGCCGCGCCTCGCTTGACCTCGGCACTCTCGCCCACATCGCCGCGCCCGGTCCGGCAGACGTCGTTCTGGCCCAGACACCGGCGCCCAATGCGGAAGGCGTGGACAAACCCGAAGTTAGCCTCCTGCTCAGCCAGTCAGTTGAATCCGCGCACGCGGCCTGGGTCATGCCCAACCTCGTCGGTCTCAGCTACACCACCGCTAAAGCCCGCATGAAAGAGATGGGCCTTCCGCTCTACGCCATCACGCCGCAGGCCGCAGCGCCCATCGCATCGATTGATCCCGCCGCTACCGCCAACGGCCCTTCAACACCGGAAGCCGCGCCCCTGCCAGCAGCACCCAGCGGCCCAATCGCCTCGCAATCACCCGCCGTTGGGACCCGCGTCACCGCCACTGACAATCCCCACGTCACCATGGCGCATGCTGCCTACACGGCTCCAGCACCCGCGACAGTCTCGCCAGCTACACCCGCCCTGTCACAACCGGCACCGCTACGGCCCGCCGCGCCCATCGTCCGCGTGCCACCGCCGTCCACACCGCGCTAACTCGCGATGCATCTGCAGCGCGCACCGCGGCTTAAAGCTTGCGCAGAACCACCGCGAAAAATCCATCGCATGCATGCACTCCCGGCACAGTGCGCAGCGCTCCGTCCGCGGTCACCGCCGTGCTCAGCAAGTGGGCCGATACCTCGTCACTCAGCCCCGGCAACCGCTCCAGACCCAGCGGCTCCACACCCACCTCTCCTGAAACCAGCAGTGGCCCAATCACCGCCTCATTCTCCTCCGGCTCCATCGAACAGGTGGAATACACAAGCCGCCCACCCGCAGCCAACCGCCGCAGCGCCGTCCGCAAAATCGCACGCTGCCGCTCCGCCTGGCGCGGCAAGTCGCTCTCGCGCAATCGATGCCGAATCTCCGGATTCCGCCCAAGTGTTCCCGTCCCGCTGCATGGCGCGTCTACCAGAATCAAATCAAACAAACCTTCCAAAGGGTTCGCAGGCTCCGCAGAAACCTCGGGTGCCGCACCTTCGCCGGCATCACTATCGTCCGCCAAGGAGGTTTGCGCGGTCTCCGTCGCCGCTACAGACTTCACGTGCGACACCGTCATATCCGCCAGCACTGTTTTGATCGCGGCAGCCGCAGGCTCCCTCTCCAACTGGGCCTGCATCGCGGCCAGTCGCTTCTCGCTCACATCCGCAGCCACAATCTCGGCTCCTGGATGCCGCAACGCCAGCAGCCGCGTCTTCCCACCCGGTGCCGCGCACGCATCCAGAATCCGCTTCGGCTCTGCCACGGCGGCCGCCGCAATCTCCGCCACCAGCCGCGATCCATCATCGATCGACGGCAGCGCATACCCGCCGAACGCATTCACCGGCGCTTCCGCAGCCACGTCGAACAAACCACCGCTCGGTGGCTCCGCCTGGTCATACGCTGCAAGCAGCCGCGCAGCTCGCCCGCCATACTCCGCCCGCCAGCGCTGCATCAGCCACGTCGGGTGCGCAATCTCCGCAGGCGAAACCGACGCCAGTGTCTGCCGGACGGGTCCAGCCGCAGCCCGCTCCCGCTGCCACCGCCGCAGCAGCGCATTCACCATCGCCGACGCATGAAACGCGCCATTCGCTTTTGCCAGCTCTACACTCTCGTGAATGGCCGCATGTGCCGGTATTCGCGACATGTGCTCCATCTGGAAAATCGCCAGCCGCAACGACAGCAACGCGGCTGGATGAATCTCGTCGTCCGGTCTCTGCAACATCGGCCTGATCTGCGCATCCAGCTGCAGCTGCCACCGCAGCACGCCCAGCACCAGCGCCATCGTCAGGTTGCGGTCCTCGGGGGAAAGCGCGCTCACCGCCGGCGCATGCAGCAGGTCGTCGCTGTGTCCCGCCGTCGTCGCTACCCTGGTCAAGATTGAGAACGCCGCCGCCCGTGCCGCGCTCACCGCCTTTACCGCCGCAGGCTCCACATTCCCCGCCAGTACATCCACCTTGGCCGCACCCTTCACGGCCTGGGGCAGCGAAGCCCGTTTCACTGGAACCGGAGATCCCGACGCCCCATCTCTCGTCGTGGAGCCACCAGGTTTCGCGCCAGTCCGCCTGCCGCCGGCGGGCCGCAACCCACCCGCTCTCTCATCTCCACCCGAACTCAAACCCGCGCCACCCGCACTCGCGGCTCCGGCGGCGTCAGCCAGATCCGTCCATCCCGCACATACAGAATCCGGTCCGCCACCGCCGCTGCCTCAGGATTGTGCGTAATCATCATCACCGTCTGGCCCATCTTCTTCGACGCGTGCCGCAGCATGTCCAGCACTGCGTCGCTGTTCTCCGTGTCCAGGTTCCCTGTGGGTTCATCGGCCAGAATCAGCGCCGGCCGGCTGATCAGCGCCCGCGCAATCGCCACTCGCTGCTGCTCGCCGCCGCTCAACTCGTTCGGTCGCTTGTCCATGCGTCCATCCAGCTGCAGCTCCCGCGCCAGCTCCTCCAGCAGTGCCGTGTCGAACGGCTTGCCACTGCCCGCAATCTCGTGCGCCAGCTCCACGTTGCCACGCGCCGTCAGCGTCGGCAGCAGGTTGAACCGCTGAAACACAAACCCGATCTTTGACCCACGCTGCTTCGTCCGCTCCGCATCGCTCAGCGTCGCAAAATCAACACCGTCAATGGTGACCCGCCCACCACTGGCATTCGTCAGCCCGCCCAGCAGGTAGAACAGCGTGCTCTTGCCCGAGCCAGACGGCCCCACAATCGCCACGAACTCCCCGCGCTCCACGGTAAACGTCGCGTCCTTCAGGGCCTGCGTCTCCACCTTGCCCGACCGGTACGTCTTGCTTAAACCTTCTGCAACAATCATGCCCATACGCACCATCCAGTCTACCGGAATGCACCATGCGGCCCGGGCCTTCGACTCAGGCCGTCGACTCGGTTCGGCACGCCGGCACCTGCAACCGGCAAAGCTCAACACAGCATCTGCGAAAATCAACACGTGCACCGCCGCGCTCTCTTCGCCCTCTTTCTTCTCTTCGCCACCGGTTGCGGCTACCACGTCGCCGGCTCGGCCACCCACGTTCCGGGCAACGTCCGCACCCTCGCCGTCCCCGTCTTCATCACCCGCGCCCAGCAATACCGCACGGAGAATGTCTTCACCGACGCCGTCATCCACGAGCTCAACACCCGCACCCGCTACAAAATCATCAACTCCACAACAGGCGCGGACGCCACCCTGCAGGGCACCATCCTCTCCGAGTCCGTCGCGCCCCTCACCTACGACTCCTCCAGTGGCGCCACCTCGTCCTACCTCATCACCGTTCAGGCAAAAATCACCCTCACGGGCAGCGACGGCAAACTCCTCTACACCAACGACCGCTTCCTCTTTCGCGACCAGTTTCAATCCACCCAGGACCTCAGCGCCTTCATCCAGGAGGACGGTCCCGCCGTCAAACGCCTCGCCCGCGACTTCGCCCAGGCCATGGTCAGCGACCTGCTCAATTCGTTTTAGCGCCTCAATCCTTCATCAGGCACACATCCCGGCAGCCAGCTCTTGAACTTGCCTGCCCTCTGCCCCGTCCAACCAGCAGGCGTTCGCGCCCGGAGGACCACAGCTTGGCAGAGATGGCAGACATCCCGGTGCAGATCGTCCTGCGCCCCTACGCCAGCTCCATCCCGCTCGCATCCTTTGCCTTTGGCGTCGGGAACGTCCTCTACAGCAGCTTCCTTCTTCACTGGATCCCCGCCGCTGAGGCGCACCTCGTCGCCCTCATGCTCCTCGCCTTTGTGGCTCCGCTTGAGCTTGGACCCAGCCTCATGGCCTTTCTCGCCCGCGACTCCGGCGGTGCCACCGCCTTTGCCATCTTCGGTGCGGCATGGGTCGTCCAGGGTCTGGCTCTGCTCGGCGGCCCGCCTCCACCCACCAGCCCCGCCAGCGGCATCTTTTTACTCTGCCTGGCGCTCTGCCTGGTCATGCTGGCCATCGTCACGTTTCGCGGCAAACCTCTGTTAGGTGCTGTACTTGTGGTCGCCATCGTTCGCACCTCGGCAGCCGCGGCCAGTAACCTCACTGGCCATGCCTGGCTCAACCCTGCCACGGGGTGGTGCGGCCTCCTGCTTGCCCTCCTCGCCTTCTACTCCGGCGTCGCTTTCCTTGAAGAAGACGTCACCCAGCGCCTCTCCCCGCTCACCTTCCGCACCGGTGAGGCGCGCGCCGCCATGGAAGGCGAACTCAAGGACCAGATCTCCACCATCGAAAATGAAGCCGGTGTCCGCAAGCAGCTGTAAGCCGCCCCGTCCACGGACCTGCAACAATATTCCCGTGCCCGCGCTTCTCAAGTCCTTCGCCGCCGTCGATCGCTTTCTCGCAGAGATCGCCACTTCTGCCATCCGCCCCGGCTATCTCCTTCTCGGCTCAGAGGCCTTCCTCTACGACCGCGCCCGCAAAGGCATCCTGCAGCAGCTTGTCCCACCAGACCTCCGTGACTTTTCCCTCCACGACCTCGAGCTCTCCGCCGACACCACCATCTTCGACGCCCTCGACCTCGCCCAGACTCCTTCGCTCATGGCGCCCTTCCAGGTCCTCTTCCTCCGCGGCCTCAAGACCATCTACGGGCGCGGCGCCAAAAAGGAAGAGTTCGCCGCCATTGATGGCTACTTCCGCTCCCCAAACCCGCAGGCCCTCCTGATCTTCGTCGCAGACCACCTCACGCTCCCCGCCGATCTCCGCCGCATGGACCGCGAGGACAAAGACCGCTACGATCGCATCCGCGAAACCCTGGGCGACCACGTCGGCACCGTCGAGCTCCAGGCCATCTCCGACGACGACAGCGTCCGCTGGGCCATCGACACCGCCGCAGCCCGCAACATCACCCTTCAGCCCGACGCCGCACGCGAACTCACCGACGCACTCGCCGGCAACATGCTCCAGATCTCAAGCGAAGTGGAAAAACTCATCCTCTACGTCAGCCCGGCACAGCGTCCCGCCGCCGCTCTCGACCAGCCCGGCACCATCACGCTTCAAGACGTCGAAACCATGGTCCTCGCCGCCAAACAACGCTCCCTGTACGAGCTCACAGACGCCATCAGCCGCCGCGATCGCCCGCGCGCCGTGCTCCTGCTCCGCGGCCTGCTCAACAGCTCCGACGGTGGCGAAGACTCCGCCATCGGCCAGATCTACATGCTCGCCCGCACCTTCCGCCAGATGCTCATCCTCCACGAGAGAAATGTCCGCGACTCCCGCCAGGTCTGGACCCACCTGTGGCCCGGCTTCCGCATGCCCCCTTACGCCGTGGACGACCTCCTCGCCCAGACCCGCCGCTACAAGCAGCGCTCCCACCTCGCCGCCGCCCTCACCCTCATTGCCCGGGCCGACCTCGCTATCCGCTCCTCCCCGGTCGACAAATCGCTCGTTCTCGAGCAGCTCGTCCTCTCCCTCGCCGCCGATCCCAGTACCGCACTGGCAAAGACCGCGGCCTGACGCCGCAAGCTGCTGACGGGCTCTCACCGCGCATCTACTCTCTCGCAAACCTAAAGAGAGAACCTGACAACAATGACACTGTACTGGGTCTATGACCTGCCCAATTGGCTTTTCGGCCTGCTCTGCATCGCCTTCTTCATGCTTCTGGGTCTCGCTGGACTTTTCATCACGCGCAGATTCGTTCGCCGCGTCCACCGCGAAGACCACTCCCACAACGACATCGTCAGCTACTACCTCGCAGCCGTCACCATCTTCTACGGCATCACCCTTGGTCTCGTCTCCATCGGCACTTGGAACAACTACTCCGCCATCCAGGACAAGGTCGACCGCGAAGCCCAGGACCTCGCCTCGCTTTACCGCGATTCCAACAGCTATCCCGAGCCCTTACGCTCCCAGCTCACCATGGACCTGTGCAGCTACGCCCACGAGGTCATCGACCACAGCTGGCCCGAACAGCGCAAAGGCATCATCCCCCGCGGCTCCGGCGTCTTCCTCGACAACTACCAGCAGCACCTGCTTCAGTTCCAGCCCACGACCCTGGGCCAATCCGTCATCTACGCCGAGACCTACCGCCAGTTCAACGACCTCGTCGAGTCCCGCCGCTCCCGGCTCGACTCCGTCCTTACCAGCATCCCCCGCTCGCTCTGGTGGATGGTGCTCCTCGGCGCCGTGGTCTGCATCGTGACGTCCCTGTTCTTTCACACCCGCAGCTTCACCATGCATCTCTGGATGACCATGCTCATGAGCGGCCTCCTCGGGCTCATGATCTTCCTCGTCGCCACTCTCGACAACCCGTTTCGCGGCAAGATCAGCATCAGCTCCGACCCCATCCAGCGCGTCCTCACCCAGTGGAAACACCAGTAACGTCTCTTGCCACGAGTCTGGCCACCCCACCGCGCCATCGTGAACGGGTGGGTCAGCGCGACACGCTCTACCGAGCACACATCGATCCATCAACTTCCCCCGTAGACGACCTTCGGGGCCCACCACCTTCTTTGCTCAACAAGTGACTCTATGACTCTCTACTGGATCTACTCCCTTCCGCCCTGGCTCTTCGGCATCCTCTGCATCGGTGCCTTTATCAGCTTCGGCCTCCTCGGCACCCAACTCACCCGCAACTTCGTTCGGCGCGTCCACGACGTGGACCACTCCCACAACGACATCGTCGGCTACTACCTTTCTGCCGTCACTGTCTTCTACGGCATCACCCTCGGCCTCGTCGCCATCGGCACGTGGAACAACTATGCCGCTATCCAGGACCGCGTCGACCGCGAAGCCCAGGTCGTTGCCTCCCTCTATCGCGACGTCAACGTCTACCCCGAACCCATGCGCACGGCTCTCACGGGCGACCTCCGCGCCTACACACGCGAGGTCATCGACAACTCCTGGCCGCAGATGCGTCGCGGCATTATCCCCGTCGGCTCAGCGCCCATGCTCGACAGCTTCCAGGCCCACCTGCTCCAGTTCAACCCCACCACCATGGGCGAACAGGTCCTCCATGGCGAAAGCTACCGGGGATTTAATGCCCTCGTTGAAGTCCGCCGCTCCCGCCTCGACTCCGTCACCACCAGCCTGCCCCGCTCCCTCTGGTGGATGGTCATACTTGGCGCCCTCACCTGCATCGCCGCCACCTGGTTCTTCCACATGCGCTCAGACCTCATGCACCGCTGGATGACCGTCCTCATGAGCGGCCTTCTGGGCCTCATGATCTTTCTCGTCGCCACCCTCGACAACCCCTTTCGCGGCAAAGTCTCCGTCGGCCCAGACTCCCTGGAACGCGTCTACGCCCAACTCGTCGTCCTGTCGCAAAAGCAGCCACCCACCCTAGCGACACCCACAACCTCAGCAACAACTACCCGCTAGCCACCGGCAACTCTGGCTCTTGCCAAGCCGGCCCATCACGGCAAGTGCATCGTTGTAATCACCAGCGCTGGCCCTACCACGTTGCCCACAGGCACAAGGTCGAATCGATCTAACTGCAGTCGCAACCCGAACTTCATACACCGGCTGAGTATGGCGAAACGCTCCGTCTCCACTCCTTTCAACAGGAAGCGGAGCGTACGCCGATGGCGGCTTCACGAGAGCACTGTTGACGTGTCCGGCAACATCGATGTCTTCAGAACCGTTGTATTCAAATCCGCCACTACGGAGCCCGTTGCGTCGTAACTACCAGCGCCGGCCCCAGCAGGTTGCCTACGGGCACCAAACCAGCTGCGTGCAGCTTACCCGCAACGGGATAGCTAAGTCGCCTATGCCTGAATTGTCTGCTGTGGCGGTCCAACTAACTACGAAGCATCTCCTACTTCTTCGGATTCCATACGCGCACTTGGTTGTTCAGCAAGGTCGGGCCGGGTTGATAATTGGCGACGATGTAGTCAATGAGTGGGCTTAAGGAGACCGCCTGGTGGCGAACCTTCGGCAGGTATGCGGTTGGCCCACCTTCTAGGGCAGGCAGGTCCGTCAAGAACGTTTCTGGCGCAGCAAACTCTTGAGATAGAGGCCTGTTCAAAAGCAAGAGCGGAACACCTGACCGTGACCGCAAATCGTCTACCTGCCGCTCGACCTGCACGCTGGTATAGCTATCTGCCACTCCTTGTCGGAAACCAAGATCTACACACGCCAGCCGGTAGGGCGGCCCCAACGCCAAGATAATAGAAGGCGTGTAGTACTTGCGATCGCACGGCAGGTTTGCAGCAGTGGGTGGTGGCAAGATTGCTGAATCTCCCAAAGGACCGCTGAGATACTGATTGTTGGCTCGCCTCAATCTTGCCGAATGCACCTGATCAGGCACCCGTTGCAAGGCTGCTGCACCGTAGGAAAAGATCTGCAGATAGATGAAGAGCGCGGGCACGCTGAACCAAGCACGCGCTCGTGGAATTGCTAGTAGAGTGGCCACCGCGAGGATCAGCGCTGGAAATGCAAGTCGGAAATGACCTGCGTCGCAGCGGCCGAACGCTGCGGGCAGCATAGCCAATCCAGTGAACACATACAGGCACGCGACAGACGATTTTTCGTTCAGAGATGATAGTGCGGAGCGTTGAATACAACCATAAGCAATACAGATCGCAAGTGCGTATAGGAAAAGGATGGAAGCGTTGTACGGTGTTGCGAGTATCGGAAACGAATGTCCGCCAGATGCGGCTGCATGGAACTCCTCAAAGTAGCCCGAGGGGATAAGCGAGGCAAAGCACGATGCGGCACCGGCAGCGAATACGGATGTCGCTAACCACAGCTGGCGTGAGCGGGATCGCCACGCGCGTAGCGCAAACCAACCAAGCAAGCCACAAGTCGCGCCGATGGCCTGTTCCGGCGATACCGCTAGGCCCCCTAGAACAGCCGCTACTCCGGCACAGACAACAGGCCATAAGCCAAACCTTCGTGACATGCGGTAGACGAAGAGGACAAGCACGATTGCTGCGTAACGGCGGAATGGAGAGTAATTGGTGCCCTGATCCTCCACCGAAAGGACAGCTTCCATCATCAAGGCGTAGAACATCGCAGTCCGGTACCGGAAAGCCACAGGGATCGCGCGTACCGACAGATAGATGAAGAACGTGCCCAGAAGCCACTGAAGGGTCCAACTTAGGCAATACGCGCTATGGCCAGAAAGGTGGAACCAACGCGCAAACCACACCCCCGGCATTACCAACAGGGACCGTAAAAATAATCGGTCTGAGTATAGAGGTGGCGACCCGCCAGAAGCAGTTCCTGACGGTGCCACGTGTACAAGGCCTCGCTACCCGCAAGCATGTAGGATCGCACCAAGCACATCCCGAGCACCAGAAGGGAGGTTGCGATTCCGGTGCTGGGGTGAAGTGTTGAGTCTGACGAGTGCACGCGACCGATGCCGCCGCGGGCATAAACTGCAAAGCAGACGCTGCCGAGCAGAAAGATTACAAGCGCCGCCCTGTTACTGTATCCGACCTGGTATGACAGCGCGATCGAAGGACTTACCGGGAAGCGATACGGTAACAGAAACACCGCAGCTTCCAGTGCTACTAGGAAGAGCAAAAGAAGCACGACAGGGCGGCTGCGTTCCGGTATTTGGGCGGGCTCAGCCTCATCAGCACTTTCATGCGTCACAAATTGTTTGCGTCGCATATGCTTAAACTTGGCATCAAAAGCATCCCCGTAAGTCAGTCTCTGCTTGAAGAGTGTCATTCGTCCTCGAAGGATCTTAGTTCGACTGTTCTCCGGCTGGCCGCTCGCATCGAAACTTCCTGGAGTGGACCTCATCTGTCCGGCTCAGCATTGCGAGGCCATGCTGCGTCCCAGCCGAATACTTTCCGCAATGCCCCGGTCTTCCGGATAGTAAAAACACGTATCGGCAATCTGCAGGCCCGCAATCGGCGCCTGCACCGGCGGAATCTTTGCCGCGAAGCCCGGCTCGCAAATCGGCTGCCCATACCGCAGTCGCGCCACCTTGGTCGCAAGGATGTCGTCTGCGGTCAACTCCGGATTAAGCTGCTGCAGGCAACCGAACGCCTCGCCCAGCAGCGCCTCGTCCGGCCACACGAACTTCTCATTGCTTGTCGGCATGTAATACGGCACATACACCACCGATCCGCCCTCCACCTTGCGCAGATTCGAAAACTCGATCACGCCGGGAATCCCATGGCCGCCATCCGCAACATTCACCCAGAAGTGTGGCGACACCGACCGCCGAAGCTTGAAGATCACGCAGATCACACCGATATTGCGGATTGCCTCGTACTTCGCCTTCCACTCCGCGGGCAGGTCTGGCACCATCGCAGCAATGTACGGTGTCGGTGCCGTCGAAATCACACGATCCGCCGTAAACGTCCCGCGCTCGGTCTCCACACCTGTCACCCGTTTGCCGCTCTCGCCAGGGCCTGCGTCCACGGTCACCCGTCGCACCGCCGCGCCCAGCTCTACCATCGCTCCGCCACGCTCCAGCGCGTCTACCAGGCTCTTCACCAGCGTCTCTGACCCGCCCTCCAGGTAGCCCAGCTCTTCCTGCATCAGGCTCTTGCGCGACCGGCCGATGCGCCGAATCCGTGTCCAGATCCACAGCGCAGAAATACTCTCCGCATACTCATAAAACTTGTACCGGAACAGTGACCGCCACAGCTTGTTATAGACATCCTCGCCGCACCAGCGATGAATCCAGTGGTGTGCCGTCTCGCCCTCGATCGCTGACCACGAATTGCGGCGTACACACACAAACGCAAACAGACCGTAGCGTGCCTTTTCCAGCAGAGTCAATCCCTTGAACCGCAGCAGCGACAGCGGCTCGCCCCATTTGCTCAGCACACCGTCACTGTAAAAGCCCATCGTCGTCGGCACCCAGCGCAGCGTGTCCGCAATGCCAAGCTCCTCAATCAACTCAAACGTCGGGTAGTCCGTCTTGCAAATGAAGTGATAGAACTTTTCCATCGACACGCCATCCAGGTCGAAATGGCTGGCCATGCCCCCCGCCTCCGGAGCGGCTTCTACCACCGTCACACTGTGGCCGTCCTTCATCGCTTGGTAGGCAGCCGCAAGGCCCATCACACCGGCTCCCACCACAACAACCTTCGCCAAGTAGTTCTCCTCCGCAAGTCCGCGACCCAACACGGCAGGCCTGTAAGGAAAGCCGAAAAGGGCCCAAGCCGTACCACTCTGTCGTATGTAGCGGAATACTACCGGCATCCCCGCCTAAATACCAGCCAATATCCACCCCTGCGCGCCTCGGCACGGCGATCTCAGCCACAACACCTCCATCGTTACCCGGCAGCCGGGCTCACACTCGCATCTCCAGCAGTGGGTTCTTACTTATGCCCGAACAATCCCACCAGCATCCCCAGGCTTTCACTTGAAGCTGGCCCCGCCGCCGCCTTCGCCGTCTCCGCCGCCACCTTCTCCGCGCCCAGGTAAGCCCGGCTGTTCAGCAGGTTTCGCTCCATGCTCCGCGAGTACTCCGTCACCTCGTCCGCCCCCTTGCCGCTCTCCGTGGACTTCTGGAACTCCGCGCGCATGTTCTGCATCTTCGCCTCCAGGTCATCCAGCGCGCTGAACACCATGGCCTCTGGCGTCATCGGCAGCTTCGGCGATCCATACTCAAACCGCCCATGGTGCGACAGGATCAGGTGCTCCACCAGGATCCGCAACCTGTCCGGGAACCCCGGCAGCCCGGCGATCTTCTCCCGGATCATCCCGATCACGATCGTGATGTGCCCCAGCAACTGACCTTCCGTCGTGTACTTGAAGGCACTCTTCCACGCCAGCTCCCGCACCTTGCCAAAGTCATGCAGAATCGCCCCGGCAATTAGCAGGTCCGGGTCCACCTCGTCCGGATACTGCGGTGCCACGCGCCCGCACAAACGGCACAGGAACACCACATGCTCCAGCAAGCCGCCCAGCCACGCGTGGTGCAGCATCTTCGCCGCCGGTGCCTGCTTAAACGCCGGCCCCAACTCCGGATCCTCCAGAAACGCCATCACCAGCCGCTTCAAATCCTCGTTCTTGAACGCTGCCACATACCCAACCAGCTCCGTCCACAGCGCGTCTACGTCGTACTTCGTCACTGCCTGAAAGTCGGCAACATCCACTTCGCTGTCCGCCGCATGCCGCAGCTTCTGCAGGCTCATCTGGAAACGTCCCTGGTACTTCTCCACCCGCCCCGCGGCTTTCACATAGCATCCGCCGCTGCACGTCTCCAGCACACCCGCAAATTCCTCCCACATCCGCGCGTCAAAGCTTCCCGTTTTGTCCGTCAGCGTCAGCGCAAGGTACTGGCCGCCACCCTTCTTGTCCCGCGCGCTGATTGCCGACAACAAGAAATAACTCGTCACAGCCGTGTTCTCATGCTGCGCTGCTTCACCGATGTAGAAATCCTTCATCCCCCCAGAATAATCGTCTCGCGACCACCACCGCCGACGTGCTGGCTCGCGAACTTGCTGACTCGCTGCCATTCACCAGCTATTCTGGTAACAATGGCGACCACCCCCGACTCTCCGGTACTCCAACACCGGTCCTCCCCGTCCCGGCACGACATCGACGACCAGCTCGAAGGTCCAGTCCCCTTTGAATCCTGGGGACGCTACCCTCTTTACGACAGCACGCTCGTCCCGCTCGCCTGGCAAACCGACTACCCCAAAATCCTGCAGGACCACAACGGCATGCCCACCGGCGCACTCGCCGTCGGCATGGGCCGCAGCTACGGCGACTCCTGCCTCCTCAAGAGCGGCAACCTCCTCGTCGCCACCGGCATGAACCGCCTGCTCAGCTTTGACAAGGAGCAGGGAATCCTCACCGCCGAAGCCGGCCTCACGCTCGCCCAGCTCCTCGACTTCGCCGTCCCTCACGGTTGGTTCCTCCCCGTCTCCCCGGGAACGAAATACGTCACCCTCGGCGGCGCCGTTGCCAACGACATTCACGGCAAAAACCACCACCTCGCCGGCACCTTCGGCTCCCACGTCACCCAGTTTGAGCTCGTCCGCTCCGACGGCCAGCGCCTCCATTGCTCCCCCACCGACAATCCCGACTGGTTCGCCGCCACCATCGGCGGCCTCGGCCTCACCGGCGTCCTCACCTGGATCCAGCTCAAGCTCAAGCCCGTCGTCAGCCGCCTCATCGACTACGAAGGCATCCAGTTCCACGGCGTCGACGAGTTCCTCGCCCTCACCGCCCAGTACAAAGACGTCGAGTACACCGTCAGCTGGGTCGACGTCACCTCCACCGGCAAAAACTTCGCCCGCGGCATCTTCATGCTCGGCGACCACAGCAAGATTCCCGACCAGCTCACCACCAGCCCCAAACCCAGGCTCGTCTTCCCCTTCGACGCCCCCGGCTTCGCCCTTAACTCCGCGACGGTCTCGCTCTTCAACACCGCCTTCTTCCACAAGCAGATCAAGCCCCGCGTTCGCGCCCTCCAGGACTACGAGCCCTTCTTCTACCCGCTCGACAAGGTCCTCCACTGGAACCGCATGTACGGCAAATCCGGCCTGCTCCAGTTCCAGTACGCCATCCCGTGGGCCAACGCGCGCGAGGGCACCATCGCCATCCTCAACGAGGTCGCCAAGTCCGGCCTCGCCAGCTTCCTGGCCGTGCTCAAAGCCTTCGGCGACGTGCCCAGCCCGGGCATGATGAGCTTCCCCCAGCCCGGCATCACCCTCGCGCTCGACTTTCCCATCAAGCCTGAAAAGTCCTTCGCCCTCTTCGACCGTCTGGCCAGCATGACCCTGGAGTACGGCGGCAAGCTCTACCCCGCTAAAGACGCCCGCATGACCGCGGAGCAGTTCCAGACCAGCTACCCCCAGTGGCAGCAATTCGCCCGCTACAAAGACCCTCTCCTCACCAGCAGCTTCTGGGAGCGCGTCACCGCCCAGCACCCTTAAGCTGCGCTTTCAAGTTTCCGAAGTGCGATGCCCTGAGCATCTTTGAATACCCCGGCTTAATCCGGGCCGTTGAACCTAACTGAAGTAAGGGCTCATGCCCCGGAGGAAAGGCTCTTTCAGGCCGGAACTCGAAAAGGACCCATGCCCGACCAGATCGAACCCACCCTTCCCCAGCGCGACCTCACCCACACCCCCCGCAAAATCATCGTCTTCGGCGCAACCTCCGGCATTGCGGAGGCCACGGCCCGCATCTGGGCTCGCGAAGGCGCGTCGCTCTTCCTCGTCGCCCGCAACGCAGACCGCCTCGCCGCCGTCGCCGCCGACCTCAAGGTACGTGGAGCCGCTCTCGTCGATACAGCCGTTGCAGACCTCGACAACGTCGAAGAACACCCCGCCCTCTGCGCCCGCGCCGTCGAATCCCTCAACGGGCTCGACGTTGCCTACCTCGCGGTCGGCATCCTTGGCGACCAACCCACCGCCGAGCAGGACACCAACCACGCTCTCCACATCCTCCACACCAACTTCACGGTCCCCGTCTCGCTGCTCACCTGGCTCTCCAACTTCATGGTCAAGCAGGGCAGTGGCACCCTTGCCGTGCTCTCCTCGGTCGCTGGCGATCGCGGCCGCAAGTCCAATTACGTCTACGGCGCCAGCAAGTCCGGCCTCACCGCCTTCCTCGGCGGCCTGCGCAACCGCGTCGACCGCCTCGGCGTCCACGTGCTCACGGTCAAACCCGGCCCGGTCAAAACCAGCATGACCACCGGCATGAAGGGCTCGGAAAAGTTCGCGGACCCCGACAAGGTCGCCGCAGAAATCACCAAAGCCGTCGACAAACGCACCGACGTCCTCTACACCCCCATCCAGTGGGCTCCCATCATGTTCGTCGTCCGCTCCATCCCGGAACGCATCTTCAAAGGCCTCAACCTTTAAAGCAAACGCCTCGTTCTCACAAGGTTCGAGCCTGATTCAGAGATGAAACGCAAACAGGAAGGCCGGGACATATGTCCCGGCCTTCCTGTTTACCTCTGCTCTGCAATTGCGTTGTTTTTGCGGCAATCCGCTTACGCGTTCGCTTCCACCGGCTGCTCGGCTTCGGCTTCGGCCTTTGCTGCCGCCGCTGCTGCCTGCTTCGCCGCCGCCGCCTTCATGTCGGCCACGTTGCCGCCCAGTTCGTCGGCCAGCTTCTCGGTTGCAAACGCTTCGATCATGTCGCCGGCGCGAATGTCGCGCTGACCCAGATCGATACCGCATTCCATGCCGGCACGCACCTCGCTGGCATCGTCCTTGTTGCGCTTCAGGTTCTGGATCTTGCCCTTCCAGATCTCGACCCCGTCGCGCATCAGGCGAACCTGTGCGTTGCGCTTGATCTCGCCATCGCGTACCGCGCAGCCGGCAATCTGCCCGACCTTCGTGATCTTGAACACCTGCAGAACCTCTGCACGGCCAAGATAGTTCTCGCGGTAAACAGGCTCCAGCAGCCCAAGCATCGCCTTGGTCATCTCGTCCTGCAACTCGTAAATAATCGAGTGCAAGCGGATTTCCACGTTGTCCTGGTCGGCCAGATCCTGCGCCTTGCGCTCCGGTCGCACGTTGAACCCGATGATGATCGCGTTCGACGCCGCTGCCAGCAGCACATCGCTTTCGGTGATCGCGCCCACGCCGCTGTGCAGCACACGCAACCGAACCTTCTCGGTCGACATGCGATGCAGACTGTCTTCCAGCACTTGGACCGAACCCTGCACATCGCCCTTCAGGATGATGTTGAGGTCCTTGACGCCTGCCGTACGAATCTGCTCGGCAAGACCTTCCAGCGACACACGGCTCGACTTCGCCAGCGCAGCCTCGCGCTCTTTCAGCTTGCGGTACTGCGCAATGCCCTTGGCCTTGTCGCGGTCGGCCATCACGATAAACGTGTCGCCCGCGTCTGGAATGCTCTCCAGACCAAGGATCTCGACCGGCGTCGACGGCCCGGCGGACTCGATTGGACGTCCACGGTCGTCGAACATGGCACGGATCTTGCCGAACGTATTGCCGACGATGTAGCTGTCGCCAATCCGCAGCGTTCCATTCTGCACCAGGATCGATGCGACAGCACCACGGCCGCGATCGAGCTTGGCTTCGATGACGGTACCCACCGCCGGACGCTCCGGAATCGCCTTCTGCGCGTTGGTGTCGGCAACGAGGCAAATCATTTCCTCAAGGCCGTCCAGGTTGGTGTGCTGCTTCGCCGAAACCTCAACGAATTCCACATCTCCACCCCAGCCCACAAGCTGCAAACCACGCTCGGCCAGCTGCTGCTTTACCTTGCTGCTGTCCGCACCCGGCTTGTCGATCTTGTTGATCGCAACAATGATCGGCACCTTCGCCGCCCTGGCGTGGTCGATCGCCTCGATCGTCTGCGGCATCACGCCGTCGTCCGCAGCCACCACGATCACAACAATGTCCGTGACCTTGGCACCGCGTGCACGCATGCGCGTAAACGCCTCGTGACCTGGCGTATCCAGAAACACGATTTCACGCCCAAACGCCGGGGAATCCGGTTTGGTCACGTGGACCTTGTACGCACCGATGTGCTGCGTAATTCCACCGGCTTCGCCAGCTGCAACCTCGGTGGATCGGATGGCGTCCAGTAGCGACGTTTTGCCGTGGTCGACGTGGCCCATGACGGTGACCACAGGAGGTCGGACGACCTCGGCCATGCCGGTCGTGTCTTCCAGCAAGCCCTCGATGGCCTCGTTCTCCAGCTGCTCTTCCACTGTCTGGATCTGGGCGTCTGCACCGAAACTGGCTGCAACGGCCTTCACCAGCTCGTTGTCGAGCGACTGGTTCACGGTCACAAACACACCGCGCATCAGCAGCGTGGCAATCAGGTCCTTGCCGCGCAGGTCCAGCTTTTCCGCCAGATCCTTTACAGAAATACCTTCCGTAATCGTGATCACGCGGGTGATCGGGACTTCGCCCATCGGAACCTGCGCTCCGCCAAAACGTGACGGCGGCGCAAAGCCCTTCATCGGGCCTTCCTTGGTCTTTTCGTAGCGCTTCTTGTTTGCCGCACCCTTGCGTGCAGCAGGCCGCATCCCGGGCTTTGCAGTCCCAGGCGCACCTTCCGTCACCATGCCGCCCGGAGCACCAGGACGTGCACCAAAGCCGGGGCGTGCACCGAAGCCGGGCCGTGCCGGGAAGCCCGGACGCGCCCCAGGTGCACCGCCAGCCGGTGGTCCACCCGGATACGTCCGCGTGGGATGCATGGGCCGGCGAACGCCGCCCGGACCCACAGGTCCACCGGGCGCGCCAGTACCCTGGTACCCGCCGCCTGGGCGGGGACCACTGCTGTTATACGGTGGCCGGCTTCCAGGTACCGAACCGGGACCGGAAGACGGACGCTGGAAGATGGGCCGGCGAGGCGCCTGGCCAGGAGCCGGAGGCGGTGCCGCGTAGGTAGGCCGCGGACCCGTCTGCGGCATGATCACGCGACGCACCGGCGCTGCCGGTGCTTCCACAACGGGAGCTTCCTCCACAACTGGCGGAGGTGGCGGCGGAGGCGGTGCTGCCGCCGCTGGCGGCGCAGCGTTGACCGGCGGCCGTGCCACAACCACACCCTGCGGCGGAGGCGTGCTGCTCGCAATCGCCGGACGTTCCCCGGCAGGCTGCCCTGGACGTGCAGCGCCACCAAGCGGCGGTCGCGCAACAACTGGCCGCTGTGCCGGCGTCACGATGGACGGGGCCTGCCGCGCCTGCGGAACGATACTGCGGCGCGGAGCATCCGTGGCCGAATCATCGGTACGCGGCTGCGCGATGCGCAACGTCGGCATCAAGGGTGTCGCATGTGGATTGCGTGCTGGAAGCGGAGCCGACGCGGGAGGTGCCTGGCGCACGGGAGCCGCAACGGGTGCCGCCACAACGGGAGGCGCCACTGGACGCAGTGTCACCACTGCCGGCGGAGGAGCAGCAGCCGCCACGGAAGCCGGTGTCACCATGCGCGGAGCTGGGGGAGGTGCAACTACCGCTCGCGGTGCCGCCGCTGGAGTAGCCGGAGCCGTCGCCGGGGAAGCTGGGGCCGACGCCGCGGTCGCCTGGGGCGGAACCGCAGCGGGTGCCGCCACAACCGGGCGAGCCGCAGGGGGCGTCACCACCGCCACCGCCGGGCGTTGCGGAGCCGCGACCGTCGGCCTGGCATCCTGTCCACTTTGCTCTGCCTGGCGCCGCTCAAGAATGGCGCGCGCAATGTCACCCGGTTTGGAAGCACGCGAGAAGTCCACCTTCTGCCGTGCCTCCGCCTGCTGCGATGCGCTGCGCGACGACCCGCGTCCACCGGTAATGTGGCCACGCACCTTCTCTGCCTCGTCCTCTTCAATGGACGAGCTGTGCGTCTTCTTTTCCGTTACACCGACCGCCGTAAGCGCGTCAAGAATGCTCTTGCTCTTGACCTCAAGCTCACGTGCCAGATCATTGATCCGTACTTTACTCAATCCGTCCTCGTCCCCACGTTTGCGCCCCTAGCTGCTCATAAAAACCCCAATGAAAGTTTCCGGTGCAGAGGCTGCTTGACTTGCTTGTTGATTATCGCCTGAAAACACGTACTTCGTGCGTTCAAACACCTGTGATCTCGTCTGGCGAAAACCCTGGCTAACCAAGGTTCTCGTCCGGATCAATCGTTTCTGTCGACGTTTCCCCGGCCTGTGCGGCCAGATCATCCACGGTCTGGTTGTCCATCTCAATGCCCGCTTCGCGAATATCGGCATCGCTGCCGAACCCGTCCAGCTGGCTTTCTACGTCTTCCTGCGCAATCAGGTCGTCGGCGGACTCGTCCACTTCAACGGCCTCCTGCCCCATACCGGCCTGCTCCGACAGAATCTGTTCAGTCGTCTTGCTCATGGAACTCCTCTCAGTCAGGTCGCTCTCGTCTGCGCCGTTCAATTCGTTTGCGTCCGCTGCCAGCAGCAGAACGTCGCCTTCAATGGGCTCTTGCTCTGGTTCGCCGCTGTACGCCTTGCCATCCGCCTCGGTAGGCTGCTCGTGCGCGACTGAGGAATCAGATGCCGTATTGTTGTCCAGCGTCGCAGCAAGCTCGCTTACGGGCTGAGCCGGCCGCGCCTCGCCCTCCTCGTACTGGCCAAAGTAGTGGCGCACCGCAACGGAGATCTTCTCCACCGACTTCTCCCCAATACCCGGGACCTCGCCAAGCTCCTCTGCGGTCATATCCGCCAGATGCTCCACCGTCGTAATACCGGCCGCAATCAGCTTCTCCAGGACCGCTTCGCCCAGCTCCGTCACCTGCTCGATCGGCGTCTGCGGCCCGCCAGACAGCGCCTGCATCTGGTTCTCGACCTCCTGGCGCTTCTCTTCCTCGCTCTTGATGTCGATCTTCCAGCCCAGCAGCTTTGCCGCCAGCCGAACGTTCTGCCCCTTTTTGCCAATCGCCAGCGAAAGCTGCGTGTCGTCCACAATCACTTCCAGCTGCTTCTCGCCAAGGTCCGTAATCGACACACGGGAAACCTTCGCCGGTTGCAGCGCCTTTTCCGCAAACGTCGTAATCTCTTCCGAATACTCAATAATGTCGATCTTCTCGCCGCGCAGCTCGCGGATGATCGACTGCACGCGCATCCCCTTCATGCCCACGCACGCGCCCACTGGATCTACATCCTTGTCGCGCGAAATCACGGCAATCTTCGTCCGCTCGCCGGCCTCGCGCGCAATTGCGCGGATCGACACCGTTCCGTCATAGATCTCCGGCACCTCGCTCTGAAACAGCGTCTGCACCAGCGACGGCGCGGCCCGGCTCACAATCACCTGCGGCCCCTTCGCCGCCCGGTCCACACGCACCAGCGCAACCCGGATGCGCTCGCCGACTGAAAACTGCTCCAACCGGCTCTGCTCCCGCTTCGGCATCCGCGCCTCGGCCTTGCCCAGGTCGAAGATGATGTCCATCGGCTCAATGCGCTTCACGGTCGCATTAATAATCTCGCCCACCCGGTGTGCGTATTCGTTGAACACGGTATCGCGCTCGGCCTCGCGCACCTTCTGGAAGATGACCTGCTTCGCCATCTGCGCGGCAATGCGGCCCAGCGGAGACGTGTCCTTGTAAAACCGAAGCTCCGAACCGATCTCGACCTCGCCGGCCATCTCTTTGGCTTCGTCCAGCGTCAGGTGGTTGTCCGGATCCAGGGGCTCCTCTTCCGTCGGCTCCACCACGGTCTTGTATTCGTAGGCACGGATTTCACCCGTCTCCTTGTCAAACTCGCCGCGCATGTTCGTCGCGGTCTTGTAGTACTTGCGTGTCGCCAGAGCGATCGCATCTTCAACGGCGCCCACCACAATCTCCGGGTCAATTCCCTTGTCGCGGCTCATCGTTTCAATTGCCTGGTACAGTGCGCTTGCCATTCTGTGTTGCTCCTGCTTTGCGGTTTCGCCGCGAATGTTTGCCGTGTGTCGCTTCCGTTGCCTTCGCAACCAACGCGCCGGCGGCCCCGGCTACGCTTCGTCGTTCCCTTGTTTACAGTTCGGCGACGAGGTGCGCCTTTTCAATGTCTTTCAGCGGAATGGTCACCGTCTCCGGTGGTACCTCCGCGCCCTTCTTCTTGCGGCCCTTCAACTTCACGGCTGATAGGTCCAGCCGCACAGTGCCGTCCGCAAACGTCATCCGGCCCACGTGCTTCTTCGACCCGCCCACCGGCTGAAAGGTTTTTACCTCGGCCACAAAGCCGGCGAAGCGCTCATAGTCCGCCGCCTTATACAGGCTGCGCTCAATGCCGGGGGAGGAGACCTCCAGCGTGTACTCCGCTGAGCCCGGAATCAGCTCCTCCACATCAATCACCGTGCCAAAATCAGCGGCAAACGTCGCGCAATCCTCATGGGTCACGCCGCTCAGCGCCTCCACGGGAACGCCCGTGGGCAGGCCGGTACTGTCCTCGGCGGCACGCTTTTTCAGTTCCTCCCGCCCGGCGGCATCCTTTTCCAGAAAAACGCGCAGTGCGCGTGCCTTCCCCGCGCCGGTGAACTCCACCTCCACGACGTCGAGCCCCTGGCGCGCCGCGATTCGGTCTGCCACTGCGCGGATTGCGTCGATCGATACAGCCATAGCGCGTGTCCTTGCCCGTCAAAGCGAAAATGAACGCAAAGAAAAGGCGGGCTCTCGCCCACCCAGTTGCTTCGACCCGTTGCCCAAAGGGCCATACCGGGGAAGAACTTTGCTCACAAACCAAAGTGTACGCCTCAACAGGAGGGCAGGCAAGCAGCCCGCGGGCCGCGCGACTTGTTCCCCGCCCCCCAGCCCACTACACTGCAAGAAGACTTTTCCGGATAGGTCTCGTCCCACTCACAGACCCCGAACAGACCGCAGCCGGTGCCCACGTGGCCCACGCTGCGGGGAGGATTTTCTTGCGTCGCATCTTCACCCTCGTTGCTCTCTTGTTTTGCGCAGTACCCTTCGGCATCAGTCTTGCAGGGTGTGGTGGCGGAACATCCTCTGCCGGCACGTTTTGCGAAGGCTCCAGTGGTCCACGCCTTGGCCAGGTCTCCACCGTCACGCTGCAGCCACAAACGGGTGACATCAGCCTCAGCTACTCGCAGACTGCGAATCTGAACTCGCCCACGGCCACTGACTGCAAGGGCAGCGCCGTCGCCGTCACCCGCATCGCCTACTCCACTGGCGACGCGGCGACGAATGGTGTTCTCGACGTGAATTCCACCGGCGGCCTGTGCGCCGGCGTGTGGAACCGCAACTCGCCCGGCAACATCGCGGACTACACCACCTGCATCGCTACCGGTAAGTCCGGCATCGCCCAGGTTACGGCGACAGCGAACGGCGTCGGCAGCAACCAGGTGCTGGTGTTCGTGCACCCCATCGTCACCGACATCGAACTCGGAGCCGCCTCGACCGACTGCGTAAACGATCCGGCGACGAACTGCCCGCAGTACGCCAGCATCTCCGTCCCCATCGCAACATCTACCCCGGCCTACTCGCCCAACGACTGCCTTTCCTTCGGTCAGAGCGCCCGGTTGGTCGCGCGCTTCTACGACGGTCCGGCCAGCGTCGCCGGGACAAACATCACCTATACCGCGGGGCACGCACTGTTCAGCGCGCAGACCGGCGGCCTGGTCACCATCAATACCGACGGCAGCGGTATCGTCACCGCCTCCGCCCCGGGTTCTACCGTCATCACGGCAGCACTCGGTCCAGGAACGGGAAACACCACCTCCAATGCCGGTATCGTGTCGGTGTGTCCGCCCAAGTCCATCACCATCAGCACCCTGAACTCCGTCAACGGCGCGGTCGCTGTGAACGTCGGCAGTACGGAAAACATCACGGCCACTGTGGTGGATACCAAGAACGTGACCATCACGGGTCTCACCCTGACCTACAACTCGACCAATCCCGTCACGACGGTTGCAAGCTCTGGCGGCATCGTCCCGGTCTTTGCTGGTGGTGCGGGTGTCAATGCACTTTGCCTGCCACCCACGTGCAATCCAGCGCCTATCGCTTCCATCGGTCGCTACCCCAACGGGTCACCCTCGGGCAACGGCAAACCCATCAGTTCAAACAACATCGCGGTCACCACGCCGGGCACAAGCAGCTCCCTGATCTGGGTGGCCAGTACCGATTCGCTGTACCTTCTGCCCATCGATCTCACGGCGGGAACCATTCCCACGCCGACACGTCTTCCCTTCGTTCCAAACAGCATGGTCCTCACTCAAAACGGTGCATCCATCTTTCTTGGCTCGACCAATGGACTCATGACGTTCTCTACCGGCGGCAACAGTGTGACCAGTACAAACCTCGCCCTGCAGGGCCAGGTGCTGGCCGCAGACCCCAACAGCACCCAGGTGGTCGTTACCGACCCGCTGCGGAACACGGTGTCGTTGGTGACACCATCCACCGGTGTCGTGGTCAGTTCGTTCTCCGGTGTAGGAACGCGCGCGGCATTCACGCCGGACGGAACCGCCCTGTACGTCATCACCACCGACAATCACCTGCTTGTGTACTCCACACTCACAAGCTGGCACCAGTACGATCTCTCCGCGGCAGGCGCCCTGGATGACGTGGTCGCGGCCATTCCCGCAGTTGGCGCGTTTGTGGGCACGACCACCTCGGTCAACGGCCGCAGCTACTGCCCGAACACACAGGCGGCGACAACGGACTATTACCCGCAGGCCCTGAATACAACGCTGTCTGCAGCGGTGAGCGATCGTCTTGCCGCAACCAACGACGGCAAGCACCTCTTGGATGTGCGCCTCGCAAACGCCAACGGCACACCGGTCGTCAACGATCTGCTGCTTGGCGCTGGCGCCGGCCTGCCCGTGCAGGAGTGCCCGGAAGATGGGTCAACGCCGGCATTTACCGCCGCGGCGAACACCACAGTGGCCACAGGTCTCACCGCCGGCACCATCACCGGTGTGTACCCCGCGTCGGATTCTTCGCTGGCTGTCATCACCAACACCGCTGCCACCGGCCAGGCAAATACCGGTGCGACGATTGAGCTCTACCGGCCGTCGTCCACAGGCGCAGGGACAGTGAGCTCCATCACGTTGGCAGACGGTGCCACAGCCGCCGTCGCCGGAGCCATTTCCACCGATAGCCGCTTCTTCTATGCGGGAACCAGTGGCGACAATCTGCTCCACTTCCTCACACTCGGCACGCTGACGGATTCCAGGCAGATCAATCCGCAGCTGCCAAGCGTCAGTTCCGCCGGAACGGCCGTGCCCAACCTGATCGTGCTCCGTCCACGGACCGCCCTCGTCGCTGGTCAGTAAACCTCAGCCCACGTACTACAGCAAAACGCTCCGCAGCAAACGTACAACAGCAAAGCGCAGACCTCTGGTCTGCGCTTTGTCACGTTCGGCTCTAAACCTTCTGCATCTACTTCAGGCGATCCGCCAGCACCGCACGGCCCACGGCATCCAGCACACCGTTCAGGAACGTGATGCTCTCAGGCGCGGCGTAGCGGCGTGCAATCTCCAGCGCCTCGTTGATCACAATGGGGTGTGGCGTCGCCTTGAAGCCCAGCATCTCTGCCACCGCCATCCGCAGCAGGTTGCGGTCCACAGCAGCCATGCGCGGAATGCGCCAGTTCTGCGCGTGCTTCTCGATCAGTTCGTCCACCTCGTCTGACCGCTCGGTGGCAACACGGAAAAGGTCTTCCGCAAACTCACGCGTGTCCGCCTCAACAGTCGGCTTGCCGTTGTCATCTTCACGGCTCTTCCAAAAGACGCGACGCACCTCGAGCGGCTGCTGCTTGCCCATGTCCGCCTGGTACAGCATTTGCATCGCAAGCTCGCGGGATTTTCTGCGCTCCCCCATTACAGGCCTGCCTCTTCCACCAGCGCGTCGGCCAGTTCTGCTGCGGGTGTCGTTGCGACCGCGGTCTGTTCCAGCGCGCCCTCGGCGATGAGCTGGTCGGTGACTTCCTTCGAGGCAGTAACGGCACTTCCTGCGTGGCCCTCCGCGACTCCCAGCTTGCGTGCGATGCTCACCATCTCGATGGCTGCGATAGCGGCTTCAAAGCCTTTGTTTCCAGCCTTTACGCCGGCGCGGTCCAAAGCCTGCTCCAGGGATTCACATGTAAGTACCCCAAATGCATGGGGTAAGCCCGTTTCCTGCTGACTCTGCCCAATCCCCCGCGCAGCCTCGTTGTAGATGGCTTCGTAGTGCGCCGTCTCCCCCCGCAGAAGGCAGCCGAGGGTGAGGATGGCATCGAACTTGCGCACGCCGTCGTCGCGTCGCAGGTCGGCGAGCATGCGTGCGGCGTTCGGGATCTCCCACGCACCGGAGACGCGGACGATCTCGATGTCGTCGCGCTTGCCGCCCGAGCGCAGGATGCCATCGAGCGAACCCTGCAGCAGGCGGTCAGTGATCACAGCATTCCAGCGCGCGACAACGATGCCGAAGCGCATGCCCGCAGCCGACAGGTCTCCTTCAATGGCGACAGGACGGCCTGCCAGAACGTCTTCCCGCTCCCAGAAACCAAAGGTCTCGCCTGCGATGTCGGCAGTAAACATGCGCGATTTCCAATGCGTTGCTGCTACAGGACCGGCAGCGGCAGACGCTTTGGGGCCTTCTGCAAGCCATTTTTCAACGATGGCGTGTACCGCATCGAGCTGCGTGACTTCAACCAGCGTTGCCGGTGTGGCTGGCATACGGCCGGTAACAAACTCAACATTGGCCAGGGGTGCAAGGAACGCCGCGCCTGTGCCATTCGCATCATTCCACCCTTTGCCCTGCTCAAACCCGAGGTCACGGAAGAGTGCTCCGGCTCGTTCCCACTCCGCGGCCGAACTGACAGGCCGCACCATCGTTACACCCTTGATCATGCTTTGATTTTACTGTTGCGGGCGATTGCCGCCGACGGACGATCCGATTTGTGTGCACCGGTCCCGGCGGCGCTTGGTATCCTTCTGTTCGTGCGTACGTTCCGTCTTTCCTTTCTCCTCGTTGCCATTCCCGTCCTGATCACCGGTTGCAAGCAGGAGGCGCCTGCCGACAGCGCCGCTGCGCGCCTTGAGCATGCGCAGCAGATCGACGCTGCACGCCAGGATTTGCAGAACATTCCCCCACCCAGCAAGCACCTGTACCTGAACGTGCAGCGCATGGAGGACTGGCAGAACCCGTGGCTGACAGTGCAGGAGAAGATGATCAGTGTGCACGTGCTAATGGCCGATGCGAACCCCAGCGACCTGGGCAAGGGAACCATGCTGCGGCCGCAGGCAGCGCGGGTGCAGGTGCTCAATGTTGACCCCAAGAACATTGCGGAGGCGTTGAACGCGATTCCGCGGGATGCTTGGCCCTATGGGCGTGTGGTTGCGATTGAAGAGGCTCACGACGCACCGCAGGCCGCCCGCCCAGCGTTGCGGCGGAATATTGAAACGGCAATCGACACGCTGAGCACGATCGGCGTCGTTGCGGATGAGTGGGCGGACAACCGGCCCGTGGGAAGCCGCTAGGCGCCTGCCCAGGCTGGCTCTGGATCAGTCGTTTACGTCGCGGTGTGCCACTTTATGTTGCAGCCAAGGCATGGTGTCTGCTGCTCGAGCGGTGGTTTGCCGGCAATCATGTTCTCCATGGCCAGGCGCAGATCGGAGCCGTGGGCCTGCTGGTGAATGCGGGCGTCCTTGATGACACCGGCATTTGCATCGCTTTCGCGGTAGGGTCGGGTTGCGTCGAACTGGCCGTGGTAGACGAGGCTGAAGTTGCAGTCGAAGAGATAGATGTCAGGTGTGCAGGCGGCGTGGAACTCGCGAGCGGTTTCCTGCGCCTCATCTTGCAGGTAGGGAAAGCACCAGCCGAGACGCGCTGCCTGCTCGCGCATGGGCTCCGGGCCATCCTGTGGGAAGGCAGCCACGTCGTTGGACATGATGGCAACCGTGGCGATGCGGTCCGCGAACTCGTCTGTGAGCTTGCCGAACGCAGCTTCCATGTGCTGCACAAATGGGCAGTGAACGCTTAGAAAGGCAACCAGCAGACCGCTGCGTTGATCTGCGTCGTCGACTCCGCCAAAGATGTCGTCGCGACCCATGGCTCTGCCGGTGCGGACGTCCAGCAACTCAAACGCGGGGCAGGTACTGCCTAGTGGCAGATCGAAGTTGGAGGGTGTGCGTGCCATCCACTGTTCGTTGCCGAACCGCCGGGCCGGGTTTACCGGTGGTTTTGCCGGGCTGGGTTGCTCGGCGGTTCAGCCGGCGGGACTAGACGGAGTTGATGTTGCCGTTGACACCGGCGGGAAAGAAGCCGCCCTTGGTGGTGCCAGTGGTGGCGGAGCCGTAGACGATAGCCAGGACCTGCGATGAGCTGCGCCGGAAGGCGAAGCCGTTGAAGGTGTTGGTCTGGCCGGTAGTGCCGGTGGCCTGGGTCGCAAAGAAGCCGCCAGTGGCCTGGGTGGGACCAGCCAGCGCGAGGGCGACAGTGCCAGGATCGGCGGGGATGATGTCGTAGCCATCGGCGGGGACGTAGCCGGCGAGGGTGGACGGATAGGCTGCGCCCTGCTGGATGGCAATCAGGCGGAGAGCGCCGGAGTGAAACCCTTCTACCGCAAGGATTTGCGCAGCTGCCGTGACGTTATTGCTCGTAAGGTAGGCCGCGGCGCCGGTGTAGGCCGTCACGCCCACATCTTCGAAGAGCCGAGCATGCTGGATGTAGTTGGTCGGGCCAATAGGGGCAAGCGCGGAGAAGTTGAGTTGTGGCCGTGCGACGGCAAGCGTGCTGAGCGCGCTGCGCAGGGCGGAGACGTGCGAGATCTCATCGAAGGCAATCTCGGCAAAGAGGTCTGCGCTCTGCTGGTTGGCAAAGGTGATCATGGGTGGCGGGTTCTGCGGGGCGGGGCCGCCGCCGGTGAGGCTGGAATCGATGTCTTTACCGGTCACGATGTAGGAGTAGAAGGTAGCCTCAAGGTATTCCAGGTTGAGGGCGAAGTTTAGGACATCTGCCTCGCTCTGGCCCTGCGCATCGACATAGACGTTGGTGTCGCCACAGCCGAGAACCGCTGCCGACGCGACGACGGCACCGGCGATGCCGACGCCTGCGCCGGCGAGAAAATTTCTGCGACTGGACCGTTCGCCTCCCTGACCGTGCGAGGGGACATTGACCTGGGGTGTTCTGCTCTGCTCGGACGGCTGTGTGTGCTCTGCCATGAATCTGCTCCCTGTTGAGACGATACTGCGGGCTGCTGCTACGTTGCTGCGCTGCGATGCCGCGGGTTCAGCCGTTAGAACCCGAATCGACGCGGAGTGTTGTTCTGCCTGTCTGCAGAAGCAGGTGCTGGCGAAAGACGGAGGGTAGCGCCGCTTGGTTGAGACGCTTACTGTTGCCTGCTGCCGGCCCGGGGTCCTCCAAAAGGCGCAGTCCGGGACAAGGGTGAATCCGATACGCTAGATGCGATACGTTGAGTTGAAAGGATGAGTATGGACACTGCGACCGATCCGACGCTGGAAAAGCTGAAGCAGGGTATACGCCGTTTTCAGACAGAGGTGTACCCGGAGCACAGCCGAGAGTACCAGGTAGCTGCCACGACGCCGCAGAAGCCGCACACACTAATCATTACGTGTGCCGATTCGCGCATTGATGTGGAGACGATTACCGGTAGCAACCCGGGGGAGATTTTCGCTGCGCGTAACGTGGGCAACATTGTGCCGGCGTATGGCGAGATGATGGGCGGCGTGAGTGCCGTGATTGAGTACGCGGTGGATGCGCTGAAGGTGAAGCATGCGGTTGTGTGCGGGCACATGGACTGCGGAGCGATGAAGGCCTTGCGGGCCGACGAAAGCAACCTGGACAGCATGCCGACGGTGAAAAGCTGGCTGCGCAATGCGGCGGCGGCAAAGTCCGTGGCAGCTTCGCTGATAGGCGATGCAGAGATCCCGCTGCGGGCGATTACAGAGCAGAATGTGCTGCTGCAGCTGGCGCATTTGCAGACGCACCCTGCTGTGCGTGGAGCGATGGCACGTGGGGAATTGACGATCTCCGGTTGGATTTATGACATCGCGACGGGGGATGTGTTGATCCATGACGTCGAGACGGCGCAGTTCCACTCCACGCTGAGTGCAGCCAGGGAGACAGAGCAGGGATGATTGTTCCTCGCGGGCCGAATTTCAGCCGGCTGCTTGCGTATGTGGGCATGCCGCTGCTGCTGTTGTTTCTGTATGACGGTGCCATTGTGCTGGCGTACAAGGTGTTGCACTGGCAATTTGTGGCGTTGCCGCACATTCCGCTGACGCTGTTTGGATCGGCCATTGGCATCGTCCTGGCGTTTCGAAACAACAGCAGCTATTCGCGCTGGTGGGAGGCGCGGACGCTGTGGGGCGCGATTGTGAATAACTCGCGGTCGTGGGGCCGTCAGGTCGTGTCGAACGTGCGATGGATGAAGCCGGAGGAGCGGGAGACCGTGATCGCCGTGCAGGGTCGGCTGGTGTATTTGCAGATTGCCTATGTGCACGCGTTGCGGCAGGCGCTACGCGGCTTGCCTCCGCTGGACGAGTTGCGCGGTTTGCTGTCAGAAGATGATCTGGTGGCGCTGGCCAGCGAAAAGAATGTGCCCTATGCGTTGCAAATCCAACAGGGCCACCTGCTGCGGGAATGCCTGGAGCGGGACTGGCTGGACAGCCTGCAGTGGGCTGCAATGGACACCACGCTGAACGACCTTGGTGACGCGCAGGGTGGATCGGAACGGATCAAGAACACGCCGATGCCGAAGCAGTACAACTTCTACCCACGCATCTTTATCCAGATGTATTGCCTGCTGTTGCCGCTGGCGCTGGTGCAGAACATGGGCTGGTTTACGCCATTGGGGTCGACGCTGGTGGGGTTCATCTTCCTGGCGCTGGACCAGATTGGCCGGGATCTGGAAGACCCATTCGACAACACGATTTACGACGTGTCGCTGACTGCGATTTCACGGACAATTGAGATCAACCTGCGGCAGACACTGGGAGAAAAGCACCTGCCAGAGGCAGTCGCGCCGGTGGCTGGAGTGCTTTGGTAGGGTGAGTGTGCGATATGAGTTCAGGTGATCTATTTGGTGGTGGGCGCGCGGTTGCGCCTGTTCACGCGGCTGCTGCGGAGACGGTGTATGCGCACTGCGACGGTGGTGCGCGGGGAAACCCGGGGCCCAGCGGCTATGGTGCGGTAATTGCCACGGCGGATGGGAAAACGCTGGCGGAGTTGTCGGAGTACCTGGGGCACCGGACGAACAACTACGCGGAGTACTCCGGCCTGCTGGGTGTGCTGGCGTGGGCGCTGGAGAACGGCAGAGCAAACGTGCGGGTGGTGAGCGACTCTGAGCTGATGGTCAAGCAGATTCAGGGCAAGTACAAGGTGAACAGTCCGGATCTGCGGCCGTTGTTTGAGGAGGCGAAGCGACGGATCGCGAAGCTGGACAGCTTTGCAATCAGCCATGCGTTGCGCCACAAGAACAAGGATGCGGACCGGTTGGCGAACGAGGCCATGGATCGGGGAACGGGAAAGCCGAGGGCGGCGGAACAGGTGGCGCCTACGCTGCTGGCGCCGCATGAACGGGGTCGGGCGAGTGTTGCGCCGCGGCACGCGGAGGCACCGGCTGTGGTTCGGCCGACGACGGCAGAGTTGACTTCGTCGAACAGGCCAGAGGCCGCGGGATCTGCGGTGCGGACCGCGGCTGGCGAAATGCTGCGTGGCTTTGTGCGGGATGGGACGATACATCTGCTGGGTGGCAAGACGCTGCCGGATGGCGTGTTTGTGAAGGTGGTGCAGGAGTAGGGCAGCGGGATCCGGCGGCTTGGGGTATTCTAGAAGACGGCCCGTTGGCCCGAAGGCGAGGTGTTTTTACATTGGCAGAAGTACGCCTCCAGGAAGGCGAGCCCCTTGAGAATGCACTGCGCCGCTTCAAGCGGAAGGTTCAGCAGGAAGACATCATCAAGGAAGTCAAGCGCCACTCCTTTTATCTGAAGCCCGGCGAAAAGAAGCGCGTGAAGGAAGCCCTCGCACGCAAGCGCAATCGCAAGAAGGTTCGTAAGGAACAGGACTGATCGGTCCCATGAAGAATGAAAGGCCACGGTGGATTCCGTGGCCTTTTGTGTTGTGACGGGCGAGGCGTACACCCAACGGCTATGGACTACAGGATCAATCCCGATAGTGCCGCGCTTGTCCGCGGCACTGCTCAAGTCGGCGAAGCCGCTATTACCGTGTGCACCGACGGCACTGCACGCTTTGATGGCGGGGCCATGTTTGGCGTGGTGCCCAAGACGCTGTGGCAGCGGCGGTTGCCGGCGGATGAACTGAATCGCGTGGAGATCGGCCTGAACTGCGTGATTGTCCGGATCGGCGGGTACACGGTCCTGATCGAGACCGGGTTCGGCAACAAGCTCTCGGCTAAATTGCAGACGATCTACGCCACGCAGCAGCTGCTGCCGCAGTCGCTGGCTGCGGCCGGAATCGCGCCGGCTGACGTGACCCACGTGGTAAATACGCACCTGCACTGGGACCACTGTGGATGGAATACGACGCTGGACGAGGTCACGGGGGCGCCGAAAGCCTTCTTTCCGAATGCCCGGTACGTCGTGCACCAGGGTGAGGTGGACCATGGACGCCGACAGTACTCGCGCGACCGGGTGAGTTATATCGCAGCGAACTATGAGCCCCTGCTCGCGACGGACCAGATGCAGGCGATCGCAATCGCCGGGACGGAGACGTATGAGGTTGTGCCGGGGATAACGCTGGAATGCTTTCCGGGCCACACAGAGCAGCTGATGGCGGTGCACATCGCCAGCGGCGGCGAGCATGCGTGCTTTGTATCAGACCTGGTGCCGACGACCGCTCACCTGGACGAAACCTGGGTGATGGGGTTCGATCTGGATCCGCTGCGTTGCATAGCGGAGCGCCGCCGGATGTACGAACGCGCGCTTGCCGAGCACTGGCTTGTTCTGTTTCCACACGACCACCTGCGTGCGATGGCGCAGTTCGCCACGGATGAGCGCGGGGCCGTGGTGGTTGGCTAGGTCTGCCAGCGAAAGCTGCTACTGCACCGTGATGACCTTTGTTCGCTTGCCTAGCTTCAGCGTAAGAGTTATGGGTTCGGGTGGGACGGGCAGGCGGAGGTCTGCGATAACGGTGTCGTCGACGCGGACGGCTTTTTCGGCGCGTTTGCGGCGAGCCTCGGCCATGCTGGGTGCGAGGCCGGCGCTAAGAACGAGCTTATCGAGGTTGATGGTGGGCGGCTCGGCTTCAAAGGCGAGGTCGGCGCGCGCGAGGGTGATGTGCTCGGTGTCTTCGGTGGTGCCACCCTTTTGATATTGCGTCTCCCAGTTTTGCTGGGCTTTGGCGGCCGCTTCGTCGTTGTGAAAGCCGGCAGTGATGGTGCGGGCGAGATCCTTCTTGGCCTGCATGGGATGCAGTGAGCCGTCTGCGACGGCTGCCTGCATGCTGGCAATGTCTGCCTGGGTGCGGTCGGTGAGCAGCGTCCAGTAGCGCCACATGAGGTCGTCGGAGACCTGCATGAGCTTGCCGAACATGTCGAAGGGCGGCTCTGAGACACCAATGGCGTTGCCTAGCGACTTGGACATCTTCTGTACGCCATCGAGGCCTTCAATGATGGGCATCATCAGCACGATCTGCTGCGGCTGGCCGGACTTGCGTTGCAGCTCGCGTCCCATAAGCAGGTTGAACAGCTGGTCGGTGCCGCCGAGCTCGACGTCGCTTTGGAGCATGACCGAGTCGTAGCCCTGGGCGAGGGGGTACATGAGTTCGTGGAGGGCGATGTCCTCTTCCGCCTTGAAGCGGGTGTTGAACTCCTTGCGGTCGAGCATTTGGGAGAGCGTGACCTTGGAGGCGAGACCGATCATGCCGGCGTAGCCGAGTTGGTCGAGCCACTCGGAGTTGTAGCGGACCTCCGTCTTGTCGCGGTCAAGGATGCGAAAGACCTGGTCCTGGTAGGTGGCGGCGTTGTCCATGATCTGTTCGCGCGTGAGTGGCTTGCGAGTTTGTGACTTGCCGGTGGGGTCGCCGATGAGGGCGGTGGAGTCGCCGATGAGAAAGATGACTGTATGGCCGAGCTGTTGGAAGTGGCGCAGCTTGCGCATGAGCACGGTGTGGCCAAGGTGGAGGTCGGGTGCCGTGGGGTCGAAGCCGGCCTTGATGCGCATGGGCTTGCCGGTGTCTATGGACTGCTGGATGCGTTTCGAGAGGTCGTCGAGCGGGATGATATCCGCGGCTCCCTTGGTGATGAGGTCAAGCTGTTCGGCGAGGGGTGGGAAGCTGTGCGGCGTAGGCGTCGACATACTCATCTGAGTAGAGCAGTGAGTTCGCGAGCGAGCAAGTCAGCTGGTAGAGCAGCGAGTCAGCAGTCAGCGGGTTGAGCGATGCCGGATAGGAAGAAGACAGGTCGTGAGCGGAATGGGGCCGGTGGTGTGCCAGCGGCGAAGACGTGTGCGGCATGCGGGCGCACGATTGAGTGGCGGAAGAAGTGGGAGCGGGACTGGGAGAGCGTGCGGTTTTGCAGCGATGCCTGCCGGGCAAAGAAGCCGGGAGCGGCGGAAGCTGCGATGGAGGCGAAGATCCTGGAGTTGTTGCGGGAGCGCGGGGCCGGGAAGACGATTTGCCCGAGTGAAGCTGCGCGGGCGATGGGGGATGCGGACAAGCCGGAGAGCTGGCAGCCGCTGATGGAGCCGGCTCGGGCGGCGGCACGACGATTGGTGGCGCAGGGCACGATCGTGATTACTCAGGCGGGGCAGGTGGTGGAGCCGTCGACCGCGAAGGGTCCGATTCGGTTGCGTTTACGGTAGGCTTCGGGTGTCTCGTTTGTCTGCGCATACCGTTCTGCGACGTCTGTTGCTGTAGTGAAAGCGTTGCTGGGAGTGAGCAAACCACAGGGCGGAGGTGCACCTCTAACGCCGCATATGGCAACCGCGACGAAGAAAACACCTACGAAGAAGACGGCCGCGAAACGTGCACCAGCGAAGAAGGCAGCGGCAACAAAAACCGCAGCCAAGAAGACGGCCGCAAAAAAGGCTGCGCCTGCCACCAAGTCAGCGAACACGAAAACTGCGGCGGGCCGCAACCACATCAAGGGCGCGGACACGCACAAGAGACCGGGGAAAAAGGCCGCGCAGAAGAAGCCTGCGGGTGAGAAGCCGAGCAGTGCGCAGGCGTGCTGGCCGGGCTACGAGCCGACACCGGGGAAGAAGGCCGGTGAAAAGGGCAGCTGCAAACCAAAAAAGAGCCAGAGCGCAGGGGAGAAGAAGGGCGATCAGAAGGCTGCCGCTGCATCGAAGCTGAGCGGACAGCGCGGGTAAGGCCCCGCATACCGGCTATGCTTCGGTATGCGTTTTGTTGTGTTTGCTTTAAGTGTCTTGGCAACAGCGAGTGCTGTTGCCGGTCAAAGTGCTGCGCCGGCTGTGACGGCGTCGAAGCCTGCCGTGTCGGCACCGGTCGAAGCGGTATACGCGACGACGGCGGAAGCGCCGCAGAGCCAGCATCTGCTGGGCGACAACGGGCCGTTTCGGGCGAACAACGACCTGCTGCACTACACGCTGGATGTGCGCGTGGACCCCGCGGACAGGTCGATACGCGGAAAGAACACAATACGTTTTCGGATGCTGGCGGACGGCACACGCATTCAGCTGGAACTGGTTCCGGAGCTTGCCATTGACGGTGTCCGTATGGGGCGCAAGGAGCTGGCATACAAGCGGGAAGGTGCCACCTTCTTTGTCGACACGCCGAAGCCGATGAAGCGCGGCAAGGTGTACTCGATTACCGTTGCGTATTCCGGCAGGCCGAAGGAGGTCGGACGGTTCGGCGGGATGGTGTTTAGCAAAGACCCTGCGGGGCGGCCGTGGATTGTGACCAGTTGCGAGGACGAGGGTGCGCGGGTGTGGTGGCCCAATAAGGACCAGTGGCGCGACGAGCCGCAGGAGGGCGTGGACCTGCATGTTGCGGTGCCGGACGGGTTGACGGCGGTAAGCAACGGCAGGCTGCGTGGTTCGAAGAACCTGCATGATGGCTACACGCGGTGGGACTGGCGTGTGACGTATCCCATCAACAACTACGATGTTGCGTTAAACATAGCGACTTACTCGCACTTTTCCGATCAGCTGGGTAAGTTGTCGCTGGACTACTACGTGCTTCCGGAGGACCTGGAGAAGGCCAAGGCGCAGTTTGCGCAGGCCAAGCCGATGCTGGCGGTGTACCAGAAGTACTTCGGAGAGTATCCGTTTGTGCGCGACGGATACAAGGTGGTGCAGGTGCCCTATAGCGGCATGGAACACCAGAGCGCGGTGGCGTATGGCAACGGATTCCATAACAGCTACCTGCATAACAACCATGATGACTGGACGGGTGTGGGGATCAGTCCGCGCTTCGACTTTATCCTGATCCATGAGAGCGGGCATGAGTGGTTCGGCAACAGCGTGACGGCAGCAGACCCCGCGGACATGTGGATCCACGAGGGGTTCACGACATACATGGAGGCGGTGTACGTGGAGGCGATGTATGGTCATGCGGATGAGGTGAAGTACGTCAACAGCTTCAAACACATGGTGTACAACAAGCGGCCTATCCTGCAGCCGCGTGGAATTAACCAGTCGCCGGACCGGGACCAGTACTTTAAGGGCGCCCTGCTGTTAAATACCCTTCGCAACGCGGTGAACGACGATGCGAAGTGGTGGGCGACGCTGCATGGGTTTGCGGAGACCTATAAGTACAAGACGATCCTGACGGAAGATGTTATTGGGTATTTTAATGAGCACTTAGGCGGGGATTACACGCCGGTATTTAACGCCTATCTGAAGTATGTGCACATACCCGTGCTGGAACTTAGCTTCAACGACGCCGCCGGGACGGTGGAGTACCGGTGGCAGACGCCGGAGGCCGACTTCAACCTGCCGGTGCGGGTGGGCGATGCGAGCCACTGGACGCTGCTGCATCCGACGACGGCGTGGCAGACAGCAACGGGCCGCCGCAGCGCCTTTGCTGTGGACACAGACAGTGCATTCATCCGCGTGGATCGCGATCCGGATCGCTCAACTTTGGAAAGGCCGGGTTACATGCTGACGTGGCGTGATGAATTCGATGGGCCAAATGGTTCCGCACCGGACCCGGCGAAGTGGACAGCGGAGACGGGCGGCGGTGGCTTTGGCAACCACGAGCTGGAGACCTACACCGCACGCCTGCAGAATGCAGCGGTTCGGGACGGTGCGCTCGAGATCACGGCGCGGCGCGAGCACCTGGTGGGCAGTGACGGCATTGCGCGGGAGTATACGTCTGCCCGTTTGCAGACGCAGGGGAAGTTCGAGCAGGCGTATGGGCGCGTGGAGGCACGGATGAAGCTGCCTTCGGGTGGGCAGGGGCTGTGGCCTGCGTTCTGGATGCTGGGCGGCAATATCGAAACGACGCCGTGGCCCGCGTCTGGCGAGATCGACACGATGGAGCAGATTGGGCGGGAGCCAGGGACGGTGCATGGCACGCTGCATGGGCCGGGGTACAGCGGGGCGCATGCGTTGACCGGCCAGACGAGCCTGGCGGATGGGGAGATGCTGCGGGACCGCTTCCACACGTTTGCGGTGGAGTGGGAGCCTGCGGCGATCCGGTTTTACGTGGATGACAGGCTGTACGAGACACGCACGCCCGCGGACCTGCCCGCCGGTGCCGCATGGGTATACGACCATCCATTTTTTGTGTTGCTGAACCTGGCTGTGGGTGGGGATTGGCCGGGGAATCCGGATGGGACAACTGTGTTGCCGTCGACGATGCAGGTGGATTGGGTGCGGGTCTACTCGCGTTCACGCTGAAGGGCGTCTGGCCAGCGATGATGGCAAAGCTCGCACTGCCACTGAGCCGGCCCCTGGGCGAGCGGTATGCCGAAGAGCCAGGCAGACAGCAGCGAAAGGCCGCGGTAGGGCTGCTGGCGGGTGATGTTGGCGCTGCCACATGCGGGGCACTGTTCGTCGGAGAGTGCAGGGCCCGCGTCGCTGATGGGGTCGTCCTGAAGTGCGAGGCCCTTGAGGGCGGCGCGGGCGGCGTCTTCATCTGAGGTGTGGACCTGGAGGCGCATGCCGCCGATGAAATTGGAGATCTGCCAGTCGAGCCGCACGGTATTTTCGTCGCGCAGGAGGCAGGGGATGCCTGCAGCCTCCAGGGCTCCGCGGGCAACAATGCCGGCGGAGAGGTCGCGAAAGCGGTCAATGGTGACCCACGTCTGGAGGTCGTAGGCGGGCTCTTCAGCGCGGGGGACGATATCCGGGACAGGCAGATGTCTCCGCTCGAACTCTGCCAGCAGAAGGGCCTGGCTGGTCTCGGTGAGTTCGTCCCGTTCCCGGGCGAGGGTCTGCAGTGGATCGTCGTCCATGCTTGCGAAGTGGGCGGTGATCTCGGCGGGGGTTGGTTCCATGGAGGCTACTTCTGACCGGTGAAGATGTGCTTGGGCAGAATCGTGTGGACGCCGACGTTGCCGTCGACGAGCTGTGTGATGTCCACGTCGGCGGCGACGCTGGTCAGCATGTAAGCCTCATCACGGCTGAGGTGCTTTTCGGTGACGAGGAAGTCGATCATCTCGCGGACAGCGTGCTCGGCGGCTTCATGGAGGTCTTTGGAGAAGCCCATGGTGATGTAGCTGTCCGGGGTTTCCGCGCGGGGCCATAGAAGGTGGCGGTCTTTGTGGACGACGAAGCGGAAGGTGCCGGTGAGATACGTTTCAAGCGCGGTGATGTCGACCTCGCCGTTGCCCTGGCCGGCGTGGCCGTCACCTGCCTGGAAGAGCGCGCCCTTGGCGGCGATTGGAATGTAGAGCGTGGTGCCGGCGACGAGTTCCTTGTTGTCGAGGTTGCCGGCGTGGGCAAAGGGCGGGGCGCTGTCGATTTTGCCGCCCGCGGGTGCGACGCCCATGCTGCCGAAGAAGGGGTGGAGCGGAAGGTCGATGCCGGGGGCGAAGTGGGCGAGCATGGCTTTGCGGTCGAGCGGGATGATCCTGGAGCGGCTGTAGGGGAACTCCATGGGGAGGAAGCCGCGGCCGAGCCCGAAGCCATTGCAGGCGAAGTCGGCGTCGAGCTGGACCTTGAGGATTTGGACTTCGAGGACGTCGCCGGGTTCGGCTTCTGCGACGGCGATGGGACCGGTCAGGATGTGGCCGCCGGGCCCTTTGTCCGTGACCTCTTTATAGATGGGTGCGGTGTAGGGCGGGATCTCTTCGGGCTTCACGCCTTCGGCGATCATGCGCTCGGGCGAGCCGCAGGTGGAGAGGGTCTGGACGGTGACGGTGTCGCCGCTGTGCACGGTGAGGACGGGTTTGCTTTGGCCGCTGTAATAGCCCCAGGCGACAGTGGTTGGCGTGGCGAGCAGGGTAAAGTCTGCTGCGCTGGCGTGGCTAACGCAGACGGCAAGCAGGGACAGCCAGGGCAGGCGGATGAGCGAGGGCATGCGGCGACTGTAGCACCCCTCGCGTCGCAGCACGGTGCTGCCGGTGCTACCAGCTGCCCTGCTTTGTGCCCCACCAATAGACAAGGCCAAGCGTTGCGGTGGTTTGCGCGTGGAGCAGGGCTCCGGGGGTGTCTGAGAGGAAGAAGCGCTGGTTGGACCAGTCGCGGCGGTACTCCGCGCGGGCCAGGAAGCCGGGTGCGAAGGTGTGGTCGAGGCTGAAGGTCGCCTCCTTTAGGGCCTGTGAGCGGCCGCTGAAAAGGCCGCTGCGATCGTCGAAGTACTCCGTGCGTGCGCCGATATTCCAGTTGCGCGGCAGGGCATATTTGCCCGCGAGATACCCGAGGGCGACGCGGCCCGGCCGGTCGTGCGGTAAGTTGCGGTTGACGACGAAGTCAGATTCGCCGACCACGGTAAGCCTGGGTGTGGCCTGCCAGGTGGCGTAGGTATTGAAGATGTGTTCGCGGCCGTTGGGAGCGGGAGTGATGTTCGTGGTGGGCAGGCCGGGCTGTGTGGGCGCGGTGGGGATGCCGGGGTAGAGGGTGGGCTCTACGTCGCGGGCTTCCTGGCCAAAGTAGTAGTTGATGCTCCAGGTGATAGAGGATGCGGGCTTGAGAGTAAACAGGAAAGCCTGGGACTTGAAGCCGTTGAAGTCCTCGGTTTGCTGGGCACCGTTGACCAGCCAGTAGCCCACGTTGACCCTGGGCGTGAGGTTGTAGTTCGCGCGCAGGCCCATGTGATAGAAGGGCAGGTAATTGAAGAGGTAGGCGCGCGAGTAGGCGATCTGGTCCTTGGTGTAGTTCCCCTCGTTGCCCAGCGAACTCGCGAATTTGCCAAAGTCGAGTTGCAGGCCGGAGCCCACCGGCGCCAGGTAGGAGCCATAGGCCTGGTAGAGGTTGCGCCAGACCTGCGGGCGCTGCTCGTTGGCGCTGGAGCCCTGCAGGGTTTCGGTGGCCTGGCCGAACTGGAAGTCGATGCGTCCACCGACCCGCTGCTGCGGTGTGGGCAGGTGTTCGACCATGAAGTCGACCTGGTTGAGCGAAAAGCTGTTGCTGGAGACATCGTAGGCGCGCAGAAGGTTGACGCGGCCGATGGGGGCGTTGAAGTTGTAGCCGTAATAGCCGTCGATGGCGAAGTTGAAGGTGGTGCCACGGAGGAAGGCCAGGGTGGGAGTGTTATCTGCTGAGCGTACAGGCGGCTCGCCGGCGGGCTGCCTGGGTAGGGGTGCAGGAGCGCCGGCTGCGATGGGCTGGGCGGGGCTGGATGGGGTTGCTGGAGACGCGGCGGCAGGAGGTGCGGTGGTCGCAGACTCTGCCTCAAGTGCTGCCAGCCGGGCGGAGATGCGGGCCAGTTCCTGACGCAGATCGCGGAGCTCGCTGGCGCGGGCTGCGGCATCAGTGGTCGCGCTGGTCTGGGCGGCGGCGGTGGGGACGAACGGCGTCGACAGAATCGCGCAAAGGGCTAGTGCCAGGATTCTCATGAGTGCCTCGGTTTGTATTACAAGGCAACGGAAGCACATTCCGCATAGGGATGCGGATATTTACGAAGTTCCTCCGCTGGTGATAGGGCCGGTCTTGCGACGCAACAAAACTGCCGCCCCTTGATGTGGGGCGGCAGCTTGTTTGGTAGCAGCATGGACGACAGGGTTACTGCGGCTGGGTCTTGTTGTCGGGCAGGGGAGAGTTGCTGCTTGGAGTGACGCCGCCATTGGTGCTGGGTGTCTGCGCGGGCAGGGTGGTTCCCGGCGCGGGCTGGTCAGCAGGAGGCAGCGTGGTGGAGTCGGTGCGGGTGCTGGGGACGACTTCCTTGCCACGACGTTCCCGTTCCTGCTGCTTTGAATTTTCAGCGGGCAGGTTGCCGGATTGCGAGGAGGCGGAGGGCGTGCCAGTGGCTTGCTGTGGGCCGTTCTCCTGGTGGAGGCGATCCGGCAGGCCATTGTCGACGAGAGCGGGCTTTGCCTCTGGCGTCGTTTCCTGCAGGCGCTGCTTGGCATCGCCCTTGGCGCGCTTCTTCTTCTTTTTGGTGGTGTCGCCGTTCAAGCCAAGTGCGGAGGACTGCACAGCCTTTGCCTGCTTTTCGTCTGTGCCGGCGGCTGTTGGCTTGGCTGCGATTTTGTCGAGGACCTTGTCAGTGGCCTTGGTCTCCTTTTTGACCTTGACCTCTGGTTCGTGGTCGGCGAAGCGGGTTTTCTTGCGTGGGGGGCCTACCTGTTCTGCGGACTCCGGCTCGTTGGCGGCAACGGTGTTGGCGGAACTGGTAGGTGCCAGCTGTGTGCCGGGCGCAGCGTTGTCTGAGGAGCTCAGGGCGGGGTTGCTTTCCGGCAAGCCGAGGGCGTCCTGGCCGGATGCGGAGGCGCGGGTAGGGGAGGCCGCGCCGGGGGCGAGAGCGGTGGACGTTACAGCGACATCCGTGGGTGCGTCAGGCAGTGCGGTTGTGGGTGCCTGGCCGAAGCGCACCTTCTCGCGATGCACTTTCTTCGGCCTGCCATGCTTGTCCAGCTGGGCAGGTGCAAGTGGCTGAACTTTGCCACCCTGCACGGTGAGACCTGCCTTCTGCAGCTGTGCGCGCTGCTTCTCCGCGTCCAAACGCTTTTTCAGGATGGTCTTCTTTTTCGGTGTCGGTGCGACATAAGCTGCGAAGACGGGCTTCGGCTGCTTGGCGCCGGCACCCGTGTCCACAAAGCCTGGCTTAACGTCGACGTAACTCTCTTCACGCAGCTTGGTGAGGTAGGCACGGAGCGCGGGCTGGATCTCTTCCTGGTACATCGCGTTCTGAACTTCGCCTTCAACCTTGCTGAGCGGCTGCACACCGGCATCCACGTGGTCGACTGTCTTGAGGATGACGAAGCCCTGGCGGGTGCGGATTGGCTCCGTGATGCTTCCCGCGGGCTGCGAAAAGGTCTTGTCTTCCAGCACCTTTGCAAGCTGACCGCGTTTGAAGACGCCCAGGTCGCCGCCCTGCTGAGCGGTGGGCCCGCCGGAGTCCGCCTTTGCGGTGGCGGCGAAATCCGCGCCGTCTTTCAGCTTCTTGTAAATGTCGTTGGCTTTTGCCTGTGCCGCGGCGAGTTCCTCGTCGGTAGGGGTTGCCGCCGTGGGCACCAGGATTTCGGAAAGGCGTGCCTGCTCCGGCTGGCTGAACTGGTCCTTGTGCGCATCGTAGTAGCGCTGCTCGTCCGCGTGGGTCATGCGGATGTTGCGGCCAACCTCGTCGCGGACCACGGAGCGGGTGAGAATGCCGTTGCGGATGTTGGCCTTGAAGTCTTCAAAGGAGACACCCTGCTTGCGCGCGGCGGCTTCAAGCGCGTCCATAGTGGGCAGGTTGTTCTGCTTGCGGATGTCGTCAAGCTGGCGGACGACCTCAGCATCGGCGTTGACGCCGAGTTCCTTGGCCTTGCTGATGAGCAGTTGCTGATCGATCAGATCGCGCAGCATGTTGCGCTGGCGCTCTGCGGGGTCGCCGGACTGGCCGGGGTTTTGCGCAAGCTCGCCCTGCAGGGTTTCTTCGCCCCGCAACAGGTCGGACCGGGTGATGATCTGGTCGTTGATGCGAACGATGATCTCTTCTGCGACTGAGCCGTTTGCCGAGATGGGTGTGGTGACTGGGAAGTTGACCACAGGTGTGGGTGCCTGCGGCTGGGCAGCGACACCGGGTGTCTGATAGCGCGGCGCCGGCATGGCCTGGGGCGCCTGTGCCTGCAGCGAGACAGCGCAGACGGCAGTGCCCAGACAGATGGCGGTGAGTGCGTTGACGGCGAGCGACATGGCGGCCGTGCGGACTTTGGGAGAAACGTGGGTCATGCGAACCTGCGACACTGGACTGACAAGCGGTGGGGCACCGTGCAATGCCTGTTGGACGAACCGAAACAAGACACGGATAGACAGGATTCATTCTACCCGTGGCTAGCCAACGACGTGTGGGACGCTACCCAGCCGGTGCTATACTCCGTCTACCTTTCAGGGGAGTTGGCCCACTTGCCACTTTGGCGGGGCCGAAACCTTTGCAAGCTCACCTTCGAGGATCCGCACGCATGCCATCGTCTGCCCGCCGCGCCGTTGTTTCGCTGACGTTTTTTCTGGCCACCTGCGCTATTGGCGGCACATTCCTGAATGCCAAGGTGAGTGCACAAAGCGCGGGCGACGAGAGCACGCTGCGCGACAACCTGCACCAGTTTACAGACGTGTATGCGGTGGTGGAGCAGAACTATGCCGATCCGCTGACCAAGGACACGGTCGACAAGGTGATCTACGACGGTGCGATTCCGAGCATGCTGCGTGTGCTCGATCCACACTCGAATTTTTATGATCCGAAGGCGTATGCGCAAATGCGCGAGGATCAGCGCGGCCACTACTACGGCGTGGGCATGCACATCCAGTCGCAGCCGGATAAGGCCGGCGTTGTGCACGTGATGGTGGTAGACACCTTTGAAGGATCGCCGGCGCACAAGGCTGGTATTCGTCCGGGCGACGTGCTTGTGTCGATTGATGGCAAGAGCGCGGACGGCATGGACAGCCTGGCGGTGTCGAATGTGCTAAAGGGCGCGAAGGGTACGCACGCCATTGTGTCTGTGAGCCGGGAAGGGCACGACAAGCCGATCGTCTTTGACCTTGTCCGCGACGATATTCCGCGCCCGTCCGTGGACCTGGCGTACATGATCAAGCCGGGCATCGGCTACATCCACGTGACGCAGTTCATGGAGACGACGTCGCACGAGGTGCAGGACGCGCTGACGAAGTTTGGGCCGGACATGCACGGGCTGCTCATCGACATGCGCGGCAACCCGGGCGGCCTGCTGAACGAAGCCGTCGCGATGAGCGACAAGTTCTTGAAGAAGGGCGACCTTGTGGTGTCGCAGCGGGGCCGTGCATTCCCGGACCAGGTGTATCGCGCCAACCACGGGGAATCCAACGGAGAGCATTTCCCGATTGTGGTGCTGGTGAACCGGAACACGGCGAGCGCCGCAGAGATTGTGAGTGGAGCACTGCAGGATCATGACCGCGCGCTGATCGTAGGTGAAACGACGTTCGGGAAGGGTCTGGTTCAGACGGTGTTTCAGATTGCGGACAACACCGGACTGGCGCTGACGACGTACCACTACTACACACCATCCGGTCGGTTGATTCAGCGGGACTACGCGGGCGTGTCGCTGTACGATTATTACTATGTGCGTGACGATGCCAAGCCGGCAGACAAGACCAACCTTGAGGTGAAGCTCACGGACAGCGGGCGCACGGTGTACGGCGGCGGCGGAATTACGCCGGATGAAAAGATCGATCAGCCGAAGACGAATGCGTTTGAAATTGCGCTGCTATCGAAATCCGCGTTCTTCGACTTCAGCAAGCACTACCTGGCTACCCGGGATATCGACAAGAACTTCCAGGTGGATGATGCAGTGCTCACCGACTTCAAGAGCTTCCTGAAGAAGGAAAACGTGGCGTACACCGACACAGATTTTGCGACCAATACGCCCTGGGTCAAGATGAACATCAAGTTCTACCTGTTTACGTCGCAGTTTGGTGCGCTTGAGGGTCAGCATGCACGTGCGGACGAGGATCCGCAGATCGCCAAAGCCCTGACGTATATGCCGGAGGCGCAGGCGCTGGAACAGAATGCGTTGAAGACGGACCAGCAGAAGACGGCAAGCCTTCGTTGACGTTGTAGGTCGACCGACGAGTGCGAATGCCGACGCAGAAGCTTCGCAGGTAGCGACCGCTCTCTAGGCAGGGTGCACGACGTGTGCTCCCACGTAACAGTGTGTCACTGACCTGATCGCTTTCTGCCGGAGTACACTAACCACCATCATGCCCCCACATCGCAACGCTATTCCCCTTCTGGCCGCCGTCCTGCTGTTCGCTCCAGCCTGCTCCACCATGGGGCAAAGGCTGAGTACCGATGGGGCAGCGCAGACGTTTGACACGGTAAGTGAACAATACTTCCATGACGTGTATTTTCACTTCTCCCCGACAACGGCGACGCAGGTGGGTTTCCATGAATTCGACGGCCAGTTAGAGGATTATTCCGCAGCTGATATAGCCAGGGAGGTAGCAGCGAATCGTTCCGCGCTGGCGAAGGTGGAGGCGATTCCGGCGGATGGTCTGGACCGTGAGCAGGCGGCAGATCGCGAGATCCTGATGAACAGCATGCGCTCGAAGCTGTTGAGCCTCGAAACGATTCGCATGTGGGAGAAGAATCCGGACAGTTACTCGAGCGGTGTGACCGGTTCCATCTTTGTGCTCATGGAGCGGCCGTATGCCTCTGCCGACAAGCGGCTGGCTGCTGCTGTGGAGCGGGAACGCCAGATTCCCCAGGTGTTTGCTGAAGCGCGTAAGAACCTGAAGAATCCACCAAAGATTTATACCGAGATTGCGCTTGATCAAATCGACGGGCTTGTGTCGTTCTTCCAGAATAATGTGCCCGCGGCGTTTGCAGATGCAACCGACGCGCGGTTGAAGGCGGAGTTTGGCAGGACCAATGCGGCAGTTGTCGACGCGCTGAAGAGCTATGGCGTATGGATGAAGTCGGACCTGCTGCCGCGGTCGAACGGAGACTTTCGGTTTGGTGCGGACACATACCGGAAGAAGCTGCAGTATGACGAGATGGTGGACACGCCGCTGGACCAGTTGCTGTCGATGAACGCGGCCAACATGAAGGCCAACCAGGCAATGTTTGCGGAGGTTGCGAAGGAGATTGATCCGTCGAAGACACCGCAGCAGGAACTGGCGGAACTGGCGACCATTCATCCTGCCGGAGGCCAGTTGCTGCAGACATTCCGCGACAGCTTCTCGTCAGAAATTGCATTTATCCAGTCGCATCACATCATCACGCTGCCGAGCCTGGTGCGGCCTGTGCTTGAGGAGACGCCGCCTTTTATGCGTGCAACGACCCAGGCGAGCATGGACGCGCCGGGGGCTTTTGAGCGCAACAGTGCAAAGGCTTATTTCAATGTGACTCTACCGGAGGCAAGCTGGTCTTCGGCGCGGACAGCGGAGTACCTGGCGGCTTTTAACGTTGGCACGATCGTGAGTACAAGTATTCACGAGGCGTACCCCGGGCACTATGTGCAGTTCCTGTGGCAGGACAAGTTTCCATCCAAAATACGCAAATTGCTGGGCGCCACGACAAACATCGAAGGCTGGGCCCACTACTGTGAGCAGATGATGCTGGATGAGGGATACCTGCCGCCGAACACGGATGCGCGCACAGCGAAGCTGATTCGGCTTGGTCAACTGCAGGATGCGCTGCTGCGGAACGCGCGATTTACGGTCGGCATAAAGATGCACACCGAAGGCTGGACCACGGACCAGGCAGAAAACTATTTTGTGACGGAAGGGTACCAGTCGCCTGCAATCGCAAAGGTTGAAACGCGACGTGGGACGAGTGACGCAACGTACCTGTATTACACCCTGGGTAAGCTTGAGATCCTGAAGCTGCGGCAGGATGTGCGCGCGAAACAGGGTGCTGCCTTCACCCTTGGTGGTTTCCATGACCAGTTAATGCTCCAGGGACCAGTGCCTATCAAAGTCATACGCCGAGCGATGCTGGGGAATGACACTCCGGTGTTATAGCGTTCCTGGCGGCGTTTGTTAGGATTACTTCCAATCCTGCATTGTTATGAACAACTTAGACATTCGTGAAAAGGTAGACGCCGACGTGATCAAACCCATTCGTAAAGCAGTGTTCCCCGCCGCAGGGATGGGCACTCGCTTCTTGCCTGCAACGAAGTCGACGCCCAAGGAAATGCTGCCGCTGGTCGATAAGCCGCTTATCCAGTACGGGGTGGAGGAGGCCGTGGCGGCGGGTTGCACGGAGATCATTATCGTGACTGGCCGCGGCAAGACAACGATGGAAGACCATTTCGACCGGTCGCCGGAGCTGGAGGCGACGCTGAGCCGGCGTGGCAAGACGAAACTGCTGGAAACGGCGGTGGCGCTCTCGAAATTGGCACGCATCACCTATGTGCGGCAACCTGAGGCGCTGGGGCTGGGTCACGCCGTGCTGATGGCGAAAGAACTGGTGGGCGACGAGCCCTTTGCGGTGATTTTGCCGGATGACATCGTGGATGCAGCCGTCCCCTGCATGAAGCAGATGGCGGACGCCTTTGCCAAAACGGGTGCGTCGATCCTGGGCAGCGAGGTGGTGGAAGGTGACGCGATCCAGTCCTATGGCTGCCTGGCATGCAAGCCTGTCCAGGCTGATTCGCGACTGTGCGAAGTCTTGGACCTGGTGGAGAAGCCGAAGCCAAGTGAGGCACCGAGTCAGAACGCCATCATTGGCCGTTACATTCTTACGCCCGGCATCTTCAGGTGCCTGGAGCAGCTGAAACCCGGTGCCGGCGGTGAGTTGCAGTTGACCGATGGAATTAAGGCGCTGCTGGCAACGGAAAAGGTCTTCGGCTTCACGTACGAGGGTACCCGCCACGACGCCGGAGACAAGCTCGGCTTTCTGAAAGCGAACGTCGAGTTTGCCCTGAAGCGCGACGATCTTGGACCTGCGTTTCGCGCGTGGTTGAAAACGCTGTCCCTCTAGTCCGTCCGATTGCGGTGCACTAACCTTTTCCAGGTTCCCCGGTCTATTGCAGTACGTTGTAAACATTCTGACTCCGGGGTCAGCACAGGGCATGGGAACGACAGCATTTGGATTTGGTGGAGCGGCAGGTGCGGCGAATGGCGCTCTTGGAGCGGGTGTTCTCAAGGTAGAATCGCCGGTGATGGCGAAGGCAGCTGCAGGCCGGACGGGACGCGCGGCGCTGACACCGGCGCAGATGGAAGCGCGCGCGCAGCAGCGCCTGGAAGACGACGAACTGATCCGCGAAGCGCAACGGGGCAAGCGTGAGAGCTTCGACGTGCTTGTGCGGCGCTATGACTCTGCTGTGCTGCGCCTGGCGTTGCACCTGCTGGGCAACGAGCAGGATGCGCAGGACGTGCACCAGGAAGCCTTTCTCAAGGCGTACCGGCACCTGTCCAACTTCCGTTTTGAGTGCTCGTTCTACACGTGGCTCTACCGTATTGTGACCAACCTGTGCCTGGATGCACTGCGCCGCCGCAAGAGCCGGCGTGAGGACCCGTCGACCGTGACTGATTCAGCCGGCGACGTGATGGATCTGATGACGAACGTGTCGGATGACCGAGCTGGAGCCAACCCGGCGGCGGAACTGGATCGGCATGTGTTGCACATGCGCATTCAGGAGGCGCTGGACACGCTGACGCCGCGCGAGCGCATGGTGTTTGAGTTAAAGCACTACCAGGGGCTGAAGCTGCGGGCGATCGGCGAGATGCTGCAGACCACGGAAGAAACAGCAAAGAACACCTTGTTTCGCGCAACGAAAAAGCTGCGCGTTCACCTCGCGGACGCCTGAAGACAGGCGCACGGAGACGCAGTACAGCAGGGCAGCGCACGGCGAACAAAGAGTCGCCGGCGCTGGTAGCAGGGCATCACCACTTCAGGAAGAGCCAGTAAAGGAAATCGACACGCGATGAATTGCGAGCAGGCTATACAACACGTTACGTTGCAGGCGTACGGCGAGCTGAGCGCGGACCAGCAGGAGGCGCTCGAGCTGCACATGCACGCGTGTCCTGCGTGCGTTGCGGAACGCGATGCGGTGGCCGCGTTCGGGTCAACGATGCAGCTGGATGTGCTGCCGGAGGTAGCGCCAAATCTGCTGGCGGCGAGCCGCATGCGTTTGGACGACGCACTGGATGAGACCCCATCGTTGAGTCTGGTGGACCGGGCGCGAAACCTGGTCGTGAGCACGTGGCACTCCCTGGCGCATGCCCCGGCGCTGGCTGCGTTGCTGGTGGGTCTTGGCTTTCTAAGTGGCAATACGCTGGACCGCTATCAAGTGGCGCACGAACCCCACCTGCCTGCGCCGGTTGTGCTGCAGAACAGCACACAGGGAGTGGTAGGCAGTGTGAGCGGTGTTGTGCAGACACCGAACAGTGAAGTGGTGGAAGTGAAGTACAACCGCATTGTGCCGGAGACGATGCAGGGATCGCTGGACGACCCGCAGATTCGACAACTGCTGATGGCCGCGGCGCAGCACGGAACGGACAACGATGTGCGCGAGCAGAGTGTTGGCTTGCTGGCGAGTGAGTGCCGTGCTGGTCACAAATGCGAGTCGCAGACGGGGGATGGCAGCGACGGCAGCGGCTTTCGGGAAGCACTGCTTGTAAGCCTGCGGTATGACAAAAGTCCGCAGGTGCGCATGAAGGCGCTGGAAGGTTTGCAGCCTTTTGTACGTGTGGATCAGCGCGTGCGGGACGCGGTGCTTGAGAGCCTGATGCGTGATCCGAACAGCACGGTGCGTACCCGGGCCATCAGCATGCTGGAGCCGGTGCATGCCGATTCAAGTGTGCGGCAGGTGCTGCATACGGTGAGCACGCAGGACGACAATCCGTACATCCGTACGGCCTCCATGCAGGCGCTCGAGGGTTCCGATGGCATTCAGTAGAGCCCTGCTGGGAAGTGTGGTTGGAGTGGGAATATTGGCGGCATCGGCGTCGTCTGCACAGCCATTGCGCGCTGTAGCTGCACCCATGCTTGCTGCCGCCGGTGCGATGCACGGCGCCGGGCAGGGCTATCTGGGCGTGGCTACACGGACCATCGGCGACCCGGTGCTGGGCCCGCTGCACCTGAAAGAGGCGCATGGGGCCTGCGTTGTGATGGTGGATCATGACAGCCCGGCATGGAAGGCAGGCATCCGCGAGCATGATGTCCTGGTGAGCCTTGCTGGTACGGCAATTGACAGCGAAGAGCAGCTGGCGCGGATGTTGCGGGAGACGCAGCCTGGACGCAGTGTGCCGGTTGGGATCAGCCGTGACGGCGCCGTTCAGGTACTAACGGTGGTAATTGCGGACCGGGACGAAGTGGGCCGGTTGGCATGGGAGCAGCACTTTGTTGTTCCGGCTCCGGCAGACAGCACCGAGGCATCAGTGGTTGCACCTGCCGCAAAGGGCAAGAGCAGCAGCATGTTCTCGCACAGTTTGATGGGCAGCCATCTGCTGCCGGGCGGAACGGCGTACACCGGTGCCATGGTGGACGAGATTGGACCGCAACTGGCGGAGTACTTTGGCCTGAAAACCGGCAAGGGATTACTGGTTCAAAGCGTCGACGGCAATTCGCCTGCTGCACTTGCCGGGCTGCATGCCGGCGATGTGATTTGCAAGGTGAATGGTCAGTCAGTATCTACGCGAACCGATTGGACGCGGGCACTTCACGACAGCAAAGGTCACCCCGTGAGCGTAAGTGTAATGCGCGAACATCGCGAGCAGATACTGACGATTGTTCCCGACGGAAAACGGCGGAGCGATGCCGCGCCGGCGGCACCTTTGGGTGGGGAACACCATTGGCTCGCAGTGTTGCTGGTTCGACCAAAAGTGTTCTAGTTGCGTTGACCGGGGCAGAGTATTTTGCCTGGGGAAGAGCGACCGATATACTTGGGTCTCATGCCCACCCCTGAATCGCTACAGCCGCTGCTGAAGGACTACCAACTCGACCGCGCGTACGACGAGATGTTCAGAGCGGAAGGCGAGCTGCACGACCACTACGGTCCGCTGATGGAGTTTTTCGGCGGCATGCCGCAGGCAGAGTTACAGCGCAAAAAGCAGGCTGCAGACCTGTCTTTCTTAAATCAGGGCATCACCTTTACCGTGTATGGCAAAGATGAGGGAACGGAAAAGATTTTTCCGTACGATCTGCTGCCCAGGGTTATTACGGCGAAAGAGTGGAACCGCGTAGAGAACGGGCTGAAGCAGCGGATTACCGCGATCAACCTGTTCCTTAAGGATATCTACAACGAAGGCCGCATTCTGAACGACGGTGTCGTTCCGCGTGAGCTTGTGTACTCATGCAAGCAGTTCCGACGCCACATGATCGGCCTGAACGTGCCGCGGAATGTGTATATCGCCGTAACGGGCACCGACCTGATCCGTTTGGAAGATGGTGAGTTCGCCGTACTGGAAGATAACCTTCGCGTTCCGAGCGGTGTCAGTTACATGCTGACCAATCGTCGTGTGATGAAGCGTATCTTCCCGCAGTTATTTCGAAGTTACAACGTTCGTCCCATTGAACAGTACACGCAGATACTGCTGGCGACACTTCGGTCGCTCGCACCGGAGGGCAGGCCTGAGCCGAACATTGTGCTCATGTCACCAGGCGTCTTCAACTCGGCTTATTACGAGCATGCCTACCTTGCGCGGCAGATGGGTATCGAGCTGGTTGAAGGTCGCGACCTGGTGACGCACGACAACCTCGTGTACATGCGCACAACCAATGGTCTGCGGCAGGTTGACGTGATCTACAGGCGTGTCGACGATGACTTCATCGATCCGCTCAGTTTCCGCTCAGATTCTATGCTTGGTGTGAGTGGGCTGTTCAATGCCTATCGTGCTGGGAACGTAACGCTTGCCAACGCGTTCGGGACCGGCGTTGCGGATGACAAGGCGGTGTACGCCTATGTGCCGGACATTATCAAGTATTACCTGGGTGAAGATCCCATTCTGCCAAACGTGAAGACGTTCCTGATGTCGATTGAGAAAGATCGTAAGCATGTGCTGGCGAACCTCGACAAGATGGTGGTCAAGGCCGTGGGTGAGAGTGGTGGCTACGGTATGTTGATTGGGCCGCAGAGTACCGCTGCCCAACGCGAAGAGTTCGCAGGCAAGATACAGGCCGATCCGCGAAACTACATTGCGCAGCCCACCATTACGTTCAGCAGGGCACCCTGTCTGATGGAGGATGGATTCCAGGCGCGGCACGTGGACCTGCGACCCTACGTGCTGTACGGGTCTGACAAGGTGTCTATTGTTCCAGGTGGCCTGACACGCGTCGCGCTGAAAAAGGGGTCGCTCGTCGTGAACAGTTCACAGGGCGGCGGCAGTAAAGATACCTGGATCCTGAGTCAGTAGCCAGGCTCGCACACGTTGCGCTACACAGTGGTTGTGCCATGGAGTGATGACATGCTATCTCGCGTTGCGGACAGTTTGTACTGGATGAGTCGTTACCTGGAGCGGGCGGAAAACACCACGCGACTTTTGGATGTGAACCTGAACCTGATGCTGGACGAGTCTGCGGATAGTGCGGACCGTCGATGGCAGCGGGTACTCCTGTCGTTGGGTTCTCCGGCGGACGTGGAGTGGAGTGGCGACGCGTTTGCACTGGCCCGGCAGTTGACGTTTGAGGCGGACTCCTCGGCCAGCGTGTTGGGATGCATCGTGGCTGCGCGCGAAAATGCGCGGCATGTTCGCGAGCAGATTTCTACCGAGATGTGGCAGCGGCTGAACAGCCTGTATCTGCAGGTCACGCGGCCTGAGTTGAAAGGCAACATGCAGGCGGAGGCGCTGCTGGGCGAGCACGAAGCACCGACCGAGTTTTTGACGCAGGTCATGGAGGCGGTTCATCAATTTCAGGGTGTCACCGATTCCACCATGAGCCATGGTGAAGGTTGGCAGTTTATTCAGATAGGCCGCTACATGGAGCGTGCGTCGGCGATGACAAATTTGCTGGAGAGTTACCAGGACGAGTTATGGCGCGAGCACGAGCACATGCGCGACGGCAATGAATATCTGGAGTGGGGCGGACTACTAAGGTCGGCCACGGCCTTCGAGGCCTATTGCAAGGTGTATACGGCTGACCTGGCTCCGGAATGGATCCTTGAGTTTCTGCTGCTGGACGCCGATTTTCCGCATTCCTTGCGGTTTTCCATTGAGGCGATGAATCAATCGCTGAAGGCCGTAGAGGCGGTAAGTGGAGGCGGGCCGCGTTCCGAGAAGCTGAGTCGTATATCGGGCAGACTGCGCGCTACGCTGGGTTACAGCAGCGTGGATGAAATCATGTCGACCGGTGTGGTGGCTTACCTGCATAACATCCAGAAACTTGCCCAGGATATTCACCTGGCAATCTACGAACTTTACATCAAGTACAGTATTCAAGCCGCCCTGGCGGGGTAAGCGCCCCATCTCTGTTTGACTCTTCTCTCTTACTCTGGAGCTTCCCATGTATTACACCGTGCGGCATCTGACCAAGTTCATGTATAGCAAGCCAGTGAGTGAAAGCATCATGGAAACGCGGATGCATCCGCGCTCTGACGAGAACCAGCGCTGTCTGTCGTTCCAGCTGTCGGTGTCGCCGCGCTGCCGCGTGTTCAGCTATCGTGACCACCTGGCGAACCATGTGCACCATTTCGATATTCCCGGTGCTCACGATCAACTGGTGATTGTGGCAGAAAGCCTGGTTGAGATGGAGGAGCGCGAGGCCTTACCGTCGTTTCTGGCGCCAGATGCGTGGGCTGAACTGGATTCGATGGTGCTGGCTGGGGATTACTGGGAGTTTCTGTTTCCCAGCGAATTTACCGGGTCGACAGAGCGTCTGGAAGCGCTGGCCAACCAATTCGATCTGCGGCGTCGTGACGATCCACTCATGGTGTTGCACGACTTGAACGAGCAGCTCTACCGTGCGTTCGACTATGTGCCGAAATCAACGCGTGTGGATTCACCGATCGACGTGGCCCTGGAGCAAAGAACCGGTGTATGCCAGGATTTTGCACGCATCATGCTGGCACTGGTCAGGTCGCGTCTGCGGATCCCGTGCCGTTACGTGAGTGGATATTTGCATTCGTCGACAGAGGGCTCGGGCGGCAAAGTAGACCGCAGCGTGACAAGTGCAACGCATGCGTGGGTGGAGGCGCTCATTCCGCAGATTGGCTGGGTGGGCTTCGATCCGACGAATTGGTTGATCGCAGGCGAGCGGCATATTCGTACGGCGATCGGTCGCGACTACGCGGATGTGCCACCAACACACGGCATTTACCGCGGCCGCGCCAGCAGTGAGCTTACGGTCGCGGTGCGGGTGTCGCCAAGCGAGGGGACGCCTCTGCCCGACCAGGAGATGCCGATTCCTGAAGACTGGTCGACGCTGGTGGAGAAGGCGCAGCAATTGCCGCCGCCGTTGCCGGTGGTGCTGTCAACTGTTCGCCACATGCAGCAGATGCAGCAGGCGCAGTAGCGGCTGGCACCTGCGCGGCTGAGCTCTAAATGTCCGTTAAAGCACGGAACGGCAACTGGGGCAGCACAACCTGAATGGTGTCCCCGGCCTTTACTTGACCTGCACAAAGTACCGACGCCATAACACCAGCTCGGCCCCTTTGACCCGGCGGCGCGGCTGTGTCTGTGACAGCGCGGAGAAGGCCCGGCTGGAAGGTGTCCATCTTGCTGCATGGGGTGCGAAGACCTGTAAGTTCCACGATGGCATCGTGACCGAGCAGCAGGCGGGTACCTACAGGCAGATGCAGAAGGTCGAGACCCGCCGTGGTGATGTTTTCTCCGAGATCTCCGGCCTGCAGCCGATGAACTGCTTCAAGTTCGGCGAAGAGCTCCGATTGAAGCAGGTGCACCTGCATCAGGTTGCGCGCGCGGGGATCCTTCCGCTTCAGGTAAAGGTGCTGAACGGTGGAGCCGCAATGTGCGTCGCCCTGAACACCCTGGCCGGCGAGGAGATGAACGGCGGTTTGCGGCAGCTTCGAAAAGGTGTGCTTTGGGTTGAGGCAGACGGCAAGCACGCTGGGGGCAGTGTCTGTCGCACGCGCTCGGAAGTTCTCCAACGGGTATGTCATGTGGCGACGCCTGCTGCTTACACGTTGAATTTAAAGAAGAGAATGTCGCCATCCTTCACGACATACTCCTTGCCTTCAGAGCGGAGCAAACCCTTCTCTTTCACGGCCGCTTCTGACCCGAGGCGGAAGAGGTCTTCGCAGTTGTAGGCGTCGGCCTTGATAAAGCCTCGTTCGAAGTCGGTGTGGATGACGCCGGCCGCGCCGGGTGCCTTGGTGCCCTGGCGAATGGTCCAGGCGCGAACCTCCTGGACGCCGGAGGTGAAGTAAGTGATGAGGCCGAGCATCTTGTAGGCGGCGTGGATGAGGCGGGTGAGGCCGGGCTCTGCAATGCCGGCTGCCTCCAGAAACTCCACGCGTTCGGCTGGGTCAAGTGTGGCGATTTCCGCCTCGAGCGCGCCACAGATGCGGACGACTTCATTGCCCTCTTCCTTCGCACGTTTCTCGACGGCTGCGGTGTGAGCGTTGCCGTCGGCCAGGCCAGCTTCGTCCACATTGGCGACGTAGAGGGTTGGCTTCATGGTGATGAGGTGGAGATCGCGGGTGAGGGGGCGCTCCTCGTCGTTGAGGTCGGCGGTGCGTGCGGGCTGGCCGGCGTTAAGCGCTTCGAGCAGCTTGGTGAGTGCGGAAAACTCGTTTTTCACCTTGCTGTCCTGCGAGGTGCGGATGAGCTTTTGCACCTTGTCGTAACGCTTGGTCACGGTGTCGAGGTCGGCAAGCATGAGCTCGGTGTTGATGACGTCGATGTCGGAGAGCGGGTCGACTTTGCCGGCGACGTGGATGATCTCATTGTTGTCAAAGCATCGAACGATGTGGAGTGTGGCGTCGGTGGAGCGGATGTTGGCGAGGAACTGGTTGCCGAGGCCTTCACCCTTGCTGGCACCGGCGACGAGGCCGGCGATGTCCACAAACTCCATGACGGTGGGAACAATGGAATGGGGTTTGACGAGGGCGACGATCTTGTCCTGCCGGATGTCGGGAACGGGAACGATGCCGACGTTGGGCTCGATGGTGCAGAAAGGATAGTTGGCGGCAACGGCCTCGACGGAGGTGAGCGCGCTGAAGATGGTGGATTTGCCCACGTTGGGCAGACCGACGATTCCTACGTTTAATGGCATGGCAATCTCTATTGTCGCGGATGTGAGCGCGCGGGTCGAATGCGTAGAGGCCAGCAGGGCGTCTCCGCCGGCGGATCACGCCTAAACAGACACCGCGTCAGGCATCCTCCACCGGTGCAAGTGCGACCGCCGCCGCGTCCCTTCAACACGCCCAAAGGCTAGTCAATTCTTTCGCCTTCACTTTGAGAGCGGCTTAAGAGTGATGGTGCGGCCGGTCTGGGCAGACGTGCGAGCGGCATCCAGAATCTGCATCACGACCAGGTTGGTGTCCAGTGCGGAAAGGTCGCCAGCGTCATGAACCTGCCCGCGAAGAACTGCGGCCAGGTAGGCAAGAGAGTTGCTCTGGGCCGCGGGCAGAGCGGGTGCGTCGACCTCAACGATGTTTGTAGCGGGTTTGATACGGACGAGGACTTTCGACGGACCGACGGTCGTCATGGTCCCGTCCACGCCATACACCTCCATGTCCTTGCGTGCAAAGGTCCAGTTCCAGGACGGCATCAACACAGCCTGGGCGTTGGGATAGCGGAGGATGACGGTCGCATCGTCATCGACATGCGGGTAAATGCCGGGCTTGTCCGTCTGGGTGACGGCAGTGACGGTCAGAGGCGCGCTGCCACCCTGCATAACGGTCATCAGATCAGCCCCGTAGCAGCCGAAATCGAAAAGCGCGCCGGCACCGTTCTGGGCGGGGTCGGTAAGCCAGGGGAGCCACTCGGGTCCGACGCCGATCTCCTTTGGGCCTTCGTGACCGTCGTGGACCACGACCTTGCGCACCAGACCGAGTTTGCCGTCGCGCACGGACGTGAGCACGTCGGCGTTGCTGCTGTACCAGGTGGTTTCATAGTTCACCAGAACGTGAACGTGATGGGCGCGCGCGGCATCGCGAATGGCGAGGGAATCGGGCATGGTGGTGGAGAGGGGCTTCTCGACCATGGAGGAGATGCCGTGGCGGGCGGCGGCTTCGATCACGCGCCGATGATCGAGGATGGTGGTGTACACCAGGACGGCGTCCGGCTTTTCCTTCGAAAGCATCGCTTCCAGATCGGTGTAGAAAAGATCCCCGGGCAGCTTGTAGCGCGTGGCATATTGCGATGCCAGGGCCTTGTCTGGTTCCACAATGGCGACGAGCTTCGCGTCGGTGTTGCCGGGCAGCGCACCGAGGAAGCCCTGCACGTGGCCATGGACAAGGCCCACAATGGCGACGCGGATGGGCGTGGGTGCCGACGACTGGGCGCGGAGGCCGCAGGCAAGCAGCAGCAGGACGGTCAGGAAAGCCTTGGACGTCATGGCGCCGTTATATACCCGCGAGTGCTGCATGCGCCACGAGGCTTCGGCACGTCTGGGGAGTTAATGCTTGCGTTCACTCCCGCACCTGCTCGCTGCAGCTGTGTGCGAGCGCGTGGAGCGCGCGAAAGTTGTTGGAAAGAAACGTACTTAGTTGTTGCAACTAGGCATGCCGCAAACCAGTCCTAGAAATTGGTCGTATGTGCGAGTGTTTCGCCGCGACGAGAGAGTTGGGGAAATCACGATGGCGTTGATGGATGTATTGCTTGACGAGATGCGGGACCTATACAGCGCAGAGAACCAGTTAGTGAAGGCGCTGCCGAAGGTAATTAAGGGAACGTCCGATGCCAGCATGAAGGCCGGCTTGAAAAACCACCTGGAAGAGACCAAGGGCCAGGTACAACGGCTGCGCGAGGCCTTTGGCCACCTTGGCAAGAAGCCCACAGGCCAGCACTGCAGTGGCATGGAAGGCTGCATTGAAGAATGCACCGACGCCCTGGAGAAGGATGCAGAGGGTGCGGAAAAGGACCTTGGTATTGCCGGTGCTGCAGGGCGTGTGGAGCACTACGAGATTGCCGGCTACACGACTGCAATCGCGTTGTCCAAGGGTCTGGGGCTGAAGGAGGTGGCGTCGCTGCTGGATGCGAATCTGAAGGAAGAAGTGGCGCAGGCAAAGGCCGTCTTTGCCGTGATGAAGCCACTGGTCAAGCAAGCGGCCAGCGAGGCAGATGCGGACGAAGAAGAAGACGAGAAGAAGCCCAAGACCGCAAAAGAAAAGAAGAGCGAGAAGGAAAGCGAAGACGACGAGAAGGAAGCTTCGCAGGACGTGGGCAAGAAGTAGGGCGATCCATTGTGAAAGTGAAGGAGTCCTCGTGAGGGGCTCCTTTTCTTTGTGCGGGATGGAGCCATTCAGAATCGGTAAGAGTCAAAACCGCCACAGGCTGATAGGCTTGGTGCGGTTTGCTGTATGGGAGACTTTAATGATGAAGAAGATGATGTTGGCAATGGCGATGACCGCGACGTGTTGCGGAATGACGGTAATGGCGCAGGGCATGGCGCCCATGCAAATGGGTCACGATGGTAAGCCGCTGCCGAGCCCACGCAAGATGGCAGACGTCGACCTGTCCGGTGCGAAGATCATGATCACCTACGGTGCGCCGAGCGTGCGTGGCCGCAAGATCATGGGTGGCCTGGTGCCGTACAACACGTGGTGGCGCACAGGTGCCAACGAGGCGACGAGCTTTGAAACCAGCGCCGACGTAATGGTGGGCACGCTAAAGGTGCCGGCCGGTAAGTACACGCTTGTGACGCTGCCCAGCGCGGGCACGTGGCAGCTGGTGGTGTGCAAGCACACCGGGCAGTGGGGCACGGAGCGGTTTGAGAAGGATGACCTCGGCAAGACGAACATGATGAAGGCCGCGCTTCCGTCGCCGCAGGAGGTCTTGTCCATTGGCTTTGAAAAGACCTTGGGCGGCAAGACGCAGCTGCATGTCAAGTGGGCGGACACAGACGTCTGGGTGCCGGTGACGCACACCAGGTAGGCTGGATCGTTGGTGCAAGGGTCTTCGCTGCGGCGAAGGCCTTTGCGCGTGACGCGAGATACGGAGGGGGACGACGATGAATCTGATTCAGGTGCAGGCTGCGCTGCGGGCCGCCAGGCTGGATGGCTGGCTGTTTTATGACCACCATGTGCGCGACCCGCTGGCCTACCGAATACTCCGGCTTGCTATTCCAACGCTGGTGTCGCGCCGCTGGTGGTACTTTGTGCCGGCAGTGGGAGAGCCGCAGAAGCTGGTGCATCGCATAGAGTCGGGCAGGCTGGATGCGCTGCCGGGGGCGAAGACGGAATACAGCACGTGGCAGGAGATGGAGTCTGCACTGGAGACAATGCTGCAGGGCGCAACGACCATCGCCATGCAGTACTCCCCGCGCAACGCAGTAATGTACGTGGGGCTGGTGGACGCCGGCACGGTGGAGATGCTGCGGGGCATGGGCAAGACCATCGTGAGTTCGGCCGACCTGGTGAGTGAGTTTGAGGCGGTGCTGTCGCCGGAGCAGGTGGCATCGCACGGCGTGGCTCAGCGCAAGATCGACGACATCCTTCATGAGTGCTGGCAGGAGATGGGTCGTCGTGTTCGCGGCGCCGGGATCAATGAATTCGAGATGATGGTGTGGCTGCAGGATGCGATGCGGCGTGCAGGGCTGGAGTGGGAGCATGGGCCCAACGTGAGCGTTGACGCGAATGCCGCGGATTCCCACTACGAGGCCGCGGCGGAGTCGGCCGCACCGATTGCGCGGGGAAGCTTTGTGCTGATCGACATCTGGGCGCGGATTGCCGGCGACCCTGAAGCCGTGTGGTACGACATCACGTGGACGGGCGTTGTGGATCGCGAACCGACCAGGACGGAACAGCATGTGTTTGAGGCGGTGCGCGATGCGCGTGATGCGGCAATTGCACTGGTGGAGCAGAGGTTTGGTGCGGGTGAACCCGTTGCCGGCTGGGAGCCGGACCGCGCCGCGCGTGCCGTGATCGTCGAGCGTGGGCTGGGCGAGTGGTTTACGCACCGAACGGGCCACAACATCGGCACAGACCTGCATGGTGCGGGTGCGCACCTGGACGACTTTGAGACGCACGATGAGCGGCGCATTTTGCCGATGACCTGCTTTTCCGTGGAACCGGGAGTGTATCTGCCGGGCAGGTTCGGTGTACGCAGCGAGGTGGACATGATGACGTCTGCCGGCGGTGCCGTCGTGACGGGACGGGTGCAGCGCGAGCTTGTGCGAATCTAGCGAGCGCGGGCACGGTCTGCTTGGCAATGACGTCGCTGATTGGGCGTCCTGAGACTGGTAGGATTAGGAAAGTATGGGAACTCACACGGCAGTTGTGCCGGCAAAACGAAGTGGACTGTCCCCGGAGTTGGTGCTGATTGCGGGATGGATTGTTCCGGGGCTGGGCCACCTGCTCTTGCGCAAGCCGTTGCGGGCTTTGCTGTTGTTTGTCTCGGTGGTGGCCATGTTTGCCATCGGTATTTCGTTGCATGGCAAGTTGTATTCACCCACGACCGGTGATCCGCTGGACCTGCTTGGCTTCGTCGGAGATGCCGGCGCGATCGGGCTTTGGGCAGTTGGCAGGCTGAGCGATCTGGGTGCCACGCAGCTGTCGACGGCGGCGTCAGACTGGGGTTCGAAGTTCATTGTTGTAGCGGGCCTGTTGAACGTGATGGCTGCGGTCGATGCGCAATCGCTGGCGAACGGGCGAAAGGTGGACCTGTAGCATGTCGCACTTTACAGCCCTGTTGCTCTACGCGTTCTTCGCGTCCATCGTCATCGGCATTACCCAGCGATCCAGCTCCAGGAGCATGATTCAGTTTGGCGCGCTGTGCTTTGGCGGGTTTGTTGCAGCTGCCATCGTGGCCAGCTGGGGTATGTGGTTGATCAAGCACTAGTGCAAGTTCCGCAAGCGGCGGTCTAGCGGGACCAGATATTCGCAAAGAACGTCTGACGTGTGGTGAAACCAAGCCCCCTGTACAGCGAAAGTGCTGGTGTGTTTGCCTCAGTCACCGTCAGCGTGATGGTGCGCATGCCACTCCGCGCGAGTTCGGTGGCCGCCTGTCGAAGCAGCAGGCGACCCAGGCCGCGTGTGCGCCTGCGAGGGCTGACACAGAGCTGGGGAATGTGAGCGGTGCCTGGCTCAACGATCGTGCTAAGGACCAGGCCTTGCAGTTCGCTGGTGCGTTCGTCGGCGAGCACAAAGGAGTGCTCCGGGGAGAAGACGCCGCAACCCGGGAAGCGCACGATGTTGTGCAGGAAGCGAAGGCAGCCCTGCACGGTCCTGTACTGGTCGTTGATGGCGGTGTCGCCGTGGTAGGCATAGGCGCGATGGATGAGGTCGGCGGCGGGTTGGTAGGCGGGTGCGGTCCAGCGGCGAAGCTTCAGATTGTCGGGCAGCGCGGGCGGGAGCTCATCGATGTTGCGCACGACGGAGTTTGGGGCAATGAGCTCTCGCAAGTCGGGAAGCGGTGCCTGCAGAAACAGGCGGCGATCGCTGCCGAAGCCTGACTCTTTGAAGACGGGCTGCAACTCGGGGCCCGCAAGTAGCAGCTGCGACTCCACACGGTCCACCCCGGGCGTGTGTTGCAGCATGGGGAGCAGGTGGTACAGCAGCGTGCTCTCAAGGTACAGGCGATGGGGGCCTGTCGCGAACAGGTCGCCGATCACCGCCTTCTGCGTTTCATACACGGCAAAGGTGTAGCCGTGAATCTGGCCGGTTGGCCTGTGAACAGCGACAAAGCCGGGAAGAATGCGGCTGTCGAGATAGCCCGCCAGCAGGTCGATCGAATTGCGGTAGTCCCACAGGAGCTGGTCCTGCCAGCGGACCGCCTCTTCCGCAAGAAGCGACCGCACGTCGCGGCCAGAGTAGAGGCGCAGGTCGCGAATATCGTATGTGTCCTGGGGCTTTTGCACCTTTCTTTTCAGGGTAGCGGGTTTGCGTGTGATGTTGCGGCAGGGGAACCTGTGTGGGTGCTGCGCAATGAACGCAGAACGGCCACGTGCCAGCTATTCCGCTCGCTAGGATCGGCTGTGCGGCGAGCGTGTGCGGGTTTCTGGTGCAGCAATCTGCGTTGTTGGGACTGGCTGCAGCGCGGCGACGCGGTACACCGCAAGACCCTGCCATTCATCCAAAAAGAGCGACTCGTAGATGCGGTTGGGCAGCAGGCTTGGCAGTTGTGGCACATCCACCGTGCGCAGCACCAAGATGTGCTGCTCGTTGGGAATGCCGGTGATCACAAACTGCTTTTCAGTCACGGCTGACTGTGTCTGGTAATGCCGAAGCGGCTGCTTGCGATAGAAGCATAGGCCGTAATCCGTATCGCGGCGAATGCGATAGGTGACGAGCAGAGGGATGTTGGGGGCACGACGCTGGATTTCGGCAGCCATCGGTCGTGCGGAGTAGTTTTCGTCCAGAAGAGTGCCGTGGGTATGCAGCAGAAAGAACAGCAGCACCACCACCGGGACAAGCGTGAGCGACCGCAGGTAGCGCAACCCAAAGCGCCGGGTGATGACGACGATGCACAGTGCAATGGCCGTTGCGATGGCCGCGGTGATCAGGATGGTGTGGGCCGGCGGAACGATCTTCTGGTAGATCATGTACTGCGGCGCCAGCAGCAGAACGAACACAAAGATGCCGGTGGTAATGCCGTGGCCCACAAGGATGCGGAGGCGGAAGCCGGTGTTGCGCGCGCGGTAAAGGTAGTCGCCGGTGAGGATGGTGAGTGGCGGAATCGCAGGAAGGATGTACCCGGGCAGCTTGGACCCTGAGAATGAAAAGAAGAGGACAGGGAACAGCGCCCACAGGACGAGGAACTCCGGAAAGGCGTCGCCGGCGCGCGAGTGGCCGAGGTAGCGCTGCCGGTTATACCGCGTGCGCCATTCAGCCCAGGCAATTTGGAAGGCATCGCCGAGTGCTCGAAGCGCGACCACCGTCCACGGCATAAGCGCGACGATGACGACAGCGAGATAAAACCAGGGCCGCTGGTGGTGCTGGTAGCGGTCGCTGGCAAAGCGCTCCAGGTTCTGCTCGTAAAGAAAGAACTTGAAGAAGTTTGGGTTGTGCAGTTGGACCGCGATATACCAGGGCAGCACCAGCACAAGGTAGAGAACCAGCCCCGGAATCCAGATCATGCGGCGCAGGACCTGCCACTCTCTCCGAAGCCCGACAAAGAGCACGATGATGCAGAAGGCAAGGAAGGGCGCGACCGGGCCCTTTGCGAGCGTCGCCAGCGCTCCGAAGAAGTACAGGTCGAAGAGCCAGAACTTCTTGCCGGTCTCATACCAGGCGTACCAGCCGAGCATGCCGATAGCAAAGGGCGCTGCAAGCTGCATGTCAGTGGACGCGCCCCTGGCAAAGGCGACGATTGCCGTTGCAGAGGCCGTGATGAGCGCTGCATCCAGGTGGCCGCCGGGGCGGAAGCGGCGCATGTGCAAAAAAATGAGGAAGACCATGCCGAAGGCGCCTGTGGCAGACGGCAGCCGGGCGACCCAGTCGCTGGTTCCAAACTCCTTGAAGAAACTCATCGTGCGCCAGTAATAGAGCGCCGGCTTTTCAAGCCACGGGTGGCCGTACAGAATGGGAGTGATGGTGCCGGACTCCGCACAATGAAAGGAGGCACGCAGGTCGTGCCAGTGCAGCGAGCGTGGAATGACCTTGGCGTTGCCGTTGGCAACACAGCCGTTGTGGTGCGCCTGCAGCATCTCGTAGGCGATCTGCGCGTACCGGGGTTCGTCTGCACCCACCAGGCCGATGTCCGGCCGGGACAGAACGTACTGCCCGACGTGAAGGGGTACAAGGCCATAGAACAGCAGCAGCGCCGTCATCAGGCAAAGAACGACAAGCTCGCGGAAGGCCGTTGTCCCGGCATGGTCGATGGCACGGCGTACCCAGTTGCGTTTCGGACTGGGCATGGGCTCGGACTGTGGGAGGGTGCTCAAGTCTGCTTGCCGAAGCTGAGGCTAACAGATTTCCATGCCGGGCACGGTGGAGTCCGGCGGCCATGGACGCTCGTCCGTTGCAGGGCGAGACAGTTCGTCCTGCACCTTGCGCAGCAGCATGGTCACGTTGCTGTGCAGATCTCCGGTCAGAATGCAGCCGGCAGCATTGCGATGACCGCCACCGCCGCAGGTGGCTGCGATGGCAGACACGTCTAACGTCGACTTGGAGCGAAGGGAGACGCGGAAGCGCTGTTCGGAGTCAGGCTCCTTCGGCAGCTCGCGTAAAAAAACCGCTGCATGGATGCCTGCGATGCTGATGAGGTACGTCACCGTGCCTTCGGAGTCTTCATCCGTCGCGTCTACGGCCGCCAGGTCGTTCTGCGTGATGTAGCTCCACGCCACCGTTTCGCGAATGTGCATGCGCGACAGCGCGATTCCGAGCAGACGGATGTGAGCCGCGGAGACGGAGTACAGCACGTCGCGAGCGACGGCATCGGCGTCGGCGCCCAGCGCGATGAGTTCGCTGGCGAGCGCGAAGGAGCTCAAGGCTGTTCCAGGGTATGTAAAGGCACCGGTGTCTGTGAACACAGCCGTATACAGGCATGTGGCCATGGCGGGTGTGACCTGTACCTGCATGAGCTGGGCCAACTTGTACACCAGCGCGGCCACTGCGCAGGCAGTCCAGTCAATCCAGTTCAGCGTGCCGAAGGCCGCGCCGGTGATGTGGTGGTCCAGGTTAAAAAGGGGCAGCGTCTCAAGTCCGGAGAGGCCTGTCCGTGCAAGTCCGTCACACTCCAGCACGATGGCGCCGGCGTACCGTGCTGGCTCAATGTCCGGGGAAATGCGGATGCGGTCGACAGCCGGCAAGGTGGCATACACCTGAGGAACCGGGTCGGCGAGAACCAGGTCTACCCCGATGCCCAGTTGATCCAGAATGCCGGCCACCGCAAGCATGGAGCCAACCGCATCGCCATCCGGACGGGAGTGACTTGTGATGAGAACGGTGCCGTCACGCCTGAGGAATGCATCGATTTCGGCCCTTGAGGGGCCTTCGGCAAATGCCTCGACAGAGCGTGCTGCGATGGGCGTAGTGCCGGCTGGCATCTCTGCGTCGTTCACGGCGCCACCGGTCGCGCAGCCTTTTGCCTCTTCTTTACCCGTGCCAGAATGGTGTCCAGCCGCGCCGTCATCTTCTCGGAGCGATCAATGTGGAATGTGAGATCGGGAATGCGCTTGACGCCCATGCGGTCGAGCAGAATGGAATGGATGTAGCCACGGGCTGCAATCAGACCGGCCAGCGTGCTTTCCTCTTCGGCCTCGTCGCCCTCAACGGCCACATAGACCTGGCCGCTTTTGCCACCGGGGTTGAGCGCAACCTCTGTCACCGTGGCGGAACCGATTCGCGGGTCCGAGAGCTCGCCGCCGATCAGAATCGAGATTTCTTCGCGCAGCGTTTCCGCGATGCGATTGCGATGATGCTCTCTTCCGCGCTGTTCCGGCATGGCATTCCTGTCGTTTGAGGAGCGTTGCAGACATCCACGGAGTCCGACATGCCGCGAGAGCAGCGTGTGCGGAGTCAGTGGATGGCTCAGTACCTTTATATCGCTGCGGTATTTATCAGTCCAACATCTCAGTGGCGCTATCAATCAGCACACCACCAAGCGGCGCAAGAATACGCTCCACCGCAGCTTCCACCTCTGCCAGCTGGCCTGCCAGATAGTCGCGCGAGTTACTGACCGCTGCGACCGCGAGTGTGGCGCGATTCCAGGTTAAACCCTCGTCCAGCTCTGCCACGGACACGTTGAAGCCGTGCCGCAGCTTGTCTTTGAGCGAGCGCACGACCTGCCGCCGGTCTTTCAGCGACTGCGCATGTTCAATGCCGATCTCAAGCGTGAGCTGGGCGACGGGCATGGTTACTTCGAGATGCCTTTTCCTTCGGTCACGGTGTAAATGGCGTCGACGCTCGGCACCGCGACCGTTTCGTGCGTGCCATCGGGCCACTGGATCTCACACTTGTCGACGCTGGCCGTCGACCCCAGGCCGAAGTGGACCCGCTTGTCGGATGACGACGCAAACGAGCCGCCGGCGATCACATCCGCGCGCTGACGGAAACCGTTCGCGGTCAGATAGACGGTGGAACCGATGGCATCGCGGTTGCTGTTGCCCGTGCCTACCAGGCGCAACGTGACCCAGTGGTGCTTGGGCGAAGCAGCTGTGGTGTCTTCGCCCTCCGCCAGCGCAGGTGCAAAACCCGGTTCGCTGGTCGTCGCATCACGCGTGACGTTCAGGAACAGCGACGGCGTGTCGTCCATATTGTTGGTGACGACGTCGATGCGGCCGTCGTTGAACAGGTCGCCATAGGCCATGCCGCGTGCAGCCTGCAGCTTGGCCAGGCCGGTGTTCTCTACAGCCGCCACAAAGGTGAGTTTGCCGTTGACGTTGTGGATGAGCAGCGGACGCTGCTTGAAGCTGGTGCCCCAGTTGTTGTGGTCGACCTGCGGATAAACATGGCCGTTGGCGGTGAACAGGTCAAGCCAGCCGTCGTTGTCGTAGTCGAAAAAGGCGGTGCCCCAGCCAAGGAAGGGAACGGAGGGTTCGGCGATGCCAAGCTGGTAGCTCACATCGGTAAAGTTGCCGTCGCCGTCGTTGTGGTACAGGGGCTTGTAGTCGTCTGAGAAGGTGGTGTTGAACAGGTCGATGCGGCCGTTGTGCAGGTAGTCTCCGGCGGCAATACCCATGCTTGCGGTTTCGCGGCCGCTCTCGTTCAAAGCGTATCCGCTGGCGTAGCTTGCATCCTCAAAGGTGCCGTTACCCTTGTTGATGTACAGGTAGTTCGGCGTACTGTCGTCGGCCACAAGCAGGTCGGGTTTCCCATCGCCGTTCACGTCGATAAAGAGGGACGCCAGGCCGAAATAGGTGTTGTTGTCTGACACGCCGGCCTTTACGCTGACGTCCGTAAACGTGCCATCGCCGTTGTTGTGGAACAGTTTGTCGCCTTCGCCCTTCAGCCCGTGGGGTCCGCACATGGTGGGCACACCGCGGAAGCTGCAGAACGCGATGTTGGCGTTGTTGCGCGGCTTACTCAGGTCTGGCATGTCGAAGTGAACATACCCCGGTACAAACAGATCCAGCTTGCCATCGCCGTCGTAGTCACCCCAGGTTGCACCGGTGGCCCAGCCGTTAAAGGTGACACCGGCCTTTTCCGCGACGTCGGTGAACGTACCGTTGTGGTTGTTGTGGTACAGCCGGCTCTTGCCGTAGTTGCTCACAAAGATGTCCGGGTAGCCGTCGTTGTCGTAATCCGCGGAGACGGCGCCGATGCCCCAACGATCGTTCGCTACGCCGGCCTTCGCCGTCACGTCGGTAAAGGTGCCGTCGTGGTTGTTGTGGAACAGTGCGGCGGAGGGTGGTTTGGTCTTGCCGGCCTCCGCGTCGTAGGTGCTGCCGTTCACAAGGTAGATGTCCAGCCAACCGTCGTTGTCGTAGTCCAGCAGTGTCACGCCGGAGCCGAGCGTTTCAAGAATGTAGTTCTTTTCGGGTGTGCCGACGGTGTGATGAAACCTGTCCAGGCCGGCCTTGGCGGCGATGTCCTGAAACACCACGGGCCCGGATTTGACGAAGCCGCCGGCGGTAATGGGGCGATGCTCCGTGTCATAGGTTGCGGGGTGCGCGCCACCGGTCGTCGCACCGCTGCTGGCGGCGGGCTGCGAGCCTTCAACCGGCTTACCCCCCGTGGTCTGCGCAGAAGCACATATGGGGGTCAGAAGCAGGAGGGCGATACTGAGAGGCTTCATCATTGTTTGGAATTCTTTGGCGGAGGTTTGAACGGCTGATTACTGGTTGTCTGTGGGCTTCTGCACCACCTGTGGGTCTGGGTCGGTGAGTGGCTTGAATTTCTTGTGGACCTTGGGACCTTTGTTTTGTGCATGCAGAAACTCCACCAGGTGGATGGTCTGCTGCTCGTCGATAATGTCTCCGAATGCGGGCATACCGCCGCCACCTTTTTCCACCTGCTGGGTAATGTCGAACTGGTGCAGCTGACGACCCACACCTCGCAGGTCAGGGCCTTTCTCGGTGCCGGATAGATCGGCATTGTGGCATTGCGCGCAGCCGAATGTTTTGTAAACCTCCGCACCCGCGGCGCGGCCCTTGTTTGAATCGGCGTGTAGCGACGCGGTAAGAAGCAGAGGAGCAAAGAGAAGTAGATATCGCGGCATGGTGGTTGCGTTCAGCCTAGCAGCGTCAGGGTTTCGGTGCTGCGGTCGCAGCCGGCGTCAGTTTTGCGATACCGGGTCCGCCGGTGACAGGGTCCAGCACATCAACGTGCCAGGCGACTGACTCGTTCGCGACCTCGGGATGCTTCCGCAAGTACTCCAGCGCGTAGGTGTTTGCCGTTGGATCGTCCTTCTGGTCGGCGAATGCTGCGGCCTCCTTTGCGGCCTCCGGCTTCATGCCCAGGCGGCGATACACGATGGACAGAATGTAATGCGCGGAGAGATCGTCGGGGTCAATGGACTGGACTGCCTGGTACTCGGCCTTCGCATCCTCATATTTGTGCTGCTGGTAGTAGCTAAAGCCCAGCTCGCGATGGGTATCGCGCGACCGTGGGAACTGTTTCGCTACAGCCTTCAGGTCGGTAATGGCAGCGTCAAGCTCGCCGCCATTGCGCTCGACCAGTGCGCGGTAATACAGGGCACGCGCGTTGTTCGGCGAAAGGCTCAGGGCTTTCTCCAGCGCTGGGCGAGCGTCGTCATACCGTTCCCACTGGATCTCTACGATGGCCTGGTTGGTGTAGCTGTCGGCGTAGTCGGGGCGAAGCTTGCTGACGTGCTGGAAGGCGTCGACGGACGCGGCGTACTGCTGTGCGTCCAGCAGGCCGATGCCGTAGTTGTTCCAGCGCATCCACTCCTTGATGTCAGTGGGCTGCGGTGCTACGGGCTTGTTCTGGCCAACGTGTAGAACGCGGGTCGCGGAGTTCATGTCGACTACAGGCTGCTCATAGTGCTTGCCCATACCGAAGTCCATGAAGTGCTGCGCGAAGCGACGGTATTTGACCGTAGCGGTGACCGTGAGGTCGGTAGATGCCTGAGGGACGGTGAAGCCATAGCGAACGATTTGGGAGCGGCCACTCTGGATGCTGTTGTTGTAGGCGACAATGCGGTTGTTCCACACCTCATGCCGCGCATTGAGCGTGCCGTTCACGTTGATCAGGCGGTTGGTAAAACTGTGCGTGTGCGGGGAGAGCTCGCCGGTTGTCGGGTCGGTCTCTCCACTTTCAAACAGCACCTTGCCGTTGGCATCCTTCACCGTGAACGCCGTCCAGCTCTCGTACATGTCGCGCTGTTCCGGCACGTGGGAGTGGGCGATGCCCTTGTTCTGGATGACCACGTCGACCACGACGGGCTCACCGGCTTTAAGGGTGTAGTCCACCAGTCCAAGCGGCGCGGACAGGGTCGTGTTGGCGGGTCCTGTGCGCTCACCGTGCTCAATGGCGAACAGGTCGACATTGAACGAGCCGGACTTCAGGAACTCCGAAATGCGCTTCGCCTGCTCGTCGAACTTGTAATACTGCGGGACGACCGTGTTGGCGCCGAGCCAGCGGTGCGACGCGAGCTGCCCCTTCTTCGCTCCGGGGTCGGTCCCGGTCAGGGCCTCACGCTGCATGTGGCAGGTTTCACAGGTGCTGACGGAATCCTTCTGGTAGAAGGGCAGCGGGGACTGCTTGGCGAAGCTGCTGTTCTGCCACTCGTCGTACAGGCTGATGGCACGCTGCCATTTGTAGCCGTTCAGCGTGTGCGGCAGCGCGGCCTTGTGGCAGCTGCTACAGAACTCACTGGTCTTGTAGAACGGCTGCATCACAGCCTTGCTGTGGCGGTCCAGGTGGGTGAGAATCTCCGTGTCGGAGACCTGGCGGGTGATGGGCGCGCCGTTCTCATCCACCAGCACGGCCGGGACACCGAGAACGTACGAACCCGTTCCACGTGTATCCACGGACTTGATGGAGTGGCATACGGCGCAGGTGACGCCGTCCTGGTCGTAGGGTCGCTTCTTGGGCGCACCCTGCGTCAGCGCACCCGCGGCCAGCGCGATGGGATCGTGGCAGCCTTCGCAATGACGGCTGAACTGGATGCCCTTTTCGTCGTTCAGCAGGTTGACGTTCTTCAGGTACCACGGTGCGCGATTGCTGTTGCTGTGGGCTGACTCGCGCCACTGTGTGTGAGATTCCTTGTGGCAATGGCCGCAGTATTCGGCCGTCGGAAAGCTCTTCGGATCGATGAACTCGCCGGTGTCGGTGCTCATGTTCGACGGCGAGAACGGGTTCTCTTTGCCCTGGTAGTAGTTGTATTTGCCGGCCATCTTCTCGTGATAGGCGTGGCGCGCCGTGGCTGCAGCATCCTGCTCCGTACCTGCGTGTACTTTGCGCGGGGCCGTGAACGGCAAAAGTGCTGCGACCAGGGCAAGCACCGATGTACACAGCAGGACCGCACGGAACTTTGGCGTAGAGGGCATGGACTTAAGGGTTCTCAGGAACAGCGCCCATCCTACGGTGCGGTGGTGGCAACGCGATAGTGGAGCATGAATGAGAAAAGGCTCCACCTTTCGGTGGAGCCTTTTAGAGGCCACATGCTCTTACGCAGAATGCGGCGGTGGAAGCTCGTGCGAGGGATCGAGAATGGGCTCCGTCGCGCCGATCTGCGGAGTGGACGAGGAGTCGCCAGGCTTCTTGCCGAAGCGCGCCAGGAAGGTGCTGAGGATGACGTACAGCACAGGGATGAAGAAGAGGTTCAGCGTGGTGGAAACGATCATGCCGCCGACCACCGCCGTACCCACCGAGTGCCGGCCGTACGCGCCTGCGCCGGTTGCGAAATAGAGCGGCAGCACGCCAAGGATGAACGCGATAGACGTCATCAGGATGGGGCGCAACCGAAGCTCCGCAGCCTGGATTGCAGAGTCGATAATGCTCTTGCCGGTGCGCCGAATCTCTTCCGCAAATTCGACGATAAGGATGGAGTTCTTGGCGGACAGGCCGATCAGCATGACCATGCCGATCTGTACGTAGACGTCGTCGTTCAACCCACGCAACGCTACCAGGCCAAGCGCGCCAAGAATGGCGGTCGGCACAGCAAGCAGAATGATGAACGGCAGCGCGAACGATTCGTACTGGGCCGCGAGCGTCAGGTACACCACCAGGATGCCGAGGCCGAAGATGATGATCGTCTTACCCTGCGCCTCCACCTGCTCCAGCGCCAGACCCGTCCACGAGTAGTTCATGCCCGGCATCTTGTTCGCGTTGAACAGGGCCACCATGTTGTCGAGACCCTGGCCAGAGGAAAGCCCAGGTGCCTGCGACCCATCAATTTCAGCCGACCTGAAAATGTTGTAGTGGTTGATCACCTGCGGTCCGCTGGTCTCCTTGAGAGCTACAAGGTTGTCAAGCGGGATCATCTGTCCAGCGTTGGATTTCACGTAGAACTGCTTTAGATCCTGTGCGTTGCGGCGGAACTGCTTGTCCGCCTGAATGTACACGCGGTAGCTGCGGTTGTTGAAGTCGAAGTCGTTGATGTAGGCAGAGCCCATGTAGGTGCCCATAGCGGCGGTGATCTGGGACAGCGGGACGCCGATCGTTTCGGCCTTCTGGCGATCAATGGTGACGAAAAGCTGTGGATCATTCGCGGTGAACGTGGTGTTTAGGCCCGTGAGACCGCTGGAGGGTGCGCGCGACTTGGCCACAAGCGTGTGTGCCACACGGTCGATGTCGCCGAATGTGTTGCGGCCTTCGTCCTGCAGGATGAACTGGAAACCGCCCACCGTACCGATACCGGCAATTGCCGGTGGCTCGGTCGCAAACAGAACCCCACCGGGCACAGCAAAAAGCTTGGGCGCGAGGCGTGCCACAACTGCACGGGCGTCGTGGCCGGGACCCTTGGCCGTGCGTTCGTTCACATCTTTGAGGGGGCCAAAGATCAGGCCGGCGTTGGGCGACGAGCCGCCGGAAAGAGAGAAGCCCATGACGGAGAAGGTGCCAAAGACGTCAGGGTCTTGCCGCATGATGGCAGTGCCCTTGGCGGCGACTTCGCTGGTGTACTCAAGCGAGGCGCCAGGGGGTGTCTGCACGACGACCAGAAAGTAGCCCTGATCCTCTTGCGGAACGAAGGCAGTAGGCACGGCTGTGTAAATGTATGCTGTTGCGCCCAGAATGCCGAAAAAGACGAGCAGCAGTGCCCAGCGCCACGCAATCACAAACGTCACCAGCTTCGCATATTGCTTGATGACCCAGACCAGCCCTTTTTCAAAATATTGGACAGGCTTGCGAATGATGTAGGTAATTGGCTTCAGGATGCCGGGGAGCAGTTGCTTATCGCGGTGCAGCAGGATGGCCGACAGCGCCGGCGTAAGCGTCAGCGCATTAAAAGCAGAGATCGCAATGGAGAACGCGATGGTGAGGGAGAACTGCTTGTACAGAATGCCCGTTGTGCCTGGGAAGAAACTCACCGGCACGAACACGGAGATGAGCACAAGCGACGTCGCGATAACGGCGGACGTCACCTCGGCCATGGCGATACTGGTCGCCTCTCTCGAATTCGCGGCACCCTCCTCAAGGTGGCGCTGGACGTTCTCAATAACGACGATGGCATCGTCGACCACAAGGCCGGTGGCAAGGGTGATGCCGAACAGCGTGAGTGAATTGATGGAGAAGCCGAAGATCTTGATGAAGGCGAAGGTGCCGATCAGCGATACAGGGATCGTGATGGACGGAATGACCGTGGATCGCCAGTCCTGCAGAAACAGGAAGATGACAACGATGACGATGATGATGGCTTCAAAGATGGTGCTGCGGACTTCGCGGATGGAGTCAGAGACGACCGTTGTGGTGTCGACTGCGACGACGCCCTTCATGCCCGGGGGGAACTGTTTCTGTAACTCGGCAAGCACAACCAGGCAGCGCTTTTCCACGTCCAGCGCGTTTGCATTGGAGAGCTGTTCCACGCCGACGCCGATTGCCTCGCCACCCTGGTCGCCAAAGTTGAAGCGGAGGTCGGTGTTGTAGTTTTCCGCGCCGACCTCGGCGTGGCCAACGTCACCGAGCAGAACCAGGCCGCCGGTAGCTGTTCCCGCTGCTGTCGTGGCTGATGTGGGGGCGTTGTTCTTCAGGATGATGCGATCGAACTCGTGCGGGTCCGTCAGGCGGCCGACTACGCGAACAGCCATCTGGTAGTTTTGGCCGGTAACTGACGGCGGCAGGCCAAGCTGGCCTGCAGCCACTTCCACGTTCTGCTCCTGCAACGCAGTCTGCACGTCAAGCGCCGTCAGACCGCGCGCAGCCATCTTCGCTGGATCCAGCCAAAGGCGCATGGCGTACTTGCGCTCGCCGAAGATCACGACGTCGCCCACACCCGGAACGCGCTTCAGGGCGTCCTTGACGTACACATCGAGGTAGTTGGAGATAAAGAGCTGGGATAGGCTGTGATCCGGCGAAAGGAAGCCGGCGGCAAGCACGAAGTTGCTGTTCGCCTTGGTAATGCTGATGCCGGTGTTATTGACCGCTGCCGGCAGACGCCCCTGTGCTGAGGCCACGCGATTCTGAACGTCGACTGCTGCGATGGAGAGGTCGTATCCGGTTTGGAACGTTACGGTGATGGTGCTGGTACCGTCGTTCGAGCTGGTGGAGCTCATGTAGCGCATGCCTTCCACGCCGTTGATGGATTGCTCCAACGGGATGGTGACGGCAGATTCCACAATTTGCGAATTCGCGCCCACATAGTTACAGGCAACCAGCACCTGTGGTGGCGCCAGCTGGGGATAGAGCGAAATGGGCAGCGACGGAATGGATACTGCGCCGGCCAATACGATCAGCAGGGCGCAGACAGTGGCGAAGATCGGTCGCCGGATGAAAAATTCAACCATCAGAAGGCTCTCTTTATTGGGTGGTTCGTCTTCTAAACCGCCACGGACCACATGGCAAAGAACGTCAGCCGAGCGGCTTTACGGGTGCACCGTCCTGCAGCAGTTGCAGGCCACTCAAAATGACTTTGTCGCCAGGCGCAAGCCCACCGGTCACGGGGTAATTGTTGCCTACCGGTTCACCAAGCTGCACGGCTTTTTGCTTTGCAATGTAGCCGCCGCCAGTTGACTGCGCGACGTACACGAAAGGCAGGCCGCCGATGCGTGTGACCGCCAGAATTGGAACGACCGGCTGCTGGTGCGTTGCCCAGGTGATACGCGCGTTCAGCACCTGGCCATTGCGCAGGTTGCTGCCTGCAGGCGCGGGTGCCTTGGCAAGAATGCCTTGCAGACCGTTGTCCACCTCTGGCGAGACAAAGTAGAGGGCGGTGGTTGCGACCTGCTTGCCGCTCTCGTCCAGCAGTGCAACGGACAGGCCGTTGCGTGCTTCTGCCGCACGGTCGGTGGGCAGATAAATGTAAGCTTCCAGATCCCTGGGCTCGTCCACCGTGGTCAGCATCGTGGTGGGCGAGACATAGTCGCCAAGGTGCACGGGGATGTCACCCACAACTCCGGCAAATGGCGCACGAATTTCGTAGTACCGCAGCTGCTGCTTCTGTGTCGTTGTCTGCGCCTGCGATGCCGTGTACGCGCCCTGTGACGTGCCCATCGACTGCACTGCGATGTCGTAGGCCTGCTTCGAAATCACACCCGCCTCAAACAGCTGCTTCTGGCGTTGCAGATCACCCTGGTTGTACTGGAACTGCGCACGCGTCTGGATCTCCGCTGCCTGCTGCGCCTGCACGGCCGCCACCTGCACTTGTGGGTTCACCTGCATCAGCAGCTGGCCCGCTGCCACCTGCTGGCCACTATGCACAAGGATCTTTGTCAGGTTGCCGTTCACCTGTGGCGAAATCGTAGCCGAGCGACGGCTCTTGATCGTTGCCACAAAGGTATCCGTTTCCGGAACGGAGGTCGGCGCAACCGACTCCACTTGCACAGGCATCGCCTGCATGGCCGGAGCGGGAGGTGCTTTCTTTGCGCAGCCTGCAAGCAAAACCGTCGCCGTGAGCACCGAAACGGAGAGGCGCAATCTGTGGGTCGCTGCGAACAAGGGGATACTCCTGATGAAATCTGGCGTGGTGCCGCCGACTTGCGTCGGTAAAATGTTGGATCACGAGTTGGATGCTGGACTGCCCGGCTGGATGCAGAAATAGGATATCGCTGGACTGCGGTTGCACGCTCCGCAGGATCGTGGAACGATGGTGCGGCGGCACACGCAGCATCAATCTGACGTGTACCTCGACGGGGTTGCCATGAGTGCTTTTATGAGAGTTCGACAGCTGTTTCGCGTTGGCGGCGGGCGGTTTGCGGCGTCTGCTTTGTTCCTGTCGCTGTTCCTGTTTGCCGCCGCGCGGCCTGTTGCGCAGATGGCGTCTGCACCCGCGCCGCCGGTGTTGGGTACAGGCGTGCTCGCTGCCGACCAGATCGATAAGTTGTTGCCGCCAAGCGTGTACTACAAGGGGCAAAGTGCACCGCTGCAGCTCCGCAATGCGGCCGGGATTCGCACTGCTGCCGGGTCCATCGCATGGATGGCGCTGGTCGACACATCGGGGTATTCGACAGGTGTTCGTGAGCGTTACCAGTTCTATCTGGTAACGGAGGCTCCGCTGCAATTCGGTACTGCCGTCCTGCCCGCGGGTGCCTATGGTGCCGGCTTTCTCGCCGATGGCACGGCGATCGTGTTGGATCTTGGCGCACACGAGATTGCGCACACACCGGCCGTGACCGAATCCTCCATGCATCGTCCTCGCCCGCTGCAAATCACAGCGAACGGATCGGCGTACCGGCTCTATCTCGGTAAGCAGTATGTCTCCATTGCATTCCGGCCATAACGGGTCTTCGCCGGCCACTAGAATCAAAGCCGTGGACCATCGTCTTCGGCGCTTCAAGGTTGTTCGTCTTGTCTGCGGCCTGTGTTGCGCTTTGGCTGTGGGCCAGTATGCGGCACCGGCCCAGCAAGCCCCCGGCGGGCAGCAGGCCGCGGCTGAAACAGCCTTCCGTGCGGGCCTGAAGGCGGTGCAGGCAGGCAGGCTTGCGGAGGCTAAGGCGCAGTTTGAGCGTGTTGTCCAGCTGGCTCCCACGATTGCCGCCGGCCACAGCGCTCTGGGTGCGGTGCTGGTGCGGCAGGCGAAGTTTGCCCAGGCGATCGTGGAACTCAGGAACGCCTTGAAGCTGGATGGCGCAGACGCTTCGGCCAAGTTGAATCTGGGCCTGGCCACGGCGGCCCTGGTGCAGGGACCACCGCAGCTGTCTGTAAGCGAATCCGGAGTCCTTGCGCGGGAAGGGATGGATGCGCTGCACAGCTGGCAGGCGCAGCGCGGCTCGGCTCTGCCGGTCGACGGCGCCCTGGCCCTGGCAAAGCTTGAACTAGCCACCGGCAACCCGGCTGCGGCAAAGCAGGGACTGGACGACGCTCTGATGGCAGCGCCGAATGACCCCACGCTGCTGGACGCAACCGGTGTTCTGCTGGCTCTGCAGAAGAGCTTTGCGGAAGCGGAGCAGCGCTTTCGTTCCGCTCTGGCTGCCCTGCCGGCGGATGCCGCTGCACGGAGTACTGTGCAGGTGCATCTCGGGTCGGCCATGCTTGCCGGCGGCGATCCAGCGGGAGCCGTACAGGTGCTGGAACAGGCGGTGCGGGAGCACCCCAACGACACAGCGGCGCGCGTTCAACTGGGTGCCGCACAGTTCAGCGCGGGGCAGGAGTCAGCGGCTGTCACCACCCTTCGTTTTGCGGTGCAGCAAAGTCCTGCCGATACTGCGGCGGCATACCAGCTTGCGCTCACCTTGCAGAGCCAGGGGCATGCGGATGAGGCACTCACCCTGTTTCAGCGGGTGCAGGCACAGCGTCCAAACGACCCGGAGCTGCTGACAAACACCGGCCTGGCGCTGGTGGAACTCGGCCGCGCTAAAGAAGCCGTTCCCCTGTATGAGCGGGCTGCGACGCTGGAGCCGGCAAGCTCCACGCTGCGACAGGATCTGGGGGTCGCGTACCTGCAGCAGAGCGACCTTGACCATGCCATTGCGGAGTTTCGCAAGGGTCTGGAACTGGAGCCCGGCAGCGCGCAACTCGCCTACGACCTGGGCCTCGCACTCAAGCTGAAAGACAATCTGCCGGATGCAATCATTGCCTTTGAGAAGGCCAAAGCGCTGGATCCCACACTGGCCGACGCGCCCTATACGCTGGGCGTGCTGTATATGCAGCAGGGCCAGTTCGACGATGCTGCGAAAAGCCTGCGGCAGGCGCTTGTCCTGCGGCCGGATAATGCGGACGCATGGGCCATGCTGGGCAGCGTCTTGAAGCAGAATGGCAAACCACAAGAGTCAGCGGACGCCCTGCGCAAGGCGATTGCGCTGGACCCCGGCCAACCCGGCAACCATGTAAACCTCGCCTCGGTTCTGGTCGAACTTGGCCAAAAAGACGAGGCCATTCGCGAGCGCAAGACGGCTGCTGACCTGAGCCGCGCGGCCACCGGCAAACAGAAGGAACGGTTCGCACTCGACAGTGGAACGCTGCTCCGCCAGCGCGGTCAGTTTGCAGAAGCCGCTGTGCAGTTTCGCGCAGCCATCGCCGCCGACCCGAATGACCCGGCAGCGCACACGGCTCTGGCCGATGTCTTGGCGCAGTCCGGTGCGACGGCCGAAGCGGAGGCGGAACGCGCAAAGGCAAAGGCGCTCGTCTCCAGGTAGTCGCTCCTCCGTTTGGATGATTGCCGTTGTTGTACAACACTTCCTATACTTGGGCTGCTGCCCGCGCGACGCGGCGTTGCCACGGGAGATGTACATGCCGCAGACACGCCGCGGGTTCCTCAAGTCACTCAGCCGCACGGCACTGGTGCTGTCGCTGGAGGACGTGCTGTCGTTAGCCGTGCCGGCCCAAACCGTCTCATCGACGGCTCCACAGACCGCGTCGCCCAACTCTCGCCAGACCTTCGACGTTCAGCCCCGGTCCGCGAAGCTGCTGCCCTCACCCGTCCTTGGCACGCCGCTGGGCTATAGCTTTCTTGATGTAGCCAGGAGCAGCGGCCTGACGTCGAAGACCATCTATGGCGGGGAGCACAAGAACAAGTACCTGCTTGAAACTACGGGGTGTGGCGTCGCGTTCTACGACTTCGATCATGACGACTGGGTTGATCTGTTTCTAGTAAATGGAACCCGGCTTGAAGGTTTTCCCGCTGGCCAGGAACCCATCTCTCGCCTGTTCAAAAACAACCGTGACGGCACCTTTACGGACATCACGCTGAAGAGTGGCATCACGCGTTCGGGCTGGGGCCAGGGTTGTTGCGTCGGCGACTTCGACAATGATGGGCTGGACGATCTGTTTGTGAGCTACTACGGCCAAAACGCGCTGTACAAAAATCACGCTGACGGTACGTTTACCGACGTCACGGTCAAAGCCGGCCTGGCGCAGAAGACGACGCGATGGAATACGGGCTGCGCCTTTCTTGACTACGATCGCGACGGTCATCTGGACCTGTTTGTGGCCAATTACATCGATTTCGATCTGAAAACGGCGCCTCTGCCTGAGGCAGCCGGCTGCGCCTACAAGGGGATCCAGGTGGCGTGCGGACCACCGGGACTGAACGGCGGCAAGAATCTGCTGTATCGCAATAACGGCAACGGCACATTCACGGACGTGAGCGAAAAAGCTGGCATGACCAACACCATCGGGACCTATGCCTTATCCGTGACGGTCGCCGATCTGGACAACGACGGCTGGCCGGATATCTACGTCGCAAACGACTCCACGGCAGCGACCTTCTATCGCAATCAGAAAGACGGAACGTTCAAAGACGAGGCGATTGAAAGTGGCATCGCCTATTCGCCTGACGGCAAGCCACAGGCCGGCATGGGCGTGAGCGTGGGGGACTACAACCGAGACGGTCTGCTCGACATTGTGAAGACAAACTTTGCGGGCGACACAGACTCCCTTTATCTGAACCTGGGCGACGGCAACTTTGAAGACCACACGTATCTAAGCGGCCTTGGTGTGAATACCCGCTTTCTTGGCTGGGGTGTGGGCTTTTTTGATCCGGATAACGATGGCTGGCTCGACCTGTTCATGTCGAACGGACACGTCTACCCCGAGGTCGACGGCACGCAGATTGACTCGCCGTACGCCGAGCACAAATACCTGTATCGCAACCTGCGCGACGGCCAGTTTGAGGAGGTCACCTCGCGAGCGGGTACCGGCATAACCGCCAGCGTCCCGGCCCGGGGATGTGCCTTCGGCGACTACGACAATGATGGCGACATGGATGTGGTGGTGAACTGCGTGAATGCGTTACCGCAGCTGCTCCGTTGCGATCGAACGAACACCAACGCTTTTCTGAAAGTTCGGCTGATCGGCACAAAGAGCAATCGCAGCGGCATCGGCGCGCGACTTATCGTGACGGCACAGACAAACACAGGACCCAAACAACCGTTGCGTCAGATTGACGAGGTCCGAAGCGGTGGAAGCTACTTCTCACAAAACGATCCTCGCGTCCACTTTGGCCTTGGCTCAGCGACGTCGGCCGATCTCGAAATTGAATGGCCGTCCGGAGCCAAAGATACTTTAAAGGCTCTGCCCGTGAACAAGCTGTATGTGGTTCAGGAGGGCGGCAAAGTAGTCCGCACCCTGGCGATGGGAAGTAAGTAAGCGGGAACTAGAAGTGCCGGACGCCACGTGATGTCTCGCCGGTGGTGCGCGCGGCCGCCTGGTCAATGGGCGTCGATCGGTCGGTGTTGCGTTCGATGGATCGGGCCACAATCTCCTTCGAACCCAGACCGATAGCCAGGGCCAGAGTCAGAACGATTCCGCCGAACAGGATGCCGAAGCCAAGCTCCACAATCGCACGGCCAATCTGCAGGTGATCGAGCACCATGGCGCCAGTGAACACGAAGACCAGCGACTTAACACCCACGGAGAGCATGCGCGCATACTGCAGCCGCGCGTTTGCAGCACTGATCAGCACGCTGCGCGACAGATAGTTGGCCGTGAGCGTACCGACGATCGCAATGAGCAGTCCGCCGATGGACCGCCCAAGGTAAGGCAGGAACACCGGTGCCAGATGGCTGGAGAATGTGGCCGAGTCGTACGCAGACACGCCCACCACAACGCCAAGCACCACAACGGCCCAGTACACCACGCGCCCCACAAGCAACGTCGGGCTATGGGATGGCGACCAGTCGTTGACGCCTGCCGCGTTTGCACGGCCTGCACGCTCATCAAAGCGAATCCGGTTCAGCAACCGACGCACCAGCCACGACAGGCCTGCGCCCAGCAGCGCAAACACCGCAATGGCCACCAGCAGTGCCAGCACTGCCGGCAGAAAGTGAGCAAGATTGATCAGCACTCGCTTGAAAGATCCAATCAATGCGTCATCGATGTCGGACATGGCAAACTCCTTTACAGCTCAAACAAAGCGGAACGTTGGACAGCACTTCCCTGGATCATTGCCTGCAGCTTACGGGTTGAAGCGGTCCGGCCATCGCCACCGCGATACCAGGTAGGGCCGGTCTGCCTCAAAGGCGCGACTCAGATGGCTGCCGGCGTCCGTCGTGCCACTACGCAGGGCCAACAGGTGGGATGCAACCCACGCAAGGTAGAGCGGCGCCAGGGCTCCCAGCAGGTGCCCGCGAGAAAGCGTGCGAAGCCGGTGCGCCAGCACGAAGTCGTACACAATACGTACCCACACCGCGTCCGCCATGGAGAAGCTTTCGCGCGGCGCTTGTGACAGCCGCTTGAGGCTTACCAAGGTCTGCGGTGGCAGCACCAGCGACCAGATATCGTGCAGGTTGGCGTACCCAATCTGGAAGCTGGAAATCAGGTCATCGATCTCCGCGTCCTCCACGGGCTCTGCCGCCACCGGCGTCGTCACCTGCTCGGCGTCGACTCGAAGCGTCTCTTTCCCCGGACGGGTACGCTGCCAAAAAGTCGCTTTCGCCTCAATGTCTGCAAACAGGGAACCGGCTACGTCCCGCAGAATCGTCGAAAGGTCAGCCGACGTTGGTGGCAGGTCCCGGTGTGAATTCCCAACTTCGGCCAGCTCAAAGCCGGCGAGTGCGGCCTCATCCACCGGCCACAGAATCGTGGTCGCCTGACTGCCGGCAGGCACACGCTGCGCCGCGGACGCCATGCGTTGGGCCATCCGGATTGAAAAGCCCGCGTCAAGCGCCAGCGGGAAACTGATGCGGCCGGCAAACAGCGCGCGCGTCAACGGTGCTAGCATCGCCTGGTTCAACAGCCCCTGGTTCGACGGCAGCATGTACCGGGGAAGTGCCAGGTCTGCACCCCGCGTCGCAACTGCCTTGATCATTGCACCCACCGTCTCCGGTGACAGCGTCTCGGCTTCCGCGCCAAGCAAGAGCCCGGCGTCGCTGCCGCTCGTCTGCATCCATTCGTAAATCTGCAGCCACATGGTCGCGGTGTGCACGCTGAGTGACCCTGCATCAGGATTGCCGTGGTACGGCTGCAGCTTTATGCCATCCCTTTCCGCGGGCTCAACCTCAGCCTGGGCCGCGGGGAAAAGCAGGACGACGCCCTGCATGGGCACTGCCGCTGCAGCCAGCGCCTGGTGCAGCACGTCGAGCAGCGGCTTCAACGCCTCTTCAGAGGTGCTGCCGTACGTGAGTCCCAGGCAGACCAGCAGCGAGGTTGCCCCCGCAGCCGGTGCAGCGGCCGGTTGCTCGATCTCTACCGCTGTGTCTGAAACAGCCATTACGCCTGGCTCCGTTCCTTGGTTTCAAGCAAATCAAGAATGCCAAATAGTGGCAACGCTACCCACGCTGGGCGGTTGTTTAATTCATACATCAATTCATACAGTGACTTCTCCAGCAGGTACGCCGCAATCTGTTCACGCACGATCTCCGCGTCGCCGGCAACGCTTCGGTCTGAACCGAAAGCTTCGCCGTACCCCTGCAGAAACGCTGCGCAGGCCTCGCGCTCCCAGGTCTGCCGTTCGGCCGCTCGACCCACAGCCGACGTGAACCCAGCCACACCGGCATACGAGAACGATCGAAGCATGCCGGCCACGTCGCGCAGCGGCGACTGTTTCTCGCGGCGCTCCTCCAGCGACCGCGCCGGCTCCCCTTCAAAATCCAGCAGCACAAAATCATCTGCGGTACGTAAGACCTGCCCCAGGTGGTAGTCGCCGTGGATGCGCAGCCGCACACCCGCCTTCCGGGGGTCCAGAGCGCGCAGACGATTGGCAACCTGGTGCAGGTGCTCACGCCGCGCGATCAACGTTGCCGCCGGTGTCAGCAGGTCTTCCGGCAGTGTAGCGATGCGTGCTCGCACCGCCTGTAGTGCGGCGGTAATCTGGTCCACCAGGCGATCGGCATCCTTGCCCAGCGCCTCACTGGTAGTTGCCTCCGCTGCAAAGGCAGCATTGTCCGTCGGCGTAGCCAGTCCACGGTGCATTTCACCGGTACGCTGGCCCAGCAGTTTAGCGTTTGCCAGGTAGTTCGGCCGCGCGGCCTCATCTCCGGCATTCAGTTGGTCGATCTGCTGCAGCGTCCACGTCCAGCCGTCACCTTCGTTGGCGACAAGCCCCTGCAGCAGAGCGACCGTGGTCGCCTCGCCAGTGGCTGGGGTATACACAAGCTCGCCGGCAAACGGTGCAATGTGCTCAAAGTGCGCCACATCCGTCAGAAAGCGGCCAATCTCGGCGTCCGGATTCTCGCCGGGTTGCAGCCGACGGAACAGCTTCAGGATAAAGCGATCCCCATAAATGAGCGAAGTGTTGCTCTGTTCGGCCGAACCACGCCGTGACTGCAGCGCGGCATCGCCGCGGATCGCGGAAAAGACGCCGCTCTTCAGACCTACGACCAGGCCACCCTGTCGCGTCGGCTGCGATACCTCGGTCTCGACGGCAGCCAGAAAGAGGTCGCGAATCTCCGGCAGCGCCAGCCCGTCGAGCAGTACGCCGTCAAAGCCTGACTGGTGTAAACGCGCTATGACGCTGTCGGCCGGATACTCGCCTTCCGCCGGTCGAACGGCCAGCGGCAGCGTGTATGCATCCGGCAGGCCGTCCGCGTATTGCACCTCCAGAAGCAGCAAGGCGCCGTTCGACGTATCCAGAACGATGGAGTCCGTGATGCATACATTCTTGATCTGCCGCGACTTGGCGCCGAACCAGCGCTGGCCCACGATGTACCGCGGCAGGAACGCTTCCTGCAGCAGCTGCGCACCCACGCCGGCCAGCACACCTTCTATGTCGGTGGCGGGGATGGTGACCTCCTGCGGCGTCACCTCGTGGCCGGAGCTCTCTGAATCGGAAAAGGTTTGGGCCTGAATCTCAAGCCACAAAAACGCGTACGGCCCCAGCGTAATGGCGTAGGGGGTTTTGTCGATCGGCGGGAACGGGACGTACCCCAGCATCTCCACCGGCACCATGCCGTCAAAACGGCTCAGGTCGAGCGTTACCGGCTGAGCAAACCGGCTCAAGTTGGCCACACACACAACGCGTTCGCCATCGAGTTCTCGCAGATAGGCAAGAACCTTGCGGTTGTCCGGCTTGAAGAACTCCAGCGATCCGCGCCCGAACACCTGGAAGATCTTGCGCAGCGCAATCATGTTGCGCGTCCAGTGCAGCAGCGAACTGGTGTCGGTCTCCTGCGCCTCCACGTTGATCGCCTGGTACCCCCAGATCGGGTCCATGATGACGGGAGAGTACAGGGCGGCAGGAACGGCCTTGCTAAAGCCGGCGTTCCGGTCGCTGTTCCACTGCATGGGCGTGCGCACGCCGTTGCGATCGCCCAGGTAGATGTTGTCGCCCATGCCGATCTCGTCGCCGTAGTACAGGATCGGTGTGCCGGGAAAGCTGAACAGGATGGAGTTCAGCAGCTCGATGCGCCGCCGGTTGTTATCCATCAGCGGTGCAAGCCGCCTGCGGATGCCCACGTTGATGCGCATGCGCGGATCGGCCGAGTACGCGAGCCACATGTAGTCGCGCTCGTCATCTGTCACCATCTCCAGCGTCAACTCGTCGTGGTTGCGCAGGAACAGGCCCCACTGGCAATTGTCCGGGATCGCCGGCGTTTGCGCCATGATTTCGGTAATGGGCAGCCGGTCTTCTTGGCGCAAGGCCATGTACAGGCGCGGCATCAGGGGGAAGTGGAAGGCCATCTGGCACTCGTCGCCGTCGCCAAAATAGGGGCGCACATCGTCGGGCCACATGTTGGCCTCGGCGAGCACAAGGCGGTTCTCATACTCGGCGTCAATCGCTGCGCGGATGCGCTTGATCATCACGTGCGTCTCCGGCACGTTTTCGCAGGAGGTCCCGTCACGCTCGATCAGGTAGGGAATGGCATCCAGACGCAGGCCGTCCACACCCATATCCATCCAGAAGCGCATGGCGTTCAGCACCTCTTCCATCACACGGGGATTATCGAAATTCAGGTCAGGCTGATGCGAGAAGAAGCGGTGCCAGTAGTACTGGTTGGCAACCGGGTCCCAGGTCCAGTTCGATTTCTCCGTGTCGGTAAAGATAATGCGCACGCCACTGTAGAGCTTGTCCGTGTCGCTCCACACGTACATCTCACGTTCCGGCGATCCTTTTGGTGCCTTGCGTGCCGCCTGAAACCAGGGGTGCTGATCGCTGGTGTGATTGATCACCAGCTCGATCATCACCTGCATATTGCGTGCATGCGCCTCGGCAAGGAACTCTTTAAAGTCGTCGACCGTGCCGTAGTTCGGGTTGACGCTCACGTAATCGGCAATGTCGTACCCGTCGTCCCGCTGCGGTGACGGAAAGAAGGGCAGCACCCAAAGGCAGGTCACGCCCAGCTGCTGCAGGTAGTCCAGCTTGCCGATGATGCCCTGAAAGTCGCCGAACCCATCTGCGTTCGAGTCGGCAAATGCCTTCACGTGCAGCTCGTAAATCACCGCATCCTTGTACCAGAGCGGATCGCTCGTGCTGCCGGGTTTCCGCTGTTTCGGAGAGGCCGCTGGCGCTCCGGAAATAGGCTGCAGTGCTGTGCTCACGCGATCTGTTCTCCTTGTCGGTACCACCGGCCACTGCCGCTGTCTCTGCCCACCCACAACTCACACTGGCGGGGTGTGCTGCCTAAGCAGCGGTAATCTGTACCCGAAACACATGGGCCGGCATCCTGCCCGGGTCAAGCGCAACGTAGTTGCTCGGTCCCCGCCACGTGTACGTCGCGCCTGCAAGCAGGTCTTCCACCTCAAACGGCTGGTCCCCAAGCCCAAGCGCGGCCATGTCCAGCTGGGTGAAGCCGGACTGGACGTGATCCGGGTCCAGGTTCACCACGCACAGGATCACGTCCTGCTCAGAGCGCTTACTGTAGCAGACCAACTCCTCATTGCCGACCGTGTGAAATCGCAGCGTCTCATTCGTTTGCAGCGCCTTGTGCGCGTGCCGAATGTGGTTGAGCAGCGTATACAGGGGCGCCAGGCTTTTAGGGCTGCTGCGGTCCCAATCGCGCAACTGATACTTCTCGCTGTTCAGGTACTCCTCACTGCCGGGTTTCGCCGGCAGGTGCTCCATCAGCTCAAAGGCCGGTCCATACACGCCATAGCTGGCGCCCAGCGTTGCTGCAAGAATGATCCGCTGCATGTACGCCGCCGGGTTCGTTGTTTGCAGAAACTCCGGCAGGATGTCGGGCGTATTCGGCCACAGGTTCGGCCGGAAGAAGTCACTGACCGGTGGAGTCGTCACCTCTTGCATGTACTCGGTAAGCTCCTGCTTCTTGGTGCGCCAGCTGAAGTAGGTGTAGCTCTGCGTGTACCCCATCTTGGCGAGCCCGTACATGACGTGCGGACGGGTAAAGGCTTCTGCCAGGAAGATGACCTCTGGATGCGCCTTGCGCACCTCTGCAATGCACCACTGCCAAAATGGCAGCGCCTTGGTATGGGGGTTATCGACGCGGAACGTACGTACCCCGCGATCCACCCAGAACGCAAACACGGAATAGAGTTCCTGCCACAGCGCCTGCCAGTCGCTGGACTCAAAGTTGATGGGGTAGATGTCCTGGTATTTCTTCGGCGGATTCTCCGCGTACTGGATGCTGCCATCAGGCCGTATCTGAAACCAGTCTGGATGCTGCCGAACCCAAGGGTGGTCCGGCGAGCACTGAAAGGCAATGTCCAGGGCAATGTCGATACCCAGGTCATTGGCGGTGCTCACCATGGTAGCGAAGTCCCCAAACGTGCCCAGTTCTTTCAGGATCGCCTTGTGGCCGCCGTCGGTATTGCCGATCGCCCAGGGACTTCCAACATCGCCTGGCTCTGCCACGGTGCTGTTGTTCTTGCCCTTGCGAAATGCCGTCCCAATGGGATGAATGGGAGGCATGTAGAGCACGTCGAAACCCATGGCCGCAACCTCCGGCAACATCCGCGTCACGTCTTTGAACGTGCCGTGCACCCCAGGCGTCTCCGACGCCGAGCGCGGAAAGAACTCATACCAGCTGCTGAATCGTGCCTTCTCCCTGTCCACCCACAGCGGCAGTTCCTCACCGTACATGGTTGCGAACTTCAGGTCTGGATATTTCATCGCAAGCTCGATGGACTCATCGGCCAAGGGAAAGTCATACCGCTCCTGCGGCCGCTCGGCCATCCATCGCAGGCTGCTTGCAGTGCTCTTCAGGTTGCGCGCATCCGCATCCCGCGCAATGGTCGACGCATGGTCCAGCAGGATGGCACCCGTGCGAAACGCCAGTGCAACGTCGGCAGCCGCGGCCTTCGCCAGCGCCTCCTTTGCCTGGGCATCTGCTCCCGAGCGCGGCGCGGCTACTGCCTGGGTGGCCTTCTCATCAGCTGTCGGCTCATTCAGGTTGACGCCATGTGCCGATGGTGCCGTTCCCTGCGCGCCGATCCGCTTGTGCAGGTCATGGATCCACGTGTCGAAGTGATCGACCCACGCCTGTACGGTGTAGACCCAGCCGCCGATGGCATCCACCTTGAACTCGGCCTCCCAGATGTCGTTGCCCAGGTGGCGGAACGGCGCATACCGGAAGGTTCGCTCGTCTGTGCGCCGATACAGCAGGCGCGCACCCAGATGATCGTGCCCGTCCCCGTAGATCGATGCGCTGATTCGCACGGTGTCGCCCACAACGCGCTTTGCGGCGTAACGGCCGCCGTCAATCTCAGGCTTGATGTTCTCGATGACTACCCGGCTACGGCCCTGGTCTGGCTTCAAAACTCACTCTCCCCGTGTGCTGCGGTGGACGACTTGCATGTGCGAGAAGACGGCGCGCGGAACCTATTCGGCAGAGACGCATCCAACCCGCAACGGCCAAACGTGCCGTCACATCTCACTTCACAAACAAGTGATGCCTTTGGCAGTGTGCACGTTTCTCCGGACGAGCGGATTGTGGTTAACGCGTTCATCTCTTATTCAACAAAGGTCGCAGGAGCTTCATGAGTTTGTTTGCAAAGGGTAAGCCGGAGCAGCCGCTGATCGCCGCCCGGATCGAGGACTACGCGCTCATCGGAGATACCGAAACAGCTGCGCTTGTCTGCAAGGACGGTTCGATCGACTGGCTGTGCTGGCCGTCTTTCTCGTCAGGCGCCGTGTTTGCCGGCCTTCTCGGCACGCGCGATCACGGGTATTTCAAGCTTCACCCCGCAGCCGACGAGGCGGTCCGCTCCAGTTCATGGCGCTACCTGCCCAACACCCTGATTGTGGAAAAAACCTGGCAAACACTCGATGGCGAGGTCACGGTCACCGACTTTATGCCACCACGGGGGGAACACTCCGACATCGTCAGAATTGTTCGTGGCGTGCACGGCACTGTCCGCATGCGCATGGACCTGGCGCTGCGGTTTGACTATGGCTGCACCATTCCGTGGGTAGAACACGTGGATCACCACATGCGTGCCATCGCTGGACCACATCTGGTGGTGCTCCGTACCGAAGCTGACCTGCGCGGCGAGGACATGCGAACGGTCAGCGACTTCACCGTGCACGAGGGTGAGAGCATCTGTTTTGTCCTGAGCTATGGCTCGTCCATGGCGGAGGATCCGAGCAGCTTTGACGCCTATGACGCGCTAAGCGACACCGAGCGATTCTGGACCGAGTGGACCGCGCAAGGCCACTACAGCGGCAAGCCGGAGTGGAATGAGGCCGTCCAGCGCTCGCTGATCACGCTCAAGGCTCTCACGTATAAGCCATCGGGTGGCCTTGTGGCCGCGCCTACCACCAGCCTGCCCGAACGCATCGGCGGTGAGCGCAACTGGGACTACCGATACTGCTGGCTGCGCGACACGTCATGGACGCTGCTGGTGCTGCTCTATGCGGGACACACGGAAGAGGCCCTGGCCTGGCGGGGATGGCTGCTGCGCGCGGCATCCGGTGCACCCAACCAGCTGCGCGCCGTCTACGGTCTGAATGGGGAGCGTCTGCTCAACGAGTGGCACGTCGACTGGCTGCCTGGGTACGAGGGCTCCAAGCCGGTGAACGTCGGCAATGGTGCCGCGGGCCAGGTCCAGCTTGATATCTACGGCGAGATCATCACCGCCCTGGTGCACACTCCCGTGGATAACAACGACATGTGGAACGGTTCCGTGCGCCACCTGGTGAGCGGTCTGCTTGATTATCTTTCAACCATTTGGCGCCAGCCTGACAGCGGCATCTGGGAGGTGCGTGGCGGATGCAAGCATTTCACCCACTCAAAGCTTGAGGTGTGGACCGCGTTCGACCGCGCCATCACCTCCTACGACAAGCATCCGCAGACCCACACGCCAGAGCAGGACAGCCGCGTGGAATGCTGGCGCAAAGAACGCGCAGCGGTTCGCGAAGACCTGCTGGAGAACGGCTTCAACAAAAAGCTGAACAGCTTTGTGCAGAGCTATGGCTCCACCAACATCGACGCGTCCTCGCTGCGCATCGCCCTCGTCGGCTTCCTGCCGGCCGATGATCCCCGCATGCTCGGCACACTGAAAGCCGTGGAAGAACGATTGATGCCGGATGGCCTCGTTCTGCGGTACGACACTGCCGACGGTGGTGACGGCCTTACGGGTACCGAAGGAGCCTTCCTTGCCTGCTCCTTCTGGTATGCCTCCGTTCTTTGTCTGGCGGGCCGCGCGGCAGATGCCAACACCTGCTTCGAGCGCCTGCTGGCTTTGCGCAACGATCTTGGCCTTTTGTCTGAGGAATACGACCCAAAAGAGAAGCGCATGCTCGGCAATTATCCGCAGGCTCTCACGCACATTGCGCTCTGCCAAAGCGCCATTATTCTGGGCGGCGGCGATGGCCCATGGAATGGCAAGCTGAAGCAACCGGATTACATAGAAGAGGAAGTGTAAACACTCTCATGTCGTCGCTCGGCGCGGACTTGCCTCGCACGTGAGTGCAACCTGAGTTCCACCCGGGGCACCTAATAACGCGAACACACCATTCAGCCGAGGTGCGCGGGCAGACACACCCGTGGGCTCTATTCGGACTCCACCTTCTTCAGCCAGGGAGTACATCCACACGTATGCCGCGCACGCCACAATCGACATATCGGCTGCAGTTGCACAAGGGTTTCACCTTCGACGATGCGGCCGCGATCGCAGACTATCTCCGTGCTTTGGGTATCTCGCACGTCTACAGCTCGCCGTATCTGCAGGCGAGCCCCGGTTCCATGCACGGCTACGACGTTGTGGAGCACCACCAGGTCAATCGCGAACTCGGCGGAGAAGCCGCGCATGCCCGGTTTTGCAAGAAGCTCGGCGAAATGCATCTGGGCCAGGTGCTCGACATTGTTCCAAATCACATGTCGATTCATCGCGACAATCGCATGTGGTGGGATGTGCTTGAAAACGGCCCCTCCAGCCGGTTCGCAACGTTCTTTGACGTGGACTGGAATAGTTCGGAAGAGAAGCTGCGCGACAAGGTGCTAATGCCGGTTCTGGGCGACCAGTACGGCCGCGTGCTCAGCCGCGGTGAACTGAAGATTGCGCGTGAAGGCATCGACTTCGTCATCCAGTATTTTGACCAGAGCTTTCCTATGTCGCCCCAGTCCATTGCGTGGCCGCTTGGCCGTGCCGCTGCCATGGCGCCGTCTGACACGTTGAACTTCCTCGCTGCATCCTTCGCGCGCCTTCCCGCGCCCACGGCCGATGAGCGCTCCGTGCAGTTGAGCCGGCACCGCGACAAGCAGGTGTTGCGCAAACTGCTGGAGCGGCTCTGCGATGAAGAACCAGGGTCATGCCGCGCCATTGATGATGCCGTCGCAGAGATCAATGCAAACCAGGATTCCGTGGACGCCCTGCTGAGCGCGCAGAACTATCGCCTTGCATACTGGAAGACCTCTGACCAGGAGCTGGGCTACCGGCGTTTCTTCGATGTCAACTCGCTGATTGGACTACGGATGGAACGGGAACATGTCTTCGACGAAACCCACGAGCTGATTCTTTACTGGCTCAAAGAAGGTGTACTCGATGGCGTCCGCATCGATCATCCTGACGGTCTACGTGATCCACGCCAGTACCTTGAGCGTCTCCGCGCAAAGGCGCCCGATGCGTACATCGTCGTGGAGAAGATACTTGAATCGGGTGAATGGCTGCGGCCGGACTGGCCGGTCGAGGGCACCAGCGGCTACGACTTCTTAAACGTCTGCAACGCGGTTCTCGTGGAGCCTGAAGGTTTAGCAAAGCTCACGACCGTATACCGTGACTTCACTCACCAGCCAACAAACTTTCAGGACATCGCGTTTGAAAAGAAGATCAACGTCGCCAAAGAAACGTTGGCGAGTGACGTAAACCGGCTGGCCAACTTGTTCGTCACGATCTGCGAGTTGAACCGTGACTTTCGCGACTTCACCCGTGCAGACATTCGCCGCGCCATACGGAACGTTGCGTCCTGCTATCAGGTGTATCGCACGTACATTGTGGCCGATCGCCGGGAGATCGCCGAGGAAGATCGCCTGCGTCTCCGTCAGGCCATTGACGAAGTGCAGCAGCGCCGTCCTGACATCGACAACTGCCTGCTCGAATTCATCTTCGACATCCTCACCTTGAAGGTCACTGGAGACCGCGAGGCCGAGTTCGTTGCACGCTTTCAGCAGTTCACCTCTCCCGTCATGGCCAAAGGTGTAGAGGACACGGCGTTCTACGATTACAACCGGCTTACCTCGCTGAATGAGGTGGGCGGTGACCCGGCAACCGACGGCCTTTCTGTCCAGGGATTTCACGACTACAACCTGCACATGCAGCAGACCTTTCCGTACACCATGACGACACTGAGCACGCACGACACCAAGCGTGCGGATGATGTGCGCGCCCGGTTGGCGGTGCTCACAGAGATGCCGGCGCGCTGGGCTGCACAGCTCAAGCGATGGTCGCGTCTGAACCATGGATCTCGCACAGGTCATTATCCTGACCCGAACACCGAATACTTTCTGTATCAAACCCTCATCGGCGCATGGCCCATCGACGCGGACCGCACCAAGGAATACATGCAGAAAGCCATGCGTGAGGCCAAGCTTGAGACGGCCTGGACGGCAAACAACACCGACTACGAGGACGCACTCAACAGCTTTATCGATGGCCTGTTTGCCAGCTCCGTGTTCATGCAGGATCTGGAGCAGTTCGTTGCGCACATCACGCGCGATGGGCGAGCCAACTCGCTGGCCCAGACGCTACTCAAGTGCGTGGCGCCCGGCGTGCCGGACCTGTACCAGGGCGGTGAATTGTGGGACCACTCGCTGGTGGACCCGGACAATCGGCGTCCTGTGGACTACGACCAACGTCGAACCCTGCTGCAGGCAATGGTGGCTCAGACGCCCCAGGAGTTCATCGGCGGCCTGGAATCTCACTACGAAGACGGTTCTGCCAAGATGTGGTTGATTCACCAGGCGCTTTGCCTTCGCAACGCGCATCCGGAATACTTTGGCAAAGATGCGGCCTATACCCCATTACTTGGGCGTGGACAGAAGTCTGAGCACGTGCTTGCATTTGCACGTGGCGAGCAAGTCATTGCCGTGGCACAGCGATTCTCACACCGCTTGAATGGGGCCTGGGCGGGCACAACCCTGGCGCTTCCTCCGGGCGCATGGGTCGACCGGCTTACGGGGCATCCACACAGCGGCACCGTGAAACTCGCAACACTGCTCGCCGCTCTTCCTGTTGCTCTGCTCGTCCGCGGACGCTGAACCCCCACCCGCAACCCGGCATCTGACGCTGACAGCCAGAGCCGTACGAAAGGAATGTCTCCATGCATCATTTTTCCGTCTGGGCGCCCCGGCGAAAGAGCGTCACGCTTGAAGTGGACGGCAAACGAATCCCAATGCACGGTCCGTCGAGCCGTGGGTTCTGGTCCCTGGATGTGCCGGACGCCGGTCACGGCAGCGACTACGCCTTTCTGCTGGACGAAGATCCAACACCGTACCCGGACCCCCGCTCGTTCTGGCAGCCCAAAGATGTGCATTCCCACTCGCGTGTCCTCGACCATCACCGCTTCACGTGGACAGACGAAAAGTTCCGGGCCATCCCGTTGCCGTCTGCCGTGATTTACGAGATGCATCTGGGTACCTTCACGCAGGGTGGAACCTTCGACTCAGCAATCGAACGGCTCGATTACCTGTGTGAACTCGGCATCACGCATATTGAAATTCTGCCGATCGCAGGCTACGAGGGCGGCTTTAGCTGGGGCTACGACGGCGTTGCCAACTATGCTCCGGATGAGTCATACGGCGGTCCGGAGGCTACCAAGCGCTTCATCGACGCGGCTCACAAAAAGGGCATTGCCGTCATTCTTGACGTGGTCTACAACCACTTTGGACCTGCGGGCAATTACACCAACCAGTTCGGTCCCTACTACACAGAAAAGCACGTCACTCCCTGGGGCGCGGCCATCAACTTCGAAGAAGGCGGCTCTGACCAGGTGCGTCGCTACTTTATTGACAATGCGCTCATGTGGCTGCGTGACTACCACTTCGATGGGCTCCGTCTCGACGCGACCCACGAACTCATCGATCGCTCGGCGATGCACTTTCTGGAGCAGCTTGCGCGTGAGGTGGAGGACGTATCCGCGTCGATCGGACGATGCCTCTTCCTTATTGCTGAAAGTGACTTGAACAATCCCCGTGTGGTCACGTCGCTTGAGGCAAACGGCTACGGTATGGACGCGCAGTGGAGCGACGACTTCCACCACGCCCTCTTCTCCATCATGTCGAACGAGCAGGTTGGCTACTTTGAAGACTTTGGCAGCATCAGCGACCTGGCACATACGCTGAAACACACCTTCCTGTACGAGGGGGAATACAGCAAGTTTCGGCTCAAGCATCACGGCCGCCCCGTCATCAACCTTTCCTATCACCACTTCATCGGCTTCATCCAGAATCACGACCAGATCGGCAATCGTGCCAAGGGTGAGCGCGTCCACATGCTGATCGGCAATCGTGCCGCAAAGCTGGCGGCGGGCGTGGTGTTTACGGCACCGTTCCTGCCCATGATTTTTATGGGCGAGGAGTATGCTGCCGACACCCCGTGGATGTATTTCGCAGACTTCCAGTCAGAGGAGTTGCGCAAGGCCGTCAGCCAGGGACGCAAAAAGGATTTTGCCGCGTTCGGCTTTGGCGATGACGTCCCGGACCCCGAGGATCCCGCCACGTTTCAGTCGTCCAAGCTGAACTGGAAAGAACTTGACGAGCCCATCCACCAGGAGATGCACCGCTGGTATCGCGACCTCATTCATCTGCGGCGCAAGACGTTGGCGCTGAATCTGGGTGACCCCACACGCATGGATGTTGTCAGCAACGAGGCGGGCCGCTGGATTTACACAGATCGCGGCGACATTCGAACGGTGATCAACTTTGCGGATGCATCGACGCGCTTTCCCATGCCACAGCACAGCGAACTTCTGCTGAGCAGTGCCGCCGCTCCCGAGCGGGTAGAAGAAAGCGTCATGGTGCCGTCGATGAGCATGGCGATCTACCACATCCCTCCCCGCGCCACCTTGGCAGAGCCGCCGCAGTAAGGCAACGGTGACACGAGCGTAAACGCAACAGAAAGGGCTGCCGTCACGGCAGCCCTTTCTGTCCTGCAAAAGTGTTTGGCGGGTTTAAATGACCTTCCGGACGATCGCTCGCACAGTTTCCGTCACAACTCCGTACACCACGTGTGTCACCATTTCGCTCCGTTGTTCCCGCGGCTCCTGTTCAGAGGGCGGTGCGCTCAGACCAAGCGACGGCAGGGCGCCCTCGTGGGCAAACGCCATTAGAGCCATGCCAAACGTAACGCCGTTCTTCGCCGTAACCGCCGGGTACAACTCCGCCATCACGCCGTAGGCCGCGCCGGTCAGCGCGCCAAACGCCCAATGGATGCTTTCGCTTGCGACCTTCTTTTCTGTTGTCGGCAACGTGCCGGCGCCCAACTTTTCCGCGGCGACATGGGTTGGGTCGGCCTCGCCGTGGGTGCGCGGGGGGTAGAGCTTTTCGGCAGCGGTTTTGGCTGCGGTTGCAACCAGGCCGCCGACCAATCCGGCGATCGCACCCTTTACAAGGTGATGGGTGGGTGTCAGCGAGCGAACATCGGTAGTTGCCATAGTTTTGAGTGGGACGCCGCCAATCGCCACGGGGTGGCCCATGTCACCCGGGTCGTGGACGTTTAGAATGAAAGGGAACGCAAGGCAGCATTTGCGATGGAGTACAGGGTAGCGATGAGCGAAGCGGCACAGCAAGCAAGCACCGCGGACGAGATCCGCGACACCGTCATTTTGGGTTCAGGATGCAGTGGACTCACTGCTGCGATTTACGCCGCGCGCTCCAACCTCAAGCCTCTCGTCATTGAAGGCCACGAGCCTGGCGGACAGCTCTCGATTACGACGATGGTCGAAAACTTTCCTGGCTGGCCCGACGGTGTTCAGGGCCCTGAGCTGGTGGAGAACATGCGCAAACAGGCCGAAAAATTCGGTGCCGAGCTTGAGATGGGCCACCTCCTCAATGCCGATCTGAACAAGTCGCCGATCGAACTGGATTTCGGCTCCAAGAAGGTTCGGACACGCACGCTGATTGTGGCCAGCGGCGCGAGCGCACGTTGGCTCGGCCTCCCCAGTGAGCAGGCGCTGATCGGCCATGGTGTGTCCAGTTGCGCCACCTGCGACGGCTTCTTCTTCAGCGGCAAGGAAATCTGTGTCATCGGTGGCGGAGATTCCGCAATGGAAGAGGCTATATTCCTCACCCGCTTTGCCAGCAAGGTGTACCTCATCCATCGCTCAGCTGCATTCCGCGCCAGCAAAATCATGCTGGAACGCGCCATGGCGCATCCGTCCATCGAGTTCCTGACCAACACCATTGTGGAAGAGGTTCTTGGCGTCGAAGAGAAGGAGGTCCGTGGCATTCGCGTCCGCAACACTGTTACAGACGAGGTGCGCGAGATCGGCCTCAGCGGCTTCTTTCTCGGTATCGGCCACATTCCCAACGCCAAGTTCTTCCAGGGTCAGATGGACCTGGACGAGGATGGCTACATCGTCAGCAAAGACAACGTGTTCACCACGCTCGATGGCAAGGTGATTCCCGGTGTATTTTGCGCCGGCGACGTGCAGGATCGGCGGTATCGCCAGGCCATCACCGCAAGCGGCACCGGTTGCATGGCTGCCCTTGAGGTGGAAAAATACCTGGAAGAGCACGGCCGTTAAGGTCTGCCCATGCCCATCCATCCAGGCCGGTTCGCTGCGTTCATTGAGGGCGACTTTGTCGTGTTCGTCATTGGCGCTCGCATCAACAAGCTGTGGGCAGTCAACCGGTGGATGCCTGTCACCAGCGCCATGCCACGCATGCTCAGGGAACTGGCGGCCCAGCCTGAACTCGGCCTGCTGCACGCGGAGCCGTTCCTGGGTGGCGGCCCAACGTTTTCCACCGTGCAGTACTGGCGCTCCTACGAGCAGCTCCACAGCTACGCTCACGCACGCGACCGCGCCCACCTGCCTGCATGGGCAGCCTTTCAGAAAGCAGCCCGCGGCAACACCGCCGTTGGCATTTACCACGAGACGTATCTTGTGCGCGCCGGTGCGTACGAAACCATCTACTCAGACATGCCGATCTTCGGTCTTGGCAGGGCAGGCACCCTTGTGCCGGCCGTCGGAAGCATGGCCGACGCGAATGCCCGCTTGCATCGGCAGTCAGCCGGCGTGCCGCCCGCGCCGCCGACCGGCTAAGCTAGACACATGAGTATTGCGGAAAACCTGCAGCGCGTGCGTAATGAGATTGCTGCCGCCTGCACCCTGGCCGGTCGCGATCCGGCTTCGGTAGATTTGATGGCCGTCTCTAAAACCCACAGCCCCAAACTGCTCGCCGAGGCGTTCCACGCCGGGCAAACGCTTTTTGGGGAGAACCGCGTGCAGGAGTGGGAGCACAAACTCGACCAGCTCCACAGCATTCTTGGCGAGGACGTCGCAAAGGTGCAATGCCATCTGATCGGCAACCTGCAGTCCAATAAATCCAGCAAGGCCGCGTGGATCTTCAGCGCCGTGGACGCCGTGGATTCTGCAAAACTCGCGGAGCGTTTGAACGCACCATGCGCCCAGGCCGGTAAAGTGCTCCCCATCCTGATTGAAGTGAAGCTTTCACCGGAAGCGAGCAAGCAGGGAATCGATCCGTATGGCGTGACAGGGCTCGTCCGCCGCATTCACGAGGAGTTCGACGGCCTTGAGGTACGCGGCCTCATGATGGTGCCACCCTACGCCGACGACCCCGAGGAAGCGCGCCCATACTTCCGCACGCTCCGTGAACTGCGCGACAGCGTGGAGCAGGAGACCGGAACCGCACTTCCGCAACTCTCCATGGGCATGACGCATGACTTCGCCGTCGCCATCGCGGAAGGGTCCACCTGCGTGCGCATCGGCACCGGCATCTTCGGCGCTCGGGAGTACCCGACGACGCCTCCCGGCGAAGGCTGAGTCAAAACGCCTTCACAGAGTGAGTGTCTCGCCTTCCGTAAGCACCTTTACCTGGTTTGCCACGCCGGCGCGGCGTGCCGCGGCCATCAGTCGCACGGGCGGTTCGGCCATCGGCTCACGGCCAAGCGGAAACGTACCAAAGTGCATGGGCACCATTGTCCGCGCCGTGCGGAGATCGAGATACGCTTGCAACGCCTCTTCCGGGCTCGTGTGGACGGCACGATAGCTATCGGGCGAGTAGGCTCCGATGGGCAGCAACGCGATCTGTGGCTTCAAGCGCTCCCCAATCTCTCGAAAGCCGTCGAAGTATGCCGTGTCCCCGGAGTGATAGATGGACTGCGATCCGCTGCGCAGGACATAGCCGCCGAACATCCGGTGCGTGTCGCGGAACAGCCGCGCTCCCCAGTGTTTGGCCGGTGTCATAGTCACGTCGACGGCACCGTCTGCCACCGTCGCGCACTCCCACCATCGCAGTTCCGTCACCTGTGAAAAGCCAAGTCTCTCCACCAGGTCACCAACACCGGTCGGCACAACCACCTGCGGCGCGCTGCCGGTCAAGCGGCGGGTGTGGCGGATGATCTGCCGCAGCGAACTTATATGCAGGTGATCCATGTGCGCATGGGTGAGCAGAACGGTGCTCACCGGTGGCAACTGTGAGATCAGCAGCCCGGGGCGCCGCTGCCGCCGCAGCAGGATGAGTGCGCGCGCAAAGACCGGGTCAACAAGAAGCCCCTTTCCAGCCAGCTGCAGCAGGAATGATGAATGTCCGATCCACGTGACGCCGACAGCGTTGGTGCTCGCAAGCACAGGCGCTCGCGATGCACCCTGCAGGGGCGCGCGATAACTCTCACGGGTAACGCGGTAGAGCTGACGCAGCTTGCGCAGGATCGAAGGGTGTGGCCGGGGATTCACGTGTCATTTAGATGCCCGATGGCCGCATCCGTCGCTGTCGGGCAGGCAGGCTTCACCGCCAGGGCTGCATCCTACGACAGCAGACGCAGCCCTGCGTCAGGGAGTTGACGTTGCAGCAATCACCGAAAGAGCCGAACGCAGTCCGGCCAGGCAGGGAACACGCCGTCTGGGCGTATGTCTCGCACAATCCTGTCGCGTCCATCTGGGATCTACAGGGTGTTTCACTCAAAGAGATCGGCAAGCGTACATGGACAGGCATCGACGACGATAACCTCTTCGGTCGCGCCTCCCAGCTCGCCTACTCCTTCTTCTCTGCGATTTTCCCAGCGCTCATCGCGATGAGTTCCATTGTCGGTCTCATTGCAAAATCGTCCGGCAAGTTCTACCTGGAACTGCTGGCTCGGATCGGACACCTGCTGCCTCCGGCGGCCTTCTCGTTGGTGATGCAAACCTTCCAGTCCACCACAAAAGCCAGCACACTGGGCAAGGTGTTGCTTGGGTTGCTTGTCGCCGTCTTTTCCGCGAGTGTCGGCGTCTCCGCCATCCAGGACACGCTGAACACCGTGTACCGCGTCCGCGAGACTCGTCCCTTCTGGAAAGCTCGCGTTGAGGCCATGGGGCTCACCATCCTTGTGGGTGCGGTGGTGCTCTTCGCCCTGCTTGTTTTAAGCGGTGGAGATTTCTGCGCCATCTGGGTAGAACACCGCTTCTACGGCGCACACTACCTCGGCATCTTCCTTCGCGTGGTGGCGTGGGTGTCTGCCTCGTTGCTCATGGTGTTGGCGTTCGAGCTGCTCTACTACTTTTGCCCGGACGTGCACAACAGCAAGTGGCACTCGTTCAGCCCCGGCGCGCTGGTTGCCCTGCTCGGCTGGGTGTCCGGCTCGCTGGCGCTCCGTCTCTACCTCCATTGGTTCAATACCTACCCTGCAACGTACGGTTCGTTGGGCGCGGTCATCATCCTCTTGCTGTGGTTTTATCTCACCGGGTTGATGATTCTGCTGGGCGGCGAAGTGAACTCTGAGATCGAGCACGCTGTTGCTGAGCGCACATTGGCAAGCAGTGAGACCCTACCGCAAGCGAATCCGTAGCAAGCCGCGCGGTGAGCGGATCCACAGTCACGAGCAGTACGTCGCAGACGGTAAGTGCTGGATCGAGGCAGCTCCGCGCGGCCTCAAAGTCGAACATTCGACGGCACTTCATTGTGAGAGGAGTCCTTACGGGGTTATTCTTTTCATCAGGTGAAGCGACAGCGTCGGGTTGTGGTGCCTACGTCTTTTAGAACGCACCCTGCGGTGCATCCAGAGCACCGGAAAGCTGATCTAGCGATGCACTTTCTCGACATCATCCGCACAGTCCGCAAGGAAAGCGGCGGTCCGGCTGAAGGCCTTCGTCGCATTGTGGACGGGTACTTGGCGGCCGGCCACACGGCAGAAGTTTTATCGTTGGATCCGCCGGACAGCTTGCCCGGCGATCTTCCCGTACCTGTGCACGCGATGGGCCGGTCTGTGGTCGGCTATGGTTACTCGCCGCAGGCGCGTATCTGGTTGCGGGAGAATGCTCACCGCTTTGACGGGATTGTCATTCAGGGGTTGTGGCAGTTTCCCGGACTCCTCGCAATCCTGGAGCTCAAAGAGCGCTACCCGTACGTGGTGTTTACCCATGGCATGCTTGATCCGTGGTTCAACCGAACGTACCCGCGCAAGTTTTTAAAGAAGCTGCCGTACTGGATGATGATCGAGCGCCGTGTACTTGCCGGTGCCCACCGCGTCCTGTTTACCTGCATCCTTGAATCGCAGCTTGCGCCCCAAAGTTTCCCACTCAGCCATTGGACCCCCGCGGTCGTACCGTATGGCACCGCAGGACCGCCGTGCGACGGACCGGCAGATCAAGCCGCGGATGCAGACGCCTTTTACTCCGCTGCCGGTCTTGCGCCTGGAACACCATTTTTGTTGTACGCGGGCAGAGTCCAGGAAAAGAAAGGCTGCGATCTGCTCATCCACGCGTACGCTGTCGTCTCACGAGAGCTTCCGCTGCCAGTGCTCGTCATGGCAGGTCCAGACCAGGGGGGCCTTGTTGCACAGCTCAAGGCAATTGCCTCCGACCAGGGAATTCAGGACTCCGTCCTTTGGGTGGGCATGATTACCGGCCGCGCCAAGTGGGGTGCGTTCCGCCAGGCTGAAGCCTTTGTTTTACCTTCGCACCAGGAGAATTTCGGCATCGCCGTTGCAGAAGCACTCAGCTGCGGCACCCCTGTCCTGATCTCTGACCAGGTAAACATCTATGCCGATGTGCACGCCTGCCAGGCCGGGTATGTTGAGCCTGACACCTTGGACGGTACGATCGCTCTGCTACGACGTTGGGCGACCACATCGCCCGAGCAACGGGAGCGCATGCGAGTGCAAAGCAAAGACTGTTGGCGCACCAAGTTCGATAGTGCAGGAACCTCCCGCGCCATCATCGACATTTTTTCGAAGCAGGCGGCACACGTGAAGCACGCCGGGACTGTTATAGCTGCGAAGTAAGACAGGCCAGTTAGAAAAAAAATAAAGTGCATCCCTCAGCAACATCCGGTAGAGCAGGCGTGTTTGCTCTTGTGTACGCAGCATGCGACGAAAAGTTTCAAAGCTGCCGAACAGGAGGAACTCCCAATGAAGCTCACAAATGTAATCTTCGCTTCTGTACTTGCGGTGGCGCCAGTTGCACTCATCGCGCAGACGACAACCCCGACTCCCACCCCCGGCAAGAACGATCACAACATAAATGCACGCAAGGTCGATCAGCAGGATCGCATCGCAAACGGCGTCCAAAGTGGCCAGCTGACGGCCGGTGAGACTAGCCACCTTGAGCACCAGGAAGCCGGAATCAACAAGGAAGAAGCCGGCATGCGCGCACAGGACAACGGCAAGCTGACCAGGCAGGACCGCTCCACGCTGCACCACCAGCAGAATCAGGAATCACGTCGCATCTATCGTGACAAGCACAACTCTCGCCGCCGCTAAGTTCGCTTTCCCTGCAAGATCCGACTTAGGCATACACCATGCCGGGCTGCACGTGACATACCGCGAAGTGGATCGCCTTCGCACGCTGAATAACTGCCTTGACTCTGCGCTGCTCTTTAAGCCTGCGACTTACTGCGTGTAAGTCGCAGGCATCATCTTTTCTAGTTGTTGAGCAGGTCATCGGCGGTCATCGGTAGCTGCCGAAGCCGTTTGCCCGTTGCGTTGAAGATCGCATTACTGATGGCACCCGCCACGCCGACGATGCCGATCTCGCCGAGTCCTTTGGCACCCAGTGCGCTGCCCCTCGAATCGTCTTCTTCCACAATCAGTACGTCCAGAACCGGCACATCCGCGTTCACCGGCACATGCGCCTCGGCCAGGTTGCTGTTCAGCCATCCGCCACTGTGGCGTTCACGCACCGATTCTTCGAGCAGCGCGTGGCCGATGCCCCACACCATCCCGCCAAGCAACTGTGAGCGCGCCGTCCGTACATTCAAAATGCGGCCCGCCGCAAAAGCAGAGGTCATGTGCGTGACGCGTACGCGACCCGTTACCTCGCACACGGCCACACGCACAAACTGCGCGCCAAAGGCGTATCGCGCCAGCTTTGACCTGCCGAACAGCCGGCCGGCAACACCCTTCGCCGCCATCAGGCTTCGGCCGTTCCGGTTCAGCAACACTCTTGCATCTTCCCTGCGCTCATCCTCCACGCGGTGGCGGATCATCCCCCCGACGAAAACGATGTCCTTCAGCGCGCACCCATAGAGTGGACTCGCCTTGTCCACACGTGCCAGCCGCGCCAGTTCGTACCCTAGCTTCCGCACGGCCTCCTGCAGGGCAGACCCCACCGACAACGATGTCGCGGAACCACCGGTGAACACGCCGAAGGGGAGCGTCGTATCGCCAATCTCCAGGCGCACCCGTTCCAGCGGCAGCCCCAGAGCCTCGGCCGTAACCTGCGACAGCACGGTGATCACTCCCTGGCCAATCTCCTGGGTCGCGGACTGTGCCAGCACCGAGCCATCGGCATGGAAGGTCACGCGCGCCACGGAGGGGAACTGGTTCGTGGGATACGCGGCCGTAGCCATCCCGTAGCCAATGCGCTCTGTCCCTTCGCACTCGTCACTGCGCTGCTTTCGGCGGTGCCAGCCAAACCTGTCTGCGGCTACCGCATAGCACTCCCGCAACGCCTTTGACGACCACTGCTTACCGCTCTCCGGGTCCTGCTCCGCATAGTTCAGCAGGCGCAGCTGCAGCGGGTCCATGCCCAGTTCGTCGGCAAGGTCGTCCATCGCGCACTCCATCGCGAACTGGCCAGGTGCCACACCCGGCGCACGCATCCATCCTGGGGAATTCGTGTCCAGGGTGATGGAGCGATGATCCACGAGCATGTTCGGCACCGCGTACAAATGGGTTGCGATCTCACCCGCAGGTTCCAGAAAGCTGGCCGTCTCCGCCGATTGCAGGATCGCCTCCTGCAGGAAGGATTGCAGCCGCCCCTCTGCATCCGAGCCCAGGCGCACACGGATCTGCAAGCCGCCGCGATATGGCATCTGGCTGAACGTCTGCTGCCGGCTCAGCACCAGCTTTACGGGATGTCCGGTGGCGCGCGCGGCCATCACTGCCAGCACAGTAATGTTCAACCCGTTCTTTGATCCAAATGCACCGCCGATAAGCGGAGCAACAACCCGGACGCGGCAGTCATACTCAATGTTCGCCATCACCTGCGACACAATGCGCAGGATCTTATCCTTGTGACCGATCTCAAACGCCTCGGCCAGCATAATGGCCTCGCCGTAGGCGAACTGTGTTGTGGTGATCACGGTCAGCCGGTTGGTCTCGCCATCTTCAGGGTGCCAATGCGCCACAGTTGCCGCTGGCTCCATCGCGTTATGGTGAGCCGGGCTCAAGTTGTATGTGCCGTCTACCCGCGCGGCCGACACCTTGTAGGCCTGTTCGGGATTGCCACACTCCACGTGGCCCTTGTCCCCCGCTCCCACCTTCTTGACCGGCTTGCTCGCCTCGTGCGACGGCAGGAACTCCGTCACCCCAGGTTTTTGCGTGTACCTGATCCTGACCAGTGCTGCTGCCTGCGTCGCAGTCTCAAAACTTCTCGCAAGTACAACCGCGAGCGGTTGACCATGGTAGTGAACTTCTGCGCTTTGCAGAGGCAAAAACTTCGTCTGCTCGCTCGACACAAGCGACTTGACTGCATGCAGCTTAGTCGCGTTCTCATGGGTGAGCACCGCCACAACTCCATCCACCGCGAATGCCATCGTCGCATCAATGGCCGTCACCATTCCGCGCGCGATTGTCGATGGCACCGTCACCGCATACAGCATGCTCTTCGCTGTCTCACCCGCATGCAGGTACGGCCGCAATGTTGCATCTGTCAGGTCAGCAGTGTACGTACCGCGTCCCATGATTTTCGCCCTGCCGTCGATACGTTGGGGTGCATCCTGCACGGCCTCATCTGTGTCCAGTACTGCCATCAGTGCATGTCTCCCTGGTCCCCTTCAGGATAGCTCCGGTGCACGCCGCCTGACGCAGTAGACTGCTGCTACACATGAATCTGAATCCGGAGCGCGGTACCGAATGAATCTGAATGCAATCATTCTTGCCGTCATCGTCGTCACGCTGTTCTCTGTAAGCCTCTCAAGGCTCAAGAAGACAAAAACCAAGGCGGACTACCTGGTCGCCGGCCGTTCGCTGCCTGCCGCGGTTCTCGTCTTCACCCTGCTCTCCAGCTGGATCGGCTCAGGCTCATTGCTGGGCGGCGCAGAGAACGCCTACCGGCATGGCTTCGCCGCACTGTGGCAGGGCGGTGGCGGCTGGCTCGGTCTGCTGCTCATCTACTTCATTGCGCCGCGTGCCCGCAAGTTCGCAAAGTTCACAATCCCGGATCTGCTGGAGGCACGCTACAACCAGGCGGCCCGCGTGCTGGGCGTTATCGCAATTCTGTTTACCTACGCTGGCATCACCAGTTACCAGCTCATCGGCGGTGGAGACATCCTTCACCTTGTGTTTCCCGCCGTCAGCTCCGTCCAGGGCCAATACATTCTTGCCGCGTTTGTCATCGTCTTCACTGCCATCGCGGGCATGGCCTCTGTGGCCTATATGGACGTGGTTATCGGCTCGCTCACCACACTGACCATGCTGTTCGCTCTGCCCCTGCTCATCCACTACGCCGGTGGCTGGGCGGGTGTGCACGCAGCTCTGCCAGCTACCCACTTCCAGTGGCTTGGCGATTTCAGCCCCGTTCAGGCCATGGAACTCTTCCTACCCACATGTCTTCTCATGCTCGGCAACCAGTCCATGTATCAGAAGTTTTTCTCTGCCAGGTCAGAGCGGGACGCGCGCAATGCCGTCGTGGGGTGGATCGTCGGCACCGTTGTGCTGGAGACAGTGATCGTTGCTCTCGCCGTTGCCGGATCGGCTCTCTTCCCCTCCGGTGAAGTCCACCAGCACCCGCGCGAGATCCTCGCCTACACGGCTCTGCATGGCCTCAGTGGACGCGGCCCGCTTCTGCAGCTCCTCGGCGCTCTCATGATGGGCTCCATCTTTGCAAAGATCATCTCCACGGCGAACAACTACCTGTTCTCACCGGCGACCAACCTGGTCAACGACATCTTTGTCCGATACATCAAGCCCGGCGCAACCGACAAGCAGGTACTGCTCGTAAGTCGGTTCATGGTTGCCTTGCTCGGCGTGTGGGCTCTGTGGCAAAGCCTCCACACAGAAAGCGTGCTTAAAAAGACGCTGTACGCCTACACCATCTACTCCGCCGCCCTCACACCGGTCATTCTCGCGGCCTTCTTCTGGCGTCGGGCAACTGCGGCCGGTGCGGTCACGTCGATTGCGCTCGGTACCCTCGTCACCGTCTGCTGGGATGCGCCATTGGTGGCACATCTCTTTCCCGCATGGCTCGCACAGCGCGATGCCATCATCCCGGCACTTGTAATGTCGCTCCTTGCCCTGTTCACCATCAGCCTGCTCACTCCGCCTCCACCCGAAGCGAAGCTTAGGCCGTTCGAGTAGCTCGGCTCAAGCCGCGGCCACCCCGACCGATAAGGCTCTTGGGTGGTGTAGCGACATGCGACATGAGTCAGATCAGGGCAGATGGTGGCATCGAGCTGGCCTCGTCGTGCCGGTGGTTCTTCTTGCCTGGGGTAGGGTCGCTTCCGCGCAATTAACCCTTGGCCAGGCGTTATTGCTCCAGGCTAATGGGCTCCCGTCGCAGACCGCGTCAGATATGCCACCACCCGCAGCCCCGGTCACTACCGAAGCGGCGCTCCGTGCATTGGCCGATCAGGCAGCCATCATCTTCCGCGGACAGGTTCTGTCCATCCAGACAGAAGAAAGCGCCGTGCGCATCGATCTTCATGTCGACGACGGGATACGTGGTGTCGTCACCGGTCAAACCTACTCAATGCGGGAATGGAGCGGCCTGTGGGTTGCCGGCTCGCAGCGGTATCACGTCGGCCAGCGCGCTCTGTTTCTACTGCATGAGCCGTCCGCCGGCGGGTTCTCCTCCCCGGTTGGAGGTTCAGACGGCATCATCCCCCTTGCCGGTGACGACGTCAGTTCAGCCGTTGACCTGCGCTGGGTCGCCGCACGGGTCGCGCGCACCGTCGCAACCCGGCCAGACAACGCACCGGATGGTCTTGCCCAGGCATCCGGCGCCGTCTACCCAGCCCACGGCACAATCCCCGCCACGGCAGCGCATCAGGCCAGTGCCTCGGCAAACGGGGTGGCCTGGCCGGCTGATACCAGGGGCAACGTGCTTGGGCCGGACCTGCGCAGCATCGATAGCAATCTGGTCGCCGGTCTGCTGCGTGCCTGGTCTCCAACACCCGCCGCCACATCGGGCAGCCGATGATGCGTTGCGCGCGTGGTCTCCTTGTTCAGCGTGGTCTCCTTGTTCAGCGTGGTCTCCTTGTTCCGCGTGGCCTCCTTGTTCCGCGTGGTCTCCTTGTCCTCTGCTGCGCTCTTCTATGCCTGCCGATGTATGCCTCCAACGTGCGCTGGGTGACTAGCCGCCCGACCTGGTCAAGTGACGGCGTCGTGATGGCCTGGAACCGGAACGACCTCACCTACTATGTGGATAACGGCCCGTTGAGCGCGAGCGTTTCCAACGTAACGGCCACAGCCATGGTGGCTGCTGCCGCCGCTGTCTGGAACATTCAGTACTCCAACCTCTCACTGACGCAAGGTGGTCTCCTCAGTGAAGATGTGAGCTCAAACAACGTCTATCTGGGCAGCTCTGGACCCATATGGCCGGCAGACGTGAGCAGCGCCAACTATGCCACCATGCCCATTGCCGTGATTTTTGACGCCGATGGCACCATCACTGACCTTCTGCTGGGCTCTGGTGCAAGCGCACCCGCAAGCTGCCGTCAAAACGCGGTGACTGAAAGTGTTGACCTGTTCGTGCAGCCCGGCCTGATGGCTCACGCCATCCTCATCCTGAATGGGCGCTGCGTGGGTTCCGCGCCAGAGCAGCTGCTGCAAATGCAATACCAGCTCATGCGAATGTTTGGCCGCATCCTTGGCGTGGGTTGGTCGCAGCTCAACGACAACGTGTTTACCGGCGCACCCCAGCCCACCTATCAGCAGCAGCAACACTGGCCCGTCATGCACCCCATGGACATCGTCTGTGGCACGTACACCTACCAGTGCATGGTCAATCCATTCACCCTGCGCGATGACGACAAGAGTGCGTTGCGTTGGCTCTACGGCACCAGCTACTACAACCTGAACAATGGTCAGCTGCTCGAAGGTGCCCTCTACTTCCCAAACGGCCAGGGGATGAATGGCGTCAACATGGTTGCCGTGCGCCAGTCACTCGTCGGCACCTATGGCTTCGAGGGTTGGGAGACCGCCTCCAGCGTGTCCGGCAGCCAGTTTCGCAACAACAGCGGGAACCCCGTCTCCGGCTACCCCAGCACCTTTCCCGCGGTGCAGGGCAAGGTCGACAACTTCTACAAGGGCTTCTTTGCTATCTGGAACGTTCCCGTCGTGGACAACGCCCCGTGGGACAACGTCTACGTCACCACCCAGGCGGTCAATCCCCTGTACATCGGCAACTACTCCGTCGGTCCGTTCAGCAGCGGCGCCGTCCTGCCGTCGGGCTCACCGACAACAGCCGAATACTCCGTTGTCGGGCGCGTCAGCGCCCAGTTCGCCAACATCTACGTCGGTTCTGCCGCCTCTGACTGCAGCACCGGCAACGACGGCACCGTTTCCGCACCAGCTCCGGTTGCCTTTGCCGGCGGCGGCGTGTGGACCGGCAGGCTCTGCGGCTACGGCCACACCTCCTGGGGTTCGTTTGCCGTGCAGGCTGGCCGTACGGCAACGCTTGAAGCCATGGCGCTCGATGAGAACGGCGCAGCCACCACCGGCAAGGCTCGCCTCATGCTCGGCTTCTGGCACGGCTCCGACGCCACCTCCATCCTGCCCACACTCGCTGCGACGGTCTCCCCCTTTAACGGGCGTCAAAATGGCACCACGCAGGTGAAGCCGACCTTCACCACCGCAGAGACCGTGCGTTTTGCCATCGCCGAAGAACGTGGAGAAGGTCGGCCTGACTTCACGTACACGGCTCGACTGCTGTACGCGGACAGCGTTTCGCCCACACGCATCAATGCCGCCGGTGGACCCATTCGCATCCTGGGCACGGGCTTTCAGCCGGGGAACAGCGTTCTTGTCGGTGGCGTCGCCGCAACCGTGACCAGTCTCACGCCCACCGAAATCGATGCCGTCGCACCCGCACTTGCCACGCTCGGTGGCACCGTGACCAACGCCGTGACCGTAAGCGATCTGCGCACCGGCGGAACAGCGACCATAGCCGCCGGCCTGATCTACGCAGGTGCCGCCAGTGACGTGCTCACAACGGTGCAGGCACCCTCCGGCACCGTAAATACCGGTGTGCCGGTCATCTTCTCGGCCCGCCTTACCAACGCATCGGGGTCCGCAGTACCGAACACGGCTGTCACCTTTACCGTCCCATCGGGAAGCGCGCTGTACACCACGTGCGCTCTCACAACCTGCACAGTTCTCACGGACAACACCGGTCTGGCCACCGTTACCGTAAGCGCGACCGCCGCCGGTTCCATCACGCTGTCCGCCTCTGTCGCTAGCGGAGCTGCGGTGTCCGTTTCCTTTCTCGCGGTCACCGTCACCCATTCCATCACCGCCCAGCGCACGCCGGAGTATGTTGCCTCCGGTGCAGGCACGGTCTTCAATCCTGCCGTCCAGTTGGTCTCGAGCGGCAGCAGCAGCGCCGGTGTCCCTGTCTCATGGTCTGTCGTGTTCGGCGGTGTCACCCTGTCCACGTCCACAGGGAACAGCTTCGCCAGCGGCACCGCGCAGATTGCCGCCGTCGCAAACCTCGCGGGCGGAGCCTTGGCAACGGTACAGGCCTGTGCCTGGACCTCGGTGTGCGCATCGCTGCCGATCATCGGCGTCGCACCGGACGCGCAGCTCATCGTCCCCTCGGGCGGAGACACCCAGGTGGTTTCGGCCTCCACCAGTCTGGCTCCCGTCACACTTCGCGTCGTGGATACAGCAGGGCACGGCGTAGCGGGTGCCACGGTGCTGGTCCATCAGGCAGTCTACGGCTGGCAGCCGCCATGCCCAACCTCTGGCCGCTGCGCAACGGCACCTCTCTACGGCACGGCAACGACGTCGGCCGTCAGCAACGACGACGGTTTCCTCACAGTCATCCCTCTGCAATACCCCGGCACCGCCGCCGTCACACGCCTGGTCGCGGCAACCGGCACAACGGGGTACTTCGCAGCGAGCTTGACCAGGCACCCCTAGCTGCCTCCATCTGACCAGGGACACAGGCCAACATCCATGACGTGCGGTGCCACCGTAGCCCAGCCGACTGCAAGCCCCGGCATGACCCCCGGCAGAGCAACTTCTTCTCAAGGCAGCGGACAGTGTAAGCGGCTACAAATCCAGCCGGTGCTTGCCGGGCGCAGAGAAGATGGTGAGCAGGGAAGGTGCAGAGAGAACAAGGATGAGCGCTGCCACGAGAAGAAAATCATGCATTGAAGACCTCTGGATCACGTCGGTCTGCCACCGACTGGAGCTATCTTCACGCCCACGCCCAGCCGTATAACATCGCCCATTCTGGCGCGTTTCTACATCCTTCGTGGCATTCCGTTCCATCCTGCGACTTCAGGACCCGCAGCCGTCCGGCGACGCATCGCATATGCTTGAGTCAGAGGCGTCTGGGCAATGGCTGCAACCAACAAGGACAACACGCGTAAACGGGTACTCGTCGTCGGCGGCGGCTTTGCCGGCCTCAAGGCAGCCCTCGCCCTCGCGCACTCCGACGTCAACATCACCCTGGTCGATCGCAAGAACCACCACACCTTCCAGCCACTGCTGTACCAGGTCGCCATGGCGGTCTTGTCGCCGGCAGACATCGCCCAGCCCATCCGGGCCATCCTCCGCTCGCCCAATACCCAGGTGCTTATGGACGAGGTTGTCTCGTTTGATACCGCCGCGCGCCGGGCTGACCTGAAGAGCGGCACGGTGCTCGAGTACGACTATCTTGTGCTGGCAACGGGGTCGACGCACTCCTACTTCGGCAAAGAGGATCAGTGGTCGCCACTTGCACCTGGCCTCAAAACCATTGAAGACGCAGTGGAGATTCGCCGCCGCGTCCTGCTTGCCTTTGAAAAAGCCGAGGGTGAAATGCTGGAGAACGGCACCCACCCCGCTCTGAACTTTGTCGTCATCGGCGGTGGTCCCACTGGCGTCGAACTTGCCGGCGCCATCTCCGACATCGCCAAACTGTATATCCGCAAGGACTTCCGCCACATCGATCCCGCATCCGCACAGGTTCTCATTCTTGAGGGATCGCCGGACCTGCTCGGTGCTTACCCGCCGGATCTCCGCGCCAGTGCACTGCAACAGCTCAAAGAACTGGGCGTCATCGTCCGCACCGGACAGCGCGTCACCGATATTCAACCCGGCTATGTCATGGTGGGCAACGAGCGCATCGATTCCGTCGTGACACTCTGGGCTGCCGGGGTCAAACCATCACCTCTGGGCAAGCTTCTCGGCGTGCCCTGCGACCCCAGGGGCAACGTCCTCGTCGACGATCACCTGCACCCGGCAGGGCACCCGGAAATCTTTGTCTGCGGCGACCTGGCCCATGCCATGAGCGAGGGCAAACAGGTTCCCGGCGTCGCCCAGCCCGCCATGCAGATGGGGGACTACGCCGGCCGCTCCATCAAGGTCGAAGTGGAGGGCGGGCGCATGAAGAAACCTTTCCACTACTTCGACAAGGGCGACATGGCCACCATCGGGCGCGCCTCGGCCATCGCCAATGTGAAGTGGCCCTTCCGCGCACATATGTCAGGCTTTCTGGCCTGGTGCACGTGGCTGGTGGTCCACATTTTCTTCCTCATCGGGTTTAGGAATCGCTTTTCCGTCTTTCGCAATTGGGCCTTCACCTACCTCTTCTTTCAGGATGGCGTGCGGCTGATTACCGGCTCGCAGGAGCTGCCCGGATGGAACAACAACGATGCCGCAGAGTCGGCGAGCCACCTCACCACTCACCCCATCGAATCGTGAAAACCAGGCACCACCGCCGCCGCTCTGGTGTCGGATTTCACGACAGCCAGGTTCCGTTTCGGAACAAGGCTCTGTATAGTCGGTTCAATTTACAGGAGACAGCGGTGTATCCGAATCCGAGTCCCCGAGGTCGCCCAACCATGAAGCGTCGTCTCTTTGCATGCAGTCTGTTCCTCACCCTCTTAGCCCACGCCAGCGCTCAAACCATCGGCGGGCACCGTGGCGGAGCAGAGTACGCCGCCAGCCGCGCAGACCTCCAGGTCGGTTCCTCCTTCTCCTACCTCTACCCGGATTACGGCCATGGCGGCGCCTATCAGCTCAATCCGTATGCCGCGCTCGACTTCCGGCACAGCTACATCGGTGTGGAGGTAGACGGCAATCTCACCGTCATCTCCACATCGCAAACCCACCCCAACAGCCTGGTCTTCGGCCTGCGCGTCGGCGGTGACATTGGCCATGCGCACATCTTTCTCCGCCCGGGTATTGGCGTCGGACACTTTTCCGGTGCCACCACGGCGCCCAGTACCAACACTCAGCTGTACAAGGTCTACGACCTCGGTGGCGGAATCGATTACCTCTTCTCCGACCACTTGAACCTTCGCTTGTCCGGCTCCTACCAGATCTGGCCCAACTTTGACGGCGACACCACGGCAGCCTTCGATCACGGGGGCCATCTCAATCCCATCTTTGCCGGCATCGGCGCCGCCTACAGGTTCTAACGCGGAGTGTTTGCGGCCAACCTGGCGGCCGCGCACAGTAAAAGGGAGTGCGGCAACACCGCACTCCCTTCCTTGTTGCATCGCAGCTGCAGCTAGGCGTTTACAGTCTCTCCAACTACGGACATGCTCTTCACCTTCACCGGCCACAGCCATCCGTACCGGTCAGGAGCCAGGCCGTTCACAATCCCAAAGAATTCCTTGTGAATGCGGCTTGTAATAGGTCCCATCGTTCCGTCACCGACCAGGATGCGATCCACCGATCGAAGGTGCGTTACCTCCGCCGCCGTGCCCGTAAAGAAGGCTTCGTCGCAAATGTACAGAAGCTCCCGCGGCAGCGCCTGCTCCACCACCTCAAAGCCCATGTCCTTGGCAACTTGCATCACAGACGCGCGTGTAATCCCGCTCAGGGCAGAGCTCGCGAGCGGCGGCGTCAGCAGCTTGCCTTCCTTCACCAGGAACAGGTTTTCCCCTGAACCCTCACTCAAGGTGCCATTGCGGTCCAGACCAATACCCTCGTCGTATCCATTGGTCGCTGCCTCCATGCGGATCAACTGCGAGTTCATGTAGTTCGCACCCGCCTTTGCCAGCGCCGGCATGGTGTTCGGCGCAAGGCGATTCCAACTGCTGACGCACACATTCGCACCCTCATTGCCGTGCAGAAAGTTGCCCCACGGGAAGTTGGCAATGTACACCTCTACCGGACTTTTCAGCGGATTCACGCCGATTTCGCCATACCCGCGAAACGCAATCGGACGGATATAGCAGGGAGACACGTCGTTCGCCTCCACCACCTGTGCGACTGCATCGCAGAGCTCGTCCACTGTGTACTCAATCGGCATGCGGTAGATCTTGGCCGAATCCTTGAAGCGCTGCATGTGCTCCCGCAGCCGGAAGATAGCGGCACCCTTCGGCGCATCTGCCGGCCCCTGTGAGTAGCAGCGGATGCCCTCAAAGATCGAGGACCCATAGTGCACAACGTGAGACATCACGTGAATCTGTGCATCTGCCCATGGCAACAGCTTCCCGTTATGCCAAATGTTTTCTGTCGGTTGAATCGCCATCTGCAACACCCCTCGCCTTAAAACCCAAGTATATCCACGCCAGATAGCAGAAACCGCACTCCCTTCACGTCACACTTGGGCACGTAGACGTTGCATCCGCACTAGGCAGGGGAACTCTAATCACAAGACAGCGTGAGGCGGACATGTCCACACACGTCACGACTGCAGCAGGCGCGCAAACAACGGTTAACGTAACTGCCTATGGAGCGCAGTTGACGAGGGGACCCTTTCGGGATAGTCTCAAGAAGTTGCAACCGCGTCCTCACGAGCTGGTTGCCAACAAAACAAGGTGTTTGACAGGAACTCTGTTCTTCGATACTCTTTGAAAGTTGGCGAGGGACGGCAAGACGGTCCCGGTCGACTGGCGCAAGCCAAGCAGTCCAAGCGTTTGTTACACGTGGTAGACGTCTGAGAGTTTCGGCTCCGGTCACCCAACAAACCCAAGCCACTGTTCTTTAGCTGATACTCAGGAGCCCAGGCTCCCGGATCACTTTCGAGTGCTCCGCACGTTGATTTCAAGTTTGTGGTGCTGTTCTGCAGTGCCAGCCACAATGAGTCGCAGCTTTACTGACCGCCTTCTAGGCTGTCGGTCGTCGCGGTCTGCCATGGCTTTCCACCGTGCCCCAGGGGCTACGGCGACCAAGAGGATCGCCAAACGGTAACGGAAAGCGAAAAGCAAACCGGTTGACACAGAAGCGCAAACGCGATACTCTGAGTTGGTTGGTGCAACGCAGTAGAGAGTGAAAGCGACGCGGTTCTGAGCTGACAAGCCGGAAAGCAGCGAGCCAGTAGCGGATCTCATACGGATACAGCCCATACAAGTTCGAGGACACAACCTACAACACTGTAGGCGTCCTTGATCCAAAAGCGGCCCGCCTACGCGGTGACCGTCACGGATCTTTGACAACATAGTTGAACGTGCCAGTCGTGAGACATGGACGGACTTCGGTCTGGTCATTCTCACTTGTTTTAAACCGATTGAACTTTCCAGGTTCATCGGCGCACCTATGCTCTCAACCTCCGTTGAAGAGTAAGTGCAACCAGTATTCAAACGAGAGTTTGATCCTGGCTCAGAATCAACGCTGGCGGCGTGCCTAACACATGCAAGTCGCACGAGAAAGGGGCTTCGGCCCTGAGTAAAGTGGCGCACGGGTGAGTAACACGTGACTAATCTACCCTCGAGTGGGGAATAACCTAGGGAAACCTGGGCTAATACCGCATAACACTTACGAGTCAAAGCAGCAATGCGCTTGGGGAGGAGGTCGCGGCAGATTAGCTAGTTGGTGGGGTAATGGCCCACCAAGGCGATGATCTGTATCCGGCCTGAGAGGGCGCACGGACACACTGGAACTGAAACACGGTCCAGACTCCTACGGGAGGCAGCAGTGGGGAATTTTGCGCAATGGGGGAAACCCTGACGCAGCAACGCCGCGTGGAGGATGAAGTCTCTTGGGACGTAAACTCCTTTCGATAGGGACGATAATGACGGTACCTATAGAAGAAGCCCCGGCTAACTTCGTGCCAGCAGCCGCGGTAATACGAGGGGGGCAAGCGTTGTTCGGAATTATTGGGCGTAAAGGGTGCGTAGGCGGTTTGGCAAGTTTCGTGTGAAAACTTCGGGCTCAACCCGAAGCCTGCACGGAAAACTGCCGGGCTTGAGTATGGGAGAGGTGAGTGGAATTTCCGGTGTAGCGGTGAAATGCGTAGATATCGGAAGGAACACCTGTGGCGAAAGCGGCTCACTGGACCATAACTGACGCTGAGGCACGAAAGCTAGGGGAGCAAACAGGATTAGATACCCTGGTAGTCCTAGCCCTAAACGATGATTGTTTGATGTGGCAGGTACCCAATCCTGCCGTGTCGAAGCTAACGCGATAAACAATCCGCCTGGGGAGTACGGTCGCAAGGCTGAAACTCAAAGGAATTGACGGGGGCCCGCACAAGCGGTGGAGCATGTGGTTTAATTCGACGCAACGCGAAGAACCTTACCTGGGCTCGAAATGTACAGGAATCCGGTAGAAATATCGGCGCCCAGCAATGGGCCTGTATATAGGTGCTGCATGGCTGTCGTCAGCTCGTGTCGTGAGATGTTGGGTTAAGTCCCGCAACGAGCGCAACCCTTATCTCCAGTTGCTACCATTTAGTTGAGCACTCTGGCGAGACCGCCTCGGATAACGGGGAGGAAGGCGGGGATGACGTCAAGTCCTCATGGCCTTTATGTCCAGGGCTACACACGTGCTACAATGGCCGGTACAAACCGCTGCGACCCCGCGAGGGTGAGCCAATCGGAAAAAGCCGGCCTCAGTTCGGATTGGAGTCTGCAACTCGACTCCATGAAGCTGGAATCGCTAGTAATCGCAGATCAGCACGCTGCGGTGAATACGTTCCCGGGCCTTGTACACACCGCCCGTCACATCACGAAAGTGGGTCGTACTAGAAGTCGGTGCGCTAACCGCAAGGGAGCAGCCGCCCAAGGTATAATTCATGATTGGGGTGAAGTCGTAACAAGGTAGCCGTAGGAGAACCTGCGGCTGGATCACCTCCTTTCTAAGAGAAAACGTTCCAGCAATCAACCGCACCCTGCGAATGCAGGCAGAGCAATCTGCGCGGGCGAGAGGCTGGACACCTTTCAGGCAGCCTTCGGGCCAGTCTGGAAGAGCCTGAACCAGACCTTCTCTTGGTCTTCCATCTGCTCTACACGATGGTCCTTACCGGCGTAGCTGGTATGCACGTTCAACTGTGTCCTCGAAATACTTTCGAGAGCTGTCAGGCTACGGCTTGAATGAGCTCAGAACGAGCAGCGAAAGATCGGCGGTAGCAGGCAAGAGCCGCTGCCGCCTGGCTTTCGGGCTGGGCCTGTAGCTCAGTTGGCTAGAGCGCACCCCTGATAAGGGTGAGGTCGATAGTTCGAATCTATCCAGGCCCACCAACTTCAGCGCGCTCTTCTGCTTGTGTCTCAACCGCAGCCTGCGTTATTCTAAACAGGCGGCACGATGGGGCTTTAGCTCAGCTGGGAGAGCACCTGCTTTGCAAGCAGGGGGTCAACGGTTCGATCCCGTTAAGCTCCACCAATTCCTTGAAAGTATGGCAACGGTTCTGCCTGAGGTTGAGGCCAATGCATCATGCATTGGGCTGATCCTTGGACAGGCTCGAAAGAGAGTATGTCCTGCGCTTCAGAGCGCACCGCGACTGCGGAATAGCAGATCGCATGGGATGTTTGACAACTGAATAGATTGGGTAAATATAACTACAAGGCTGAGCCCTCAGCGTGCGGGTAGTTTCCGCGCAAGGCATGACAAGCGTGTTTTTACGCAGGTCGGCCCATGCTGAGGATTTAGTGTTGAGTGTCTTTAGGATAAACAAACGGCGAAGTAAAGGACTACCGACACAGAATGGTTGTCACATCTGTGTGCGAGTAAATTCTATGAACAAGCTACTAAGGGCGCACGGTGGATGCCTTGGCAGAAACAGGCGATGAAGGACGTGGCAAGCTGCGATAAGCTTCGGGGAGCCGCACACAGGCGTTAATCCGGAGATTTCCGAATGGGGAAACCCACCCAGGCAAAACCTGGGTATGCATGACTGAATACATAGGTCGTGACAAGCGAACGGGGGGAAGTGAACCATCTCAGTACCCCTAGGAGAAGAAAGAAACCTCGATTCCGATAGTAGTGGCGAGCGAACTCGGATGAGCCCAAACCCGTTCCATTTCGGTGGCACGGGGGTTGTAGGGCCTGCGACAAGTAGAGTTACCAATCCAGTCGATAGTCGAAGCCGCTGGGAAGCGGCACCATAGAGCGTGACAGGCGCGTAGACGAAATTGATCTGGACTCGAAGCAGGTACCTGAGTAAGGCGGGGCACGAGAAACCCTGCTTGAATCCACGGGGACCATCCCGTAAGGCTAAATACTCGTTTCTGACCGATAGTGAACCAGTACCGTGAGGGAAAGGCGAAAAGCACCCCATTGAGGGGAGTGAAAAGTACCTGAAACCGTGTGCCTACAAGCAGTGGGAGGACTATGCCCGAAAGGGAATGTCTGACCGCGTGCCTATTGCATAATGAGCCGGCTAGTTATTCTTGTCAGCAAGGTTAAGCGTGAGCGAGCCGCAGCGAAAGCGAGTCTGAATAGGGCGTACAGTTGGCAGGAATAGACGCGAAGCGGGATGATCTACCCTTGGCCAGGTTGAAGATGGGGTAACACCCATTGGAGGACCGAACCGGTGTTTGTTGAAAAAAGCTCGGATGAGCTGAGGGTAGGGGTGAAAGGCTAATCAAATTCCGTGATAGCTCGTTCTCTCCGAAATAGCTTTAGGGCTAGCCTCGGGTGATTTGGATTGGTGGTAGAGACATGATTGGACTAGGGGGCTTTCCGGCTTACTGAATCCAGCCAAACTTCGAATGCCAGTCACAACCAGCCCGGGAGTCAGACTGTGGGGGCTAAGCTTCACAGTCGAGAGGAAAACAGTCCAGACCGCCTGCTAAGGTCCCCAAATTATCGTTAAGTGGGAAAGGAAGTCGGAACGCTCAGACAGCCAGGAGGTTGGCTTAGAAGCAGCCATCCTTTAAAGAAAGCGTAATAGCTCACTGGTCAAGCGGTCCGGTGCCGACAATACAACGGGGCTAAAACGATATACCGAAGCAGCGGATGCACACCTTAAGGTGTGCGTGGTAGGAGAGCATTCTCGCGGCAGCGAAGGTAGACTGAGAAGACTACTGGAGCTTCGAGAAGAGACCCTGCCGGCATAAGTAGCGATAATGAAGGTGAGAACCCTTCACGCCGAAAGTCTAAGGTTTCCTGAGAAAGGTTAATCCGCTCAGGGTTAGGCGGTCCCTAAGCCGAGGTCGAAAGGCGTAGGCGATGGATTTCCGGTTAATATTCCGGACCTCCCAATATCTCGTTATTACGATGGGGTGACACAGAAGGATAGGCAGGACCCACTATGGCTAGGGGTTCGATGCGTGTGAAGCCGGATCTGATAGGCAAATCCGTCAGGTCTTAACGGTGAGACGCAAAGCAGTAAGCCGTATGGCTGAAAGCTGCTGAGTTCATGCTGTCAAGAAAAACCTCTAAGGAGAGGAATTGGGAACCGTACCACAAACCGACACAGGTAGACGAGGAGAATATCCAAAGGCGCTCGAGTGAAGGCTTCTTAAGGAACTCGGCAAATTAGACCCGTAACTTCGGGAGAAGGGTCGCCACAATAGAGTTAAGAGCTCGAAGTGGCCGCAGTGAAACGCGTACGGCGACTGTTTAACAAAAACACAGGTCTCTGCAAAGTCTAAAACGACGTATAGGGGCTGACTCCTGCCCGGTGCTGGAAGGTTAAAAGGAGTGGTTAGCGCAAGCGAAGCTATGAATTGAAGCCCCAGTGAACGGCGGCCGTAACTATAACGGTCCTAAGGTAGCGAAATTCCTTGTCGGGTAAGTTCCGACCTGCACGAATGGAGTAACGATCGTACGACTGTCTTAAGGAGTTGCTCGGCGAACTTGTAGTACCGGTGAAGATGCCGGTTACCCGCAGCTAGACGAAAAGACCCCGTGCACCTTTACTATACTTTTACTGTGGGTTACGGCAATTGCTGCGCAGGATAGGTGGGAGGCTTTGATACCGGGATCTCGGTTTCGGTGGAGCCAACGGTGAGATACCACCCTGCGATTGTTGTGACTCTAACCTCCTTCCCTGATCGGGAAGAGGGACATAGTAAGACGGGTAGTTTGACTGGGGCGGTCGCCTCCTAAATTGTAACGGAGGCGCGCGAAGCTACACTCAGGCTGTTTGGAAATCAGCCGTCGAGTGCAAAGGCATAAGTGTGGTTAACTGCGAGACCTACAAGTCGAGCAGATGCGAAAGCAGGCCTTAGTGATCCGGTGGTTCTGTATGGAAGGGCCATCGCTCAACGGATAAAAGGTACGCCGGGGATAACAGGCTGATCATTGCCAAGAGTTCATATCGACGCAATGGTTTGGCACCTCGATGTCGGCTCATCGCATCCTGGAGCTGTAGAAGGTTCCAAGGGTTAGGCTGTTCGCCTATTAAAGCGGTACGTGAGCTGGGTTCAGAACGTCGCGAGACAGTTCGGTCTCTATCTGCTGTGGGCGTAGGAGATTTGAAGGGGGCTGTCCTTAGTACGAGAGGACCGGGATGGACGAACCTCTTGTGTTCCAGTTGTCTTGCCAAAGGCACGGCTGGGTAGCGAAGTTCGGTTATGATAACCGCTGAATGCATATAAGCGGGAAGCATGCCCTAAGATGAGATCTCCCAACCCTAAGGGAAATGAAGGGCCCTGGAAGACCACCAGGTTGATAGGCTGGATGTGGAAGCGCAGTAATGCGTGTAGCTTACCAGTACTAATCGCCCGTTCGGCTTGTTCATTGAATTTACTCTGAACAGAGTGTGACTTTCACCTTTTGTGTCCTGAGTGACTCTCAACCAAGCATTGTAGTTATTGCCTGTACCCTTACAGGAAAGACGTAACGAGTAAATGTCTGCCCAATCTATTCAGTCGTGAACCATCGCATGTGCGATCGAGTTCGACAATTTGCCGGTGAAAATACCGCGAGGGTCACACCCGTTCCCATCCCGAACACGGAAGTTAAGTCTCGCTGGGCCGATGGTACTGCACGGGAAGCTGTGTGGGAGATTAGGTGGTCGCCGGCATTAAATCAAAAGCCCACTCTTCGGAGTGGGCTTTTCTTATTGCCCCTAGGCGTGTCATGGGATGTGCCTCGATTCATGCAACAGGCCGGCCTGGGAGTGGAACCGGATGTTCCCTCGCGTGAAATCCAGAGCGCTGCAACAGTCCCGCTGTTTTCCCAACGGCTGCGTCCAATCCATGACGCGGTACACTGGCGGGGCGAAGGGTGGAGTGACCTTGAAGACGATCTTTATGTATGGCATGCTGTTCGGCTGCTGTCTAAACGCCAGTGCGGAGCGACCGTCCGCATTTACCAACCAGTCCAAGCCGCAACACGCGACCGCAACGATGCTGGCCGTCAGCAGTTCGTCGCGCCAGAGTTTTGCGGGTAATCGGGAGATCTACCTGGCAGATTTGCGGGCCGGCAAGGGTGACCACCAATTCGTCAGATTGATCGACCAGTACCCAGGTTATGGTCTCCCCATCCGCGACTCACTCCTGCGCGATCGCACCGTCTTCAACATGAAGGTGACGCGCGAACCTGAGTGCGACATACCCGGCTCCGAGATAGTATTAGCCCCTACAGATCGCGTCGTGTTCAACAGCTCAGTCCGAGACACACTTGCGACCCATCAGACGGACGTAATCCCCTGCTACAAGGCGCTGCACAACACCATCCGGCTGGCAAAGCAGAAGAAGTAACGCAGCAGGTCAACGTTACTTCCTACTTCTTCGGCCGGCGGAGATCTTTCAGCGACACTGCGCCCGCCATCGCCGCATATCCCATGTCTGACGGGTGCAGGTGATCGCCGCGGTCATACTTCGCCAGCATCTGGGCTGGGTGGGCCGGGTCGGCAAGGGCTTTGTCGAAATCGATCACGCCGTCAAACACGGTGTTCGAGCGTAGAAACGCATTCACCTGCTGTCGTGTCTGTTCCCCTGCATCCGTGTAGTAGCCGGCACCCTGAAACGGCGTGAGCGTGCCGCCATAAATACGCATCCCTTTGCCGTGCGCACGTGCCGCTATGGCTGTCAGGGCCGCAATTAGCTCCTGCGCCGAGGCGGCACCCCGCGTCCCGCCGATATCGTTGATCCCCTCCAGCAGGATCACCGTCCGTGCACCTGGTTGCGACAGCACGTCGCGATCAAGTCGCTGGGCTACAACGGGTCCAACACCGTCCGCAAGCAGCCGGTTCCCGCCAATGCCGGCGTTTAACATCGCAACATACATGGTTTTTGACAGCTGCGCGGCAAGCCCTTCCAACACGTCCGGATAGCGGCGGTTCGTCTCCGTCGTAGAACCGGCCCCGTCCGTAATCGAGTCTCCCAGGCAGACCACTGCGCTGGACTTCCGGCCCGCATCCACCTCTACATCTTTCAAGAAGAACCAGGACTCCGACTGCGCCAGCAGGGGCGGTGCGGCTGCTGCAACGGCTACGTCCGCTTTCCGAGGTGTATCCACAATGTTGCGATCGCCGGCGGGCGCCTGAATGGGCCGAGCCAGATCAGGCTGTCCAAGGCCAGGCGGCCGCAGCTCTGCCACCGACAACTCAGCAGCAGCCGTCTGGTCACCGGCGGCGAAGAACGCTGTCTGCAATGCAAGATTGTGGAAGGTAATTACTGGGATCGCCTGCGCCGGCAGAGCGATGGAGATCACCAGGTCCGAGAAGATCGGAATGCGCTCCACAACAGAGTCACTGGCCACAAACCCACCAGCAGGGATCGTCACCGCAGGCTGCCCGCTAAAGAGCAATACCTTGTCGGTCGCCGGCAGAATCCTGGAGCCTGCGGAAAGAAACGCCACGTGTGCCGCGGAGATCGTCAGTGGTGCCGTGCCGAACTCGTTGGAAAAGCGCACCCGCACCATGCGGCCACCCTGGCTCAGGTGCACCACTTGGCGCAAGGTCACAAGCTCTTGTCCCAGGTGAGTGGTCTGCCTCAGGCTCGCTGCGTTCGCAGGCGGCATCTCGAAGTTTGCCGTCGTCCACGTTCCAAGCCAGCCGTGCCTTTGAGCACCGGCATCACGGGAAGCAAACAGCGTAGAAAGAAACAGCAGAGAGGCGGCGGCAACCAGCTTGCGCATGCAAGCGAGTGTACCGCGATCCCATGGATGCGTTCACCTGCACCGAACCCTACGGAACTGCAGCGACCGGCCGTGCGTATTGCTATCCATGGGAACGATGCACATCACGATCTCGGATTTTGCCTCGGTGCCATCGGCGCCATGGTCCCTGGCCCCGGTACACAGTTCCCAGGCAGTTCCATTGCGCCAGTCGCCGCTCCGTCGCAAGGCCGGTCACGATACACTTCCACTACTTCAGGCAAAGGATACCTCCCTGCGCATCGTGAACGATCCGGTTTCGCGCACCAGTGAGACCAATGTAAAGGCGGCGTACGCCCCTGACCCTGCACGCCTCGCCGAGCAGGAGCACATGAAGCGGCTTGTGCTGCTTTGCCTCTCCGGCGATGCGGGTGCCTGGCAGGAACTGGTCAGCGCACAGCATCGCCGCATCTATGGCATCTGCTATCGCTTCACCGGTTCGCAATCTGACGCCGAAGACCTGACGCAGGAAGTCTTTCTTAAGCTCTACCGCAGCCTGTCAAACTTTGACCCGGCGAAAGGCGCTTTCAGCACCTGGCTCACGACACTCACCCGCAATCTGCTGGTCGACCATTTCCGCCGCACGCGCCAGGATCGCGCAACAGACTCGCTGGATGTGAGCTTCAGCGGCGAAGACGGTGACGGCCCCACACGCGCGGAGCAGCTGGCGGACACGCGTCGCACCCAGCATGACCACGTAGCCGGTGCACAGCTGCGCGCACGCATTCAGCACGCCCTGCGTCAGCTCTCTCCAGAGCTCCGTGAGGCGGTCATCCTGCGCGACTTGCAGGACATGGACTACAAGGAGATTGCCATCATCCTGCGCGTGCCAGAAGGAACGGTAAAGAGCCGCATCAGCCGCGGCCGTGGCGAGCTGGCCCGCGTTCTCGGTCGCGAGGGCCTGCACAGCGCAGGCGATTCGCTGCCTGGCAGCCAGGCAGGGGGGCGCGCATGAACGAAGACATGGTGCAAACCTCCGGTCCGCGCAAGTCCTCCAACAGCCGTCTCACCTGTTCGCAGTTCGAGCGCATGCTCCTGGACGCTGCAGACGAAACCCTCCTCCCGGAAGACCAGACCCAGTTCGAACTGCACCTGGCTGGGTGTGACGCATGCAGTCGGCTCATGGCCGATGCCCAGCGCGGCCGCGCCTGGCTCGGTATGTTGCAGGCCGCGCCGCCACAGCCATCCGCCGATCTCATGCAGCAAATTCTGGCGCGCACCTCCGGCGATCCAGCCATCGCCATTCCACTCCGCCCGCGTAACGAGCCCATCCTGTCCTACGCGGGCGGTGGCTACACCATCGCGACGGACTCTACCATGCGCACGGTACCGTTCGGGCCGGTACGACGGGTCAATTGGCTGCAACGCTTTGTCGCGTCTGTCTCCCAGCCAAGGTTCGCCATGACCGCGGCCATGGCCTTCTTCTCCATTGCTCTTACGCTGAACCTCACCGGCGTCAGCCTGCGCAGCATGCGTGCCAGCAGCTTTACGCCCACAAACATCAGGCACACCTTTTGGCTCACCAACGCGCGTGTCTTCCGCTACTACGACAACCTGCGCGTCGTCTATGAGCTTGAGTCGCGTGTCCGTGAGGTGCAGCGCGATACCGATGACAGTGCGCCTCGCGCCGCACCGCCGCCGCTCCAGCAGGCGCCGCCGCCAGACACAAAGAAACCCCCTGCCTCCAAGCTTGATGGCCCGCACAGCAGCCTGCCCGCAAGAAGTGACTCCAGGCCCCGCGCGACAGTAGACCTGCCGTCGCACCCGCATCCAAACACGCTGCCCAGCGGCAGTCTTACGGCATCCGCAGCCCCCATCCGCGGAGAAGGAGCACGCGCATGAGCGGTTTCGACGAAACTCCGAACAACCCTACCGGCTACACATCCGGTCCGGCCTCCAGCACCCCCAACGATGCCTTCGCCGGCAGCGCGGCTTCCAGTAGCTACGCCTCAGCCAGCGCCGATCCTTACACCGCCAACGTCCCACCGGCCTATGGTCCCGCGGGAAGTGTTCCGCCGCCGTATACAGCACCCGGTTACACCCCGACTGCCGGCCTGCCGAACCCCGGCCTTGCCACGCTGCTGGGCTTCATCCCGGGCGTCGGCGCCATGTACAACGGCCAGTTTGCCAAGGGCATCGCGCACGTCGTCATCTTCGCCGTCCTCGTCTCCCTGTCCGACCACGTCAATGGCATCTTCGGTCTGCTTGTGGCCGGTTGGGTGTTTTACATGGTCTTCGACGCGTACCAGACAGCACGTGCGCGCCGCGATGGCCTGGTCGCGCCTGACCCTTTCGGACTCAACAACATCGGGGAAAAGTTCGGCATCGGCAACGGCCCCAACTGGAGCGACTTCACCGCTCGTCCCGCACCCGGCGCGGTTCCGCCAACCCAAGCGCCGCCACCCACCGGGTACACCGACTACCGGGACACCACGACAACGCATGCCGCTGCCGCATCCGGCGCGCCTGCCTACCAGGGTGGCGTCACCCCCGGTGTGAACGACGTCCCCTACCAGGCTGTCGCGGGAGCATCTGGCACCGCTGCTGCCTACGCGGCCCCATACTCCGGCTACGCCGCCCCACCCTCCGGCTACGCAGCCCCACCCTATGCCGCGGCTCCGCCGTACCCTGCGCCATCCGCACCGTATGGCTCCGCATACGCGCCGCCCATCCCGCCGCTGCCGCCCCTTTCAGCTTCCGGGTCCACGCTGCCCACGGGTGCTATCTGGCTCATTGGCTTCGGCGTCTTCGCGCTGCTCGGCACACTCAGCCATCGCTTTTACTGGTCAAACCGCTATCTTGACGGCGCAATCGTCGCCGCCGTCGGCATCGTCCTTCTGGTCACCAGAACGCTTCGCGCACGTGGCGTCTACCCGGCCGGCTCGGCAGCCAACACCTGGTACCTGCTTCGCACCAGCCGCGTTGGCCTCATCCTGCTTGCCATCGGCACGGCCCTCACGCTTGACCACGCGGGTGCGCTCACCTGGAACTATCTCTGGCCCTACCTGCTCATCCTGCTTGGCACCTTCCTCCTTGTAGAGCGAGCCGCCCACAACCGTATGCTTGCCGCCGGTCCCATACCGGCGGAAGGATATGCGCCTTATGCGCCGCCCCCAACCGGCGACACCGCTGAAACCTCCGCAACACCATCGTTCATCCCGCGCGATGAGGAAGGACGGCAGCCATGAGCACCACACCTCCGCCGCCATTCGACCCAACCAACCGCAACGATCCGCGCTACGATCCCCTCCGCGACCCATCCAACAACCCTGGGTGGCAGCGTGAACAGCAAAGGGCGTGGTCGCGCAACGCCAAGGCCCAGTCTGACGCCTGGCGCGATCAGCAGCGGTTTGCCGCGCGGCAACAGAAGGATGCCACCCGTGCCTACGTGCGCCAGCAGCGTGACGTTCGCCGCGCCGCACGCAAAAGCAACAGCGCACCTTCGCTGGTGGGCCCGCTGGCTCTTATCGCCGTCGCTGTTGTGGCCCTTCTTGTCCACAATGGACGCGTGTCGTGGCCAGGGCTGCTCCATTGGTATAGCCGCTGGTGGCCTGTCCTCCTCATCGGCTTCGGCCTCGTGCGGGTTCTGGAGTGGGGTCTCGACCGCTACACCCGTCGCAACACCGCGGCGCCGGTTCGCTATTCGCTGGGCGGCGGCGTCATCAGCCTGGTCATACTTATGGCGGTCATTGGCATCGGCATGCAGGGTGGCCTCCACGTCAACGGCAACGACGTCACCTTCGGCTGGACTGGCGACGACCTCAAGCAGTGGCTCGGCAGCAAGCATGAGCAGGACACACCCGCGGCCACCCACACCATCGCCGCTGAAGGCGCACTCGTCATCGACAACCCTCGCGGCGACGTCACGGTAAGCGGCATCTCTGACGACGGCCTGCTCCATCTCTCCACCCACAAAGAGGCCTACACCACCTCCGACGACCAGGCTCACGATCGCCTCGTGGCTCTGGAACCGCAGTTCAGCGGCTCGGACGACAACCTGACGCTGCGGGTCAACGGCCATGACAATGACGAGGCCGATCTCACACTTCTTGTGCCACCCACAATCCGCGTCAGTGTCAATGCCAACCACGGCGACGTCAAAACCAACAACCTTAAAGCCGCCACAAGCGTTACAGCCAACCGCGGCGACGTCGACGTCGCTGCCATCACCGGCGCCGTCACCGTTCGCGTCAACTCACGCGGCAAATCCGTCACCGCTCACAGCATCAGCGGCCCGGTTGACGTGCAGGGAACTGGTGATGAGATCAACCTGTCCGACGTCGACGGCCCCGTCAAGGTTGGCGGTGACTTCTTCGGTGGCGGCCGGCTGTTGCACATCAGCGGACCCATTGACTTCGCCACCACCCGCATCACCTTTGCCCTTAACAGGCTTGACGGCGAAGTGGCCTTCGACGACAAGGACGAATTCTCCGCCGACGACGCCACCGGTCCCTTTACCCTCAAGACACGCAGCCGCGACCTCACACTGAGCCGCATCGCCGGCAACGTCGACGTGACCAACAGCCACGGCAAAGTCGACCTGCAGTCCACAACCGCCGGCAGCATCATCACCGTGGCAAATCACGACGGCGACATTCACCTCACCTTGCCGCAGCAATCCAAATTCACCCTTGCGGCGGAGACCAGCGACGGCGATGTGAACAGTAATTTCACCGTCAACGGACAGAATGGAACGCACGGCACCCTGAACGGCACAGTGGCAGGCGGTGGCACACCCATCCGGCTCACCACAACCCACGGCGACATCACCGTCGACCACAGTGGTGACAGTGCTCCGGCCGTCGTCCACCCCAAAACGTCCATGAGGCTTGGCTTCGGCACGGTGCCGCCGCCGCCGCCGCTGCCCGGAGCCTTGCCGCCAGAGGCGGTGCAGGCCATGGCCACCGCCCGCCAGCAAATGCTCGCCGCGCAGAAGCAGATGGGCGCAGCACAACAGCAGTCAGAGGAAGCTCGCCGCGATGCGGACCAGGCCCGGCAAGAGGCGTTGCACGATTCGGACCAGGCCCGGCATGACGCGTTGCAGCAAGCTGACCAGGCCAGGCGCGATGCCGCGCAGCAGATTGCCCAGGCCATGCACGAGGCCGATGAAGCCCGCCACGACGCCATGCAGCAGTCCGGTGATGCGCGCAGGGAAGCGTTACAGAAAGCAGACGAAGCCAGACGTCAGGCGCTGCAGCAGGCCCAGGAAGCGATCCGTCAGGCCGACCAGCAGCGCCGCCAGGCGTTGAAGCAGGCGGATGACGCACGCCGCGAAGCCCTGAAGCAAGCCGACCAGCAGCGCCGCGAGGCCCAGGCAAACAGCAGCACACCCAACTAACCCACAAGCGCCTGCCAGTAACAACCAACAGAAAGGCCGCCTCAAGGGCGGCCTTTCCAGTACCCGCATGCGCAGCCCTACTTCAGCTCGTAGCCTGCAAAAAAGTAGCCGATCTCAAATGCTGCCGTATCTTCCGCATCCGATCCATGAATGGCGTTTGCCTCAATCGACTCGGCAAACTTCTTCCGAATCGTGCCTTCCTCAGCGTTCGCCGGGTTGGTCGCGCCCATCAACTTGCGCAAGTCAGCAATGGCATTCTCTTTCTCCAGCACCATCGGGAAAATGGCTCCAGACGCCATGAACTGCGTAAGCGCGCCAAAAAACGGCCGCTCCGCATGGACAGCGTAGAAACCCTTCGCCTGCTCCTCGGTCAGCGACATGCGCTTGATGCTTACAATCTTGAAGCCAGCCTTTTCGATCTCGGCCAGAATACCCGCGGTGTGCCCATTCCGGACCGCATCCGGCTTCACAATGCTGAACGTGCGCTGCAACATAAAACTCCTGAACAAACAAAAATGAACTGTCCCGATTGTACGGCTTGCGCCCGTTAGCAGTGGCCGCTAGGCAGCCAGGTTCGCCTCAACCTGGTCCGGCAGAAACAGTGAAAACACCGTTCCACTCTTCGTCTTGCCTTCCTGCGCACGCTTTGACCGAACCTGCAGTGCACCGTCGTGACGTCGCGCGATCGTATGCGAAATCCAAAGGCCCAGGCCAGATCCACTCGATCCTTTCGTCGTAAAGAAGGGTTCAAATATGCGCAGTGCAACCTCGGCGCTCATACCGTACCCCTCGTCTGCCACGGAGATTCGTGTTCCCTTGTGCCGCGTTCGCGCACATCTCGCCGGCCGGGTGCGGATCGTCACCTTACCGCCGTTCGGCATTGCGTCAATGGCATTCCCCAGCAGGTTGTTCAATATCTGGCGCACATCGCCTTCGTGTACGAACATCGTCTCCGTCCCGCCACGATGCTCCACATGCACGGTCACGCGCGAGTTCTTCAGGCGTCCCTGGTACAGCGCTACGACAGGGTCCACCACCTGTTGCGAGGTCAACTTCACCGGCTTCACAGCATGCCGGTGGAAACGAAGAGTCTGCGATGCAATCTGCGACACTCGCGCCAGTTCAGACTCTGCCAGCTTCACATAGCCGACGCTTTCCTCTGACAACGTAGGGTCGCTGTGCACCAGGTACAGCAGGTTCGTCACAGCCTCCAGCGGGTTGTTGATCTCGTGCGAGATGGATGCAGCAAGCCGCCCAACCGCAGCCAGCTTGTCCGCCTGCACAAGCGCACTTTCCGCAAGCTTCTGCGCCGTCACATCCACAACAGCCAGGCTGATCGTGTCTACCTCTCCCTGCGCATTCCGGTTCGGTGTGGCATTCAACAAGAGTGACTTCAGCTGCGTCGAGTCATGCACCAGGTTCAGTTCGCGAAGCTCGTTGCGAATCGCCTCGCCCTCTGCTGCGCGCTCCAGAAAGGTGTTGGCCTGCCCACCAGCAGTAAAGCTGCCTGCGCGCGACCCTGCCAGCCGGCTCTGCGGTACGCCGCAGATCTCCGCAAACTTTAGATTTCCCCGGATGTACAGCATGGTCTTCGCATCCACCAGCGCCAGCGCAATCGGCGCGTTCGCGTACACGGTCTCCACCTCGGCCCGTGCCCTCACGACGTCTGTCACGTCTGCGCCGGTAGACATCAGATCTCCATTGGCAAGCAAACTCAGCGACCATCGCCAATAGGTCATTCCACGCGCAATTCCGGCGAGCGCGTATTCGTTCGACACGTGCGTCTCACCCGTGCGCTGCACCCGCTCCACAATGCCCCGCAACTCCTCGCGGTTGCTGTCCGGCACAACATCGAAAAAGCTGGTCCCCTGCAGCTTGACCGCGGCAAACGCCGGATCCATGGAACGCTGGTACGACTCGTTGGTCCACAGATACCGCACGTCAGCGTCCAGCACGGCAATACCTACTGGCGCTGTCTCCGCTACGGTCCCCAGCAACTCCTGCTGCTCACGCAACTGGCCGGCGGCAATGCGCTCCACCGTCAGCTGCACCTCCTTTTGCCGGGTCACCTCGACCGCCGCAGCCTCGCACTCGATGCGAGCCATGGCATCCCGCTGGCGAAGCATCTCCACCTGCTCCGTTTCAATCGCCAGGGAACGCGCCTCGAGCGACTTCTGCGTCCGCATGTCCTTCATCGTGATCACAGCACCCAGGCTGCCATCTTCCATCGTTGCGGGAGATGCAGAGCATTCCACTGGCACCGGCGATCCATCGCGCGCCCAAAGCACCTCGTCCAGGCCGCTCACCGTATCGCCCGCTGTCCGTGCATGCAGCAGCGGACACTCGCTTACCGGGTACTCCCGCCCGTCCGGGTAATGGGAGTGCACAAGTACGTGCATGTCCTTGCCCAGCGCCTCAGCCTGCGTATACCCCAGCAGCCGTTCTGCCGCAGGGTTCATGCGGACACAGGCACCGCTTCCGTTCACTGCATACAGCGGCACGTCAATATGGTCCAGCAACGAGTCACCGCTCGACCGGATCATCTGCTCCGTCGCCGTACCCGCCGCTATGTGTCTCTCGTTGTCCATCGCACCGCAGCAGCAAACACAAACCGCTATGTCTGTTGGGATGCACAACCTGCGCAAGCAGGTGGACGCGATGGGCGACATAACCCGCTACACGGACGACAAGTTGGCCCTCGCGACTTCATAAAACGCCGCGAACTACACGCGTCTGCAGCCACATCGAAATCCGCGACATTTCCGTGTCGGCTTCGTACAACATCGGGCAACCCGACACGCTTCGCTAGCCCCTGCCCAGCACCCGCGCCATCGTCTCGCCAATCTCCGCCGGCGACTTCACCACGTGGATGCCAGCCTCCGCCATCGCCGCCATCTTGCTCTCGGCCGTACCCTCGCCGCCGGAAATAATCGCACCGGCATGGCCCATCCGCCGCCCCGGCGGTGCCGTCTGTCCCGCAATAAAGCCGACAACCGGCTTCTTCACAAACTCCTTGATGTATGCCGCTGCCGCCTCTTCCGCCGTCCCGCCAATCTCGCCGATCATGATGATCGCCTCGGTCTCCGGATCCTCATTCAGCAGCTTCAATGCCGCAACATGGTTCGTCCCGATGATCGGGTCGCCACCGATACCGATCGCCGTCGATTGCCCGATCCCCCGCGTCGTCAACTGGTACACCGCCTCGTACGTCAGCGTGCCCGACCGCGACACAATTCCCACGGATCCTTCCTTGTGAATCCGCCCCGGCATGATCCCAACCTTCGCCTTGCCCGGCGAAATCACCCCCGGACAATTCGGCCCGATCAGCCGCGACGTCGACTCCCGCACAACCTCCCACGCCTTCACCATGTCCTGCGTCGGTATCCCCTCGGTAATGCAGATCACCAGCGGCAACTCCGCCGCCACCGCCTCCAGAATTCCATCCGCGGCAAACGGCGGCGGCACAAAGATCACGCTCACATTTGCGCCCGTCTCCTTCACCGCCTCCTCCACCGTGTTGAACACAGGGAAGCCTTCAACCACCGTCCCACCCTTACCCGGCGTCACCCCACCAACAACCTTGGTCCCGTATTCCTGGCAACCCTTGGCATGGAACATGCCCTCGCGTCCCGTAATCCCCTGCACAATCAACCGCGTATTCTTATCCACCAAAACCGACATTAGTTGCTCCCCTTTGCTGCTTCAACGGCGAGCTTCGCAGCTTCAGCCATCGTCTCGCCCACGGCATACTTGATGCCCGATTCGGCCAAAATCTTGCGACCCTCTTCCACGTTCGTCCCCTCAAGCCGCAACACCAGCGGCAACTGCACATTCAGGTTCTTCGCCGCCGCCACCACCGCGGTCGCCAGCACATCCACCCGCAAAATCCCACCAAAAATGTTGATGAAAATGCACTTCACATTCGGGTCCGCCAGCAGAATCGCAAACGCCGCCTCAATCTGCTGCTGGTTCGCACCGCCACCAACATCCAGAAAGTTCGCCGGTGATCCACCCGCATACGTGATGATGTCCATCGTCGCCATCGCCAGCCCGGCGCCGTTCACCATGCACGCAATTGACCCGTCCAGCTTGATGTAGTTCAGGGAATCTTTTGAAGCAGCAACCTCCAGCGGATCTTCCTCCGCCACATCACGCAGCTCTTTCAAATCCTTGTGACGAAACATCGCGTTATCGTCGAAGTCCATCTTGCAGTCCAGCGCCAGCAGCTTGCCGTCCTTCGTCGTCACCAGCGGATTGATCTCCATCAGCGAGCAATCCGTCTCCACATACGCCTTGTACAGCCCCGTCATAAACCCAACCGCCTGCCCCACCAGGGGCCCGCTCAGCCCAAGCTTGAACGCCAGGTTCCGCGCCTGCCACGGCTGCAACCCCACCGCTGGCTCAATCGGCTCCTTGTAAATCGCGTCGGGGTCTTTCGCGGCGACCTCCTCTATCTCCATGCCGCCCGCCTGCGACGCCATCATCGTCAGCTTGCCCGTCGCCCGGTCCAGCACAATACCCAGGTAAAGCTCCCGCTCGATCGCCGACCCCTGCTCCACCAGCAGCCGCTGCACTTTCTGCCCCGCCGGTCCGGTCTGGTGCGTCACCAATTGCATCCCCAGAATCGCCTTGGCCGCCGCGTCCGCCGCCTCCAGGTCCTTCGTCACCTTTACGCCGCCGCCCTTGCCACGCCCGCCCGCATGGATCTGCGCCTTCACCACGACCACCGGATTCCCCGCGGAAAACAGCTTCTTCGCCTCGGTATCCGCAGCCTCCAGCGTCGTCACCATCTCGCCCTCGGGCACCGGCACACCATACTTCCGCAAAATTTCCTTCGCCTGGTACTCATGAATCTTCATCGCAGCATCACTCCCGGCGCGTAAGAACGCCAAACCCCGCAATGGTAGCAAACCCGAATCAATCCGTGCCCTCGCCCGTATGCCGCAGCGCTGGCGTCGGTATTTACTCAGCCCCGAAACACGCCAACTCCAACCTGCCGCCACCCGTGGGTTCCGTTTCCCCACCGCAAGTGAAACACTCCCACTAGATGTCCCCTGAACTCGACCACCTCACCACCGGTCACACCCTCACTGTCGACCAGGCCGCCACGCTCATGCAGGCGCTCCTCCGCGGCCACCTCACCGACCCCGAAATCGAACACCTCCTCACCGCCCTTCACGGTCGCCTCCCCACCTCCGCAGAGCTCGCCGGCTTCCTCTCCGCCATCCAGCAGGCCTCCACGCCGCTCCCCCTCACGGCCGACGAACGCAACACCCTCGTCGACACCTGCGGCACCGGCGGGGACGGCAGCAACACCTTCAACATTTCCACTGCGGCAGCCCTCCTTGCCGCCGCCGCCGGCGTCCCCATCGCCAAGCACGGCAACCGCGCCGTTACCAGCAAATGCGGCTCCGCAGACATCCTTGAACGCCTCAACATCCCCATCGACCAAACGCCGCAACAGGCTGCCGACGCCATCCGCAGCAACAACTTCGCCTTCCTCCTCGCCCCAGGCATGCACCCCGCCATGCGCCACGCCGCGCCGGTTCGCCGCCGCCTGCCTTTCCGCACCGTGTTCAACCTGCTCGGCCCCATGTCCAACCCCGCCGGAGCCCGCCGCCAGCTCATCGGCGTCTACTCCGCCCAGGCGGTCACACAGGTTGCAGAAGCCCTCGCCACGCGCGGCACCATGCTGCATGCGCTGGTCGTCCACGGCACAACCTCCGCCGGTAAAGGTCTCGACGAACTCAGCCTGAGTGGCGAAACGATCGCTGCAGAGGTCAAGGGAACAACCATTCGTCACCTCACCCTCACTCCGGAAGATGCCGGCCTCACCCGTTCCAGCGAGCCCATTCCCGGCGGTGACCCTCCGGCGAACGAGGCCATTCTGCGGCAGGTCTTTGCCGGCACGCACGGCACAGCACGCGACATCGTGCTCCTCAACGCGGCCGCCGTCTTCCTCGTCGCCGGGCGCGTGGCAGACCTTGCTGAAGGTGCCGCCCTGGCCGCCCACACCACCAGCACCGGTGCCGTCCACGCCCTCCTCAAACGTCTCTCCGACCGCCGATTCCGGCCATGAACTGTCATCCCACCGCCGTTGTTCCGCAATCACCCAAAAGTGTTAGGAGCGGCGGCGTATATTCGTGTCGGGCACACCCAGCCGACCCAGCCCACCATGCGATACTCCACCTGACAATCCCATGAACCCTAAGCTGCAACGGCGCTTCGACTCCCTCGAACGCAGCAAATCCGCCATGCTCACCAGCCTGTCCCACTGGACACCGGAGCAACTCGCCTTCCGGACCGCTCCCGACACCTGGTCCGCCGCGGAAATCCTCGACCACATCGCGCGCACAGAAGGCGGCATCCTTCAGGCCGTGCGCGCCAATCTCGCAAGTCCGCAACCTCTGGCAAAAAAGGACCGGCTCAGCAGCTTCGTCGTCCGCTGCATCATGCGCTCACCGCTCAAGGTCAAGATCCCCGCTGAAGTCACACACATCGTCCCCAGCGAAAGCGTCACCGCGCCCGAGGCCATCGCCGCCTGGGAAAAGGCCCGCCACCGCTGGTGCCTTCTCGTTACCTCTGCGACTCACTCCCAGATTGAAGGCGGTGTCTTCAGCCACCCCCGCGGCGGTTGGATGTCACTCGCCGACACCCTGCTCTTTCTACGCCTCCACCACGAGCACCACCTCAACCAGCTCTCCCGCCTGCAGAAGCTCCTCCCCGGCATCGCCGCCGCCTAACGGCCGTCCACCTGGTGCAAGTAGGCCTGCGCTGAGGGTGGCAGCGGCTTGTCCGCGGCCTTCACCAGGTTGCTTACCTCCCACATCTCCGTCTCGCTCAGCACGTTCACATACGACGGCATCGCCGACAGCCGAATCCCGTTCTTCACCTTCCAGTAACTCTCCCCAACCGGATCATCTGATACGCCCACATCGCCGTGGTGCGGCTCCCACAGTTGCGGCGCCGGCGGAAACATATTTGCTCCCAGCAACGCCTTCTTCCCCGGTACCCCATGGCAAAACGCGCAGTCTTTCTGGTAAATGCGCGCGCCATCCGTCAGCGTCGCTTCGTTCACCGGCACCGGAGACCCTGCTGGCATCTCTTTCTCAATGCGTGCGTGCAGCGGCTTGCTCACAAGCGTCTGCTCCATCGGAAAGCTCGGGTCCGCCACCGCCACCGGCACGTGTCCGTGCGTCAGCCACAGGTACACGCCCGCAGGTACGGCAATCACCCCAAGGGCAAAAAACAACACTGCAATTCCAAACCGATTCATCGCGTCCTCTTGCCTCTTCGCTTCCTTGCCTATCGTGCAACCCCAAACTCAAGCCTCGACCAGCTCTTCCTCGTCCACAACCTCGTCCACATCTTCCATCGCGTCCTTCGCCGTCACCCCGTATCGCGCCGCCAGCTCCGGGGCATACTTCGCCATATCGTTCCGCAACCGGATCAGCGACAGGTCTTTCGCCTTGCTCTCCAGCATCACGTCCGTCTCCAGGTGCTGGATCGACCGCAAAAACGTGATCGTCTCAAACGGATTGTTAAAGTCCGCATGTCCCGTCCAGATCGGCGGCAGGAGCACGTCCTCCAGCAGCCCTGTCTTGCGGCTGCGGCGTTTCATTGACCGCATCTCCGTACGCGCACAGCTGTAGTGCATCTTCGGCCGAACTCCCGTGGGCCACGTCTTCAGGAACCGTGCCAGCGTCTCCACCATCGGCAGACCCTCAGGGTTAAAGCACCAGTGGTGCTGGTAGTCGAACACGCACTTCACGCCCGTTCGCTCGTGCACGCTCAGCACATCCGCCGCGCTAAACCGGATGTCGTCGTTCTCCAGCACCAGCCGCCGCTGCACCCGCTCACTCAGCCGCGGCCACGTCTTCACCCAGTTCGCCGTCCCCAGCTCCCGGTTGCCATACGCCCCGCCCACGTGGACGACCATGATCGCCTCGGGTGGCAATTCCATGTAGTCCAGCATCGTCGCCTGGCTCTCCAGGTCCGCTATGCTCTTCCGCGTCAGCGCCTCGTTGTCGCTGTTCAGCACAATGTACTGCGACGGATGAAAGCTCAGCCGCAGCCCCTGCGCCTTCGCCATCGCACCCACATGTGCCAGCTCGTCCCGGCTTTCCTCCACCATGCCGTGGAACTGCGGCATGTCCGGGTGCGTGTGGTACGGCGCCAGGTCACTGCTCATCCGGTACATCCGGATATCGTGCTGCCGCAGGTACGCGAAGATGTCGCACAGGTACCCCAGCGACACCCGCAGGTGCGGATTCAGCCGCCATCCCCGCGTGTCGTTGCTCTTCAACTCCGGCGCACCCATCACCTTCACCGGAAATCCCAGCCGCATGCATTCGGCAGGGAAGGGAGGCATCGTCAACCCATCCTCGTCCTGCGGCGGCATGGTGCAGTAGCTCATCGGCGCCAGCAACCGCCGCTCCGCATCCGCCGCGGCCTCTTCTTTCTGCCTGTCGCGGTTCGCCTTCACCCGCGCCTTCTTCTTCGCCTCTTTTTCCTTCGTCTTCCGCTTCTCCTCGCGCTCCGCCTGCGCCGCCGTCAAAGCCTTTACACCCTCTGTCTTCCCTGCAGTCGTCTTCTTTGCCATAGTCCCGTTCGATGCACAAAAGCCCGTGAATCGCGGCCCGCCGCAATCCACGACTCCATCTCCGCATGAGAGAATGGGTGTGATGATTCAAGTCTCGAATGTGACCATGCGCTACGGCTCGAAGATCCTCTTCGAAGACGTCTCGACGCAATTTATCTCCGGCCGGCGCTACGGCCTCACCGGCCCCAACGGCGCCGGCAAGTCCACCTTTATGAAGGTTCTCACCGGCGAACTCGAGGCCCAGAAGGGCGTCGTCAACCGTCCCCGCAAGCTCGGCATCCTTCGCCAGGACCAGTACGCCTTCGACGCCTACCGCGTCATCGACACCGTCATCATGGGCAACGCACCCCTCTGGGCCGCCATGGAAGAACGCGAAACCCTCTACAACAAGGCCGACCTGACCGACGACGACGGCATCCGCCTCGGCGAGCTCGAAGGCATCGTTGGCGACGAGAACGGCTATGAGGCCGAGTCCGACGCCGCCATCCTCCTTCAGGGCCTCGACATCCCCGACGAAGTCCACGACCGCAAAATGTCAGAACTCCAGGGCGGTCAGAAGGTCCGCGTTCTCCTTGCCCAGGCTCTCTTCGGTGACCCCGAAGCCCTGCTCCTTGACGAACCCACCAACTACCTCGACCTTGAGTCCGTCCACTGGCTGCAGGACTTCCTCCTCCGCTACTCCGGCACCCTCATCACCATCTCGCACGACCGGCACTTCCTCAACGCCGTCTGCACCCACACCGCCGACATCGATTACCAGACCATCATCACCTACAACGGTGGCTACGACGACATGGTCATGCAGAAGGTCTCCGTCCGCACCCGCATCGAGTCGCAAAACGAAGAGCGCAGCAAGAAGATCGAGCAGCTCAACGACTTCATCGCCCGCTTCTCCGCCGGCACCCGTTCCTCCCAGGTCAACAGCCGTAAAAAGGAAGTCGAGCGCCTCGCCACCACCGAGCTCGCGCGCTCCAACATCCAGCGCCCCTTCATCCGCTTCGACACTCTGCGCCCATCCGGCAAAAACGTCCTCGACGTCGAAAAGCTGACCCACACCTACGACACCCCGGCGCCAGATGGCACCTCTGGCCCTGTCTTCAAGCCCTTCACCAGCGCCCTGATGCGCGGCGACAAGGTTATGCTCATGGGCCGCAACGGCACCGGCAAAACCACCATGATCAAGTCGCTCCTCACCGGCGTTCCAGACACGCAGGACAACGACTTCCCCCGCTCCGAGGGCGAAGCCAAGTGGGGGCACGAGGCCCAGATCGGCTACTTCGCCCAGGACCACACCGCCGCCATCCCCAAGGGCACCACCGTCGCCGAGTGGCTCCACAGCTGGGACCCGCGCAAATCCACCGAAGAAATCCGCGGCATCCTCGGCCAGATGCTCTTCCGCGGCGAAGAAGGCCTCAAGAAAACCGACGCCCTCTCCGGCGGAGAAGCCGCACGCCTCCTCTTCTGCAAGCTCATGCTGCAAAAGCCCAACATCCTCATCCTCGACGAGCCCACCAACCACCTCGACCTCGAGAGCATCAACGCCCTCAACCAGGCGCTGCAAAAGTACGACGGCACAGTCCTCCTCGTCACCCACGACCAGGACCTCATCGAAGAGGTCGGCACCCGCATTTGGCACTTCCAGAACGGCACCGTCACCGACCACAAGGGCCCCTACGCCGAGTACCAGGAACAGCAAGCCCTCACCGCCAAGTAATCGCAGAGTCGCACCACAGCAAATGGCCCACGCCCCCTCAACGCAGGCGTGGGCCGTTCTGCTTTCCGTGCACCGTCAGCAGGCCGTCGCCGTGCCATCCCCCAGCGCTGCACGCACCAGGTCACGCAGCCGGAACGACCCATCCCCCGCCGCGTAGCTCACCGCCTGCATCCCCAGGTCGACATCCCGCGTCGGCGTCCACAGCGGGTCCAGGTTCACAAACGACATCGAGTCCACGTCCAGCAGCCCCGCGATCGTCTCCGCCACAATCCGCCCGCCAACCAGTCCCAGCTTCGGCGTCGTCAACGACTTGGTCCCCTGCGTCGTCACCACGTTTACCTTCTCAATGTGCAGCCGCGTCTCCGCCAGTGTGTAAATCCACAGCGGACAGTTGTTCTTGAACGACCCATCCCCAAACCCATCGACCGTGCCGTTTATGTCCGCATCCACCCCGGTAAACTTCCCGATCTTGATCTCCGAGTCCTTCAGCGGCACCACACCCATCGCCCGCGCAATATCCTGACCGTTCGGCAGCCGCATCCGCCATCCGCGTATCAGGTTCCGCAGCGCCAGAATGTTCGGATTCGTCGCCACCGCATCCGGCAGCGTCGACAAGCCACCCACCATCGACGTATCGATCTTGTACGCCAACTGCAACCGGTGCTGGTTGTTCGGGTCGTTCGGATCCGGAGTGTCCACCAGCGTCCCGTACGCCAGCGGTGTCAGGTCCACAAACCTTTCCCAGTCAATGGCAGCCCCTGCCGGTGGCGGCTCAAACCCCCGCAGATCCGTCGCATTCCCCGCGCCATCCTTGCTTGGCCCCTTCGTAAAAATGGGCAACAGCGTCTTCACGTCATCGTTCAACCGGTATCCCGGTCGCACCATGCTGTGTCCAAACCGGTAGCACGCGGCTGAAAACTCCAGCGGCATAAAGGCAAAATCCCGTGCCTTGAAGAACTCCAGCTTGATCTTCGTGCCACCGCCACCCTGCCCGTTTTTCGGCACCACCTGCTGCATCACCTCTTTGCACACCACGGTCGGCAAAAAGTCATGCAGCACCACCCACTGGTAGTGGAACCGCACCACCTGCTGCACCTTCGCAAACACCCAGGTCGGGTTATCCGTCGCCACCCGATTATGAAACCGGTGCAGCAGCCCCTGGAACTGCGACACAATCTTGTTCTCATCGTTCCGCGGATCACCAATGATCGCCCGCCCATTCGCCGCCCGCGGTAGATCCGTCGCGTTCGGGTTGGTCGGAGCCCCCGTCAGCGCGCTGCCCCGCAGCAACTGTTGCCCCGCCACCCCATCCCCGGAGCAGTACATATACGGTTGGTCGTCCACACCCCGCCCATACACGTTGTCCAGGTCGAACTTCGGCGTCCGGTAGTCCTCCAGCGCGTCCGGATCGTTCTGCTTCTGCAAACTGCTCGCCGGGTCAAACGTCAGGTCGTGGTCAATAAACTGCCCAAAATACGTGTACGCCGACGGTATTCCGCTCTCTTCGTTGTCCGGCCCGTCCTTGGCCCCAAAGTCGCCATTCATCTGCGACGCCAGCGCGGTAAAGTTGGCCATGTTGGCCGCTTCGTCCGCCCCAAAATCCGCCGGCGGCAGTGTTCGAAACATCCGCCCGAACGGCCCCTCAAACAACAGGGAACCACGTGTAGTTTCTGATCCGCGCACACCTCCGTGCGCTCGCTTTGTACGAGGTGCATTCATGGGTAAAGCTCCTTAAGAAGCACTGCAGGTCATGGCTGTATGCAACGTGCGCGGCACAGCCGGAGTCCGCGATACGGTCTAGTGGAACCAGGTGCTTGGGAACAGGCGCAGCAGATGCGGCGTGCAGCAGAGGCGGGGGACGCGGACAAACCACAACGATCAGGTCATCCTGCGCCGGCAGCAAAGCTACCATCACCTCGCAGCGCTTACAATAGAGTTTTGTCGCACCCCGGCAGAAAATTGCGGGTCGGCCTCGGCCCACCTCCCGCAAACAGCCCCGGCCTACCTGTTAAAAAGGATGCAATGCCCCCCAGCGACCGTGAACAAGACGCTCCGCGTAACGTCCTCGGTCAACCGCTCCAGACCTGTGGAACCGAGCCCACGACAGGCTTTTATCGCGACGGCTGCTGCAACACCGGCCCAGACGATCGCGGCGTCCACACCGTCTGCGCCATCGTCACCGACGACTTCCTCCGCATCAGCCGCCAACTCGGCAACGACCTCATCACCCCCGCGCCGCAATTCGGCTTTCCCGGCCTCAAATCCGGCGACCGCTGGTGCGTCTGCGCCGCCCGCTGGCTGCAGGTGTTTGAGGCAGGTTCCGCCTGCCCCGTCGTGCTTGAGGCTACCCACGAGAACACCCTCCGCATCGTCCCCTTCGACATCCTGCTCCAGTTCGCCGTCATCCCCGACCACCTCCACTAAGTCGCCCCGCCCCGCCACCCTTTTCACTCGGCCAAACTGGGAAATTCATCGCTCTTTCGCAGATCTGCGTCCACTGTGGGGTTGACATCCATCTGCCCATCCTTGACCCTTAAATCATTCAAAGACTTTGCGATTCCGGCACTCCGCAACTCTGCGGACACCACAGACTGGAACGCACACATCCGCCTCGCGCGGCCACTTTGTCCCGGCCTTCACCACGTCGTGAGCCCGGTCGAACGCTTCAGGAGCTATGCCAGTTGAAAACCCTCATCCCGCACCTTCGCGGTAAAAACGACGGTCTCCGTCGCAAGGTCCTCGCCGTAACCCTGGCCGTCGCCGCCGTGTCCACGCCTCTGCTCGCCCCCTCTGCGATGGCTCAGAACGCCGCCCTCGGCAACATCGCCGGCATCGTCCGCGACTCGTCCGGAGCCGTCGTCGCAGGTGCCACCGTCACCGTCACCAATACCGGTACCGGCGCAAAGCGCACCCTCTCCACAGACTCTGACGGCCACTACACCGCCACCTTCCTGCAGCCCGGCAACTACGAAGTCCTCATCACCGGCCCCGGCTTCGGCACGGTCGATCAGAAGAACATCGCCGTCCAGGTCGGCGGCATCAACACCGTCGACGCCGCGCTCCCGGCCGGCTCCGTCACGACAGACGTCGTCGTCACCACCGACCAGGTCCTCGTCGACGCCGACAAGACCGAGCAGTCCCAGATCATCGGCGAGAACCTCGTCAGCAATCTCCCGGTAAACGGTCGCCGCTTCGACAACTTCGTGCTCCTCACGCCCAACGTTGCGCCAGACGGCAACACCGGCCTGCTCAGCTTCCGCGGCATCTCCGGCCTCTACAACACCAACCTCGTCGACGGCGCCAACAACAACCAGGCCTTCTTCTCTGAGGCTCGCGGCCGCGCCATCGGCGCTCCCTACGTCTTTCCCATCGACGCCATCCAGGAGTTCCAGGCAGCCTCCTCCGGCTACTCTGCAGAGTTCGGCCAGTCCGCCGGCGGCGTCATCAATGCCATCACCAAGTCCGGCACCAACAGCTTCCACGGCGACGTCTACGAGTACTACCGCACTCCCGGCGCAAACGCGCTTGACGCTCTCAGCAAGTACAACGGCATCACCCAGAAGAATCCTCTGCTTCTGCAGCAGCCCGTCAAAGTGCAGCACCAGTTCGGCGTCTCCGTTGGCGGCCCCATCATCAAGGACAAGCTCTTCTTCCACGCCGTCTACGATGGCTACCGCCGCGTCAATCCCATCACCTATCTCTCCACCTACAACACCAACACGCAAAGCATCGGCCAGCTCGTCGCCCTCTGCGACGGCCGCACCAGCGGATATCTCACCCGTGGCACCACCGTCTATCCGTCCATCATTCCGGGCATCACCTCCGCGCAGTGCGGCGCGGCCGTCAACTTCATCAACAGCGTTCAGGGCAGCTTTCCCCGCAACACCACCCAGGACATCTACCTGCCGCGCCTTGACTACCAGGCCACGTCAAAGACCCACCTCTCCGCGTCGTTCCTGTTTGAAAACTTCAAGCAGCCCAATGGCTACAACGCCAGCGCTACCCAGAACAACCAGTCCATCACCCAGAACGGCGGCATCAACTTTCACGAGCGCTTCCTCTTCGCCAGCGCAGAGACCGCCCTCAACGACTCCACCACCAACGTCGTCCACTTCCAGTTTTCGCGCGACCTTGAAACAGCCTCCACCAACTCTGGCGGCCCTGCCATCTCGCTCACCAACCTCTTCGCCTACGGCGAAACGTCGGCACTGCCGCGCGGCGCCTTCCCTGACGAGCATCGCTGGCAGATCACTGATATCTTTTCCAAGGTCGTCGGCAAGCACTCTGCCAAGGTCGGCGTCGATGTAAACCTCATCCACGAGCAGATCGCGAACCTCTTCGGCGGCGATGGCTCGTTCAGCTACTCCAACTCGACGGTCGAGTACAACTTCGCGTCGTGGGTTCAGGACGTCTACCAGGTCAACGGCGGCCGTCACTACAACTCCTTCAGCCAGACCAACGACCCCATCACACACGTCGGCGCCGACGACTTCTGGAACAAGGACCTCGATGTCTTCGCCCAGGACGACTGGAAAATCAATTCCAAGCTCCTCCTCAGTCTCGGCGCGCGCTACGACGTCCAGCTCGTTCCCCAGCCGGACATGCCGAACACGAGAAACCCCGTCGCTCTCGCCGCCACCAGCACCATCAACACCGACTACCACATGGTCGCGCCGCGCTTCGGATTCGCCTACAACCCGCATGAGGGCATGGTCGTCCGCGGAGGCTACGGCATCTTCTACGGCCTTACATCCAACTCGCTCTGGTACACGGAGCGTCGTGAGAATGGCGTCTATCAGCAGCAGTTCTCCACGCCTACCGTCACCATCACGCCCTACAGCGCCGTCGCCCCCGCTTCCGCGGCCGGTCAGCCCAACGTCCGCCTGCAGCAGCCCTCCGCCACCACCTATGTCTCGTACGCGCCGCAGGGTGGCATCCCGGCCTTTACACCTCCTGGCCCTGCTCCCGTCAACCAGGTCACCGGTGCAGCCACTCCGGCCGTAAATCCCGGCCTTCCCTCCGCCTCCATCGGCGTTCGCGGCGCAAACGCTGGCTTCCTCAATCCCTACACGCACTCCTACGATCTTTCGGTGGAGCAGCAGCTGCCCTTCCACTCCACGCTGACCGTCGCCTACGTCGGCACCCGCGGTATGCGCCTCCCCATCTACGTCGACACCAACGTGGATCCAACCTCCGCCGTCAACCGCACCTACACGGCTGCGCTCTCCAACGGAAAAACAACCAACTTCGCCTTCCCCTACTACCAGTCGCGCCTTTTCACCTCCACCTCGTCCGTGCTCACCGGCTTCTCAGACGTTAACAGCTGGTACAACGCCGCGGCCTTTTCCGTGCGCAAGCCCTTCTCCAACGGCGTTGAGGTGTTGGCCAACTACACCTGGGCCCACACCCTTGACGCTGGCCAGTCCGGTGCGCCCAACGGCACCTTCAACGGCACCGATTCTCCCATCATTCCCTTCGCCGAGGGGCATCGCCAGGGTCGCGGCGCGGAGTACGCTCGCTCCGACATCGACCAGCGCGGCCGTTTCGTCGGCACCATCCTTGGCCGGACCAAACTTCCCATCGCCAACAGGTACGCCGCCTACGCGGTCAATGGCTTCGAAATCTCCGGAACCGTTACCGCCCAGACCGGCTTTCCCGTCACCGGCTTCATCACCGGTTCCATCGCCTCCAGGCTCGCCGGCGATGGCGGCATCTCTGGCGCCCAGGTCACCTCTGGCACCGGCTACCGCGTTCCCGACCAGATCGCCACCCGCAACAGCTACAAGGGTCCCGGCGTGCACAACACCGATGCCCGTATCTCTCGCCAGTTCCCCTTACTGCGCGAGGGGATGAAGCTTGAAATCGCGGCAGAGGCCTTCAACCTCGCCAACCACCGCAACATCCTCAGCATCAACAACTCCGCCTACGCCTATACCGCACCCTCCACCGCGGCCGGGTCCACCTGCCCGGCAGCCCAGTACTCCGGTGGCTGCTTCACGCCGTATGCTCTCTTCGGCACACCAACCTCCACATCCAGCACACTCTACGGCCCACGACAGCTCCAGTTCCTCGCGCGCCTCTACTTCTAGCAGCCAGCCCCATGTCTCGCTCTCAAGGCGTGGGGCTCTTCCCACACAGCAAAGCCCCGGCATCGCCGGGGCTTTGCTGCGTCTGCGCCAAAATCTGCGTCTGTGCAAAAACCTGTCAAGTCCTGGAGTCCGCAACTCCTGCCTCAGCAGGCACTTACACCTGCACGGCAATACACGCAGAATTTCTACAATAAAGAGACAGGCAAAAAGAGAGGAGGTCCCCATGGCCCGCACGTATCCCGCCCAATCGAATCAGGAACTTACAGCTGCGGTCCAATCGAATCAGGAATTTAGCAAAAAACCATATGGGGGAGGGAGAAGGGATGGTGCACCCGAGAGGATTCGAACCTCTGACCTACAGCTTCGGAGGCTGCCGCTCTATCCAGCTGAGCTACGGGTGCCTAGTGGAAGTCTACACCGACTCCGCGTCCAGCTTCCTCTTCTTCATCTCTTCCATCACCGATCCAACCAGCTCCTTCGCATCGTTGATCCCCTGCATCACCGCCTGCAAGTCCAACGCTGGCTTCCCAGGATTCCGGTTCGACACACAATACACTCCATGCTGCCCAACCATCGCCAAAGTGTCTGTCAACACATCAAGCGAAACTGCCAGACGACCCCGCTCCACACCCATCATGAACTCATACTTCTCGAGCTCATCCTTCCGATCCCAGAAAACTGCCAACCTACCACTCCTTCGCAGCTGTATCCATCTGAACCGGCTCTGCAGCAACAGGAGCCTTCCACCGCAACAAAGGCTTCCTCGCTGCTGCCACCTCATCCAGTCTCCGAATCCTGGTCGAGTGTGGTGCTGTCTTCACCAGCTCCGGATTCTCCGCAGCCTCCCGTGCAATCTGCTGCAAGGCATCAATCAAATAATCCAGCTCCTCACGGGACTCACTCTCAGTCGGCTCGATCATCATCGCTCCACTCACGATCATCGGAAAGCTCACCGTGTAAGCGTGAAAGCCGTAATCGATCAGCCTCTTGCCCATGTCTCCCGTCTTCACACCATTCTTCGCCTGCAACTTGTCCGAAAACACGACCTCATGCATCGACCGGGTCTTGTAGGGAAGCTCAAAATACCCTTCCAGCTTCGCCCGAATGTAATTCGCGTTCAAAACCGCATCTTCTGTCGTCTGCCGCAACCCATCTGGTCCATTCGCAAGCGTGTACGCAAGAGCTCTCACGAACATCCCGAAGTTGCCATAGAACATGCGAACACGTCCCACGCTCTGCGGCCGGTCATGATCAAACCCCAAACTCCCATCAGCCTTCTCCACCACCGTCGGTCGAGGCAGGAACGGCTCCAGCAGCGCCTTGCAAGCCACCGGCCCGCTGCCAGGTCCACCACCACCATGTGGCGTCGAGAACGTCTTGTGCAGATTCAAGTGCATCACGTCCGCACCGAAGTCCCCCGGCCGCGTCTTGCCGACCAGCGCATTCATGTTCGCTCCATCCATGTAAAGCAGGGCACCCTTCGCATGCAGGATCTCCGCGATCTCGTGAATCTGCGACTCAAAGACACCAATCGTCGAGGGATTCGTCAGCATCAATGCTGCTGTATCTTCATCCACCGCAGCGCGCAGCTCGTCCAGATCGATGGCACCTTCGGCATTCGACTTCAGGTTCTTCACCTGGTATCCGACCACGGCAGCAGTCGCAGGATTGGTCCCATGCGCACTGTCAGGCACCAGAACTGTCTTGCGCGCATTGCCCTTGCTCTCGTGATACGCACGCACCATCAAAATGCCTGTGAACTCCCCATGCGCTCCCGCCGCCGGCTGCAGCGTGATCGCATCCATACCTGTGATTTCCAGCAGGCAATCCTGCAACAGCTTCATTATGCCAAGCGCACCTTGGCTCAACGATTCCGGTTGGTATGGATGCGCCTCCGCAATCCCTTCCAGCCGAGATACTGCCTCGTTCACGCGACCGTTGTACTTCATCGTGCAACTGCCTAGCGGAAACATTCCCAGATCTATTGCATAATTCCACGTCGATAAGCGGGTGAAGTGCCGTACGATTTCGATCTCGCTCATCTCCGGCATCACACCGAGATCCTCCCGAACCGCATCACCAAGCAGCGCTGCCGCGTCGACCGTCGGCACATCCAACGCGCTCAGCCGGTAGGCCTTCTTCCCAGGTGAGCTCTTCTCAAAAATCAACCCTTCGTTCTGGTTGGTATGCGTCGTCGCCTTGCGCGGCGTTCCCACGAAGGGTGTTACGGCGTTGCTGGTTGCGGATTCAATTGGCTCTAGTACTGTGCTCATTGCTGGACTCCATCCGTGCTGTTCCGGACCGACATTCAATTCTTCTACGCGGGGCAGAATTTACCGACGGCCGGCAGTCATTGCGATCTGTTGCGCTTCCTCTGCCCATGCGACGGAAGGCTCCACGTCGACAGGGAAGTTCACTGAGTTCGCGATAAAGCATTTCTCATGGGCAAGGTGGTGAAGGATGCGCGCGGTGTTCACGTCGCTGTCCGCTGCGACACGTACGTGGGGGTGAAGGACGACCGAGGTGAACCTTCCACTGCCATCCGGTGCCAGCTCCATGCTGCCCTCTGGCGAATCCTTGTATGACGTAACGACGATGCCGGCATCGGCACACACATGCAGGTACGACAGCATGTGGCACGAAGAGAGTGCAGACAACAGCATCTCCTCCGGGTTCCACTTTTCGCGTTCGCCGCGGAAGGTCGCATCCGCCGAGGCGGAAAAGGTCTGCTTGCCAAGAGCGCTCACGTCATAGGAGCGGTCATACTCGCGGTACCCTGAGGTGCCTGTCCCGCGATTGCCGGTCCACTCAAGCGTGCATGCGTAACGATGCGGATTGCCGATCATACGTGCCTCCTTCAGAACACCAGCAGTTCGTCATCGTCGCTGGTACGAAAGCTGCCAGCCTCCGCGACGTCGAGATCTTCCTCGCGCAGGCTCAGCGCGATGACTGTGCCATTCTCAAATTCAAGCGTCAACGAACGGCCCTCATCCAGCTCCGGTTCACTTACCGTTTCGCCGATCACGCTGCAGAGAGCATCCCTGTATCCGGGTTCGCCAAACGCGACGGAGATGCCATCCACGTCCGCTACATGCGGCCACGCGTAGAGTGTCAGCAAAGGTCCGTCGAAGTGCAGCTGCAGGTAGTCCTGCACAAACTCCACGCTCGACAGCGCTTTGTCTCGCAACTCGGTAACGTCAGCCATTAAACCAGCGCCAGTTCGTTTGATTCGACAGCAACCTGCGCGACCGCTTTAGCCACCGCATCCATGTCCACGCGTGTCGTCAACTCGGTAGCGCACCAAAGGGAGGCACCTGCTCCAAGCTCCGGATACCACTTCGCTAGGGAGAGTCCACCGATGATCTTCTTGTCCAGCAACGCCTCGTTCAGGTCAGCAGACGTGGTGGATGTTTGGAGCACGAACTCGTTGAAGCGAGGTGCTCCTGCAAACAGAACACTTCCGGTTCTTCCGAGTTCGCCCGCAAGGAAGTGCGTCTTGGCAAGGTTCTGCTCTGCCAGCTCCTTGAGACCCTTGCCGTACACGGTAAGAAAGATCGTTACCATGAGCGCAACCAGCGACTGATTGGTGCAGATGTTCGAGGTCGCCTTCTCGCGCCGAATGTGCTGCTCGCGCGTAGACAGCGTCAGCACAAAGCCGCGCCGGCCCTCGGTATCCTTTGCCTCACCTACAAGACGCCCCGGCATCTGGCGAAGGAACTTCTCCTTTGCCGCAATCACGCCGCAGTAGGGGCCACCATAGCCAACGGCCACGCCGAAGCTCTGTGCCTCCAGCGACACAATGTCAGCCTCAACCGGCGGCTTGACGATGCCAAGGGACACGGCTTCTGCAATCGACACGATCAGCAGCGCGCCCTTTGCGTGAACAACGTCTGCAATGGCTGCCACGTCCTCGATCGTTCCAAAGAAGTTCGGCGACTGGATCAGCACGCATGCTGTATCGCTTGTGATCGCCGCGTCCAGGGCGGCCAGGTCTACGCGCCCCTGGGCCGTGTAGGAGACCTCAGCGGTGGGGATGCCCTGATGTTGGGCGTACGTGGCCAACACCTCGCGGTACTCCGGGTGCACCGTGCGTGCAATAACCGCAGCATTCCGCCCGGTAACGCGGACAGCCATCATGACCGCTTCGGCCGCACCGGTCGATCCGTCGTACATGCTGGCGTTCGCGATGTCCATGCCAGTCAATTCGCAGATCATCGTTTGGAACTCGAAGAGCGCCTGTAACGTTCCCTGCGCTATCTCCGGCTGGTAGGGCGTATAGCTGGTCAAAAACTCGCCGCGCTGGCTCAACACGTCAATCAGCACCGGCCGGTAGTGGCGGTATGCGCCGGCACCCAGAAAGCTCGAGTACCCGGTCGCATTCTGTGCGGCGAAGGCCTTGAACGCCTCCACCACTTCCTGCTCGCCGTGCTGGCGGGGTATGGCAAGATCGCGGGTAAGCCGGAACTGCTCCGGTACGGTGGAGAACAGGTCGTCGATCGACTCCGCACCGATCTCCTTCAGCATGTCCACGCGGTCAGCGGGGGATTTTGGCAGGTAACGCATCGGGCATCTCCAAACAGCAGGTGCGGCTGGAACGGAAGGAAGTTTTAGTGACCGGTCTCTTCGCTGACATAGGTCTCGTACGCGGCGGCGTCCAGCAGGCTATCCAGCTCAGCCGCGTCGCTCAGCGTTACCTTGATGAGCCAGGTCGTATTGGCGTCCGTGTTGATCGTCTCCGGCGCAGTGGTCAACGCCTCGTTCACTTCGGCAACCTCGCCGCTCGCCGGTGCGTACACGTCGCTCACTGCTTTGACGCTTTCCACGGAGCCGAACGACTCCTTCTGCGTCAGCACGACGCCGATCTTTGGCAGGTCAACAAACACGATGTCGCCCAGCAACTCCTGTGCATGGTCGGTGATGCCGATGGTGGCAATCCCGCCGTTGTTCTCGATCCACTCGTGCTCTTTGGTGTAACGATAGGTCGCCGGATAACTCATATACCAATTTTATGACGAACCGGCGTTCAGAGTGCGGCCCTATGGAAAGCTGTGCGAAAACCATTGTCCGGACGCAATCGAAGACGGTCCGGTGCGTTTCATGGCGCACAGGCATCGAAAGACTATCGTGGACGAGGCTGAAACCAGTACGGAGCAGGACGTGCCCACCGCAGCCTCCGTTTGGCTGGTCATGATGAAGGCACACCGCTCGCTGCAGGCGCTCATGGCGCGCTCCATCTCATCGCTCGGCATCGGCATCTCGGACTTCATGATCCTTGAGGCGCTGCTCCACAAGGGTCCGATGAGGATTTCAACCCTGGGAGAGAAGGTGCACCTGGCAAACGCCTCCATGACTGCGGCCGTAGATCGCATGACGGACCGCGGTCTCGTAAAGCGTGCCTCGGATGAGAGCGATGGCCGGGTGCGGACGATTGACCTCACACCGTGCGGCCGGCAATTAATTCAGACGCTTTATGCCAAGCACGAGCACGACATCGAAGACTTGATGTCGCCTCTCTGTCCCGCCGAACGCGCAGAACTGCGCAAGAGCTTGAAGCGGGTGGGCATTGCCGCACAGGCAGCCCTGCAGGCCGAGCCCGCCGCCCTGCCGCACCAGGCAGAAACCACCCATGCCACGCCCTAGCTAATGATTTCTGCCGGCTTCTTGACGCGCTTGTAGAACGGGGTCGCCACCACCTTGGCCCGGACAAGCGCACCACGAATCTCTACGGCGACCTCGTTGCCGTGCGCTACCTCGCTGATTGGCACAAAGGCCATAGCGATGTTTGTCTTCAGCGTGGGCGATGGCGATCCGCTTGTCACCACCCCGATCAACTCACCCTCAAGCGTGCGCACCGGGTACCCGTCGCGCGCGATACCTCGCTCCACCATCTCCAGGCCGACAAGTTCACGACCGGGACGCTCAATCTGACTCAGAACCTGTTTGCCGACGAAGTCTGCCTCTTTGTCCAGCTTGCAGTATCGCGTCAGGCGAGCTTCAAAGACGTTGATGGTGTCCGAAATCTCGTGACCGTAGAGGGCCATGCTGCTCTCAAGCCGAAGTGTGTTGCGTGCACCGAGCCCGGCCGGCTGGATGCCGAACTCCGCTCCCGCCTCGAACACTGCCTTCCACACCTTCTCGCTTGTTGGCACGTCACTGGGCACATAAATCTCGAATCCGTCTTCACCCGTGTACCCGGTTCGCGCAATCAGCACGTTGTACAGCCCGGCCACCTTGCCCCAGGTGAACCAGTAGTTTTTGATCGTGCTCAGGTCCGTGTCGGTCAGCTTCTGCAGCGTGTCTTTGGCGCGTGGCCCCTGGATGGCGATCTGCGTATACAGGTCGCTGTAGTCGTTGATGTGCACGCTCGGCATCTGCCCAATCGTCTTGCGTACCCACTGGATGTCTTTCTCGCGGGTGCCGGCGTTGATCACGATCAGGTAGTCGTTGGGGCTCAGGCAGTGCAGCACCACATCGTCCACAAACGTGCCTTCCGGTGTCAGCATGGCGCTGTAGTGAGCCTGGCCCACCTGCAACCGGCTGGCGTCATTCATCAGCAGCTTTTGGCAGGCGGCCAGCGATCCTGGTCCGCGTAACTGGATGCATCCCATGTGCGAGACGTCGAACACGCCAACAGCAGACCGCACGGCATTGTGCTCCGCCACCAGACCGGCGTACTGCACCGGCATCTCCCAACCGCCAAAATCGACCATCTTTGCGCCAAGCGCCCTGTGCGTGTCGAAGAGTGCGGTACGGCGCAAAGGGTGGGTCACAGGCACGGCTTCAACAGGTGCGGCAAGGGACGAATCGATGGCATTCGCAGGCGTGCTCATGGTGTACTCCTGCTCTTGATGGTAGCAGCGGGCCATTCATCGGCGATGGTGCTCTGCCTTCAATGGGCGTATGCTGTCGCGTGTGCGCGATGGAAGACGTAAGAGTCGGTGGGTGCCCGCCGGTTGGCTGAGTGCTAGGGCGTTCTGCGCGATGCTAAGCGTTGCCGCGCTTGCGCAAACAGCCGATCCAACCGCCACCGCGCCCAATCCTGTCACGTCTGCACCCGCAGCTAAAACGGGCAGCTATTCCATTGTCCAGGGCACCCTGCTGGCCGCGCCAGGGCTTGCCGTGCCAAATGGCAATGTTCCATGGGCTCTGGACACGTCGGAGGGTGCGGCAGCACTTGTGCCCATACACCACGCCGCAATCACGGAACCTGCGGACGTCAACACTGAAGGTGCCTCCGTTGCGTCGACTCATACCCTGGTCGGCGCACACGCAAAGACCGAGCTTCGCACCACCGCGCCCGTCTTCTTTCTCCACACAAACGACAGGACGGAGAACACCGGCGATGCAGGACGCGGCAACCCGACCGGATGGGCGCTTGTGCTGGCAACACCGCAGGGCAGCAACCGGACGATCCCGCACGTGCGCTTTGATCAGATCGCCCAGGGAACTGCGTGTGCCGCACCCCTGGTGTGCCTGCAGGCAGAGTCACTGCCGGACGGCTGGTTGCGGCTTGCTGCTCCGTCGCCACTTCCTCCGGGTCACTACGCACTCGTTCCGGTTCCACGGCAACCACGTGCAGGCGTTGTCATCGTGTACGACTTCGCGATCGATCCGACCATGCCACTCGCGAAAGATGCGGTGCGTGCCGGGGGCAGGCCTGCTCCTGTGGTCCGGACGAACAGGCACTAGGCTTGCCCGAGGTCGTCGGTCGCTGCCTAACGCAGGCGGCGCGCACGAAGAAAGCTGCTGACAGAGCAGTATGCAAAGAACGCTGTGACTCCGCAGAACAGCGCGAACCGAGCTACTGCCTGAGACCCGGCGTGCAACTCACCTCGCTGATGCCATACGCCCAGACCAAACGACAGGGTGAAGAGAGCGAAGAAGCTTCCTGTCACCTCCAGCGAGACGGCGCGTGTTGCCCTGCGGAAGGGCGCAAGAATCTCACTTGGCCTGCGACGCTGTGCCTGGGCAGCGCTTCTGTTCTGTTCAGGCCTCTGTTTGCCAGGCGACGCCGGCCTCAGGATCGTCGGTTGCTGCGCCCTGGTCGGCCCAGCTTGGGGAGAGGGTGCCGAGGCAGCTTGGAGCGCTTCATGCGCCGTGCGTGCGGCCAATCTGGCGCCCCGACCCAACACCCGCCCAAGTCGCACACGATCCATGGCTGCAGTCTACGTGAGGCAGTGCTGCCGGGAAGGCTACTTCCCGCATCTGAACGGTTCTGCTCTGCAACGACGCAGGGCGGCAAGGTGGAGATGAAGGATGAGAAAGTTCATTTGGGCGGTCGGCGGTGTGTGCGCGGCAGCAGCCGGTTTTCTGGTTTGGCAGAAGAGAACTCAGCCCATTTCCGTGCTGGCCGAGCAACTGGAGCATGCCTGGCACGATCACCACACCCGTGCGTGAATGCGGCACGGGATGTCTCCCGCACCGTTTCGCACAGGGGCATTACCATCAGCTGCAAATCTCGCGTGCCTTTGATCAGGAAATCGCGTCTAATGAATCTGTCCTCCACGGAGAATGTGGGCGCATCGTGATGGAAGCGGGGTGTTGATGAACGGCAAGGTGAAGCAGCTCATACAGCAACTGGGCGAGGCGATTCGTGAATCGGTCTCCGACTCAGAATCCATCTCTGGAGTGGTGCAGGAAATTCGGGAACAGGGCTTCGACGTGCTGCTGATGCTGGAGGCGACGATCGGGTTGAACGAAGTCTCGGACGCGGAAGACACCGATGCGGAAGAGATCGAAGGCGAGCCGGGTAGCTTTACCCAAAACGATGTGAGCTTTCTGAAGTCGCTTCGAATCTCTTTGCCTGACGGCGAGATCAACGATACTCAGGACGGCGGCTCCTGATAGTAGGCGGGTTGAGTACGTACGTTCGGTCCATGCAGAGTCACGCTTAAAGCTCTGGCCGCAAAACTGTTGCGCTCCAGCCTGATCCGGCCAACGGAAAACAAGGCTTGCCAACCTGGCTACTTTCAGCATCCAATGGCCGTTGTCACCGGCTGACTCCACATTCCGAGTGACAGGGAGTGTATGGATATGAAAGACACGCTTGGAGTTCTCCTGGCTGGTGGCGCGGGCGAGAGGCTGTTTCCCCTGACTCGCGAGCGGGCTAAACCGGCTGTACCCTTCGCAGGTCAATACCGCATCATCGACATCACGCTCTCCAACTGCATCAACAGCGACCTGCGCCGCGTCTACATCATGACCCAGTACAAGGCCCTTTCGCTGAACCGCCACATTCGTGAGGGGTGGGGATCGGTCGTCGCCAACGAGCTTGGCGAGTTCATTGAGATTCTGCCGCCCATGCAGCGTGTCAACAAGAGCTGGTACCAGGGAACAGCCGACGCCGTGTACCAGAACATCTATTCGATCGGCTCAGAAGAGCCGAAGTACGTACTCATTCTGTCGGGCGACCACATCTACAAGATGGACTACGGCAAGATGCTGGAGCAGCATGAAGCCTCTGGCGCGGCATGCACCATCGCCACCCTCGCGGTCGATCCCAACGAGGTTGCCGGGTTCGGTGTAGTCGAGGTGTCAAAGAACGGCGAGGTGACAGGTTTTGAGGAGAAACCCAAAACGACCAATGTCCGCTCCCCCTTCAATCCCGACAAGGTGGACGCCTCCATGGGCATCTACCTGTTCAACACGGACGTGCTGATCCCGGAGCTCATCGCAGACGCGGAGATCGAAGGCTCCAAGCATGACTTCGGCCACAACATCCTCCCCAAGCTGCTCGGCCGGTACAAGGTGTCTGCGTACAATTTTGTCGACGAGAACCGCCAGGAGGCGCTGTACTGGCGCGACGTAGGTACCCTGGACGCCTACTACGAGGCAAATCTCGACATCTGTTCCGTGGCGCCCATCTTTAACCTGTACGACCGGGAATGGCCCATGCGCACGCGCCCAACCCAGTACCCTCCGGCAAAGTTCGTGTTTGGGGAGATGGGTCGCACCGGCATGGCCGTCAATTCGGTGGTTTCCCCTGGATGCGTCATCTCCGGTTCGGCGGTCAGGCAGAGCGTGCTCTCGCAGGATGTGCGCGTGAACTCCTACTCCGACATCGACAGTTCGGTGATCTTCCAGCACGTCGTCGTTGGACGGCACTGCAAAATTCGCCGAGCCATCATCGATCGAGACGTCGTCATTCCGGACGGCACGGTGATTGGGTATGACCCCAAGGCAGACAAAGAGCAGTACTTTGTTACGCCGAGCGGCCTTACCGTAGTGACCCGCGATGGCTCGCTCTACGAAAACCCGGTCTCTCAGGAGTTCCTGCAGACCATGTAAAGAGTTGCCGGGGACGTACCAAACGAGAAGGGCTCGACGTCATGTCGAGCCCTTCTCAGCGCAGAATGTCAGCTGTTTGGCTAGCGCTCGCCGAACCGGTACACGATGCCGCCGGAGAACGAGAAGAACTCCCGCAGTTCATCGCCAAAGTGTTCAAAAACAATTTCCGGGGAGAGGCGAACCGCAAGGTGCGCGGAACGGTTGAAGTCGATGCTGGCTCCGGCAACGCCCATGGCCGATGTGCGATTGCTGTATAAGCCCGTTGCAGAGGTGAAGCTTCCCGCGGACAGGCCCGGGTTGCTGTGATCGAAGTCACCGTTCGTCACGCCAGCCAGCGCGTGGAAGTTGATTCCACCGTAGTGGTTGCCGCGAAAGTGGTACTGCACGCCACCCATACCGATGGCCTGCGACACGTAAGGCCTGGTCTGAACGCGAGGGTTGGTCGACTGGCCACCGGGCAGTACCGGCGTCGATCCGACCACATACCGGAAGTCACCTGCAACGCCATACTTCGGCGTGAGCCAGTATGTTGCCATCACCTCGCCGCCGCCCATGTTGTAGCGCTTGGGCAGGCTCTGGCCGGCTTGGCCGTTCATGAAGTTAGCGGCTCCAAAAATCTCGTATTTCTCCGTGTAGGTCACCGGTTCTGCCGGCTTGAACACGCCCTTCTGCGCGAGCAGGGAATGTGCTGGAATCAGAGAAAGACAGACTGCGGCAGATGCGGTGCAGAACTGGCGGCTAGCCGATGACAGCCCGGCGCGTTGCCGCCGGGAGCGGATCTTGAACATGGTCCTCCAAACGAGCGTGCCTGTGCGGCCCGGGTGCAACCCGCAGCTTCGGCACAGCCTTTACGATATACCGTTCGACGTTTTTCGTGCGGAAACCGGCTCCTAGCTCACCCGACTCAGGCGGCAGGTGTAGCCTCTTTCGTGCGACAATGGGCTGTCTGCGTTGAGCCTTGTCTCGCGCCCTCAACCGGAGGTTTTCCCCATGCTCAACGACCTGTTCCAGCCGACTCATCTCCTCGTCATCGGCGTTGTCTTACTGGTGTTCTTTGGCGGCCGTAAGCTGCCGGAGCTAGGCAAAGGCCTGGGCGAAGGTCTGCGCGGATTCAAGGAAGGCATGAAGGGTGTGACCGACGACGTAAAGAACGACGCTCACATCGTCACACCTGTCGCGACAGACAAAACGACCGAGATCAAATAATTCACCGATTCGCTGTACATCAGGCAGGCGTCCTCCTCGGGACGCCTTTGCCGTGTGCGCTTGAAAGCACCCTTCCGCTCACAAGTGCCGTCTCCCATCCTGACAGTTTCATGAAAGTGGGGCTCCCGTGAAAGAACTCTCCGCCTATCGCATCGACCCTGACAAGCCGCTTCGGCTCAAGCAGATTCCGACTGACAGCACAGGCAAGCTGAGCAATGAGGACGAGGCAGAAGCCGAATTGAAGGCGCAGCGCAAGCACCTGACAAAGCTGCAGGAAGTGATGTATGCCGGCGGAACCAATGGCCTCCTGATCGTGCTGCAGGGGATGGACACTGCCGGAAAGGATGGCACCATTCGCGGCATCTTCGACGGCGTCAATCCCCAGGGCTGCAATGTGGCGTCGTTCAAGGTGCCCACGGCCGTGGAGCTTAAACACGATTTTTTGTGGCGGGTGCATCCCTTCGCGCCTGCACGCGGCATGATCGGCATTTTCAATCGCTCGCACTACGAAGACGTTCTGGCACCGGTTGTGCATGGCACCATCGATCGCAAGACGGCGAAGCAGCGCATGAAAGAGATCTGCGCATTCGAATCACTGCTCGTTCACAGCGGAATCACCGTCTTGAAGTTCTTTCTGCATATCTCCGCGGAAGAGCAGGGCAGGCGCCTGCAGTCCCGCATCGACGACGAGGATAAACACTGGAAGCTGTCTGCCGGTGATTTTGCCGAGCGAAAATTCTGGAGCAAGTACCAGCTCGCGTACGACAACATCTTCGCGCACACCAGTACCGCGGATGCGCCCTGGTATGTCATTCCCGCAGATCACAAGTGGCATCGCAATGTCGCCATTTCCACTGTGGTTGTCCACGCACTCAAGTCGCTGAAGCTCGAGTTCCCCAAGTCCAGTGTGGATGTCAGCACTCTAAAGGTGTGAGCCGAGGACGGGACCCTGCAGGCAACATACGCTCTTTTTAGAGCGTGATCAGGATGACAGCCGGTAGAGCAAGCCACATGCCCAGCTTTTGCTGGCGCGATGTCCGCTCGTGCAGGACGGCCGCAGCCAGCAGAATTGTGCCGGCGGGATAGATAGAGGCAAGCACCGCTGCCACATCAAGCCGGCCCACCTGCGTCGCCAGCATAAAGAACAGGTTGCCACCCGTGTCCAATGCGGCCCCACCCACTATCCACGCCAGTGCCAGCCGCGAGATGGCGGGCGTCACATTCTCCGGGCGGGGTGGCCTGCGCCACTCCACCATCGTAAAGATCAGCAGCAACAGGCTGCACATGCACAGACTTCCGACGCGCGCAGCAGCCGCAGGCCACAGCAGGCCTACCGTCCCTCCCTGCTTCAATGCGACGAAGTAGATGCCAAAGCCCACGCCGCCCGACACTGACAGCAGCATCGCCTTGCGTGAGGCACCCCCACCGGCGCTGGCAATCAACCAGATCGCACCGCCTGCAAGCGCAAAGCCAAGCAGCCGACGCCACCCCGGAGCGCCTTCCGTGTGTGCCGACACGATGGCTGGAAGCGCCGCACAGATCAGGCCACTGACCGCCGCCGCAGATCCCATGTGGCCGCTCGCCAGCGCCAGGTAGAAGAACACAAGCGCCACCCCAGAGATGGCACCGCCGCACACGCTCCACACAATTGGAGTTCCATGCGGCACCACGTCGTGGAAAGCCAGGGCGCACGCGGCCAGGCAAAGCAGGCTGAGGGCATGGCCCAGAACGACCACCATCAACGATCCGCGAATCGTCCCGTTCAGCCGCTTCACAGCCATAGACCCGGCGAAATCACCACCACCCCAAAGCGCCGCCGCCAACAGTCCGAACACCGTGTTGCCGGCGACGGCCAACCCCGTAAACAGGGCAGGCAGGGGTCGTATGGTCACTGGATCTTCCTTTCCATTCTTCGGTCGCTGTTCTTCGGTCGCTGTGCGTCGCACCAGGATCTGAGCGGTCGCCCGTTAATCAGGTGTGCGAGCGTGCCGGCACGACGTCACGTCGCCCTGCGAATGCGTTCAACCGAGGTGCGCCTACCAGACTCGCACAGTGCAAGATGTTTGGTGCACGTGACGAACTTCGTTTGGCGGCAGCTTCGCGCGCTACAGGGACGGCTCCGGCTCGCCGGAGTCCCCACTGGTATCCGTGTCGTTGATGCTGGCAGGCACCACCGGCACGACGGGCTTCTCGCCGAAGTAGGCGCGGTTTGAGAGAGCACGATAGAAGATACCCGTCAGCTCCGCGGCCTTGGGCCCGAACGTCGGACGTCCACCCGTAAGGAAGAACACCGTGACAATGCGGCCGGAGGGGCCGTCCCCATACCCCGCAAACCAGCCGTAGCGCGTGCCGTTGTTGCTGCACGTTCCGGTCTTACCCAGCACGGGAAAGTCGCCAAAGTTCACCCGGAGCCTGCGTGCCGTCCCATAGTTGCTGTTCACGGCACCCGCCATGCCTGGAAGCATCTCCGGCACCGCAGCCTTGATGTTCAGCGTGCGTTTAAGGCGCGGCTGGAACGCGGCGATCTGCTCTGGCGTGGTGGGGTGCTGCAGATAGAACAGCGAGCCGCCATTGGCAATGGCCGCCACGATCGCACCAAGCTGCATGGGTGTCATCTGCACGGATTCGCCAAAGGAGCACATGCGTCCCACGCCTCCCTGCGCCTCCGGCAGAGCATGGTCCGGATACACGCCAAGGGTTTCGCCGGCGATGTTGTAGCCGGCCAGCTCGCCCAGGCCGAACTCGTTCTCGTAGTGCTTCAGCTTGTCGAAGCCCATTTGCCGGCCAAGCACTTCAAAATAGGGATTCACGCTCTTTGCGAGCGCGTAGGTCAGGTTCACGCGATAGTTCCCACCCAGAGACACGGGGGTGTCGGCGTTGACCAGGCCCTCTGACAACGCGGCCAGAGCCACTGTCAGCTTAATGGTCGAGCATGGTTCCGAACCCGGCCCAAGCGCCATCTTCTGATTCACCATGCTCAGGATGCGGCCCGTCTTTGGGTCGATCGCAAGCGCCGTGCCGTTGTAATTGCCGAGCGCATCGATCAGGGATTGGCGGATAAGCGGATCTTCGCCGGCAGTTACGTCGCCCTGGGTCAGCGTGTCTGTATTGCTGGTGAACGAAGGTGCGGAGAACCGCTCAAAGAAGCGCCGAGGAGCAATGGCGATGCGGCTGCGGACCAGGCGGCCTCGTCGATCGCGATGGACAACAACACGTGTCTCCGCTTTCGCGGTTCGTGGGTGTGCGCTGCCGCGGCGGCTGTGCTGCAGCGCTGCCATATGGCGGCTTGCACGCGCGCTCTCATGCACGTGCGCAGGGTGGCGCGGGGACAGATGGCCCGTCCGGATCACAGCAGAAGCACTTAGAACGGGCAGAAGAAGTACTGCGGAGGTGAAGCGGCAGAAAGTGCTACGAGAAAACAGGGAAGCGATGTTCGGCAAAGAAGCCCTCCTCATACGTTGGACGAGTGTGCGCTAGGGACGCTAGTGGGTACCGCGTCGCAGAAAAGCAGGTATATCCAGTTCGTCATCGTCGGTCTGTTGCGGCTCCGTTGCCGGCGCAAGACCACCAAATGTCGGCACGCGCACGTCAGTCCGCAGTTGCGGATCACGGTTGCCCTCGGGCTCCGCACCCTCGGTGTCGGCGCGGCGACGCCCTCGCAGAAAGAAGTCGTCGTCAAAGATGGACGCTGGAACAGGCGCCGCCACCGCGGCGTGCGCGTTGTCGTCCATGACGTCAGGTTCGTCGTCAAGGCCGAATGGATCGTCTGCGTCCTCCGCGGTCTCCGTCGCCTGATCCTCTTCCTCCACGGCCATGATGGGAATGGGAGCAGGAGAGTGGAAGGCATTACGCAGGGCGTTTGCAAAGCTGGGTGCAAGTGCATCCGCATCCGGCGTGTACACCGGCGGACGAGCGGGAGTTGTTGCGGCACTGGTTGGCACGGCACGCTGCATGGACTCTGGCACTGGATCGGCAGACATCGAAGGCACAGACTGAACCGCAGGCACAGGCGTGGCGGCCTGGGCAATGGTCTGATTTGCGATCTCGCGAGGACGGTCCTGCGGCAAGGCGATCGGCGCCGGCACAACGGCCTTCACGATGGGCGGTACAAAATCCGGATCGAGCGACGCCGCACGGTACGTCGGCAGCGCACTCTGCTGCAGCATGTAATCGCGCCGCTCAGAGCTGTTGTCCGTGCGATCTTTAAAGCCGGTAGCGATCACCGTGATCTTGATCTGATCGCCCATGCTCTCATCCAGCACAGCGCCAAAGATGATGTTTGCATCCTCATGCGCAGCGTCCTGAATCAGCGTGGACGCGGCGTTGACCTCGTTCAGCTTCAGCGACGACGAGCCGGTGATGTTAATCAAAATTCCGCGCGCACCATCGATCGCACCAGCCTCAAGCAGGGGCGATGCCATGGCGGCATGCGCTGCCTCAATCGCTCGATTCTCACCAGAAGCCATACCGGTCGCCATCACCGCGTACCCCATGCCGGCCATCGTGGTCTTCACATCGGCGAAGTCGCGATTGATCACGCCAGGAATGGTGATGATGTCCGAAATGCCCTGCACACCCTGGCGTAGCACATCATCGGCAATGCGGAAGCTCTCAAAAAACCCTGTGTCCTTGGCCACGGCAAGCAGCTTCTCATTTGGGATCACGATCACGGTGTCGACCGCATCCAGCAGTTCCTGCAGGCCACGCTCTGCCTGCATGGAGCGGCGCTTGCCTTCGAAGGCGAACGGTCGCGTCACCACTGCAACGGTCAGCGCCCCCATCTCACTCGCCAGCGACGCAATTACAGGTGCCGCGCCAGTGCCGGTGCCGCCGCCAAGTCCGGTCGTGACAAACACCATGTCCGCACCCTCCAGCGCCTCAATGATTTTGTCGGAATCCTCAAGTGCCGCGCGGCGGCCCACATCCGGGTTTGCACCTGCACCAAGACCGCTGGTCAGCTTTACGCCAAGCTGCAGCTTCACGGGTGCCATGCTCGTTTTCAGCGCCTGCACGTCCGTGTTGGCAGCAATAAACTCAACACCCTCCACGTGCGCCGCAATCATCCGGTTGACGGCGTTGTTGCCGCCACCGCCCACGCCAATGACCTTAATGCGTGCACCGCGCGGCATGTCTTCGAGGTACTGGATGCGGAGGTCGTCGTCGGGCTGCATGCTGGTGGGTGCTCCTCACTTCGGTGAATCGGTCGTAAGTGGTTTGGTTGTTCCGTAGGTCGGTCGTCAGTGCGCCGGTACGCATAGGGAATGTTTACAGGAGTATGCGAATCGGCATTGCGCATTGCTTTCTGCGCGACCTAGCTTCAATTCTGTCACGGCGTGCTCAGCAGGAACACTGTTTGATTTCAGCGCAGAGTGCCGGAGTGGGTACGTTCGTGCACTCTGCCCGTACGAGCTAGAAGCTGCCGGCGAAAATGGCCTTCAACTTCTGCTTTAGCCCAAGCTCCTCATTGGCGCGGCGCACCTGGGTGCGATGGGTATACAGCAGCATGCCGATTGCCGTGGCGAACTCCGGCGCTGCAAGCTCCGGGGGCATGCGGCTGAGCTGAACGGGTGAGCCGATGCGGGCCGGTGTGCGCAGCAGCGACTCCGCCACTTCAAGCAGCCCGGGCAGTTTGCTGCCGCCGCCGGTCAGCACGCAGCCTGTGCCCAGCGCTTCCAGCACGCCACCCTCCCGCAGATTGTTGCGCAGCATGGTGAACAGCTCGCGTGCACGGGGCTCAAGAATTTCCGCCAGAAAACGCTGCCGCACGAGCCGTGGAGCGGTGGTGCCGCCGTTCGCCAGATCGCCACCTACCTCGATTTCATTCAGCGACGGAACGCTGGTCACAACGCAATTGCCGTACTGCAGCTTCAACTGCTCGGCTTCTGTTTGAGTCACGTGCAGCCCAACCGCAAGATCATTCGTAAAGTGATCGCCCCCGATGGGCAGCACCGCGGTATGCGCTACCGAACCCTCGAAGAAAACGACAAGCTCCGTCGTGGACGCCCCCACATCCGCCAGGCACACACCCAGCTCGCGGTCGTCGGCAGACAGCACGGATTCCGCGGATGCAAGGCCTTCATAGACGGTGTCCACAACTTCCAACCCTGCCCGGTTGGCGCAGGTCACCACGGACTGGGCAACACCGCCCGAACACGTGCTGAGGTGCAGGTTCACCTCCAGCTTGGTGCCCACCATCCCGATGGGATCGTGAATTCCCGGCTGATCGTCCAGGATGAATTCCTGCGGTAACAGGTGAAGAATCTCGCGGTCGGCTGGCAGCGCGACCGAGCGGGCACGGTCCACGGCGGCGCGCACCTCTTCGCGGGTAATCTCACGCATGCGACTGCCCATGCTGATGCCCCCGCGGGAGTTGATGCCGCGCACATGGGTTCCGCCCACGCCAACAACAGCTGTCTCGATTCCCATCCGGGTGATGCGCTCCGCGGTCAGGGCTGCGCGATTGATCGCATCCGCCGCCGGTGCCAGCTCCGCAATCAGACCCTTTCGCATTCCCTTTGACTTCTCAATCCCGTGCCCGCGGTAGCGCAAGACGCCATCATGCACCTCTGCCACCAGCACGCAACTCTTCGAGCTGCCGGCGTCCAGGACGGTGATGAGGTTGTCGTTCTTCTCTGCCAATGCGAGCGGCCTGCCTGTGCCTGAGTTCCAGATCGTTGGGTGGTACGTTTGCTCTTATCCTACTGCGACTTAGGCTTTAACCTACGCTGCGAGATTGCTCAGGTTCTGCGGCACCTGGTACCAGCGGTTCTATCGTTTCGCCGCCGCTCCGCGTGCCTTCTGTTTCTGCGCCATCCATTCCTTGATCTTCGCCACGCGTTTCGCAATGTCGGCTTGCTTTGCGGCAGCCGCGCTTGGCGCCTGTGGCGCGGCAGCGGCGTCGGTACGGTGGATGGCAATGGTTGTGGGCGCTTTCACGGTCCGCGCCGGGCCGGCAGCGGGCAGCACGGTTGGCGTTGGTGCGGGTGCTGTTTTCGCGGTCGCCACCGGCTTTGCAGCAGCCACGGCAATCGCCTGGTGCTTTACCGCCGGCTCGGTTTGGGGTTGCTGCCGGAGCTTCTCATGCACGGTGACTTTGGCCAAGGGCGCGATCGCCTTGGCCTGTACTGTCTCAGCGCTCCCTCCCGTCACAGTCGAGTCTTTGGGAGGCATCTGCAGCACAACCTGCCGCTCGTAGCGCATGTCCACGCTGCTCAGCCGGGGGTACTGCCCGCGCCACTCTTCAATATGATCCTCAAAGCGCTGATACCGGGCCAGAAAGTTGCCCGTGCCGAAGTGGACCAGGGTCTCCGATCCATTGCCGCTGGGCAGTAAAGCCTTCAGGTCCTCCGGATCGGAAAGGTCCACCTCGCTCAACTCCGTCGAAACCTTCTTGCCGGTGCTATCCAGATCATGCAGGAAGCCGCTATACAGGCGCATGCGCTGTGCCCGAAGCTCGGGCGCGTCCTCCGGCTTCAATCCCGTCACCACGGGAAACGAGTAGTTGGGATTCCCCGGCGCATCCGGCGGAATATCCAGGAGCACGCCGCTGCTGTCTGCCATGCCAATGGAACTGCCCTGGCGAACGAATGCAACAGGCGTCCGCTCCACCACGTGAATGCGCAGCCGGTTAGGCAGAAGGCGCATCACCGTGGCGTGTTCCACCCATGGAATTTCTTCCAGCTGGTCACGACGTGCCCGCAGCGGCACCGCAAACAGATTGCCGTCCACGTCCTCACCAAAGATGCTCAGTAGCTGCGAGCGGGAAAGGTGCGCATTGCCCTGCAATTCAATGTCGCTCGAAGACGCGATGCGGAAACGAGGGTCGTGGCGCAGGAACTGTGTCGTCTTGTAGCACCCAGCAGCCGTGGCTGCCATCATCACCGCAACTGCGGCACCGGCGACAATGCGTCCGGTTCTGGTCTGCGGAATCAGTCCGCGGCGAACGCGTCGTCCACGGCCGCGGTTTCGCTGTACCGCCGTATCGTCAGGATCAAAGTCGTCGTTGCTTACCGCGTCGGGATACTCGCGTCGCACACGGAGTGGCTCCGACGGTGCGCGCCTCACCTGTTCGGCACGCGGCATCGCGTCCGCCGTCACCGGCCGGTCCAGCAGTGCTGGTCCCGTCTTTCGTGCCTGGTTGGTCCGCATGGCCTGAGCTGGGCCGCGAAGAATCGCCTGGCCATAGTGTAGCCGCTATGGGTGCGCCGCAGGCGTGGCGGAATCAGCGCCGCTAACCTGCTTGGCAAAAAGTGATACGTCCGAGGAACGTAGATGAAGATCGCGCTGGGGAAATGGAAGCTCGATGCCGGCTTCTTTAAAGCGTTTGAAGAGGTCGAAGTAGAGGTCAGACAGCAACACCGCCGGTGTGTGCGCGCGGTCGGCAGTCCAGATACGCAGGCTGAAGTCGAGTGAGTTGTCGCCGTAGCTGGTGAAAATGACGTCGGGTCTGGGTTCCTTCAGGACCTCCGGATGGGAGTCGGCGGCAGCGAGCAGGATGGTGCGCACCTGGTCAGGGTCAGAATCATACCCAACGCCAACCGGCAGGCTGATGCGCACGGTGGGATCATTTGCGGTCCAGTTCGTAACCGGGTTGTTGATGAAGTCGCTGTTCGGAATGATGATCACGACATTGTCGTTGGTTCGGATCCAGGTGGAGCGTGCGCCGATCTTCACAACGTCGCCCAGTGTCGTCTTGGTCGCAACGCGGTCGCCCATGCGGATTGGCTGTTCGACGAGCAGGATCAGGCCGGCCACAAAATTGCTCACCACGTTCTGCAGGCCCAAGCCGATTCCGACCCCAACCGCTCCGCCGAAGATCTCAAGCGAACTTAGATTGACGCCAAGGGACTGGAGACCGATAAAGAGGCCGCCGGCGAACAGGGCGTAGGTGGTGAAGCGGCCAAGGGCGAACTTTTGCGAGTCTGAAATGCGGAGACGTCCAAGCAAACGTCCGACGACGGCCCTCTGCACCAGCCTGGAGACAATGGTGAGCAGGATCAGGAAGATGGCCGCTTTAAGGAGGAACAGCGGCGTGATGGCCAGACCACCAATTTTGAAGAACGAATACAGCAACGCGTGGCGGCTGTCGCCGGAAAGGTCGCTCAGCAGGTCGGGAACAAAGACGATGGCGGCGTATGACACTGGTCGTGAGACGTTGCGGCGAACCTGTCTGTTGCAGCCGACCGCAAATTCGCGGCCAATCCGTAGGTTAGATGGCCGCTGCGTGTGCCGGTTGCTGCAGCTCTTCCAGCAGCAGGTTTGCCGCCTGCGACACTGAGCCGGCACCCAGCGTCAGCAGCAGATCGCCTTCTTGAGCCTTCGCCGCAACCTGCTCTGCCGCCTGCTGCAAGGACTGGGACACGTGTACCGCTGTGCCGTGAGACGCAATGACTTGGGCAAGCGCCTCGCTTGTGACTCCTGGGATGGGCTGCTCGCTTGCAGGGTAGATGGGTACCAGTTCCAGCGTATCTGCCTGCGCAAACGCAGTTGCAAAGTCATCCATCAGGTCGCGGGTGCGGGTGTAGCGGTGTGGCTGGAACAGCACGTGTATCTGCCTGTAACCGCACTCACGCGCGGCTGCAAGCGTGGCGCGAATCTCGGTGGGATGGTGGCCATAATCATCCACGATGGCAATGCCGCCCACGCTGCCGCGATGTTGAAACCGCCGGTCCACACCGCGAAAGCTCGCCAGGCCCTGCGCAATCAACTCCGGCGGTATTCCTAGTTCGGTGCCGATAGCGACCGCCGCAGTCGCGTTCAGCAGGTTATGGCGCCCGGGCACATGCAGCTGAAACGGTCCCAGCAGTTGCTCCCCGAATCGCACGTGAAAGTTCGCATGGCAGTCGCCGGAGCGCGGCAGCGGCATCAGCCGGAAGGCCGCATCCGGGTGTGCCCCGTAGGTGATCACACGGCGCGTCACCCTGGGCAGAATTGCCTGCAGCATGGGGTCGTCGATACATGCGGTCACAGCCCCGTAGAACGGCACCTTGTTCATGAAATCCACAAAGCAGTTCTCCACGTCAGACAGGCCGGCATAGCTTTCCATGTGCTCCCGGTCCAGGTTCGTCACCACCGCGAGTATCGGCGACAGCTTCAGGAAGCTGCGGTCGCTCTCGTCCGCCTCCGCCACCAGGTAGCGGGAGGCACCGGCACGTGCGTTTGAGCCAAACAGGTCGACGCGGCCTCCAACGACAACGGTCGGGTCAAGGTGTCCGGCAGCCAGCACGGCCGCAACCATGGTGGTGGTCGTCGTCTTGCCGTGCATCCCCGCAACGGCGATGCCATACTTCAGCCGCATCAGCTCGGCCAGCATCTCCGCACGCGGAATAACAGGGATGCGGCGGGCACGGGCCTCTCTCACTTCAGCATTGTCAGCCGGAACGGCAGTGGACGTGACGACGACATCCGCCTGTAGCACCTGCTCCGCGCTGTGTCCTTCGTAAATCGTCGCACCTAAGGATGCCAGGCGATCCGTCACAGGGGAGCGCCGCAGGTCTGACCCCGAAACGGGGTAGCCCAGCGAAAGCACAATCTCCGCAATGCCGCTCATCCCAATGCCGCCGATACCGATGAAGTGGACACGCTGATTGGCGGCATACATGGTTGTTCAGGGTCTCCCTTTCCGCGATGTCGCGGTCCCGCTTCACTCTAGCCGCTTCTGCTGCGGAAAAGCCAATACCCCGCAAGAGGTATCCATTTACCCGAGAATCTGAGCAACATTTACGACGGTTGCGCGTTCACATATGCGCGGGCCAACACGGCCGGGAGACACGACCATGCGATTCACCAAACTTGTTCCAGCACTTACCCTCGCAGCTTCCATCGGCGCGGTTCCGGCCGTCAGTCATGCGGGTGTGTTTATCGGCATTTCCATCGCGCCTCCGGCAATCCCGGTGTATGTGCAGCCCGTTGCCCCCGCACCAGACATGCTGTGGACACCCGGGTATTGGCAGTGGGACGCGAGCGTCGGTGACTACTTCTGGGTTCCTGGCGTGTGGGCCGCGCCGCCTCAGCCCGGCTTCTTGTGGACGCCTGGCTACTGGGGCTATACCGGCGGCTACTACGGTTGGAACGCCGGCTACTGGGGACCGCACATCGGCTACTACGGCGGCGTGAACTATGGCTTTGGCTTCTTTGGCCACGGGTATGAGGGTGGCTACTGGAACAACAACCACTTCTTCTACAACACCGCGTACAGCAACGTGAACGTGAACGTGGTTCACAACACCTACATCCACAACACCACGATCATCAACAACGTGCACACCAGCTACGTTGGTGGCCAGGGTGGTCTGCAGAGCCGTCCAAGCGCCGGCGAGCAGGCGGCATTCCGCGAGCAGCACGTTGGTCCGACCCAGAACCAACTGAATCACGTGAACTTTGCACGGCAGGACCGCTCGCAATTTGCGCAGCAGAACCACGGCAATCCTGCGGTCGGTGCCCTTAGCCGCCCGGTCAGCACGCAGCAGGGTTTCCGCCAGGCAGCAGTTGCGCCCGGTGCCGGCAGCTTCACAAACGGTGGACAGCGCGGTCTGGCAAATACCCAGCCGAACTTCCGTCCGGCAAACTCACTGAACAACGGCGCGGCCGCAGCCAACCGCGGAGCCATCGGCAATGCGAACGTGCAGGCCGACCGGCAGAACGTGCAGCAGCAGCGCTTCGGTGACCAGCAACAGGTCATGCAGCAGCGTGGCCAGGATATGCAGCAGCGCCAAGCCCTGCAGAATCAGCGCCTTCAACAAAACCAGCAGGACAACGCACAGCGGCAGGCCTTCCAGCAGAACGGAGCCAACCAGCAGCAGCGCCAGGCTTTGCAGCAGCAACAACTGCAGCAGCGCCAGCAGGACAACCAGCAGCGCCAGCAGATACAGCAGCAGCAACAGCAGCAGCGCATGGGGGACCGCCAGCAGGTGCAACAGCAACGGCAGCAGGACCACCAGCAGGTGCAGCAGCAGCGCCAGGAAAACCGTCCCAATAACGGCGGCAACAACCACGACGATCATCCACGTCGTTAACCTGTACGGCGTCACCGGTAAGGGCACTACGGACGCGGGTGACAATCGACGATGAGGGTGTTGGCCTGTCAGAAGACAGCCGACACCCTTTTCTCTGCCTGCGGCTCAACCTGCTGTGGGCGCAACTTTTAGGTGGGGATGCGTGTCCTATAAGGTGTGCGCAGAACTGGCGCACACCCGCTTCGCGCAACGCCGTGTACGACCCCGGCAGCGACAACTGCGGGCTAAGAAGGGTCTCTATGACAAACTCCCGCGCACTCAGAGTTTGGACGATCATTGCCGGTTCCGTGGCGCTTGCTGTGGCAGCAACCACCGCCGGTGCTCAGGCCTATAACGGCCAGGACGACGGCTATGGCAACCAGGCAGGCTACGGCAACCAGCAGGGTTACGGCACTGTCGGCGACAACAACGGCCAGCAGGGCTATTACAACGGTAATGGTGCCGATCAGGGCGGCTATCAGCCCACGGCGCAACAGGCGCCAATCACCAACACCGCACCCCCCGCAATTCCGGAGTACGATCAGCCGCAGTCGCCAGGCGACGGGTATTTGTGGACGCCCGGCTACTGGGCGTGGGACCGGGGCGTTGGCGACTACTACTGGGTCGCAGGAGCATGGGTTGAACCCCCCTATGTGAACGCGCTGTGGACGCCCGGCTGGTGGGGCCCAGGCTATGGCGGTGGCTACTACTGGAACGCCGGGTACTGGGGACCGACCGTCGGATACTACGGCGGCCTTAACTACGGCTTTGGCTACTTTGGCGTCGGCTACTACGGCGGCTACTGGAACCGCGGGATCTTCTTTTACAACCGCGGCCTGAATCGCTTCGGCGGCGGATACGGCGGCCACTTTTATAACGGTGGATACGGCGGCTATCGTGGCGGCATCCGTGGCGGTGGCGTAGGGTTCAATCGCTACCCCAGCAGTCGTGGCTTTGGTGGGTACAACCGAGGCGGCGCAAACGGGTTTGCCAATCGGGGTGGTTCCGGGTTCGGCAATCGCGGATCTGCCGGCTTCGGCGCACGCGGTGGCAGCAGCTTTGCCAGCAACGGGCAGGGTTTCGCCCAGCGCGGCTTCGCTGGTGGTCAGGGCTTCAGTTCCGGTTCACAGCGATCCTTTGCTGGTGGTCAGGGCTTCAGTTCCGGACAGCGGAGCTTCGGTGGTCAGAGCTTCAACTCCGGACAGCGGAGCTTCGGTGGTGGTCAGAGCTTCAACTCCGGCCAGCAGCGATCCTTCGCAGGTGGTAGCAGCTTTGGCGGCTCACGTGGATATTCCGGCGGTTCGTTCTCCGGCGGCAGCTCGCGTGGCTTCAGTGGCGGCAGCTTTGGTGGTGGTCATAGCGGCGGCTTCTCCGGCGGCGGTGGCGGTGGCTTTCACGGTGGCGGCGGCGGCGGTGGTTCACATGGCGGCGGCGGACACAGATAAGCCAAAAAAGGGGCCCGGCAATTTGCCGGGCACCTTCGTTTACGCCCCCTTATTAGTGCGCTGTCCCAAGGGCAACGGCGAGAGCAGCAATGGTCTGCAAGGCCTGCGGATGAGCCGCCTCCCGGGCGCGTTCCGCCATCTGGGCTAGCCTCTGCGGTTCACGTAGCAGCCCTGCCACGACGTCACGGAGGCGTTCCGGCGTCAAGTCCGCTTGAGGCAGCAGTTCCGCCGCGCCCAACTGCACAAGAGCTTCGGCATTGCGCGTCTGGTGATCATCTGCCGCCTGCGGAAAGGGCACGAACACCGCCGGTCTGCCCGCCGCGCATAGCTCTGCGACGGTACTTGCGCCGCTGCGACACACCAGGAGGTCAGCCGCCGCAATCGCGTCTATCGCCGGCAAGAATCCAGCGACCTCCACCCGACCCATGTCCACGCCTAGCTCTGCATACGCGGCCCGTGTTGCCTCCACGTGGCGCTCCCCTGCCTGGTGCACGATGGTCAGTCGCGGAACACTCTGCAACAACACAGACGCCGCCTGCGGCATGGCAGCGTTCAGCGCCTGCGCTCCCTGAGACCCGCCCAGCACCAGCAGCCGGGGCGCGCTGCCCTCCAGTTTTGGAGCGATGCGGAAGAACTCCGGGCGCACCGGTATACCCGTGACCCTCGCGTTGCGAAACTGTCGTGCCGTCTCGGCGAAGTTCACCGCAGCCGCCGAGACAAATCGCCCCACTAGCCTGTTCGCCAAACCCGGTGCGGCATTCGGCTCAAAGGCGAGTGTGGGGATGCGCAGCAGGACTGCGGCCAGCATCGCCGGTCCGCTCGCATATCCGCCAACGCCAAGTACCACCTGTGGCCTGAACCGCCGCAGCAGGCCAACGCACAGCGCCACACCGCGCGGCAGGTCCATCATCGTCCGCGCGCGCGTCAGCAGCGAAACATTCTTCAGCTGCCCCACCCGGATCAACTCCAGAGGAAAGCCAGCCTCCGGCACAAGCCGCGTCTCCATGCCACGCGCGGTCCCCACAAACCGCACATCCGCGCCATGCTGGTCCCGAAGCTCCCGGCCAATCGCAAGCGCTGGAATGACATGACCACCAGTGCCCCCACCCGCAACCAGGACGCGGAGGCGATCAGGCATGGATGGCTGCCTCTGAGGAAATAAGCCAAGCGTGACCGAGGATGATGAGCGCTCCCGCGAGCGCGGTCCAAAACCAGACTCGCAAAACCTGCGGCCAGAACAGTGGAAGCCGCTGCAGTATCACGTAATTTCTCAAGTTCGGACGCAAGTTGTTCACCAACGAACCGGCATCCTTCACAAGCCAGGAACTTAGCGGAATCAATGGTGCATAGAGCAGAACGAACCATCGAGTCGTGATTAGGATCGCTGCTCTTTCCTCCTCCGCGTTGCGGAACGAACGACCGTGGAAACGAAACCCGCAACCGTAGAGAACGAAGTTGTTCACGCTCAATCGATCTCGCGACTGATGTTCAGCAGCACGCCCATGCTCGCCAACGTCACGAAGACGCTCGTACCACCGGAAGAAATAAACGGCAGCGGAATACCCTTGGTCGGTAGCAGCGCCAGCACCACCGAAATGTTGAAGAATGCCTGGATCAGAATCGCCGTCGTAAAGCCGAAGGCTAGAAACCGCGCAAATGGATCCGTCGACAGTACCGCCGTTCGCAGGCCGCGGTATCCCAGAAACGCAAACAGGCCGACGAGGAAGATCGCTCCAAGGATTCCCAGTTCCTCGGCAACCGTCGCGTAGATAAAGTCGGTGTGCGGCTCCGGCAGATAGAACAACTTCTGACGCCCTTCCATCAGGCCCAGGCCATGGAAGCCACCCGTCCCGACCGCGATCAATGATTGCAAAATGTGAAATCCGGTGCCGCGTGGATCTGCCTCCGGGTTCATGAATGCCAGCATGCGTGCGCGGCGAAAGGCAACGTGGAACAGCATCCAGTACAGGCCGATGCCACCAGGAATCGCGGCCATGGCGAAGTACTTGAGCTCAATGCCGGCCAGGAACAGCATGGCCGCCGTCACACCGATGCAGACCAGCGCTGTGCCCAGGTCTGGCTCCTTCAGGATCAGCGCGGCAAGCACCAGGGGCGGCGCAATCGCCCGCAGGATCACGTGCTTCCAGTCGTCCATCTGGTGCACGCGGCTCTGCAGAAACCACGCCAGAAACAGCACAATCACCGGCTTCGCCAACTCAGACGGCTGCAGCGTAATGCCGGGCAGGCGAATCCATCGGTGCGCGCCGTTCATGCCCGCAAACACGAACACACCCAGCAGCAGCAGCGTGGTCACGGCGATCAGCGGAAAGATAAACCGCGGATTGTTGTAGCGGCGGTAATCCACGCGCATCAGCACAAACAGAGCGATCATACCGGCAATGGCAAAGCCGGCCTGCTTTACGACATAGGGGTACGGCGACCCGTACTGCGCCTTGGCCAGCACCGCCGACGTGGAAAAAACCATCACCAGCCCAAACACCACAAGTGTCAGCACCGTGCCAAACAGCCATTTGTCAACGCCGACGCGCTTTGCCATGGGAACCTGCTTCGGCTAGGGTAGCGGTTGCCAGCCCCTGCGGCGCACGGCAGGAATCTTCTTTGGTACCGCTACTTCGGCTGGTGCATCCGGTGGCACAGAGGCGCCAAGGTTTACTTGGCCTGCTGCAGCCCTTGCACCAGGTCGGCAAACACTCTGCCGCGGTGCTCATAGCTGGTGAACTGGTCGAAGCTCGCGCACGCCGGTGCAAGCAGCACCGTGTCTCCCGGGTGCGCCTCGCGCGCGGCGAGCGCAACGGCGTTCTCCAGGGTCTCCGCATGCGTGATCGGGTAAGGGAGCCCCTCGGCGAGCTGGTCCTCAATCAGGTACGCGGCAGCGCCAATGGTATACACAGCCTTCGCACGGCTCTGCAGTAGCGGCAGCAGCGTGGTGTAGTCGCTGCCCTTGTCCTTGCCGCCCAGGATCAGGCGGATGTTGGCCGGAAATGCCTGCAGCGCCTTCAGCGTCGCGTCCACGTTGGTGGCCTTGGAGTCGTTGAAGTAGTCGACACCCTTCACCTGTGCGACAAATTGCAGGCGATGGTCAACGGCGTGAAAGGTTTGCACGGCTTCGCGGATGGTTGCTGCAGCGATGCCGGCAAGACGGGCGGCGGCTACTGCGGCGAGGACGTTTTCAACGTTGTGCGCGCCGCGCAGCTGAATGGCGGAAAGGGGAAGAATGGGCTCAGGCTGAGCGCCTTCCGCTGGGATGAAGTAGATTCCATCGGCGTGCGTAAATGCACCCTGCTTCACCCGACGCGCGTTGGAGAACCAGAACACCTGTGCAGCAGTCTTCGCCGCAACCATCTGCGTCGGCTTGTCCTCGGCGTTCAGTACCAGGAAGTCTGACGCCGCCTGATTTTCTGTAATGCGCGCCTTGGCCGCGGCGTAGTGCTCAAAGTCGCCATGGCGGTCCAGGTGGTCCGGCGTAATGTTCAGCACCAGCGCAATGTGCGGCCGAAAGGTCTGGATCGTTTCAAGTTGAAAGCTGGAAACCTCAAGAATGCTCCAGGTCTCAGACGTACTTCCGCTCACAAGGTCCACCACCGGCAGGCCGATGTTTCCGCCAACCAGCGTCTGCCTACCGGCACGCTCAAAGATATGGCCCAGCAGCGACGTCGTCGTGGTTTTGCCGTTCGACCCTGTAATGGCCACAACCTCGCCCTGCAAGGCCTGTGCCGCCAGCTCCAGCTCACCAATAATAGGCACACCAAAGCGCTGCACCTGCTGCACCTCCGGCGTGCTCAGCGGCACCCCGGGCGACAGCACCACCAGGTCCTGCCGCCGAAACGTCAGCACGCCATGGCCGCCGGTTTCAACCATCACACCGGCTTCCAGCAGCGCCGGGATTTCCTTTGCAAGTGCGTCCGACGGTCGGGCGTCAGACACCGTCACCCGCGCACCCTGCCTGCGCAAAAACAATGCGGCAGAGACGCCGGATTTGCCGAGACCCACCACCAGAACGCGTTTGTTTTTCAGTTCCATCACTCTTTTGCGTCTTCAACTTCTGCTTCTGCAGCTGAGCGTTTCAGATCCTCTGTGCTACGACGCACATTGCGTTGCTGACGCCATAGCTGGACCACCTCAGCGGGAAGCTTTTCAGTATTAAGCTTAGGCTTCGCATTGTTCGCTGTTGGAAAAGCAGCTATTAGAATTGCTTCCACGGCGTCGCGCTGCGCTGCATCGTGAATAACAAAGACGGAAAAGTAGTTCCAGTAATTGATGTAGGCGTCGTCCGGTTTCCTTGCGTGGGTCTCGAGGCGATGCCATAGCCAGTTACCCGCTTTGCCAATGTAATAGGGAATATCATCCCGATACAAGACATACACACCTGGCTGACGCAGGATGGGAAGCTCCTTTGCCAAGAAGCGCACTCGCTTACCAGGATCACTGATCACATAATCAAAGACAGCTCGGGGCCAAGAGCGCGCGTACTTCTCGACAAGTTCCATGGCTGAACTCTACCGCAGTTTCAGCGTTGTCAGCGCAAACAGCGCAAACACCAGCGCCATGATCCAGAAACGGGCAATCACCTTCGATTCGCTCCACCCGCTCAGCTCAAAGTGATGGTGCAGCGGTGCCATGCGAAAGATGCGCTTGCCCCCGCGCAGCTTGTAGCTGCCCACCTGAAGAATCACGCTGACCGCTTCTAATATGAACACCCCACCGATAAACGGCAGCAGCAGCTCCTGCTTGATGACCACAGCCACCGTCGCAATCGCACCGCCAAGCGCCAGTGATCCAACGTCGCCCATAAACACCTCTGCCGGGTGCGCGTTGTACCAAAGAAAGCCGATGCTCGCGCCAACCATGGCTCCGCAGAAGATCGTCAACTCCCCCACCATTGGCATGCGTGGAATCTCCAGGTAGTCAGAAAAGACAACGTGGCCGGAGACGTACGTCAGCACTGTCAGCGCACCCGCAGCGATGATCGTGCAGCCAATTGCCAGTCCATCCAGACCATCCGTCAGGTTCACCGCGTTGGACGAGAACGAAATCACCAGCATGACAAACACGACGAACGGCAGGAAGGACAGCCAGTACAGCCCATGGATGTTCCGTGCCCAACCCATGATCAGGTCTGGCCGAACGTTTTTGAAAAACGGCACTACCAGCCGCGTGGAGTAGTACCCGCGGCTCTGCATCACGCATAGCACGGCAGCAACGCTAAAGCTCACCAGGAACTGGAGCATCAACTTCTGCCTGCTCGTCAGGCCGAGGTTCCGCTTGTGCACCACCTTGATGTAGTCGTCGGCAAACCCAATCGCGCCAAAGGCGAGCGTCGACCCCATCACCACCCATACAAACGGGTTGCGAAGATCGCTCCAAAGCAGCGTCGGCACCAGGATAGCGATGGCAATCAGCACGCCACCCATCGTCGGCGTGCCGGATTTGGTCTTGTGGCTCTCCGGACCTTCGTCGCGGATGTACTGGCCGATCTGGAACTCCCGCAGCCGGCGAATCACAAACGGCCCAATCAGCATGCCGATGAGCAGTGCCGTAAGCGACGCAAAGACGCACCGAAAGGTGAGATAGCGAAAGATGCGGAAGACGCGAAAGATCGGGTAAAGCTTTTCGTACAAAAGCCAGTAGAGCAACGGTCCTCCACCGGCGCGCCGTGGCCGGAAGCGTGGAATGGGCACGTCCAGCTTACTAGGCGAACGCGAAGCTGGCGCGAGCAGCGCAGCTTCCAGAGGCACCAACCCGGATGCACGCACCCGAATGGAGCAGCCGGATGTCCGCGTCCTTCCAGCGATGGATTCGTTGCGGCTGACGCTGCATTATGTCTGCAACGCCGCCAGCGCCCGCTCCAGTCGAACGCCACGCGAGGCCTTCAGCAGCACGGCATCCCCGGCGCGGACGTTGCTGCGCATCCACGCACCCGCTTGCTCGGGTGTGTCGACGAAAACACCACCTTCACCGAAACCATCTACGACGCTCTGCGCAAATCCACGCACGCCCAGCACAACATCCATGCCCGCCGCACGCATGTGCTGGCCACAGCAGCGATGCAGCGACGCAGCTTCCGGACCCAGCTCGAGCATCTCCCCGGCAACAACAATGCGACGGCCCGCAGGCACCGCAGCCAGCGCATTCACCATGCTGTCCAGCGCGCGCGGGTTGCTGTTGTAGGTATCGTTCAGCAACTGTGCCCCGTTCCAACGCAGTAGTTCGCCGCGTTTGTCGCTCGGCTGCAGCTCTTCCAGTGCGCGCAGCGCATCCGCTAAAGGCACACCGGCCTCCAGCCCAACAGCAACGGCTGCGAGCGCGTTGTACACGTTGTGCTCCCCCAACAGCGCAATCCGTGCCGGCACACTCGCTCCCGCGGCATGCACGGTAAAGCGCATTCCGTCCGCGCCCAGGCTCTCCACCTCCGTCGCGCGAACGGTTGCTTCAGCGTGCACCGCGAAGGTCCGCACATGCGGCTCCCGTCCCCGCCCAAACGTCCGCACATGCGCGTCGTCCGCGTTCAAAACGGCAATGCCATCCGCTGGCAGAGCCTGCACCAGTTCATACTTCGCCGCCGCGATGCCTTCAATGCCGGCAGGGAAGTGCTCCAGGTGCACCGGTGCCACGTTGCTCACCACAGCCCAGTCCGGCTCCGCGATCTTTGCCAGTGCGGCCAGCTCGCCGCCGTGGTTCATGCCCATCTCCATCACGGCCATCTCATGTGCGGGCTCCAGCTTCAGCAGTTGCAGTGGCAGGCCAAAGCCGTTGTTCAAATTGCCCGCACTCTTCAGCACGGCAAATTTTGCGGCAAGCACCGCTGCCACGCACTCCTTGGTCGTGGTCTTACCAGCCGACCCCGTCACGCCAATCACCCGCCGGTTGGTGCCCATTGCAGCCCACGCCCGCCGCACCTCGCGCGACAGTTTCTGCATTGCCGCCAGCACGCAATCCTCGCTTTCCGGCACCCGCAGCAGCTTGGCCGCATCCACTTCCGCCGGCACCACCCATCGCGTGCTTACGACGGCTGCAGCCGCGCCCATCTCCAGCGCCGCTCGCACGTAGTCATGGCCGTCCAGCCTCTCACCCATCACAGCAAAAAACAGGTCTCCCGCAGCCACCGTGCGCGAATCGATGGAGTACCCGAACACGTCCGTAGTAGAGAGGAAATCGCCCTCTGCATGGATCCAATCGGCAACCTGTCCCAACTTTAAGTGCATGTATTCTCCATCCCTCGTTCCTTCTCCACTCGCTGCAGAATGTCGGCCGCCACGCTCACATCGTCAAAGGGTGCGGCAACGCCCGCAACCGTCTGTGTCTTCTCGTGTCCCTTGCCGGCAATCAGCACAACGTCACCGGCCTGGGCCTGTCGCAACACATTCTCAATGGCCTTCGCCCGATCCAGCTCCACCGTCACACGTGTGGCATCCAGCGCCGTCTCACGAACCCCGCTTAGTGCCTCATCCGCAATGGCGGCGGGGTCCTCCGACCGCGGATTGTCGCTTGTAATCACGACGACGTCACTCCCTTCGCCGGCAGCTCGGCCCATCTTCGGTCGCTTTGTCCTGTCCCGGTCTCCGCCACATCCAAACAGCGTCAGCACGCGATAGTCCGCTGCCAACTCCCGTGCCAGCGCAATGAGGTTTCGCAGCGCGTCGTCCGTATGCGCGTAATCCACCACGACTGTCAGTCCCAGCCCATTCGCCACCGTTTCGAATCTGCCGGGCACCGGCCGCAGCGTAGCCATCGCCTCCACGACCCCATCAAACTCCATGCCCCGCGCCAGTGCAGCGGCACCCGCCGCCAGCAGGTTGTACACGTTTACCCGGCCCGTCAGTGCAACCGTCACCTGCGCCGTGCCGAAGGGCGTAGTCCACACAAATTCCGTTCTGCCCGCGCGGTACTGGATGGCACTTGCATGGAACTCCGCCGCCGCATCCAGCAGGCTGTATCGCCATCGTGTCCCACACCCAGCAGCGGCCTCCCACATCAGTGCGAACGACGGATCGTCCGCGTTGATCACTGCCACCCGCGGCGGGTTGGCGCCCACACCCGCAAACAGCCGAGCCTTGGCCGCGCCATACGCTTCCATCGTGCCGTGAAAGTCCAGGTGATCCTGCGTCAGGTTCGTAAAGATCGCCACGTCCACAGGCAAACCGTACACACGCTCCTGCTCCAGCGCGTGCGAACTCATTTCCATCACAACTTCGGTGGCTCCACGGTCCGCAGCCTCGCGAAACAGGGCATACAGGTCGCGGCTCTCCGGGGTGGTATGCACACTTGTCCGCGTCTCACGCGTCCCATCCGTTCCCGGCAGGTGCGTCTCAATCGTGCCAATCATCAGGCACTTCCGCGCCGCCTGCTCCAGCAGCGCTTCCGTCAAAAAAGCGGTGGTCGTTTTCCCGTTTGTCCCAGTCACGGCGGTCAGCGAAAGTGCCCGTTCGGGGTGAGCGAATACAGCGGCGCTCGCCTGCGCAAGAGCTCTTCGTCCATGGCTGACCAGTGCCACCGGTACGCTGCCTTCCAGCGTTGAGAACGCCTCCGGCGAATCCGTCAGCACGGTAACGGCACCTCGTCGCACAGCGCCCAGCATGAACCGGTTTCCATCCACCACGCCGCCACGCATGGCCACAAAAACGTCGCCGGGCACCACCTGCCGCGAGTCGTACGACACGCCACTCACATGCGGGTCCGCGACGGTGTTGCTCCGTATCGCCGACACCTCCGCCAACACTTGCCGCCATCGCATGTCACCCATTCTAAGGACTTCATCCGGTGCCGTTCCGATCCACCGCGTAGACTGGGGGTGCTGATGAAAGTTCCCGCCCTCGTGCGCGTCGCAACGCTCTGCGCTGGACTGCTGTCCTTCGCAGGCGCTTCCGTTCACTGCCAGCAGAACGGCAGCAGCGCCGTCGTGGAACTCGCGGATGCACCCTCTGCCATCCTTGTCCGTCAGACTGCTTCGCTTGTGCACATACCCGGCTCCGTCTCTGTGGCGGCCGTACCGCCGCTTTCCTCACCCACGGCGCAAGAGCTTCACCTGGAATCGGAGATCGACCGCAACACCGCCTGCGAATCCGGCGAACTGCACGGCAAACCTTGTCGGGTCAGTTGGGTTCGCGTCCTCGGCAGCTCGCTCTTCTTCCTCTCCGCGCAAACAGGCGGCAACGTCGGCATGGACGACGACGCCCGCTACCACTTGCTGCACCACACCGATGGCTACTGGGGCGACTACGTCACCACCCTTCAGCGCTACCGCTGGAGCCGCTGGAACGACGACGACCCCTTCGGCGTGGACTACGTTGGCCACCCCCTCATGGGTGCCATCACCAATTTCATTTACATCCAGAACGACCCAAAGCAGCGCGCGCTCGACTTTGAAAATACTCGCCGCTACTGGATGGGCCGCCTTCGCGCAACCGCCTACTCCGCCGCCTACAGCGCCCAGTGGAAGATCGGGCCCATCTCCGAGTCGTCCGACGGCAACATCGGCATCAAGACCTACTACAGCGACAAGCTTGGTCGCTACACCAACGAAACCGGCATGGTCGACTTCTTCGTTACACCCGTAGGTGGCCTGCTGTGGAACGTGGGCGAAGACGTCATAGACAAAAAACTCTTTCGCCGTGTCACCCACAACGTCCGCAACCGCTGGTTGCTGGACGCGGCCAGCATGATGACCCCTGCCAAATGCGCCAGCAACATCCTCCGCTTTCGCGCGCCCTACTACCGTGACCGCGACGCGGATAGCCCCATCCCGCTGCGGCCCTAGCGCATCCAACCCGGCATGCAGATGCTTACCGCGGCAGAGATGGCCGCCACTGACAAGCGCACCGCCGACGAGTTCGGCACACCCTTCGGCGAGCTGATGGAGAACGCGGGCACGGCCGTCGCGCGATTTGTCCGAGCGCAGTATCCGCGTGCCCGCCGCGTTCTCATCCTTTGCGGCACCGGCAACAACGGCGGCGACGGTCTGGTCGCCGCGCGTGCCCTTCTCAACGGCGGCTTTGACGTCGTCGTTGCGCTCACCGGGCCAGAAAGCAAAATACAGGGCTCTGCGGCGGACGCCCTGGGCCTGCTGGACCGTACCGCCATCCAGGTGCACACGCTTCCCGAGGCAGAGACCGAAGCCGCTATCCTCCCGCTCCTGCACGGTGCGGAGGTCGTACTCGACGCCGTCACCGGCACCGGTTTTAAACCGCCCCTGCGCGGCATTGCCGTCGCGGTGCGCGATGCCCTTCGCACCTCCATCGTCCCGGTGGTCGCCGTAGACCTGCCATCCGGTTGGGACGCAGACTCACGCGACCAGTCCAATCCGGAAGCCTTTCGCGCTGACGCCGTCGTCACCTTTACCGCACCCAAGCCCGCGCACCTTTTCGGCCATCTCACCAGGGCAACACTCGGCCCTGTCGTGGTCGCCGGTATCGGCTCTCCACCGGCGGCCGTCGTTTCCAACGAACATCTCTTCTGGACCGGCGAATCCAAGCAAATCTTTCAAAAGCCACGCACTGTCGATTCCAACAAGGGCATGTACGGTCACGTTCTTCTCGTCGGCGGTGCCGCAGGCAAATCCGGCGCACCCTCCATGAGTTCGCTTGCCGCGCTTCGCACCGGTGCCGGTCTGGTCACAGCCGCGGTGGCTAAATCCATTCTTCAGACCGTCGCTCTCATCACGCCGGAGCTCATGACCGTACCGCTGCAGGAGGATGACCACGGCTCGCTCGCCCTTGTCAACGCCGACCCGGAATGCCTCGACAGGCTGCTCAAGAAGATCTCCGTCCTGGCGATTGGCCCCGGTTTGGGCACGGCAGGTGAAACTTCTGAACTCGTTCGCCGGCTCGTCGCTCAAACTTCCCTGCCACTCGTGCTCGACGCCGACGGCCTCAATGCGTTCCACGGTTGCAACGAACTCATTGACGGCAGCAACCGAACGGTCGTCCTCACACCCCATCCGGGCGAGATGGCGACGCTGCTGGGCATGACCACCAAACAGGTGCAGGCCGACCGGCTCAACCTCGCCCGCACCTTTGCAACAGAGCATCACGTCACCCTTGTGCTCAAGGGTTGGCGCACACTCGTCGCGCACCCGGACGGCCGTGTCGCCGTCAACACCACCGGGAACCCCGCCATGGCAAAGGGCGGCTCCGGCGACATCCTCACCGGCATCGTCGCTGCCGCCATCGCCCAGTTCCCGAACAACATCGCAGCAGCCGTCGAAGCCGCGGTCTACCTCCACGGCCTTGCCGCCGACTTTGCCGCCACGCGCCGCGACGAGCACACCATCCTCGCCACCGACACGGTCGCCCACCTTTCAGAAGCCTTCCGCTACCGCATCCGCGACAATGGCTTCACCTGGATCTCCGGCGTCCGCAAACCCCGCTGGCAAAGCAAGCTGCCCATGGTGGAATAGCAGAGTGATTGAAAAGCGACTGAAGACCCGCAGCGTGAACGGCACCCTCGCCCTCGGCGAAACCATCATGGAGCTCATGCTCCCCTCGCCACGCACAGTCATCCTGCGAGGTGATCTGGGAGCCGGCAAAACCACCCTTGTCCGCGGCATCGCACGCTCGCTGGGCGCGCCGGAAGACGACGTTACCAGTCCAACCTTCACCCTGATTCACGAGTATCAAGGCCGCACCAGGAAGCTGTACCACCTTGACCTCTACCGCCTCGAGCGCGAAGAGGAGCTCCTCCAGCTCGGCCTGGAAGAGATGGAAGCCGACCCTGCTGCCCTCGTCCTTATCGAGTGGGGAGACAAGTTTCCCTCCGTCATTGCTCGCGCCCGCGGCGAGGTCGCTGTCACGCAAGGCGACGAGCCGGACGACCGCCTCTTTCACGTTCGCATGCTGTAATGCGCTGAAGCCTCGCCAACCGGTAAACTAAGAGCAATGCCTCCGATCCTGAACGCGCAGTCGCTGAGCAAACGCTTCGGCGCAAAAGTCCTCTTCGACAACCTCAACTTCGTCGTCTCCGACGGCGATCGCATCGGTCTCATCGGCCCCAACGGCACCGGCAAGTCCACGCTGCTGGCCGTCCTCGCCGGCAGGGAAGACACAGACTCCGGCGAGGTCGCTGTGCGTCGCCGCGCACGCGTTGCCTACGTCGTGCAGGACTCGCAGTTTCCCAAGGGCGCAACCGTCCGTGGTGTGCTCGAAGCGTCGCTCAAAGCCTCCAACGTCCCACCCGACGAGCACGAGGGCCGCATCCGCGAAATGCTCGGCCGCACCGGCTTCCCCGACATCCATGCCGAAGCTGCATCGCTCTCGGGCGGCTGGCGCAAACGTCTCGCCATCGCGGAGGCCGTCGTCGCCTCCCCTGACGTCCTGCTGCTCGACGAACCCACGAACCACCTTGATCTCGCCGGCATCCAGTGGCTCGAAGACCTGCTCGCCGAGTCCGAATCTGCCGCCGTCATCGTCTCGCACGATCGTTACTTCCTTGAAGAGTCCGCCACCTCCACGGTCGAGCTCAACCGCATGTATGCCCTTGGCTCGCTGCGCATCGAGGGTCCCTACTCCCAATTCCTTGAGGAGCGCGAACTCCATCTGGCCGCCCAGCAGAAGGCGCACGACAGCCTGAAAAATCAGGTGAAAACGGAAATTGAGTGGCTGCGCCGCGGACCCAAGGCACGCACCACGAAAAGCAAGTCCCGCATCGATAGCGCACACGAGATGATCGGCGCACTCGCCGACGCCAACCAGCGCGCCGTGAAAACAACGGCCGGTATCGACTTTGCGGCTACCGACCGCCAGACCAAGCGCCTGATCGAGTTTGAAGATGTCCAGTGTGACCTGGGCGACCGCACCATCCTGCGCGACCTCAACCTCCTGCTCACCAACGGTGTTCGCCTCGGTCTCGTCGGGCCCAACGGCAGCGGCAAAACAACCCTCCTGCGCCTGCTCACCGGCGAGCTTGAGCCCACTTCCGGCACCATCAAGCGCGCTGCCATGCTGCGCACCGTGTACTTCAGCCAGCTGCGCGAAATCGACCCCACCCTCACCCTTCGCCGCGCCCTCGCGCCGGAAGGGGACTCCGTCGTTCACAACGGCCGGCTCGTGCACGTTGCCAGCTGGGCCGCGCGCTTCCTGTTTACCGGCGAGCAGCTTAACCAGCCCATCGAGCGCCTCAGCGGCGGCGAGCGCGCCCGCGTTCTCATCGCAAAGCTCATGCTGCAGCCCGCCGACCTGCTGCTGCTCGACGAACCCACCAACGACCTCGATATCCCCACCCTCGAAATCCTCGAACAAAACCTCCTCGAGTACCCCGGCGCTCTCGTCCTCGTCACCCACGACCGTTACATGCTCGACCGCATCAGCACGACCGTTCTGGGGTTGGACGGCGAGGGCGGCAGCGAACGCTTCGCTGACTACCCCCAATGGGAGCAGTGGATGCGCGATCGCCGTAAATCTGCTTCCGCGTTTGAGGACGGCTCGGCGAAAGCCGCTGCACCCTCCGCCGCAAGCATCGCGCAGGACTCCGCCAACGCCACCGCTTCCAAAACAAAGCAGAAGCTCAGCTACATGGATCAGCGCGAGTGGGACGGCATGGAAGCGAAAGTGGAAGCTGCCGACGAGCGCCTCAGCAAGGCCGAAGCCGCACTCGCCGACCCGGCTATCGCAAGCGACGGCAAAAAACTGCAGGCCGCCATGGACGAACAGGCCGCCGCGCACGCCGCGCTTGAAGCCGTGATGGATCGTTGGGGAGAACTGGCTGAAAAGGTGGCCTGAACTGCAGGGTCACCTCAGGTTTAGGCATCGCCTTGAGCCTTTGAGGCTACCGATGGATACGGCGATCCGAGCGCAGCTTCAGAAACCTGGGACGACGGCAGACCGCGCATCGCCAGGGGTACAGATGGAAGAAGTCCAGCACACCCGACAGCAGCACGTTGGTGCGCGCGGTTCGCACCCAGCTCACGTTGCCGCAGCGGCCGCAAGGCTCATCCAAAGGATTCTGCGGTTTCTTTTTCAATGGGATCGTTTTGGCATCTGTCTTCGCCGGCATCGCAACATCATTCAATGTAAGCGTTTCTTACATTCCCGGCCAGCCACATCCCGCCGTCACCCTCAATTCAACGGAGTACGACCCCGTCTTCCATCACAAAGCTCACATGCTCCGTGACAGACATATCCTGGAGCGGGTTGCCGGGAACAGCGATGATGTCCGCGCGGAACCCCGGCTTCAGTTGCCCGATTTCAGTCTCCCATCCCAGCAGCTTCGCCCCGTGCAGAAGGTCTGCCCGCAGCACGTCCGCGGCGGTCATGCCGTTCTGCACCATCAGGGTAAGTTCACGCGCCTGTGTGCCATGCGGAAACGGCCCCACGTCAGAGCCCACCGCAAACGGCACCCCGGCGGCTAGCTGTCGCTTGAACTCGGCAGCGTGAAAAGCCTCCGCAGCCTTCCGCCTCTCGCCCTCCGCAGGCGTGGGCGCGTGCAGGGCGAAATACTCGCCAATCGCAAATGTCGGCACTGCGTAAATCTCACGCTCACGCATCAGCTGCATGGTCTCTTTTGAAAGCTGGTCGGCATGGTCAATGCTGCTCACGCCGGCCTGTGCCGCAAACAGTGTTCCCGGTTCACCCGTGGCATGCACCGCAACCACGCTACTAGTGCGCTTCGCTTCGGCAACGGCTGCTGCCAACTCCGCTTCCGTGTACTGGTACGGCGTCGAGAACACGCCGTCGACAAAGCGGTCGTGGCCCGTCTCGTAGATCTTCGTGAAATCCGCGCCCTGCTTCTTCTGCGCACGCATCACGCGAATGACTTCGTCTGCACCATCGGCCCTGTCCGCGTTTGAAAGCAGGTGCTCCTCAGGGTTGCGGCCGTTCGTGTCCTCATGCCCGCCGTTGATGTCGATCGCATTGCATGACACACGCATGTGCGGTCCCGGAATCAGGCCTGCATTGATCGCATTGCGCACCGCCACATCCGCGCACCCGGCACCTTCAGTGCCCATGTCGCGTTCCGCCGTAAACCCGGCCATCACATCGGCTTTCGCTGCGGCTGCCGCAAGCAGCGTACGCTGTGCGACCGATTCGTTGGTCGTCTGGTCCGCCTCGCCGCCCACATGCAGAAACAGGTGCACATGCGCGTCAATCAGCCCCGGCATCAGCGTGGCATTGCCCAGGTCGCGCACGGTTGCGCTGGCCGGGTGAGGCACCCGTGATCCTGCCGCAGTAATCCGCCCGCCCTCCACCAGTACCTCGCCCGGCGAAACAACACGCCCTGCCGCCACGTCCAGCAGCCTTGCCGCATGAAGCACGATGGCCGGCCTGTCAGCAGGTGGCGAGGCAGCCTGTCCAACCATCATCGACGGCGCAAGCAGGGCGAGGGCGAGTAGCTTCATGGGTGCCCATCAGCATAGCGGAAACACCATCGCAAGCAAAGGCTGCGAACAACCTGTGTTCGCCGCTGCCGCGCCTGTGTCGTGTTCCGGAGAGCTACAGAACTACCCCATGATGTTGTAGCCGCAGTCCACAAACGTCACCTCGCCGGTGATCCCCGCAGCCAGCGGACTCAGCAGAAACGCCGCCGTATTCCCAACCTCTGCCGGGTCCACGTTGCGCTTCATCGGCGCATGATTGCTGGCGTGGTCCATCATCTTCTGCAGGTCGCCGATGCCGCGCGCAGCCAGTGTTTTGATTGCTCCCGCACTGATCGCATTCACGCGGATCGCCTTCGTGCCCAGCGATGCTGCAAGGTAGCGAACACTGCTTTCCAGCGCTGCTTTGGCTACACCCATCACGTTGTAGTTTGGAAACACCTTGTCCGCGCCGTAGTAGGTCAGCGTCACGATCGCGCCGCCATCTGTCATCAGCGGCGCAGCTCCGCGCGCCACCGCAATCAGCGAGTATGCACTGATGTTCAGCGCCAGCAGAAAGCCCTCACGCGTGGTCTCGATAAAGTCGTTTTTCATCGAGTCCGCACCCGCAAACGCAACGGAGTGCACCACCATGTCCAGCTTGCCGTAGGTCTCCTTTAACGCGGCAAACAGGGTATCCAGATCGCTGTCGCTGGTCACATCGCACTGGAACGTCTTGGCATCCTTCAACTCGGTCGCAAGCTGCTCGGCATCCCGCTGCAGCCGCTCATTCTGGTAGCAGATCGCAAGTGTTGCACCCGCCTCGTCCAGCTTCTGCGCAATTGCCCATGCGATGGAACGCTTGTTCGCCAACCCAAAAACAACCGCTGTCTTACCCTTCAAATCAATCATCGTTCGTCCTTTCGCAAGCAGCTGTTACTTCTTCTTCGCTGCCGCCTTTGTTGCAGTTTTCTTCGCAGGAGCCTTGCCTGAAGTAGCCTTCTTTGCTGTGGCTGTTGTTGTCGTCGCAGGCTCGGCAGTATCCACCTGGGCGTGCAGCAGCCAGTCCAGCTGCGCCTCGTCCAGCGGTACCACCGACAACCGGAACTGCCGGAACAGGAGCGAATCCTTGAACACCGCAGCTTCACGCATCATCGCCAGCGACTTGGGCTGCTTCAGCCGCTTGCCTGCTTTCAGCTTCACCCGGGGGGCTTTCGGGTCGGTCGCGTCGACAGACACCACCGTCGCCGTTCCAACCGCCTCCTTGCCCACGTTCGAGTGATAGATCACGCACGTCTCACCCTTGCGCATCTCCCGCAGCGTCATCAACGCCTGCGGATTCTTGATGCCGTCCCACACCGTCTCGCCGTCGCGCAACAGGTCGTCAAAGCTGTACACATCCGGTTCCGATTTCAGCAGGTAGGCCATCATCCCAGTCTTTCGCAGCGGCATGTGCCGCGTTTGGTCTTCGACCACAAAGGATACAGTGCCGATGCATCAGCAATCGAGACTGACCAACTCCACCTCTGCAATCCTGCGGCCAAGAAACCGCTCTCCGAGCCGCTGGAATTTGCTGGGTGAGTCGGTCGCCAGGAACTGCATCCTGGGCTCGACGTCACCGCTTTCAGCCAGCGCAGGCAACATCCCGCGCACATGCTCTGCCGTCGCCGTGGACGAGTCCACCACCGGCACAGGATCCATCACGCTCGCAATCGTCCGCTCCAGCAGAGGCCGCAGCAGCGGGTAGTGCGTGCACCCCAGCAGCACCAGTGCAGGCTGTGCATCATCCACGGAGGCTGCCGGCAAACCGCTGCGCGCTAATAGGTCGTCACTTATGCTCTCCCGCTCTACGCGCATCGCATCCAGCGCATCACGCAGGTAGATATACGCCGTCTGCGCCGTCACACCATGGTCGTTCCAGCCCTCTTCCACCATGGGCACAAGCAGCGGGCAAGCCATTTCAAAGGCCTCCACACCACGCGCGGCGCACGCTGCCCGGTACGCGTGCGATGCCACCGTCGCCTCCGTTGCAAGCACCAGTGCGGTGCGATGCGGCGCACCGGCAAGCACCCGCGCAGCCTCCGCCGCCCCCGGCTCAATCACGCCCACCAGCGGAACACTCGCAGTCGCTGCCAACGATGGCAGCGCCAAAGCCGATGCTGTGTTGCACGCGATCACCACCAACTCCGCACCACGGGCGCGCAATATCTCCACCGCCACTCCGGTGTACTTCGTCACCGTGGCCGCACTCTTCGATCCATACGGCAACCTCGCCGTATCACCCAGGTACACAAAGTCCGCACCCGGCAGCGTCTCCGCCAGCGCATGCAGCACAGTCAACCCACCAAAGCCTGAGTCGAAGACGCCGATCGTCGTGCGCTTACTCATGTGTGCCCGCCGTCACATTGGCTGTATCTACCACGTCATACGTCCGGTCCAACTCCACATTGCCGGCCAGTGTCGGCCTTGGCTGCCCGTCCACCAGGAAGCGAATCTTTGTGATCTGCGGCATGTTCGTGTGCATGGTTCCAATAATGGATGAGATCGTCAGCGTCTCCACGGTGATGCCCGAAGGGTGCGCATCGCACCACGACGACCGCAGGTTGATCACTGCGAGTTCTCCCGTATCGCGCAGCAGGGTATCGCTGGATGCGCTCGATGTTGCCTGCACAGCCGGCGTTGGTTCAAGGCTGCCATCCGCAGCTTTCGCCGGCGGCGTGGTCAACGGCAGGTTCAGCAGGTAGACATCTTCCACGGCGATGCCGCCGCCCACGGGATGCGCCGTCCCCGGCAGCGTGTACTCCGCCAGCAGGTGTTCCAGCAGTGCACGTGCACGCACCGCAGGCTCCGTAGGAAGCGCAAGCTGTCGCTCCGTAGGCGTAATTGAACCATCGGCATCATTCGCCAGGTCCAACGTTGTCGCCTCCGCCGCCGCGTACGATGGTGCTTCGATCGGCGCGTCCGCCGCTGTGTTGTCGCGCAACGTGTAGTTGTGGCGGTGATGATTGAACAGGAGCACCGCCATAATGACGGAGCCCACCAGCAGGATCAGGAACAGAATGCGCTGATAGCGGGGGATCATTCGGGTACCCCGTTGGGCACAGGCACAGGCTTAGGCTTTGGTTTCGCCGGAACTGGCCTTCGTGCTGCCGTACCCTCAGGTACAACTCCCTGCACCGCGGCAGGCGTCACCTTCAACGGTTTTGGTCGCGCCTGCGTGATGCCACCACCCGTAGGTGCAATCGCTGCAGTTCCAGCGCTCGCCGCATTCGGTGCCCCAAGTCTCTGGTTTTCACTTTTGGGTGTACCACCAGGCTGCGCTGCCGGTGCGGCAGGCTTCTTCTCAGGCGCCGGCGGCGGTGGTGGCGCAAGGATCGATTGCACCACGTCCGTGTGTCCCCGCCAGAACAGCATGGCTCCGGCAATTGTGTCTGCGATCCTGTTTTGGTAGCTGCGATCCGCTGCCGTGTCTCCGTCGCCATCCGGTGCAATCTCCACCGCCACCGCGGGGCACTCCATGTTGTCCAGCGGCCGAATCCACGTGCGGCCACTTGAAACGGGAATCTTCGACCGGCCAAACGCCGTGGACAGCTCATTCACAAGGCGCTGCGATCGTTGTATGTACATCGACTGCGCCTCGTCCCACGGCACAGCATACCCCTGTACCTGCGCCTGCGTCAGGGACGACGTGAACAGGTGGAGCCCCCTGCCAGAAGCCGTCGCGTGTATTGAAATGCAGGCAATGGCCTTGCTCTGGTTTGCCAGCGCCGCACGCGCATCGTTGGTCACCAGCACGTCGCTGCTTCGCGTCAGCACCACGTCGAAGTCCCGTGCGCTCAGTAGCGACTTCAACCGGTTCGCCACGTCCAGCGTCACCTGCTTCTCCGCGGTGTGCTCGTCAATGCGAGCACCCTCCTCGGTTCCACCCCGTGCCGGATCGAGCAGGATGGTGAGTCGCTGACCCTTCGCCGCCAGCGGCAGCACAAGACAGCCAAACATCGCGATGGATCGGAGAGTCTTCAACGTGGGCCGTGGACGATTGTATCGGTTCAGGCGAAAACCGCCCTTAGTCCAGCGCGTAGAAGGCCAATCCACTTAGCAACTTTGGGTAAAAGTCCGTTGACTTCTGCGGCATGACGTCCCCCGCCAGCGATACGGTCTTCATCTGTTCCAGCGTCACCGGCTTCACCAGAAAAGCCACGTCCGCGTCGCCGCGAGCCACCTGCGCCAGCGCATCCGGTGCACTCCGCAGGTACCGCAGGTTCTGCTGGTCGCGGATGCTTTCCGCCGTTAGACCCAGCAGATGCTCCAACACCAGTGAATGCAGCTGCACCACGTCCAGCGCACGCTGTCGCGCGGTCACACCCTGCAGCGCCGCCGCGACGGCTTCCGGCTTCGCCGTAAGCAGGTAATTGCCCCCTGCTGTTGCTGCCAGAAACGCCACACCCTCTGTGGCATTCAACGGCGCAAGCAGATCGCTCGCGTCCACCACCTGCTCCGCGTCGCTGCTTTCTGCCTTCGCCGTTACCGCCAGCTGAGTCACATCAAAGTACGGCGCTGCCTTCTCCAGGAAGGCTGAGACTGAGAAGTCCTTCAGTCCAAACACCACGCGGTGGGTCGGCAGAATGGTAATTCCCGGCGCATCCATGTTCACCAGCGTCATCATCATCGCGGCTTCCGGAAACTCCGGCGTCGGCAGCAGCGCTGCGCTGTGTTCGTCCGCCGCCTCGCTGGGGCTCTCGTCCGGCTTGCCGAAGTTCGCCTCCGTGTGCGTCGTCGCCACATCGCGCGTGCTGTCCGGCAGCCCTAGCTCCGCTGCCCGCTCGCGCGCATACGTCGTGCTTGTTTCATACCGGTGGTGCCCGTCCGCGATGATCAACTTCTTGTCCTGCAGGCTCGTCACGATCAGGTTCAGCGTCACCGGATCGGTCACCTTCCAAAGCATGTGCACCACGCCGTACTCGTCAGTCACGGTCTGGTCCGGCACCACCGCCGGCGTGCCGCTCTTGTTGCCAAACACAAGCTGCTCCACCGTAAACGCCGGGTCGCTGTACAGCATGTAGATCTGTTCGCAATATGTGCGTGTCGCCTTAAACAGGCTGAGCCGGTCGCTCTTCGGCTTGCTCAGCGTCTGCTCGTGCCGGTACACAACCTTCTCCGCGTAGTCGTACAGGTGACCCAGGCAGATCAGCCCGCGACGCTCGCGCACCTCGTCCGTCCCTGGAACCGTGTATCGCTGCGCATAGCCATACAGCGCAGGCTGCCGCTCCTCCACCAGCACGGCCTTTCGGCGCCAGTCCTGCAGGCTTTCCGCGGCGCGGCTGTACACGTTGTCCGTCTCTGTGTCCGGCTCACGCTTGCCCAGGATCACGCGGATCAAATTGAACGGGCTGCGGTCGTAATACGCCTGCTGCATCGCCGGCGAAATCTTGTCGTATGGCTGGGTCACCACGTCTTCCAGGGCGACTTTCGAAGTGTTGTAACGGAGGGCACGGAACGGATAGATACGCATGCGGGTCAGCAACTGTCCTGATGGAGCAAAAGTGTCGCACCGGCGGTGTCATAAACCGGAGCTACCATGGATTGTACGGTCAGCGTGTGACAGCGCCTCGACACGCTCCCTCGCGTCCATCCACCGCACCACAGCATCACATACAAAACTCCGCAGCACTGGAAGGGCCGCAAGGACAGCATGGCAGAGCAGCAGTGGAAGCCCAAGGTCAATCCTTGGCTCATCGCCGGGTCGGTCGCGCTCGCCGCCTTCATGGAGGTGCTCGATACGTCCATCGCGAACGTCGCCTTGCCCCACATTTCCGGCTCGCTCGCCGCCAGCACCGACCAGGGCACCTGGGTACTCACCAGCTATCTCGTCGCCAACGCCATCGTTCTGCCGCTCGGTGGTTGGGCTTCCAGCGTTATCGGCCGCAAGACGTTCTTCATGTCCTGCATCGTGCTCTTCACAGTGTCCAGCTTCCTGTGCGGCATCGCGCCGTCCCTGCCCATTCTGCTGCTGTGCCGCGTTCTGCAGGGGGCGGGCGGCGGCGGCTTGCAGCCCATGGCACAGGCCATCATGGCAGACAGCTTCGACGAGAAACAGCGCGGTCTTGCCTTTTCGCTCTACGCTCTCGTCGCCGTTCTCGCCCCCTCCATCGGCCCCACCCTTGGCGGCTGGATCACCGACAACTATTCCTGGCGCTGGATCTTCTACATCAATATTCCCGTGGGCCTGCTCGCTCTCGTGCTCGTCAGCCGTCTTGTTGAAGATCCGCCGTGGGCCAAGCACGACAGCAGAAATCTTTTCAAAGTTGACTACATCGGCCTCGGCTTTCTCACGGTCGCCATGGCCGGGCTGCAAATTGCACTCGACAAGGGCGAAGAGAACGACTGGTTCGCCTCTCACTTCATCGTCTTTTTCGCGTCCATGTTCGTGGTCGGTATGACCGGCCTTGTTCTCTGGGAACTAAAAGGGGCAAAGGAACCCCTCATGAACTTGAGGCTTTTCAAGTTCAAAAACTTTGCCATCTGCTGTTTTCTCATGCTGCTGGTCGGCGGCATTCTGAACGCCGGCACCGTGCTGCAGCCGCAGTTTCTCCAGCAGATCATCGGCTACACCGCAACCAAATCCGGCCAGGCGCTCACCTGGGGCGGTGTCGCGCTTGTGCTGGTCATGCCGCTCGCCGGCTTTTTGGTAACAAAGCTGCCAGCGCGCAATCTCATCGCACTCGGCTTCGCGCTCTTCACTGGTGCCTATTGGTGCGTCTCCAACCATCTCACGCTCGACATCAGCTTTGGGTACGCCAGCATCCTGCGAGTCATCCAGGTGCTACCCATCCCCTTCTGCTTTATCGCCCTGACGAACGCCGCCTATGTCGGCCTTCCGCGTGAGGCCTCCAACCAGGTTTCGGGCCTCATCAACTTCGCACGCAACATCGGCGGTTCGATCCTCATCTCCTTGACCGGCGCGGAGGTCACTAACCGCTCCCTCTTTCACCAGTCCCGCCTGCAAAACTCTATGAGCGCTGCCAATCCGCAGTTCGTGTCGCGGCTGCACTCCCTATCCTCGTTCCTGCAGGGGAGCTCCACCGTGTACGGCGGCACGGGCGACGCCGCCGGCCAGGCCATGATCTACATGCAGCTGAATCAGCAGGCTGCGACCCAGGGCTACGTGGATGTGTACCGCCTGCTCGCCTGGCTCACCGGCGGCACCTTCTTCCTGGCGTTCCTCCTGGCCAAACCGAAGAGCGGCGAAAAAGCCCCAGAAGGCGCCGCCCACTAGCCCATCAAAGTTGCGCACATCGGCGTATTCACCTTCCGGCCGCCCATCCGGTAGAATCAGCTTCCCAGCGTCCGGTCACACGCACGTGTGACGTTACGGCAGCAGGACACGTCGAATGTTTGTTGACGCTTCCTGTGGCCTGTTCCGTCCAAAGCGCGTCAGAACCGCGGCAGGGCAGGGCAGAGCATGTATTCAGCCGGGCAATCCGTCCCCGTTCGACAACTACTCCGCCGGGCCACGCACGCCTGGCTTCTCCTGCTTCTACTCGTCACCGGTAGTGCCGTGCGCGCGCAGGAAAATCCGCTGGATAACGCCCACACCCCCACCAAGCCTGCCGAGCCCGCCAAGCCCAAGGGTGAGGTCATCACCGGCACGGATGTCACGGCCAAGGGTGCGTCACATCCCGGCGCCACCATCCGCGTCGACGCCAACCTCGTCCTCGTCCCCATGACGGTGACCGACACCCAGAATCGCCTCGTCACGGGTCTGGAACGCGAAAATTTCTACGTCTATGAGAACAACCAGCCGCAAACCATTCGCAGCTTCTCCACAGACGATGCACCCGTCACCATCGGCATCATCTTTGACCTGTCCGGCAGTATGAGCAGCAAGTTCGCGCGTGCCCGCAAAGCGCTCTCTGAGTTCATGCGCACCTCCAACCCGCAGGACGAGTTTTTCGTCATCGCCTTTAACGATCGGCCCGCCATCGTCGTCGACTACACCTCAAACGTCGACGACATTGACGCCCGCATGGTCATGCTCAAACCCACCGCGCGCACTGCACTCATCGACGCCGTCTACCTCGGCATCAACAAGCTGAAGGATGCCAAGTACGAGCGCAAGGCGCTGCTTATCATCTCCGACGGTGGCGACAATCGCAGCCGCTACAGCGAAAACGAACTGCGCAAGGCTGTCCGGGAGTCCGACGTGCAGATCTACTCCATCGGCATCTTCGACCAATACGCCCCTACGGTCGAGGAGAAAGAAGGGCCCGTGCTGCTCAGCGATATCTGCGACATGACCGGTGGCCGCCTCTTCCGCGTTAACGACGTTGCCGAACTCGGCGATATCGCCAGCCGTATCTCCGCGGAGCTGCGCAACGAATACGTCGTCGGTTACAAGCCCACGGACGGCAAAAAAGATGGGAACTACCGCAAACTCAAAGTGAAACTCAACCCGCCCCAAGGCCTGCCGCAGCTGATCGTGCACAATCGACAGGGATACTATGCACCCTCGGAGTAATGTGCGCACCGTACTTGCCCTCGTCTTCGCTCTCGTCCTGGCACCGTCCCTGCTGGCACCGTCCCTGCTGGCGCAGGCACCGCCGCTGTCTGTCGATCGCGACCCCATCCCATCACCGGACGGCGACGCTGTCGTCAAAGCTCCCACAACCGCTCCCGACCAAGCACCTCAGGTGGATCGCCAGAAGAGCGGCTATATCCTTCGTACGTCCGTCGGTGAAGTCCGCCTGAACGCCACGGCGCTCGATAGCAGCGGCCGCGCCATTCAGGACCTCACCAAGGATGCGTTTCACGTCTACGAAGACGGCGTCCCTCAGACCATCAGCTCCTTCCGGCATGAGGACCTTCCCGTCTCCCTCGGCATCCTCATCGACAGCTCCGGCTCCATGTACGACAAGCGCGAGGCCGTCAGCAAGGCATCGCTCGACTTCATCCGCCTTTCCAACCCGAAAGACGAAGCCTTCCTCGTGGACTTCTCCTGGGAGCCCTACATCGACCAGGATTTCACCTCCGACATCCACAAACTCGAGGCCGGCCTGGGTTACGTCAAGGCCTCCGGCGGCACTGCCATCTACGACGCCGTCGTCGCCAGCGCAGATTACCTGGCGCGCAACGCCAAACAGCCCAAGCAGGTCCTGCTCGTGATCACCGACGGCGATGACAACGCCTCCACCTCCTCTCTCGAAGACACCATCAAGCGCATCCAGGAGCTTGACGGACCCACTGTCTACTGTGTCGGCCTCCTCTTTGGCCCCGACGAAGACCGCCGCGAGTCGCGCCACGCCAAACGCGTTCTGCAGTCGCTCGCGGAGCAAACGGGCGGCATTGCCTACTTCCCCCGCCGGCTCGATGAAGTGGACAGCATTGCCGCACAGGTTGCGGCGGACATTCGCCAGCAGTACACCATCAGCTACCAGCCCACCAAGCCCGCCCGCCTCGGCGGCTACCGCCAGGTACACGTCGACGCCAAGCAACAGGGCTTCGGCAAACTGACCGTCCGCACCCGTAGCGGCTATTTTCCCAAGGTCACCGGCGACGACGCGTCCGCAACCCCCGCCGGCGCCCAGTAAAGCCGACCTAGCTCAGAGGCTGCAACGACACCGTCTCCACCGCTGTTGCCAGCGCAGCTGCGGCGGCGGAACGCTCCACCTGCAATCCCTTCACCTCACCCTGCAGGGCGGCCAGCCGGTCCTCCTGCGCATTCAGCTCGCCGGTGTAGCGCCGGGTCAGGTCACGTTCCTCCGCCGTCCCCTTCAGCGCCTTCAGGTTTTCTCGCAGACGCTCCTGGTCCTGCGTGATCCGCGCCACCTCGCCGTTGCGTGCCGCAATCTGTGCGTCCAGGTCAGCAACCTTGCGCTTGGCCTCAAACACCGGTTGCAACGCTGCCAGTGCCGCGCTCGCATCCCCGGTCTGCCGTAGCATCGCTGTCATCTGCTGCTCATCGAAGTTCGCCACGGCATACCGTGTTGTCCGCGTATGCCGCTCGCCAATGTGTAGCCGCACAGTCTCCCTTGGCGCAGTCCCCACGCGGAAGCGGTACAGCGACTCCGTCATCTCTTCCGGCTTTGGATCGCTGTCCAGCGTCCACCCGTTGCGTCGCGGCTGCTCCACGATCACGGTCCGCGCGTCCGGAGCGGCGTTATGCACCAGGTATTCCACCTCCGCTACCTCGGCTACTTCCTGCTTTAGAATCCCCTTGCTGATCGTGATCCTCTCCAGCTTTTGCGTGTCATGCGCATAATCCACTGACACGTGCACCGCCTCGTCCGCCGCGTAGCTCAACAGCCGCCGCTCGCCAGCATGGATCGGGTCCAGCAGACCCTGTCCGCTGAAGTTTCCACCCTCCACAATGGAGAAGCTGCCCCGGTCCAGCGTCAGCCCACTCGTGTTCTTCAACCACAGCGCACGCAGCGCGGGCTGCCCACCCGGCGACCACAGCGTCACCGGATCGACCTCCACCTTCGCTTGCAAGATAGGCACCAGCGCCGACTCATTCTTCTTGATCGTCACCGGCTCGTTCAGCTTGTATTCAAAGTAGTCGTCGAACGCCGCGGCAGACGTATTCGGCGCAATCGACGCACTCGCTGATTCCTCATACGCAATAGGTGCCGGCGCTGCTGGCGCATACATGCCACCACCGCTGGCGTGACCCACGCCCATCCCATTCCCTGATCCGCTGCCCAACCCGCCGGTTCCATGCCTCCGCTCCGTTCTTGCCAATGGCCCGCCAAGTGAGAGCTTGGCACTCTGCTGGGGCACGTCGGGTGCGGTGTTTAGGCCAAGCTCGCCCATAATGCCGCTCGCCGTGCCCGTCGAAGGTCCCATGCCCGCGCCAGCCACGCCCGACGATGCCGCCTCAACCCCACTCTCATGCGTCTGCGGTGTTAACTGCGCCTCCTGCGGCAACCCGATCTCCGGCCGTCGCGAGTAGTACGGCTGCGAAATCGGCTGCAGAAAGCTCTGCGGGGCACCCGCCACCAACGACAGCTGCACCCCATCCCAATCCGTCCCCACCGTGTTGTCGATCACGGCCCACCCCTGCAGCGTCGCCGTCTTTGCGCTCCCCGCCTTCGCGGCGCCGTCAAACAGAATTCGGTACGTGCACTTCCACACCGGCACCTCGCTGATGTACGACACCCGCAGTTCCCGCGCGCCCACCCCGCGGTCCATCAGCGTCAGGTGTCGCAGCCCATCTGCATGGTTCCCCGCCAGCGTCTGCAGGTACCTGCCCAGGTCACCACGCAGCTCCCCATCCAGCAGCCGCACCTGCGTCGTACCTGTCAGCTCCACCGTCCGCACTGCTCCCGCATCACTCACCACTGTCAGAAAACTGCGCTGAGCCACCGCGCCATCGGTCCCCACGGCTTTCAATGTGTCCCGAAGCTCCACATTCAGAATGCGTCCTGTCATCGGCGCGCCGGCACCCGTCACCTCCACCCGTGCGCCGCGCACGGCAGCGTACAAATCCGCCGCCGTCGGGTCGGCACTCAGCCCAAGAGGCAGGCTTCGAAGCTGCTGCTCCAGCGGCGTCGTACTGTTATAGCCCGCACCCGCCACACGGCCGCCGCCCAGGTCCACCGCCGTCAACGACTGCAGCACATCGTTCAACTGCGCGGTCGTCAGGTCGATGCGCACCGCACTGTCGCCACGCACCGTCCCGGCATGCTCAAAGAACCCAACACCGTTCTTGTACAGCGCCACCCGCCGAATCGGCAGTGTCTGTGCCGGCATTGTCTGCGCGCCTTCAGCAGACCCCTGCACCGGCGCACGACGAACAGCCTGACCGGCAAGCGAAGGCACCATCACCGGAACTGCAATCAACGACACCAGCAAAAAGGCTTGCGAACGGGAGCGCATAAGACCGAACACCTCGGCAGCGATAGACTCCGCACACAGAGCGGATGTTCCCGTAAGACGTCCTGCGGCCGCCGGTGGCGAGCGCGAAGTCTTCGAACTCTTCACATATTCCAACGGCCGGCACTACCATCAGGTCATGCGCCCACTTCTGGTCCTCGATACCTGCGGCCAGATCGGCTACGTTGCGCTCCTCGATGCCGACGCCCCGCAATCTCCCCTCGCCGAACGGTCCATCGCGCCTCGCGAAACCCAGGAGCAGATTCTGCCCGCCATCCAGTCCAGCCTGGCTGCCGCCGCGCTGCGATCGACGCAACTCGCCGCCATCGCCGTCGTTACCGGCCCGGGTTCCTTTACCGGCGTCCGTGTTGGCTTGGCCGTGGCCAAAGGCCTCGCGCTCGCAGCCTCTCTGCCCCTGGTACCCTGTTCTGCACTCGCTGCCCTGGCGTGCGCTGCCTCGCTCCTCGCCCCTGTCGAGCCAGTTCCTGCCCCCTGCACTCCGGCTCTTCCCCCCGGCAGCCCAGTTACAGCCTGGCTTGATGCAGGCCGCACCGACATCTATACCGGCACATACACTCTGCGTCAGAATCTCCCGCCCCTTTGCCTCGCCGAGCACATGCTCTCCCGCAGTGCAGCCATGCACTCTGCCCAGGGACAGGTTCTTGTCGTGGACCCATCGCTGGCCGGCATCCTGCCCAACACCCACCTCGTCTCGCAGCAGCAACTGCAGCGCGCCACCCGCAACCTCGCCGTCTCCCTCTTTCACGCCGCGGCGTTCACCAGCCTTGCACTGGTCGACGCCAACTACCTGCGCGTCCCTGACGCCGAACTCGCGCTCCAAGCAAGGCTGGCCGGCGCGTGATCCGCCTCGCCACCCCGGGCGACGCCCAGTCCCTGGCAGACCTTGCCGCTACAACCCCCGGCGCACCTCACTGGACCGTCGCCCAATACCAGGGCATGCTTACCACCGCGTCCGGCACTCACGTGGTCTGGGTGGCTGAGCTGGGCGAAAGGATCATCGGTTTCGCCGCACTCTCGGTGCATCCTCCAGACGCGGAGCTTGAATCCATTGCCGTGCATCCCGCCCACCAGGGCCACGGCTACGGCCAGGCCCTGCTCTCCGCCGCCCTTAAGCACGCCGCCGGCAACGCTATCACCCATGTCCACCTTGAGGTCCGCGCCTCCAGCCGCGCGCAGGCGTTCTACGGCAGGTTTGGCTTCGCCATCACTGGCCGCCGCCCGCGCTACTACAGCGACCCCGTTCAGGACGCCGTACTCATGCAGTGGATTGCAGCCGAACACCATCCCGACCGGCCATCCACTTTCCGGTATCATCAGGACTGACTATGGTTCGTGATGGGTACTATTACGCTGCCGGCCTGTTTTTCGTGGCCTTCCTGCTCTGGGAGCTGACCCGCATCTCTTTCGTTGCGGCCGTGCCGGTGTTACTCGCGGCGTTTTTTCTATGGTTCTTCCGCGATCCAACCCGCCGTATCCCCGCCGGCGAAGGCGAACTTGTCTCTCCGGCCGACGGCACCGTTACCGAGGCGGACTGGATCGAGACCCCAGTCGGCAGCCGCCTGCGCCTCAGCATCTTTCTCAGCGTTTTCAACGTTCACGTCAACCGGTCTCCCATCAGCGGCACCGTCACCCACGTCAACTACAAGCGCGGCCTCTTTCTCAATGCCATGCGCGCCGACAGCAACGTCCTGAACGAGCAGAACACCGTCGTCATCGAGGACGGCGAGTTCGCCGTGCAGGTCAAGCAGATCGCCGGCCTTCTTGCACGCAGAATCGTCTGCTGGGCAAAGCCCGGCGACACCCTGAAAAAGGGACAGCGCATCGGCCTCATCAAGTTCGGTTCACGCGTTGATGTCCTTCTGCCGCCGCATGCCAACCTCCGCGTGAAAAAGGGCGACAAGGTCAAGGGTGGGGCCACTATCATTGCGTTCCTTCCGCGTGTGGCTCCGGAAAATATTGGGGTCTCCTCCGCAGGAGCGTTCCCTGTGGTCCCGGTCGCATAACGGTGGCTGCGTCGGACATCGGCGAATCCTCTCGCGGCGGTCAGCCTCGCCGTCGTCCCCGCCGCGGCATGTTCGTTCTGCCCTCGCTGTTCACGGCCGTTAACATCGCCGCTGGCTTTTACGCCATCACTCAATGCCTGCAGGGCGCCTCGGCCGACCACTTCAATCGCGCAGCCATCGCCATCCTTTTCGCCATCCCCTTCGACGCGCTCGACGGACGCATTGCACGCATGACAAACACCGAGAGTGACTTCGGCAGGGAACTTGACTCCCTTGCAGACGTTGTCACCTTTGGCGTCGCGCCGGCCATCCTCGCCTACACATGGGGAACCCGCATGCTGCCGCTCACCGCACACCTGCAGTGGCGTGCAAACGCCCAGGAGTTCGGCGTCTTCGTCGCGTTCCTCTTCCTCATCTGCGGCGCATGCCGGCTGGCTCGCTTCAACGTCACTGTCAACCCCGTGCCCAGCAATCCTGGCCGGCCCAATCGACGCTACTTCGTTGGCATGCCTATCCCTGCTGCTGCCGGCGTTGTCGCCTCTGTCGTGCACTGCTTCGACGGATCACCCATAGACACAGCCTGGATCGCTTTCCTCTGGCTCGCGTTTCTGCTTTTCGTCGGCTTTCTCATGGTCAGCCGCTGGCGCTTCTGGTCCGGTAAGGAGATCGCCCTCGGTCAGCAGCACACCATGCGCCTCTTCGTCGTGCTCATGGTTTTAGCCGTCCTGCTGGTGCGTTTCTCCGAGTATCTGCTCATCGCCGTGTCGCTCGGCTATACCGTCTCTGGCCTCATCGCGCGCATCGTCTACGCCACGCAGAGCCGTCAGCGCCGACTCACCAGCACCGCCGCCCTCAGGGAGCACCCATCCAACTGACGGAGGCACCGCGCACCAACACCGCGCGCATCGTAGCTGCCATGGTATTCATGCGCATCACCTGCTCCGTCCTTGCACTGGCCTCCTGCTCGCTGCTTTTTGCAGCATCCCCGGCTTCTGTCGCGGACAAGCTGTTCCAGTCCAAAGTCTCGCAGGGCGGCATGTACGAGGTGGAAGCCAGCAAGGTGGCCGTGGAGCGAGCACAGGCCCAGAATGTGAAAGATCTGGCCCTCTCTGAGGTGCACGACCATACCCTAGTGGGCGACAAACTCAAAAGCATCTCGTCGGCTGTCGGTCTTAGTTTCCCATCCTCCCTCAACGGGGAGTTCGCGCAGCGGCTCGCAAAGCTCAAGAGCACACCCGGCGCCGCGTTCGACGCCGCATACATTGCCGACATGCGGTCCATCCACGACAAGGATGAGAAGCTCTTCCACCAGGAAGCGCAGGGCGGCTCGGGAGACTTCAAGACCTTTGCGGCTGAGACTGACCTCATCGTCAAGCGTCACATCGGTGCCCTTAACGCGTTCTAGCCCGCGCTCAGGGCCGTCGATGTCCTCTCCGACGCAGACCGCCGAGGCACGCCATCTCGTCCGAGACACGTCGCAGGCACGCCGATTCGGCACCCACCGCATCCAATGCTCATGACCAAACAGAACTACCGCATCGCCGTTGTGGGTGCTGCCTCGCTTTTAGGCCGTGAAATTGCACAGGAACTTGCCAACGGCCCACTCGCCGCATCCTCTGTCACTCTGATGGATAGCGAGCAGGATGCCAGCAGCACCGAGACACTGAACGGTGCTCACATTGGTGCCACCCTCGATCAGGTAGGCGACGAAGCAGCACTGATCCTTGCGGTTGAGCCTGCCTCGTTCGACGGCATGGACGTCGCTCTGTTCGCCACCCGCGGCGACGCGGAAAAATATCTGGGCACGGCGCGTACCCTCGGCGCAGCGATCGTGGATGCCTCCGGCGCGCCCGGCAGCACCGGCCCTGTTCGCTCCCCCTTCGTCGTAGAGGCTCCACTTGATCTTCAAACCGACAGTGTAGTCGCGGCGCATCCCGTATCCACCATGCTCGCCGCAACGCTGCAGGCCGTCGGCCGTCTTGCCCCAGTCACCCTCTGTTACGCAACGGTCCTGCAGCCTGCCAGCGAGAACGGCTCCGCCGCACTGGACGAAATGCACCAGCAGACCGTCAACCTGCTTTCGTTCCAGGCGTTGCCGACCGCCATCTACGACGTGCAGGCCGGGTTCAACCTGCTCACGCGCTTCGGCGACGAGGCGAAAGCGACACTCGGCTCTACCAGCGATCTCGTCACGAAACAACTGGCAGCCTTGCTTCCCTCCGGCACTCCCGCGCCGGTCTTGCAATGGGTGCAGACGCCCACCTTCCACGGCTTCGGCATCAGCCTGTTCGTTCAGTTCGCGCAACCCGTGCAGGTGGCCGCAATGGAAAAGGCAATGGACGGCGACCACTTTGAACTGGTGAACGAGGACGATGCTCCCGCCAGCAACATCAGCGTCGCGGGTGAGCAGCGCATCCAGGTTGAGGTGCGCGCCGTTCCCCCCAAGTCACACCAGAGCAGTACATTCACCGTTTGGCTCGTCGCCGACAACCTGAAGCTCGCCGCGCACACTGCTGTTGCGTGCGCTGTCGAACTCACCCGCATGCGCCCCATCGGCAAGGTGCAGTAGCGGCCTGTTACGCAAACCTGTTACGCAAACGGGACGGGCCGCAGCCTGTCCCGTTTACTGCACTCCTGCCGGCTTTACTTCTTCGGAAAGGCGTACTTTTTCACATCCAGCTTCTGGTCGTTGTAGCGGATGTTGGAGTACGTCACAGTCCGCTTGTCGCCCTCGGGAGTGGTCGATTCCTGCTTCAACGAAATGCCGCGGGTGGGGTCCACCCAGATCACGACATGTGCAAACATCTGCCGCACCGACGGGTCCTTCGCCACCAGGTCCAGCTTGTCTGTCGTCACCGCCGCGCCACCATCCTGCAGGGTCTCCACCCCCAGCAGCTTCACGTCCCATGCGCGCTCCAGCTCCTTGCCGCTGCCGCCGAAGCCCAGCGTCAAAAAGCTCTCTGACTTCGCCTTGTCCGCGCCGGTAGAAAACGTGTTGAACTTCTTTGCGCTCGCCGGGTCATAGATGGTGCCATTCCCGTCGGCAAAATGCACAATCTTCATCGCCGGCTTTTGGATCAGCAAGCCCATCTCGGTGCCCTTGGCCCCGCGCAGAAAGTACACCGACCCATACTGCGTCGTTGTGTCGCGCACCACCCGCTCAAAAAACTCGTCTTTCAGATCGGCTTCGGTGTTCTTGAACTTCGCCGACGCGGCATCCAGTTGTCGCAACACCTTGTCCAGCGCCGGATCCGTGGCCGCGTGTGCGGCGGAAGTCATCAACACGGCAACACCGAAACTCAGCAACAAACGACGCATACATCCACTCCATACCGACTCCAAAGCCGGTGCACATCTCATTAAACCCGGACCGCGCACGCATGACGCACAAAAGAAAGTGGGTGCCCTAAGTTTGGTTCAAAACAGCCAGGTCCAACAGAATGAGGACTTTAGCAAAAAGGGAGGGGGGGGGGTACTACCGGTGAGCCCATACGCGATACGCACTGACCTGCCCATTTACAAGCAGAGGTTCGTAGCGCTCCACACTTACATCACCCGCGATGGGCTCAATCAGGTGTCGCAGCGCGCGCCTCATCTGCTTGTCCTCGTCTCCACCGCGCTTCATGCTGCTCACCACGTCCTGTGCGCGCACCTGGTACACCAGGTTCCCCGCGCCGTCATTCTCCACCATGATCTGCGACGGCAGCTGAAATCGCGGGCGGTCGTGGTAATTGAAAAAGTGCGGCGTCACAAACACAAACAGCAGGATCACCGTGACCATGATGTCGTACTGCATGGAACCGCGCTCGTAAGTCCAGAAAATGTAACTGCGAAGAGTCCGAAGCACTATGACTTGCCTCCTGCCGTGATTGGCGGCTGCGGCCCAATATACTGCTGGCCGCCCATGTACGGCACCAGTGCGTCCGGCACACGAATCGTCCCATCGCTCTGCTGATAGTTCTCCAGAATCGCCAGATACGTGCGCCCGATCGCCAGGCCAGAGCCATTCAACGTGTGCAGAAACTCCGACTTCTTTGCACCCGCTGGCCTGTACCGAATGTTTGCCCGGCGTGCCTGGAAACTCTCAAAGTTCGAGCACGAACTGATCTCGCGATACAGGCCCTGGCCCGGTAGCCACACCTCAAGGTCATACGTCTTCGACGACGCAAAGCCCATGTCGCCGGTGCACAACAGCATGCGCCGATACGGCAGTCCAAGGTGCTGAAGCACATCCTCGGCATCCTCGGTCAGCTGCTCGTGCTCGGCCTCACTCCGGTCTGGCGTAGCGAACTTCACCAGCTCCACCTTTTGAAACTGGTGCTGCCGAATCATGCCGCGCACGTCCCGTCCGTAGCTGCCGGCCTCGCTGCGAAAGCATGGCGTATACGCAACCAGGTTGATCGTCAGCCCGCTCTCGTCCAGCGTCTCGTCGCGAAACAGGTTCGTCACCGGTACCTCTGCCGTCGGAATCAGCCAGTGATCGCTGTCCTGCAACTCTCCCGCAACATACGGTCCCTTGTCGTCGCAGTGAAACAGGTCGCCAGCAAACTTGGGCAGCTGTCCCGTGCCGAAGAGACTCTTCGAATTCACCAGCGACGGTGGCAGTACCTCCGTGTACCCATGCTCCCGCGTATGCAAGTCCAACATGAAGTTCGCCAGCGCACGCTCCAGCCGCGCTCCGGCACCATAATGCACCACGAAGCGCGACCCCGAAATCTTTGCAGCACGGTCGAAGTCCAGAATGTTTAACGCCTCGCCAAGCTCCCAATGCGACTTGGGCGCAAAGTCGAACGCCGGCTTCTCCCCCCACGTCTTCACCAGCACGTTTGCGTGCTCGTCCGCACCCGCAGGCACACTCGCTTGTGGCAGATTGGGCAACGCCTGAAGTAGCGTTCGAAGCTCTTGCTCGCCCGTCGCTGCCTTCGCCTCCAGCGCCTCGCCCTGCGCACGCAAGGCCTGTGCCTGCTCGGTCAGCTCAGCAGCATCTTCACCAGAACGCTTACGCTTGCCGATTTCCTCAGACAGCCGATTCCGCTGCGCCTTTAGCGTCTCCATCTCTGTGATGGCGTCGCGGCGGCGTCGGTCAATCGTCGTGAAGTTGCCGAGCAGAGCTTCGGGATCGGCGTTGCGCGCGCGCAGCGCGGCTTCTACGGCAGGCAGGTTTGTCCGCACAAATGCGAGGTCGAGCATCCCCCAAGTGTACCCGTTCCATCCACCCTGCCGCTGAAACGATATGCTGCTCAAGAGGGAAGCGCATGGCGAACGGCACGGTGAAGCGCGCGGACGGCAAGGCAGACATGAGCGTCTCCGTCGCTGGCGTCGCGTTGCGCAATCCCGTCATCGCCGCCAGCGGAACCTTCGGCTATGGCATCGAGTTTCAGGACATCCTGTCGCTCGATCGCATCGGCGCGTTCGTTACAAAAGGCCTGTCGCGCACGCCGATGGACGGCAACCGCGCACCCCGCATCATCGAGACCGCCAGCGGCATGATCAACGCCATAGGCCTGCAAAACGTTGGAGTCGACGCTTTTGTCCGCGAAAAGATGCCGAGCATCCGTAAACTTCGCGGCGTCGTCTGCATTGCAAACGTCTTTGGCTTCACCGTCGACGATTGCGTCGCCGTCATTCAGCGCCTGAACGAGGCGGACGGCATCGCCATGTATGAACTGAACGCAAGCTGCCCGAACACAAAGCACGGCGGCATGGTGTTCGGTACAGATGAAGCAGCACTGCGCGAGCTGGTGGAGCGCTGTCGTGATGCCACTGATCGGCCCCTGATAGTAAAGCTCTCGCCCAACGTCACGAGCATTGCACAGATGGCAAAGGCCGCTGAATCAGCCGGTGCCGACGCCCTGTCGCTGGTGAATACGTTCGTCTCGCTGGCCATTGACGTGGAAACACGCAGGCCTCGCATCGCAAATGTTACTGGCGGCCTCAGCGGTCCTGCCATAAAGCCCATTGCCGTGCGCATGGTGTGGGAGGCGGCAAAGGCCGTCCGCATTCCGGTAGTCGGCATGGGTGGCATCTTGAACGCTGAGGATGCGGTTGAGTTTCTGCTGGCAGGCGCAACGGCGGTTGAGGTTGGCACCGCCAGCTACGCCGATCCACGCGCCGCGGAAAAAGTCGCGAAAGGCCTGGAGAGGTGGTGCGCTTCGCATGCTGTCAAGCGCGTCAACGAACTGACCGGTGCCTTACAGATTGGGTAAAAGGGTGAACGTGAAATGAGTACAAAGCCGATCAAACGTGCGCTGCTGAGCGTCACAGACAAGACCGGGCTGGTGGGGTTTGCCTCACGGCTCGACAGCATGGGCGTGGAACTGGTGTCGACCGGCGGCACGGCAAAGACGCTGCGCGATGCAGGCCTGCAGGTCCGCGACATCAGTGACCTCACCGGCTTCCCGGAGATGCTGGACGGACGCGTCAAGACCCTGCACCCCAAGGTGCACGGCGGCATCCTGCACATCCGCGGGAACGCGGACCACATTGCCGCAGTTGAAGCGCACGGCATCGAGCCGATCGACATGGTTGTCGTCAACCTCTACGCCTTCGAGAAGACCGCGAGCAAGCCCGGCGTTCACTTTGCAGAAGTCATCGAGAACATCGACATCGGTGGTCCAAGCATGGTGCGCAGCGCCGCAAAAAACTTTGCGGACGTGGCCATCGTGACGCAGGCAGCAGACTACGAGGGCATCGCTGCAGAAATGGAGTCGAACGTCGGCCTGCTGTCGCTCGCCACCCGCTGGGGCCTCGCCCAGAAGGCCTTCGCCACCACGGCCGCGTACGACACGGCCATTGCCAACGCGCTCGAAACCATGACGCCGCCAACAGGGGACGCGACGCAGGTAGCCGTAGTCGTGGCCGACCCGGCCATGCCGTCTGCCCTGCGGCTCAACCTGCCGCTGAAGCAGACGTTGCGCTACGGTGAGAACCCACATCAGGCAGCGGCGCTCTACACCGACGGTAGCGGGACCGGGATCGCAAACGCTCAGCAACTCCAAGGCAAAGAGCTCTCCTTCAACAACCTCGTCGACCTGGACGCCTGCTGGCAAATGGCAAGCGAGTTCGGCGAGCCCGCGGTGGTGATCGTGAAACACACAAACCCCTGCGGAGCCGCCACAGGCGCAACGGTCCTGGAGGCGTACACCCGAGCTCTCGCTGCCGATCCGCTCTCTGCTTTCGGCGGCGTTATCGGCATTAACCGGATGGTGGACGCGGCGGCCGCGGAAGAGATTGCAAAGCTCTTCGTCGAGGCAATCGTGGCACCAGAGTTCACGCCGGATGCCATTGAGCGGTTCGCGGCAAAGAAGAATCTGCGGCTTCTGGCATTGAAGAACGCCGCTCCCGGCCGTCTGTTGAAGCAGATCTCAGGCGGCATGCTGGTGCAGGATGCGGACACCGGCACATCCTCCGAAAGCTCATGGACGGTGCCGACCGAGCGAAAGCCGAGCGAGTCGGAGATGCGCGCTCTGCGGTTCGCCTGGACGATCTGCAAGCACGTCAAATCGAACGCAATCGTCTACGCGCGCTACAACGATGGGCACGGGCAGACGGTGGGTATCGGCGCCGGACAGATGAGCCGGGTCGATGCGGCGCGCTTCGGAGCGATGAAGGCGGTTCTGCCCATGGAAGGCTCGGTCGCTGCTTCCGATGCGTTTTTCCCGTTCGCGGACGGCTTGGAGGTCGTCGCACAGGCCGGCGCCACGGCTGTCATTCAGCCGGGCGGCAGCGTTCGCGATCCTGAGGTGATCGCGGTCGCCGATCGCCTGGGAATCGCCATGGTTTTCACTGGCATGCGGCATTTTCGACACGGTTAGAACCCTGTCGACCCCAAACGCAACTCCCCGACGCCTCTTTCGTCTAATCTGAGGTACACGCGTCGAGAGGACGCCCGTGCACGCGAGACGCTTCTGGGATCGTGCGCGGTGCTTCCAGCGGATCCTCGATTCGGGAGAGAGACTCGATACATGACTGATCCGCGGATTCTGGGAACTGCCTGCCTTCCACAACAGCTCTCGACCCCGTCGAACGTCGGCCGGTGCACGCCGGCACGGTCCGGGTTCGCACATCGATCCGCCTTGCTGGCCGTTGCCGCTGTCCTTCTTGCGCCCCTCACCGCCACCGCGCAAAAGAAAGACGTCGCTCCACCAACGGACGTCAGCACAGCCACGGTTCCGGCAGCACAGGCCACCACAGGTCGCTCCGCGGCTTACTACCACTACGGTCTGGCCCACATCTACGAAGATCTGGCGACAACGCAGGGCCGGTCCGATTACGCCACCCAGGCCATCGAGCAGTACAAACTTGCCCTCACCGCCGACCCTGATTCGCAGATGCTGCAGGACGGCCTGGCAGACCTGTACTTCCGCGTGGGACGGATCAAAGAGGCGGTGCAGGTCGCGCAGGACCAGGAAAAGAAGAATCCGAACGACCTGGACGCGCACCGCTTGCTTGGCCGCATTTACTTCCGCTCGCTTGGCGACTTGCAGAGCGGTCAGCAGGCGCAAATGGTCGGCCTTGCCACTACGGAGTATGAGACGCTCGTCAAGCTGGAACCGGATTCGACGGAAGATCACCTCCTGCTGGGGCAGCTGTATGAGCTCAACCACGACTCGCCCAAGGCAGAAGCCCAGTTCAAGGCGGCCCAGGCTCTCGACTCGGGCTCTGAAGAATCCATGCTCAATCTGGCTCGGCTCTACAGCGAGCAGGGTGATCTGCAGAGGGTCGTCACCACTCTGTCAGCCTTGCCGCCTGAAGACCGCTCCGCGCGCATGGAGCTTGCGCTCGGCTCCACCTACGACCAGCTGCACAAACCCAAAGAGGCTGCTGCCGCATACCAGCGCGCGCTGGATGATGACGGAGACAACCTCGACGCCCAGCGTGGTCTGGCAAGCGCTCTGCTGACGGATGGCCAGCTGGATGCCGCCATGAAGCAGTACCAGCAGATCGTGGTCGCGGAGCCGCAGGACGCGCAAAGCTACATCCACATCTCTGAAATTCAGCGTCGTCAGGGCGATTACGACGCGGCGCTTGTCACGATCAAAAAGGCCAAGGCACTTGTGCCGGAGTCGTTGGAGCTGAACTACAACGAGGCGCTCATTTATGACTCGCTGGGCCGATATGCGGATGCGGAAGCCGTCTTGAAAGCAGCGCTCGCCGGACCGGCGAAGGCTGACGCAAATGCCACGGACGGCGATAAGAGTAACCGCGCGCTGTTTCTTGAGCGGCTCGGCAATCTCTACCGCGAGCAGGGTAAGACCGCGGAAGCAGCAAGCACCTACCAGCAGGTCATCGCCATGGGTGGCGACATGCGCACCCGCGGCTATAGCGACGAGATCGACACCTACCGTGACGTGCATGACTGGCCCAAGGCACTTGAGATCGCCAAGCAGGCGTCCGACGCCCTGCCCAACGATTCCGACATTCAAACGTTGTACGCGGGCCAACTGCTGGACAGCGGCAAGGTTGATGAAGCGTTCGCGCTGATGAACAAACAGCTCACCGGCAAAAAAGAGGATCGATCGATCTACCTCACCATCGCCCAGATGGACTTCCGGCTCAAGCGGTACGCTGCGGCGATCTCCGCCATTGAAAAGGCCGAGGTTTTTTCCACGAGGCCGGAAGACAAGATCTACCCGTTGTTTCTGCGCGCCAGCATTGCCGACAAGCAGAACAACATGTCTGAAGCGGAGAAGAATCTTCGCGCGGTACTCGCGATCGATCCGAACAATGCCGCGGCCTTGAACTCGCTGGGTTACATGTTTGCGGATCGCAGCATCCAGCTGCCAGAAGCTGTGACCATGCTCAAGAAAGCCGTAGCGCTTGACCCGCAGAATTATGCCTACCTTGACTCGTTGGGATGGGCGTACTTCAAGCTGGGCCAGTACGAGACTGCCGAGGCGGAGATCCAGAAGGCCGTGGACCGTAATCCAAACGACCCCACACTACACGACCACCTTGGCCAGGTCATGGAGCGGCAGGGAAAGCTCAAGCCCGCAATCACGCAGTGGGAACGCGCCCTTGTGGAGTACAACAAGTCGCTCCCCGCCGACTACGATCAGGATGACCTGACACGACTGCACAAGCGGCTTGAGCAGGCACGCGTGAAGGTGGCCAAGAACTCGCATGATCCACGGGTGACGCCATAGTGAGTGCGCTCACGGGAACCGCGCCCGGCAGCGAACGCCTGCAAAATTTGCAAACGCTTGCTGTTCAGGATGCGGACGAAGCGAGGCTAGTGCAACGCATCTGGCCGGAGCGTTCCCGAGAAGGCACGTCAGCCTTCGAGTACGACCGTCAGCGCATCGTGCAGGCACGATCGTTTCGGCGGCTCGCCGGCAAAACCCAGGTCTTCACCAGCCGCGACAGCGACCACTTTCGTTCCCGGCTCACGCATACGATCGAGGTCGCGCAGATTGCACGGGAGGTCGCGCGCGCGCTCCACCTGAACGAGCAGCTGGTCGAGGCACTGGCGCTGGTGCACGACATCGGCCACCCACCGTTTGGCCACGCCGGCGAACGCGCCCTCGACAAGTGCCTGCAGGCGCACGGCCTTCGCTTCGACCACAATCTGCACGCTCTGCGCATCGTCGAGCACTTCGAAAACTGGTATGCCGCGCACCGTGGCCTCAATCTCACCCTCGGCGTGCGCGAAGGTATCGTCAAACACTCGCGAGACTATGCGGAGTCTCAATACCCGGAGCTCGCGCCGTACTTTCTCGGCCTGCGTCCGCCGATCGAGGCTCAGGTCATCGACCTCGCAGATGAGATCGCATACCTCACCGCAGACCTCGACGACGGCGTCGAGTCCGGCCTGCTTGACATCGATCACCTCTGCGCACACATCAGCATCATGGGGGAGGCCTACCGCGAAATGCAGGCGCGCCATGCCGGTGTGGACCAGAAATTCCTCTTTCACGAGGCACTCCAGTGGATGCAGGATGAGCTCACCGCCGATCTCATCCGCAACACAACGGCCAGCGTAGTCGCGAACGGCCTCTGCTCGCTTGACGATGTGCGGCGGCATTCTGCCCGGGTGGCCGTCTTCTCTCCGGCCGTTGAATCCATGCGCCTTGAAGAGAAGCGCTACCTGTATGACACGCTTTACACCTGTCCCACGCTGGTGGCGGAGCACGACAAGGCGGAAACCGTTGTCACCACGATCTTCAACTTCTACATGCGAAGCCCGGACTGGTTGCCAAGTGGTTACCTTCAGCAGAGCGAAACGGAAGGCCTGCCGCGCATGGTAGCCGACTACATCGCCGGCATGACAGACAGCTACATCCTGCAACAATTCTGGATGGCGTCCAAGCACTGGCGCAGCTAGCGCCCTATTTATTCCCGTAGCTTCCCGCGATAGAGCAGACTCTCGCGGTTGCGTGTGACAAGCAGCGGCCTACCCTCCTGCAGAATCTCCTCCGCACACTGCACGGCCCGGACCAGGGCGTCCCCCGTTAGATTGCGCTCCGCAGGCTTCGCCAGAAAGCGGTACCACACCCCACCAAACGTGTAGTCCAGGCAGACCCGTTTAAAGCAGTGATCCAGGCGAAGCGGCCAGTGTTCCTGCAAGGCGCGCTGGGGCAGCGCAACCTCCGTCAGGTATTTCCAGCGCGCAATCCCGTTTCGCTCTGCAGGCCCACTCATGCTGTCTGCAACTTTCTGCTGTGTCTGCGCCCGACGGCTGCAGCGCTTGCAAGCAGTATCCACAGCGGGATGAACTCCAACGTGTAGCGCTGCTCCGCATTGTCCAACGTCGCAAGCAGCAGGCAGCGCAGCACCATGTAGGCGCACACAGCTGCAGTCATCGCCGGCGCAAGCCGCCACGCCCGCGGCAGGCCTGCGCATGCACCCGCAATCAGCAGCAGGTTCAGCGCGCCATAGGCGTACGCGAAGACGGTCTTACCCGGGTGGCGTTTGTACTGCCACCATCGGTCGTCCACAGGCAGCATCTCCACACGCGGATGCAGCAGCATGTTCACTAACCGCATCGCCGGCAGCACCGCATACGTGCGAAACGGGAACTCACGTGCTCGGTCGTCTGCCAGCGCGCCAAACTGCGCATCCAGGCGTGGCTGCACGCTTGAATACGCAGCAGCCTCATGCAGCAGGTCTGCTGCAGACGGGTCACCGGCTGCCGCATCGAACGCCCGTGTGGGCAAGCTGCGTGGGTCCACTGGCGAATCGGGATACGCCCAGTACGCATCTTCCGTTGACGCGAAGTCGATCCCGAACGTACGGAAATAGCGCTGAAAACCCAGCGCCGCCAGCTCACCGGGATCGTTGGCGAACTTTGGCGCAAGCGGTTGAAAGACATGAAATGTCACCGCATTCCGGACCGTCCATGGCACAAACGGCACTGCGATGAGGACGAGGCAGATCAGCGCTGGCCGCCATTGCCGTCCCTGCACAAAGAGGGGCACCACCGCCAGCACCAGCAGCGCCTGGTCTGGCCGCAGCAGAATGCCAAAGCTGAGCGCCGCCGCACACAGCACCAGCAGCGGCAACGAAGGCCGCTCCCGCCACCGCTCTGCCGCCCACAAAGCCAGAGCAATCGTCAGCAGCGTGAAGGTTTCAGTCAGCGGAACAGCCGTGTAGTTGGCCGTAAACGGGCAAAGCGCAGCCAGCGCCAGCGCAACCATGCCCGCACGTTTGCCAAACAGACGGCCAGCCAGCGACCCCACCAGCAGGCATGTGACCAGGTCTGCGATCACCTGCAGGTAAAGCACCGGCACAAAGCTCTGCAGTGAGCCCAGCGGCCACCTGCCGTTCCAGTCGAACACCACCGCCAGAGCCGCCAGCACCATCGGGTATCCCGGTAGGCGAATCAGCGTGGGGCGCGGTGCGTCGTTGGTGGACAAGCCGTAGACGTGCGCGTGTAGCCAGTTATCCGCAATCTCCTGGTACAGCATGGAGTCGCCTGCAACGAACGCATGCTTGTGCACAAAAAACAGGCGCAACAGCAAACCCGCAAGCAGAAGCACGAAAACGGCGGCACGGGTTCGCAGCGTGCGCGCTACAGGTCGCGGCATTCCCATAGCCTTGCATCATAACGGCTGGCGGCTTGGGCCCGTCCAAGTCAACAAGTGTCCTTGCAGCAGCGCGCTTTAGAGCAGGGCAGGGTACGATACGGCAGGCATGGCAACGACGAACAAACCAATCTTCTACGACGAAAAGCGCCGCCGCTGGAAGCGCCTCCGCCGCATACTCGACGTTTCGGCCGGCATCAGCCTTATCCTGCTTGTCGTCTTTGTGATCGGCGTGCTCCGCATTCGGCCGCTGCCGGAGCTGCTGCTGGACTCCCCAAAGCACAACTACCGCACGCTGAACCAGCCCCCTGTTCCCAAAGACAAAGCGACCAAGGCGCGCTCTGCTCACCGCAAAACCGACCGTAAGCCATCCGATGTGCCGCTGAACGCCGACGAAGGATTGCGGGCGGCATACTACGTGGACTATGACGCGTCGAGCTACAGCGCTTTGCGCCAGCACGTGCAGCAAATCGACCTCCTCTTTCCTGAGTGGCTCCACGTCATCACTCCAGACGGCCGCCTCACCGCGTATTCCGTCGACAACCACCCGTTCTCCGTTGTGGATAGCACGGGTGTCCATCCCATCGATATCGAAAACAAGGTGCAGCGCGTCATCGCGAATAGCGGTGCCAACACTGAAATTTTCCCGCTGGTCAACAACTTCGACACGCAGCAGCAGATGTTCATGCCGGGTATCGGCAACTTCCTGCAGAACCCTGCATCACGCGCCACCTTCATCGACCAGACAATGCGGCTGCTCGCGTCCAATCCGCGCTACCACGGCCTTTCGCTGGATTTTGAAGACATCCCGACCGAAGCGCAGCCCGGCTATCGCGACCTGATCGCCGTGCTGTACAGCCAGATGCACCCCAAAAACCTGCGGCTCTACGTCAACGTGCCGGTGGGCGACGACGACTGGGACCTGCCCTACATGGCCGCCAACTCCGACGGTCTGCTGTTGATGAACTACGACCAGCACCAGACGGAAAGTGGGCCCGGTCCCATCGCAAGTCAGGACTGGTTTGTGCAGAACCTGAAGAACGTCATGGCCGCGGTGCCGCAGCAGAAGCTCATCTGCGCCATTGGCAGCTACGGCTACGACTGGACGATGACCATACCGCCGGCGTCCTCACCACGGCCCAAGGGCCAACGAGGCAAGCCAGCATCCACTTCGCAGCCCACTGTCGTGCACAGCGACAATATGTCGACGCAGCAGGTGTGGCAGGCCGCCTCTGACTCCGGTTCGGAGGTGGACCTCGACGATACATCGCGCAACCCGCACTTCACCTACGACGACGAAGACAAAAACGAGCGGCACCAGGTGTGGTTTCTGGATGCGGTGACCACCTACAACGAGATGCGCGCCGCGCGCGAACTGGGCATACAGACCTTTGCGCTGTGGCGGCTGGGCGAAGAGGACCAATCGCTCTGGAAGATTTGGGATCAGCCGATGAAGGCCAGTCCCCTCAAGGACCTCGCCTCCGTGCCTCCAGGCTGGGACCTGGACATTGAGGGTGAAGGCGACATCATGCGGGTGTCGGGACAGCCCAGAAACGGCGTGCGCACCCTCACCATCGACGACGATTCCAAGCAGATCGATTCCGAGACGATGAGTCAGCTGCCGCTCTCGTACACGGTGACGTACGTCGGCTACCATCCCAAAAAACTGGCACTCAGCTTCGACGACGGACCAGATCCGGAGTGGACGCCGCGCATCCTCGACTTGCTCAAAGAGCTCAACGTCAAAGGCACCTTCTTCATGATCGGGCAGGAGGCCGAGGACAATGTCGGCATCATGCAGCGCGTGTATCGCGAAGGCCATGAAATCGGCAATCACACCTTCACCCATCCAGACATCAGTGATATTTCTTCGCGCCAGGTAACGCTGCAGCTCAACCTGACCGAGCGCTTGTTCGCCGCCAAGCTTGGTGTGCAACCCCTCTTCTTTCGGCCGCCGTATTCCATCGATCAGGAGCCGGACACCAACGACCAGGCTGCTCCTGTTGAACGCGTGCAGCAACTCGGCTACATCGTCGTCGGCGACAAGCTGGACACCAACGATTGGGATGAGCACCCACGCAAGTCTCCGCAGGAGATTGTGCTATCGGTGCTGGACCAGATCGCTGCTGGCGAAAAACGCGCAGACCTCCGCGGTTCCATCATCCTGATGCACGATGGCGGCGGCGATCGCTCGGCAACCGTGGCCAGCTTGCCTCTGCTGATCTCCACACTCCGTGCACGCGGCTATGAGTTCGTGCCCGTCAGCGACCTTTTGGCCAAGTCACGCAACGAGGTCATGCCGCACATCTCCGGCTTCAAGCCCAAGCTGCTGGCAGCGGTCGATTCCATCGCATTCTTCGGCCTGGCGTCGTTCAATCACTTCGTCGTCAGCGTCTTCTTCATTGGCGACGTCCTCATGAGCGCCCGCCTCATCATCATCGGCCTGTTCGCCATCATTGACCGGTTCCGCGTTCGCAAATCGTACGCGGGGCCAGACTATGCGCCCAAGGTCGCCGTGCTGATCCCCGCATACAACGAAGAAAAGGTCATCGTTCGCACCATCCGGTCGGTCATGATGTCGACCTACAAAAACATGCGCATCATCGTCATCGACGATGGCTCCAAAGACAATACCGCAGAGGTCGCGCGCGCCGCCTACCCGGACGACATTGCAAGCGGACGCCTGCTTGTCCTCAAGAAGGAGAATGCTGGCAAGGCAGAGGCACTCAATTACGCTTTGCAGAACTATGTCGACGAGGAGATCTACATCGGCATCGATGCCGATACCGTCATCGCGCATGATGCCGTGGCTCGCCTTGTTCCGCACTTTGCCGACCCCAACATAGGCGCCGTCGCTGGCAATGCAAAGGTGGGCAACCGCGTCAATCTATGGACACGTTGGCAGGCCCTCGAGTACATCACCAGCCAGAACTTTGAACGGCGTGCCCTCGACCTCTTCAACGTCGTTGTCGTTGTGCCCGGTGCGATCGGCGCGTGGCGGCTTGCACCTGTCAAAGAGGCTGGCGGATACCACTCCAACACTGTCGCAGAAGACGCCGATCTCACAATGATCCTGCTGGAGAAGGGCTACTACGTCATCTACGAAGACCAGGCGCTTGCGTTCACCGAGGCACCCGTCAACGCCAACGGCCTCATGCGCCAACGCTTCCGTTGGAGCTTCGGTATCATGCAGGCGGTCTTCAAGCACATCGGCGCCTTCCGTACACGCGCGTCCATGGGCCTCTTCGCCCTGCCAAATATCATTGTCTTCCAAATCCTTCTGCCGCTGGTGTCACCGCTCATCGACCTCATGTTTGTGGCCAGCGTCATCCGTTGGCTATATGACCGCCACTTCCACCCGGAGTCCGCCAGCTCCGCCAGCTTCATCAAACTGTTGGTCTACTTCCTGGCCTTCATGATCATCGATTTTTCTGCGTCCGCACTCGCCTTCATGTTGGAACGCAAGCACCCCGCCAGCAAGGGAGACGCGTGGCTCCTGATGCACATCTGGGTGCAACGCTTCAGCTACCGGCAGGTCTTTTCACTCGTACTCTTCAAGACAGTAAAGCGTGTCATTGACGGCAGACCCTTCAGCTGGGACAAGCTGGAACGCACTGCGCAGATGAGCAAAGCCACGGATCAAATGCTCAACGGCTCGCCATCGCCCAAATAAGCTGCTCCGCTGCGTGTGTCCACTGGGTCACACGCAGCGGAGTAAACTTGATTCATGGCAACGAGCGCGATTCCTACCCTGCACGACGTCAGTCCCCTGAGCGGCGATACGCCGATCCCGGCGTTCAAAAACGAAGCCTTCCTGAACTTCGGCAACAACGACGTGAAGCGCGCCATGCAGCAGGCGCTGCGCAGCGTCGAGTCAGAGCTTGGCCACGAGTACAGCCTTATCATCGGCGGCGAGCGGGTCACCGGCTCGGCCAAAATTCACTCCGTGAACCCGGCGCGCCCAGCGCAGATCGTCGGCATCCATCCAGAGGCAGAGCCGGAGCACGTTCATCGCGCCGTGGCCGCCGCTGCTAAGGCATTCACCACCTGGCAGGCAGTGCCGGTGCGTGAGCGTGCTGCGTTGCTCTTTCGTGCAGCAGAGATTCTCACCGTCAAGAAGCTGGAGTACTGCGCCTGGCTCACCTATGAGGTGGGTAAGAACTGGGCCGAAGCGGACGCCGATGTCGCAGAATGCATCGACTTCCTGGAGTTCTACGCACGCGAGGCGTTGCGTCTTCATCACGCCACGACACCAATCCAGTTCCCAGGCGAGCGCAACCAGCTCCGCTATCTGCCACTTGGCGTCGGTGCAGTGATTGCGCCCTGGAACTTTCCGCTCGCTATTCTCTGCGGCATGACGATGGCCGCCGTGGTGAGCGGCAACACGGTCGTCATCAAACCGTCGGTCGACGCGCCAACCATCGCCTTCAAGCTCATGCAGCTGCTTGAAGAGGCCGGCCTGCCGGACGGCGTCGTCAACCTGCTCCAGGGCTCAGGCGATCTGGCCGGACGCATGCTCGTCGAGGATCCGCAGGTCCGCTTCATCGCCTTCACCGGCTCCAAAAAGGTTGGCCTCGACGTGCATGAGCGCGCCGCAAAGGTCCGGCCCGGTCAGCACTTCCTCAAGCGAACCGTTCTGGAACTTGGAGGCAAGGACGCGATCCTGGTGGACACCGACTGTGACATCGATGCGGCTGTCGAGGGTGTAGCTGCGTCCGCATTCGGCTTCAACGGCCAGAAGTGTTCCGCATGCTCTCGCGCGATCGTCGACGCCCGCATCTACGAAATTTTCCTCGACAAGCTGATCGAGCGTGTGCAGAGCATCAACGTCGGCGAGCCAGCGCTCAACTTCGCCGCAGGTCCTGTCATCAGTGAGACGTCCTTCCGCCGCGTGCTGGACTACATCTCCATCGGTAAGACTGAGGGTCGCCTCGTCACTGGTGGAGCCGCGCTGCAGACGGACACGGGTGGCTACTATATCCAGCCAACTGTCTTTGCGGATGTCGCGCCTGGCGCACGTATTGCGCAGGAAGAAATCTTTGGGCCGGTGCTCACCGTTATCCGCTCCAACAGCTTTACGGAGGCGCTCGACATCGTCAACGGGACTGAATATGGGTTGACGGGAGCCATCTACTCCAACTCACGCGAGCGCTTGGACATGGCCGCGGACAAGTTCCACGTTGGCAATCTTTACCTGAACCGTAAGTGCACCGGTGCCATGGTTGGCGCTCACCCCTTCGGCGGCTTCAACATGAGCGGAACTGATTCAAAGGCCGGCGGCGCAGAGTATCTGCTGCTTTTCACGCAGGCCAAATCCATTGCAGAAAAGGTTGGCGTTCTGGACGACGACGGCGATGAGTTCCGTCATCCTGACGGCATCTAGAACCAGCGAAGCAGGCATACTCAGCGAGTGGGAAACTTAAGCTGTCTGCAGCCGCAGCGCGGGATCGGTGATCCGCGCTGCCGCTTCCGCCAGCACCGGGTGATGCAGCGTAAACAGCGCCAGCTCAAGCCTGTCACTTACCCCCGTCTTGTCGTAAATCGCTCGCAGGTAATTCTTCACTACCTGCTCTTTGGTACCGATCTCTTCCGCCACTTCGCGATTCTTGCAGCCTCGGACAATGTAGCCCACAATCTGCAGCTCGCGATGATTCAGCCGTGCAAGCACACGCGTTCCCACTGCGTCCACTGAGCGCATTGTGCTGACAGGCTTGGCCACCATGCGCTGGCCTGCACCCACCCTGCGGACACATTCCACAAGCCGTGTTCCGTTGGTGTGGCGGCACAGCAGACCGTCGATCAGTGCATATTCTTCCGAGCGCAGTACCTCGTCCCGTTCGGTAAGCACGATCAGCCTGCTGCTGGCAGCCTTGGCTAGGGAACTCAAAGCCGGCAGATCGGTGATCAACGCACGTGCGGCAAGCACCACGCAGCCCCGCATGGCGGTGGTAATCTCCGTCAGCCGCTGTGCTTTGTCACACTGACCAACGATGCGGATGTCCACCTCCGCGCTCAGGACGCGAGCTGCGCCTGCACGAAAGATTGCCTGGTTGTCAGCGATAACCGTGTGGATTGTCAAAGGACCTAAACCTCGCAAGACTGGATTGTGCCGTCACCACGGACACAGCGTGGAGCTCACTCGGTGTATCGGCCTTGCAAAGAAAAACAGTAGCTGGAGGCAAGGCTTCCGTCTCGAGTGCGCACAACCTCAGGCATTCAGTGTCTATGTTCCACGGTGGGTTTCCGACTGCACTTTGGTGGGATATGGGCATACAAACGTTGCAAATTGCCCTCGGGCAGAGAATGAATCGCTCAGAGATCCAACGAATCTAGAAATAGGGTAAGACCTATTTCGGCAAAAGCCTACAGGAAAGCCGAAGAGTACACTTTTGCCTATGCCACGACCAATATTGTTTGCGATAGACGACGATACCAGCGTGTTGGAGGCGGTCGTTCAGGACCTGCGCCGCCAGTACGGCAAGGAGTACCGCATCGTCCGTGCAGCGGGTGGCCAGGCGGCGCTCGATACGTCTGTACAGCTGCGCGAACGCGGTGAAAGCATTGCACTCTTTCTGAGCGACCAGCGCATGCCGGGGATGACAGGCGTAGATTTCCTGTCCAAGGCAATCGACCTCTACCCGGACGCGAAACGTGTTCTCCTTACCGCGTACGCCGACACTGAGGCGGCCATCCGCGCCATCAATTCCGCCAAGATTCACTACTACCTCAACAAGCCCTGGGATCCGCCAGAGGAAAAACTCTACCCCGTGCTGGATGACCTGCTGGGCAGCTGGCATCAGGGGTACAAGCCTCCATATGAAGGCGTGCAGGTCGTGGGTACTCGCTGGGGGTCACTGGACCACAGTGTGCGCGAGTTCCTGACGCGCAATCACGTCGGCTACCGCTGGCTTGATCCCCAAACCCAGCCGGAGGCAGTCGAGCTTCTGAAATCCCGTGGTGTCGACGACACCAGGTTGCCGGTGGTCGTCTTCAGCGACGGCACCGCCATGGCGCAGCCCTCGCAGCAACAGCTTGCTGAAAAGGTGGGCCTCAAGACCAGTGTTGAACGTGACTTTTACGATGTCGTCATTATTGGCGCAGGTCCCGCCGGTCTCGCAGCCGGCGTCTACGGCGCGTCTGAGGGTCTACGTACGCTGATTGTGGAGCCGGAGGCCCCAGGTGGGCAGGCAGGCTCCAGCTCGCGCATCGAGAATTACCTTGGCTTCCCCCAGGGACTGAGCGGCGACGAGCTCGCCAAGCGCGGCTTCATCCAGGCGCAGCGGCTCGGCGCAGAGTTTGTGACCGAGCGCGTGTCGGCCATCCGCGTCGAGGATCAATACAGGGTTGTCGTGCTGAGCGACAACCGTGAAATCAGCTGCTCCGTCGTCTTGATCGCAACGGGAGTTGCGTGGTGCCGCCTGAACGTCCCCGGGGCCGAAACTCTCATGGGCCGCGGCGTGTATTACGGTGCCGCTCAGACCGAGGCAATGGCCTGCACCAACGAAGACGTCTTCATCGTTGGTGGCGCCAACTCCGCAGGCCAGGCGGCCATGTACTTCTCCAAGTACGCACGGTCGGTCACCATGCTGGTGCGCGGCGAGTCGCTTGCGAAGAGCATGTCGAAGTACCTGATCGACCAGATCGCCGCTGTGCCTAACATCACCGTCGAAACGCGCACGCAGATAGCCAGGTTCAGCGGCGACGATCACCTGGAGTGCATTCAGACCGACCACGACGGTCAGCTCCAATCCCGCCCTGCATCGTCTGTCTTCATCTTCATTGGTGCTGCGCCCAAAACGGAGTGGATGCCGGCAGATCTCGCCAAAGACGAAAAGGGCTTCGTTCTTGCTGGTGCCGATCTCAAGCGTTCCGGCATCGATGTTCAGCCGCGGGGACGCGACCCGTTCCTGCTTGAAACCAGTATCCCCGGCGTCTTCGTTGCCGGCGACGTCCGTCACGGTTCCGTCAAGCGTGCTGCTTCGGCCGTCGGCGAGGGGTCAATTGCAATTCAGTTTGTACATCAATACTTAGCGGAGTTCTAACACACCGATGGCGACACTTGTGACAGGTTGCATGGACAATCGTTCGGCGCATGAACTGGAGATCGTTCACCAGCTGCTGACCTCGAAGATCTTCGCCGACGTCGACGAAGAGGAACTTGCGTGCCTTGTCGCGGAGGCCCAGGAAGTCCGGCACGGCGACGGAACGCAGCTCGCGGAAGAGCACGGGCAGCTGCACGAGTTTCTGATCCTGCTCGGTGGTCGTGTTCGCATTGTGCGCTCTGGCAGTGGCAAATCAGAGATCTTTCACAAAGTCATGGATGCACCAGCATTTATGGGCGAAATCGCCATTCTGTCGAACCTGCCCAACATGATGACGGTCACCACCGTCGGCGAAACCATCGGACTGCACGTCTCGGAGGAAGGCTTCTGGAGGGTGATGGCAAACTCTCCCTCGCTCCGCGCGGTCATCCTGCGCGAAATGAGCCTGCGCACCAGGGGCATGGCCGCGATGAATGCGCAGCAGGAGAAACTTGCCACCCTCGGTACCCTGACGGCAGGCTTGTTGCACGAGTTGAACAACCCCGGCGCCGCGGCCAAGCGTGCTGCCTCACAGCTTCGCGAGAACCTCAATCGGCTGCACCTGTTGGCGCGGAGCTTCTCTGAACGTGGCCACACCCCGGAGCAGCGTGCCTGCCTCACGAGCCTGCAGGAACGCGTGCTGGGCTTTAAGGGTTCTGGCTGCATGGATTCACTGCAGCAGGCCGATGCCGAAGAGGCGATGGCTACGTGGATGGATGAGCACGCCGTCGAAGATGCCTGGCAGGTCGCCCCTACGCTGGTCGCCAGCGGCCTTACTCCTGCTGATCTTCAGTGTCTGAGTGGTGTCTTTCCAAACTCGACCCTGCAGGAACCCATCCGCTGGCTGGAAGCAACAGCGTCCAGCATGCAGCAAGTCTCGCTCGTTGAAGAGAGCGTGTCCCGGGTCCACGACCTCGCCAAGGCAGCCAAGAACTACGTGCACGAAGGTCAGGGCGGCACGCAGACGGTCTACATTAACGAGAGTCTGCACTCCACCCTCGTCATTCTGCAGCACAAAATGCGCGAGAAGGACATTCATCTTGAAAAGCAGTTCGGCGCAAACCTGCCGCCACTGTCCTGTGTGTGCTCAGGCCTGAACCAGATCTGGACCAACCTGCTCGATAACGCCATTGATGCCGTACCCGCTGGCGGACACATCCGGGTGCGTACATGGCAGGAGAACAAGGACGTCCTGGTCGGCATAGGTGACGATGGCCCCGGCATCCCGCAGGAGAATCAGGAGCGCATCTTCGATCCTTTCTTCACCACCAAGCCGGCAGGCGTCGGCACCGGCATGGGTCTCGGCATCGTGCAGCGAATCACGGACCTGTACCACGGCCAGCTCACGCTGCAATCGTCACCCGGCCGTACCGAGTTCGTGGTGCGTATACCGGTTGAAATCAGTCCCAGCGCCTGAACCGAAGGACATACAGGCCGGCTTCGTCCGCATCTTTACTGGAGGAGCGTCGACCGCATGCCTAAAGCCGTACTGTGTGACCTGGATGGAACACTGCTGGATAGCAATCACTTCCACGCTGAGGCTTGGCAACGAACGTTTGCGCATTTCAACATCACCGTCAGCTTTGAGGATGCCGTCAAGCAAATCGGCAAAGGTGGCGATCAGGTAATTCCATACTTCGTTCCTGCCAGCAACGTGGGGGAGCTTGAAGAGCCGATTAAAGAGTTCCGCAAGAAACTCTTCCACCGCGAGTACATGGACCGCATCGTTCCGTTCAGCGACGCCAGACGTCTTCTTGAACGCATGCACAAACAGGGCCTGCGCGTTGCCGTTGCATCCTCTTCCGACAAAGGTGACCTTGAGGCTTTTCTGATGTTGCTCAAGATTCACGACCTGGTGGAGGAGAACACCACGGCTGATGACGCAGAAAAGTCCAAGCCCTCTCCCGACATCTTTCAGGCAGCACTGGACCGGCTGCACATCAAGCCGCATGAGGCCATTGTTCTTGGAGATACGCCGTGGGATCTGGAGGCAGCCAGAAAGGCAGGAATTCCGGCCATCCCTGTCACCTGCGGAGGCTGGTCCGAGAACGATCTCAACGAGGCCGGAGCGATCGAAGTCTACAGGGATCCTGCTGACCTACTCCGGAGGTTCGAGACATCGGCTTTAGCCCGCTGATAGTCGCCTTTTCACCCGCTGTAAACAAGAAACGGGTCAGAATGAATTCAGCCTCCTCGTGGTTAAAACAGCAGGGGCAACGTCTTCATTAGGAAGCGGCACATGTTCAACACTGGAACTACCTCTTCTTCACTCATCAAGCTACAGTCTCCGCAGGCTTCACTTCTGCTCGTCACGCTCTGCATGTATGTTGCGGGTCTGGTGCTTGCGTACATCGCCTTTCTGCATGATCGACAGGCGGCCATTCAGTCTGTGCGGAGTGGCATCAGCGCCGAATCCGGAGCCATGACCCACATTCGCTCCACGCGCATGACATCGTCCGACCGGCGTGAGGCTCTGATTGCAGCAGCCATCTGGCCCGCCCTTCTGCTTGCCAGGTTTGCAAGCCCGGTGTGGGTCGTGGGTCGGCTCTACCGCGACGGACAATCCAAAGCCAAGTTTGCGGCCTAGGGCAGTCTAGCCGCTCTTAGACGTCGGCTCCGCAAGCTAAGCGGAGGTTGTCGCAATCTGAGGACCACTCATCGCCTGAACACCAGGCGCACGTCATCTTGCCACAGCCATGATCTTGCCGCGTAAAAACCCACGTCTGGTCAGCGCATGAGCCAAGTGCATGTGGTCGATCATTCACGTGTGAGTCCGTGGTGCAACGTCACTCTTCAGTTAGCTAGCGTCGCATAGAAAAGCAGGCAATCTATACGCAGACGAAGCTGCGGCATAGGCCAGTGATCGATCAGCCTACGCCGCCTCTACCGAAATTTGGAGCACCGGGTCGGGATTGAACCGACGAATACTGGTTTTGCAGACCAGCGCGTTAGCCACTTCGCCACCGGTGCTCACTGTCCTCCAGGTTCTCACCTGCCACGGAGGGACAAATCTTCGTTAGGCAAACCTTGCGCGCCTGCTGACGGTTGAGCTGCCGTTCGCAGGTAGGGCTTCACGGTTGTGAAGCCGGGAAAGCGCTTCTCCGCGTCCTCCGTTCGATCACAGCCCGCTGTAATGAATGACGTCGTCCACCCGGCTTCCAGTTGGCCGGCGTCGCTACCGGGTGCTTCGATGTCAGCAGCATGCGAGTCCAGCACGCGCAGGATCTCGTCGAAGTTACGGCCGGTTGTCATCGGGTATGCAAGTTGTAGCTTGATGCGCTTGTCCGGCCCAACAACAAACACGGTGCGAACCGGCGCGTTCAAGGCTGGCGTGCGTCCCTCACTCGTGTCGCCCGCGTCTGCGGCAAGCATGTTGTACAGCTTTGCCACCTTCAGTTCTGGATCACCGATCATCGGATACGTGACCTTGTGCCCGCCCACATCTTCAATGTCCTGAACCCATTTGGAGTGGCTCTCCACTGGATCGACGCTCAACCCGATCACCTTTGCGCCGCGCGCAGCGAACTGTTCCTGCAAGCCTGCCATCGCGCCAAGTTCGGTGGTGCACACAGGTGTGAAGTCCTTTGGATGGCTGAAGAGCACGGCCCATCCGTCACCAATCCACTCGTGAAAGTGAATGGGGCCCTGCGTCGTGTCGGCAGTAAAGTCTGGTGCAATGTCGTTGATGCGGAGAGACATCGATTTCCTCACGGTGCGTTGGTGGTGCAGTACAGATGCGGCAGACCAAAACGAAAACCCACCTTGCCGCAGTTGGCTGGGTGGGTCGGTGTGCCTGTCGAGCGAAGCTGTTCGCGCGAAACCGACTAACCCGCAAAACCGCGGCAACAGCAGCGGCAGAGAAGGTCGGTCGTACGTGCAAAGCGGCTCATCACCTGCAACGATAGCGTCGCCCATACGCTGTGTCAAACACAAGGTCTTCCCAGCACACACGCCGCCTCAACAGGCAACGCAAGAATTGCACGCCGCAGATTCTTCCATCAACGCCGCGAAGGCGGCACATCGTTGAGGCACACCTCAAATCTCGAGCGATCATCTCCACCGCCCGAGCGGTGTGTTCAGTGCGCGACACTGCGGACGGCACCATTTGCAGTGCAGCGTACCGCGTTATGCGCGTGCAATCCAACTGCTTTCCACATTTGTTGCAGAAGTTAACCGCCACACTCTAAAGCACATGCCCCAAAGGTGGGATTCAGGGTACCCAAATAGGTCAGGCTTTCGCCTAATTTTCGCGGGTTGCACGTATTGGTGCGTCCGCATAGGTTGAGAGAGCGCGGAAGTTGCTTCCACGCGAGCCTCTCTCAGAGTCGCCACCAAATTTAAGACTTTGTCCTGCGCCACTCCGGCTTTGCCTGGAGCTGGCTGTTTCACGCCCTAATGTGCCTCAATGGCAGTCCGCAAAACACGCACGCTCACCGTGCTACCGCAGCTCTGCGTCTGCAGCTCATGCAAAGGAACGATTCATCACGATGCGCCCAAAGAAAGTTATTTTATGTGTAGACGACAACGAACAAGTGCTTGCGTGCCGGACCTTCCTGCTCCAAACCAAGGGCTATCGCGTGGTTGCACTCACCAGTGCTCATGCGGCTCTGGATCATCTCGATGCATCTGTCCCCGGCAGTGTTGACCTGCTGCTGTGCGACCTCATCATGCCCGGCATGGATGGAGCGGAGCTGGTGCGCCGGGCCGGCGCTCTGCGGCCCGGCCTGCCAACACTCCTGATCTCTGGAACAGTGACGGCGTTTGAGCGGGGATCCATGGCAGACTCTTTTCTTCCCAAGGGGGCGTCGTCGCCGGCTGAGCTGCTGGAGCGCGTACGCGTTCTTGTCGCACGCAAGCGTGGTCCCAAGAAACAGGTGGTGTCGGTGCCGTACCCGTCTGACTCGCTGGGTGACGTAAGCAGGGCAACGCCAATGCTGGCGCAGGCAAACCTCGTGGCTTGAGGTGCCCTGCCTGCGCGGTAGAGAACAGGTGTGACTGTCTGCTACACTCTGGCTGTTCCGGGCAGTCATAGACGGACCATGAGATGGGATTATGTCTACCCTTTTGAACGCATTACAGCAGGAACATGACACCATGCTGAAGGCATGGACGGCTAACCTGCAGGCAACAATGCAGCGCAGGGACCTTTTAAGCGAACGCGAGCTGGAATCGCAGGCCGCCGAGGTGCTGACCACATTCCTCGCGGTGGAGCCGGAGACGAAGCTGCAGGACTTTGGGTCTGCTGCATGGCGTCCCCTCAAGGATCTGATCTCGTCGATCTCAGCTTCAAGGGCGACCCTGGGGTTCACACCGTCGGAGACGGCGCTGTTTGTTCTGTCGTTGAAGCCTGTGATGTTCGAGCAGATACGCAAGCGGTGGGGAGCGGAGAGCGACAAGCTTTTTGAGGAAATCTCCGTCGTGGGCACATTTGTGGACAAGCTGGGTCTGGTCACGACGGAGAGCTTCATCCGGGAGCGCGAGCAGGTTATCGTCCGGCAGCAGGAAGACATGCTGGAGCTGTCGACACCGGTGGTGACGCTGTGGGATGGCATCGTCGCGCTTCCGCTGATTGGCACGTTGGACAGCGCGCGCACACAGGTGGTGATGGAGACGCTGCTGCAGGCGATCGTTTCGACAAACTCCCGTGTGGCGATCATCGATATTACAGGTGTGGCGACTGTGGACACGCTGGTCGCGCAGCATCTGCTCAAGACGATTACGGCGGCCCGGCTGATGGGGGCGGAGTGCATCCTGAGCGGCATTCGTCCGCAGATTGCGCAGACCATCGTGCACCTCGGCATCAACCTGCAGGAGATTACGACAAAGGCGAAGCTGTCGGACGCATTCCGGGTGGCGCTGGAGAAGACGAACCGGCGGGTGGTGCGCGTGGACAAAATGGGTGCTGCTCCGGCCCCGGCGAAACAGGAACCGGCGAAGGAAGCCTAAATGGAACGCATCCCGATTCTGCGTATTGGCAGGACCTTGCTGGTAACGATTCAGGTCGACATGCACGACCAGCTCGCGCTGCAGCTGCAGCAGGACCTGACGGAAAACATCGCGGATGTGGGTGCCCGCGGTGTGCTGATCGACATCTCGTCGCTCGAAGTTGTGGACTCCTTTATCGGGCGCACACTGGCAAATATTGCGAGCATGGCAAGTGTGCTGGACGCTGTAACTGTGGTGGTTGGAATGCAGCCTGCGGTCGCCATTACGCTGGTGGAGCTTGGCATGCATCTGCCGGGCATTCGCACCGCTTTGAACGTGGAATCTGGCCTGGAGTATCTGCGAGAGGCTGTTGCAGAGACGGAGCATGAGGATGACTGGCGCGACAGTCTTACAGGCTGAAACAGTTCCCATTGCGACGTCGACCGATGTGGTGATCGTGCGCCAGAAGGTGCGCGCACTGGCGTTGCAGGTCGGCCTGAGTCTTGTAGATCAAACCAAAATTGTGACGGCAGCAAGTGAGCTTGGGCGCAACACGCTGGAGCACGGTCGCGGTGGCCAGGTTGACGTGTCGCTTGTGTCGAACGGCGCGCGCCGGGGTATCAAACTGACGTTTCAGGATAGCGGCCCGGGGATCAGTGACATCAACCTTGCTTTGCGGGACGGGTACACCTCTGCCAACGGCATGGGGTTGGGTCTTGGCGGCAGCAAGCGGCTGATGCATGAGTTCGCGATCGATTCAGAGCCGGGCAAGGGCACAACCGTGACGGTGGTCCGTTGGAAGTAAAGGGACACATTACCGGCCGCCTCACAAAGGCCATCCGGATCACGGCGGCGGACGACAGCGAGATCGGCAGCGCTCGCCGGCAGGCGATGATGCTGGGCAGTTCGCTGGATTTCGACGAGGTGCAATGCGCGCGACTCGGCATTGTGGTGACGGAAGCGGCGCGAAATTTGTCCAGCCACGGGGGCGGCGGCGAAATTCTGCTGACGCCGTGGGAGCTTGGCGAGTCCGCTGGAATTGATGTGGTGGCAATCGACCGCGGTCCCGGCATACCGGATGTAAGTGCTGCGCTGCAGGACGGCTATTCCACGGGGAGCACGCCCGGCACAGGGCTTGGAGCGATGTTGCGGCAGGCCCACCTGTTTGAGCTGGATACGCGGCCAGGCGGCGGAACGGCAGTGCTGGCTCAGGTGTTGCGGGCCAAAGACACGCCGCCCCCTGAGATACACATGGGTGCGGTACAGGTGCCGTTTGGTACGGAGACTGTATCGGGCGATGGATGGGCAGCGCTGCTGCAGCCGGGGTACAGCTGCTACTTTATGGCGGACGGACTTGGGCACGGCCACATGGCGTCAGTGGCGGCGGCGACGGCCCTGGGTAGCTTTACGGCGACCGCTGGAAAGAGTACACGCGAGATCCTGCTGGCTGCGCATACGGCGCTGATGCCGACCCGGGGTGCGGCACTGGCGGTGGCACAGATCGACCATGCCGCGGGAGTGCTGCGCTATTCGGGATCGGGGAATATTGCGGCCCAGATTCTGGGAAACGGCCAGCCGCGCAGCCTGGTGTCAATGATTGGAACGCCGGGCCATAGCATGGGTTCTGTGCAGGAATTTACCTACGAGTGGAAGCCCGACGCCACCTTGCTGATGCACAGTGACGGCCTGGCGACGCGATTGTCTTTGGCGGACTACCCCGGCCTTGTGCGACGGCACCCGGCGCTGATTGCAGCCGTACTGTTCCGCGACTTTAGCCGACGACGCGACGACGCCACGGTGCTGGTGGCGGGGGACGTGGAAGTCATGTCTGACGCGGCAGAGACACCGCGTGAAGACTCCGTTCTGAAATTGCGTTTGCAGCACGAGCGCCACGTGGTGCATGCGCGGCAGCGCGCGCGTGAAATTGCCGAGATGCTGGGCTTCGATCGCCAAGACCAGGTAAGACTGGCGACCGCAACGTCAGAGCTGGCGCGCAATGCGTTCCGTTACGCGCGCGATGGCACGGTGGAGTTTGCCGTGGCCGGACTGGAGTACGGTGCTCCGTCACAGAGCCTGGTCATTCGAGTGCAGGACACTGGACCCGGCATCGCAAACGTGGACGAGGTGCTGAGCGGGCGGTACCAGTCGAAGACTGGCATGGGCATGGGGCTGGTGGGCACACGCCGCCTGATGGATGCCTTCGCCTTGCACTCCGGCGCGGGCGGGACGACGGTGACGGTGCGCAAAACGGTGCCACGCGGACCTGTGCCGCTGCAAGCTGAAAAGCTGCGCACCATTGCGGCGACACTGGCAAAGAGCGATGCCGATCCGTTGCAGGAGGTGGAGCGCCAGAACCAGGAGCTGATGCGCACACTGGCCGATCTGCGGGAGAAGCAGGAGCAGTTGGCGCAGGTGAACAGCGAGCTGGAAGACACGAACCGTGGCGTGGTGGCGCTGTATGCCGAGCTGGAGCAGAATGCGGCCGACCTGCGCCGCGTGTCGGACCTGAAGACAAGCTTCCTTTCGAACCTGTCGCACGAATTCCGGACGCCGTTGAATTCGATCCTGGCGCTGTGCCAGATACTGTCAGACCGTGCCGACGGCGACTTGACAGGGGAGCAGGAGAAGCAGGTCGGCTACATTCGGCGGTCTGCGGCAGACCTGAGCGAAATGGTCAACGACCTGCTGGACCTGGCCAAGGTAGAGGCCGGCAAGACTGATATTCGGCCTGCATCGTTTACCGTTGCGGACCTGTTTGCGGCGCTGCGTGGCATGCTGCGCAACGTGCTGCACACCAGCAGCGTGGACCTGGTGTTTACCGCGCCAGAGAGCTTGCCGGCGATGTTTACGGATGAGCAGAAGACGTCGCAGATTCTTCGGAATTTGATTTCGAACGCGCTGAAGTTTACGGAAAAGGGCCAGGTGCACGTGTCTGCGGCGGCGGAGGGCGAGCAGATTGTGTTTCGCGTTGCGGACACGGGCATTGGGATTGCCGAGGGGGACTGGGAACGGATCTTTGAGGAGTTTGTACAGATTGGTGGCGAGATCCAAAGCCGCGTGCGTGGCACCGGGCTGGGGCTGCCGCTGTCGCGCAACCTGGCAACGCTGCTTGGCGGCGCGCTGGCAGTGGAAAGCAGTTCGTCCGCGGGGACGACCTTTCGCGCAAACATACCGGCGCGGTATGTAGAACACGTCGATGCGCCGGCTGAGATGACAGACCGAAGGGATGGCCGACCAGTGCTGCTGGTGGTCGAAGACAACATGGAAACGCGCTACATCCACCAGGCCGCGCTGCAGGCAGAGAACATCTCGCTGCAGTTTGCACGAAACCTGCAGGAGGCGCGGGTGCTGGCCGACCGGGCGATGCCGGCCGCATTGCTGCTTGACCGCATCTTGGAGGGTGCGGACTCCCTCTCGTTCATTGAGGAGCTCCGCTCCACAGGCTTCACCGGGCCCACGATTGTGACCAGTGTGAACCCGGATGGCGTGATGCCACTGCAGGCAGGAGCGGATGCCTTTTTGGCTAAGCCGATTGGGGCTGGGCTGCTGGCAGAGACACTGCGACGAGTAATGGCCGCGCCTGCGCAGGCGGTGGCGCTGCTGGTGGATGACGATGAGATCAATCGATACGTGTTGCGTGAGGCGCTGCTGCCGCTGCGGTTCCGGGTGGTGGAGGCGCGCAGCGGGCGCGAGGCCCTGGCGCTGCTGCGGAGCCAGACGTTTGCGGTGATTGTGCTGGACCAGTCGATGCCAGGCCTGACAGGGATAGAGACCTTGCGTGAGCTGCGCGGTGGAGACGTGCAGCCGGAAATTCCCGCCATACTCCACACCTCGAAAGAGCTGACGGAGGCAGAGTTGCGTGCCATGAAGCATGCGGGTGCGGTGCTGCTTCCTAAGCAGGCTCTGGCGGCAAAGGATGCGTCCTACCAGTTGAGTGCCGCGTTGCGGCAGGTGGGCGCAGGATGAGTGTGGACGGGCAAACCGTGCTGGTGGTGGACGACCGTGAGGAGAACCGCTATACGCTGCGACACGCGTTATCGCGGGCGGGATACACAGTGGTGGAAGCGGCGACTGGAAAGCAGGCGCTGGAACTTTCGCGCACGCAGCCGGATGTGATCGTGCTGGATGTACGGCTGCCGGACATGCTGGGGTACGAGGTGTGCCGCAGGCTGCGGGCAAATACGCAGACGAGCCATATACCGGTGTTGCAGCTGTCTGCGGCGTTTCAAAGCACAGAGAGCAAATTGTATGCGCTGGAGAGCGGTGCGGACGCGTATTTGGTACAGCCTGCGGACCCGCTGGTGCTGGTGGCGACGGTGCGGTCACTGGCTCGGCTGCACCAGGCGGAGAAGCAGGCGCAGGTGGCGTCGCGGCAGTGGGGCGCGACCTTTAACGCTCTGGAAGAGGGCGTCGCCATTGTGCACGCGGACGTGGTGGAGCGCTGCAACCGCGCGATGGTGCAGCTGCTGGGGTTGACGTACTCGCAGATTGAGGGGCGGGCCTTTAGCGATCTACTGTGGGAGACGTTTGGCGTGGAGAGGGAGGCGCTGCTGGAGCAGCCAAGTCTGTTCGTGCAGAGGGAAAGCCGTTTCTTCCGGTTGTCCAAAACGCAGTTTGCAGAGGAGGAGGAGGTTCGCGGGAGCATCCTGGTGGTGGCGGAGATCACAGCGCAAAAGCAGGCGGAAGAGGCGCTGCTGCTGAATGAGCGGTTGGCCGCGACCGGACGGATGGCGCATACGATCGCCCACGAAATCAACAATCCGCTGGAGGCGATTACAAACCTGATCTACCTGGCGCAGCATACCGAGGGGGTTCCGGCGGCTGCGTTGGAGTACCTTGGCTCAGCGGCAGATGAGGTCTCGCGGGTGTCGCAGATCTCGCGGCAGATCCTTTCATTCCATCGCGAGACCAAGGACCCGGTGCGGGTGCCGGTGGCGGAGCTGCTGGAGGATGTTCTTGCGTTGAGCGCGCGTGCGGCCAGTGAGAAGCAGGTGGCTGTGCATGTGGATCTTGACCGGCGGCTGCTTGTGATCGGGTTTCCGGCGCGACTGCGGCAGGCGTTTTCGAATCTGATTCGCAATGGCATTGAGGCTGCCCCCACCGGAGGCATGCTGCGGCTGCGGGTTGCGCGTGCCACGTTTCGGTTTCTGGGAGCGTCCGTGCCTGCGGTGCGGGTGTCGATTGCGGACAACGGTCCGGGTATTCCGCGTGAGATCCAGTCGCGTGTGTTTGAGGCGTTTTTTACGACAAAGCAGCAGAAGGGTTCCGGCGTCGGCCTGTGGCTGACGCAAGCCATTGTGCAGGAGCACGGTGGCCGATTGCAGCTGCGCAGCAGCACGCGTGCCGGTGCGAGCGGAACGGTAGTGTCTGCTTTGCTGCCGGTGTAAGAGCCGCCCTCTGGTAGGATGAAGTTACATTTCTGGGCGATGGGGTTCGCCAGAACCGCCGAGAGGCTGATAACTCCTGCACAAGGAGCAGCGCCGTGCCTAAGAAGAGTCTCACCCCTCCACCATATTTCGTTAGAATCGCTCGCTACCTGTTGCGGTGGACGCCTGTTGCCGTGATTGTTGGCGTGCTTGCCGGTTCGGCATCCGCGCTGCTGTTGTGGTCGTTAAACATGGCGACGGCTGTGCGCGAGGCCCACGTCTGGCTGATTGCGCTTTTGCCCGTTGCGGGCTTTGCTGTTGGCCTGCTGTACTGGCGGTTCGGAACGGCGGTGGAGAAGGGCAACAACCTGATCCTGGATGAGATTCATAGCCCACAGCGGACGATTCCGATACGGATGACGCCGTTGATCCTGCTGGGCACGTTTCTGACACACCTGTTTGGCGGCAGCGCGGGGCGTGAGGGAACTGCGCTGCAGACCGGTGCGTCATTGGCCGACCAATTGGCGCGGCCGCTGAAGATGGGCAAGGTCGAGCGCCGGGTGCTGCTGATGGCGGGTGTGAGCGCCGGCTTCGGATCGGTCTTTGGAACGCCGCTGGCAGGTGCGGTGTTCGGCATGGAAGTGCTTGCTGTGGGCGCTGTCAGCTACGACGCGATCTTCCCGTGTTTTCTCGCAGCGTTTATCGGTGACTTCACAACGCGCGCCTGGCATGTGCACCACACCGTGTACACCGTGACGGAGGTGCCTGCGATGGAAGTGCGGACGCTGGTGCTGGCGTGCGTGGCAGGTGCGGCGTTTGGGCTGGCGGCGCTCGTGTTTGCGCGCCTAACGCATGCCATTGGTGGCCTTTTCAAGCGGTATGTGGTGTGGGCTCCGCTGCGGCCCTTCATTGGTGGAGCGGTTGTTGCGCTTGGTGTGTATGCGCTGGGGACCACCCGCTACATCGGCCTGGGTGTGCCGGAGATTGTGGCGGCCTTTCACGGGCCGCTGCCGCCCTGGGACTGGGCAGGCAAGCTGTTGTTTACGGCGGTCACGCTGGGGGCGAGTTTCAAGGGCGGGGAAGTGACGCCGCTGTTCTTTATCGGTGCCACGCTTGGGAATGCGATGAGTCACATCCTGCCGCTGCCGTCGACACTGCTGGCGGGTATGGGCTTTGCGGCTGTATTCGCGGGTGCGGCGAACACGCCCATCGCCTCCGCGCTGATGGCGATGGAATTGTTTGGGGCGGACGCTGGCGTGTATGCGGCCGTGGCATGCGTTCTGGCGTACCTGTTCTCAGGGGAGAGTGGCATCTACGGCAGCCAGCGAGCAGGTAGCGGCAAGCTGATGTGGACCGCAGACGCGGAGGAGAACTCCGCCGAACAGGCCAAGAGGCACGACTTCGCCGACCTGTAATGACGAGGAACAGATGCTTAGGAGACGACGAGAAGAGCCGCCAACAGGATGTCGGCGGCTCTGGTGATCTACAGCGTGCGTGACCTAGCTGGGCCTGTGTGCAAACCAGGAGAGTCGGCTGATGTCGTTCCACATGACGAATGCAAAGAAAAGCAGAATGCAGACGAATGCGGCCTGGTAGACCTTCTCCTTTACCGCGGGGTTCACGTCGCGGCGCGCAATGCTTTCAATCAGCAGGAAGAGGATCAGGCCACCATCAAGGATCGGCATGGGTAGCAGGTTAAAGATGCCGAGGTTGAGGCTAATGGCGGCTGTGAGCTCGGCCACCGGCCAGAACCCCTGCTTGGCCGCGTCTGAGACCTGCTGCTCGATACCGACCGGGCCGCTCATGTTCTTGACGGACACGTGGCGGGTGAACAGGCCCTTGAGCACCTGCACGATCAGCAGGGAGTTGTGAACGTTGTCTTTCCAGGACTCCTTTAGTGCCTGGCCAAATGGTAGATGCACGATCGTGAAGGCGCCCTGTTCGGGCTGGAAGCCGAACTGGAAGACCTTGCGGCCGTTCACCACATTGGCTTGCAGAGGTGTGATGTGCAGTTCGACCGGCTTGCTCTGGCGAAGCACGCTGACGATCGCAGGCTTGCCGTCCTGGTCGGTAAGGTAGCTGGCGAGAGGTGGGACGGAATGGAACTGCTTACCGTCGACAGCGACGATCGCGTCGCCGGCTTTCAGCCCCGCTTTGCTGGCCGGTGAGTCGGCGCGAACTTCGTGAACCTTCAACGGCTCCGTTTGTTCGCGCGGAATCAGGCCAATGGTCTGGGTAAGGCCTGCCTCGTCCTCGACGGGAGCAAGGTAAAGCGACGTCGTATGTTCCGCACCGTTGCGGCTGTAGGTAACGGGCACAGTCTGCCGCAGGTTGACACCAGCCTGCTCCACCAGGTCCTGCCAGTTGGCGGTGCTCTGATCGTTCAAGCTAAGGATGGTGTCCCCCGGCTGCAGACCTGCAACGGACGCAGAGCTGTTCTGAGGCACATAGTCCAGAACAGGAGCGTTGCGCAGGAACTCGGCGCTGGGGTAGTGGAAGAGGCCGATGCCGAGTAGAACGACGAAGGCAAGGATGAAGTTGGCGAATGGACCGGCAAAGCCGACGAGCATGCGCTGCCATCGCGGAATAGCCGTGAACTCGACGCCATGGGCGACAGGCTTACCTCCTTCACGTGCACGGGCCAGGATGGCGTCTTCGTCGTCGCCGCCGAGCAGCTTCTCCGCTTCGGCATTGTAGGGTTCGAGTCCTGTGGGGACGCCACCCGTAGTGCTGGCTTCAAGCGAGGACGGCATCTCGTCCTGCCCGGCCATCTTTACGTACCCACCGAGCGGCAGCAGGTTCACGCGGTAGTCCGTGCCGTTGTGCACCACACCAAACAGCCGCTTGCCAAAGCCGATGGCAAATGCGTCGATGCGGACGCCGCAAAGCTTTGCCACGGCGAAGTGGCCAAATTCATGGATAAGCACCATGAGCCCGAGAATGACCAGAAAGGTCACAAGTCCGATAAGACCCTGCAAATGTCGCCCCTGCGCGTGTGAATCGCTTCTGCCGGTCGGCCTGCGCTGATCTCAGCGAAGGTCTCACAGCCATCATTATTAGACGCCAATTCCCAGGATTGTGCTCTCACCAGGAAGCGTCACGGGTTAGCCCGCGTGTGCCATGGAGGACGAGAGTACCTCCTGCGCCAGCCTGCGTGCCTCCGCGTCCATGTGCAGGACCTCTGCAATGGTAGCGGGGGAGGTGAAGGGGGTGCGGGCGAGGACGGCTTCAATGGTGCGCGGAATGCCCATGAAACTGACATCGGACGATAGAAAAGCTCCCACCGCAATCTCGTCGGCTGCATTCAGAGCGATGCAGTGCGCACCGCCGGCCTCTGCCGCCTCGTAGGAGAGCCGCAGGCAGGGGAAGCGCTCCAGGTCAGGCGGCTGGAAGTCGAGATGCGCGAGAGCTGTCATGTCAAAGGTGAGGTCGGATGGGACCCGGTCCGGGTAGGCCATGGCGTAGAGAATCGGCAGGCGCATGTCGGTGACGGAGAGCTGGGCGAGGATCGAGCCGTCCACGTATTCCACGAGCGAATGGATCGTGGATTGGGGGTGCACGGTGACGCGCACGCGGGACGGCGGCAGGCTGAAGAGGCGGCAGGCCTCAATGATTTCGAGGCCCTTGTTCAGCATGGTTGCGGAATCCACCGTGATGCGACGGCCCATGACCCAGGTGGGGTGCTTGAGTGCCTGCGCCGGAGTGATCGACTCAAACTCAGAGAGCGGGGTATTGCGAAAGGGGCCGCCGCTGGCCGTGAGCCAAATCTGCTTGACCTCAGCCGGACTGCCGCCGCGCATGCACTGGTGAATGGCATTGTGTTCGGAGTCGATGGGCAGGATCGCCGCACCGGTTTCGCGCGCCTTGCGAAGAATGAGATCGCCTGCGGCAACCATAGCTTCTTTGTTTGCAAGGCCGATGTCTTTGCCTGCCGCGACGGCGGCGTAGGTTGCCTCCAAACCGGCAACGCCGACGATAGCACTGACGACGAACTCCACCTCCGGCAGCGTGGCAACGTGAACGGTGCCGGCGGTTCCGTACACAACATCGACGCCGGTCACGCCCTGCGCTGCGAGCCGGCGTCGAAGCGTGGTGGCGGCAGGTTCCGTCGACATGCTGATGGCCGTTGGACGCCACAGCACGCATTGCTCCAAGGCCAGGTCGATGTTGCTGCCAGCGGCAAGGGAGACGACACGATAGCGCTCGGGGTACTGGCGGCAGATGTCGAGGGTTGAGGTACCGATGGAGCCGGTTGACCCCAGAATTGCGATGTTCTTCACGAACTCTATTTTCGCAGACCGGCGCGACTGGGTGCGAGGGAGGTTAGAAGCCGCCCAGGCCTGCGGATTCCTTGAGCAGCAGAAGATACCAGAGGACGGGCGCAGCGACGAGCAGGGCGTCGATGCGGTCGAGGATGCCGCCGTGGCCCGGCAGCATGGTTCCGGAGTCTTTGACGCCAGCGCCACGCTTAATTGCAGATTCAACAAGGTCGCCAATCTGGGCCGCGGCGTTGACCAGCAGGGCGAGAAGCAGGGTTTGCCACACGGGTTCTGAAATGTGCAGGACCGTACTGTCATGCGCGCCGGCAAGGGCGCATACCAGCGCAAGAATACCTGCTACAAGAACGGCGCCGGCGAGCGAGGCAGCGGCACCTTCCCAGGTTTTGTTCGGGCTCAGCGACGGCGCCAGCTTGTGCCGACCGATCGCCTTGCCGACGTACAGTGCGGCGATGTCACCGGTCCAAACCACCAGCATGAGGAAGAGAAGCAGCGTGCGGCCATTTTCCCTGGCGGCAAACTGGGGAACCAGCATCAGCGGATAGCCAACGTAAATGAGGCCGAAGAAGCCGGAAGCCGTTATCGGCAGAACGTACTGCATGGTGTTTTTAGCCGCCTCGTGGAAGGAGGCATAGGTGAGCAGGCTGAGACCCAGGAAGCTCAACAGGGGCAGTGGACCCTCAAGCGGGCGGAAGTAGCTTTCTGCAAACAGCAGTGCGATGGCTGGCAACAACCACCATGCAGGCACTGCTGTACCGCCAATCGCGGTGAGTTCCGCATATTCGTACGCTGCGAGCAGGGCAACGACGCAGGCGGCGATGGCCAGTGACAGGGGATTGCCCAAAAATACGATTCCAACGACAAGGGCGATCAGGACGATCGCGGTAAGCACTCTCTTCATAGGTCAAGCAAGAGGATACAGGGAGCGCCGCTGGCACGGGTCAAACGGGGGCGAGTTCAGGCGGTGCGGGTTCAGGAAGTTCTTCGTCGGTGAACTCGGTATCGAGCCCGCCGAACCGGCGATTGCGCTGCTGGAAGGCCGCGATGCTTTCCAGAAGATGCAGGCCGCGAAAGTCTGGCCAAAGGCGGTCCGTAACGAAGATTTCGGCGTACGCAATCTGCCACAAAAGGTAGTTGCTGATGCGCATTTCACCGCTGGTGCGGATGAGCAGATCCGGGTCTGGCATGTGGCGGGTGTACATGCGGCGGCTCAGGGCTTCTTCGTTAACCGGGTCTTCAACGCTGAGAAGGTCGTCAACCGAGCAGCCCCGGCGTGCGGCTTCCGCTGCAACGTCGCGCAGAAGGGAGAGCGCGGCATCGGCGATTTCTGCGCGGGACCCGTAGTTCAGCGCGAGGGTGAGAGTTGTGCCTGTGTTGCGTGCCGTTTCGCCTTCAGCCCAGCGGATGGTTTCCTGCACATCCTGCGGCAGCTCACTTGTCCGGCCAATGGTGCAGAGCCGGACGTTGTTGGCGTTCATCCGGCGGACGTTGCCGACCAGGAAGGTGCGCAGCAGCTTCATAAGGAAGGTGACTTCTGCCTTTGGGCGTCGCAGGTTGTTCTCAAGCGAGAAAGCGTACAGGGTGATGAAGGGCAGATTGATGCGACTGGCGGTTTCTACAACGAAATGTACGCTCTCCGCGCCTTGCTGGTGGCCCAGGAAACGCTTGAGCGAGCGGTTGCCGGCCCAGCGGCCATTGCCATCCATGATGATGGCCACGTGCTCCGGAAGTCGCTCCGGGTCCAGCGTGCGATACACCGCAGCTTCATCCGGCGAGAGCTCGTGGAGGCGCAGTGGCTGCGTGAGGGGCACGGGTAAAGGTCTCCGCAACTGACCGTAGCACGTCCTGCGAAGGCGGTGCAAAGGGTCTTGCACCACCATCGCAGCATATGCGGAGGGAGAAGTTGTCGCGTCGAGGTGAAATCTTAAGCCATGCGGCGCCGGCCAGCGGCGAGTTCGCGCACGTGGTTCAGGAAGATGGACTTCTGCACGGCGTCAAGCTGGTTGCAGAAGCCCGCGACCTCGGCCAAAAAGGGATCGGTCATCAGCAGGCTGGCCTCGTTGCTGTGGCGGGACTTTGCGTCGCGCAACAGGGAGCTGATGTCGACCTGCAGAGCCTTTGCGAGGCGCTCCAGGCTGCCCAGCGTAGGCATGGCCTTGCCATTCTCAATCTTGGAAATGTAGGTGCGTGGCACGCCCATGCGGCCGGCGAGTTGGCGCTGGCTCAGGTTGCGGACGCGGCGCAGATCGCGCACGGCCTTGGCGACCTGAAGACCACCATCTTCGCTGGGTGTGGGGGGCGGTACCAGGGTGAGCGCAGGTGCTGCGGCGACGGGTTCTTCCACGTCGAGCGGCTTGCGGCACTTCCGGCACATGCTGCTGCTTGTGCGGAACTGCACCAGAAGGCAGTGATCGCAGCGCAGGACCTCACGCTGTTCGACGGGCGCCATCATTGTTGCCATGTTGTGTGTAGCGGATGGGTACCAGAGCAAGGGCCCATAGCGCGCACGTCCGATAATGCGACGACCGCGATGTGCCTAGAATGACAACCGGTTGCTCATTCGTCAAGGGGGAATCGGATTGGCTAATGGCGAATCCGCTTCCCGCGCATCAAACGAACCAAGGTAGTTACCTGCCGAGCAACTCTGCTGCTCCCACGCGCTGCACGCCTGCTGCCTGCCATCGGGCGCTCATCGCCTCCATGCTCTGTAGAGCTATGCCACGGACGGCGTCATCGACGACGACGATCTCGAAGCCGAGCCCTATACCATCGAGCGCGGAGAAGCCGACGCAATAATCCCACGCCAGGCCGCACAGGTATAGCCGACGGATGTCCCGCTCCCGCAGGTAGCCGGCGAGACCGGTGCCGGTGTGGTGGTCGTTCTCCAGGAACGCAGAGTATGAGTCGACATCCTTGCGAAAGCCCTTGCGCACGATGAGGCCAGCGTGCGGCAGATCGAGCTGCGGGTCGAGCGCTGCGCCGGCACTGTTCTGCAGGGTGTGATCGGGCCAAAGGGATTGCGTGCCGTATGCCGCCTCAACCGTGTCGGCAAACGGCTGCTTGCCGTGGGTGCTTGCAAAGGAGATGTGCATCGGCGGATGCCAGTCCTGGGTCAGCACAACATTCTGGAACGCCTCTCCCAGCTTGTTGATCAGCGGAGCGACCTCGTTGCCGCGTTCCACGGCAAGGCGTCCACCGGGCAGGAAATCCTGCTGTACGTCGATCACAAGCAGTGCATCGGTTCTGTTCAACACTGTGTTCCTTTCTGCGATCCCTCTTCGCGGGCGAAAGATCGGCGCCGCTGTGCAACTACAAGTTTAGCGACCGGCGTGGCGGAGCGCGCTGCACTCCTCAGGGCCGTGCCGCATCCCGCGGTGCAGCTTGTGCATCTGTCTCCGCATGCGCTTTCGTATCTTCTACCTTCTGGTGCTGGCCAGTCTGCTGGGGACGCCTGTTCTCATTCACCGCACGCATGCGCAGCAGACCTGTGCCACCCTGGGGAGCCCGTCCGAATGCGCGATGCTGGTGAGTGATCCGTGGTGGCTTAGGCCCGCGGGGCTGCTGTCTGCGCTCACGTTGGGCGTCGCCGCGTACATCTTTGCGCAGTCATGGGTCGATCGGCGTCGAGAGAAGGACATGCTGGACGCGGTGGGCGTGCATGTGCGGGAAGAAGACCTGCCTTTGGAGGAGTAAGTCCGGCATCTTGGGCAGGACCACGTCTCGTACAATCCAGGCATGTTTCATTGTCATGCGGAGGCACGGCTCCGGGTACGCTACGCTGAAACAGACCAGATGGGTGTCGTATACCACGCGAATTATCTGGTGTGGTTTGAGGTGGGGCGCGTTGAGCTCATGCGGGCACTTGGCTTGGAGTACAAGCTGCTGGAGCAGGACTTCGGCTGCATGATCGCGGTCGTGGAAGCAAAAGCGCGCTACAGGGCACCGGCGCGGTACGACGACGAAGTGACTGTCCGGACAAGCCTGGCGGCCATGCGCGGCTCAGTTCTAAAGATGGAGTACCAGGTCGTGCGCGTGAGCGACGCAGCGTTGCTATGCGAAGGCGAGACGATGCACGTTGTGGTCGACCGCTCCATGAAGAAGCGGACACTTCCGCCACCGTATGCTGAAGCATTTGCAGCACTCGTGCAGAGGAAGCCCGCGCAGGTGTAGTTCCCCGCCGCCTGGTCTCTATGTACTGATCTTCGGGTGGACGACTTCGGCAACAGCCACAGGCACATGCCCCATGCTCGCCTGGTTTACCTTGTCGCGCAGTTCCTTGGATGGTTTGAAAAACGGCACGCGCTTTGCCGGAACGTGGACCCGCTCGCCGGATTTCGGATTTCTGCCAATGCGTGGCTTTCTCTGCCGGGTTCTGAAGGAACCAAAACCCCTGATTTCGATCTTGTCGTCCTGTCGCAAGGCATTGACCATGGCACTGAAGATCGCCTCAACGATCACATCGCTATCCCGCCGTGTCAAATCCCCCAGCGCGGTGACTTCTTCCACCAGTTCCGCCTTCGTCATGCTGTCCATCCCCCTTGCTCAGTGTGTCTCAAAAACCCAGAGTCCGCATGTCGGCGGCTTACTTCCACAGGAAATAGAAACCTGGAGCCTGATTCAGGATACGTGCAGGTGTCGGCAAAAGTTCTTCCGTGTCGGTGTCGCCGCCCATCAGCGCCGTAAGTAGTCCGCTCTTCTTCTTTGCCGGCTTCTTGATGGACGGCTCACCCTTGATTCCGACATCTCTTGCGGTGTCCATCAAAGCCACACGCATGCCGCCCGCCTGATCGACGAGGCCGAGTGCACGTGCCTGCTGCCCGGTCCACACCTGGCCGGTGGCGAGCGGCTTGATGCGATCGTCCGGCATCTTGCGGCCTGTCGCCACATCATGGATGAACTGGGCGTACATGTTGTCGATGAGGCCCTGAAAGTAGGCCTGTTCTTTCGGTGTCAGGTCGTGGCTCGGATCGCCCGCATCCTTTAGTTCACCAGCGTGCAGAACGACAGGTTTCAGCTTTGCCCACTTCAACAAATCGCCGTACTGCGTCCATTCCATGATGACCCCGATGGAGCCGACAACGGACGCGTCGTTGGCATAGATACGGTCACACGCGGACGCGATGTAATAGGCTCCGCTGGCTCCAACGGACTCAACGGACGCGATGATTTTCTTATGCTTCTCGCGGCGGATGCGAAGCACTTCGTTATACAGCTCCTGCGATACGGCGGCACCACCACCAGGCGAGTTGATGTGCAGGATGATTGCCTTGACGTTATCGTCGTCGCCAAACTTGCGCAGCTGCGTTCCCAGGGTATCGGCGGAAAGCAGAACACCGCTTACCTCGATGACACCGATGGAATCCCCACTACCCATGGAGCTGCCCATTGTGTCTGTGCTGCCGATGCTGCGAACCGCCGCCCAGGTGAGCAGGCCAAGAAGCACGACCACGCCAAGGATCGAGCCGCCGATGACGGCAACCCAGAATCCCGTGGAGCGCGGACGCCGCGGAGAGGGCGGCGGAGGCGGAGCGGAGCCATAAAGGGGATTGGTGTAGACGGTGCTGGGCTGCGGCGGTAACTCTTCCGGCATGGTCACTGGAGTGTAGCACCGGCGGCTGCAATCGCCGGGCGCTCTCCGTGGGTCACGGCGCACTCGGTGCCGCTCGCAGTACTGGTGTGCCGTGGGATGGATGCGCTATCATTCGGGGTCTGATTTATTTCAATGAACACCCTGTTTTGCAGGCGCGGGTTTCGAGCAAACAGCAGCCGCCTGCGAATCAGCTACGATGCATTTGCACACGAAGAATGTTGACCAATGACTCCCGTGCCGTACCCGTCTATCAGCATCGTGATTCCTGCGTACAACGAAGCCCTGCGCATTGAGCAGACGCTAAAGCGTGTGCTGGGTTGTGTCGCGTCGCAGGGTTGGCAGGCTGAGGTGCTGGTCGTCGACGACGGGTCAAGCGATGAGACCTGCGACATTGTGCGGGGATACATGGCGACGTATCCAGAGCTGCACCTGATTCATAATCCAGGCAATCGCGGCAAGGGATACTCCGTACGGAACGGGCTGCTGCAGGCAGTGGGCGAGTTTGTGATGTTTACCGATGCGGACCTGTCCGCACCGATGGAAGAAGCAGACCGGCTGTTCGATGCACTGGCCAGCGGCACAGACGTGGCGATCGGGTCACGATGGCTGGACCGGAGCCGGCAGACGCAGCACCAGCCCATCTACCGGCGCTTCTTTGGCCGATGCTTCAACGGTGTCACACGGCTTGTCATGAACCTGCCGTATGCGGATACGCAGTGCGGCTTCAAAGCCTTTCGGCGGTCGGCCGCGCAGATGATCTTCCGCCTGCAGCGTGTGGAGCGGTGGGGCTTTGACCCGGAGATACTGTTTATCGCGCGACGGCTCGGCTTCAAAATCAAGGAAGTGCCGGTCTCGTGGGGCCATGACGAGCGCTCGAAGATGAGCTACCTGCGTGATGGCGCAAAGATGCTGGAAGAGATGGCAGTGATCCGCACCAACAGTCTGCTGGGCCGTTACGAGGCCGCCATCGCAGGCATGGCGGACACCAGCCGGATGATTACGCCACAGGTATCCGTATCAACCAGGGCAACCTCGCCACTGCGCGATGGATTACGGTAATCCGTCCCAGGCTGACGCTAGTTGCGATAGGAGTTCAGCGCGCCCAGGTGCTTCACCAGTGTCGCCACCTGCAGGCTTTTTGCCATGTCCGCGACAAGCGCCTCAGCATCCTTCTCGCCCGCGACGGACTGCGGCGTCCCCTCCGGACCCTGCACGCGCCACAGTAGCGGAAGCCGGCGCTGCTCACGCGCTGCCATGGGTGTGACGGCGATCAGCCATCCCTTTCGCGTAAACCCCAAAGCACGTTCGCTGCAAAAGCGTGGAAGGCACATGGTTTCAGCAAAGTACGTCGGAACAAGGTCCTTCGTGTCGCCGGTCGCATCGTCCAGCGTGTAGCTGGAAAACTGCATCGGCAGCTCATCCCCGGAGCTTGCAGTGAACCCCGCACCCGCTACCGGTTTGCTGCCATTCATCAGCAGGCTCTGGATACCGTAATGGCGCTTGGGTGACAGCCATACTCCCATGTCGATCATGCGGCCGTCGGCGCGGCGGTAGGACGACCAAAGCCACACAGGCCGGCTGTCGTACACCTCCGTCCACACCCGTTGCCGCTGCCATGGACCGACGGTTGCAGGGAGCGTCTGCGTTGCGACGTCGGGAGCGATAAAGCCGCTGGGCTCTGTGACGGCAGACCACGCCGCCGGAACCTCGGAAACGGCCGAGACGAAAAGGAAGACTGCCGCCACCATCCACCGCGGGTTCGAAACAGCAGCCAGCCAGTGAACTCGCTGCGGAAGCGCACGGGTGTGGCTGACCTGCAGCGGGACCTCCGCTTCAACCTGTGGACGAAGCAGTAGAAAGCCGCCCAGCGCCGTGAGCAGAACGAAGAGTGTGCCCCCAATGATGTAGTCGATCTTTTCCCCGTCCGTGTGCCACTGCGGGTGGCTGAGCGCGAGCCGGTAGTACACCACCAGGCAGCAAAGTCGGACGAAGTTGAGCAGGTAACCGAGCAGCAGGCCCGCGGCTGCATGAAGCGCAGTTCTAAACCACCGCTGGTGACGCACGTACCCCAGCAGCAGACCCAGGTAGGCCATGGTTGCGGACCCGCGCACACCGTTGCATCCCGGCACAATGACCAGGCCGAAGCGAGGCGCAAACATCATCTGCAGCTGGATGCCGCTGGGGTAAAGACCGATCAGGTGCGCAAAGGTGCGAGTGACGTTTGCGGACGCACTTTGAAGAGGCGTGTCCAACTTGTCGAAGATGTGCGGGACCGGATTGACAAAGAGCAGCAGGCACAGCGGAAACAGGACAGCACGCCAAAGCCGTACGCCCCCGAGCAGCAGCGCGACACCGCTGCCGTAGAGGAAGAACAGTAGACCCGGCTGCAGGGGGGCAAATTCCACTGACCCGAAGCTGTAGGCGATGAGGGAGGAACCGTACGTACGCGCGACCACCACAGCGATACCCATGGGCAGCAATCCCCACGCAGTACCGTTCCGAGTCCAGTTCAGGGTGCGCCAGCGACGCACCCAAAGCAGGAGAGCTACAACCGGCAGGAGCGCACCGAAGCTTCGGAGGGGGTCGTCCCGCCAAAGGCGGAGGATGTCTGCTGATACGGGCAGCATTGCAAGGGCACCTAACAGAAAAAGCAGCAGCAGGATGAATCCCGCTGCTGCTTCATTCGTTAGATCGTACCGCTTGCGGTGCGCTACTGGAGTGTTGGCAGAGTTCTGTGCAGAACTGCTACCGCGTTCAACACTCAGGGCCGCTCCTGTACCCATGAACCTCGCACCTACGCAGCAATGGCGGCCGTGCGGCTCCGTTGCATGTGGCGATAGCCGAAGCGTCCGGAGAGCAGGCCAGCTAGGCCTAGGACGGCGAGCAGGGCCGTGCCATTCTCCGGTGAAGGCGTGCAGGGATTGCTGGGGCCGGTGATGGGATTTGTGGTGCAGTCAGACCCACCAATGCAGATGGTGTCGTTCGGATTGGCCAAACCAGGCGTGTTTGTGCCGGCGGCGTACAGGCCGTTTGAGCTGACACCCATAAGATTGTTCACGCGCAAGACCGCAGCGCTCAGATTGGTGCTGAGCAACGCGCCACTGCCTGCCGCACTCGGCGTCATGGCAGCGGAGCCGCACACGGGTGCAGCAAGCAGGGCGGCGGTAACGAGTAAGCCGGAAAACTTCATCTAGAACCTCACAGCGGAGAAGGTACAGCCTGACAGCGCTCCCGTCTCTAAACACGACAGGTGAACACTGTTGCGCACACTCTCAGGAATGACATGCGTTCGAACAGGGCTATCGACAACGTTAACAGGGATTCTCCTCCAAAAGGAAGGCGAATGACGAGACTGTAACTCTTTACACCACCGGGCTGAGCTTCGGATGAGGCCTGGCGGGTTCCGGCCTTCAGCAGGATGCTCGCTCAAAGGCTCGGTCACCGCATACACTGGAGCGATGCTTCGCTCCGCGTTTATAGCCCTTTCTCGCAACAACACCATGCGTGGGCTGCTTGAAGGTACCGGCCCCGGCCGCAAACTCTCTGGCCGTTTTGTAGCCGGCACTACCCTGGACGATGCCATTGCGCGCACCGCTGAGCTGAATCGTGAGGGCTTCAGCGTCTCTCTTGATTCGCTTGGCGAAAGCGTGCGGACAGAGCAGGGCGCCCGTGCGGCAGCCGAGATTTACCACCTGCTGCTTGACCGTATTCACGCCGCCGGGCTGGATGCAAACGTCTCCGTCAAACTGACAGGCGTAGGCATGGATGTTTCTCCTGGGCTGGGCGAGGCGGTGGCGGGGGAGATCGTGGCGCATGCCGCCCAGCTTGGAAACTTCGTTCGCCTGGACATGGAAGGCACACCCTACACCGAGGCCACCCTGCGGCTGACCGAAGACTTACACCGCGCAAACCCAGGCGCGCTTGGGACAGTGCTGCAGGCATACCTTTACAGGACTGCGGACGATACCGAGCGTCTGCTGGGGCAGGGTATCCGCATTCGCCTGTGCAAGGGTGCGTATAAGGAGTCGGCCGAACACGCGTTTCCGAAAAAAGACGACGTGGATGCCAACTACGTCAAGCTCGCCGAGCGCATGGTGCCTTCCGGTGTGTACTGCGGCATTGCAACGCACGATGAAAAGATGATTGCGGCCGTGGAGGCCTACGTGGCAGCGCATGCGGTGGCCCGTGACGCCTTTGAGTTCCAGATGCTGTTCGGCGTTCGGCGTGACCTGCAGCGCGACCTGCTGCGCCGCGGCTACCGCGTGCGCGTCTACCTGCCGTTTGGTACGGACTGGTACCCGTACTTTATGCGACGGCTCGCGGAGCGCCCAGCGAACGTGATCTTCATCCTGAAGAATCTGTTCAAGTCCTGAGCGACTTTGCGGTGAGAATCAGGCGCCAGCCGGTTGCGCCAGCAGTCGCTCCACAAGTGCCGTCACTTCTGCCTTTAGCTGCACGTTGGCTCCACCGGTCGCCGGTCCTGAAAAGCCGGCATGCGTCTCCTTCACCAAACCGTCGCGGCCAATGAAGAACGATGTGGGCCAGGAGTTCAGATTCTTGCCCTGCGGCACGACTTGTGCAAGGTCGTCCGGTGTTCCGGCCAGCAAAACCGTGTACGGGATGCGATAACGCCGGATGAATTCCCGCAGGCGCACGGGATCTTTCAGCTGGTCGGCTTCTTCAAAGGACAGGTTCACGATCTCAAGTCCCTGCCCATGAAACCGGTTGTAGAGCTCGACAAGAAAGGGTGCCTCGTCATGGCAGTTGGGGCACCAGCTGCCGCCAATTGCAACGATCACCACCTTGCCCTTGAACTGCGCATCGGTATTTGAGACCGTGACGCCCGCAAGGTTCGGCGACGCGAACTGGAACGGCTTCGATGGGTCCACAACGGTCGTCTGCTCGGTGGGCAGTGTCGGCGGCGGCAGCTTTGCGGCGCGTGCCGCCTCCGTGCGCCGCGCGACGGAATGATTCTCCTGGCCTGCCAGAAGATTGCTGAAGTCGAGTGTGCCGTCTGGCTGCGGCTTGAGCGAATACAGATCGCCGCCGAACGCACCGAAGCGGCTGACGGTGTAGGTGCCGGTTGCCGGATTAAAGCGCCCATACATCGCGCCGGTGTCGCCGTCGATGCGTTGAATGACGGCTCGGATCTCACCATTGCCGGCGAATGGTTCCACCTGCATGGTCCAGGCAGACTCGCCTTTGCTGGAGGCGACCGCGATCTCCCAAAGGCCATCGATGGATCCCTTCTGCGACGGAGACGCCGCGAGGAAGTGGGTGGCCGGCTTACCCCCATCGCGCTCCAGCGTTAGATCGAGAGGGATCGGCGCCTTAAGCCGCGCACCGCGAAGAACGCCGTGCAGGCCTGACGAGCTCACATCGCCCTCGAACGTGCGTGCGTACTCGTCGAATGCGAGCGTCACATGCCCGTTCGTAGCCGTACCGCTAGACGCTGACTCAAGCGTGGGGCCGTTGACGAAACCGCCTGTGATCCGGCCGTTTGCGTCTGCTTTGGAGAGTTGCAGCTCCACTGGAATCTGCTGTCCCTTTGCGGTGGCGGTGCCCGTCCAGCGCTGGAGCTTCTGAGCACCTGCGGACAGGGTCAGGGAAATGGCAAACAGGAGGATGGGCAGGCGCATGGTTCTCCTTGAAGTGTGGAGCGCTACGCACGAGACGCACGCGCGGCAGGCTCGACCTGCAGTTCAATGTGTGGGGAATAGACCTATTAAGGACAGGACTCGGAGCAGGGAAGCGATCGCAGGAGGGCGCGCTAGCAACAACAGCGGCAACGGCGAGTTCTCCATCGGTCCATCACGTGCTTCAGACTAGGCTGAGACCGACCGGCAGTCAAACAGCTCACTGGCGGGGAAGAATGGGACTGACTGCCAGCAGGTTGCCAAGTGTGCCGCGTTCCTCGTCGGTGAATTGCTGATGGTATTCCGGCGAATTCAGGATCTGGTTGCGTTGCTGCGGCGGCATGTCGCGCAGTTCTCGAAACGACTGCGACACCGCGCGTCGCCTGTCCTGCGGCAGCGCGCCAAGCTGGCCCATAGCGCTGCGCACCTGCCCGCGCTGTTGCGGGTTCAGCCGCTCCATCTGTTCGCTGCGCGCCAGCACCCGTGCACGTTGCTCCGGTGGCATGCTGTTCAGCCTGTCCAGCCGGTTCAGCATGCGTTGCTGCGTTTCCTGCGGCAGCTGGTGGAAGCCTGCTTCATGCTGCAGAGCCTGCTGCTGTTGCTGCGATGTGAGCTGGTTGTGCTGTTGCATCCATTGCTGCAGGTGTTCCCCGCGGGTGGCATTTGGACCGGCATTGTTGGGTTGGCTCTGCCAGAATCGCTGCACCGGCTTTTGGCCGCCTGCTCGCTGACCCTGCATCGGCTGCCTTGACCCGGGTGGCTGGGCTGCTGCGGTGGACAGGCAGGCCACAAGCGCCAACGCGCACAGCCGCAGGGCTGCGCACTTCACTGCGCTCCCTTCTACTCCCCGGCCTGTCCTTCCATTCCGCATTCACAAACCTGCTGCCGCGTCGTAACGGTCCCCTTCAACATATCCGATTACAGGCTGCTCGCCTGCCCGCTGTCGTCTCCATCCAGCAATTGGTCCATCCCCTGGATAGCCTGGTCGTTGTTGTCGATCAGCTGCAGATCCTGCACCGTCGCCGACGTCTGCACTGGCATAGCGTGCTGTGCATGCTCCAACTGCAGGTACCCACCACCGCCTGCTACAAGCAGCAATGCCATTGCACCCGCCATAAGCGGCTTCATCCCGACCGTGTTGCCAAACAGGAAGCGGTCTCGCACGCGAGAGAACCAGCTCTCTGGTGCGCGCTGCTGCTCCTCCCGAAAGCGGGCCATCATCCGGCCGTCGAACCACGGCGAAGGCTCCGGTGCCTCCCACTCGTCCAGCAGGCCCATCATCTCGCGCATCGCCTGCTCGTCCGTTACGTTTGTTTCATCTACTCTCGCCATCACACACGCCCTTCCATCGTTTCTACTGTCCCAATCTCAATTCCACTCGTGCCTGGTACGGCAACACGTAACCTCAAACAAAATCCTTCAGCTTGTCCCGCAACGTCTGATAGGCGCGAAACAACAGAGACTTGGTCGCGGATTCGCTCAGCTTCAGCACGGCTCCAATGCTCTTGTAATCCATCTCCTCGTACTTGTGCATCAGCACGGCCATGCGCTGGCGCTCCGGCAGAGCTAGCACGTGCTGCTTAATGGCCTTCATGCGCTCGCGGCGCAGCAGATCTGCCTCGATCGAGGGGGTGGAGTCCGCAACGTCCGGCATCGATCCACTCTCGTACTCCGGCTCGTCCAACAGCACCTTTGGCGCAAGCCGTTCGTTCTTTGTATCCCGCGCGTAGTTCACCGCAAGGTTGGTGGCGATGCGGTACAGCCACGTGGTGAACTTGGCTTCGGCACGGTACGTCTCCCGTGCGCGATACACCCGCAGAAATACCTCCTGCGCCATCTCTTCGGCCACGGCCTGGTTGTGGACCATGCGAAACATGAAGTGCACCATCTGTCGACGGTACTTGTTCATGAGCACTTCAAAGCAGTCCAGTTCGCCTGCCTTTAACCGAAGCATCAGGTCGGCGTCTCCGCCCTCCATCAGCCGTTCCGCCATGCGCGCATCCGCCGCAGCCTGCACGCGAGAGTCGCTCATCAATCCCGGGTTCAACGCCAGAGTTGCCATGTCGTCCTCGGCCTCTTCTTGTTGAACCCCCGGTTCGTCAAAATGTTGCGTCCCGTCCACAATCTCTTCGGGGTCGCCTTCGCCTGACGACTGTGGCGCAGGCTGCCCGCCGTGGCTTAGTTCATCGTTCAGGCTGGCCTCCTGGTGGGCCGCAAGCGTTGCCCTCGCCCCGGCCGCGGTCTCGCCGGCAGTGCGGTCCTGGTCCCACCCGTGCTTGTTCGTGTCCGCCATCGTTCGCCAAACCGCAAGCTACAGACTATGCGCGAAGTCCACCCCAGACAACCGCCGGCACACTCGACCGTTCCGGCCCGCGCGTCGACCCGTTCCGGCAGCACCGCCGCGTGGTAGTCTTACTGAGTTGCAGCCACCCCACGGCTGCCACCCAGGCGCGGCGAACACCCGCCACACGGGCGCATAACTCAGCGGTAGAGTGCCACCTTCACACGGTGGAAGTCGTAGGTTCGAATCCTGCTGTGCCCACCATCACTCAGCAACATCCATAGTGCCGGACCAGAATGCACCATCAGGCAGCGTGCCGCGCAGGGATCGCTTTCAGGCTTCCTTCAGCAGCTCGGTGCGGTACTTGGGCGCGAGCGCCTTGGCCTTCTCCATAAAGATTTCCTGCTGCTCCTTGTCGAGCTTTGGTGGAGCCGTGGTGCGTGTCGCGACCGGCACGCCCACCTGCTGAAAGAAATCCTCCTGGCCGGCAGGTGAACAGATGCAGAGCATACGCACCGGGGTCGCGGACTCGTTGTGGAACTGGTGCGGTGCATTGGAAGGGATACTGACGGTGTCGCCGGCTTTGATCAGCGACTTCTTGCCGCGGAAGGTCGCCACGATCTCACCTTCCAGAAGGATGAAGGTCTCCTCAAAGTCGTGGCGATGCGGTGGTGGGCCGCCGCCGGGCGGAATGTGCATGTCGATCACGCAGAACCGGCCGGCCGTATCGTTGCCAGAAACCGTGATGGTGTACGTATCGCCCACAAGGCCAATGTGCGGCAGCGTCCCGTCCGTGTTCGGCTCCGAGAAGGTGAGCGTGCGGTTCAGATCGTCTGGTGGAACAGGCGGGTATTGTGGCGTCGAGTCGGGCATGGTGTCACATTCTCCTGTGTCGGTAGATGCTTTATAGAGAGACCATTCTGGCGGTTCAACGCATGGCGGCTCTTGCTCGCGCTTGGAACAGCGTTGACGTGCAGATCGAGCAGCCGCGGCGTCTCCCATCTTTTCATCACTCTATCCAGAGTAGGAACGCAGCGTCCGTGGTGCTGTGCCAAGCGTAGCTGTCAGCGTGGTCGCATGGCCAGGCAGCGCTACTTGCACACGAGCTTTGGCCGCGTGGTTCCCAGGCGATCGAGCTTTCTGCCATCCATGCCGTCGATGACATCCACGCCACCGCACACCCAACAACGCCGACACAGTTGCGATGTTCTCCAAACCATGTAGATAATGGCAGCGCGTACAAACCGCGATGTTCGCGGTTGCATGGGAGAACGGGCATGAAGGAACTCTCGCGGAGAACTTTTCTCAGCGCCGTCGCGTTAGCCGCGGCGGCAGCTATGGCAGATCGCCGTCTCTGGGCCAATCCACTTGGCCTGCCCCTGGGCCTGCAGTTGTACAGCGTGCGGCAGCAGATGGCACAGGACCTGGATAGCACATTGGCCGGTGTCGCCGCTGCGGGATACACCGAGGTCGAAGCGGCGTCGTTGCCGCAAAAGCCCGCATCCGTCATTCGCGCCGCGCTCGACAAGGCCGGGCTGCACTGTGTCAGCGCGCACCACCCCTTCTCCGATCTAAAGACGGGCCTGGCCGACAGGCTGGCGTTCGACAAAGAACTTGGGTGCACCTACATGATCTGCTCCAGCCCGGGGCGGCGCGTGCCGGTGAACTCAGCAAGCGGCCCTATGACGCTGGACGACTGGTCCTACTGCGCAGAGCAGTTCAATCGATTTGGCGAAGAGGCAGCCGCTGCCGGGCTACAGTTCGGCTACCACAACCACGTGCCCGAGTTTGCTGTCACCGATGGCAAGGTGCCGTACCTGGAACTGCTGCGCCTTACCACTCCCAAACTCGTCACCATGGAGCTGGATTGCGGCTGGGCAACGGTGGCTGGCATGGATCCTGTGGCGCTTCTGCGAGACCACCCAAACCGCATTCAAATGCTGCACGTAAAAGACTTCACAATGCCGCAATCCGCACCCGCGGGTAAGCACAAAAATCCCCCCGTCACCGAACTTGGCAAGGGCTCCATCAACTACGCCCCGATCTTTGCACAAGCAGCAAAGACTCAACACATTACCCACGCCTTTGTGGAGCAGGAGGCCTTCGACATGCCATGGGAGGAGTCGTTGAAGGTGGATGCGGCGTACGTGAAGGCGCTGAACGTGCCGCGCTAGGCTTTCAGACCACACACCTCTCTCGCGTGTGCGAGTACATGCAAGAGATTCATTGGACAGTGCACTTGCTACAGCGGTATCGTCCGCACTGACAAAGCTGTTCCGACAAAACGTGACGACAACATGGAGATCACAAGCGTGCCAACTAGGCGTCAGTTCCTGAACACCGCAACCAAGTCCGCTGCCCTTGCCGCAGCTGCAACCTATCTGAACCCGCTTTATGGCCAGGCAGGCAAACCGCGCCGCCGTTCCCCCAATGACAACATTCACTTGGCTCTCATTGGTGCCGGCATCCAGGGCCAGGGCGACACGAAAACTGCGTTGCAGGTACCCGGTGTAAAGCTGGTTGCCGTCGCAGATTGCTACGATGGCCGGCTGACCCACGCCAAAGAACTCTGGGGCAGCGACATCTTCACAACGCGCAACTACCAGGAGATCCTGAGCCGTCCGGATGTTGACGCCGTTCTTATCGCCACGCCGGACCACTGGCACAAGCAGGCCGCCATCGACAGCCTGCACGCGGGCAAGGACGTCTACCTGGAAAAGCCCATGATCCACCTGTACTCTGACGGGCCGGCAATCATCGATGCGGCGCACCAGAGCAAGAACATCCTGCAGGTGGGCAGCCAGCGCGTCAGTTCCATCGTGTACGCCAAGGCCAAGGAACTGCTGGCGGCGGGTGCCATCGGCAAGCTCAACATGGTAACCGCGCGCTGGGACCGCAACTCGTCCATCGGCGCCTGGAACTATTCCATTCCTCTGGACGCTTCGACGGAGACATGCGACTGGCCGGAGTTTCTGGGCAGCGCACCAAAGATCCCGTTCTCCGCTGAGCGCTTCTTCCAGTGGCGCAAGTGGAAGGACTATGGCTCAGGCGTCGCCGGTGACCTGTTCGTTCACCTCTTCAGCGGAACCCACTTCATCACCGGCGCGCACGGCCCCACGCGCGCCATGGCCACCGGTGGAATTCGGTACTGGAAAGACGGCCGCGACGCCGACGATGTTCTGCTCGCGCTCTTCGATTACCCGGAAGGCTTCAACCTCAGCCTGCACGTTAATTTCGTGGATGGTGGCGAGGAAAGCGAAGGCTTCCTGTTTACCGGGTCTGAAGGCCTCATGGAAATCGACGGCTTCACCAACAGCGTCACCGTCACACGCACGCCCATCGCATCCGAACCGGGCTACACGGTATCGACCTTCTCCGACGCCATGCAGAAGGCCTACGTGGAGCAGTACCGCAAGAAGTATCCCGTCCAGCATCCCTCCGGTGCGCCCCCGCAGGACATTCAGGCCTTCCGCGCGCCTCCCGGCTACTCCGACAGCTACGACCACTTCCATAACTTCTTCAACTCAGTACGCGATCGCAAGCCGGTTGTGGAAGACGCGACCTTCGGCTTCCGTGCAGCGGGTGCCGCTCTGCTTAGCAACGTCAGTGTCGAACGCGACAGCGTGGTGCATTGGAATCCGGAGACGATGCAACTTGCCTAACATCCAGAGAGTCTCGACTATGAAGATTGCCCGTCTGCTTCTATCGTCCCTGTGCGCGCTCGCAGTGCCCGCTGCTTTGCTCGCACAGGATCCCGCCCACGCCACCGAGTTCCGCATGCAGCACCCTGGCCCCGATGTGGATGGCAAGCCGCGCGTCGCGTTTCTGGCGCACCGCCTTGGCAACGACCATGCCGAAGCCATCTCCATGATCGACATGAACGGTGACGGCTTCGTGGACCTGCTGAGCGGTGCGTACTGGTATGAGAATCCCGGCGCAAACGGCGGCGAGTGGAAGCGGCATCAGTTCCGCACTGTCGGCATCCACAACGAATTCGTCTCAGACTGTGGCGAGTGGGTGGTCGACGTCGACCATGACGGTCTGCCCGACCTTGTCACCGTCGGCTGGATCTCAAACGGCCTTACCTGGTACCGCAACCCAGGCACCGCCGCCACCGCCGCAGGTGCACAGTGGAAGCCTGAGAAAATCACGGACACGTATGACACCGAAGGCGGAGCCTTTGCGGACATCAACGGGGACGGCAAGCCCGACCTCGCGCTTGCACACTACAACCACTCCGGTGTCATCTGGGTTGACTTCAGCGGACCCAAGCCAAAGGTACACACCCTCGGCGACAGCACCCAGGATGGCCACGGCATCGGCGTGGCCGACATCAACGGCGACGGCAAGCCAGACGTACTCACGCCACACGGCTGGTTTGAGCAGGTAGACGCCAACAACGACAAGTGGATCTGGCACGGCGATTGGAGCCTTGAAGACACTGGCTTTCCCATCCTCGGATACGACGTAAACCACGATGGCAAGCTCGACCTCATCTTCGGCCAGGGCCACGGCTACGGGCTCTACTGGCTGGAACAGGCCGGTACACCGGGCCATCCAAACTGGATACGCCACACCATCGATCAGTCCTTCTCCCAGTCGCACGCACTTGCTCTCATCGATCTGGATGGTGACGGCGTTCCTGAGCTCGTTACCGGCAAGCGCTATCGTGGCCACTCTGGTGCGGACCCTGGCAGCTACGATCCCATCGTTGTGTACGCGTACCGTCTGCCCTCAGGTGCGCAACTGGCAGCCGCAAGCGGTGGCAGTGGTTCCCACGACCCGGAGTTCACACGTATCCCTCTCTCCGTCAACGGGACGGCAACCATTGGCACGCAGATCGTCTCTGGAGACTTTGACCACGACGGTGACATAGACATCGCCACAGCTGGCAAGCTGGGCGTCCATGTGCTTGAAAATCTGCATGTCGACCACGTCTCCAAAGCCGTGCGTGAGGCCACCCAGCCGATCGAACGTGCCTGGCCGTTTCCCGGAGAAGGCAAGGAAGTCCCGCAGGACGAGTTGCCGACGAAGTAGTTCGTGCACGGTGATGACGAAGAACCCGACCCGCACGCGTTCTGCCAGGTGACGTGATAAGTCTCCCGATCCTGGCAGAGCACGTGCGGTTCAATCTGCGAGGAGGTATCAACCAAGCGTGTGTAAGCGTCCCGGGTTTTCAGGCTCCACTCATCTCCGCCTCGCGCTGATCGCCGTCACGCCCGTCGCGCTGCTGTCCATTCCACTGCGCGCGCAAACACCCGCGCCCGCGTGGAGAGGCACCCTCCGGTTGAGTGCCGCCCCCGTAAAGGGGCAAGCGTTGTTGGAGCTCGTCCACGGCGCCGACCGCAAGGCCGTCACCACCGCAACAGACGGCACCTTTGCCTTTGACACCGTTCTTCCGGGGCAGTACCGACTCAGCGTCACGGTCGACGGCCATACCTCGCAGGGTCCGTTGGTGACCTTTCCTGCGCAGGCCGCCACCGTCACGCTGATCCTGCGGCCGGACGGCACGCTCGCTCTCGACATCGACCAGGAGAAGACCTCTGCCGGCGGCGAGCAGCTCTCCAGCAAAGCCGTCAGCGAGATCCCACTGAACAAGCGGGACTTCAGCCAGCTTCTCCTGCTTGCGGCTGGCACAGCCGCCGATCCAAGCGGAGCCGCCAACTTTACCCAGCAGTTCGCCATCAACGGACAGCGCGGTGTAGAAGCCACCTTTTCCCTGGACGGTGCGGACATCAGCGACCCCGAACAGGGCGGTGGCACCTTCACCAACTTCAACGTCGATGCCGTGCTTGAGATTCAGTCGCTCTCCGGCGTCATGCCCGCCGAGGTCGGCCGAGGCGCCTCCGGCTTCACAGACATCGTCACGCGGTCAGGAACGGACGCCATCCACGGCTCCATCTTTGAGTTCATTCGCAACTCTGCTCTCGACGCACGCAACTACTTCGACTTCTCCTCGCCCGCCAACCCGGGCCGCATCCCGCCGTTCAAGCGCAACGAGTTCGGCTTCACCAACGGTGGACCGGTCTACGTGCCCCACCTCTTCAGCAGCCGCCACAAGCTCTACTACTTCACGGAGTACCAGGGCTTCCGCCAGGTCCTCGGCACCACGCAGGTCTTCTCGGTCCCCACGGCGCAACAGCGCGCCGGCATCGACACAGCGGCCTTCGCTGGAGATACCCTCAACGTCCCCGTCGCCACCGGCATCGCCGCCGTGCTCGCCCGCTATCCGCTGCCCAACTATCCGCAGGGCACGTTCGGCGTCAACACCTACGCGACCTCCTCCAAGGTGGCGACAGACGCCGACCAGTTCTCGCTCCGGCTGGACTACCAGCTCGGCGCGAAAGACCACATCTTCAGCCGCGTTACCTTTGACAACCTGGACGGCCCCACAACAAACCCGGACCAGACCGTCCTCGACCAGACCTTTGGCGTGAAGTACGCCGACCGGCAACGAAACGCCGTCCTCACGTGGGTTCACACGGCCTCGCCACGACTGAACTTTGAAGGTTCCATCGCGGGTATCCGCACCACACCGTCGTTCTCCACGCCGAACCAGACGGACCCCGCGATCAAGTTCAACGACGCACTCTTCGAACCGTTCAACGCTCCCGGCGGTTCGGTCATCAAGTCCTACACCAACCTCTTTCAGATCCGGGAGGACGTCAGCTGGGTAGTCGCGCAACACGCCTTCAAAGCGGGTGCGGAGGTCCGCCTGGCTCGGGACTCCAGCTACTTCGGTTCGTCCCCCAACGGGGAATATGACTTCGGTGGAGGCACCGCCTATTCCCCCACAGAGATCACCTCCCAGAGCGGTATGCACAACATCCACAAGGGTGATCCGCTGCCGGATACACTGTCCGCGTTTCTAACTGGCAGCCCGTTCGCCTACACCAGAGCCGTGGCTCCTGCCTACTTCTCCAATGGCGAGCGCATCGGCCCAGCCGCCGACAACCGTGATGCCTACGAAGCCTACGTGGAAGACACCTGGAAGGCCACTGGCAAACTGACCCTCTCCTACGGCCTTCGCTTTGAGCTGTACACCCCGCTCTCTGAGAGAGCTCATCGTGCTTCCGGCTTCTACCCCACAGCCGATGGTGGCCAGCAGTTCCTCATCAACCCGCAGCCCCGGTATCGCACGTACATGAACAACTGGGGTCCGCGCGCGCAGATGGACTACCGCCTCAGCCATGGCCTTATCGCCCATGCTGGCGCCGGTCTCACCACGATCCCGCCAAACATCTGGCAGGCCAACAGCCTTACCGGCGGGCTGCCCTTCGTCTTCTACCCTCGGGTTACCGCCGCGCCCGGAACGAACCTGTCCTACGGCTTCCAGATTGACCCGTCACAGGTCCCCAGGGTGTACACGCCCGCCGGTACTGACATCTATGCGACCGGTCGCCCCAATGACGTCCCGGCGAACACAGTTGTCGATATTAATCGTCTTGAAACAGACTTTGCAGCCCTCTCCGGGCAGCCGACGCCTCTGAACGTCAACGCCATGAACCGGCAGATGGGCAATGCCGGCCTCGGCACCTGGACCCTGGGCGTCGAGAAAGCCATCGGCAGCGTGACGGCCTCGGCATCGTACGTGGGCACCTCGGCCTGGAAGCTGACACGTTTTGCCTTCCCCAACGCATACCCCGGCGCAAGCCCGCAGTTTGCCCCGTACACCCGCTTTAACGCTGCCGGTGTACCGGTCGGTGGCTTTGGTACAGAGGGCGACGTCCGGCCCATCTCGCATTCCAGCTACAACGCCCTTCAGTTATCCGCCGCCGGGCAGATCCCGCACGGCGGCCCCGGCATGCAGGCAAGCTACACGTGGGGCAAGTCGGTCGACGACACCAGCTCCATCGGGGGCACCTCGCCCACCAGCACGGTCGGTGCCGTCTCACAGGCCCCCCCGCAAAACCCGACAGACACCCACGCTGAACGTGGTCCATCGTCGTTCGACATCACCCACTCCTTCTCCCTCAGCGCGACGGAGGAGCTCCCGTTCGGCTCACTGCACATGCTCGACGGTTTGGATCGCAGGATCGTTCAGGGCTGGCAGGTGGTGAACGTGACCTCCATCAGCAGCGGCCTCCCGTTCACCGTGTATTCCGGCATCCAGCAAACGGGTTATGGCTCCGCCGGTGTGGACCGGCCCGACCAAATCGCGCAGCCGGCGCTCTCCACCGCTCGCCCCCGTCGCGAAGACTACTTTGGCCGTGGCGACAACAATAACTCCTTCTTCTCTATACCCATCAACGTCCAGGGAGGTACCGGACCGAATCAGGGCCGGTTCGGAACACTCGGCCGCAACACCTTCCGCGGCCCGGCCTTTTACAACGTTGACCTCTCGCTCGTAAAGGACACGCCCGTCGGCCACCGCAAGTCCGGCAGCGAACTCATCAACGTCCAGTTCCGCTCCGAGTTCTTCAACATCTTCAACATCGTCAACATGGGCCTGCCTTCGAACACGGTTCTCGGCTCCGGCTTTGGCCTCATCAATCGCACCGCAGGCAGCTCCCGCCAGATTCAGTTCTCGCTCAAGCTCGCGTACTAGCGTCACCCGATCAGGTGGTCGTCGGCACATAGCCCGGCGCACACGCCGCGCCGTACACTATCCGCGAGGTCAGGACGATGCTCAAGTCCGTTCTTTGGTCCGCGGTGGCCTGCCTGGCCATGCTGCCCGGTTCCGCACAAACCGTCGCACAGCAGGCCGACCAGCCACCCACCTATGCGCTGCGGGTTGCGTCCAGGCTGGTGGTGGAAGACGTCTCCGTGCTCGATGGCAAGGGCAACCCCGTTACCGGCTTGCCGCTCTCTGCCTTCCACGTGCTCGACAACAAAGAGCCGCAAACCCTGCAAAGCCTCTTTGAGAACAGCGGCACGACCGCGAACGCCGCCACCTCTGCTGCCCCTGCACAGCCTGCAGGCAGCTTCAGCAACGCGGGTCTGTACCGCAACCAGGGTCAGGTGGCGGTGCTGCTCATCGACCCCGCCACCATGATGCTTGAAGACCAGTTGTACCTCAGGGTGCAGGCTCTCAAGTTCGTCCAGAATGCCCCGCCAAACACGTCCATGGCGGTCTTCCGCGTCAGCAGTGGGGGCATACCGGTGCTGCTGCAACCCCTCACACATGACAAGGCCCAGCTCGCCACCGCCATCGCCGCGTCCGTCCCTGTTCTTACGCGGCCCGTGCAAAGCGCGTTCAGCAATGCCATCGTCGAGCTGGCCAACATCTCCAGCTACCTTCGCGCTGTTCCAGGCCACAAATCCGTTCTTTGGCTTGCCGGCGCATTTCCGCTGTACCAGCCGCCAGACTTCGCCGGTCTTTGTGATTCTCCACAGGGCGCCTCGTGCGGCACCAGACCCATCGGTCCCCGCCTGAAGGCACAGCAGGACGCCTACCGCGCCTTGCAGGAGGCCCGTGTGGCCGTCTATCCCATCGATATCCGTGGTGTGCAGATGGGTGGGCTCACCGCCGTCGCTGTCCTGGACCGCGGACCAAACGTCACACCCGGCAACATCAGCGCCAAGCCAACCTCTGAGAGTGAACGCGTCACCGGCCAGTATGACGAGATGGATCGGCTGGCAAACGCCACCGGAGGCCACGCGTTCTACAGTGCCAATCATGTCGCCACTCTGCTCGACCACGCGTTGCAGCTCACGTCGCAGAGCTACACGCTCACCTACCGGCCCACCGACGAGGCCGCCGACGGCAAGTGGCACAGCGTGAAAATTGTCGTGGATGGCGGTTACGAGGTTCGATATCGCGCGGGCTACTACGCCTCCGACGCAACCGCCGCGCCTGCGCCATCGCAGCGGCGTGCGCTCTCCGCAGAGCAAACAGCACCCACAGCACCGGCCGCCGCTTTAGCCACGGCTGGCCCCGATGCAGAGATCAAGCCAATCGTCTTCAGCGCGCGCGTCGTAGGCGACGGCTCCGCCGGCAAGGCACGAGAGGTCAAGATTCGCTACGTCATCCCGGCGGATCAGCTCCTCTTTGACGGGGAGTCCTCCGGTCACGCTCACTTTCAGCTTGCAGCGCTGGCCTACAACGCAAATGGCGATGTGCTCAGCAATGCCATTGAAGTCGTCAACACTCATTACTCCGCCGAGCAGTTAAAACTTGCGCAACGCATCGGCGCACCCGCTGACCAGACCGTGTCCATCGCGAAAGGCGCCAACTATCTGCTGCTGGCTGTCGAAGACCTGACGACGCAACGTGTCGGCGTCGTGCAGCTTCCATTGCGGCAAGTGCCCCAGAACGCAGACGCACACCCGTTCTGACCAGACTTCACGCGGCCCGTCGTTCACTCGGGGCCATCTCTCGTTGCGTCGAAGCCTGTTGCCCGTGCGGAACTCTCACGGTACCGCCTGGCTCAACAGCCAGGGCAGCAGCCAACCTGTGTGCCAGCGGTCCCGTCCAACAGCCACACCCTCCCACCCATCCAATCGCCATGACACCTGAAGAGCACCGCGCGCAGATCGAAGACACGGCCCGCCAGCAACGCATCTCGCGCAACGAAGCGCGCCCCCGCAGCCATGCAGGTGCAATCCTCCTTGGATTGCTCGTGTGTTTTGTCCTTGGCCTCGCCGCGATGGTTCTTGTCCTGCGCAGCGCCGGCACAAGCGGCTTTGCCGGCCGGTTCGTGGCCTCCATGCTCGGCCGCTCCACAGAGTTCAACACCTCGGCCCCTGTCGTCATCGAGCAGATCCAGAAGCTCAGCCGGCTTGAGACCGTCAGCTACTCCGTCGACACCGTCGTCGAGGGCAAGCGCAGCTCACCCATCCTGCCCGACGCCCTGGCCGGTGACAAACTGCTCCTCATCGTGCACGGCCAGGTCTTCGCCGGCGTCGATCTCGCCAAGCTCCGGCCCGAATCGGTCAAGGTGCAAGGCAAGTCCGTCACCGTCGATCTGCCGCCGTCTGAAATCTTCAGCACGCGCGTTGACGAGAACAAGTCGCGAGTTTTTGCGCGGGAAACCGGTCTCCTCGTTCCCACAGATCCAAACCTTGAAACGGAAACCCGCCGCACCGCCGAGGCGCAGATCCTGCAGTCCGCCCAGGCCGACGGCATCCTCGACACAGCACGCTCCAACGCCCGCGCAAGTATCGAAAGCCTGCTGCGCGGTCTGGGGTTCGAGCAGGTAGTCGTCCGCTAACCCTCTACGCCAGCGGCATACCCGGCCATCTCGCCCCTGTCCTGAACCGGCGCCGTGTCCGTGCCGTCCGCCTTGCGCAGGACATGCTCCGCAGTCCGGGCGCCCAGAGGGAACACGTGGCAATCCACGATCAGGTGCGGAGCCTTGAACGCGATCTGTTTTGGAGAAAAAAAACGGCCCTCCGGGTGGAGGGCCAATCTGCCTTGGTTCTCTCGGGTTAGGAGAGGTGCTTCGGTGCGCACTCTAGGGTGCAGCGACCGAACTTGTTACCGTCGCGCCTAGTTCGATGGCGCGGCGGAAGAACTGTTGGTCGACGCAGACGCAGTCTGTCCGTCCATGGTCGCAAGGCTGTTGTGCAACAGGGTCACACGTACCCCATTGCTCAGCGGCTTCTCACCACTCTGTGCTGCGGCGCTTGCTGAAACCCGGCCGAGACCGGACTTATATATCCGGTATACAGGAACTTGGTGCTCCGTAACCATGTAACGTACCACCGCATCGGCCATAGCCTGCGAACTGCCGACTCCTGCCCTGCTGTAACCCTGAATTTCCAGGATGTAGCCCTTCTCTCCACTCAGCTTGGTCGCCACTTCATCCAGGTCGGCCTTGGCCTTGCGGGTCAGTGTTGTGTGGCCAGCCAGAAAGGGAACTGCCGTGGCCGACACCGTCTGGTACTGGTCCAGGTTGCTCACAGTGCCGTGCAGGGCATTGGTACGGCTGCTGGCGGTTCCGGCAAGCCCATTTGCCTGGTCTGCACGCGACTGCGCTGCACCGGCATGCTGATCCGCGAGTGCGGCGGAGTCGTTTGCGCGCTTGACGCCGGCCGTTGCGCGTCCATCCACATCACGGATGTCATTGGCGTTCTTCGACTGCAGTTGATCCAGCTCGTTCACACGATCCTTCACTGGATCGATCTGGCGATGTACCCACTTCTTGCGTGCAAACGGGTTCGCATGCCCCCAGAATCCTTCCTTCGACGGTGGCGGAAGCGGCTGGCCGGTGGCATAGGTGCTCGTATCCGCCGCATCCTGCTTTGCTGGGGGTGGGGTTGCCGAACTCTGGGTCTGGGCAAAAACTGGTGCCACCAACAGTGTGGCGGCCAAGGCTACGTGCGAGAGGTTTTTGAGTTCTTTCATAAGCTGCTTTTTGACTCCTTTAGTCCCGCACCAGCCAAAAACGCAAACGCTGGGAGAAGCGGAAGCGGTTGGTACGTAGATACCTTTGCTGCAAGAGGAGGGCCAAAGTGAGGTGTCCTGAAATCAAGCACTTACGGGCTTATCTCATGGACGCTTTGTTCGCAGTACGAAAAAAGTTCCGGGTGCGGTCTGCACTATTTGCAGGCACTAACCTCCCTGGGCATCGTCACTTGCAAGCTCAAGCTTCCACGCACTTCGCTCCGATGCGCGGCCGTTCAGTGCAGGTCCGCATGCACCAGCAAAATCTGCGGCGCCTGTGTGTTCCAACCTGCCGGTACCGTCTCGAAAATCAGCCGGAAGTCACGGCTCTGCCCAGGCAGAATTGGCTCTGCCGCAACCGGCTCCAGGTCGACGTACGGCTGGCGGGTTCGGATCAACGTCAGCGGAACCGTCTGACGCTCCGGAGCGGTTCCGTCCTCTGACACAAACGTCACCTGCACCGTGGCCCCACTCACCGTCTTGCCACCGGTGTTGTGCACCACCCCATCCACATACGTCACCTTGCCACCGGTTCCGTTGGTCGCCTCCGACAGAGTCACACCATCCACCGGCAAGCTCGCGGCGTACGCATCCGGCGGCAGGATCGCGTTGGGGTTGGCCGGCGTGCGCCGCAACGTGGAAAAGCCGACCACGAGCAGCAGGAGCAGCACCGCACCCGCCGCAATCCCAATCACCATTGGAGACATGCCGCCGCTGGACGTGGTCGTTTCTGTGCTGAACGGTGTAGCCATGGGGGCAGTGTAACCCGTGCCCCCACCCTCAGCGCCAGTCGTCGCGCATCCGCTCCTGGTGCGCCAGAACCTCGTCAAACTCGTCCGTCTTCTTCAGCACGATATCGCCAAAATCCTGCCCCTGTCGCAGCATCACCGCCTGCAAGCGCACCAACTCAAGCAGCGCCAGGAACATGCAGATCAGCGCCTGCTGCGAGTGGGTATTCGCCAGCAGCTTTCGCAGCGATGTAGGCCGGTCCTCCAGCAGGAGACGGCGCTTGCAATACTCCAGCATCTGCGCTACCGTGACGCTCTCCTCGTTCACGTTCAGCACCGGCCGCTTGCGGATGCGGTCCAGAATGTCGGCAAACACACGCGCCAAATCACCAGTGTCCGCCGCAATTTCGCGCTCACCGGTAGCCGCTTCCTTGAACTCGTTCGTCCCAGGGTTCGACCACGTAGCCTCTTCAACATGCTGCTTCTGCAGCAGCATCTGCGCCGCCGCTTTGAACCGCGCATGCTCCAGCAGGCGCTCAACCAGCTCCCGCCGCGGGTCTTCCATCTCCCCCGCAGCAATCAGGCTTGCCTCGCGCGGCAGCAGCATCTTGCTCTTGATGTGGATCAAGAGGGAAGCGGTATAAATAAAGTCCGCCGCCGAATCCACGTCCGCCTGCTTCAGGTGCTCGCAGTACTGCAGAAACTGCTCCGTAATCCGCGCCATCGGAATGTCGTAAATATCAATCGACTGCCGCCGGATCAGGTCCAGCAGCAAATCCATTGGCCCGTCATACACCGCCCCGACACTGATTGAGAACGGCGACTGCGACGCCTCTTCCTTCGGCGCCTCCTTCTTCTTGACCACCGACGGCTTTGGCGGCACAGGCACTGGCGGCGACTGCAATACGAGCGTCTCCGCCTGCAGTGCCACTCCATCGGCCCCGGGTTCAGTCACGACGGAATTCCCGGAACCTGCACCCAGGCTTGCTGCGTCATGCGCCCCGTCGATGGTGATGGAATCTGCCATACCCAGCTAGTATCGCGCAGGTACACTGAGGAAAGCTGGGTACGAAATGCCGCTAGATTTCGTCCGCGTACGGGTCTGTCGCCGACGGTGGAATATTTGGTGCCGGCTCCTGGTCCCCCTCCGGCGTGAACTTGCTCTCCGGCGGCGCATCCGGGTGCATCGGCCCCTGCGGCGCAAGGTTCGTGTCGTGCCGCCGGTCGGCATCCATCCCGGGCGGAACGCTGGTGTCGTTCGGTACAGGCTTCATTGCGTCGCTCATGCCCACATCAGATGCAGTTGCCAGCCCTTTTCCTCTCGCGGACTCGGCGAACATCGCACGTTAGATTGTCGGTGAGTCCCACGTCGGCATCGGCGGGCCTGGTCCCTACAACCCGATCGCGTCCTTCACTTCCCGCATCGTCGCATTCGCAAACGCGTTCGCCTTGGTCGCACCCGCCGCCAGAATCTCCCGAACCATGTCCGGCTGCGCCGCAAAGCTCGCTCGCCGCGCCGCAATGGGCTCGATCTCCCGCAGGATGGAATCCGCGCACCACCCCTTGCACTCAATGCACCCGATTGCCGCCGTCCGGCAGCCGTCGTACACCTTCGCCAGCGTCTCCGGCGTGCTGAACACCTTGTGCAGGTCCCCCACGGGGCACACATCCGGATTGCCCGGGTCCGTTCGCCGTATCCGCGCCGGGTCAGTCACCATCGTCTTCAGCTTTTTCCTGACCTCGTCCGGCGCCTCGGTCAGCCCTATGGTGTTGCCGTAGCTCTTGCTCATCTTGCGGCCGTCCAGGCCCGGTAGCTTCGGCGACGGCGTTAGCAGCGCCTTCGGTTCCGGCAACAGCTGGTATTCGAGCGCGTTCTCGCTGATCTCCGCCTTCATCAACTCCTTATCCGAGCGAGCCGCAGCCACCTCCGGCGTCACTGCACTCTCGTACAGCTGGTTAAACCGCCGCGCCACCTCGCGCGTCAGTTCAATGTGCGCCACCTGGTCCGCGCCCACTGGCACAAAGTCCGGCTTGTACAGCAGAATGTCCGCCGCCTGCAGCAGGGGATACCCCAAGAATCCAAACGTCGCCAGGTCCTTCTCCCGAAGCTGCTCCTGCTGGTCCTTGTACGTCGGCACCCGCTCCAGCCAGCCCAGCGGTGTAAACATCCCAAACAGCGTATTCAGCTCACTGTGCGCCGGCACATCGCTCTGCTTGAACAGCACACAAACATCCGGGTCCAGCCCCGCACCTAGAAAGTCCAGCATCACGTCTAGGCTTTTCTGCTTCACGTCGCCGGGTTTGGCGTAGTCCGTCGTCAGCGCGTGGATATCCGCGATAAAGAAGTAGCAGTCATACTCGTGCTGCAGCCGCACCCAGTTGTACAGCGCACCCATGTAATTGCCCAGGTGCAACCGGCCCGTAGGCCTCATGCCGCTCAGGATGCGGCGCTTCGTTCGTTCATCACTCATGCGACTTCGAGCATAGCGGAAACTACAGCCGGAACAAGAGCCGCAGGAAGAACAAGAGCACGGGCGTAAACAGGAAGCCCATCACCCGCCCACCCACAAGGATCAGCAGCAACAGCGAGTAGCGGCCAATCTGGTCATACCGCTCGCGCCACCCAAACGGCAGAAAGTGTCGCAACACACGCGACCCGTCCAGCGGCGGGATCGGGATGACGTTAAATACGGCCAGCGACAAGTTCACCAGAATGCCGCAGAACAGCAGCAGGATAATCGGAAATACCACACCGCCGGGGTTCACCGTATCCAGCCCCAGCGCCAGCGTCACCGCTGCCTGCACTGCCTGCTCCCCACCCGGCAGCGAATGCCGCACGATCACCAGCAGAACCATGCACACTGCCGCAACCAGCAGGTTGCTCGCTGGCCCGGCAAGCGTTACCAGAATGTCGTCGCGCCTGTAATTCCGCAGGTTCCGCGCCACCACCGGCGTCGGCTTCGCCCACCCAATCAGCGGCAAATGGCTGAACGCCGCAATCAGCGGCAGCACCACACTTCCCAGCGGATCCAGGTGCTTTGCCGGGTTCAACGAGATCCGCCCGAGCATCCGCGCTGTCTGGTCGCCGCACCGCGACGCCATCCACGCGTGCGCCGACTCATGCACCGTAAAGGCAAAGATCAGCGCAACAAACTCGAACAGGATCAGAACAATACTTTGACTCATCCGCATCTCACGAAAGTGCTAGGCAAGGTTAGCAGGCATGGGTGCAGCCAGTGCTGATCGCTCCCTCGACAGCTTCGGCGTCCGCCAAATCGGGTAAGTCACACTACTCCACCCCAAACACCGCATACACCGTCGCACTCCGCTCCACCTTTCGCGCGCTGATGGCCAGCGGAGGTGGAGTTGCTGCCGGCGCCGCTGCCGCCATGGCTCGCATCACCGGCATCGGCCCCCGCTGCTCCTGCGCCTGGTTGCTCGCATACAGCAGCGCACCTACATGGGTATGCAGCCCCTCTGCCATGGCCGCAGCAATACTCTGGGCATGCGCCAGCGCCTTGCTCGCTGCTGCTGCCTCCAGCAGCGACGCATCTTTCATCTGCCAGTCGATACTCCCGCTCTGGTTTGCTCCCGCCTTCACTGCCACGTCCAGCGTCTTGGCCGCATCGTCCGGTCCCGTCCGCACAGTCCAGCTCTGCGTCAGCTGAAAGCGAATACCCTTCAGCGCGGGCGGCTGGTTGCGCAGCTCATACTCCCCCAGCGGACTCAGCTGCTGGTTCTCGCTCTCAATGTCGTCCTTTGCCACGCCGGCCTTGCGCAGCGCATCCACTATTGCGTTTGACCGCTGCGACCCCGCCGCATATGCGCCCTGTTCGTCCGCGCCATAGGCCTGAAAGCCCACGTGCACCACCGCCAGATCCGCCATGGCGCTGGCCGTATCGGTCGCCGTCACCGCCAGTGTTCGGTTGTCCTTGTTGATCTGGATGGTCTGTGCACCCATCAGTGCACCCGCAGCCATCGCCGCGGTGCCCACACCTATCGCCATCATGGCAGCAAATCGTCTCATCACACACCATCCTTGGGGTCGCGCTCAGCCGCCTGCAGCAGGCGGCTCAGCGTAACCCTGTGCTTCGACGCGCGATGCGCCAGTTTCGTCTTCTCATCCGGCAGTGGATGGCTCGGCGGCGGTGTGCCCACACGGTCCCGCGCGTTGCGTTTCACCGCCTTCACCACGCTGAAGATGCCCGGACGTCGTTTCTTTGCCATGGGACCCTCCCGCCTCAAAGCATCGCACGGTGGCCCCCGCCGAAGCGTGTGCAAACCTTTGCCCGGCTGGACTAAAATCGTGGGCGGAGTTTGTGTATGGAAGAGCGGGACTTTTTCGACGAGCGTACAGAGCAGCGCGTCCACACCCTGAACTGCACCAAGTGCGGTGTCGCGGGGGAGTACTCCCTCAGCTGGCTCGTGCGGCGCAAAAAGAAGCAGGTTCCCGGCCGCGCCGACGAGCGTGATCGCGCGCGCTTTGCCAAGGCCCAAAGCTACATGGTGCTTCGCGACGACGCAGCCACCTGCACCAACATGCGCTGCCGCAAACGCTTTGAGCTCACCAGCATGAAGACCATGGCCTTTCTCGATTAACGGCGCGTGCCCGGCAAATTCAGCCGCTGGGTGTGGTCCACCGGCGCAAGCTGTGATGTACTAACGATGTTGCGGTCTACTGACCGATTGAGGGGAAACAGGCGATGGCGAATCTTCGGATACCGGCGGACGAGCGCGATCTCACACCACAGCAGGTAGAACTTGTGGATGCCCGCCGCAGGCGTGGCCAGTTGAGCATCGTGATCAGCGTCCAGGCGCTCATCGTCACTGGCATCCTGTGCCTGTGGGTCGGCCAGGACCTCACGTACTCCCCCGGCTTCCACCGCCCCATCTTCTTCTGGGCCTGCATCACCGGTGGCCTGTCAATGTTCTGCCTCCTGTACGGTCTGGCGATTCGCGGCGGCAAACACGAATTCATGAGCTACTAGGCGGCTTTTTCAGGCCGTGAAGCTCATAGGGCAGTGCGCTTTGATCGTCGCAGCACTCGAATCGTCGTCGAACATCGCCCAGTGCCAAGGTGTTTCCTCAGTGCTCCGCCCGCGGAGATGACCTGCGTTCCAAAGAGCAGGTCCCCGCATCCAATGCTCGTACGGCCATTTACGCAGCCGTAAAGGACAAGGTATTGGCGACGCTTGCACCCAGCACGGCTCTGGACACGGTGGACGGCCTCCGCCCGGCAGAGTCGCAGGATATTCCGGCGCGCTTGCGTGACCGCTTCGGCCGCGCCATCACCGATCTTCGCGTCTCCGTCACCGACCGCTGCAATTACCGCTGCGTCTACTGTCGGTCCGGCGAAGATGGTGTGCAAACCACCGAGCTGCCGATTGCGGACTACGCGCGCATGATCGGCCTGCTCGTGGAGCAAGGGGTCGAGAAGGTTCGGCTCACCGGCGGGGAACCCCTGCTGCGTCGTGGCTTGGTGGATCTCATTCGCCACCTGCACACCCTGCGCGTCGCCTTCGATGCGCAGAACGCACCGACACTCTCGGGTCCACCTGTCGAGATCGCACTGACGACCAACGGCCACCTGCTGGCCGGCATGGCACGGCAACTGAAGGACGCGGGTCTCCACCGCGTCACGGTCAGCATGGACGCGGTCGACCCGGAAACCTTCGCCCGCATCACCCGCGTGCCGGGGTCGTTTCAGCGGGTGCTCGACGGCATCCACGCGGCACAGGACGTGGGCCTGGCACCGGTCAAAGTCAACTGTGTTCTGCTCCGCGGTTGGAACGACGACCAGATAGAGCTCTTTGGTGAGTTCGCCCGGCGCGAGGGTGTCGTCCTCCGCTTTATCGAGTTCATGCCCCTGGAAGAGGACCGCATCTGGTCGCCGGACGTCGTTGTACGCGAGGCCGAGATCGTCGAACGCCTTCAACGCGTCGGACCTCTGCTGGCCCTGCCGCCGAACCAGCTCAGCGAAACCGCGCGGCGGTATGGCTTTGCCGACGGCATTGGCGAAATTGGCATCATCGCCCCCGTATCCCGGCCATTCTGCGGCCATTGCTCCCGCATTCGGCTTACCAGCGATGGCAAGCTGCGGACCTGTCTCTTCTCACAAACCGACCATGACCTGTACGGCCGCATGCTCAACGGCATGTCCGCACCCGACCTCCACGCATACATTCGTCAGGTCGTCTACGGCAAGGAACGTCGTCACCACATCGGTGAGCCAGGATTTCTCAAGCCTTCCCGCAGCATGGTCCACATCGGCGGTTGACTCAGGCCGCGTGTCGTTTTCGGCATTGTTCTTTTGTGTTACAGGCGAACTTTCCACCGATGTTCTACGTTTACAACTACAGCTGCACGCCGCAAACTATTGCATGCATAGCAGATCGAGCGGGGCCGCACCTCCAGAGCAGGGCCCGTCGGCGGTGATCGATGTTAGGACGAAGGACAAAGCGAGAGCGTGAACGGGAGCTTGCTCTTACGCATGCCCTGCAGCAGGACTATACGCGCCTCTTCGTCGACGTCGCGCGCGCTCTCACCTCCACCCTGCAGCTTGAAGTCGTTCTGACCAACATCATGGAAAAAATGGCCCAGTTCTTCGGCAACGAGCGCTGGTCCATGATGCTCGTCGATAAGGAAAAAAACGACCTCTACTACGTCATCGCGGTGGGTGAAGACAAGTCCACACTTAGCGGCCTCCGCGTGCCCATGGGCGAGGGCATCGCCGGCTGGGTCGCCCTCACCGGCAACCCCATGGTCGTACCGGACACCACGGTTGAGCCCAAGTGGATCGAGTTTGAGCGCAAACATCCTGGCCTCTCCGTCCGGTCCATCGCCTGCGTTCCCGTCCGTTCCGCACAGGGCGTCGTCGGCGTCATCCAGCTCCTCAATTCCAAGATCGACCTGCTCTCCGACACATCGATCCAGTTCCTCCGTGTCCTCTGCGACTTCTCCGCCATCGCCGTCCGTAACGCCGCAGACATGAAGCGCATTCACGAGCTGTCAATCACCGACGACTGCACCGGCCTCTTCAATGCGCGCCATCTTTACACCCGCGTTGAAGAGCAGTTGCAACTTGCCGCCGACCAGCCGTTCTCCCTCCTCTTTATGGACCTGGACCACTTCAAGCGCATCAACGACGTCCACGGTCACCTCGTCGGCAGCCGGCTGCTCGCGGAGGTGGGTGCACTCGTCCAGCGGATCGCCACCGAACTCAATCCGTCCTTCCGCTATGGCGGCGACGAGTTCGTCATGCTGCTGCCCAACCATGACAAGGCTGCCGGCACCGCCCTCGCCAAGAAGCTCTTCCGCGCCATGCGCACTGCTCGCTTCCTGCAGAATGAGGGCTTGGATCTTGAACTTCGTGGCTCCTTCGGCCTCGCCAGCTACCCGGAGGATGGCAACTCCATCGACAGCATCATCAAGTCCGCCGACAGCATGATGTACGAGGTCAAGGGCAGCACCCGAGACAACCTCGCCGTCGCCGGCGTCGGCCTTTTGTTTGCCCCCGGAACCATTGAGGGCGAGCTGGTGGAGCGACCGGGCCCCCAGCGCGAACTCCAGCCACCCAACTCCGAAGAGCCGGATGCTCCGGCCATACCGCCCGCTCCTTCCGCACCACCCGAACCCTCTCCAGGCGACTAGTTGGGTGAAGTCACGCGCATGGCCGATGGGGAATCGGCCAGCCGCCTCGGCTTCTCTCAAATGTCACTCCGGCGACCCACTCCTGCGCCGCTCCAGCGTTGGGGCCTTGCGCGCTTCCGGCAGAATCGCATCCCGGTTTGGCCCCGCCGTCGGGTGCACGCCGAAATCCCACACTCCCAGGTTCACATTTTTACCGTCCAGCACCTCCATCAGCGCGTACTCGCCAAAGGTCAAGGGCTGTGCCGGCGTAATGCTGATCCAGTGGCCACCTGGCAGCGTCGCGGTTGTCGTGTTGATCACGTCCGCCTGTCGCCTCTGCTCGCCCAGCATGTTGATTGAAAAGCTCGTGACGACCCGGCTGCCCCGCCGCACGTCCACCCGCACAATAGCGTACGTGCTCGCCGATGACGTCTTCTCCCGCTTCGGCTCACGCGCGCCGTGCGTGTCCACCTGCAGCGCACCCGCAGGGGGTTCGTCGCTCGCCGGTCCGGTGTCGTCGTCCAGCCGCAGGTACAGCACCGGGTCCGGCACATGCAGCTGCACCGCACTCCGCTCGCCTTTCAGCTCTACCAGTTGGTGCGACGTCGATAACGGGTTCACTACTGCACGCACAACGTTATGCGCCGTCTGCCGGTTCAGCTCGCCGTCCGTCTGCTGCAGAATCGCCAGCTGCGGCACCCCCTGGAACGTGTCCAGCGCGAGCACGCTATCGTCCGCCGGCAGGCGCAGGTCCTTGGCGACCTCCGGTGACCGTGCTGCCCGCTCCGCCTCTTCCCGCACCAGCTCCGGGTCCAGCTCCACCACCCGCTGCCCGCTCGCCGCCGCGGCCTTGCGCTTTTCCCACAGGTGGGTCGCATCCAGGTCCACATACTTCAGTGGAATCGTCTCCTCCGCGCCCGCCCGCTCCGCCGACCGGTACACCACATTCTTTCCCTGCACCCGGTAGCTCAGCACCACCTGGTAGCTGCCGTCTGTCAGGTACAGGCGACCCCGGTGCAGACCGTTCCCCGCATCCGTCTCTGTCGGCAGCGGTGCATGCTCCTGCGTCTGCGCCGCCAAAGCGGAGACACCGGGCAACACCAGCCACAGGACCACGGGAAAAATCTTCACAGCCGTTAGACGCCTCAACCTGCGCAGGTGTGCTCCGCACCACCATTTTCAGAAGACGGTGTCACCCTCTGCATGCACCGTCGATTGCGTGCACTCCCAATCCTCCACAGCGCATCTACACATGCATGAGCGAGACAGTCCGCGAAACCACCTTCCGCATCGGCGGCGACCTTGAAGTGAACCGCCTTGGCTACGGCGCAATGCGCATTACCGGCGACGGCGTCTGGGGCCCGCCCAAAGACCCTGCAGGCGCCCTCAAGGTTCTCCAGCGCGCCGTTGAACTCGGCGTCAACTTCATTGACACCGCCGACAGCTACGGCCCCTACATCTCTGAAGAACTCATCGGCGAAGCCCTCAGCCCCTACAAGCCTGGTGTCGTCATCGCGACCAAGGGCGGCTTCGTCCGCACCGGCCCCAACATCTGGCGCATGATCGGCAAGCCGGACTACCTCGAGCAGGAAGTCCACATGAGCCTCCGCCGTCTGAAACAGGACTGCATCGACCTTTGGCAGCTGCACCGCATCGATCCCACCGTCAAAGTCGAGGACTCCCTCAAGCCCATTGCCAAGCTGCAGAAACAGGGCAAGATCCGTCACATCGGCCTCAGCGAGGTCAGCGTCGCGGAGATTGAGCAGGCCCGCAAAGTCGTTGAGATTGTCTCCGTCCAGAACGAGTACAACATCGGCAACCGGAAGAGCGAAGCCACCCTCGACTACTGCGAGCATCACGGCATCGCCTTCATCCCCTGGTACCCCGTCGCCGCAGGCAAGCTCGCCAAGCCCGGCGGCGCGCTCGACGAAGCCGCCAAAAAGCATGGTGCGACCGTCTCCCAGCTCTCTCTCGCCTGGCTCCTGCACCGCAGCCCCGTCATGCTGCCCATCCCAGGCACCACCTCCATCGAACACCTTGAAGAGAACTGGGCCGCGCAGAAGCTCGAACTCAGCAACGAGGAGTGGGGAGCCATCGAGGCCGCCGTCGCCGCATAACCTGTTTGTCCGTTCGCAAGGGAGGGGGTCGCTTCGGCGGCCCTCGTCTCATTGGCTGGCGTAGGCAATCGCCAGCCGCCTTTTCCCACGCCGCCACAGCGACGTCCTTTCTTTCACCCGCTCGCACCGCTACGCGCCATCCTTCGCCACCTGCCCATGTGGTCCGGCATCACGCCGCATCTCATCACGGGTGAACGCAAGCCAATCTTCCACGTTGCTGCCTGCAGTCCCCGTGCCCTCTGACGTCCGCGTCCTCCAAAAGCCCGACGCCGACATTCCCTGGGACGAGCTGCGCCGCGAAGCCAAACGACACTTCGGCATCCAGCACTTCCGGTCCGCTCAGCGCGATGTTCTTGAGTCTGTCTTCCAGGGCCGCGACACCATGGCCATCATGCCCACGGGCGCCGGCAAGAGCCTCACCTTCCAGCTGCCCGCGCTTTTGCTCCCAAAATCCGTCGTCGTCGTCTCCCCGCTCATCGCCCTCATGCAGGACCAGCAGACCCACGCCGAGCACGCCAGCATCGCCTCCAGCAAGCTCGACTCGACCCTGACCGCCGCAGAGCGCCGCACCGCCGACGAAAACATTCGGCAGGGAAGTGGCGGCCTCATTTACGTCACGCCCGAGCAACTGCAGGACCGCGAGTTCCTTGACGAACTCGCCGCAGGCGGTGTCTCCCTGTTTGTCGTCGACGAGGCCCACACCATTCCCCAGTGGGGCCATGACTTTCGCCCGGCTTTTCTCGCCCTCGGTCGCGCCCGCAAAAAGCTCGGCAACCCACCTGTGCTCGCGCTCACTGCAACCGCCACGCCCGCAGTCATCGCAGAAATCCTCGACCAGCTCCACATGCACGAGCCCCGCGTCATCAACGCCGGGTCCGACCGTACGAACCTCGCACTGTCCGTCGTCTCCACCCCCAGCAACGACGACAAGCTGGACCGCCTTACCCACATGATCGCCTTTGAGGACGAGGGCAGCGGCATCGTTTACACCGCCTCCGTCAAGAGCGCCGACGAACTCACCGCACGTCTGCAGCAGGAGGGCATCTCCGTCGGTCGCTACCACGGCCGCATGACCAAGAAGCAGCGTGAGGCTGTGCAGGCGGAGTTCATGCGCGATGAGCACAAGGTTATGATCGCCACTAAGGCGTTCGGCCTGGGCATCGACAAGCCCAACATCCGCTTCGTCTACCACTACGAGTTCCCCGACTCCCTCGAAACCTACTACCAGGAAGCTGGCCGCGCCGGCCGCGACGGCCTTCCCGCACGCGCCGCCCTGCTCTACCGCGCCGAAGACAAACGTATTCAGAGCTTCTTTACCCGCGGTCGCTACCCCACCGCGTTTGAGATTTGCCGCATCTTTACCGTGCTCTCCCGCGACACGCCGCGCAGCCTCACCGAACTCTCCACCGAAGCGCACGTCGGCAAGCGCCACGCCCATGTCATCCTGCTTCTGCTCGCAGAGTCGAAGCTCGCAAAAAGCAAGCGCGCAGGCTATGTTCGCCGCGGTGTGGATCACGTGGACGAAGCCACCTTTGAACGCATGGCACAGGGCTTCCAGGCGCGCGCCGAGCAGGACAGCAAGCGCCTCGAAGAGATGATGCACTATGCCCAGTCCGCCACGTGCCGCAAACAGATGCTGCGCACCTACTTCAGCGAACCCGTCGGCGACCGCTGCGGCATGTGCGACAACTGCGTCAACCATCCGGAACGTGAAGACAGCACCCCCGCACACAGCGCTTCCGATACTCCCGCTTTGCTCGACACAGTCCACGGCAGCTCGGCAGCCGCTGCCCTGCGCATTGCGCCGAAAGCCCCAGCCGGCCCCGTCTTTGCCGTCGGCGCCCACGTCCAGCATGCGCAGTTCGGCACAGGCACCGTCACCCTGGTGGAAGACGACACCCTCACCATCCGCTTCGGTCCACGCAACCTCCGCCGGCTCAAAGCCGCCTTCGTACAGCACGCCGACGCCGCCTGATCCAGAGAACCGGGCTTCAGTCACTCCTCCCATATCGGCACTTCGCCGTCCACGGCCTACGCCTGCTGAAACCTGCCGACTCGCCGTGCGATACTGTCAGCGCCCATGTACAAACGAGTCCTCCTCAAAATCTCCGGCGAAGCCCTTGCGGCGGGTTCCGGCTTCGGCATCGACGCGCTCTTCGTCACCCGCGTCGCCAGTGAAATCGTTCAACTCGCGCAAAGCGGCTGCCAGGTCGGTGTTGTCGTCGGCGGCGGCAACTTCTTCCGCGGTGTCGCCGCACAGGCCGTCCACATGGACCGCGTTGCCGCAGACCACATGGGCATGCTGTCCACTGTCATCAACGGTATCGCCATGCAGGACGCCATCGAAAAGCTCGGCACCCAGTGCCGCGTCATGAGCGCCATCGACATGCACGAGGTCGCCGAGCCCTACATCCGCCGCCGTGCTATCCGCCACCTGGAGAAGGGAAGGGTCGTCATCTTCGCCGCGGGCACAGGCAATCCCTATTTCTCCACGGACACTGCCGCCGCCCTCCGCGCCATGGAGATCCGCGCCGACATCCTGCTCAAGGCCACCTCGGTTGACGGTATCTATACCGCCGACCCCAAGAAGGATCCCACCGCCACCCGCTTTGAGACCATCACCTACCGCGACATCATCCAGAAGAACCTCCGCGTCATGGATACCTCGGCCGTCTCCCTCTGCAACGACAACAACATGCCCATGATGATCTTCAGCATGCGCGAGCAGGGCAACATCATTCGCGTCGTGAACGGCGAACAGCTCGGCACCCTTGTCGTCAGTTCCACCTGATCTGGTCTAGAGAACGCGCCACGGGAGTTCAGGAAAGAACCATCGCGGAGAGCACTTTTCTGCAACCTGCTCCCACATTCCGCGTCTACGTGTAAAAGCCTCCTCATGTCACCTGCCGTCATCGCCGAGCCCACCAGCACAGTGCCTCCACCCGGCCAGGCACCTCCGGCACAGGTCACCACGGCAGACAAAAGGCCACCTCTCCCCGGCCTCACCGGCATTCGTACCTTTCTCGCCGTGGGCATTCTCTTCTTCCACTACACACCGCCCCACGCCCAGTACGTGCTGCCCATCATCAACGCGGGGTTCACCTACATCGGTTGCTTCCTCCTCATTAGCGGCTTCGTCCTCAGCTACAACTACGCCCACCGTGCAGACTCCATAAAGGCCGGTCGCTTCTACGCCGCCCGCGCCTCGCGCCTGTACCCCGTGTACTTCATGTCGCTCGTCGTTTCGCTTGGCATGCTCCGGCTTGAGTGGCTGGCACGGCCGCACGCGGAGTTCTTCGCCGGCACGTTCCTTACCCTCACATTGCTGCAGGGGTGGAGTCCCACGCTCGCCACGTTCTGGAACACCGTAGCCTGGACGCTCTCCACCGAGGCCATGCTCTACCTCGCTTTTCCGTTCATCATCCGCGGCAAGTGGTGGCCCCGCTCTGCCCGCTCGCTGTTCCTGCTTTTTCTCGGTTGCTGGGCCTGCGAACTCGTCTTGCCAATTACCTATATGGCGCTCAATCCGGACGGTCTGCACAACATCGACCGCTACTCCTCCGCCTACTGGCTGCGCCTCTACAAGTACACGCCGCTCGCCTACGTGCCCATCTTTATGGCCGGGGTCACCCTGGGCCGCCTCAACAACGCCCTCACCCTCTCAGACCGCAATCGCATGTGGATGGCCTTTGGCGCACTCAGCTTCATCCTCGTCTTCTTCTACATCGCGGTTCCCCGCCTGCCCTACATCCTTCTGCATGGCGGCCTGCTCACACCCGTCTTTGCCACCATGATCCTCGGCCTCACCGGCCAGCACTGGGTCTCACGCGCCATTGCATGGGGGCCGATCGGCACCTTCGGCCGTGCCAGCTTCTGCCTCTACCTGCTCCACTTCAACCTGTGGAACATCCTGCAGACAAACCAGATCGCCGCCCACCTACACCTCGAATGGGCCGAGCCCTGGTTCTCCTACGCTGCCATCCTGATCGTCGCCTACCTTGCCTTTGCGCTCGTGGAAAAACCCGTCCAGTCCTGGCTGCTCACCCGCTACGTGTACAAGACCAACCCACCCCGGCAGGCCACCACTCCGCTCGGCTGAGACCATGGTTCACGCGACCGTATGCCCATCCTCATCGCGATGACAACGATGGGTGAACCAACACGTGGCACGCGATCAGGATAGGTACAGCGCACCGCGCTCCGGCGGTTGAAGATGGACGTTTTCTCCACGTCCGCGTGAAACGCCGCCAAACTCTGCCATACTATCCGTGTAACCCTCACATCTCTTCCCGTAAGGCGTGCTCCGTACGTCTGAGCCGTCGCATTCGCCGACCTGTTTCACGCAGTGCTTTCTGCCGCTTCGTGGTGCCTTCGTGCACCCCGAAAGTATCCGGCGCAACACATTGCCGAACTTCAAGGAGCCGTATTCGATGTCGATCTCCCGTCGCAATTTCCTCATGCGTGTTGGCCAGGCAGGTGGCTATTCCGCCGCCTTCACCACCATGCAGTCGCTCGGTCTCATGCCCATGAAGGCCACCCTCGCCGAACCCATTGCGGCAGCGGCTGGCACCGGCAAGGGCGTCAAGGTCGTCGTCGCCGGCGGCGGTATCGGCGGCCTCGTCTCCGCCTACGAGCTTCGCAAGCTCGGCTACGACGTTACCCTGCTTGAGGCACGCGCACGTCCCGGTGGTCGCAACTTTACCGGCCGCAAGGGCGTAGAAGTTGAGTTCACCGACGGCACAAAACAGACCGTCAAGTGGGACGAACCCAACTACCAGAACCTCGGCCCCGCCCGCCTGCCCTCTGTCCACGGCACCATCCTGGGCTACTGCCGCGAACTCGGCGTCCCCCTTGAAGTTGAAATCAACACCTCCCGCTCCACCTTCCTGCAAAACGACAAGGTCAACAACGGCAAGCCCATGGTGCAGCGCAAGGCCGTCAACGACACCCGCGGCCACGTCTCCGAGCTCCTCTCGAAGGCCGTCGCCGGCGGCGCGCTCGACCAGGACCTCACCGCCGAAGATAAAGACCGCATGGTCACCTTCCTCAAGCTCTACGGCCCGCTCGACAAGACCAACAAGTACGTCGGCTCCGACCGCGCCGGCTACAAGGTCGACGCTGGCGCCGGCCCCCAGGTCGGCGTCTTTGAAGAGCCCGTGCCCATGCACATGCTTCTCGACGAGGCTTTCTGGGGCGGCATCCTCTATGAAGAGACCTGGGACTGGCAGGCAACGATGATGCAGCCCGTTGGCGGCATGGATCGCATTCCCTACGCCTTTGCCAAATCCCTCGGCGACATCATTAAGTACAACGCTCCCGTCACCAGCATTAAGAAGACCGGCAAGGGCGTCCAGGTCACCTACGGATCCGGCAAAACCATCGACGCCGACTACCTCGTCTGCAACATGCCGTTGACCATCCTCAAGACCATTCCCAACGACCTCGACCCCGCCCACAAGGCCGTCGTCGACGGCTCCACCTACGCCGGCTCCTACAAAATCGCGTGGCAATCCCGCCGCTTCTGGGAGCAGGACTACAACATCTACGGCGGCCTCAGCTTCATGACGCAAGGCCCCACAACCATCCTCTGGTACCCCTCCGCAAACCTCATGTCGCCCACCGGCATCCTCGTCACCGGGTACGAGGACGAATCCAACTGGGGCTTCAGCAGCATGCCCATGGCTGAAAAGTTTGAGAAGGCCCGCACCCAGATGGAGCGCATCCATCCCGGCCACGGCAAGGAGCTCAACAACCCCATCTTCTGCGGCTGGAAGCGCGTCAAGTGGAACGAGGGCTCGTGGATTCGCAGCTACGGCACCGGCGCTGAAGGCTACAACGTCATCACCGAGCCTGACGGCCCCATCTACTTCGCCGGCGACCATACCTCCCACATCGTCGGCTGGCAGGAAGGCGCAGCCCTTTCCGGCAAGCGCGCCGTCCAGATGATCTCCGACAAGGTCAAAGCCGCCAAACTCCTCGGCCATCACCCCACCGAAGCCTAGCGCCACCTGATCCGCGTGCCCACCTTCACCGACAGCCATCGTCGGTTCGGGTGGGCCAGCGCGCAGCGCTTCACCGACCCCCAGCGCGCAGCGCTTCACCGGCCCCCAGCGCAGCGCTCCCGAGCAAAGATCGACCGCATTCCTCCCGACGAAAGAAAGGCCCAATGAAAACCATTCTCGCCACCGCTCTCCTCGCCCTCACGGCAACTGCCCACGCGCAGGTCACCGTCAAGCACATCCAGACCGACAAGTCCCCCATCGCCTCCGCCGTCTGGGCCGGCGACACCCTCTACCTTTCCGGCCAGCTCGCCTCACCCGTTACTGCCGCCACGGCCACCGCACCGGCCGACTACGGCGACACCAAGACCCAGGCCGCCAGCATCTTCAACAAGATCCAGGCCGCCCTCAAAGAGCAGGGCCTCGACATGAAAGACGTCGTCAAGATGACCGTCTTCCTCACCGCCGATCCCAAAACCGGCAAGCTGGACTTTCCCGGCCTCCAGGCCTCCTACACCACTTTCTTCGGCACCGCAGCCCAGCCCAACAAGCCCGCGCGCTCCGCCGTCCAGGTCGCCGCCCTCGTCGCCCCGTGGGCCCTGCTTGAGATTGAAGTCATCGCCGTGCGCCAGAAGTAAGCACTTCAAGCACCAAGCACCGTGAAACCCACCGGCCTGCAGCATCCGAAGCACAAGGGATGCTGCAGGCCATCGCATTTCAGGCCGCGCCCTTCGCTGAATCCCGCCCCGCCGACCCACAAAAACACCCACTGTCCTTGACATCCATTGACTCTCCTGTAACACTCACGTCATCTCTTAAATCCCACAGGCAAAACGGCACGGAGTCCCGTACCCAATTGCTTTCTGAAGCTCAACCGTTCCACGGCTGAACCTTCCGCAGCCCTACCTCTGCGTTGCAGCTGCACCCGTGCATCCGCAGCCATGCAGCATCTCTGTACCCCTGCAGTCCGCACCTGAACGTCAAGGCAGCACGCAGTCGCAACAGATAGACCGCTCGTTTTTGCAAGGGCGCAGCCGCATCCGCTTTTCCTGTCCTTCCACCGCAAAAAACACCCCACCGGGGTGCAGAGCATTTCTGTTTCTAAAAACAAGTTCAGCAGCAATCACTGTTTCCGGAGGCTTCACGCTTTGACACAATTTCACCGCTTCTCCTCGATGATGTTGGCTTCAGCCGCAGTCCTCTCCATCGCTGCTCCAGCGCTCTCGCAGTCGTACTACGGCACCGTCAAGGGCGAGGTCAAAGACACCTCTGGCGCCTCCGTCAGCAACGCCGAAGTCGTGCTCACCGACAAGTCCACCAGCATTGCCAGAAAGTCCACGACCAACAGCGCTGGCGAGTACGTCTTCAACGCGGTCGACCCCGGAACCTACGAAATCTCCATCACCAACACCGGCTTCGCGACCTACGTGCGCTCCAACGTCATCGTCGCGACTCAGCAGACCGTTCAGCTTGATATTCCTCTCACCGTCGGCTCCTCCTCCACGGTGGTCGAGGTCAGCGCTGCCGAACCCATCATTGACAACGCCACTGCAAGCAACGGCCAGGTCTTCGACACCCAGAAGCTCGTCGACCTTCCCAATCTCGGCCGCAATCCCTTTCTGCTCGCCAAGCTCAACAACAACATCACCGCCACCGGCGACCCCCGTTTCAACCGCTTCCAGGATCAGTCCGGCTCCTCCGCCATCTCCGTCGACGGCGGTCCAATCAATGGCAATAACTACCTTGTCGATGGCGTTCCCATCACCGACTTCTCCAATCGCGCCGTCATCATCCCCTCGGTTGAAGCGGTAGAGGAGCTCAAAATCCAGGCCAACACCTACGACGCGGAAGTCGGCCGCACCGGCGGCGGCGTGTTCAACACCCTCCTCAAATCCGGCACCAACACCTTCCACGGCAACCTGTACGGCTCCACCCGCCAAAGCAACTGGGCCGCCAACACCTGGAACAACAACTTCACCGGCGCCGGGCGACCCATCACCACCCAGTACAGCTACGAGGGTTCCATCGGCGGTCCCATCTGGAAAGACAAGGCCTTCTTCATCGCGACAGAGGAGGGTTACCGCCAGCGCTCGCCTCTTGCTCAGGACTACTACCTGCCCACCGCAGCCGAGCGCATGGGCGACTTCTCCGGCCGCGGCACCGTCTCCAACGGCGTCTGCACCAGCGGCCTCTGCATTTACGATCCGTCCACGACCAATCCCACCACGGGTGCCCGCACCGCCTTTGCCGGCAATATCATTCCCACCACTAGCCTGAACGCAGTCGCGCTCAAGGCATTGGCCGCTCTTCCCACCTGCGGTGCTGGCTGCTCCACTGTCTCTACCTTTGGTTCTCCCAACTTCCACCCCACCGACATCCTCGGAGACCGCGCCGACGAAGGCATCTTCAAGGTCGACTACCAGCCGCTGCAGCGCTGGCTCGCAAACGCCTCCTACATGCACTACGGCTCCAAGGAGCCGGGTGGCAACCCCCTTGGTTCGTTCGCCGGCTCTTCCGTCTCCTACCTCCTCTACCGCAAGGTCGACGCCTTTGAGCAGAACAATGTCATAACTCTCAATCCAACTACCGTGCTCACTGTCGGTTACGGCCAAAACCGCTTTCCCAACAACACCCTCGACCTGACCAGCGGTTACAACACCGCCACCCAGCTCGGCATCCAGGGTCCCTTCGGCAGCTCACTCCAAAAGCAGGCCTTTCCCGAACTCGCGTTCTCCCAACTGCCGCAGCTCGGCACCAATAACTCAGGACCCGCAGTCTTCTACTCCCGCCAGGTCGTCGCCGGCATCGCGAAGTCACTTGGCAAGCAGTCGCTCAAGGTGGGTTACGTCTTCCGCTCCATCTCGGTCGACTTCACCAACGTCAGCACCTCCAACGGCACCTTCAACTTCAGCAACACCTTTACGTCCATCAACCCCACAGCCAAGACCACGGCCAACGGCCAGACCGGCGCGGACCTTGCGGATTTCCTGCTCGGCTTCCCCACCTCCGGCGCAGTCACCACCACCACCCCGCTCGCCGTCAACGTGCACTACCAGGCCGGCTACCTGCAGGATGACTACCGCGTCACGGACAAGCTCACCGTCAACGGCGGCCTTCGCTACGACTATGAGCTTGGCGCCCGCGAGCGCAACGACCACTACGCCGTCGGCTTCAACACGACTGTCGCCAACCCCATCGCCTCCACCTCTGGTGTCGCAACCCTTGGCGGCGTCTCGTTTGCTGGCGTCAACGGCAATCCCACCCATACCGGCGACAACAGCCACATCAAGTTCGCTCCACGTGGCGGCTTCGTCTACCAGGTAAAGCCGGATATGGTCGTCCGCGGCGGCTACGGCGTCTTCTACGCCCCCATCTACTACTCCACCAGCCAGTCCCTCGCGCCCGGTTACACCGCGACCACCACCTATATCGCGTCCAACGACAGCAACAAGACCCCGGCCAACAGCCTCACAAACCCGTACAGCAGCCTGCTCTCGCCGGTGGGCAACAGCCTCGGCTATTCACAGGGCATCGGCAGCTCGCTTACCGTCATCGACCAGAACCGCCGCAACCCGGTCGTGCAGCAGTACAGCTTTGACATCGAGCAGCAGTTCCCCGCAGGCATCGCCATCCAGATGGGCTACGTCGGCTCCAAGGGCCGCAATATTCTGCCTGGCAACGGCACCACCTACAACATCGACCAGGTCAACTTCAACGCCGTTCCCTATGGCATCGGCGCCTGCCCCGCGAATCCCACCGGCATGTCCACGGCAGCCTTCCTGAACGGCAAAAGTGCGAACCCCTATTACAACAAGGGGGGCAGCGGCGTCGTTGGTGCCGCCACGGTTGCCAACTCTCAGCTCTGCAAACCTTTTCCTGAGTTTTCCAGCGTCAACGTCCAGCCCAGCTCGTCCAAATCGATCTACAACTCGGCCATCATCAAGGGTCAGCGCCGCTTCAGCCACGGCCTCACCCTGGTCTCCACCTACACGTGGTCCCAGAACTGGGATTCCACCTTCGGGCAGGGTGACAACCTGAACGTCGGCAACAACGGCCCGCAGAACACCTTCAACATCAACGGTTCCGGCGGCGAGTACGCCCGTGCCATCAACAACATCCCGCAGCGGTTCACCTTTGGCGGAACAGGCACACTGCCCTTCGGACGCGGCCAGTACTTCGGCTCCAACCTGCCCAAGTACGTCAACCTTCTCGTCGACGGCTGGAGCGTCAACATGAACTTCGTCGCACAAAGCGGCGGTCCGGTCGCTATCCAGCAGACCACCAACAACAACAGCAACTATGGCGACTCGGTCCAGCGGCCAAACCTGGTGGCTGGCATCAACCCCTGCACCACCGGCTCGGTCCAGCAGCGCCTCGGCGTCGGCGGACGCACGCCCTACTTCAACGCTGCGGCCTTTACCCTCGCTCCCGTCGGTACCTATGGCAACACGCCTCGCACCCTCGGCGGCTGCTCCGGTCCCGGCATGCGCAATGCCGACATCTCCCTCTTCAAGGACTTTCAGGCAGAACGCGTCCACTTCCGCTTCCAGGCAGAGTTCCTGAACGCCTTCAACACGCCCCTCTTCGCGCTGACCACCAACGGTCTGAAGCCAGACAGTGGCTCCTTTGGCGCCGTCTCCACCAACACCATCAACTTCCCCCGCTTCATCTCCCTTGGCGGCCGCATCAGCTTCTAGCCCAAAACTCAGCGCAAACCGAAGGAACTGCCACGCGCAAACATCGCGCGTGGCAGTTATCTGTCCGACGGAATCTTCCGTGCGCAATCGGCATCGTATGATAGGAAAGTAAAAGAGGAGATACACCATGGCCACAGCCGTTTCCGTTCCTGAAGTCGTCGGTGCAGAAGTCGTCACCGCACCCACATCGACGAACCCAGTGAATCTGACAGCCTCCGCCCAGACCAAGGTCAAGGAAATCATGGCGACCCAGGACCCACTCCCCGCCGGTCTCCGCATCGGCGTCGTCGGTGGTGGATGCTCCGGCTTTCAGTACTCCATGAGCTTTGAGAACGCCCAGGGCATGATGGACAAAGTCGTTCGCTTTGACGACCTAAAGGTCTTTGTCGACGCCACTTCTGCGATGTATTTGAACGGCTGCGTTGTGGATTACGTGGAAACCCTTGAGGCAGCAGGCTTTAAGTTCGAAAACCCCCAGGTGAAGAGCACCTGCGGCTGCGGCTCGTCCTTCTCGGTCTAAACCGGGACCCAAGCTTCATCAAAGGCCTCGCGAAAGCGAGGCCTTTGCTATTCCTTCCCGTCTAAACTCGAACAGAGCGCATGACAGACTTCGTTGTAAAACTCGCGGACGAGCGTGGCAGGGTGCAGGAGCAAACGCATCCAGCAGCAACCGCTGACGAGCTGCGAGCGCGCTTCACGCAGTCGGGCTACTTCGTGTATTCCGTGAAGCCACGAGGCGTTATCGCCGGTGGACGACGTAAAAAAGTCAAACTCCAGGGCTTTCTCGTCTTCAACCAGCAGTTCGTGACTCTTATTCGGGCCGGGTTGGCGATTCCAGGCTCACTGGAGCTGTTGGCACGCCGGCAGAAAGATGAAAATTTCAAGGCCCAGCTTGAAAACGTCGCGGCGCGTGTCAAGACGGGCGAATCCCTGTCCGCAGCCTTCGACGCACAGGGTGGCTTTCCGCTGATCTTTACCACCACGCTGCAGGCGGGCGAGCGCTCCGGCAATCTTGAAGAGGTGCTGCAGCGCTACACCGACTTCCAACGCATTGCCCTGTCCACGCGCAAAAAGCTTACATCTGCGCTGGTCTACCCTTTGCTGCTCATTACGCTTGTCATGGGTCTGCTCATTTTTCTGCTGACGTTCGTTGTGCCGCGGTTCGCCCAGCTCTATGACCAGCTCGACGCGAGGCTGCCCACAATTACCCTGTTTATGCTGGCGGTCGGGAACTTCGCGCAGCATTACGGACTGTACGCCGGTGCTGCGATTGCGATTGCCATCTTCCTGTTCTACCGCTGGTCGCAGACCGACGCGGGTGCGAGCGCCGTGGACCGCATGCGACTTGCGGTGCCGACCCTTGGAACGATCTGGCTTCGGTACCAGGTGGCGCTATTTTCCCGCACGCTTTCAACGCTTCTGACTGGCGGCCTGCCGCTTGTGCCCTCGCTTGAGACCGCGGCGCGATCCATTTCATCGCGGCAGGTGTCGAATGCGGTCTTTGCATCCGTCACGCAGGTTCGAGAAGGGCAAGGGCTCTCGCGCTCGCTGGAGGGAACCAATGTTTTCCCGGAGCTCGCGATCGAGATGATCGAGGTTGGCGAATCGACGGGAGCGTTGCCGACGATGCTGAACTCGGTGGCGTCGTTCTTTGAAGAGGACGTGGAGACCTCGCTAAGCGCGGTCCTGAGCCTGATCGAGCCAGCCTTGCTGATCGGGATGGGTGTGCTTGTGGCGTTCATTCTTTTGTCGCTGTACCTGCCGATCCTGCAACTTGGAGCGAACACGGTCAGCCGCTGAGTTCCGAATCAGCACAGGCCTCATTCCCGCCGCTGGCGACGCGACAGGTTGCTCGTGGTAAACCATTGAGGACGAGGCTGGTCTAAACCCTATGGCGACACCGCTGGCTGTACCGATTGCAAACCCTGAGCTGAATGAGACCGAGCGCGCGCAGTTGATGGCGCGCCGCTACCACGCGGACTTCGTGGACCTGCGCGACTTCAAGATTCAGCATGAGCTGGTGAAGAGTGTGCCGGTGGAGCTGATGTTCCGCTACAACTTCATCCCGCTGGAGCAGATGGGCGACCGCCTGGTCATCGCCGTGAGCGACCCGTCAAGGCTGATGGTGCTGGATGAGATCAGCGGCCTGCTGGGGACGCGCCTGCTGACACGGGTGGCGACGCTGGGGCAGATTACCGACCTGCTGAAGAAGACGGAGCAGAGCCAGCGCGTGCTGGAAGAGGCTACCGAGGGTCTGACGTTCGAGATGATTCCGGGTGAGGACGGACCGGACTCGAACATTTCGATCGAGCGGCTCACGAGCGAAGACGATATTTCGCCGATTATCCGTTTGGTCGATACGACGATCTTTTCCGCGCTGGAGCGGCGGGCTTCGGATATTCACCTGGAAACGTACGATGACTCGCTGCTGGTGAAGTACCGGATTGATGGTGTGTTGCAGCAGGCGATGGCACCCATCGCGCGCGAGCATCACCAGACAATTTTGTCGCGTATCAAGGTGATGAGCGAGCTCGACATCTCAGAGCGGCGTGTGCCGCAGGACGGTCGTTTCCGCGTGCGGTACAAGGGCAGGCTGATCGACTTCCGCGTATCGATCATGCCGACGGTGCATGGTGAGAATGCAGTACTTCGCGTGCTGGACAAGGAGTCGATGAGCGAGAAGTTCAAGCAGCTCTCGCTCGATGTGGTCGGCTTTGGTGCGGAAGATTTGCGGCGCTTTCGCAAGTACATCAAGGAGCCGTATGGCATGGTGCTGGTGACCGGCCCGACCGGTTCTGGCAAGACGACGACGCTGTACGCAGCACTGAACGAGATCAAAAGCGAAGACGACAAGATCATTACGATTGAAGATCCGGTCGAGTACCAGATTCGCGGCATTACACAGATTCCGGTGAACGAGAAGAAGGGGCTGACCTTTGCGCGTGGCTTGCGATCGATCCTTCGGCATGACCCGGACAAGATTCTTGTGGGAGAGATTCGCGACGCGGAGACGGCGCAGATTGCCATCAACTCCGCGCTGACCGGACACCTGGTATTTACGACGGTGCACGCGAACAACGTCGTCGATGTGCTTGGCCGCTTTCTGAATATGGGTGTGGAGCCGTATAACTTTGTGTCCGCACTGAATTGCATCCTGGCGCAGCGGCTGGTGCGCCAGAATTGCGATTTCTGCTCTACCTATGTCACGTACTCGGACGAGGAGTTGGTCGCGAACGGATTGGAGCCGGCGGACTGGCGTGGCTTCCGGTTTCGTGAGGGTCAAGGCTGCATGGAGTGCAGCGGGACGGGATTCCGCGGACGATCTGCAATCCACGAATTGCTGGAGCTGGACGATGAGATCCGCGAGATGCTGCTGGACAAGAAGCCTGGCTCCGAGATCCGCAAGAAGGCGAAAGAGCGGGGCATGCATTTCTTACGGGACTCCGCCCTGGAGCGGGTGCGCGATGGGATCACGACGCTGCGCGAGATCAACAAGGTGACGTTTATTGAGGCAGGCAGGTAGCGCCCGGCTTTTATGCAGTGCACGTTTCAGACTCACTGAACCTGCGTTGCCTGCTATCGTGTGGCGTACGTTGCCGTCCTAAGCATGTAGCCTAGAGAAGTTACCGATGCCATCACTGATTCCCAAGTCGAGTTTCGAGGTGCGTCCGCGTGTCGCCGTAGAGATTCGTCCAGAGGGCGTGTATGGCGCGCGTACCAATGATGCCGAGGGTACGATTGCGCAGGCCGCACGGGTGGAGCTGCCACCGGGGGCGATTGTGCCGTCGCTGCGTGCGGGTAATGTGGTGGACAGGGCAGCGGTGGTATCCGCTCTGCGGCAGGTCCTGGGCACGCTGACTACCGGCAAGCTGCGGGACGTCACCGTGATCGTGCCTGACCTGGCGGTGCGCGTGCTGTTGCTCGATTTCGACTCGCTGCCGTCGAGCGTGGAGGATGCGCTGCCGGTGGTGCGGTTTCGGCTGGCGAAGCTGCTGCCGTTTTCCGCGGACGCGGCGCAGGTGAGCTACCAGGTGATGACCACGCGTGGACGGCAGTTACAGGTGCTCGCGGTGGCAGTACCGTATGAGGTTCTGCTGGAGTATGAGCTTGCGGTGCGCGAAGCCGGGTATGAGCCGGGTGCCGTGCTGCCAAGTACGCTGGCGGTCGCCGCTGCGATTGATGATGCTGCACAACCGGCTGCCTTGTTTGTAAATGGCAGCGCGTCGTCATTGACGACGGCCATTCTGCGGCGGGGTGAAGTGCTGCTGCACCGGACGCTGGAGTTGCGGACGCCGCAGGTGCCAATGATGACACAGACGTTGCTGCCGGGTGTCGCGGTGATCCCGATGGGCTCAGGCTCATTTGCAGACGGCACGGCGCAAGAAGAGGACGGCCTGGATGGGGGGCCGGTGGTGGAAGAGTTTGTCCGCGTGGAGCAGTTTGAAGAGGACAGCGACGAGCGGATGAGCCTGGAGGTGTTGCAGGCGATCTCTGTGGCGGCGGCGTACTACGAGGACTCGATGGCCGTGCCTGCGGAGGCGATACTAACGGCAGGAACGCTGTCGGCCGGTGCGCTGGGTGAGCTGATGGCGGGTAGCGGCATGAAGACACGCGAGGTGTTGGCGCCGGAGGATGTGCTTGCGACAGCGACGACGCCGGTGCCGCAGGGCCTGCTGGCCGGGTTGCGGGGAGCGTTGCGAAGCTGATGCGGCTAACGATCAATCTGGCCACCCGGCCGTATGTGGAGCTGGACCGCATCTTTCGCCAGTTGCGGATTGCCCTTGCGGTGCTGGCAGTACTGGCAGTCGGCATGGTTGTGTTGCTGCACGCGCGCAGTGCGCAGGCGCGGGACCAGCAGAAAGAGCTGCAAGCGATCCAGGCGAAGACGGCCACGCTGCAGGCAGAGCGGGCGCAGAACGAGGCAAAGTTGCGGCAGAGCGGGAATGCCGCGGTGTTGCAACAGGTTGATTTTCTGAATGCGCTGTATCAGCGGAAGAGTTTTAGCTGGACTGCGGTGCTGATGGATTTGGAAGACGTGCTGCCGGCGGGCGTGCAGGTCACGAGCATCGATCCGCAGATTGCGTCGACGGGGGAAGTGAACATTCGGATGCGGGTGAGCGGGCCGCGCGAGAAGGCCGTGCAGCTGGTACGAAATCTGGAAGGTTCGCACCGCTTTTTGGCGCCGAGGATTGTGGGCGAGGCGCAACAGCAGCAGGAGAAGGGAACTGGCGTGAAGGTGCCGGACGCATATCTGAACGGACCTGCGCCGACCGGTAGTACCGCCGTGGCGGTTGGGGTGAATGGCCTGCTGCCTGCGGGTGGGGTGCCGCCGGTGGACTTCGACCTGATTGCCGGGTACAACCCGTTGCAGCCCCGCATGCGGGAGCGGGTGTCGCGGTCAAAGCCAAGTGCGGCGTCTGAAGCGGATGCGGCGGGAGCGGCGGAATGAGCGCGACGCCTATGCTGACGCCCGCGCGCGATGCGCGCATGGAGCAGGTGCGGGGCTGGATGTCGCCGCTGAATACGTATATCGCGGGCGCGGTTCTGCTGCTGCTGGCGGTGCTGTGGCTGGGTGTACAGTTGGTGCTGGTGGGGCTGGGTGGCACGGCGCGCGGGGACGATGCGATTGCGGCCGCGCGCACACAGCAGATCGCGTCAGAACTGGCGGCACGGCCCCTGCGCGGCGTGGATGGCAAGCTGGCTCTGTCACAGGACCAGGCGTCGCGCTTTTACCAGTTGCGGTTGCCGTATGCGTATTCCGATGTGTTGGCAGAACTGGGTGTGCTGCAGAAGCGGACCGGCGTGCGGCTGAGCCGGGTGCAGTATGTGCAGGCTGCACCGGTGAACGGGCTGACAGAGGTACGCATCGACGCGGCGGTGACAGGAGAGTATCGTCCGCTCGCGTTGTTCATCAACGGTTTGGAGCGGGATCGCAGCTTTTTTCTGATACAGAACATCACGTTGAACGGGCAGCAGAACGGCCTGGTGAACCTGCGGCTGCGACTGGTGACGTACCTGCGTGAGCCGATGCCGGCCTATGCAGCGGCGCAGGCTGAGACTGGGGCGCGGCCATGAAAGTCGGCTCAGAGGACAGGAACAAGCTGATTGCCGCCGGCGCGCTGGGTGCGGTGGCGCTTGGGGTGGTGATCTACAACTTCGTTGGGAACTCCAACGATGCGCCCACAACGCCGGCAGCACCGGCGGTCGTCGCGACGTATCGGCCAACGCCGAACCCGGTGGCGCGCGTGAGCAGGACGGCGACCGACCCGAGCCTGCACCCTGAAAGCATGGAGCTGACAGAACAGCTGCTGTACACGGGGAGCGGACGGAACATCTTTGCGGCGAACTCTGCGCCCGTTGTGAAGGCGGTGATCCCGAAGGCGATTGCGAGCCCGCGTAACCAGCAGGCGTACGTGCCCGTCGTGAACCAGGGACCGCCGCCGCTGCCGCCGATTGATCTGCGGTTCTTCGGTACCGCGACAAAGAGCGATGGGTCACGCCAGGCTTTCTTCCTAAAGGGGGATGACGTGTTTCTGGCGTCCGCGGGGGACGTGGTCAGCCGTCGCTACAAGGTGGGTGCGATTGGGGCGACATCGGTGGAAGTGACGGATTTGACCAATAACAACACCCAACGGCTGCCCCTGACGTCACAGTAACGTGGGCATACGGCGAGCCGGTTACACGGGGACAGCGATGGGGCGACGGGAGAACGGCGAAGCAAGAGCATCGTCGGAGGACGGCTACCTGCTGCTGGCGCTGGTTGTCGTTCTGTTTCTGATTGCGCTGTTTGCCACCATTGCGGCGCCGACGGTGGCGCGGGAGCTGGAGCGGGATAAAGAGCTGGAGTCGGAGCACCGGGCGCAGCAGTACGTGCGGGCGATCCAGCTGTTCTACCGCAAGAACCATGCGTACCCGAACTCGGTGGAGCAGTTGCTGGTTGGGTCAGGGCAGGGGTCGGTGACCAGTGGCGCGAGCCTGCAACAGCGCTACCTGCGGCAGCAGTACAAGGATCCGTTGACGGGCGGCGATTTCCGGCTGATCCACCTGGGAGAGCAGAAGACCGAGGTGAAGGGATTTTTTGGCGAGCCACTGGAAGGGTTCGCGCAGGGGAGCCTTGGTGCAGTAGCGGGACAGGCGTCGGGAATCGGGACCGGGCTAGGCGGCCAGAGTGGCCTGGTGGGCGGGCTGAATGGGAACGGTTCCACGCCGTCCAGCGGGTTCGGCGGGGGAACCAGTTCGTCGGCGGGACCGATCAGCACGGCTGTCGGGCCGTCGGGGAGCCAAAGTACAGGCGGTATCGGGTCTGCGCCCGGGAGCGGCGGAAGTGGGTCCACCGACGCCAGCAGCACCCTGGGCGGTACAAGCGCGACGTCGTTCCAGGGGGGTGCGAAGGGGCAGATTGTGGGCATCGGCAGCAACAAGGCAGGTGCCGGCATTGTGGAGTGGAACGGCAGTTCCAACATTGAGGACTGGGAGTTTTTGTACGATCCGCGGGTGGAAATCCTGAAAGAGAGGGTGAGTATCTTTGGCGGCACGCCTGCGCAGAGCGGCACGGGATCGCTGGGGACAGCGGGTGGAAGCACGAGCGGGCTGGGAAGTAATACACCAAGTTTCGGCGGGTCTCCTACCGGAACATCCACTCCGAGTACGTTCGGCAGTCCGACCAGCGGCACCAGTCCGACGGGTCCAAGTACATCGCCACAGTGAACCTGGGTACACCGCCACATTGAACCTGGAACGGTGGGTTTGCTCCGAGGCTGCTACACGGCAGCCTTTTTTCTTGCCCCTAAATGCATCTCCTGGATGGCCAGAACATCAGATACGTTGACAGCAATTGACTCACATGTGATTCTAGGCATGCCTGAGTGGTTGAAGCGGGTCACACGTTCAGAAGTAAACGCCGGGTGAACCGGCCGGAGGAGCAACACAACATGGGCAAGATTATTGGAATCGACCTGGGAACCACCAACAGCTGCGTATCCGTTATGGAAGGCGGCGAGGCGAAGGTGATCCCGAACGAAGAGGGTGGGCGCACAACGCCGTCGGTCGTCGCATTTACCAAGAGCGGCGAACGGCTTGTAGGCCAGGTGGCGAAGCGCCAGGCGATCACCAACCCCGAGAACACGATCTACTCCGTCAAGCGCTTCATGGGCCGCCGGTCCAACGAAGTGAACGACGAGATGAAGATGGTGCCGTACAAGGTGGAAGCGAAGGGCGACGGCGTCGTGATCGACGCGCAGGGCAAGCAGTACACGCCGCCTGAGATCAGCGCGATGATCCTGCAGAAGCTGAAGAAGGCTGCGGAAGACTACCTTGGCCAGAATGTGACCGAGGCTGTGATCACGGTACCGGCGTACTTCAACGATTCGCAGCGCCAGGCGACCAAGGATGCGGGCAAAATTGCCGGTCTGGACGTAAAGCGTATCGTCAACGAGCCGACTGCGGCTGCGCTGGCGTACGGCCTGGACAAGAAGAAGGACGAGACGATCGTGGTCTACGACTTCGGCGGCGGTACGTTCGACGTGTCGGTGCTGGAAGTGGGCGACGGCGTCATCGAGGTAAAGGCGACCAACGGCGACACGCACCTGGGCGGCGACAACCTGGACCAGAAGCTGGTGGACTGGTTGATCGACGAGTTCCGCAAGCAGGAAGGCCTGGACCTGCGCGGCAAGGGCAACGAAATGGCCCTGCAGCGCCTGAAGGATGCCGCGGAGCGCGCGAAGATCGAGCTCTCCACAACCATGGAGACGGAGATCAACCTGCCGTTCATCACGGCGGACGCGAGCGGACCGAAGCACCTGGTCGTGAAGCTGACCCGTGCCAAGTTCGAGTCGCTGGTGGAGGACCTGCTGCAGAAGTCGGTTGGACCCTGCAAGCAGGCGATGAAGGATGCCGGTATCGACGCGAGCAAGGTGGATGAGGTTGTGCTGGTTGGTGGACAGACGCGCATGCCCCGCATCCAGGCGATCGTGAAGGAGCTGTTTGGCAAGGAGCCCAACAAGGGCGTGAACCCGGACGAAGTCGTGGCCATTGGCGCGGCGGTGCAGGGTGGCGTGCTTGGCGGCGAGGTGAAGGACCTGCTCTTGCTGGACGTGACGCCGCTGACGCTGTCCATCGAAACGATGGGTGGTGTAGCGACGCCGATGATCAACCGCAACACGACTATTCCGACGAAGAAGACGGAGACGTTCTCGACCGCTGCTGACTCGCAGACCGAGGTGGAGGTGCATGTTCTGCAGGGTGAGCGTCCGCTGGCCGCGCAGAACCGCACGCTGGGCAAGTTCAAGCTGGCCGGGATTCCTCCCGCGCCGCGCGGCACACCGCAGATTGAGGTGACGTTCGACATTGACGCGAACGGCATTCTGAATGTGACGGCGAAGGACAATGCAACGGGCAAGGATCAGAAGATCCAGATCACGTCCAGCAGCGGCCTGAGCAAGGACGAGGTGGAGCGCATGGCCAAGGAGGCCGAGGCGCACGCCGGTGAGGACAAGGACAAGCGCGAGGAGATTGAGTCGCGCAATCAGTTGGACTCGCTGGTGTACCAGGTGGACAAGATGTTCCGCGAGAACGGCGACAAGGTGAGCGGTGAAGAGCGTGGTGCAGTGGAGACCGCGCTGGCCGATGCCAAGTCGACGCTGGCCGGAACACCGGATGCTGCCGCGCTGAAGGCTGCACACGAGAAGCTTCAGCAGAGCAGCTACAAGCTGAGCGAGGCGATGTACAAGAACAGCAGTGCACCGACAGATGGTGATGCAGCGGCGGCTGGTACAGCGGATGCGCATGCTGAAACCAAGAAGGATGAGGGCGTGATCGACGCCGAGTATGTCGACGTAAAGTAAGTCGAAGGTCTAAGTCGATACAGTCCTACTAAGTTGGAGCCGGAAGTATGTTGACCCGCAAGGATCGGGTACTTCCGGCCTCCTCCGTTTAAGCCGGAAATCGGAACTTTTGCTTTGTTTTCGCATCTATACAGGTGCGGGTTCAGTACGAGAAACATACAAGGAGAGCGACGATGAACACCACGAGTGCGGTAATTTGGAAGTGCGAACAGTACGTCGCCGGGAAGTTACACGAGAAGACGATGTTTGGTAGTGAGGTAGAGGCGCGGGAGTTTGCGCGAAAATTGTACGGGGCCAAGCCGGATACAATCCTGCGGATTGAGCCGATGGCGCTGCAGCATATCTGGAACTAAGAGAAGTTGGCGATGAGTAGCGATGCCGGCCGGTTGGCCGGCATCTTACGTTTGCAGATGAAGTTGGAGTGTTGAATGCCTGAAGGCAATGAGATCCATCGATGGGCGGCGCGGCATACGGCGGCGTTTGTGGGCAAGAAGTTGAATGTGCTGCCAGGGCCGAACCACCGGTTCAGTGATGCGCACCTGGTGGATGGCAAGAAGCTGAAGAAGGTGCATGCGGTGGGCAAGCATCTTGGGTATGAGTTTGGGGACGATCTCTACCTGCATGTCCACCTAGGGCGCTTTGGGGACTTCACCGAGGGGTGTGGGCCGCTGCCGGAGCCGAAGGGTGCGTTGCGAGCGATCCTGCAGCGGGCGGGGACCGGTAAGCCGGCGCGGAGCCAGAAGGGGCAGCCGCACAACCTGACGTGTGCGCATGATGACGGTACGCAGCCGTTTCCGCCGGAGGATGTGGACTGGTGCGAGTTGCGTGGACCGACGGATTGCAGCGTGTACGACGGTGCGAAGTGGCAGAAGCTGCTGGATCGGCTGGGGCCTGATCCGATTGCAGATGATGCGGATTCAGCCAAGCCAGGTGGACATGACGATCCGCAGCGGGCGTACGACCTGATTTTGAAATCGAAGAAGCCGATTGCGGAGCTGCTGATGGATCAGTCAGTGATTGCGGGGATCGGGAATATTTATCGGGCGGAGTTGTTGTTCCGACACCGGGTAAACCCGTTTACGCCGGGGAAAGACATGAACCCCAAGGTGCTGAAGGCGATGTGGAAGGACTCTGGACCGCTGCTGCGGGCGGGCATGGTGGACCGGCGCATTGTGTGTACGAAGCGGGCGGACCGGCCGAGCAAAAGCGAGCCTGCGGCGCGCGGAGAGGAGCACTACACCTATCGGCGCCACGGCAAACCCTGCTTCATCTGTGGGGAAAAGATTCTGCGGCGTGACCTGGTGGGGCGGACGCTGTACTGGTGCGCCAGGGATCAGCACACGTCGGAAGAGGAGACGGCAACAGCGTTTGCGGAGGGTGTGAGTCTGCGGGCGTCGAGGGAGCTAGCGAAGCCGGGGGGTAAGGCGAGAAAGAGAGCGGGAGCCCTGCTCGCGGGGGAGTAAGCGCGCCTCAAGGCCCGGTAAGAGTGGCTGAACCAGCGGCAGCAGGCGCAAGTTGCGGCTGTTTGCAGCACCCGCGCATCGTATGGATGCAGGTGTTTGAACCTGCGACGGAGAGCGGGCTGGTTTGGGTGCGAACTGGACAGAGGCCGAGGCGCTTGCAACGGCGCTGCTGGTACTTACGAGCGTCGCCGGCATCTTTTATGCGGGCGTGCAGTTGCGGTATGAGCGACAGTACCGGGCGGTCAGCAATCTTGAGAAGCAGTTGGCGTTCTTCCATTCCAGCAAGTTCCGCGAGGCGCGGCGCAGGCTGGCTGCGGAGCGGCTGAACGAGGACCACGACTTGCTCTCGCTGAATTTGAGTGAGCCACCGACGGCGGCGTTTGAGGTGCTGGATTTTTATGAGCACCTGGGCCTGCTGGTAAAGAAACGGCATTTGGATTTGTACGATGTGTGGCACACGTTCTATGAGTGGTCTCAGCCGGTGTACGCGGACATGCGCGCGGTTCTGGAAAGTGGTGAGAATGAGTGGGCAGACCATTACAGCGACTTCAGGCGAATGATGCACGGAATGGATCGCATTCAGCAGAGCCGCATGAAGAAGCGAGGTTCAGCGCATGGGCGGCTTTGGAGCGACGACCGCATCTGCGAGCATTACAGTTATGAGTTGGAGGCTGCGGGGGACTATGTGCCGGTACGCAGGTCGCGCAGGCTGAGTCGCAGGCAGGATCAGACGCCTGTTGCGGACTTGCAGATTGAGGCGTCCTCGGTGCCCGAGCCGACAGAGGTTGAGCACAATGCGCGCATGCGCCATGAGAGTTGAGGGAACGGATGGCAGGGCCAGAAAAGAAAGACTATTACGGCGCGCTGGGCGTGAAGAAGACGGCAACGGCGGATGACATTCGCAAAGCGTTTCGCAAGCTGGCGCGGAAGTACCACCCGGATGTAAACCCGGGAGACAAGAAGGCTGAGGAGCGGTTTAAAGAGATTTCCGAGGCGAATGATGTGCTTTCGGATGAGAAGAAGCGTAAGGTGTACGACCAGTTAGGGTTCTACTCGGATTCTATCGATCCGTCGCAGGCTGCGGCGGCGGCGCGCGGCGGGTATGGCCAGGACGTGTACACCGGCGGCGGCGGTGCCGGTGCGGGCGGCCAGGGAGTGCCGTTCGACTTTGGTGGCTTCGATTTTTCCGGGTTCCAGAGTGGGCAGGGTGATCCGCGACAGCCACGGGCGAGCAGCGGTGCGGGTGGCGGATCCTTCAAGGACATCTTCGGGAGCATGTTCGGCGGTGGCGGCGGAGCACGTCAGGAGGCCCCGCGCGGGCCGCAGCCGGGGAGCGACCTGGAATACCAGGTGCAGGTTGACTTCTGGACCGCTGTGCGCGGCGGAACGACCAGGGTGGAGATCACGCGGCAGGAACAGTGCCCCACGTGCCGTGGCAATGGCACGGTGGGCACGCCACACACATGTCCTGAATGCAACGGCACCGGCCAGGTGCAGCAGATGAGCGGGCGCATGAAGTTCAACACGCAGTGCCCCATGTGTGGTGGCGCCGGCAAAGTGGGCGACGACTGCCCCACTTGCCACGGCGACGGCGTGGTGAGAAAGCGGGACACGCTGGAGTTTCGCATCAAGCCGGGCACGCGCGATGGGCAGCGCATCCGGCTGGCCGGCAAGGGAAACTCCGGCACAAAAGGGGCACCTGCCGGGGATTTGTACCTGATCATCAAGGCCGGTCCGCATCCCGTGTTCACGCGCAGTGGCGACGACATTCGCATGACGGTGCCGGTGATGGCGTTCGAGGCGGCACTGGGTGCGAAGGTGGACGTGCCGACGATTGATGGCCGGACGCAGCTAAAGATTCCACCGGGAACGCAGGCAGGACAGAAGCTCAGGCTGCGGGAGAAGGGTGTGATGCTGGCAGGAGCGGACGGCGCGCGGGGAGACCAGATCGTTGAGGTGCAGATCGTGGTGCCAAAGATTCAGGATGAGCGGTCCAAGGAGATACTTCGGGAACTGGCTCGGCTCAATCCAATGGACCCGCGAGAAGACCTGTTCCGCGACGCCTGAGTTCGGTGCATGGAAAAGGGAGTGGCGAAATGCCACTCCCTTCGTTCGGTCATTCGCACTCTATGCGTGGTAGTCGTCTTCAAGCCCGGTGTAGATGTTTTCTCCGGTAAAGGCAACAGGCGGAGGCGTGTAAGACTTCTTCGCCGGCTTCGGCGTGTAGCTGTTCACAAGGCTTTCTGTGGTGGCTTTGATCGCGCTCCAGATGGCGGCGGCCTGGTGGACAGGTGTCAGGACCACATCCTCAACCCTGCTTGCCACCTTGCCAGCGCCTGAGATCGTGCTGGACACGATGTTGTCTACGCGATCTGTCTGGCGCTTCGCCTTGGCAGCCGTATCAGAGATCAACGCGTCGACCTCAGCCAGTTTGGCGCGGTACACGTCGCTTGTTTCGGCAATGTTGGTGGTTACCCGCTTGACCTTTGGCGTGCTGTCGGCAACGATGTCCCGCACGTGCGTTGTGATGTCATTGGTTTTGCCGCTGATCTGCTTCACGTTTTCCATGATGGGGTAGATCTTGGGCTTCAGCTCCTCGGTCAGAACGCTGACCTTGCCCACAAGCTTGACGACGACGATCGCCATTGCGAGGAGAGCACCCATTCCCATGAGGACCGCGATTGCATTCAGACAGGTCAGAGCAATGAGCCAATGGGTCTGGCTGTCGGACATGCCGATTGTGGTTTGCAGCCAAGTGAGAGGCATTGGAGCGAAGGACGTATGCATGGGAGGAATCCGTTCTTTTCAGATGACATGGTGCAGATGCGGAGAAGGCCGGCGAACAAGTCGCCGGCCCGCCTGTCTGTGAGATCCAGGGCCCGTTTATACGTGGGTAGCGTCAGTCTCTTCCTGGTACGCCTGCTTGCCGGCATTCACCGCACCGGCGACCTTGTCCTGCTGTTCTGCAAGAAAGTCCTTACCCTTGTCGACGTACTGGCTCCACTGAGTGCGACCCTTTTCGTAGTAGTCACGACCCTTATCGACGTAGTCATTGATCTGATCGCGGCTTTGATCCACAATCTGGCCTGCCTTGACCTTGGCGTCGGCTGCCTGGGATGTGAGGTCATCCCGCGTCTCGCGGCCGCTCTTGGGCGCGTACAGAACGCCTACAAGTGCACCAATACCTAGTCCGGCGAGGAACCATCCAAATCCGCTGCTGCTCTCGTCTGCCATTCTCAATTCTCCTTATGAAGCATTACCGGTATCCGGCGCAAATCCTGCGGCACGAGTGCACATGACCTGATCGCACCCAACCTATGCAGAGGGATGCGGTTGGCAGGAGACTGGTTGCCGAAAACTGCGTCAAACTAGGAAAGCGGCTTTCGCCGACGCTGCAGTCGCAGAGTACGTCGGTGCTGGAGCGAACGGTGTGCACTGGCACGCAGAGTGGCGCACGGCTTTGAAGGTCAGCGTGGCCGCCAGGGAGATGGAATGATGAGGATGAAATCGGAAGACAAAGCGCAGCATGTTCTGCGGCAGAGCTTGCGGCGGGGAGCGACTTTAGGGCTTGGGTGCGTGCTGTGCCTGACGCCGATCGCGTGCAAGCAGCAGCCCGCGCTGGTGGACGATGCCACGCTGACGGCGAATGTGCAAAGCAAGATTCAATCCGACGGCGCGCTCAGCACGGAGCCGATCCAAGTGTCGACACAAGGCGGCGCGGTGACGCTGAATGGGCAGGTGAGCAACAGTGCTGCACGAAGCCTGGCGGCGAACGATGCCGCGGGAATTGCCGGTGTGCGGCAGGTGATCAACAACCTGGTGGTGGCTGCGAATACACCTCCGGTGAGCGCGACGGTGACAACTCCTCAGCCGCAGATCGCGCCGGCACCGATGGTTCGCCAGCGTGAGAGGGTGTTGCCACTACCACCACCGCAGCGTACCCAAATTGCAGGGGCGCAGGCGGCACCGATCGACCGTGAGCCGGCGCGCGGCGCGTACCCTTCGCCGTCGCAGCAGCAGCCTGTGCAGCCGGTGACTCCTGCCTTCCGCATGGTGACGGTGCCTTCGGGTACGGTCGTTCCGGTGCGAATCACACAGGCTTTGGACAGTGACACTGCGCACGTGGGTGACACCTTCAGCGGAGCCATAGCGGCAGACATTGTGCAGGATGGACTGACGGTTCTGCCGCGTGGAACGGGCGTGAGCGGACAGGTAACCGGGGCCAAGGACGCTGGTCACTTCAGCGGGTCGTCCATGCTTGCGATTCAGCTGACGGGCATCAGTAAGCGTGGCCAGCAGATTGCCGTGCAAACAGACACCTTCAGCAAAGAAGGTGCCGGACGCGGCAAGAACACAGCGGTGAAGACCGGCGTCGGCGCGGCCGCGGGAGCCGTGCTGGGCGGCATCTTTGGCGGTGGCAAGGGTGCGGCGATTGGCGCGGCAGCCGGTGGTGGTACGGGTGCGGGCATCAATGCCGTGACACGCGGACAGCAGGTGCAGATTCCGAGTGAGACAGTGGTGCGGTTTACGCTGGCGAATTCGATCACGGTTCGTACGTCAACGACACCCGCGGGCAACGGAAACCGGCCCAACCCTGCAAAACCGCTAGACGGATTGGAGTGAAGGCATATGCGGTGGCCGCCGTGTGGCGGTCACCTTACCGTGTGCCTTGTCGCGGCGGTAAGCTGCAGCGATGTACCCTTGTTGTCGGGGAATGGAATGGCAGAACGGAAGGCATTTCTAAGCATCGTTCTGCACGCGCATTTGCCGTGGGTGGTGAATCACGGGACGTGGCCGCACGGGTTGGACTGGCTGCACGAGGCGGCGGCGGAAACGTACCTTCCCCTGTTGCGCATGCTGCGACGCCTGCAGAGTGATGGCATACAACCCGGGCTAAGCATGGATCTGTCGCCGGTGCTGTTGGAGCAGCTGAGCCACCCTGTGTTTCGCGAACGCTTTCCTGAGTACCTGGAAGACAAGATGCAGTTTGCTGTGGACGACGCAGCTGCCTTTGAACAGGCAGGCGATGCGCAGATGGCTGAACTGGCGCGCTTCTGGCAGCGCTGGTACGGGGAGGCTCTGGACCAGTTCAAGCAGCTGGATGGCGACGTTGTGGCTGAATTTCGGCGGCTTGGGGAAGGCGGCATGATCTCGCTGATGACCTGCAGCGCGACACACGGGTACAGCCCGCTGCTGGGCACAGATGAGAGCCTGCGGGCACAGGTGCGGCTTGCGGTGCTCACACATCGTCGCCACTTTGGTGCGTCGCCGCGCGGCATATGGCTGCCGGAGTGTGGGTACAGGCCTGACGGGTACTGGCAGCCGCCGGTCGAGGGTGAACACAAGCAGGCGTATCCGGGATTCTTTCGGATTGGCGTGGACCAGGCACTGGCGGAAAGCGGACTGCACTTCTTTGTTGCAGACGGGCACCTGATTGAGGGTGGTGGCGGACCCGGGTCACCGAGCGGCGCGTTCAACTCCTCGGCGGGCGGTCGTGCCGCAGACTCGCCCAGGATGCCGCACTCGCTCTACAGGCCATACGGTGTGCTCGATGCGGGCCAGGCCGGGGTGCGCACGACGGTCTTCCCGCGTGACCCACGCACGGGCTTCCAGGTGTGGAGCGGCGATGCTGGATATCCGGCAGATGGCGTCTACCTTGACTTCCACAAAAAGCGTTCGCCGGGCGGCTTACGCTACTGGCGCGTCACGGGTGCGGGTGTGGGTCTGGACGGCAAGTTACCGTACGACCCCAAAGCTGCGCAGCAGCGTGCCCAGGAACACGGCCGGCATTTTATGACGTTGGTTGCGGATGCACTGAGCGACGCGCCACTCGACGCGCCGCCTGTGTTGTGTTCTCCGTTTGACGCCGAGCTGTTCGGCCACTGGTGGTTTGAAGGAATCACATTTCTGGAGGCGGTTGCGCGTGCGGCTGCAGCCGGCGAGTCTGGTGTGACGGCGATTCCGTGTGCGGAATACTTGCGGCGATACCCTGCGCAGCAGGCGCTGGAGTTGCCGGAAGGATCGTGGGGCGAAGGCGGGGATGACCGGGTGTGGCTGAACGAGGCGACCCGGTGGACGTGGTCGCGGCTGTATACGGCCGAGCATGTGCTGCGCGACCTTTGCACCGCGGGTGAGTGGCGTGACGGAGCCGATGGTGAACGACTGATGAAACAGATGTGCCGCGAGCTGTTGCTGATGGAGTCAAGCGACTGGCAGTTCCTGATCACCACGGGTGCGGCGCGCGACTATGCCGAACGGCGCTTCAAGGAGCATGCGGACATGTTCGATGAGCTGCGGGAGTTGTGGCTGCAGTTTCAGCCCAGGCGAAGCCTTCCGGATGAGCTTGCGTCGCGACTGGTCACCATTGAGCGCATCGACGATCTGTTTCCAGAGGTGAATCCCGAATTCTGGGTACTGGGTGCAACGGCTTCTGGCGTTTAGCGCACGTTTCCAGCCGTGCCGCTGCACTGGTGCGACCTGACGCGGAGCTGCCGTCGATAGAATGGAGCAGTGTCGACCACCGCAGTCCGTGCCGTACCTGAATCGGCGGGTGTGCGTCAAGGGAGCTTTGCCGTTGCGAGCAGGTGGCTGCAGCCGCTGCGCTACTGGCACCTGCTGAGCCTGGATGCACCGGCGGTTGCATCGGTCTGGATGCTTGCATTTTGCTTTGGCACAGGCGCCAGGCACCACGTGAGACAAGCTGTTGCACTATTTTTGGCGGTGTGGCTACTGTATGTGGCTGACCGGCTGCTGGATGCGCGCTCCGCGGTGGGTTTACTGGAAGCACGACATCGCTTTCATGCTCGCCACGCGCGCCGCTTCGTGTGTGCCTGGGCATGCGTCGCGTCGATTACGGCGGTGCTGCTGATGTATCTTTCCGCGCCGGTGCGGTCCGGATGGTTGTGGCTGTCGTTGCCCCTGCTGGGGTATGCGCTGGCTGTGCACAAGGGCAGGAGCCACGCCCTGCCGAAGGAATGGATCGTCGCTGCCATGTTTGCACTTGCCACGGTGTTGCCGGCTGCGCTGGGGGCTCGGCATCCGGGTGCGTTGTGGGCTGAGGCTTTGTTGTTTGGCGCGCTCTGCCTGTTGAATTGCATTGCGATTGCGCGGTGGGAGCACGCGGAGGCGCGTGGTTTGCCGGTGTGGACGGCGAAGCAGTTTCGCGTGGCATGCTTCAGCGCAGGGCTGGTCGCAGTGGCTGCTGCGGCATGGCTGCCGCCGGTGCCAGCACTTGCATGCGGCGTAAGTGCGATGCTGCTGTGCCTGCTGGATACCGTGAGCGAAAAGATGGAGGCCGTTGCCTTGCGTGCATTGGTCGATGCAGCGCTGCTGACGCCGCTGCTTGTTGTTGTGCTGTTGCGATGAGCGGCCCGCACCGTGCGCCGTCGTCAGGCTTCGACAAGCTGGCCGTGGTGTACCGCTGGCTGGAGTACGTGACGTTTGGGCCTTTGTTGCAACGGTGCAGGGTGCACTTTGTGCCGCACCTGCGCAGCGCGCGGCAGGCACTGCTGCTGGGAGATGGCGATGGGCGCTTCTGCGCGGTGTTGCTGGCCCAGGCTCCGCAGGTGCATGTGACCGCAGTGGACGGAAGTGCGCGCATGTTGCAGGCGATGCGTGCGCGGGTGCAGCGTGGCGGCAATCGTGCACGTTTGGACACCGTGCATGCGGATGCGATGGCAGGTCTGCCGGACGGTGAGGTTGATCTGATCTGCACGCACTTCTTCCTGGACTGCCTGAACGACGACGAGGTGAGTGATCTGGCCAGGCGACTCCGGGTGCGGTGTCCCCGGGGCTACTGGGTGATCTCAGAATTTGCTGTTCCACCGGGAGCTGCAGGTTGGATTGCGTCCGCTCTTGTCGGCGGCTTGTACCTGGCATTTGGCATGCTGACCGGCCTGGCGACGCGTCGGCTGCCACAGTATGCGCCGGTGCTGCGCAGGAACGGCTTCGTATGCACTGCGGTGCATACGCGACTGTTTGGCTTGCTGCGGTCTGAGTTATGGCGGAGCTTTCCGGAGGCGTAAGCAGTGGTCGCAGTGGGCTGCATCCAACGGTGCAGAGGCACAACATGGCAGAGACAGACCTGGGCAGCAATGGACGAAGCGGAGACGATGCTGAGGCACCGGAGATGTGGCCGGCGACTTACCCGCCGCAAGGTGAGGATGCGGAAACACCCTGGTTGCCGACCGACCCGATCCCGAACCCTGAGCCGGATTCGCCCAGCCTGGAAGATCCCGATCCAGCGATGTACAAGGCGTAGTAGGGTCGCTTCGATAGAATGGGAAGCGATGCTTCTTTACTTACTTCGACATGGCTCCGCGGGTACGCGGCGCACCAATCCGACGCTGGATGCGCGAAGACCGCTGGACAAGCAGGGTAAACGCGACTGCCTTTTGCTCGGCAATACGCTTTCCTCGCTCAAAACTTCGTTCGACCTGGTTGTGTCGAGCCCGCTGAAACGTAGCTTGCAGACGGCTTCGCTGGTCGGTACGGAAACGGGCTACGAGAAGCCGATTCTGCTTTCGGACGCACTTGCGCCACAGGCTGACTATGCGCTTTTCCAGAAGCTGCTCGCAGATTGCGCGAACTATGAGTCCGTACTGCTGGTGGGTCATAGCCCCAACCTTGTGCAGTTTGTGGGTCTATTGGTGCAGCCCGCCGGGACTGGTCATTCGGCCGGGGCGGGTCCGGCCTCGATTCGCATGCGCAAGGGATCACTGGCACGCATGAATGTGGAACGTGGGAGCGCAACGATGACGTGGCTGCTGGATCCGCGGGTCACGCGAACGCTCTACGCGACTTCCACAACCAAGTCGCGGCGAAAGACCTCGCGGAAGTAGCTCTTCTCTTTTTTGAGTGACCATTGCTCGAGCTCGGCACCTCGCTTTGACGCGAGTTCAAGCAGGATGCGCTTGGGATAGGCGCGCGCCGTGAAGCGGACGTGTTCGCTTGCCTGGTCCTGGTTGAGCGCAATAGCAAGGCGGAGAAGTACAACCGCGCGAATGACATAGCTGTGCTCCTCAAGCGGAACCATACGCAGGGGCCGATCCATGGCGTCTGGCCTGCTCTTGCCGAGGTAGCGTGCGATCGCTGCGACGATGGTGCGCTGCGCCGGACTGAAGCCGAACATCTCAGAGTTCGCGATGAGGTAGTAGGTGTGGCGATGATGGCCCTGGTGTGAGACGAATTTGCCGATCTCGTTCATCATGGCCGCCGCTGCAAGCCATTCGCGGTACTCCGGCGGCAGGCCGTGCACACGCTGCAGATCGTTAAAGAGTTTGACGGCATCCGCGCGGACCGGCTCCGCACGCTTCAGATCGACGGAGTACCGCTTGCAGATGGTGAGCACACCATTCCAGCGCTCCTCCTCAATGGCGTGATGGACCGAGGCCCGGGTGTCGGTGTCTGCCAGCATCTGCGCCAGCATGCCATCGCGCAGGCCCAGCGGCGAATAGCGAAAGCCGGCGAGCTTGAGCCGGCTGAGGATCTCGGCATAGACGATGGCACCGCCGATGATGATCTCACTGCGCTTGGGGCCGATGCCAGGTACAGCGAGGCGCTGTGCGTTGGTCATGGTGACCAGCCGGTTAGCCAGCGACTTTACGGATTCGGCGGTGGCGGTGAGCGGCTCCAGCTTCAAGCCGGAGCGAAGTTCATGGGCGTCGGAACTGGCGACCTTCTTGGGTGCAGACTTCGGGGCCGGCCTGGCTTTGTCTTTCGCAGTCGCGACCTTCAACGGAACGGTACTTGCTTCCGCCAGCGCTGCGGCTGATCCGGATGTTGCGATGACCAGCGGGATGGGTGGCTGGCCGCTCAGCTTCCGCTCCAACTTGCGGAGTTCGCGGTCGATGTAGGTCCGAAGTTGCTGCTGCTCATCCCTGGTGGGGGGATCGGTATGCAGGAACTCCTGCTGCAGGCGCACCGAGCCCAGAGGGAGGGAGACCATTTCCTGGATGCGCCGGCCGTCGGAAAGCGTGATTTCGCAGGAGCCGCCGCCAAGATCGATCAGCAGGCAACGGCCGCGCGCGCCCGGCTCATGCGTGGTGACGCCCAGGTGGATTAGCCGGCCTTCTTCCAGGCCCGAAATCACTTCCACCGTCCAGCCCATGGCGGACTTGACCCATGCCGTGAAGGCGCTGGCGTTGCGCGCGTCGCGCATGGCGGATGTGGCGACCACACGTACCCGGTCCACAACTTCGGCCTGCACTGATTTTTGAAATCGCTTGAGTGCGCGAATGGTGTTGGCCATGGCATCCGGCGAGATCATGCCGGTTTCAAAGACGCTCTCGCCTAAACGCACGACCTCGCGGTCTTCATGAAGAATTTTGAGCTCGTGCTGCTGCACCTCGGCGATGGCAAGGCGGCAGGAGTTAGAGCCGATGTCGATGGCGGCGAACTTTGGCAACGAACACTCCTGGCCCAGAGCGGTGCAGGCGCAACTCCTGCACGATACACGAAGCGGCTACTGGTGGTTGAGGAGGATGAACTTGCCACCAGAGGCGCCGATAATTTCGCCGCCGCGGGAGCGCTGCCAGGCCATGGTGCGGCTTGCACTGTGCGTGACGAAGAAGATTCGTCCAGGGCCGCTCCAGTGCGCGTCGAAGGTGGCGTTGTCCTCGAAGCGATTTGGTGCGTCCGCGTAGAGTGAGCCGTACCAGAGATTGTTGATGCGGCCGTCGAGCATGATGAGCGGGTGGTGGGTGTAGAAGTTCAGGCTGCTTGCGTTGCTGTATTCGCCGTCAATGACGATCTGGTCGCCTTCACGCCACTGCCGATTGAGCGCTGCAGCGAGCGGCTGAGAGCCTAGGGTGGGGTAGAAAACCTGCAGGCCCATGTGCACGCTCCCAAGCACAGCGCACATGCCCAGCGCGAGCGTTACGTTGGCGGCAAGGGCGCGGCCACGGAGCTTGAACCACAGGGCAATGCTGGACGGCAGGAGCAGGCTCAACGCCATGAGCAGCAGGGGCAGGCGGAAGAATCCGAACGCAGCCGTGGTGAAGTCGAAGAGGTGCCCGAAGGACAGGGCGTAATCCTGCGGGTGCTTTTGTAGCTCCTGCCATAGTTCCGTGTCGGGCGCAGGCGCTTTGGCAACGGCGAAGAGCAGCAGGCACATGCCGGCCAGCAGAGCGCTGCCCGCGCAGAGCACGATATAGGCAGACCGGCCAGACTTGCGCTCGCGATCGCGCTGGGCGAGTGTGACGCCGGCAAGAAGTGCCAGGGCTGGGATGGCAGGGATGGTGTAGTACTCCTGCCGTGTGGAGAAGGTGAAGAAGCCGATGATGAGCAGGGCCCAGAGTGCAAGTGCGACGACCGGGCTGTTCAAGGTTTGACGCCCTGCTCGCCAGGCTGCAATCCACCGCCAGGTTGCGCGAAAGAGGAACGCTCCCCATGGCAAAGCCCACACCAGCACGAGCGCGTAAAACAGCAGCAGCGGCACCTTGTCGTAGTCGCGGGGAATGCGTGTGTTGAGGTAACGATTGATCTGGTCGTTGACGAAATAGAACCAGATGAAGCCGCGCGATGCGCCAGTTGCACGGTTCTGCCACGCCGCAAGCACGTGCCACGGTACAGCAGTGACAAGGAACACAGCGGTGCCGAGCAGGGGGCGTAGCCGGCGCAGCAACTTGAGCCTGCCTGTGAGTAGAAGGAAACCAAGCAGGAGCCCCAGCGGAAACACGACGCCGATAAGACCCTTGGTCAACACAGCCGCGGTACATGCAAGGGCGAAGGTGATGGCCTGCCAGGGGCGCGCGACGCCGTCGTCTTCTGCAGTGGCGATCATGCGCAGCATGCTGTCAAAGGCGACAGTCATCCACAGGCCGACCATCACGTCTGGAATGAAAAAGCGCGTGTACACGAACGGGCCGATTGCCGTCGCGATGGCGCACCCGGCATAAAAGCCGGCACGCTCGCCGAAGAGCCTGCGACCCACCGCATACAGGTACAGAGTGAGCGCGAGCATGGACAGTGCGAGTGTCGACTTTACTGCCCAGTCGGTTTGGCCGAACAGGCGCATGGCACCCGCGGCAAACCAATAGGGCAAGGGTGGCTTATCAAGGTAGCGAAGACCGTCGACGTACAGCGTGACGAAGTCGTGGCGTACCAGCATCTCGCGCGCGGCTTCCGCATGGATGGCGTCCACATCGTCAAGCAGCGGAGGTGAAAACAGGCAGGCGAGCTGAGTGAGGCACCAGAGCAGAACGAGGAAAGCGACGGAGCGGACGGTGACGCGGCGCGACTCCACAGTCTGAGGACGTGCGGTAGAGAACGTCTCTGCGTGGTGAAGTTCAAGACCTTCCGCGGGTGCTTGGACGTACATACGATCTGCGCCAGGTCCTCTCCATGCAACGTTTTACAGCGACTCTTCCAAGTTTACCGTTTTGATGTCATGAGGGCGAGGGATGGTGCGCTCTGCTGGCGATTCGCGTGTTGGATGCACCTGCTTTATAGTCGACGGGGAACCCTGCCCATGACGGCGACTGCCGAACTCCCACCAACTCCCGTAGCGGCGAGGCCGGACGATGTCCGCGTCCGGAGTTCATCGGTGTGGATCCTGGTGGGCATCTGGTTGGTGCTGCACCTGGGATGCATGTTTACGCCGGGACTGCTGGACGATGTGGATTCCATTTACATCGAAGCCGCACGCGAGATGCTGGTGCGCCACGACTACGTCACGCCCTATGTGGATGGTGTCCGCTTCTTTGACAAGCCGCCGTTGATGTACTGGATGGCTGCGGGCAGTATGAAGGTGTTTGGGCCCTATGACTGGGCCGCGCGCCTGCCGCTCTCGTTGTGTGTGCTGGCGTTATTCCTATGCGTGTACGCGCTGGGCAAGCGACTTTACGGGGAGCGTGGCGGATTCTATGCAGCGCTCGCGATTGCCACCAGCCTGGGCCCGTACCTGTTCACCCGCTTCTACATCCCCGACATCCTGAACGCGCTGTGGATGACGCTGGGGGTTCACCTGTCTCTGATCGGGTTGGACCGAGCGCGATCCGGCAGCAGGACCCTTGTGCCGACGCTATGCTTCGCCGTGGTGATGGCGTTGAACCTTTTGACCAAGGGGTTGATCGGCATTGTTTTCCCCCTGGGGTTCGTGGTGCTGTATGCCTTGCTCACCGGGCAGATCCGTTTGTTTCGGCGCATGCACCTGGTAAGCGGTACGGTCGCTTTTGTTGCGGTTGCGCTTCCATGGCACGTGCTGGCGGCGTGGCGAAACCCTGCCATCGCGATGCCGCAGGGAATGGGCCTGCCGGCACGTGCCGGATGGGCGTGGTTCTACCTGGTGAACGAACATTTTTTGCGCTTTCGTGGTCTGCGCATACCGCACGATTATGGTCAGCTGCCGATTCCGATTTTCTGGGCGATGTTCTTTCTGTGGCTGATGCCGTGGGCTGTGTTTCTGCCGGGCGCCGGGCGCTGGTGCATGCAGGTATGGCAGTATCGCCGGTCCCTGCCTGGGCGAAGCGTTGAGGCGGCACTGACCCCGGTGCTGTGGGCGGCGATGGTGTTGGGCTTCTTTACGTTGTCGTCGCGGCAGGAGTATTACTCACTGCCTGCGCTGCCGGCGCTGGCGCTGCTTGCAGGCTGTGCAATGGTCATGGCAGAACGTGGCGACCTCCCTGTGTCGCGATCGCTGCTGCGCTGGTCCGCTTGGGTCCTGGTGCCGCTGGCAGTGCTGATCAGTGTTGTGGGTGGTGCGCTGGGGATCATCTCTCCCGCTGCGCGAGCGGGTGCGGATGTGAGCGAAGTCCTGACCAGCAATCCGGATCAGTACAACCTGGCGCTGGGTCACCTTCACGACCTCACTGTTCGGGCAATGGGGTTCTTTCGTGCACCGCTGCTGGGTGTTGCTGTCTCCATGCTTGCGGTGGGTCCACTGGCGTGGAGCCTGCGCCGTCGGGGGAAGACGTACGGGGCCAATCTAACGTTGGCGCTGGGCATGTGTGGTGTGCTGCTGTGCGTGCATTCGGGGCTGTCGCGCTTCTATCCCATCATTGGCTCCAAGGGTTTGGCGCTGGACATTGCGCATGACCTTCGCAGCGAGGATGGAGTGTGGCTCGATGGTGAGTTGACCAGTGGATCTACGCTGCTTTTTTACACGCGGCATCCGCTGGTGCTGGTGAATGGTCGTGTGAATGGTCCCTGGTTTGGATCCTTTTGGCCGGATGCGCCACCGATCTTCGCCGACGAAGCCGCGCTGCACCGCGCATGGACTGGCCGGCAGCGGATTTTTCTGCTGACGTACTCTTTGTCGCGCGAGGCTGATCTGCGCAAGCTTGGACCAACTCGGGTGTTTGCTGCTTCTGGTGGAAAGCTGGTCCTGACGAATCGCTAGGCTGTTAGCCCTGTTTTGAGAGCCGGCCGTCGGGCATGATGCGGAAGGCGGTTCCGTGGTAACGGGTGTCTGCTGGCAGATAGCTGGCCATCCAGATGAGACTGCCCAGCAGGTCGCGCAGCGGGTAGAGAAGGACATCTTTGCCAGTCTGCCTGGCACCGAGTGCGTGGAGGACTACACTTGCCTGCACCATGCGATTGAGGATTGCACTCGCGAGGAAAAGCGATGCGACCGGCCATTGCTGCTGAAGCGCACCCGCGATAAAGCCGAGCAGACCGAACGGCATGGCAAAGGTTAAACCTGTGCCGAAGTGGCCCCATGGCCGTGAGCGGCGGGTGCTTTGGGCCCAACGGAGCTGGTTGCGCAGGGAGTGCGCGACGCTGTCAGCTGTGACGACGAGGCCGATGACGTGCGTCGCCATCGCCACACCTTTGCCGCGCTCTGCCAGCCGGTTTCCGAGGACAAAGTCCTCTGCCCAGTAGTTGCCCAGGTCGGCGAATCCGCCAGCTTCCTGAAAGGCCTGCTTGCGCAGGATCATGGTGACACCGAGCGCGAAATCGGTGCCGCTTAGCATGTCGGCGACGAGCACACCGGAACTCATCTCAACGCTCTTGCCCAGTGCGTCGAGGCGCAGCGACAGGCTGGGTTTGTCGACCAGGCCGATGTAGAGGCATGAGGCAAGGTCGGCGCCGGGGCGTGCGAGCTCCTGGACGCAGCGCGCGAGGTAGTCCGGTGCAACGCGTGCGTCGGCATCACTTGTGACCAGCAGGTCGTGGGCTGCGGCGCCTGTCATGACCGCGAGCGAATACATCTTCGGATTAGGAAACTGCGGTTCGCCGCAGGTGATGAAGCGGGCGTTCACGGACGGGTGCCGGGCAGCGATAGAACGCGCCAGCGTTAAGCCTGCATCGTCTTCGTGACGTGCGCAGAAAAGAATTTCGTAGTCACCCGTGTATTGCTGTTGAAAGAAGCTTTCAAGGTTGCGGTCCAGTCCTGGCTCCGCACCGTGCAGCGGCTTGAGCAGGCTGACGGGCGGTGTGAAATCAGCGGACAGCGCGCAGGCTTTGGCCCGGCGGCGCTTGAAGCGCAAGGCAGCACGAACGACGAGGGCGCAATAGATTGCGGATGTTGCGGTACCGACCGCAGCGATGTACAGGGGGTTGATTTTCACGCGAGGACTCAACGTTTTTTGGCGGGTGGCTTGCCACTGGAAAGACTGCGCGCGGCTTCAACCAGCGGCGATGCTGCACGCTGTACAAGGACTGTGCGTGCGGTGCTGGCGCGGGGCATGGGCACGAGTCCCGCTACGTCGCGGGGCATGGTTTGCATGCGGGTCAACATCTCCGTGCGGACGTAGTCGACGAAGCCTTGCATCTCGGTGTTCATTTGCTCCATGCGTTCACGCATTTGCAGGATGATGGCGATGCCGGCAATGTTGACGCCGAGATCGCGCGCGAGATTGAGGATGAATTCCAGGCGCTCGAGGTCACCTTCGGTGTACAGGCGAGTGTTGCCGTCGGAACGGGATGGGCGCAGGAGGCCCTCACGCTCGTAGAGGCGCAACGTTTGTGGGTGAATCTCGTACATCTCTGCGACTGCCGAGATCATGTACGCACCGCTCTTTTTTCGCCTGGTTGCCATTTCACAGCCATTCTACGGAATGCAGTGGAAGGGGAGCGAATGGGCGCCGGGACGGCCGCACAACGGGCGAGTCGTTCCGGCGCGTCCTAGTGCACATGATTGGCAAGTTATTGAGGCTGGGCGGCAAGGCCGCAATGGGGTACGGGCGGTACAAGGCGCGTGTGTACCGCACGGAGAGCACCTTTGTGCTGGGAGTGGTGGGTGCCGCTGTGACGGCAACCGTCGTGTACAAGGCACGGCGTCGAGCGGCTGCGGTGAAAGGCAAGGTGGTGGTCATTACCGGTGGCAGTCGCGGGCTGGGACTGGCGATTGCGAAGGAGTTCGGCAGGCACGGAGCGCACCTGGTGCTTGCGGCTCGCAAGCTGGAGGAGCTGCAGAGTGCCGTGGGAGCGCTGGTGCGCGAGGGAGCAGTCGCGAATGCGTCGACAGCGTTGGTGATGGAGTGCGATGTGACCAAGCCGGAGGACTGCCAGAAGCTGGTGCAGCAGACCATGGAGCGGTACGGGCGGATCGATGTGCTGGTGAACTGCGCCGGCATCATCGACGTGGCGCCGTTTCAGGATCAGCCGTTAAGCGCGTTTGAGCAGGCGATGCAGGTGAACTTCTTCGGTGCGGTGCATACGATCCAGGCTGCTCTGCCGGCGATGCAGGACCGGGGACGTGGCAGCATCGTAAATATCGCTTCGATTGGCGGCAAGATTGGTGTTCCACATATGCTGCCGTACGTGGCGAGCAAGTTTGCGCTGGTTGGTTTCTCTGCGGGTCTGCATGCCGAGTTGAGTGGCACGGGTGTAACGGTGACGACGGTGTGCCCGGGCCTGATGCGGACGGGGTCGCATGGGAATGCGAAGTTCGGTGGGGATTCGCAGGCCGAGTATGACTGGTTCTCCCTGGGAGCGATGCTGCCAGGGGCTTCGGTCTCCGCGAAGAGTGCGGCGCGGCTGATCTATAAAGCAACAGTGGACGGGGTGGCGGAGATCTCGATCTCACCGCAGGCGTGGCTGGCTGCACGGGTGGTTGGGCTTGCGCCTTCAACTGCGGCGGGTGTGGCTGGGCTGATGACGAGGGCCTTTTTGCCGAAGCCGAATGGGAACAAAGTTGCTGTTGCAGGGTCGACGTTGAGGACGCCGAAGTTGTTGCAGGGGTGGAGCGATCATCTGGAGAAGAGTCACAACGAGGGATGAAACAGATTCAGGGTTCAGATCAGCAAGAGGAAACCCATGTCGGGAGACATGGGTTTCATTGTTTGAGCATGTGCTGAGAGCTACTTGATCCAACCGCCTCCGACGACTAAATCGTCCTGGAAGAAGAGGGCCGCCTGGCCTGGGGTGATGGCTCGCTGGGGGGTGTCGAAGGTGCATTCGACGAGGCTGTCGCCGCGCATGGAGAGGGTGGCGGGGGCGGGCTCGTGGCGGTGGCGAATCTTTGCCAGGACTCGCATGGGTTCCTTGAGTTCGGCGATGCTGATCCAGTTCACGCGATCGACGATGGCGGTTCGCTGATGCAGAAGGGCATCTTCACCGACGATGACGCGATTGCTTGCAGGCTCGATACCGAGGACAAAGAACGGTGTTTGCTGGTGCGCGGTGAGGCGCTGCTGCACCCCTTTTTTCTGGCCGATGGTGAAGCTGTGGATGCCTTCGTGATGGCCGACGACTTCGCCGTCCGGAGTGACGAGGTCACCGGAGGAGTCTGGGAGCTCTCGGCCTTGCTCGTCGAGGTAGGCGGTGAGGAACGTCTTGTAGTCGCCACCGGGGATGAAGCAGATTTCCTGGGAGTCTGGCTTGTTGGCGACACGGAGGCCTTGCTGGGCGGCCATTTCGCGGACGGCTGGCTTCACCATGTCCCCGAGCGGGAAGAGGGTTCGGCTGAGCTGGTCCTGGGTCAGACCGAAGAGAAAGTAGCTCTGGTCTTTCGCGGTGTCGGCGGGCCGCTTGAGAAGCCAGCGCCCTCGTTCTTCGTCGAACCCGACGCGAGCGTAATGGCCGGTGGCGACGCGTTCTGCACCGATGCCCCGGGCAGTGACGAGGAGTTGGTCGAACTTGAGGTGGTTGTTGCAGAGGGTGCAGGGAATGGGAGTTCTGCCGTTGAGGTAGTCGGCGACGAAGGGCTTGACGACGTCTTCTTCGAACCGGCGTTGCTGGTTTACGACGTAGTAGGGGATGCCGAGGTGTTCGGCGACTCGTCTGGCGTCGTAGACGTCGTCGATGGAGCAGCAGCGACCCTGGACGGATTCGGGCATGCCTTCGTGGTGAGCGAGCCTTCGCTGGTCCCAGAGTTGGAGGGTGAGGCCGATGATGTTTTTGCCCTGCGACTTCAGCAAGGCAGCGACTGCGGAGGAGTCAACGCCTCCAGACATTGCGACTGCGATTGTGTCTGACATACTCCCCCTCCTCCTGTTTTTTGTAAAATCCTGATTCTATTGAGGGCCGTGTCTGTAAAGTCCTGCACTGCAGGAACTTAGTTTTGGACTGACCATGCTCACACAATTTCTATTTTACCGGGCGGAGCGGGGAGTCTGCTGCGTTTTGCGCGAGGTGGGAACAAACGCGGTTGGGCTTGCGTAGAATGCGGGACACACCGACTTTCCGCTGGGCCGAGGTTTTAAGAATGCATCGTCGTTTGCTTGCCGTTGCCGCCGTTTTGTCTTCATTTGCCGCTGCAGGAGCGCAGGGGACGCCTCATCTGCTGCGGGCGCCGTCGTTGTCGGACACGGAGGTGGCGTTCCGGTACGCGGATGATGTGTGGCTGGTGTCGCGGAGCGGTGGGAGTGCGCGGCGGCTGACATCGACGACAGATGTGAACGACGGACCGTACTTTTCGCCGGATGGGAGGACGATTGCGTACTCCACGCGAGAGGCGGGGAACACGGACATCTACACGGTGCCGGTGACCGGCGGGGTGCCGCACCGCATCACGTTTCATCCGGCGGGGAACTACCTGGCGGGGTGGACGCCGGATGGCAAGGACCTGCTGATGATGAGCATGCAGGAGTCGGTGCGCACGTATTTAAAGATGTACCGGGTGCATGCGGACGGATCCGGTTTGCCGGAGGCGTTGCCGCTGCCCAGTGCGAGCGATGGATCGATGTCGCCGGATGAGACGCACCTGGCGTATACGCCGTGGCTGCAGTGGCAGGCGGAGAGCTGGAAGAGGTATCGCGGCGGGCAGACAGAGCCGATCTGGGTGGTGGACCTGAAGACGCTGGACCGGGTGAAGGTGCCGCGGGAGAACAGCAATGACACGCACCCGGTGTGGATGGGTGACGCGGTGTACTTTCTGTCGGACAGGAGCGGACCGGTGTCGCTGTTCCGGTACGACGTGGGCAGCAAGGCCGTGAAGCAGGTGGTCGAGAACAAGGGTCTGGATCTGAAGACCTTGAGCGGGCACAACGGAACGCTGGCGTACGAACAGTTTGGGGTGGTGCACCTGCTGGATGCGGCGACGGGCAAGGACAGTGTGCTGGACGTGCGACTGGACGGGGACCTGCCTGCGTTAATGCCGCACCTGGCGAAGGTGGCGCCCGACGAGGTACAGAACGTGGGCATCTCGCCGACGGGTGTGCGCGGTGTCTTTGAGGCGCATGGCGAGATCTTTACGGTGCCGGCGGATAAGGGGGATGTGCGCAACCTGACGCGGACGTCGAATGCGGCGGAACGGGAGCCGGCGTGGAGCGCGGACGGCAAGAGCGTTGCGTACTTCAGCGATGCGAGTGGGGAGTACCAGCTTTACATTCGCGACCAGGATGGGTTGGCTGCACCGCGTGTGATCGACCTGGCGGGTGGGGAGCCTGGTCAACCGCCGACGTACTACTACGCGCCGAAGTGGTCGCCGGATTCGAAACGGCTGCTGTACAGCGACAAGCGGCTGAACCTGTGGATGGTGAACCTGGACCCGGCGCTGGGGCCGGCTAAGCCGGTAAAGGTGGCAACGGACCTGCGCGAGGGATTTGGGCCGGCAGGATTCTCGGCAAGCTTTTCGCCGGATGCGAAGTGGATTCTGTATGCGCGATCGCTGCCGAGCCTGGAGAATGCGGCGTTTGTGTGGGAGATCGCGACGGGGAAGTCGACCCAGATAACGGACGGTATGTCGAACGTGACGAACCCGGTGTGGGACGCGGGCGGCAAGTACATCTACTTTACGGCGAGCACGGATATTGGCCCGGCGATCGATGGATTTGGGTTGGGCAGCTTTAACCGGACGACGACGGCAAGCGTGTACGTGGCCGTGCTGAACAAGGACGATGTGAGCCCGATTCCGCCGCAGAGCGACGACGAGAAGGGCAAGGCGGATGAGGACAAGAAGCCTGCGCCGACGGACGCGGCCAAGACGGACGAGAAGAAGGACGCGGCAAAGGACGGCAAGGACAAGGACGGCAAAGACAAGGACAAGAAGCCGGCGCCGCTGCCGACGGTGAAGCTGGACCTGCCCGGCATTGAGCAGAGGATTGTGGCGCTGCCGATACCGGCGCGGAACTACGTGGCGCTGCAGCCTGGCAAGACGGGTGTGATCCTTCTGGGCGAGGGCGCGGCCGCTGCGAACTCGGCGGCGGACGGTCAACAGACGCTTCGGTCGATCTACCGGTTCACGCTGGAGAGCCGGAAGACCGAAGACGTTCTGCATGGCGCGCAAAACATGATCGTTTCGCTGGACGGGGAGAAGCTGCTGTACCGCAAGGGCGACGGCTACTTTATCGCGGCAGGATCGGACTTGACGCCGGGTGCAGCGGACGGAACGCCCGGCAAGGCGCTGCACGTGGATGCGATGCAGACCAAGGTGGATCCGCGTGCGGAGTGGCGGCAGATGTATGCCGAGAGCTGGCGCATCGAGCGCGAGTTCTTCTATGACCCGGGCTTCCATGGGCTGGATCTGCAGAAGATCAAGGCGAAATACCAGCCGTATGTGGACGGGTTGAGCTGCCGCAATGACCTGACGTATCTGCAAGAGGAGATGCTGGGCGAGATTACGGTGGGCCACATGTTCGTGCACGGGCCGGACAAGGGCGGGGATGCACCGAAGACGGGTTTACTGGGTGCGAACTACACGATTGAAGGGGACCGGTACCGCTTTGCGCACATTGTGCAGGGCGGCAACTGGAACCCGCAGCTGTACAGCCCGCTGACGCAGCCGGGTGTGAACGTGCATGAGGGCGACTACCTGCTGGCGGTGAACGGGACGCCGCTGCACGCGAGCGACAACCTGTACGCCGCGTTTGAGGGGTTGGCGGGCAAGCAGACGACGCTGACCGTGGGCCCTGCGCAGGATGGGAAGGGCAGCCGCGATGTGCTGGTGGTGCCGGTGCCGAGCGAGCGAGATATGCGGTCGCTGGAGTGGATTGAGGGCAACATCAAGAAGACGACGGAGATGAGCGGTGGGCAGGTGGCGTATGTGTACCTGCCGAATACGGCGAGCGCCGGCTTTAATAGCTTTAACCGGTACTTTTTTGCGCAGACGGACCGCAAGGGTGTGGTGGTGGACGAACGCTACAACCAGGGCGGGGACATTGCGGACTACGTGATCGACGTGCTGAAGCGGACGCCGATGCTGAACTACGAGAGCCGACAGGGGCTGCGGACGACGGAGCCGACGGGTGCGATCTATGGGCCGAAGGCAATGCTGATCAACCAGAACGCGGGCAGCGGCGGGGATGCGATGCCGTGGCTGTTTCGGCAGGCAAAGTTGGGGCCGCTGGTGGGTGTGCGGACGTGGGGCGGGTTGGTGGGTATCGGCGGGTACCCGGTGCTGCTGGATGGCGGGACGATTACGGCTCCGCGGACGGCGCTGTATGGGCTCCATGGGGAGTTTGAGGTGGAGAACATCGGCGTCGCTCCGGATATCGAGGTGGAGGACGATCCGAAGCTGGTGCGGGAGGGGCATGACCCGCAGCTGGAGAAGGCCGTGGGGTATGTGATGGAGGAGTTGAAAAAGAATCCACCGCCGGTGTACCCGGTTCCGGCGTATCCCAACTATCACAAGGCCGATGGGTTGGGCCGGTAGGTACGTTGGCTTCAAGAAACGCTGGAGTCCAAGCCCCATGTCCAGTGATCCGGACATGGGGCACTGGTTTGTTGTGCGTTAGAGGGTGATGACGATTTTGCCGACCTGCTGATTGCTTTCGAGGTACTGGTAGGCCTCTACCGTTTGGGCGAAGGGGAAGGTCTTGGCGATTTCGGGTTTGAAGGTGCCGTCGGCGAGGCGGTCGTAGATGTACTTCTTCATGGTGTCGAGGTACTGAGGCGTCTTCATCTGGACGAGGGAGTAACCGGTCACGGCGACGCCTTTGGCAAAGCCGGTCATGGGGTAGGGCGTGGGCTGACCGGAGAGCATGCCGTAGAGGAAGATGGTGCCGCGCGGCGAGGTGGCCTGGGCAAGGGTGGAGACGTAGTCGCCGCCGACGGGATCGAAGACGATGCGCGCGCCTTTGCCGCCGGTAATTTCTGCGACGCGGGCTGCCAGATCTTCTTCCTGCGTGGCGATGACGTGGTCTGCGCCGAGGTCAAGGAGTCGCTGGCGTTTTTCAGAGGTGCGGGTGGCGGCGATGCTGATGCCGCCCTGGGCGTGGACGATCTGCATGGCGGCGAGGCCCACGGAGGAGCTGGCTGCGGGGATGATGACGAAGTCGCCGGGGCCGACCTGTCCGAAGGGGACGAGGGCTCCGTAGGCGGTGCCATACTGCATCCAGACGGCTGCGCCTTCAATCGCGGAGAGGTTTGGCGGCAGTTCGGCGAGTTCCTGCGCGGGGACGACGGCGTACTCCGCGAGCGAGGGGTACTTGCCCATGGAGTAGCCAGGGATGGTGCCGAAGCGGCGGCCGATGAGGGCGGTGTCGACGCCGGGGCCTACCTTCTCAACGGTGCCTACAACCTCGTACCCGATGCCGGAGGGCAGGTTTGTGGCTTCCATGTAGTGGCCGTGGTAGTACATGCTCTCTGCGCGGTTAAGGCCGACGGCGGCGACCTTGAGGGTTACCTCGCCGGTGCCGGGTTCGCGTAGGTCTACGTCTTCAATCTTGAGGACTTCTGGGCCGCCGAGTTGGTGGAAGCGGATGGCTTTGGGCATGGTGATGTACTCCTGACCCATGGGATGAGGGCGGAGTTGGGAGCGATGCAGCCCTAGGCGAGGGTGAGGAGGTGGGTGACGGTTTGCTCGAGCAGGTCGAGCGCGGTGGTGAGGTCTGCTTTGGTGGTGAGGCGGGAGAGGGAGATGCGGACGGTCTGACGGGCTTCGGCGTCGGAGAGGCCCTGGGCGAGGAGGACGTGAGACGGTTCGACGGCGCCGCTGGTGCAGGCGGAACCGCCGCTGATGGCGAGGCCTTTCAGATCGAGGGCGATGACGAGAGCTTCGGCGTCGACGCCGGGAAAGCGGACGCTGGTGGTGTTGGGGAGGCGTGGTGCTCCGGTGCCGTGGATGATGCTGGCGGGGAGTCGGCGGAGGAGTTCGGTTTCGAACCAGTGGTGGAGAGTGGCGAGCTTCTGTGGGCCGTCGTGCCTAATCCAGAGGGAGGTCTGGCAGGCGGCTTCGCCGAGGGCGACGATGCCCGGCACGTTTTCTGTTCCTGCCCGGCGCTGGCGCTCGTGCGGGCCGCCAACATGGAAGGGTCGCAGAGGGACGCCTTTGCGGACGTAGAGGGCACCGACGCCTTGCGGTGCGTGCATTTTATGGCCGGAGATGGAGACGAGGTCGGCGCCGAGTTCGCGGAGGTCGATGGGGAGCTTGCCGACGGACTGAACGGCGTCGGTGTGAAGTAGGGCACCGCGGCGGTGGGCGACGATGCCGATGGCCTGGACAGGCTGGAGGACGCCGGTTTCGTTGTTGGCGTGCATGACGGAGACAAGGGTGGTGTTGGTGCGGAAGGCGTCGCGGACCTGGTCGGGGGAGATGAGGCCTTCAGAGTTTGGAGACAGGTAGGTGACTTCGACGCCCTGTTTTTCGAGGTGGTGGGCGGCGTGGAGGACGGCGTGGTGCTCGATGGCCGTGGTGATGAGGTGCTGGCCGGGTGCGAGGATGCCGAAGAGGGCGTGGTTGTCGGACTCGGTGCCGCCGGAGGTGAAGGTGATGTCGGCCGCGCGGATGTTGAGGAGGGAGGCTAGTTGTTCGCGGGCGTCGTCGACGGCGGAGCGGGCGCTGCGGCCGTGTTCGTGGACGGCGCTGGCGTTGCCAAAGCGGTCGGACCAGAAGGGGTGCATCGCGTCGACAACTTCGCGCAGAACGGGCGTGGTGGCGTTGTTGTCGAGGTAGATGCGACGCATGGGGATTGGATGTGGGCGCAAGGGTTGGGAGTCAGCGGAGTTGGATGAAGCAGAGTTGAACTACAGAGCTGTTGGGATACAGATTCAGCGAGTCCTTTTCTGCCCAGCCGTCACTCGCCGACAGTGTGATGGAAGCAACAGGGCGATTGCGATTCGTTGCCCTCATGAAGTGGTCCCGCTGTCGGTGTTCTTACGGCGTTTGTATGTCCGTTGGCGTGCACATGTTCTGGGCAGTGTCGGAGAAGGTACGTGTAGGTGGCGAGAATGAGCCGGAAAGCCTCTTACGAGGTTTTGCCGAGGAGAGAGTACCCTCTGGACTCACGTCGCCTTTATTACTGCCGTCTGGCACGTTTCGCGTGAGAAGACGGAGCCGGTTGGTCCCTGCTGCTTGGAAAAGAAGTTCGCACGTGCAAGGAGGCTGGGCTAGGCTGGATGGCAGGAGAACTTCCATGAGATTTGCAGTACATGTTGCAGCGCTGGCTGTGTGTTGCGTCGCGCCGGTGATGGTGGCGCAGACGAATTCGATCCCGTCGGCGACAAGCCCCGGGGATGCAAAGCAGATTCCCGGGGCCAAGGTTTCGTCGAAGATGCCGGCAAGTGCTGTGGGCGCCACCGCGGCGACGGGTGCGATGGTGGATCCGGCAAAGAGCATGGATCCGGTGCTAAGCGGGATTGAGAAGGACGTGGTTGCGCTGGCGGAGGCGATGCCCGCGGACAAGTACACGTTTGCACCGAAGAACAGCGATTTTACGGGCGGGCTGACGCCGAACTATGACGGTGTGCGGACGTTTGGGCAGGAGATTGCCCACGTGGCGGCCGGCAACTACATCTACCTGGCGATGGCGTCGAACAGCAAGCCGTCTGTTGATTTGAAGACGGTGAGCGAGGGTGTGGATAAGGCAACGGCATTGGCCTCGCTGAAGGCGTCGTTTGCGGCGTTTCACCAGGCAGTGGGTATGTTGACGCCGGCGAATGCATTTGAGAAGGCGGGCCGTGGTCCGAATGACAGCCTGATCAGCATGCTGGCCGGGGGCATGGCGCACGAGCGCGACCACTATGGGCAGCTGGTGGAGTATGCGCGGATGAACGGTGTGGTGCCGCCAGCGAGTGTAGGTCGGCCACCGGCTAACCCGGCAAAGTAGGTTCGCTGCAGGCTGAACTGCGCGGGCAGTATTCAAGGAGAAACATTGAGGGCACGCGCTGCGAGGCGCCTGGCCCTCTTTGTTTTTGGGTGGTGGTGTACTAGCGGGTTTGGCGGGAAGCGATGCGGTTGGCAAAGAGCGGCATGAGTTTGCTGGCCATGCGTTGGCGGTTGTTGAAGATGTAGCGCATCTGCAGGTTGCCGCCGAGCTTGTTGGCTACGTCGCCAAGGGGGCCGCCGGGAAGTTCGTACTCGACGTGGTCCAGGACGGTGGTGCCTTCGATGGCGTCGCGAGTTTCTGCACGAGCGGTGTGGCAGTGACGCCAGTAGCTGAAAGGACCGCTGGTTTGCGTGTCGCAGAAGTGGTCATTCCAGACGAACTCCGGGATGAGCGCGTGCCAGTTGATACGGATGGGCAGCAGGGGAACAGGGCGGAAGCTGAGGATCATGGTGGTGCCGGCACCCGTTGCGATGCGGGCGGGGCTACCGGCGGGTGGTGGCGGCGGAGCGACGAAGATGACCTCCTCGATTTTGGCCTTTTGCCACGCAGGCATGAGTGGCGGGAGATTCTGCGGGTCGGCAAAGAACGCGAAGACCGTGGGGAGCGGAAAGGGAAGCCACTGCTGCGTGTGGAAGGTGTGGCGCATGGGCATTGGAGTGCGGGCGAGAGGGAGGAGTTTACCGGCGATTGAAGAGGCTGTGCGATTTGCGACCGCATTCGTCCGAGATGGGGTATGCTCGCAATATCGGACTCAAGCTGTCGGAGTTGCTGCAAGGTGACGCGGGTGGATTGGGTACGTGTGTCGAGGCAAGGTTGAGGGACCAGGCCGAGCGAAGCAAGAGCGGGACGGATGTTGAGGGACTTGTGTCACCGCCGCGTATCTCGGAGAACGTGATGAAGAGGCAGCAGAGAAGAAATGGGGGCAGGATTGCCTGTCTGAAGGGGCGTTCCGCGCGTTTTGTGGCGATGGGGACGCTGGCGATAGCAGCCGTTGGGCAGGTGCCGGTAGCGTGGGCAGCAGCGCACACGGCGCAGGACCAGGCGCAGGTGTCGACAGCGGTGTTCGACATTCCGGCGGGCACGCTGGTGGATGCGCTGAGCCGATGGAAGCAGGCGACGGGTGTGTCGTTGGAGATCAGCCTGTCGCCGGAAACGATGGCGGGGTTCCGGTCAAAGGCAGTGCGCGGGACGCTGACGAATGCGGCGGCGCTGAAAGAGATCCTGGACGGGACGGGGCTGGGATTCCACTTTGAGCATGGCGGGACGCGAGTCCAGATCCTGATCGTAAATTCGGAGCAGGTGAGTGTGTCGACATCGACGAACTCTGTTGCGCTGAGCGGATTTACGGAGAGCCTGACGGACACGGCGCAGACAGTGGCTGTGGTGCCGCAGTACATTCTGCAGGAGCAGGCGACGAAGACCCTGCGGGACGGGTTGCGGAATGTGCCGGGCATATCGCTGGCGGCGGGTGAGGGCGGGTCGCAGGGCGACAGCCTGACGATTCGCGGTTTCAACGCGCGCAACGACATTTACATGGATGGGATCCGGGACTTTGGGTCGTACTACCGGGACGCGTTCGACTACGAGTCGATCGATGTGCTGGAGGGGCCGGCGAGCGTGGAGTTCGGTCGAGGGTCTACGGGCGGCGTGGTGAACCAGGAGTCGAAGCAGGCTGTGTCGAACCAGTTTGTACGGACTAACCTGCAGTTTGGAACGAACGCGCTGCGGCGGGGTACGTTGGACATTAACTTGCCGCTGACGGAGTATGTGCCGCATGCGGCGTGGCGGATTAATGCCGTCGGAATTGAGAGTGGTGTGGCGAGCCGCGACGTAAGTGAGTTGCGGCGTGTGGGCGTAGCGTCAAGCCTGGTCTTCGGGCTTGGGCAACCTACTCGACTTACAGTGAATTACCTGCACGAGTTTGAAGATACGACGCCGGATTATGGGCTACCGTACTTTGCGAACGGTGTGGCGCCGGTGCGGCGAGCAAACTACTACGGGTTTGCAGGTGGTAATTTCCTGCGGACACAGCCGGATGTAGCGACAGGTATTTTCGAGCACGATTTCGGAACGCATCTTACATTGCGGTCTACTCTGCGATGGGGATATTATCCCCGCAATGTTGTAATTACCGAGCCGCAGATCAATACGACGGGAACAGTGACCGGGGCGGGCCTGATTGCGGGTACCGGAGGTACTACTGGCGTCACTGCGCTGTATAACAGCTACTCCGTGACATGTAACCCGAATGCAGCAGCGGTTGCGTCGCAATGCTATCCGGTGACAACGCCGTTGAGTGCAATCAGTGTGTTACGAAACCAGATTGCATCGAACTCGGTTGAGGATGATTTGTGGAACAGAACGGAGGCGATTGGGCACGTGCGGGTGGGCTCGATCGACAATGACTACACAGTGGCCGTGGAGGGTGGGCGCGAGCGCAGCAGTCCGCTACGGAGCAAGTATGTCTTTGCGCCGGGGCTGCAGTACACCAGTGCGCTGAACCCAAACTACAACGACGCATTTACACCGACGGCTGTGGCTTACAGCGGGTTTACGCACGTGACGTCGGAGAGTTATGCGGTGAACTTTCTGGACACCCTGAAGCTGAAGCCGTGGCTGCTACTGACGGGCGGTGTGCGATTTGACTACTTCAATACGCGCGCGCAGGCTGGGGCGATTACACCGACGTCAACAGCCGGATTGGCATCGCCGAATGTGGCGGCGGGGCTTACGAGCGCTGCGGCGACGGACCTGAGCCGCTTAGACAAGCAGCCGACATACAGGGCGGCGGTAATTGTGAAGCCGACGCCGAATGGCAGCGTGTACTTCGACTACGGGACGAGCTTTAACCCATCGGCCGAGTCGCTGAGCCTGGCGGCGAATACGGCAACAGCACCGCCGGAAGAGAACACGACGTATGAGGTTGGTGCGAAGTGGGAGTTCTTACGGAGCCGATTGAATGTGAACAGCAGCCTGTTTCGGACGGAAAAGTTGAATGCGCGTGAGACCGATCCGACGAATACGCTGAACTCCCTGTTAGTCGGTAACCAGTTAGTGCGTGGTGTGCAGGTGGGCGCAGTGGGTCATCTGCCGCAGCACCTTGACCTGATTGTGGGCTACGCCTACCTGGATGGACGGGTGGAGAACTCTATCCTGAATGCGTCACCGTTTGCCGCAATCAACAACAGCTTTTATGCGGCGTGGCAGGCGCAGTTAAAGACGAATCCGAACGCGAAGGTGGATGCCCGGTATAACACTGCGCCGTATTACCTTTCGCCGAATAACTACCCATTTGCGAACGTGCCGAAGAATAGTGGGAACTTCTGGGTAACGCATGCGCTGAAGTACCGGTTTACCGGTGGCTTTGGAGGCAATTACCTGGCGGCGCGGCGGGCAAGTTCAACGAGCGTGATCGGTGTATATAACACCGGTGCGGCGCAGAGCGTGGGTGCGGTGCCGCTGGCCTTCAAGGCGATACCGGGATACACGGTGATCAATGCGATGATCCGTCGGCCGCTTACAGAGCGAATCGACTTACAGGTGAACTTCAATAACCTGACGAACAAGTTCTACATCGATACACCGCATCCGCAGCACTTGATACCGGGTGAGGGGTTTAACACGCAGTTCAGCCTGGTGGGTCGTTTCTAAACAAAGGGCAGGTGCGTCGCCTATGCAGGGACGCACCTGCTGTTCAAGCTTGTGGTGGACGCTATGTTGTTGACGATTGCGGATGTGTTGACGCCAGAGGTGACGAAGGCCTGCAGGATGATGCTGGATGGCGCGGAATGGGTGGACGGCAAGGTGACAGCCGGGCACCAGAGTGCCATGACCAAGCAGAACTCGCAGGTGCCGGAGGGTAGCCCGGTGGCGCGGCAGGTGGGCGAGACGATTCTGAAGGCGCTTGGGAGCCACCCGATGTTCCGGTCCGCGGCTCTGCCACTGAAAGTGTTTCCGCCGTTGTTCAACCGGTACGCGGGTGGGCAGAACTTTGGAACGCACGTGGACAACGCGATTCGAACGCATGGGGCGAGTGGGTCGCGAATACGCACCGATCTTTCATGCACGTTGTTCTTTAGCGAGCCGGACGAGTACGACGGTGGCGAGTTGAGCGTGGAGGACACGTACGGCGTGCACCGCGTGAAGCTGCCGGCGGGCAGCCTTGTGCTGTACCCATCGACGAGCCTGCACCATGTGACGCCGGTGACGCGGGGTGCGCGGGTAAGCAGCTTCTTCTGGCTGCAGAGCATGGTGCGCAGTGATGAGAGAAGAACGCTGCTGTGGGACCTGGACCAGTCGATCCAAATGCTGGAAGCGGGAAGTGCGGCAGCCGTGAAGCTGACAGGGGTGTACCACAACCTGCTGCGGCAGTGGGTGGAGATGTAGGTTTTAACGAGATGTCTGCGGGCCTTGTGCCGGCAGACGTATGCGAGGAGTTCCGTGCCGCCCTCACGGCATGGGCTCCTCGCTTAGCAAACAGGTAACGCAAATGACGCGAAACGAAGAAGAGGCACCCCGTGGGGTGCCTCTTTTGGGTGGAGCGGAGGGCTAAGGCAGAGAGTGGAACAGTGGAACAGGTTGTGCGGCAGGACGTGAACTAGTTGGGCATCAGAACTGTGTCGATGACGTGGACGACGCCGTTGCTCTGGAAGACATCGGCGGTGGTGATGGTGGAGGTTCCACCCTTCTCATCGGTGAGGGTGATGGTGCCCTTGCTGGGCATCATGGCCTTGAGCGTGCCGCCCTCAACCGTGGTGAGGGTTGCGGTGCCGCCACCCTTCTTGATCATCTTGCCGATGTCCTTGGCGGAGAGGCGGCCCGGGACGACGTGGTAGGTGAGGATCTTGGTGAGGGTTGCCTTGTTGTCAGGCTGGGTCAGCGTGTCGACGGTGCCGGCAGGGAGCTTGCCGAAGGCGTCATTGGTAGGGGCGAAGACGGTGAATGGGCCAGCACCGGAGAGGGTGTCCACCAGGCCTGCAGCCTTGACCGCAGCGACGAGGGTGGTAAGGTTCGGAGCCGTGACGGCATTCTGCACGATGGTCTTGTTGGGGTACATGGCCGCGCCACCGACCATGGGATCGGCCTTCTGGGCGACGGCTGCGGTGGCGGTGAAGATGCCAGCGGTGGCGAGGGTAACGGCGATCATCGACTTGCGGATGTTCATGACTTCTCCTGAAACTTCGTGCCCTTGACTTGGGCTCGGTAGGAGAACGCCTACAGAGGCGACATGGATTGTCAGATGGCGAACAGAATTTGCCAGGCGTGGTGAGTTGCCTAAGCAGTCAAGCTTCTTTCATGCCGTACATCTTTTGTGGTGTTTGACAAGTGACCGCTACGACGGAAGACTGAAAGCAATGAACGCTGCCAGCGTAGCGCGCGATCGAGCCCCTGCCGCGGGTGCGGCGGAGGGCACTACGGCGGAAAGCTGCCGGCCGAGGCACGATCCGGGCCTGCTGATTATTGGGCTGTTCAAGCTGTCAAAGGCGGTGTTCTTTGTGGGTGTTGCGCTGGGTGCGCTGCACTTTATCCACCACGACCTGAGCCAGACGCTGACGCATGTGTTCAATGTGCTGCGGTTCGACAATGAGAACCGGTTTGTGTCCCTGATCCTGGAAAAGTCAGAGCTGGTGACACACCATCGCATCCGGCTCTTCAGCATAGGTACAGCGCTCTACGGGCTGCTGTGCTCAGTCGAAGGGACAGGGCTGCTGCTGCGCAGGGTCTGGGCGGAGTACCTGACGCTGTGGCTGAGTGTGAGCTTTGTGCCGTGGGAGATGTACGAGGTAATCCGGCACGGGAACTTCTGGCGGCTGATGATCCTGCTGATGAACCTGGCGATTACGGCGTACCTGGTGTGGCTGCTTCGGCGGAAGCGGCGACAAGGAACGCAGCAGGCCTAGAGTGTTAGGCGCTGTTTTCGCTTAAGATTCGCCTACACCTGCATTCCGGGAGCCGCAAGGGGAAGAACCGACTTTGCCAACCCTACATCTTGTGGTGACGACTTGTTGCGCCACAAGCGCATGAGATTTCCACATTCCAGTTCCAGAATTGCACTGCTGGTTTCAATTTGCTGCTTGCGTTTCACCGCCGCGCAATTAACGATGTGGATGTTGGTGGAGCAAAAGGGAGCAAACGGGAGCAAACGGCATCCGATTGCGTCACTTTGATCGACAACACAGACAGGCTACAGGGTTTTTGGCAGGGTTCGGGTAGCTGCCGGGCTCGGCGGTTGACGGGAAAGGCACATCGGGCATGTTTCGGGGGAACCATCCAGCGCGTGTGGACGAGAAGGGCCGGCTGAAGATGCCGGCGGACTTCAAGCGCCGCGTGGATGAGACCTACGGAAACCAGTTTTATGTGACGAGCCGGGACGGGCGGCGGGCGGAGATCTATCCGCTGCCGGAGTGGGAAAAGATTGAGGCGCGGCTGGCGGAGATTCCGTCGATGAACCCGGCCAAGAAGAAGTTTCTGGACGTGACGAACTACTACGGCCAGATGACGGAGATGGACGCGCAGGGGCGAATGCTGTTGCCGCAGCTGTTGCGGGAGAGCGCGAAGGTGACCGCCGAGGTGGTGGTGCTGGGCGCGCAGACGTACCTGGAGGTCGTGAACCATGACGACTTCAAGGCGAAGCTGGAAGCCGAGCCGCTGACCGATGGCGACCTGGCGGAGCTGGCAGGGTTTGGGTTGTAAGGGTTTGAAGGCCCCCAGGGGCTTGCATGGAGGCGGAGAGTGACGAGTCCGCTGCATGTACCGGTTCTTCCACAACAGGTGTTGGACCTTCTTGAAGTGAAGCGTGGTGGCGTGTACGTGGACGCCACGCTAGGGCTGGCAGGGCATGCGTCGATGGTGTGCCGGCGGCTTGGTGGTGAGGGATTGCTGATCGGTTTCGATCGGGATCCGCAGGCGATGCAGCTGGCTGGTGAACGGCTGGATGCGTTGCGGGTGGAACTGGGCAGCGAGATGCCGCAGGTGCGGCTGGTGCCGCGGGCGTTCAGTGCAGCGGCGGATGAGATTGCGCCGGGCTCGCTGGACGGACTGCTGGCGGATTTTGGAGTAAGTAGTTTGCAGCTGGATGAGGCTGCACGAGGGTTTAGTTTTCGGTTCGATGCTCCGCTGGACATGCGTATGGATACGCGAGGCGGGGAGACGGCCGGGCAAGTGGTAAATCAGGTGGACGAGGAAGAGCTCGCCGACCTGATTTACGAATTCGGAGAGGAAAGGAGGTCGCGGAGAATCGCCAGAGCCATTGTGAGGGCACGGCCGATACAGACTACGGCGGAATTAGCCAAGGTAGTGTCGGCCGCTGCCCCAGCAATGAAAGGCGACAAGTTACATCCTGCGACGTTGACTTTTCAGGCAATCCGGATTCGTGTGAACGACGAGTTAGGAGAGATACGGTCGCTGCTACAAAGCGCGCCTTCTCTTTTGAAACCAGGTGGAAGGCTGGCACTTATCAGTTTTCACTCGCTGGAAGACAGGCTGGTGAAGGATGCGCTTCGAGATGGTGCAAAGGCCGGTGTGTGGGACGTGTTGACCAAGCGGCCGGTCGTTGCGGACGAAGAGGAAGAGCTCAGCAATCCACGGTCGCGCAGTGCCAAGTTGAGAGTTGCGGTGCGGTTGGCACCGGGTAAAGCGGCAGTGAAGAAGATGCCGCCGGAGGGTGGTAGTTTGCGGGGCAGGCGGTAAGTGGTCGACTAAGCCCTGTGGATAAAACGGTGGATCGTGCGGATAACTTGAGAAATAAGTTAGAAGGCACTTAGCAACTTAGTGAAGCATCAGGACACTGACGTGTAGATCAGGTTTGTTGGGCAGGCGGATCAGTACGGCCGAGTGAAATGGGCGAGGAAGGAGCAGGCGATGGAACAGGTGATGACAGCGGCGACGGGGATGATGGGACGGGCACAGCGCGAGCGTGCGGAATCTTTCCGCGACCACAACCGATCGATCTTCGATCAGCAGCGCCGTGCGCGACGTGGACCGACGCCGGAGGTGTTCTTTACGAAGCATCTGGATAACAGCCGCCTGGTGAAGGCGGATGATCCGGAGCGGCGCAAGGAAGTGCGGTCGTTCACGATTGCGATGAGTGTGTTGTTGCTGCTATCGATGACATACGTGTGGCAGCACTTCAGTTCGATTGAATTGGGCTATTCGATTGAATCGCAGAAGCTGGCGGTGGAGCACCTGCGCGAAGACAACCGGCAGCTGCGGCTGACGGAGGCGCAGTTGAGTGACCCGGATCGGATCGACCGGATTGCGAAGCAACTGGGCCTGGATATGCCGCAGCCTGGGCAGGTGGTTCGGCCGGATGGCTCGTTTGGAATGGGAACAGGCGTGGTTGCGGAAGCTCGCGTGCCGGCGGCTTTTTCGCGGTAACGCAGTTGCAGTGAGAGTCGGGGCTCGTGCCCTTGTACATCAGTGGTGGGTCCAGTGGCCTAAGGGCCACTGCTCCCTCCGACATCAGGGAGTAACAACGTGATACAGAAGCAGCCAACGCAGCAGACGATGACGGCGCCGATCCGGCGCGTCCGTTTTGTGTGGGTGGCGATTGCGTTCATGTGTTGGACGGCGCTGATTGGTGGGCGGCTGGTGTGGCTGCAGCTTTGGCATCATGGCGACTGGGTGGAGCGGGCTGCCAAGCAGCAGCAGCGGACGTTTGAGGTAGCTCCCAGGCGGGGTGTGTTGTACGACCGTAACCTGCGCGAGTTAGCGGTAACGGTGCTGGCGGAGAGCGTGTATGCGGTGCCGAGCGAGTTAGGAGATAACCGCGCCAATGTGGCGGAGTTACTTTCCGGCATTGTGCACTCGGACCCGACGGATAACTTCACGACGCAGGGGAGTATCCTGGCGAGGCTGAATGCTTCGCATAACTTTGCGTGGGTAGGGCGGAAGTTATCACCGGACCAGGCACAGCGGGTGCGCGAGCTGAACCTGAAGGGCGTGTACTTACAGAAGGAGTTCAAGCGGTTTTACCCGAACAGCGACTTAGCTGCACAGACGCTGGGGTATGTGGGTGTGGACGATACCGGTCTGGGCGGGCTGGAGCGTGAGTTCGAGGACGAGATGCATGGCACGCCGGGGCATGTTTTGACGGCCGTGGATGCGAAGCGGCATGCATTGGGCAGCGAGGAGCGGGAGCCGCTGCCGGGCGAGAACCTTGTACTGACGATTGACACCAATATCCAGTACATGGCGGAGCGTGCGCTGGACGCGCAGATGGAAAAGATGAAGGCTGCGCACGGGACGGTGGTCGTGCAGGATCCGCACACAGGGCAGATATTGGCACTGGCAATTGCGCCACGGTTTAACCCGAACGACTTACGGCACCAGGATGCGAGTCTGCTGAAGAACCTGGCAGTAAGTGATGTGTATGAGCCGGGGTCGACCTTCAAGTTAGTGAGTTACTCTGCCGCGATTGACGGCGCAGGTGTGCAGCCGACGGACATTGTGGATTGCCAGGGTGGCGCGATGACGATGTATGGCCGCACGCTGCATGACGACAAGAGCGACCACTTTGGGCGGGTGACGGTGCAATACGCGCTGGAGCACAGCAGCGACGTGGGCGCGGCAAAGATGGCACTGAAGTTGGGTGCAAATAAGTTCTACGACTACATCAAGGCGTTTGGGTTTGGGGACCGCAGCGGCATCGAACTGCCGAGCGAGACGCGAGGACTGCTGCGTGCGCCGAAGAAGTGGGGCGCAACGAGCATTCTGTCGATTGCCATTGGGCAGGAGGTCGGTGTGACGCCTGTGCAGCTGTCGACGATGGTGTCGACGATTGCGAACGGCGGGACGTACCTGCCGCCGCACGTGCTGCTGCAGGGTACAGATAGCCTGAAGGGCGATCCGCGGCTGCAGCCAGCGGCGTTCCGGGTGACAAATACGATTCCGTCGCCGCTGCCGGAGGGTGCGCACCGCGTGATCAGCGAGTTGTCTGCCGCGAAGATGCGGGGGATGATGCAGGGCATCGTCCTGGAAGGGACCGGCAGAACCGCGGCGCTGAACGGGTACAGCAGCGCCGGCAAAACGGGAACGGCGAACAAGGTGGACCCGGAGACCCACACCTACAGCCACACCAAGCTGGTGGCGAGTTTCGCAGGGTTTGCGCCGGTCAGTAACCCGGCGATCACGGTGGCAGTGATCATCGACACACCGACCGTGGGCAGCCGCTATGGCGCGGAGACGAGTGCGCCGGTGTTTCGAGAGGTGGCGCAGCAGGTGCTGGAGTACCTGGGTGTGCCGCATGACCAACCGCTGAAGATGGTCGCTGCCGATGCCAAGGGGAACGCTGGCAAGCCTGTGCCTGCAGCGTTGGTGGAAGAGGATGGGCCGAGCGAGGCAGGCGGCGATTTGAATGCGCTGTATGCGGAGGCGAATACCCTGCCTGCGGATGATCCGCTGCATCCTGGTGCGAGTGGGATGCTGGTGCCAGCAGTGGAGCGGGCGGCAGTTATGCCGGCGCCGCGGATTGCGGTAGCACCGACGCGGGCGGCGGGTGTGTTTGCGGCGTTACCGGCGGGGATTTTAAAGGCCTTCCGGGACCATGGCGGGTCGTCGTGGATGCCGGAGGAGGCTGAGGTGAAGCCTTTGCCAAAGCCTGCTGCCACAGCGCAGGTACGTGAGGACGGGGCGGTGGTGGTAGACAGCACGCGGCGGGTGGCGGTGCCAGTGTTCGATGGGACCGCGCTGCGCGGTGTGATTGAGAAGGCTGCGGTGGCGGGGCTGCGGGTGCAGCCGGTGGGCAGCGGCGTGGCGAAGGAGCAAGTTCCTGCGGCGGGCACGATGGTACCGATGGGGACCGAGGTGATTGTGCGGTTTGCCCGGTGATGAAGGCACATTCGCTGTGATGTCGCAGGCTGCGGCGTGGGTGATTGTGTTGGTGGGCGCGCTTGTGGGTGTGTTCGTCGGCATGGTGGGGACGAGCGGCGCCATCCTGATTCCGACGCTGGTGTATGTGTTTGGGTTGACGCAGTTGCGGGCGCAGGGGACCAGCCTGTTTATCGCGCTGATCCCGGTGTGGGTGTTTCCGCTAATCAGCTATGCGCGGGCGGGAAATGTGAACTGGCGGCTGGGTGCGCTGCTGGCGTGCGGGATGGCCTTTGGGTCGTACTTTGGCGGGAAGTGGGCGCAGGGCGTGCCGGATGCGGTGCTGCGGAAGGGCTTTGCCGTGGTGCTGGCGGGGCTGGCGGTGAAGATGTTTCTGCAGCGGTAGGGTCACCGGGATCTACGTCGCTGATCAGGTCTAGCGACCATAGGCCCGTGCCTTTGCTCACCACTGAGTGTGCGCTGTGTCGGCCACTACCACGTGAGTTGGAGGAGGGAGATGGATTGGCGGGGCATGGTTGTGGTGACCGTGGCGGTACCGTGGGCGATTGTCATCTGCTGTGGGCTGTCGAGGGTTTGAAGTTTGGCGGCGTTCTTTAGGAGCTGGATTTGGGTGGGTGTGGGGTGTTGGGGGCTGCCCATGGCTTGCCAGGCGGTGTAGCTGTTGCTGTGGGTGCTGTCGATACGGTGGTGGGTAAGGCGGGCGTGGTGGAGGTTGGTGGGTAGGCCGGTGATGGTGATGGTGGTGGGGGTGTCAGGCGCGGGGGTGTTGCTGTCGTGGTAGTTCCAGAGGAGGATGGCGGCCTGGTGGGGGGCGGTGGTGGCCATCGCATCGACGTCTGGTGTCGTGCGGACGCCGGTGGTAAGCAGGGTGTCGAGCGGGACTTCGCCGGTGCTGGTGGTTTGGACACGCTCGCCTTTGAAGAGGGCGGTCATGCGGAAAAGGTTGAGGATGGGCTTGTCGATGCCGTTGGTGCTGAGGTCGCGGAAGCCTTCGAAGTAGTCGCGGTCTTCAAACTCAAAGGACCAGCTGAGCATGCCGGTGAGGTTGACGTTGTGACGGTCCTGGAGGGCGAAGAGCGCTTTGTAGGCGGCGGCGGTGTAGGCAGGGTAGAGGGTGCCGTTGCGGTAGTTGTTGGCAGGGTTCACCTTGCTGGAGCAGGCGGCGCAGCCTTCCGGGTCGGCTTCAGAAAGGATGATGGGCAGATGCTGGAACTGCGGGAAGTTCGCGACGATCGCGAAACCGTGGTCCACGTCCTGTAGCTCGTTGCGCAGGCCCATGGTGACGGTGCCGTCAACGACTTTGGGCTGGCCTTTCGCGTGGAAGCTGATGAAGTCGAGTGGAATGGTGTTGTTGTTTGCAGCGCTCTTGTCGTTGGCGACGTGGGTGAGGAAGCCCTGGAGGAATGGGCCGCCGCTGCGGCCGCTGGGGCCGGTGGATGCGGGGCCGCCGACGATAGCGCCGGGAAGGGCTGCACGTACGCCTGCGACGGAGAAGTCGTAGAGCTTTTCATAGTCGGCAAGCGTGCCGTGCCAGTAGTCGATGTCGGGCTCGTTCCAGACTTCGAAGTACCAGGTCTTCACAGTCGCTTCGCCGTAGCGCTGGACGAGGTGGGCGGTGACGGTGCGAATGAGTTCGCCCCATTTTGCGTAGTCTTTAGGCGGATTGTTGGACGCGCCGCTGACGGTGGATTTGGGATAGTGAACCTGGTAGGTGTCGTGGCCTGCCACGCTGGCGGCGAGGTCCTGCGGCATGAAGCCGAGCTCGACCATGGGGCGGACGCCCGCCTGCTTGTACGCGTCGAAAATGCCGTCAAGAAGGTTGAAGTTATAGACGGGTTTGCCCTGCGCATCCTCAGAGTAGACGCCAGTGGAAGACCACTTGAGCTCGGGCGTGCCGTTGCCACTGGTGAGCAGATGGTGGGCGCGGATGGTTACGGGCACCGGCGAGAGGTCGTGGAGTTCGTGGAGAAGCGCGCGGCCAGAGGGTGTGGTGGTGTAGTTGCCTTCGTCGTAGCCGAACCAGCGGTCGATGGGTTTGTAAGCCGCCATGGGCTGATTCAGTGAGACGGTGATGGTGACGGGAGCCTGTGCGGCGGTAAGTGCGGGCAGCAGAAGGAGCGATGCGAGACGGTGAAAGCGCATACATGGAGCCTCACCAAGGAATGTATCGCACAGACAGCAACAGGACGGGCTGGGCCCGTCCTGTTGCACTGAATTGGGCTGGAACTACTGTGGTGCGACGGTAGAGCCGGAGCGAATCGCCGTGGGGGTGGGCCAGTAGCCCTTCTTGGAGATGATGTCCAAGCCTGGGCGAAGGACGCGAACTTCGATGGGGCGGTACTTGCCGTCGATGAAGGGCTCTGTGGAGTAGTAACCGGCGGTGTACTGCACGCGGACCTCCTCAGCGATCTTGGCGAAGCTGGTCTCAATGCCCTTGGTGCGATATTCCGAGATAGCCTGACCGCCGGTGGCTGAGGCGTACTGGGGCAGGACGTTTTCCTTCATCGTGAAAGGGATGTGGTACTTGTCGAGGAAGCCGACGTAGGGCGTTGCCGAGTCGCCAACGACGGTGGCATAAAGGGCGATGTTGTTGGTCTGCAGAAACTTGACGAGTTCCTTGGACTTGACCTTGGAGCCGGACTCGCGACCGTCGGAGACAACATAGATCACGCGGCGGCGACCGATGGGCTGGGTGGTGAGGGACCTGGCCGCCTCAAAGATGGCATCGTTCAGCGGGTGCTGTTCCTTGGGGATGTTGCCGGTGTTGTTCTGCAGGCCGCCGGTGCCGTGGTTGCGGTTCGTGTTGGGGTCGATATTGTCGTTGGCGTGGTTGTTGTACTCGATATTCTGCTCGAGCGGGCCACTGTTGCCCAATGCGGCGAAGTTGGCCTCGCGCCCTTCACTCTTGGACTGCTCGAGAACGGCAGCGATGCGATTTCCATCAGCCTTTGAGTAGTCGGTCTTCTGCTGGGTGCCGTTGTTGAAGGTGAAGATTGACATGGTGTCGTAAGGGGTGAAGGCACCCTGCACCGCGCCAAGGGCGGTGTTGACGGACTTCATGGTCTGGTAGGGCACGGACTGGTCGATGATGAAGGCGACGGAGAGAGGGTAGGGGTCAGTGGTGAAGAGGCGCATGTGCTGGCGGACGCCACTCTCGTAGACCTGGACCTCGCGCCAGTCGATGGCGGGAACGAGGTTGCCCTTGTTGTCTTTGACGGTGAAAGGGACTTCGACGAAATTGACCGTAACCTGGAGGGGCTTGGCACGGCCGCCGGCACCGGTCTCAGGTGTAAGGTCGGGGGCGATTTCGTTTTTGGTGTCTGCCGGTAGCGTCGTGGCAGCGGGGCGAGAGCCAAGCGTGCTGGCGGGCGCGTTGGGGTCGTCTGCCGGAAGATCGTTGCTTGCACTTGTGCCTTTGCCGGGGGTAATGGTGCCGGCGTTGGGGATGATCTGTGGGCGGGGACTGTCAGGAACCTGGGCCTGGGGGCTGTCAGGCAGCGCCTGTGCGCGTGCTGCCGTGGTGCTGAGGACCGCTGCTGCGGCCAGAATTCCTGCTGCAAATACTGACTTCACCCGTGAGACTCCCTTTGTTGCCTGTCTGTTTCAGAGTAACAGTGGCGATACGGATTGGACGCAGGAGGTGTGCGGACCGTTGTGAAGGGCGGGGACGTAGACTCCGGGGTGGGTTCGTTCGTCTTACAGAGGTATGCGCCTTTACCCACTTGCCCTTCTTGCCTGCCTGGCGGCTGTTTCCCCGTGTCGCGTCCACGCGCAGGAGGCGCCTTCGCCCGGTGGCCCCCCGCCAGCGAGCACAGCACCGCCGCCCGCGGATGACGACAAGATCCTGGACAGCCGGCAGACCATTCGCGTGCGGGCAAACCTGGTGAACACCTACTTCAGCGTGCGCGACAAGGGCGGCTATCTGACTGGCCTGCACAAAGACGATTGCCAGGTGTATGAGAACAAGGAGCCGCAGACGATCCGGAACTTTACGCAGGAAAAGACCCTGCCGCTGACGATCGGGATTCTGCTGGACACGAGTGGGTCGCAGACCAACGTGCTGCCGCTGGAAAAGGAGGCAGGCTCCACGTTCCTGAAGGACATGATCACGCCCAAGGATGAGGCGTTTTTGTTGAGCTTCGACATTAACGTGGACCTGCTGAGCGACTACACGAGCAGCACACGGGAGCTGCGACGGGCGATGGACAAGGCGGAGATCAATACCGGCGCGGGGACCGGGAGCGTGACCGGCAACAGCACGCCCAAAGGAACGCTGCTGTACGACGCGGTGTACCTGGCAGCGCACGACAAGCTGCGGCAGGAGGCCGGGCGCAAGGTGCTGGTTCTGCTGACGGACGGCGGCGACCAGGGCAGCCAGGTAAAGCTGCGGGAGGCAATTGAGGCGGCGCAGAAGTCGAACGCAATTATTTACGTGATCCTGATCAGCGATGCCGGGTTTTACTCCGGTGGCGGCTTCAACATTGGGCTGAACGGCGCGTCGGAGATGGAGCGGCTGGCACGGGAGACGGGGGGCCGCGTGATTAACGTCGGGCACAACGGGAACAAGCTGGACGATGCGTTTGCCCAGATCAGCGATGAGCTGCGGACGCAGTATCTGCTGAGCTATGTGCCGAAAAATCCTGAGCTGGACGGGACCTTCCGGACGATCAACATTACGTGCGGCAAGGATGCCAAGGTGCAGGCGCGCAAGGGGTATTACGCCGTGAAAGAGTCTCTGGAGTAGGTGTGGACGTAGAGACGCTGCCCATGGCTGAACTTAAAGACTGTCGCGCGAGGTCGGTTTAGTCAGTGGTGAAGCGTGGGTGTTTTTTCTTGCCTGTGGATAACGGGACATACGGGACGGTTCGGTGTCCTGAATGCGAGCCGAATGTGGAATGCACCCGCTGTGAGGCTTATAGCCATCGCACCTCAGTAACCCAAAAATTTTCGACAGGTAATGCGTACCACACTTTTGGTAACCATTTTTGCACTGTTTCGTAACCCACTTGGGGCGGTCAGCTCCCACTTTCGACGTATGTACCGCAGACTGTTTATCAAGATGAAAGTTTTTGTGCCCCGGCGACAAGTCGAGCCGAGGTGCCGATTCTGAGGCCGATCGACGACAGCACGCCAGTAACGATGCGCGCATCATAAGGGGCAATACGGAGATAGTAAAAATTCCGTGGAAAATTGTTCTCGAGGTACTACTTTGCGTCTGCCTGTCATCCTTTCCTCCTTAGTTATTTTGGCTGCCTGCTCGGTGGCTCGTGCTGATATTGTGACCAGCCTCACTAACAACGCTCCAGTGAAGGTCGCCAGCGGTTATGCCTACACCTATGATGTCCAGCTGGTCGGCGGCAAGCTGGATGCAACAACCGGTGGCACTAACCCCAACCCACTACAGTTTGGGACCATTTATGATTTCGGTCCTGCCACCTTTACGGGTGCGACTGGACTGCTGCAGAGCAGCTTCATCTTCACATTCGCAAATACCACCAATCCATCTGCATACAAGACGGTTCCGGGGGACGACCCGAACATTCAGAACGTTCGCTACAGCTACAACGGAACCTCGAATGTGTCTGCACAGGATCTGGGTAGCTTCACGCTGATTTCTCCGTACGCCATGACAGTGAACGGCGGCGTGTATGACGGTCAGTCTTACAAGACGTCGAACAACAGCATCCAGGGTAATGTCGGCCAGTTGGATATTCCGACTGTTCCGTCGAGTGTTACACCTGAACCTTCAAGCCTGATTCTTCTCGGTACAGGTTTGCTTGGGATGGCTGGTACACTTCGTCGCCGTTTTGTGTAAGTGCTTTTGTTCAACATGTATCACTGAGCCAGTCTCTTGATGTTCTTTCTGTGATGAGCCCCAGCCCTGCTGGGGCATCACTTTTGCGGGCACCTGTGGCGTGCTGGCAGCGCGGGAAGGCTTTGCCGCATGCGCCGTGCGCGGCGTTATTCGTATACCTCGCTGCTTGTCTATCGGCTAATAACGATATCCTGGAGGCCATAAACAGCAAAAACTCCATGATGCACAATATTTTGTTTACATCGTGAAGGTTGATACACCTTTGGGTGATTTACTCCAGATTTCCCACGATGCATAGGCGAAGGTAAAAGAGGCATCGGCATCCCAGCCGGTATCTGCTGATCTCTACCAGGACAGCAAAACTTTCCTTCGAGGTTGTTCATTTGCGTCGCACCTTTGCTTTTGCCCTTTGTGCCGTGTTCGTTTCTTCCGTGTCCGTTGCGCGGGCCGATATTGTGACTGCCTTGACGGCTGCGCCCGTGGCGGTGGCGGGTGGCTTTGCCTATACCTACAACGTGGAGCTTTCAGGTGGTCAGCTGGATGCCACCGGCGGGAGCGCGAAAGTGCCCCAGTTTGGAACGATCTACGACTTTGGGCCGGCGACCTTTGCGGGTGCGACCGGGCTCCTGTCTTCCAGCTTTCTTTTCAGTTACGCGTACTCGGACCAGGCAGCCTTCCTGACGGCAGCGCCGGACAGCGCGACCATCACGAATATCCGGTTCACCTACGATGGGACGACGACTGTTCCTTCGCAGGATCTGGGCACCTTCACCGTCGTGTCGCCCTACGGGACCATGAACCGTGCCGGCTACTATGATGGCCAGAGCTACAAGACCAGCAACGACTCGGTGCAGGGCAATGTGGGCACCCTTTCCATTCCGGACACCTCGGCTGTTGTGACACCTGAGCCTTCGAGCCTGGTTCTGCTGGGCACGGGCATTCTGGGCATGGCCGGTGTGGTTCGCCGCCGCTTGGCCTAACGCGCAACCTGGCGGACTTAAATTTCAGTATGTGTCTAGAAAGCCCCAGCCAAGCTGGGGCTTTCGTTTGCGTATGGGGCAGTCAGGCGAGCATGGCGCCGGAGTAGACGGCCATGCCTGCGACAGCGTCGACGCCCATGCTGTCGAGTTCGTCGACTTCGGCCTGGGAGCGGATACCGCCTGCAACGATGAGCTGTTTGGCGGTGCAGGCGCGGAGGATGGCGGCGGCTTCAATGGGGAAGCCGGACATGGTGCCCTCTGTGTCGACGTGCGTGTAGAGGAAGGCGGCGCAGTCGTTCTCGAGCCAGGTGACGGCCTCTTCCGGGGTGAGGTCCACCTGCTCCTTCCAGCCCTTAACGGCGACGCGGCCAGCCTTGGTGTCGACGGAGAAGACGAGTTTGTCTTCGCCAAGCGTATTGCGAAGGCCTTCTGCAAAGGCCAGGTTAAGGATGGGGTGGCGCTTGCGGTCTTGCTGGTCTGTTCCGCCGAAGAGAGTTGAGCCGTAGATGACGCGGTGGGCGCCGCGGTCGAGCATGCGCTGTCCGTCTTCTGGGGTGCGGAGGCCGCCGCCGACCTGGCACGGGAGATTCCGGGTGAACTGCTCGATGAGCTCGGCATTGGAGCCCTGGCGCATGGCGGCGTCAAGGTCGATGAGCTGGACGAGGGGGTATTTGCTGAAGCGATCAATCCAGTAATCGAAGTCGTCGAAGGCGAGCTTGAGGGTTTCGCCCTGGACGAGCTGGACGATGCGGCCGCCGAGTAGGTCGATGGAGGGAATGAGCATTCGTCTAGGGTATCTACAAAACCGCTGTGGAGCTTGCCGGCGAAGCTATAGGCGAACAGGGATGCCGGATCGGGCGAGGTCGCGTTTGAGAGCCCAGGAGTCGGTGATGCCGAAGTGGAAGATGCTGGCGGCGAGGGCGGCGTCGGCTTTGCCGCCCGCCGGCCCGGTGCTGAAGACTTCGGCGAAGTGCTGTGCGTTGCCTGCGCCGCCTGAGGCGATAACGGGGATCTGGACGGCGGCGGAGACGCGCGCGGTGAGGTCGCAGTCGAAGCCGGCGCGGGTGCCGTCGGCGTCCATGCTGGTGAGGAGGATTTCACCGGCGCCGCGCTGTTCGGCTTCGCGGGCCCAGTCGACGACGCGCAGGCCGGTGGGTTTGCGGCCGCCCGAGACGTGGACTTCGGCTTCGGCGATGGGGTCGTAGCCGGGTTGCGGCGGGCCCGCGCCTCTTCGTGCATCGATGGCGACGATGACGGCCTGTGCGCCGAAGGAGCTGCCGATTTCGCCGATGAGTTCGGGGCGGGCGATGGCGGCGGAGTTGATGGAAACCTTGTCGGCACCGGCGTGGAAGACGGCTTCGGCGTCGTGCGCGGTGCGGATGCCGCCGCCGACGGTGAAGGGGATGAAGAGCTGGGCGGCGGTGCGCTTCACCGTGTCGATCAACGTTCCGCGGCCTTCGTGGGTGGCGGTGATGTCGAGCAGGACGATTTCGTCGGCACCGGCGGCGGCGTGGCGGTGGGCGAGCTCGGCGGGGTCGCCGGCGTCAATGATGTCGAGGAACTGGATGCCTTTGACGACGCGGCCGGCGCGGACGTCGAGGCAGGCGATGATGCGCTTGGTCAGCATTAATCCAGCCGTCGTCTTTCTTTCGGTGCATACAAGCCAATCTGATCCCAGACACTCTCAGCGAGAGCCGACTTGGGAATAAAGAGAAAGTATTTTTCACGGACAAAGATTAGAGCCAACTGCTTGTCTTCTACAAAGTCGAGAACAGCCGTCCAAAAGAACCGGCCTTCGCTTCTGCCTGGGATGGCCGAGATGAGCTGCGTTTCGTCGAATTGAAGTGTTACTGGTTTTCCCCGCAGTGAGGTTGGAACACATGATCTCCATGCTCTTCTGAGCTGAAACCAGCGATGGATGGGAACAAAGATAACGAATACCAACCCACCGACTGCGAAGGGAGCGACGAGAGTCACGAGGTTAGGATTGTTCGTTGTTAGTCCGACCAAGGTGAGAGCGATGGCCAGCCATCCGAGCGCAGGACAGACCCAGACATAGATCCAGTAAGACCATGCCGCTTTGGGGCGGTTGCGGCGGTACAGCTTTTGGGCGTGAAGGAAGTCTGTTTTCTGCAACACGTATTCGTACACAGGCGTTGTCATGCGCTACAGCTCCACAAAGTTACGGAGGAGTTGGAGGCCGGTGGGGCCGGATTTTTCTGGGTGGAACTGGACGCCCATGACATTGTCGCGTTCGACGGCTGCGGTGAAGGGGCCGCCGTAGGTGGTGGTGGCAGCGGTGTCGGCGTCGACGGGGGCGCGCCAGGAGTGGGTGTAGTAGACGAAGCTGCCGGGGGCGATGTTTTTGAGCAGGCGGCTGTCGGGGCGTATGTCTTCGAGGGAGTTCCAGCCGACGTGGGGGCTCTTGAGGGAGTGGCCTTCGTAGGTGGTGGGGAAGCGTTCGCAGTCGCCGCCGAAATGGCATAGGCCGTCGGTGAATTCAGCTTCGGTCGAGCCTTCGTAAAGCCACTGCAGGCCGACGCAGATGCCGAGAAAGGGAACGCCGCGGGCGATGGCGTCGCGGGTGGCTTCGGTCAGTTGTAAGTCGTGGAGTAACTGGGTGGCGCGGAAGTGGCCTACGCCGGGGAGGACGATCTTGGTGGCGTTGCGGACGTCTGCGGGGGATTGAGTGACGTGGGTTTCGGCGCCGAGGAAATGCAGCGCCTTGACGACGCTGGTGAGGTTGCCGGCTTTGTAGTCGATGACCTGGATCATTACAGGGAAGCTTCTCCGCTTAATATCCAAAGCGTGAACAGGGTAAAACTAGCAGCTGCTGCCAGGACACGAGACCATCGTCTGCCGAAAAAGGAGAGAAGAAAGCCCACGAGTGCTGCTCCTGTCCCCCAGCGAATCCACGGAAGAACTTCTTCGAACTGCTTGAGGTACTCCGTCGCTTGCATGTGCCTTAGGAAACTGCCGACGAGCACGCATACTGACAGCGCGATCGATGCCACGCTCAAAGCAAAGAGAACGTCGCGCCACTTGCGAGTTGTCGGCCGCTTGAATCGCATGTCAGAAGCAGGTGAAGCCGTACCAGAGTGGAAAGCCAATTAGAGCAATCAGTATGGGACCGATTCGCCTCCATCCGGTGCCAAACGAAACAAGAGTAAGGGCGGCGAGGCTTAGCAGTGAACCAGCGACAAAGCACCATGCGCCCACGTTAAGCATACGAGGTAGCGGTTGAACCAGTGGCACTACGCAGATGGCGGCCAAGTAGAAAACGGCTTCTCCAATCAGAACGGCACATCCAATGCGGAATGATTGGTCTCGCCGAGATGCCGGAGCGCTGATCACAGCAGGCCCTTGGTGCTGGGGAGGAGGTCTTTCATGCGTTCGTCGCGGCTGGTGGCGCCACGGAGGGCGCGGGCGAAGGCTTTGAAGATGGCTTCGATTTTGTGGTGGTTGGAGCGGCCGTACATGGTTTTGACGTGGACGTTGCACTTGGCTCCGCGGGCGAAGCCGTCGAAGAAGTCGGGGAGGAGTTCGGTTTGGAGGTCGCCGACGAGGGGGACGTTGACCTGGTCGTCGACGACGTAGCTGACGCGGCCGGAGAGGTCGATGGCGGCGACGGCGAGGGTCTCGTCCATGCTCATGACGAAGTAGCCGGCGCGGAGGATGCCTTTTTTGTCGCCGAGGGCTTTATCGACAGCTTCGCCGAGGGCGATGCCGACGTCTTCGACGGTGTGGTGCTGGTCGACGTCGAGGTCGCCGGTGCACTTGAGGGTGAGGTCGAAGCCGCCGTGGCGGGTGAAGAGTTCGAGCATGTGGTCGAAGAAGCGGATGCCGGTGGAGACGGTGTACTGGCCGCGGCCGTCGAGGTTGAGCACGAGGGCGATCTGGGTTTCAGTGGTGTCTCGGCTGACGACGCCGATGCGACTTGTGGGGGTGGAGGCGCGACGGTCTTCGCCGCCTGCCTGGAAGGTGGCCCGCTCGGTTGCTTCGTTCCAGCCGGAGGTGGAAGGTGTGTCCGCCGCTGGCGCTGCGTTGGTGCCCAGGGCTGCGATGCCGGGCAGCGGAGCGAGGGTGGCGGAGGGCGGCAGGTGGAGGTCGCCGGCGTTGCCGTTGGTTTGTTCGCCTGCGCTGACGACGGTGCGCTCACTCATAATCACGTGCTCCTTCGTTCTCATTGTCTGGGATGGCTGCGTCTGCCGGAGTCCATTGGATGCTGGCGAACGAGTCGCGGAGCGCGGCGATGGCTGTGTCGATTTGTTCGGCGACGCCGACGGTGATGCGGACGTAGCCGGCGAGGCCGGGGTCAGCGGAGCGGTCGCGGAGGAGGACGCCGCGGGCACGCACGGCGGCGACGAGTTCCTTGTGTTTGGGGCCGACGCGGAAGAGGACGAAGTTGGCTTCCGAGGGCCAGCGGGGGACGCGCATGTTGTCGAGCGTGCGCTCGATGCGGGCTCGGCCTTCGCGGATCTCCGCGACGTACCAGTCGAGGTAGTCGGTGTCTGCGACTGAGGCGGCGACGGCGAGCAGGGCGATGCCATTGACGTTATACGGGGAGCTTGCCTTGCGTATGGGTGCGATGAGGGCGGGTGCGCCGGCGAGGAGACCGGCGCGGAGGTTGGCGAGACCGTAGGCCTTGGAGAAGGTGCGAGCGACGAGGAGGTTGCCGGGGCCGGTTCCGCGTGCGACGTCGTCCATGACGGTTTCGCCGAAAAAGTGGAAGTAGGCCTCGTCGACCATGATGACGGCGTGGGGCGCGGCTGCGGCGATCTCGTGAATCTGGGCGCGGCTCATCACGGCGCCGGTGGGGTTGTTCGGCGACGCCAGGATGATGAGCTTGGTCTTCGGCGTGATGGCCTTGAGAAGACGTTCGTGCGGGAATGCGAGGGTCTCGTCGGCCTGGATGCGGATGACGTCTGCGCCCATGCTGACGGCGTTGACGTCGTACATGAAGAAGGAAGGGGTGGCGAAGAGGCACTCGTCGCCTTCTTCCAGGTAGGTGAAGCAGACCAGGTGGATGGCTTCGTCGACGGCGTTGGTGAGCAGGACCTGGTTGGGTTGGAGATGCAGAGCTTCGGCGACGATGGCTTCGACGGGCGCGCGTTCGGGGTAGACGGTAAGGCCTTCGAGGGTGAGGGTGCTTAGGGCTTCGCGGACGCGCGGACTGGGGGCGTGGGTGTTCTCGTTGAAATCGAGACGAAGGGCGGTGCGGCCGTCGAGGGGCGGGTGGTACTCGGGCATGTTCTGGACGGCCCGCCGGGGCTGGATGGTGAGGGGAGGAGCTGCCGTGAGTGTGCTCATCGGCTGCCTGCTTTCATGCGAACGCGGACGGACTCGGCGTGGGCGGTGAGGCCTTCTGCGGTGGCGAGGGCGATGGCGTTGGGGCCAAGAATCGCGAGGCCCTTTGCCGTGTAGTTCTGAACGGTGATGACTTTGAGGAAGTCTGTGACGGCGAGGCCACCGCGAACCCGGCCGGTGCGGCCTGTGGGCAGCACGTGGTTGGGCCCGCTGATGTAGTCGCCCATGGACTGGGGCGAGTGGTTGCCGATGAAGACGGAGCCGGCGTTGGTGACCCAGGCGAGGTCAGCGACGGTATCGACCGTGAGGTGCTCTGGCGCCAGGCGGTTGGTGAGGGTGTGGGTCTCTTCGATGGAGCCGCAGAGGAAGACGGTGCCGCGGGCCTTGAGGGAGATGCGGGCGAGCTTATTGTCCCTGGACTGCTGCCTGGTTTCTTTGACGACCTGCTCTGCCAGCTTCTCGTTCGTTGTGATGAAGACCGCGAGGGTTTCCGGGTCATGCTCGGCCTGGGCGACGAGGTCTGCGGCGATGCCGGCAGGGTCGCCGGTTTCGCTGGTGACGGTGATTTCTGTGGGGCCGGCGGGCATGTCGATACCGCAAACCTGCGAGGCGACGATCTTGGCGGCGGTGACATAGAGGTTGCCGGGGCCGACGATTTTGTTGACTGGCTGGATGGTCTCGGTGCCATAGGCGAGGGCAGCGATGGCCTGTGCGCCGCCGATGCGGTAGAACTCCGTGATGCCGGCGAGGTACGCGGCGGCGAGGGTTTCTGCCGCGGGTTTGGGGCTGGTGACGACGATGCGCGGAACACCGGCCACCTGTGCGGGGATGGCGGTCATGAGGAGCGTCGAGGGCAGCGGGTAGCGGCCGCCGGGTACGTAGCAACCGACGGATTCGAGGGGGCGGATGATCTGGCCGACGGAGACGCCGGGGGTGTTTTCGGTCGTCCACTCGTCGGGCTTTTGCTGCTCGGCGAAGCTGCGGATGTTGTCTGCGGCGGTTTGCAGGGCGATGCGGAGGGTTTGTGGGATGCTGTCCCAGGCGGCGTGCATCTCTTCGCGGGTGACACGAAGGGCTTGCTTCTTGTGCAGGCCGTCGAATTTTGCGGCGAGCTCCAGCAGAGCCTTATCGCCGTGCTTGTGCACGCTGTGCATGATCTTGCGGACGACGGGTTCGACCTCGCCGGTTTTGGTAGTGCCGCGCTGTTCGAGGTCACGCAGGAGCTTTTCGGCGTCCTTCGCATGCTTTCCGCTGGTCTTAACGATCTTCATAGGACGACCTTTGTACTAATGTTTGTCTGGTGTGCGGGATAAGTACAATCTGACGTCATCGTCGGCACCAAAGTTCTTGCTGAGCTGCACTTCAAAGCCGTCCTCGAATCTACCCTCGGCTAACTTGATCATTAGTTTCGCCAAAGCGAGTAGGCCAGCGCGATTCATCATTAGGTGTGCCCCGTCAGCGATGACTCGAACGTCCAGCTCGTGCTCATCCAATCTTTGGTCCCTTGAATCAAATACGCGGGGTCCATCTACGCTGAACGTGTAAACGAATGTTTTCGTCTCCATAAATTCCTATAGAACGACCTTGCTGAGCGGATATTCGACGATGCCGCTGCCGCCGGCTGCTTTGAGTTTGGGGATGACGTCGCGGACGGTGGTTTCGTCGAGGATGGTGTTGACGGCGACCCACTCGCTGTCTTGCAGGTGCGAGACGGTGGGCGAGGAGAGCGCAGGAAGTACGGCGAGCACGGCGTCCAGCGAGGCCTTGGGCACGTTGAGCATGAGGCCGACCTGCGACAGGGCGTTGATGGCGCCGTTCAGCATCATGGCGAGGTTCTGGATCTTCTGCTGCTTGAAGGTGTCGGCCCAGGCGGCTTTGTTGGCGATGAGCTGGGTTTCCGATTCCATGAGGGTTTCGATGATGCGGAGGCGGTTGGCGCGGAGTGAGCTACCTGTCTCCGTGACTTCAACAATGGCGTCGGCGAGCATGGGCGGCTTGACCTCAGTGGCGCCCCAGGAGAACTCGACCTTGACGGGGATGTTCTTGCCCGCGAAGTAGCGCTTGGTGTACTCGACCAACTCGGTGGCGATGATCTTGCCGGCGAGGTCTTCAGGCTTGTTGTAGGGCGAGTCTTCCGGTACGGCGAGCACCCATTTGACGGGCTGGCGCGATTGCTTGGAGTAGGTGAGCGAGGTGACGCGCTCGACGTCTGCAAGGTTCTCAAGCACCCAGTCGTTGCCGGTGAGACCGGCGTCCAGGGCACCGGCTTCAACGTAGCGTGCCATCTCCTGCGCGCGGACGAGCATGCACTCGATTTCCGGGTCGTTGATGGCGGGAAAGTAGGATCGGCCGTTCGCGGCGATCTGCCAGCCTGCCCGCGCGAAGAGGGCTATGGTGGCGTCCTGGAGCGAGCCCTTGGGGATGCCGAGGCGGAGTGTCTGAGTCATCTAGCTGTTTCCTTGCTCGTGGGTGGAGTCGATGGTTTTGGTAAAGCAGCTCACGGTGCCTTCGTGGCAGACGAGGCCGTCGCCGTCGACCGTGACGCGGAAGAGGAGTGCGTCGGTATCGCAGTCGGTTGCGGTGGAGACGATGCGAAGGCGGTTGCCGCTGGTTTCACCCTTCATCCACAGCTTGTTGCGGGTGCGGCTGAAGAAGGTCACGAAGCCGGTCTTGAGGGTGTGGGCGTAGCTTTCCTGGTTGAGAAAGCCGAGCATGAGGACCTCACCGGTGGTGGCGTGCTGGACGATGCCAGGGACGAGGCCGCCCATCTTGTCGAAGTCTAGGGTGGGGTCGAGTGTGGGTGATGTTTGCATGCGTGTCCGTCTCGGTGGGTGGTGCACGGGGTGGTCGGCGGGCAGAGCAAAGCCCGCCGGCGGGGAGCGCATCAGCGGGCTTGTCTGTGATGAGGTCTGGGTGGAACGTTACAGCGAAACACCCGGCACAGCCCCTGACGCGCGTTGCGCGTGATGATGGTGGCCGTGATGATGCTGCAGTGCCATACAGAGGTGAGGCTAAAGGCAGGGCGATGCGGTGTCAACTTCTGCTAGCGCAAGGAGTGCGTTGGCGCGCGGTCCGTGTCGCTCAAAGGCGGCGTGCGGCGAAATGTCTTGTTCCCGTCTGTGAAGACTGCTATACCGGCTTCGACTGTGGGGTGTGCCAGTGTCGAACGCGAATCAGGAGTTGTGGGAGAAGGGTGACTTTACGCGGATTGCCGCGCTGATGCGGCCTTCCGGGCAGGCCTTTGTGGCCTCGCTGGGGCTGAATGCGAATCAGGAACCGCCGTTGCGGGTGCTGGACCTGGGCTGCGGCGATGGAACGACTGCGGTTCCGCTGGCGCAAATGGGTGCGGACGTAACGGGGATCGACATTTCCCGGCCGCTTGTCGCGGCGGGTCGGGCGCGTGCCCGGGCTGCAGGCCTGGGCAATCTCTCGTTCCAGGAGGGGGATGCGTGCGACCTTGCAGGTGTGGCGGATGGGTCGTTCGATCTTTCACTGTCAATGTTTGGGGCAATGTTTGCGCCAAGGCCGTTCGATGTGGCGCGGGAGATGGTGCGGGTGACGCGGAAGGGTGGCCGGGTGGTCATGGCGAACTGGATACCGAATGATCCGGAGTCGTTCGTGTCGCAGGTGCTGAAGGTGAGTGCGGCCTACACGCCACCACCGCCAGAGGGTTTTGTGAGCCCGATGCTGTGGGGTGTGCAGAGCAACATCGTGGAGCGCTTTGGGCAGGCGGGGATTGCGGCTGACCGGATCCACGTGCAGAAGGATGTGTTCGTGTTCGGGTCGAAGGACACGACACCGGCTGCGTTCATCGACATCTTCAGGGAGTTCTATGGACCGACGATGAATGCCTACGCGGCGGCGGCAAAGGACGGGAAGGCAGAGGAGCTGCATACGAAGCTGCTGGCACTGGCGGCGGAGCAGAACCAGAGCGACGACGGAACGCTGCGCATGGGCGCGACGTATGCGCGGGTGATGGTCGAGGTGTAGCGGCAGCGCGTGTTTTCGTTGACGTTGGACGTTGCAGTGGGTAAGGTCAGGGAGCCACACGTGGCACAAAGTTTGGAGGGTCTATCGATGGTTGTACGCCGGTTTCGTGCAGGTGTTCTAGCAGTTCTTTCCGTGGTGCTGGTCTCCGGCTTTGCCACGGGTCAGGCCAAGCCTGCGACCGCCGCAAAGGCAACCACGGCAACCAGCAAGCCGGTTGCGGGTGCCGCTGAACCGCTTGACCTGAACACGGCGACCACCGACCAGCTCAAGGCGTTGCCGGGCATTGGCGATGCGTATGCAAAGCGGATCGTGGACGGCCGCCCGTACACAATGAAGACGCAGATTGTGCAGAAGGGTATTGTGCCGCAGGCGACCTACGACAAGATCAAGGACAGCATTGTGGCAAAGAAGCCCGGCAAGAAGTAAACGGGCGTGTGCCATCTGTGCCCACCTGCAACTTTTGTGGGATGGAATGGCTGCGGGGACGGCAGGTTGACCGCGTAGCAGCAGCTTTCCGTTCCCACGGTAGCCAATTGCGGGTACAGTGGAGAAACCGCAACAGCACCGTTCGTGGGTCACAGGATGTGACATCTGGCGTGCTGCAGTCGTTCTGTTGTCTTCTATGATTCGTATGCTTCCTTCGTTCTTACGATCTGGCCGTCCCGCGCTGGTTGCCGCTGCGGCACTTGCGGTTGGCTTGACTGGCTGCGGCAATGTGAATACATCGTCGACAAAGATTTCAGCGTTGCGCATCATCGACGCGTCGGTGGATGCGGGTGGCCTGGACGTGTATGCAAACGCCTCGGCGCTGGCCTACAACGTCGGCTTTGGCACGGTGAGCTCCTACATTGCCTTTACGCCGGCGACGTATACCTTTGCGGCAGACCAGTCGGGGTCGCAGACGGTGCTGAGTTCCGCGCGTGGGACGCTGGTGGCCAACACGGAGTACACCCTGCTGATTGGAAATCTGGCGGCGAACCTGCAGACGCTGCTGCTGATGGACCAGAGTGTGCCGGCACCGAGCGGGCAGATTGCGATCCGGTTTGTGGATCAGGCGACGCATATCGGTGCAGTGGATCTATACCTGGTGCCGCAGGGTGGTTCACTGTTGACGACGCTGCCGGTGCTGACAGGGCTGACCTTTAACAACGCAACGAACGCGCCACGGTACATCGATGTGCCTGCAGGGACCTACACGCTGATCGCTGTGCCAGCCGGGACCGTCCCCTCTGCGACGACGGTGAACAGCTATACCGGTGGAGCGGTCTCGTACCCAATGGGAAGCGCGCGGACGATTATTTTTCTGGATCAGCAGGTGGTGACGAAGCCCGGACTGCAGGTGATTACGGCGAACGATTACGACTCGGCGCTGGCGACGTCGTAAGTGGCAGCTGAGTGGAACAGCGCGCCGCACAGGGTGAGCCACGACGAGGGACGTCGGGAGCAGCTGCGGTACTGGGCTGGCAAAAGTGTGTGCGAAAGGCTGGACGCGGCGGACGAACTGACGCTGCGCCTCTTAGGGCTGCGGGGGATCGATCGCGATGAACTCAAGGCAGATTGGACTGTTCGCCGCGTTGCACGAGAAGGGCGCTGAGTACGCCGTTGTAGGCGGTGTGGCTGTACAGGCCTATGGGTATATACGGGCGACGCTGGACCTGAACCTGTTCATTCGCCCGTCGCAGGAAAATGCGCAGAGGGTATTTGAGGGGCTGCAGGGCTGGGGCGTTCCGCTCGGAGGGCTGGACGCAGACGACCTGCTCGACGGCGAACAGAACCTGCGCTTTGGGCCCGCTGAGGACCACGTGGATATTCTTGCGTCCATTGGCGAGATGAGCTTCGAGCAGGTGTGGCGTAACCGTATGGAAGCGGATCTGGGACAGGTGGTTGTGCCATTCATCTCAAGAGCGGACTTGCTGGAGAACAAACGACAGCTGGGTCGACTGCGGGATCTGGCGGATGTTGAGGAACTGGAACGATTGCGAACCGAAGCCAATTCGGAGCCGCACCCGCTTTAGGTGCACTGGATCGCAAAACGCAAGAGGCCTCCCGCAGTAGGGGAGGCCTTCATTGCGTGAGAGTACTTAGTAGCGGTAGGTTTCGGTCTTGTAGGGGCCTTCAACAGGGACGCCGATGTAGTCGGCCTGGCGCTTGCTGAGGGTGGTGAGCTTGACGCCGATCTTCTCCAGGTGGAGACGGGCGACCTCTTCATCGAGCTTTTTGGGCAGAACGTAGACGCCGACCTTGTAACTGTCCTTGTTGTCCCACAGGTCGAGCTGCGCGAGCGTCTGGTTGCTGAAGCTGTTCGACATGACGAAGCTGGGGTGGCCGGTAGCGCAGCCCAGGTTCACAAGGCGGCCTTCTGCCAGCACGAAGATCTGGTTGCCGTTGGGGAAGGTGTACTGGTGCACCTGCGGCTTGATCTCCAGCTTCTCGACACCGGGTGCGGTGTTGAGCTTTTCCATCTGGATTTCGTTGTCGAAGTGGCCGATGTTGCAGACGATTGCCTGGTCCTTCATCTGGCTCATGTGGTCCAGCGTGATGATGTCGACGTTGCCGGTGCAGGTGACGTAAATGTCGCCGCGGCCAAGGGTCTCCTCAATCGTGGTGACCTCGAAGCCTTCCATGGCGGCCTGCAGGGCGTTGATGGGGTCGACCTCTGTGACGACGATGCGTGCACCCATGCCGCGGAGGGACTGGGCAGAGCCCTTGCCCACGTCGCCGTAGCCGCAGATGACCGCGACCTTGCCACCCATCATGACGTCAGTGGCGCGCTTGATGCCGTCGGCAAGGGATTCCTTGCAGCCGTAAAGATTGTCGAACTTCGACTTGGTGACGGAGTCGTTGACGTTGATGGCCGGGACGAGGAGTGTGCCCTTCTTCATCATGTCGTACAGGCGGTGGACGCCCGTGGTGGTCTCTTCAGACACACCCTTCCAGTCCTTCACCACCGTGTGCCAGCGCTGCGGGGCCGACTTTACAGTGGCGGCGAGAAGCTTCTGGATGACGGCTTCTTCTTCGCTGCCGGGGGCTGCGTCGACAAAGGAGCGGTCGCCGTTCTCAAGCTCGTATCCCTTGTGAATGAGCAGGGTGACGTCGCCGCCGTCGTCCACAACCATCTGCGGTCCAAGGCCACCGGGGAAGGTGAGCGCCTGGTCGGTGCACCACCAGTACTCTTCAAGGGTCTCGCCCTTCCAGGCGAAGACGGGCGTGCCGGTGGCGGCGATCGCTGCCGCAGCGTGGTCCTGGGTGCTGAAGATGTTGCAGGACGCCCAGCGGACGTCAGCACCAAGAGCCTTGAGGGTCTCGATCAGGACGGCGGTCTGGATGGTCATGTGGAGCGAGCCGGTGATGCGGACGCCGGCGAGCGGCTGGGACGGCGCGTACTTGGCGCGAATGCTCATCAGGCCCGGCATCTCGTGCTCGGCCACTGCAATTTCCTTGCGGCCCCAGCTGGCCAGCGAAATGTCTGCAACCTTGTAGGGCAGCGTTGCCGATGCGGTTTCGGTGGTGTTTGGCGTAAGAACTGCAGTGGCCATGTGTGCGATTTCCCCTATGAAGATGCGATGTCCGTTTCAACTTTAAGGCTACCACCTGGCGTATGCGGGACTGCTGTTTTGCTTGCACTTGCGGCATGCCGATGCCGCTGGCTGCACATTGCGGCCACCGTTTGCGGCAGGACCAACGTGGATAGCACGAAACGGTTTTTGGACGCTGCTGCAATGCTTTGACCAGAACGCCTCAGAGTTGTAGCATCCGGCTAACGCGCCGGGGAGCCCCGGCTGAGTCGCGGCTACGTATCCTTTAACGACGAGACGACGCACCATGCGCTTTGGAGATGGGCTGAGGACGGAGCGGGAACGGCGCGGCATTGCGCTGCACGACATTGCCGTGGGTACGCGTGTGTCCGTGCGCAACTTGCAGGCGCTGGAGGCGGAGCGTTTTGCCGAGCTGCCGGGCGGCGTCTTCAACCGCGGTTTTGTGCGGGCGTATGCGCGGTTCTGCGGCCTGGATGAGGACAAGGCGGTTGCCGGGTATGCCGATGCCATGCGTGAGCAGGGCGAAGACCCGGAGCAGCGGGCGGCGGACTGGACGACCTTTGCCGAAAACGTCAAACGAAATCGCGAGGCCCTGCGGCCGCAGCGCCGACTGCGCTGGGCGGGTGTCTTGGCCATGCTGTTGGCGGTAGCGGTGCTGGGCGTTGCGGTTTTTGGGCTGCTCATTCGCCGCGGTGTCGTGCCTGCTCCCCCAACGTTGCAGCGGCTGGTTCGCGGGGAGTACGTCACCCCCGTGCAGAATGGCAGCAGGCACGTGGCTGTCCGTACAGCTGCGCGGTAGCTGCAGGCGTGCCGAGGTGCCCCAGGCATCTGCTGTCGGCTGAATGCAGACCAACCCCGCTTTCGCACACGTTTCTAAACAGGTAAACTTCTTTAGACCACTTTCCCCGCACAAGCCTGTGCCGTGAAGTCATCATGGAGGAGTAATTTTGTCGAATCGCGATCGTTTTTTGTTTACGTCTGAGTCCGTCACCGAAGGGCATCCCGATAAGATCGCGGACCAGATTTCAGATAGCATCCTGGACGCCTGCCTGGAGCAGGACCCGTACAGCCGCGTCGCGTGCGAAACGCTGACGTGCACGGGGCTGGTGGTGATTGCCGGCGAAATTACGACCAAGGCGTACGTGGACTTTCAGACGCTGGTACGCAACACCGTAGCGGAGATTGGGTACACGCACTCCGAGTACGGCTTTGACTCAAATACATGCGCTGTCATTTCGACGATCAACAAGCAGAGCCCCGACATTGCGCAGGGTGTGGACACCGGCGGCGCGGGTGACCAGGGCATGATGTTCGGCTATGCGACGAACGAGACTCCGGAGTTGATGCCGCTGCCGATCTCGCTGGCGCACCGGCTGGCGGAGAAGCTGAGCGAGGTCCGCAAGAACGGATTGATGCCGTACCTGCGGCCGGACGGCAAGAGCCAGGTCACGGTGGAGTACGCAGAGGTGGGCAAGCCCGCGCGCATCGATGCGGTGGTAATCAGCACCCAGCATGACGAGAATGTGACGAATGAGCAGCTGCGGGCAGAGATCCAGAAGAACGTCATCGAGGCGGTGATTCCGGCGGAGTTGCTGGACGGGAACACGAAATTCCACATCAACCCGACCGGACGGTTTGTGATTGGCGGACCGATGGGCGACAGTGGCCTGACCGGGCGCAAGATCATCGTGGACACCTATGGCGGCATGGGGCGGCACGGCGGTGGCGCGTTCAGCGGCAAGGATGCGACCAAGGTGGACCGTTCTGCCGCCTACATGGCGCGGTACGTGGCGAAGAACATCGTAGCGGCTGGTCTGGCAGAGCGTGCCGAGGTGCAGCTGGCGTACGCCATTGGCGTGGCAGAGCCAGTCAGCGTGCTGGTCGATACGTTCGGCACGGGCAAGCTGGAGCCGCAGCAGTTGACGGAGCTGGTCCGTTCGACGTTCCAGCTGACGCCGAAGGGCATCATCGACACGCTGCAGCTACGCCGGCCCATCTTCAAGAAAACCGCGGCGTATGGCCACTTTGGCCGCAGCGGTGACGGGTTCACATGGGAGGCGACGGACAAAGCGCAGCTGCTGAAATCCGGAGCCGAAAAGTTCCAGACCGTGGGCGCCGGCAAGTAGCAGAGCACCCCGGGCGACGCTTTTGGGTTGATGCAGACGTCACGCCGCTCTGAAAGGAGCAGGCGTGGCGTTTTGCTTCTCCCATGCATCACATCAGGCAGTTTCCTGTCAGTTCATTTCAACTCTCTGCATCGGGCGGCGGTGACGTTCCACAACACCGTGCCATGCACAAGGCGGAAGACCATGCTCGTTCGGAACACCTTCGATATTCGCTTCTTTATGCCGTGCGACACGGCAATGATCGCGCTGTTGCACCTCCATCCCTCTTTGGCTGGCCAGCTCCGATCAAAGGACGATCTGGTTATTGAGCACGTGGACAACTACGGTACTGCAAAGCGCATTGAGCCGCGGGAGTATGTGGACGTGTTCGGCAACCGGTGCGAGCGTTTTGTGGCGCCGTGGGGCGCCGTAAAGTTGACCACGAACAGCCTGGTGGAGATGCCGGAGGAAAAGGACGCCGAGCCGTGGGACGCCGTGCAGCATGCCATCGACGAGCTGCCGAACGACGTGTTGCAGTTCCTGTTGAGCAGCCGCTACTGCGAAGTGGACCGCTTTGCGGGCATCGCGTCGGACCTGTTTGGCGGAGTTGGTGGCGGCTTCAAGCTGGCGGCGGCAATTCGAGACTGGTCACACAACAAGGTCCGCTTTGACTACAGCAAGGCCCGCTCGACAAAGACTGCGATGGATGTGTTCACGGAGCGCGAGGGCGTGTGTCGCGACTACCAGCACCTGGCGGTAACGCTAAGCCGTGCAATGAACATTCCGGCACGGTACGCCACTGGATACCTGGGGGATATACGGCTGCCGTACGCCGGAGCGGGCGACTTTTCAGCCTGGTACCAGGTATACCTGGGCGGCCGGTGGTGGAATATGGATGCGCGCCACAATGACCCGCGCCTTGGCCGTGTGCTGATGGCGGTGGGGCGGGATGCGGCAGACGTGGCCATCACAACCTCGTTCGGCCTGGCGAACCTGACCGGATTCAACGTGGAATCGTACGAGGTGACGGCGGAAGGCGAGCGAGTGCCGCTGCCGGCGTAAGGGAGGGCGGACCGGCTGGCATGGGGTGAAGGGCTGCGGGGTTTGTTAGACTTCGGGGGACTGTGACCATCCCCTTTCCGCGCCGATTTCACTACGTGCACGCCACCGTCTTCGCGGCGCTGCTGGCGATCGTGCTGCTGGCGGAGGGAAATCCACCAACGATTTGTCTCACGATTTTTGCGCTCGTGATGGTGGGTACATTCGCCTTCAACCTGGCTGGGGGCCTGGTAAACCCAGTCGGCGCCTATGTGCTGTTTACGGTGTTGTTCACCGGGGTTGCGGGAACGGTCACAAAGGCGCTGCTGAACGAGCCGCTTGAAGAAAATGTCCCAAACGCCGGTCAGACGCTGCTGGTGTACCTGATCGGTACGTGTGGCATGGCGGCGGCGGTGCTGGTAAGCAGGAAGCTTTCGCTGAAGAAGTCGCTGCTGGAAGGCAAGCTGACATCGGAGAACACATCACAGGTTGTCGTGGGATGCCTTGCGGGTGGCATCCTTGTGCCCATCCTGTTTGGTCTGTTGTTTTCGGGGGGCACCGTCTTCGGCATCATTCGGCAGTTGAACATCGCGTTGCCACTCACGGTGCTGATTGCGGTGTACCAGCGGACACGTGAGACGAATGGGCGATCAAGCTTTAGCTGGCCGGCGATGGCGGCTGCACTCTACACCACGTACAGCGGTGTAATCGGCTTCTCAAAGGAGGGAATCTTCTCCTCGTGGCTGGCGTGGGTTGTGGCGGCAGCAGCGGCCAGGTTGCGCATCACGATACCGCAGGTCATTGTGTCCGTCGTTGGCGGGCTTGGTGCGGTACTGCTGTTGGTTCCGATCACCCAATACGGGCGCAACTTCCGCAACAACGGCAGCAATGTGGAGGTGGCCATGGACCTGCTGTCGCGCCCGCTGGAGGTGCGCAGGATGGTAAAGGCCAAAGAGGCCGAAGCTCCGCCGGAGTTATACCACTGGTATCGCAACCCGGAAGGAATTATGGACCGGCTGACGCTGGTGCCCATCGACAGCGCGCTGATCTACCGTACTGACGCTCTGGGGCCCATCGGACTGACGAATATTGGCAACTACTTCATCAACATCCTGCCGCATTTCATTCTGCCGGACAAGGCTGAGTTGAACACGGGAAATCAGTACGCGCACGAGATCGGCATGCTGGCTGGCGCCGACCACACGACCGGCATTTCGTTTTCGCCGTATGCGGAGGCGTACCACACGGGTGGGTGGTTTGGTCTGATCTTTGTCATGCCCGCGGTGCTTACCTTTATGTTCACCACGATCCAGTCGGTGGCGGGTGACACGGACCGTGCGCCATGGGCTTTGTTTTTTATCGCGGCGTTCGGACATCTTGCGGCGGAAGGGTCGTTGCTTTTTCCGGTGTACATCGGGTCGTACGGGTGCGAGGCACTCCTCGCTACCGCTTACTTCATGGTGTACATCACGCCGATTATCGGGACACTCATCATCGGTCCGGGACGGACGGCTGTGAAGCGACAGGTGTTCGCGCGAGCCGTTCCGCGCAGAGCCCCCAGCAGCATCACGAACCCGGCGTAGAGGCGGCCACCATACAATGGTGGTGTATGAACTCCCTTGTTGTCGGCAACCTTGTACATCGTCCGTTGCGTTCGTTGATCTCGGCGATCTCCGTTGCAATTGAAGTCATCATGATCCTGTCGGTGGCAGCCATCATGCTGGGCAAGGTCAATGGGTTTCACCAGCGTACGAACGGCATTGGCGTGGACCTGTTTGTGCGGCCAAGCAACGTCAATAATTTCGTCGGCCTGACGGGCGCGGCGGCGTCGCTGAAGCTGGCGCCGATTCTAAAGAGCGTGCCGAACGTGGATGTGGTGGCACCGGTCAACATCCAGGTGACGAGTTCGCTGGACAACATCTACGGCATCGACCTGCCGACGTTTGACGCGCTGACGCCGTTTCGATTTCTGCAAGGTGGCGGCTTTACCGGGCCGGACAGCATCATCGTGGATGACTATGTGGGCAAGGGCCACAAGGTCGGCGATCCCATGATTGTGTTGGGCCACACCTTTTACATCAGCGGCATTGTGGAGCACGGGCGTGGCGGCCGCAAGTTTATTCCACTGGCCACCATGGGGCAGCTGACCGGGTCAGAGGGCAAGGCGTCGGCGTTCTACCTCAAGACGCACGACGCGCCGCTGCACCAGAACGAGGTGCGCAACGCCATCCACAACATCGATGGCATGCAGGCGTATGACGTGAAGACGCTGGACGAGTACCTGTCGCAGATTACGCCGGAGAAGCTACCGGCGTTGACCACCAGCCTGTATGTGGTCACTGGCATCGCCGTTGTGGTTGGTTTCCTGGTGATCTTCCAGTCGATGTACACAAGCGTGATGGAACGCACGCGGGAGATCGGGATTTTGAAGTCGCTGGGTGCGAGCAAGAGCTACATTGTGCAGGCGGTGCTGCGCGAGAGCCTGCTGCTGGCGGCGGTAGGGATCGCGCTTGGCGTTGCGTTCAGCTATGTGCTGGGGGCGATCCTGAGCCGGACGATGCCGACGCTGGACTTCCAGATCAACGGGCCGTGGGTGGTTCGCGGTGTGCTGCTGGCCTTTGGCGGAGCGTTGCTGGGCGCGCTGTACCCGGCGTGGAAGGCTGCAAGCAAGGACCCGATCGACGCCCTGGCGTACGAATAACTAGAGAGCCGTGCGGCGAGGTTGCAGCGGCGCTGACAGCCGCTGGCGCAGCCATCGTTTCAAGCGTTCAATGGGCACCGACGCGGCGATGCAGGTCGCCACGATGACCAGCATGACGAGCAGCTTGCCGGCCGTGCTGCCGGTGGTGTACAGGTGCAGGCCGGCGGCGAACATCAGCATCGGGAAGTGAAACAGGTACAGCGTGAAGGTGCTCTCCGCGACAAACCGGATGGTGCGTGCGGCGCGAGTGTGTTTCGGCAGGCGGAGTAGGTCGGAGGCGCAAAGCGCAAGGAACATGCCCGCAAAGCAGAGCAGACCGCTGCTGTACTGCACCATGGTGGCGCGGACGGGGTACTGGTGGATCAGCAGCAGTGGGTTGGGTAGGGCGCCTATGCGGTCGAAGCCGTTAAGGGCAACGTGGCCCAGGGGCAACCAGAGTAAGAGCAGAACGGCGATGGCGCAGGCGATGGCAACGGACCGTAGAGCCACATTGGTGTCGGCAGACCGGAACCACTGCCACAGGTCATAAAGCCACAGACCACTCCACCAGATGGGCAACAGCAGGAGCACCTGTGGACCGAACAGGAGCGCACCGAGCACCAGGCTGGCGATGCGAACGGGACCACGGGTGAACGTGGCAATGCCGAACAAAACGTAATACGGAACCTCATACCCCAGCGACCACATGGGTATGTTGCTGAGCAGAAGGACGGCGTGACCCCAGCTTTCGCGAAGGAAGAGCAGATTGATTGCGATGCGCAGAGGAACGCCGACCCAGGGTGTGGGCAGAAACACAGAGCGGTAAAACGCCGGGTTGGCGTGGCGGGTGATGCTGTCGAGCACGACCGTGAGAACGATCGCCGGAAGGACAACGGAGTAGATGCGCGAGGCGCGGCTCGCGAAATAGCGTCGGCCGTCGCGCTCACGGGTGCGTGTGACGTAGCGAATCACAAAGCCGGAGAGAACGAAGAAGCCCGGAACCGCTCCGTTCGCAAGGCCCATCCTGTCTGGCCAGTTGCTGTTGAAATAGCCCTGGGTCATGTGGCCGGCAAGCACGAGAAGGCAAAGACTGAAGCGCAGGATATCGAGCAGCAGGGAGGCAGTTTCCGGCAGCGGATCGGGTGCTGATCGCGTAGTAGTTGGTTCCATGCTCAAGCGATGGAACCGGCTCTGGCCACGTGTGCCGGGCTTGTGTCGTGTGCGTTGCCGAGCGTTTGCAGCACACGCGGTTTCGCCCAATAGACCGCAGCCACCAGCAGCAGAAACATGGCGAGCCGTTCTCCCGCCCAGGTAAGACTCCATGGCATCCGCGCATCGACAAAGTGGGCGAAATACCAGTTGTAGCCGATGAGGAGCAAGCCCAGCGCTGCGGCGGGCCTGCGCCACTGCCGAACCAGGTAGCAGAGCGGATACAGGAACACGACCTCGTCGTAGGGGTGGTGCTTGTACAGGACAAAGCTCATCGTTGCGGTGAGCGCCACAAGCCAGCCGAAGCCCTGCGTCGTGTCACTTTGGCCGGTACGGCGAAGATGTCGCAGCGCAAGCAGAAGCACGCCGCCGGTAATGGCAATGGCGATGGCGAAGTTGATGGAGGTGATTCTGGCGCGGGCGACGGCCCCTCCGTCGAGCAGGAACTGGAGGTAGTCCATCAGGGTTTGCCCCCCGTCACCGGTGGGCTGGTAGCCAGACGCGGCAACCTGCAGCGGAGACCGGAACTGCTCAAGAAGATGGTGCAGATCGTGGGGCTGATGAATCCACAGGAAGACGGCAATGCTAGAGAGTACGGCTGGAACGAATGTCCAAAGCAGCATACGGAGTCCGGCGCGCATGCCATCGCGCAGCAGCAGATAGACAGCAATGGCTGGCGCAAAGCTGTACTTGAGATACGAGATGCCGAGGAGCAGCAGGCCGCCAATGGATGGACGCTCTTTGGGGTGCGACAGTGGCGCTGCTCGTGGAGTGGAGAGCAGGGCTGCCGTCCAAAGCGCCAGAACAAGCAATCCTTGCTGGCCGTTGCTGATGGTGTTGCGTGTGGGTGCGGCGGCAAGCATGGCTGCGGCGATGCCCACTGTCCAGAACGGTCCGCGCAAGGCATAAAACCGCGCAGCAAGTACGGCGCTGAACACGGCGAAAACGAGGTTCAACAGGCCCCATATGAAATTGGCCGAGTGCTGACCCATAAGTCCGATGGGCACGAGCAGCACGTAGAGGATGGGCAGGTAGTTCGGTATCTGCGTGCCGATCAGGCGATGGCCGGGATCGCCAGAGAGAAAGGTCTGCCAGGGATCGATGTGCTGGAGCAGGAGGCGCTCGCCGGACCACTGAAAGTCCTGCGAGCGGACAATCGAAAAGTGAACGCCGGCCCAGGCCGATACAGCACCCACAACGGCCAGCGCACCGACCAGCACGGCTGTCGCAACCCGGTCCGGCGAGGGTGCTGGCGATCGGTGACGTTGAACCATTCCCGTCGATTTTAGCCGACGTGGCTCCGCTTCAGCCCACCGGAGCTGGCGGCATGGTGCGCGTCACTGGCCGGTCATGTGGTGGTGCGGCTCGGGTGCGAGCCTGTCGCCCAGATGGAAGCGCTTTTGGGGCAAAGGGTGGGCGATGGGATCGGCCTCGACCAGGGTGTACGCGGCGTCTACCGGCAGGGCGTGGAAGACCTGCTCATGGGAGTAGTTGTTAGGCCAGCGCAGGCGGACTTCGTCAACCGTGGTGGCCTTGCCAACGCCGATGTGCTGCAGGATGGGGTTGCCACCGAAGGAGCTGACGGAGCCAATGGTGCGAAAGACGTGACGGTGGACTGGCTTGCCGTTTGCGTCACGGTCGGTGAACAGAAGCTCGATGCGGGTGCCAAAGGCCGACCGGTTGGATAGTGTGCCCTGCAGGCGAAGGGTAATGGAGTGATTCGTGTTGGGACCAGGGTCAGGCAGGGGATTGCGGTACAGGGCTGACTGGTATGGGTCGCCGGGAAAGGCGCCACCCATCTCCTCGAAGATGTCTTCGACGCCGCGGTTCTCGATATCGGCAAAGGCGATGGAGTGGCCCTTTTGCAGGTGGCCCAGACCGGTTGCGGTGGTGACGTCGTCGAAGCGCTTGCCCCCCGCGTTGCGGAAGACGCGATTGGGCAGCAGAGCCTCATAGGAGGGCTCGCCGGTTCCGAGGTACACGTCCAGCCAGCCATCATTGTCCAGGTCGCCAAAGTTAGCACCCATGGTGAGCATGGCGCGGTCCAGGTGCAGGGCGGGGGCGACGTCGGTAAAGGTGCCGTCGTGGTTGTTGCGGTACAGGTGGGGCATTTCGGCATCGGCAGTGTGCCCTGCTTCGAAGTGTCCAACATCCTGCATGGAGCCGGCAGAGTAGCCGGCGGTGAAGATGTCGGGCCAGCCGTCATTGTCGAAGTCGAAGAACCACGTGGCAAAGGTGTGGTGGGCGTTGCCCAGGCCGGCTTGCCGGGTCACGTCGGTGAACGTCCAATGCGCGGCGTCAGGACCGCCGTCGTTGCGGTACAGGCGGTTCTCGCCTTCGCGGACGGAGACGTAGATGTCAGGTCTGCCGTCGTTGTTGTAGTCCCCCCATGCAACGCCTTTGACGAAGCCCTGCTCGGCAAGCCCGGCCTGGCGCGCAACGTCGGTAAAGGTGCCGTCGGCGTTCTGGTGGAAGAGCTGGGTGGGGAAGTGCTCCTTTGCGCCGGGGTTGTTCTCGTGGCCGACGAGCAGGTCCAGCCGGCCGTCGTTATCGAAGTCCGCGAAGGCTGCCGTCTGTGTGGGACCGAAGCTGAGCAGGCCAGATTTGACGGTGACATCCTCAAAGGTGCCGTCGCCGCGATTGTGCAGCAGGCTGAACGGGTATTCGCCAAAGTGCCCCCACCATGCGCCGCGCAGCACCAGCAGATCGGGGTGTCCGTCGTTGTCGTAGTCGGCAACGATGAGGTTGAGGCCGCCGAGTTCGTCGGAGAGTCCTGCGGCCTTCGTGCGGTCGGTAAAGGTGCCGTCGCCATTGTTGTGGAACAGGTGCATGGCACCAAGCGGGTTAGAGGTGCTGGTGACGACATCGAGCAGACCGTCGCAGTCGAAGTCTTCAATCACTGCGCCGCCGGAGCGGGTGGTCAGGTCGATGCCGGCAAGTGCGGCCATGTCGGTCCACTCCGGCATGGGCTCGTCAGAGGCAAAGAGCCTGGGCGGGAGCAGGTACGCCTTGGGAACGCCTGCCGGGTACTGGCCCAGCTGCATGTTCGCCATGTTCAGCAGCCAGCGTGCGAGGTCGTCCTTGGGATCAGATTGCAGCAGGGTGGTGAGGTCGCGAATGGCGCCCTGCGCGCCGCGCGGCAGGGTATGCACACCGGCTGCACGAATGGGGAAGATGCACGAGTGCTGGCCGTGCATGGCGAGGCAGTTTTCCGTCTCGCCGAGGCGAAGAAAGGCAATGGCACGCAGGTGGAGCAGGTCGCGCATGGGCTGGGCAGGCAGGTGGAGCTGCTCCGCAAGGATAAAGGCGCGGTCCAGAGCCTTGAGCGCGGCCTCGACATCGCCAGTGCGCAGTTGCTCCGTGGCCAGCTGCTGCTGCACAGCCAGCTCGTCGGCTGGCGGCAGGGTGTGCTCCCGCAGCAGGCGGTCATAATAGGCGGCGCGCTCAGCGGTTTTGTTGGGGTCGCGCTGCCAGTCCGTGGAGCGGTAGATGCCACGCAGCCGCTGTCCCATGGCGATGTTGCTGTCGGCTTCACCAGGAGCCTGGGCGTTGGCTCTCACAATCCCGCAGGCAGAGCCAACGGCAACGGCGACACAGGCAACGGCAGCGTGGACCATGGAGCGAGACAGGTGGGGAAACAAGCGCATACGTGAGGTGTCTACACCATTCAGAATGCGCCCAGGGCGCCGCACATGTATAGACGGCCAGTGGCAGGAGATGCGTGTGGAGAACATGGATTCACGCCGCTACGAGGGCGCGACGACGATAACCGAGGAGCAGGCATCGAACGGATACGCGAAGCAGCCGTATAAAACGTGTGTGTATCGAATGCGAAATCAGGTAGTTGAGACAAAACCGGTCGAAGGCGCGGAATCACTCGCGCTGACGAAGGCGGGTGCGCGGGACTGGCACCGGCTGCTGCGCTGGACCGCGCTTTGGTCGATGGTGGCGACCGCTGCCGTCTTTTTGGCGCTGCACTTTTTGCATCTGCGCGCGGACTTTCCAAACAGCAGCCCGTGGAGCGACTGGGCCAAGTACACGGACGAGGGCTGGTATGGGGACGCCGCCATTCGCCACTACCTTATCGGCACGTGGCACCTGCCGGGAGACTTTAACCCGGCGGCGGCGCTGCCGGTGTGGCCGCTGCTGGAAGCAATGCTGTTCCGGTTTACCGGTGTCGGCATTGTGGCGGCGCGTGCGCTCACGGTGGTTGTGTTCATCGGGATTGCGGTGGGCGGTACCGCGCTTCTGCGCAAGCGGCTGCCACACCGTGAGCCACTCAGCCGCTGGAGCTTGATCCTGTCCGCGGTGGCTGCGGCGCTCCTGATGGCGGTAAGTCCCTATTTTTTCGTGTTCAGCCGCATGGCGGTGCTGGAGCCGTTGCTTGTGCTGCTCATGCTGATGGCTTTGCTGACGGCGGCGCATGTGCGGCCGGGCCTACCGCCATGGCAAAATGTCGCGCGTGAGATTGCGCTGGGTGTGCTGCTGGCGCTCATGATCGGCACCAAGACAACGGCGATTGCGCTGGTGCCGGCGATGGCATACTTGCTGGCCGACGCCTGCCGGTGGAAGTCGCGAGCGATGCTGCGGGCCGCGGTCGTGGCGGGTGGAACGACGGTGTTGCTGTGGGGCACGTACTACGTGTCGCTGGTGCGGCCGCGCTACATGGACGATTTCCGGTACCTGTTTTCTGCCAACCGGTACACCGGGATCACGGCCGAGAACGCGAAAAAGATCCTGCTTGGCGCCTTCAATGACGGCATGTGGATTGGCAGCGTGATCTACCCGCTGATGTTTGCGGTACTCGTGTTTGCGTTGGTGCGTCGGCGAGTGTGGAAGGATGCGGTGTTCGTGTCGCTGGTGCTCTGGATTGCGGGGTACTTTGCGTTCCTGATCTACCACGCTAACCTGCAGCCGCGGTACTACCTGGTGATCGCCGTGCCCATGACGCTGCTTGTGGTGCGTGGCGCGCAGCACGCACTGGCATGGCGCTGGCAGAGCGCCTATGTGCTGGCGCCAGCAATGCTGCTGCTGGTGGCGCATGATGCGAAAGGCACGCTGCACTACCTTCGGCACCCGGAGTACACCTTTCAGAATGCTGCCATCCAGGTGGGCAAGATCGTGGAGAGCGAGCCAAACCACAGTCACACGGTGCTATCGATCTCAGGTTCGGACCTGACACTCATGACGGGGTTGCCGAGCATTTGTGACGACTTCGGGACCATGCAGCTTGAGGACCGGATTGCAGCCTACAAGCCAGGCTGGTTTGTGGCGTGGAACTACGTGGAAGACGACAAGATGGAGGCGCTGGCGAAGTTCTACAGGCTGACCCGGGTGGCAGAGTTTCCCGCGATGGACGACCCGGACCGCAACCTGATGATCGTGTACCGCCTGGATCCAAAGCAGGGTGTGGTGCCAAAGCGCAAGCGGCTGCGACCGGTGTCGGCGGTTCGTGGCGGGTCGTCCGCCACGGAGGGTACCGTGGGCGGAGTGTAGGCTGCCGGCGGGGCCCCAGTCTTTGGATGGTGGATGAAGTCCGGTACCATGAGCGCAGCATGACCGGAGTGCAAACCTTTGAGGCGCGTGCCGCGCTGGGAACCGTGGCAGCCATTGCGACCGTGGCGGCCTATCACTGGCAGGCTGCCTATCGTGCGAGCTCACGCAGCTTCAACAGGGCATACCTGGCGGTGTTTGCGGCGGTTCGTCTTTTGCTTTTCTCCCTGATCTTTCTGGTGTTGCGGCTGCCCGTGCGCGGCGATTTGCCCAGCTTCTATATGCAGGAGGCGTGGTGGCGGCTCGAGGGCAAGGTGCCGTACCGCGACTTCCTGAGCTCCTACGCCCCCCTATCCACTTACCTGTATGCGGCGGTGTACCGGCTGCACAGGTCGCCGGTGACGCTGGTGCTGTTTGCAGTGTTGGTGGAGATTGCAGCGGCTGCGCTGTGGCTAAAGGTGCTCAACCGGGTAGCTCCGCAGCGGCTGGCGCGCGGTGCGGCTTTGCTCTGCTTGTGCAATCCCATTTCGCTGCAGTATGTGACCGTGGACGGACAGAATAACGTCCTGATCAGTTTGTTTCTGGCCCTTGCTTTCCTCTCGCTGCTGCGTGGGCGGGCGGCGCTGAGTGGGGTGTGGGTGGGTGTCGCGATCGCCGTGGTCAAGTTTCTGCCACTGCTCTTTGTGCCGTCCTTTGTGCTATACGCGCGGCGCAGGGGGGTGGCGTGGGCTATCGCTTGTGGTGCGGTGGTGTTGGCCGTGTACGGGTACTTCCAATGGGTGCTGCACGCGCCAGTGCTGAGCGTGTTTACGCGCGAGGGCGACCTGAAGACGGCGGGTGGGTTGCCGTACCTGGTGGAGAGTGTCAGCGGCGTGGACCTGGGCCTGGCACTGTGGGATCGGCTGCTGCTTGTTGTACTGGCGGCGCTGGTGTGCCGGGTTGCCTGGCTGGTGTGGCGTGGGCGGGACCGGGTGGTAGTGGCGGACGTGCGCGCGGCCATGTCGTCCATTTGCGTGTTCCTGCTTGTGCTGATGGGGCTGGCCAAGAAGACGTGGCCGACGTACTCGCTGATGGTGCTGTTTCCGCTAGGTTTAGCGGTGGCGGCAACGGCTGCCGGGCGTCGCGGGTGGTGGCAGCGGACCGCGGTGGTGCTGTTTGCGGTGTTCAGTCTTCTGAGCGTGACGGTGCACAGCTTCTGGGCGTCCGTTCTGATACAGGCACCGGCGATGCTGCTGCACCTGCTTCTCCGGGTGCGCGTGGGCACAGCCTGGACAGTTCTTCTGCTGGAATTCTGCCTCGTCGGGTCGTATGCGTGGATGGTCGGGCTTTGTCTCCGGCAGGAGAGTGCGGATGCGCGGATGTGGTCAGAAACGGCGCCGACCTTGGTGGAGAATGGCCCCGTTTTGGTTGACTCTGAGCGTTGACTTCGATATGCTGAGAACTCGCGCAGACCTCTGTCTGCCGCCCTGTGCTGCTGTTTGAGTCGGGTGGTGGTTGGGGTTGTGTGGTGGTGATGCGGGATTAGGCCGGAGCAGCGGAACAGGGCTGCCGGTTTTGCTCCCCTGGTGTGTGCGGTGCAGCGGTTACGGCATCTGCGGCACGGGCGAACAGTTCGCACAGAGCTTCCACTCGAACAAACGCAGGTGCACCCGATGGGTGTTTTGCTGTGTGCGCATGGATTTTGTTTCAGATTTGCTGTGAAGTTTGGCTTGAAGTGGAGTGCACCCGATGTCGACGTTTGTTCCGAGTTCGAAGGACCTGAACCGCAAGTGGTTCGTGGTGGATGCCAGCGGCAAGACGCTGGGCCGCCTTGCCAGCGGTGCCGCGCGCGTGTTGGCCGGCAAGAATAACCCGCAATACACCCCGTACATCGATACCGGCGACCACGTTATTGTGATCAACGCCGAGAAGATCGTTCTTACGGGCATGAAGGCGTCGCAGAAGCTGTATCGCCGCTACACCGGCTTCCCCGGTGGCCTGCGTGAGGAAGAGTTTGAGAAGCTCCTCGTCCGCAAGCCGGAAGCGATTCTGGAGCAGGCGATCAAGGGCATGCTGCCGAAGACCAAGATGGGCCGCCAGATGGCGACCAAGCTGAAGGTCTACAAGGGCGATAAGCACCCGCACGAGGCCCAGGGCCCTGAAGTTCTCGACGTCAGCTTTGCCGCTCACAAGGCGCCCAAGGTTCCCGTCTCCGCGCAGCACGACAAGTTGGAAGGTTAATTCATGGCAGATCTGGTGCAGTACTACGGAACGGGCCGCCGCAAGTCGGCCATCGCGCGTGTATTTCTTCGTCCCGGCAGCGGTGGTTTCACCGTGAACGGCAAAGAGTTTGACGTGTACTTTGTGACCCCGGCGCAGCGCGTCGCGGCCAAGCGCACGCTGGAGACTGCCAGCATCAACGGCGAGTTCGACATCGTGACCACCGTAAAGGGTGGCGGCGTGAACGCGCAGGCAGATGCGGTCAAGATGGGCATCGCCCGCGCTCTGCTGGAGTTCAACCCTGAGCTGCGCAAGGTGATGAAGGCCGACGGCCTGCTGACCCGCGACGCGCGCATCAAGGAGCGCAAGAAGTACGGGCAGAAGGGCGCACGCAAGCGCTTCCAGTTCTCCAAGCGGTAAGCTCCGTTACTTTCTGCGGTGTGCCGTCCAGTTTCTGGATTGCACACCGTGCCGATTCACCCTCAAGGAGTTGAATCTCCCGGACGAAAAGACCCGCCGAACGGGAATAAATCCCAGCCTGATCCGCTAGGGATGCGCGTACAAGGAGCCTCATGGCATCGATCACAATGAAGGAACTGCTGGAAGCCGGCGTCCACTTCGGCCACCAGACCAAGCGCTGGAACCCCAAGATGAAGGAATACATCTTTGGCGAGCGCAACGGCATTTACATCATCGACCTGCAGAAGACCTTGAAGATGTTCAAGGAAGCGTCGAAGTTTGTCACCGATCTGACCTCGACCGGCAAGCTGATCCTCTTTGTCGGCACCAAGCGCCAGGCGCAGGATGCGGTTGCCGAAGAGGCGAACCGCGCCGGTATGCCGTACATCAACAGCCGCTGGCTGGGTGGTCTGCTCACCAACTGGATCACGGTCCAGAAGTCGGTGAAGCGTCTTGCGGAGCTGGACGAGATGGCTGTTGATGGTCGTTTCGAGCTGATGACGAAGAAGGAAGTCATCAAGCTGGAGCGCGAGCGTAAGCACCTGAACACCAACTTGGCCGGCATCAAGAACATGCGTCGCCTGCCGGATGCGATCTTCGTGATCGACTCGAACAACGAAGCGATTGCCGTTTCCGAGGCGCGCAAGCTCGGCATCCCGGTCGTCGCCGTCGTCGACACAAACTGCGACCCGACCGTTGTCGACTACGTGATCCCCGGCAACGACGACGCACTTCGCGCCATCCGCCTGTTCACCACCAAGATTGCCGATTCGGCGTTCGAGGGTGTGCAGATGATTGGCGATAAGAGCGTTGCGAACGAGTACCAGGATGTGACGCCGATTGCGACGGAACAGCACTTTATCGGTCTCGAAGACGAGGAAGGCGCAACGCCCGATGTTCCGGAGACCACAACGCTCGCTGCCTCCACCGCTGCAGATCCCGCGGAAGAGACTGTCGATCTGGAAGCTGCTCTGGGCGGCGGCATCAAGCACATGCTCGATGAGACTGTTGAATCCGAACCAGCCGCAGAACCGGCAGCCGTCTAACACGATTCAGTACCAGCGTTGCACGCGGAGCGTGGCTGCCTGAATCCCGGCAACCACGCTTTTCGTTTGCTTCAAGTCAGTTGATTTCGCGAAGTGTCACACGTTTCTTCGCAGCTTCATCGAGCGAACCAAACCGCGATCTTACCATCGCACCGAGAGAGAGAACACCATGTCCACAACAGCAGAAGCACCGTTCAAGGTAGATGCAAAACTGGTGAAAGACCTGCGCGAAAAGAGCGGCGCACCGATGGGCGACTGCCTGAAGGCGCTGCAGGAGAGCAAGGGCGATATGGAGCAGGCGTTTGTTGTGCTGCGCAAGCGTGGCATGGCGTCTGCCGCCAAGAAGGCGTCGCGCATGACGAACGAAGGCGCGGTGGGTACTTACATTCACCAAGGTGGCAAAATCGGCGTGCTGCTTGAGCTCAACTGCGAGTCTGACTTCGTGGCGCGTACGGAAGACTTCCAGGAGCTTCTGCGCGACATCAGCATGCACATCGCGGCGACCGACCCCAAGTACGTGAGCAAGGAAGAAGTCACCGAGGCCGACCTGGCGCGCGAACGCGACGTCTTCAAGGCGCAGGCGCTGGCGACCGGCAAGAAGCCGGAGTTCGTCGACAAGATTGTGGACGGCAAGATGGGCAAGTACTACGAAGAGGTTTGCCTGCTGGAGCAGCCGTTTGTGAAGGAGCAGTCGCAGACGGTGAAGCAGGTGATTGCGACCAAGATCGGCAAGCTGGGCGAGAACATCTCTGTGCGCCGCTTTGCACGGTTCAAGGTGGGTGATCCGACCTACACCGTGGCACAGGTACCTCCCTCCGCAGAAGGCACCGACGAAGCTCAGGCATAAGACACTTGATGCAAGCAAAGAAGGCCCGTGCTGCGTGCACGGGCCTTCTTGCGTCTTTCGGTATGTTGCGCGGAGTTGGTGCGGTGTTGCAGAGCCGTTGCTCCTTCGCCAGGCTCGTCGTGCTTCTACCGACCGAAGACCGACTTCAGCAGCGACGTAGTGCGTGCCGCGGGGTTGGTGCGGATGGACTGCTCCTGTTTGCCCAGCATGATGAAGAGACCATCCAGCGCTTTGTTCACGACATATGTGTTGATGTCGAAGCTGCTGGAACCACCAGCGTCGGCGCCCCCACCCAGGCCGCCAAGTCCGGAAGCGAGTCCGCCCAACGAACTGGTCGGCAGGCTGCTCTTCAGCGCGGCGTACTTTTGCGTCACGCCATTGGCATTCATCGCGGTTTCCACATGCGGACGAAATGCCGTGGCGAGTTGTGTCGACGTCTTTGCGCGAAAGTAGTCGGTGATGGAATGGTCGCCACCGTTCAGCAGCTTGCGCGCATCGTCGATCGACATGCCACGCACGGCCGTCGCGAAGATGTCGCCGGCCTCCGGCGCCGCTGCCTCCGCCGCATGGTTCATGCTGTCCACAAAGCTGTCGATCCTGGGCCCCTGGCCGGCACCGCGAGCCAGCTTCTCAAGCGGCTGCAGGTTCTTCGGCAACAGGATCTTGATCTCTGCGTTGTTCAGGTAGCCGCCCGGCTTCGCCACACTTTGTACAGCGCGCTTGGTCCCGACGGAGAGTGCGTCCTTGATGCCGGAGCCAATCTGCGTGTTCGACAAACCGGCTCCAAGGCCGGCGTTCTGGTCCGTCTGGCCTGAGGTGTTCGGAACACCCGGCAGCTTTACGCCACCGGGAAGCGTGAACTGCGCCTGCATCGTCATGGATGCTGCAATCAGCAGACCCAGCACTCCCGTTTTGTAGATGTCTACGCGCATGGGGCAAATCCTCGCGTCCAGTTAAACACGTGAGCAAGAAAGGGGCGCATACATTCTGCCGAGGTCTGTTGTTGCGTGTCGGCGATACCAGCTATGGATCTCATTGCTCCACGACGAGCGTCTGCAGTGTGAGCGCATTGCGCAGGGCTTCACCGGCTGCAGTGTTGTCGAACAGGACGAAGGTGTGTGCGTCAGGCGGGCCATGCTGCAGCGTTTGCGCCAGGTCTCGCAGGAACCCGTCGGGATACGCGGAGTAGTACATGTGTGGCGAGCCGTGCAGGCGGATGTAGCGCGTGCGCGGATCGCCGCCGGGGATTGCTGCTGTGGGAACGACGGCGGGATCGGCGCCAACACGGGCAATGCTGAAGGTGCGAAGCAGGGCATCGGCTTCTTCGCAAAACCAGCTTGGGTGGCGCGGTTCCAGGGCGACGATACCGGTTGGGTGCTGGTCGCGCAGGCTGCGGAAGAAGTCGGATGCACTGCCTGGCAGAAAGGCGCGGCGCGGCGGCAACTGGACCAGGAGTGCGGCCAGCTTTATGCCCAGTCCGCTGACCTGGGCGAGGAAGTCCTGCAGAAGTTTGGGGTCGCCGGCCAGGGAGGTGCCGTGGGTGATGGTCTTCGGCAGTTTAACGGTGAAGCGAAAGTTCTCGGGCACCATGGCAGCCCATTTGGCATAGGTGGATTGCCTATGAGGGCGGTAAAAGCTGGAGTTGATCTCTGCGCAGTGCAGGCGGCGTGCGTAGCGCTCCAGGTGCGTCCCGGTCGTCTCAAACTGCCCCGCCATCGCCGAAGGTACCGACCACCCGGCGGTACCGATCAGGACTCGACCGGTGACGGTAGATGTCAGGTGGGCTGCCTCACGGGCCACGGGAATCTCCGCCTCTGACCCCATACTCTACGCCAGACCATGACACCGCCCAGATCTCCACGCGACGTGCGATGCAACACAGAGGAAATGATCTGTGCTGCATTGCAGTGACGTTGCGCGTTCGGAAGCCCACAGCAGGAAGACACGCACGCAGCGCTACTTGAGCAGCACTGGTTGCGCGTTTACCTTGATGCGGAACATGGTGTACGGCTTGACGCGCTCGTCGGTGCCGTTGTGCATGGTGGGCTGGCGGTTGAGCTGGTTGGCGTTCACGTAAAGGTAGCCGTCCGTGGCGATGGACATGGTGTCAGGCCATAGCAGGCGTGGATCGTGGACGAGAGTTTCTGTGAGGCCTGTTGCCGGGTTCCAGCGGTGGATGGAGTCGGTCACCGGGTCGGAGAGGTAGACGTTCCCTGCAGCATCGGACTCCAGACCATCAGACGGCATCTTGCCGGTGACTACGCGGACGGTGGCGGCGACCTGCGCGTCGGACTTGGTGCGGTCGCGCAGGGCCTCCGTCGATACTGCATAAAGCTTGGTCCCGTTAATGGGGCAGTAGTACAGGGTGTTGCCGTCGGCGGAGATGGCGATGCCGTCCGCAGCGAAGTTAACGGCTTTGGGCGGGTAGCCGGGCGTGGTCATGTAGACGGGCTGACCTTCGGCGAACATGAGGAACTGATCCTCAGACAGGACGCTCGAGTGCTGGTTCAGGCGGCGGAAGCTCTTACCTGTGGCTAGGTCGACGACGACGATGGCGTTAGGACCTTCGGAAGAGGAGTCGGTTATGTAGGCGGTGCCGTGGATGCCTGCGGCGGCGGTGTCCAACCTCGCCATTTCGGCGCGCGACGCGTCAGCCTCATCCTTAGAGGCCGCCAGAGGGCCGCCGCCTGAGCCATGCTCCACTCCTCTGGTATCGAAGCGGCCTGGCTTGCGCTCGGCCAGCGGGTGCATCTTGTCCCTGGGGGGCGCGTCGGCGTTGGGTGCTGGCATGCTGCCAATGGCGGTCGTCGGGTCCTGCGGGCCGGTGTCGCCGTTCCGCAGGTCGAAGCGCACATCGTTCATGTAGCTGTTGGTGCCGGCGGTTTCGGGTGGCAGAAGGATGGTCTTCAGGACGCGGTTGGTCTTGAGATCGATGCAGACAAGCTTGGGACCGCCGGGGACGGTGTTCTTCAGCATGGGCGCACCCGTGTCGAGCGCCCACAGGTGGTCCATCGGGTCGACAACGACGGACTGGACATTGACGAAATGTGTCTGGTTCTCGTGCTCGTCGAGGAAGGCGTTGGGGTTGGGCTTTGAGCGGCCGGCCCAGTCGTTGACCTGTTCGTTTGGATAGGCGACAGCCTTGCCTTTGACGATCTCGGCAACGGTGAACGGCACGTCGTCACCCCAGCGCGGAAAATTAACGAAAATGCGGCCGGTGTGGGATACCGTGACGCCGGTGGGCATCGGTCCATTGAAGGTGGCGACCGTCTCAAGCTGGCCCACGGTGCGGTCCGTGGCAAGGGGCTTTTGCGCGCACAGGGGCACGGCAAGAAGGCAGGAAGCGAGTACGGCAGAGCGTACGATCTTGGTCATACTGTGCTGGGATGCACGTGTTCCCGAATGCACAACGGGCACACGCGGCATGGCAGCGAATGTCGCTGAGCGTGCGGGGGTCACTTACCTGCGGAGCACTTGTCGGTGCTGTCTGGTGGATTGAGTTGGAGGACAGAACCGGGTGGAAGAGTGGGCCTGAACTGCTGCAGTTCGGCTGAGAGGCGTTGCCGGTCCGCGAGGGGTGTTGCGTAGAACATGACGCGTGGTGCCGTGGCGCTGAGGGAGGGGTCGACATCGTTGGCGCAGAGTTTGGCGACCGGTGTCCACGAGGCAGGGATGCCTCTGGGGAACCATTCGGGATAGACCATCACGAGCCCCACGCTGTGCTCGCGCGTGATGTTGTCGAGCCATGTCGGCGTGCGGTCGCGCTCTTTGGTTTTGAACGCCTCATATGACCCCAGGCCCACCAGGTCGAGCGTGTACTGGTCGGGTCTGCGCAGAAAGCTGACCCAGCCCAGGTCGTTCAGCGCGACAGGGCCGGTGTGGAACTGCGACGCAAAGCGGCCGAGCTGCGCCTGCTCCTGCCAGATGCCGAGTGCTGCCTGCGATATGCCAAGCTGTGGCCGCGCGTAGAACATGGCAAGCGCGCCGACGGTGACCAGCAGCATGCCTGGTACGGTGTGCGCGCGAGTGAGCACGTGAGACGAGGCGGCCGGAGCGGTGAGATCCAGGCTCGGCTGGATGCGGGGATCTAACCCGCTCGGGGAGAGACGCATGTCGGCTGCGATGGCGATGAGCAGGGTGAACGCGAGGCAGTAGATTTCGTAGCGGTAGAACCAGCCGACCGGGCCAAGAAACACCTGGACCGTGCCGGCGGCGGCGGTTGCTGCAAGCACAAGGCATGCGCCAGGGGTGCGGCGGCTGCGCCACGCAAGCCAGCCAAGGGCGATGACGATCAGGAACTCCGGTGCGCGTTCCGGATCGCGTAGTGTGGCGAGCAGCGTCTCAACGATAAGGCGGATGACGCGCACCGGCAGGCTGCTGTGGTCCTGGAACTTGTAGCTGCTCTTGACCAGCACCGACAGCGGGAACCACGGGAGCCGCTGGCTGTGCAGGTAGAGGCTGAAAAGAGCAGCGGGCACAAGGCTGACCGGCAACAGCGCAAGCGCAAGGCGGCGACGGTTGATGGACCATAACGCGACGGCGACAACAAAGGTGATGAGCACGCCTTCATACCGGACCGACGGCAGAAGCAGGGCCGCAGCGATGGAGCATCGTGGGATCGGATTGCCATCGAGGACGGCGAGCGCGGCAAAGGCGGAGGCGACGCAGAGCAGCACCTGCAGCGGGTGCTCCATGCCGGTAAAGGCGATGCCAAGCAGGTTCAGGCCGATGACGAGCAGCAGTCCGAGGCCAACCGCACGCCAGCCAGGAGCGAAGACGCGTTCGACAAAGCGGCCCAGCAGCCATGCAGTCGCTGCGCCGAAAACGGCATTGAGCAGCAGAGGCATCCACGGCATCAGCGCCGTGCCGGCGAAGGGAACAAACAGCAGGGGCCACAGTATGCTGCTGGACGGGCTGGCCGGTTCGCCGGCGTTGATCCCATACAGGCCGTGGCGCAGCCGCTCTGCGAGCGCCAGGTGGATGTATGGATCGTCGAGGCAGTAGCTGAAGTGGCCGTGGGTGCGATGCAGGATGAAAAGCAACAGGAGCAGCGCTGCAGCCAGAAAGAACAGCACGTTCAACACGGCGGGAGAGCGCAGGCTGAGGCGGCTGGAATGGGTGCTGGGTGCAGCGGGCACGAAATCTCCTGAACGTCGCCGGACGCGCGCTCGTCTGCGCAGCAGGGTCAGCTTCAGAGTAGCGCAGCGGGCCTAGAGAATCTCCCGCGCGAACTGGTCCAGGATGGCTGCAACCTCGTCCGCCTGCTGGTAGGGCGTCAGGTGGGCGGCATTGGGCAACAGGTGCATGCGGCCTCCGCTCGCGGTGACCAGCGGCAGGGTTTCACGCTTCTGCAGCTCCGGATCGATAGCCTTGTCCTCGGCACCGACAATCAGGATGGTCTTGACGCGGAAGCTCGTGATCCGGTCGGTCCAGACTTCCTTGCTGCCGTTCAGGGGCCAGTCGTGGAAGGCTTCGTCGCTGCCGGCAAGCACGTCTTCTACGGCCTGCTCGTAGTGCTGTGGCAGTGGCTTGCCGAAGAAGCCGGGGTCGGTAAACGCCTCAGCATGGGCGCGCGTAGTGTTGGCCACGGTCTGGGCGTGCCGCTGCTTGTCGGTCATGGGTTCGCCACCAAGGGGCGAAGGCGCGACCAGAACAACGCCGCGCAGGTTCGGCGGCGGGTCGGCCGCGACGACCATCGCGGCCTTGCCCGGCATGCTGTGGCCGACAAGGATGACCGGCGCCGGCGCCAGGTAGTCCAGCAGGGTGCGGATGCGGTCCGCGAGCGCCTGCACGCTGAGGCCGGTAAGAGCTTTCGCCTCGCCGAACCCTGGCAGGTCAGCCGCGATGGTTCTGTATGTCGGAGAGAGTCGTTCGACGATCCCGTCCCATTCACGGTGCGAGCCGCCGAAGTAGTGCAGCAGGAGGAAGGTGATGGGTGCGTCGGCTGGGCCATGTTCGCGAAAGGGAAGCATGGGCCTGTGATGCGGAGATTGTGTCGGCAGAAGGCTGCAACGGAGACAGGAGCTTTGGGGCCGTGGAAATTCGGGCGAAGGCTGTGGCGCTGGTCAAGGTGGAGTGCCAGCATGCGATGTATGGCTGAAGCCAATGGGTGGTTCGGCGCGTCCTATGCTGCTGATGACCACACCTGACCTGAAGATTGTTGAGAACGCTGATGTGCGTGAGCGCGTATCCGCCGCAACACTGCACGCGCTCCAGAAGCGCGCGTTCCCAGAGCCGCGCACCAGCCGATTTTTCACCGACGCGGAGTTTGCGCAACTGCAGCAGCTTGTGGACGCAATCCTGCCGCAGGACAGTGCCGGCACGACCGTCGATATTGCGGATACCATCGACCGCCGGCTGCAAAGCGGCAAGACCGTGGGTTGGCGGTATGCCGTGCTGCCTGCTGACGGAGAGGCGTATCGGCAGGGCCTGCGCAGCCTGTTCGGCATGCTGCAGCACACGCCCATGAAGACGTTTGCAGCCATGCCACCGCCGGCACGCGAGGGGTATCTGCGCTGTGTGGTGAATGGCGATGTGGATGCACCGGCGCACTTCCCGCTGTCCACCTGGTTGAAAACAGTCAAGACCGAGGTAGTGCGGACGTGGGTGAGCCACCCCGACGCGATGTATGCCATGCAGTACTACGGCTTTGCGGACGGCGCGACTGGCGGCGTGGAGCCGGGTGAGGGTTGGGTGCGCATTGGGCCCAACAGTGCGGAGCCGTTTGAGTACAACAGCGGCGGCCATCGCGGGCCAATTGAACCCGCTCCGGATGCGACCGCGGTAAGCGGCAGCATGCAGGACGGGTCACAGGACGCACCGCAGGCTGGCAGGACGACGGAAGCACCAGCGGCCGGCAGCCTTGGCAGTGAAGGCGGTGCACTATGAAGAAGCCCGCAGACATGAAGCGGTACAGCGTAGAGACTGCTGTCGATGCGGTCATCATCGGCACAGGTGCCGGTGGCGCACCGCTGCTGTTTAAGCTCGCCCAGGCCGGCCGCAGCGTAGTCGCGTTAGAGGCGGGAGAGTGGTTTGAGGATCCCTCGACGGAATTCCCCACGGACGAGGTGGCGGCAAGCATCTACTGGACCGACGAGCGGTTGAGTGGCGGCAAGTCGCCCACGGCCTTTGGCTCGAACAACAGCGGCCGCGGCGTGGGTGGCAGCATGCTGCATTGGGGTGCCTACGCGCCCCGGCCGGATGCTCGGGACATGAAGCTGAAGTCCAGCGACGGCGTTGCCGTGGACTGGCCGGTGACCTATGACGAGCTGAAGCCGTACTACGAAGAGGTAGAAGCGTTCCTGGGTGTAAGCGGACCGGCAAAGTACCCGTGGGACCCGGGCCGTACCTATCCGCTGCCGCCGCTGCCGCTGAACACCTCCGCGGTGTACATGGCTATCGGTGCGGAGGCGATGGGCATTCGCGTGGCGCATGCGCCCATCGCAGCGGCATCGCAGCCGTACTTTCGGCCGGAGTATGGTCAGCGCGGCGGTTGCATCAACCGCGGGTACTGCCATCAGGGATGCCGCAATGGCGCCAAGGCGACCATGGATGTCACGTACCTGCCGGCTGCGCTGCGCTGTGGCGCGGAGATCCGCGAGCAGAGCTTTGTGCATGGCGTCGACCAGGACTCCACAGGTGCCATCACTGCCGTGGTGTACACCGACAGGAACGGCATCGAACATCGTCAACGCTGCAAGGCCGTGTTCCTGTGCGCGGGTGGCGTGGAGACGCCGCGGCAGCTGTTGCACTGGGGCATCGCCAATTCCAGTGGCCAGGTGGGCCGCAACTTCATGGCACACATCTCCACCCAGGTGTGGGCCACGGTCAAGGCCGACACGCGGCCCTACAAGGGCTATCCCACGCCGCTGATTACTGAAGACTTTATGCGTGCCAAGAACGCCGACTACGCCGGCGGCTATGTGCTGCAGAGCTACGGCATTCTGCCAGTGGCATGGGCGGAGCAGGTGGTCAACGGACGCGACCTGGTCGGTCAGGCGCTCACGGATTACCTGCTGAAGTACAACAATGTAGTCGGCATCGGCATGAACGGCGACACGCTGCCAAACACGGACAACCGGCTAACGCTGTCGAACGAGGTGGACCAGCACGGTCTGCCCAAACCGCTCATCACGTTCTCTCTTAGCGACAACGAGTACCGCATGAGCGATCACGCGGAGAACAACATGCGGCGCATCCTGATGGCGGCTGGTGGCAAGGACCTGTGGAGCTCGCAGCGCACCGCGCACACCATCGGCACCTGCCGTATGGGGACGGATGCGGCAGACTCCGTGCTGGACCCGTGGGGCAAAAGCTGGGACGTGCCGAATTTGTGGGTCGCGGACAACTCCGTTTTCCCCACCTCACTCGCCGCGAATCCAGCGCCCACGATCATGGCGCTGTCGTTGCGGACAGCAGCCAGGTTCCTCTCGACCTAAGCTACGGTGCGGTCAAGGGCTTCTGGTTCTCGTGTAACCGGACCCTTGACACACCTGTTACACTAATTTTAGTGGCTAATTCGGCCACTCTTCGTTGCGGGAACGACCCGGTATGGATTGGGGTTGGCCAGAGACCGCAATGGAGTATCCACCTCCGCTGCATGCCATCCTCGAACAAATGAGAGGAAGCGCAGGTTGCTCTGGCTTGACCGGTCTTGAATGTGAGACCTCGCCACGCAGCAGCGCGTCCGGCTTTTAACGGGCAAGCTGATACCGAACGAATCCAGATGCCGCGCTCCGACGCCAAGGGAGCACTCGTGCATCACTGCAACCAGGTAGACCTTGGCAGGCAGGCCGCATACGAGCGAGCCGCCGCAGACACGAAGAAAGATTCTCTTGAATTCCAGCAACTCCGCAGTTCTGAACGACGAAGTTTCCGCAACCGCAACCGAACCCAAGAAGCACGAGAGCAAAAAGCACGCACATCCCGCAAAGCCTGCGTCGGAACACAAGCAGACTGCCTCCGAGCACAAACAGGGTGCTGAAGCGAAGGACAGCGATACCGCGCCCACACCGCAGGCCGCAGCTCCCGCCGCACTCGTCGACGACCTTACCTTTGATGACTTCGACCTTTCCGACAAACTGAAGGACCGCCTGCACGCGGCCAAATTCATCACCCCCACGCCCGTCCAGGCAAAGGCGATCCCGCCAGCGCTTGAGGGTCACGACGTCCTTGCCACGGCTGCCACCGGCACCGGCAAAACGCTCTCCTTCCTGATCCCCATGATCGAGACCATGGACCGGCATCCGCTGGCGGAGCAGCCCAAGCAGGCACCGGCACCGCAGCAGGGACGCCAGGGTGGCCGCGCTCCCCAGCGTCAGCCCCGCAGCAACTCTCCCATCCGCGCGCTCATCCTCCTGCCCACGCGCGAGCTGGCCATGCAGGTGCTTGAGGCGTATTCGAAGATCGTCCCCCAGGCCAAGCACGACTCCGTGCTCGTCTGCGGCGGTCTCTCGGAGCACGCCCAGCTTGAAGCCCTGCGCCGCGGACCGCGTCTCGTGGTCGCCACCCCCGGCCGGCTTGAGGACTACCTCAAGCGTCGCGAAGTCTCGCTCGGCCACGTCGAAATGCTTGTCCTCGACGAAGTGGATCGCATGCTCGACATGGGCTTTCTTCCGGCTATCCGCCGCATCGTGGGTGCGTTGCCGAAGGATCGCCAGACCATGTGCTACTCCGCCACGCTCGATGCCAACATTACCGAGATTGTGAAGGACTACGTCCATAAGCCCGTCCGCATTGAGATTGGCAGCACCAGCAAGCCGAACGAGCACGTCGAGCTCCGCGCCTACATGGTTATGCAGGACCAGAAGCTGTCGCTGCTGCACAAGATGCTGGAGGAGGGTGAGGGCACGTACCTCGTCTTCAGCCGCACCAAGCACGGCGCAGATCGCATCGCCAAGAAGCTGGAGAAGTTCGGCCACGAGTCCTCCGTCATTCACGGCGATCGCTCGCAGGGCCAGCGCACTGCTGCTCTTAAAGCCTTCGCCGGTGGCAAGAGCCGCATCCTCGTCGCGACCGACGTTGCCGCACGCGGCATCGACATCTCGCACATCGCCAACGTCGTCAACTACGACCTGCCCGGCACCAGCGAGGACTTTGTCCATCGCATCGGCCGCACAGGCCGTAACGGCAAGTCTGGCATTGCGACCACCTTCGTCATGCCGCAGGAGAAGTCCGACGCACGCCGCATGGAGCGCGAACTCAAGATGAGCTTCGACTGGCAGGTGACGGACAAGAACCTTGCCAAGGAAGAGCGCAACGCGCCCATCGACACCGGCAAAACAAACGACCTGATGGGCATGGAAACCCGCAGCTGGAAGACCAGCCCCGGCAGCGGCGACGACAGCAACGCAGCACCCAGCCGTAGCAACTCCGGCCGGCCCTTCCAGCGCCGCAGCAGCGGTTCCGGTGGTGGCAGTGGCCGTGGCCCCTCGGGTGGTGGTGGCGGTCGCCGGCGCTACTAACACCGACCAAGACACTCCAACCGAACGGGAGACTCAGGCCGAGTCTCCCATTCGTGTTTTTAGATCCTGAGGCACAATTTGCTAGGGGGAGTCTACGAGGGCGTGCCAGCCGTTTCCGCCACCTGCATTTCCGGTCCAAAACCCATATCTGTCGCAAACACGTTCCAGAGTGCGACCGTGAGGGCCCCGCCACTCGCCTGATCGTGGCCGCCGCCAAACGTGCCGTCCGCTCCCTCCGGGGTGTGCGCCCGCAGAAATCGCAACAGGTTCACGCCGCTCGGCGCGCGCCCAGAAAAGTGAACATATCCCGCCCGGAATCCGGTGTTTACGCCGAAGACAACGGCATGCTTCAACTGTCCCCGCCACGTCAGCGCTACTAATGGGTGCACCTGGCAAGGCGTGCTGATGCGCACCATGGCCAGGTCCGCGCCAAGCTCCTTCTTCCACTTCGCGCTGAACTTTGGTGCCGTTTTTCGCGCCATCGCCAGCGCCGCGCTCGTTTCCATCTTGGCCACGCGCAGTTCGGCCAGCGCCGGGTCATCTGACTTCATGACCTGCTTTGGCGTTTCCGCCCGCAGCAGCAGTTCCAGCGCGACGGAAGCATCGCCTGCCGCGCTGCGGCGTGGCGCATTCAGCAGCGCTGTCAGGTCCTTCAGTGCCGTCGCTCCAAAGCGTGCCTTGCTTTCGGCCAGCTCGGGGAAGGGGGCCTTATCGCCCAGGTCGCTCAGCAGGGATATTCCCGCAAGCCATTGCAGTTCATGGGCCTTATCCGGTGCAATTGCCTGCGCACACCACAGTGCAAGCAGGCCGCTGGTCGCCGTCGGCTCTGTGCCGTAGCTGGTCAGCAGCACAGCACCAGGCGGGGTGCCGAAGGGCGCGTGGTGGTCGATCAGCAGCGTCGGCACGCCTGGCAAAACAACGTCGGGTCGTGCGCCCAGGTCAACCACCAGTAAGGCCTGCGGATGGAGCGCGGCAAGCCGTGCGTGCACCTCCGGCATCCATGCGTTCTCAAACTTGCGGCGCGCCTCGGTGGTCACATGCGGGTAGCCAACGGCATGCAGCGCACGGACCAGCAGTGCCGCTGCCGGCAGGCCATCCGCGTCTGCATCCGTATACACGTGGATGCGGGTAGCCTTGCCGTGCGGCAGGCTGGCCAGGAATTCAGTGAAGATCCGACCTGCTTCGGCGCGGTCCATGCTGCGGGAGACATCGTGGTCCATGAGCTTTGGATGCAACAGACGTCGCCTTGTCTGAAGGCGGCAAACACGCAGTGCGTCCTTTGTTCACCGGTGCGGCATCCTACGGCTGTATCGTAGGCACACGCGCGCCAGCAGGCAGCGCACAATTTGGTTGGACTACCTGCGGCGTACGCGCCGCGGCGAACGAAATGAGGACAGGCACATGGCTGCACCCGGTACCGCACAGCAACGGCACGAAGCTTGGAAGGCGTTGGAAGCGCACTACGCAGAAGTTGGCACCGCAACTCTGAAAGACATGTTTGCGCAGGACCCGAAGCGCGGCGAGCGCATGACGCTGTCAGCCGAGGGCATTCTGCTGGACTACAGCAAGAATCGCGTCAACGACGAGACGCTGAAGCTGCTGACAGCCCTGGCAGATGCCGCCGGCCTCAAGCCCAGCATCGAGGCAATGTTCACCGGTCAGAAGATCAACATCACCGAAAACCGTGCCGTTCTGCATGTCGCCTTGCGCGCGCCCAAGGACGAGGTCATTGAGGTGGATGGGCACAACGTCGTTCCCGACGTCCATGAAGTACTCGACAAGATGGGAGCCTTTGCCGCCAAGGTGCGCAGTGGCGACTGGAAAGGCGCGACAGGCAAGCAGATCAGGACGGTCGTGAACATCGGCATCGGCGGCTCTGACCTGGGCCCCGTCATGGCGTACGAAGCGCTCAAGCATTACTCGCAGCGTGACCTCGACTTTGTGTTTGTCTCCAACGTGGACGGTACGGACTTTGTGGAGGGCACGTTTGACCTTGACCCCCACGAAACGTTGTTTCTGATCGCGTCCAAGACGTTCACCACGCTGGAGACGATGACCAATGCCCACTCCGCGCGCGAGTGGTTCCTTGCCAAAACCGACGGTGACGAGAAGGCAATTGCCAAGCACTTCGTGGCCATCTCCACCAACGCGAAAGAAGTGGAAAAGTTTGGCATCGACACCGCCAACATGTTCGGCTTCTGGGATTGGGTTGGCGGCCGCTACAGCATGGACTCGGCCATCGGCCTGAGCACCATGATCGCCATCGGACCCGAGCAGTTTACCGAGATGCTGGAGGGCTTCCATGCGATGGACGTTCACTTCCGCACGGCTCCGCTCGCCCAGAACATGCCCGTGCTGATGGGCCTGCTCACCATCTGGTACACGGACTTCTTCGATGCACAGACCGTCGCAATCCTGCCGTACGATCAGTACCTGAAGCGCTTTCCGGCATACCTGCAGCAGCTCACCATGGAGAGCAACGGCAAGCATGTCACGCTTGAGGGCAAGCACGTGGACACGCAGACAGGGCCCGTGTACTGGGGTGAGCCGGGCACCAACGGCCAGCACAGCTTTTACCAGTTGATCCACCAGGGCACGCGCCTGATCCCGTGCGACTTCATCGGCTTCTACAAAACGCTCAACCCGCTGGGCCATCACCATGACATCCTCATGGCGAATGTTTTTGCGCAGACGGAGGCGTTGGCCTTTGGCAAGACCGCGGAGCAGGTCAAGGCAGAGGGCACAGCGGACGACCTTGTTCCGCATCGTGTGTTCGAGGGCAACCGCCCGTCCAATACACTGCTCGCGGACACGCTCACGCCGCGGCTGCTGGGCTCGCTCATCGCTCTGTACGAACACATGGTCTTCACGCAGGGCTGCCTGTGGAACATCGACAGCTTCGACCAGTGGGGTGTCGAACTCGGCAAGGTACTCGCGCAGAAGATCGTGGGCGAACTGGAGTCGCAGACAGAGCCAGACCTGAAGCACGACAGCTCCACCAACCACTTGATCAACCTCTACCGGCAGAACAAGGCTGCCAATGGCTAACGCAGCTCCGCCGCCGGCGCGCTATGCCATTGATCCTGCGCTGGTCACGTCTGCCCTGGAACTGCCGGGTGTGCGCATCGTGCGCTCATTCGGCATCGTCCGCGGTATCGTAGTCCGTTCGCGTTCGGTCTTCGGAAGCATCGGTGCGAGCTTTCAAACACTGGTGGGCGGTGACATTACGCTGTACACCAGCCTGTGCGAAAAGACCCGTGAAGATGCCTACGCACGCATGCTGCAACACGCTGCAGAGCATGGTGCCAACGCTGTCATCAGCTTCCGCTACGATGCGAACGAGCTCATGCCTGGCGTGACAGAAGTTCTGGCGTACGGCACAGCTGTCGTGGTGGAGCGGATTGCATAAACGTTTGTACGGGAGGAGTTTGAATGGCACGGGTGACGGGAATCGGTGGCGTGTTCTTGCGGGCGCGCGATCCAAAAGCGCTGAAGGCGTGGTACGTGGAGACGCTGGGCATCGTGCCCACCGCGTACGGCATTATCAAGTTCTCATGCGCAGATGAGTCGCCTGCCGCCTCTGCTGTCACCACGTGGAGCACCTTCCAGGAAGACACGGACTACTTTGGTGAGCGAACCCAGCAGACCATGGTCAACTACCGCGTGGACGACATGGCCGGTGTGCTGGAACGGCTGCGTGCCGCGGGCGCAACCGTGGACGATACCAACACAGACGAAACCTTCGGGAAGTTTGCCTGGGCTGTCGACCCCGAGGGCAATCGTTTTGAGCTGTGGGAGCCGGTGAAGCAGTAGAACCGCCACCTGCCCGGCACAGTAAACTTGCATGATGTCTCTGCGCGAAGTTGATCCGGCTGCTCGTCCCAGCCCCGGCGTTCTTGAAGTCATCACCGGCCCCATGTTCAGCGGCAAAAGCGAAGAACTCATCCGCCGCTTGAAACGCGCGCGCATCGCACGGCAGCGTGTGGCCTGCTTCAAGCCCGACATCGACCTGCGCTACCATCGCACCGCCATCGCGTCGCACTCGCAGCAGACGCACGAAGCCGCAGTGGTAACACCCAATGCAGATCGCCTCCGCGAAGCCCTGTTCGCAGACAGCACCATCGACAACACAGACGTCATCGGCCTAGATGAGGCGCAGTGGTTCGACCCCGCGATTCTGCCCCTCGTCATGGAACTGGTCGGGCTCGGCAAGCGCGTTATTCTTGCCGGCCTTGACACCACCTTCGCGAACGAGCCGTTCGGTCCGGTGCCGGCCCTGATGGCGCTGGCGGACAAAGTGACCAAGCTCAATGCGGTCTGCATGACCTGCGGCGCACCGGCCATTCACACGCAGCGGCTTGGCAACAGCACAGAACTTGTGGTGGTGGGTGCTGCGGGCATGTACGAAGCCCGCTGCCGTACCCACTTTCAGCCGTACGTGGAGCAGCCTGCCGCAGAGCAGCTCGAGCTTCCCGCCGTCGCATCGTAACCTTCCTGAACGGCTCGAAGGAAGGCTACAACCAGTTCTTCAGCGATGCCCTAGAATCCAGCGGCGATCAACGAGAACTCCGTCAGCGTCCCCGCCCCGACCTTCTTCAAACGGGCCTGCTGCTCCGCATACTTCGCCAGCACATCCACCTCCAGGTTCAACTCATCCCCAGGCGTCAGCCCATGCAGATTTGTGGCGCCGTAGGTGTGGGGAATGACGGCGATCGTCACGTCCGTAGACCCATCCGGCCGCAGTTCTGCTGCCGCAACCGTAAGCGAAATGCCTTCCACCGCAATCGAGCCCTTCTCCACGATGTACCGGCTCAGGGCCGTCGGCGCAATAAAACGCAAGAGCCAGTCCGTCTCATCCGGCGCTCCAGACGCCACTGCCTCCAGCGCGACAAGCCGGCCCACACCGTCGACGTGACCCTGCACCACGTGTCCGCCCAGCGGCGTTCCCGCGGGTGTCGGCAGTTCCAGGTTCACGGTAGTGCCGGGTGCCAGCCGAGACAGGGATGTGCGCGCCAGGGTCTCCTGCGCCAGGTCCGCCTCAAAGCCATCTGGCTCAATCGCAAGCGCGGTCAGGCAGACGCCACTCACGGCGATGGAGTCGCCCAGTGCCAGACGCCGTGCAAGTGTTGGCGCGGCCACCCTGATCCTGGTTGTTCCCGCCCGCGGCTCCACCCGCACAACACTGCCCATCTCCGCAATCAAACCCGTAAACATAGTTCCAGCCTAGTTCATTTCCAACCCATGTAACGGCGCGGACATACACCGCGATACTTCACCAGCGAGCGTGCTGCACGCATTCGGTGCACGCATGCCGCACTGTTTCGCAGACTTCACGCATCCCATGATGTACGCATGCCCTTTTCGCCCACGGATTACGCCCACATGGAACGCGCGCTGGAACTGGCGCGCGCCACACTTGGGCTGGCATCGCCCAACCCGCAGGTGGGCTGCGTTCTGGCGCATGGCAACATCATCGCCGGCGAAGGTGCGCACCGCTACGACGCGCGCGACCATGCGGAAATCGTTGCTCTGAAGCAGGCGGGGGAGTCCGCCGTGGGCGCAACCGCCTACGTCACGCTGGAGCCTTGCGCGCACCACGGCCGCACCGGCCCCTGTGCCAACGCCCTGATCGATGCCGGCGTTACACGCGTCGTTACGGCAACACTCGACCCCAACCCGCATGTGGCAGGGCAGGGTATGGCCCGTATTTTGCAGGCCGGCGTGGTTGCGGAAGACGGCCTGCTGCAGCCGGCTGCACGCGCCATCAACGATGCGTTTGCCCGGCACATCCTTACGGGTCTGCCGCTGGTCACGCTCAAATCGGCGCTCTCGGTTGACGGACGCCTTGCGCCGCTGCCCATTCACCGGCCGGCTGGCTCGCCCTTCTGGTTAACCGGCACCGCAGCCCGCGAAGAGGTCCATCGCTTTCGCCACGCAAATGACGCCATTGTCACGGGCATCGGCACCGTGCTCGCAGACGACCCCATCCTCTCCGACCGAAGCAACCTGCCGCGTCGGCGTCGCCTGCTGCGCGTTGTGCTCGACACGAAGTGCCGCATGCCGATCGGTTCTCGTCTGGTGGAAAGCGCCAACGACGACCTGATCGTTTTTTGCGCCACCACGGCGCCCAATGACCGCCAGCGCGCACTGCGTCAGCGTGGTGTGCGGGTTGAGGCTTTGCCTGCGCTGCGTCCGGATCAGCAGGCGAGCAGCGACAGCGTGCTCCCTGGTGCAAAGCGACCGGAACTCGATTTGCGTGCGGTGCTGAAGCGGCTTGGCGAACTTGAAATTCTGTCAGTTCTGCTGGAGGCAGGACCAGGTCTGAATGCCGCGTTCCTCAACGCCGGTCTGGTCGACAAGGTGGTTCTGTTCTTTGCCGAAACTGAGCTTGGCGAGGCGTCGATCCCATTTGCCGATGCGGCACACAATCCCTTCGCCTTGATCGAGCAACTGCAGTCGGTCGACCGCTGCGACTTTCAGCACGAGACGGAGGGTGGGCGCGGCGTGGATGCCTGTGTGCGCGGGACCCTGCGCGACCCGTGGGCAGAGACGTTTGTCCTCACGTCACCGACGGTCTGAGCGGTACGTCAGTGAGCCAAGGCTCAATGGGCAAGATAGCCGAAGACGGCAAAGACCGTTCCCAGGCCGCCAATCGTGAGCGCAAGCAGCCAGTACAGCCGTTGCCGCGTCAGCAGCGTGATGGACGCCAGCACCACCGCGATCTGCAGCAGGGCCTCACCCGCATCGAACCGGCCGGCCTTGTGTTCCGCGCCCTCAACCTGTTCTTCCAACCCGCGCGCCTTGTGCTCGCTCTCCGCCAGGTCGGCGTCCCACTTGGCCGTGTGCACCTTGTAGTCCTGCAGCTTTGCAGCAGCAGCGGGATTACCAGGCGCCAGCACCACGAGCAGGTCGCTCGTACTCTGGATTGACGTCTGGCGAATCTTCTTTGCCTGGTACAGTCCCCACTCGTCTGAGGCGCGCGCCTGGTCCAGCACAGCTGCCGTATGGGCACGATGCGAGAACACGGTGACCAGCGCCACCAGCACAGCCAGCACGCTGATGGAGAACGACACGGCCATCATGTGGTTCTCTCGCGCACCCTCCTGCTGCTCGACAAACTCCTGGATCTCATTTGCTTCCATGGCTGTGCGCTCCCTCTGCACAGTTGTAGCAAATCCTCATGGGGGTCGTTTGGGCTCTTGTCGTCGCGAAACCAAGCAGCGTGCGCGCACACAAAGGCCCGCTCGTAAAAGCGGGCCTTTGACGCTAACCTTTGCAGGCTTGTTGTGGGATTCCGTTTAGGCGATCCGGCTCAGAATAGAGGACAGCAGACCGCCGCTTGAGGGCTGTGGCCCAGTCTGCTGACCCTGCTCGTCCACATGCCCCTGTGAGATCAGGTGGTGAATCAGCACTGGCACCAGTACTGCCAGCCCCGTCTTCACCATCGCAGGCGACACGCCGGTCTTCTGCGAAATGCTGTCGATGATCCCGGTTCCGTTCAGGCCCTGTTCTACCTGGTTCGGATCCGCGGGAGCAACGTTGCCCTGTCCCCACTGCTGAACAGCAGCACCCTGCCCATTATTCTGGAACGACTGGAGAATGCTGCCCATACCGCCGGGCCGGTTCTCGAGTTCCTGCATCAGCCCGCCGCCCACCTGCGCAGTATTACCACCACCGCCACCGGTCACTGACGTGATCATGTCCATTAAGCCCATTGTGATCCTCTTTTCGCCCTACAGGTTTGAACTGCGATTGCCAGTAACCAGACGCAGCAGCAGCGTAAGCAGGATGGCACCAATCGTGGCAACGATGATCGTGTAGATCAATCCACCCTGGCCGGCGAAGCCCAGCAGGCGCATGATAAAGCCGCCGATGAATGCACCAACGATACCGATCAGGATGTCAGCGAACACACCAAATCCGCCGCCTTTCATAATTTTGCCTGTCAGAAAGCCTGCGATCAGACCGACGATAATCCACCAAATGAAAACCATGGCATTGCCCCTTGTTCTTCCAAAATTGCGAGGCCGCCTTCGGGATGATCACCTGCAGCGTGCACGCGCGTTCCGTACAGGCAGTGAGAGAGATGAAGACCAGATAAGGTTGCGGCACTTCTGTCAATAATCGACGGTTCAGGCGGCGGACTCGCCAAGCAGAGACGTGATGAAATTGCCGCTGTCGAACGGAATAATGTCTTCCATCTTCTCGCCGACACCCACAAACACCACCGGCAACCGCAGCTCACGTGCAATCGCAATCACGATGCCGCCCTTTGCCGTCCCATCCAGCTTGGTCAGCACAATGCCGCTCACCCGAGCTGCATCCAGAAACAGGCGCGCCTGCTGCAGCCCATTCTGACCGGTAGTTGCGTCCATCACCAGAAACGTCTGGTGCGGCGCACCTGGAACCAGCTTCTCCGCGGTCCGGCGCATCTTCTCCAACTCCGCCATTAACCCGGCCTTGTTGTGCAGGCGGCCGGCTGTGTCCACAATGACGATGTCCGCCCTGCGCGCCTTGCCGGCCGTCAGCGCGTCGTAAAGCGCGGCAGACGGGTCGCCACCCTGGCGCGTCTTGATGATGTCGACGTTGGAGCGTTGTGCCCACACCTCAAGCTGGTCGATGGCGGCCGCGCGAAATGTATCCGCCGCGCACAGTAGGGCGCGCCTGCCGTGGGTACCGTACAGCGCCGCGAGTTTGCCGCTGGTCGTGGTCTTGCCGGTGCCGTTCACGCCCACCATCATGATTACCTCGGGCATGGCGGCGGGATGATTCGTCGGTTGATCGACAGAGTTCAAAATCGTCAGCAGCTCTTCGCGCAGCATTGCGCGCAGCTCCGCTCCCGTCGCCTTTTCGCGCAGGGCACGTGTGCGCAGGTTGGCGATGATCTCCTGCGTCGTCGTCAGGCCGATGTCCGCCGTCAGAAGCACCGCTTCGAGCTCGTCCAGAGTCTCCGCGTCCACCTGGCGGGTGAGGCTCAGAACACCATCCAGCGATTGGGTGAACTGGTCACGCGTGCGCGTGGCCGCGGACCGCATCCGCTCCAGAAAGCTGTTGTCCTCCTCCTGCGCCGTGGCGTACCCGCCAAAGCTGAAGTTGGACGCAACCGGACGCAAGCCAAACTCATTCCGGCCATCGGCGTCCACCGCAGGCCGCTCGGCCATAAGGGTGGACTCACGTGCCTCACGTTCAACGAGCACGCTCGTCGCAGCCGGTGTCTCTACACCTTCGGTGAAGGCAAGCTCATTCGGTGAAGCGGGTACAAGATCGTCGGCAGGTTGCGGCGAAATCTCCAGCGGCGCATCAAGCGGTGCAGTGCGTGGGAGAGGTGTTGGAGCTGCCGGCTCCTGCGGATCGAGAACTGCTGACGTCTCGTCCGGCGAACTTTGCGCCGCACCACCGCCGCCGGTTACCGCGTCCCGTACGCGTTGAAAGAAGCCAGGCTTCTTCGGTGTGTTGTCCGGTCGCTGGAAGAAGGCCATAGATCTAGTTTACGCGGCGGGTGCTCTGGCCCGGTACAACGGCCATCTGCCTGATCTGCCACAGGATGGCGCGCGTCACGAACGACCGCACACACTCCTCACGTGGCAGATTCGTTCCTGCCCGGCCGCGTCATCAGCAGACGAATCGCCTCGCGTGGTGCCAGGTCTTCGTGCAGAATGGCGAACATCTGGTCGGTGATCGGCATCTCCACGCCGTGCTGTGCGGCCAGCCCACGGGCGGTCGTCGTGCAGCGGACGCCTTCTGCCACCTTGCCGTTCAGCGACGCCAGAATGTCGGCGAGTTTGCGCCCGCGGCCCAGTTCCACACCCACGGTCCGGTTGCGGCTCAGGCTGCCCGTGCAGGTCAGCACCAGGTCGCCGTAGCCGGCCAGCCCGGCCATGGTCTCCGCCTGCGCACCACACGCGACAGAGAGCCGTGTGATCTCCGCCATGCCGCGCGTGATGAGCGCGGCCGCGGCGTTTGAGCCAAGCTCCAGCCCCGCGACAACACCCGCCGCAAGCGCGATCACATTCTTCAACGCTCCGCCCAGCTCCACGCCAATGACGTCATCGTTGGTATACACGCGCAGGCTGTCGCTGGAGAAGTCCCGCTGCAGCGCCGCTGCCAGCCCGGCGTCCGCGCACCCCAGCGTCACCGCCGTGGGCAGCGATCCCGCAACCTCCTTCGCAAAGCTCGGGCCGCCGAGCACCGCAAAGCGCACCGCGCTCGCAGCTGCCACAACCTCTGACATGCGCCGATGCGTGCCGTCCTGAATACCTTTGGACGCGGAGACAAACACATGCCTCGCACCCATGTGCGGTGCAAGCGCGGCAACAGTCTCCGGCACCGCACTGGACGGTGTCACGGATAACAGGATCTCCGCGCGATCCGCCGCGTCCGCCAGCGAGCTCGTAATCGCAACGTCCTCCGGTAGCGCGAACCCAGGCAGGTAGCGGCGATTGTTGCGCGTCGCCTGCAGCTCCTCGGCGTGGTCCGGCGAGTGGCCCCACAGCGTAACGTCATGCCTGTTCTGGCGCGCCAGCGACAGTGCCAGTGCGGTTCCCCAGGCTCCTGCGCCCAGTACGGCGATGCGGCTCATACGGTAGTCCTGTGTGTGGCTGGTTAAGCGGCTTTTTGGCTGCCGAACTTGGGTTCCGTCCCGGCACGCAGCCGGCCGATGTTGCCGCTGTGCTTCAGGATGACGAGCACTGGGATGGCGATGTACACCAGGTCTACGACCAGGCGGTGCTTGCCGTCGGACAGGATGGCGATGATGGGATAGCACACGGCCGCGACCAGCGATGCCAGCGACACATAGCGTGTGAATGCGAAGACAGCTGCGAAGATGACGATGATCGCAAGCGCCGTCATAGGCGTAAGCGCGAAGAAGACGCCCAGCGCGGTCGCCACTCCCTTACCGCCACGAAAGCCCAGCCAGATCGGAAAGATATGGCCGATCACTGCAAACAGGCCAGCCAGCGCGGCAACGTCATACCCTTTCGGAAAAGCAGCGTAGTGCAACGCCAGGTGCTGCGCGATGTAAACGGCGAGGAACCCCTTCAGCGCATCCAGAAGGAGCGTCGCCACTGCTAGACCCTTCGATCCGGAGCGGGCCACATTCGTAGCACCGATGTTGCCGGAGCCGGTCTCACGAATGTCCGCGCCACTGGTAAAGCGAACAAGCAGGTAGCCGAAGGGAATGGAGCCGAGCAGGTACGCAACGGAAAGCGAGACGATCCAAAGTACGGTGTCGTTCATGGCGAGGTTGAGTGTAGCAGCCGGACGTACAGGCCGATCACGCCAGGCGTTTGCGAAGCTCCACAAGTGCATACTGCGTGCTCATCCACCGGATGCGCTCGCGGTCGCCGTGCAGGTTCAGCTGCAGCGCAGTGGTATGGCCTTCGTCGCACACCGCAATGTGGACCGTACCCACGGGCTTCACCTCGCTGCCGCCATCCGGCCCTGCAACGCCCGTGATGCCGACCCCGGTTGTCGCACCGGTGCGGCTGCAGATGCCCTCTGCAAGCGCGCGCGCCACCGGCTCACTCACCGCGCCATGCTCAGCCAGCAGCTCTGTTGCTACACCGGCAAACGCGGTCTTTAGCGCATTGCTGTACACGATGGCACCACCGGCGAACGAGCGTGATGACCCGGGAACAGAAGTAAGGCGTTGTCCCAGCATGCCGCCGGTGCAGCTTTCCGCGACCGCCAGCGTGCGCCCACGCAGCCCCAGCATCAGCAGCACCACTTGCTCCAGCGAGTCGTTGTTGTTGCTGAAGACAAACTCCTCCATCTCGTGCTCGCACCGGTCCAGCACGTCGGCAACGCGAGCCTCGGCCTCTGCCAGCGTGGGCTTTCTGCAAAGGAAGTGCAACTGGATCTCACCCTGCGTGCTCAGTATGGTGGTCTGCACGTCAGTGAATTCGCCGTAGATCGGGGCCGTGCGCGCATCCACTGTGGACTCAGGCACCACCGCCATACGCAGCGTGCCGGTAGCGATGTGCGCTGGCGGAAGAACTGCGCGAAGCCGCTCGCGCACCTCTCCCGCAAAGAGCGCCGTCAGCTCCTTCGGCGGCCCCGGTAGCAGCACAGCAATGCACTGCTTGCCATCCACGGTTGTCTCCAGCCACTGGCCCGGTGCCGTGCCGTTGGCATTCGGCAGCACCGTCGCGCCATCCAGCACATTCGCCTGCCGGTAGTTGTTCTCTGAAATAACAATGCCGCGCCTGTTAAAGCGTTCGCGCAACGATGCCGCAATCTCCTCGTCACGGCTCATGCCGATCCCCAGCGCACCGGCAACGGCCTCCCGCGTCAGGTCGTCCTCCGTCGGTCCAAGCCCACCAGAGAACAGCACAATGTCCGCCCGGCGCATCGCGATCTTTGCCGCCTCGATCAGCTGCGGCAGCGAGTCTCCCAGGATGGTCTTAAACGCGACCTCCACACCGAGCGTATTCAGCTCCGCGGTAAGTGCCAACGAGTTGGTGTCCACCCGAAACGGCGTCAACATCTCCGATCCAACCGCAATAATTTCTGCCAGCATCGCTACCGCACCAGCCTTCCCTCCACGCCAAGTTCGACGTGGTACAGGGCGTTGGTCGTCGTCAGCGCGGCGGCGCCATCGTCCATAAACGCCAGGCCGATCAGGCCGCTACCGCTCACCGCAACAGAGGCCTCGCGCCGCGGCGTAATCCGATGAATCCCCCGCTCGCCGCGGTGCGACGCAGCGACAAAGATGTTGCCATCCACATCCACGGCAATGCCCTGCGGCCGACCCAGCCCACGGAACCAGATACTCACATCGCCATTGGGCGCAATGGCATGGATCACCTCGTTGGACGATGTCGTCGGGCCGGTCACAAACAACGTGCCCGCATCATTGAAGGCCAGATGGTACGCAGAAACCGAGGGTTCCAACGTCGCAAACACAAACACATTCCCACGGTTATCGAGCTTGAAGATGGTGCCGCTGCGGTCGCCGACATACAGGTTGCCATCCGCGTCAAACGCCAGCCCTGTGGCCACGCCCATGCCCTCTGCCCACTGCGCCATGCTGCCCTCCGGCGAGATGCGATAAACCGTACCCTCCGCACGCGACGAGCAGTAAAGGTACCCATCCGGACCAAAGGCAAGCCCACTTGCGTTCGCCAGGCCACGCACAAACGCACGCTGCTGAAAGTCGCGGTCCAGCCGGAAAATCGACACCGGCACGGTCTGGCCGCGCGAGCCGGAAAAGGTCGTGTACAGGTTGCCGCTCGAATCGACGGCGGGGTTCGCGATGGGGTGCAGGTTGTCTGCAATGGGAACCGCAATCTGCACTGGCAGCGAATTGCTTCGCCGTTCGCCGAAGCTCAGCGTAAGGTCCCCGGCAGTGGCGCCGTCAGGTACGCGCAGGGTCAGCTTGCTGGCAGAGGTAAACGCGAGCGGCGCAAGCGTGTCGCCGATATATGCCTGGGGTGTTCCGCCGCTGGTCAGGTGCTTGCCGCGCAGGTCAAAGCTGCCGCCGGGCATTGCCGCAGCAGGTGTGACGTTGGCCAGGTGCGGTGCTGTGCTGTCTGCCGGGCGAAGATGGTCGAACAGGGACATAGTGTCAGGTTAGATGATCGCGCCGCGACGATGGACTGCTGCCTTGGCGTTTAGCGGTGCGTCAGGATCAGCGTCGCCGCAACCACAAAGTACACCAGCAGTGCATACAGGCCGGCGGCCAAGTCGTCGACGACAATACCCACGCCCTCTGGCAGGCGTTCCAACTGGCGAACAGGCGGCGGCTTCAAAATGTCGAACACGCGGAAAAGCAGCAACGCGAGCAGCGCATAGGGCAGGCTGGGCGGCGCCAGCGTCAGTGCCAGCCACTGGCCGGCGACCTCGTCGATCACCACAATCTGCGGGTCTTTGCGGCCGCTTTCGCGTGCCACCCGCGTGGCGGCGGGGATGCCGACAAGTGTGGCAGCAGCAGCCATGCCAAGCGTGATCCACGGGGCCAGGTGAGCAGGCACATGCCGCATCACCACAAACCACACAGCCGTCGCGGCAATTGAACCGTACGTGCCGGGGCCGGGCTTCAGCAGGCCCGCGCCAAAGAACGTGGCCACGATCCACGCCCAGCGGGTGCGCCGCACACCCGGCAGATGATCCGCCGCAAGAATGGCCTCGTTCGTCAGCCGGTCGTGGGCTGCGTCTGGAATGGTGCTGCGGCGGGGCAGAAAACTTCGCATGCGTGTGCTGTTTGGGATGCGCACGAGCCTAGTCGTCGCTGCTTTGCTGGCCGCGCCCGCGCTCCAGATCTTCCAGGAGGTCGGGATCGAGGATAGGGGAGGAGATGCGGTACTCGCCGGCGGCCCATTTACCCAGGTCGATCAGGCGGCAACGGTCCGAGCAGAAGGGCACGTCAGGCGAGCCCAGCAGAACGAGAGTCTTGCATGTTGGGCAACGAAGAGCTTTGTTTGGCATACGTCATTTTTGATGCTGGAAAGAGCCTTGCGGGTCCGCGTACACAGTCACGGATCCCGCGTGCTCAGCCCCTCACTGCTTAGCCCTTGTTAAAGGCCTGGTCGGCCTTCGCGACAGGGTTCTCTGCCATGGCGGAAAGGCGCTTGTGCACCTGCTGGTGGCGCTCCTCCGCGGCCGGGTATTTCGCAATCAACTCAGCGGTTTTCGGCATGAACTGCACGCCGGTGCCTTCTTTGTACAGACGGTGGAACTTGGTGTAGTAGAAGATGCCCTCCGCAGAAGTATCGAAAAACAGATCGGCATCGACAGCACCGTGCAGCACAAACGATGCCGCCATCTCCCAATAGCTGATCGCCTGGCGCCACATCGCATTCTCCGGCGTACCCACGCCACGCTGCACCTTCAGGATGTCATCGGTGGTCTGGGCCGGCATCTCGAAGAGGAAGAGACGCGCCTTACGGAGGAGATCTTCGCGGCGAATGTCGTACAGCTTAAGAATGAGTTCTGCGTCTGCGGGGGTGGCCATGGTTCTCCTTGTTTAGTCGAGGATGCGCGCGACTACGTCGTAGTCATGCGCCTCGGTGATTTCGGCGTGGTAGAAGGTACCGGGGACCAGCGTCGTGTGCGGTCCGAAGTCGTTCACAAGAACATGCCCGTCAATCTCCGGCGCCTGGTGCAAGGTGCGTGCACGCCACAGCAGGTCCGTCTCTTCTGAAGGTCCTTCCACCAGCACTTCGACGCTGTGTCCAACCTGCGCCTGCCGCGCCTTGGCGCTCAGCTTCAGCTGCGTCCGCATCAGCCGGCGGCGACGTGCCTCGATGGTGCGCTTCGGCACCTTTGCTCCAAGGTCGAACGCGGCCGCGCCTTCCTCGTCGGAATAGCTGAACACGCCGAGCCAGGTAATGTTTGCGGCCTTGATGAAGTTCTCCAGCTCGATAAATTCTTCGTCCGTCTCGCCGGGAAAGCCGACGATAAACGCGGTGCGAACGGCAATACCCGGCACCATGCGGCGCGCCTTCTCCAGCATCTGCAGAAAGATCGCGCCAGAACCGCCGCGCTTCATGCGCTTCAGCACCGTGGGCGACGCATGCTGCAGCGGCACGTCCAGGTACTTGGCGATGTTGTCATGCTTTGCAATCACTTCAAGCAGGCGTGTCGTCACCTTGTTCGGATAGGCATACAGAAAGCGCAGCCACTTGATGCTGCCGATGCCGTCCACGTGCATCGTCGCCAGCGACTCAAGCAGCTGGGCCAGGCCGTCTTTCAGCCCAAGGTCTTCGCCAAAGCAGGTGGTGTCTTGCCCGATCAGGGTCAGCTCGCGAACGCCCTGGCGCATCAGGTTCTCCGCCTCGGCCAAAATGGACGCGATGCGGCGCGAGCGGAACTTGCCACGCAGCTGCGGAATAATGCAGAAACCGCAGGGGTGGTCGCAACCCTCGGCGATCTTGATGTACGCGGATGCGCGCGGCGTGGTCAGAAAACGTGGTGTGTCTTCGCTGTACAGGTACGTGGGCAGCGGCGCGGTGGCGCCAACCCACTGGTCCCGGTTGAAGCGGCCCTGCTGCTCGCGTGCATCTCCCTCCGGGCGCGAAGTCTGCCTGCGCGAGTGCTGCTCGCGCAGGTCGCCTTCCGGACGGGAGGTCTGCGCGGGCACGTCCATCTGCGAATGCTTGCGCACGGCGCTTGAGGCGCGCTCGATCAGTGTGCTCTCGGCCAGCGTCGCGGCAGAAAGATTGCTCTGCGCCAGCTCCACTTCCAGGGCAGCCGCACCACCCAGCTCCAGATGAGGGTGGGTGTGGAACGAGGCATCAACTGCTGCTTCCCCATGGGCAAGTTTTCCGCTTGCGGCCAGACTCCGCGTGCCGGGTTCCACGTGTGTTGCCAGGGCCTCGGCCTGAGCCTGCGCTCCGCCACTCCGGTCCAGTGACATGGCCTCCGGCGAGGCGGAAATGTTGAGCCCCCGCGGCACTTCCAACGCAGGGACAGCATTCAGAATCTGGAAAGGGCTGGGCGCTGTACGCGGCGCGATGCCGGCAGCGGCCAGGATGCTGTCGAGCTCGCCCGTGCCAAGAACCGCGTCCACCTCGGGAATGTTCTTGCGGATCTCGTCGCGGTAGCGCTCCACCAGGCAGCCTGCGACGATCAGCTTCTGCGCGCGGCCGCCGTTCGCCACCTTGTGGTTCGCCATCTCCAGGATGGTGTTGACGCTCTCCTGCTTGGCTGAATCGATAAAGGAGCAGGTGTTCACGACGATGATGTCGGCGGTCTCGGCGTCAGGCGTCAGTTCAGCGCCGGCGTGGTGCAGCAGGCCCATCATCACCTCGGAATCGACGAGGTTTTTGGGGCAGCCAAGCGACACAAAGCCGATGCGCGTCCGCACTGGCGCGACGTCAGCTGCGGTTGGTTCTTCGGGAATGGCGGCTACGGACACTCATTCAAGTCTAACGCGGCATGTGTGCCGTGTGCTCACTGGGCATCGGCGATGGTAGGATTGCTCTTGAGCCGGGTCCCACGCGACGTAATCCCGCCAACCCCGCCAGGTCCGGAAGGAAGCAACGGTAACGGGCTAGTGTGTGCGCAGTGGGTTCACCCGGTTCTTTTCTTTTCCCCCCAAAACTTCATGTTGTCCTTGGAAGGGTCGGTCTCAGCTTACCTGCATGGTAAAGCTGCGGCCAAAGCCGATCACCTTGGTCGCCTGGTCATAGGCCACCACGGTAAAGCTGTACGTGCCCACGGCGGTCGGTGTGCCAGCCAGGACTCCGTTCGCGGCAAGCGTGAGTCCCGCCGGGAGCGCGCTCACATCTGCCAACTGATAGCTCAGCATGCCCGTGCCTCCGCTGGCCGCAAAGGTGTAGGTGTAGGGCTTGCCGACAGAGGCGTCCGGAGGTTTCGCCGTCGGGAACTGGATGCTGTCATGCAGCGCGATAGGGATGCTGACGGTTTTGGAGGTGTCAGACTTGGAGGTGATCGTGATGCTGGCGGACGTTCCCACCAGCGAGGTGGTGCTCATGACGCCCGCCGACCCCGGGGCCGTATACATGACGGAGTAGTCGCCAAAAAGACTGGGCCCGGTCACGGCGATGGTCCCCGCGCCGGTGAGCGTGAAGTTCAGAGCGCTGCTCAGGGCAGTGCCGGTCACGGTGGCATAGGCATCGATGGTGATGAAATTGCCGCCGTCCACGTCCGCACGTGCCGGTGAGGCGTTGATGACCAGGTTGCTGGGTGTGCTGGAGGACGTGGACGTGCTGCTGCCGCCGCAACCACCAGCGGCAAGGGATACACAGGCAAGGGACACACAGAGGAGCGAAAGCATCAGCAGCCGACGCATACGGGCACCTTTTGATGTTGGCGGAAGGGTAATGCGCCAGTTGCGTGGGAGCAACAACTATTGCAACGTATTCTGTAAAGGAACAGCGCGCCGGCTGGTGCGCGGAGGAAGCAGTGGCCTTGGAGTTGAAGCCGCGCGTGGCTCGTCGCGCGAAGATTTCATCGGTCGGCACCTATGTGCCACCGAAGCTGATGACAAATGCCGACCTGGAAAAGATCGTTGACACCACGGATCAGTGGATTCTGGAACGAACAGGCATCCGCGAGCGGCACATCGTGGACGAGGGCATGGCGACCAGCGACCTGGCCACGGAGGCGGCGCGACGCTGCCTGGATCGTGTCCGCGTAGACCCGGCAGACGTCGATGCGATCATCGTCGGCACCGTCACGCCAGACATGCTGTTTCCCGCCACGGCGTGCCTTGTTCAGGCCAAGCTGGGCGCGACCAAAGCCTGGGGCTTCGACCTGAGTGCCGCATGCAGCGGCTTTCTCTACGCTCTGCAGGTGGGCGCCAAGCTGGTCGAAAGCGGTGCGCACGACAAGGTTCTAGTCATCGGCGGCGACACGATGAGCTCCATCGTCGATTACACCGACCGCTCCACCTGCATCCTGTTCGGCGACGGCGCGGGTGCGGTTCTCATCGAGCCGTGCGAGCAGGGCGAGGTCGGCCTCATCGACTTCTGGCACGAAGTAGACGGCCACGGCGGCAACAGCCTCTGCATGCCGGGCGGCGGTTCGCTGCATCCCTCCAGCGTCAAAACCGTCGCAGACCACATGCACTACATCAAGCAGGACGGCCAGACCGTCTACAAGTTTGCTGTCCGCAAGATGATGGAGGCCAGCGAGCGCGTGCTCCAGCGCAACGGCATCGTTGGCGGCGACATTGACACCTTCATCCCCCACCAGGCAAACAAGCGCATCATCCAGGCCACCGCCGAGCGCCTCGGCCTCGCGCCCGAACGTGTCGTCATCAACATTGACCGCTACGGCAACACAACCGGTGGCACCATTCCGCTGGCAATGGGCACAGCGCTTGAAGAAGGACAACTCAAGAAGGGCGACCTAGTCCTGCTGGCCAGCGTCGGCGCCGGCTTCACTGTCGGTGCCACGCTCCTGCGTTGGGAGTTCTAGAGCCTCTCCAGAAAGGCGTCAGGCCACGGCGGGGGTTGCGGCCTTTGTGCCTCTCCCCCGGCGTGCCTGCACAATCTTGACCGTCGCGTATACCACGGCAAATACCACCGAACCCCACACCACCACCAGCAGTACCCAGCCGTACTCCTCGGTTAGCCGGTTGTACAGCGGCAGTATGTGGCGGCCATAATGCACGCCGAGCCACGCATAAAAAGCATGCCGCACAAATCGGCTCACGATGAAGGTTGGATAGAACATCCGCCGCGGCATCCGCAACGCGCCCGCTGCAATCAGGAAGGGCATCAACGGCGCTGGCGGGGGCAAAATCGCCGGCAGCGCCACGGACAGCAATGCATGGTGCTCCGACCACTGCTTCAGCCGGTCCGCAAAACGCTTCGGCACGTACTTGTCCAGCAGAGCCACGCCCCCAACCACGCCCAACTGGTAGCTCGCGATCGACCCCAGGGCCGAGCCGAGTGTTGCAATCAACGTGGCCAGAAGCCAGCCATGCTCCTTTGCGGCAAACACCGTCACCAGCAGGTCAGACGATCCCGGAATCGGTAGTGGAATCGGCGAGCTGTCGATAATGGACACCAGCAGCAGACCCGTCGGTCCAAGCCGCATAAAGTACCCAAGCAGACCGCCGCGCGCATGATGCGCGTGATGGGCGACCGCAACGAGCATGGCGGGAAGTGTGTGCATGCGTAGCACTTCAGACGCTCAACCAGCGCTGGAAGTCGCTCAAGTTGCCAGCAGCGGCAGATCGTAGCGCGGCAGCACCCCCGTCTGCTCCGCCAGTTCATAAAACCGGGCAATCGCCTGCAGACACGCAGGGTCCAGGTCGTAGTGAATGTTCTCCGTCAGGTATGTGCGAATCGTCGCAGCCGGAATCGCGATGCGCGGTGCCCAGTCGCGCACCAACGTCTCAACATGGGTAAGCCCCGCGTCACGGGAAGCTGACAGGTCCTCAATCAGCCTTGTCGGCGTCATTTCACCCAGCGACTTTGAATTCACAGCCCACACGGCGGCTACCCATGGCAGGCACGTGTGCTCGTTCCACAGCGTCGCCAGGTCATACCACGCGTGGCCGGGGTGCGCCTGCCGCTGCTCCAGCGCCAGCAGCGCCGGGTCCCCGATCAGTAGGGCCGCATCTGCGGACTGCAGCATCGTCCCAAGGTCTGCAGGGCTCTGCGCAAACCCAGGATCATTGCCGTAAAAGGCTCGCAGGATAATCTGCAGGTACGCCACCGACGAGCGCGAGGCACTGTCCGCCGCCACCGTTCGGATGGTGCTCAACGTCAGCCCTGGTTTCACCACCATCTGAATCGAGCGCACGGCGTGCAGGGACGCGATCGTGCAGCCCGGAACCGCGGCAAGGTGCGGCAGGTGCGGCAGTGCACCAATCGGAATCAGCCCCAGGTCAGCCTCACCGCTGCCAAGCTGTGCGGCGCATTGGGCCGGCGTTGTGTAGTGCACGCTGTAACGGTCCCGCAGCACGGTGGCCTGCGGATCGTACTCAAAGTCGTACAGGAGCGGCGCCGGGTTCAGAAAACCGATAGCCGCAATGCGCAGGCGGGTTGGAAGAGTGGTCGGCACGCTGTTGGGTTGGATGTTCGGCGCGCGCCCTCGGCTCCCGGGGCTGTGCGATCTTCCAGTACTGCTGGGCGACCTCCGGCACAGCTGGGCGATCATCCCGACACCACCGGTGGTATGGGCGAGCCGCCGCGGCGTGATGTATAACGATGGCCACTGGGTGCCCATCGGGTGCATGGAGGGGGAATGGCGGTCGGTGTAGCGACAGGTCGTGCAGACAACAGTACAGCTCTTGGCGGTGAATTCGGCGCACGCCTGGCCTGGATGGCTCTGACGCTGACCCCAGGCATGGGCGCCACGCGGACGGTTCATGCCATGGGCAGGCTGCAGGACGCCGCGTCGTTGCTCGGCCTTGGTCTTACGGAGTTGGAGGGCCTCGGATTGCCTGCTGCGAGCGCGCAATTTGTTTTTGAAGGCAAGGCGCGTGCGGCTGCCGAGGCAGAGATTCAACGGCTCGAAGAGCAGGGTGCCGGCTTTTTGACGCACGACTGCGCGGAGTACCCGGACCGGCTTCGCGAAATCTACGACCCGCCGCCTGTCCTCTGGTACCGCGGTGAGACAGCGCTGCTCAGCCTGCCGGGCATCGCCGTCGTCGGCACGCGTCACCCGTCCCCCTACGGTGCCGGCATGGCGCAGATGCTTTCGCGCGACCTGGCAAACCGGGGTGTCGTCATCCTCAGCGGCATGGCCCGCGGTGTCGATACCGAGTCTCACCGAGGTGCCATTGAGGCCAAGGGAAAGACTGTGGCGGTGTGGGGGACGGGGATTGATGTGATCTATCCCAAAGAAAACAAGAAGCTTGCAGAGCAAATTTTGCTGAGCGGCGGATGCATCATCACGGAATTCCCGACAGGCACCTTTCCCGCTCCGCAGAACTTTCCCCTGCGCAATCGCGTACTCAGCGGCATGAGCATCGGCGTGCTGGTTATTGAGGCAGCAGAGAACAGCGGCACCCGCATTACGGCCCGCTGCGCGATGGAACAGAACCGCGACGTCTACGCGGTGCCCGGCAACGTGACCAACAAGAATGCCTGGGGGCCGAACACCCTGATCAAGCAGGGAGCCAAGCTCACCGCCACCTGGGAAGACGTGTGGGAGGACCTGCCGAGCCAGGCGCGTGTGGAGCTGGAGGACCGGCTGGCGATGCTTGCCGCCGGCGACGCTGCATCGAAAGGCGGTGGAGCTGCATCTCTATTCGCGGATGCCGAGATGCCGCCAACCGAGCGGCTGGTATACCAGCACCTTCGAGCGGATGAGTCGGTTCAGCTGGACGAACTCATGGACGTGCTGGAAGGACAACTGCCATCCGCTGAGGTGTTTACGGCTCTTTTTGAGCTGGAGCTGGCGGGTCGGGTGCGACAAATGCCTGGCAAGAATTATGTGCGGACGTTTTGACCGTTACCTATTGTCACAGACGGCTGATCACCGCGCTGTCCCGTAGCTGGTTGTCATGAGATGGCGCCCTCTGCGGCATTACCTGGCTTCGTCTTTGACGTGTCATGGCAGGCAAATTTGGTGATGCGAAGTTTACGGACTTGGCCGCGCCGTGGAAATCGACACGCGTGACGTAGCGAAAGGTTCGTGGTAGCGTCTCACCGAGACAGTAGAGCGGAACAGGCAGCGGAAGTCCGGGAGCGGGACCGGGCCGATTTGCAGCAGGTAGTGAGCAGGGCCGGGAAGCCGGCGGTCGCGAGAAACGCGGCGGAAACAGGACGTGTGGCATGGCAAAAAATCTCGTGATTGTGGAGTCGCCGGCGAAGGCGAAGACGATCAATAAGTACCTCGGCAGCGACTACACGGTAGAGGCCTCGCTGGGCCACATCATGGACCTGCCCAAAAACGACATTGGTGTAGAGCTCAAAAAGCGCACCTTCGAGCCGCACCTCATCGTGTCGCCCGGTAAAGAAAAGCTGGTGGACAAGCTGAAGAAGCTGGCCGCAAAAGCAGATGCGGTCTACCTGGCACCTGACCCGGACCGTGAAGGCGAAGCGATTGCGCACCACCTGCAAATGCAGTTGCAGCCCTCCTTAAAAAGCAAGGCGACCATCCAGCGTGTGACCTTTAACGAGATCACGAAGAAGGCTGTTGTGGACGCGTTCACGCGTGCCCGCTCAGTGAACGAGAATCTGGTCGACGCGCAGCAGACACGCCGTGTGCTCGACCGGCTGGTGGGTTATGAAATCTCGCCGCTGCTGTGGGACAAGGTGCGCCGCGGCCTTAGCGCCGGCCGTGTGCAGACAGTGGCGCTCCGCCTCATCGTAGACCGCGAGAATGAAATCAAAGCGTTTGTCCCGGTGGAGTACTGGCCGGTTGATGCCCGGCTGAAATCGTCAGGCGCAAAGCAGGAGTTCACGGCACGGCTGCACACCATCGACGGCGCGCGTGTCAGCGTGGAGACGGTCAGTCCGCCTGCATTGCCAGACGGCCAGGCTGCCGAAGCTGCGAAGCGCGGCATGGAGGCGGCCAAGTGGACCGTTGCCAGCGTGGAGGCAAAGGAGCGTCGGCGCAATGCACCCGCGCCGTTCTCCACCTCGCAGCTGCAGCAGCAGGCGTCGAACCGCCTTGGCTTCAACGTCAAGCGCACCATGGGTGTGGCGCAGCGGCTGTATGAAGGCGTGGAGATCGGCTCTGAAGGCACGGTTGGTCTGATCACCTACATGCGTACGGATTCCACGCGTGTGTCGCCTGTGGCGATTGAAGAGGCGCGGGAGTACATCGGGACGCTTGGCGCGAAGTTTCTGCCGGCGAAACCCAACGAGTTCAAGGGCAAGAAGGATGCGCAGGATGCGCATGAGGCAATTCGTCCGACGCACGTGGCGTACACGCCGGAGAGCATCCGTCAGTACCTCAGCGACGAGCAGTTCCGCCTATACGACCTGATCTGGCGGCGCTTTGTGGCGAGCCAGATGACGTCGGCTGTCTACGACCAGACAGTGGTCGAGATCGAAGGCAAGGGTGACCGCAAGTACGGCGTGCGTGTGTCCGGGTCTGTGCTCAAGTTCGAGGGCTTTCTGAAGGTGGCCGATCCGCGTGCCGGCAAGGCCGCCGCGGCAGCGGAGGAGAAAGCCGCAAAGCCCGAGGGCTCTTCAGAGGACGAAGAGGATGTGTCGCTGCCGGCACTGGCTTCGGGCCAGGCGTTGGACCTTGTGGCCGTGCTGACAGAGCAGAAGTTCACTGAACCGCCGCCACGCTTCAACGAGGCGTCCCTTGTAAAAGAACTCGAAGAGCAGGGCATAGGCCGCCCCTCCACCTATGCGTCCATCATCAACACCATCCAGGACCGCGACTACGTCAAGAAGCTCGCTAAAAAGTTCGTGCCCACCGAGATCGGCATGGTCGTCACGACCCTGCTGGTCAAGAACTTCCCGTACATCTTCGACATGGCCTACACCCGCAAGCTTGAAGAAGAGTTGGATCGCGTGGAGGATGGCGAGGAGAAGTGGACCGACCTGCTGGACGGGTTCTACGACCACTTGACCGACGAGATCAAAGTCGCCGAAAAGTCGATGGAAGACATCAAGCGGCGCGAGGAGCCAACGGACGAGATCTGCGAGAAGTGCGGCAGCGCTCTTGTCATGAAGTGGGGCAAATTCGGCTCGTTCTACTCCTGCAGCAACTACACCAAGACCAAGCCGAAGACGATTGCCGTGGCCTCGTTCAAGAAGGATCCCAAGGCCGTGGTGAAGCGCATCAAGGATGCGGTCGATTACCCCTTCCAGGTCAAAGGCATGATCGACGACGCCGAAGCCTCAAACGACGAAGTGCACAGCGACAAGGAACTATTGGCGGCGCTGAAGGTGGCAGCGACGCGCGGCAAGTCGATCCTGGTGGACCCCGTGAGCTGCGACTTTACCAAGGAGAACTTCGCCGACAAGCCGGACCTGGCCGCGATGGAGCAGGGTGATACCGAGGAAGAGGAGTTCTGCGAGAACTGCGGCAAACTCATGGTGCTGAAAAACGGTCCGTTTGGCCCGTTCATGAGCTGCCCCGACTACAACGCCGATCCCCCGTGCAAGACAGTTCGGCGCCTGAGCCAAAAGGTGCAGAGCAAGCCCCCGGAGCCCACCGGGGAGCCCTGCCCGGAGTGTGGCATGGAGTTGGTCAAGCGCACCGGGACGTATGGGGAGTTCACATCGTGCTCCGGGTACCCGAAGTGCAAGTATGTGAAGCAGGTTCTGCTGGATGTGCCGTGTCCTAAATGCAAGGGTTCACTTGCCGAGCGTAAAGCACGGACAGGGAACTACTTTTACGGCTGCACAAACTACCCGAAATGCGACTTCACGAGCAATCAGAAGCTTATCGCCAAGCCCTGCCCCCGCGGGAACAGTACATATCTTGTCGAAGTCTTTAATAAACAGGACGGCTTCATCCACGAAGTCTGCCCCCACAACCACGACACCATGCCAAAACGCAGGCCAAAAAAGGGCGCAAAAGAGGAGATGCCCGACCCAATTTCCTGCGACTGGGATGAGCGGACAGACCGCGTGCCTGAAGCGCCGGCAGCGGCAGAGGTGCCTGTGTTGACAATCCCAAATCCCGAGACAACACGGCCTCTGGCGGTAGCCTGAGACCGCTGTCGCCCTCACGTGAGGGCCTTCGACGACACTGTTTGTCGGTCCGCCGGGAATCTTTTATCATGGAAACTGATCTAATGGGTTGAACTTGAACCATTAGAGGTGCAGGACAGTGGCGCGGGAACAGCTTTTTAAGATCCCGTAACAGTCTCGCGGCTCGACCAGTTAACCAGGAAGTAGGTTCCAGCATGGCAAAGGCGATATGGAACGGCCAGACAGTGGCCGAGAGTGAGAATTTCGAAACGATTGAAGGAAATGTCTATTTTCCTGAGGAATCGGTCAAGCGTGAGTTCCTGAGGCCGAGTTCTACGACCTCTTCCTGCCCGTGGAAGGGCCAGGCGCGGTACTTCAGCCTGCTGGTCGATGGGCAGGAGAACCCGGATGCAGCCTGGTACTACCCCGACCCAAAGCCGGCAGCGCGTAGCGTGAAGCACCACATGGCATTCTGGCGTGGCGTGGAAGTGTCGAAGTAAGTCGCGCAGGTCACACGCTTTGAGTGGAAGAGAAAAGCCCCGGATGATGTCCGGGGCTTTTCTGGTTGTTTTGCTGCGGGTTCACTGCGGGTGTGGAGCAATTGTGGTGCAGCTTTTTGGAGACGCCGCGACACGGAGGTAAGGATCAATAGGCACCTGTCTGCTCGATGGGCAGCCGCACCTGGAGGCAGGTTTCGTGCGCCTTTGACTTGACCGATATTTGGCCGCGATGTTTCAGCACAACGCGGTTGGCGATGTCGAGACCGAGACCCAGGCCGCTGCCGACCGCTTTGGTTGTGAAAAAAGGCTCAAAGATGCGCGACTGGATCGCGGCATCAATGCCGGGGCCGTTGTCCCACACTTCAACGATGACGGTGGAGCCCGAAAGGGCGGTGTGCAGGCGCAGGACGCGCGGGCTGTCCGGCGGCATCAGGTCCATGGCATCAAGTGCATTCTCGATAATGGCGGTCCACACCTGGTTGATTTCGCTGCCGTAGACGAGCACAGGTGGAGTCGCCGGATCATAGTTACGAATGACCTCAACGTTGGCAAGGCGCGATGTGAACATGGCCAGGGTGTTGTCCAGGGCAGCGGCAAGGTCGATCTCCTGGATGGGTGCCTGGTCCATGTAGGAGTAGTCCTTGATGGCGGTGATGAGGCCGAAGATGCGGCGGGTGGCATCCATGACGGCGTCGGTCATGCGTTCGGCCTTGAGGGCGGAGGCGAAGGACGAGATGGCGATGGGGAGAGCTTCCGGCTGCATGAGGGCAGCCAGTTTTTCCAGATGTGGCAGGTCGATGCGGGTTTCGGCAAGGGTGGGCGCAATCTTCCAGCTGTCCGCAACGTGGTGAGCGTCGAGCCAGGAGCGGAAAAGATCTTCGCGCTCGTTCAGGTCGATTGTTTCGGAGGTGATATCGACCTCGCCTTGTGGCAGCATGGCACGTACGGAGGAGACCCACTCGCCGTACTGCTGTTTGACGGCATCGTCGAAGCAGAGCGCGCCCAGGCGGTATTTCTGATCGCCGTAGGTGCGGAGCTCCGTCCAGAGATTGTTTGCGGCAGAGCGTGCCGCGGACGCCGGATTGTTGAGCTCATGCGAGAGGTTTGCAGCGAGCTTGCCGAGGGCGTTGAGCTTTTCAGACTGCTGCTCCATGCGCGTCACTTCGCGGACGCGGTCAAGCAGCACGGAGACGCACCGCTGCCCGATGGACGGAATGGCTTTGAGCATGTCAGGAAAGCAGCTTTGGTTGAAGTCAAGTGTCCACACGTCACCCGCGGCATAGCCGTCGCCGCCGTAGGTCTGCATGCGGCTGTATGGAAGCTTGCCGGTGAGCTGGCCGGAGCGGCCGATGAAGTACTGTACGGGCCCGGACTGGTGACGCCGAACGTGGATTTCACCGTCAAGCAGAATCGTCATCGTGTCGGCGGGTTCGCCGGAGCGGAAAACAGTCGTGCCATCAGCAAAGCGGTGCTCTGTGCCGTGCTTGACAAGCCACTCGAAGTCCGCCGTGGACATGCCGTCAAGTTGAGGAAGCTGGCCGAGAGCATGGATGATGTCTGCCAAGGGCGTGGGCAGTGCGGGTTCATGCTGCTTACTGTGAATCAGGGCTTCGGATGGAGACGGGTCGACCGTAAGGGTAGCCATGAGGGTTGGTGTCCTTTATGGATGGTATACGCAGCGTGTGTGACCCTGGTTCAGGCTAATGGACCTGCATTTCCTGCTGGCGCATGGGCATGGCATCGATGATATGGGTGAGGGTAGCGAACGAAACGGGCGTGGTCGAGCGGAACTTCTCGCCACCGTCTTTGCCAACCAGGATGACGGTGAAGCTACCTGGAGAGACGTGGAACTGACTGCGAAGAGCTTTCTGCTGCTGCAGGGTAGCGGAGACGGTGCCGGCTGGAGGTGGTGGCTGGGCCGGTGTGGGCGCTGTGGTGACCAGCACGATGCGCACCTGGCGGTCTTGAACGCCGGACGCGTTGCTGGCGAGAACACGATACTGCTGTTGAACGCGCTGGTCGGACGAGCCGGCAAAGATGAGCAACGGACGGAAGCGATCTCGCATACTGCTGAGCAGCGTGGAGCTGTTGGCAGGTTGAGCGGGGCCGGGCTGAGCGGCGGCGGGATGAGCGGGGCCGGACATGACCGCACACAGAGCGATGCCAGCGGAAACCGTGAACCGTTGCATGACAGTACGATGCGCTAGTCCAGCGTGATGATGATTTTGCCGAAGTGGGTGGCGGAATCCAACGTGTGAAACGCGTCTTTTGCAGATTGAAATGGAAAGCTGGCACCGATGGAAGGCTGCACGCCGCCCGCGGCAAAGGCAGTGGCAAGATCGCGGAGCATGGCGACGGAGCCGACGAAGATTCCCTGCAGGCGCAGGCCGTTCATCAGGATGGGGCGGACGTTAAAGGGCTGCTCTTTGCTGAGCTCTGGACCGCTGAGGACCCCGATGATGGCGACGAGGCCACCGCGAGCCGCGCTGCGGACCGACATGGCGAGTGTGTTGGCGCCGCCGACCTCAAGGATGTGGGTGGCACCTGCGCCGCCGGTGAGGTCGCGAACCTGTGTGGACCAGTCTGTACCATGTGCCACGTGAAGGGTGTGGGTGGCGCCGAGTGCGCTGGCCATGTGGAGTTTGGCCTGGGAGGAGCTGGTAACGATCGTGGTTGCGCCGCGGAGATGGGCGATTTGAAGGCCCAGCATGCTGACGCCGCCTGTGCCGAGAAGAAGCGCGGTATCACCTGGACCGATGTTGCCGATGGCGACAAGCGCGTGCCACGCGGTGACACCAGCGCAGGGCAGGGTGGCGGCCTGAGCGAAGGATAGTTCAGCAGGTACGGGAACGAGGGCGTGCGCAGGAAAGAGGCGATAGGTGGTGAGGACACCTTCGGTGGCGTCGCCCATGGCGGAGCGTGCGGCAGCGTCGGTGAGCGGGCCTTCGACCCACGCGGGGAAGAAGCCGGAGACTACACGGTCGCCTGGCTTGAAGCTGGTGACCGCGGCACCGGTGGCGACGACCTCGCCAGCTCCGTCTGAACATGGAGTACGCGGCTTGTGGATTTTGGGGTTGTAGAGGCCGCGCACAACCATGAGGTCGCGATAGTTGAGCGAGACGGCGCGGATGCGGACGAGAACTTCGTCGGGGCCGGGGTCGGGAACGTCAGAGGTCTGGTACTGGAGGGCGTCGATGGAGAAGTCGCCGGTGAGCTGCAGGGCTTCGGTGCGCATGGGGTGTTGGATGCAAGGCCCACGTCCGAGGGTCCGGACGTGGGCCTCTTTGTGGAGAGTCTAGGCCTTGACGACGGAGCCGTTTTCTACCTTGACGGGGTCGAGGAAGGGCATGGCGGCGCGGAGGTCTGCACCGATCTTTTCGATGGGATGGTTGCGGTCCTGCTCGCGGAACATCTCGAACTTTTTGCGGCCGGTGGACTGGTCTTCGATGAACTTTTTGGCGAAGGTGCCGTCCTGAATGTCGGTGAGCAGGGACTTCATGGCGGCTTTGACTTCGGGTGTGACGATACGCGGGCCGGCGATGTAGTCGCCCCACTCGGCGGTGTCGGAGATGGAGTAGCGCATGTATTCGAGGCCGCCGCGGTACATGAGATCGACGATGAGCTTGAGCTCGTGTAGGACTTCAAAGTAGGCGAGCTCGGGCTGGTAGCCGGCTTCGGTCAGGGTCTCAAAGCCTGCCTTGACGAGAGCCGCCGTGCCGCCGCAGAGGACGGCCTGCTCGCCGAAGAGGTCGGTTTCGGTTTCTTCAGTGAAGGTCGTCTGGAGGACGCCGGCGCGGGTGCAGCCGATGCCCTTGGCGTAGGAGAGCGCGTTGGCGAGGGCGTTGCCGCTGGGGTCCTGCTCGACGGCGACGAGGCCGGGGACGCCGCCGCCCTCGGTGAAGACTTCGCGGACGCGGTGGCCGGGGGACTTGGGTGCGACGAGCGAGACGTCGACATCCGCCGGGGGCGTGATGGTGCGGAAGCGGATGTTGAAGCCGTGGGCGAACATGAGGGTTTTGCCCTTTGTCAAGCCGGGTTCGACTTCCTTGTAGACCGCGGCGGCAGTCTGGTCGGGCACGAGGACCATGATGGTGTCGGCCCATTGGGCGGCGTCGGCGACGGAGAGGACTTCAAGGCCGGCGGCCTGGGCCTTGGCTGCGCCTTTGCTGCCTTCGCGAAGGCCGATCTTCACGTCGACGCCCGAGTCCTTGAGGTTGAGGGCGTGGGCGTGGCCCTGGGAGCCGTAGCCGATGATGGCGACCTTTTTGGCCTGGATGAGGGAGAGGTCTGCGTCGTTGTCGTGGTAGGTCTTTGCCATGTGGGTCTGTTCCTTCGTGGTTTCTAAAAGTGTAGTGCGGATCGCTTACTCCGCCGGGGGAATGTCTTTGAGTAGAGAGGGTGCGGTGAGGCGCGTGACCTCGACGATGGAGTCGTGCATGGAGGGCGAGGCAACCAGGACTTTTGCGAGTGTTTGTTGACCAGGCCGCCACAGGAACTCTGTGAGGACCTGCTGAAAGTGGACGGAGAGGGATAGCTCTTCGTTGACCTTCTCCGCTTCGCGGACCATGTGTTCGAAGAGGTGTTTCAACTCCAAAGCGACTGGCCGGTATGGGCCTTCACCGATCTGTTCATCGGTCATCTCGAAGCCGTAGAAGGCTTCTGGAGATGTGTCGGGGATGTCGTCATAGTGGGTCATGCTTCGTGGTCGGCGAATTGGTTGGGGAGCGTGTTCATGGGGTCGAGGGTGTCGGGGTCGTCCCAGGTGTCGGTGTCGAGCTGGTGGGGTTTGCTGCCGAGAGCGCGCATGACGCGGGTGGTGTGCTGGCCGCGGCGCATGGCCATGCGGCCGGTGCGGCTGACTTCAAGGATGTCGTAGGCGGACTCGCGGATGACCTGGATGAGGCCTTCGATTTTGCTGGCGCTGCCTGTCATTTCGAGCATGATCGAATCGGGAGCGAGGTCGACGACGCGGGCGCGGAAGACGTTGGCGAGCTCGAAGATTTGCGTGCGGCTGCCCATGCCGTGGGGGGACTGCGGGCCGGCGGCGACCTTGATGAGACAGAGCTCGCGGACGACGGCTTCGGCGCGGCCGACCTCGTCGACCTCGCGCGTGATTTCGAGCTTGTAGAGCGAGGCGCGGATGCGGTGGGCGGCGTTGTCCGGCGCGTCGCAGACGATGGTCATGCGGGAGACGGTGTCGGTTTCGGTTTCGCCTACGGTGAGCGAGGCGATGTTGATGTTGAGCCTGCGGAAGAGCGAGGCGACGCGGGTGAGGACGCCGGGCTTGTTGTCGACGAGGGCGATAAAGGTGTGGAGCATCTAGGGCCTTTCGTGCAGCTGGCCCTTATACTCGGGCGCATGGAATTGAGTTGTGTGCTGGTGCATGCGATGTGGAGCACGAAGGAGCGGCGTGCGTGGTTGACGACGCCGGAGGTGCGGCAGGGGATGCATGAGTGTTTGCATGGGACGCTGGCACGGAGCAACAACATGTTTGTGCGGAGCGCGGTGCTTTCCGATCACGTTCATGCTGCGTTTTACCTGGGCAAGATGGAGCGGGTGGAACGGGTTGTGGCGAAGGTGAAGCTGGAGTCGCAGCAGTGGATCAAGACGCAGGGTGCGCAGTTTGAGAAGTTCCGGTGGCAGCGGGAGTTCTTTGGATTTTCTGTTGGGCTGAACGACCGGACTAAGTTGGTGGAATATCTGGATGCGCAGGATGAAGTGCATGCGCGGCGTGATTTTCAGGCGGAAGTACGGACTATGTTGACCCAGTATGAGATTGGGTTTGACGAGCGGTTTATATGGCAGTGATGCTACTAGTGTCTGAGTAAGTACGCGGCAACGCTGCCGGTGTTGGAACAGGCGTGGCGTTGCGAATTGGCTATTCGTTGTCAAGGTCGACTTAGAAGCGGCGGTAGGGGAGGAACTTACCGCTCATGGCGATTTTGACGCGGTCACCAGCGGGGTTGGGTTCGCGTTCGATGGACATGTTGAAGTCGATGGCGCTCATGATGCCGTCGCCGAACTCTTCGTGGATGAGTTCCTTCCAGGTGTGGCCGTAGTTCTGGACGAGTTCGTAGAAGCGGTAGATGAGTGGATCGGTGGGCGGCATGGTGATGCCGGCGCCGCGTTCGGGCGAGGCTGCGAGCAGGAGCGCGTCGTTGTCGTCGAGCTCAAGGAGCGTTGCGGCCTTTTGCGCCTCCTCGCTGGTGAGTGGCGATTGGCCGAGCAGGGCGGCGGTGTAAATGATGGGAGAGTTGTCGCCGAGAGCTTCGGCGATCCCCTTCCAGGTGAGGCCGAGGCTGCGCTTGGCGTGAAGGATCTTCTCGGTAAGTTTCTGGCGTTCTGTCATGGGATTTCCTTCAGTGTCGGAGCGCTAGTCTTCGCTGGTTTCGAGCAGGGGATTGGGGCGGCGGACCATTTCGTGGAGAGCGCTGCCGGGGGCGATCATGGGGTAGACACCGTCTTCTTTTTCGACGGCGAAGTCGATGAGAAAGCTGCCGGTGCCGGTGCGGGCGCGGGTCACGGCCGGTGTAACTTCAGAGCGTTGACTTACACGGACGCCGGGAATTTCGTGGGCGTCAGCTAACTTGACGAAGTTAGGACTAAGAATGGGCGAGTTGCTGTAGTTCTTGTCGTAGAAGGCTTCCTGCCATTGGCGGACCATGCCAAGAAAGCCGTTGTTGATGACGGCGATGTTGATGTGGAGCTTCTCCTGCTGGATGGTGGAGAGTTCGGCGGCGGTCATCTGGAAGCCGCCGTCGCCGGCGATGACCCAGACGTCTTTTTCAGGGCAGGCCATTTTGGCGCCGATGGCGGCGGGCAGGCCGAAGCCCATGGTGCCGAGGCCGCCTGAAGTCATGAGGGTGCGGGTGTCTTCGTGGCGGTAGTACTGGGCTTCCCACATCTGGTGCTGGCCGACGTCGGTGGCGATGATGGTCTGGTCAAGGCGGCCTGCGGCGCGGGCCTCCTGCCAGATGTCGTGGATGACGTGGGCGGCGTAGAGGTGACCATTGTCGGGCAGGGTGAGGATGTCGCGGACGCTGGCGTCGCCTTTGAGGGAGCGGATCTCGTCTCGCCATTCGCGGGTCTGGTCGTTGCTGAGCTCAGTAGTGCCCAGCTTGATCTCGATTTGCGAGAGGATGGTTTTGAGGTCGCCGATGAGGGCTACGTCGACCTTGACGTTCTTGTTGATTTCGCTGGGGTCGATGTCGACGTGGATTTTCTGGGCGTTCTGGGCGTAGTGGGCGAGGTTGCCGGTGACGCGGTCGTCGAAGCGCATGCCGAAGGCGAGGAGGAGATCGGCCTGCTGGATGGCAACGTTGACCCAGGACTCGCCGTGCATGCCCATCATGCCGAGGGCGAGCGGGTGGGAGGCGGGGAAGCCGCCGAGGCCGAGCAGGGTGGTGGCGACGGGGATGCCGTGGCGTTCGGCGAAGGCGATGACTTCGCGCTCGGCCCGGGACTGGATGATGCCGTGGCCTGCGAGGATAACGGGCTTCTTGCTTTCGCGTATGAGTTGCAGGGCGGATTCGAGAGTTGTCGAAATGTCGATTTGAGCGGCGCGCAGCATGGGGTGAGGCCGGTAGGGCTTTGGTTTCGACATGGCAAAGTCGAAGGTGGCTGTGCCCTGCTGGGCGTCTTTGGTGATGTCGACGAGGACGGGGCCGGGTCGGCCGGATTTGGCGACCTGGAAGGCTTCGCGGAGAGTGGGCGCAACGTCTTCTGCGCGGGTGACGACGTAGTTGTGCTTGGTAATGGGCAGGGTGATGCCGGTGATGTCGACTTCCTGGAAGGCGTCGGTGCCGAGGACCTTGCTGGCGACCTGGCCGGTGATGGCGACCATGGGGATGCTGTCGAGCATTGCCGTTGCCAGACCCGTAACGAGGTTGGTGGCACCGGGGCCTGATGTTGCCATGCAGACGCCGACCTGGCCCGAGGCGCGGGCGTAGCCGTCGGCCATGTGGGAGGCACCCTGCTCATGCCGGACGAGGACGTGGTGGATGGTGGGGAACTTGCGGAGGGCGTCGTAGATGGGCAGGATGGCACCGCCGGGATAGCCGAAGACCGTGGTGACGCCTTCGCCGGCGAGGGTGGCCCAGGTGATCTCCGCACCGGTGAGGGTGGGCGTGGAGTTGTGTGCGGGCGAGGCGGGCAGGGCGATGCTGTTGCCGGAGGCGGTGCCGCCGTCGAGCGTGGGGGATTTTTTCTGTTCGCTGATGGGGTCTTGCGGCTGGTTGCTCATGCGGTGTGCTCCTGCTGTACGGGTGCGAGGCGTTCGCGATGCTGCTGGGATTCGGTGACGCCGGCGGGGATGTCCGCGGCGGTGTAGAGTTGTTCGGCTTCGGCCCAGGCCTGCAGGGCGCGGCGCTCGTCGTTTAGGGCGGAGACGCGAAGGGCGTTGGCGAGGTCGAGCGTTACGTCGAGGGGCTCGGCTTCGTCCGAGTTGGTGTATTGCGGCGAGCGGAGGAGGCGGATGCTTTCTTCGATCTGGGTGCTGGCGACGCCGTATTCCTTGAGTTCGGAACGGACTTCTGCGGCGTGGCGCAGGGTGTGGGCGAGTTGCGTGGAGGCGTTGGTGGTGCGGAAGAGGGTGATGGCTTCGGCGTAGTAAATGGCCGCGCCGAGGCGGTCGCCCTTGTCGCGGCGCGCCTGGGCGACGCCGGTGAGGGCCTCTGCGCGCTCAATGGATTGCGTGGCCTCGGCCTGTGCTGCGGCCTCTTTGAAGAGGCGCTCGGACTCGGCGGCCTCGCCGCGGCTGCGTGCGCTGGAGGCTTGTTTGAGTAAGGATTTAAGAGCTTCGATCAATGCAAACCTATTCAGTCTTGTCGAACTGTTGACCTAAATCGTCGTTGATTTGTAACGAAATGCGACCAGAGAATCGAGCTTTCAGTACGTGCATTCCTGAGCTACCCTGCTGTTGCCCATGATTGTTGTCTTGGACACTTAGTAAATCCGAGAAGGTCACTTCCGGTGTTGCCTGCTCTAACGCCGAACTCCACTTCCCCTTAAGTCTTTGAGCGGAGCCTGCTTTGTTCTGAATTAGTTGAGTGAAAGTTTGATCTGACGCGAGAGTAAGTGTTGCATCACCCCATTCAGCTTTGTAGCTGTAATACCCCGGAAGCTCTTGCGCCAGCGGTGTTGTGCTGCTTATGTACTCGGCCGCACCACCGGCCGCATTGCCCAGGACCATAAGCAACAAAGGGCCGCAAACAAGAGCTATTACAGCAATCAAAGCTATCGTGATTTTTCGCGTAGTCGCCATCCTAAGTTGTGACCGCGCCGATGCTGGCGCTGCTTACGGTGTTGGCGTACTTGGCGAAGACGCCGCGTTTGTAGCGTGCGGGTGGTGGTTGGAAGTTCGCAAGGCGGGCGGTTAGTTCTTCGTCGGGGATGTTGAGGTTGAGTTGCCGGTTGGGGATGTCGAAGGTGATGGTGTCGCCTTCGCGGACGGCGGCGATGGGGCCGCCGAGTTGAGCTTCGGGGGCGACGTGGCCGGCCATGAGGCCGCGGGTGGCGCCGGAGAAGCGGCCGTCGGTGAGCAGGGCGACTGTTTCTGAGAGTTCGGGGATGCCCTTGATGGCGGCGGTGACGGCGAGCATCTCGCGCATGCCGGGGCCGCCGCGGGGGCCTTCGAAGCGGATGACGCAGACGTCGCCGGGGTTGATCTGGCCGGCCTGTACGGCGGCGTGGCAGAGGTCTTCCGAGTCGAAGACGCGGGCGGGGCCGGTGTGGTGGATGCGCTCGTGGCCGGCGACCTTGACGACGCAGCCTTCAGGGGCGAGGTTGCCGCGCAGGATGACGAGGCCGCCGGTGGGCTTGAGCGGGTTGTCCCACGTGTGAATGACGGGCTGGTTCGGTGTTTCGATGGCGGTCGAAGCTTCCTGGTGCAGGGTTTTGCCGCTGACGGTGAGGGTGTCGTGCAGCTGGCCGCGCTGGATGAGGCGCTCCGCGAGGACGCGGGAGCCGCCGGCTTCCTGGTAGTCCTTTGCCGCGTATTTGCCGCCGGGAGAAAGATCGCAGATGAACGGCGTGCGCTCGCTGATGCGGTCGAAGTCTTCCATGGTGAGCGGGATGTTGAGCTCGTGCGCGATGGCGATGAGGTGGAGGACGGCGTTGGTCGATCCGCCCGAGGCGCAGACGGCGGCGATGGCGTTGTCGATGGACTGGCGGGTGAGGATGTGGGAGGGCTTGATGTTGCGGCGGACGAGGTCCATGACCATGCGGCCGGCCTCGCGCGAGGCGCTGGCTTTTTCTGGCGACATGGCGGGAACGCCGGTGATTTCCATGGGGGAGATGCCGAGGAATTCGCCGGCCATGGCCATGGTGTTGGCGGTGAACTGGCCTCCGCAGGCGCCGGGGCCGGGGCAGGCGGCGGCCTCGAGGGCTTCGAGTTCGGCGTCGTTGATCTTGCCGGCCGCGTGCGAACCCATGCCTTCGAAGACGTTGAGGATGGTGATTTCTTTGTTGCTGCCGTCGGGCTGGCGCAGGTTGCCGGGCATGATCGAGCCGCCGTAGAGCATGAGGCCGGGGATGTCCAGCCGGGCCAGCGCCATGACGGAGGCGGGCATGTTTTTGTCGCAGCCGGCGATGCAGACGAGGCCGTCGAAGCTGTTGCCGCGGGTGACGAGTTCGATGGAGTCGGCGATGACCTCGCGCGAGATGAGCGAGGCCTTCATGCCCTCGGTGCCCATGGTGATGCCGTCGGAGATGGTGACGGTGTTGAACTCCATGGGGGTGCCGCCGGCGTCGCGGATGCCCTGTTTTACGGCGTCGGCGACGGCGCGGAGGTGGAAGTTGCAGGGGCCGATCTCGGTCCAGGTGTTGGCGATGCCGATGATGGGTTTGTGGAGGTCGTCTTTGCTGAAGCCGACGCCGCGTAGGTAGGAGCGGGCCGCGGCGCGGGATGGGCCTTCGGTGAGGACGATGCTGTTGCGTTTGCCTGGATCAGTGCTCATGCTCTAACTTTCGTGGTACGTTTTGCAGCTATCTTCAAGCGTTGCGTAGAAACCGATAGGAAGTTGATTGTCGGGACTAACGATCACGTGATTTCTAAACTTAGCTACTGTTCCACATTTGAAATGAATGGCAATCTGAGTCTGAGATTCCCACGTTATTTGAAGTTGTGAAAAGTCGTAGCCCTGAAGGAAACAATGTTTTTCATCAGGCATTGTTCTCGTTCGGTCGGGCACGACACAGATGTCGATGTTTTCGCTTCCTAAGTGGTGAAACTCTTGTGATTGGACTAAGACGGCGTAAGCACCGTTAGAAGTAGAGCTAAGCTGCTGGACAGGTGTTCCTCGGCATCCTGTCAAGAAGGCGACTGCAATTAAAGGAAGACTCGTGCAACCCGTTCGCAAATTAAACTCCCGAATCCACTGTGTTACACATTCACTGCATCGCCACTCTTCGGGGCGGACCAGAAGTGTTGGTTGTGGGTGGATTCGTACTGGTCGAGAGCTTCGGCGTGGCGGAGAGTTAGAGCGATGTCGTCGAGGCCGTGGAGGAGGCAGTGTTTGCGGAAGGGGTCGATGTCGAAGCGGGCGTGGAAACCTTCGTCGTCGGTGACGGTCTGGTGTTCGAGGTTGATGGTGATCCGGTGCGCGGGATTGGCGGTGGAGCGGGCGATGAGGGTTTCGACCTGTGCGTCGTCGAGCCGGACGAGGACGATGCCGTTTTTGCCGGCGTTGGAGTAGAAAATGTCGGCGAAGCTGGGGGCGATGACGGCGAGGAAACCGTACTGGTTGATGGCCCAGGCGGCGTGTTCGCGGGAGGAGCCGCAGCCGAAGTTCTTTTCAGCGAGCAGGATCTTTGCGCCGGCGTATTCGGGCTTGTTGAGGACGAAGTCGGGCTGGGGCTTGCCGGTGTCCGGGCCTTCCTGGATGCGGCGCCAGTCGTAGAAGAGGAAGTCGCCGTAGCCGGTGCGCTCGATGCGTTTGAGGAACTGCTTGGGGATGATCTGGTCGGTGTCGATGTTGGGCAGCGGCAGGGGGGCGGCGGTGCTGGTAAGGATGTTAATGGGAATCATGCGTGTGCTCCGTTGCCGATGGATTGTGGTTGTGACCCATGTACGCACAGAACTCTCATGCCGTCGTAAGGGTATGGCCAACCAGCAGGATCTACGTCCGCCCTTCCTTCATTGAAATTGAAATGAGGCGCGTAGCATTCCCATCTGCACTTCTCGCGTTTGTCCTGAAGAGCAGTCCAGACGGTGCCGGTCAAAAAAATTTTGCCTTTGATGTGCCAGGTCGCCGCGTCTACGTTGTGGTATCGCTCTAGCCCCATCGTGCCCGGAGACTCTGCATGCTTGTCGTACACACCTTGAGCTTCAACCATCTCTGGTAAGCGCCAGTCAGAAAACCCATTCAGTCTCAACTTATGGCAATGACTGGCCGCAGCTTTCCAGCTGATGTCTTTTCCGTTATCCCGAGCTGTCCAGACGATTTGTGTGTCAGGGTCGGTCCATGTCTCGCTGCTGGTTGCTGTCTGACACAGAGCTGTCGAACTAAGGAAGATTGCTAGCGCCGGACTTACGACGTTTAAGGCAGAACGCTTCATCGCGAACCTCCGTCGACGAGCATTTCATTTTGGTCGAGCGATGGGTTGGGGGCGATGCTGGGCCACTGGCGGATGTCGGTGAAGTGGCCGGTGATGGCTGCGGCTGCGGCCATTTGGGGGCTGACGAGGTGGGTGCGTCCGCCGCGGCCCTGGCGGCCTTCGAAGTTGCGGTTGCTGGTGGAGGCGCAGCGTTCGCCGGGAGCGAGGATGTCGGGGTTCATGCCGAGGCACATGCTGCAGCCGGGCTCGCGCCACTCGAAGCCGGCGGTGCGGAAGATGAGGTCGAGGCCTTCTTCTTCGGCTTGTTTTTTGACGTGCTGGGAGCCGGGGACGACCATGGCGCGGATGCCGGTGGCGATGTGGTTGCCGCGGACGATGCTGGCGGCGGCGCGCAGGTCTTCAATGCGGCCGTTGGTGCAGGAGCCGAGGAAGACGGTGTCGATTTTGATCTGTTCCATGGGTGTGCCGGGTGTGAGGTCCATGTACTCGAGGGCGCGGGCAAAGCTCTTGCGGTCGGCGTCGGAGAGGGCGTCTTCGGGGCTGGGAACCTTGCTGTCGATGAAGGTGGTCATGCCGGGGGAGGTGCCCCAGGTGACGGCGGGGCGCAGGGTGGTGGCGTCGATGGTGAGTTCGCGGTCGAACGTGGCGCCGGGGTCGGTGGGTAGGGTTCGCCAGTGGGCAACAGCTTGGTCCCACGCATCTTGACCTGCGCTGAGGGCTCCTGCCGGGCTGAAGCGGCGGCCTTTGAGGTAGGCGAAGGTAGTGTCGTCTGGCGCGATCATGCCGGCGCGGGCACCGGCTTCGATGCTCATGTTGCAGACGGTCATGCGGCCTTCCATGCTGAGGGCGCGGATGGCGGAGCCGGCGTATTCAACGACGTAACCGGTGGCTCCGTCGGTGCCGATGCGGCCGATGATGTCGAGGATGATGTCCTTGGCGGTGACGCCGAAGGGGAGGTCGCCTTCGACGTTGATGCGGAAGGTTCTGGGCTTGGATTGCGGCAGGGTTTGGGTGGCCATGACGTGCTCGACCTCGCTGGTGCCGATGCCAAACGCGAGCGCGCCGAAGGCGCCGTGGGTGCTGGTGTGCGAGTCGCCGCAGACGATGGTCATGCCGGGTTTGGTGGCGCCGAGTTCGGGACCGATCATGTGGACAATGCCTTGGGCGGCGTCCTGAACGTCGAAGAACTCGATGCCGAAGTCGGCGCAGTTCTGGCGGAGGGCCTGCACCTGTGTGGCGCTGATCTGATCGACGATGTGGAGACGGTCCGCGACGCTGGTGGTCGGGACGTTGTGGTCGACAGTGGCGATGTGGCGGTCGGGGCGGCGGAGCTTGCGGCCGGCGAGGCGGAGGCCTTCGAAGGCCTGGGGCGACGTGACCTCGTGGACGAGCTGGAGGTCGATGTAGAGGAGCGGTGGCTCGCCTGCGGGTTCTGCGACGAGGTGCTGCTGCCAGACCTTTTCAAAGAGGGTCTGCGGGCCGGGATGGGTGGTGGGGAAGTTCGACATAGGCTTACTTTCCTGCGGGTGTTGCTGCTGATGGGTTCGGCGCGGGTTGCCAGGTGTGGACGTCGTCGCGGCTGAGGCGGAGTTGCGTGCCGCTGGGCTGGACGAGGGTGATGTCGGTGATGAGGGTGTGGGTGTTGTCGCCGTTGGTTGCGGCCGACCAGGTGGCGATGGCGGCGGTGAAGGTGGGCGGCAGGGCTTTGGGATTGAGCTTTGTGTTGGTGAAGAGCCAGAGGTGCGCCGAGTTTGTGGCGATTGGCGGCGGGATGCGGAAGATCTTGGCGGCGAAGATGGTGGCGCCGGTCTCCGTGTCGACCCAGAGGAGGCCGCAGTCTGTGGCGTCGTGCGCGACGCATGCGCTGGCGATGACGTAGCGATGGTCGGCTGCGTGGACGTTGTCTGGAGGCCCGTGCAGGAACTCCATCGCGTCTTTGGCGGGCTCGGTCGGCTTGTTGATCCAGTAGGCGATCTTGCGTGTGGTGATGTGCGTGTGGAGGAAGGTGGGGAAGCGCTTGTCGAGGGCGAGGTCGTTGGTGGATTTGCCATCGAAGGTGAGCAGCCAGGGTGCGGGTGTTTGCGCGTGGGTGCAAGCCTGCGTGGACAGGAGTGCGAGTGCTGCCGGGATGGCGAGGAGGTTGCGCATTAGACCTGCAGGGTGGGGATGGGGAACTCGGCGCGGGCGAGTTTGTTGTTGAGGTTGTCGAGAATGAGCGCGCCCATTTCTGCGGTGCTGACGGTGCGCTGGCCGGCGACGTTGCCGCGCGCGATGTCAGCGGTGCGGAAGCCCTGTTCGAGGATGTCGACGACGCTGTTTTCGATCATGGTGGCTTCGGTGTCGAGCGCAGCGGAGTGGCGCAGGACGAGGGCGGCGGTAAGGATGGCGCCGATTGGGTTGGCCTTGCCGGTGCCGGCGATGTCGGGCGCGGAGCCGTGGACGGGTTCATAGAGGTTGACTTTGCCACCGAGAGTGGCCGAGGGGAGCATGCCGAGGGAGCCGGTGATGACGCCGCTCTCGTCGGAGAGGATGTCGCCGAAGAGGTTCTCGGTGAGGACGACGTCGAAGTCGCGGGGGCGGGTCATGAGGTGGATGGCCATGCTGTCGACGAGCTGGTGCTCGAGCGTGACGGTGGGAAAGTCCCGCGCGACCTCGGTGACAACGGCGCGCCAGAGCTGGGAGGTTTCAAGGACGTTGGCTTTATCGACGCTGGTGACTTTCTTCTTGCTGCGCTGCGAGGCGAGCTGGAAGGCGACGCGGGCGACGCGTTCGACCTCTTCTGCGGTGTAGACCATGGTGTTGTGGGCGCGGCCGGTTTGCCTGTCCCAGGCGCGGGGCTGGCCGAAGTAGAGGCCACCCAGGAGTTCGCGGACGAAGAGGATGTCTGCGCCTTCGGTGATCTCAGGGCGCAGGGGGGAGTTGTCGGCGAGGGCGCGGTAGGCGATGGCGGGGCGCAGGTTGGCGAAGCCGCCGAGGGCTTCACGGATTTGGAGAAGGCCGGCTTCGGGGCGCTCGTTCGGTGGCAGCGCGTTGAACTTGTTGTCGCCGACTGCGCCGAGGAGGGCTGCGTCGCACTGCAGGGTGGTTTGCAGCGTGTGGTCGGGCAGCGGCTTGCCGTGCGCCGTGATGGCGACGCCGCCGATGGGCAGTGGCAGGAACTCGAAGACGTGGCCACCGTGGTTGGCGACGGCGGTGAGGACGTTGACGGCTTCGTCGGTCACTTCGGGGCCGATGCCGTCGCCTTCGAGGAGTGCGATTTTGAGGTGCATGGTTCTCCGGCAGCAAGTCAGCGAGTCACAAGTTAGCGAGTCAGCGGAGATGCGGTTATTCGTATGGGAGCAGTAGACCTGCTGTGACTGAATCGTGTGGCGACTCTAAGCGGGTTGGGCGACGAGAGCGATGATGTCCTGGTCGTAGAGGACTTTCTTGCGGTCGGCAAGGGTGGTAAAGCGCGTGTACGTGTCGTTGAGCTCTTCAGGCGTGAGGGTGAAGCCGAGTTCCTGGAGGCGATGCTGCAAGGCGCGGCGGCCGCTGTGCTTGCCGAGGACGATGGTGTTTGCGTGCACGCCGAAGCTGGAGGACGACATGATCTCGTAGGTGAGCGGATTGGCGAGGACGCCATGCTGGTGGATGCCGCTGGCGTGGGCGAAGGCGTTGCGGCCGACGATGGCCTTGTTGGGCGAGCAGGTGAAGGAGATGATGTCGTCGAGCAGGCGGCTGGTGGGGCCGATTTCGTTGAGATTGAGGCTGTTCGTGAAGGGATAGTTGTCGTGGCGGATCTTCATGAGGGCTGCGACTTCTTCAAGGGCCGCGTTGCCGGCGCGTTCGCCGATGCCGTGCATGGAGACTTCCACCTGGCGAGCACCGCCCTGGACGCCCGCAAGTGTGTTGATGACGGCGAGGCCGAGATCGTCGTGGCAGTGGGTGGAGAAGATAATGCCGTCAGTGGCGGGGACGCGGGCGCGGACGGTTTCGAAGAGCTGGCGGTACTCAGCGGGGGTGCTGTAGCCGACGGTGTCGGGCAGGTTGATGGTGGTGGCGCCGGCCTGGATCGCGATGGAGATCAGTTGGAGGAGAAAGTCGAGGTCAGAGCGGGTGGCGTCCTCGGCGGAGAACTCGACGTCGGCGGTGTAGGTGCGGGCGAGGGCGACGCACTGTGCAGCCTGATCGAGCGCCTGGGCGCGGGTGATGCGGAGTTTGGCTTCAAGGTGCAGGTCAGAGGATGCGAGAAAGGTGTGGATGCGATTGAGCGGTGCGGCTTCCACGGCACGGGCCGCAGCCTCAATATCTCCCTGTTTGCAGCGGGCGAGGGCAGCGATGCGCGGGCCGCGGACCTCGCGGGCGATGGCTTGTACGGAGCCAAGATCGCCGTCAGAGGCGATGGGGAAGCCTGCCTCAATGATGTCCACGCCAAGGGTGCTGAGCTGGTGGGCGAAGCGGAGTTTCTCCCCGTGGTGCATGGTGCAGCCGGGCGATTGTTCGCCGTCGCGGAGGGTGGTGTCGAAGAAGAAGACCTTGTCGTCCATGCGGGGTATCCTGTGCCTCTAGATTGAAGTATAGCGATAAGAGTTGGTTATGAGAGATGATGGCATCATTCGAAATGCTTATGCACAGTAGAGTGCGAAGCGAAGGTGGCTTGTATGGAGTTGTTTGCACTGGAGACGTTTCTCGCTGTGGCCCAGGAGCGCAGTTTCTCCCGAGCGGCAACACGGTTGCGACGAACCCAACCCGCTGTGAGCCAGACGATTGCGAAGCTGGAGGCGGAGCTTGGGGAGACGCTGCTGGAGCGGTCGGCACGCGACGGATCGCTAACGGACGCCGGCGAGGTGTTGAAGGAGTATGCGCAGAAGCTGCTGAATCTGCGAACGGAGGCGACCGATGCGTTAGGGGAGTTACGGTCGCTGCACCGCGGGCGGCTCACACTGGCGGCGAACGAATACACCAGCCTTGCATTGTTGCCCGTGCTGGACCTGTTTTGCCGTGCGCATCCACGTATCAAGGTGGCGGTGCAGCGATCGTTGGCGAGCAGAATTCCGGACGAGGTGCTGGCGCATTCGGTGGAGATTGGCATTTTGAGCTTTCGGCCGGAGGATGCGGCGTTGCGGTCGATCGTGATCTACCGGGACGAACTGGCGCTGGTGGTGAATCCACAGCATCGGCTGGCAAAGAGTCAGGCTGTGTCCATTCGGCAGTTAGGTGAGGAACATTTTGTGGCGCACAACGTGGCGTCGCCACAGCGCGCTAAGGTGTTGGAGGCGTTTCAGCGCTACAAGACACCGCTGCGCATTGACGTGGAGTTGCCGTCGCTGGAGGCGGTGCGGCGCTTTGTGGAGCAGGGAAATGGCGTTGCGCTGGTGCCTGCACTGTCGGTGCAGCGAGAGTTGCAACGGGGTGCGCTGGTCCGGGTGCCGGTGAAGGAGTTGCACATGGAACGCAAACTGCGCCTGGTGCACCGTCGGGAGGCGACGCTGTCACACGCGGCTCTCTCGTTTCTGGAGATGATGAAGCATTTTTCTGAGACGGCCGAGGGCGCGTACTGCTTTACGCCGGAGCGTGCAGGCTAGCGGGATCTTGTGGAAAAGGGGCTCGATGAAGCTTGAGCCGTTTGAAGAGCAGTAAAGGCAGGCACCTGGATGTCGGTGCGGATGGGGCCGCGGCTCACCTTCAGCGCGCCGGCAGAGTCTGACAGGTACAATAAGCATGGCTCAGGCTGACGTGTGTTGCCGGTTCGCTGCGACGCAGTCGTCAAAGACGTTTTGAAGGAATCTGGATATTTTTCGCATGAAGAAATCGATTGTGTTGTGCGCTTTGCTGGCCGGATCCGCGTCTGCGGTCCTTGCCCAGGAGAGCCGGCAGGATGTGAGCATTAGCGGTACGTTCCTGACCGCCCCGCAGGTGAATGGCAACGGTGCCCAACTGAACACCAACGCAGCGCTTGGTGCGCTGGCGAGCTATCGCTATATGCTGACGCCAAGGTCTGCGCTGGAGGTGAACTACACCTTTGCGCAGTATGCGGACTATCTGCGTAACAGCCAGGCTACCTTCAGTGTGCACACGAGGCAGCAGGAAGTCTCGCTGGGCTATGTGTACAGCCGCAACTACCGGCGCTACAACCCGTTCCTTGAGGGTGGTGTGGCGGGTGTGGCATTCTCGCCGATCAAGGACAACCGTACATCGACACTCGACACAAAGCGCAGCACGTCGCTGGGCGGGATGTTCGGAGGTGGCGTGGCGTATGAGTTGAGCCCGAGCTTCGACATACGTGTGCAATACCACGGGGTGGTGGTGAAGGCACCCAACTTTGGTATTCAGCAATCGAACTTCAGCACGAATCGGTACGAGATTATCTCGACGCCGGCGGTCGGCATCGCTTACCACTTTTAGCGAAAAGGTGTCAGAGCGAAAGCAAAAGCCCCGGCGTGTGCCGGGGCTTTTGCTTGCTCAATGCCTGAATGCCACCTATTGGAAATGGTAAGCAGCTCCGATGGTTATGCCCTGTGGGGAAAGGATGCTGCTGGCTGAGTTGAAGACCTGGCCGTGGAAGCTGTACCACTGCTGATACTCGTAGTCCGCACGGACATTTACGCGCTGCGTCACGTTTACGTCTACACCCACGCCAATCACGCCCATGTTGTAGGCGAGGTTTGCGACGTCGCTCGGGTAGTTAAAGACACCCCGGCCATACATGAGGCGCGCGTAAGGGTTCAAAATGCCGTAGTGGCGAACGTACCGACCACCCACCTCGTAATCGCGGTTGTAGACCTTGCTGTAGTCGGTTTGGTTTGCGGGTGTAGAGCTCGATGGCGCGTTCAGTTGGTGGAAATCTACTTCGACGCCGAAGTGCGGCTTGAAATCGAAGGAAGCGTAAAACGTTCCGCCACGCAGGCTGGGAGGCTGACCGTAGTCCGATCGCGCGTACGAGAATCCCAGGCCGGCCTGAAGATCTCCGGCGCGTTTTGCGGTGTACGCGGCCTGCCCGTGGGCAGCTGAAGCGCTCAGGACCAGCAGGGCGAGGGTAAGAAACACGGGAATGGCGCTGAGCAAACGGCGGCCACGAGGACGCGACGCCTGTGCTCCCGTTTCAGCGGGTTCATTCGGCACAGAAGGGATCGCCGGGTGGAGTGGCATCCGGTGAATCTGGGTTTGTGATCCGGGTAAGCGCAATCAAATATCCTCACTGAAATAGGCAGCTTTGACGGTCATCGAACGTTGAATCGCACCGCAGCGTTGATGAAGGCAGGCAGGCGGGAAGCCCGAAGAGATCCTCGGGCTTCCCTAACGTCTACTTCTGTGGCGGAGTCGCCGTTGTAGCGGGATTGCTGGTGCCGGTCGCGGCCGGGGCCGCTGTGTCAGCGGGCGCTGCTGCCGGTATATTGGCCGGTGTTGACGATGCTGGAGCAGTGGGTGTGTTTGCCGGCGCCGCAGAGGTGCCAGTTGCGTCTCCTGCCGCGTTGGCCGTTGCTGCCGTTGCGGCGGCGACATCTGGTGCACTGACAGGGGGCTTGTAGTAGGCCAGCTTCAAGTAGACCGGCGTGACCTCGAAGGGCATTTTGTCGCGAGACGACAGCAGAGGCTCGAACGCCGGGTGTGTCTGAACGACCTGATCTGTCCATGGATCGAACCGCAGAAATGAGCCGAGCGGCATTGCGGCATTCTGCTTGAGGTTGTTCATATCAAGCTTTCCACCTTTGCCGACCAGCGCCTGCAGCCAGAAAGTGCCGGTCTTCGGATCCTTGATCAGCGAATCGCCCATCATGGGTTCGTTCAATGCGGCCAAGGCCTTCGTGCGCTGTTGAAGCTGTGCCAGGTAGAGGCCAAACTGACCGGCTGCAGGCTGTAACTCAGCCGGCTGCAGCAGTTCGACCGCCTTCTTCGCTGCCTCTTCGTTGTCCTTGTCCGTGTGGTGCATGGGAATGTGCGCGAAGGCGGCTGTGTCGGGGAAGAGAAGCCGGTCGCTGAAAGCGTACTTGGTGTCCAGCCGGTGACCCTGGATGATGTGAGCCAGCTGGAAGGCGATGACAGCGTACAGATTGTTGATCTGCTCGTTGTTGTTGCCGGGGACGGCCGTGGTGTCGATCAGACTTTTTGAAAGAATGATCGTGTTGCCGATAGCGAGGGACTCGAGCGGCTCGGTAAGCAGAGTGCGTACACGGACAGGACGAGCCACCTGGATGTTGTTGTAGGCGAGAACGTTCCCAGCTACCTGCTCAAGGATCTTATCGAAGTCGGAAGGAGCGTCGAGCAGGCCAGCCTGGAAAAGGCGGTCCAGCACGTTGTCCTCGGCCTCCTGCACCCATGCGCGCTGGGCACCCAGGGGAGAGACGTCCGAAGCGTCCGCAGACTTATCGTCGGCTCCTGCTACTTCGACGTCGACGTTTTCTGCTTCTTTATTGGGGACCTTGAGAACATAGCCCCAGATGTAATTGACTGCTTTGAACTTGACGGTATTCTCTTCGCTCTTGGGGTCGCTCTCTTCCACGTAGAAGGCAGTGGGGAGCCAGAGATTTTCCTGGACGTTTGTGCGCCATGAATCGAAGTGGTAGTACTCGCGGATATCTTTTTCGGTGCCGGCGAAGGAGCCGTTGAAGCGAACGATGTTGCCACCGCGGCGCTCTACCCAGATGCGACCAAAGAAGCGGCCGCGGGTGCGCTTGTTGGCAGGCTCCACGTCGAAGACCATGGTGGGCACGGTCCCAAGAAAGTCATTGCGAACAAAACCGAAGTTGTACTCGCTACGATTGAAGTCCTTGGAGTCGAGCAGGAGCATCTGCACAAACCCTGCTTCGGAAAACTGCAGGTGCAACTGCTTGTTCAGGCTTGTGATATAGCCCATTGAGCCCTTGAACACGTTGAGCTTGCTGGCGAGTCCCTTTTTGTCACCCGCGTGCGCAACTGCTTTCGTCTCATACGCGTTGTCGCCGATGACCTTGTTGAAGTCCACCCGGCCCAGGAAGTGCTGGTCTGACTCGGGAACCTGCAGCAGTGCAGGGTCCGGCTTCATGTTCTGAATGTAGGTTTCGACAAGAGGTGCACGCTCCCGAACGACCTTGACGACTTCCGCCTCGCGGGCGACGGCTTTGTCGATTAGAGCGTTCTGTGCGGGGGTTAGCTTGCGGGCGGGCAGGTCTTCTTTCGTCTTCTTCTTGCTCAGAAGTGGAATCGCGTGTGCCTGGGTCGCACTGAGGGCGAGAACGCCTGCAAGCAGGCCGGCGATGCACGTGTGACGCTTGGTCATGATGTGTGGTGCTCCTGCACTTGGTTTCACGCGGACGGCCGGTGCTACCTGTGGGGCCGGCCGTCCGGCGTGAAGGTTTGAAGAGATATGCTGTGGTGACTTTACCGCGTGTGGGACGTGAAGGATAGTCAGTTGTCTACATTAAGCGAGTTGGAAGTTAATGCTCACGACGCCGTCCCAATCGATCGGATTGCCGGATGCATCGGCTGCAGGCTTAAAGCGAATCCCCTGAGCAGCCTGAACTGCAGACTGATCGAGGCCGTGGCCCAGCCCACGTACCACCTGGGCGCTGGACACCGCACCGTTCGCGGAGACGTGGATTTTTACCTGAACTACGCCTTCAATGTGGGCCGCGGTGGCATCTGCGGTATACACCGGCTTCGGCTTAAAGATGACCTGAGGATTCGTCTTTGTGACTGCGGTGGGCTGGACAGCCTGACGGATTGGCGGAGGCGGAGTATTGCTGGCGATCTGAATTGCTCCAGCCGGACGGGCGTTCATCGGGCCAGTTCCGCCGGTGACACCGTTGCCGATGCCTTTGATAGCAACAGCAGAGTTTGCTGTGCCATGCATATTGGTGCCGTTCGGGCTGCCGGAGCCGCCAATGTTGATCTTTGACGCTGCTCCCAAACCTGTATTGGCGGCATTCATGCCGGGCGCACCGGAGTGGCCAAGGTTGATGGGCGAGACTGCCGGACCAGCAGTGTTGTTGATGGGGTTGGTCTGGGAGCCGAGACGCACAGGGCTGGGATGCGGATTATTGTTCGCAACGGAGGCGGCCTGAGCGATATTGATGGCAACCGGCTTGGGCGCGGGGGGAGGTGTGACCGCCTTTGGCGGGGCAGGCGTGGGCACAGGAACCGGCGGCGCCTTCATGACGACGGGCGGCTGAATCTTGGGCGGTTCCGGAACTTCGATCTTGGGCACATCCGGTAGCACCTTGGGCGGCTCGACCTTGACGATGGGCGGCTTCGGCAGCTTGACCGGTGGCGGCTTCGGCGGTTCCGGCTTCATGGGCACCGGCGCCGTGAGGGTCGTCATCTTCGACACCTGAATCATTTTCTTGGTGGTCAAGCTGAGGGCGGCGATAAGGGCCAAGATGCAGGCGTTGATGACGAGCGAGGTGGCAAGGGACTTCTTGTCCTGGTGACCGGTCTCCATGACACCAAATGTCTTGAAGGCGAGGTCGCGCTGCGACGGCGGTGCGACCAGGCTGGGTGCCTTGATGTCAGGCACGGCGGCGGAGGGTCGACGGGAGGGCACCTGTGCGATACGTGGACGGGTGGAAGGGCGAGTGTCGGGCTTGAGGCGGGGCGTCTCGAGTTCCATGCGCGGTTTAATCCTTTGGCATCGTGCTGCCGGTTAGTTTCTGCGGTTCCGATGATCCAGGGCGTATGTAGCACGAACCCGGCAGGAATGGCGTTCAAGAAAACTGCATGGAGAGCTGCCATTACTTCGGGTGAGCTTTCCATAACAAATGTGTCGTCGGGCTAACTGAACGTATGATAAGGCGCTCAGACTGCTTCCGACTGATAATTTGTGATGCAACTTTCGGGCCATAGCGCGGACTTTCCCCTGTTGTCCTTGTAAGACGGCGCGTTTTTGCCGAAGTTTAGGCGACTCTGGAGTATCTTTCGGGAGCCTTCTTCCGGAGAGGCAGAGGATTCTTCCTGCATCATCGACACTGTGTTTGACGTACCTCACTTCTGTTGGAGAACTGTCTATGCAGTGTTGAAACGCGTGCGGCGAGTAGTGTTACTACCTGAAGTTGGGGACTAGGTCCAGTGAACACGCGTTATGGAATGATGTTGCTGCTGTTTCTGCACTGCTTTGTAATTTCTTTACTCATTCAGTCTGTGCCTATTTGGCTGCTGTGTCTCCGACAGTTTCGCGCGCCCTGTTCCGACGCAGTTGTCAGCGGTAGAAACTCTTGCTCGCGAACTATTTCTCGCAGCCTTCAGTTAGAGCGCGGCGATGGAGAGTTCACAGCGTGCGATACCGTACCTGATAAAACGTGCGGTCCATACTTCTGATGCACAGGACATGTCAAAGCTTCTGTTACGAAGTTGAGTTCGTGGCGCGGGTTGGCGCAACTGGGTGGAGAAGATTGTTGCTCTGCGCGACAAGGGACGTTGTTTCGCGGCTTTAATCACTCGCCCATGGCGCATGGATTGATGTACGGACGAACTATGTGCCAAGGCAGCGTCAGTCCTGCGATGTCGGGTGGAGGCGCTGGATTTCCTTGCGGAACCGGGTAGTGGTTCCGCCTTCTGCAGAGTCGCGGACCGCGCGACGATAGCCTGCAAGATAGATGGTGTACAGCACGGCAGCAGCGCAGCCCACGCCAAAGAGGAAGCCGAGGGCAAAGCCAAGTGCGGCATAGATGGAGAAGCCAGCCATTGTGTTTAAGGGTACCGGTACTGTGCGGTACCCACGGTCGTGCGGTGTTGCGTGCCGTCTGTAGAATCGCAGGCGAGTGGCCAGGAGAGGCGCGCGAGGAGAAATCGACGTGGCAGGATCGCAAGGGGTAGAGGTTTCAGGAGATGGGGAGTCGACGGCAGGCCAGCACCTGAGCTCGTCGATGCGTGAGGACAGGGTCTTTGCGCCGCCATCGGAGTTTGCGGCGCGTGCGCACGTTGGCTCACTGGACGAGTACGACGCGATGTACCGGCAGTCAGTGGAAGCGCCGGAGACGTTTTGGGCGACGGCAGCGGCTGAGCTGGACTGGATAACGCCGTGGACGACGGTGCTGGACTGGCAGTTACCGGTTGCACGATGGTTCGATGGTGGACGCCTGAACCTGTGTGCGAACGCGGTGGACCGTCACGCTTTAGGAGCGAGGGCAGGCAAGACGGCGCTGCTGTGGGAAGGTGAGCCGGGTGAGGTGCGATCCCTGACCTATGCCGAACTGCACGCGGATGTGCAGAAATTTGCCAACGGGTTGAAGTCGCTGGGTGTGGCGAAGGGCGATCGCGTTGCGATCTATATGGGCATGTGCCCGGAGCTTGCGATTGCTCTGCTGGCGTGCGCGCGGATCGGCGCCGCGCATTCGGTGATCTTTGGCGGGTTCGCAGCGCAAGCCATTGCGGATCGTGCGAACGATGCCCAATGCAAGGTTCTGATCACGCAGGATACGAGTTACAGGCGCGGAGCGGATGTTCCGCTGAAGGCCATTGCGGACGAGGCGCTGACGCGATGTGCCTGCGTAAAAAGCGTGGTTGTGTTCCGGCGAAGTGGGAAGCCCGTGCAGATGGTGGAAGGACGGGATCACTGGTGGCATGAGCTTGTGGCAGACGTCGATGCGGTCTGCGCGCCGGAACCAATGGAGGCGGAGGATCCGCTGTTTTTGCTGTACACCAGCGGCACAACCGGCAAGCCGAAAGGGCTGGTACACACCACCGGCGGCTATGGTGTGGGAACGTACCTGACGTCGAAGTACATCTTCGATCTGCAGGACGAGGATGTGTACTTTTGCACCGCCGACATTGGCTGGATTACAGGACACAGTTACGTTGTGTACGGGCCGCTGCTGAACGGTGCCACGGTCATGCTGTACGAGGGTGCGCCGAACTGGCCGGCGGGTGACCGCCTGTGGGAGTTGGTGGATCGGCACAAGGTGAGTGTTTTCTACACGGCACCGACGGCGATCCGTGCGTTTATGAAGTGGGGCACAGACTGCGTGCGGAAGCATAGCCTGGCGACGCTGCGCTTGCTGGGGACGGTGGGCGAGCCGATCAATCCGGAGGCGTGGATGTGGTACTTCCGCGAGATTGGCCATGAGCGCTGCCCCATTGTGGATACGTGGTGGCAGACGGAGACTGGCTCCATCATGATTGCGCCAATACCGGGTGCAGTGGCGACGAAGCCTGGAAGTGCGACGCGGCCGTTTTTTGGTGTGGTGCCGGAGGTCGTGACCAAAGAGGGTGAGCCGGTGCCGACAGGCAGCGGCGGGTTGCTGGTGATCCGTAAGCCATGGCCGGCGATGGCGCGCACGATCTTTGGCGACCCGGAGCGCTACGCGAAGATGTGGACAGAAATTCCGGGCAGCTACTTTAGCGGAGACGGCGCGCGGCAGGATGCCGACGGGTACTTCTGGCTGATGGGCCGGGTGGACGACGTGCTGAATGTGAGCGGTCACCGGCTGGGAACGATGGAAATTGAATCCGCACTTGTGAGCCACACGCAGGTAGCGGAGGCCGCGGTGGTGGGCAGGCCGGATGACATGAAGGGAGAGGCTATCGTTGCGTTTGTCTCACTGGAGGATGGACGGGAGCCGACGCCGGCACTGAAAGACGAATTGAAAAAGTGGGTGGCGAAGGAGATTGGCGCGCTGGCGAGGCCGGACGATATCCGGTTTACGCCGTCGCTGCCAAAGACGAGAAGTGGCAAGATCATGCGGCGGCTGCTGCGAGAGCTTGCAGCCACGGGCGACGTGAAGGGCGACACCACCACGCTGGAGGACTTCAGCGTGGTGGCTTCGTTGAAGGAAAAGGACGAGGCGTAACAGGAGAGCGTGATGCGAGCAGCATGGTACGAAAAGCCGGGACCGGCGCGCGACGTGTTGGTGGTGGGTGAAATGCCGGATCCGGTGCCGGCTCTGGGCGAGGTGCGGATCCGAGTGGCGGCGTCCGGGATCAATCCGGGCGACACAAAGAAGCGCGGTGATGTGTTTGGACTGGGTCTGGCATTTCCGCGGATTATTCCGCACAGCGACGGTGCGGGCGTGGTGGACGCGGTGGGCGAAGGCGTCACGGGTGACCTGGTGGGGCAGCGCGTGTGGTGCTTTGGGGCGCAGTCATACCGCGCTTTTGGAACGGCTGCGGAGTACACGGTGGTTCCCGCGGATCACGTTGCGCCCTTGCCTGCGGGGGTGTCGTTTGAGGTGGGCGCCTGCCTGGGTATCCCCGGCATTACGGCGCATCGGGCAGTGCATGCGGGCGGCCCGGTGAGTGGCAAGACAGTGTTGGTGCAGGGGGCCGGCGGTGCCGTCGGTTTGTGTGCGGTGCAGTTGGCGCGGTTTGCCGGTGCACGTGTGATTGGATCGGTGCGAACCGCAGCGGAAGAAGACACTGCCCGGCTGGCAGGAGCGCACGAGGTCGTGCGGAACGATGATGGACTTGTGGCTGCGGTGAAGGGGCTTGCGGCGGACGGTGTCGATCACGTTGTGGAAGTGGCGTTCGCCGCAAACATCGGCAAGGATGTGGAGTTGTTGCGGCAGGGTGGCACGCTGGCGACGTATGCGACGAACGACGCCTCGCCCACGATTCCGTTCTGGCAAATGGTCTTCAACAATCTCCAGGTCAACTTTTTGGGCAGCGACGATTTTACGGCTGCCCAAAAGACAGAAGCCGCGAACGATCTGAATGCGGCGCTGCTGGCGGGGTGGGCTGGCTTCGCGGTGGGCGAGCGACTGCAGCTGTCGGAGATTGCACGTGCGCAGGACCTGACGGACCATCCGGAGCGGCCGGGGCGAGTTGTGGTGCTGGTGTAACGGCAGGCTTTCTGCCGGAGTTTACGCTGCCAGCGGAGAATAATTCAGAAATCCAGCTACTGAACGGGCCGTTACGGGACGATAAGTTTCTCAGCACCTTTGATCCTCCCAGTTTCGGAGTGTCCCATGAGAAGCATTCGTTTTGTCCTTGCAGGGTATGCGGCCCTGCTTTCGTGCGTAACTCTGAACGCTGCGACCGTGACGTCGCCGCGAGTGGATGTTGCGCTGCAAGCATTAATTCTGAACTCGATCACCCTGACGGTTGTGGCTCCGGCAGTGGCCTTTGGCGTTGTGACGCCGGGTGTGACAAATGCGGCACCAGTGGCGCAGGCAGTGTCTATTGTGACTGCATGGAATCTGGGCGCAGGCGTGTCGCTGAAGCTGTATGCGTATTTTGATAGCTCGACAGATGCCCTGACTGGAACCACGACAGGCTCCGTGATTCCTACGTCGGCGATGACGGGAACGGTCAACGGCGGTTCGCCGCAGGGATTTACAGCGACAAGTCCGTTTACGGCGGGCGCGACCGCGATGCAGCTGTACACACAAGCCGTGACGTCATCGAATTTAGTGTCGACCAGGACAGACGCCCTGGCGTTGACGATGAACCTGACAGGCCTCAATCCTCAAGCCGACTCTTATGTGGGTGTTATGCACCTGCAGGCGCAGGCACTATGACGGTCGGGCGGCGTTCGCTTCAGACTGCCCTGCTCGCCGCTGCGCTGTGGCTCTGTGTTGATCGGGCCGCGGCGCAGACGGTGAGTCCGGCGGTGGTGAAGTTTACCGAAGCGGCAGAAGGTAGCTTCGACATCACAAACGATGGGCTCGTGCCATTGATCGCGACGGTGGAGGCGCGCAGTTTCACCATCGACGAGGAAGGTACCGCAGCGTTCGATCGCCTGAGCCCGGCAACGCATGTGGAGTTGAGCCAGACCAGCGTGCGCGTGCCGCCCAAGCAGCGGCGAACGATCTATTACAAGGCGAGTGCGGCAAGTTATCCGGCGTGGTTCACGATCTACAGCAATCTCTCAGGCCTGCCACGGCGCAATGGCATGAACGTGATGATGAGTCTGCCACACACGGTCTACCTGCTTTCAAAGCAGCCTGTGACCAGGAACGATGTGCGGCTGAGTGATGTGCGGCTTGCGGGTTCGGCAGTTCAGGCAATGGTACAAAACGAAAGCGACAAGGTGGTGCGGGTGCTGGAAGTTGAGGCAACGCACGGCAGATCGTCATCGAAGGCTGGTGGCTTCCCGCTGCTGCCGCATGGCAGGCGCCTTGTTCGCCTGTAAGTGCCGGTGGACTCGCGTATAACGCGGATCCGGGTGCGTACGGAGACGCTGGTGATTGACCAGGCAATACCGTGAGACGGGCGAGCAGGTGGCTGCTGTGCCCGTTTATCGTTTGCGTGCTTTCACTGCGCGCGCAGGTGGTGCAGATCTCCGCCGGCAGCAGCAGCGCAGCAGACACGCAGGGCGGCGGCGTGACGGTGTACAGCGGCAGTGCCACGACGCGGATGAGCCTGGGCTCAGCGCAAGGTGTGCGGCTAGGCTTCAGCCGAGAGGTTCAGACGGCGACCACGCGTCTGACGGTCGGCGATACGTCGCCATCGCTGGCGCTGCTGACGGACGGTGGGCAAACTCAACGGATGGTGTATGCCCGAGGCACGCGGCTGGAGATGCATGCGGCCCATCAGGAGTTGGAAGTGTTCTCTGGCTTCAGCGGGGAGCAGCGTGGCAACGCCTTGTTCAGCGCTGTGGTGCCGGACAAGTCCCTGACGGTCGTGAACGGTGTGGGGCACACCGGGATCCTGGCTTTCCAGACGCTGCTGGTGCGTGGCGCGACAAGCGCGGCGCTGGCCTCGGTGTCGGCAACGCCGGGGGCGCGAACGTTGATCGCGGTGACCGCGGGAACAGCTGCGCACAAGCTGATTCTGCGTGGCAAGGTGCATACCGAGGGCGCAACGTGGCAGATGGATGTGGATGACACCTCGGGGCAGCTGCGGTTGCAACCTGAGCCGAAGCTGCTGCAGTTCGAGGCGGAGAAGATCGGCCTGAACGCCTCCATCAGCAAGCGGTTCGGGCAACGCCTGCTCCTGGACGGTGCGCGGCACGAGTATGCGACAGCGGGCATCGATGCGGAAAAAGCGAGCTCTGCGCTGGGGACGCGATCGATGCTTTGGGAAGCTGGAGCAACGCTGCGGATGGGGAGTGTGCAGACGGGTCTACGGGGCCTGCAGTCACAGAGTTCTGGGCGTAGCGATGGTGGTGTTGCCTGGATGACTGCGTTGCACCGTCAGAGCTGGGATACGCAGGTGACGGTGCTGCATCGGTCCTCTCCCGCTGCACCCGCGGAGACGACAGTGCAGGTGGACGCTGGTGAGCGGGTGCACCGCTATGTGCGGGTAGAAGAGGGGATGCAGCTGGGAACGGGAACACCGCGGTTCGACGTGGGCGGCGTGCTGGAGGGGAATTGGGGATCCCTGCGTGTGACGCATGCGGAGACGTACGTGCCCTACGGAGCGGCAATTGGTTTCAAGCGGGTGCTGACGGTATCGGCGCAATGGCATGTGCGCAATGCAACGGTGCAGATGACGCGTGTGAGTGCGAGCGGGATAGAGAGCCAGTACGCGGGCAGCATGAGCGACTTCGAGGGTAACGAGCTGGGAACTGCATCGGGAGTGCGCTCGGCGAACGTCCGGATGCCGCGGTACCAGGTTCGTGGGGTGGTGCGGGAAAGGGCGGGTAACGCAGTGGCCGGCGCGGCGGTTGCGGTCGGGTCGCAGGTGGTGTACACGGATTCGGGAGGACGATGGATGGCGCGTTTTGCGGCGGCGCGGGCCGTGCGGGTTTCGCTGCGGCCTTCTGACTTTCTGACGGCTACAGCGTTCGCGGAGATCTCTAATGCACGTGTTGTGGTGCCTGAGGTGGATCCTGCGGAGATGGAGTTGAGGGTGGCCCGCTGCAAGAGGGTGCCTGTACCGGATGTTGCGGAGAGCGCTGCAGGAGATGCGGGCGGTGGTGTCGCCGCTGGTAAATGCCTGCACCTGGATGCGGTCGGAAGATTTCTATTACGGATGGTGAGCCTGCGGTCGCGATGACCTTAGCGCAGGTTGCTTCTTGGCCTGGTAGGCAGAGTGAAGAGGAAGCTGGCACCCTGTCCCGGTTCGCTTTCGGCCCAGATGCGGCCGCCGTGCTGGGAGATGATGGAGCGGCAAATAGCGAGGCCGAGGCCGGTGCCACCCATGGCGCGAGAGTCTGAGGCATCCACCTGCTGGAAGCGGCCGAAGATATGTTCGAGCTTGTCGGGGGGAATGCCTCGGCCTGTGTCGTGCACCTCAAGCTGAGCCTCGGTGTCGCTGATGCGCCGCGTAGACAGGGTGATGGCTCCGCCGGGAGGTGTGAACTTGAGGGCGTTCGAGATGAGGTTGGTGACCGTTTGAAGGATGCGGTCTCCATCAGCCCAGACGATGAGCCGCTCGAAGTCGAAGTCGAATTCGATGCGTGCCTTTGTGGCCGAGGCGCCGAGAAGTTCAGCGGCGTGCCGCATAAGGGTATGTGCTTCAACGTTGCTGTAGTGCAGCTCGGCTTTGCCGCTGCCAATGCGTTCGAGCTCCAGGATGTCGTTGACAAGGGAGACGAGCCGGTCCGTGTTGCCGATGGCGATGGAAAGCATCTGCTGCTGCTTGTCTGGCCGGTTGACGAGCGCACCTGAGGCGATGAGACCCAGCGAGGCGCGCATGCTGGTGAGCGGTGTCCGCAGTTCGTGCGAGACGGTGGAGACAAACTCGTCTTTCATGCGGTCGAGCGCGGCACGTTCCGTGGTGTCGGTGAAGGCGACGACGATGCCGGTTGCCTCACCTTCGCGGAAGATGGGGCAGGCGATGTAATCGACCGGGAAGCTGGTGTTGTCTTTGCGCCAGAAGACCTCTGTAGACACACGGATCGACTGACCAGTGAGAGCGGACTCCACGATGGGGCATTCGTGGTTAGGGTACGGCCGGCCGTCAGAGTAGCTGTGGTGCGCAAGGGCGTGAATGTTGCTGCCCAGAATGCAGGTGTCAATCTCGGCCGGCGTGTAGCCCAGCATCTGCGCAGCTGCGGGATTGCATACGGTGCAGATGCCGTCCAGGTCAAGGCCGAAGATGCCGTCGCCGACCGCGTCCAGAATGGAGTTGCTTTGCTGGGTGAGTCGCAGCAGGCGATCCTCAGCAATGACCTTCTCTGTGATGTCGACGCCGAAGCACAGGGCGTAGCGCTCACCGTTTGTGGAAGCAAGCAGACGATTGCGGTAGGCCAGGATGTGGGTAGGTCCGGCGCGGTGGGTCAGCTCGAAGGTGCCTTGGGCTTCCCCTGTGCGTTGCAGCTCGCTCAGGTAGTCGGCGAACACTCCGTGGTTTGCCGGAGACATGAAGTCGGTGAGGGAATGGCCCACCATCTCATGCACGTTGTAGCCGAGGTTCTCCGCGCCATAGCTGTTGAGGGAGAGCAGCCTGCCGTCAACAGAGTGGGTGAAGACGGCACCGAGCGAGCCTTCAATCAGGTGGCGATAACGGGATTCCGATTCGCGCAGGGTGCCTTCCGCTTCGCGCTGCAGGGTGATGTCGATACCCGTGGCAATAATGAAGGCTACGTCTTTCTGGCCGTCTGTGAGGGCGGTGGCGGTCCACTGGATGAGGCGGTTGGCCTTCTCCCGGGTGACCCACCGATCTTCGTATTCGTAGGGAAACTTGCCGGAGCGCATGCGCGCGAAGCTCTGCTGCGACTTGACGCGATCTTCCGGCGGAACAAGTGTGTCCCAGATGGTGTGGCCAACGACCTCTTCCACGGAGCGACCGGAGATGGTCTCACAGATGCGATTGAAACGGACGACGCGACCCGCTGTGTCATAGACGATGACAAGCGCGCCGATGGTGTCGAGGACGGCGGAGACAAAGTTGCGTTCGACCGTCAGAGCAGCTTCAACACGCAAGCGGGTGCGCGCCTCCTGCTCGTTCAGCCGGGTGCGGAGGCTGAGTTCAAGGCGGGTGATAACGGCGCGAGCGAGGGTACGGAGGGTATTGCCCTCAAGCTCGTTGAGTACACGCGCTTCCGTCGCGTAGACACACAGGCAGCCGACGACGGTACCGTCTGCAGCGATAAGTGGCGCACCAGCATAGAACTGAAAGGTGCGATCGCCGACAACGATTCCGTTTTCACTGTATTCCGAGTCTTTGGACGCGTCGGGAATGGTGAAGAGTTCGGTACCGCGAACCGTTTCGTCGCAGGGCGACTCTGACCGGGGCATATCGCGGCTGGTGATGCCGACGCGTGATTTGAACCATATGACGTCGCCGCGCACGAAGGTGATGGCGGCTGCATCGGCCTCACACACCTGTGCGGTCAGAAGGGTGAGTTCGTCCAGTCCAAAATCGCTAGCGTTGTCCAGAATTTCAAGGGTTTCCAAAGCGCGCGGACGTGGCACTTCCCGGTGCGGGGCGAACGGCATGAGAGCCGCAGGCACACCGACGCGCGATGCGCCTAGAGGTGTGGATGCGGTGATCGTGCGGGTCGACATGCTGTTCCTTTCCGAGGCGCGCAGAGGTTCAGGACTTTGGTTCGTCGGCGCTGGCGTCCAGTGCTACCTTCCACTTGCCGTCAGCCTGCTTTTTCCAGATGGTGATATAACGTCCGCCAAGAACCGTTGGACTGCCGGCTCCAGGGTGGAATGTGGTGGCATCGTAGTGTCCCCAGGTAAATCCCATGTCGCCGCTGTCGCTCATCTTGGCACCCATGGGTGTCCATTGAAGCCTGTATTCGTCCGGTTTCCACCGGGCATGGTCCAGGATTCCCGCCTTCGTGAGCACGGGCGCCTTCCCGTTGCTGAGCGTGACAGCATCGTCGGCGAACCAGCTGGCAAAGGCTGCCCCACCACCGGCTTCGACGGACTTGCTGAATTCGCCGTCAAGGGTGAACAGCTGTAGCACCTCAGGCGAAAAAGTGGGCAGGGGACCCTGGTCCGGAATACGCACGGGTGCATTGAAGGGGATTAGCCCACCGGAAGCAGGTGTAAGGCCACCGGGGGCAGGCGTGAGACCGACGGGTGCCTGCGCGTGGGCGGCGCACGTCGCGGCCAGCGCGGCAAGGGCTAAGATGGGTATTCGCAACCGTACACGCCTTATCATCACGCTACTTACCCAGTGTGTCTCTGTGTTGAGTGTGTACCGAAAATGTTGCAGTGGCAACCTCTGCGAGCAGCTTGGATGAACCAAAAAGGGAGCGCACGCGCACATGATCAAGGATTGGTGGCGCAGAGCTTTGCCCGTCGCATGCCTGCTGGCCTACTGCTTGGGCGTGGCTCTGCTGTATGTGGGCAAGCACGACACCCGGTTTGCCCCGGGCGGGGTGTGCGTCCGTCTGCTGGCAGACGGGTTGTTGCTGCTGTGGGTGGGTGTGCGCTTCAGGAGCCTGACAGGCCTGATCCTGGTGGGAATGCTGGTTGGTGTGCACCTGGGGTTAGACGCACCGTCGCTGGCGATCAACCTGCACTTCCTGAGCGATGTGTTCCTTCGGCTGGTGAAGACGATTGTGGCACCGCTGATTCTGGTGACGCTGATCAGCGGTATTGCCGGTCACGGCGATTTGAAGAGCGTGGGCCGCATGGGGTGGAAAAGCCTGCTGTACTTTGAAGCGCTCACCACGGTGGCACTGGTGCTGGGGCTGGTCGCCGCGAACCTGGCACACGCGGGCGATGGGCTGGTGTTGCCGCCGGACCTGCGTGGCGACATTGGAGCGGTCGCACCGCTGCATTGGCAGGATTTCCTCGTGCACGTGTTTCCGGAAAACCTGGCGAAAAGCATTGCCGAAGGGCAGGTGCTGCAGGTGGCGGTGTTTGCCGTGCTGTTCGGGCTTGGACTGGCCATGGTGCCGAAGGAGAAGGCCGCGCCGCTGCTGCGGCTGACCGAGAGCATTACAGAGGTGATGTTCCGGTTTACGAACATCGTGATGTACCTGGCACCGGCGGCGGTGCTGGCGGCGATTGCGTACACCATTGCACGGCTGGGGCCAGGCGTGCTGGTGAACCTGGGCAAGCTGCTGGCGGCGTTCTACGTGACGGCAGCAGTCTTTATGGGTGGCGTACTGGTGCCGGTTGCGCTGCTGGCGCGGGTGCCGCTGCGCCGGTTCGTACGGCATGTGAGCGGACCGGCGGCGATCGCCTTTGCGACAGCGGCCAGCGAGGCGGCGCTGCCGCGCGCGATGGAGGAGATGGAAGCGTTGGGTGTACCGCGGCGAGTGCTTGCCTTTGTGATTCCGGCTGGATACTCCTTCAATCTGGACGGATCGACGCTGTACCTGGCGATGGCCATGATTTTTGTGGCGCAGGTGGCGCGGATTCCGCTGGGTTTCGGGCAGCAGGCCGTGATGCTGGGGACGCTGATGCTGGCGTCGAAGGGGGTGGCCGGCGTGCCCAGGGCGGTGCTGGTGGTTATGCTGGCGACGGCTTCGACGCTGCATCTGCCAAGCGAGCCAATACTGGTGCTGCTGGGGGTAGATGCGCTGATGGACATGGGCCGTACGGCGATCAACGTGATCGGCAATTGCCTGGCGAGTGCCGTGGTGGCGCGCTGGGAAGGCGTGTTTGGGGAGGAAACGACGTCCGCGGCGGTGTTGGCGGAGGATGCCGTTGCCGGGTAGCTCTACTTTTGACGCGGCACACATGGCGTTGAGAGACTGCGCCAGACGTGGTCGGACTGTCTGCGGTGGCATAGAATCGAATGTCGAACGCGGAAGGGCGTCAAGCTGACGATGAGTGACTTTCTCAGGACGATTGCGGGGCCGGCTGATGTGAAGAAGCTGACCGTGCCGCAGCTGGTGGAGCTTGCGGAGGAGATTCGCGAACGGCTGATTACGTCCGTGGCAAAGACCGGCGGTCACATTGGGCCGAACCTGGGCGTGGTGGAACTGACAATCGCCATGCATTATGTGTTCGATACGCCGACGGATTCGTTTGTCTTTGACGTGAGCCACCAGGCGTATGTACACAAGCTGCTGACGGGTCGGGCGGACCGGTTCGATACGATTCGGCAGCCGGGTGGGTTGAACGGCTTTATGCTGCGCACCGAAAGCGAGCATGACAGCTTTGGTGCGGGGCATGCCGGCACGGCGCTGAGCGCTGCGTTGGGTATGGCGGTGGCGCGGGACCGGAGCGGCGGCAGCGAGCACATTGTGGCGCTGGCAGGGGACGCTGCATTTACGTGCGGCATCAGCTACGAAGCCTTGAATAACATTGCCGCCCAGACCAAGCGCCTGATCGTTGTGCTGAACGACAACGCCTGGTCCATCGACAAGAATGTTGGTGCCATCGCTGCGTATTTTCACAAGGTGGTGACGCACCCGAGCTTTCGATATCTGCATGAGAGAGCGAGCGGGCTTGTAAGTCGATTTGGCGGCAAGGCGGCGACCCATGTGCAGCGCAAGGCGCAGGAGAGCGTGAAGGGTCTGCTTGGTCCGAGCATGTTGTTTGAGGAGTTTGGGCTGGATTACTACGGACCGCTGGATGGGCACGACCTGCCGCTGCTGGTGAATACGTTTCAGTTTTTGAAACAGCAGAACCGGCCTGTGGTGCTGCACGCGATCACGCAGAAAGGCCGCGGGTTCCAGCCGTCCATTGACAACCAGAAGAAGTTCCATGGGCTGGGACCGTACAACCCGGATACCGGCGAGACGACGGCAGCGGGGCAGAAAACGTACAGCGAGGTGTTTGCGGAGACGTTGGTCAAGCTGGCGGACAAGGATCCGAAGGTCGTGGCGATCACGGCCGCGATGCCGAACGGGACCGCGTTGGATTTGTACCGGCCGCACCATCCAGAGCGGTACTTTGACGTGGGTATCGCCGAGGAGCACGCGGTGATTTTCGCGGCAGGGATGGCGACGAAGGGGTACAAGCCGTTCTGCGCGATCTACTCGACCTTTTTGCAGCGGGCGTTCGACCCGATTGTGCACGATGTGGCTCTGCAGAACCTGCAGGTGTGTTTCTGCATGGATCGCGGCGGGCTGAGCGGAGATGATGGACCAACGCACCACGGCCTGTTCGACATTTCGTACCTGCGTAGCGTGCCGAACCTGATCCACATGGTGCCAGCGAACGAGGATGAACTGGCGGACATGATGCAGACAGCGCTGGAGTTTTCCGGACCTTCGGCCATTCGTTATCCGCGTGGAATCGGGCCAGGGTCGGCGGTGAAAGCTGCACCAGTGGCGATGAAGATCGGCAAGGCCGAAGTGCTGCAGGAGGGGTCGGATGTGGCGATCTTCGGGCTCGGCGCACTGCTGCCGCTGGCGGTCACAATGGCAAAGCGGCTGGAGGCCGAGGGGCTGAGCGTGGCGCTGATTAATCCACGGTTCGTGAAACCGATGGATGCGGCGGTGGTGGAGCGATTGGGTCGTGCGTGTGGCCTGGTCGTGACGTTTGAGGATCACGTGCTGGCAGGTGGGTTTGGATCTGCTGTGATGGAGACCCTGAACGCTGCAGGCTTGTCGACGCCGGTGGTGCGCATCGGCTGGCCGGACGAGTTTATCGAACATGGGCGCGTGGATGCGCTGCGGGACAAATACGGGATTACCGTGGAACGGGCGATGGAGATGGCGAGACCGTTTATGGCGGAGATGATGAGGGAGCGGCTGGCGGCGGTTTAGGCGTTTGCTCTACTGTCTGCTGGCAGAAACCTCTGCCAATCATCAGATTCAGCTATCTCCCGCATCACGTTGTTGCGGCGATCTAGGAACTTGCGCGTATAGGCCTTAAGAACGAACTGTTCCGCGAGGAGTCCAAAAGGTGGAAGTGGCGCGGCGAAGACGAAGCGATCACGAATGATCGTGCGGTTCGGATTGACAGATTCGAAGTAGTGATCGTGCTGCATGAAGCGGAACGCACCTTCCACCATTGTGTCCTGGAAGTAGGTAGGCCGTTCATACGCCGTGATACGGCTGGCGAGCTGCTGGCGAATGCCGAAGTGTTTTGCGCGCCAGCGGACGAACTCACCCATACCGATCAGACCTGTTGTGACGCCGCCTACAGCCTGTTCCCCTGTCTGCTCGGTTCCGGACAGGTGCACTTCTACGCTTCTCGAAAGATCGAAACAACGGTCTATCGGAGCGGTGATGACAATCGACAGATTTAGTTCGACCACCGGAGCCCTCTGCGGCGTTAGCGGTCTGCGAGGGGAACGTAGGGGGCGGGGTAGGCGGGGCCGGTGTAGTCGGCGCGGGGGCGGATGAGGCGGTTGTTGTCGTGCTGTTCGATGACGTGGGCGGCCCAGCCGGCGATGCGGCTGACGGCAAAGATGGGTGTGAAGAGGTCTGGCGTGATGCCGAGCGTGGTGTAGGTGCTGGCGGAGTAGAAGTCGACGTTGGCGTTGAGTTTCTTCTCGCCCTTGATGAACTCTTCGATGGCGCGGGACATCTCGAACCACTTGGTATTGCCGGCGGCGCGGCCGAGCTCTTCGCTCATGCGGCGCAGATGGGTGGCGCGGGGGTCTTCGGTTTTGTAGACGCGGTGGCCGAAGCCGGAGACCTTTTCTTTGCGTGCGAGCATGCCGCGGACGTGTTCGACCGGGTCGGCGTTGCTCTTCTCGATGGCGTCGAGCATGTGGCTGACGGCCTCGTTGGCGCCGCCGTGGAGCGGGCCTTTGAGGGCGCCGATAGCGCCGGTCATCGCGGAGTGCACGTCGGACAGCGTTGCCGCGATGACGCGGGCGGCGAAGGTGCTGGCGTTGAGTTCGTGATCGGCGTGCAGGATGAGGGCGATGTCGAAGGCGTGCTCGGCTTCGGGAATAGGCTTCTCGCCGGTGAGCATGTAGAGGAAGTTGCCGGCGTGCGAGAGCGAGCGGTCAGGCTCAATGAGGGGCAGACGGCGGCGCAGGCGATCGAAGCCAGCCACGATCATGCTGATCTGCGACGTGAGGCGAATGGACTTGCGGACGTTGGCGTCATGAGAGTTGTCGCTGTCTTCGGGGTCCGCGATGCCCAGGAGACTGACGGCGGTACGCAGCACCTCCATGGGTGCGGCCTTGGTAGGAATCTGCTTCAAGAAGTCGATAACGCGCCAGTCGAGTGAGCGGGCGTCCGCGAGCTTTTGTTTGAAGTCCTTGAGCTCGACCGATGTGGGAAGCGTGCCGAACCACAGCAGATAGGTGGATTCCTCAAAGGTGGAGTTCGCGGCGAGTTCGTGGATGTCGATGCCACGGTAGGAGAGCACGCCGGCGTCTCCGTCGATGTAGCAGATGCCGGATGTGGTGGCGACAATACCTTCAAGGCCGCGTGCGGGTGCGTCGTTCGCCATCGTTTCTGACTCCTGGGTGCAGTGCTGCGGTTTGCGGAACGGGGCCGGTATGCGGCACAGCCAACGCTTGGGTTATAGCGAAGGGCTGGTGCGATTGTCACCGCTGTCGCTCGATTATCGCTTACTCCCTGAGACTTGGGACGGTTGGGCAACGGCGAAGCGCGCCGGAGCGAAGGGCTGCAGATCGACGTCGGTCTGCTCGCCACATAGCAGCTGAGCCATGACGCGCGCTGTGCCGGGCGCGAGCAGAATGCCGTTGCGGAAATGGCCGCTGGCGACATAGGCGCCGGGTGTAGCGGTACCTGGCATGGGCCCGAGTACCGGGAGACCATCGATTGTGGCGGGGCGAACGCCTGCCCAGCGCTCCAACTCCGGCGCGTCCAGCACGGCTGGGTACAGGTTTGCAGCGCGCGCGCGGAGGTCGGCGATCGTGGCATCTTTTGTCTTGATGCAAAAGCCCTTTTCTTCAAGCGTGGACCCGATGAGAAGGCTGCCGTCACTGCGGGGCACCAGGTACGTTTGTGGGGTGCGCAATACGATGTTGCCGCGGCCGGGTAGTTGCGGGTTGCGCTGGCCCATGTGGACGCGCAGCATTTGACCTTTGACCGGGCGAACGGCGACGCCGCTCCACGCACCGGTGCAGTCCACAAACTGCTCGCAGGTGATGGAAGACGCGGAGGTCTCCACACGCAACGTGCCGGAGGAGAGTGCATGCAGGTTTCCCTTGACGGTGCCCGTGATGAATTGCACGCCCGCGGACGTTGCGGCTGCAACGAGTGCAGAGATCAGCCGGCGCGGATCGATGCTGCACTCACGGATGAGCGAAAAGGAGTGACCTGCGGTTTCAAGTCCCGGCAGACTTTCGTGGTGGTTCGCCGCTCCGCTCTGTTCCATGGTCCATGCTGTTTCAAACAACATGCGTTGCGCCGGAACGATGCTTCGAATGACGTCAAACAGGGCCGGGTAGAGGTGGATGCTGCGCTCTGCCAGGGGTCGCAAGCCCGACGGGTTTGCTGGATCGTTGGCGGCGAGCATGCCAGCGGCCGCGCTGCTTGCGCCGCTGCCGGGTGTACCGCGCTCCAGCACAGTGACGCGTCGACCGCGTCGGCACAGCTCCAGTGCGAGGGTCATCCCGATAACGCCGGCTCCAGCGATGACGACATCGGGCTGCTGCATACGACAATTTTACCGGCGCAACGAGAAGAGGGCCAGGTAATAACTTCGCAGGTTTGCCGGTTGTTGGCGGAGTATGTTTCGGTACTGTAGGTTTGATCCAACCCGTGGGAGTGATGAACCGATGAGCGATGTGACCGAGAGAGATGAAGCTGTATCCGCCGCGATCCGGCCGTTGACCATTGCGGTGGCTGTGGCCCTGGCGGCCGCGCTGGGTGCACTGGTGTGGGCCTTTGTACTGCAGCAGCGGTTGGCGGACACAGAGGCAAAACTGGCTGCGGCTGCATCGCAGGACAGGACTGCGCTTAGCCGGCAACTGAAAGAAGCGGACGCAAAGATCCAGGCGAACAGCGCCAATGTGGACGAGCAGATGACGCGTGCGCAGCAGCAGCAGGCGGCGCTTGCCGCACGTGCGCAGGTGCTGGCTGCGGATGCGACAAGACTGCAGAAGACGCAGGCAGCGACGAACGAGAAACTGGGATCTGTTGAGACCGATGTAAGCGGCGTAAAGACGGATGTGGGCAGCGTGAAGTCCGACGTGTCGACGACGAAAACGCAGTTGGCCGCGACGCAGACGGACGTTGCGGATACGAAGAGCCTGCTGCAGCGAACTGTCGGCGATGCCGGTGTGATGAGCGGTCTTATCGCGCGAAATCACGATGAGCTCGAGGTGCTGAAGCACAAGGGCGACCGAACGTACTACGAGTTCACCTTGCACAAGAACGCGCCGGCCACGCTGCTGGCGACGGTAAAGCTGCAGTTGAAGAAGGTGAATGACAAGAAGTCCCGCTTTAACCTGCTGGTGAGTTCAGACGACCGCAACATCGAAAAGAAAGACAAGACCATCGACGAGCCGATCCAGTTCTATACCGGCAAGAACCCCGTGCTGTACGAGATGGTGGTCAATCAGGTGGGCAAGGACACGGTGAGCGGGTACCTGTCTGTGCCGAAAGGTATGTAAGGAGCGTGTGTACCGCTACCGGACGGTTACGCTGGTGGAGTCCTGGTGATAGAAGTCCAGCGTAATTGCCGCACCTTTGCGCATTTCCCAGGCAGACTGCGGGCCGTTCAGTTGGAACAGGACGTAGCCGTCTGCTGCCGCACCCGGGGGAACGTTCTGCTCAAGTTGCAGGGCGGGTATGCCGATCTGTTGCACGACTGTCTTCAGCGTGGGCACGATCTCAAGCAACCGATCCATGTCAGACGACTTGATGCGCGTGAAGCTTACGGGTGTACCGTCTGCCAGCTGCAGTGAGCCGGTAACGTCCTTGATAAAGAGCGGTACGGAGGCGCGGTCCTGCACGTGGAGCGCTGCCACGACGTATGTGGTGTCGTCTCCACCTTCCGGGCCGCCGGCGGTCTTGCCGGTATGCGTGTAGGTACTGTGCAGCGGCAGGACCAGGGTTCGTGTGGAGGAGAGTTCAACCGGGGCGTGATCCTCATGGTGATAGAAGATGGCGAAGGCTGCCGCAGCAAGAACGACGAGCACCGCGGCTGAGACCAGAAGTGTACGCAGAGTCGATCGCTCGTGCGTGGTGTCTGGGTTGAGCAGGTCTGCCATGCGTCTAGTGTCTCAGACGCGCGTGCCGGGCCGCGGTTAACGCAGGATCAGCAGGTACACTCCCATTGCAACGCCCACGACGGCGAGCAGCAGAGCAAGCACGATGGCATTGCGGCTGATGCGTCCCGGTCGCCAGCTGCCGGTGTTCAATTGCTGAATAAGTTGCACGTGCTCCACTGCCGACGCGATGAGGACGATGACGCCAAGCGTGACGATGGCCACGCCGGACCACACGGAGACGCCGGTGCCGTGCACGACGACGTGGGATTCCGTCGCACGCATCTGCCGCAGGAACAGGCCGAAACGCGCGACTGCAAAACCCACGCCCATGAGACCGAGGCCGGTGCGGATCCACGCGAGAAAGGTGCGTTCGGCGGCGAAGTAGACGCGTGGGTCCTGCTCGGGTTGGGGTGACGTGAGGGTAGGCATGCTCCGTTAGTATCGCCGCTTACTGCAGACGGAAGAGTGCGAAGCCCATGGCGGGAACAGTGAGCGTAATGCCGCCGGTCGGTCTGGAGGGGCCGGCAGATTGAGAGGTGTCTCCAAAGATCTGGGTGGCTTTGGTGCAGCCTTCGAGCACCGTGCCGTGCGGATCAGGCAGGGCTATGGTGTTGGCCTGGGTAGATTTGTTAATGGCGACGAGAACGGCCGGGACGCTGACTGAGGGAGAGCAGGCTTGCGTGGCGTTTTGCGGCAGGCGTATGAAGGCCAAGGTGTCGCCGCCGACGAGGACGTCCTGCTGCGTCGTGCCCTGAAGGGCGGGGGTCTTGGCGCGCAGGGCGCCGAGGGCGGCCGTGAAGTCATGAAGCTTCTGTTGGTCAGGCGAAAGGCCGCTGCCGGTGAAGGCACTCGTGGTGTCGCCAGGCCAGCCGCCGGGAAAGTCGCGACGGTTGTCGGGGTCGGCACCACCCTGCATCAGGACTTCGTCACCAATGTAAAGCTGCGGCGTACCGCGCAGGGTGAGGGTGATGCCGGTGGCGAGGCGCAGCAGGGCTGGTGTGGCGTTCTGCTCGCTCATAAATCGCATCTGGTCGTGGTTGTCGAGGATGGTGACGAGGCGCTCGGGGTGCGGGTAGAGCCAGTCTTGCTGCAGGGTTTGCTCGAGGCGGCTGAAAGGCTTGCCGTTGAGCAGCGTGTCGCGGATGGAGTAGAAGTAGGCGTAATCGAACGGCGTGTATAGATTGGTGTCTACGCCTGCAATAGTGCGGCTGCCGGCGAAGTAGGCCGCGATAGTGCTGTCGCCGTTGTCCACCTCGCCGACATCGTTCAGGTGCGGGTACTGCTTGTGGAGCGCGCCGAGATAGCTTTGCCAAAAGTGGCGCTGCACGAAGGGAAAGGTGTCGATGCGGAGGGCGTCGAGGCCGGTCTGCTCGATCCACCACATCATGTTCTGCAGCAGGTATTGTGCGACAACCGGATTCTGCTGGTTGAGGTCCGGAAGGGTGTTGACGAACCAGCCGTTGAGCTCGGAGTTTGCGGCGTTGGCGGGCAGGTGGGGATCGAGGATTTTGCCGAAGTCGTAGGTCGCTTCAACGTGGCTGGCGACGGTGCCGTGAAACCAGTCCGGCAGCGGCGAATCGGCGGCCCAGGGGTGCGCCTGGCCGACGTGGTTGGGCACGTCGTCGAAGAGCAATTTCATGTGCCGCTTGTGAAGCTCAACGGCCAGCTTCTGGTAGTCCGCCAGCGTTCCCAGGCGCGGGTCCACCGCGTAAAGATCCGTTGCGCCGTAGCCGTGGTAGTCGGTGCCCTGCAGGTTGTTCTGCACGATGGGCGTGAGCCAGACTGCGGTGATGCCGAGCTCTTGCAGGTAGTCCAGGTGATCGAGGACGCCTTTGAGATCTCCGCCATGGTAGCTGTGCGGGTCGGCGCGGTTGGCCGGGGGTGAGCCGGGGAGACTGTCGTTGGTGGGGTCGCCGTCGGCAAAGCGATCCGGCATGATGCAGATCATGACGTCGGCGGGGGAGAAGCCGCTGATGCCGTCGCTGGCTGCGCGGCGTGGAGCGAGTGTGTAGTCAAACGTGGCCGCGCCGGCAGCAGTGTGCGCTGCCAGGTGCAGTGTGGATGCAGGGAAACCTTGTGTGTTCAGCCAAACCATCGCCCAATGGCCGTTGGGCGAGATGAGTGTTCGCGTTACGGGTGCACCGGTGATGGTGGCACCCTGTAGGCCGGTGCCGTGCAGCAGCAGCATGGGCGAGGGCAGGGCAGCGAACCAGCCAGGTGGGTCTACCTTATCGATGACGGGCTGCTGCGCGGGCGAGAGCGACGCGTGAGCGCACATGGCCAGCAGGAGCGCGGCAAGGGCAACGCGGTGCGGCAGTGCAGTGAACGCGCGGAAGGCTGGAATCATGGGTGCAGGTCAGAGTAGTGCCTGCGTCGGCATCCTGCAATAAGTATCCGCGCGCTTTGTGTTGCAAATCGTGCTCTGGCCAGTATTCCTTGCCGGGCGTGCATCATCACAACACGACATGATTTCTCTTTTTGCGCTGCTGAGCATTCTGGTCACCATCGGCGCACTGTTCAGTTTTGCGAGCGTGCGACTGCTGCGATTGCCGGCGACCATCGGGACGATGGTGCTGTCGCTGGCTGCGTCGGTGCTGTTGATCATCGCAGCACCGCAGCTGCCGATGCTGCATGCGTTTGCAGAGCGGTTGGTACATCAGATCGACTTCAACCAGGTGGTGCTGCACGGGATGCTGGCATTCCTGCTTTTTGCCGGTGCGTTGCAATTGGACCTGCGGCAACTTCGAGAGCAGCGCGTGCCCGTGCTGGTGCTGAGCGTTGTCACGACTGCCGTGGCGACACTGCTGGTCGCGATCATGCTGCGCTTGTCTCTGCGACTTCTGCACGTGGAGCTGAGTGTGATGGCAGCCCTGCTGTTTGGCGCGCTTATCTCTCCAACAGACCCGATCGCGGTGCTGGACATGCTGCGTCGCGCACATGCACCGCCGGAGTTGGAGGTGCAGCTGGCTGGTGAGTCCCTGTTCAACGACGGCATCGGCGCGGTGATCTTTATCGCCCTGCTGGGGGCGTCCGCAGGTGGTGGTTACCCGTCTGCCAGCGTATTTGGGTGGTTGCTGCTGCTGAAGGCTGGCGGCGGAATTGCCCTTGGCATAGGACTCGGCACGGTGACGTACCGCTTACTGCGCCTGGTGGACGATTACAGGGTAGAGGTGTTGCTGACGCTGGCTCTGGCGATGGGCGGATACGCGCTTGCAGATGCTCTTTCGTTGTCGGCACCCCTTGAAGCTGTAGCCGCCGGCCTGCTTGTGGGTGGACCTGGTCGAGAGCACGCCATGTCGAAGGTGACGCGGGAGCATGTGGACAGGTTCTGGGACCTGGTGGACAACGCGCTGAATGTGGTGCTTTTCCTTATGCTGGGTCTGCAGATTGTTGTGCTCCCTTTCACGCGGATTTATCTGATCGCGGGGCTCATCGCGATTCCGGTCGTCCTGCTCTCGCGCTTTGCGAGCGTAGGGCTTTCGGTGCAGGCGCTGGGGTTATTCCACAAGCACATACCTGGCTCCACGGCAGTGCTGACGTGGGGAGGCTTGCGCGGTGGCCTTGCTGTGGCACTGGCGTTGTCTTTGCCCAAGGGTGAGGGGCTAGGGCACGACATGTTGCTTGCAATCACCTTCGTTGTAGTCGTGTTCTCTATTTTGGTGCAGGGTTTGACGCTGCCCCTGCTGCTGCGGCGACTGTTGCCCCAAGCTGCTTCATAGGGCTGGATACAGCACGTGTGGGAGCGCTGATGGGAGCAGTCGAAGAGTCAGGGTCGTGGCCGAAGGGCAGCCAGAAATGCGTCGGGTGACAGCGTGTTGAGGATGTCGGCCGGGGACAGCCACGCGCGACGCAACTGGGTGATGCCGAAGCGCATGCGGTCGAGTTCCTGCGTCGCGTGCGCGTCGGTGTTGACGCTGATCTTGCAGCCGAGCTCTTTGGCAAGGCGAAGATTGCTATCGCTGAGGTCGGCACGTGGTGGTGCCGCGTTGTGTTCCACTGCGACGTGAAGTTCGGCGCAGCGCTTTAGAACAGCATGCAGGTCATAGATGTATGGCTCGCGACGAAGCAGGATGCGGCCGGTGGGATGGCCGAGGATACGCAGGTAGGGGTTTTCGATGGCGCGCAGCAGGCGCTCGGTCATCTCTTCCGGCGGTATTTTGAAATGAGAATGCACGCTGCCGACGACGACGTCCATCTGCGCCAGGGTGTCGTCTGCCAGGTCCAGATCACCCGCTTGAAGAATGTCGACCTCGATCCCGGCGAAAACGCGGATGCGGCCCTCGAGCGCATGGTCCACCTCGCGAATGGCACGGACGTGCGCGAGCGCACGCTCGTCGTCCAGGCCGCCGGTCATGGCGAGGTTCTTACTGTGGTCGGTGATGGCAATGAATTGCAGGCCACGTGCGATGGCGGCTTCCGCCATTTCACGGATGGTGTTGGCACCATCCGTGGCGACGGTGTGCATGTGCACGTCGCCGCGGATGTCGGCCAGGGTGACGAGGTGGGGAAGCGTGTGTTTTTCCGCGGCTTCGATTTCGCCGCAGTTCTCCCGCAGTTCCGGCGGAATCCAGTCCATGCCGAGCGCGTTGTAGATGTCTTCTTCAAGGGCGGAGGCGACGATTGCGGCCTCGCCCGGCTGGGGATCGATGCGAGCGAGCGCATACTCGCTTAGGGTGTACCCCTTGCGCAGAGCGCGTTGCCGCAGGGTGACATTGTGCATCTTGCTGCCCGTAAAGTACTGCAGGGCTGCACCGTAACTTGCGCGCGGAAGCAGGCGTACATCGACTTGTAGATGGTTGCGAAGGGTAAAGCTGACCTTGTTCTGGCCACGCGCGATCAGGGTGTCGATGAGTGGCAGGGACGCGACATGCTCAACGGCCGCAGCGACGACATCTGCCTCGCAGGCAGGACCGGTGACAAGGAGGTCCAGGTCTCCGACCGTGTCCTTGCCCCGGCGCAACGAGCCTGCGGGCGTGATGGTGTCGATGCCGGGGAACTCGCGGATGAGTGCACCGATGCGTTCGGCCCACTCGCCTGCGACATCGATGCGGAAGCGTCCAGTGTTCTTGCGGTGGTCCTCAATGCCCTTGAGAATCTTGTCGACCTGCTTTTGGCCAAAGCGGGGAAGTGTGTTCAGGTGTCCAGCCTTTGCAGCGGCCTCCAGTTCATCAATGTTGGAGACGGCGAGCGCGCTCCACAGCAGTGCCACCGTCTTGGGCCCCATGCTTGGCAGCCGCAGCAGCTCCAGCATGGTCGGACGATATTTCGTGAGTAACTCATCGCGCAGAGGCATGGTGCCGGTCCGCACCAGGTCAATGATGTTTGAGGCCATACCTTTGCCGATGCCGCCGATGGCGGTGAGCGCCTTTGGGTCGTCGACCAGCGCACTGAGCGGCTGAGTTTGCTGCTCCACCGCTTCGGCAGCACGGCGATAGCTCCGCACGCGAAAAGGGTCTGCCGCGTCAATCTCCAACAGTGCCGCAGTCTCGTCCAGCAGCCGGGCAAGCGTAATGTTGTCCATACGCTAAGGTATCGCGGCCGGGCTGTCGGGTGTGAGCACGACGTGAGGGCGCCAGAACCAACGGCAGTCGCCAGGATGGTTCGACGCGCCCCTGTTGCTCGGGCTAATTCAGCAGGATGACCTGATCGGCTTGCGGGCCTTTGCTGCCCTGGATCACGTCAAACTCGACGGGGTCGCCTTCCTTCAAGCTCTTGTAGCCCTCCGTCTGAATGGAGCTGTAATGCACGAAGACATCTGCAGCACCATCTTCGCGTCCCAGAAAGCCGTACCCCTTGGCATTGTTAAACCACTTTACCGTTCCCTTAAGCTGTGCCACGCGCCCTCGTCCCGCACCATCAGTCCGTCGTCTCAACCCCGGGTTCGCCCCTGGGAAGGATGGTGATGGGTAGACGTGGGCTAAGTGGATTTGGAATACGGCGGTAAGCAACATGTGCCCGGGGCCGCCACGCCGTTTCATGCCGTAAAGTTCCGGAGACGGTTGGATGGAACTTACTTCAACCCCTGGGCTTCTTCCCGGCGCTTTTCTGGGCAAGACGCCGCTGCTCTGCGTACAACATGATGCCAATCAGGGTCTTGCCATCTTTGATTTTGCCGGCGAGGCAGAGCTCGACCATCTGTGAAAGCGGAACCAGCCTGACCTCAATGATTTCGTCCTCTTCCGGCTCGGCTGTGCCGGCGACGATACCTGTAGCAAGAAAGATCTCCATCCATTCCGCAACAAAGCCCGGGGAAGCGTAGTACTTCACAAGCCTGGACCACTTCTTTGCGCGAAACCCGGTTTCTTCAATGAGTTCGCGTTTCGCGGCGGCAAGGGTCTGCTCGCCCGGCTCTACGCGCCCGGCGGGCAGTTCCAGCAGGTATTGGCCGGCCGCCTGGCGAAACTGCTGCTCAATCACAATGAGCGGGTCGCGCGGATTGGTCGTCTCGTCCACGGCGAGCACAACGATGGACCCATTGTGCCGAACCACATCACGCGTTGCATGGACGCCATCCGGCTCCTTGACCTCTTCGGTGTACACCGAGAAGATATTGCCCTTGAAGGCGAGCGTTGAGCGGAGCGTAACGGCTTTGCCACGAGGTGTTTTGGGCAGGCCCACCGTACCCTGTTGTGACGCGATGACCGAGTGCTTTGCGGGTTTGCCGGTGCTTGCCGGAGTTTTTGCTGACTTCGTTGCCGCTTTACGCTGGGTAGCCATGCTGCAACGGTACCAAACCTGCATCCATTGCCCGCCCACAGCATCCTACTGCTGTTACCGACGACACTGAACACGACAGGACATTGCTGACAAGCCCGCCATGAGCGCAGCCCCCACCCTCGAAGACTGCTACCCCATCTCGGTGCTTCCGCACCTTTCTCGCCTGTTTGAGGCTTTTACTGAGATGCGTACGTCCCCACCGGATGCCCCGGTGAGGGCGTTTTATGCTTCCAGTCCGTTTGACGAGGGATGGAAGCAGGGAACCACACCATTGCTGCAGCCCAACCGGCGCGCGCTGGTGGATGCGCTGGAGCAGCAAAACCGTACGTGGGGTGCTGGGGAGGCGACATCGGCAAATCTTCAGCGTCTGCAAGACGGAGCACGCGCCGTGGTGACCGGACAACAGGTGGGCCTGTTCGGTGGCCCCCTGCTCACGCTGCTGAAGGCTGCGACCGTGATTCGCAAGGCACAGGTGGCGACCGAAGCGGGTATACCGCATGTGCCCGTGTTCTGGATGGCAACCGAAGACCATGATCTGGAAGAGGTAAACCAGGCCACGTTCGTAACCAAAGCAGGTATTGAGACGTTGCGGTCGACTTTCCCCGGGCACCATGCGCAGGAGGTCGGCGGACTTGTGCTGGGCGATAGCATATTGCCCGTGCTGGAACGTGCAGAGGAATTGCTGCAGTTTGCGCCGGTGTGCGATTTGCTGCGTGCCGCATACACGCCACAGGCGACCCTCGCGAGTGCCTTCGCGACCTTGTTGAGTGGAATCTTTCGCGAGTATGGGCTTATCGTCATCGATGCAAGCACCCGCGAGTTTCATGCCATGGGTTCACCCGTGCTGCAACACGCGCTCGAACACGCGGACGAATTGCATGCCGAGTTGATGGAGAAAACAACTCAGCTGGGGGCTGCTGGCTTCCACGCGCAGGTGCTTGTTGCAGACAACAGTTCGCTCCTCTTTCTCTTGTCGGAGGAGGGCGATCGTGTGCCGTTGCGTCGTGTTGCAGGCGCGGCCGACGAACGTGGCTGGAAGGCCGGTTCGCGCACGTACACGACAGACGAGTTGCTCGCGATACTGCGTGAGTCGCCGGAGCGATTGAGCCCGAATGCACTCTTACGGCCAGTGTTTCAAGATGCGATCCTGCCGACTTCTGCATACATTGCGGGTCCGGCGGAGATCGCCTATTTTGCCCAGAGCCGTGTGTTGTTTGAACGGATTCTTGGTGTGGCGACTACGGTGCTGCCGAGGCTTTCTGCAACGCTGGTGACCCCACCCGTTGGAGCTGTCCTGCAGCAGCACGGACTTGATGTACGCGACATCTTTCAGCCTCTGGAGACACTGACCCAGAAGATGGGCGCACGCGCCATGCCGCTTGAAGGCAAGCGGCGAATTTCAGCTGCCGGCAATGCTCTGGACAGCGAACTAAGTGAAGTGACGCACTGGATGACAACGATGGACGCCGGCCTGGGAAAATCTGCTGGCGTTGCTGCGAGCAAGATGCGGTACCAGATGAACCGCCTGCGCCGGTTGGCCGCCACATGGCAGCTGGAGAAGGACGCCCATCTGCGCAAGCATGCCACCGTCGTTAGCTCCGCGCTGTTTCCAAACGGTCATCCACAGGAGCGCCTGATTGCGGGCGTGCAACTGTTAGCTCAAAGCACAACTGATTTGCCAGCGATGCTGGTTGCGAACGCGGAGCAGGACTGTCCCGGTCATCGTCTCTTCAGCATCTGACGACGGCACAGAGCTGGCGTACACTTCCTCCATGGCGAAGTCAAAAGCTCCAAAGGCAATCGGATTTGAGGTCAGTTGCCCGGACTGTGGTGCCGTGTTGCGCATCGATCCAGTGACCCAGTCTGTCATCAGCCATACTCCCGCACCGCGCAAGCGCACCTTTGAGGATCTGGCATCGGCTGCGGAGGGAATGCGCGCGCAGGACGCACGGCGCGACTCGTTGTTTGCTCTCTCGGTAGAGGCGGAGAAGAACCGCGAAGATATCCTGAGCAAGAAGTTTGAAGAAGCGTTTCGCAAGGCCAAGGAGTCGCCCGATACCGGCAAGCCACTGCGTGAGTTCGACCTGGATTAAGTCGCTCCGCGGTTGCTGCGTGCCTGGATCAGACGCTTTGCCTTCAGATGTCGCGAAGGCGGTAACAGCTACAGGCGAATCTGCACGAGCGGCGCGATGGGCGACCCGGTAAGGCTTTCACGTGCGCCAGTCTTTAGCCGCTCAGCGGTCCACGGAGGAGACGTCACGATGGAAGCGCTGGCCTTCGAGATCGCAGGCAAACCCATCAGCCTGTTTTCCACCTGAGCCAGCAGCATGCCCTCGCGGACTTCGTCCGTGGTGCGGCGCAGCAGCTCGATACGCACCTGGAAGCGGGGCTCGGAGCCGGGTGCATCGACGTCCTGTTCAACGTGAACGCAGTGGACGAGGCCGACGTCGACGATGTTCAACGGCAGCTCCGGGTCGAAGCAGACACGAAGAGCGTCGCGCACATCGGCTTCTGTGACCATGCTAGTGTGTGCGCTCCACAAGGTAGCGCGCAATGGCTTTAAGCGCATCCGCACGGGCACCAAAGGTCTCGAGCTCTGCAAACGCTTCGTGGATCAGGGCGTCTGCCTGCTTGCGGGAGGTCTCGATTCCAAAGACCGCCGGCCACGTGGCTTTGGCGACCGCCGTATCTTTGCCGGCAGTTTTGCCCAGCTCCTCGGAGCTCTGGGTGACGTCGAGGATGTCGTCCACGATCTGGAAGGCGAGACCGGCGCGTTCGCCGAAGACACGCAGATGCGCCACCTCAGCGGCAGACGCTCCGCCATAAATACCACCAGCGACGATCGACACCGTAATCAGGGCCCCGGTTTTAGAACGGTGGATAGCCTCGACCAGGTCGGCCGTGGGCGCGCGGCCCTCACTCTCAATATCCATGACCTGGCCGCCGATCATGCCGGGTGGCAGCGCTCCGCCGACACCGGTTCCCGTGGCAATTGCGACCTCCTTTACGATCTGGATGGCAGCACCTGCGTCACATGGCAGCTTGCTCAACGTTTCGTACGCCATGGTCTGCAGGGCGTCTCCCGCCAGAATGGCAATGGCATCGCCGAAGACAATGTGGCAGGTCGGCTTCCCGCGGCGGAGGTCGTCGTTGTCCAATGACGGCAGGTCGTCGTGGATGAGCGAGTAGGTATGAATCATTTCAAGCGCGCAACCCAGATCTTCCACGCTGCGCGGCAACTCGCCGGCGATTGCTCGCGCAGCTTCCATGGCCAGCAGTGGGCGCAGCCGCTTGCCCCCGGCAAACACGCTGTGTCGCACGGCGCGGTGGATGGAGTGCGGCGGCGTCTCGGTACCCGGTAACAGGCGCCCCAGCGCATCGTCAATGCACGCTGCACCCGCCTTTAACATCTCTTGAACAGAATCGGTCATGCGATAGATCGATTGTATGAGGTTCTGGCCCCGTCTGCTTTACCGGGCTTGCGGCGGACGGGCGGCCAGCGCAGCAGCACTGCGGCGATCAGGGCACCCAGTGAGATCAGCAGGCCGGCAATCTCATCTGTTCTCCACCGATATCGCACTTCAACGCGGTGGTTTGCGTGCGCGGACAGAGGGATGCTCAACAGGCCATCGTCACGTTCAGGGGTTGGTGTCACAGCGTTCCCATCCACCATCACAGTCCATCCCGCAAACTGCCGCAGCCGCACAACAAGGGTGCGGCCGATGGGTGCATCCTGCACGTAGAACGCCATGTGCGAGGGGTTGCCATCCTCCAGTGCGATCAGGTCGTCGTGCGCAGATGGATCAGGAGGGCCATCAGTGTTGCTGGACAGCCATGCTGGAGGAAGGGCAGGCTTCAGGGCATCGTTGTCGGCGTCTGTCGGGGTGTACTCGTCCGTGGGCGGTGAGCCCGCTGCACTGACGTAGAGCGTGCGCTGGGCCGAGGGCGCATCTTCGTCATCGCAGGGTTGCGCGTACGCGGCGTGTGTTGCCCAGGAGGCCGCACAGACGACGGCACACACCAGCACCAACACAGGCGCAGAGTGCCACAGATGCTCGACCGTTGAAGGCCGCACATACATCACCCGTTCAACGGCAAGGCAGGCGAGCAGTACGGCTGCGGAGGACTCCATGCTGAGGAAGCGCCAGGGGAACTGCAGGAACTCGAGCTCAGGCGCGTGTGCCCAGATGAACCCGCTGTAGCGCGTGAGTAAGAACGCGATGACTAGGGTGAGGATTGCCGTTGCGATAATGGCGAACCGCCGTTCGGCTGCGGCCCCGTGGTGAAGAGCAGCGCCACGCGTGTGCATGGATCGGTACTGCTGCGGACGCCGGCGCAGAAGCAGAAGGACAGTGAGGGAGACTGCAGCAGCGGCGAGCATGCCAACCGCCACCCATGATGCAGTGCGCAGAACGGCATCGTGCGCCGGGTCGCTGGTGTGCTGGAAGAGAAAACTGTCCGAGGGCCGCATCCCCGGCAACACAGCCATGCTGATCTGGACGAAGCGTCGCTGCACCACGGCGGGAACCAGGTAGAACGCCGCCGCCGCAAGCCCCAGGGCTGTAGCCCACACCATGGTCCCTGCCTGGTGCAGGGCCGTGCGCAGGCCCTGTACGCGTGCCGCAAATGCCACACGAACCAGGCCAAGGCACAGCAGCGAGTAGCAGCCGACGACCGCCGCCGGAGCGTTGGTCAGCCAGAGAAGCGCGATCACAAAGGCGATCTGTAACGGCTTCAGCTTCAGCCGCAGTACGGCCAGCAGCAGCAGTGGCATCCATGCGGCGGCAAGCAGCTCCGCATACGCTGTGCGCTCAAAAGCAACAAAGAGCATGTACGGATTGCCCACATAGATGCAAGCACCTGCAAGTGCAGTAGTTGGACTCACAAAGGCGCGCAGTAGAAGCCGCATCGTTAACCCGCAGACGAGGAGAACGACGAAGGTAAAGGCAATAGGGGTTGCGGCCCATGGCAGCACAAGGCCCAGCGCAGCACCAAGGACCCATGACAGCGGCGGGTAAAAGACGAAGCGCGGCTCACCCGCACCGAACGCGGCGTGGAACGCCCACCATGGCCGCAAGGTGCCGTGCTGCCATTGTGTGACGACTTCCATCCAGTTCAGGAGGTGAAAGCTGAGGTCGTGTCCGCAGGAGGTGCCGCGGACCAGTAGCGGCAGTACCGCCAAGAACGCCGCGAAGGCAACCCACGCGACGTTGTAGCGGGATGCGACACGCCGTTGCGACGAACCTTCCGTGGACATTTGCAGCCCAGGCTCGCTCATTGCGCCGGCTGAAGGATCAGCGTGTGTGCCGTTGCGGTGGTGCCGCCAAAGGGCAACGGCAGGGGCTTGCCCTCTGTCCACCATGGCCACTGGTCCACAAACCAGGGTGATCGCGGCATGCCACTCTCACCTTGCGGCAGTGTCATGGAGGCGTGGGACGGGTCTGCGAGGTCGGTGACGAATCGCTCGCTGGCGCCATGCACGCCGCTTGCTGCCCTTACCGTGTAGGCGTTGCCCGGCAACTGGGCTGGGCTGGAACCGGGGTTGCCGCTGAGCCAGCGCAGTGGCCACGAACTGCCGAAAACGGGATGCAGCAATTGCAGGTTGTGCGTTGGGCCCCACTGCCAGTTGGCCAGCTTTGAAGGCGCAGAACTCGCCTTCAAACCCTGTTCCAGCGCGGCTGTGAGCAGGTCGTTCCAGTTGCTGTACTCGCGCGGCAGCCACCCTGCCGACGCGTGCTCAAGAATCATCTCAATGGCGTAGCTGCGCTCTCCCCATGTGTACAGCGGCCACAGGTTGCCGAGCTTCGGCTTGAGCAGCATGGGCATCAGAGCAACGCGCACAGCCTGGGTTATGTTTGGCGCCGCACTGGTCCGGGTCACACGGCCGTCCCAGGCACGCAGCACATCCGCGGCCGCACGGGCACGTGCGCTCGGCGCTTGAGCGTGATCAACGGCATAGGCCACACGTTCGGCCACGGTCTTGTCCAGGGCAGAAAAGGTGTCGTCCTGCAGCGCCGTCATGTCTGCCGGGCTCATACCTGTGCGGTCTCCAAGCACCTTCCAGATGCGTTCGTTGCGATACGGCAGCTCCCAGTCCAAAGCGATGGCGTACGGGTAATCGTTTGCGGTGATGCGGGAGTTTGCCGTTGCCAGCACACCTGCCGGCGGATCGACGACCGCGGGTAGCTGCTGATAAGGAATAAAGCTGGTCCACTCGTAGGTCCCCGCGTTCACCGGCACCGGGCTGATCCCATTCTGACCTTGAACCCCGCGCATGGGCACAAGGCCGGTCAGGTGGTAGCCGATGTGCCCGCCGTCGTCACCCCACACCAGGTTTTGCGAGGGGCCGTTGAAGTGCGCAAACGCGTTCACCAGCTCTGCACCGCTTGTTGCCGCGTCAATGGTGTACAGCGGCAGGGTGGCATAGCCGGGTTCGTACAGCGACCAGCGCAGGACCAGCGCACGTGACTCATGGGGGAATATGGGCGAGATCAATGGGGTGAGTGCGTTGCCGTGGCGCGTCTCGCGCACGTCCAGGGTGGTGTCCAAACCATGCTTCACGCGGATGTGCTCCCACTGGTGAACCAACGGCTGCATGGAACCATCGAGCGAGCGATAGCTGTCGCCCGTCACCTGCTCGACGTACAGGTCCTGCACGTCGGCACCGCTGTTCGTGAAGCCCCACGCTACATGGTCATTGTGACCGACGATGACGTACGGCACACCCGGCAGAGTAACGCCGCTTACGTGGAAACTGCCTGCCTGCAGCTCTGCCGTGTACCAGATGCCAGGCAGCGTGATGGACAGGTGCATGTCATTGGCGACCAGGGGTTTGCCGCTCGCAGATCGTGCGCCACTCACCACCCAGTTGTTGGACCCGGCGGCGCATCCGTCACAACGTAGTGCAGAGACGCTTTGCGCCAGCGTTGTGCGCGCTGCCTGCAGATCCTGAAGATGCTGCGGTGTTGTGAGCTCTGCCTGGGTTTCGTCCAGAGGAATGTTGATCATCTCGCGTGGTGCTGTCAGGTCTGGCTTGCCCTCTGCCGGCGGGTGGTCACGCCAGGAACCAACGGGATAGAGTGCAGCCATATCTTCCGGCGAAAGCTTGGCAGCGACGGCTTCGCGGTTCAGCTTGTCCGGGTAGTTGGTGCTCAGATCCTCTGTCATGGCAAAGCTCACCAGCAGGCTGTCCCGTGGCTGCCACGGAGCAGGGCTGTAGCCAAGCAGACGGAACTCTGCGGGTAGGTGATTCTCTGCGACTGCCATGGCGGCATTGACGCCGTTGCTGTACACCTCCAGGGCATGACGCTCGCCGGGTTCCAGCGTGGCTACGCTGCGATCGGCCACGGCGCGCAGCTGCAGGTAACGCTGTGTACGGTCGTGCTCCAGCAGACCATGGCCCAGCACTTCTGCAAGTTCACCGGCGGCGTGGCGGCGCAGCATGTCCATCTGCCAAAGCCTGTCCTGTGCGGTGACATAACCCTGCGCGAAGACGAGATCGTCCATCGATTGAGCGGTAATGTGAGGGACGCCATGTGCATCACGATCGACGCGAACAGGGGACGCGAGTCCGCTCGTCTGCAGGCTGCCGTCGATCTGAGGCAGAGCAGCGACCATAGCGTGGCGCAGCCACAACCGGGTTGCAAAAGCGGCGACCACAACGAGAAGCAGTAGTGCAACGGAAGCGAGTGTGTATCGCCGAAGCCGACGGCGCTGGCGCATCTGCTTTGGCGTAATGGGAGCAAGTCGGGTCGTGGTCATGCAGTTGACCCAAGTTTAGCGTTGCCGGCGTGGTGCGCCAACGGCCTGCCGTTTAGGCGGTGCGATCCGGGTCAGGAACAGTCTCAGGTCGCAGCTCTGGTGCGTCCAGTTCTGCTTCTACCCAAAGGTCTGGATAGACGGCGCGCTTTGGCAGCAGCAGGACCAGGCCGAGCATTGCCAGCAGTGCGCCGAAGACAAAGATGCTTCCTTCGGGTCCGGCGGTGCCGCCGCTCTTCCACGCAGGGCCGAGGGGCTCTGTGAGCCAGATGTGATCACGCGCGCGCAGGCCAGTGTCAGCCGTGCCGAAGACGAAGCTCTGCATCCAATCCCAGGCGACGTGGAAGCCAAGAGCCCACCACAGTGAACCGGTGCGCCACAAGCTGAACACCAGAAGCAGGCCGAAGAAGAATGTGCTGACGACGCCCGGCAATGTTTCACCCACATTGAGGCCGTGCAACAGGGCGTAGACGATGGAGAGCAGAGTCGCCGAAGCCCAGAAGGCCGTGGATACTCCGGAACGGGCACCGAAGTACGTTCGCAACAGCGATGCGACCGCCCGTGTCAGATCGAACTGGAGGTAGCCCCGTAGCAACAGTTCTTCCACAAAGCCAACCAGTATGTAAAAACCCGCCCAGATAGCGCCCTGGCGCCAGTGGTCTGACATGGTCGAGGCAGCATTGATTCGGAGGCTAACCAAGCCCATTGCGCGTAACGCCAGCAAAAGTCCGGCAAGCACGGCCGCTCCACACGCGACGCCGGCCAGGAGCAACGGTACGCGCGTCTTCCCACCGAAGCCGTAATCGCCATACCGGCGTTGCTCCAGCATGGTCACGACCGCAGTGGCTACGGCTACTGCAAACAGCGCAACCATGTTGCCGAGGGCGTCGTGCGGCACCAGGATGGTGTGAGGAACATCCCGCAGGCGTGGAACCGTACGCAATGCCAGGGTCTGGCCGGCCACGAGCAACAAGGTAAGCAGAACAAACAGCAGCAGGCCCCAACCGGCGCGAAGGACGCGTCGATGGAAGAACAGGTCATGCCATTTACCGCTCATCTCCGCTGCTTCAGCCGAACGCGGTGCGGATGCCTGCTCACTCATTGCAACAGTCTAAGGCCAGTGGTCCCACCACCGAAGCACAACATCTGCTATGGTCCACCTGCCCTGTGGCAGATCGGAATTGCAAGCAATAAAGGGTCCAATCTGCGAGACTGAAGGACACATGATCAGCAGCATGACCCCCTTGAGCGAGCTGGAACTGGTGCTGTTGGCGCTCATGATCGTGGTCGCCGGCGTGTCAGGCGTAGCCCGCCGCTTTGGGTATTCCTACCCAATCGTGCTTGTGCTGGTAGGTTTGGCTTCGTCCTTCATCCCTGGCCTGCCGCGCATCCCGCTGCCGCCAGACGTGGTCTTTCTTGTATTCCTGCCGCCACTGCTCTTCGCGTCTGCCTGGCAGACCTCGTGGCGCGAGTTCCGCGAAAACATCTTCGGCATCAGCCTGCTTGCATTTGGGCTGGTGTTTTTTACTGCCTTCGGCGTGGCGTACACGGCGCACCTGTTCCTGCCCAACTTCGACTGGCGAATCGGCTTCCTGCTGGGCGCGATCGTTTCGCCCACGGACGCTGTGGCTGCGTCGTCCATTGCCAAAAAGGTCAACATGCCGCAACGCATCGTCGACCTGCTGGAAGGCGAGAGCCTGCTCAATGACGCTACCGGCCTGCTTGCCCTGGAGTTCGGCATTGGAATGCTTGTGCATGGTACGACGCCGTCGGTCAGTGAAGGTGCTCTGCGCCTGGTCTGGCTGGTGTTCGGCGGCGTGGCGGTCGGTCTGATTGTGGGTGGTTTCGTGGCCTGGTTTGAGCGCTGGATTGATGATGGTCCGGTAGAGATTGCCATTTCACTCGTCGTGCCGTACGTGTGCTACCTCTCCGGCGAGGCGATCCATGCCTCTGGCGTGATTGCCGTGGTGGCATGCGGCTTGTTGATGAGCCGGCGGAGTGCAAGCTTCTTTTCCGCGACCACTCGACTGCAGGCAGTCGCCGTTTGGGAGGCGCTGGAGTTCCTTCTCAACGGCCTCATCTTCATCCTGCTTGGACTGCAACTGCCGTACGTGCTGAGCGGCCTGCACGAGTATGGGCGCTTGCAACTGCTGGGGTATGGAGTCGCTTTTTCGGCATTGCTGATTGTTCTGCGCCTGGCCTGGGTCTACCCGGGTGCAATTGCAGTACGAGAGATGCGTCGCATTGTCATGAAGACGCAGCTGCCGCCCACCAATCCAAAAGGTATTTTCGTGGTGGGGTGGACCGGTATGCGCGGTGTGGTGGCCCTCGCTGCAGCCAGTTCGCTCCCGTTCACCATCATGGATGGACGCAGTTTTCCGCAACGGAACCTGATCCTCTTCCTTACCTTTTTTGTCATCCTGGTCACCCTCGTTCTGCAGGGGACATCACTCCCGTTCCTAGTACGTGCGCTTGGATTCAAGCAAAGCGAGGGCACAGTGTGCGAAGAAGGCGAAGTCCGCCGTCTGCTGCTGCAATCCACGATCGCAAACCTGCAGAGCGGTCGCAGTGCACATCCGTTGGCGCAGCACGCCTACGACGATGTCTTGCACCAATACGAGCACCGGCTGACGGAGTTAACGGGCTGCGGCCCAGGTGGCGAGGTGACGACGAATGGTACTGTCACCGCCTACACGATCCTGCGTGAAGTGCTTGCACAGGAGCGCCAGACACTCAACCGTATGCGCGATGAGGGCACTATCGGCGACGGTCTGCATCGCTCGATTGAGCGGGAACTTGACTTGAGCGAAAGTCGCCTGCTCACGATGCCCTGAACCACTGCGGACATCCCTCTCCGCAAGGGGCCATTGACTTTGGCGCAGTTCGCTGCCGAAGAGCCATGTAGAGTCGCTACAGGTGCTCTGAAGCACGGCACAATCGCGGCGAAAGGCCACACAGAGGGAGACTCGTTATGCACGTTCTGTTTCACAACAACTGTTTCGATGGGGCCTGCTCCGCATCGCTGTTCACACGCTTTTACCGTGAGTGTATTGATGCGTCCGTGTCGTTCAGCTATCAGGGCATGCAGCACGCGGCAGGTGGTGGCATTGGTGAAGCAGATCTGTCTGGCGAACAGAACGCCATTGTGGATTTCAAGTATTGGCCGTCGCCGAAACTTACGTGGTGGTTTGATCACCATGTAAGTGCTTTTCTAACGGCGGAGTACCGCGAGTACTTTGAGGCGGAGCAGAAACGTACTGCTGCGCAACCACAGCAGTTCTTCGATCCTGCCTACACGTCGTGTGCCGGCTTGATCGCAGATGTGGGTCGCACAAAGTTCGGCTTTGACACCACGCCCTATGCCGATCTGCTGCACTGGGCTGACATCATTGACGGCGCCAAGTTTCAATCGGCCGAGGAGGCAGTTACACTCGCCTCGCCTGCTATGAAGATTGCAACTGCCATCGAGTCTGCGCAGGACCCCACCTTCATACCGCGCATCATCCCTCTGCTGACGGAACAGTCCCTGGTGCAGACCGAGCAGGAGCTTTTTGTGCAGGCAGTTCTGCAGCCGCGCCTGGCCAAGCAGCAGCAAGACATTACGATGATGCGTTCACGCGCCTCGACAGAACAGGGTGTCATTACCTTTGACCTGACGGATCAGGATGCCGAGGGATACAGCAAGTTCATTCCGTACTACCTGCTGCCAGAGGCGGTTTACGCCGTGGGTCTGTCCAAGTCCAGCAGTCGCGTGAAGATTTCTGTGGGCACAAGCCCGTGGACGACCGTCGCAAAAGAAAAGCTTGCCGACATCGCAGCGATCTGCGAACGCTTCGGCGGCGGCGGCCACCCGCGCGTGGGTGCTATCAGCCTGCCTGCGAACGACGTGCAGGACGCACGACGCATTGCAGCAGTGGTGACGGACGAGTTGAAGGCGCTCGGCCAGTGGAACGACCTGCCGACACGGCCGTCCTTCCACGGGGCCTGACTTGCGCCGTCAGGCTTCGATCAGGCCATAGCGGCGTTGCCACTGCTCTTTCAGTTGGGTGCGGACGCATTCCCGCTCGGCCTCTGACACGTCAGTGAGGCGGTTGTGCGCGAGGTTCTGTGCCTCTGACTTGGCGATTTCGAGCATGCGCCGGTCGCGTAACAGACTTGCGACGCGGAGGTCTGGCGTGCCTGCCTGCTTGGTGCCGAAGAACTCTCCCGGCCCACGCTGCTCCAGGTCAAGCTCGGCCAGCTCGAAGCCGTTCTGCGTCCGCACCATCGCGTCCAGGCGAAGCTCCGCTTCAGGCGACACCTTTCTGCCCGTCATCAGAATGCAGTAGCTCTTGGCAGCACCGCGACCCACGCGTCCGCGTAGCTGATGCATTTGTGCCATACCGAAGCGCTCGGCATTCTCAATCACCATGACGCTCGCATTGGGAACGTCCACGCCCACCTCAATCACAGTTGTTGAGAGCAGGACGTCGATGTCGCCTTGCTGGAACTGACGCATAGTCGACTCCTTCTGCTCGGCAGAAAGCCTGCCGTGCAACAGGCCAAGGCGAAGGCCGTGTAGCGCACCGTGCCGGAGCTCCTCAAACATCTCCACTGCCGACCGAAGGTGACTCTCCACCGCGGGGAAGCCCAGAGGCGGTGTTTGCTTCAGGGTTCGCTTTGCTGCCGCCTTCTTCGCGGGCACCTTGCCGATGCGCTTGCTCTGAGTCGATGCAGGCGCTGCAACGGACGAGCTGACGTCCACCTGCTGGGACGGATCGTTCGCGAAGTCCAGCTCGGCCTGATCGTCGTTTGGCCCCTCGATCAGCGGATAGACGATGTACGCTTGATTGCCTTTGCTGACCTGTTTACGAACGAACTGCCACACCTCATCGGCGCGTTCGATGCCCGTGCGTTTGGTGACGATAGGCGTTCGCCCCGGTGGCAGCTCGTCGATCACGCTGACTTCCAGGTCGCCGTATACGGTCAGCGCAAGCGTTCGTGGAATCGGGGTGGCGGTCATCACCAGCACATCCGGGTCGGCGCTGCCAGGCTTCTTCATCAGCGTAAAGCGCTGGCGCACACCGAAGCGATGTTGCTCGTCGACGATGACAAGTCCGAGGTTTGCGAAGTCGACCTTTTCCTGAATAAGGGCCTGTGTGCCAAGGATGAGTTCGGCCTCACCTGCGGCGATGCGTCGGCGTGCGCGCCGCTTCTCCGCCTCGTCCAGCGACCCTGTGAGCAGGGTGACGTTGTATTGCCGTGCGGCTCGTTCGAGCAGCTTGCGCGAGGACAGATAATGCTGCGTCGCCAGGATCTCAGTGGGCGCCATCAGCACCGCCTGATACCCGTTCTCGATCGCGACCAGCGCAGCTTCAAGGGCGACGATGGTCTTGCCGCTGCCCACGTCTCCCTGCAGCAGCCGGCGCATGGGATTTGGTTTGCGCATGTCGTCCACGATCTCGCCGAGCACGCGCTTTTGCGCAGCCGTGGGGCGAAAGGGAAGCACCGACTTGATCGCTGCGCGTACGTTGGCGTCCGTCGTAAAGGCCACGCCTTCGCGGTCACGCAACCGCTTGCGCTTTAGCTCCAGCCCCAGCTCCAGGTAGAAGAGTTCTTCAAAAACCAGCCGCTGCAGCGCCGCCGTGCGAAAGCCCTGCAGGTCTGCGAGCGCGGTGCCTTCTGGTGGAAAATGCGCGTCGCGCAGCGCTTGCATGCGTGGGGGCAGGCCAAGGCGCCGCAGCATGGCCGAGGGCAGAATCTCAGCAGACGGTGCTCCCGCTGATAAATCCTCAAAGACTTGCCACAGGACTCGTCGGACCCACTTGGACCCGAGCTTCGCTCCCCATGGTGTGGTGCCGCCGAGCGATTCGTACACTGGCACGATGCGACCCACCTCCAGCATGGTGACGGGGTCCGCATCATCGCCTGCGGCTGGAAGCATTTCAAACTGGGGCTGCACCATTTTGAAGCGTCCGGGTGTGGAGCGCGATGGCTCCACCTTGCCGTACAGCGCCACCATCTCGCCAAGATTGAACTTGTCCCTCAGGTACGTCCCGCCAAACCACATGGCTTTCAGTGTCTGCACGCCGTGTCCGACGGTCAGCTCAAATAACGGTTTGCCACGGGTTTTAAGCAGCGTGGAGCCGCGCACTTCTGCGATGACGGACGCCATCTCGCCAGCCTTTAACTCAAGCAGCGCTTTTGGGTGCAGCCGGTCTTCGTAGCGGAACGGCAAATGGTACAGCAGGTCTTCCACGGTTCGCACACCGCGTTTTGCCAGCGCTTCTGCATTGCGCGGACCCACGCCTGGAAGGTGCTGGACGGCGGTGGTGAGCTGAAGCATGCCATAGCGAGGATACCAGCCGAAGCGAAACAAAAGCGTACGTACTGGGCTGCCGGTATGCGGTGCGCGAGCAAGCCGCCACTGCTAGACTGGGTTTGTTCAGGAGCAATACGCGTTCATGCCGACGGTCGATCTGGAAAAGGTACGTAAGGTGTACGACCAGAAGGTCGCCGTGGAAGGTCTGACGCTGCGGATTGAACCTGGCGAAATGTTTGGGCTATTGGGACCAAACGGCTCCGGTAAAACGTCCTCTATCCGCATGATGATCGGCATTACGGTGCCTGACTCGGGGTCCGTGCGCCTGTTTGACCAGCCGTTCACGCGGGACAACCTGAAGCGCGTGGGGTACCTGCCGGAAGAGCGTGGTCTGTACAAGAAGATGATTGTGCTGAAGCAGCTCGTCTTTATGGGCCAGTTGCATGGGTTGACGGCGGTGGAGGCGGAACGCCGCGCACGACGCTGGGCCGACCGGCTGCAGATTACAGAGGCGCTGCCGAAGAAAACGGAAGAGCTGTCGAAAGGCATGCAGCAGAAAATCCAGTTCATCGCAGCGCTGATGCACGATCCCGATCTCATCATCCTGGATGAGCCGTTCAGCGGGCTTGACCCGGTGAATGCGGCACTGCTGCAGGACACGATGCTGGAGCTTCGTGCGGAGCGGAAGGCGATCCTGTTCAGCACCCATCGCATGGACCAGGTGGAACGCATGTGCGATGCGATTGCCCTGATTCATCGAGGCAAGGTTGTGCTGGAAGGCGGCATGCGCGAGGTCAAGAGCCGCTATCCTCGGAACCGCGTGGAGGTGCTGTACAGCGGAGACACTACATTTCTGCGTAACGCTGAGATCGAGGAGTTCAAGGAGTACGCTGGCCGCGCCGAGATCACCCTACGGGGGACCGAACCAAACGCACAGCCCCTGTTGGCGGATGCTGTTGCGCACGGGACGCGCATTGAAAAGTTTGAGGTCAAGGAGCCGACGCTTGAGGAGATTTTCATCAGCTCGGTTGGAGGACGTGTCGATGCCTGAACCGCTCCATCACGCCACGCAGAACCTGGGGTGCAAGCGCGATGCGTAACATCTGGCTGATCGCGATGCGCGAGTATACGGAGCGCATCCGTACGCGTGGTTTCATGATTGCCACAATACTGATTCCACTGCTGATGAGCGCGGGCATCGCTGCCACGATCCTGATTGCAAAGCACAGCAAGTCCAACTCGCACATAGCTGTTGTGTCAAACGACCTGAAGCTTGCGACCGATGTACAAAACGAGCTGGAGCACGGCAACGATAGCGAGATGATGGTGGACGTGATCTCACCGCCCAGTGGGAAAACGCGAGCAAACCTCGACGCGGCTGTACGGTCAAAGGACTTGGATGGGTACCTGTGGATCAACCCGCCGAAGGCCTCAGGTGGCAGACCGCAACTGCAGTACAAGCAGGGTGCGAGCGCCGACCTGGCGACCCGCAGCACCATCAGCCACGGCCTGAACAACGTGCTGACGCGAGAGAATCTAGTCCGCCAGGGTATGAACTCCCAGCAGGTGGAAGAGGCCATGAAACCGGTAGACATGGAGACGGAAACCGGCGCCAAGGACAGCACTGCGGCGAACTTCGCTGCCGCCTACGTCACGTTCTTCCTCATGTACATGGTCATCATGCTGTACGGCATGAACGTCGCGCGATCGATTATTGAAGAAAAGACTTCCCGAGTCTTTGAGGTGATGCTGGCCACCGTCAAGCCGGTAGAGATGATGGCTGGCAAGGTGTTGGGTGTGGGCTCAGTGGGCCTGACCCAGGTGGGCATATGGATGCTCGCCGCCGTCGTCCTGACGCACACGGCGCTTATCGCGAGCGTGATGGGCGGTTCGGGCAGTCAGATTGCGTTCACGGCCTCACAGGTCGGCTACTTCATCGTGTTCTTCTTGTTGGGGTATCTGTTGTATTCAGCTATGGCTGCGGCACTTGGAGCTATGACGAACAGTGAGCAGGAGCTGCAACAACTCAACATGTTCTTGGTGTTGCCGCTGGCTGCGTGCATGGTCATGCTCCCGTTGATCCTAAACTCGCCCAATATCCTGGCTTCGCGCATCTTGTCCATGGTCCCGTTCTTTGCGCCATTGCTCATGTATATGCGGATCTCGGTGTCGCCGGTGCCCTGGTATGAGATTTCCGGCTCGATCGTGATCCTGTTGGCAACGATCTACGCGATTTTGTCCGTCACCAGCCGCATCTACCGCGTGGGCATTTTGATGTACGGCAAAAAGCCAAACCTGCCGGAGATTCTTCGATGGGTAAAGTACAGCGCATGAGTGAGGGCAAGAGCGCCGCAGCGATGCCAGACCTGCACCACTTCCGTGGCCTCGCGCATAAACATCACACGCTCATTCCTATATACCGCACGGTGACGGCTGACCTGGAGACACCCGTGTCTGCCTTTCTCCGCATTGCTTCCAAAGAGCCGGAAGCGTTCCTGCTGGAATCGGTGGAGGGGGGAGAGCGTGTCGGCCGATACACGTTTATCGGCATCCGGCCCTACCGCAAGCTGGTATCTCGCGGCCGTACGATTGTGGCGACAGAAGGCAAGACCAGCCGCACGTATGACGGCGATATTTTTCAAGAGCTGAAGACCGCACTGGGCGAACACACACCGGCAAAGCTGCCGGGACTGCCGCCGTTCACAGCGGGTGCCGTCGGCTACTTCGCGTATGACGTGGTGCGCCAGATTGAGCGGCTGCCGGAGATCGCTGCCGATGAGTTAGGAGCGCCGGACGCCTGCCTGATGTTCTTCGACGAGGTGCTTGCCTTTGATCACGTGAAGAAGGAAATCTTCTTGATCGTCACCGCTGACTTGAAGCGGCAGCCCCATGCAGACCTGGCGTATGCGGAAGCTGTTGCGCGGCTGGACCGACTGGAAAAACAACTTGCGTCAGCATTGCCCAAGGTGCCGAAGCGGGACGCTCTGGGACCGCTGGAGCTCACGCCGCGGACACCGAAGTCCGTGTATATGAAGTCGGTGGAAACGATTAAGAAGTACATCAGCGCCGGTGACATTTTTCAGTGTGTCCTGTCACAGCGGTTTGATTGCGAACCCGGGGTCGAGGCGTTCGACATCTACCGCGCGCTGCGTATCGTAAACCCGTCGCCATACATGTACTTTTTACGGTTTCCAATGGCTGCTCCGGGCGGGAAGAAGTCGACATCGGCGCACATTGTGGGATCTTCGCCAGAGCTGCTGGTACGGGTGCATGGCAGCAAAATTGAGTATCACCCCATTGCCGGAACGCGGCCCCGTGGTGACGACGAGGCCAGCGATCAGCGGCTGGAAGAAGATCTGCTGCGCGATGACAAGGAAACCTCGGAGCACGTGATGCTTGTGGACCTTGGTCGCAACGATCTGGGACGCGTCAGCGAGTTCGGGACCGTGCAGGTGAAGAAGCTGATGTTTGTCGAGCGCTACTCGCATGTCATGCACCTGGTGAGCGCATTAGAGGGACGACTGCGTGCCGGCATGGGCGCCGTGGATGCATTTCGCGCGTGCTTTCCAGCGGGCACGCTGAGCGGAGCACCAAAAATCCGCGCGATGGAGATTATCGAAGAGCTGGAGCCAACACGCCGTGGTGTGTACGGCGGCTCAGTCTTTTACGCGGACTTCAGCGGCAACCTTGATAGTTGCATTGCGATTCGCACGCTGTTCATGCAGGGAGTTAAGGGCTACGTACAGGCCGGCGGCGGCGTGGTCGCGGACTCGATTGCTCAGACGGAATTTGATGAGACCGTGAACAAGAGTAAAGCTGTAGTGCGCGCCATCGAACGTGCACGCGGTGCGAACAGATAGGGAGGGAGCGGCTTGGAGCAGACCCACGAGGCATTTGAACTGGTCAACATGACGCCGGCAGACGGCTACAAGCTGCTGACCTCGCTGGTCATGCCTCGACCGATCGCATGGGTGTTAACTCAGAGTGCGGACGGCCTGCGGAATGCCGCCCCATTTTCATTTTTCAATCTCTTATCGACCGACCCTCCGCTCGTTGCGATTGCATTCAGTCCGACGTCAGACCGCAACGGCAAAGACACTCTGGCGAATATTCGCAGCACGGGTGAGCTGGTGGTCAACATGGTCTCTGAAGAGTTGGCTGAGGCGATGAACGTGACCGCGATTGATGCGCCGCGTGGTGTCGACGAGACCCAACTTGCAGGTCTGGAAACGGTGAGCAGCGTTGCTGTTCGACCGCCGCGCATCGCGCGCTCGCCGGCAGCGCTGGAGTGTATCCTCGACCGGGAGATCGATACTGGCCATGGCACGACCATTGTGCTCGCGCGTGTACTCCAAGCGCACGTGGCGCGTTCTGTGTTTGAGGACAGATCCCGTCTGCACGTCGACAGTGCACGTCTGGCGCTGATTGGCCGGATGACCGGTGGTGAAGGCGGCTACTGCACAACGCGCGATACATTTTCGCTCGAACGGCCGAAGTGGGGCGGACCCCGGTCTTAAAGGCCGCCCTTGCTGTGAGCGGGCTAGCGGTGGGAGAGGCGCAACGTCATTCCCACGGTCAAACCGGCATTGTTGGCCTTGGACATGATCGTGACCTTGACCGGTGCGGGGTCGCCGGGTATCACCTGGAAGCCCAGTCGTGACGACAGGCGGTAGCAGATGGCCAAGTCGTCAATGCTGGCGTCGTCCGTGTTGAAGCGGCGACCGGCGCGACGGCGAACCGTTCCGATCACTGGAAGTGCATCGAGGTTTTGGCTGATCGTGTCGCCCGTGTTCGGCAGAACGTTGAAGCGGGATGCGGCTGCGGTGTAGAGGCTTGTAACCACGGAGAGAAGAGCCTGCCGCGTTGGGCGGAGCAGCAGAACGGGAGCAACACGCGCCGAGTAATTGAGTGCCAGGGTCTCGATTGGAGTTGAGGTGATGAGTGCGGTGGTGGATGCGAGTTCGACCGGCTGGGGCGCCGCCGCTGCGCACGAACTACCGCCTGCGAGAGTGGACAGGAGAAGAACTGCGAGAACGACGGTGCGGAGTAGCATGTGATGTCCTTATCGGCGATTCGTCGACGTCCATGAGGGTGCCGTCGAGGTCGGCATCCCTAGGTTCGAGTATTTGGGGGTCGGGCGCACTCCTACGAGGGTTAGGTCCGCTAGCACGTCCGTGGGAGTGACTGGCCCTATTCCGCGACAGAAGGCGGACCTGGGCTTAGACTTGATTGCGAGGCGTCGATGGTTTTTGTCCTGGATAACTACGATTCGTTCACCTACAACCTGGTGCAATACATGGGCGAGCTGGGTGCTGAGATGGTGATCAAGCGAAATGACGAGGTGACGCCAGAGCAGGTCGAAGATTTGGCACCGGATCACATTCTGATTTCGCCAGGACCCTGCACACCGCAAGAGGCTGGTTGCTCCATCAGCCTGATCAAGCACTTTGCCGACGCGCACAGGCAGGCCGCGAAGCGAACCCCGGTCTTGGGTGTGTGTCTGGGGCATCAGGCACTTGGCGCGGCCTTTGGCGGCAACGTGGTGCGGGCTGGAAGACTGATGCATGGTAAGACAAGCCCGGTGACGCATGATGGAAAGACCATCTTCGCCGGCCTGGAGCCGGTGATTACATGCACGCGGTACCACTCTCTCGTGGTCAGTCCGGAGGGTTTGCCGGATGAGCTTGAGATATCGGCGCGGACCCAGGACCCGGCAGGCGAGGTGATCATGGGTTTAAGACATCGCGAACTGCCGATTGAAGGCGTGCAGTTTCATCCGGAGAGTGTGTTGACAGACCATGGAAAGCAACTGATCCAGAACTTCCTTAAGCTATAGATGACGCTGCGACTGGCAATGCGGGTGAGCGTCTGGATGGGCGGGATGGTGGCGCTTGCTGCGTCAACTGCGGCGCAGTCCACGATTGGTACGGTGCGCACGGACGGCGCGCAGATCCAGGGCACGGTATCAATCAACGGCGGGCGTGCCACTCTGCAGAATACGGCAACTGTGAGCGCTGGTGGTGCCGCGAGCGAGATCGCGTTGAGCCGCGGCGGTACCGTCCGTGTGTGTGCGGGTAGCGTGGTCGCTCTCTCGCGGTCGAACGCAACCGCCGCGGGCACGCCTCTGTTGATTGCGCTGCAGCGCGGTGCTGTGGAGATTCAAGACAGTGCGCTGCGTGCAGACGCTATCCTGACGCCGGATTTGCGACTCGAGATGAGCGATGGTGAGCCGCTAGACCTGCACGTCCGGGTGAACCAATCCGGCGATACGTGCGTTGAAAATCTGGGAAAGAACGCCCCGATCCTTCACGTAACGGAGCAGTTCAGCGGTGCCGGATACCTGGTCAAAGCAGGCCAGCGCGTGCTGTTTGAGCATGGCAGCGTGCGCGAGGTAGTGGACAGGCAGGGCTTTGGCTGCGGATGTCCGAAGGCCGGCGGCAAGGATGATTTTCCAGAGGCTGTAAGCGCCGGTATGACACAGCCTGCGATACCGGCGGTGAAACCCGGCGACACGCATGTGCAGGTGAGCACAGGCATGGACTACAACGGGCAGACGCAAACGGCCAGCGGGCCGCCAAACCCGGACGGCAGCATGCCTGCGACGACTGCGGCATCGACGACTGCGGCATCGACGACTGCTGCACCGGCGGTGGCGGCAAAAGTGCAGACGCGGCAGAGTGGCGGGCCGTTTGCTGCCATCGGCCGCTTCTTCCACCGCTTGTTCGGTGGCGGCAGCTAGCGGCAAGTCGGTACGCCACGCGCTACAATCGGTAGGCTCTCCCTGGAGTGCGGCAACCGGAAACATCAGTGCCGGTGAAGACGTTTCTCGCGACACCTATCTCGCAGTTCTGCGGCTTTGCCGTGAGCCGCCAAGCCCTTAAGGATTCTTGCTATGTCGATTCCCGCCACCCAAATGCGTCCCGGTATGGTCATCAAGCACAACGATATTTTGCATAGTGTTTTCTCGGTTGAACACCGGACACCCGGAAATCTTCGTGCATTCATCCAGGCCAAACTACGCAACCTGAAGTCCGGAGCCATGTTCGAGCACCGCTTTCGGTCGGGTGATGCGATTGACCGGGTCATCGTGGATGAAGTGGCCATGGAGTACCTGTACAACGACGGCGACGACTACTACTTCATGGACACAACGAATTTTGAACAGACACCGCTCAAGCGCGACACGCTGGGTGATGCGGTGGATTTCCTGCTACCAAACCTGAGCATTTACGTCAGCTTTTATGATGGCAAGGCTGTCGGGATCGAGCTGCCGGGCGTGGTGGAGATGACAGTCGTGGAGACAGAGCCTGGAATCAAATCTGCGACAGCGAGCAGTGTGACAAAGCCGGCGAAGACGGAGACCGGACTCGTGGTGCAGGTGCCTCCGTTCATCAACGAAGGCGAAAAGATTCGTGTGGACACGGCTGAGGGAGCGTACATGTCTCGGGCTTAGCCTGAGGTTATGTTCCCCTGAGCGATGGCACTTCTTTACGGTTCGAACGATTGTGATCTGGTGTGAGTGGTACACCTGCGGAGCTTTAGGTGATGGTTCGTCACTTTCAGATTGAGGGCAGGGTGCAGGGCGTAGGGTTTCGTTGGTTTGTACATCGCGAGGCTGCCGACATTGGACTGCGTGGCTGGGTGCGGAACACCGATGCTGGACATGTGGAGGCGGTTGCTGCCGGGGACGCAGAGCAGTTGGAGAGGCTGGAAGCCGCGATGCGGAAGGGATCTCGGGGGAGCCGTGTGGACCGGGTGCGGGTGCATGAGTTGACCGACGCGGAGGGTGAGGGACTGGGTGCTTTCCGGATCGATGGAGCGTTCTAAGTTCGTGTACCTGAGCCGGTAGAATGGGGGGATGGTGACACCGATCAATTGTGAGCCGCTGAAGGCGCTCATTCGCACAGTTCCGGACTTCCCAAAACCAGGGATCCTGTTTTATGACATTACGACTCTGCTGAAGGACAAGGCAGGTTTCGCGCAGATGATTGATGCATTTGCTGCGTACTACATTGACAAGCACGTCGACCTGGTACTGGGTATCGAGGCTCGTGGATTCATCTTTGGGCCAGCGATGGCTTACAGGTTGAATGCCGGATTTGTTCCGGTGCGAAAGCCGAAGAAGTTGCCAGCCGAGGTCGCAAAGGTGACCTACGACCTGGAGTATGGGTCGGACTCGCTGGAGATTCATCTGGATGCAATTCAGCCTGGGCAGCGGGTGGTGATTGTGGATGATCTGCTGGCGACCGGAGGCACGATGCAGGCAACAGTGCAGCTGGTGAAGCAGTTGGGTGGAGAGATTGCAGGTGTGGCATTTGCGGTGGAGTTGGATTTTCTGAAAGGGAGACAGAAGTTTCCTGAGTATGACGTGTACAGCTTGTTGCATTACGACGAGTAGCTGCATGACCCGCCCCCTCCCCAAGTTTTTGTAAGTTCCTGATTCTGCTGGATCGATTTTTGTAAGTTCCTGAATTCACTGGACCGGACGTGTAAGTTCCTGATTTCATTGCAACGGCAAAAGGCACCCGCGCGCGGGTGCCTTTTGCTGTCCTGTCTTCTATTTTACGGGATGGGAGATATATACTCTGCCACGCGTAAGCTGCAGAGCGGATAGAGGTTAGGGGTATGAGGGGCTTGACAGCTTTTCGAGCCGGAGCCGGTCTGTCGGGGTGAGATAGCCTTTGCGGCGGAACCAGTCTTCCATGGCGGAGTGAAGTCGATCGAGTGGGACCAGAGAACCCACTTCGAGCAGACCGTCGGCGATGGGGAGGGTGTCGTCGAAGGCAGCGTCGTTAGTGAAATTGCGCATGCAGAAGTTGTCGATCTGCCGGAGTGGAACCGGAGCCGCCGCACCGGATTCAGACATGCGCTCCACGCGGAGCCGGTGAAGAAACATGGGCCCTGGCTTAGCCGAAGAGGAGGCAGGTGGGTGCGCCCAACTTGACGGAGGAGATAGCCGGGCTGAGCTTGCCTGTGGTTGGGTCAATGGGGTAAACGGCTATGTCACCGGAGAACTGGTCTGCGGCAAGAAACCAGCGGCCGGAGGGATCGATGGTGATGTGGCGGGCTTCCTGACCGGGATTCGGGAGGTGCTGGATGTTGCTGAGCACGCCGGTCTCTGGATTTACGGCGAAGACGGCAAAGTCCTCGTAGACGCGATTGGCGGCGTAGAGAAACTTTTCGTCTGAGGAGAAGACCATTTCGCATGCGCGCTTGCCGACGGGGTCAATTTGATGCGGAAGCGTGCCGACGATATTGCGCAGGGTGAGGGTGCCGGTGCTGCTGTTCCAGTCGAGCTGGTCGATGGTGGAGTTGAGTTCGTTGATGCTGTAGATCCAACGGCCATTGCTGTGCCGGACGATGTGGCGAGGGCCGCTACCCGGACGAGCCTTGAATTCGGAGTGGGGCTTGAGGGTGGCCGTTGCGCGGTCAAGCTTCAGGACGTGGATTCGGTCGAGGCCGAGATCGTTGACGAGAACGTAGCCTTCGTCCGGGGAGGGTACTGCAGAGTGAGCGTAGCTCTGCTTCTGGCGGTCCGGGTCAGGGCCATGATCGGTGCTGGGGAACTTGAGGATAGTGGCGAGGGAGAGATTGCCTTGCGCGTCTGCATGAAACGAGCCGACACTCCCACCGCCGTAGTTGGCAACGAAGACGCAGCTGCCATCTTTGATGCAGGAGATATGACAGCCGCCCGGGCTGGTGGACGAACTGTTCGAGATGGAGGCGAACTGCTGGCCGGGCAGGTCAGACATGGGGGGATGGACGAAGCTGGACGCAGAGGAGTCGCGGTCTTCCGGCTGGGTGACGGCGAAGAGAACAGACGGTACCTGCGACCCGTGAAGAGGCAGGGCGAGGAAGCTGGGGTTAGGCGTGACGGCGGCAAGCGTGGGCTGCGTCAGCTCCCCGTCGGAGAAGTACGCGGTATAGATCCCTTTGCTGCCGCGGCCGCTGGTGCCGATGAGTAGACGGACGGTACCAGGAAGCCGCTTTGCCTGTAAGCCCTGGCTGACGGCGTGCAGAGCGAGTGCACCGGCGGGGATAGAACCGAGGAGACGACGGCGGGTAAATTGGTGTTTTTTCATGCTTGGGTCTCCGGGCTCCAGCGCGACTCGCGTTCAAGAACGGTATCAGGTGAAGCGGACGTAATGCGAGCGGGTGCAATGGCTGGCCCGGGAACCGCCTTGCGAGCGGGTGCAACAGCAGGCGCTCGGGGCGATGTAGGAGAGAGGTGCTGCTGCGGGGTCGTGCACGGGTTCGTGACGCGCCATCGTGGATTGGCCTGAGAAGCGTAAGAGCTACTGCTGGACAAAATCGAGCGCCGCGCGCTCCGTGTGCCTTGATGCGCGATGCAGGGTGCCGACACGGTCCATGGCGCACCGGCTCTTATTTGTCTCTACAGAAAGTGCTCCGCTGACAGAGGTCCTAACGGGTATCTGGACTCGATGGCGAAGATGTCGCGGGAATTTATGCAGGACTTTAACTGCGGCAAGACACGGTAAACGCGGGCCTGCACGTGGGGGATGCGGCGTAGCTGCGCTGGTATGATGGGCGCTGGAGTACGCAGTACATGAGCGAAGTGCAGAACAGTTCTCCCGCGAATATACGCGGGGGACTTGGCCACATCCTTTCATCGCGCGCGGGGTGCTGGACGAAGACGGCCTGGGGTAGGACGGTGCTTGTTGCCGTTGTTGGAATCGCATGTGTCTCGGCCGTTGCGCAGACAGCGCCGGCGGCGTGCTCCGACTCAGTGTTTGGTTCGTCCGCAGAGTGCCAGCAGACGCAGCAGGTGCAGCAGACCGGGGTTGGAAGTGCACAGGACCCGCAGACCGGCGTGGGAAGTACGGGCGCCGCAACGCAGGTACAACGACAGCCGGGTAACGCGCCGGTGTACGTGGATTCCGCCGGTGTTGAAACACAGCGTGATCCGAACCAGATGAACCGGAGCCGTTCGTTCTTTCCGCCGGATCCAGTGACGGATCTGCAACGGCTGGCCAGGGCTTCGACGGGTGAGTCGATCCCTATATTTGGCCGTGATTTTTTTCAGACGCCGCCGTCGACATTCGCGCCGGGGAACAACCTGCCGATTACGCCCGACTACGTGCTGGGGCCTGGAGACCAGGTACTTGTGCGCATTTTTGGTGGGGAGGCGAGCAGCGGAAACAGCGCGCTTACCGTGGACAACGCGGGTGATATTTACCTGCCACGCGTGGGGACGGTGCACGTGGCCGGGCTGCGCGCGGACCAGCTGCAGAGCGAGGTGAAGACTGCGGTGAACCGGGTCTTCCGGAACTACAGCATATCGGTGAGCCTGGGTCAGCTGCGATCGATCCAGGTGTACCTGGTGGGAGAGGCGCGACGGCCGGGCGCTTACACGGTGAGTGGGCTGAGCACGGTGCTGAATGCACTGTTTGCGTCTGGCGGGCCGAACGTGCAGGGGTCGCTGCGTCACATCCAGGTGCGGCGCGGAGGCCAGACGCTGCCGGAGTTCGACCTGTACGACCTGGTGCTGCGCGGGGACAAGAGCCGCGATGTCCGACTGGAGTCGGGCGATACGATTTTTATTCCGCCGGTGGGTCCACAGGTGGCGGTTGCAGGCAGTGTGCGGCACCCGGCGATCTATGAACTGAAGGATACGACCACGCTTGAGGATGTGCTGAAGCTGGCCGGTGGTTTTTCTGCGACGGGCGCACCGGGCCAGGTCAGCCTGGAGCGGATTGATACCGACCTGCGCCGGCATGCGGTGACTGTTGCGCTGAGTGATGCAGGTCGCGCGATGGCGCTGCGCGATGGAGATGTGGTGTATGCCGGGCACATTTCGCCGGCGTACGAGCAGTCTGTGACGATCCGCGGCAACCTGGCGAATCCGGGACGCTTTAAGTGGACGCCAGGGATGCGGTTGAACGATATTGTTCCGGATCGTTCGTCGTTGCTGACGAATAATTACTGGCGGGAGCGGAACCGACTGGGTGTGCCGGTGCCGCTGTTTGAGCCCTTGCCCGCACAGCAGGACTTTGAGCGGTATGGGGACAACGGGCGGCAACTGTATGACCAGCGTACGGCGAGGCAGGGCAACCGTTCGGCCATGACCGGAGATGACCAGCAACAGAATGACGGTGGTTTGCAGACGCAGAACCAGCAGAATCAACAGAATCAGCAGAACCAGCAGCAGCGATCGAGCTTGACAGTGGCGGAGCAGACTGCCGGCCTGGCGACGGGCGGCGTGGTGTCGTCGCTTGATGCTGCGAACGATCGTGCGGCACGCACCGAGACCCTGCTGAATGATTCCAGGGATCCCCAGGAGGCGCGGGAGCGGCAGCAGGAGGCAAATCTGCCGACGAACCGGGTACGAATTCCGGCGCCGGAGATTGACTGGTCGTACGCTGTGATTGAACGGCTGGATCCGCAGACGCTGAAGAACTCACTGGTGCCATTCAATCTGGGCAGGCTGGTGCAGGACCATGATGCGACACAGAACCTGGAGCTGCAGCCGGGCGACATTGTGACGATTTTTTCGCAGCATGACATTCTTGTGCCGCAGCAGGAGCAGACCAAGTTTGTGCGGCTGGAAGGCGAGTTTGCCGGTGCGGGTGTGTACAGCGTTGGGCCAGGGGAGACGCTGGACCAGCTTGTGCGGCGGGCGGGCGGGTTTACGCCGCAGTCCTACCTGTATGGCAGCAGTTTTCAACGCGAGTCTGCGAGGCAGTTTCAGCAGCAGCGGTTGAATGAGTACATCACGCAGTTATCGGCGGATCTGGAGCGGGAGTCTGCGGTGCGTGCGGCTTCGTCCATCACGGGGATTACGAACCCGAATGCGCTGTTAGAAGAACGTGAGCGGATTGGACAGCTAAGACAGCTGCGGGCGACGGGCCGCGTTGTGCTGGAGTTCAAGCCGAGCGATACCGGCGTGGAGTCCGTGCCTACCATTCCGCTGGAGAATGGGGATGTCTTTCGAGTTCCGCCACGGCCGAATACGGTAAGTGTTATTGGGGCGGTGTATGGGCAGAATGTATTTTTGTTTAATCCGACCAGGCACTTAGCGGATTACTTAGCGCTGGCCGGTAAGCCGAACCGCATTGCAGATAAGAGTCACGCGTTTATTATTCGGGCAGACGGATCGGTCTATAGCCGTGAGTTAGCCAAGGGCGTGCTGTCGAACCATTTTGATGATTCCCATATCTATCCGGGAGATGCGATTGTGATTCCGGAAAAGCCGGTTCGACCGACAACATTGAAACAGGTGACGGATTACTCGCAGATACTTTCGTCGTTTGGCCTGGCAGCTGCGGCGATTAATGTTGTGCGTTGATGTGCGTTGCGTTGGTTGACTTACAAGGCCGGAGGCTGGATGCGCGCTCCGGGTGGGGCCTGGCTGCGGCTGGGGAAAGCGCATTCGAGTTGGACACGTGATGAGTATGCGGCGGAAGCTTTGTGGCGTGTCGTATGGGATCGCCGTGCTGGCGGCTGTGGGCGGCGTTGCGGCCGGCCAGACGGGATCGCCTGACGCAGCCTTGTTGAGGGTTCTGCCCGTTCGCGCGGCGGTGGGGGACGTGAGTGTGTTGGGGTTTGCGCAGCCTGCTGCGTTCGGAGGTTCGACTGCTGCGTTCTTTCCTGCGGCAGCGGGGCTTGGCGGTGCTGCCGGGGTGGCGCACGGGGACCGGCCGTCGATGGATGATGACAGGACGGGTTCGACGTTTGTGTCCATGGATAGCTGGGTGTATCCGGCGCTGGAGCGGATCGGATCGATGGGGCTGATTCCGAGCCAAAGTGTGTCGATTCGTCCGTGGACGCGCCAGGAATGCCGACGACAGTTGCGGGAGGCGGAGGGGAATCTCCGCGGGTTTGGCAGTATGGATCATGATGTGGAAGACAGCGTGCGGGCGGAAGCTGAGCGGCTGTTTCCGGACCTTGAGCGCGAGCTGCTTGAGCCGGCTGGTGCTGCAACGGCGGTGCTGGATTCTGTGTATGTGCGGGAGGGCGCGATCGCGGGACCTGCGCTGAGCGATGGATTCCACTTTGGCCAGACGTGGTGGAACGATTTCGGCAGGCCACTGGGGCGGGGCAATAGTGTTCTGGTGGGGTACTCCGTGCGGGCCGTGGCGGGGCGGTTTTTCTTTGGCAGCCGCCAGGAGTTGCAGACGGATCCTGGGCTGCCGGCTGTGACACCGGAGCGCGCGGCGCTGTTCAATGGACTGGATAATCTGCCGTTCGTTATCCCTGTTGCACCTACCGTGCCGCCGCAGGTGGTTCCGCAGCCGCAGCCGGCAGTCTCTGCGTACGTGCGGCAGCGGCCGATTGATTTGTATGCGGGTGTTGCGTTTGCGGGCAATGCGCTTTCGTTTGGCAAACAGGAGATTTTCTGGGGCCCGACGACGATGGGGCCGTGGTCGTTTTCAGCGAACGCGGAACCGACGTATAACCTTCGGCTGCAGGCAACGCGACCGCATCCATTTCCGTTGGTCCCTGCGCTGGGTAGTTACCGGTTCGATTTAGTTTTTGGGAAGTTGTCGGGACATCACTATCCGGCGAGGCCGTACTTTAACGGGCAGAAGCTTGAACTTACTTTTGGCCGGTATCTGGAGGCCAGCGTTACGCGTTGGTCGATCCTTTGGGGCGTGGGTCATCCGATGACGCTGGGTTCGCTGAAGCGCAACCTGTTCAGCAGTAACTCGACGGGGGCTACGTTTGCGTACGGGGATCGGACAGATCCTGGCGACCGGAAGAGTGGGTTCGATTTCCGGTTGCATGTTCCGGGGATCAGTAACTTTCTGACAATCTACGCGGATAGTTATGCGGATGATGAAGTGAATCCGCTGGACGCGCCGCGTCGTGTGGCATGGCAGCCCGGCCTGTATATGCCGCGCCTGCCGCATCTCTCTCATGCTGATTTTCGGTTTGAGATGTCCAGTTCGGAGGAGCTCGCGCGCGACGAGGGTGGTACACGAATTTACATCAACAATCAGTATCGCGATGGCAATACCAACAAGGGATTTCTGCTTGGCAACGCGGTGGGCCGGGATGGACGCGCGTTTGAGGGCCGGCTGGGGTACTGGGTTTCTGCACGGACGCGGGTGGAGGCGGGATATCGACAGACGAAGGGGTCGGAGGTTTTTCTGCAGGGTGGCAGCACGATCTCAGACGCGTTTGTGACTGCGCGGTGGGGATTTCGGCCAGAGTGGACGGCTGAGCTGTTTGTGCAGGGCGAACGCTTCCTGGTGCCGACGTACATGCAGGGAGCGCAGTCGAATGGGAGCGGCCGATTTCAGATCACCTGGACGCCGCATCGGAGCCTGGCCACAGAGCCGTGAGGACGACGTGCTGCGGCATGTCGCCTGGCAAACCATTGCTCTCAAGGCTTTCTTGTAGCGTGGGTGGCAGCTTAAGCGTTCGAGGTGGGAGTTTCGTGGACGTTAAAGCCTGAAACCTGTATGACGGGTTGTTGTCCGCGTGTGTCGGCGTGGCGAAGTTCGGTGCGCAGGGTGCGCCTCTCTTGGGGAAGCAGGGTGATGTAGTTGTCGTCGTAGATGGCCGGCAGGATGCGTTTGCCGTCGTGCTCGCCGATGGCCTTGATGCGGACCAGCAGGGCGGAAGTCGCGGAGCTGTTGTGCAGGTCGGTGGTGAGGGTCCACACGGCGCCTTGCTGCCGGCGGGTGGTGGTGCTAGTGACGGTGGCATTGCCGAGGGTTCGGATGGCGCGAAGATTGTCGGACTCGCGTGCACGCAGGTAGGTGTTGGTGGAGAGTACGCGGTCACCCTGCTGGAGAGTGAGGCGGCAGAAGTGGATGGCTGCGAGGGTGGCTGGGTACTCCATGGCAAGGATGGAGTTGACGCTGTCTTCCGGTGCATCGAGCGGTGCAGACTTGGTCCAGGCGACCGTGCCGTCAGGATTGAGCAGGTGTGCTGTGGCCTGCAGGCCGCGCAGACTGCCGGCGTTGTAATTGACGACTTCGACCTTTTCGGTGAGAGGGTTCCACTGGATGTGGATGGCTTCGCAGGCTTTTTTGCAGCCGAAGTACGCGGCAGTGGGCTCGAAGTAGAAGTCGTAGGTTTGCCAGACGAAGGAGGGCCAGCAGGGGTGGCTCATCCAGAGCAGGACGCCCATGCGGTCTCGGCTTTGCGCCTCAAACATGGCGCGATAGGTGTCGTAGTTCAGGAACTGGGCGAGGGAGATCCAGTCCTTTGCGTTTGTGGCGCCGCCGTAGACGTTGCTGATGAGGTCGAGGAGTGATTGGGCACCCTGTGCGCCCTGGAGGGTGAAATCGTGCAGGCCGTAGTCGAGGCCCTGAGGCCAGAGCGCGGCCTGCGGCATCATGGCTTCAACACTTTCCAGCGGTGGGATGTTGGGCGCGCCGATCTCGCTGTGGAGCTTGATGTCGGAGGTCTTGAAGTACTCGATGGCGGTCAGGGTGTGGTAGGGTCCGTGGCCGCTGACGACATCGTCGGCGGAGCTTGGGATATAGGGAATGCCGGGGTGGAGTTCGGCGAGGATCGTGCGGATGCCGGACTCGAGTGGTGGGGGCGGGTAGCCCTCGTTGCGGCCGCAATAGATGCCGATGGAGGCGTGGTTACGGATGCGGCTGACCAGGTCATGCCCGTTGGCGAGGAACATCCCGTTGTTTTCGGGGATGGGGCCGTCCCAGGGATTTGCCAGCCAGAAGTCCTGCCAGACAAGGATGCCGTGACGGTCGCACGCCTCGTAGAACGCGTCTTCACCGATCTGGCCGACCCAGTTGCGGACCATGTTGAAGTTCATGTCGCGGTGATAGCGCAGAGCGGCGTCGTACTCGCGAGCGCGGTAGCGGAGCATGGACTCGCTGAAGCCCCAGTTGCCGCCCCGTGCGATAAGGCGACGGCCGTTGACGAAGAGGCGGAGGATGTGGCCGTCGCTGGCGAAGGTGACCTCCCGGAGGCCAGCCTTGAAGCGCAGCGGTGCTGTGGCGGTGCCATGCCTTGGTTCAAAGGCAAGTGTGGCGTCGTAGAGGTGGGGTTCACCGTAGCCGTTGGGCCACCAGAGGCCTGGGTTGCTGATGCGGAGCGCGGGGGTGTTCGACGGGTCAAAGGTGACGGTCTGCTCGGTGTTGGCGTTGAGCCTGATCTTTTTTGAAAATCGAATGGAACCCAGGCTGCCGGTGACGGTGCCCTCTTCGGTGCGGCTGCCGTGGTTGCGGACGCGCACGGCGATGGTGACCTCTGCGAGCGTAGCGTCTTTTTGCGGCAGGACCGTCGTGACGAGCGGGTCTTCCACGGTGACGGCAGCGGTCTGCCACAGACGGACGTTGTTCCAGATGCCGGTGTTGCGACCGCGAATGGTCGGGATCCAGTCCCAGCCGATGGAGGAGTGGAAGGTGGGGTTATCCGCACCGAGGCCGCCGCCGTTCTTGCTGGGCTTTTCGTAGGTCTTCTGGTGCACGCTGCCGGGGGTGGCGTTCTTCTCAACGCGGATGGCGAGGGCGTTGATCGCGCCAGGTTTGATACTTGTCGAAATATCGAAACGACCGCGAAAGAAGGCACCATCGACGCGGCCGAGGGATTGACCGTTGAGCCAGACCTCTGCCTTCCAGTTGATGCCGTCAAGGCAGAGCCATGTCATTTCGTGGGGGTTTGCCGGTGCTTTGAATTCGGTGCGATACCAGAAGTCGGCGTAGAAGAAGCTGTCGGAGATGTAGAGCTGGTTCTGGCCGAAGTTGGGGTCGGGAAGCGCACCGGCGTTGAGGTAGGAGGTGAGGGTGGTGCCGGGAACGGTGGCGGGGAGCCAGGCTTCGTCCACAAAGCCGACGGTTGCGAGTTGCTGGCCGCCTGCCTGCACGAGTGAGTCACGTTGCAGGCGCCAAGTGCCGCCAGTGAGCGCAAGGGAGCCGTCGTTGAGGACTCCCAGCGCGGGCTGCGGCTGCGCGACCATACCGCCGCGTCCGATGACCTCGAGCTCGCTCAACATGTAACCGTCGTCGCTGGCCGGCTCTGTCATGAGCACACGCACGTAGCGTGCGCGGGTGTTGACGGGGACTTCCTCCACCGGTGTGGTGCCTTTAAGCGGACGGAGGTCATGCCAGTTGATGGCGTCGTCCGAGGCCTGGACCGTGCCGGCGGTTGCGGGGGCGATCCAGTGGAGGCGCACGGCGTCGATGTCGCACACCGCAAGCAGGTCGACATACACCCACTCCTGATCGAGGCCTGCGCTTTTCCAGGCGCTGGTGAACTGGTAGGGGCCGCCGACCTGAACACGTGTCTGCCCGTTGTAGAAGGCGACCTGGCCGAGCTGCCAGCCGGGGAAGCCGCGATTGCTGGTGCCTGGGTGAGCGAGTAGATCCACGCGGTAGAAGCGTGCGTTTTGTGGGGCGCTGAGCGGGATGGAGGGCTTATAGATGTGATTGCCGGCCACCATGTCTGGCGGGTAGGGGTCGGGAGAGACAGCGTCGCCGGTGCCGGCGGTGCCAAGCTGCTGCCAGAGGTGGCCGTCGTGCGACGTGGAGACCTGGAAGCTGAGCCCTGCAGCAGGGACGGAGCTCGGCATGACAAGGAACAGCTCCAGCCGGTCCACGGCGGGGACGGTGGTGCCACCGCCCAGATGGATCTCCACTTTGGCGTGCGCGCCAGCGAGTGGCACAAGGTTCGCGGGGGCGTGGCCGACAAGGATCTCGCGCTCCTCCCTGGGCAATGCGGTGTCGCCGATGCTGACGGTGATCCAGGTGGGACGCTCTGTGGTGGTGATGCCGTCGGTGATGAGTTGCGCGGTGAGGTTGTAGTCGTAGCTGCTGGAGTGGTAGGCGGGGCGAAGCAGGGCAAGGTTGCGGGTGGTGCTGCCGGCCGGAACCAGCGTGGGTCCCACATAGTCCGCCGGGTCACCGGGGTACACACCGACACCGCGCGTGAAGGGTGTGGCGGCTGAGGGCACAGGGGCTGCTGACCCAGCTTTGCCGGTTACGGCCTGGAGCGCCAAGGCGTTTGCGGTGGGTTGATACACAGTCGCAAGTCCTGTTGCGACGCCGCCTGCAATAAAATCACGTCGTGTGTGTGCCGTCATATGCTTCAAGGTTCCCCGGTGCGAACCGATGGTAGCGCGAAACAGTGCGCCGCAGCCAACGGGCGGTGTAGATGCCTACGGGCAGGGCAGTGGCGGGGCCGCACGGATGTTCTGTTAGAAACGAGCTGTGCTTAAGGGAAGAGTGCTTTGACTGACATGTCCGCTTCACGCTTTCGTGCTGTGCTGTGTTCTTTGCTGGTGGTCGTGTGCACGCTGGTAGCGTGGCCCTTTGCCGAGACGGGGCTGGACGATGACTTCTCGTACATCTTTTCTGCGCGCTCACTGGCGCAGACTGGCCACGTGCACTACGCGGGATGGGCGAGTGCGATGGTGGGATGGCAGCTTGCGCTGGGCGCACTGTTTATCCGGATCTTTGGGTTTTCATTTTCCATCACACGGGTGCCTCTGCTGCTGATTGCCGCGTTGACGGCGTTTGTGCTGCACCGGCTACTGTGGCGGTGCGGGCTGTCTGCGAACAACGCTGCCCTGGTGACGCTGACGGTGTTGCTGTCGCCTGCGGCGCTGCCGCTTGGTTTCAGCTTTATGACGGACATGTCGGGGGTGTTCTGCACGGTGTGGTGCGCGTACTGCTGTGCACGTGCGCTGCAGAGTGAGGGGCGTGGGGCGACGGCGGCATGGCTGGTTGCGGCCATGGTGAGCACGGCGGTGGGCGGGACAGCGCGGCAAACGGTCTGGATTTGCCTAGTGACGATCGTGCCGGGTGCGGTGTGGTTGTTGCGGCGCAGGCGGCTGCCGGTGTTGCTGCTGGCGCTGGTCTGGGTGGCGAGTTGCGGGTTTGCGTTTGCGAGCATGCAGTGGTTCTACCGGCAGCCTTTTTCGGTGAGGGAACTGCCTGTGGCGGCGTACATCGACCGTGACCTGGTGGCGCAGGCTTTGGCCAATGTTGCGCGTGCCGGGTTGCAGTGCTGCCTTGTGGCGCTGCCTGTGCTGGTCGCGTTCTTTGCGTTATTTCCCGTGCGCAACCGGATGGCCCGGTGGCTTGCGGCGGGTGTGGGTGTGTTGCTGGCGGCGTTGCTGGCGTTTGCGGTGCATCGGGGGCAGCTGGCGCTGTGGCTGTTGCCGTTTCACGAGGCTGGTAACTTTTTCTCGTCGGTGGGCGTTGTGGATTTGCGAGAGATCGGGCAACGGCCAGCGGGGCTGCCAGTGCGGTTTCAGCTGCTGGTGACGGCCGTGACGGTGGGCGCGACTGTGGCGGCGATTCTGTTTCTCTGGAGCGAGAGACGGGGCCGCGGGCGTGTTCAAGCGCCTGCTGAGTTGCAGGGAGATGTGCTGACGTGGCGGGAGATCCTGTGGCTAACGGTGCCGTTCAGTGTGGCGTATCTCGCGCTGGTGATGCATCGCGCGATCTTTGCGTTTGCGTATGACCGGTATTTTCTGCCGGTGCTGCCGTTTGCGCTGCTGCTGGTGGTGCGGTTCTACCAGGAGCGGGTTGCGAGGGCGCTGCCGCGGGTCTGCTATGCCACGCTTGCGGTGATGGCGGTGTTTGCGGTTGCGATGCTGCATGACACGTACGCGGACCGGCGTGCAGAGCTTGGTGCAGCGCAGCGGCTGATCAGCGCGGGCGTTCCGCGGACGGCCTTTTACGGGGGCTTTGAGTATGACGGCTGGACCCAGCTGGAACGGATGGGGTGGATGAACGTGATCGCGATGCGCTGGCCGGATGGCGTGCATATGGACCGGCCGGTCCCGCGACACATGGTGGTGAAGCCGTGCGGGCAGATGTTTGCGCACCTGGTGCCTGCGATTACGCCGCGGTATGGCATTTCGTTTGACGACAAGGCCTGTGATGCGCCGAGTGAGTTCGCGCCGGAGGTGTACCACACGTGGCTGCCGCCGTTTACGCGGGAACTTTACATTCGGCGGGTGACGACGCCTGCGTTTTAGGCCGTTGGCTGCGGTGAATGGAGGGCACGCCTGACCGTGGCTGCGGCGGTTCGCCAGAGCGCGGGGAGCCAGGGAGCTGCGGCGATGGCGGAGAGAGCGAAGCGCAGGGCGCGGCGGTGCTGGTGGCGATCGGTGTAGCCCTGCGCCTGTTGCTGCAGCGCGGCGGCCAGGGCGATTTGGCGCGCGTGCCAGCCGCAGCCTGGTTCCCCATAGTGCTTCTGGATAAATTGCTTTTGAGCGAGGAGCATGCGCGGCAGGTCGCCGGACATGGAGCTGGTGGAGGTGCGGTACAGCGCCAGAACTGCAGGGATGAAGACGACACCGAAGTGCTGGGCGATGCGGAGCCACAGGTCACGATCTTCGGTGGCGCGCATGGTTTCGTCGAAGAGACCAACAGCTTCAACACATTGGCGGCGGAAGGTGACGGTGGGGCAGGGGAAGGACACGGCGCGGGTGTAGAGGCGCGTGACCGTCTGTTGCGGTGTTGAGCCGAGCTGGCTGCTGGTGAAGGTGTCGATGAGGGCATCGGGCTGTGTGAAGCGGGAGACGCCGCCGTAGGAGAGGCCGACGGATGAGGCGTCGTCAAGGCTTCGGATGGATTGTTCGAGGCGGGTGGGGAGCCAGAGGTCGTCGGCGTCCAGCAGGGCGATGAGTGGGGCGCTGGAGGCGCGGATGCCGGCGTTGCGGGCGGCGGGCAGGCCGCGGTTGGGCTGGTGGATGTACGTCAGGCGTCCACGCAGGCGGTCTGCGTTTGTGCGCAGGAAGTGCTCCACCCACTGTTGTGTGTTGTCGGTGGAGCCGTCGTCGACGAGGAGGATGTGCCAGTCCGGTTCGGTCTGGGCGAGGACGCTTTCGATGGCTCCGGGGAGGAAGTGTGCGGCGTTGTAGGCCGGGATGAGGATGTCGACTTTGCTCATGGCGAACTGTGCGGGTACGGTGGCCTGATGGAAGGATGCCCCTGGCCTATACGCATTGTAGAGGTGCGGCAGTGGCGGGTGGGTTCGACCTGTCGTCACACATTTGGGGTAGGCCGGATTGGTGGTGAGGACGGTACCCTAGGGATGCTGCGCGTTTTGTAGATCGCGGCTATCGTGTTGTGTGTTGTTTGGGACGTTTGAAGGAGAGTTTCTTTGTCGCAGCGTGCCACCGTGTCTGTCGCCATGTGTACGTATAACGGCGCGAAGTTTGTGCAGCAGCAGCTGGACAGCATTGCGGCGCAGACGAGCCTGCCGGACGAGCTTGTGGTGTGCGACGACCGGTCGACGGATGGGACGGCGGAGATCGTCCGTGCGTTTGCGAAGACGGCGCCGTTTGCGGTTCACCTGCACATCAACGAGCAGAACCTGGGTGCGGGGGCGAAGGGGATTACGCGCAATTTTGAGAAGGCGGTTGGGCTGTGCACGGGGGAGTTGATCGTGCCGTCGGACCAGGACGACATGTGGGTGCCGCGAAAGCTGGAACGCATGGCGGAGGTGTTGCTGAGCGATGCAGGGATCGGTGCGGTGTTCAGCGATGGCCAGCTGGTGACGGAGCTGGGTGTGCCGAAGGGGGTGCGGCTGTCGGAGACGACGGGGCTGAATGCGCGGGAGCAGAGGCAGCTTGCGCGGGGAGACGGTCTGCCGCTGGTGATGTCGATGACGAAGGTGTATGGGTCGTCGCTGATGTTTCGGGCGTCGCTGCTGAAGCAGGTTTTGCCGGTGCCGCCGCACTGGTGGTTTGACGCGTGGGTGGCGTGCGTGGCGACGGTGTATGCGCGGCTGGTCTTTGTGCCGGAGGAGCTATACCTGTATCGGATTCACCCGAACCAGAGCGTGAGCGCATCGCTGCAGACGGTAGGGCAGAAGGTGGAGCGCTGGAGGAGTTCGGCGGAGGTGTACTGGCGACAGTCAAAAGGACCGTTGACGGACCTGGAGGCGCAATTAGCGGCTGAGAAAGATGCGCGATTTGGTCCGTCGCTGGCGTATGTGCGTGGGCGGATGGCGTTGCTGCGGTTTCGGGCGGGGATGCCAGCGAACCGGATGGTGCGGTGGGTGAAGATTCTGCCGCATGCGCGAGAGTACTTCCTGTACTTCAACGGGTGGCGGAGCCTGGTGAAGGACCTGACGGCGTGAGTGCGATCGCGCCCGCCTAGTGAGCGACGAGCGAGACGACTTCTTTTTTGCGCAGCATGACGGTGCGCAGAAGAAGGAAGGGGTGCTCGATGAGACAGAAGGTGACGAAGGAGATCGCCACGGACAAGCAGGCGACCACCGCTGCGATGAGCGGTGCGGCCCAGGCCGGCGGTGGCAGATGCGGGTGCAGGCTGACGACAAGCTGTGTGACCGGGCGGATGAGGTAGGGGTGGTTGAGATACATGCCGAAAGAGAGGCGTGAGCCGAGGTAGAAAAACCGGCTGCTGAGCCACTGTGGGTGGGTGTGGATGCCCCACCACACGACCGAGCCAAACAGGAGGCCGAGGCCGGCGAAGTTGAGGGTTTCGCTTTGCAGCTTCCAGCACACGCCCATGCCGGCAACACCGAGGGCCAGAACGAGCCACGGACGCGCGAGTAGGCCCGTCCATTTGCGTGCGCCAGGTTGGCTTGCGGCGACGACGAGATTGGCGATGAGCAGGCCGGCGATGAGGCCGTCGGAGTGGGTGTGGAAGGGGTAGTAGAGTTGACCGAATGCGGCGGAGTCTTTGACCCGCCAGTGACCTGCCATACGGACGTATTCGGCGATGCGGACGCCGATTTCAAGCAGCCACAAACCGCCGAGCAGCCAGCGGAACCAGCGCAGCGTGTGACCGCGGAAGAGGAGCAGGAGCAGAGGAGCGACGAGGTAAAACTGCTCTTCGGTGCTGAGCGACCAACCGCCCAGGACCACGCCACCGCCCAGGTAGTTGACGAGGAAGACGATGTCTGTCCAGCCGTACTGCCTGCCGGCGCCGAAGTGGGGAAGGGTGGGCAGGACGACGGCGAAGGTGAAGAAGTACAGCGGCCAAATGCGCAGGGTGCGGCGCAGCATGAACTCGCGCAGCTTGATGGTGCCGGTGCGGGTGAGCTCTTTCCAAAGCTGTGAGCCGATGAAGAAACCGCTGAGGACGAAGAAGAGATCCACGCCCATCCAACCGTTCACGGTGAGTGGAAAACTGGTGTAGCGCGTTGGGGCGTAGCTCTCGTCGAAGGCGCCGGCGACGTGGTGGTTGACGACGAGCAGAACGGCGAGTGTGCGCAGGCCGTCAAGGAACGGAATGCGTTTGGCGGACGGGAGCCGCAGTTCATTGAGCGCGCTGCCAAGGGCGTTGCGCACCCGGAGGAGCATGTGGGAGGGACCGACCGGGTGGGTTGTTGAGTGGGTACTCATGCGCTGGTCCTGTCCTTTGATTTGCCGCTTGCCCTGCCGAGCAGAAAGAGACCCGCGCCGGAGACCACGGCGACGGTGCAGAGCGCGGCGGGGCGGAGCAGGTGACGAAGGTGGGTGGCGGCGCCGCGTGACAAGCCGTCGGCGGAGGCGACTGGTTCCGTTTCGTCGCTTGCGGAGAAGATGTCGTCGGCAGGATTGACGGTGAGGGTGGCGAGCGGTCCGCCGCCGCCGCTGCTGGTGTCGCCGTCCTTGCTGGTGCTGAGACCGCTGGTGGGGGCCGGGCTGCCGGGCTCGAGGGCTCCGCGCGAGGGTGTTGCGGGACGTGGAGCGCCGCTGAAGTCCACTGCGATGCTGGGCAGGGCGACGCCGCTGCCGGCGGACGGGCCACCGGCCGCTGGACGCATATCGCCGAAGCCGCTGAGGTGGAAGCTTTCGTCGCGAAGTTTGGGTGAGGCGCAGAGGGCATCGCGGTCAAACCGGCCCATGGGGCAGGGGTCCGTGGCGCGATGGTGGTAGACGGTGTTGTTGCGGAGGACGCTGCCGTGATTGGTGAACGGGTGCGCGCCGCTGTTGTTGTAGACGGCGGTGGGGTATCGGTCGTCGCCGTCCTTGTTGCCGTTCGCGGCACCGTTTTTGAAGCCGGCGATGATGTTGTTCTGCAGGCTGAGGCGAGCCGTGCTGTCGCAGGGGCCGGGGGAGGTGTCGCATTCAATGTCAACGCCGATGGTGCCGGCGGCGTAGAGGGTGTTGTTTTCAAAGCGAGTCAGGCTGCCCTTGCCGACGGTGAGGATGACGGCCTGATCGCCCGCGCGGCAGAAGTCGCTGAGGTGAGCGTTGTAGTCTTGCGGCGCGCCTTTGACGGGAATGGACATGGCGCGGCAGTTGCCGACGATAACGTTGTTGATGGCCTGGCCCCGGGCGCCGCCGACCTTGATCTGCTGGCCCATGTTTGCGTAGGCGAGGGTACGGGTCACGGTCATGGAGGAGCCGTTGCCGATGAGGTGGAGAGCGTCGAGTCCATCCTGGGTGTTGTAGGCGACTTCGCCCTGGTCGAAGTGAGCCTGCCAGCCGGGTTTGCTGGGGACGGTGGCGGTGCCGAAGCCGTCGCCATAGCCGCCGCTGTTCTGATCGGCGCATGCGGTGTAGGGAAGGGGGTCGCGGATGGGATACTGTTCGGCGCAGCCATTCCACTTGATTTCGTAGTGCTGGACGAGGAGGGAGCCGGTGCCGGTGGTCCCGTCCCCTGCGTCTGCGTTCCAGCCACCACCGCCGTTGCCAACGATGGAGAGATACGAGAAGACCGAGCCGTCGCCGGAAGGACCGAGGATGCCGAAGACCTGCATGCCATGGATGCGGACGTCGGTGAGGGTGAGGTGGTCGGCGACGTTGGAGATGCCGATGCCTTCCTTGGCGGAGTCCTGCCCGGTACAGCCGGTTCTGCATTCGGACTTGTCCGAGATGTCAAAGCACTGAAAGTCGATGTAGCTGGAGGAGAAATTGAAGGCGCTGCCAACACCGAAGCCGGCGACGACGGGTGTGCGGGCGGTCTGGGCGTGGCAGGATTGCCAGTTCTCACCGAGGATGCGGGTGTGGGCGCCGGGGGTGCCGGCTGGTGGTGTGGGCGGACCGGCGTACTGGTTGCCGCGCCAACCGCGGTAGCAAGCATCTGTACCGAGTTTGCTGTGGAAGGCGGGATCGCAGCCGTTGCCCTCCATGGAGTTCCAGCCGACGCGGTAGGGTTCCGTGTGGGCGGCGATGGAACCGCGGATGAGGTAGGTGTCGCCACCCTTGCCGATCCAGCCTGCGGCGGGGAATTTTGAGTCTGGCGGGGAGTAAGCGTAGCTGCCGTCCTGCCACAGGAGACGGATGTCGTTAAAGGCGCAGTGCTTGTTGGTACCGGAGCCGGGGTAGGCGGCGTCTCCAAGGCCATCGCACTGGCCGGTAGGGACGTTGGTGGAGAAGCGGGTGCCGCCATCGGCCCGGACGTACCAGGTGGACGCGGCGAGCGGCAGGGAGAACAGGAGCAGGAGTGCTATGCAGAAGCCAAGAAAGAGGCAATGGATCGGTGCCGTGTATCGCACGCGGCGCGGTCCCCAGAGTATTCGTACCGACATTTCAAAACTGTACGCTACCGGCTCACGTTTCAGGTGAACCGGTCGTACCCGCGCGGGGTAACGGGGCGCGGTGAAGAGTGGGTGCAGATTACTCCGCGGCTTTATAGGGGGTGAGGGTGCTGCCAGCTTCGAGCGCGCCGATGCTGGGCGGGATGGCGAAGCTGCTGTTGCTGTAGTCGCGGGGCAGGGTGGAAAGGACGTTGCCTGCGTGGAAGGCTGCTCCGCCGTGGGGGGACAGGGTGAGGTCGGGGTAGCCGTAGGCCGGCTGAATCTCGTTGACAAGGCCGGGGCTGATGCAGAGATTACCGGTGCCGTTGTGGTCGGTGCACGCGCCCTTGAGGTTGGTATAGGTGTTGTGGCTGTTGACACTGCCGGGGTTGTAGAAGACGTCGTTGCCGCAGCCGACTGCCCCGTCGGTGGTCCAGCTGTGGTGGTGGTCGGGTGCGGCGTTGCAGGTGGCGGCGTTGGTGTAGGTGTTGTCGAGGACCATGAGGTAGTTGCCGCCGGGATTGCCGCGGTCGGGGTTGGGGTTGCCGAGCAGAATGTTGTCCTGCAGGTCCACAAGGGCGGAGGCGTCGCAGTTGCCGTTGGAGCCGTCGCAGACGTAGCCGATGAGCAGAGCGCCCGCACCCATGATGGTGTTGTGCTGGATGACGGTGGTGGAGCTGTTGCCGACGGTCATGAGCAGGGCCTGATTGCCGGCGCGGCAGAAGTCGCTGAGGTGGGTGTTGTAGCCGGCGGGTGTGCCGGGGATGGGGCCTGCCATAGCGTTGCAGTTGGCGACGACCACGGAGTCCTGGAGGATGCCGGCTGCGCCGCCGACTTTGATCTGCTGGCCCATGTTTGCGTAGGCGAGGGTGCGGGTCACGGTCATGGAGGAGCCGTTGCCGATGAGGTGGAGAGCGTCGAGGCCGTCCTGGGTGTTATAGGCGACTTCGCCCTGGTCGAAATGAGCCTGCCAGCCGGGTTTGCTGGGGACGGTGGCCGTGCCGAAGCCGTCGCCGTAGCCGCCGCTGCTCTGGTCGGTGCAGTTGAAATATGGCAGGGCATCGTGGACGGGGTACTGCTCCATGCAGCCGTTCCACTTGATTTCGTAGTGCTCCACGAGGAGTGAGCCGGTGCCGGTGGTTCCGTCGCCTGCGTCTGCGTTCCAGCCTCCGCCGCCGTTGCCGACGAGGGAGATGTAGGAGAACACGCTGCCGTCGCCACTGGGGCCGAGCATGCCGAAGGTCTTCATGCCGTGGACGCGGACGTCGGTGAGGGTGAGGTGGTCTGCAGTGTTGGCGAGGCCGATGCCCTCGGTGCCGAAGTCATCGCGGTCGCAGCTGCTGGCGCATTCAGACTTGTCGGAGATGTCGAAGCACTGGAAGTCAATGTAGCTGGAGGAGAAGTTGAAGGCGCTGCCGACGTGGAAGCCTGCGACGACGGGTGTGCGGGCCGTCTGGGCGTGGCAGGACTGCCAGTTCTCGCCGAGGATGCGGGTGTGGGCGGTGGCGGTGCCGGCGGGTGGTGTGGGTGGGCCGGCATAGGGGTTGCCGCGCCAGCCGCGATAGCAGGCGTCGGTGCCGAGCTTTGCCTGAAAGGCTGGGTCGCAGCCGTTGCCGTCCGGGGAGTTCCAGCCGACGCGGTAGGGCTCCGTGCCTGCGGCGATGGAGCCGCGGATGAGGTAGGTGTCGCCGCCCTGGCCGATCCACCCGGCAGCGGGGAAGGTGGAATCTGGCGGGAAGTAGGCGTAACTGCCGTCCTGCCATAGGAGGCGAATGTCATTGAAGGCACAGTGCTGGTTGACGCCTGTGCCGGGGTAGGCGGCGTCTCCCTGGCCGTCACACTGGCCGGTGGGCACGTTGGTGGAGAAGCGGGTTCCGCCATCCGCGCGCACGTACCAGGTCGTGTGTGGTGTGGGGCTGACGACGGTGAGGGCAAGGGAGGTTTTTTCAGTCTGGGCGGGTTTGGAGCTGTCGGTGACGGCGATGGTAAAGGTGTAGGTGCCTGCGGTGGCGGGGACGCCGGAGAGGATGCCGGCGGTGGGGTCGAGGGAGACGCCGGTAGGCAGGCTGCCGGAGACGACGGCCCAGGTGTAGGCTGCGGTGCCGCCGAGGGCCTGCAGGGTGGTGGTGTACTGGACGCCCGCGGTGGAGGCGGGAAGGGTGCTGGTCGCGATGACCATGGGGCCGGGAGCCGAGGAGATGGTGAGGGTGAGGTTCTGGGTGGTCTGCTGCTTTGCCGTGCTGGAGTCGGTGACGGTGAGGGCGAAGTTGGCGGTGCCGGGTGCCATGGGAACGCCGGAGAGCTGGCCGGTTGCGGGCGCCAGGACGATGCCGGCCGGCAGGTTGCCGGCGGAGACGGACCAGGTATACGCGGGCGTGCCGCCCTGGGCGGAGGCTGCGCCGGTGTACGGGTTGCCGACCTGGCCGGTGGCGAGCGAGCTCTGCACGACGAGTGTGTCTGTGATGGAGCTTGCAGCGGGTGAAGCGGCGGGCAGGCCGCAACCCTGAATGGCGAGCAGGAGGATGGCGGCGAGGGCCGCCGAGAGGATGTGTTGTTTCTGCACAGCGATCTCCACCGATGAGGCCCTGGACGCTGCGGCCTCGTAGACTTCACATCGGCGGAGGGTGCTGTTTCGTTACACGTTTGTGGGAGAAGGGCGGACGCCTGGAGGGCGGCTGCCGGCGAGGAGGGCCGGTATACTGGGCCGGAGTTGACCCCTGCCATGAACTCCCCTGCAACGCTGGACGTTGTGATCCCGACATTTAACCGGAAAGAGCTGCTGCGGACGACGCTGGCGAGCCTGGCGGACGCGGTAGTGCCGACCGGGCTGGCGGTGCGGGTGATTGTTGCAAATAACAACAGTTCAGATGGAACGGCGGAGATGGTGGCGGAGCTGGCGCGTGGGTTTCCGTTGCCGCTGCAGCATGTGCTGGAGATGCAGCCGGGGTCTTCAAGCGCGAGGAATGCGGGCATTGAGGCGAGCGGGGCTGAACTGATTGGGTTTGTGGACGACGATGAAGAGGTGGAGCCGGACTGGTTTGAGGTGATCGCGCGCGAGTTTGCGGACCCGGAGGTGGAGTTTATCGGGGGACCGTACCTGCCGAACTGGGTGTCGCCGGTGCCGGACTGGCTGCCGCCGGGATACCATGCGGCGATCGGGGCGATACCGCCGAAGCCACGCGGGTCATACAACGCGGGCAGCGGGGGAAACCTGATGGGTGGGAACGCGGTGCTGCGCCGATCTGTGTTTGAACGGGTGGGGCTGTATGCGCTGCACCTGGGGCGAAGCGGCAAGGGTCTGCTGTCAGAGGAGGACGCGGATATGTTTCGGCGGATCCTGGCGGCGGGGATACAGGGTGTGTACGTGCCGGAGCTCGCGATTCGGCACTACATTGCGCCGGAGCGGCTGACGCGTGGGTACCATCGGCGGTGGGTGTACTGGCGTGGAGCGTCGCAGGGAGTGCTGGACCGGACGAACCCGGACCCGGCGATTGCGACGGTGTTCGGTGTGCAGCGATACCGGTTTGGGCAGGCATTCCGCCACTTAGTGAAGGTGCCCGGGCTGCGGTTGCGTGGGCAGAAGGCGTCTGCGTTCGCACACGAGCTGGCGGCGTGGGACCTGGCTGGGTTTGTGTATGGCAGGCATTTCCTGGACGTGGAGTCCATGTACAAGGCGTAGCCCTGCACGACCGTTATGCTGCGACCGTTCGTTTGCCCCGGAGACGTGATTGCAGGGCGGGGAGAACCTGTGAGCGGAACTCTTCGCGAAAGACGATCAGCAGTGTGGCGAGGAAGACCAGAAGCAGGCCGACGGTCTGGGCGATGAAGGCAGCCACGTTGTGGACGGCGAAGTGGCGGTCGACGAAGAAGGACGCGAGGGCGAAGGGCAGCGCCGCGGCGTAGACGACACCCCAGGTGCGGATCATGATGTCGGCGCGGCTGATGCTGAGCATGCGCGCGGTGAAGCCGGGCCAGATGACGAGGTGGATGAAAAGGCTGGGAATGAGCGTACCGATGGCGACGCCGTAGATGCCGAAGAAGTGAACCAGGATGATGCTAAGGGTGAGGTTGCTGACACCTTCAACCAGCGCCCATCGAGCGACGAATTTGTGGCGGTCTGTGCCCATGGAGACTGCGCCGGCGGTGTTGTTGGCGAGGCCGAAGAGCAGCGCCGTTGCAAGGATGATGAGGACGGTGCCGGAGGGTCCGGCGTACTGGGCGCCCATCCACAGGCGGATGAAGGTACGGCCACGAGTGAGCAGCGTGACCAGCAGCGGCATGGAGACGATGAGGATGGATCGGGTGCCGATGCGGTAGAGGTTTTGAAGTTTGTCCATGTTGCCACCCGCGTCAAAGGTGCTGGCGGCGGGCACAAAGGTCATGCTCATGGCGCCGGCAAACTGGTCGGTGTAGCGGCAGAGCGAGTTGCCGATGGCGTAGAAGGTGACCGCGGCCGCGGAGACGAAGCTGCCGACGACGAGGTTGTCGGTTTGATAGATGAGCTGCAGTGCGACGGTTTGCACAAAGACGTAAAAGCTGTAAGACCAGAGGGGTTTGAGGACCTCGCGGGTGGGGCGTGCGAGGCGGATGCGCAGCTCAGGGTAGAGACGCCGTGCGAAGAGAACAAGCAGGTTTCCGCCGAAGACGGCGGCGACAAGTTCTGCGCAGGCGATGCCGATGAGGCCCCAGCCATGGCTGAGGGCGAGGACGACACCGGTGACGCGGATGGCGAGCTGCGCGAGGGTAACGCCGGTCTGTACGTCGTAGCGATTGACGGCGGAGAGCACGCCACCGAAGACACCGAGGCACATGCCTGTGGCGGTGGTGGTGCCGATGATCATGACGGCGATGCGGCTGGTGTGTGCGAGATCTGGCGGAATGCGGAAGAGGATGGGGAAGAGCGCGGCCAACAGGCCGGAGAGCAGGAGGACGGCGACGCTGATCTGGAGGCGAACCCAGAGGGCCGCGGAAAAGGTGTCGGATGCACCGACATGATTGCCGACAGTGCGTTCTTTGGAGACGAAGCGGAGCACCGAGCTGCGCATGCCGAGGTCAAGCAGGGCAAGATAGTTAACCGACGAGATGGAGAGAACCCAAACGCCATAGGCCGCGTTGCCGAGGCGGTGGACGATGAACGGCGAGAGAAAGAAACCGACGGCCATGTTGGCCGCCGTGGCCAGCCAGGAGGAGAGGGCATTGCGGAAGATGTGGCGAAACCGCAACTGCATGTGCTGATTCCTGTCTCTCAAATCTGAGTGTGGTGGGTCGCAAAGCGGGAGCAGTGCAGGCCAAGTATAGATGCGGACGAACCGCGTGGAGGCCGGTGCCGAGGCAGCGGAAGAGCTATGTGGGAGGTGCGGTGTTGGGGTGGAGGGCCAGGTTGTAGACGGTTGCCGTGTCTGCCGCGATGTTGAGCCAGGAGGTTGCGCCGAAGTCCTTGGCCTGCATGGCAGCGGCGAGGCTTGAACGGAGCTGGGTGTCCTGGAGGAGACGGAGGATTGCGGCTGCGAGGGCGTCGACGTCTCCGGGTGCGACGAGGAGTGCGTCGGTGTTGTGTGTGAGCAGTTCGCGGAAGACTGGCAGATCGCTGGCGATGACTGGCTTGCCGAGGGAGACGCCGGTGGCAAGGGCGCCGCTGGTGGTGATCTGGCGGTAGGGGTAGACGACGACATCCGCTGCGCGGTAGAGGTCGACGAGCTCCTGTGTGGCGATGAAGCGCATGTCGAGGATGACGTGGCGGAGGCCGAGGGTGTGGACCTGGGCTTCCATCTGAGCGACGAGGTCTGCGGCGCCGGTGCCGACGACGATGAGGGTGGCCTGGATGCCCGCTGCTTCAACGGCTTGCCATGCGTCGAGCAGGAGATCAAGGCCCTTGTAGGGGAAGAGGATGCCCTGCCAGAGCACCACATAGTGGTGTTGCGGGATGCTGTAGCGGGTTTTCACGTCGGTGCCGGTGCCGGTCGGCAGGTCGAAGAAGAAGGGGCCGTGCGGGATGACGTGAATGCGGTTTGGAGGCGTGTCGAACTCCTGTGCGAGCCGCTGGGCGATATGGGTGGAGTGGCAGATGAGCTGGTCGGCGCGGTGGTAGAGCCGGGTGAACTTGGCGCGGTAGACGTCGGCGGTGTCGTGGGGCAGCAGGTCGTGGACGGTGAGAACGATGCGGGTGCCGCGGCGCTGCACGAGCAGGACGAAGAGGTAGTCGAGGGGGAGGCGGGTGCGCAGCAGGGGCAGGTACTGGACGTGGAGGATGTCTGGTGGGCGGAGGAGGAAGCGTGCAGTGAGGGCTGCGAGGTTGAGGCCCATCTCAAACAGCTTGGCAAGGCGGCGCAGCTGGCGCGGGAGGGAGGGGTACTTGCCGACGAGGTCGATGCAGCCTGGGTCCAAGGTGAGGCCGCGGCTGCTGAAGCACTGCGGGTCGAGGTAGTAGGTGATCGAGCCCACGGTGACGTCGACGCCGACCTGCAGCAGGGCGCGCGAAAGGTAGGCGGTGTAGTAGGGCACCGTGGCGAGCAGGTCCATCATGTAGACGCGAAGGGTGGGCTTGCTCATGGCTTGGTGGCGACCTCTGCGGCTGCCTGCCGATAGACGGCCTGGTACTCGGCGGCCATGCGGGTGACGGAGAACTGGTCTTGAATGAGAGTGTGTGCGTTGCGGCCCATGGTGAGGCGCTGGCCGGAGTTGAGAAGAAGTTCGGTGACAGCTGTGGCCAGGGCGGGCACGTCGCCAGGAGGGACGAGCAGGCCTGTTTTGCCGGGGAGCACGAGGGTGGGGACCTCACCGACGGCGGTGGCGACGACGGGAAGGCCGCTTGCCATGCCTTCGAGCAGAGCGATGGGAAGGCCTTCCTGCCGTGATGCAGAGACGAGCAGGTCCATGCCGGCGTAGAGGGGTGGCATCGTGGTCTGGTGGCCGAGGAGCTGCAGGCGATTGCCGAGGCCAAGGGTCTGAATTTGCTGTTCGAGCTCGCCGCGTTCGGGGCCTTCGCCGACGACGATGAATCGGACGTCTGGCAGATGAACGGCGACGGTAGCTGCTGCCTTCAGGAAGAGGTCAACACCCTTCTCGCGTGCGAGGCGGCCTACGAGACCGACGGTAGGGTGCGATGGGTTGACAGTGGAGCGCTGCTGCGCTGTCGCACTGTAGGGAGCCATATCGATGCCGTTGCGGATGCGCCGGATGCGGCCGGAGGGGACGCCGCTTTGGAGCAGGCGTTGCTCGACCTCTGCCGATACAGCGACGACGCGCGCGTAGGTGCGGAGGACGCGGCGGTCGAGTGCGCCGTAGACACGCACGGCGAGGTCGTTGTCGTACCAGGTATGGCAGGTGGAGACGAGGGGGATGCGGCTGTTGCGGAGGGCTGCCCAGGCGTAGATGTCGGCCTTGTAACCGTGGGCGTGGACGAGATCGATGCCGTGCCGGGTTACGGTGTCGCGAAGGGCGCGCAGGGTTGCGGGGCTGAACTGGCCCTCGCAGGGGAGCAGAACGGAGTTGAGGTTTTCAGCCCGGGCGCGGTCGTGGAGCTGGTGGCTGGCGTTGCTGAGCGAGGCGATGACGCTGCAATCGCCGGAGAGGTTGAGGGCGTGTGAGAGGGCGAGGATGACGGCCTCTGCACCGTACATGCCACCGCTGCTGATCAGGTGCAGAACAGTCATGGCGCAGGGCTCTCGGGTGTGCCTGCTTCGCTTTCGGGCGTGCCTGTTTCCTGCCGATTGATTGCCGACCAGAGGCGGGCGTAGAGCCGGTCGCCGAGTGTTCGTTGCGCCGCGGCTTTGAGGCGGGAGGTGCGGGTTGCGCGGCGGAGGACGCCGGTTTGGGGGTTGAGGAGTTGCTGGAGAAAGGTGTCAGTGGCGGCGGCCAAGATGTTGAAGCGCCCGATCTGGCCGGCGGTGAGCGTGTTTGCCGGTTGGGGAGTGGAGGTCCAGACGGTGGTGTAGCCGGCCTGTTGGCAGGCGCGCAGAACACGCGGGTTGGAGCGGCCGCCCGGAAGGGACATGCTGGTGACGGGTGCGGCGATCCAGTCTTCGAGGGCGGCTCGTGCATCGATGAGCTCGCGGTGGAGGTCCGCGTCGCTGCATGCTGTGAGCAGGGTGTGGCTCCAGCCGTGTGCGCCTATCGTGTGGCCCGCGGCGTGGAGCTCGCGGAGGTGCTGCGGTGACATGTAGGCGGTGCGGTTGCCGGTCCAGCCGGCGGTGATAAAGAAGTGTGCCGTGGCACCGGCGCGGTCAAGCATGGGTGCGGCGTAGGCGTGGTTGGAGATGTGGCCATCGTCGAAGGTGAGGATGGGGGTGTAGCTGTGCGGTACCTGGTCTTTGAGGGTGGCGAAGAGGTCGAGGTGTTGGGCGAAACGGCTGCAGGGCAGGACGTAGGAGTAGGTGGACGGCTCGGGCCGGAGCTCATGGTAGAGCAGGGGGAGGAACTGGGGTGCCGGGGGTGTTGCGGCGTGCAGACCGTCCCTGTCGGGCATGGTGATCAGGCCTCGGTCTCGGGTGCTGGAGTTTCGACGAGTTCGACGAGCTGCCGGGTGGGGGTGTAGATCCAGGCAATGCGCCGACCGGCGAAGGCGACCGCGGGTGCGGGTGGGCTGACGAGCATGCAGCCGAGCGTCTTGCTGTGGGTGAGTGCGGCGTCGAGGTCGGATGTCTCCATGCAGAGGTGGTAGGCGGTGCCGCCGCCCTTTTGCAGGATGGAGGTGACGGGTGAGTCTTCGGCGAGTGGCTCTACCAGCTCGACTTGAACGTCGTCGGTGGAGGACAGGGTGAGAAAGCTGACGGACACGCGCTGGATGGGGTCTGCGAAGGGGCCCGCGATGGTGCGGTAGCCGAAGAGGGACTCGAGCGTTTGCGCCGTTTGGGCGAGCTTGCGCGTGGCAACGCCGACGTGGTGCAGGCGGAAGCCGAGGGCGGCGGCGGACGTGGTGGCAGTGGTGGTGTCGTCGCTCAGAAGGTCACACCCTTTTTAAGCAAAGCGTCGTGGATGGCGCTGACGGAGGTGAGATGGGCGATGGCGGACGGGTCGAACTGGACGCCGTACTCGCCTTCCACCGCGAGCATGAGTTGCAGGTGGCGGAAGCTGTCCCAGTTTTCGGCGGTGTCGGTGTTGAGTTCCGGTGTGACTTCGTCCGGCGTGATCTCAAGTGTGTCGGCGACAAGGTCACGCAGAGACGCCGGCAGTGGCTGGCTCATGGTGGGCTCCTTCAAGGGTGAGAAAAGTTGGAGTGGGTGGCAGGCCGTCCTCGAGATCGTACCAATACCAGAGGGTGGTTTCGTCGTGGGCTGGCGGGTGCATGCCCGCGGGTGCCGTGGTGGTGAAGCCGCAGCTGGAGTAGAAGTCCGCGGCGGGGCCGTTCTTTTTTGTTGGGCGGAATTCGCCGAGGAGCCAGCGTGCGCCGTCGCTGCTGGCTCGGTGTGCGGCTTCGGCGAGCAGGGCGCGTTCAATGTCGCGGCCGATGACGCGACAGGAGAGCAAGACGGTGTCGATGCGGCAGATGTTCCGGTCGGTTTGTGCGAGTAGAAGGCCCACGACGCCGCTGTCTCCGAAGCGGTCGCGGACGCGGAGGGCAATGGCCTGGCCGCCGGGGGTGGACTGGAAGTGCTCTATGTCTGTTGCGCCGTGGCGGCGGGTGGTGAGGTTGAACTGGTTGGTTTTGCCTAGCAGCTGGACAGAGCGTGCGAGTGGCGCCTCCGTTGCGGGGACGAAGGTGCAGACGATGTCGAGGGACTGCAGGAATTCTTCACGGCTGCCGAGGGACTGCTGCAGGGTCTCGCGCTGTTCCTGGTGACGGTACTCGTCGGCGCGGTGAAGGTCGTCGTCGCTGATGGCTGCGGTGTCGAAGTAGCCGCCCGTCTGCAGCAGAGAGACGAAGGTCCATGGCTCGTCGGCGGGGACGTGGAGGACAGCGACCTCTGGCATGGCCTGACGGACGGCCTCGCACTCGGCGGGGTTGTCGTCGACGAAGACGAGGGAGTCCGTGCCCAGGGAGAGATCGGTTGCGAGTTGGCGGAGGGAGTCTGCTTTGCTGCCCCAGCCAATCTTGCGTGCGGAAAAGTCGGCGAGTGTGAGTGCCAGATCGTCCTTGCGCAGGGTAAAGGCCTCTTCGACGTCGGCCAGATTGTTTTTGGAGACGATGGCAAGCAGTACGCCGCGTGCGCGCAGGCGAAGTAAGTATTGCTGGTAGGCGCGATAGCAGTTGCCGGGGAAGGCGGTGCCGGTTGCGACGCCTTCGGGACCGTCTTCGCCGAGGATGCCACCCCAGAGGGTTGCGTCGAGGTCGGTACAGAGGACCTTGCGCATGGGGCGGAAGAGCACGCCGAGGGTGTGTGCGAAGGCGTGAGCGTACGCGGGGAAGGCAGCCGCGGCGAAGGGGACGCGCGAGGAAAGGAAGAGGCGTGGATCGAACCAGGCGTGTTTGCCGAAGCGAGCGGCGATGTCGTCAGCGGAGAAGTAGGTGCAGGCGGAGACCTGAGTGCAGAGCTGCGCGATGCGGGTATTGAGCTGTTGCACCGCGGCATGCAGACCGCCGGGCAGGTTGCTTTCTCCCATGTCGCCCAGGCTGGTGCGGTCGGGTACAACGAAGCCCTGGATGAGGATACGGCTGCGGACGCGGCTGCGCAGCGCCGTCAGCATGGAGCGGAGACGATCGACGCAGGCTGTGATTTCGGCGGCCACACCTTCGCCGCGACCGCTGGCGCAGAGGTCGGGGAGTGCGCCGGCGAAGTCTTCGAGGTCGACGGCGAGGACGATGAGGTCGAAGGTGGATGTTGCGTTGAGGGGACCTGCGGCGTTCAGCATCTCGTCCATGAAGGAGCCATAGCCGCCGAACTCTGCGGAAAGGATGAAGCCCTGGAGTGCGGCTTCGATTTGCAGGCAGGGGAGTACCGGTTCCAACGAGACGGAGCGTGCGATGAAGGCGCGGATTTCGCGGCTGCCCGTTTCGAGGAGGGCAGGTGCGATGGTCTGCAGCGTGCGGGCGCACAGGAGCATGTCGGAGGCTTTGCCGTCGCGATACAGGGTGGCAATGCTGGCGAGAGTCTCTGTGGCGGGCTGGTCCGTGGCCGCGGCAGAACGGAGCTGGGTACGCAGAGCGTCGCGCTGGGCAGGATCAAGCACGCTGGGCCTCGGTGATGCTGGTCGTTGCATCGGTAGGGTTTGCAGGCGAGTGGGTGATACCTGCGGATGCGGGGGGTGCGGCTGGTTTGGGGGGCTGCATGATGATGCGTGCGGGCACACCCATGACGGTTGCGCCGGCGGGCACGTTGGAGATCACGAGGCTGTTTGCAGCGATTTTGGCTCCACTGCCGATGCGGATCTTACCGACCAGAGCGGCACCTGTGCCGATGTACACCTCGTCGCCAAGGACGGGGATGCCGCCGCGGCCCATGGCGGACGCGCCAATGGTGATGCGGTGGGCGAGGTCGCAGTTGCGGCCCATAACGGCACCGGGGTTGATGTGCACGCCGCCGATGTGGCCGATGTAAAGCCCGTCGCCGATGGTGGCCTGCGGGTCGATGGCCATTTCCATGAAGACCTCGCAGAACTTGCGCAGTGCGAAGGACAGGGCTTTCAGCGGCATACGGAGTGGGAGTACCGGCGGGTCAACGTAGAGCCAGTTGCCGAGGCGGTGGCTGCCGATGGCCCACAGCGCAGGCTCAAGCCAGAGCCTGTGGCCGGCGTAGCCTTTGCTGCGGTAGCGGGCTACGTCGGCTGAAAATCGACCTCGTGTGACGTTCTTTGCCACGTTTGCTGACACGTTCCCCGGCACCTCTGGAGCTGTTTTCACGTTGCAGGTTGCAGAGTTTAGCAGCGGACTACGTTGTCGGCCTGAATGCCCTTGGTTGCGTTGCGCGAGTCGACCACGAGTTGACTTTCACGGATGATTTTTTCGTAGTCGTAGTCGGAATGGTCGGTCGCTATGAGAACGCAGTCGTACTGACCGAGATCGTCGAGCGGTGTCGATGTCATGTTGAGGTTGTAGCGACGACCGCGGCCGACCGTGGGGTGATAGGGATCGTTGTAGAGGACGTCGGCACCTTCTTCGCGCAAGAGCTCGATGAGGGTGAGGGATGGCGACTCGCGGAGGTCGTCAATGTCCTTCTTGTAGCTCATGCCAAGCATGAGGATTTTCGATCCGTTAAGGGGTTTTTTGCGCGTGTTGAGCGCGCGTGCGAGCTGCTGGACGACAAACTCCGGCATGGCCTCGTTGACTTCGCCGGCGAGTTCGATAAAGCGGGTGTGAAAGCCGAATTCCTTTGCCTTCCAGCTGAGATAAAAGGGATCGATGGGGATGCAATGGCCGCCGAGGCCGGGGCCGGGATAGAAGGCCTGGAAGCCGAAGGGCTTGGTGCTGGCCGCGTCGATGACCTCCCAGATGTCGATGCCCATGCGGAGCGCGAGGATCTTCATCTCGTTGACGAGTGCAATGTTGACGCAGCGATAGATGTTTTCAAGCAGCTTCGTCATCTCTGCGGCCTGGGTGGTGCTGACCTGGACGGTGCGGGTGAAGATGGCCTGGTAGAGGGTGGAGGCGAGCTGTGCCGCGGTGGGCTCATGGCCGCCTACCACCTTGGGAATGTTGTGGCGCGCCACGGTGGTGTTGCCAGGGTCTTCGCGCTCTGGCGAGAAGGCGACGTAGAAGACACCGGTGTCGGCGAGGGGAGCGTTGGGCTGCTGAACCTTGAGGTCCTGCTTGTTGCCCGCTTCGAGCAGCGGGATGAGCACCTCTTCGGTGGTACCGGGATAGGTGGTGCTCTCAAGCACGACGAGCTGACCGGCCTGGAGCCATGGCGCGATCATCTTGGCCGTGTCCTCAACGTAGGACAGATCGGGCTCGTGATGCTCGGTGAGCGGCGTGGGGACGCAGAGAATGATGGCGTCCTGCTCGGTCAGCTTGCTGAAGTCGGCGGTCGCCGTAAAGCCCTTGTCGCGGATGCTTTGAATGTCGTCGGAGGGGATGCGGAAGATGTAAGAATTGCCAGCTGTGAGGCTGTCGATCTTCTTCTGGTCGATATCGAAGCCGGTAACTTTGAAGCCTGCATGTGCGAGCAGGATGGAGAGTGGAAGGCCGACATATCCAAGGCCGATGATGCCGACGGCGGCGTTGCGATCCTGAAGGCGTTTGAGACGATCGGCGGCGAGGGGCGACATGCGAAGGGAAGACATACAAGCCCATTATTCCATCCAGATGGGTGAGAAATCGTGCTGTGTGACCCAGAATGGGCCGCGTTTGCAACTTCTGTGTGATCTGTCGCTGCGATCTTTACGTTTTGTCCGGCAATACATCTGGTCAAATGAGGAGGTGTTCGCTCCGCCTTGCGGTGGGGATTTTCGCAGAAAAGGGTTATAGCATGGCACGCTACCTCGTTACCGGCATCGCCGGATTCATCGGATCTTCACTTGCTCACGCATTGGTCGAGCAAGGCCACGACGTAAAGGGAATCGATAACCTGGTTACGGGAAATCTGGCAAACCTCGACAGCATTCGGAGTTCGGTGCAGATGTATGAGGGAGATATTCAGGACGCACGGCTGGTGCGCGAGGCCTGCGAAGGTGTCGACATCATCCTGCACCAGGCAGCGCTTGCGTCTGTGCCGCGCTCGGTCAAAGATCCGCTGACGTCTCACCAGTCGAACATCGACGGGACGCTGCAGGTGCTGCTGGCGGCGCGGGATGCTGGGGTGAAGCGCATTGTGTATGCCGCATCCAGCTCAGCCTACGGCAACCAGCCGACGCAGCCCAAGCAGGAAGACATGATGCCGATGCCGCTTTCGCCCTATGCCGTGCAGAAGCTGACGTGTGAGTACTACATCCAGAGCTTTTGCAAGGTGTACGGCATGCAGGGTGTGTGCCTGCGGTACTTCAACATCTTTGGGCCCCGGCAGGCGGCGGACTCGCCGTACTCCGGCGTGATTGCACAGTTTATTTACAAGATGATGGCGGGGACGACACCGACCATAAATGGAGATGGCGAGGTGAGCCGCGACTTTACGTTTGTGTCAAACGCGGTGCAGGCGAACCTGCTTGCGGCCACGGCGGATGACTCGGTTGCGACGGGACGCGTCTTCAATGTGGGCACGGGCCACAGCCATACGTTGAACGATCTCTACCACCATCTGGCGGAGATCCTCGGGTTTGCGCATGCGCCAAAGTATGGTCCAGACCGGCCCGGCGACGTGCAGCACTCCCTGGCGGACATCACCCGCGGCAGGCAGGAGCTTGGCTACAAGCCGATGGAGGATTTCCGTGCGGGCCTGGAGCAGACGGTTGCCTGGTACAAGCAGGAAGCCGCGGCGGAGATGGTGGAGACTGTGGCGCTGCGGTAAGCGATTGCCGCAGATCTTGCAGCACCGCTTGCACGGTGTGACGGCACTAAGCGATCTGAGAGCCGCGGTGAATTACTGACCGCGGCGCCGGACGACTGACTGCGGCGCGGGACTACTGACCGCGGCGCCGGACTACTGACCGCGGCGCCGGACGACAGTTTTGATTGTCTCGAACATGACCAGCAGGTCCATGCCGAGGGTCATGTGCTTGATGTAGTACAGGTCGTACTCCAGCTTTTCACGCGCCTGCTCCAACGTGGCACCGTAGCCATACCGTACCTGAGCCCAGCCTGTGAGACCCGGGCGGACGAGGTGACGCAGGTCGTAGAAGGGCAGGTGTTCGGCCAAGTACGGCACGAACTCCGGTCGCTCCGGGCGCGGACCCACCAGGCCCATGTCGCCACGTAGAACATTCCATAGCTGCGGAATTTCATCGATGCGGCTCTTTCGCATGAAGGTGCCGATCGTGGTGACGCGAGGATCATTTTTGACCGCCCACTTTGCGCCTGCCGCCTCTGCGTCTGTGCGCATGGAGCGGAACTTATACACGAAGAAGGGTTTGCCTCCGAGGCCAACGCGCGTCTGGCGGAAGAAGATGGGGCCCTTTGACGTGAGGCGGATAGCCAGAACAACGAAGGGGAAGAAGGGCAGAAAGAGTAGCAGGATGACGCCTGCAGCGAAGGTGGAGAGCAGAATGCGCGCGAGTTGTTCGGATCGCTTTACGCGAAAGCCTTCGCCGTAGAACATCATGCTTGGCTGCAGGCCGCTGATCTCAATTTTGCCCAGCAGCCGTTCCCGGATGTCAGTAGAACGCTCAACGATGACACCTCGCAGGCGCGCTTGCAGCAGTTCGTCGACGGGCATCTGGTTGCGGCCGTTTTCAAGCGCGACGATGATCCGCTGCACCTGCTGCTTGCCAGCGCTAAGCTGATGCAGCTCCGCCGCCCACCTGGCGCGATTGATTTCAGGATCGTCGCTTTCTGCCGGGGTCCAACTGACGACCTCCATACCCATGTCGCGACGTGTCTGCAGCAGGTGGACGGTAGACCGAGCCTGTTCGCCGCCGCCCAGGACGTAGACCCGCTCACGAAAGAGGGGGAGGTTCACTATCCACACGTACGCCTTGCGCCAGAAGATCAGCGCCGGTGCGAGTAGAAGGAATCCAAGCGCGAAAAGATTTGGCCGGATGGCGATCTCAGGCCAGAAGAACATGGCCGCCGCCAGCAGCAAGCAGGAACACCCGAGCACAAGCAGGATTCGGAAGTAGATCTCATGCTGCACGGACACGGTTTGCGGTTCATACAGGTCGAAGTAGTACGAAAGCATGACCGTAACGAAGGTCAAGGCGGACAGCTTGAGCAAGCCGTCCTCATACAGCAGGACGAGGCCGAGGTCCGGGCCAAGCAGGATGCTGCTTGCCGCCAGGAAGCAAGCCATAACCAGAGCAGCTTCACCCAGCAACAGCACCACTGTGCGAGTCGAGATATAGACGTTCAGAAAACGGATCACGCGTTTATCACCGTCATTTAGCCGTCGTATCCGTAGTAGCCGACGTCAGGCACAATCTCGACCGCGTTGATGACCACGCCGACGAGTTTTGCGGCTTTCAGCTCCTGCTGGGCTCGCTGGGCAACCTCGTATTTTGTGATTCCCGCGCGCACCACCATGACGACTCCGTCGCATACCCGTCCAAGGTTCACCCCGTCGGCGACGAGTGTGACAGGAGAGGAATCGACGATGATCCAGTCAAAGTGGTCATACGCCGCCTGGATGAGCCGTTGAAAACGTCCGTTCCCGGAGAGGTCCGCTGCGTTCTCGGCATCGTGACCGCTGGCGATAAAGGTCAGCGAAGCCATGCTCTTCAAGGCTCCCGAGTCCGGGTGAGCCATGCGTTGCATGACCTCAGACAAGGAAGCCCTGTTGGCGAGGTAATCCGTCAACCCTGGTTCCTGCGGTGCTCCCAAAACTGTATGCAGCCGGCCGCGGCGCATGTCGCCGTCGATGAGCAGAACACGCTGGTTGCGGAATTTGGCGAACCCGACGGCGAGGTTGGAGGCGATGAAGCTCTTGCCCTCTTTCGGCAGACCGCTCGTGATCATGATGGCCTTGAGAGGACGCTCAAGGCGGAGTTCATGGAGACGCGAACGGAGAACCCGAATTTGTTCGATTAAGCCGCCACGAGATTCCAAAGCAGGGAGCGACTTCTGATCGGGCTGCCAGTCGACCTCACGTGGCTTGCCGTCGTCCCCGGACGCCCACGCGGCGAACTCCGACTCTGCGACGGCTGTGGGGTTATCCGCGTCGTGGCCGGCAGCCGCTGTGTGATGATCGGTGCGGGCGTAATCGGCTGCACTGCCATTGAAGGGTGAAACGTTGATCGCCACGTCCGGCACCCCGTTCGACCGGGTGACCTGAAGATGTTCGGCTGCGGAAAACACCGGTTGCTCCCGCACGATGAACGGCAGGTGATCTTCCGCACTGCTTTGCGGATTTTCCATGCCGCGGAGAGCGTCATTGGTGGTTCCGAGAAATTCTGTTTCGTCGGTGGTGCCGCGCGACTCGCCGACGGGTCGCTCTTCTGCGCGTCCTGTTGCATCGCCGGACAGGGGCGACTCTGACGTTCTGTCCATTTCGGCGCGCAGCAGAGCTTCATAGATTCTGCTCATAGATGGTGCCGTCCTCCCTGAAATAGCCGGTGTCGCTTGCGTTGCGCAGACGTCTCCGGAGATAGTGTCTACCGTCTTTACGGTGACGTATAGTCCCCATTCGGTGTATCGACACTTGCGCCATCGGCTTCAAGCATCAGGTCTCCGGCTACTGCATCGACGATGCCTTTGAAGATTTTTCTTTCCTGGTGCACGTACGCAAGAATCAAGGCGTGTTCGCAGATGATGTTCATGATGCGGGGGATGCCGCCGGCCAGTTCGTGGATGCGACAGACTGCGACGTCGGAAAAGAGCTTCTCGGACGTACCTGCAACTTGCAGACGATTGGTGATGTAGGCCGACGTTTCAGCGAGAGTGAGGGGAAACGTGCGGCACCAAAGGGAGATGCGCTGCCGCAGTTGTCGCGCATTTGGCTGGCGCAGTCTCTTCTCAAACTCGGGCTGACCGGACAGAATGATCTGGACAAGCTTTTCGGAGGAGGTTTCGAGATTAGTCAGGAGCCGAACTTCCTCCAGTAGCTCCCAGGAGCACTCCTGGGCCTCGTCAACGACGATGAAGCAGATTTCGCGTTCACGGTGACGTTCAAGAAGGAAGCGGTTGAGCTGGTGGAGCATGCCAGACTTTGTGCGCGCGTGAGGCTCAAGGCCGAAATCCCAAAGAACGTACTCCAGGAACTCCAGCGGATCCATGCGGGGATTGAAGACGTAAGCAAAGTGCATGTTGCCTTTGCTGAACTGAGCCAGAGCGGTGCGCAGGAGCAGCGTCTTGCCTGTACCCACCTCTCCGGTGAGGACGAGGATGCCTTTGCTGGCGGTGATTCCGTACTTCAGTCCGGCAAGGGCTTCCCGCGTGTGCGGCGTTACGGTCAGAAAGTCCGGATCAGGACTAGAGCCGAATGGATTTTTGGTGAGCCCAAAGAATTGTTCATACATGCGGACTATCCTTTGGCAGGCTCGGGAGCGGTTGATCTGCGGACACGCTGAAGAAATATCCGGCGAAACCAGTTACGCCCTGCCTTTTGGGGCTGTGACGGAACATCGTCTGACAGAGAAACGCTGGTGAGCACCGGCAGCTGAAGGAAAGCCCAGATGTCACGCTCGTTGCGTATGGAGGTGTCTTTGAATTCAAGAAAGGCGATGAGGATGAGGCCAATAAAGACGCCGCCGCCGATGCCCGCAGTGAGAAAGACGCTTCGCTTGGGGGAAAACGGAGCTTCAGGCAGGTTGGCCGCGTCCATCAGGCGAAACTGCTCGCCCTGCTGACGCTTCTCCAGGTCCGTCGCCATCTGGGAGCTGTTGATCTTGTTGCGCAGGTCGTCATAAAACTGCTGCGCGGTCTGATTGTCGCGGGTCAGCTGCTTGTACTGCTGATCGATGGCCGGGCTGGTCATGACGCGCGACTGATAGCTGCTGATGGCGCCTTGAATTTGCGCCTGCTCCCGGCGCTTTTCTTCGATGCCGAAGTTAGCCGCCTGAACCTGCGCGCGCAGCTGCTGGATTCCAGCGCTGTCGGGCCTGCTGGAGACGACGGGAGCCGACCCGGAGGTGCGGGCAGGGATCGTTCGTGCAATCTGCCGGCGCAGCTCAGCGATGTGCCGATCCACGGCAGTGACGTCGGGGTAGTCGGCGGTGTAATGCGTGAGCAGTTCGGTGCGTTGGGCCTGGAGCGTCAGCAGTTCATCCATGGCTGCACTGTTCACTGGCGTCATGGGAACAGCAGACGTCGGGTTGGCCATGCTCTGCGTGCCCAGTTGCTGGGCCAGCATGGATTCCGCGAAGGTTTTGTCCTGCTGCATGCGTGCGAGAGCCTGGTTTGCTGACTCCAGCTGGGTGTTGAGGGACGACAGCATGTTGCTGTTGGTGGCTTCTTCACCTGGAAGCCGGCCGATGTACTTCTCCTGGAAGGCGGCCAGGCGTGCATCCTGCTCGTCGAGGTTGCGCTTGGCGTCAGAGAGCTGACTTTTGAGAAAGTCGACGGTGCCTTCCGCGGAGTCTGACCTGGAACGCAGATTTTCGTTGATGAAGAGGGAGGTGATCTCTGTGCAGACCTGCTGCGCGGTGTGCGGATCGCCGGACTTGAAGGCGATGTAAAAGCCGGGGAGGCCGCTGCCACGGCCGGTGTCAGAGGTAATCGTTTTGATCTCGATGTTCTTCCGTGTGGCATCGATACGGTCGTCCATGGACATCTTTTTGTCCGCGTACAGGTTGTAGCGGTCGATGATGGGCTGGATGCTGGACCGGCTCAGGATTTGCTCCTTCATGGAAGAGAGCCGGCTATCGAGGTCTGCGGAGATGACCGGCTTGACGATCCCTTCGGCGACGCGCTGACCTTCAACCAAAACGAGCGTTTGCGACAGGTACTGCGGCGGAATGGTGTAGCTGTAGGCAACAGTCAGGATGGGCAGCAGAATCATCGGGATGAGCGCGATCCAACCACGCCGTTTCAGGATGTTCAAATAGTCGTCCAGGGTAAGCGATCGGTGTCCGAGCATGGAGCTAATTCCTGTGGAAGAGCGGTTTGGGTGCGTACGTCACGCCAAAGGTCGCGTACTGCGTGAGACCGTTGAAGGCGATGCCGGCGGGAGCGTAGCCGTCAAAGAGTTGCCGCTGCACGGTGTAGCTGGCGAAGACAGAGAGCGGCTGGCGCACCTGCGCAGAAACCTGGCCACCTGCAATCACGCCAGAGCTGTTGTAGGCGGGCAGAAGAGAGTTGCTCAGCTGTGCAGAGTGGTTGAACCCGACGATGCCGCCGACATTGTAGATTCGCGCAAAGGACCGCGAGATGTTGGCGACGACCGAGTCCTGCCGGGCACCGACCGTGACGCCGTTGCCATTGTTGATGCCACGTACATAGCTGATGGAGGAGCTGAAACGCTTCGCCTGGTAGGTAAGAGCCGCATTTGCGGCTACGGAAAGCGAGGTCCCTGTGGTGACGCCACCATTGCTGCCATCCACTGCCCACTGTGGACCTGCGCCAACGGCGAGGTTAAGGCTGCGGGTGAGCTGCCGGTTTACGAAGAGTTGAGCACTGTGGGTCTGAAAGCCGAACGTGCCGGGCCCCAGAAATCCTGACTTGAAGCTGGAGTTGCTGAACTGATAGCCGGCACCGATCGATGTACGGTCGTCAAGCCGATGTTGCAGGGTCGCGCCGCCGGTTTGCTGGTCGTTGTCGATGCCCTGGAAGCCTGTCGACGAGCCAAGATAGCGCTGGATGGAATCGGTGGCGGTAAGGGACAAGCTGGTACTGGCGGTGAACCGCCGGGTTGCGGAGCCGCTGACTATGTTCGAGACGCGGTTTGCGTAGGTGGTGAGTATGTCTAAACCGGGAGCTGTGTTGATCTGCACGGCCGGGAGCGACAGGTCGCCCGCACCGGGGATGCCGGACAGGCTGCCGATGGGTGTCTGCGGCAGATAGGACACGGAATCGCCGAGGATGAAGTCCCAGTTGCGGGTGTGGAGCTCCTGCGAGAGCGACAGGGACTGATACGCATAGGAGGGAAAGGTGGAGGTGCCGATGAGATATCCACCGGAGTACACCGCGCTGAAGGGATGGCGTTGGCTACTCGACAGGTACGCAACATTTCCAGACAGGTTGGTATAGGTGTTGGCGCCGCCCCCGGTGGTTCCGTTATAGCCGGTCAGGACAGTCTCTGACGCAGTTACCGAGTAGCGGAGCGAACCTCCGACGGTTGGCAGTGAAAATGCGCTGTACGGGTCGGGCGCAGTTGCAGCCGCGTTTGCCTGGCCGTGCACAGAGGTGCCGGTCGTTGCGACGCATAACGCAATAAAAGCGAACTTAAGGACAGACGCCATTCGTTTTCCTAACAGGGAAGAGGTGGGAGAATCAAGGCACTACGATGGTATCGCCCGGCATAAGGGTGATTCCCTGCGAGTCGCCGGTCTTTAATGCTCTCTTGTAGTCGAACGAGATCTTCTGTTCGCCCTTGGCATCCTTGCGCAGGATATACAGCTTCTTTTTTGCAAACGGGGACAGTCCGCCGGCGGCTGCGATGGCCTGCAGGGTGTTCATGCCGGGGGTAAGGATGATGGGACCCGTCTTCTGAATCTCTCCGATGAGAAAGATCTCTTTGGGAGCGACGCCGATGACTGTCACGGTGACAAGGGGATCGGTAATGTACTTCTTCAGCCGTTCCGCGATGTCGCGACCGAGCACTGTAGGTGTCATGCCGGATGCGGGGAGATCGCCGAGCAGGGGCAGTGAGATCCGGCCGTCGGGCCGAACCGCTACGCCAGCGTTCGACAGGTTCGGTTCTTTCCACACATTCAGCTGCAGTGTGTCACCTGTGCCGATGATGTAGGTTTCCGATGACACCGTCAGGGAATTCGGGTCTGCGGAGGCGACCACCGGCACACCGGCAGAGCTGGCAGCAGCGGCGGGCGCAGCCGGTGCAGTGATGACTGGGCGTGTTTGCTGGCCCTGAAGTGTGAGGGTGAAAAGGCCGAAGGAAAACACCAAAGCTTGAAGACGCATAAAAGTCCTATACCGCGTTGCACTTACCTGTTTCGAATGCTACCGTGCACTATGATTGTGCACTGGATCGAGCCGGTCCACTGTCCTTACAGAGCAAGGTGCACGTCTGTAACCAGCTCAGGTGTACTTTCGTGCACTTCGCCGTTCATCGGTTGGTGCGGCATCGTGCTATAGAATATAGCTTAGATCAATATTGCACCGGACGCGTTGGCCGGATTTGGACAACATACCGTTCATTTGAATACCTTGTCTGTCAGTCAGAAGTCTGTCACTTAGAATTAGCGCGAGCGATCAAACCTCTTCTTATGCGTGAAGCTGCCGTATTAAGCCCGACGTCGAGTGGCCTCGGGTCAAGGACCTGGCCAGCGTCTCTTGCTGTGCCGATGCTGTTGCTGGTGGTGAGTGTCCTTGTTCTGTATGCCGGGGTGGGTGCCAAGCTGGTCTACGACTGGTATGACCTGCCAGACTTCTCCCACGGCTTTATCCTGCCTTTCTTCAGTGGGTTCCTGTTGTGGGAACGTCGAAAGGCGATTGCGCAGACGCCTGTGACTCCTTCGTGGGCCGGTCTACCGCTGGTCGTCGTTGCGCTGCTGATGCTTTTGACGGGCAAGTTTGGGGCTGACCTTTTTCTCACCCGCCTGTCTTTTCTGCTGCTCGCGGCGGGGGTTGTGTGGAGTGCCGCCGGGACCCGCATGTTGCGTGTGGTCGCCTTCCCGATTGGTGTCATGCTGCTTGCGATTCCGCTGCCCGCGGTCTTGTTCAATCAGCTGACCTTCCCGCTTCAACTGCTCGCGTCGCGGGTCGCGTCCAGCATGCTGCCGCTTGCCGGTGTGCCCGTGTTACGGGAGGGCAATGTGATCAACCTGCCGGCGATGCAGCTGGAGGTGGCCGAAGCGTGCAGCGGAATCCGGTCGATGATGAGTCTGTTTACGGTTGCCGTAATTTTCGGCTACCTTTTTGAGCGCAGTACCTTTCGCCGCATCCTCCTGGCGTTTTGCAGTCTTCCGATCGCGGTGGCTGCCAACGCACTTCGCATTTTTGGTACGGGGTTGTGTGTGCAGTACTGGGACCCGGTCAAGGCTATGGGCTTCTTTCATGAGTTTTCCGGCTGGCTCATGTTTCTGGTCTCTCTTTCCTGTCTCTACTTTGTTCACCTGGCCACGCGTGGTCTGGGTCGCGGCGAACCGCCGACGCACGTATGAAGTACGCACAAATCTGGACAATAACTCTGCTTCTGGTCGCCTCTGCCACCCTGGTCTGGCTGCGGGGCGATACGGACCATGTGCCGCCAAGCACGCCGCTGGCGCAGATGCCGGCGCAACTTGCCGGCTGGAGCGGGCAGGATATTCCCATCCCGCAGGAGACGCTCGACATTCTGGGCAAGGGAAGCTTCCTGAACCGTGTGTACCAGAAGGATGGCGGCAAGGGTGTAGCACCGGTGGGGCTGTTTATCGGATATTTTCCGACGCAGCGCTCGGGCCAGTCGATCCACTCGCCGCAAAACTGTCTTCCTGGCGGTGGTTGGACCTTTGAGTCTTCCGGAACAACGGAGTTGATCCCCGGCGACAAGCAGTATCGAGTGGGGGAGTACCTTATCTCGAATGGTGTAGTGAGTCAGGAAGTTCTTTACTGGTATCGTAGCCATGGCAAAAACGTGGCAAACGACTACGCCGCCAAATTTCAGATGCTGAAGGATTCAATCCTGTACGGTCGAACGGACGCAGCGCTTATACGGGTGATTACACCGGTGGTTCAGGGTGAACCGGCGGACGCGGCCCACAACCGTGCCGTTCGGTTTACACAGCAACTCATTCCATTGCTTCCCGCCTACATCCCAAACTAGAAACGTGCCGGCAGCCCGGTACGCTCAGGAAGTCACGATGACATTGCGCTTAACACATGGCCCCATCAGCGCTGCATTGGTTTCATGCAGTTTGCTTCTCTGCCTTTCCGGTTGCAAGAAGGACCCAAACGTTCAAAAGCAGAAGTATTTTGAGAGCGGTGAGCGCTACCTGAAGGATGCCAAGTACCGCGAAGCCGGTATCCAGTTTTCAAACGCGATCAAGATCGACAAGAACTTCAGCAAAGCCCACTATGAGCTGTCGCAGGTGTATCTGCACATGGGTGTTCCTATCAGCGCCTACCAGGAGCTGATGCGCACTGTTGATCTGGATCCCAGTAATAAGAAGGCGCGGATTGATCTTGGGCGGATGCTGATCGCGGGCGGTGCTCCGGACCGTTCGCTTGATCAGGCGAAGGCTGTGCTGGCGATGGATCCGAACAATGCCGACGCGTATGCACTGCGGGCGCAGGGCGAGATCCTGCACAAAGATGAGGGTGCGGCTCTAAGCGATGTGCGGCGTGCGCTGGAACTGGACCCGAATAACTCCTCGTTCCACACCATGCTTGCAGTTCTTGAGGCGGCGAATCCGACGCTTGGCAGTGCGCAGGCGGAGTTGCAGAAGGCTATTACCCTAGATCCGAAGAACGCCGGTGCGCGGGTGGCTTTGTCGCAGGTGCTTGAGAATGCGGGTGACCGCCAGGGGGCAGTGCACCAGCTGCAGGATGCGATTGCAGCCTCGCCTGACTCTTTGCAGCTGCGGAAGGCGCTTACCAGCTTGTATCTGAAGGACAAGAATGAGCCGGCCGCCGTGCAGACGCTCCAAGCAGCGGCGAACGACATGCCGAATGATGAAGCCGCTGTGTCTCTGCTGAAGGATTATTACCTGACGCAGAAGAGAGTTCCTGAGGCAAAGGCAGCATACGCTTCGCTGCTGCAGGCCCACCCCAAAAGCACCGCGCTTAAGATTGCGGATGCGCAGGTGCTGCTGCAGGCGGGTGACCTTGCAGGAACGCAGTCTTTGTTGACCGATGTGTCGAAGACCGACAGCAAGAATCCGCAGGTGGAAGTGCTGAATGCCTACCTTTTGCTGAAGCAGAACAAGGTGGACGATGCATATGCACTGCTGCAGAAGGGCGTTCACAACGCACCGGAGAGCTTGCCGCTGCAGCTGATGCTGGGCCGTACGGCCCTGCTGAAGAACGACACCAACGCCGCTGAAACCGCATTTCGCTCGGTTGTGCGCATTGATCCAGGCAATCTTGACGCGCAGACGGGACTTGCGCTGATCGCGACAACCCATGGTGACAGCAGCATGCTCGCACAGGTGGCGAACGATACCATCAACATCCATCCCAACTTTGAGGACGCCTATCTGTGGCGCGCGACTGCCGCGGCGAACAGCAAAGAATGGGCCCATGCACAAGCTGACGTGGACACGGCGCGCAAGCTGAATGCGAGCGACACGCGTGCCATGTTGCTGGAAGGCCAGATCGTGCAGGCGCAGGGGCAGACCGCACAGGCGCGGAACCTGTACACCGACGCGCTGAAGCAGGACCCCAACTCCGTGGAGGCGATCACGTCGCTGACGCGTCTGGACCTTGCGGCGAAAGACCCGAAGGCCGCACTGGACCGCGTCGCGGCGGCTCTGCAACGAATGCCGAACAGTGGGCCGCTGTATTCCCTGGAAGCGATGCTGCAGATGTATGCGCGCAATTATCCAGCAGCGAAAGATGCTGCAGAAAAGGCGATGCAGATCAACCCCAACAATGAGAATGTCTTGCAAATTTATTCTCAAGCGTTGGTGGCGATGGGTGGCTTGGACCAGGCAGTTGGACTGTGGCAAAACTGGTTTAAGAGTCACCCCGCCGACTCCAAGGCCGCACTGCTGTTGGGTACGCTGGAGGAAGCGCGCGGTGACAACTCAAAGGCGATGGACTACTACAAGCAGGCTCTGCAGCTGCATCCGGAAGATCCAGCAGCCAGCAACAATCTTGCCTTCCTGATGGTAGAAACGGGCGGCAATGCGGACCTGGCCTTGAGCTATGCGCAGACTGCGCGCAAGGGTCTGCCGAATTCGCCGAGCACAGCGGACACGCTTGCCTGGGTCTACTACCACAAGTCCACGTATTCTCTGGCTCGTGACCTGCTGGAAGATGCGACAAAGCAGGAACCGGATAATCCGAGCATCCAGTACCACCTTGGCGCTACGTACGCCAAGCTGGGGGATAAGGTGAATGCACGCGAGCATCTGACGCAGGCAGTAACGCTGGCGCCGGATAGCAGGGCAGGCAAGAGCGCTGCCGCAGAGCTGGGCCAACTCGGATGACACGGATTCTCCTCAGGGCGGAGCCGCCTATATGGGGCTCGTCCTGAGGGTTTACCGGACAGGGTTCAGTCAGGTGTCGCGGTTAAGTTGTTCAAAACGCAGATGCCGCCAGCCAAGTTATTGTGCGGCAACAAGTGTAAAGATCTGCTGAAGCCGTTCGAGTAGCGCTTGTTCTGTAAAGAGTTGGCCGGCTCTTCGTTTGCCGTCGGCACCCATCTGCTGAAGGAGATTGGGTTTATCGAGCAGTTGCGTAATTGCAGCTGCGAGCGATGCCGGATCCTCTGCGTCCACCAGAAGTCCGGTTTGCCCATCGACCACAGCCTCTGCGTTGCCTCCGACCCGGGTGGCGATGACTGGAAGACCAGCTTCCATGGCCTCAACGATGGCGTTGCTGAAGCCTTCAGACCGCGACGGGAGCACAAAGATCGAGGCGTGTTGCAGGAGAGATCGTGCGTCCGGCACGCCGCCTGTGAACCGAACGTGCTCGCCAATTCTGAGCTGCTCCGTGCGTTCTTGCAGTGCGGCGACATAGGTGGGATCCAAGGCTTCGCCAACGAGAAGGAACTGGACCTCTGGGTGGGTGCGCAGGACTATTGCAGCCGCTTCGACCAGGATGTCCTGACCTTTGACGCGGCGGAGATTGCCTACCGTGATCACGATTGGCGGTTCTGGCCAGGTGTGGACGGTGTTGCCCTCGGACACGTCGGCGGAACCTTCGATCGCGTTGTAGACGACACCTACCCGCGCCGGCGAGATCTTATCGATCTCGACAGCGTGCCGCCGCACCTGCTCGGAGACGGCAATCACATAGTCCGGCAACCACGGTAACCATCGATATGCGGCCGTGTGCTTTCGCTCGCGGAGGATACCCATGTCGCGCCGGTTCCAGATGAGGCGCGCGCGCGAGAAGGCCCTGGTCACGATGCCGCCGAAAAGATTGCTGCTTTCGAAGAAGGTCATGACGATGCTGACCTTCTGCCGGCGCAGGAACGTGCCCAGTTGCCATGCAGAGCCGAGTGCGTCCGCAGAGAAAACGTTGTCTATGGGGAGCAGGTACACCGGGCACCCTGCCGCGAGGAGGAGGTGTGGGTCGCAGAAGACCTGAAACGTCACGATCGAGATGCGATACCCGGCCCCTTGCAGGACCCGGGCCAGACGCAGGACGACGCGTTCACCTCCGCCCAGTACGCGTGGAAACTGGTCGAGCAGGAGTGTGATGTGCTGCCCGGCCACGTGAGGCGTGGTGTGATGCACCGCGTCCGAGAGCAATGTGACCGGGCCCTCAGCAAGGTGGGCTGGAAGCTTATCGTGCACTGGCCGCCAGTCCGGGTGGGGCAACCAGAGCCGGTTGGCCAGGGGCATACAAGCTTTTCTGCCTGAGGCTGGCTGGATCAGTCAGCAGGACATCCGCGCGAAGAACGCCCCCCATGAGCACCCAGAGCAGGCCGTTGATCTCCAGGTAGGTCCATCGATCGCCGAAGGCATTGGCAACCATACAGGAGACCATGGCCAGCACGAAGCCAAGTCCCAGGGCCTCCATCAACGGGTCTTTGCCCTTGCCTTTGCGGAAGACGCGAAAGCCAGCCGTGATCATTTGCACCACTAAGATGGAGAAGATCGCGAAGCCGACGAGGCCCATCTCCACGAGCACCTTGACGAAGTAGTTGTGCGTATCTTTGAGGCTTGCAACGTGCTCGCCGTACATGAAGGCGCCAAAACCGATGCCAACGATGGGGCTTTGCTCAAACATGTCTCGCGATTGTGTCCACAAGTCCACCCTCTCCTGTGCCGACATTTCCAACTGACCGTTCGAGTTGTGTGTCATGTCTACCCGTTCTGAGACGGCAGCGGGTACGATCGCCTTCCACATAAAGAGGAAGACTGCCAGCACGATGAGCAGCTTGCGGCTCTTCAATAAAGCCAGAACGGCGACGGACGCCAACACGGCAATGTACGCGGCGCGGGAGAAGGCATAGAGGGTGGTGACAAGCGTCAGGGCTGTGAGGGCGTACAGGATCATCTTGACGCGAAAGCGCTTGAGGGTGGCGGCGCATCCCCAGAAGAACATGCCGAACTGCGCCAGAAAGGCAGCGAGCTGATTGGGGCCGAAGGCGATGGGACCGCTGGTGCGCTTGCTTTCGTCGAACACAGCCCAGCTATGCGAGAGGCTCTCAAGCAGCGCGCTACGGTCTACAAGGAAAAGAGAGATGGCGGTGATGATGATGACCGTTCGAATTTGCTGCCTTGTTTCGATGACCATGGCGGCCGCGGCCAGCAGCAATGGAAAGATCATGTAGTCCTTCCAAAGAACGAAGTTGTAGTCGGATAGCCACAGCGGGGCAGGAGCGTTTCCAAGCACCGTGCCGATCCACATGGACACGTACATATAAACAGCAAAGACGATCCATGTGATGTACAGACGCGATGGGGGAAGCCGCTTGCCTTTAAGGAGGGCACCAAGCAAGATGCACACAAGCAGGACCGTGACTGATTGTGAATTGAGCGGATAGTCGACAAAGTGTTCCCGCATGGTGCGGTATGGCAGGAACGGCATGATGTAATACAGGCCCAGGTGCGGACGCCCGGTGAGCGACACGATGCACATGACCCAGAAGCCCAGATAGGCGACGAGCGGAATGTAATGACCTATGCCGGTGCCCATAGACCCCTACTCGCTTCTGTCTGCGCTTCTTTCATTGCAGCTCCGTCCGCCAATTTCAGTTCCACACGCTTTTCCGGGCGGCGAATTTGTAGAACGCCATGGCTGCGGCAACGTTCAACATCGTAAAGGTTGCCGGAATGGCAATTGCCCGCCATCGGCGGCTCCTGGGTGCCACGGTTCCAATCAGCGCCAAGCCGAAGAATACCAGTTGCAGTGTGAGCATCACACGCATGAAGAGACTTGTTGACAAGCCAGAAGTAACCAACATGACCACTAACAAGAACGGCACCAGCAGACGCAGCAGCTTGTGACTGATGAAGCGAAACAGCAGGGGATTTTCGCGGGTCAGGAGCCAGGGCGCCTGCTGCACAATTTGCAGGTTGCCGGTGAGGGTGCGAACCTTGCGCCGAAACTCCTTGCCGGGCTCTGCAAACACCCGGTCTCGGGCAATGGCTGCAGGCTGAAACAGGACCCGAAATCCCTGGCGGGCCACCTGCATGGGGATGAGTACATCGTCCAGCAGCAGGCCTGCAGGGAGCGGCTGGTATAGAAGGCGGCGCATGAGGTAGATGGCGCCGGTGACTCCGACCACGGAGCCGCTGTCGCTTTCCATACGACGCACAGACTTTTCGATTTTCCAGTAAATGCCGAGGGCTTCACCGCTGGCGCTGCCATCCGCCTGCTCCAGCATCAGTTCGCCACTGACGGCGCCAACTGTGCTGTCGGCGAATGGGGCGACGAGCCGACGGAGCGCGTCAGGGTCGACTGTCTGCCGCACGTCCAGCATGAACACCAGCTCGCCTGTTGCGCGCAGCACGCCCTGGTTGAGCGCCAGTGCTTTGCCGCCGCTGGTGGGTAGCAGGACCGCATCGACGTGGGGAAATGCCGCAAGTACCGCCGCTGTGTCGTCGGTGGAGCCGTCTGACACCACAATGATCTGCAGGCGTTCTGCCGGGTAGTCCAGCTCGGCGATGTTATGGAGCTTGGCGGGGAGACGTTGCGCTTCATTGCGCGCTGCCATGATGATGGAGACCGTTGGCTCGAGAGACTCGACCCGTACGGGTCGCCGCCTGGCGAACATTCGAAGAACCAGCCAATATCCTGCATACGCGTAGAACACGACTGCGAGGCAAGCGAGAAATATCCAATCGGTCATGCTGTTGTCGACCATGTACCTTAGAGTACCGGCTGCCTACAAACCTTCTTTGATCGAGTTCAAGTCCGGCAGAAAAGGTAACTGAACTGAACCGGTTCGCCGGTCGTTTAGTATGCCTTTACAGCCATGGGACGTGCCTGGAAGAAGAGTTGGAGTAGAAGAAACACGTTCGCCGTATGTGCCGGCGTTGCTGTGGTTTTCGGTGTGGCAGCGTGCTGTGCATTTCGTACGGTGGGCGCTGGCAGTCTTGGTTCGGAGCAGGCAGATGTTGCCATGGTTTTTGGATCTCCGGCAGACATCTCCGGCGCGCTGACACCCATGCAGCGCTGGCGGGTGGAAGAGGGCGTTGCGGAGTACCGTCGTGGCAGGGCACCGGTGCTGCTGTTTACGGGTGGCGCGGCGGCGAACAAGTTTGTGGAATCGTACGTGATGGCGCAGTACGCACGCACGTTGGGCGTGCCGTCCAAGAACATCCTGACGGAGCCGCGGTCTACGACGACGGTCGAAAATATCAGGAACTCTATGCCGCTGCTCCAGAGCCGGGGATGGACGCGCGTGGAGCTGATCAGCAGCCGGGATCACCTGCCGCGCATCGCGGTGCTGATGGGTGCTACGCCGTGTGTGTGGCGGTTACACGCCGCACCGACGCCGGGGCGAAGCAGCTTGTCAACGGGAGTTGCGACCGTCGAGGAAGCTTCTGCGACGTTGCTGCTACGCAGCTTCGGATCCGCGGCCGAACCGGTGATTCACGCGGTTGCTGTCTGCGTTCACTGGATCGTATTCATTCCGAAGTACCTGGTCTACGAGGTGCGAAGAGGACTGCGTTCCTCTTAGCAGAATTGTGCGGCAGAGGGGCTAGACGCGCGCCGCCAGAAGCAGAAAGCGACGAAGAGCATGCCGGTTGAGGCGAGTATCCACGCCTGGGGTTCGGGAGCTTCGATCGGTATGACGATCGGCGCCTCGGCCACAGGCTGGTTCAGCAGTGCCAGCGTGTTTGTTGGCAGCGGCAGGTCCTGAACCATGAATGGACGGGGCACGTCGACTTCATAGGCAAGTGGCTGGTAGGGATTCTCTTCGATGAAGCCCTCGTCGGGGCTGGGCTCAAGCTCCGGCATGGCGCATGCGAAGTCGACCATGTGCTGCACTTCGCGCGTGGTGACCTTGGGCTGGCGCTTCGGAGCGTGATAGTTGGGGTGGTCCTTGCCCCATTTTTGCCAGCGCGCGACAGTTGCCGCTGTGTAGTGTGGCCACTCTGTCTTGGAGATGACTTGCGTCACCACCTGCCGACAGGGTTCGTACGCACTCACACTCACCGCAGCCAGACTCATGAAGAGCAGGACAGCACCGAAGATGGCAGAACCACGAATTTTGTAGCGCTTTGTATGAACCATGGCGAAGGGGTACCGGACCTCAGAATTTGAGTTGAACACAGAACATACTTCCGGAGGTAACACAATACAACTTCGGAAGTAACTGCTTTACAACGAATGTTCGTGGTATTAGAAACAAAAGTATACAGGCTCACACCATACGGGCCGTATTTGAAACAAAAGTATACAGGCTGACACCATACGGGTCGTGTGAGCTGACAAGAAATGTGAGTATACTTCTCGGTCGGCGGTTGCCTACGTGGTTTTGCGGGGGAGTTCTTTTGCGGGAATGCCTGCCACGACCGTGTTTGGCGGCACATCGTGGGTCACAACCGCGTTTGCGCCGACCGTAGCGAAATCGCCGATGGTGACTCCACCGAGCACGGTCACGCCGCGACCGATCCAGACCTGACGACCCAGCGTGATGGGGGCGGACAGATGGCCCGCGTCGCGCAGGGGGAGATCTGGACTGCGACGGTGATTGCTGTCGCGCAAGCTGCTGTATTCGCCAACCATGCAGCCGTCACCGATGCAGATACCCGCCATGGCGACCAGGTGGACACCGCGTGAAAAGACACAGCCGGCACCGACCTGGATGACGGCGCTACCCTGCGTTTCAAGATGCAGGTCGGGGTAGAGGAGACAGTGTTCGCCGAGCTGGATGTGGCCGGTGCCATGCACCGTGCACGGACCTTCCACGACGACGGTGCCGGGCAATGGAAGTGAGAGAGCAGCTTTTAGCCGGCTGAAGGAGAGGAGTCGGCGCAACGCTTTGCGGGGGGTACGGAACACACGCAGGAGGAGCACAAGGGGGGCTGCCAGTGCGACCTTTACGGACCTGTCCGATGTCATAGCGCGCTCCAGGCTGGTGTTCGTGTCACCACGGCTGTGTTGGAGAGATCCGGCCGCCGTGCGTCTGTTCCCATGCCTGCCGCAGCAGCCGCAGGAGGGTCTGGAACTCCCGGGCGCGCGACTGACGCAATTGGGAGCGGCTCAGGCGGTTGCGCCACAGACCGGCTGTGTAGAGTGCAGTCTCCATCCACTTTTGGACGAGAGCGCTATGGCCGTGGTGTTTGCGGTAGTACAGAAAGGTGCTGCGCATGCGCCACAGTGTGACCTGCGCGGCACCCGCGGAAAATTCCAGCGTCTTCACGGTGCGCGATGACTCGCCACCCAGGTGTGTGACGACGACGTCCGGCCAGTAGCACACCTGCCAACCCGCAGCCCTGGCGCGCCTGCACAGGTCCACCTCCTCGTAGTAGAGGAAGAACGTAGGGTCGAAGCTGCCTACGTGGGCGATGGCCTGGGGCCGCAGGATGAGGAAGGCTCCGGTGATCCAATCGACTTCTGCCGGACGGCTGAGGTCAGTGTGTGTGCGGTCAAGCTGCGCGAACCAGCGGGAACGGGGAAACTTGTGCGCCAGGCCAGAGAGGACGGAAGCGTCGTTCCACACAGAGTGGAAGGCATGGGACGCGTGCTGCGGTGTGCCGTCGCGGCCCACCTGCATGCCGCCGCCCACACCGCAATGGGGTGTTGCCTCCATGTGCTCGAGCGCCAAGCGCAGGGAACCGGCGTGGAAGAACGCATCCGTGTTCAGAAGAAGCCAGTAACGGCCCGTCGCGCGTTCCATCGCAAGGTTGTTGGCATTGCCAAACCCGAGGTTGACCATGCTACGCAGCAGAATGACGTCGGGGAACTCGGCCGCGATCATGTCCGCAGAGCCGTCGCGTGAGGCGTTGTCGACGACGATGATCTCCGTGGTGAGGCCGGCCGATTCGCCGTAGACGTTGCGGAGGCACTCGCGGGTGAGCTCAAGTGTGTTGAAGGAGATGATCAGTACCGAGCAGTCGGGCGGCGTGGCTGCGTCGGCGATCATGCTGGGTCCTTTGCTGGCGCGAGCTTCTCCGCGAAGAGGGTGGCAAGCTCCGCCTGGTTTGTTGCCAGGTTGTACAACGAACGTACGCGCTCTCGGGCGCTGTCACCAAGGGTTTGCCTGAGCGTAGCATTGCGGGCCAGCGTTGCCAGCGCATCTGTCAATGCGTGGAGGTTTGCGGGTGGGACGAGGAGGCCGTCTTGCCCGTCGCGGATCAGCTCCGGAATGCCAGCGACAAAGGTGCTGACGCAAGGGACGCCGATCGCCATCGCCTCCATGAGGGCGACAGGAATGCCTTCGGCAAAACTTGCGAGAACGAAGATGTCGGCCTGTGCGCAGAGCTGGAGAGCCTTAGCGTGCGGGGTTGCGCCGGTAAAGGTAACTACCTCGGTCAAGCCGAGCTCCACCGCTTCAGTCTGCAGGGCTCGCCGGTCTGTGCCGTCTCCGGCAAGGGTGAGGCGAAGCTGGAAGCCGCGCTGGACAAGTGCTGCCGTGGCACGGAGCAGGAGGTGCTGACCCTTTTCCGGGACGAGGCGACCAACGCACAGCAGATGCACGGTTGGTGCCGTGCTGCGCGGCAGCGAGCGCTGGTGAAGCAATGCAGGGGTGACACCCAGACGCACCACGGTGAATTTGCTCCACGCGGAGACAGGCGTGATCTGCATGAGCTGGCTGCGGCAGAAATCGCTGATGCAGACGACGAAGCTCGCCTGTTGCAGTTTGTCGCGCAGGTGGTAGCTCTGCGTATTTTGCAACTCTTCCGGTCCGTGGATGGTGAGCGAGTACGGCAGTCGCCAGGCGATGGAGGTGAGCATGCCGACGCTGGCAACTGCCCCGCCGAAGTGCACATGCAGGTGCTTCAGCTGGCGCCGACGCATCCAGCTGCCAAGCAAAAGTGCCTCGGCCAGATAGGCAAACCACAGCGCGCGGCCGGCAAGCGTAAGGCGCTGTATGCGCAAGAGCGCGCGAATGCCGCGGAGCAGGACGCCGGGATGCCGCAGTGCGATGCCGAGCACGCCCAGTGCGGCGCGTAGCCTGCCGCCGCCTTTCAGATAGAGGGTCTGCGCAGCCTCCGCTCGTTCCACGTCGGAGAGAGCTGCATGTGGACGGTCGGGGAGATTGACCGATGCGGTTTCGATCTGCATTCCGAGCGCACGCAGGCCCAGCACCTCATTTAAAAAGAAGGTGTGGGAGACGGCTGGGTAGCGGCTCAACAGGTAGGCGATCGGGGGCGCAACAGCCACGTTCTGCTTTCCTCATAAGGCTGCCGGGAGCGTGCCTTTGGATTACGAGACAGCTCCAGCATAGAGGGTACTTGGCGTCGTTGCTGCTCCCATTTGGCGGTTGGGTGTTAACGACCGGGAGGAAAGCGGGGGCGACCATCTCTGAGGGCCGTGGCCGTAGAGTCGTCCGCCCTGCAGCATGGGCCGTCTTACATGAGCCTGTGCAGGCCATATTGGGTGGCCAGTAGCACCACATAGACGAGTGTCAGGAGCGCGTCCTGAGCAAGCGGTTTCAACCCATGCCGTACCGCGCCTGCCTGCGTGACGCAGTACAGCGGCAGGTCACCCGCTGCGATGGCCACGATCGCCCCTTTGAGGCCGAAGGCGTGGAATGCGAGGGGAATCCCCACCAGCATTGTTCCCGCATACAGCGCGTTGCCCCCTGCGTTATACGTCGCCACGCCGCGAGCCAGCATCGCGGGGGCGGTGGTGTTGTAGAGCAGGGTGTGCCAAAGTCCAAGCGCGAGGATGGGGATCATCCAGCTTGCGTCGTTGAAGCGGGCTGGATACACCTTTGTGATGACCCAGCCGCCCCACACGACCATGGTGCTGAGAAGCACTGCACCGGCGAGCAAGACGTAGCGCCGATAGAAAAGATACCGCGTCCGGAAGTCTTTCATCGGCAGGTGGTTGAGCTTGCTGGCAAAGGGCAGGCCGATCTTGGTGGAGAAGGCGTTGATGACGGCGCGCGGAATGTCCGAAATCTGAAAGGCCACGGAGTACACGCCAAGAGTCGTGAGGCTCACCAAGCGACCGAGCACAAGGCGATCCGCCTGGGATGCGAAGAAGAAGGCGGCTGTTCCGAGGAAGATCCATTTGCCGAAGTGGACGATCTCCTGCAATGCCGACCGGTCAAGATGAAAGTGATTGCGTGTGCCGGGTACTGCGCGCCGGGTGTGGCTGAGCAGGAGCCGGTAGAGGTTGCTGCCGACATTGCCGAGGACGAGTGCCCACACGTTGTGCAGCCAAACGGCAAGGCCGATCGTCAAGGCGGTCGTGATGAGCTGAGTGGAGAAATCCAGCAGGAAGAGGCGCTTTACGCCCATGTGCCTGGAGAGGGTCATAAGGCCGGTGCTATTCAGGCCATTGAGGATGGTGATGAACGCCAAGACCGGCAGTACGCGTAGCAGGTGGGGGTCGTGGTAAAAGATCGATGCCGGGTAGGCCAGCAGCAGCGCGGCAAACCAGAGTACGACGCCACGGATGGCCTGGATCGTCCAAACCGTGTTCAAGAAGGCGGGCTCGTCGCCGCGCTTGTTCTGGATGACGCTTGGTGCCAGCCCTAAGTCGGAGAGCAGGGTGACGCCAACAATCAGCGTCATGACCAGGTTTGCCTCACCGAAGGCGCTGGGTAGAAGAAGCCTGGTCAGCAGGAGACTGCTGACGACACGCAGGCCGGTACTTGCGCCATAGTCCAGAACAGTCCAGACGGTGGCGTTCATCGCCAGGGACTCAAGCGTTCTGCCGTTCAGGCTTGTAGCCGTCGCAGTGGACGAGGCTGTGGCGGTGAGCGCGTCCGTTGCGCCAGGCGCGGGATCGCCAAGAGGTGCCAGTACGTTTGAACCAAGAGCCAGTGCGGCCAGAGTTTCTTCCGTGCTCGCGGTCTGTTCCATGGCCCTCGCTGGAGAAACGCCAGACTAGGCCGTCACCGCAGACTGTTGCAACAGCAAAGCGGTTGGAGTCCCGGCCAGACTGGCTTGCTGCAGTTTTTCACCCGGGCGTGCCTGCTCACAAGAGGTTGCGGCTGCAACTTAAGAGTGCTGGTTGCAACCGCTGCCCTGTGCTACTGCTAGTTCAATCGCTCCTGCAGCAGGTGATCGCTTACCCGTATTGCGTTGGCGATGATGGTGAGGCTGGGATTCACCGCACTTGCACTCACAAAGCAGGCAGCATCGACGACGTACAGGTTGTCCAGGTCGTGGGCCTTGCAGTACTTGTCCAAGACGCTGTTCGCGGGATCGTCTCCCATGCGGCATGTGCCATTCTGGTGGCCAACGCCTTCCAGCGGAATGCGCTGCTTGAAGTAGGCCTCCAGCGGAATGTGCGTGGTGGCGTGGCCGGCTTTCTTCAGCGTGTCCATCCACTTGTCCTTCATACGGGTGTAGGACTCAACGTTGTTTGGTGTGTAGGACAGCTGGATCCGGTGTGGGGCATGGACGGTGGTGGGGGCCACCTCGTTCACGCGTCCGGTGTCGCCGCCCGGGTGAGGGCCGGCAAGGCCGGGTGACTGGTTGACGACTTCACCCGGCGTGGCGTTGCGCAGGGTAACGCGGTTCTCCGCAGCGGGCAGATCTTCGGTGGTGAGCCACCATGGCACGGCGTGGTGCTTCATGGTTTCCAGGACAAATCCAGGGGTGAAGAACGGTGCCTGAGACTTCATCATCTCGTGGTGAAAGCTGCCGATGGGCTGCACCTGTCCGAGCGGGAAGGGATAGGCTGGATCGTCGTCTTTGAGGTACCACTGGTTGGTGCCCCAGGTTTTGGTGTAGCTGTCTTCGTTTTTCTGGGTGCCGATGGCGAGCATCGCATCCGCCTGGTGGAACATGAAGTTGCGGCCGACCTGATCGCTGCTGTTGGCAAGGCCGGTCGGGTGCTTGTCGTTTGCGCTTGCCAGCAGGATGACGGCGCTGTTGATGGCACCGGCACTGACGCAGACGATGCTGGCGCTGTAGCTCGCCGTGCGTCCATTCGTGCTCGCGTCTGGTGCGTGCGTGTCGGTTGGCGCCGGTGCTCCGCCATAGGGCTTGCCACTGCCGCTGTGTAACACCTCGACCGCCGTGACGGCAGTGCCGGTACTGTTTGTCACCAGCTTTGTCACGCGGCTGCTGGTCATGAGCGTGACGTTCGGCATGTCCACAATCTGGCGGATGCAGTTGATGTCGGAATCGCTCTTGGCGTGGACAAGACAGGGATAGCCGTCACAGGTATCGCAGCGCACGCACTTGCTTTTGAGCGGGTCTGCCTCGTTCAGTTTTAGTCCGAGCGGGATGGGAAATGTGTTGATGCCGAGCTTGCGCACGTCGTCTTCAATCGCCTGCATACGGGGTTCGTTTGCAAATGGCGCGAAGGGGTACTTCTTGCTGTGGTACGGCTCGGTCGGGTCGAAGCTTGAGCCGAAGCCTCCCGGTACAGACGGCGCTGTGCCCAGGTCACCGTGGACGTGGAAGAGTTCCTCTGCCTGCTGGTAGTAGGGCTCCATATCGTCATAGGTGATGGGCCATGCAGGGCTGACGCCGCCATGGTGCTGGATCACGCCGAAGTCCTCCGCACGCATGCGGAACATGGCCGCACCGTACACCTTGGTCTGTCCGCCGACGAAATACGCCTGCTGCGGATGAAGGTCTTTGCCATCCTTGTCCTGCCAGACTTCCCTGGTGTGGTAGCGGTTATCGAGGAAGACGGCCTGGGTATCCCAGTTCAATTTTTCCTGCGGCATGAAGGGGCCGCGCTCAAGGATGAGGATGTTTTTGCCGGCCTTCGCCAGGTGCAATGCCAGCGTACCGCCGCCAGCTCCAGTGCCAATGATGATCGCGTCGTAAGTCATAGCCATGGGACCTAGGATGCCGCTTCAGGCACCTTCGCGTCCTGACGCGTTGCCATGATCTTTTCCCCTCAGGGTCTGGTAAGCCTCTGGATCACATCCGCACGGTGTGGGAAGAGGCTTAGCAAGTCCTGACGGCTGGGCATGTCAAAGTCTGCGAAGTCGAAGCCGGGCGCGACCGTACATCCGACCAGGGCGTAGCCGCCCTGCACCAGCGACGCACCGAACCACCGGCCCGCCGGCACAAAGCCCTGCAGCGTCTCGCCGGCAGCCATGTTCGTTCCCAGGAGCATGCACTCCAACGAGCCGTCGGGCAAGATGCTTTCGACGCGCAGAGGGGAACCAGCGTAGAAGTGCCATCCCTCGTCCGACGCGATGCGGTGCAACGCAGAGAACTCGTCGTCTTGCAGCAGAAAGTAGATCGCCGTGGAGGCGGGTCTGGCACCACGCTCCGTCTGCACTTCTGCCACGCTGCGGTACGTCTGGCGGTACCAGCCACCTTCCGGATGTGGCTCCAGCGAGAGTTGATCGATGAGTTCGTCTGCGTCCATCGGGCTCAGTCTCTTTCTATGCGCGCTTTTGGAGACGAGATGGTTCGTGTCGCCGCACCTGAGACAGGTTGCCGAAACAAGGCGTCAGGTATGCGCTGCGGGACGCCGGATCAAGGAGAGGAATTCATTACGCGTTTGCGGGCTGGTACGGAAGGCCCCAAGCATGGCACTTGTGGTTGTCATGCTGCTTTGCTTTTCGACACCGCGCATCATCATGCAGAGGTGCTGGGCCTCCATGGTGACGGCGACGCCCTTGGGGTCGATGGCCTCTACGATGGCATCCGCCACCTGGCGCGTGAGCCGCTCCTGCACCTGGAGCCGCCGGGCAAACACATCCACCAGCCGGGCCACCTTGCTTAAACCGATGACCTTGCCTTTTGGGATATATGCCACGTGCGCCCTGCCGAAGAAGGGAAGCATGTGGTGCTCGCAGAGGGAGTAAAACTCGATGTCGCGGACGATGACCATCTCGTCGTAGTCAACGTCGAAGAGCGCTCCGCGAAGGATCTCGGTTGGGCTCTGGTGATAGCCCTTCGTCAGGAACGCGAGGGACTTGGTCATGCGATCCGGGGTCTTGAGCAGACCATCGCGCGCCGGATCCTCCCCTACCCGCCGCAGGAGTTCGCGATAGATTGCTTCTGTTGTCGCTTCTGCCAGCGACGTGGGTTCTGCCAAGGCTGTGGCCATGTTGACACTCCTTGTCGTGTCGCTCATGCCTCGGCTCTTCTCTGGGGCGGCGGGTCAAGGCCGTTCTGCTCCGGAAGGACAAAGCATAAGACGTCTCTGTCAACGATACAGGCGGACGTGCCGGTTCAGGCTGCTGCGTCCAGCGGGCGCTTCGCGTTGGCCGGCACAAGTTCGAAGCTGTTGTTACCGGTCTCTTCGATACGCACTCGAGCCAGCCGCAGTCTTCCTGTTGAGTCCAGCGTGGGCATCGCTGCCTGGAAGACGCGCTCGATCTCATAGGCAAGGTTCTCGGTGCTGGGCACGTTGTCGCCCGCAAAAGCCGCGTCGGCATTGAGATGTGTCTCGTCGAACCGGTCGAGGATCTGCCGCTTGGCCAGTGCGTCCAGCTGCCCCATGTCGACGACAAAACCGGTTTGTGGGTCGATGGGTCCTGCGACAGTGATCTCAATGAAGTAGTTGTGGCCGTGGCCGAAGCGGTTGTTACATTTGCCGTAAGTCTCAGCGTTCTGGTCGTCAGTCATACCGGGTGCGTGCAGCCGGTGCGACGCGGAGAAACGGTACCGCCGCGTGAAGTGCACCAACGCACTCATGCCGTTTCACCGTAGAAGTCGGCGAAGAGGTCCGCCATCTCGTACACCCGCACGCGGTGGAGCTTCGCGTTCGGAATTTTGCCGTCCAGCCGACCCCAGATAGCGACGGCGATGTTCTCCGTCGTCGGGTTCACCGTCTTGAACTCCGGCACCTCATGGTTGAGGTGGTGATGGTCGTAAACGGAAACGACTTCCCGTTCCATGATCTCTTTCAGCAGCTTGAGGTCGACCACAAACCCGGTCTCCGGGTCGACATCGCCGGCCACCGTAACCTCGAGCGTGTAGTTATGACCATGGCCATTCGGGTTGGCGCACTTGCCGAACGCGGCAAGGTTCTGCTCGGGTGTCCAGGAAGGGTTGACATAGAAGTGTGCAGAGGAGAATTCGGCTTTGCGCGTCAGGTAAATCATCAGGTTGTACCGATGTACTTGATGCGTTGCGTCAACTTCCCGCTTCAAGCCGTTGCAAAGAAGTTGGTTGCCTCTCAGGGATTCGAACCCCGATTGATCGGATCAGAACCGACTGTCCTACCGTTGAACGAAGAGGCACCACGTGTAAAGCGCAGGCGCGCTCCAGTGACCTTCCAAAGTGTACGGAACACGGGCGTAACAAGTCAATGCAGAGTCGCTGTGCGGAGCCAGTCGAAGGTTCCGGAGGAGGTGGGCCTGACACCCTGCAGACGCCGGGAGTGGACGACCACGTTGTCGAGCGACCAGAGGACGATGGTTGGCTCGTCCGCGCTGAGGATTTGCTGGATCTGCACGTAGAGTGCTCGACGTTTTGCCTGATCCGGTTCAGCCGATGCCTGACTGAGGAGTGTATCCACGCGGGGATTGGAGTAATGGCCGCGGTTGCTGCCCTTGGGCGGCATGCTGGAGGTAGCGTAGGCGTAGCGAAAGATGTCCGGGTCCTCGTTCGCACCGAGCCAGCGGAGGATGTACATCTGGAAGGCGCCCTTGGTGATGTCGGAGTAGAAGGTGCCGAACTCGTTCTGGCGAAGGCTCAGCTCGATGCCGGCCTCGCGCGCCTGCTGCTGCACCACGGCAGCTACAAGGCGCATGGTTTCGTCTGTGGAGCTTTTCAGCGTGAGCCGGATGCGTACGCCGTGGGTGTCCGGCGGATAGCCTGCTGCATCCAGAAGGGCTTTTGCTTTGGCGATGTCGTGGGTGTACGGGGTGAGTTCGCCGGGCTGTGCCGCGGCCCAGTGCTGCTGTGGCAGCAGTGTTTCCGCAAGGTGTGCATGGTCGCGCCACAGCGCGTGGATCATTGCCGGCCGGTCAATGCTGTAGCTGAAGGCCTGCCGCACACGAGGGTCGCGCAGGAGCGGGTCTGCCGCGTTGAAGGTGATGTAGTTCACAATCGATCCGGGCAGATCTTCGATGGCAAGGTCGGGCATATCGCGTAGGGCGTATACGGTGTCGGCTGTGAGGGCGTTGCTGGCTACGTCAGCGGACCCCTTCCGTACCTCGAGGGCGCGGGTGATGCTGTCTGGGACGATGGCGAAACGAAGGCGTGGAATGGTGGCGGGGCCTGCCCAATAGGTCGGGTTGCGCTGCAGCACGACTTCCTTGTCCTCGACCTGCGACACGAATTGAAAGGGGCCTGAGCCGATGGGATGATTTCCCATGGCGGGGCCGGCACCACGCTCCACGACGGCGGACAGGCCGTCGGACAGATTGAAGAGTAGGCTCGTGTCCGGGCGCTTGAGATGGACGATGCAGGTGCGGGGATCGGGTGCTTCGGCGTGACCGACGGAGGCGAAGCTGCCAGCCTTTGACGTGACAATGGAGCCGTTGTGCATGCTGTCGATCGACCAGGCGACGTCGGCGGCATCGAGCGGCTTGCCGTCATGAAAATGCACGCCGCTGCGGATGTGCAGGACGAGGGTGCGCGGGTCGGGCCACTCCCAGCGCTCCGCGATCCATGGCTGCAGGTTGTAGTGTTCGTCCTTGCGCACGACGGAGTCGAAGATGAGGGCACCGATGTGTTCTGCCTGGGCGTCAGAGCCGATGCGGATGTCGAGATTGGTTGGGGAATTCTCGATGTCGACGACGACCGTGCCGGGTTCTGCTGCGGAGCTGGGATGGCAGGAGACCAGACAGAGGCAGCAGAGAGTTGCGAACACTGTGCATGCTGTGCGCGCCTGTGATCGCAAGCTCATGGCAGGGTTACTTTGCCGAGCAGCACGGGCCGTGACGCGCCTGTCGCCTCGGGTATGTTCCCAGGAAGCCGATGCCACCTTAGCCAGGCCAGGAGGGCGAAGGCCACCGCCTCCTTTGCCTGAGCGGGCATGCCGAGCGCGTCGGAGCTCTGCACCTGAATGCCAAGCGGCTCAAGGCCTGCACGCAACTGGTGCATCAGTGTTTTGTTCTTTGTGCCGCCGCCGGCAACGATGTAGTCCGTCGCGTCCGCCAGGGGTGCGCGCTGACCAAGGAAGGGCCAGACCAGCGTGCGGTACGCGTGGAGGATGGTTCGGGATGTGAGCGCGGTCGCTGTGGCAACGATGTCGGCGTCGCTTGCGCGGTGTTTGCGGCAGGCGGAGATCAGGTGCTCAACATACGCTTCGCCGAACTGCTCACGGCCACAGCTTTTGGGTGCACGCAGAGAGAAGTACGGCAGACCCAGTGCAGCTTCCAGCACGGGAAGAACGGGTGATCCACCGGCTGCCGTAGTGCCGTTGCGGTCAAAGCGCTTGTTGAAGAGCCGCTGCATGACGGCATCGATCACGGCGTTGGCAGGGCCGGAGTCGAAGGCAAGCACCGCAGAGGAACCTGCCGGCAGGGCTGTCATGTTTGCGATCCCGCCAAGGTTTTGCAGGATGCGATTGCGCGTGCCGTGTGCGAAGAGTGTGCGATCCAGCATGGGGACGAGAGGTGCACCCTGACCACCCGCGGCGATGTCAGCTGGACGGAAGTCGCTGACAACCGGGAGGCCGGTGCGTTCTGAGACTTCCGAAGCTTCGCCGAGCTGGAAGGTGCAGCGGAGAGTTCTGCCCAGGAAGCGGGCGGGCGCGCCCTGGTGGAAGACGGTTTGGCCGTGGACGCCGCAGAGCTGTGCTTGCTGGCCCAACTGCTGCTGAGCCTGGACGATCGCCTCGCCGTAGAGCTGACCGAGGCGCGTGTGCAGCGATGCAAGCGCTGCGGTGGTGATCGCGGCGGCATCCATCGCTGAAAGGACAGCAGCGCGGACGGCCTTCGCGTAGGGGACATGCGTGTGGCCGAGAAGCTGGATGGTGGGCGTGGGCGCGTGCTCTGAGGGAGAGATACGGACGAGGGCGACGTCGATGCCGTCTGCCGAGGTGCCGCTCATGACGCCTGCGACGAGCATGGACCTGAGAGGGAGGGACGGTTCGATGGAGGTCGAAGCCGATTTGGAAGTAGGAAGTGACGATTCGACGGTGGTCGAACTTTGCTTTTTTGACTGCTTAAGCCCCGTGGGCCTGGGGCTCATTCGGCAATCTCCCGCTTGAGTTCCGCGAGCAGCTGCAGCGCTTCCATGGGAGTCATGCGGTCCACGTCGGTTTCGCGGACGCGGTCGACGACGCGCTGGGAGAGTGGTGTGAAGATGGTCATCTGCAGGGGTGGGGCGGGGACCTGGGCGGCGGCTGCACCGGCAGCGGTGGAGGCGCTTTCCGCCTTTTCGTGCAGTTTGAGTACGGCGCGGGCGCGGGCGATGACGTCACGCGGCAGGCCGGCGAGCTTGGCGACTTCAATGCCGTAGCTGCGGTCGGCGGCACCGCTTTCTACCTGGTGCAGGAAGATGATGCCGTGGGCACCTTCGCGGCAGGCAACGCGGAGGTTCTTGAGGCGCTGGAGCTTGCCGTCGAGCAGGGTGAGCTCGTGGTAGTGGGTTGCGAAGAAGGTGCGCGCGCCGATGCGGTCGTGCAGGTGTTCGACCGTGGCCCAGGCGAGCGAGAGGCCGTCGTAGGTGGCGGTGCCGCGGCCCATTTCGTCGAGCAGGACGAGGGAGCGCGCGGTGGCGGTGTTGAGTATTGCGGCGGTCTCGGTCATTTCGACCATAAAGGTGGAACGGCCGCGGCTGACGTTGTCGCTGGCACCGATGCGGGTGAAGATGCGGTCGACAAGGCCGAGGCGCATGTGGGCAGCGGGGACGAAGGAGCCACACTGGGCGAGGATAACGAGCAGCGCCGCCATGCGCAGGTAGGTGGATTTGCCGCCCATATTCGGGCCGGTGATCAAGGCGAGGGAAGGGCCGGCATCCGAGTCGCCGGAGGTGGCGTCAAGATAGCCGCTGTTGGGAACGAAGCGCGCGCCGATGTCTTCAAGTCGCAGTTCGACGACAGGATGGCGAGCCTCGGCAAACTCAAGTACGGCGGAGTCGGCGACGATCTCTGGCCGATACCAGCCGCGGAGGGCGGCGAGGTGGGCGAAGTTAAGCAGGACGTCGACTTCTGCGACGCGGCGGGAGGTATCGCGCATGCGGGTTGCGGCGGCAAGGACCTCCCGCCGAAGAGCGGCAAAGATGCTGCGCTCCAGGTCGCCGATTCGCTCCTGTGCGGTAAGGATCTTGCGTTCGTAGTCCTTGAGCTCGGGGGTGGTGAAGCGTTCGGCATTGACGAGGGTCTGCTTGCGCTCGTAGTCGCTGGGGACACTGGCGAGATTGCTGCGGGTGACCTCAAGGTAGTAGCCGAAGACGGAGTTGAAACGCACCTTAAGCGAGCCAATCCCGGTGCGGGTGCGCTCGCGTTCTTCAATGGCGATGATGGCTTCGCGTCCGCTGCGACTGAGTCCGCGGAGTTCGTCGAGTTCGCCGTTGACACCTGTGGCGATGCTGTCGCCATCCCCAAGGCGCAGGGGTGGTCCGGGCACCAGCACGAGGGCGATGCGTGAGGCGGTGTCGGCGAGTGTGTCCAGGTTGGAGAACAGGGCGGACCAGCGACCGGTATGCAGATCGCTTGCGACCTCTGCCAACGCCGGCAGAGCTGCGAGGGTGCGGCCGAGGGCGACGACATCGCGAGGGCCGGCAGAATCAAGGGCGAGGCGGCCAAGGAGTCGTTCAAGGTCAAGGATGCCTGCAAGAGCGCTGCGCATGCGCTCGCGGGTGGCAAGGGCGGCGGTGGTTTCTGCGACGGCGTCGTGGCGTGAAGCAATCTCAGCCGGGTCAAGCGACGGGCGTAGCAGCCACTGGCGGAGAAGTCGTTTGCCCATGGGTGTGCGGCAATGGTCGACGGCGTAGCAGAGGGTGGTTTGTTGAGACTCGCCGGTGAAGAGGGGGTCGACGAGCTCAAGGTTGCGCATGCTGACGGCGTCAATTTCAAGCGTTGTGGTGCGTTCGTAGCTGCGCGGCGTGTCCAGGTGCTCCAGCTCTTCGTTCTTGGTCTGGCGCAGGTAGTGCAGGATGGCACCTGCAGCGATGGCGGCCTGCGTGCGGCCGGCGAGACCGAAGCCTTCAAGGGAGGGGACCCGGTAGTGGGTTTCGAGAAGGGGCAGGGCATATTCGGTGGTGAAGACCCAATCCTCAATGGGTGTTTTCGTGCGGATGCCGGCCAGCATCTCGTCGAAGGGCGTGTCGCCGGTTTGGGATGTGGGCCCGATCGGAGTTTCCGAGCCGTCGAGGGCTGGCTGGGTAGCGGCGACCCGAAGGTTCTGCGGCAGCAGGAGTTCGCGTGTGCGGCTGCGTGCGATCTCTTCGCAGGCGTCCGCCAGGGCAGACGCGCCGCGGAACTCTGCAGTGCGAAACTCACCGGTAGAGAGGTCAAGGAGAGCGACGCCCGCGACGTCTGCCTTTGGAGTTACGGTGAGGGCAGCCAGGAAGTTGTTTTCAGACGCGCCGAGGCCGTTGTCGAGGGCGGTGCCTGGTGTGAGAACACGTGTGACCTCGCGCTTCACGATGGTCTTGGTGAGCTTTGGGTCTTCTACCTGCTCGCACATGGCGATGCGATAGCCGCGGCGCAGGAGTTTTTGCAGGTAGTTTTCCACTGCGTGGTAGGGGACGCCACACAGGGGAATGGACTTTTCTTTGTCGCGCGCCGTCAGGGTAAGCTGCAGTTCTCGCGCGGCAACGACGGCGTCGTCAAAGAATAATTCGTAGAAGTCGCCCATGCGGAAGAAAAGCAGGGCATCGGGATGGGCAGCTTTGGCGGCGGCGTACTGGCGCATCACCGGTGTGGCGGAGGCGTCGGTCTCGCGGATGACAGGCTTGGATTCGTCAGGCACTGCTACACAGGATAGCGTCTGTACTGCGATGACCAGAAAACAAGCAGGCCAGCCTCTGGAAGGCTGGCCCTGAACGAGGAGGAACTGGAGAGCTAGTTGTGCTTGGTGGCATCGCTGCCGTGCAGCTTGACCTGTTTGTTGTAGATGCCAAGGATCAAGAAGGGCGCTACCCACTGACCGACAAAGAGCGCTGCGCTATCTTTCTTTGCGATCTTGAAGGATACCGACGCCACAATAGACGCGCCTGCCGCTGCCAGGTAAACGCCACTGGGAATCTTGGATGTGTAGCTTTCGATGAAGGACGTGATCTTGCCTTCCTGTGCTTCGCCGGCCTGTACGCGCTTATCGCCTTCCAAACTGAAATCCATGACGTGCCTCCGTGTATATCTTCCGGCGACTCATCACCGGTTCATGTGCATGGATGCAAAGGCTACGAGCAGGTGTGTCCGCATGGCGCATTTTGCGGGCGATGAATAATCGGGCGACAGGTTATGGGCTTATGACAATGGGTGAGCCCGGGGTGCGGGCCAACTATACTGGTGTCTGAGTGGATGCTGGGGCGCTCACGGACGCTATGTCGCTTTTCTGGCTTCAACTCGCGGTAGTGCTCTACGGTGTGGCGTCGTTGGCGGTACTGCCGGTGGTGCTGTATGACCGGCCGGCGTGGCGGCGTGTTGCCATTCCGGCTGCGGTCGCGGCGCTCTTGTTCCACTTTGTGTCAGTCGCGGAGATGTTGCGGGCGGCGCATCACTTTGTCCCGGTCATGGCGAGCGAGGTGCAGGCGGTGCTCGGCCTGCTGCTGGCGGCAGCATTCCTGCTGGTGTATGCGGTGTATCGCAATCTGGCGATCGGTGTGGTTCTGTTGCCCATCGTTTGTCTGCTAGGGTTGCTGCCGGCGTTTGCACCTGGAACGCATGAGCTGGCGGCGCCGCTGCTGCGCTCCGGGTGGATTACGCTGCACATTCTGCTGCTGCTGGCCGCTTATGCGGCGCTGATCGTGGCGATGCTCTCAAGCATTTTGTACCTGCTGCAGGAGAAGCAGCTGAAGGCAAGGTCGCGTGTGGGCTTTCTGTCGCGCCTGCCCCCACTGGAGACGACGGATCAGATTGGGCTTCGCGCGCTTTTGGTTGGTCTGCCGTGCATGACGGGCGGCTTGCTGATTGGATCGGCATTGGCGGCAAGCGAGTATGGGTCAGTGTACTTTCGCGATCCGAAGGTTCTGCTGTCTTTTGCGATGTGGCTCGTGTTTGTGGGCATGATCGCCATCCGCCGAAGTGCGGGGCTGCGGGGCCGGCGGGCCGTGTGGTGGAGTTCCTTCGTGTTCGTGGTCATGCTGGCAGTCTGGTCGGCGAACCAGGTATCGACGGTGCACCGGTTTGCGGGGCGACCGTGAGCCTGCTGCTGCTGGGTGTGAACCACAACAGCGCGCCGCTGGATGTGCGGGAGCGCCTGGCGATTCCCGCGGGCGGTCTGGCGGATGCGACACGATCGCTGGCACACCAGCCAGGGATTCGGGAAGCGCTGATTCTTTCCACCTGCAACCGGGTGGAACTGCTGGTGGACGAGGAGCAGGGAAGCGGTGCGCGCGCGTTTTTGCAGGAGTATTTCAGCCTGCAGCCGCGGATGCTGGAGCCGCACCTGTATGAATTTCGCGAGCAGGAGGCGGTGCGGCACCTGTTTCGGGTGGCGTCGTCGCTGGACAGCATGGTGGTGGGTGAGCCGCAGATTCTGGGGCAGGTAAAGGACAGCTACGCGGTGGCACGCGAGGTGGGCGCGGTGTCAACGACGCTGGAGCGGCTGTTGCAGTCTGCATTTGCGGTGGCCAAGAAGGTGCGGACAGAGACGGAGATTGGGTCGTCTGCGGTGTCCATTGCTTCAGTTGCGGTGGATCTGGCCAAGCGGATTTTTGGGTCGCTGACGACGACGCAGGTGATGCTGGTGGGCGCGGGCAAGATGAGCGAACTTGCGGCGCGGCACCTGATTGCGCAGGGGGCAGAGGGGATCCTGGTGGCGAACCGGACGCCGGAGCGGGCGCAGCGGCTTGCGGCGGAATTCCACGGGCTGGCGGTGCCGTTCGACGACCTGATGGTGCATGCGCCCAAGGCGGACATCATCGTAACGTCAACCGGCGCGGGACGGCACCTGTTCGATGTCGCGCAGGCGCAGGCGATCCTGCACAAGCGGCGGGGAAAGCCGGTGTTCTTCATTGACATTGCGGTGCCGCGGGATGTGGACCCGGCGGTAAACCGGGTGGATGGCGCGTTTGTGTACTCCATTGACGACCTGCAGCAGGTGGCGGCGAGCAACCTGACGGAGCGTGCGCGGGAAGCTGCCGACGCCGAGCGCATTGTGACGGAAGAGGTGGACCGGTTTCAGCAGCGGTTGCTGGCGCTGGACGCGGTGCCGGCGATCCTGTCGTTGCAGGAGTCGGCGGAGCAGGTGCGCGTGGGAGAGTTGGCGAAGGCGCGCGGCAGTCTTGCCTCGCTGACGCCGGAGCAACAGGCCGCGGTGGATGCGGTAACCCGGTCGATGATGAACAAGATGCTGCACGGACCGATTGCCGGCATGCGTGCGGCGGCTAATACGGGCGATACCGGTGCTCTGTCTGCCATTCGGCGGCTCTTTGACCGGGGCCGATAGTACAAGCGACCTGTGCCGGGTACGCGCCATCCTACGTTGTGAAGGGGAACGCGATGGCAGACGATCAGACTTCTTCCAGCAAAGAGCCAAGGGGTTTTGGAACGCACAGCCACGGGCTGGCCAGCGAATATGCGCACGAGCAGGGCTGGGGCACGGACGAGGAGCAGCGGACAAAGCTGCCCGAGGGCAAGCAGGCGACCGACGGCGGGACCGACTACGAGTACGGCGCGCGTGACTTTGGTGACGAGCCTGTGGACGAGAGTGCCGCTGCAATTACGCCGGAGATGGTGGAAGCGGCGCGTACGCGGCTTGAAGAGTAGAAGCTTTACAACGGACGTGAGAGGGAACTATGTCGCAGAGCAAAACCAGTAAAGAAGCCATGGAGGCGTTTGACGCCTCGAACAACGCGATTCCGGCGGCAGAGCATGGGGACCATGCAAAGTCGCACGCCGCGCACACCGACGTAGAAGGCAAGGCTCACACGACGCCAGAGGGCAAGGGCAAGCAGGGGCGCGAGCCGGGTACACTGACCGAGCCGCCGCAGGATCCGCGCCGCAACGGCAAGACGCACAACTGGCAGTAGGGTGTCTCCGTGTTTATAGGGGTCGTTCGCATGGGCGGACGGCCTTTTTGCTGGGCGGCGATACACTACTGGCATGCACCTGCGTATTGGTTCACGAGGATCGAGACTGGCGCTCTGGCAGAGTAACCTCATTGCGGCGCGCCTTCGCGCACTGGGTCACACGACTGCCATTCGACTGATCAAGACGACCGGCGACCGCATGCAGGATGCAGCGTTCGCAGCGGCAAATCCAATCACCCCGGAGCTGGACAACAAGGGCATCTTCATCAAAGAGATTGAGGAGGCACTGCTGGCCGCCAGCATTGACCTCGCTGTGCATTCGCTGAAAGATCTGCCAACAGTGCTGGAGGCGAGGTTTACGATCGCCGCAGTTCCAGAGCGCGCCGATCCCCGCGATGCTCTGCTGTGTCCGGATTGGCTGCAGTTGCACACCTTGCCGCAGGGTGCGCGCGTGGGAACCACATCACCTCGACGCATCGCGCAGCTTCTGGCGCACCGACCGGATCTACAATTCGTGCCGATCCGAGGGAACATCGACACGCGGCTGCGCAAGTTGGGACGAGGTGAATGCGATGCGCTGGTTCTGGCATGCGCGGGACTCGACCGGCTGGGTCCTTCGCTGCTGCGACCGGTAGAACTGGACCCGGCTCACCCAGAGTTCGGGCGCGCGCCGCACTTTGAATGCGTCACCCACCCCGATGATGAGCACACGGTAGAGGAGCACGATTCGGACTTTCCGGGCCAGGTGGACTGGATGCGCGAACGCTTTTCGCCAGACGTGCTGTGTCCGGCGCCAGGCCAGGGCGCTCTTGGTGTGGAGGCGCTGACGGACGCACAGGCTGTGCTGGATGCGGTGGCTCCTCTGAACGACGCTGAGGCAAGCTTTGCGACGGAGGCCGAACGTTGGACGTTGCACGCGCTGGGTGGTGGATGTTCGCTGCCGGTGGGGGCGCTGTGTACAGTTGGCGGCGAGTCTGCGGAGGCGACGCTGCTGGCGAATGTGACGGCTGCCGATGGCGAAGAGATGATTGTGGTGTCGCTGGAGTCAGAGCGAGGTGAGTCCGCCAAATCGCTGGGAACGAGGATGGCGCAGGCACTTGCTTCTCGCGGTGCACGTGAACTGCTGACCCAAGGCCAACTCTCTGAAACGCGTTTTGATGCCTTGCTTTCCGCATCCTGAAGATGAGGGAGCGGGAGGGCGTGGCTAGCGTCGCGGGTCGTTCGACGTTAAGGGTGCTGGTGACACGTGCGGCGCATCAGGCCTCGGCGCTGGGAGACGCGCTGGCTTCGCACGGTCTGCTGGTGGTGAGCATACCGGCGATCGCTTTGGAGCCGCCGACGGATGGGTATGCATCGCTGCATGCTGCCATGGAAGCTCTGGACACGTTTGACTGGCTGCTGTTCACGTCGGCGAATGCGGTGCAGGTGTTTGCAGAGCAACGCGAAGAGCTTGGTGTGGAAGAGGTGACCTGCCGCATTGCGAGTATCGGCGCAGCGACGAGCCGCGCGTTGCGAGACGCAGGGCTGCGTGTGGATTTGCAGCCGGACGTTGCCGTGGCGGAATCCTTTGCGCGCGCTCTGCGGCCACACGCACGTGGCCGGCGCATGTTGCTGGTGCGTGCAGAAGATGCGCGGGACGTGCTGCCACGGGAGATTGATGCCGCGGGTGGAGAGCTTACGATTGCGGCTGCCTATCGCACAGTGGTGCCGGTTGAGTCGGTGGCGGCGCTGCAGCGAGAATTGGGTGCGGTGGCGGCGATCACCTTCACCAGTTCGTCTGCCGTTCGGCATCTGCTGGAGTTGTGCGACGCCGCCGGCATGACGATTCCTGAGTCAGCCGCGCTGGCATCCATCGGCCCCATCACGTCCGCAACCCTGCGGGAGTGTGGGTATTCGGTTTCGGTGGAGGCGTCCACGGCGCAGGTGGAGGTGCTGGCAAGCGAACTGGCGGGGTTTCTGCGAAGACGACAAGTGTAAGCAGTCGGATGCGGCGGGAGTTCTGGGGTTCCGGAACGGACTAGTGTGAGGTCCAGGTTTTGTCGCTGGAATTGCACTCGGTTTCCAGCGAGCAGTCCGCGCATTTGGGTTTGCGCGCGTCGCAGATCTGACGGCCGTGGTGGATGAGCTGGTGGGCAAAGTCGATCCAGCGATCCTGCGGAATGATGAGCATGAGGTCGCGTTCGACCTTGACGGGATCAGTGTTGGTGGTGAGTTCAAGCCGGCGGGAGAGGCGAAGCACGTGGGTGTCGACGACGACTCCGGAGGCGATGCCGAACCAGGAGCCAAGGACGACATTGCTGGTCTTTCGAGCGGCGCCGGGGATGCGGAGCATCTCGTCCATGGTCTGGGGAATTTCGCCGTGGAACTCGTTGGTGACGAGATTGGCGGCGGCGACCAGGGACTTGGATTTCTGGCGAAAGAAGCTGAGGCTTTTCAGGATGTTCTGCAGGGCTTCTGGCGTGGCCTGGGCCATGTCGCGCGGCGTGGGGTAGGCGTGGAAGAGCACGGGCGTGACGATGTTGACGCGTGCGTCGGTGCATTGGGCGGACAGGATGGTGGCGACTGTGAGTTCCCATGCGTTGGTGTGGGTGAGGGCGCAGACGGCGTTGGGGTAGGTCTTTTGCAGCGCGTCGAGGATGGCCGCAATGCGCACCGGTGCGAGTGGCTTTTTGGTTTTGCCGGGGCGCTTCTTCGCAGCGACCGGTTCCGATGCCGCGATTTTGCGGGCCTTGGTGGCTTTGGCGACAGCCGCGATTGGAGCCGCGGCTGCCTTTGGTGCGAGGGACTTTGCGGGACGCGCCATGTCTAGCCGAGGCGGTCCAGCATGTCCTGGGGTGTGACCCGGACGCAGGAGAAGATGGGGAAATCCTTGAGCGTGTAGAGGGAGATTTCGGTTTCGCGCAGCTGCTGCACCAGGTCGACGAAGTCCTCGGGGAAGTTGGTTTCGAAGGCGACGACGAACTCCTGGTCATCGATGCCGAAGGAGTAGGTGGTGTTGAGCTTGACGCGTGGAAAGCTCATGCCGACGCGGATGTGTTCGTCCATGAGGCGCTTGCGTTCCGCGGCGCTGAGCAGGTACCAGGGGCGTGTCTTCCAGAAGGGATAGATGAAGATGTACTTGTGACCGCCGGGACGGATGGCACCTCGGCCTTCGCCTTCGCTCTCGTCCACGCGGTCGATCTGATACTGCGAGCGCTTGGTCATGGAGAGGAAGTTGTGCGGCGTGTTGAGATAGCCGCCGAGCGGCGTGGCAAGCAGCTCGCTGCGCATGCGGTTCATCTCTTCGACCGAGTAGCAGATGGACCAGACGCAGATATCCACGTCGCCACGGGTACCCACTGTGGAGTAGGTCATTGTGAGGAACTCGCCAACCCTGTTCCACCGGTGGATCACTTCAACGAAGGCAGCCTTGTGTGCGGCGCGCTCTGCAGCGGCAAGGCGGCGCCACTCCGGCATGATCTTGTAGAACGAGAAGGCGACGATCTGCCGTTTGACCGCAGGGCCGCCGTGGGTCGCGGGCCGGGAGGCGTTTGCAGGTGCGGGTGTTGCTGCCGGCGTGACGGTGTGGGTCGCCTGGGTGGTCTCGGTTGCTTCGGAAGTCGCGGTCTCTGCCATAACTCACAGGATACGAGCCTGCACAGGGAGCCGCAAGCGAGCGGACTTTGGTAAGGCAAGTCACTGTGGGTCAACATGCGGCGGGCTATACTTCGGTGACACGGACAACCATGACTGAGAAAATAATTAACTTTCTGCTGCCCTATATCACGCACCTGATAGCAACTGTCGGATATCCGGGTATCGCTTTGCTGATGGCCATTGAATCCGCCTGTATCCCGCTGCCAAGCGAGATCATCATGCCGTTTGCGGGATATGTGGTGAATCAGGGAAAGATGAACCTGTTCCTGGCGGCAACGGCTGGTGCGATTGGCTGCAATCTGGGATCTGTGGTGGCGTACTGGGTGGGTGCGCATGGCGGCCGGCCGCTGGTGGAGAAGTTTGGGCGGTATGTGTTGATGAGCCGGCGCGACCTGGACCGGGTGGATCACTACTTCCAGAAGTATGGCGATATCACGGTGCTTGTGGGCCGGCTGCTACCGGTGGTGCGAACGTTTATTGCACTGCCAGCGGGTATTGCGCGGATGCCGCAACTGCGGTTCCACATCTATACGTTCCTGGGTTCATGGCCGTGGTGTTTTGCCCTGGCTTACGTGGGCATGAAAGCCGGTGCAAGCTGGGACGATCCACACTCGCCATTGAAGCAGGTGCTGCATAAGGCGGATGCTGCCGTCATTGTGCTGGTGTTAGCGGGGATTGGCTGGTTTGTATGGACACACTTGAAGCATCGCAACCAGGATGCAGCCGCCTAGCTGGTTGTTAGAAGCGCGAGGGCTGCCAGTGGGCAGCCCTTTTGTTCTAGTGGTGGCAGCAGTGCTTGCCGTCCATCTCGTCGCTCGGCGTCTCATCCATCATGCGCAGCATCTCCGGGCCTCCCGTCTTCAGAAACCGCCAAAGCAGAACCGCGGCGACTATGAGAAAGACGATGTTGAGCACGCTGGTGTAGTTCCAGTGAATCGACTCCTGCATGATGCGCGCGTTTCGCGTGTGCGGCACCAGGTGTAACGCGCGGAAGAGGAACTCAACCGCGAGTGCGGCGAGAGACATTGCTATGTAAAAGGTGACGCCGAGGAGCGCGGCGATCTTAAGTCCGTAGTATTTACGGTAGATGTTGAGCAAGGGAAAGATGATGAGGTCGGCGAAGAGGAAGGCGATTACGCCGCCAAAGCTGATGCCACCGTTCCAGAGCACGGCAGCCAAAGGCACATTGCCGATGGAGCAAACAAACGAGAGAACGGCTACAAGCGGGCCGATGAAAGGGCCCCAGAACAGGGCGAGCGTGGGGTGGTTGACGAGGAAAAAACCCTGCCAAAAGCTCTGAGGCACCCACGCGGCAAGTGCGCCACCAATCAACAGGCCTCCGCCAATGTCCAGCCCGAGCGAATACCAGTCCATGTAAAAGTAGTGCGCGACGGCGGTGAATCCCTTGGGTGAGGTGACCTTCTGTACAAAGGTGCCGTCGTGCAGGCTCATGTCCATGGCGGCATGGCCTTCCATCTTTCCCGCCAGATTCCGATCTGCCTGACGACGAGCCGCCTCTACTACCCGCGGTGTGACGGTCGCACGCAGCAGCAAGACGAGGATGGCGATCATGATGGGGCCGCCGACAAACTCCGCCAGCATGAATTGCCAGCCCAGCAGGACGGCCAGAAGCACGCTGAGCTCAACAACCAAATTGGTTGAGGCAAACATGAATGCCATGGACGCGATGAAGTCGGCGCCCTTGCGAAAGAGCGACCGTGCCAGCGCAGCAGCCGCGTACGAGCAGGACGATGAAGCTGCACCCAAGGCACTAGCGACTACGATCGTCTTTGCGCGGGAGTCGGGCAGAAGCTTGCCCATCTGCTCTTTGGAGACGACGGCCTCCACGACGGCGGAAAGCAAGAAGCCAAGGCACAGCCCCCAAAGAATTTCCCACGCCATCGTTCCCGCCATTGCGAGTGCATCCAGCAGTTTATGAAGCAGCACGTTCATCCGTCACCTGGGTGTTGGATGCACCGAACACCCAGGTGTACTCTTCCGACAACACGCGGAAGCGGTATGCGATGGTGCGTATCAGGCCGGAAGTCGACCGGATCGTGCGTGAGAGCGGTATTGATGGTGGGCTGTGTTTAGTTTCGCCCATGCGATGGGCAGCGGCAGAAGCGTGTAGTCGTTAAGGTGCTTGGCGGAACGAAAGAGCCGGCGTGGTCCAGCTTAATGGGCTGCTGCCCGGTCTGCGGCGGTCGCCAGTTGCATCGCGCGTACACTCCCTCGCGCTGCGGCGAGTGTTGAGCCTTGGGGCTGGGTGGCGAAGGGTGAGTCTTGAAGTTGTGACGGTCCAGCGGCGCTTCTCATGACGGAGCCGGTGCGGGCAGGCTTGGACGTGTGCTGTTCGATTGCACGCTGCTCAGCTGGTTGAACCGGCGTGGTTCCCAGGCCAAGCATCACGATGTCAACACGGCGGTTCTGGGCACGGCCGGATGCAGTGTCGTTCCCGGTAAGAGGGCGATACGGGCCGTACCCGGCGAGTGCGAAGTGAGAGGGCGAGACGCGGCTGCGGGAGATCAGCACTTCTGCAATGGCGGCGGCTCGCGCTGTGGACAACTCAAAGTTTGACCGGTAGCGATCGCTGTGGATTGGTACGTTGTCGGTGTGGCCTTCCACGCGGACGTCGCGGTCAGGTAGAGAGGCTGCGATGTCTGCCAGCAGAGCCAGCATGGTGGGGTTGATGTCAGCCGTTCCAGAGCTGAAAAATCCTGCCTCTTGCAACGAGATCGTTAGCCCATCGGCCGACTGGTGCAGAGCGGCCGAGCCGCTGTGGAGTGCTGCCGCCAGAGTTGTTTGAAGGTGCTGCTGTACGGCCTTCTCGGACCGGGCACTTTTGCCGTTAACTGACCCCTCGCCTGCTCTTCCAGAGCCTGCACCGGGTGACATCTGTACTGGCTCCATCAGAGGGGCAGGCGCGCCCTGGCTGTTTCCGCCACCGCTCTCAAGAGGTGGAGATGTTGCATGCGCCTCAAAGACGCCGTGTTCAGTAAAAGCTGTCTGCATGGCTGCGGCCATTTGCGCCGTCTTCTTCTTGTCGCTAACTGAGCTTGCAAAAAGTACGACGAAGAACGCGAACAGAAGTGTAAGCAGATCGGCATAGCTTACAAGCCAGCGTTCATGATTGACGTGCTCTGCGTGCTTCTTCTTTCCCACAGTTACGCCTTCGCTTCCGCTGCGCCGTGCGCCAGAAAGGTGCGCAGCTTGGTCTCGATCATGCGCGGGTTCAGGCCTTCAAGGATGCTGACGACGCCTTCCAGCATCATCTCTTTGACCATGGTGTCCTCTTTATGCCGGATCTTCAGCTTTCCAGCTGCGGGCAGGCAGAAGAGGTTACTGAGTGCGACGCCATAAATGGTGGCAACAAAGGCAACAGCAATGCCTTTACCTACCTCGTCGATGTTATCCAGGTGCTGCATGACCTGAATGAGTCCGAGTACGGCACCGATGATACCGACGGTGGGAGCAAAACCGCCGGCAGACTCAAAGACCTGAGGGATCTTCTCCTCCATCTCGGACTTATTGTCTAACTCCAGCTGCATGATCTTGCGCACTTCAGAAGGTTCTGTGCCATCAACGGCGAGCATGAGGCCCTGCTTGAGGAAGGGATCACTCACGGTGGCGAGATCACTATCCAGCGAAACGATGCCGCTTTTGCGTGCCTTGTTCGCAAAGTCCACCAGCTGCGCAAGGATCTTTTCGCTGTCCGCACCCTTGTGCATAAAGACGCCGACAACGCCTTTCAGCGCGGCAAGGAAGATGTCCAGCGGGAACTGCACCATGACTGCACCTGCGGTGCCGCCGATGACGATCATGGCAGCAGTGAGCTGCGACACCTGGCCGATGCTGCCACCTTCCATCAGCATGGCGCCAAGAATGGCCCCAAGCGCCAGCACGATACCGCCAATACTTGCAAGATCCATGATCGAGTCTCCTGGTGTGTGCGCTATGCGTTAACGGACTGTTGTGCCTGGGTATAAAGCACGGCCGCGGTGGCAGCGCCGTGTGCTGCGAGTGAACTGTCAGCGGTGGGCCATGCAGCACGCAGGAGCGCCGCACGCCACGTGAGTGTGCGCTCAAGCACCTCGGCGCATGTCTCTAAAATAACGAGCTTGTCTCCTGTGATCAGCGTCAGGGTTGTATCTGGTATGGCTTCCAGCAGCTTGATCAGGTCAGAGTTCACCAGCAGGTGGTGTCCGTTCAGTCGGGTTAATTCAATCATGGGTTAACTCCCATCCTGGTTATCGGCAGCATAGGTTGTGAAGTGAGACCGCAGTGCGGACGAGCCAGAACTGCGGGAGACCGGCGTATCCCGCACGGTTGTGGCACCACCAGGTTCTGCGCCCTCCATGAATGGCTGACGTATGCAAAGAGTGCACGTTGGTGGCTTGTGTCTCATGTTTCTGCGCGTGTGGACGATACAGGTTGTGAGCGCCGAGGAATGAGGCGCAGCAACCAACCTCACGCTATACAGGAGCGATCAGCATGTCTCTCGGAGTTCTGAATAACATCTCTGCGATTTACGCGCAGAACAACTTAAGCAACACCCAAAACAGTCTGCAGAAGACTCTGCAGCAACTGTCCTCGGGTTCGCGTATCAACTCGGGTGCAGACGACGCAGCCGGCCTCGCCGTTTCTGACGGCCTTACTGCTAACTCCACTGCGCTCGCGCAGTCGGCAAAAAATGCGAATGATGCAATCGGTCTTCTGCAGACTGCAGACGGTGCACTCTCGCAGGTGACAACGCTGCTGAATCGCGCGGTGACGCTTGCAACTGAGTCGTCCAACGGCACGTTGACGTCAACACAGGTCTCGTCTGCAAACCAGGAATATCAGAACATTCTGACGCAGATCAATAACATCGGCAGCACGACCAACTTTAATGGTTCGGCTGTGTTCTCAGGCACGTCGCGCAGCTTCTTTACGTCCGATGGAACGGCTTCGGGCTCCACCACCTACAGCGATACGGTTGGCTCTTTGACCACCGCGAGCGTGGGTACGTCCAGCACCACCAGCTCCACTCCCACAGTGACGAATGGCACCGCAGCCTCCTACTCTGGCAGCACCGGCGTGGCTGGCACCGTCACACTCTCGCTTGGGTCCGCGCACTCGACCGATAGTTACGGCGGCAACCTGACGGTAAGCTACGGCGGCACCAACATCAGCCAGTCCATTGCCGCGGAGACCACGCAGGCGAACCTGCAGAGCGCGCTGAACGCCTCTGGTGGAGCGTTTGCGACTGCCGGCATTACGGCCGCCGTCAACACCACCACCGGTGTGATTACACTTACCGGCGGCACACCCAGTAGCTCGGGCACAGTTGCGTCGAACGCTCTGGTCGCGGCAAGCTCCGGCAACACGTTTGCTGAAAGCACGCCCGTTGCGGCTGGTACGGTCGGATCGGGTGTCAATCTCTCCACGGTCGCTATCGACAACACCACTGATGCGAAAACTGTGCTGACCAATCTGACCAGCGCCATTGCAGACGTGGCCTACCAGCGCGGCTCGATCGGCGCCAACATTAACCAGCTGTCTTCGGCACAGTCTGTAGCCTCAAACGAGCAGACCAACCTTACAAGCGCACAGAACAATATCACGGCAACAGATTACGGCCAGGCCGCCAGCGATCTGTCCAAGTACCAGGTGCTGAGCCAGACGGGCATCAGCGCGCTGGCACAGGCAAATTCTGTGCAGCAGGAAGTGCTGAAGCTTCTTCAATAAGAGGCGGTGTCGTGTGGCACGGCACCCTGACCGGAAAACCCGCCGGCGGGTGTCGTCGCTCCGTCTTACGAATCCCTAACCTAGCGAACCGACAACGTGGTCATGATCGTGCACGTACTCGGTTCGCCAGTGAGTTTTGTGCGGGCCGGGAGCAAGCATGTCGGTAGGGATCAGCTTTGGATCTGCAACCAGTGGTGACGGCTTCGACGTTGCGTCCACTGTTGCCAGCATCATGGCTGTCGAGCGGACACCGGAAACGGCCTGGGCCACGCGGACCACGGCACTCACGTCGCAGGACGCGGTTTTGTCGTCTCTGGGTACCGACCTTTCCACGCTTTCGACCGCCCTGTCTTCGCTCACCAGTTTTGACGGTGTTTTCTCCGCAATGACTGGCGCGACGTCTGACAGTTCAACCGTGGCGCTGACGAACGTGGGCAGCACTGCCACAGCCGGGACGCATACGTTCACCGTGCAGAGCCTTGCCGCCACATCGACCTATCACTCAAGCCTGGTCACGTCGTCGTCTACAGTGTCGGGGACGCTGTCGCTGCAGGTGGGCTCCGGTACGCCGACGAGCGTAGCGATCAACTCCGGGTCCACGCTCTTGCAGGTGGCGACGCAGATCAATGCATCGTCGGCCGGCGTACAGGCAACGGTGATCACGGGCAGTAACGGCTCGTACCTGTCGCTGGTGAGTGGAACGAGCGGTGCCGGTGGAAGCCTTACGATCGATTCTTCAGGCCTGAGTGCCAGTAGCGGCGCTCCGCCTTCCTTCACACAGACAACGGCGGGGGCGGACGCCGCATACACACTCGACGGCGTGTCGCTGACCAGTGCAAGCAATACGGTAAGTACGGCCCTGAAAGGCGTGACCTTCCAACTGCTGCAAACGACGGGATCGAGCACCAGCACGAGCTCTTCTGTGGTGGCGCAGGTGGTTGCCGATACAAGCTCTGTCTCCACATCGCTGGGGTCGTTTGTGTCGGCGTACAACACGCTGGTCAAGGCGCTCGCCGCACAGGAGACGAACGATTCCACCGGAGCCGCTGAACCACTGTTTGGCAACCCGCTGGTCTCACAGATTCAGAGCAGCCTTTCCGCGGCGCTGAGCGCAACGAATGTGAGTTCTGCTTCCTCTTCAGGCACACCACTCTCGCTGATTAGCCTGGGCATTACCACCGGTGTGGATGGCACGCTCTCGCTCGATGCGAGCACCCTGACGTCGGCGTTGTCTTCGAACCTGGGTGGCATCGAGAGCTTTTTTCAGACAGCGGGGAACTTTGGTCAGAACCTTAACGCGGCGCTCTCCAGTCTTGGTAGCAGCGGCACCGGTGCTATTGGCCTGGCCACCGCCTCCAACGCTACAGAGGAGACACAGCTTGCAACGAACAAGAGCGACCTGGAGCTGCGACTGACGGCTTATCAAACCAGCCTGACAACGGAGCTGACCACCGCCAACGAAATCCTGCAATCCATCCCCTCGACGCTGAAGGGGATCACTTCGCTGTTTGATGCCATCACGGGCAACACAAACGGCTAACCGCACTGCAACAGAAGGAGAGCACGAGATGACGTACCAGGAGCAGGCATTGACTGGAGCTACAGGTGTGGACCTGATTGTGAGCCTGTACGACGGCTGGATTCGGTTTTTGTACAGGGCTGCCCGTGCAATCGATGAGAGTGACACACTCGATCGCAGGTACGCGGTGAAGCGTGCGCTCGACATCCTGATGTACCTGCAGGCGCGCCTTCGGCCAGACCTGGGTGGCAAGCCGGCCCAGGCGCTGAGTGACTTTTATGCAGCCATGTTCACCATGACCCTTGAGGCGTCACACGCGGAGTCGCACGAGCAGATGATCGAGGTGATTGCCTGCGTGCGGAACGTTCGTGACGCGTGGGTCGTTGTTGCCCGTGATCCGGAGGCGAACCGCGTGTTGCCGCGGGAGTTGCGCACGATAGACGAACGCCGGCCGATGGCCTCCGCTGCGTTGCCGCGTGGACCAGTGGGTCACACGGAGCATGGCGGACGCAGTCTGCACGTGAGCGCGTGATGCAGGCGCGCAGACGAGTATGGCTCATTCAGTCTGTGCCGCTTGTGCGGACGGCGGACGGACGAACCGGACCGAAGGTGCTGATCCAGCAGCCCGGGTCGATCAAGGATGGAGCAGGCGTTGCACCCGTATCCGCATACCCGGTGCGGTAGGCCGATTTGAACTCGCAGGATGCTGTCGGTGCGGACTCAGCGGAACATGCTCCAGTTTTGCCGGTTCAAACTGCGGAATAAAAGTAGAAGGCAAGTGGCTGAGAGCACAAGGAGCAGAAGGCCATCGGCAACCCGCAGAAACAGCAGATCGCCGATGCCAAACAGGGCACAGTAGATAAGCGTGAACCCAAGTACCCAGTGGAGGAAGTTCCAGCGCAGGGTTTTTTCTGCGCGCGCTGCAGCGGGTGCAAATGCAGACCATCCAAACGCAGGTGGGCGCACGCGGTCGTAAAAGCTTTGCAGCTTGGCGGCGGGCTCTGGACTGGTAAGCAGCGTAACGGCAAGCCAGATGAGTGTTGTACCGCCGGTGGTGAGCAGCATGAGCCACGCGAAGCCGTGTGGGTCGTCGGTATTGAGCGGAACGAGAGGCAGACGGTGGTCGAACCCGTGGAGCGCTCGCACGACGCCATCTCCAAGCCGGGACTGCAGGGTGAGGGAGATGGCCGCGGCAGCAGTCATGGCGCTGATCTCGCTCCACGCGTTGATGCGCCACCAGAACCAGCGCAGGATGAAGACGAGCCCGGCACCAGCGCCGATGGCGATGAGAAAGCGCCAGGCTGACGAGATGGAGTCCATGTAGAGCGTCGCAACGCCGCTGAGCAGGGCGCAAAACAGGGTCGCTACCCGAGACGCATTGACGTAGTGCCGTTCACTCTTGTCGCCGACCAGGAAGCGCCGGTACACGTCGTTGACCAGGTAGCTTGCGCCCAGGTTCAGGTGCGTCGCGATCGTGGACATGTATGCAGCCGCAAAGCCGGCCAGCATGAGACCACGCAGACTCCGCGGGAGGAAGCGGATCATGACCTGGATGTATGCGCCCTCCTTATCTGCGGCTGCGGGCAGCAGAACAAGCGCGACGAGAGCGGTGAGGATCCATGGCCAAGGACGCAGGGCGTAGTGCGCGATGTTGAACCAGAGGGTGGCGCCCAAGGAGTTCTTCTCATCCTTTGCGCTGAAGATGCGCTGGGCAATGTAGCCGCCGCCGCCGGGTTCCGCGCCGGGGTACCACGACGCCCACCAGTTCAGGCTGAGCAGGACAAGGAAGCTGAGGAAGAAAGCTTCTCCCGTGTGCGGAATGAAATTGAGCGAGTGGGTTCCACGTGCGGCATCGGAGGCCTGCACCTTGGCGATCAGGGCGCCCATGCCGCCGACACCGCGCACGGCGAAGTAGGCCAGCAGAACGACCATGCTCATTTTCAGAATGAACTGGACGACATCCGTCCAAAGAACAGCCCACAGACCGCTGATGGTGGAGTAGATGAGGGTGACCGTGAGGCACACGAAGACGGCCTGGAGCTTGCCCATACCAAGTGTAAGTGCCAGCACCTTTGCCATGGCCAGGTTTACCCAACCCATGATGATGGTGTTTACGGGTAAGCCGAGGTAGATGGCGCGGAACCCGCGGAGAAAGGCTGAGGGTTTGCCGGCGTACCGTATTTCGGCGAGCTCCATATCCGTCAAGACTTCGGCTCTGCGCCAGAGCGGTGCGAAGAAGAAGACCGTGAGCATGCCGCTGAGTGCGAAGGACCACCACAACCAGTTGCCCTCAATGCCCTGCTTGTAGATGAGGCCGGTCACGACGAGTGGAGTGTCGGCGCCGAAGGTGGTGGCCACCATGGATGTGCCTGCGAGCCACCAGGGTACGGACCGACCTGAGAGGAAGAACTCGCTGACGTCGCCGGATGCCCGGCGGGCATAAAAGAAACCGATCCCGAGGTTGATTGCAAAGTAGAGGGCGATGATCGCCCAGTCCAAACCTGAAAGCTGCATGCTACCTCAAAACTTCACTGACTTTGCTCCTATCGTACGGTAACGAACGGAGTTAAAGGCCAGTCGGCCGCAATGGCGGGAAACTCCCATGGTGATAGTTGCGTCTATCTGATAGATACGCGAGGACCTTGTGCCGTTGTTCCTGGTTGCCTCTCAGGGCTTCCGAGCGACGCTGCACAGTGATCGCGGCGGAGCGGAACTGGAGAGTAACTGTGAATAAAATGTTGAGTTCCTGGAAAGAGATTGCCCACTTCTTTGGCAAGGGTGTGCGCACCGTGCAGAGGTGGGAGAAGACGTTGAACCTCCCCATTCGCCGTCCTCCAGGTGCGCCAAGCAACGTTGTACTCGCACGAACGAGCGACCTGGAAGCGTGGATGCATCGCGGCGATGCCAAGGCGGCGTTAGCAAGTCCGGATGATAGTTTCGAGGTCTCTCAGACTTCACTCTTGCTGAACGAATTGGAAGATGAGCTTCGTGCAGTTGTGACGATTGCCGGTGGTACTTTGCCTTCTCATGAGGGGGCGTCTGCAAGCGATGCTTCCGTGCATGATCAGGTGAAGAGGCTTCTTGGAGAGTTACGCTCGACTGGTCTGACCAATGCGGCAGGTCCTTTGCGCAAGGCTGCGTGACGTTGTACGAGTCGTACATCGGAATGGGCCAACTCACCTGAGTTGGTCCATTTCTGTTGGTGGGTTAAGTTCGACACGCTACGCGTCGATGCGTGCCCTGTGCGCACCGCATCAACTCTGCCCTTAAGGCGTGAATGGTGCAAAGTCCAGCGGCGTTACCATACTTGGACGGGCCGAAGAGCACGCAGAGAGTAGGGAAGAGTGGCGTATCGCGATGTACGGGACTGGATTGCACAACTCGACAAGGCTGGGGAACTGAAGCGGATCAAAGTTGAAGTCGATCCCATTCTGGAGATGGCGGAGATCGCCGATCGCGGCGCAAAGATGGGGAAGGGCACTGCCGAGGCTGGTGGCCCGGCGCTCCTTTTTGAGAACGTCAAAGGCTATCCCGGTGCGCGGGTACTGATGAACCAGTTCAGCAGCGATCGCCGCATGCGGATGGCACTGGAGACAGAGTCACTGGACGCAGTGGCACACCGCATCGACGTTCTGCTGAAGCCGCAGATGCCCACCGGTTTGCTGGACAAGCTTAAGCTGCTGCCCATGTTGGCAGAGGTGGGGTCGTTCTTTCCCAAGGTGATCGATCGTCGCGCGGCGCCGTGTAAAGAAGTGGTGCACACCGGCAGCGATGTGAATCTGCTGGAGCTTCCCATTCTGAAGACGTGGCCTGGGGATGGTGGCCGCTACATCACCCTGCCGCTTGTGATCACCAAAGACCCGAAGAGTGGCAAGCGGAACACGGGGATGTACCGGATGCAGGTGTATGACGGGCGCACCACGGGCATGCACTGGCAACGCCAGAAGAATGCGGCGGAGCACCTGCGTGAGCGTATGCGAGCCGCCGCGGTCACCGACGCGGACCGCGTAAACCTGATGGCTGTCACGGGCGGCGGAACGATGGCAGCGTCCACAACAGAAGGCCTGCCTGCCGTGACGCTGAGCAAGGTTCGCGGCGCACGCATGGATGTTGCCGTCGCGATTGGTACAGACCCGGCGATGACCTTCTCCGCGATCGTGCCGGCGCCACCTGAAATTGAGGAGTTCCTGATCGCCGGCTTTTTGCGGCAGTCTCCCGTGGAGCTGGTGCAGTGTGAAACCGTCGACCTGCAGGTGCCGGCAAACGCCGAGTACATCCTTGAAGGGTATGTGGATATCGGCGAGTTGCGGAGCGAGGGGCCGTTTGGCGACCACACAGGTTTTTACACGATGCCGGACGACTATCCAGTCTTCCACCTGACCGCGATCACGCACCGCAAGAATCCCATCTACGCTGCGACAGTTGTCGGCAAACCTCCTATGGAGGACGCATGGATGGGCAAGGCGGTGGAACGGATTTTCCTGCCGTTGATGCGCCTGACGATCCCGGAGATCGTCGACATCAATCTGCCGGCCGAGGGAGTCTTTCACAATCTGATGATTGTCAGCATTCGGAAGAGCTATGCCGGCCAGGCACGCAAGGTGATGAGCGCAATCTGGTCGCTGGGGCAGGCGATGTTCACCAAGTGCATCATTGTTGTGGACGAGGACTGCGATGTGCAGGACGTAGGCGAGGTGACGCTGCGCACGGCGAACAATATCGATCCAGAACGAGACATTCAGTTCACACTGGGGCCGGTGGACTCGCTGGACCATGCATCACGGCTGCCGAACTATGGCAGCAAGATGGGGATTGACGCCACGCGCAAGTGGCAGGCTGAAGGCTTTACTCGACCCTGGCCGGAGATGCTTGCCATGCCGGACAACGTAAAAGCGCGGGTGGACAGCATCTGGTCGAAGCTGGGCCTTTAAGGTGGCAAGGCAGTGGTGCTACATGCCGCCCAGGTTCTTTACCGTCAGGGAATCCAGGTTCCGCACCCAGCGTCCGGGCTTTTTGTCTTCAGACAAGATGAGCTTAAAGGAGCCGTCGGTGGTGAGTGGGTGTCCGGCCACCGTATCGGCGACAATGGCCTGACCTGACCGGCATTCCGGGTCGGTGTCGCACAGCGTGATTGCCACACGAAATCCGTCCGTTCCGCGCGCCACGATCACGGTCATGCGCGGAGAGACCTTCGGCTTCATCGTCGCGTCCGCACCCGTGACCGGCACCACGTGGGCTGGTGCTACCAGCGCCAGCAGATCCTTCACGGGGACACCGCCATAGGCTTCCTGCTTGTGGGTGTGGCCGTTTGTCACAGTCACGGTCGTCTGCGGCATTGCCATGAGCTCGGGGATCGACAATGTCTTCGACATGCCGTCCAGGCCGGTAATCGTGAGGGTTGTCGACGGCGTGGCCGCTGCATGCTCTGCGGTTGTCATCGTGTCGCTGCTGTGCGTCATTTGCGCGGGGGCAACACAGCAGCAGAGCATAGCGGACAGGGCAGCAACGCGGACAGAATGGACGCGGTTCATGCCCATCAGCCTACGTTGAACCGGGGGTATACTCAAGCCATGTCCGTCGTCAAAAACATTGCAGGCATTGCCAAAGGCATGAGCATCACCTTCAAGGAGATGCTGCAGCCGTCTGAGGTGGAGAACTACCCAGACGGACCAGGTCCCATGCGTGGCGCCATTTTTCAGGAGCGTTTTCGCGGCAAGCACCAGTTACAGCGCGATGAGAACGGCCTGGAGAAGTGTGTCGCATGTTTTCTTTGCGCGGCGGCTTGCCCGTCCAACTGCATCTACATTGAAGCCGCAGAGAACACGGAAGAAGTGCGCATCTCGTCGGCCGAGCGATATGCCAAGGTCTACAACATCGACTACAACCGGTGCATCTTTTGCGGCTACTGCGTGGAAGCCTGCCCGACGGATGCGATCACACATGGTCACGGCTTTGAGCTTGCCACGTTGAACGCGACGAACCTGGTCATGCGCAAAGAGGACTTGCTGGTGGAGACGAACAACGCGCCGCTTGCTCCGGGATCGCAGGCTGCCGCCCTGAACGTACTCAGTTAAACAGTTCTGAAGTAAGTGAAGGCGCGACGCCCACCGGCCTCGCGCCTTTCATGTTTTGAAGGAGCTCCATGTCGAACATTGCCGAAGCTGCAGAGCCATCCGTCGTTGCAGCCAGCGAGGACGCTGGATGGAACGCAACGAACCCGTTCTTCGCGCCCAGTGAGCTGCCGTTCGGCGCTCCGCCGTTTCACCTGCTGCGTGCTGAACATTACCTGGCGGCGTTTGAGGCAGGCATGCGGGCCCAGCAAGAAGAAGTGCAAGCAATCGCACACTCAGCGGAGGTGGCGACGTTTACGAACACGGTCGTCGCGTTGGAGCGTTCTGGAACCTTGCTCACACGTGTTGCCTCGCCGTTCTTTTGTGTTGCCGGGGCAGAGACGAGTGAAAGTATCCAGCAGATCCAGCAGACGATCGCTCCCTTGCTGTCTGCGCACAGTGACAGCATGTACCTTGATTCAGCGTTGTTCGCACGGGTGCATGCAATCTATGAGCAGCGCAGCAGCTTGTCGCTCAACGCGTAAGAAGACCGGCTACTGCAGGAGACCCACGACCACTTTGTGCGTGCCGGGGCGTTGCTGTCCGATGGCGACAAGGAGCGGATGCGGGCTCTGAATGCGGAACAGGCGACGCTGCAGACCGCGTTTGTGAACAAGGTGCTCGCAGCTTCAAAGAAAGCCGCACTGCACGTGAACACGGTGGAGGAATTGGCAGGACTTGGCGAGGCGGAGATTGCAGCTGCGGCGGCAGCAGCTGACTCACGTGGTTTTGCCGGTTTTCTGCTGCCGATCCTGAATACCTCGCAGCAGCCGTTGCTCGCGTCACTCAGCCAGCCGGAGACGCGCCAGGCGCTATGGACCAAGTCGCTTACGCGTACCGAGCAGGCAGATGAAAACGATACGCGCGCGGACATTGCTCGCCTGGCTCAACTACGCTCTGAGCGCGCTGCGTTACTCGGGTTCCACAGCTACGCCGCGTGGAAGCTGGAGAACCAGATGGCGCGTACGCCAGAAGCGGCAGTCGCCTTCCTAGACCGCCTTGTGCCTGCGGCGCATACCAGCCTGGCACTAGAAGCGGCGGCCATAGCAGCACAAGCCGGGGTCACCGGCGACATCGCACCGCAAGACTGGAACTTTTACGCGGAGCAGGTGCGCAAGGCGCAATTTGATCTGAACGAAGAAGAAGTGAAGCCGTATTTTGAGTTGACGCGGGTGTTTGAGCAGGGTGTGCTCTTTGCGGCGTCAGAGCTGTATGGCATTCGCTTCCAGGTCCGCACGGACCTGCCTGTATGGCATCCCGACGTGACTACGTATGAGGTGTTCGACACGGACGGCAGCCATCTCGCGTTGCTGTACACGGACTTCTTCAAACGGGATTCCAAGCGCGGTGGTGCCTGGATGAACAGCCTGATCGGCCAGTCTCGCCTGCTGGGCGAGCAACCCATTATTTGCAACGTGTGCAACTACACCAAGCCGGCCGAGGGCCAGCCGGCCCTGCTCACGTCGGACGAGGTGGCGACACTGTTTCACGAGTTCGGCCACGCGTTGCACGGCTTGTTCTCAGACGTGGAGTTCCCCAGCCTTGCCGGTACTGCCGTTCCTCGCGACTTTGTGGAGTTTCCCTCTCAGTTCAACGAGCACTGGGGGATGTATCCGACGATCTTCGCCAACTATGCTCGACACTGCGTGACGGGTGAGCCCATGCCGGCTGAGCTGGAGACGAAGCTGCGCAAGACCCGGAACTTCAATGGTGGCCATGCGCTTGCGGAAGTCCTGGCAGCGGCTGAGCTCGACCTGCAGTGGCATACGCTGTCGGCCGACGACGCGCTGCAAGACGCCGCCGCGTTTGAAGCCGCTGCCCTGCAGCGCAAGCAGGTCAACTTTGCAGCGGTTCCACCACGCTACAGAAGCAGCTATTTCGCTCACATTTTTGGCGGCGGATATGCCGCTGGATACTACGCTTATCTGTGGGCGGAGATGCTGGATGCGGACGCATACGCCTGGTTCGAAGAGCATGGCGGACTCACGCGGGAGAACGGCGACCGGTTGCGGCGCATGGTCCTGTCTCGCGGCAATACGAGCGACCCGGCGGAGCTGTATCGCGCGTGGCGGGGCCGCGATCCGGAAATCGGTCCGATGTTGCGCGGCCGTGGGCTGGAGGTGGACAGCGTGGCAATCCCTGCCGCTCGCACGGCGACATGCTAGCAACAGCAAGGAGAATAAAGGTGGAAGTGCAAGTGGCTGTGCACCTTGCATAGATTGCCCAGCGCTTTTAGACTGATTGTTAACGCTTGTCAGAGTGGAACTTACTTTGCTTGTGTCTGAATGACCATGCAAACATCGAGCAACACGCCGGAAAAAAAAGCGATTCTGCATATCTGTGGTCGGGAAATGTTACGGCCATTGCGCGACCAGATTCTGCGGATCTCCGGCTTTGATGTGGACTCGACGCTTGACTCGAAAGAGGCGCTTTCGTTGTTCTGGGGACGCCAGTACGACCTTGTGCTGATTGATGTCGAGGGTGAGCATAAGGTTGCGGACGCCGAGCAGCTCTGCAGTGCAGTGAAGACAGCGAATCCTGAGCAGCTGGTCGCCTTTGTATGCAACTGGCGGGTTGCCGTGATGACGGATTGCCCGGATGAGATTCTGCGCACGGAGTTCGATCCTCGCCGGTTCGTTACGGGAGTGCGGCAGATCGTACATCAGGTGCAGTAACGCCTTGTTGCGCCGTTCCGGCGACATACTTGCTTCGACCAGACGGCCCGTGATATCAGTTAAGGAATCAAGTCTGTCGCATACCTCTTTTGGGTGGGCTTCAGATCATGAGTTTCATGAAGAGTGGCTGAGGGACGAGCCCTGCGACGCCACGACAACCGGACGATGTCTGTACCGGTGTCACCTCTCTCCCGGGTAGCTTCCGGGGAACATGAGATTCGGGATACAGCTTTTCCCGTTCAGAGCAGCGCGAAGGGGTCAGCCGTATGGCCGTCTAAACAGACATCCAACGACATACGTGTCGTTCCTTCCTCAGAGAGCGTCGTCGCAATGTTCTAACCTCCTCCACCTGGAAGAGGAATACATGTCATCTGCGTGTAGAACGCCGTATGAGCTTTACTCCAAGGAGTCGGGCAAGAGTTACGGAAATCAGCCGCTGTCCATCTGCGACGAGTCGTTTACCCCGCTCGAGGTGAAGTACGACCTTGACGCCGTGCGTGGTCAGATTACGCGCAAGACCATCGAAGCAGGTCCCACAAACATGTGGCGTTACGCATCGCTGCTTCCGATCCCAGAAGGATTTGCCCCGGATCTTCCCGTTGGCTTTACGCCACTGGTGCGTGCAAAGAACCTTGGCAAGCGGCTCCGTGCGTCGAATCTGTACATCAAGAATGATGCCGTGTGTTTCCCGACACTGTCGTTCAAGGATCGTGTGGTTGCGGTGGCGCTGGCAAACGCGCAGGCCTTCGGATTCAAGGTTGTGGGTTGTTCTTCAACGGGGAATCTCGCGAACTCAGTAGCTGCTCAGGCGGCGCGCCTTGGCCTGAAGGCATGCATCCTCGTCCCTGCCGACCTGGAGCCAGCCAAGATTTTGAATACGCTTGTGTACGGTGCGCGACTGGTGCGGATCGATGGCAACTATGACCACGTGAACCGGCTGTGCTCGTTGATTGCGGACCAATACAACTGGGGCTTCGTGAACGTGAACCTGCGACCCTACTATGCGGAAGGGTCGAAGTCAGTCGGCTTTGAAATAGCCGAGCAGCTCGGCTGGCGTTTGCCGGACAACGTTGTTGTGCCGATGGCGGGTGGGTCGCTGATTCGCAAGATCAAGAAGGCGTTCGACGAGCTGATCTACCTGGGCCTGGTCGACGCGAAGAAGGTTCGGTTCTTCGGCGCGCAGGCTACTGGCTGCTCCCCTATCTCAAAAGCCGTGCAGGACGATACAGAGACCATCACGCCGCAACGTCCGAACACGATTGCGCGCTCTCTTGCGATTGGCAATCCGGCGGACGGGCCATATGCCTCTCGCATGATTCGCGAAGTCGGCGGGTGGGCAGAGGACGTCAGCGACATTGAGGTGGTGGCCGGCATTCAGGAACTGGCTGAGACCGAGGGAATCTTTACGGAAACGGCTGGCGGCGTCACCACGGCCGTTACAGCGCGCCTTATCGCACAGGGCCGCATTGGAGCTGACGAAACCACTGTCTTTTGCATTACCGGGAACGGCTTAAAGACGCTGGATTGCCTGCAGGGCCGATTCGATATTGGACGTGCCGTGCGACCGAGGCTGGCTGACTTTGAAGAGTACCTTGCAGAACTCGACAGCCTTACACCCGCGCCCACCGCTGTTGAGCCAGAGCCAGAACTGGTGTCCGCCGACTAGCTGCGACTGACTTTCGCGAACAGATAGTGCAGTGTGGCTTGGAATGAACCGCAAGCTACGCTGCGCTGCAACACACATTGAAGGAGATTTACCCTTGTCTATCAGAGTTATGCTTCCAGCCGCCTTTGCTCGCCACACGGACGGTACCAAACAGGTTGAATCCACGGCCGCCACGCTGCCCATCCTGGTGGAGGATCTTGGGACCAAGTTCCCGCAGCTAGGCACCCATATCAAGGATGAAGACGGCAAGCTGCGCAAGTTTATCAACGTGTACGTGAACGACGAGGATATTCGCTTTCTGGGCGGGGATACATACCAGTTTCAGGATCGTGATGAGGTGATGTTTATCCCTTCGATAGCTGGCGGCTGCTGAGGGAAACTTTCGTCGAATACAACGCCGCAGAACCTTCTACTCTCCTATGGCATGAACATTCTGGACAGGCGCGAGCCTTCCGGAAGTTACGTTAACTCCCGGAGAGTCTCAATCATGTTTCTCGTTATCGGCATCATCCTGCTTGTGCTTTGGATCGGCGGCTTCTTCGTGTTCCACATTGCAAGCTGGGCAATTCACCTGCTCATCATCTTCGCCATCATCTCGATCGTGTGGAACTTCATCGGCGGTAACAAGGCGTAATCGATTTAGCACGAACGGCAAGAGAAAGGGCCAGCTTCAAGCTGGCCCTTTTAGGTTGCTGCAAGCTCACTGATGAGCCGGAGCAGTCGGTGGCTTGTGAACTGAGGGTGGGGGCATGGGCGCAAGTGTCTCTTCCAGAACGGCCGGTGTCTCTTCGACAAGTTCCGGCAGCTTCCCATCGAGAGCGATGGCAAGAACTTCATCCATCTGTTCCACGAAATGCAGCTTCATGTTGTCTTTGATCAGCTGCGGCAGGTCGGCGTAGTCCTTCCGGTTTTCTGCCGGCAGTACAGCCTCAAAGATGCCGGCACGGTGCGCCGCGAGCAGCTTCTCTTTTAGGCCGCCAATCGGCAGGACCTTGCCACGCAGGGTGATCTCTCCCGTCATGGCGATGTCGCGGCGAACGGCAATCTTGGTGAGCGCACTGGTGAGCGCTGTCGCAAGAGTGATGCCCGCCGACGGGCCATCCTTCGGAATTGCTCCCTCCGGCACGTGAACGTGGATGTCGAGCTTGCTGTAGAACTCCTTTGGAAGGCCGAGGTGGTGTGCGCGAGACCTGACGTAGCTCAGAGCAGCCTGTGCGCTCTCTTGCATGACATCGCCAAGCTGGCCCGTGATGGTGAGCTTGCCCTTGCCGTCCAGCACCTGCACTTCAATCTGCAGGATGCTTCCACCAACTTCAGTCCAAGCCAGCCCGGTGACAAGTCCGATCTCAGACTTCTCCTGCACCTGCGAGTCGCGGAACTTCAGTACACCTAAGAACTCTTCAAGGTTTGCGGCTGTAACGGTTTCCTTCTCGTGCTTGCCATCCTTTTTATTCGCTTCAGCAACGACGCGGCGAACGACTTTGCGGCAGACGTTGCCGATCTCGCGTTCCAGGTTGCGGACGCCAGCTTCGCGGGTATAGCCGCGAATGATCGACTTGAGCCCGTCATCGGTGAGTTCGATGTTTTCCGCTGTCAGACCAGTTCCCTCAAGCTGCTTCTTTACGAGGTACTGCTTCGCGATCTCCAGCTTCTCGACTTCGGTGTATCCATGCAGACGCAGGATCTCCATGCGGTCCTGCAGTGGCCCGGGGATGGTGTGCAGCACGTTCGCGGTTGCGACAAAAAGCACCTGCGACAGGTCGTACTCAACGTCGAGGTAGTGGTCGGTGAAGGTGGCGTTCTGCTCAGGGTCGAGAACCTCAAGAAGGGCAGCCGCAGGGTCTCCACGGAAGTCTGCAGCCATCTTGTCGATCTCATCCAGCATGATCACTGGGTTTTTGGTCCCGGCCTTCTTCATGCTTTGAATGATCTGGCCGGGAAGGGACCCGATGTAGGTGCGACGGTGACCGCGGATCTCAGCTTCGTCGCGCACGCCACCCAGGCTCATGCGGACGAACTTGCGGCCCGTTGCCTTGGCGATGCTCATGCCGAGTGACGTTTTGCCGACTCCCGGAGGTCCGACAAAGCAGAGAATGGAGCCCTTGGGATTCTTGACAAGCTGGCGTACCGCAAGAAACTCGAGGATACGATCCTTGATCTTCTCCAGGCCGTAGTGATCTTCATTCAGGATCTTTTCGGCATGCTCAATGGAGCGGATGTCCTTGGACCGCTTCTTCCACGGCACGGCCAGCAGCCAGTCCAGGTAATTCCGGCTGACGGTAGACTCCGCGGACATGGGAGGCATCGCCTCGAGCTTCTTCAGCTCCTGAATGGCTTTGTCGAAGACGTCCTTGGGCATGCCCGCAGCTTCAATCTTCTTCTTCAGCTCATCCCACTCGCTCTTTTCGCCGCGGCCGAGCTCCTTCTGAATAGCCTTGATCTTCTCGTTCAGGTAGTACTCTTTTTGCGCGCGCTCCATCTGCCGCTTGACGCGGGATTGCACGGTGCGATCGACGTTGAGCTTTTCAATGGCGATGTCCAGCGTGTCGGCGATCTTTGAGAGGCGTTCCACTGGGTCAAAGACGTCCAGCAACGCCTGCTTCTCTTCAATAGACAGTTGCAGGTTGGCAGCAATGGTGTCGGCGAGCTTGGTGGCATCGTCGGTACGCGCACTTGCCACGACGGTTTCGTAGTTCAGGCTTTGCTGCAGCTTCAGGTGCTGCTCGAACAGGCTCTGCACCCGCTGCATAAGCTGCTCGACTGCGGGGGTCATGGTGAGCGAACTTGTGGCTGTGCGGACAGTGGCAACGAAGAAACCGTCCTCGTCGTTCAGTTCAATGGTGTGTGCGCGCTCCACGCCTTCAACAAGCACCTTGACGTTGCCGTCGGGCATGCGCACGCTCTGGACGATGTTGCCGATCACACCCGTTGGGTAGATGTCGTCAGCGCTCGGTTCGTCGATGGAAGCATCGTGCTGGGTAGCCAAGAAAATTTTGCGATCGCCGGTCAGCGCCTCTTCGAGTGCGCGCACGCTGCTCTCTCGACCGACGACGAATGGGGTCATCATATGTGGAAAAATCACCATCTCGCGGATGGGCATCATGGGGAGCTTGTAGACTTCGCCGTTCGGCTCTTTATTTGGCTTGGACATAATCTCCTCATTAGACGTGCTGCCCGGCGCGACGATGCGCGGCGAGGGGCGGCTCGTTCTCGCGATTGTAAACCTCAACAACGAATGAAAACGGGTATACAGCAAGACAAAGGCCGCACCCAATTTGGGTGCGGCCTTGTGCTCAAGGGTGGGGCGGGAGATTAGCCTGCCTTCTCCAGCAGCATGGACGGAATTACGATATTCCGGTCCTTCACCATCTCGGCTGTCACTTCAACTTCCTTGATTTTCTTGTTCGTCGGGATGGTGTACATCAGATCGAGCATTAACTCTTCAAGGATCATGCGTAGGCCGCGGGCGCCTACCTTGCGCTGAAGAGCCTCGTGCGCAACAGCCTGCGCGGCGTCCGGCGTAAACGTCACCTTAACGCCCTCGTACTCAAAAAGCTTGGCATATTGCTTCAGAATGGCGTTTCTTGGGCGTGTAAGGATGTCGATCAGGGCAGCTTCGTCCAGCTCGTCCAGGATGCCAAGCACGGGGAGGCGACCTACAAACTCCGGAATCAAGCCATACTTCAGCAGGTCCTGCGGTTCCGCCTGGCGAAGCAGTTCCGTATCGCGCTGGGCGCGGATCGGTGTTACTTCAGCCTCTTTGCTGTCGAGACCCAGTGTTTTAAACCCAAGCGCCTTTTTACCGACGCGGCGTCCGATCACCTTCTCAAGCCCTACAAAGGCACCGCCGCAAATGAACAAAATGTTCGTGGTGTCCACATTGGTGAACTCCTGGTGCGGGTGTTTGCGGCCACCCTGGGGCGGAACACTGGCAACTGTACCTTCCAGCAGTTTGAGCAAGGCCTGCTGAACACCCTCGCCGCTCACATCGCGTGTGATGGACGGGTTCTCGTCCTTGCGTCCGATCTTGTCGATCTCGTCGATGTAGATGATGCCACTCTGCGCCTTGGTCACATCGCCGTCGGCGGCCTGCAGCAACTTAAGGAGGATATTTTCCACGTCTTCGCCCACGTACCCAGCTTCGGTAAGGGTGGTGGCGTCCACAATGGCAAACGGCACGTCCAGCATCTTGGCCAAAGTTTGCGCCATCAGGGTCTTACCGCTACCCGTGGGGCCAACGAGGAGGATGTTCGACTTCGCGAGCTCAACGTCGTTGCCGCGTGTGCGATTCATCTGGATGCGCTTGTAGTGGTTATAGACCGCTACAGCCAACTTCTTTTTGGTCTGATCCTGGCCGATGACATATTCGTCCAGAAAAGCCTTTACTTCATGGGGCTTAGGAAGGTGCGCCGGTGCAGCACCAGTCTGGGCTTCGCCTTTGTCATCATCCAGAATCGAGTTGCATACGGCAACGCACTCATCACAGATGTAGGCACGCGGGTAGTCGGAAGGAGACGAGATCAGTTTCGCAACCGCTTCCTGAGTCTTGTGGCAGAAGGAACAACGCAGTGAATCATCGGTACTCTTGGTGGTCTTCATAATGTCGAGAGAAGCTCCTGCGGCGGCAGCAACCACGTGTGCACGCCTCCTGAGAGTCTACACCGGGGCAAGTTGCCGCAAGCACGCTGATCGTGTGATGGCGCGTGTCTGCCGCGCCCTGCACTTTATCAGTGTGCGAAACGCAAGCGGCAAGGCGCGATGAACTTGAACGGCGCCTCCCGCATCGAGAGGCGCCGTCCGGAGTGAGATGTGGTCGTTACGCGATGCCCAGGCCGCCGGTGACGCCGTAGATTTCGCCGGTGATGTAACTACCTTCCTGCGATGCGAGCAGCACATACACAGGCGCAATCTCCACAGGCTGGCCGGGCCGGCCAAGGGGAACCTCCGTGCCGAGTGCCGCCAGCTTCTCCGGCGGTTGACCGCTCGGCTGGATCGGTGTCCAGAATGGGCCTGGTGCCACCGCATTAATGCGTATGCCTTTTTCCATCAACTGCTTCGTCATGCCCTTGGTAAAGGTCACGATGGCGGCCTTGGTCATGGCGTAGTCCACGATGCCGCTGCTTGGCTTGTAGGCCTGAACCGAAGTTGTGTTGATGACCGATGAGCCGGGCTGCAGCAGCGGAATGGCTGCCTGCATGATCCAGAAAAGCGCATATACATTGGTCTTCATGGTCCGATCGAACTCGTCCGGCGTCACATCAAGCAGGTCGGGAGACGAGGACATCGTCCCGGCGTTGTTGACCAGGATGTCGAGACCGCCCAATTCCGTGTGCGCCTGCTCCACCATGGCTTTGCAAAAGGCCTGGTTGGAGATATCGCCTGGCAACGCGACGGCTTTCACGCCGGCAGCCTCAATTTGCTGCAGTACGGCTTTGGCGTCCGCTGCCTCACTGGGCAGGTAGCAGATCGCTACGTCCGCGCCTTCACGGGCAAACGCGATTGCGACAGCCCGCCCAATGCCTGAATCAGCGCCCGTAATCAGAGCTTTGCGGCCCTTCAGCTTGCCGCTGCCGATGTAACTGGCTTCGCCGTTGTCAGGCTGTGGGCTCATGTCTTTTGCCAGGCCGGGCTGGCTCTGGTGCTGTGGCTTGAAGGGGGGTTGCGGGTACTGCTTGCGGGGATCCTGCATATCCAAACGTTCGTGAGGCATCATGTGCTCCTGCGCATGGGATGCCGCCTTGCAGATGGAGGAAAGGTGAAAATCTGTGATCGAGGAGCGACAAAAAGGGTCAGCCGAAGCTGACCCCTTTGCCCTGGTGCGCAGGTCTTACGCGCGGGGACGTGTGATGATGTCGTCGATGATGCCGTAGTCTTTGGCCTGCTGCGCGCCCATGGTGAAGTCGCGGTCGGTATCCTTCTCCACCTGGTCGAATGTCTGTCCAGTGTGGTCTGCCATGATGCGGTTCATGCGTTCCCGCAGACGCAGGATTTCGCGTGCGTGGATGTCGATCTCAGTCGCCTGCCCCTGAATGCCGCCACCCATGATGAGTGGCTGGTGGATGAGGATGCGGGAGTTCGGCAGGGCAAAGCGCTTGCCCTTTTTGCCTGCCATCAGCAAGAAGGCACCCATGCTGGCAGCCTGACCGATGCACAGGGTGGAGACATCGTTCTTGATGTACTGCATGGTGTCATAGATCGCCATGCCGGCGGAAACTGAACCACCCGGTGAGTTGATATACAGCTGCACGTCCTTCTCGGGATCCTCGCCTGAAAGAAAGAGCAGTTGCGCGATGATCACGTTTGCCACATTGTCGTCGATCGGCGTGCCGAGGAAGATGATGTTGTCGCGCAGCAGACGGCTGTAGATGTCGTAAGAACGCTCACCTCGGCTCGTCTGCTCGAGCACCATTGGAATCAGACCCATGTTCGTATCTCCGTGTGCCCTTCAGTTAGATCATTCGTTCAAAACGGAATACGCCGCCGGTAAGGCAGCGTTGTTCCATGTTCGATTACGCCATCTTCTCGTACAGCATGGTGGCCGTCTGCTCACGCCGCATCTGCTCGCGCATGCGCTGCAGGCTGCCATCGTTTTGCATGCGCTCGCGTAGCTGCTCGTAAGGCTGCCGCGACTGCATGGAGGCCATCATCAACTCACGCTGCAGGTCCTCTTCATTGACCTGCACGTCGGCCTTCTGGGCAATCGTATCCAGCAGCAGGGAAGCCTTCACCTCTTTGAGCGCCTCATCGCGTTGAGCCTCACGCAGCCGCACGAAGTCGAGCTGACGCATCTGCTCTTCCGGCATACCTTGCTGTGCCAGGGCGCGCAGTCCGCGATCAAGCCGAACGTCTACCTGCTGCTGCACGAAGCTCTCAGGGATGGGGAAGTTAAACTTCTGCACCAGCGCGTCGACCAGCTTGCTCTTTGCCTCTTGCTCCACGCCCTGCTTCTTACGATTCGTCACACTCTCGCGCAGGCTGGTTTCAAAGGCATCCCAACTGTCGAAGTCACCGAGCTGCTTTGCGAACTCTTCGTTGCGTTCCGGAAAGGTCTTCTTCTTCATGGCAACGACGTTGACGTCGTAATTCACGGTTTGCCCGGCGAGTCGCAGGTCACCGAAGTCCTTCGGGTAGTCCACCTCAACGGAGAACTGCTCCCCCGCCTTTTTGCCGCGCAACGCCTCTGTAAATGCCGGAAGAGTGTTCTTCCCGCCGACTTCGACCAGCACGTCGTCACCCTGCACATCTTCAGTGCGCTCCTCAATGGCAGGGTCGGGTGTGCCGCCATCGGTCTCGCGCCGCTTGCCCACAAACTTGATCTCAGCCCAGTCGCGGTCCTGCAGGGGGCGATCCTCTTCGATCGGCTCTACGGTCCCATGACTCTCAAGGACGCGGTCCAGTTCAGCCTGGTACTCGGTGTCGTCCACGACGACACTGGGCCTTTCGACAGTCACTGCCTCGTACCCGTCGACATCGATCTGCGGTGCAATCTCAAACTCTGCACGGAAGCGCAGCGGCTGGCCGTCCATGAGGTTGAGCTCAATAATCTGCGGCTGGGAGATCGGATTCAGGTTCTGCGCCTGCATCTCATCACGGAAGCGATCCTGAACCAGTGCCTCCATCACCTCTTGCCGCAGTTCCTTTGCGAAGCGCGCGCGAATGAGGCTGTCCGGCACCTTACCGGCACGGAAGCCGGGGATGCGCGCCATCTTGCCGTAACGCTTCGTCACCTTAGCGTAGGTTTTCGAGACCACGTTCGCCGGCACTTCCAGCGCAACCTCGCGGCGCAGCTCAGGGTTCAGGGACGGAGCATGGGTGTGGTTATGACCGCTGTGATCATGCACCTGCACTTCGGAGTTCTGTTCAGAGGGTGTTTCGGACACTTCGGCCGGTGCCGTGGTCTCGTCTGTTACCAATGCTTCGTCTGTCAAAATGAGCCTTTTTCTAAGTAGCTTTCACCGAAGCGATGCGCGAACCTGCGCGCGGGCAAACGGCCTTACTCCATGCTACGAAGCCGGGGGAAGCCGGTCAACTCGTGCGAGAGTATGGACCTGGGTTTCCCATCTGCAATTGCTTGCTACGGAAGCAGGGAACCGCTCCGCTCTCCGTTGAGCGTCCCCACATCGATACGGACACGCCATTCGGCAGACTCGCCGGCTTGCAACAGGGTGGAGCCCGTCTGATCCCTGGTTCCCAGGCTCAGCATAAGCGTTTTCGCGGCGGTATCAGTCCGCACGCGGACGCTGCGTATGGAGGGGCTAAGCAGTAGAACCCGAAGGACGACGCCATTCCGCACATTGATGAGCCGTACTGCCGGACCGTCGCTAATGTCCTGGCGCTGGAGGTTCACGTAAGTAAGGTCCACGTCGGTGTCCGGAAGGGGTGATCCGTCCTTGGCAGAGAAGTTTTCCGCCGCGACGGTTGTGTGGCGTATGGCGCCATCCGCGTCTATGTCGGTCGATGGGAGCGACAGTCTGAAATTTCTTAGGTCGCCGCCGGGTGCAGCGAAGTGCGGAGACCAGTTCAAGCTGAACTCACGGCTGGAGAGCGCGTTGTTTCGAACACGAACCGAAAGCTCAAACGACCGGCCGTTCATGACAGCGTCGACCTTGGCCTCGACACCGGAGTGTTTGCCATCCCCGTCGAGCACCGCAAAGGTTCCCGTGGCTTCTCCCCCATCGGCCTCGGTCCTATTGACGACGTCGGTGGCGGCATGTGTCGCAATCACATCCGTGGCCATGCCCTTTGCCTGACCCGCCGGGGCGAGCATCAGGTGAAATGGAGCTGCGTCGACGGCCTTGGCAGGCATGCCGGCGGCTTGCTCCACCGTTGGGCCAGCGAGGAGCGGGTACACTGTTCCGCCCGCCAGGGTCGTCGTCAGTTGCAGGACCTGCATCCCCAGACCGGGCACCAGTGTTGCGGAGGAAAACTCAGGGTGGCCGCTGTGCTCCAGCGGCAGGCGTGTAAGGGAGAGAGCCTCCACACCGCCAATCGTGGGTGGAGCTGGCGTCTGCGCAAGGGGCGCCGGCTCTCTTAACTGATGAAATTGCGCCTTCTGGTGCGCTCTCCACAAGCCCACGAACAGCAGCACAACGCCGGCCAGCACCGTGACGGTGAGCCATCCAGACCGCGCAAGGCTGAATTGGCTCTCCTGCTGTCCACGCTGCTCCGCGTATCTGGTCGACCGTCTGTCTTCGCGATCTTCTCTTTTTTGGTGGTCCTGCTCGGCCAACTTAACCTGCTTCCGCGATCGTTCGCCCCCGGCAGGAGCAGTCCATAAGAACTGGTTTCTCCACAAGATGTTGCAACACCGCTAGCATCTATCTTGCGCTATGCCCGTCACCAAAGCTTCCATCGCCCGCAGTCTGGATATCGTCTCCTCCCACATCATCGAGTGTGAGCGGTGTCCGCGCCTCCGCAGCTACTGCACGGCACTAGGAGAGACGAAGCGCAAGGCATACATGGATTGGGTCTACTGGGCAAAACCGGTTCCCGGCTTTGGAGATCCGGCTGCACGCGTTCTGATCATCGGTCTGGCTCCCGGCGCACACGGCGCAAACCGGACCGGACGTCCCTTTACCGGTGACGGTGCTGGCAATTTCATGTATCCGGTGCTCTACGACACGGGGTTCGCCAATCAGCCACTGGCTACTTCCAGAGACGACGGCCTCCGTCTGATCGGCGCGCGTATCTGCTCCATTTGCCGGTGCGCGCCGCCGGCAGACAAGCCCACGCCGCAGGAAATCCGGAACTGCTCGTCGCATCTTTCGGCGGAGATTCTCGCGTTGCGCCGGGTTCGGGTAGTGGTTGCGCTCGGTCGCATCGCGTTCGACAACTACCTGAACCACCTCATCCGCGATGGCAAGATTCTCTCGCGCCGCGACTACCCGTTCGGGCACGGTGCGGAGCATCGCATGCCGGACGGTACAGTGTTGCTTGCGAGTTACCACCCATCGCTCAGAAACACCAACACGGGCCGCCTGGATCGCGCCATGTTCACCCGCATCTTTGTCAGAGCCCGCGAACTGGCCGGCCTGTGATGCTGTCGCAAAACAACCAACCGCCACACCCGCGAATCACAGCCCACGTACAACCGAATGCGCCGATGCCATTCGAGACGGTTATGGAGGAAAGTTCAATGAGTGCAAAAGGAATCTGGATCGCGTTCAGCGTTGGAGTTGCGGCGGGCGCAACCGTCGCACTGCTGTATGCCCCTGACTCAGGCGAGAATACGCGTAAGAAGCTGGGCGATGCGGCGAATGACGCCTATGACCAAGCTGGAAACTACATTGGCGATGCCAGCGACTACCTGAAGGATCAGGCCGACAGACTCGCACAGCAGAGCAAAGCGGCGTACGCCAGCGGCAGCGAGTCTGCAGCCAAGGCATACAGCGCAGCTGCTGATGCCATCACCGGAGCCTACGATACCGCCGCTGCAAAGGTGACGGACTTTGCAGGTACTGCGCAGGACAAGGCAGCGCAATATGGAGATCAGGCCAGCGCCGCAGTGAACAAGGCCAAGTCAATGGTTTAGTCATCTCGCCGTGTTCGCCGAACGAGGGAGGCACCATGCCTCCCTCATTCTGTGTTCAGGGGAGCTGCCGTTTACGGGTTAGTCTCAGGCACCTTCTGAAAGACACCCATCTCGTTGCCGCTTGGATCCAGGAAGTGAAAGCGTTTGCCGCCGGGATAGTCGAAAAGAGGCACAAGGATGGTGATTCCCGCCGCACGGATCCTGTCCTGCATACCCTCTGCGTCGTCAGACTCGATGAGGACCAGTGGTGACTTCGTCCTGTCGTTCTTGTTCGGGTTGATGCCACCTTCGACGCCTGCGTTCTGAAACACGGCGTAGTCATCCCCGAGGTTGAAGAACGTCCAGCCAAAGAGCTCTGCGTAAAAGGTGCGCAGAGCTGCGATGTCGGTGGTGGGCAGTTCGACGTAAGCGATCTGGTTGTTTGCCATGGGCTTCCTCACACGCTGGGTAAGCGCAAGCTCGCTGTCCGCCTCCTCCGCAGGGTGGCGAGGCCGCCTTGCAGGTAGAGGCCAACTCTCTACGGCCTCGCGAAGAACACGGCCAGCGTATCCGCGTTTTAGAGCGCGTGCAAGCATTAAACAGAAAGGGGAGAGGCGCAATGCGCGCTCCCCCCTTTTCTGCAGACGTCTTCCGTTGAAAAGCTACACCATGGACAACGCTGCGCCGTCCATCTGCTCCTCGCCTTCCTGCGAAATCGGCCGGTAGAAGAGTTGGTCCGGTCCCAGGTAAACCTCCAGGAAGGCGGGTTTCTGGGTGATAAGGCCCGCGATGAGTGCTTCTGAGAGAGGGTCTTCGACGTAGCGCTGCAGCGCGCGGCGCAGGGGACGCGCACCGTACGTGCGGTCGACCAGCGTCTTGTCGAGAATCCACTTCTTGGCCTCGTCTGTCACCGAGATGGTGATGGCCTTGTGTACCAGATTGGTATTGAGCTGCTGCACGAGGAGCTCGAGGATTTGCATCAGGTCCGCATCGCTGAGAGCGGTGAAGATGATGATCTCGTCGATACGGTTCAGGAACTCCGGGTTGAAGGTGCGCTTGACCTCACCTTTGACCAGCTCTTCCATCTTTTCGGCAACGACGTCCTCCTTGCCACTCTGGAAGCCAAGACCCTCACGCTTCATGAGGTGCTTGGCGCCAATGTTCGACGTCATGATGAGGATCGTGTTCTTGAAGTCGACCGTATTGCCGAGGCCGTCGGTCAGATGGCCGTCTTCAAACACTTGCAGCAGGAGATTGAACACGTCCGGGTGCGCCTTTTCCACCTCGTCCAGCAGGACGACGGAGTAGGGCGAACGCTTGACGCGCTCGGTGAGCTGACCGCCCTCTTCATAGCCAACGTATCCCGGAGGCGAACCGATCAGCTTCGAAACGGAATGCTTCTCCATAAACTCCGACATATCGAAGCGGATGAGCGACTTGTCTGAGCCGAAGAGGAACTGAGCCAGGGTGCGGGCCATTTCCGTCTTACCCACGCCGGTCGGTCCCAGGAACAGGAAGGAACCGATGGGACGGGCCGGATTCTTCAAACCGGCACGCGAGCGTCGGATCGCGCGTGCAAGCGCAGAGATGGCCTTCTCCTGCGAGATGACGCGCTTGTGCAGCTCTTCCTCGACGCGGAGGAGTTTCTGCGTCTCTTCTTCCTTGATCGAGGTGATGGGCACACCGGTCCAGCGGCTGACGACATCTTCAATGTCTTCGCGGGTAACGATACCGGCAGAGCTGTCATCAAGGTGGTACTTCTCCCGCATGGCGCGTAGGTTGTCGCGCTCCTTGCGTTCCTCGTCGGAGTAGAAACGCGCCTTCTCGAACTCGTGGTTGGCGATGGCGTTTTCCATGCGGTGCACGATGAACTTGATGCGCTTCTGAACCTCGGTCAGTTCTTCCGGCAGCGTTGTCTGGCGAAGCTTCACGCGTGCACCGGCTTCGTCGATCAGGTCGATTGCCTTGTCCGGGAGGAAGCGATCCGGAATGTAGCGGGAGGAGTGCGAGACGGAGAACTCGATCGCGTCGTCGGTGTAGCTGACGGCGTGGAACTTTTCGTACTTCTCCTTGATGCCCATGATGATTTTGACGGCATCGGCTTCGTTGGGAGGCGGCACCTTGACGGCCTGGAAACGGCGCTCGAGCGAACGGTCCTTCTCGATCGACTTGCGGAATTCAGCAGGCGTGGTTGCGCCGATGCACTGAATTTCGCCACGGCTCAGGGCTGGCTTCAGGATGTTGGCGGCGTCGAGCGAACCTTCTGCCGAGCCGGCGCCAACCAGGGTGTGCAGCTCGTCAATAAACACGATGCTGTTCTGGTTCTCCATCAGCTCTTTCATGATGGTTTTGAGGCGCTCCTCGAACTGGCCGCGATACTTAGTGCCGGCGACGATCAGGGACAAGTCGAGTGACAGAACACGCTTGTCAGCAAGGAAGCTGGGCACTTCGCCGTCAGCGATCTTCTGCGCCAGACCCTCGACGATGGCGGTTTTGCCGACGCCGGGTTCGCCGATGAGCACCGGATTATTCTTGGTGCGGCGGCACAGGATCTGGATGACGCGGTCGACTTCGGTATCGCGGCCTACGAGCGGGTCGAGCTGCTGGTCCATCGCGGCCTGGGTAAGGTCGCGGCTGAACTCGGCGAGCATGCTCTGCTCCGGCTGGGCGTTGTTGCCACGCTGTTGCTGCTTCTGCTGTTGTGCAGGTTTTTCCTGCGTGGTGCGCTGCAATTCCTCGCGGATGGCTGGCAGACGCAGGCCGCGCTCCATAAGGATTTCGGCGGCAAAGCACTTCTCCTCGCGCAGCAGCCCGAGCAGCAGATGTTCTGTGCCGATGTGCTTGTGGCTCAGGCGCTCCGCTTCTTCCGCGGCATAGGCGAGCACGCGTTTGCATTCATTGCTCAGCGGCAGATCGACCGAGGTCGACACCTTTTCGCGGATGGTGGTGTGGCCTTCAATCTGCTTGCGGATCGATTCGACCGAGGCGTGTGACCGCAGAAAGCGGTTCGTCAGGGCCTTGTCTTCCCGCAGCAGTCCAAGCAGAAGGTGTTCGGTCTCGATGTAGGGCGAGCCGAACTGGCTTGCCTCGTACCGCGCGAAAAAGATCACGCGGCGCGCTTTCTCGGTGTAACGCTCGAACATGCTCCCCCTTGCGCCGGTTGCCGTTTGGCACCCCGACCATGGCTTGTTGCACGTTCCTGCACCAAAACCGCTTGCGATGCAGGAACCTTCAGGCCGAAGCTGCCGGTTGGCGGCTCCGTTCCCACATCAGTCGTACATAAAAGGCCGCCCGAGAAAACTCAGGTTACCAGTCACAGTATCAGGAAGTTGGCAACCTGGGCTGCAACTATTGGACGCGAGTATTGCCAAAAAGAAGCAGCGTCAACAGGGCTGCTGACGGTGTTCGAACGACCCACCCCATACCCCTTCGATCCTAAATTCTTGATTTGAATGGACCGGGGTAAATTGAACCAACTTTGGGGCACCCACTTATGCCGGGATGAGCATGCCGGCGTGCAGGCGCAGAACACGGTCGCAGCTGTGTGCAAAGGCGAGATGGTGGGTCACCAGCACGGTGGTCATGCGGTGCTCGCGGTGCAGACGCTGCAGCAGGCTGAAGACGACCTCGCCGGTCCTGCTGTCCAGGTTGCCGGTGGGCTCGTCCGCAAGCAGGAGCCTGGGTTGGGCGACTAGGGCACGTGCGAGCGAGACACGCTGCTGCTCGCCACCGGAGAGCTCGCCTGCGCGATGTTCGGCCCGATCCGCAAGTTCCACCTGAGCCAGGCAGCGACGAGCCTGGTCGAGTGCGTGCCTGGGCTTTTCGCCGCGTGCAAGCAGCGGCATGGCGACATTCTCAATCGCTGTGAACTCCGGCAGCAGGTAATGGGCCTGCCACACATAGCCGATGGTGCGGTTGCGGAACTCCGCCTGCTGCGCCGGGGTAAGGGTAGAGAGTGTGGTGCCATCGATGGAAACGCTGCCGGAAGTGGGTGTGTCCATGGCGGCGAGCAGGTGCAGCAGGGTACTTTTGCCGGCACCGCTTTCACCGACGATCGCAATCATTTCTCCAGACGCGACCTGGAGATCAAGTCCGCTGAAGAGGGTGAGCGGTGGGGAGGTGGCATCCGTGGCGGGATAGGTTTTCGTGAGATCGGTGACGCGGAGCAGGGTCTCGCGATGGAGGAGAGGGAAGGGCTCGGTCACACCGTGATTTTACGTGCGTGCATCCAAGCGGCATGGAAGATTTTCTGCAACGCGATCCGGTGGCGCTGTCTCCCGCGCTGCAAGCGCTGTGGCACGACGGCCATGGCAACTGGAAGAGCGCCCATGAGGCAGCGCAGGCGGACGAAAACGATCCGGAGAGTGCATGGGTGCATGCCTACCTGCACCGCAAGGAGGGAGACGCGGTGAATGCCGGGTACTGGTACCGGCGTGCGGGAAAACCGGTCGTGAGCGGCTCGCTTGCTGAGGAATGGGAGCAGCTAGTGCAAGCCTTGGTGGCGATGAGTGGAACGCGTCGGGGTGCAGCACCGACTGGAAAGTGACTGTAAGCGCGTAAAGGCGTTAGCGCAATATGGAGCGACTCGCCGACCTCGAAACTATATGGATTTGACGTGTCGCTGTGTGTCCGTCCCGCCGCGGAATAGTGAGGAACGCCGCTGGGCACAGACCTTCAGGCGGCGTTGGCGGAGATGGCAGCGAACAGATTGGCTTTGAGCGGGTCGAGTCCAGTGGGGTCGAGGGGCTGGCGATCGCGGGTGATGTAGAAGACGTCGATGGCGGTGTCGCCTTCGGTATCAATCAGGGCGACTTCAATATTGCAGCGGGCTTCGCCAAGAGTTTGAGCGATGCTGTAGAGCAGGCCCGGATGGTCCTGCGCGACGACCTGGACAAGCGTGGAGTGCGAGGACGAGCGGGTGTCAAAGTTGACGGAGGCGGCAACGTCAACGAGTGCTTCGCGGCGGCGGCCTCGTTTGCGGGTGCCGATAGTTTTGGCGGCAACCGTGTCGTCGGCGATGCAGTCGTGCACCACCTGGCGCAGGCGGTCGCGCTCCAGAGGGTTCATCTCAAGTGTCTTGAACTCGTCGGTAAACCGGAAGCTGTCGACAACGATGCCGTGCGCGTTGGAGAAGGCATCGGCGGTGATGATGTTCATGCCCCAGCTGGCGAGCACGCCGGCAACGCGCGCGAAAAGCAGGCGACCATCCGGGGTGACAAGTGTAATCTCGCTGCGGTCGGCGGACCAGTGGAGATCGACCTGAACGGGGTCCTGTACGAAGCGTGTGGTGAGCAGATAGTGGGCGCGTAGCTGCTCGGGCGAGCGCGTGTGCAGGTAGCGCTGCGGGAATCCCTCAAGGAACTTGAGCATGTCGCGGCTGTCGCTGGGTGCCAGGTCGATGATGCGGCGGATGAGGTCCGAGGAGACGCGCGCGTCGACGCGTTCGTCGTCCACGTTGCGGTCAAGGTAGTTCGCTGTGGCGATGTAGAGGCGCCAGAGGTTCTCGGCCTTCCACGGGGTGAGTGCGTCGGGGTGGACGGCATTGATGTCGGCGTAGGTGAACAGCGTGAGCATGCGCAGTTCGTCCGGGGTGGAGACCTTGCCGGCAAAGGCGCGCACGGTTTCGGCGTCGAAGATGTCGCGGCGCAGGGCGGCGGACATCTCAAGATGATTGGTGATGAGGTGCATCACCTGGCTCTGATCGAAGCTGTCGAGTTCCAGCCGCTGCATGACGCCTTCGGCGAGCTTTGCGCTTTCAAGGGTGTGGTCGCCAGAGGCACGGCCTTTGCCGGTGTCGTGCAGCAGGGCCGCGAGGTAGAGCAGGGCGGGGCACTGCAGGTCCTTCAGGAGCGAGGCGAGGCGGCGCCCCCATTCTGTGACGGGTTTGGCAGCAGCCTTCTCCGATGGCGCTTCCAGAGCGTGCAACGAGTCAATGAGCACAAACGTGTGCTCGTCGACGGTATAGCGATGGTAGGCGTCGCGGATGACCAGGGCGTCGATGCCGTGAAACTCTGGCAGCAGCAGTTCGAGCACGCCTTGAGCGTGCATGCTGCGGAGCGCGAGGCCGGCGGAGTGCCCCAGCAGAATGCGCTGCAGATGGAGCCATAACGGGTCGCCTTCTTCCATCTGCGACGACAGGATGGGAAGCGCGGCCTCAATGCGCTCCTCGGACGCGGAGGAGAGGCGTAGACCGGTTTCGCTGACTGCTTCAAAGGCGCGGAGAACGGTTTCGAAGTCCTGTGCCGCGTCGTGGCCGCGGAAATTTTCGAGGGTGATGCGTTCGTCGTCGATGACAAGGCCGGGGACAGCGGTACCCGTGTTGCTGCGTTTGCGTTTCAGGAAATCGGGCACGCGCAGCATCGGTTTTGGGCGTGGCAGGGCATCGATGCTCTGGTCGAGCCGGCGAGCGATGATGCGCGCGTGGCGGAAGTAGAGCTGCATCCAGTGGGCAGGGTCGCGGGACTGACGATGCTCAATGCCGACGCCCGCCTCCGCCGCCGCGTCCTGGGCCTTCCAGTCCAGCGCGTTCACATCGCGGCCCTGGCGCAGGTGGAGGAAGCAGCGGATGGAGGCCATAAAGCCAAAGGCTCGTTCGAAGTCGAGCGACGCCATACCGCGCAGCTCAGGCTGCAGCCGTCCCAGCCAACCAACCACGTGCTCGTCGCGCAGGCCGCCCGGGCACTCCTTGACGTTGGGCTCCAGGTGAAAGATGGTGTCCGCATAGCGTGCGTGGCGCTCTCCCGTGAGCTCGACGAGGCGTGCCGTAAGGCTGCGGCGCTCGTGCTCGATCAGACTGGGGATTGCTGTTGCTGTGAGCTTTTCGGAGAGCCGGGCGGCCCCTGCGAGTGGCCGGGCATCGAGCAGCGACAGCGAAAACTCGATGTTGTCCACGTCGCACTTTTCACATTCTGACGGAAGGCGCGTGGTTGCCGCGACACGCAAGCCTGCGTCCCAGAGTTGTTGGGTGAAGCGACGGATGGGATCTTTCTGAGCCTTCTCAGTCGCTGCGTCTGCGAAGAGAAAGAGCAGGTCAATATCGGATGCGGGGAAGAGCTCGCGCCGGCCGTATCCACCGATGGCGACGAGGCTGAGCGCATCGTCGGCCGGATTGAAGTTGTCGTTCCAGCACGCGACGATCCATGCGTCCACGGCGGCGGCACGCGCGGCGATCGCATGCATGCCGGACCCATCGCCTTCAAGGAACTCGGCACGCATGGCCGCAAGTTGGGCGTCGAAGGTGTGCCGCGCTACCTGCAAGGCGAGTGTTCCGCCAGTTTCGTCACCCATCGGCTGTTCCTCTCGATAGGTAGGATACGGGTTAAAGCGCGATCTCTCGGGCGTTCTGCTCATCTGCGTGGCCCTGGTTGCAGATCAGATGCGAGGGAGGGAGCATTACAGGGCGGCGTCGCCACGGTCTTCGTTGCGGATGCGGATCGCGTCGTCGACGCGGGTGACGAAGATCTTGCCGTCGCCGATGGAACCGGTCTGCGCTGCGGTAAGAATGGCGCGGATGGCCTTCTCCGCCAGATCATCGACGACTACGGTTTCGAGCTTGATCTTTGGCAAGAGGTCGACGGAGTATTCGCGACCGCGATAGAACTCTGTGTGACCTTTCTGGCGACCGTGGCCGCGAGCTTCAAGGATGGTGAGACCTTCGACGCCGATCTCGATGAGTGCTTCTTTTACGGCTTCCAGCTTGCCCGGCTGGATGACTGCTTCAATCTTCTGCATTGCTTCTCCCGTGCGGTTTGCCGCGACAGTCTGCGGCGCACCCGTTATTCTGCGGCCCGGTTCACCCATTGCGCCAGTGAACGTTGCGAGAAAGGCACCCCACGAAGGTGTTAGTGCGCGCCGCTGAACTCGGCGTGGTACCCCTCTTCGCCGTGCTGGGAGAGGTCGAGGCCTTCCTCTTCGTCCGCAGCGGTGACGCGGAGACCCATGGTCTTGTCCACCACAATGAGCAGAACAAGAGTACCGACGATGGAGAGCGTCCATGCGATGGCGACGCCGGTGGCCTGGTTGAGCAGCTGGTGGGCATTGCCTTCAAGCAGGCCGGTGGGCTTGCCTTTGCCGAAGATCTCGTTGATCTGGTGGTTGGCGAAGATGCCGGTGAGTAGAGCGCCAAGGGTTCCACCGGCACCGTGCACACCGAATGCGTCGAGGGAGTCGTCATAGCCGAACTTTTGCTTGACGAAGAAGACCATGCAGAAGCAGAACGCGCCGGTGAGCAGGCCAATCCACAGCGCGGAGATGGGGGTGACGAACCCGGCAGCAGGGGTGATGCCGACCAGGCCGGCGACGCAGCCAGAGATGGCACCGAGGGCAGTGGGCTTGCCCGTTTTGAGCCATTCCGCGGCTGTCCAGGCGCAGGCAGCTGCGGCAGCCGCAAAGTGGGTGGCGACAAACGCGGAGGTCGCAAGCGATCCGGAGTTGAGGGCAGACCCGGCATTGAAACCGAACCAGCCCACCCACAGAAGGCAGGCACCGACAAAGCTGAGGACCACCGAATGCGGCGGCATGGCGACCTTGGGAAACCCGATGCGCTTGCCCATATACAAGCAGGTGACCAGGGCCGAGACTCCACTGGTGACGTGGACGACGGTGCCGCCGGCAAAGTCAAGGCAGGGGAACTTGCCGCCCAGTGCAGCGTTGAGCAGGCCGCCCTTGCCCCACACCATGTGAGCCATGGGGCTGTAGACGAAGATGGCCCACAGTGTGAGGAAGACGAGCATGGACGAGAACTTCATGCGCTCTGCAAAGGCACCGGTGATGAGCGCCGGCGTGATGATGGCGAACATGAGCTGGTAGACCATAAAGGTCTGCAGGGGGATGGTGGTGACGTACACGCCATCCGGCACCAGGCCTACGCCATGGAGCAGCGCGTTCTGGAACGAGCCGATCACTGATCCGAAATGGCCCGTGTTTTCGCCAAACGCAAGCGAGTAGCCCACCAGTGCCCACAGCACGGTGATGACCCCCATCATGGCGAAGGTCTGCATCATGGTGCCAAGAATGTTCTTGCGGCGGACCAGGCCGCCGTAGAAGAGCGCCAGGCCGGGACCGCTCATCATCAGCACGAGGGCGCTGGAAACAAGCATCCATGCGTTGTCGCCGGCGGTCTGCGCGCTGGCGATGGACGTCTTCAGGTCAGCATTCTGCTTTTCCAGCGCCTGCAGACGGGCGTCGCTGGTGGTCGGCGCACCGGAGACGCCGTGCGATTCCGCACCGGGCCCGGCGCCCTGCGCATGCAGGAGCGAGGTGGTGGCCATCAGCAGGCCAAGGAATAAAGTGACGTGGCGAACTCGGAACAAACGAGAGAAGCGATCGCACATGTGTGACTCAACCCTTTCAGCAAAAGAGAACGAAGACCGACCATCTGCGAAAGCAGACGGTACTTCCCGCACCGGTATAAGCCGCAAGCAAGAAGGTGGTGCATAGCTGTGACGCTGTTTCGTTTACTGTACAGGACGAAGGGGAGCGTGGAGGACGTGGTGAGATTGCCTGGTCGACGTGTCGGCTCTCCACACCTGGTCCGGGTTGGCTGGCTGCTGCTTCCCGTGGTGGCAGGACCGGCATGGGGCGCGGCCGTTGCAGCAGCATCGCCACTGCAAGCCTGCCCCGCCGTACTGATTGAGGGCGACGTGTCAGAAGATCACGCGTACACCCATCCGCTAAACTCCCGGCTCGACTTCAAGCTTGAGGCTGTTCCCGCCGGATGGATGATCCGCATCCTTCCACACGGGGGAGTGCGGCCGCTGCATGACGCCGCCGAGCTTGCGAACCCGCCCTACCGGTCACCGACGCCGATCCTGATTTCCACAGACTTTGCCTTTCGCGCCCAGGACGCAGTGGCCTGGAATCCGAGGTCTTTTCGCTTCTTCACCACGCCGGAGCAGGTGGCCACGGCGGAGCAAGCGTACCAGGCGACCCTGCGTGAGCCGAACCGTCCGGCCGCCGGTGCCGCGCTGTATCCGTTGCTGCAGCAGGCGGCGGAAGGCACGCTGACCATTGTGGATGCAGAGATCGCCGGAGGTACAGCGAACCAGACGGCAGCAGCGGGGTCGGTCGCCAGCCACTTCGACCAGACCGCCCATACTGCGCGCACGGACATAGCACCTTCCCCCCTGGGACGTTTGCTGCGGCTGCGTTTTCGGCTGACGATTGCCGCTGGCGAACTCTGCAGAGGGGCTGGGGCAGGACAGGTGCGGTAGCTTTGCATCTGTTCGCAAAAAGCAGCCGGTTGTGGCGCCTGCAAAACAATACGCGTGCCATCTTCCCCATTGCGGCAGAGACTCCGTAGAATGAGAGGCATGGCAAACCCCACCACCCCCTTCAGCGGGAATGAAACCGGAGCAAATGGCCGTCCTGTGCTGCCGGAATCGAATGACCGTTACTTTTTCGGAACTTTGGACTCGTTTGGCAAGAACCGGGAAAAGTTAAAAGAGGTGAGCTGGGGCCCGCAACAGCCGGAAGGCGTTGTGCTGGCCAGTATGGATGCTGCCGTGAACTGGGTGCGCAAGAATTCCGTGTGGCCGATGACCTTTGGCTTGGCCTGCTGTGCCATCGAGATGATGAGCATGGGTGGTTCGCGCTACGACATTGCCCGTTTTGGTGCGGAGGTGTTTCGACCTTCACCGCGGCAGAGCGACCTGATGGTCGTCGCAGGGCGCGTGTCGCAAAAGATGGCACCCGTAATTCGGCGACTGTATGAGCAAATGCCAGAACCGAAGTGGGTGATCAGTATGGGCGCGTGCGCCACGTCTGGCGGCGTCTTCAACAATTACGCCCTGTTACAGGGCGTCAACCAGATCATTCCTGTTGATATATATGTACCTGGATGCCCACCGCGCCCGGAGCAACTTCTGTATGCAATCACACTGTTGCAGGAAAAAATTCAGGCGGAGCGGGGCAGCATAAAAGATAGTTTGAACATCGCATAGTTATACAAGAGGCGGTAGAAGGCGCGTTACTGTTTGGGTACAGGATGCAGCCACAACAGTAGCGTTTCTGGTGTAAACAGTCAGCATTCGTGCATGTTGTGTTCAGGTTTCCAAGATTTTGTGTTCGACTTCTGTTGGTCTGCTATACACTTCAAGCGCACGTCATATGATCGGACCGTTGTACATGAGTCCGTACACTTTTTTGCAAGTTTTCCGCGGAGGTAATCTCGAAATGTCTCATCAGCAGTTTCGCAAGCTAGGCCGGTGTTTACTGGCTGCAAGCGCAGTCAGCCTTAGTGCAGCCGGCCTGGTTGCGCAAACCACACCCGCTGCGCCGGCCCCTCCGGCTGGCCCGAATCCGTCGCGTGTCGATGTTTTCCTTGGCTACTCGTACCTCGGCCCTCACGGTGTCGTAAAGCCGGCCGGTGTTTCGTACTCGTCGGTCGACGTTGGCGCAATTGGCAGCGGTGCGTACTACTTCAACAAGTATGTCGGTGCAGAGATCTCCCTTGCTGCGCATCCCGATGGCAAGAACGACGGCCTGTATTTCGCATCCGGCGGTCTTATCATGCGCGCGCCCATGCAGTACTTCACCCTGTTTGCCCACGGCCTTGCCGGTGGAGCACGGGTAGGTGGACCGAACCAGGAAGGTGCGCTTCCGTATCACGAGCCCTACATGTGGGGTCCGGCCCTGACTGCGGGCGGTGGTATGGACTACAACCTGCCCAAGGTCAAGGGCTTCAATCTCGCATTCCGCCTGTTCCAGGCTGACTACGTTTGGTTCCACGAAGACTACGGCCCATCCACGACGATTCCGACGCCGGGAGTTCTTGGTGGCCGCGCCAACATCAGTTCGGCACAGCTATCCACTGGCCTTGTGCTGAAGTTTGGCTCGATCATCCCGCCGCCTCCGGTCATGTATGCCTGCGTCGTGAGCCCGACCTCGGCCTACGCGGGCGATCCCGTCACGGTTACAGGTACCGCGACGAACCTGAACCCGAAGAAGACACCGACGTACAGCTGGACCTCTGACGGTGGCAAGATTACCGGCACGAGCAATGTCGCCAACATCGACACAACGGGCCTGAACGCCGGGACCTACAACATCAAGGGTCATGTCAGCGAGGGCGTAAAGGCCGGTCAGTTTGCTGATTGCGCCGTCCCGTTCACGATCATGCCTCCGCAGCCGCCTACCATCACCTGCTCGGCGAATCCGTCCTCGGTTGCACCGGGAGATAGCTCGACGATCACGTCGGTTGGCAACAGCGCACAGAATCGTCCTCTGACGTACAGCTATAGCTCGACTGCCGGTTCTGTATCCGGAACCAGCACGACGGCCACGCTGAGCACAGTCGGTGCGGCTCCTGGCACCATCACTGTCACCTGCAACGTTGCGGATGACAAGGGTCAGACTGCTTCCACGACGACCTCGGTAACAGTGGTTGCACCGCCGCCACCGCCGGTGATCAGCACGTCGCAGCTCTGCTCCATCACCTTCAACAACGATAAGAAGCGCCCGGCGCGTATCGACAACGAGGCGAAGGCATGCCTCGATGACATCGCGGCGAGCTTGAAGCGCAGCTCTGACTCCAAACTGGCCATCACCGGCAACGGCGACGGAAAGCTGGCAGCACAGCGCGCAGTGAACGAGAAGTACTACCTGACCAATGGCGAAGCGGGTGCCGGTATCGATCCGTCGCGCATCATGGTCTACACCGGTACGGATGGTTCCAACTCGGTCACGAACACCCTGATCCCGACTGGTGCCACCATGGGCAGCTACGGTACCCAGGTTGACGAGACTGCTGTGAAAGCACAGTCCCGCACAGCTCCGGCACCGCGGAAGCACCACCGCCACAAGAAGTAGGTACTACTGAGTAGGAAAGCGGCTGACCTTCGGGTCAGCCGCTTTTTCTTGTCCTCACACTAGTTCCTACAGGTGCTTTGCACGATGAGAAAGGCTGTCACAGCGGTAGCACTTTTGTGTTCCTGACATGTGTCGTAGGAGGTACACCCATCCGCTTCCGAATGGGTAGGTGCGTCATACTATGAAGCAGTGTCAGCCCAAAGGATCCCAATGAAGTCGTTTGTTCATTTCTGTGTCGTCGCAGCGCTTTCTGCCACTACCCCCGTTGTTGCTCAAGCCCAGAACCGCTGGATGCCGTACGGCCCGGATGGCGGTGACGCCCGTGCGTTTGCGCTCGATCCCCACGATCACACGCACATCTATCTCGGCACCCTAACGGGCACGATTTTCGACAGCCATGACAGCGGGAGCACCTGGAAGCGTGTGGCTCGTTTAGGAAATCGTGATGACCTGGCGTTGGATAACATCGTCGTCGACCCAAACGACTCGAACCACATTGTGGTGGGAGCCTGGGTACTGGACCGTGCGGATGGTGGTCTCTACAGTACGACCGACGGCGGCAAAACCTGGTCTGCGAATGACCAGATGAAGGGCCATTCCATTCGTGCTCTTACGATGGCCCCATCGGACCCGAAGATTCTGGTGATCGGCGCGCTGGACGGAGTCTTCCGCTCTGCAGACGGGGGGAAAACCTGGGCGCTGATCAGTCCTGCCGGGAATGCTGAGATTAAGGAGGTCGAGTCGATCGCTATCGATCCTAAGGATCCCCGCATTATTTTCGCCGGAACGTGGCACCTGCCTTGGCATACCAGCGACGGTGGCGAGCACTGGACGAACATCGGCAAGCCGGATGGATTGATCGATGACTCCGACGTCTTCTCGATCATCATCGATGCGAAGAACCCCAAAAATCTTTATCTGTCTGCCTGCTCGGGTATCTACAGAAGTATTAATGAGGGCGGCCAGTTCGAAAAGGTGAAGGGGATTCCCACCGAGTCGAGAAGGACCCGCGTGCTGATGCAGGACCCTATGGCGGAAAACACCGTATATGCGGGTACGACAAACGGGCTGTGGAAGACGACCGATGCGGGCCACACGTTCACCCTCCACGGCAACCCGAACTACATCATCAATGATGTAAGCGTAGACCCACAGAACCCCCAGCATGTACTGCTTGCGACCGATCGGAATGGCGTACTCCTGTCAGAAGACGGCGGCATGACCTTCCAGCCATCGAATAACGGCTTTTCCGCTCGTCAGATCTCCGCGATCGCTCAAGACAGAACGAACCCTAACACCCTTTACGTCGGTGTCATCAACGACAAGGCGGCCGGCGGTGTGTTCACGAGCTCGGACGGCGGCCTCCACTGGCAACAGCAAAGTGGTGGTTTGGGTGGAGCGGACATATTCTCCCTTGGTCAGACGCCAAATGGCACGCTGCTTGCCGGCACTCGCCACGGTATCTATCGACTGAGTGATGGCAACTGGACGAACTCAGGCCTGACGCTGGCGTTGCCACCAGAAACGACTGACGAGGCGCCGAAGCAGGCGGCCCGTCTCCGCTCAACGCACAATGCGTCCGCTACGAAGGCTGTTCGCTCCCGTCCGTCTACAGCCTCAACTGCGTCTGCTCGTACGAAGCATGATCGGTCTGTGGGTACATCGCCGTCTCGGACGACTCCACCGATGGAGTCATCTACAGGTGTCTATGCGATCGCATCGACGGATGACTCGGTCTTTGCGGCTACTGAGGAAGGTTTGCTGGTCTCCAAAGACGAAGGACATAACTGGAATCACGTTCGGAGTGCCAACGGCACTCCGTGGCGAGTAGTGACAGCCCAGGGGAGTGATGTTGCTGTGGCCGACCTGAAGTCGATCGCGCTGTCGACAGACAAGGGTGTGACCTTTCACGCGGTGACTGCGCCCACCGGTCTCACCATGGTCTCTTCGCTTGCGCTGGACGATACAAACCATCTTTGGGTCGGTGGGCGAGAGGGTGTGTTTGTGTCCAACGATAACGGGGCGACATGGCAGACAGTGAAGGGACTCTTCGTGCCGAACACGAGTGGTTTGTACTTCGATAAGACCAACAGTCGCGTGCTGGTCACGTCGAACAGTCCGGGGACACTGGTGTTTACAGTGCATGAGCCAGACATGAGCGTGAAGTATTACGAGGCAGGTTGGGCGTTGCGGCAGGCACGTAGCGTGGGTGATCACATGGTCGGTGTGACTCTCTACGATGGCCTGGTGCTGCAGCCGAAGATGGTAGATTCGGCGGAGTTGAAGGCGTCGAAGTAGGTCGGTTCGGCTGTAGCCAGAAGTGGCGAGCTTAGGCTCGCCACTTTCTTTTGGACGTTGATCGCTCAGGCGGGCGTGAGTTCCTGCACCGAGCACCCTGGCTGATGAGTCTAAACTTGTGACATGACAGAGTCTCCGACAGGCAAGCCACGACACGAGTTCCAGACCGACGACCGGGCACTCTGGCCGATTGCGGAGAAGGTGATGGCTCAGAGCCGGCTCAGCGTGGCGGACGGGATTGCGCTTTACCGGTCTCCGGATATTTTGGCCGTGGGCTGGCTCGCCAACCTGGTCCGAGAGCGTTTGCATGGAGACGTTACGTTCTTCAATGTAAACCGACACATCAACCCGACCAATGTATGTGTCGCATCCTGCAGGCTTTGTGCGTTTGGGAAGAAGAAGGGTGATGCCGGGACGTACACGATGGCTCTGGAGGAGGCTTGGGCTTCTGCGGCCACGGGGTACTCCGAGGCAGTGACCGAGTTTCACATTGTGGGTGGGCTGCATCCTGATCTGCCGTTCGAGTATTTTCTGGACCTGGTCGCTGGATTGAAGGAGCGTTTTCCGAAGGTCCATATCAAGGCGTTCACGATGGTTGAGGTGGCGTTCCTGGCGAAGCGAGCAAAGCTGTCGATTCCTGAGGCTTTGGAGAGGATGAAGGTTGCTGGAGTGGACTCGTGCCCAGGTGGTGGAGCGGAGATCTTTGCTGACCGGGTGCGACACATCATCTGCGATCACAAGATTGACGGTGGGGAGTGGCTGGAGACGGCGAAGATGGTTCACAAGGCTGGCTTGCGATCGAATGCAACGATGCTTTATGGGCATGTGGAGAATGAAGAGGATCGGATTGATCACATGGTGAAGCTCCGTGAGGTTCAGGACGAGACCGGTGGTTTCCAGACGTTTATTCCGTTGGCATTTCATCCGCAGAACACGATGTTGGGACACTTGCCGAAGACGAGTGGGTTCGACGACATGCGGCAGATTGCGGTTGGTCGCTTGATGCTGGACAATTTTGCGCATGTGAAGAGTTATTGGCAGATGGTGACACCGAAGATGGCTCAGATTTCTTTGAGGTTTGGAGCAGATGACATCGACGGGACAGTGGTGGAGGAGAAGATCTATCACGAGGCTGGAGCGACGACGGAGCAGGGGATGCGGCGGGCTGAGTTGGAGCGTTTGATTCGGGAGGCTGGACGGATTCCGTTTGAGAGAGACACTTTGTACCATGCGGTAACGCGGAGCGAGGATTCGTTCACGATTGCGGTGTGAGGGACCCCACCCTCCCCCTGCCGGCGCCAAGTTCCTGATTTGATTGGACCGGGTCTGTAAGTTCGTCATTTGATTGGACCTCCTTTCCGGAGACGAAAAAGGCCGACCCGCGAGGGTCGGCCTTTTTGCTCTGTGTCTATTGTACTGGGTTGGAGATATAGATCGTGCCACGCGAATGTCCCTTTGAATGAGGCAGTTCGGTGGGTCGGGGGCTTGACAGGTTTTCGCGGATACCTGGGCGGTCCTAGACTTACGCATTTGCCTTGAGAGCGGCTCTCCTTGACAACCAAGGAGAGCGCGTCCTACTCTCCTTGGCAAACTGGGAGAAGGCATGGGACGTGATGTGGACGTGTTGCAGGGGACGCTGAACCTGCTGATCCTGAAGGCGATTTCGCTGGGGCCGCTGCATGGGTATGCGGTGTTGCTCCGGATACAGCAGATGAGCGGCGAGCGCATGGAGATCCAGCAGGGGACTCTGTACCCGGCGCTCTACAAGCTGGAGGCGCAGGGGCTGATTGCGGGGCAGTGGGGGGAGAGTGAGAACAACCGGCGGGCGAAGTTCTACACGCTGACGGCTGCGGGGCGGAAACAGTTTGCGGCAGAGCAGAAGCGCTGGGCGGATCTGACGGAGGTGATTGGACAGATTCTGGGGACCGAAGGCGGCAACGCATGAGCCTGGTGAGCCGTGGGCGGGCGGTGTGGCGGAGTGTGGTTCGGCGGCGTGCACTGGCCGCGGAGGTGCGAGAGGAGCTGCTGTTCCATGCCGAGGCTCGAGCGGAAGAGTTGATGGGGCGGGGTGTACCGGAGGCGGAGGCGCGGCGGCGGGCACGGGTGGAGCTGGGTGTGATGGTGGCGAATGGAGCGGAAGTACACCGGAGGGTGACGGGCATGCGGCTGCTGGATGAGACGTGGGGCGATGTGCGCTATGGGCTGCGTGGACTGTGGCGCAACAAGGGATTTGCGCTGACGGCGATCCTGAGCCTGGCGATCGGGATCGGGGCGACCACGGCGATGTTCAGCGTGGTGTACGCGGTGTTGCTGGACGTGTACCCGTATGCGGATGCGGAGCGGACGGTGAATCCGATTGTGCATGACCCTGCGGTGCCGGATGACTGGAACTGGTTTGTGCTGAACCCGTCGCAGTACGCGGCGTACAAGGCAAGCCCGGCGTTTGAAGACGTCTATGCGCAGAGTGGCATGACGATGCAGACCGACGACAACGGGCTGACGCAGCCTATACGGATCACTCTGATGAGCGGCAACGCGTGGACCTTTAACGGTGTGCCGGCGCTGCTTGGGCGGACGCTGCAGCCGAGCGATGGAGATATTGGTGGCAAGCCGGGAACGACTGCGGTGTTGGGCTACAAGTACTGGAAGCGGCACTATGGCGGCGATCAAGGTGTGGTGGGAAAGGATTTCCACGCGGGCAAGACGGTGTACAAGATTGTGGGTGTGATGCCGGAGCGATTTACGCTGGGCGGCGCGCCGGACATGTACATGCCGATCTCGAGTTTTTCGCTGGACAAGCCGCACTACATTGCGTTTGCGAAGCTGAAGAAAGGCGTGACGGCGGCGCAGGCGAGCCTGATGGTGGACCCGATGGTTCACCAGTTTGCGAAAGAGGAGTCGAGTTTCTATCCCAAAAACTTCCACGTGCGGCTGCAGCCGTTGTTGGAAGGGTTTACGTCACGGTCGAAGCTGTTGAAGAACTTTCCTCTGCTGTATATGGCGGTGGGATCGCTGTTGCTGATTGGATGTGCGAACTGCAGCCTGCTGCTGCTGGCGCGGGGGACGACGCGGGTGCATGAGTTTGCGCTGCGGGCGGCAGTGGGCGCGGGTCGGGCACGGATGGTGCGGCAGTTGCTGGTGGAGTGCGTGACGATCAGCGTGCTGGGCAGCCTGGTGGGGACGGGTCTGGCGTATGTGCTGGCGCGGTTGCCGATGATTCTGGCGGACGACCTGTTTCCGACGGAGGCGGTCGTCCGGGTGAACGGGACGATTCTGCTGTTTTCCATTGGGACGGCGGTGCTGGCGGGGGTGGGATTTGGTCTGGTGCCTGCGCTGAAGTTCAGCAAGCCGGAGATTGGCGGGATGTTGAATGCGAGTGGGCGGCGGACGATGGCGGGTGGGAGTGCGCCGTTACGGCTGCTGGTGGGAGCGCAGATTGCGTTGACGCTGGTGCTGCTGACGGTGAGCGCGGCGGCGGTGGGCGGGTTTGTGCGGGTGATGCGGATGCCGCTGGGGTATGAGCAGAAAAACGCCATGCTCATCAGCGCGACCTTGATGAAGGATGTGGCGAACACGTGGCCGGAACGGGTGGCGATGGCGGAAGTGCTGCGGGCGGCACTGGAGCGGGTGCCGGGCGTGGTGAGCGTGGCTGTTCTGGACAGCTTTCCGCCGAGTGGGGGAAACACATCGACCATGCGGTTTGTGGGGCAGGACGGAACCAGCGAAGCGCATGTGACGGCCGGGAGTGCGGGTGTGCTGAAGACACTCGGTATTCCGCTGGTGCGCGGGCGCATGTTTACGGATGCGGAATGGCGCGCGGGTTTGCCGGTGGCGGTGGTGAACGAGACGTTTGCACGGAGGCTGTCGGCCGGGCGGGAGGTGCTGGACAGGGAGGTGCGGGTGGCGGCGCTGGACAGTGAGCGGGACAAGACGGATCCGCAGCCGCTGAATACGTTTTCGCCGGCGGTGCATGGAGGGCAGGTGCAGATCATTGGCGTTGTGGGGGACGCGGTGAATGACGGCCTGGACAAGCCGGTGGCACCAGAGGTGTATGTGCCGAGCACGGCGGCGATGTGGCCGTACCTTCCGTTTGTGGTGCGGACGATGGGTGATCCGCACCAGCTTGAAAGAGCTGCGGCGCAGGCCGTGCAAGGAGTTGGTGCGAAGGTGGCGGTGTGGGTGAACCCGAATACGCTGCAGGAGGCGGTCGAGCACGAGACTGCCTGGCGGACGCAGCGGCTGGTTGCGGTGTTGCTGGGGCTGTTTGCCGTAGGGGCGCTGGTGCTTTCGCTGGTGGGTTTGTATAGCGTGGCGGCGTACGGTGTGGCGCAGCGGCGGGCGGAGTTTGGGATACGGATGGCGCTGGGTGCGCCGCGTGAGGGGATCCTGCGGCTGGTGATGGGGCAGAACGCGTGGGTGATCGCGGGCGGTGCGTTGGTTGGTCTGTTGCTGGCAGTGGTGGTGCGGGCACGGTTTGCAGCGTGGAGTGAGGGGAGTTCGCGGAGCCCGGTGATGCTGGTGGTGGCGGCGGCGGTGCTTGTGCTGACGGCGCTGGCGGCGAGCCTGGTGCCGGCGTGGCGGGCGAGCCGGGTGGACCCGGCGGAGGCGCTGCGGGCAGAGTGAGGTTGCGGGGGTGTGGGGCTCGTATCGTGGCGTCAGGCGATGAATTTTGTGGCGGCGCTGATGGCTTCGTTGGCGATTTGGACGAAGTCGGCGGTGGCCTGGATGTTGTGGATGATGCCGCCGATGCTGTCGGAGAGTTTCTCCATGTCGGCGTTGGCTTGCTGGATCTGGGTGGCGGCGGCGGTGAAGGCGGGCGTGTTGGCCTGGAGGTCGTTGCGGTCGAGGGTGGTGAGGACGTCCTGGGCTTCTTCTGCGCGGTCGCGGAGGAGGGTGCGGTTGGCGGTGTCGTCGCCGGGGAGGTTTTCGCGCGTGGAGGAGATCTGGTCATGGAGTGCCTGGTATTTGGCACGGGCGATTTGTTGCTGGGCTGGGTCGGCCAGGGTTGCGGCGTCCGGCGGAAAGTCGATGCCGGTCGCTGTTGGGATTAGGGTGGCCGCGGCAGCGAGGGCGGCACGAGCGGCAGCTGGAATAGGAGTGGCGGCAGCTGGAACAGGAGTGGCGGCGGCTGTAACAAAAGTGGCGGCGGCCTCGGCGGGGCATATTGGAGTGGCGGCAGTCTGGGCAGAGACGACGGGGCTGTTTGCTGGAGTCGTGGAGTTGACCGCGGTGGCGTCGCGGGCTGCGGGTTTCGCTGGAGGTTTGCTGGCAGGAGTTGTGGTGGCGGGCGGTGTGGGCGTGGCCGGCTGCGACTTTGGCTGGGAGTTCGGCTGGGACTTTGGCTGGAGGGGTGGCTTCGACTTTGGCATGGGCTCCTCGGTGGTGTCCTAGTTGGAGGCGAGGCTGTTGTAGAAGGCGGCGATCTGTTCTCCGTCGGCGGTGAGCTGATGGAGCCTGTCGAGGAAGGTCGCGGGCTGCTGCGGGCGGAGCAGGTCGCGGTGGGTATCGGCGAGGTCGTGGAGGGCGGACTGCGTGGTGGCGAGGGCGGCATCTGCGGCCCCCTGCTCGCGGACGAGGGCGGGAAGGCGGGCGATTTCTGCGGCGCGCTCGGCGGGTGGGAGGGACTTGTTGGCGCCGATGAAGTCAGTCTGGTTGTCGATGAGGTTGTCGTACTGGTTCCAGAGCTGGTCGCGGAGTCCGTGGCCGCCGCCGGGTGCGCTGGGCGGAGCGCCGATGTCCTGCTGGAGAAGGGGGCAGAGGGTGTCAAGGACGGGCTGCATTTCATGCAGGATGCGGGGCAGATCGCGTTGGCGGCGGCGTTCGATGAGGGCTTTGCCGAGGAGGTCGATGGCGGTGGAGGCGGACATGATGAGGGTGCTGTGGTCGCCGGGGGCGATGGTTTGGAGGGCGGGGCTGGTGCTGAGGGTCTTGAGCTGGTTGGAGAGGGACTGGGATGCGGCGTCGACGGGGGTGAGGGCTGCGTCGGAGGTGACGGCGACGAGGGAGTCGGCGTAGCTCTGGAGGCCGGCGAGGACGGTCTTGCGGGCGTCGAGATCGGGTTGGGGGAGGAAGGGCTGGATCTTTTTGCGGTCGAAACCTTTGCGGTCGAAGTCGAGGACGAGGGTGGAGACCTGCTGCTGGTAGGTGACGCGCTCGACGGTGTCGTAGGCGTCGGAGGACTGACGGAGGACGACGGCGGCGGTGCTGCCGAAGCGGGCGGCGTTGCGGGAGAGTGGGGAGTGGACGCAGCCGGAGAGAAGGACGACCGGGAGGAGCGCGAGAGGCGGCAGGACGAGGCGGCGGCGCGTGCGTGTGTCGGAAGGGAGGCTCATAGGAAACCGTCCGGGGGCGTGGGTGGTGGTCGGTTTTAGAGTGTAAGCGCCGAGCGGGATATGGCAAGAGAAAAGTGGGGTGGATCGGGGGTTGTGCTTTGACATGCTTCGCTGCGAGTGGATGTAATGGCGGCGTTGCGGGGTGAAGCGGATGCGTGGAGCGTGGAGTGCGGTGGCGTTAGTGATGGCGGTGGGGGCGGTGGGCCAGGTGCAGAAGCAGCCGGTGGTGGCGGCGCAGGATGCGGTGGTGACGGTGGATGGCTTGCGGTTTCGGGATGCGAACCGGGACGGGAGGCTGGAGCCCTATGAGGACTGGCGGTTGCCTGCGGAGGCGAGGGCTGCGGACCTGGTGAAGCGCATGAGCCTGGAGGAGAAGGCGGGGCTGATGATGCATGGGTCGCTGCGGGCGAAGGTGGATCCGGCGGCGGGTGAGGGCGGCAAGGTGATGGCGGGGATTGGGCGGGGGGCTGCGTACGACCTGGACGATGCGCGGGAGCTGATCGGGAAAAAGTTTGTGACGACGATGATTACGCGTCTGGCGGCGGGGCCGGCGGAGATGGCGGCGGAGAATAACAAAATTCAGGCGGTGGCGGCGAAGGAGCGGTGGGGGATTCCGCTGACGATCAGTACCGATCCGCGGAATGCGTTTACGAGTTTGATTGGCGCGAGCAACGATGCGGGCGGGTTTAGCCAGTGGCCGGACATGACGGGGATGGGCGCGTTGAACGACCCGGCGGTGACACGGCGGTTTGGGGACGTAGCGCGGCAGGAGTATCGGGCGGTGGGGATCCAGGAGGCGCTGAGCCCGCAGGCGGACCTGGCGACGGAGCCGCGATGGTCGCGGATCGATGGCACGTTTGGGGATGATCCGGAGCGGGTGAAGGCGCAGACGGAGGCGTACATCGCGGGATTTCAAGGGGGCGAGACGGGGCTGAACGCGGGAAGCGTGGCGTGTGTTGTGAAGCACTTTGCCGGGTATGGTGCGATGAAGGACGGTCTGGATTCGCACAACAGCTATAGCCGGCATGCGGTGCAGACGGATGCGTCGTTTCCGCTTCACCTGGTGCCGTTTGAGGGCGCGATCGCGGCGCATGTGGCGGGGGTGATGCCCACGTATGCGATTGTGGACGGCGTGAGTGTGGAGGGGAAGCCGCTGGAGGCAGTGGGGGCGGGGTTCAACAAGCAGCTGCTGACGGGGGTGTTACGGGGGAAGCTCGGGTTTGACGGGATTGTGCTGACGGACTGGTTAATCACGAGTGACTGCGTGGAGGAATGTTTGACGGGGGCTGCTGCGGGGAAGCATCCGGGGATTGCACCGGGGAAGTTTGGGATGCCGTGGGGTGTGGAGAGCCTGACGCCGGAGCAGAGGTTTGCGAAGGGGATTGCCGCGGGGGTGGACCAGTTCGGCGGGGTTGCGGATTCAGATTTGATTGTGGCGCTGGTGAAGAAGGGAATGGTGGCGGAGAGCCGGGTGGACCTGTCTGCGGAGCGGCTGTTGCGGCAGAAGTTTGAGCTGGGGCTGTTTGAAGACCCCTATGTGGACGCGGCGGCTGCGGTGCGTGTGGTGGGCAAGCCGGAGTTCAAGGCGGCGGCGATGGGAGCGCAGGAGCGGTCGATGGTGTTGCTGAAGGATGAGAAGGGATTGCTGCCGGTGCGGGCGGCGGGGCGCAAGGTGTTCCTGGTGGGTGTGTCCGCGGAGGCTGCGCGGGCGGCTGGTCTGGTACCGGTGGCTTCCGTCGCGGAGGCGGAGTTCGCTGTGGTGCGGATGAATGCGCCGCACCAGGAATTGCACCCCGGATACTTTTTTGGCTCGCGGCAGCATGAGGGTGATCTGGACTGGAAGCCGGGGAGCGCGGAGCTGACGGCGTTTGAGGCTGCGGCGGCGAAGGTGCCGACGGTGGCGGCAGTATTTCTGGACCGGCCCGCGATCCTGACGACGGTGCTGCCGAACGCTGCGGCGGTGCTGCTGAACTTTGGAGCGAGTGACGAAGCGCTGATGGCGGTGGTGACGGGAAAGGCCAAGCCGGAGGGCAAGCTGCCGTTTGAACTGCCGCGGAGCATGGAGGCGGTGCGGGCACAGACGCCGGGCATGCCGGATGATTCGGTGAATCCGCTGTTCCACGTGGGGTTTGGGATGGGGTACAAGTAGGGAAACGGGTGGCGCAGGTCGATAGGGAAACGGTTGGAGGCTGCCGGAGGAAGGTGCCGATTTTGCCTTGCGGACGCGGTGACAAAGGATTTAAGTCGTCACTATAATTGGCGGCTCCTTGAATCCACGCAAGCAGAAAAGCCTGCAGGAGTTTGCGAATGACCCGGACTTTGAGCCTGCTTGTGCTCGCCCTTTTATCGGTTGCTTTCCATGTTCAGGCGCAGAAGTTGGCGGTGAGCAGCCCTGATGGATCCACGGCTGTAGAACCTCGGGTGGAGATGTCGCTACGCGATGGGTGGCGCTTCAAGTTGGATCCGGAGTCTGGGATGGGACCCCAAACTGAACCGGATGCGACGTGGGCCACGGTGAGTGTGCCACACACCTGGAACCGGGTGGGCTACTACAAGGACGCACCCGCGACGCACATCAACACTGCGCAGAACGTGATGACCACGCAGGGCGTGGGCTGGTACAAGCTGGTGTTTACGCCGCCTGCGAACACGAGTGGTATGGAGAGTTTTCTGCAGTTTGACGCTGCGAGCCGCATTGCAACCGTGTGGTTAAACGGGACCATGCTTGGCACGCACAAGGGCGGTTTTTCGCGCTTTCGGCTGGACAGCACGGCAGCCCTGAAGCCGGGAGAGGCGAACACGCTGACCGTGAAGGTGGACAACACGAAGCCTGCGCTGGGAAGCTCGACCGCCGATGTGTTGCCACTGACGGGAGACTTTTTTGTGTACGGCGGTTTGTATCGTCCCGTGACCCTGGTGTTTACCCGGAAGGTACACCTTGATTTGATGGACTACGGTTCTTCCGGTGTGTATGCCAAGACGACGTCTATTGGGCCAGGCGGAGCGCAGATACAGGTGCGGGTCAGGGTGCGGAACGATCGTGAGCAAAGCGACACGCTTATGCTGCGCACCCGATTGGTCGATGCGCAGGGTCATGTGGCGGGGCAGCAGGAGCAGAACGTGACAGTGGCGCCGGAGAGCGTTGCGGAGCCGACGGTCAACGTGGGTGTGTCGCATCCGCACCTTTGGCAGGGTGTTGACGATGCGTACCTGTACCGGCTGGTGGTGGAGCTGGTAGACAAGCCTGCCCAGGTGATGGACCGTGTCTCCATTCCCTACGGCATTCGGCAGGTCCGGTTCGATGCGAACAGTGGACTCTTCCTGAACGGAAAGCATGTCGCCGTGCATGGCGTGGGCTACCACCAGGATCGTGAAGGAAAGGGCTGGGCATCAGAACCGGCAGACGTCGCCGCGGATGAAGCGACGATGCGCGAGATGGGAGTCACGGGTATACGCCTGACCCACTACCAGCACGGACAGCCCATCCATGATCTGGCGGACCGGGATGGCCTTGTGGTGTGGGACGAGATACCGCTGGTAAGCCAGTGGACGCTGGGCAAGGATGTACAGCCCACGGCGGCGCTGCGTGACAATGCGCGGCAGCAACTGAGGGAGGAGATCTCGCAGGACTTCAACCATCCTTCCGTCGTTACGTGGTCCATTGCGAACGAAGTTGATTTTGGCAACAGCATTCCCGGGTTTCTGGGCAGCGGGACTGGAGCGTTGCCTGATCCGCTGCCGCTGCTGAAGGAGCTGAATCAGCTGGCGCATGAGCTGGACCCGAGCAGACCCACAACGCTGGCCACCTGCTGCGAGGCAAGGGGTGCCGCACCGGGCGCGGACATACCGATTACGGGCGCGGTGACTGACCTGTCTGGCGCCAACCGCTACTACGGCTGGTACTACGACAAGCCGTCGGACCTGGGCCCACACCTTGACGTGTTGCACCGCACGCGTCCCATGCAACCGCAGGCTGTAACGGAGTACGGCGCTGGTGGCGCTATCTCCCTGCACTCTGACAACGCGCTTGGTGGCCCGGAGTCGCGCAACCGCCCACAGGCGGAAGAGTACGAGTCTTATATTCACGAACAGAACTGGTCTACGCTGCGCAGCAAACGGTACCTATGGGGAACGTTCCTGTGGAACTCCTTTGATTTTGGAAGTACGACTCGCGAGGAAGGCAATGCCAAGGACATCAACACCAAGGGCATTGTGACCTTCGACCATACGTACAAGAAAGACCCGTATTACTTCTACAAAGCCAACTGGGCGACGACGCCGACGGTGCACATCAACTCAAGCCTGTATACCGAGAGGGCCTATCGCGTGGCAGATGTGCGGGTGTACAGCAACGCGCCGAAGACGTCGCTGACGGTGAATGGAAAGCTGGTTGGGACGCGTGCTGCGTGCGCGGATCGCATTTGTGTGTGGAATGGCACTGTCCTGAGCACCGGGGCAAACAACATTGTGGCGACCGGGTCTTTCCCCAAGGGCGACGTGGAGGATCGCGTGCAGTGGCATCTCTCCGACGCTGCCGCAAAGGCTGTGGATATCGACTGTGGAGCGCTGGTGGCAGGCGCCAGCGATGGGAAGCGGTTTGGATCGGACGCGTTCTTTGAGGGCGGAACGGCGGAGATGATCTCTGGCCCGGCGGTCGCGTGGGGACGGCCTGCCGTACCGGTGAAGATCGCTGGAACCAGTAGCCCGGAGATCGCGTCGACGTATCGTTCCGGTGCTTTTAGTTACCGGATTCCCGTTGCCGCCGGCCGGCACCGTGTGGTGCTGACGTTTGTGGAGCCGAAACTCCACTCCGGCGAACGTGTGTTCAGTGTTTCTGCAAATGGCGAGACGGTTGTGAGCGCGCTGGACGTGGCGGCTGCTGCGGGAGGTGCACTTACCGCTTATCAGCAGCGGTTTGACGTGACTGACATCGATGGCATGGTGGTGCTTGAGTTTAAGCCGACCAAGGGAGACGCGATCGTCTCCGCAATCGAGGTGCAGTAGCGCCGTACTGGGTCGCCTGGAGTTCGGTAGTGGCGGGCATGTGTGCCGCGCGCAGGGCGGTCGGCGGATCCGTGATTTAACGTGCTGTGTTGGACGAGTGCGTTGCACCTGACAAGTACGCGGTGCAGCACATGGAGGAAGTGATGGCGACGCCGGCTACGTACTACTTTGATCAGTGGCTGGAGCTCTTTACGACGCTGAAGAACTTTTCGCTCGACGACTTTGGTCCGATGACCTTTGCGGGCTATGTGCCAAAGGAGTACATGGGTTCGCAAGCGCGGATTCTGTATGTCTGTGCGAGCGTGCCGAACTGGGTTGCGGATGTGTTTGGCGGAGGTCCGAACCCGTTAAAGGATGACGCGGCGGCACTGGACTTTGTGGGACGCCTGGGTGGGTTGGCGGGCGGGTCGGGCGAGTCGGTCGCGGTGACGGCGCTGTGCAAGATCGGTGTGAAAGGGGGAGATGTGAGCCCACAGTTGTTGTTGGCCCAGCAGCAGCTGGCGGTGCAAACGCTGCGGGTGGAGATGTATGCGCTGGCGCCGAAGCTGGTGGTGTTTGCGTGTGGGGGCAAGTACAGCGCGGCGATTCGCGAGACGGTGAATGCGGGGCGGGGATCGAGGGCGGACTTGACGGTGGAGGGCGAGGGGAACGAGGCAATTGCTTTTCGCGAGCGCGGGGATGCCGGGGAACCGGCGGTGCTGGTGCTGCAGCCGCCGTCGGCGTTTGGGAAGGCGGTCCAGGCGGCGTGGCTGGCAAAGGCTGCAGCACTGCTGCGGTAACGGCTGTGAGGGAATGGGTGTGCGCCAGGGATGCCGCGTTGGTTGGGCGGAGCCCAGAAGCAGACGTAGGGGACAGCGGGTTGGTTCCGCGGATGGGCCGTTAGCATAGGGGTATGCCGAAGATTGATCGTTTGGAGTGTTCGCGGTGTGGTCACTGTGAGGGTGCCGAGACGCCGCAGACGGTGTGCCCGGTGTGTGCGGGGACGTACTTTGTGCGGTATGACCTGAGTGCGGCCAAGGGCACGGCGGTGCGGGATGCCATTGCGGAGCCTGCGGGCGGTGTGCGGAGCATGTGGCGGTACCAGGCGGTGCTGCCACATGTGGAGCGGGTGACGCTGGGTGAGGGGTGGACGCCGGTGATGGCGTCCAGGCGGAACGGCAATGTGCTGCTGAAGGATGAGGGAACGAACCCGACGGGAACGTTCAAGGCGCGGGGGCTGGGCCTGGCGGTGACGATGGCGAAGCACTACGCCGATGCAGGGGTCGGGCTGGGGAAGCTGGCTGTGCCGAGCGCTGGGAATGCGGGTGGAGCGCTGGCGGCGTATGCGGCGGCCGCGGGCATGGAGGCGCATGTGTTTATGCCGCAGGATGTGCCGTTGGCCAACCAGGTGGAGTGTGTGGCGTACGGAGCCCATATGACGCTGGTGGATGGCTTAATCAGCGATTGCGCGAAGATCGTCGCGGCGCGCAAGGAGGCGGAGGGATGGTTCGATGTGAGCACCCTGAAGGAGCCGTTCCGTGTGGAGGGCAAGAAGACGATGGGATACGAGCTGGTGGAGCAGTGCGGCTGGACGTACCCGGATGCGGTGTTTTACCCGACGGGCGGCGGCGTGGGGCTGATCGGGATGTGGAAGGCTTTCGGTGAGATGGAAGAGCTGGGCTGGGTAACGGGCAAACGTCCGAAGATGATTGCGGTGCAGGCGGCGGGATGCGCGCCGATGACGCGGGCGTTTGAGGCGGGGGCGGACACTTGCGAGTTTTTCGAGGGGGCGGAGACGCTGGCGAGCGGGCTGCGGGTGCCGAAGCCGTATGGCGATTACCTGATTCTGGAGGCTGTGCGGGCGAGCGGCGGGACGGTGATTTCGCAGACGGACGAGGAGATTTACAGGTCCATTGCGGACTGGGGGCGGCACGAGGGTGTGTTGTTGAGTCCGGAGGGTGCGGCGGCGACGGCGGCGTACGACCGACTGGTGGAGACGGGGTTCCTGTCGTCGAGCGATCGGGTGGTGATTTTTAATACCGGTGCGGGGAGCAAGTATACGGATGTGATTGCGGCGATGCAGCGGGAGTATGGGGCGGGGAAGATGTTGGTGGAGTCGAAGGTGGAGCCGGCATGAGGTGCGATACTGGCCGCATGTTTGGACTGGTGCGGGTTGCGGTGTGTGGCGGGCTGATGTTGGCCGGTTTGGTGGCAGGGGCGCAGGAGGTTGGGTCGAAGATCGGCACCGGGACACCGCCTCCGCAGAGCGGGTCGATGCAGCTGGATATTACGGCGAAGCCGTTGCTGAGTGTGGCATCGCTGGACTTTCTGCTGGGGACGTGGACGGCGGATGTGGGGCCGAACGCGAAGCCGATGGGGTCGTACATCTTTAAGCGGGAGCTGGATGGGAGAATCCTGGCGCGGCATGCAACGACCGATGCGGCGTGCGCGGATACGACGAGCGCGGTGTGTGCGCACCGGGATCTTCTGTATGTGTACCAGGACTCGGCGGGAGCGCCGCTGAAGGCGATTTACTTCGATAGCGAGGGCCACGTGATTCAGTACAGCGTGGAGATTCGCCATGAGGGTGGAGCGTACGGGATACGGGACTACGCGACCTTTCTGTCGGACGCCGAGGCGCTGGGGCCGCGGTTTCGGCTGACCTATGAGCGGAACACGGACACGTACACGAAGAAGACCAGCATGAGCGGGAAGTTTGAGCAGCTGCTGCCGAACGGCAAGTGGCTGACGTATCTGGAGTGGGGTGGCGGGTTGGTGGGGGAGAAGTAGGGTCCGCTGGCGCTGATGGAACGGTGACCTGGTGACGCGTGAAGCACCCTTTGCGCGGTGCGGCGCGGCGGGTATCGCGCGGCGGTGCGGTGATCGGATTGCGGGGGGTGGGTAGTGGCTGCTAGGCTTTGTTGCTATGCAAGACACCTATAACGGCGTACGGCCACCTGATGCGGGATCCGCGATTGAGTACAGCAACGGCAAGTACACGGTGCCGAACCACCCGATTGTGCCGTTCATTGAGGGCGATGGGTCTGGCCGGGACATTTGGAAGAACGCGCGTGCGGTGATGGATGCGGCGGTCGAGCAGGCGTACGGCGGTGCGCGGCGGGTGGAGTGGTTCGAGATTCTGGCGGGCGAGAAGGCGTACCGGCTGCACAATGACTGGTTGCCGCAGGATTCAGTGCAGGCGTGCATCGATTTCAGGGTGAGCTTGAAGGGGCCGTTGACGACGCCGGTGGGTGGTGGGATCCGGTCGTTGAACGTGACGCTGCGGCAGACGATGGACCTGTACCAGTGCATTCGGCCGGTGAAGCACTACCCGGGTGTGCCGAGCCCGATGGTGAAGCCGGACGAGGTCGATGTGGTGATCTTTCGGGAGAATACGGAGGATATTTACGCGGGCATCGAGTTCAAGGAAGGTTCGGCGGACGCGGCGCGGCTGCGGGAGTTTGTGAATACCGAGCTGCTGGGGAACACGAAGAAGCGGCTGCGAGACGATGCGGGGCTGGGGATTAAGCCGATTTCTGTTCGCGGAAGCAAGCGGCTGGTGCGGGCGGCGCTGCAGTATGCGGTGGACAGCGGGCGCAAGATCGTGACGATTGTGCACAAGGGGAACATCCAGAAGTTTACCGAGGGTGCGTTTCTGGAGTGGGGCTACGAGGTGGCGAAGGGGGAGTTTCGCGACCGGGTGGTGACGGAGCGGGAGAGCTGGATTTTTGCGGCGCTGGAGAAGAATCCGAGCGCGACGCCGGAGGAGCTGGCGAAGGTGGTGGAGCCGGGTGTGGCGTTTGCGCCGGCGAGCTTTGGCGAGAAGATTGTCGCCGAGGTGAAGGGTGTGCTGGCAGCGATCGGTTCGACCCATGGTGAGGGCAAGTGGAAGAGCATGATTCTGGTGAACGACCGGATTTGCGACGCGATGTTTCAGGACTTGTTGTTGAAGCCGAGCGAGTACAGCGTGCTGGCGACGACGAATTTGAATGGGGACTACCTGAGCGATGCGGCGGCCGCGCAGGTGGGCGGGCTGGGGATTGCTCCGGGTGTGAACGTGGGTGATGGATTTGCAGTATTTGAGGCGACGCATGGGACGGCGCCCCGGCTGGCGGACCAGGATGTGGTGAACCCGGGGTCGGTGATTTTGTGTGGGGTGTTGCTGTTTGAGTTCCTGGGGTGGAGCGAGGCGGCCAAGTTGATTGAGAACGCGATGACGGAGACGATCAAGCAGAAGTTTGTGACGGTGGATTTTGCGAAGGGAATGGACGGCGCGGTGACGGCGAGTACGAGTGGATTTGCGGCGCGGATTGTGGAGAACATGAAGGGGCAGCGAGTTAGCTCGTAGTTGGCGTGCCGGGAACGGCGGGGCGTCGCGAAGGTAGAACTGCAGGTTGGGTGTGAGAGTGGAACGAGAGAACAAAGCCGAGCTGCCGGGCGAGGTGGATGTGTTGCTGGTGGGCGCGGGCATCATGTCGGCCACGCTGGGGATGCTGTTGCGGCTGGTGGCGCCGGGGCTGCGGATGGCGTTTGTGGAGAGCCGGGGCGAGGCGGCCACGGAGAGTTCCGACGCCTGGAATAACGCGGGGACGGGGCATGCGGCGCTGTGCGAGCTGAACTACACGCCCGAGTGTGCGGACGGGTCGATTTCAATTGGGCGGGCGGTGAAGATTAACGAACAGTTCCTGCAATCGCGGCAGTTCTGGGCGACGCTGGTGGAGCGCGGGCTGCTGGGCGATCCTGAGGAGTTTATCCACGCGGTGCCGCATGAGAGTTTTGTGACCGGTTCAGCGGCGGTGGAGTTTTTGCGGCGGCGATGGGTGGCGTTGTCGGCGTCGCCGCTGTTTGCGGGGATGGAGTTTAGTGACGATCCGGCTGTTCTGCGACAGTGGATGCCGCTGATGATGGAGGGGCGGACGGACTCGGAACCGGTGGCGGCTACGAGGTCGAAGGATGGGACGGACCTGGATTTTGGGGCGTTGACACGAGGGTTGTTGGCGGCTTTGAGTTCGGATGCGGGAGCGGCTTCAATCCATACCCGATGTGGGTTGCGGGAGTTGACCCGGCTGCCGGATGGGCGGTGGTACACGCTGGTGGAGGACTTTGCGTCTCGGAAGAAGACGCGGGTCGTCGCGAAGTTTGTGTTTCTGGGGGCCGGTGGCGGGGCGTTGCCGCTGCTGCAGAAGAGCGGGATTCCGGAGGGTCGGGGGTATGGCGGATTCCCGGTGAGCGGGCAGTGGCTGCGGTGTACCAACCGGGCGGTGGTTGAGCGGCATGGGGCGAAGGTGTACGGGAAGCCTGCGCTGGGAGCTCCGCCGATGAGTGTGCCGCACCTGGATACGCGGGTGATCGCGGGCAAGAAGGAACTGCTGTTCGGACCGTTTGCTGGGTTTTCGACGAAGTTTCTGAAGGGCGGGTCGTTTGCGGATCTGCCGCGGTCGATTGGGACGGGAAACCTGGTGAGCATGCTGGGTGCGGGCGCGACGAACCTGGGCTTGACCAAGTATCTGGTGGGGCAGGTGATGCAGAGTCCGGCGGACCGCGTGGGGGCGTTGCGGGAGTTTGTGCCGACGGCGCGGGCGGAGGACTGGACGCTGGAGGTTGCGGGGCAGCGGGTGCAGATCATCAAGAGCGACCCGAAGACCGGTGGGAAGCTGGAGTTTGGAACGGAGATCGTGCGGTCGAGCGATGGAAGCCTGGCGGCGCTGCTGGGGGCGAGTCCGGGGGCTTCGACGGCGGTGGCCATCATGTTGGAGCTGCTGGCGAAGGGTGTGGCTGGAATTGCTGTGTCAGCGGAGGCCTTGCGGGGGGTTGTGGCGTCGTATGGGGTTTCGCTGAGCGAGGATACCGGGTTGCTGAGGGAGCAGGTGGAGCGGACGCGGCGGGTGTTGCGGCTGGGGTAGGCCGACGTGCCGGAGGTGCCGGCGTGAGGCATCTTCTTGCGAGGACTGAACGAGAAAGGCCGCCCGGTGGGGCGGCCTCTTGGTTTGGTTCGGGATGAGGCTAGACGCGCTCGATGGCGACGGAGTCGATGGTGATTGTCTTTTTCGGGCGGTCCATGCCGTCGCGCGGTGCTTTGCTGATCTTTTCGACGATGTCCATACCGGAGACAACTTCGCCGAAGATGGTGTGCTTGCCGGTGAGCCAGGTGGTGGGGGCGACGGTGATGAAGAACTGCGAGCCATTGGTGTTGGGGCCGGAGTTGGCCATGGCGAGTTTACCGGGGGCGGTGAAGCCGTGTTTGCTGCCCTTGGTCTCGTCGGCGAACTTGTAGCCGGGGCCGCCCATGCCGCTGCCTTCGGGGTCGCCGCCCTGGATCATGAAGTCGGGGATGACACGGTGGAAAACCGAGCCGTCGTACAACTTGTCGCCCTTTTTGGAGCGGGATTCCCACTTCTTGGTGCCTTCTGCGAGGCCGATGAAATTCTCGACGGTGGCGGGTGCGTCTTCCGGGAAGAGCTTTGTGGTGATGTCGCCTTCGCTGGTGTGGAAGATTGCGTAGGTGCCGGGGGTGAGATCTGCCATGCTGGTCGTGCTCCTTTGGTGCGTATAAACCGATGTGTTGCTGATTCCGCAGAGTTGGATGCGGGGTTATGGCTGTGGTGTAGCTGGTTTGGTGGAATCGGGTGCGGGCGGCAGAACGGCTGCGGGCGCGGTGAGTTTGGGCGCGGGCGGCAAGGGGTCGCCCTCAGGCACGATGGTGACGTGGGTGATGGTGACAGGGGTGAGGGGCTTGTCTTCGCCGTCTTTCTCGACGCGGGCGATGGTCTGGACGACGAGGACGGAGTGCGCGTCGCACTGACCGAAGATGGTGTGCTTGCCGTTGAGTTCGGGCACTGGACCTTCGGTGATAAAGAACTGCGAGCCGCCGGTGCCGGGGCCGGCGTTGGCCATGGCGAGGCGGCCTTCACGGTCGAAGCGAAGGCTGGGGACGATCTCGTCGGGGATGAAATAGCCGGGGTCGCCGCGGCCGGTGCCGGCGCGGTCGCCGCCCTGAATCATGAAGTTGGCGATGACGCGGTGGAACTGGGTGGTGTCGTAAAAGCGGGTGTGGGTCATCTTCTGGCCGGTGGTGGGGTCTGTGAAGTCCTTGGTGCCCTGGGCCAGGCCTATGAAGTTGGCGACGGTGATGGGTGCTTCCTTTTGGAAGAACTGGCAGGTGAGGCGGCCCATGGTGGTGTCGATGACGGCAGTGGGGCCGTTTGGGGCGGGTGGGACGACGATGCCTTCGGTGGTGCTGGGGGTGTCGGGGAGGTCGTCTGCAGGCTTGGTTGCCGGGGTTGTCGTGGTTTGTGCGGTGGCTGCCATGAAGCAGAGGCTGAGGGAGGCGGCGAGGCTGAGAGTGCGAAAGATCATGGCCTGTTCAGGATACCGCCAATGGCAGGCAGAGGGCGGATGCGGCGCGTTGCTGCGCAGGCGTGTGCATGCTGCGTTTGAGCTTCGCGACGCCAGCGTCATGGATGAGCGTGGTCGAGCACGCGGAGGATGTTTTCGCCGAGCAAGCCGCGGAGATCGCGGGGGTGCCAGCCGCGGCTGAGGAGGGCGGCCGTGATCTTTGGCAGGTCGGCAGCGGAGTCGACACCGGCGGGTGCGAGTGGGATGCCGTCGAAGTCGGAGCCGAGGCCGGTGTGAGCGGGCCCGCAGACCGTGAGGACGTGGTGGATGTGGCCGATGAGCGTGGCGAGTGGAGGGCGGGGGAGCCCGTGGGCGAAGTGGCGGTCGATGCTGAGTTCGTGGGAGTAGTGGAAGGGCTGGCCTGCGGCGTGGGCGGTGGTGCGTGCCTGGTGGATGGCAGCCTCGCGTTCTTCGCGCTGGGCATTCCAGCCGTGGCGGAAGGGTTCTGACAGGAAGGCAGCGAAGAAGTTGACCATGACGACGCCGCCGGATTCAGCGATGGCGCGGAGCTGATCGTCGGTGAGATTGCGCGGAGCGTCGGTGAGGGCGCGGGCGGAGGAGTGGCTGGCGATGACGGGCTTCTTTGAGGCGGCGATGCTTTGCCAGAAGGCGGTGTCGGAGACGTGGGAGAGGTCCACGAGCATGCCGAGTCGGTTCATTTCGGCGACGACCTCGCAGCCGAAGGGTGTGAGTCCGTTGTGCCGGGGAGTGTCGTTGCTCGAGTCGCACCAGTCGTTGGAGTTGGACCAGGTGAGGGTCATGTAGCGAACGCCTCGGGTATAGAGGTGACGGAGGAGGTCGAGGTCGGTGCCGATGGAGTGGCCGCCTTCCACACCGAGGAGGGCGGCGAACTTTCCCTGGGCTCTTGCGGCGCGGACTTCGGCGGATGTGGTGCAGAGGGTGAGTGCGTCGGGGTGCTGCTCCAGCTGGGCTTCGACGGCCTCGAGGAGCTGGAGGGTGCGGTGTTCGAAGCGGTCCTGCCATTGCACGGGTTCGGCCCAGAGGGCGAAGAACTCAGCGTGGAGGCGACCCTGGCGGGCGGTGGCGGCGGAGATCTGGCCGCCGCGGAGGTCAGGGTCGGTCCACTGCCAGAGTTCGTCGGCGAAGCGCTGTGGGGTGTCTGCGTGGCCGTCGACGACGAGGCATTCGGCATGGAGGTCGAGGGCCTGCGCGAGGTAGTCCGGCATGAGTTGATGGTAGCGCGGGGCAGTGGCCCGATTGGAAATGGAGCTGTCGGTAGGGCTGGGTGTGCGGGATGCCTGGCGTGTATGGGTCCCTCGCCTCCGGAGAGAATCGGAGGGTGGTGCGAGACGGCTGGAAAACCCGGTGTGAAGACGCGGCGTCTATGTCTGTCGAGGTGATGAGGATGAGCAATCTGAACGGTAACGGGATGTCTGACGAGGGTGTTGGCATTGTGAAGGAAGACGATTACTCGAACGACACGCCGTCTGCACCGGGCAAAAATTCGGCTGAGGGTTCAGAGCCGGGTGTGCATTCGCACCTGCAGCACGAGGCGAACCACATGGCGAACCGCGCCAGCAACCGTGAGGGCAACAGCGACGGGGATATCTTCACGAAGTAAGTAAGCAAGTCGTTCTGGTTGAAGGGTGGGGCTCCGCGATGCGGGGCCCTTTCTGCTGTGCGGGCCGGGTGGCGTTGGCGGTCAAAGGTGGGTGAGCAGGTCCTGACGCTCGTCGGCGAGAACGGTGGCGGGGGTGCCGCGCTGGACGATATGCCCGGCTTCGATGCGGAGAACCTGGTTGCCGCACGCGAAGGCCTCGGCAACGTCGTGGGTGACAGAGACGATCGGCATGGGAGCGCCAGCATCGGCGCGCTGCTGCTGGACCTGCTGAAGCAGGGACGTGAGCTGGCGGCGCAGGGTGCGGTGCATGCCGGTGAAGCTTTCGTCGAGCAGGAGGAGATGCGGTTGTGTGGCGAGAGCGCGTGCGATGCTGACGCGTTGTGCCTCACCGCCGGAGAGGGTGCGGGTGCCGGTTTGCGCAAGGGTGGTGAGGGTGAATGTGTCGAGCAGCGGGTCCACAGGGATGCGTGCGCCGAAGGCGATATTTTCGCGTACGGTGAGGTGCGGAAAGAGTGCAGGGGATTGCGCGACGAGGGCGACGCGCCGGCGATGCGCGGGGATGCGGGTGAGGTCCTGACGGTTGAGAACAACGGTGGCCGCGGACGGCTGCCACAGGCCGGCGAGCAGGCGCAGGAGAGAGGACTTGCCTGAGCCGGAGGGGCCGAAGACGACGGTCCAGGGGGCGTCGATGTGTTCGTTGACACAGAGGCGCAGCGAACCGATGGGAGCGTCGCAGCGGACGTGGAGTGCGCTGCCGGTCATGCGCCGCTCCTGGGACGCGGGCCGAAGAATGGGGCCAGGTAGAGTGCGGCGAGAGCGAGCGTGGAGAAGCCGAGCAGGAGCAGGGCGACGTGGCGTGCCTCAGGGAATTGCGCGTTCTCTACGAGATCGTAGAGGGAGATGGAGAGGGTGCGCGTGACGCCGGGGATGCTGCCGCCGAGCATGAGAACGACACCAAACTCGCCAACCGTGTGGGTAAAGGTGAGCACGGCGGAGGCGAGCAATGAAGCCTTGGCCAGAGGCAGGGCGACGCGGAAGAGGCGGCGTATGGGGCTTGCACCGAGCGTGGATGCTGCCTCAAGCAGCCGGTTGTCGACGGAGCGAAGGCCGGCGGTGAGCGGCTGCACGGCGAAGGGCAGGCTGTATAGCACGGAGCCCACGACGAGGCCGGCGAAGGAGAAGACGAGCTGGTGGCCGAGGAGTTTGGCTGTGGCGCGGCCGAGTGTCGTCAGGGGGCTGAAGCTGACGAGCAGGTAGAAGCCGAGGACGGTCGGCGGCAGGACGAGAGGCAGAGCGATGACAGCCTCAAGCAGAAAGCGCCAGCGGGTTGTGGCAAAGGCAAGGATGGCGGCGAGTGGGATGCCGACAAGCAGAAGCAGACCGGTGGTGACAGTGGCGAGGCGGAGGGTGAGGAGCAGGGCGTCGGTGTCCAGGGTCGGCTACTCTCCTCGTGTGCTTGTTGGCAAGAAGCACAGCCCACGATTTTAGACGATTGCACTCGTAGTGCTACTGGAAGCGTTGCAGGCCAAGATCGGCGAGGTGATTCTGGATTTCGTCGGAGGTGATGTAGTTGAGCAGGATGTGGGCCTGATCGCGGTGTGCGCCGCCTTTCATGACAACGGCACATTGCCGGATTTCCATGTAGGTGGAAAGGGGGAACATGGCGGAGGTGCCTGCTGCACGGTAGGCGGGAGAGTAGGCGATCGTCTGGGAGATGAGGGCGATTTGTGCGTTGCCGCTGAGAGCGAACTGCGCGGCCTGGCCGACGCTCTCGGCCTGGACGAAGTGTGGTGAGGCCTTCTGCAGCAGACCCAGCTTGCTCATGGCGGCAATGGCAGCGCGGCCGTACGGTGCGGTTGCCGGGTTGGCGATGGCGACGGACTTGAGGTCCTTGCGGGCAAGGTCGTCGACGGAAAGGGGATTGAAGGGAGAGTCCTTGCGTGTCCAGACGACGAGCAGCCCCTTGGCGTAGGGGTAGGGATTGATGTTGTCGGCCTTGTCGGCGGCGACGAGGCGCTCGGCGAAGGTGTAGTCGGCGGAGAAGAAGATGTCGGCGGGAGCACCGTTGACGATCTGCTGGGAGAGTGTGCCGGAGGAGCCGTAGACCATCTTGAGCTTGATACCGGTGCGGCGCTGGAAGTAGGGGCCCAAGACCTCGAAGACGGGCTGCATGTCGGCCGCGGAGAAAACGACGAGCTCGCCAGTGGAGTGCCTGATGTCTGGTTCGATCCGATTTTGCCGTGGTGTTTTGGTCAGAATCCTGGTCTGATCGTTGGTCTGGGCCGCGGCCTGGGCGGCGGCCAATGAAGAGCCCACAAGACAGACGATTGCCGCGACCGCAACGAGGATAGTGCAGCGACGAAGAAGGGCGGCAGCATGGCGCGGGACGAGCGAACCGCGTGTGGAGAGGGCAGTGCGATAGGCTAAAGGCATCGATGATTTCCCGTTCACACAGCCTGAGATGCATCGCGGACGGCAAGCGTATTGCACCGGACGCGGTAGCGAGTGATTTCCGCGACCCGCAGTCGCGCGAGCTTTACGAGATCGAATACCCGTGGAGCGAGACGCGCGCGGAGTTTGGCGCGGTGAACAAGCCGAACGCGTCGGCGCTTCGGCACCTGTGGGCGGAGCGGCGGGATTCCACACTGCCGATCGACCAGAGTGGCGTGTGGCGATACCGCGAACTCCTGCCGATTCTGAAGGACGATCGCAACGCGGTGACGTTGCGCGAGGGCAACACGCCGCTGTATGACCTGCCGCGCTGCGGCAAGCTGCTGGGGCTGGACTTTCTGCTGGCCAAGCACCAGGGCATGAATCCGACGGGGTCCTTTAAAGACACTGGGATGACGGCGGCGCTGAGCGTGGCGGCAGAGCGTGGGTTTGAGTGGGTGGCCTGTGCTTCGACGGGGAACACGAGTGCAGCGATGGCGGCGTATGCGGCGAGGGCTGGCTTGCGCAGCATTGTGTTCATTCCGGAAGGCAAGATTGCGTGGGGCAAGCTGTCGCAGAGCATGGACTACGGCGCGCTGACGGTGCAGCTGAAGACGGATTTCGATGGCTGCGTGACGATGCTGGCGGAGCTGGTCAAGCGGCACCCGATCTACCTGCTGAACTCGGTGAATCCGTACCGGCTGGAAGGGCAGAAGACACCGGCGATTGAGCTGTGCGAGCAGCTGGACTGGCAGGTGCCGGAGCACGTGGTGGTGCCGGGCGGAAACCTGGCGAATGGGTCTGCGCTGGGCAAGGGATTTGCGGAGCTGAAGTACCTGGGGTTCATCGACCGTGTGCCGAAGATTTCGGTGATCCAGGCGGAAGGGGCGAACCCGCTGTTCCTGTGGTTTACCAACGAGGAAAAGCACCTGCAGCCGGTGACGGCGGACACCCGTGCGACGGCGATACGCATTGGAAACCCGGCGAGCTGGCGCAAGGCTGCGCGTGTGATTGGGGCGACCGGTGGGTGGTGCGAGCAGGTGAGCGAGGACGAGATTGCGCTGGCCAAGGCACAGATCGGAGCGGAAGGCATTGGCTGCGAGCCGGCGAGCGCGGTGACTTTGGCGGGGGTAAAGAAGCTGGTGAAGGCCGGCAAGATCGAGCAGGGTGAGCGTGTGGTGCTGATCCTGACCGGGCACACGCTGAAGGATCCGGAGTACACGATTGACTTTCACAAGGATTTGCTGGCGACCGGCATGGCGGAGGCGAACCCATACCGCAAGCCGCCGCTGGTGCTGGAGGCGAACCAGGACGCGGTGCTGCGTGCGCTTGAGGCGGAGATGCAGCCGGCGTGAGCAGGGTATTGCTGCGTTTGCCGGCGACGTCCGCAAACCTGGGGCCGGGATTTGACGCGCTGGGGCTGGCGATGGACTTTGCCCTGCACGTTGACGCCGTGGAGGCGACGGAAACGACGATCCGGGCGACGGGGCGGAACGTTGAGACCGTGGAGCGAATGGACGACAGCCTGGTGCTGGAGACGTACCGCAGTGTGCTGCGGGAGCGCGGGGTGCGTGCGCCGGAGCTGCAAGTGACGCTGCGCAACGAGATTCCGCTGGGGAAGGGGTGTGGTTCAAGTGCGGCGGCGCTGGTTGCGGGGGTGGCGCTGGCCGTGCACTTTGGCGGGCTCGGGTGGTCGCGGCAGGAGATGCTGACGGAGGCTTCGCGGCGTGAGGGGCATCCCGACAACGTGGCAGCGTGTGTGCTGGGCGGGCTGACGGCCTCTGCGATGCAGGTGAGCGACGCCGGCGAGGTAACGGTGCAGGCGGTGGTGGTGCCGTCCGCGGCACGGTGGCCGTTGCTGGTGGCGATGCCGGCGGCTTCTCTGTCGACCAAGACGGCGCGGGCGCTGTTGCCGGACGCGTACAGCAGGGCGGATGCGATTGCGAACGTGCAGGCCGTGGCGCTGCTGGCGGGGGCATTTGCGACGGGCGATGGTGACCTGCTGCGGGTAGCCATGGCGGACACGATGCACCAGCCGTATCGTGCGCCGGTGTGTCCGCTGCTGCCGGCACTGCTGCCGCTGGCGGGGCAGCACGGAATTCTCGGCGTTGCCCTTTCAGGTGCGGGGCCCTCTGTGTTGCTGATTCTGGCCGAAGGTGCGGACGTGGAGAGTGCCAGGGCGGTGGTGGCGAGCGTCGCGGAGGCTCACGGACAGCCTGCGGAGGTCATGTCGACGCGCATAGGCAGTGCGGCGGAATTGGGCTTGACCGCGCACTAACGTGTCGGCTCCGGTACACATACCCTAGCGCCAAATCGCGCCAACTGGTACAGTTCGGACTGCAAGCAGCTCTTGGGGAGAGTTGCGCTGCGAAGAACGCCCGTTGATCTCATGATCCGGGCGTTTTCTCTTGCCTGGATGCGGTCAGTGGGTGCGCGGGTCGGCTGCGTCGCGCAGAGCATCGCCCAGAAAGGAGAAGGCGAGCACGCAGAGCATGACGGCGGCGGCGGGAAAAGCGGCCATGTAGGGGGCGTCGAAGAGGTGGGCGCGGGCGTCGTTGAGCATGGACCCCCAGCTGGCAGCGGGTGGCGGCACACCGAGGCCGAGGAAGGAAAGCGTAGCCTCTGCAAGGACAGCGGCGGCCATACCGATGGCTGCCTGGACGATGACCGGCTGGGCAATGTTGGGCAGGATGTGGCGGCAGAGGATGCGGAGGTCGCCGGCACCGAGGGCACGCGCGGCTTCGACATATTCGCGCTCGCGCGCCGCCATGACCTGGGCACGGACGAGGCGCGCGTAGTTGACCCAGCCGGTGAGGGCGAGAGCGAGGATGAGGTTGCGCAGGCTGGGACCAAGGAAGGCGACAAAGGCAATGGCGAGCAGGATGCCGGGCATGGCCATGAAGGCGTTCATGACGTAGACGTTGAGGACTGTGTCTCGCCAGCCGCCGTAAAACCCTGCGATCGCGCCGGTCACCAGGCCGACGGCGAGCGAGATGGCAACGACCGTCACCGCAACGAGGAGCGAGATGCGTGCGCCGAAGAGAACGCGGGACAGGATGTCGCGGCCGAGCTCGTCCGTGCCGAAGAGGTGACCGGTGCCGGGCGGTAAGAGGCGGCTTGTGAGGTGGAGTGCTGCGGGATCTGCCGGCGCCAGCACCGGGGCGAAGAGTGCGATGACGATGAAGGCTGCCAGCAGGGCAGCGGCGGCCATGGAAGTACGCGTCACTTTTGACATCGTACGCGGTGTGCGCAGGCGGTGCATCAACGCGATTGGGGGCGTTCTTTGCATCGCAGTCCAGACATGCGAAACTGGGTAGCGTCGTCATTCGGCGACATGGTGCGCGGGCCAGATCCTCCCCAATTTGTGGGGCCTGCCGCCCGGATTGGGAGACGTAGATTGAGCATGGACCTGAAGAATGAGCGCGTTGCGATTGCGGGCGCGGGTGGATTCATTGGTGGTCACCTGACACGGGCGCTGCTGGACCAGGGCATTGAGGTTGTGTCAGCCGCAGACATCAAGCCGCTGCATGAGTGGTACCAGGTGTCAGAGGGCAAGTCTCTGAAGAATCTGTCGCTGGACTTGAAGAACCTGGATAACTGCCACACGTCCTTGGAAGACGCGACAGTCTGTTTCGATCTGGCCGCTGACATGGGCGGGATGGGGTTCATTGAGAACAACAAGGCACTGTGCATGCTGAGTGTTCTGACCGGAACGCACCTGTTGATGGCAGCGAAGGACGCGGGGTTGAAGCGGTTCTTCTTTTCGTCGTCGGCATGCGTGTACAACGGGGACAAGCAGACGTCGCCGGACGTGGTGGCGCTGAAGGAAGAGGATGCCTACCCCGCGCTGCCGGAGGACGGGTACGGCTGGGAAAAGCTGTTCACGGAGCGCATGTGCCGCCACTTTTACGAGGACTACGGTCTGGAGACGCGGGTTGCGCGCTACCACAACGTGTACGGACCGCTGGGGACGTGGACCGGCGGCCGGGAGAAGGCACCCGCAGCCATTTGCCGCAAGGTGATCGAGGCAAAGGAAAGCGGCAGGCATGAGATCGAGATTTGGGGGGATGGCCAGCAGACGCGGTCGTTCATGTACATCGACGATTGCATCAAGGGCACGCAGCTGATTGCGACAGAGGATGAACGCGAGCCGCTGAACCTGGGTTCAAGCGAGCTGGTAACCATTAACCAGCTGGTGGACATTGCGGAAGAGATTGCCGGCATCAAACTGCAGAGGAAGTACAACCTGGGTGCGCCGAAGGGCGTGAACGGGCGCAACAGCGACAACACCCTGATCGTGGAGAAGCTGGGGTGGGAACCATCGATTCGGCTGCGCGACGGGCTGGCATTGACGTATGCGTGGATTGAGCAGGAAATGCACGCGGCTGTGCCGGTAGGTGCGAACTAATCGGGCAGCAGCCCGGGGAACGCGACATGACAGCACAGGCCGACACGGTTCAGATCTTAGGCATACCCTTCTTTACCGGAACTGTAGAGCAGGCCGTGAGTCGCATGCTGGATGGTGGGCTGCTGGTTGTGCCTGCCGCACCCGCACTGAAGGACGTGCAGACGCAGGCTGCGTACCGGGAGGCGATGCTGGGTGCGGACCTGGTGATCCCAGACAGCGCCTACATGGTGCTGGTGTGGCGGCTGCTGCGGCCGTGGAGCAGGCTCCATCGGGTGTCTGGACTGAAGTATCTTCGTGAGCTGTTGCCGCGGCTGGAGGTTCGCCATCCGGGGTCGACACTGTGGATCATGGCGGGGGAGAAGTCCTCACGGCAGAACCTGGCCTGGCTGAAGGGGCAGGGGATTGAGGTCCCAGCGAGCCACGTGTACGTTGCCCCGATGTACGGGAACACGGGTGGTGCGCTGGCGGATGAAGCCCTGCTGACCTGTGTAAAGGAGCTGCGGCCGGATCACATCATTGTGACCATTGGTGGCGGGACGCAGGAGCGGCTGGGGCTGTACCTTCGGCAGAATTTGCCGTATGTGCCGGGAATCCACTGTATTGGCGCGGCCATTGCGTTCCTGTCCGGGGACCAGGTGGCGATTCCGGAGTGGGCGGATCGGTTCTATCTAGGCTGGTTGTTACGCACGCTGGATGAGCCGGGACGGTACGGGCCGCGGTACCTTGGCGCGATTGACCTGCTGCCGCTCATGTTCCGGTACCGGTCGCAGCTTCCGCCGCTTTTGCACAACCAGCAGGGCTAACCGGAGGGGCGTACCTTCTAAGATTCCTCTTATGGGAAAATAAAGTTTTGGCGGATGACGTGCATCTACCCTGTTCGTGTTATTGCCTGAGATGCACGATTTTGAAAATATTGCGTTCATGCCGAACGCCACATTGCGCCGCTCTCCGTCTGAATCTGTCGCCTTTAGCCTATCTGCTCTCCGCATTTTCCTTGGGTGCTGCCTTTTGCTGGCAGTTATTTCCATGCAGGCGCAAATGGGTCCGCGGACGGTTGCGGAGCAGTACCTGTACACCAGTGTGAATGCGGAGCGGGCTGCGGCAGGCTTACCGGCTCTTCGCTGGAGTGAGACTCTGCAGACCGCCGCAGTTGCACATGCGGTGCAGATGCGTGAAAAGAACACGTTGTCGCACCAGCTTGACGGTGAAGCGGACCTGCTTGGGCGGGCGGTTCGTGCTGGCGCACGCTTCTCGCGGGTGTCTGAGAATGTGGCGATGGGCCAGTCGGCGTTGCAGATGCATGACGCGCTGATGCATTCGCCGCACCACCGCGAAAACATTCTGGATCCGGCTGTGGACACGATTGCAGTTTCGGTAGCGGGGGATCATGGCGAGCTTTGGGCGGTGGAAGATTTTGCCCATGAAGTGAAAGCGCGGAGTCTGCTGGAGCAGGAGAATGACGTGGTGGGGGAGTTGTCGCGAGTCGGAATGCCTGTGAATTCAACCCAGGCAGCGCGTGACACCTGCAAGCAGGATACGGGCTATGTGGGGGCGAGGCCTGGGTTTGTCATGCGCTACACGACAGCGGATCTGGCGCGGTTGCCGCAGCAGTTAATGGCACGCCTGAAGCTTGGGCTGTACGGGAAGGCAGCCGTGGGCGCGTGCGCACCGACACGTAACGGATTCAGCAGCTACAGCATCGCCGTGATGCTGTACCGGTAGGGGCGAGGCACCTGCGGCTGGTGCTGTGGTGGTTTGTCCCGTTGGACTCACCGACGGGGCTCAAGTGCTCCGACATGCCGGGTATGTGTGGTGATCGTGCACGTCGGGAGCCTCGGACGCGCGGCTGACTTACATTGGGACACACGACGGCCTTGGATTCAGAGAACAGTTGACGCCAGTTGGTAACTCGGCGGTCGGCGGGTCGGCGGGATGACACACTCAAAATGCAATGCGGCGTGGAGGCGGCCCAGAGTGCAGTGGCAAGGCTCTGCTCCAGCTGCTGTCGTACATCGCGGACCCGCTGAATGCTGCTGGCTACGAAGCGCTGCCAGTCGCAACGGGGCGTCCCTTGGTACGCGGGAACGATTCTGTCTTTCTGGACAATGGCGGAGCGCTGGATGGCCTGGAGTTCTGACGCAATGGCTCCGCAGGTAGGACTCGAACCTACAACCCTTCGGTTAACAGCCGAATGCTCTGCCATTGAGCTACTGCGGAATGAAGAAGACGAGGTGCCGGCGGGCGGGCGCCGGCTCAACTCGCAATTCAGTTATACCAAACGTGGTGCCTGTGGTCAAAAGCGAAATTGTGGGTTCACGCGACTAAAGTGGAGCCGCGTCGCGTGGAGCCGGTCGAGAAGTAGTTGCTCCGTGATGAGGGCAACGCAGCAGGCGACGATCGGAATGAGCTCGCCGAAGATGCGGGTTTCGACGAACAGTCCGTAGTGCAGCATGCAGAGGACCCACAGGGGAACGATCCACAGCCAGAGGCGAAGAGTGGGATCGTGCACGCGACGACGGTGGACCAGCAGAACTGGTCCGCAAAAGGCGAAGCAGCTGAGCAGTTGCAGCCAGGAGGCGGGCACCGCCAGGATCCAGAGGTTAAGGCGGAGGCGGCTCCACGACTCGGTTGGATTGGCTGAGAAATGGTGCGCGACCCAGATGTGCCAGAAGACCCAGGCGCTGAGGAGAAAAGCTGTCAGTGCAACGTCCGCGAGGGGAAGCCGCGGTAACCGCCAGGCTGGAGTGTGGGGCGGGCTGGTGACCGTATTGTGCGTGCCGTGATCGCGTGCTGTGGCGCTGCTGCGGGTGTCGGTGCTGCGGGTGTCGGTGCTGCAGGTGTCGGTGCTGCAGGTGGCGGTGTTGCGAGTGACGGCGCTGCGGGTGTCGAGCCAGCGCGTGAGGACGAAGAGTGCGAGCAGAAAGAGTGTGGTCTCGCGGTTGAGCGTGGCGATGCAGAACAGCAGGGCGAACTGCCAGCGGGGTTTGCGGAAGTAGAGCAGGTACAAGCCGGCGGCGAAGAAGCCAAGGCTGGGCAGGTCGTAGAGGAAGCGGAGCCGGTGCATGGTGCCGAAGGCATACGTGGCGGCGACCATGAGCAGTGTGAGTGGGTAGACCAGAGGTGTGAGCAGGCCTGTGGGGCTGGCGGACTTGTAGATCTGCCGTGCGACCAGACCGGCGAGGATGACGGACACGACATCAAGGGGGAACTCCACGATGCTTTCTGGACGCACGCCGAGGGGAAACCAGGGTCGCATGGAGGTGAGTGCGGCGGCGAGGGACTGACATGCAGCGGACCCGTGTGCCCAACGCAGAGGCAGCATGAGCAGCAGGCGGTATTGATAGGGAGTGTTTGCCGTTCCGGATTCGTAGCTGTCCAGGTTCAGATAGCAGCGCACAAGGGCGAGGTAGAACCACACGAAGTGGAGAGTCGCCGCAGCGGAGAGGAGGAGTGTGAGCCCTGTGCGGCGGTATGGGTGGCCTGCCGCGGGCTGCGGCCCGTTCCGCTGCCAACGGGAGACTTGCAACGGGAGGACCTGCGCGGCAGGGGCGGACTGCAGGGGGGCCGGGACAGGGGGCAAGGTTTGAGTCATGGTGTCCGTTCCAGCAAGACGGAGGAGGAGTCTTCGTAGAGCGTGTTCCAGCGGCCGGTGGCTTTCAGGAGGAGTACGAGGGGGGCGTCTGGCTCGAAGAGAACGTAGCGGATGCCTCGGCGGTCGAGTGTTTCGAGCGGGTGGCGAAGCTGGGTGACGTCGAGGTAATCCTTGAAGGTGCCGTTGCGTTCGAAGATGTCGACGCGGGAGTCGACGAAGACGGGGATGTTGGGGGCGTAATACTCGAGGAAGCCTCCCCAGATGTATTGGTTGAAGACGGGACCGTTCGGATGCAGGGAGCGCAGCACGGCGACAGCACCCACGGGATAGGTGACGCGTTCGGCAGCGGCCAAGGTCTGTGCTGCGGGGAAGCGTGAAGCGGCGAGGGTCAGCATGGCCGCGATGAGGGCGGCGTGCACCAGGGCTCGCCAACCGGGCAGGGTATGTTCCGGCGCTGGGGCTGGGCGCGGACGCAGGCACTGGCTGACCTGTTTGGCGACGATGGGACACACGAGCAACGCTGCCAGAAAGAGGAAGCGCGAGTAGGCAAAGGCCGCGTAGATACCGATCGCAACGTAGACAAGTTCCCATAGCGCCCAACGCGTGCGGCGAAGCAGTTGGACGGCGCAGAGCACGAAGAGCGTGAGGAGGAATATTTTCGCGCGGGGCGTGTGGAAGTCGAGCGACTGCCACTCCTGCACGCTAGCGACGTTGAGTGTCTGCTTGAAGGCGAGGTCGAATGGGTAGGCGACGAGACGCCAGCCGTACGGGTTGAGCAGCAGGGCGCAGGCGGAGAGACCGGCAGCGTGCCACAACGACCGGTCGCGGCGGCGTGGCCACTGCAACAGGTGATGCAGCGATGAGAGCTGCCAGCGTGCGGCGGCCGGCGATTCGGAGACGCGCATGAGCGCGTTTGAGACAAGGAACGCGGCGAGCAGCAGCATGCCAATGAGCCACGAGCCATGCAGGTTGACCCAGCAGGCGAAGAGTGCAGGGAACGCCCAGAGGGCGGTCACAGGTCGAAGCCGGCCGGCAGACCACTGCTCGATCAGCAGCAACTCAAGGTTGAGGCAGAGCCAGCCAAACAGCAGGGTGCGGGGGCCGAACGAGACCGTGGCGTCCAGCGCTGCGAGCGACGAGAAGACCAGCGTAAGAGCTGTGTTGCGGGTGTAGCGCCAGCAGAGCAGAAAGGTGAGCAGCAGGACAGCCTCAGTGATAGCCATGCTGACAACGAGAACACCACGGGAACCGGCAAGCGTCCAGCCAAGGTAAAACGGAACCTCCGCGAGCCACTCGTGGTTGATCCAAGGGGCACCATGCGCGGTCGCGGAGAGGACGTCGCGGTGGAGCCAGCCGTGCATCTGCCACTGCACGGCGACGTCGCGCAGGTGCCACCAGATGTCCGGGTCGGCCATGGACTTCGGCATCCAGAGATACACAAGCAGAGCGAAGGCGGCGGCAGCGAGCGTTGGCATGCCAAGAATGCGGTCAAGCGTGTGCAGCAGGCTGGACTGGGTGCCGGGCAGGTTGCTGGGCCGTCGCGTGGATCTGGGCTCGCGCCGCGCGGTGGATGGGTGGGCTGGGTATGCGACGCTGCTCAAACGGGCTCCAGGGAGGTGACCTGAAAGCCTTATCGGCATGAGGCAGGGAAACTGAAACGACGGGTGCGGGTGCGATCTGGCTGGCGCTACTCCGGTTCGGCGCGTGCCGCTGGGGGTTTGTCCAGCGCCTGCAGTTCACGTCCGGGCTTGAAGCGGACGGCGCGACCGGGTGTGATATCGACCTCGGTGCCGGTACGGGGGTTGCGCCCGATGCCCGTTTTGCGAGGTTTGATGGTGAAGACGCCAAATCCGCGTAGTTCAATGCGCTCGCCGGCAACCAGCGCGCGCTTCATGGTGCGAAAGACGGCTTCAACTGCCTGCTCCGCCTTGGTCCGCGGCAGGCCCGTGCGGTCGACGACCTGTTGAATCAGGTCTTGCTTGATCATTGCCGCCCGCTTTCTTCACAGTGCGATGCTATGGTCCACGGGTTGTTGTGTCAACGGTTGACGTACGGATTGCTGGCACAACTCTTGGACAGCCGCGCTACCATCGTAAAACAGCCTGAGCGGCCTGCGCTATCGCCGGTGCCTGTGAATGCAATCAGCAGGGAGCAGCATGTCTATAAAGAGTGATCGCTGGATTCGTGAAAAGGCGAGATCCGGGATGATTGAGCCGTTCAGTGAGAAGCAGGTGCGGTCGGGATGCATTTCGTACGGGCTGTCGTCGTACGGGTACGACCTTCGCGTGTCAGATGAGTTCAAGATTTTTACGAATGTGAACAGCGCCATCATTGATCCCAAGAACTTCGACGAGCGCTCCTTTGTGGCCGTGCAGTCTGACAGTGTGATTGTGCCGCCGAACAGCTTTGCGCTGGCGCGGTCGATTGAATACTTCAGGATCCCGAGGGATGTGCTGACGTTGTGCGTGGGCAAATCCACCTATGCACGGTGCGGCATTATTGTGAACGTGACGCCGTTTGAGCCGGAGTGGGAGGGCTTTGTGACGCTGGAGATCTCAAACACGACGCCCTTGCCGGCGAAGATCTATGCGAACGAGGGTTTGTGCCAGATCCTGTTCTTTCAGTCGGATGAGGCGTGCGAAACCAGCTATGCGGACCGTGCCGGCAAGTACCAGGGGCAGGTCGGCATCACGCTGCCGAAGCTGTAAGGGGTGTCGCGTTGCTGCCGGGGTTGAAGCCCGGGGAAGGCGAGCGAGTGCGCTTTCGCATCGGGACTGTGTCCGAAGATCCACTGCGCATGGAAGGGCTGGTCGCACTGCTGGCGCCCATTGCGGATCTGCTGCCCATGTCGCCCGCAGACGTGTTGCGCGACACGGAGCTGACGATGGTGGTGATCGACGCCACGGACCAGATCCTGCCACTAATGGCGGCGTATCGACGTGCGCGGCCGGGGTTGCGGCTGCTTGTGTTCGGGGAAAGTGATGATCCGAAGTATGTCGGCCAGGTCGTTGCTGCCGGGGCTAAGGGCTATCTGTCGCACCTGGCTTCAGCCGAGGAGATCACGATGGCGGTGCAGATCATTGCGGACGGGTCAATCTGGGCGCCACGTAAGGTTCTGGCAAGCCTGATCGATACCTATTCGCCGGGGGAGCCGGCACCCGCTGCGGCGGTAAGGTTTACGCCGCGCGAGAGAGAACTTTTGCAGCTGCTGGTGGCTGGGCACAGCAATCGTGAGATCGCACACAGGATGGAACTGAGCCCACGGACTGTGCAAAACATGGTGAGCCGCTTGCTGGTGAAGATGGGCGTGGGGAACCGGGTTGCGCTGACGGTGCGGGTCGTGGAGCGCATGCTGCTCGGATGATGAGTGGACGGCGCGGGGCGATTGCTGCTGTGTACTCTTCAGTACACAGAAATGGTTACGGATGACTCAAGTGCTCCGTAACTTGTCGCAAAGCTGGTGATGGTTCATCTTAGACCTACGTAACACAGACCTGGGAGAAGAGGGGCTGTATCCTGACGGCATCGCCGGCATGGTATAGCCCCATTTTTTTCTGTGTCGGCTATAGTCGATCCTCCTAGAGCGGCAGGTTCACATTTGCTGGGCAACGAAGACAACCGGCAACCAGACCAGGGATGAGTCGCAAAACAGGACCTAATCGGAGAGGAAGAGTTCCTGATCACTAGGGTTCGTCTGGCTATCACGAGGCGAACAACTTGATGTACAGAATGGACATCTTCTTTGAGAGGCTAGGCATGCGGCTACGCGAGCCAGACTTCGAGGAGGGTTATATGAAGAGATTTACGGCAGCGTTGTGTGCAGGTGTGGTTCTTGCGGGTGCAATGCAAGTGAAGGCTGAGGACAAGAGCAAGCTGGACGAGCGGCTCACGAATTCCAAGAACGTGTTGGATGAGATTATGGCGACGCCGGACAAGGCGATCCCGAACCAGATTCTTTCACAGGCCGACTGCGTGGTTGTGATCCCCGCATACAAGAAGGGTGCCTTCCTGGTGGGCGCGCAGTACGGCAAGGGTGCGGCAACGTGCAAGACGTCCAAGGGCTGGTCTGCACCGGTGTTTGTGCAGCTGACGGGTGGCAGCTTTGGATTTCAGATCGGCGGGCAGTCGACCGACCTGGTGCTGGTCGCAACCAATGCACAGGGTTTGCAGCACATGCTGTCGAGCAAGTTCAAGATTGGTGGCGATGCAGCCGCGTCGGCGGGCCCGGTTGGACGGAACGCCCAGGCTGGAACCGACTGGAAGCTGAATGCGGAGTTCCTGACCTGGTCTCGTTCGAAGGGCCTGTTTGCCGGCGTTGACCTGGACGGAACAGTGCTGTCGGACGATGAGGACGCGATGCGTGACTTTTACGGTGCGAACGTGCCGTACAAGACCGTGTTGGGTGGAGGTACCCCGACGCCGGTAGACGCGAAGCCGTTTGTCCGCACCGTGGCGCGTTACTTCCGTGCAACCAAGTAAGCGATCGAGAACGACTCTTTAGGCAAGGTGGGCCTCCCCGAGACGGGAGGCTCGCTGCGTTTGGAGCGCGGTGCACAGCATTCGCTACACTGAGGCGTGGGTAAACGTCGCACAGATGCGCGGAACGTCACGCTGACCGATCGCCTGGAATATGGTGCAGTGCGATTGCTGCTGGCGGTGCTTGGCGCGCTGCCCAGGAATGTGGCGAGGCGTGTGGGTGTCGGGCTGGCGATGCTGGCCAGGCCGTTGCTGGGTGGCCTGAACCGGTTTGGTAGTCAGAATTTGCACATTGCGTTTCCTGAGCTGTCTGATGGGGAAAAGCATGGGTTGCTGCGCGAACAGTACCGCAGCCTTGGCCGGCTGATGGCGGAGTTTGCGCAGATGCGCGGGTACAGCGCGTCGCGGGTGACTGCCGAGGTGATGCGGTACGACGGTCTGGAGCACTACCTGGCTGCGCGGGAGAAGGGGCGCGGTGTGCTGGTGCTGACGGGGCATCTGGGTGCGTGGGAGCTGTCGAGTTTTGTGCATTCGCTGCTGGGGTATCCGATGGGCATGGTGATTCGCCGGCTGGATAACCCGCTGGTCGATGACCTGGTCAACGGCATCCGGTGTATGCATGGTAACCGCATTCTGCATAAGGACGACTTTGCACGGGGGCTGTTGCGCGAGATGCATGCCGGGGGGACGGTGGGCATTTTGATGGACACCAACATGACGCCGCCGCAAGGCGTGTTTGTGCCGTTCTTTGGAAGGCAGGCGTGCACAGCTTCAGGGCTGGCGCGGGTTGCTCGCAAGACGGGCGCCGCGGTGATCCCGGGTTTTCTGTTGTGGAATGAAGCCGAGAGTCGGTATGTGCTGCATTTTGGTGCGGAGCTGGAGTTGCAGCAGACGGACGATGCGGAGGCAGATGCACTTGCGAACACGGCGATGTTTGCGCGCGTCACGGAGGGATATGTGCGCCAGTATCCCGGGCAGTGGCTCTGGCTGCACCGGCGATGGAAGACACGGCCGCCGGGGGAGCTACCGATTTATGGGCGGGGTGCGGGGCGGGGCGCGGCGCAGCGTCCGGTAGGCTGAGGGCAAGGTATGGCAAGCAGGGAACAGATCGCGCGTTGGCTGGGCGTTGCGACGGATGCGGAAAACGGTGCTGCCGACATTCAGCGGGTGTCCTCCGTGGAGGATGCGGGGCCTGACTGTGCCGTGTTTGCTGCGGGTGAGGCCGTGCTGCGGGCAGCGTTGACGTCGAAGGCCGGGCTGATCCTTGCAGGAGCGGCGTTGGTGACTGCGGTTCCTGCTGCCGAGGACGCGCGGGTGATGGTTGTGAGCGATCCGCGGCTGGCGTTCAGCGAGCTTGCCGCGCGGCTGGCTCCGGCGGAGGCAGCGGGAATTCACCCAAGTGCGGTGGTTGACGGGGATGCCTCGCTACACCCGTCGGTGCGGGTGGGCGCCGGGGCCGTGGTGGCAGCAGGTGTGCGCATGGGCGCGGGTGGCGTGCTTGGGCCGCGGGTGGTGGTGGAGGCGGGCGTGGTGATGGGCGAGCGGGTGCGGGTGCAGGCGGGTGCTGTGCTTGGATCGCTGGGCTTTGGCTATGCGCCGCGGCCGGACGGCGGGTACGTGCTGTTCCCGCAGCAGGGTGCGCTTGTGATTGAAGACGATGTGGAGATTGGGGCGAACAGCACGATTGACCGTGGAGCGCTGGGAGAGACCAGGATCGGTGCGGGGACGAAGATCGACAACCTGGTGCATGTAGGGCATAACTGCCGCATTGGGCGCAACGTGATTCTTGCGGCGCAGACGGGTATCAGCGGATCAACGGTGGTGGAGGATGGGGCCATTCTGGGCGGACAGGTGGGCATTGGCGAGCATGCGTTGGTGGGGCCGGGGGTGATCCTGGGTGGCGGTGCGGGTGTGCTGAGCAATAAGAAGCTGTATGGTGCGGGGCAGGTGTTCTGGGGGCGGCCGGCGCAACCGCTGAAGCAGTACCTAAAGGACCTGGCGCGTCTGCGAAAAGGTGGCGTGTGAGCGTTGTTGTGGTGGGTGGGCACACACGCAACATTGGGAAGACCTCGCTGATGGAGGCGATTCTGCGGGCCACGCCGGAACTGCGGTGGACGGCGATGAAGATCACGCAGTTTGGGCATGGCGTGTGCTCCGCGAATGGTGAGGCGTGCGACTGCGACACGGGGGAGCACACGGTTGCTGTGTCCGAAGAGCGGCACATGGAGAGTGGGACTGACACATCGCGAATGCTGCAGGCGGGCGCGCAGCGGGTGCTGTGGGTGAGGACGCGGCAGGGGCAGCTTGCGGATGCGATGCCACGCATACGGAAGGAGGCTGGGCTTGCAGGAAACCTGTTGCTGGAATCGAATTCGGTGCTGCGCTTTCTGCGGCCGGACCTGTACCTGGCGGTGCTGGATCCCGCCGTCGCGGACTTCAAGCCGTCTGCGCTGCGCTACCTGGATCGTGCGGATGCGGTTCTGACCCCGGATGGGACGCTGCCGGAGCGTTGGGCGTGGGACGGTGTGTCAGCGGCGCTGCTGCGAGGCAAGCCGGTGTTTTGTTCTGGTGAGATGGACTTGCCTGCACCGTTGCGAGAGTTGATCGTGTCCGCGTGCGTGGGCGGTGGCAAAAGCAAAACGCCCGGCGAGGCCAGGCGTTCTGCGTGAGGCCAGGGACAGTTGCTAGTTTGCGACGTTGGTCGTGGCGTCCATGTAGGCGACGTCGGTGACGGTTCCTTGCACGGTAATGTTTGCGTTGTTGATCTCAGAACCATCGACGGTGTTGAAGGCGTGCACCTGGCCACCGTATGCGGTGTAGACCTTGTGCAGACCTTCAACCCAGCACAGGCCGGTGAGGCTGCCGTAGTAGTAGTGGTCCAGGTTCTCGTTGGGGTAGGGCACGGTTGCGGTGGAGCTGCCCGGGGTGACCGCGGGAACGATGGATGCGGTGACGGCCGAGGTATCAAGGCGCGTGAGGCAGTTGGTGTTCTGGGCCTTGAAGGCACGCTCGCCGCTGGAGCAGTTCTGTGAGCCGATCCAGAGGGTGTTGTCGTCGGCGAAGAGCATCTTGGTGTGGGTGCCGTCGGAGATGTTCAACGCCGTGCTGACAGACTTGGTCGCGAGTGGGATGACGGAGACGACACCGGAGAAGTGGTTATCGGCGAGCAGTTGCTGGCCGGCGACGTAGAGCGTTGTGCCGTCGCTGATGGCGACCGTTGCACCGCCGACGGGGATGGTGGCGACGACCGGCGTGGTGTAGGTGGCAGAGGTGGGATACGCGTCGGTGCGGATGGTGTCGGTGTTGGCGAGGTGCACGGCGGGCTGAGCGTCAGCACCGGTGCCGCCACACTCGCGGCCGCAGCTGAGAATGTAGGCCTGCGAGCCGTCCGGAGAGAAGTATGCGTTCTGGGGGCGGTGAAAGTTGGAATCGCCGACAGTGCCGTCTGCCTGCGAGTTACCCACCGGGAGAATGCAGTAGACCGGCTGGGTAATGGGCTGGCAGTTGATGGCTCCGGCAGGGGGTGTCTGGGCGGTGTTGAGACGCAGGAGCCGGTAGACGTTGTCGTCGTTGCGCGTGAGCACGAGCACCACGGTGTGGGCGGGGTTCATTGCAACGCGGAAGGCGCCGGGCAGAGAGAAGACGTAGTTGAAGCTGGCGGTGCGGTCTGCAACAACGAACTGGCCGGCGACCTCTTCCGCGGAATAGCCGAAGGCAAAGTCCGAGGGGACCTGGATGCCGGAGGAGACGGAGGGCAGGGCAGGGTTGAAGGTGACACCGCTGCTCGACTCCTTGCCGTAGTCGACGTTGTAGCTGGTACCGTCTGCGGTGTAGACGACGCCGGCGGTCTGCTCCGGAAAGTTGAAGATGTTGACGGGTGCCGAACTGGCGGAGAAGCCGCTGACGGGGAAGGTGCTGTTTGGCGTGTAGACGTTGAAGCGGATGTCGCGGCTGGCGTCCAGAATTTCAAGCCCAGAGGTGCCGAGCGCGCTGGTGTTGGCGATGGCCGTGAGGACGCGCTTGGTCAGCTTGGACGGGGGCACGGGGCGACCCGCATACAGGTACTGCGTGGTCTTGTAGGGACGGTCGCCGCAGCCGGTAAGAAGGGCTGTGGCACACAGCAGCAGCAGGACAAAAGCTGTCCGCGCAGACGCGATATTCTTCAACAGAAACAACCTCGAAACGCGGCGACAGGCGCACCCGCAATTGGCCAAAGTATACCAAACCGGTACCCTGTGGCCGTCGCGTATGGGTGTTGGACGTTCTGGGCGCCCGGGGGTTGTGGGCTGCGGGGGCGGGGCACCATGGCTTCGCATAGGATAGGAATACCCGGCAAGGACGCGCGAGAGCAGGCGTTCCCGCGGGAGAGTTGCGCGGAAAGAGGGCCTTTGCAGCCACCTTCGACAGCAGGGCAGACGTCAGGGCAAACCTTTGTGGACCGTCTTCGGGCGCGGCGGCCGCTGTTATGCGACGGTGCGATGGGAACGATGTTCTACGCGCGCGGCGTGTTCATCAACCGCAGCTACGACGAGCTGAATCTTTCAGAGCCGCTGCTGGTGCGCGAGCTGCATGAGGAGTACCTCTTGAGCGGCGCGGAGTTGGTGGAGACCAATACCTTTGGCGCGAACAGTGTGCGACTGCGGCGGTTTGACCTGCAGGGCAAGGTGGCGGAGATCAATGCGGCCGGTGTGCGGCTGGCGCGTGAAGCAGTAAACCTTGTGCGGGAGAAGCATGCGCACGAGGCGTGGGTGGCCGGGTCCATCGGGTCGCTGGGACTGAAGGCGGAGGATGCTGCGGTCGATGCCGAGGCTGTGTATGCCGAGCAGGTGGAGGCATTGCATCGCGCGGGCGTGGACCTGTTTTTTATAGAGACCGTGACCGCGATTGAGGAGGCGGAGGCGGCGTTGCGTGCGGTGCGGCGGGTTGCGCCGGATGTGCCCGCAGTGGTGACGGTAACCGTGACGGAGACGGGAAACCTGGCCGATGGGACCACGCCTGAGGAAGCCGCTCGTCGACTGGAGGCTGCGGGTGCGGCGGCGGTTGGGTGCAACTGCAGCGATGGTCCGAACCTGGTGCTGCAGACGGTGGAGCGGATGCGGCGGGTGACGGAGCTGCCGCTGGCGGCGATGCCGAATGCGGGTGTGCCGAATTGCGTGGACGGCCGCAGCATGTACCTGTCGTCGCCGGAGTACCTGGCGAGTTTTGCGCGCAAGGCGCTGCGTGGTGGAGCGCTGATTGTGGGTGGGTGCTGCGGTACGACACCGGCGCACATCAAGGCGATGCGGTCGAGTGTGCGTGCGGTGCAGGCCCAGGCGGAGGGGCTGCAGACGCCATCGGTACGGCAGACGGTGGCTACGGTGGAGCCCGTGCCGCTGGCGGAGCGGACGGCGATTGGCCGGCGCATCGCTGACGGGACATTTGTGTCGATGGTGGAGATTGTGCCGCCGCGCGGCATCGACAGCCGCAAGGAGATTGCCGGAGCGCGCATGCTGCAGGCGCTTGGGGTGCATGCGATTAACGTGCCGGACAGCCCGCGGGCGAGTGCGCGGATGAGTGCCGGGGCCCTTTGCCTGCAGATTGAGCGGGAGGTTGGGATCGACACGGTGCTCCACTTTACCTGCCGTGATCGGAACCTGCTGGGGATACAGGGCGATCTGCTGGGCTTTTCGTCGCTGGGGATTCGGAACGTGCTGTGCCTGACGGGAGACCCGCCGAAGATGGGGTCGAACCCTGATGCGACGGCGGTGTTCGACGTGGACGCTGTGGGACTTTTGCGGATTGCGCGGGACATGAACCATGCGCTGGACGTGGGCGGGCAGCCGATTGGGCAGTCGACCGGATTTGTGCTGGCGTGCGCTGCAAACCCGGGCGTGCCGGATATGGACGCCGAGGTGCGCCGGTTTGCGGCCAAGGTGGAGAGTGGTGCGGAGTTTGCGATTACGCAGCCGGTGTTCGACATGCGCCTGCTGGAGACGTTTCTGCGGCGGATCGAGGCATTTCGCATACCGGTGGTGGCCGGAATCTGGCCGCTGACCAGTGTGAAGAACGCGCTGTTTATGCGCAACGACCTGAAGGTGAGCATGCCGGACGCGATTGTGGAGCGGATGAGCCGGCAGACGTCGCCGGAGGCGAGCCGTGCGGAGGGCATTGCAATTGCGCAGGAGATGCTGGCGGAGGCACGGCCACACATTCAGGGAGTGCAGGTGAGTGCACCGTTTGGGCGGTACGAGTCCGCGGCGCAGGTGTTGGATTCTGTACTGGAGCCGCTCCCCGAAGTGCGGGTGCAGGCAGTGGAGGTGGCGTGATGGCACTGACGTTTGAGGAGCAGCTGAAGCAGCTGGAGGCGATTGTGGAGCGGCTGGAGCGCGGGGATTTGCCGCTCGAGGAGTCGCTGGTGATCTTTGAGCAGGGAATCGGGCTGTCTGACGCGTGCAAGAAAGAGCTGGATGCGGCAGATGGCCGGGTGCAGGTTCTGTTGCAAAAGGGAAAAGGCGAGCGGACGGCCGAGGACCTGGACCTGTCGTAGCTGTCGGGTCTATGGGAAGCGTTCAGGCGGCGGGGATGGTGAGCTTGCCTTCCGCCAGGTCGCGTACCAGGCCGACGTCTGCGGCGAGGAAGTCGTAGCGTGGCAGGGCGTCGAAGCCGGACCAGCGGATTTCCTGGAAGATGCGGTTGTCCAGACTTTCTGCAAAGTGGCGGACAACAAAGAACTGCAGGTCGACCGCGCCGCCGTTGCGGTAGTTGTGGCGGATCTGGGTGACGGGAGCGCCGATCTCCGCGACGATGCCGAGCTCCTCGTTGAGCTCGCGGCGCAGGGCCTCCTCCGGGCTTTCGCCGGCTTCAATCTTGCCGCCGGGGAACTCCCATTTAAGGGCCATGGGCTGATCTGCCTTGCGCTGGCAGATGAGGACTTCTTCACCGCCGGAGTCGAGCGGACGGAGGATGAGAGCGGCCACGACAAGACGGAGCGTGCGGGTGCCCGTTGCCGAGGCAGCTCCCCTTCGTCCATCGAGTCGTCGAATGCCGTTCTTCAAAGCCACCCTGCTCCTGTCGTTCTCGAGCATGTACTGTGCCGATTTGTACAGATTAGACGCAGAGCCGCGTTGCGAAGCCGCTTAGGGATTCCATCGAGCGGGGAGCGCAGGGTAGTACACCGGCCAGCCGCGCTCTGCGGCCAGCGTCTGCAGACCCGGGTTGGGGTTGACGGCAAAGGGCGCTCGGGCGAGCGCGAGCATGTTGGCGTCGTGGATGCTGTTGCCGAAGACGGCGTCCGGTGTGTGCAGACCGACTCGACGCAGCGCCGTGGCTTTGCCCTCGCCGGAGGGGACGTCGTGGAGCGAGCTGTTGACGATGCCGTCGATGCTTTGCTGCAGGCTGGCACCCAGGACGCGGTCCGGCGCGATGCCGAGAGCGCGAACGCCTTCTTCAATGACCCAGTTCGCGGTGGAGGAGACGGCCCAGATCTCGGTGCCCTGGTCTTTGAGGGAGCGCACGAGACTGACCATGTCGGGAAAGAGGTGGGGCTGCACCTCTGCCTGGAAGTAGGCGCGGGCGCTGCTGCGGATGGCGTCTTCCGGGAGGCCGGCGTAGATCTGGATCATTTCGCCGCAGATGGTGGTCTCGTCGACCTCGCCGCGGTGGTAGGCCTGGTGGCGGCCAAGGAGCCGCTGTGCCTTTGCGGGAGTGAGCAGGCCGGTGTCGACTGTCCAGTGCATGAAGCCGGTGCCTGCGTCGCCGGGCCAAAGGGTGCCGTCGTAGTCGAAGACGGCGGTGCGGGGCTGGGCGGCGGCGATCTGTGCAAGGAATTGTTCATGTGTCAGCGGCATGGGTTCATTCTCGCAAAATCCCCTAAAGGCGGTGGGTAGCGTGCAGGATCGGCTTGAAACTCTTTCAGAGCGTTCGCATCTATTACCTAGCGGTTGAAGTCCGCATGTGTTTCGCCAGTGCGGTTCAAGCGGTAGAGACATCCGCATAGCGGAACAGGAGAGAAGGTCACATGGCGTCACAGTTTGTGTCAGACGTGAACGATGCAGAGTTCGAGCAGAACGTGCTCAAAAGCGAAACACCGGTGCTGGTGGATTTCTGGGCAGCGTGGTGTGGACCGTGTCGCGCACTCGCGCCCATCGTGGACCAGGTAGCGTCGGAGTACCAGGGCAAGCTGAAGGTGATGAAGATGGATGTGGACCGCAACAACGCCACACCCGGCCGCTACGGCATCCGCGGAATTCCTGCACTGCTGCTGTTCAAGGACGGCAAGATCGCTGATCAGATTGTTGGATTTGTGCCCAAGGATACGATCGATAAGTCTGTGACCAAGGTCCTGGCTGAAGTCTCGGCGTAATTCAATAGGAAGTAGACAAGAACACCCGGCCGCTGCGCCGGGTGTTCTTTTTTGTGAAGAGGGAGACCAGGATGAACATTGCACGCGCGGGTACGCAGGCGTCAGCCAAGGGTCCGGGGGATTGGTTTACCGGGTCGGTTCGCGTCGACCCGCTGTTTACGGCGCCGGAACCGTCGGTGGTGCAAGGTGCGAGCGTGACATTTGAGCCGGGTGCGCGCACGGTGTGGCACACGCATCCGCTGGGACAAACGCTGATTGTGACGGCGGGCAGCGGCTGGGTGCAACGTGACGGCGGGCCGGTGGAGACGATCAGGCCGGGTGACGTGGTGTGGTTTGCGCCCGGCGAACGGCACTGGCACGGTGCAACGCCAACAACGGGCATGAGCCACATTGCAGTGCAGGAGCGGCTGAACGGCAAGGCGGTGGACTGGATGGAACCGGTGACGGACGAGCAGTACGGGGCGGGTGCGTAGCCGCGGCTGCCTAATGCCGCGTGCGTAGCGGCGGACGTACACTGCACCTATGCTTGAGTGGGCGCTGCTGCGCATTCTTACGGTCGCTCTGTTGATTCTGGCAACGGCGTTTTTTGTCGGTGCGGAGTTCGCGGTGGTGAGCGTGCGGGAGACGCGGCTGGAGCAGTTGCTGGCGCAGAACCGCACGGGTGCCGGAGCGGCGCTGAAGCTGAAGCGGCAGATCGATGACTTCCTGGCGGCGAACCAGTTGGGGGTTACGTTGTGTTCGCTGGCGCTGGGCTGGCTGGGTGAGCAGGCGGTGGCGGAGATCATCGAGCAGGTGCTGCACCGGACGAACGCGCTGCAGGCGCTGCCGACGTTGCAGCGGCATGCAGTGGCGGTGTCGCATGGTGTGGGGGTGGCGGGTGCGTTTGCGCTGATCACGTTTCTTGAGGTGGTGCTGGGCGAGCAGGTGCCGAAGTCGCTGTCGCTGCAGCGGTCGGAGCGCATCGCGTTGGCGGTTGCGGGGCCGATGGATGTGTTTATCCGGATTGCGCGGCCTGCGATACGGCTGCTGAAGTTTGCGACGTCGCGTGTGTTGCGGTTATTTCGAGCGCCGCTGCGTGCGGAAGGCGGTGAGCTGCACTCGCCGGAAGAGATCAAGCTGGTGGCGACGCAGACGCGCGAGGGTGGCCTGTTGCCGGCGTTCCAGGAGCAGATCATTCATCGCGCGATTGACCTGAACCACGTGACGGTGCGCGAGATCATGACGCCGCGAGGCCGCATCTTTGCGCTGCCGGCAGATATGCCGATTGAACTGGCGAGCGCGCGGATCGTGGAGGAGCAGCACTCGCGGGTGCCGGTGTATGACCCCAAGCTTGGGACCGAACACATCATTGGCATCGTGTACAGCAAGGATGTGAGCCGGTTGATGCATTTTCGTCGGGATAGCCGGCTGCCGGCCGCGTATGGCAACGCGGCGCTGCAGCTGCGCACGGTGATGCGTGATGCGCTGGTGGTGCCGGAGACCAAGCTGGCGGTGGAGCTGCTGCAGGAGTTTCAGGAGCGCCGCCGGCAGATGGCGATTGTGGTGGATGAGTTTGGGTCGACCGTTGGGCTGGTGACAGCGGAAGATGCGCTGGAGCAGATCGTGGGCGAGCTGGAGGACGAGTTCGACGGGTCAGGCCGCGCGATTCCACAGCCCAATGCGCTGGGGGTGCTTGACCTGGAAGGGACCGTGACGCTGCGGGATCTAACGACGCAGTTGCACTGGAGCTTTCCGCGGGAGGCTGGTGTGGAGACGCTGGCGGGGTTTCTGCTAGCGCAACTGGGGCACCTGCCACAGCCGGGTGAGAGTTTTACGTTCCGCGATCACCGCTTTACGGTGCTGGATTTGCAGGGGCGGCGGATCAGCCGTGTGCGGACGGAGCTGCTGACAGCCGCACCGGATGCGCAGGCAGTGGCAGACGCTGAAGCGGCGCAGGCGCGTTGACGGCGACTACCAGTGCGGAAGACCCGCCCGTCGCAGTGACGGGGGAGACAGACAATCGCCGCAGGGCGCTGCTGCAGAGGACAGTGCACATTGGCAGGCGGGTGTTGCTGACGCTGCCGGTGCTTTGGCTGGTGGTGTCGTTTGTGTTTCTGCTGATTCACTTGGTGCCGGGTGACCCGGTGGCGCAGGCGCTGGGTGAGGGTGCGTCCGCAACGGACCTGAGTGCGTTGCGGCATGCGTATGGGCTGGACGCGCCGCTGCATGTGCAATACGTGCGCTATTGGACCGGGATTTTTCATGGGGACCTGGGCGTGTCGCTGCGGTCGCACCAGCCGGTGACGAAGCTGCTTGCCAACCGCTACCCGTACACGCTGCTGCTGAGCGTGGTGAGCATGGTGTTGGCGCTGGTGCTGGCGGTGCCTGCGGGTGTGACGAGTGCGTTGCACAGGGGGCGCGCAGCGGACCGGGTGCTTGGGGTGGTGTCGCTGTTTGGCTTGAGCTTTCCGAACTTTGCGCTGGGGCCGATCCTGATCATCGTGTTCAGTATTCGGCTGGGCTGGGCGCCGGTGTCGGGGGCGGGGACGGGTGCGGTGCTGAGCCTGGACACGCTGCAGCATCTGCTGTTGCCGGCGATCACGCTGGCGCTGTCGCTGGCGGCGATCCTGACGCGGATGGTGCGGACGAGCATGCTGGAGGAGCTGGGCCAGGACTACATTCGCACGGCGCGCGCAAAAGGGCTGAGCGAGCGGCAGGTGCTGTACCGGCACGCGCTGCGCAATGCGCTGGTGCCGGTGCTAACGGTGGTGGGGCTGCAGTTCGGGTCGCTGCTGGCGGGGGCGATCGTGACGGAGACGATCTTTAGCTGGCCGGGCATTGGGCGGCTGACGATTACGGCGATCAGCAACCGCGACTATGCCGTGGTGCAGGGCTGCACGCTGGCCATTGGGCTGACGTATCTTGCGGCCAACCTGCTGACAGACTTTGCATATACGCTGGCGGATCCGCGTATCCGGGGTTAGTGCTGGGGTTAGTGCTGGGGTTAGTGGCTGGGACTAGCGGTCGAGGTTATTGGCGCGCGAGGTCGGTCTCTGCGCCGATGAAGCCCCAGGAGTTCCAGGCGTCGCCGGCGACCACCTTGCGGAAGTACGGCAGGGAAGCGGCTGTGTCGCCGTGGTAGAGGTGCCAGTTGCCGACGCCGTAACAGATCGTGTTGTACGCCAGCTCGGCTTCCACATCGCCAGGTGAAGGGTTTGGCGGCAGGACCTTGGCCTCGGTGACGCGACCCTGGTAGAAGTGCAGCAGGCTGAGGTAGAACGCGAGGTGCGGCTCGGTGCTGCGAGTCGACGGCTTGATGCTGCTGAGGGCCTGGGCGGCTTCGGCCGGTTTGCCGGCGCGCTGCAGGGCAACGTAAAGCCAGGCGGTGCAGTCGATGAGGGAGTCGTCGGTTGTCGCTAGGTCTCGTGCGCGCTCAAGCTGAAGGGCTGCCGGGTCGAATTGCCCCTGAAAGTAATAGGCGAGGCCGAGGTGGTAGTGGGAGTCCAGCTGGGATGGGTCTGCGGCGACTGCGGCTTCCAGGTCTTTTTGAGCCGCGGCGAATTCACGCAAGCCGAGTTCGCGGTGGCCTCGTTCCAGCAGGAGATCGGCGTCGCTGGGATAGGTGGCAAGCGCCGTTGTGTCGATCCTGACGGCTTGCTGGTACTGACGGCGACCGGCCAGTGCCGTGGACAGGGCGACGGCGCTTGCGCTGCCGGGGTCATTGGCCATGTTCGTGCGGGCTGCGCGGATGCTCTCGTCTTCGGTTTGGGCGTAGAGCTTGCGGCCGAGCAGGGACGTGGTCTGAAACGAACCCTGTGCCTGCAAGAGCGAAAGGGGTGCGAGGCAGCAGAGGGAGATCAAGAGGGTTCGGGTGAGGCGGGCCATGATGGAGATCTCCGGCTGCGGATGATGGGTGACTTTGGCGTTGGATGCGAAGACAAGGGTGTGCGGGCAAGTGCTCCATGGGTAGCGACCCCGGAGCTGCTGTTCGGTTGCGCCACAATTGAAACCGGCGGGGCGATGATGGCCCATTTAGGGACACTGCTTGCCGATGTGCTGTGCTGTGCGTAAACCATCGGGCGCTGGGGAGCGTCTCTAGTCAGAATGGTCCAATTTGCCCGATGTTTCCGTTCTGCCGCTCTGCTGTTTCTGTTTGCCAGTACAGGTTTGGCCCAGGCGCAGACGGGCAGCCAGGCAGTGCCACCGTCCACCGCGCCGACGCCGCCTGAACTGCATGAGCATGCGCATCCCAAGCCGGTGACGCCGCGGCTGCCGCGCTTGCCAGTGCGTGGGTTGACGGAGCCGGCAGAACCCGCGACGCCGGATCCTGCGGAGGCGAGGCCATTCCATGACGCGAAGTACAAGGTGAGTTTTACCGTGCCTGCCGGATGGAACTTTGAGCAAAAGGACGGCCTGCTGTCGAACTTTGGCGTGGACACGCCAACGGCGCGGCGAAGAACGGATGTTCGTGGGGTGGCGGCGATCAACTTTAATCCATGGCCCGTGTCGACGTTTGCCGGAGCCTTGTTTTACTACTCCGTGATTCCACGCGCCAAGGCAGGCATGTGCGCGGAGCAGACCACCACACGCGGCGTGAAGCCGCTGCCGGAGTCGCAGATCGACGGGACACCCTTTCATCATGGTGCCGAACACCACGGCAAGGTCTGCACCGAGTCACGGGATGACATGTTCACCGCGATGCAGGGGAAGAACTGCGTGCGGTTTGACCTGGTGGTGAATACGTTTTGTGCCGAAACAAGCGGTGCGCAGGAGATTACACCGGCTCAGTTGAGTGATGTGGACAAGCGGCTGGCGGCGCTGCTGGGATCTGTGGTGCTGAGCAGTGGGACGCACGGAGACACGGGCAGAGGCTCGGTCGCACGGTGACCGCTCGCAAGGCTAGATCTGAAGGGCCTGAAGCTTGACCGAGAGTTGATTCTCGCGAACCGTCGCGAAGGCCATGCTTATGGGCAGCTTGAATCGCCGTGGACCCACGCTGCCCGGGTTCAGGTAAACGACCCCGTTCCGCTCGGACATGGAGGGTGCGTGCGAGTGGCCGCTGATCACCATCGCCACACCGGCAGCGGCGGGGTCGATATCGAGGTCGTGGACGGAATGGACCAGGTAGGCGGTGAGCCTGGAGTCGCCGAGGCGCACGATTTCAGTGGCGGGTAAAAGGGCGATATTGCCGGTAAGGTCCACGTTGCCGCGAATGGCGGTGACTGGAGCGATGAGGCGAAGGGAGTCAAGGAGGTCGATTGAGCCGACATCGCCGGCGTGCAGAATCTGGTCGACACCCTGCAGGGCCTGAATGACCTCTGGGCGTAGCAGGCCGTGTGTGTCCGACAGGATTCCGATTCGCCAATCGCGGTCGGCTGTGTGCATACCGTTTTCCGCTCCTCGTCGCTGGCGATTCATTCAGCATACCCGCGATGCACTAAATCCAGTACCAGTGAGGTTCGGCTGCCGTTCACGTCTGTTGCGACAAGCGGATACTGAGACTTCGATGCAGAAACCTAGCCAACCCGTCGCCGACGTCACCCTGGTGCGGGAGTACCTGACCTGCCTGCGGGTGGAGCGCGGCCTGCGACCGCTTTCGTGCGACAGCTACGGCACGGATCTGATGCAGTTTTCAGAGTATCTGTGTGAGCGGGAGCGCCTGCTGCTGACGGCTACCCACGAAGACGTTGCCGGCTGGATGCAGCACCTGCGTGAGCATGACCGCACCGACCGGTCGATTGCGCGTAAGCTGAGCTGCCTGCGGGGACTGTACAAGTGGGCGCTGTTGGACAAATGGCTTGAGCATGACCCCACGATGCACGTGGAGGCGCCGAGCACATGGAAGGTGTTGCCCAAGTCGCTGGCCGAGGCGGAGATGAAGTCGCTGCTGCAGGGGGCGGGCGTCACTGCTGCGCATCCGCAGGCGACGGCCCTGCACCTGCGCGATCACGCAATTCTGGAGGTGCTTTATGCCGGTGGGCTGCGCGCAGGCGAGGTGGTGGCGTTACGGGTGGAGGACCTTTACCTGGACCAGGGCCGCGCGCAGGTGCGGGGAAAAGGCGACAAGGAGCGCATCGTTCCGCTGGGTACGTCCTCGCTTGCCGCGGTTCGAATGTACCTGGAGCGGGGCCGGCCTGCGCTTATGCAACGCGGGCTGCAGCGCACGCTGTTTGTGAGCCACACGGGCAAGCCTTTGACGACGCAGAGAATCTGGTCGATTGTGAAGGCGCATGACAGCAGTGCGAGTCCACACAAGCTGCGGCATAGCTGTGCTACCCACATGGTGGAGCATGGTGCGGACCTGCGCTCCGTGCAGACGCTACTTGGGCACGCGGATATCGCGACGACGCAGGTGTATACGCACCTGGCCCTGGGTCGGTTGAAGGAGGTCCACAGGCTGCACCACCCGCGTGGGAGACGACAGGTAAAAGCATCGTTATGAGTGTTTCCCGTACAAAGATGAACGTGGAATCCGCAGTCACTGGCGAACTGGCTTCGGGTAAGACGGCAGATGTCGGAGGTGACGCTGCGTGTGCTGTGGGCGCGCTTGCAGCGCAGTACCTGGCTGTTCTGCGCCATGAGCGCGGAGCGAGCAGCCACACCCTGCGGGCGTATTCACGCGAGCTCGAGCGCTTTACCGAGCACCTGTGCAGCGCGAAGCTGGCGCCGGTGGAGATCCGGGCGGTGGAGCACACCGACATTCGCGCGTACCTGGCGGTGCTGTATGACCGGGGACTGACGCGGGCTTCGGCTGCACGCGCGCTGGCGGCAATCCGGTCATGGTTTAAGTGGCTGGCGCAGGGTGGGCACATTGAACAGAACGCCGCCAAACTTGTGAGCACGCCCAAGCTGCCAAAGCATCTGCCGCGAGTGCCTTCAGCGGAGGAGGTGAACCGTGTGCTGGATACACTGCCGGCCTCTGCGGAGGACCGGACGAAGGATGACCGTGAGGCCGGGGCAACGCTGTGGCCTGAGCGGGAACGGGTGATCTGGGAGCTGCTGTACGGCTGCGGCATTCGCAATTCGGAGCTGGTAGGGATCGACCTTCCGGACATCCACTGGGCGAATGACGCCATCCTGGTGCGGGGCAAGGGCCGCAAGGAGCGGTATGTGCCGCTGGCGGATGCCACCCGCGAGGCGCTGGAAGCGTACATGCCGGCACGGGAGCACCGGTTGCGCAGCCGCGGCAAACTGCTACTGCAGCAGGGACCTCTGCTGATCAACCAGACTGCGCGAGGCGATGCGCGGCTGACGACGCGGTCGGTGGGGCGCATTGTGAAGGCGATTGCGGTGTCGCGGGGGCTGGCGGCGGACGTGCATCCGCACACGCTGCGGCATGCCTTTGGCACGCACATGCTGGAGGAGGGTGCGGACCTGCGCGCGATCCAGGAGCTGCTTGGCCATGAGCGGTTGAGCACCACGCAACGGTATACGCAGCTGACAACGACGCAGCTGCAGCAGGTGTACGACAAGAGCCACCCGAGAGCATAGGCGCATCTGCCGTGCGCGCGTGGGAGGTTCGCGCCGTCCGCGAAAAGTGGAACGCGCGCGATATACTGAGACGTAGCGCACGGCTGCTAGAAGGGCCGCGCTTGCTCGCCGGGGACTCCCGGCTTATCTGGGCAACGCCCAGCAACAGGGATAGACAGCTTTGATCAACTCCGTACTCAGCAAGGTGTTCGGTACCAGCAACGAACGCGCCGTCAAGAAGATGCAGCCGCTTGTCGACCAGATCAATGCGCTTGAGGCGTCTCTGGTGGATCTTTCCGACGAAGACCTGCGCGCGAAAACCGCCGAGTTCAAGGCGCGAATCGCTGCAAAGATTGAAGGCCTGACCGACAAGGACGAGGTGTACGCCGCCGAGAAGGCCGCGCTGGACGAGCTGATGCCTGAGGCATTTGCCGTGGTGCGCGAGGCCGGCAAGCGTGCCGTGGGGATGCGCCACTTCGACGTGCAGATGCTGGGCGGTGCCGTGTTGCACCGGGGCAACATTGCGGAAATGCGGACGGGTGAGGGCAAGACGCTGGTGGCTACGCTGCCGTGCTACCTGAACGCGCTTGCCGGCCGCGGCGTGCACGTGGTGACCGTAAACGACTACCTGGCCAAGCGCGATGCGGAGTGGATGGGCAAGATTTACGGCTTTCTGGGGCTGACAGTTGGCGTGATCGTGCACAACCTGGATGACCGGGAGCGCCGCGCTGCGTATGCCGCCGACATCACGTACGGAACCAACAATGAGTACGGGTTCGACTACCTGCGCGACAACATGAAGTTTGAGCTGAGCGAGCTGGTACAGCGCGGCAACTACTACGCCATCGTGGACGAGGTGGACTCGATCCTGATCGACGAGGCGCGGACACCGCTGATTATCAGCGGGCCGACGGATCAGACGACGGACAAGTATGAGCGCGTCAACGTGATCATTCCGGAGCTGGAGCTTGGCGAGTTTACCGAGACCATCGATGAGAAGAAGTACACCGGCGATTACACCGTAGACGAAAAGGCGCGTGCGGTAACGGTGACGGACGAGGGCTGGGAGAAGATTGAACGCCTGCTGGGGATTGGCAACATTGCCGACCCGGAGAACTGGGACCTGAAGCACCACGTGGAAGTCGCCGTAAAAGCGCATTCGCTGTACAAACGCGATGTCGAGTACGTGGTGAAGGATGGCGAGATCATCATCGTGGACGAGTTCACCGGGCGCCTGATGCCAGGCCGCCGGTGGTCCGATGGTCTGCACCAGGCGGTGGAGGCAAAAGAAGGCGTCGCGGTGCGCAAGGAAGACCAGACGCTGGCGACGATCACTTTCCAGAACTACTTTCGCCTGTACAAGAAGCTGAGCGGCATGACCGGCACCGCGGAGACTGAGGCGTCAGAGTTCGACAACATCTACAAGCTGGACATCATGGTGATTCCCACCAACCGGACGATGCGCCGGGTGGAGCACCAGGACGTGGTGTACCGGACGGCAAAGGAAAAGTACTTTGCGGTGGCAGACGAGATCGAGCGGCTGAATGCGTTGAAGCAGCCGGTGCTGGTGGGTACGACTTCGATTGAGAAATCGGAGCTGCTGAGCGGCATTCTGAAAAAGAAAAGCATTCGCCACGTGGTGCTGAACGCCAAGTTTCATGAGCGCGAGGCAGAGATTGTGGCGCAGGCCGGACGTCTCGGCATGGTGACGATTGCCACCAACATGGCCGGTCGCGGAACGGACATTCTGCTGGGTGGCAATGCCGACTTTATGGCCAAGCAGGAACTGGCGAAGTCCGGCGTCGCGAAGGCGCTGAGCACGCTTGAGGGTGAGATTGAACCTGTCGCAGGTCCGGGCTTTACGCGCTTCTACTACTCGAATCAGGAGTACGAGGTGCCGTCGGACAAGTGGGCCGAGACGATCAAGCACTATGAGGAGAACACGCAGAAGGACCATGATGAGGTGGTCGCCGCCGGTGGCCTGCACATCATCGGCACGGAGCGGCATGAGAGCCGACGCGTGGACAATCAGCTGCGTGGCCGCGCGGGACGCCAGGGCGATCCCGGTGACTCACGCTTCTTCCTGTCACTGGAAGACGACTTGATGCGGATCTTCGCCAAGGAATGGGTGGGTACGCTGTTGCAGCGCATGGGCATGCAGGAGGGTGAGCCGATTGAGAGCGGCATGATCACCAACCGCATTGCCGGCGCGCAAAAGGCGGTGGAGACGCAGAACTTTGAATCGCGCAAGCACGTGCTGGAGTACGACGACGTGATGAACAAGCAGCGCGAGGCGGTGTACGGGCTGCGTCACTCGCTGCTGGAGGGGATCGACCAGAAAGAGCTTATCCTGGAGGATTACACCGCCACCGAACTCAGCAACATCCTGGACGCGGATGCGCCGGAGAAGGTGCACCCGGACCAGTGGAAGATCGACGAGATGAAGGGGAAGCTGGCGGACCTGTTCGGCACCGACTTTCCGCAGGTGGACCCGACGACGCTGAACCGGCATGAGCTGGGTGAGACCCTGTTCAACGCGTTGAAGGAGCGGTTTGAGGTGAAGGAGACGATCCTTTCGCCGGATACGCTGCGATACCACGAGCGGGTGGTGATGCTGACGGTGCTGGATGGTTTGTGGAAGGACCACCTGCTGCAGATGGACCACCTGAAGGAGGGGATCGGCCTGCGTGGGTATGCGCAGCAGGACCCTCTGGTGGCGTACAAGCGCGAGAGCTTCGACATGTTTGAAGTGATGATGAGCCGCTTTCAGCAGGACACGCTGCGCAATATCTTTCGCATGCAGATTCTGGCGCCGAACGGCACGCCGATCGAGAGCCTGGAGCAGCTGCATGCCTTGCAGCAGGCAGGCGCGTCGGCACAGGACGCTATCGCACCGCCGATGCCGTCACTGCCACAGAACCCGTTCCAGAACACGCAGGAGAACTGGCTGAACGAACCGGCGACCAGCGGCTCGGATGAGGGCTCAGTTCCACCGTTCCGCAACCTGAACGGCGATGAATCGGGCAACGGTCAGAACTTCGCACCTTCGAAGGGTAGGCGCAGTCAGAAACCGAAGCGCACCAGCCGACAGTGAGGATTGAAGTACAGATGTGTTTGCATTTCGGCACAGAGCTTTAAGCAAATGAAAGGCCCCGACGATTCGGGGCCTTTCGTTGGTCGTGAGGTGGTAGGACTTTATGCGCCGGCGGGCATGGCAGGCGTCGCAATGCCGCCCATGTGGGCGATGTTGTCGATCATCTCAGCATGCGATTTGATCACGGCCTCACCCTTGATGACAGCTGCTTTCAGAGCGGGGTTTTGTGTCTGGTCACGCTCCTTGATGAAGCTCTCAAGATCAGCATGATGATCCTTGACCATAGCTTCAACGTAGGCTCGATCAAAGCTGGTACCGCTCTGCAGCTTGAGCTCCTCGTACTTGGCCCTGTCCAGCAGCGGCGGTCCGCTGGGCAGCTTCTCGTCCATCCTGGCCGCGAAGGGCTTCATGCTGGCGATCAACATCTCGTGATCGTGAATCATCTTTGTCGCAAATTCCCGGATGTTCTTGTCCTTGCTCTTCTGCAGCGCAAGCTTCGCATAGTTGATCTCGGCCAGGCTGTCCTGCGCGGAATCAGCGACGAACTTCTTGTCGTCTGACACCGAATCTGCACGAACTGTGCCTACTGCTCCAAGTGCCATGATGCCCGCTATCGCCGCTGTCACTACCCTGTTTAAGGCCATCGTCTCCTCCACAGAAACACTTCACTTCGTGTGAGCGCATGGCGAGCCGTTCGGGTTGTTTGCGTGCGGGGCCACACAGTGCGTTTCCGCTTCGCTGATGCTCTCCGGCAGAGCCGCGGTGAAGAACGGCGTCGTGAGGGTGCTACAGGCCTGCTGGCACCGGCGGCGTCGGAATGCCACCCATGTGCGCAATCCCGTCGATGATCTGCACGTGCTCGCGGACTGTGGGCAGTTCTTTCGCCATGACGGGCTGCAGGTTGGGGTCTTTCACCTGTGCAGCCTCTTTGGCGTAGGCGACGAGAGTCTGGTGGGTCTGCTCAACCATCAGCGTCACGTAGGCGCGATCGAAGCTGATGCCGCTTTTTGCCTTCAGCGTGGCGTAGGTGGCCTTTTGCTCAGGCGTCAACTTCTCCGGCTCTTTGCCGCCGGCCTGAATGGCATAGGGCCGGATGTCGTTGATGATGAGGGCGTGGTCCTGCATCATGCGGAAAGCAAAGGTACGGACGTTCGGATCGCCGCTCTTGTCGATGACGAGCCGGGCAAGGCTGACCTGCCCAAGGCCGTTCTGCCAGGCTGCCACCAGGAAATCCCGGTCACCGGTGGTGAGACTTTGTGCGGGCAGAGAGACTACCGTGGAGCAGAGAAGCGCAGCAGCGAACGCCAGGTTGGTTCGGATCATTATTCCCTCCGGCATTGGGCATGCCTCCCCCAACAGTAAAGCTTGAGAGAGAGGTTCTCCAAGGGTGGGGTGGTCCTGCGGTGCTGCCTCTGGCCCGGGGAGACTAGTGCAGAAGGTCATCCAGCAGGATCTTGGCCTTGAGCGCAAGGGTATGGGCACCCTCAACATCTCCGGCTTGCCATGCGGTCTCAGAACCCTTCAGAAAGCGGCGTACCTGGTCTGTTTCTGTCGCATGGGCTGCGACGAGAGGTGACGGCAGATGGTCGAAGCGCTGTTTCTGCGTAGCCATCATCTGTTCGGTTTCAGACCGCAGAGCAGTGCCGGAGTCGCCGCCTGCGCTGAGCTGGCCAAGTGAGATGGCCGGTTCCGCTGCGGCTACCTGGGTGGGTGCGGCGGTCGTTGCCGGTGCCACTTGAACCGGCCGTTTCTTGCGGACCTTCTTTGGCGGTGGCGGCGGTGGTGCGACCTCGACCACGACGGGCTTTTCCGCCACGGGCAGCGGTTCAGAGGGGTGTGTTGGCGGCGGCACGCTTACCATGGCCGGCCGTATGTCTGGCGGTAGAAGAATGACGGCCAGCGGTTTCGGCTGGCGATGCCTGCATCCCGCCAGGCTGAACAGGAGCAGGACAGCAAGAGAGAGTGCAGCGCGCCGGGTCAAACCTGCACCCCCGCAGTTGCGAGGCTGGTGGTGTTCGGTGTGGGACGAACTGCGAGGGGGAACTTCACAGTGAACAGGGTACCTCGGTCGCGCGCGCCGGGTCTGTTGGAGGACTCTACGGTGATAGTCCCTCCCATCATCTGCACGATGCGCCAGCTCATTGCGAGGCCGATGCCGCTGCCGCCGGACTTGGTGGTGAAGTAGAGATGGAAGATGCGTTCGAGCACGTCCGGGGCGATGCCGGTGCCTGTGTCGAGGATGCCGATGACGACGGTTCCTCTGTCACGGCTGATCGTGACGGAGAGAGTGTGCTGTTCGTTCGTAGTGGTAGAGCTCATCGCATCCAGGGCATTGAGGACGACGTTGAGTAGCGCCTGGTGGACCAGCTCGCGGTCAATGTGAGCGTAGGCACCGTTGGACAGGTCGTTAAAGACGACCCGCACGCCGCGGTTGGCGGCATCGACACTGACCAGCTGCAGAACACTTTGCACCACTCCCTGCACCGGCATATCTAACAGTACCGGCTCCATGGGTCTGGTGAAATCGGCAAGAACCTGCACGACGCGGTCGAGCCGTGCCATCTCCGCCGCCAGCACGTCGACGTGCCGCGCTGCGTCTCTTGAGTTGGAGGCACCCAGCTTGCCGCGCAAAAGCTCAAGGTGCAGAACCATGGCGTGAATGGGGTTCTTGACCTCGTGACCAACACCCGCGGTGAGCCTGCCGATGCTGGCCATGCGACGGGAGACTTCGACTTCACGTTCAATCTGCTCACGTGCCGCGGCATCGTGCAGCGTCAGCATGGCCGCGCCGCTGCGTGCATTGGCAAAGTCCAGCGACAGTTCCACATCCCGCTCCGGCATGACCTGGACCACAACGCCGCGCAGGGAGCGCCGTTCCTGCAGGGCCTCGCGCAGCATGGTTTCCACGCCAAGCTCCGGCGGGAAGAGGCGGAAGACCGATGTACCTACAGGTACCGGTGCAGGAAGAAAATGGCGGACCGCATCACTCATCATCGATACGGTTCCGTCCGCTTCCACCAGCAGCATGCCGTCTTTGAGGGTGTGCAGCATTTGTGAAAGGTTCGTTGCCTGCTGCTCCGAGACCTGAATACGACGGTCGATCTCAGCAATCGTGGAGGAGACGCGGGTTTCCGCATCCGTGGCTTCGGTGGTTGCCGGGAGTGCGGCGTCTCTGCCGCGCAAGGCTTCAAGCTGGCGTGAGATGCGTTCGATGGGCCGCAGCGCGAGTGACGACAGCAGCACCGCGGCGACAAGCGAGCAGAGCAGCGCCAGTGCGACCACCAGCGTGGCCTCACGGAGCCACGGCAGTAACGCGGCACGCAGAAGGCTGGAGCGCACGCCAATGTGGGCGTACAGGAATGGGCCGCCATTGCGTTCCAGCGGCAGCACCACGTCCAGCACCTCTGGTTTGCCAAAGACGATGGCCCACTGCTGCCGCAGACTGCCATCTGCCAGGGTGTTGAAGTTCATGCGGGGAGATGTTTGCTTTCCCATCAGAGCGGGGTCTGTGCTGACCAGCACACGTCCGTTCGCACCGCTGACGCTCACGTCCTGCACGGTGAGGGAGTACGACACGATGGCGTCCATGGTCTGGCGCAACGCCGCGTCCTGCTGGAGCGTGCTGGTCACAAACTGCTCTAGGCCGCGTTCGCCGCCGACCGGTGGCGGGGGTGCGGCTGGATTGAGCAGTGCGCCTCGCATGCTGAGGAGGAGCTCGTGCAGCAGCACATCGTTCGCAGCCTGCGCCTGCGCCATGCGGCCACGCAGCAGCTCTGAAAAAAAGAGCGAGCCCATGGCTGCCGTGAGCAACACTGTAAAGACCGACGTTGCCAGCACAAGGCGGGTCTTTAGCCGCATGGCCGACCTCCGCGCCGGGCGTACGCTGCCACTGTCAGGCCGCCGTCCCGGCGTATTCCTTGAGCTTGTTCTGCAAGGTCTTCGAGCTGATGCCCAGGATTTCTGCGGCACGGGTTTTGTTGTTGCCGGTGGATTCGAGTGTCTTGAGGATGAGTTGTTTCTCCGCCGCGTCCACGGTGGTGCCGACGGACACCTCCACGATGCCGGAGCGCACCGGAAGACCGGGAGCCGCGATGCTGGCGACCGGCTGCGCTGGTGCGGCTGGCTCTTCGTCAAAACCCAACGGCAGGTGGGCGATGGTGAGCCGTTCGCTGCCGGCCATGATTACAGCGCGCTCAATCGTGTTTCGCAGTTCGCGAGCGTTTCCCGGCCACGTGTACCGGTTGAGCCTGGCCAGCAACTGAGCAGAGATGCCGGGAACGGTGGTGCCGTGCCGCGCGTTCATCTCTGCGACCATGGCCGCGGCGATGTTGGGGATATCTTCCGGATGATCGCGCAATGCCGGCATCTGCAGGTGAAAGACGTTCAGACGGTAATAGAGGTCATTGCGCAACAGACCAGCCGCGACGGCTGCCGCGGGGTCGCGGTTGGTGGCAGCGATGACGCGCACGTTGACGGGGATTTCTTCGCGTGCGCCAAGTCGCCGCAGACGCCTGTCTTCCAGCACGCGCAGAAGCTTGGCCTGCGTCGCGGCAGGCATCTCGCCTATCTCATCCAGCAGCAGCGTTCCTTCCTCTGCCAGCTCAAAACAGCCGGCACGCCGCTCCTGCGCGCCGGTAAAGGCGCCGCGCTCGTGGCCGAAGATCTCGCTTTCGATGAGGGTTTCCGGGATAGCGGCGCAGTTTACAGCAACGAACGGCTTGTTGCGGCGGCCGCTGAGCAGGTGCAGCGCACGCGCCGCAAGCTCTTTGCCGGTGCCACTTTCGCCGGTGATAAGGACGCTGACATTGGTGGGAGCGATGCGTTCAATCGTGCGGAAGATGGTGTGCATGGCGGGTGAACTGCCCACCAGGGCCCCTACTTGGTCGGTACCTGCCGACGCGGCGGCGACAGCGTCGCCGGGTGCGGGACCTTCGCTGCTGGCGACCGCCTGTTCGCTGGCGTTCTTGAGAATGGCGCGTAGGCGGCCTGTGTCGATGGGCTTCTGAATGTAGTCATACGCGCCCATACGCATGGCGTGGACGGCAGAGTCGATGGCTCCGTGCGCCGTAACCATGACAACGGCAACGGGTTCCGCAAGTTCGCTGATGCGGTCGAGCAGTTGCAGGCCGTCCATGCGCGGCATCATCAGGTCGGTGACGACGACTGCGGGTGACCAGCGCTGCACCATCTCCAGACCGGCGGCTCCGTCCGCGGCGGTCTCTGTTCTGTATCCCCAGCTGGTTACCAGCTCCGCCAGTCCGGCGCGCGCGTTAGGCTCGTCCTCCACAATCAGGACTTTGGTTTGCGCCATACGATCCTCACTTTTTATGCAGCTTTATTGTCTTCCATTCAGACGAATTGTGCTGCTCCGGTCCGTTGCGCCAAAAGCCGACGCGGGATCGGGTAGGCTGGTTGTATGTTGGATGTCGAAATCAGTCCCGCACACTATGAAGCCATGCGGCAGGCCGATGGCAATGCTGTTCTGTTGGACGTTCGCGAGCCGTGGGAGATTGCGACGGCCAGCATCCCCGGATCGCTGAATATCGCAATGGGCGACATTCCAGCGCAGGCGCATACCGCGCTTGACCCGGATCAGCCGTTGATCGTTGTGTGCCACCACGGGATGCGATCGCTGTCGGTGGCCATGTGGCTGCGGCGCGAGGGCTTTGACAAGGCCCAGTCGCTGGCCGGCGGCATTGACCAGTACAGCCGCGAAATCGATCCGGGTATTCCGCGGTATTAGTGGCGAGCGACACGCCGGCTCTGGCTGACGCTGCGCCCTTGCCTGGTGCGGCGATCGCCGCTGGCCTGTGTCGCTGCTGCGCCAGCCATAGAGCCCCATGATTGCCGTCTCTTCGGCACAGCAGGCGCTGGAAAGCCAGCCGGTCGAGCGCTAGGAGGCTTTGCTGGAGGTGAACGCCTGAGCAAGGAGACTAGCGCTTCGTGGCCACAAAGCGAAGGCGCACGTAATCGGCCCACCACGCGCCGTCGCCGTCCTGAAGCACCGGTTGCAGCAGATGCACGACCTGGTCGACGGCTGTCTCCTGAACCTGCGGTGGCAGGGAGGCGATGACGGCACGCCGAAAGGTGCGGAGCCACTGTGCCATGCCGGATTGGATGAGTGTTGGCCTGGGCACAAGTTCCATACGCCTCACATGGAAACCGGCGGCCTGGAGCAGCGCAGAGTACGTGGCGGCGGACGGAAAGAATGACGCCGCGACTGTTTCCGCATCCACGCCATAGGTGCGGCAAACCGCGCTGAGTGCAACGCGGATGGCGGCGATGTTCCCCATGCCGCCCATCTCCGCGACGTATCGTCCACCCGGCAGCAGGGCGGCATGCACACCCCGCAGGACCGCGGTCTGGTCACGCACCCAGTGAAGTGCTGCGTTGCTGAAAACGGCATCGAATTCGGCGGAGAAGTTCAGGTTCGTCATGGACTGCTCGACGACCTGCACACCGCGCGCGCGTGCCGCAGCCGCCATGGAGCTGTCGAGTTCCACGCCGGTGACGAGTGCGCCGGCGGCGGTGAGCGTGGCTGTGAGTGCGCCGTCGCCGCAGCCCAAGTCCAGGATGCGTTCGCCCGGGTGAGGTGCCAGCCAGCTGACGATCTCTCCGGCGAGGTCGGCCACAAATCGACCGTTCGCGGCGTACTGTGTTGCGTCCCACTGCTGTGTGGGATGGGGCTGCGTGACCTCATGCATTTGCCATACTCCTTCGTTGTGGACGATTCTGACAACGCAGGCCGCACTGCGGCAACTCTCATCAGCCGAATCAATTCGAGGAAAAGCATGGTGCATACCGCAACCGATCCCACCGCAGCGCTCACATTCGCAAAAGGCAATCAGGCTGCGGCGCTGGACGAGCTCAAGGCGTTTCTGCGCATTCCCAGCATCTCCACGTTGCCAGACCATGCGGCAGACGTGCGACGCGCTGCGGAGTTTCTGGCTGCCGAACTCACCCGTATCGGGATGCAGAACGTAGAGGTGATCCAGACGCCGGGTCATCCGCTGGTGTATGCCGACCACCTGCATGCCCCAGGCAAGCCGACAGTTCTTTGCTATGGCCACTTTGACGTGCAGCCACCGGACCCGCTGGACGAGTGGCTGAGCCCACCGTTTGAGCCGGAGGTGCGCAACGGAAATGTCTACGCCCGCGGAGCGGTGGACGACAAAGGCCAGTTGTGGATGCACGTGAAGGCACTGGAGGCGCTGCTGAAGCAGGATGGGACGCTGCCGGTAAACGTACGGCTGATTGCGGAGGGCGAGGAGGAGGTTGGCGGCGAGCAGATCGCCCACTTTCTGCAGACGCATCCGGAGCGGCTGAAGGCCGACGTTGCCGTGGTCAGCGACACGGACATGTTTGCGCCGGGTCTGCCCACGCTGTGTGTTGGTCTGCGCGGCATGATCTACACAGAGATCGAGGTAAAGGGCGCGCGCACCGACCTGCACAGCGGCATGTACGGCGGTGCCGCACCCAACCCGTTTGTGGCTCTGGCTCAGATCATTGCCGGTTTGAAAGACGCGGATGGACGCATCCTGATCCCCGGCCTGTACGACGGCATTGAAACGCCTGCGCCGGCCGAACTTGCGGCGTGGAAGTCGCTGCCCTTTGACGAGTCGGACTACCTGGCGCATGAGGTCGGGTCGACATCGTTAACCGGTGAGCCGGAGTTTACGGTGCTGGAGCGCCTGTGGTCGCGGCCGACGCTGGACGTCCATGGAGTGATGGGCGGCTTCACCGGTGCGGGAGCAAAGACGGTGATTCCAGCGAAGGCTACCGCCAAGGTGTCGTTGCGGCTGGTACCGGGGATGACGCCTGCGGACACCTTTGACAAGCTCAGCCGGTACGTGGCGAAGATTACGCCACGGGGCACGACGGCGGAGGTTCGGCTGATTCACTCGGGCGATCCTGTGGTGATTCGCACGGACAATCCTTTTGTAGCTTCGGCAACGGAGGCGATGAAGGCGGTGTTTGGCAAGGAGACGGTGTTTGTGCGCGGTGGCGGTTCGATCCCGATTGTGGGCGACTTTGAACGGAACCTCGGCATACCCACGCTGCTGATGGGCTTCGGCCTGCCGGACGATAACCTGCATGCACCGAATGAGAAATTCCACCTGGCGAACTTCTATGCCGGCATCGAGAGCCTGGTCCGGTTCTTCGCGCTACTCTGACGCACGCGGGGGGGGGAACGACCGATGCTGCTGACGCCGTACATCCTTGCCGGTGGACGCTCCACACGCATGGGCCGCGATAAGGCCTTTGTTGAGTGGGGAGACGACACGCTGCTGGGGCACGCTCTGCGCCGGGCACATGCGTTGGGTGAACCCCGCATCCTGAGCGGAGACGCGACTGACGAGGAACGCCGCTCCCGGCTGAGTCAGTATGCGCCGACAGTACCCGACCGTACGGCAGGTGCGGGACCGCTTGGCGGCATCGATGCAGCGTTGCAGGATTCGCCCACGGACTGGTTGCTGGTGCTGCCCATCGATCAACCCTACCTGCGGGCTGCGGCGCTTGCAGAGTGGGTTGCGGAGGTGGACCGAGCCGAGGTGCAGGCCGCGTGGTTTACGCATTCCGGCGGCACGGAACCGTTGCCCCTGCTGCTGCACCGGTCGCTTGCGGAGCCCATCGGCCGTGCACTGCTGGTGGGCGAACGGCGCGTGCTGCCGGTGGTGCAGGCGGCGGCTTCGCGAACGCTTGGGGCGTTCCGGTCGCAGGCGGACTGGTTTCGCAACCTGAACTCTCCCAGCGATCTTGACAGCGCGGAGACTGCCAGAGACCAGTGAAAGGACCATGGACCCGGTGGAAGTTCCTGCCGCTTCGACTGGAGTCCCGGCAGCGCCGTCCGCTTTACAATGAGAGAACTGCATACGAACTATGGCCGAAGACGAAGACAAACCCGCCCCCACTGAGCACCATATCGATCTTGGCCAGCAGCCGGGCGATCACCTGATTGCTCCGGAACTGGTGATGGACGAGGAGGCGCTGAACAAGCCCCTTATCGATGAGGTGTCGGCAGACGTTCAGCAGGAGGTTGGCGACTTTATTGCCGAGGCAGCCGAGCAGAACGAACAGCCAGACCAGAAGCCGAATACGACGTATATTGCGTTCGACCATGTCAGCAAGTCGTTCGGCGACTTCCACGTCTTGAAGGATGTTTCATGGTCGTTGAACCACGGTGAGACGCTTTGCATTCTGGGCCGCTCCGGCGTGGGTAAGTCAGTGTCGCTGCAGATGCTTATGGGCTTTTTGCAGCCGGACTCCGGATCCATCCAGGTGGCCGGTGAAGAGATTGCCGGCTACACGGAAAAGCAGATGCAGGCTATCCGCCGCAAGGTGACGATGGTGTTTCAGAACGGGGCCCTGTTCGACTCAGTCACCGTGGGCGAGAATGTCGCCTTTCCCCTGCGGGAGAAGGGTGAGTTGGACGACGAGCAGATTCGGCAGGTGGTGAAAGGCCTGCTGGAGATGGTGGGTGTGGCCGGCATGGACGACCTGCTGCCGAGCGACCTGAGCACCGGTATGAAGCGGTCGATTGCCATTGCGCGCGCGCTCGCGTCGCAGCCGGAAGCAATCCTGTATGACGAGCCGACGACAATGGTCGACCCGTTAATGGGCCACCTGCTGGGCGATCTGATTGAGCGGCTGAAACGCCAGCTTCATCTGACGAGCATCGTTGTGACGCACGATATGCGCTTTGCCCGGAAGCTGGCAGACCGCATTCTCTTCCTGCACGAGGGGACGGCACGCTTCTTTACTTCGGTAGAGGAACTGGAGAACACGGAGGATCCGGTGGTCAAGGAATTCCTCGCGATGGACGAATTGTTACTGCCGATGTGAAGAATGTGTGACGTCCATTGCCGCAGAGAAAAGTTTTCCGTATTCTCAACCACACACCCCGATGGATCGCCGCACCGGCTAGAAGCCTGGTGGCAGGTCCAACGCGACACCGCGACAGGTCTCTCGCAGAGCTGAACGGACACCCCTTAGAGGCACATGGCGACACGCGAAGCAGTCCAGGAACTACGCATGTCGGAGCAGGGCCAGTTCAGCCCAGGCTCCCAGGCACGCAGCGGGACAGCACTGTTTGGCCGGCCCTCCGTGACCAGCGCGGCATGGGCAGCGCTCGACATCGCCACCACGCTCATTGCCAGCATGATCGCGCTCCGTTTTCGCAGTGACGTGGAGGAAAGCAGTGGCGTGCTGGGTACCGCCCACATCGGCACGGAGCTGTGGGGAACCTTTGGTGTGTACCTGCTGTGGTTTGCGCTGTGCCTTATCTTTTTTACCCGCTCCTACGGTTTGTATGGGCCCATCCAGAATCGCAGCGGGTTGAACGAACAGCGGATGACGATCCAGGCCACACTGGTCGCTGGGCTGCTACTGTGCGGAACCATCTACCTCTCACGCGGCGAGCAGGTGTCGCGCATCGTGGTCGTGCTGTCTGTGCTGCTGACGGGTGCCATGTTGTGCGCGCGGCGTGCGCTGTGGCGGTCACTGGTGTACAGCCGCTACCGCGATGGCGTGGACACGCGCAACGTCCTGATCGTGGGTTCCGGTCGTGTGGCGCATGCGCTTCGCAATCACCTGGAGTCGCTCCGCCACCTGGGCTTTCGCTTTAAGGGATTTATTGCGCTAGACGAGCGGGAGCGTGAGTCTGGTGAACCGGACCTTATCGGCGGCATCCGCCAGTGCGTCGGTCTGGCGCGTGCGCTTTTTGTCGATGAGATCTTCTTCAGTGTCCCGGCGGACAGGGAAGTCGTCATGTCACTGGTTGAAGAGGCGCGTGCCGTGGGTATCGACGTGCGTGTGGTTCCCGATCTATACGACGGCCTGGCATGGAACGCGTCCGTCGAGTACATTGGCCAGTTTCCGACGATCCCGCTGCATCGGCGTGACTTTCCGATTGGGTCGTTTATGGCAAAGCGAGCACTGGACGTGACGGTGTCGACACTTGCCCTGCTGCTGCTGTCGCCCATTCTGCTCGTGGTGGCACTGGCGGTCAGACTGGATTCCCCCGGAACGATTTTCTACCAGGCGAACCGTATTGGCCGCAGGGGTCGCACCTTTAAGTGCTATAAGTTCCGCACCATGGTGCAGGACGCTGACGACCTGAAGGCGGACATGGAGCACCTGAACGAGCGGGACGGCATCCTGTTTAAAGTCGCAAACGATCCGCGGATTACCACTGTGGGTCGAATGCTGCGCAAGTACTCGCTGGACGAACTACCGCAGTTCTGGAATGTGTTGCGCGGCGAGATGAGCCTGGTTGGACCGCGACCACCGATTGCGGCCGAGGTGCAGCAGTACGATCTGAGCCACCTGCGCCGCCTGGATGTGCTGCCGGGGATTACCGGCCTGTGGCAGGTGGAGGCGCGGCAGGACCCTTCCTTCGACAGCTACATCTCGCTGGACACGGCATACGTTGAAAACTGGACGCTATGGCTGGATCTGAAGATTATGGTGCGGACGGTCAATGTCGTACTGGGCGGCACCGGCAGCTAAGGGGTCCGTGTTCCGGCACCAGCGGGTAAACTGGACATGTGAAGATCGCGCTTGCGCAGCTGAATCCCACCATCGGCGCCTTTGCCGCAAACACAGAACACCTGCTGGGGACCGCACGGCGAGCCGCCGGGATGGGCGCGCACCTTACCGTCTTTCCGGAACTGAGTACAAGCGGTTACCCCCCTGCAGACCTGATTGAGAAGCCGGAGTTTCTGGCCGAAGCGACCGCCGCAATGGATCGAATTGTTGCTGCCACGCTGGATCCGGCGATGCCTGCCATCCTGTTTGGCACGGTGCTGCCTTCCAGCACGAGGCCCGGCAAGCATGCGCGCAACGTTGCCGTGCTTTGTACCGGTGGCAAGGTGCTGCTGGTGCAGCAAAAGGTTCTGCTGCCGTTCTACGACGTGTTCGACGAGCAGCGCTACTTTGAACCGGGCATCGATCAGGCACTCGTCGAGTTGAACGGGGAAGTGCTCGCCATTACGGTGTGCGAGGACGCCTGGAACGATAAGGGTTTTTGGCCCGATCGGCTGTACGCGGACGACCCTGTGGAGCGGCTGATGGCGAAGCGCACGCCCGAGGGCAAGGCAGCAGACGTCATTCTGAACCTCTCTGCATCGCCGTTCTGGGGCGGCAAACCAGCGCTGCGGCGGCAGATGCTGGCCGCGCTTGCTGTGCGTCACGGAGTTCCGCTGGCCATCGCAAACCAGGTGGGCGCCAACGACAGCTTGTTGTTCGATGGAGCTTCTTTTGCGCTGACAGCGGCCGGAGAGATCTGTGCCCAGGCAGAGTCATTTCAGGAAGACCTCGTGGTGTTTGACACGGCCGGTGCGCCGCTTCTAGAGGCACCACTGTCCACCGACGTCGAGGCTGACTGGCAGGCATTAGCAATGGGTGTGCGCGACTACGTGCACAAGACGGGCTTTACGAGCGTGCTGGTTGGCCTGAGCGGAGGCATTGATTCTGCGCTTGTAGCGGCGCTTGCCGTGGAGGCTCTTGGCGCGGCGAACGTATTGGGCGTCGGCATGCCGAGCGAGTACTCGTCTGATCATTCCCTTCAGGACGCACGCGCCCTGGCTCAGAATCTCGGCATCCGGTTTGAAGTTCTGCCCATTCGCGAGGGGTTCGAGACGATGGATCGCACGCTGCAGCCCTTGTTTGCGGGTACCGGGTTTGGTCTGGCGGAAGAAAACCTGCAGTCTCGTCTGCGCGGCGTGTTGCTCATGGCCATTTCAAACAAATTTGGTGCGCTGGTGCTGACTACCGGCAACAAGAGCGAGATGTCGACCGGGTACTGCACACTGTATGGCGACATGGCCGGTGCGCTGGCGGTGATTGGCGACGTGTGGAAGACGCGGGTGTATGACCTGGCGCACTATGCCAATCGTGATCGCGAAGTGATCCCGCAGAACACCATCCGCAAGCCGCCGTCTGCGGAGTTGCGGCCCGGTCAAATGGATACCGATTCGCTGCCGCCCTACGACGTTCTTGACCCGTTGCTGCAGGCTTACGTGGAGCGGTACGAGTCCGCGGCGCAGATTGCGGAGGCGCAGCATCTGCCGCTTGAGCGTGTGCAGCAGGTGATCGCCCTGGTGGAGCGCAGCGAGTACAAGCGCCAGCAGGCTGCGCCGGTGCTGAAAATTACGAGCAAGAGCTTTGGTTCCGGCAGGCGCTTTCCAATTGCTGCGCGCTTTCGGCCATAAGCGGGCTTGCCGTCGGCTCTACGTCCTTACAAAAATGAAGCGCGCCAGGAACAGAGCCGCCAGGAGGAAGAGCAGCCAGTCCTGCCGGCGCGCACGGCCGCTAAAGATGCGCAACAGGGCATAGCTGGTGATGCCGATGCCGAGGCCGTTGGCGATGGAATAGGTGAGCGGAATCAGGGTCAGCGTAAGGAAGGCGGGGATGGCGACAAGTGGGTCGGCCCACTCAATCTCCGCCACTGCGCCCAGCATGAGCGCGCCCACAATAATCAGCGCCGGTGCGGTTGCGGAGGATGGAATGGGACCAACCCAGGGCGCGATGAACAATGCTGCAAAGAAGCACAGGCCCGTCACAATCGCCGGAACTCCGGTGCGGCCACCGGCGGCAACACCTGCCGATGACTCGACGTAGGAGCAGACCGTACTGGTGCCCGTGAGTGAGCCGACGACTGTGGCCGTCGCGTCTGCAAAGAAGATACGGTTCAGGCGCGGGATCTGAGCATCGTTGTCGATCAGTCCGGCCTTTTTTGTCACTGCGATCAGCGTGCCGATGTTATCGAATAAATCGACAAACAAAAAGACGAAGATAACTTCTACTCCGCCCAGCTTCAATGCGCCACGGATATCCAGCTGACCTACGGTGGCGGTCATCTCATGCCAGGCAAAGTGCTGGGGTGTCCACTGCACCCGGTGAAAGATAAAGCCCGTGAGCAGCGTGCCCACAATGCCAATGAGGATGGACGCGCGCACCCGCAATACCTGCAGCAAGGCAATGAGTATGAGGCCGAAAATTGCCAGAGCTGTATCTGGTGAATGCAGATTGCCCAGGGTGACGGCTGTTGACGGATCCTTGACGATGATGCCGCTTTCTATTAAACCGACAAAGGCAATAAACAGGCCAATGCCACCGGCAACAGCTGCGTGTAACTCCTTTGGAATGGCGCCGACAAGTAACTGCCGGACACCACCTACTGTGAGCATGAGGAAGATAGCGCCTGACAGAAATACGGCACCAAGTGCGGTCTGCCATGGTACGTGCATCTTGAGGCAGACGGTATAGGTGAAGTACGCATTCAGACCCATGCCGGGTGCCAGTGCAAGTGGATAGCGCGCCAGCACACCCATCAAGATCGAACCCAAGGCCGCGCACAGGCACGTGGCAGCAGTGACCGCGGCAATGGGCATGCCTGTCTTGGCCAGGATCGCCGGGTTCACAAAGATGATGTAGGCCATGGTGATGAAGGTCGTAAACCCGGCCAGGATTTCGGTCCGCCAGTTTGTCTGGAGCGCAGCAAACTCAAAGTACCGCTCGATGCGTGCAATCATTGCGTCGTATCCTCGCTCTCCACCAATTCGTCTGGAGCTCCACTCCCGCTCGAACTCGTCGCAGGGTCCGCCGCTCGTGTCGACAGGAGCCGGGCCCAAAGTGCCTTCATCCCCTTGTCCTGCTTGCCCAACTTTGCGGAGCAGGCAATCACCTCCGGAACGGCAAGCTCCCGCTTGAGTGCCGCAATGGATTTAGCCAACGTGTTGCTTGAGAGTCGGTCGCTCTTGGTGCCGACCACGACGAAGTTTCGACGCATAGATCGCAGAAAGTCCAGAAGAGCCTTGTCGCTTTCCTGCGGCGGGATGTTGGTGTCCACCAGGCAGCAGCACAGTGCAAGTTCTTGCCGGTCGGCCAGGTAGGGATCGATAAAGCCAGCCCACTCTGCGGAGATGGACTTGGAGATTTTTGCGTAGCCATACCCCGGCAGGTCGGCAAAGATCAGCTCCGGCTTCTGGCGCATCTGGCCGGCGGGTGTCACCTCATGCAGCGCAAAAAAGTTGATGGACCGCGTTCGTCCGGGTGTGGAGGAGACGCGTGCCTGCACGTCGCCCAGCAAGCCGTTGATCAGGCTGGACTTGCCCACGTTCGACCGGCCGAGAAACGCAATCTCCGGTGCGCCGGAGGTGCGGGAAGCAGCAGGGAACTGATCCTCCGCGAATGCAGAGAGAAGAAACTGGGCCTTGAGACGCATACCCGAGTGTAGTAGCCAATCCAGTTTGGCTGCACGCGCGTACACTTTGCAAGCATGATCCAGAGCCTGCGCAGGCAGTTCAACCAGCGGTATACCGATGAGCAGTACCGTGCCCTGCTGCGCGACATGGACGAACGCACCCGAACTCACCTGACCATTCGCATCGCGGAGACGCCGATATTTCTACCGGCAACGCTGGTGCAGCGCATGGTCGACGAGGGCGCGACTATGACGATGCAGCTGGTTAACGATCGGGAGTATCTAGAGGCCGCGGCGGCCACAATTCCAGCTGCATTCCGCGTCGCGAACCAGGACGCGCATCCCAATTTTATGACCGTCGATTTCGGTCTTGTCTACTGTGGGGCTGGTGACTGGAACGGGGATACCGGCCTGCTCGAGCCGCGTCTCGTGGAATTGCAGGCGTTCCCTTCGGTGTACGGATACCAGTCGGCGCTGGGCGACAGCTACCGCGACGCATTTGAGCTTCCAGAGGGCCTGGACTCGTATCTGGGCAACATGGACGATGACGCGTACTGGACGCTGATGCGGCAGGCCGTTGTGGGCGACCACGACGCCTCGCAAGTAGTGCTGATGGAAGTAACGCCGCAGCAGCAGAAGACGCTGCCGGACTTCCATGTGCACGAGGATCGCCTGGGGATCCGTACAGTTGATATCACCGAGATTTATCAACGTGGGCGCGAGCTCTTCTTCCTGCGCGACGGCGTGGAGACACCAATCCGCCGCATCTATAACCGGGCCATCGCGGACGAAATCGTACGCAAGGATATCGTTCCGGGGTTCGACATGACTGCCGACCTGGATGTGGAGTGGGCCGGCCACCCAAACTGGTACTTTTTGCTAAGCAAGTTCTCGCTGCCGTACCTGCACCGGCAGACCGTGCCGCCGGCCGTCTTTCTGGATGCCTGGATGCGTGGCGAGGGCCGCGACCGCCTGCCACAGGACCGCGCGGAGTGGGTGCTGAAGCCGCTGTTCTCCTTTGCCGGCAAAGGCATTGAATTTGCGCCGTCTGACGAGACCCTGCAGGCGATACCGCCGGACGAGCGTTCCGGCTACCTGCTGCAGCAGCGTATTCGTTTTGAGCCGGTTATTGAGACACCGTTTGGCATGACGCAGGCAGAGATTCGTATCCTCTATGTATGGCCAGCAGGAGGTCGCCTGCAGGCGGCGGGAACTCTGGTGCGGCTGGGCCGCGGTGCCATGATGGGTGTCGATCACAACAAGGATCAGCAATGGGTTGGCGGTTCCGCTGGTTTTGTGTCGTCTTTGGACAGGGAGAAAGAACAAATGTAGAGCAAACCGCGTACTCACAGCACCAACGTCAAAGTACGCTAAACTTCCGCAATAGAGCGCCGACAGTGAGAGTGACTGAGTGAAAACCGATGTTCGGCACAAGACGGGGAAAAGTCTAGGAAGTATGCTCTCTCCCATGCGTGCAGCCGTGCGGTTTCCATTGCAGTTGCCGGTTAGCCTGCACACTGACGGAGAGTTGATCGAAGCCTTGACGGAGGACATCTCCTCCACCGGCGCCCGATTTCTTGCCAAGGTCGCGCCACGCGTTGGATCGCTGCTGGAATGGCACCTGCACCTGCCCGCCGAAGTGATGGGCATGCCAAATGCCGTGGAAGTGGATTGTGTTGGACGGGTGGTTTGGACACGTGTCGACGCTGACGGTATACGCGTGGGTGCCCTGATTGATGATTACCAGTTGAAGGATGACAGAGCATGACCGACGTGTTCCTCGACGAACTTGCACCAGACTCTGAGCCGAACGAAGAACTGGAGCAGGCGACAGTCCGCGTCATTCTTGCCGATTCTCAGGCCATTTACCGCGTAGGCATGCGCAAAGTGTTTGCGGTGGAAGACAATATCCGCGTTGTTGCGCAGGCAGAAACGCTGGCCAACCTGCACATTGCGCTGCAGCGTTTTCCGGCAGACATCGTCGTGCTTGAGGGTGAACTGCTTGCGGGCGCGGTGGATGCGATTCCGGAGCTCGTCCGACGCGCACCAGATGCCAAGATCATTGTGCAGGTGGTGGACAAGGACGAGAGCAATACCGTGGAACTGTATCGCCGCGGGGTGCGTGGCGTTGTGCCGCGTTCCATCTCTCCTGACCTGTTAATCAAATGCATTCGGAAGATTGCGGTGGGTGAGACGTGGATCGACAATCGCTCCATCAGCTGGGTCATCGATGCCTACCGGTCGCAGGCCACCGCCATGACGGAACCCCGGACGCAGCCCAAGCTTAGCCCCAAGGAACTGCTGATGATCACGTGTATCACGCGTGGCATGCGCAACAAGGAGATCGCCTACCAGGTAGGTACCACGGAGCAGGTGGTGAAGAACTACCTGCGAAAGGTGTACGACAAGCTGGGTGTCAGCGACAGGCTTGAGCTTGCGTTGTACTGCATGCACCACCAGTTGCTGAAGCAGTATCCGCCGCAGGAGCTGCGATAACACGCAGCAAAGTTAGACAACGAGGAACAAGGCAGTAGGACACCGGGCAGAGTGCGTCGCCCGGTGTCCACGCATGCCTACGCTTTACTTGCCCACTTCCAGATCGATCGTGAACTTCACGTCGTCCGACAGCATGGGCGCGGGGTACTTCTGGCCGAAATTGAAGGTCGCGCGGCTCAGGGTGCCGGTCGCGGAGAAACCACTGACCGTCTTGCCGCCCATGCCCTTTTGCGGTGCCGCGGGGCCATCCACGTCCAGGGTTATGGGCTTGGTCTGGCCGCCAAGCGTCAGGTCGCCGACCACCTGCAGTTTGCCGTCGCCGGTACGCTTCACGCTTGTGGAATGAAATTTGAGGGTGGGGTACTTTTCCACGTCGAAGAAGTCCGGGCTCTTGAGGTGCTCGTCCCGCTTGTCCTGGCCGGTGTTTACAGTCTTGGCGTCAATCACGGCTTCGACATGTGCGGCATCGAGGTTCTTGTCGTCCCACACCACGGTGCCGGTAACGCCTGAGAAGCTGCCCCGCACGGTGCTGACACCAAGGTGCTTGATCTGGAAGCCAACACCGCTGTGCGCCGGGTCAATGGTCCAGGTGGAAGCCTGTGCGGCGAGCGTCGCTGCCGAAAGGGATGCTGTCAAGAGCATTGCTGCGGCGGTCGTCGCGAACTTTAAAGTCCTCATGTGTCGTGTCCTTGTGCGCTGTTGCGGAGTGGAGTTTGCTCGGGTTTGTACCGGAGTCCGCATTGCAGACGCCAGCATAGCCGTTTGTTTGAAGAGATGAACAAAAATCCACACGGATTCTAAAACACTTCGATATCGTAGGAATGCTTGGTGAGCCGCGAGGAGGAACGTCAGCCGGTTAGTCCGCAGGTCCGGATGCTCCGCTGCCGCGCATGGAACTCCAGGTTGGCCGCAAGTATGCGAGGATGGCACAACCACACACGATGACCAGCATCCGTGCCAACCTGAGCCGCCTGACGCCGTTGCAGCGAAACGCCTTTGTGGCGTGCTTTCTGGGCTGGACGCTCGATGCCTTCGACTTCTTCATTCTGACGTTCTGCCTGAGCGCCGTGGCGAAAGATTTCCACGTCGGCACAAAGCAGGTGGCAGAGGGTTTGTTCTGGACCCTGGCCATGCGGCCGGTAGGCGCGTTGCTCTTTGGTGCGATGGCGGAGCGCTTTGGCCGCAAGCCGACCCTCATGGTGAACGTGATCAGCTTCGCCGTGTTTGAGTGTGCGTCGGCATTTGCGCCCACGCTGCCGGTGTTCCTGGTGCTACGCGCCCTGTTTGGCATCGCCATGGGTGGCGAGTGGGGCGTTGGCGCGGCACTTACCTTTGAGACGCTGCCGGCAGAGGGCCGGGGCTTTTTCAGTGGTCTGTTGCAGGAAGGCTACGTGTGCGGCAACCTGCTTGCTGCGCTCGTCTACTGGCTCGTGTTTCCGCACCTGCACGGCACCGGCATGCTGACCAACTGGCGCGTCATGTTCCTGATCGGCACCTTGCCGGCCCTGCTGGTGTTCTTTATCCGCGCAGGCGTGCAGGAGTCGCCGGCGTGGCTTGCGGGGCGCGGCGTGGAGCGTGTCAGGGTGCAGTCCACCGCTGCGACTCGGAGCCTGCTGTCGAAGAACATTGTTACGTTCCTTCTGCTGGTTCTGCTTATGACGGCGTTTACCGCGTTCAGCCATGGCACGCAGGACCTGTATCCGACCTTTCTGGAAAAGGGCAAGCATTTCGAACCGTCGACTGTCGGCAAGATCGCGTCGATCGCGAGTGTCGGTGCGTTGTTTGGCGGCATTGCCTTTGGCACGCTGTCTGAGCGTTTTGGTCGCCGCCGCACGATCATTCTGGCCTCGCTGCTGGCCATACCCATGGTGCCGCTATGGTCCTGGTCGCACACGGCAGTTCTGCTGGCGCTTGGCGGCTTTTTGATGCAGTTCATGGTGCAGGGTGCGTGGGGAATCATTCCCGCCCACCTGAATGAGCTTTCGCCGCCCTCCGTCCGTGCCATCGTGCCAGGCTTTGCCTACCAGTTGGGGAATCTGCTCTCGTCGCGCAATGCCGTGTTTCAGGCCGGCCTGGCGACCAGCATGTTCGCCGGTGCTCTGCAGCCCGTCCTGGGCTACACCGTTGTGATTGTTGCGGTGGCGGTGTGCCTGCTTACGCTGGTCTGCGGCGAACGCAAAGGCGAAGCGATTTCCATGCAGTGAACCCTGGCGGGTATCGAAGCGGGGCGGCTGGCAAAAGTGCAGGCTTGAACGCATTGACTTGCCCCCAGCCTTGCTTACGGCGAGAATAGACAAACCCGCTCATGCCTCGAATTCACTTTCATCAGCAGCTCGCGATCTTGAAGGACAAGCTGCTGGTCATGGCAGCGCTCGCGCAGCAGGCGCTGGAGCTGTCTGTGGAGGCGTTTCTCACCCGTGATGCGGGACTGTGCGATCACGTCGTCGACATTGAAGAAGCCATCAACCTGGCCCAGCGCGAGGTGGATGAGATGGCGTATGAGCTGCTCGCAAAGCAGCAGCCCATGGCCGTCGATCTACGCTTCCTCCTTGCCGTTATTCGCATCAACGTCGATCTGGAGCGCATTGGGGATCAGGCGGCAAATACCGTCAAACAGACTCGCGCGCTGATTGAGACGGAACCGTCTGGACCAAATCCCGCGGAGCTACCCGGCGACATTGCCGGCATGGGCGAGATTGCTCGCCGCATGATCCGCAACGCCCTGCGATCGCTGCTGGACGGCGATCCGGAACAGGCAGAGCGCGTTTTGGCGATGGATGACGATATTGACCGGCTCAATCGTGAATCCCAGGCGCTGCTTTTGCAATCCATGCAGCAGCGGCCCGATCGGACGGACCAGGCGCTGAACTCAATCATCGTCTGCCGTAACCTGGAACGTAGCGCCGACCATGCCACCAACATCGCGGAAGACGTTATTTTCTGGGTGCGTGGTGCCGATGTGCGGCATGCAGGCCACGGCAAACAGGAACTTGTAGGAGCATAGGCAACACCATGGCTGACGAAAACCAGGAGGCGTTTCTGGGTGATGCCGCAGAGGGCCTGAACAAGATCCCCTCCGTGAGCCCAAAGGAAACGAAGACACAAAAAGTAGAGCGGCTGAAGACGGAGAAGAACCCGTGGGACGCCTGGGCCGAGGTGCGCCAGTTTGCTGCAGAGGGCCGCGAAAGCGTGCTGCCGGAGTGGGCCGGAACCTACTTTAAGTGGTGGGGAATTTACACCCAGGGCGACGGTGTGGGCGCGGTCGGCGGTGTGGGCGGCGAAGGCAAGACCAGCGAGTATTTCATGATGCGTGTGGGCGTTCCCAACGGGATTCTGACTCCACCGCAGCTGCATACCATCGCGGACATTACGGAAAAGTACGCGCGCGGCATCGGCGATGTGACCACGCGACAGAACATCCAGATGCACTGGCTGACTATTGAGAGCCTGCCCCTGGTTGTGGACGCGTTGGAGTCGGTCGGGCTTAGCCCGAAGGGTGCGTGCGGTGACGTCGTCCGCAACGTGACCGGGTGTCCTTTGGCCGGTGTGGATGGGCACGAGATCCTCGATGCCGCTCCCCTGGCGCAGCGTGTGGCCGCCTTCCTGACGGCGAACCCAGAGTTCGTGAACCTGCCACGCAAGTTCAAGATCAGCATCACCGGTTGCCCTGTCTGGTGCAGCTATCCAGAGATCAACGACATCGGTCTTACCGGCTCCACGCGCACGGTGGACGGCAGGCAGGAGGTTGGGTATTCCATTCGGGTGGGCGGCGGCCTGTCCAAGGAGCCGCACGTGGCGCTCCGCCTGAACGCCTTTATTCGGCAGGAAGAAGCCGAGCAGGTGTGCATTGAAATCTGCCGCATCTTTAAGGACGCCGCTGCTCTGCGCGAGAGCCGCAATCATGCGCGGCTCAAGTACCTGTTCATGAAGCAGGGCTGGACGGCGGACAGCTTTCTCGCCGAGCTTAACCGGCGCCTTGGCTATGATCTTGCGCCGGCCGGGCAGGAGTCGGTTCCGGACGACGTCTACCGTGACCACACCGGTGTGAACCCGCAGGCACAACCTGGATTGAGCAGCATCGGCATTTCTGTTCTGCGTGGACGTATGACCAGCGCACAGCTGCACGCGCTTGCAGACCTGGCCGAGAAGAGCGGTGCGGGTGGAGAATTGCGCTGCACGGTGCAGCAGAACATCCTGCTGATCAATATTCCGAATGAGAAGGTCGCCAGTGTGGTGCAGGCCATTACAGACCTGGGGCTGCATGTGGAGGCTACAAACTTCTGGCGTGGCACCGTGGCCTGTACCGGTACTGAGTTCTGCAAGTTGGCGATTGCGGAAACCAAGGGTTTTGCGCGGTGGCTCACCGACGAAATGGACGAGCGTATGCCAGGCTTCGACCAGCAGTTACGCATCAATGTAACTGGCTGCCCCAACAGCTGTGGTCAGCACTGGATTGCCGACATCGGTCTGGAAGGCAAGAAGATCAAAGTCGACGGCAAGATGGTGGACGCGTTTTACTTTTGCGTCGGCGGTGCCGTGGGCGAGCACGCACGTTTTGCACGAGCCGTGGGGTATCGCGTTCCGGCGACGGAGGTTCCGGATGCGATGGAGCGGCTGCTGCAGCGCTACCTGGCTGAGCGCCTGGAGCAGGAGAACCTGCGGGCCTATTTTGCGCGCCATACAGACGAGGACCTGCGCCATCAGCTGGCCGGCACGGTGGTTGCACCCGTGGAGCGCGATCTGCCCAGCGGCCCTGTTCCCGCCAACGTGGGTTAGGAGCACGCGATGAGCCTGTTTCCGATCTTCCTGAAGCTGACCGGCCGCCGATGCCTTGTGGTGGGCGCCGGCAACATTGCCGAGAGCAAGATCCTGAGCCTACTGGATGCGGAAGCCGATGTGACCGTGGTCTCCCTTGAGGCTTTCCCGAGCATCCATGATCTCGCGGCGGAGGGCTCGCTTAAGCTGCACCTGCGCCCGTTCACGGAGAGCGATGTCGACGGCAACTTTCTCGTCGTCAGCGGTACAAACGTGCCTGAGGTGAACCGCGCCGTGTTTGCAGAGGCGCAGCGGCAAAACATCCTGGTGAACGCCGTCGACGATCCGCCGTACTGCGACTACTACTTTCCATCGATTGTGCGTCGTGGCGACCTGCAGATTGCCATCTCTACGGCAGGCGAAAGTCCTGCGCTCGCACAGCGTCTTCGCAAAGAACTGAACGAGCAGTTGCCGCTTGATCTTGGGCCATGGCTGTTGGAGCTTGGCCGTCTGCGTCGCGAGGTCATCGGCATGGAACCGCTGGGCGACCCGCGCAAGATGCTGCTGCATACGCTGGCCACGCGCGAGGTGTGCGGGGCCGAGGCCTGTCCTTCGCGCCAGATGGCACGAGCGCACGCGCGGGAGTGGTATCCCGAACGCAATCCCACGCTCGCCTGATCGGAGGGTCCGTTGCCCCGCACCGTTGCACAGCAGGGAACCGTCTACCTTGTGGGCGCTGGTCCAGGCGACCCGGAGCTGCTCACCCTGCGCGCGGCAAGCCTGCTGGCGACGACCGATGTTGTCTTTTACGACGATCTTGTGCCCGATGCGGTACTGGAGCTATGCGGCGCAACGACGGAACGAGTCAGCGTTGGCAAGCGGTGCGGTAACGCACGGATCACGCAGCCTGGTATCCACGCGCTGATGATTGAGGCGGCCCATGCCCAACGCAGCGTGGTGCGGCTCAAGTCCGGAGATCCGCTCATCTTTGGCCGGGCCGCGGAAGAGCTTGCCGCGTTAGCAGCCGCAGGTGTGCCGGTGGAGATCGTTCCCGGTGTGACCGCGCTGTTTGCCGCCGGCGCTGCCTTGCACCTGCCGCTGACCGACCGCCGCAGTGCATCGCGCCTGATCCTGCTGGCAGGTCACCATGCCGCGGACAAGCCGGATGCAACGGGCCTTTGGCCTGGCACGCTGCCAGTGGATTCAACGGTGGCGGTGTACATGCCCGGCCGCGATCTTGCACGGGTGGCACACGACCTGCTCTCCGCCGGCATGCCGCCTGATTCGCCGTGTGCCGCCATTTCAAAGGCAGCGACACCGCAGCAGCATGTCGCCGTTGCGCGACTGCACGCACTTGCCGAACTGCACGCCGGCCCTGCACCCCTGCTGGTTGTCGTTGGACCGGCGGTTGAGGCGGCGCTCGATTCCATCGCCGCACGGGGGTAGTCTGGCGCTATGCAGGTTCACCTTGTCGATGGCACCTACGAACTGTTTCGCCACTACTTTGCGGTGCCCAAGCACCAGGACACGCAGGGCCGCGAGTGCGGCGCCGTGCGCGGTGTGCTGGCATCGCTGTTGTCCATGACGCGAGGTGGAGCGACCCACCTAGCGGTGGCGACCGACCACGTGATCGAGTCGTTCCGCAACGACCTGTACCCCGGCTACAAGGATGGCAGCGGCGTGCCGGACGACCTGCTCAGCCAGTTCCCGCTACTGGAAGAGGCAGTCGCCGCGCTGGGAATGACGGTGTGGGCCATGACCGAGTTTGAAGCGGATGATGCACTTGCCGCCGGTGCAAAGCTCGCTGCGGAAGACCCGCGCGTGACCCAGGTGCTGATCTGCACGCCGGACAAGGACCTGTCGCAATGCGTTGTGGGAGATCGCGTGGTCCAGTTCGATCGCCGAAAAAAGGAGATGCGCAACGAAGCTGGCGTCGTCGCAAAGTTTGGTGTGACTCCCGCATCCATTCCCGACTATCTTGCGCTTGTGGGCGACACGGCGGACGGCTATCCCGGCCTGCCGGGGTGGGGTGCCAAGTCGACAGCGACGGTGCTGGCGAAGTACGGCCACCTGGAGGCGATACCGCAACACGGCACCAACTGGCTGGTGCGCGTGAGCAATGCCGGCGGCCTGGCAGAGACGCTGCACGAACGCTTTGCGGATGCTGTGTTGTTTCGCACGCTGGCGACGCTGCGTACGGACATTTCGCTGTTCACGGATGTTGACGAGCTCCGCTGGAACGGACCTACACCGGCCTTCGAGACGTTGGCTGCAGTGCTGGATGCGAAGGGTAGCGGCGGACGCAGGCATAATGCTGCCCGCTGATCGAAATTTGCGGCTTACCTCATCGAAGTTCGCTCTACTTTACGGTCAGAAGTTTGCTGTTCGGATTCGGCGGCAAGTACCCGTACAGCAGCGCACCGGCGCGGCGAGCGCGAAAGTCGATGAGCATGGGTTCCCATGCCGCTTCGATCGCGTGCGGGTCGGTGCCTGCAGCCAACGCCTTCATCGTCGTGTCATTCAGCAGAATGCCTCGCGCCTTCTCCAATTGGAACGCCTGCGGATATTGCGCGTGCAGCCCGGCCAGCAGTTCAAGACCGAAGCCTGCTGCGTCGAAGCGCTCGCGGTCTGTCACGATGAAGTGAAGGCCGTGCACCTGCCTGCCTGCAAAGGGGTACGGGGATGCCGGTGTAAAGACGGCGGGTGCCACTGTGATGCCGTTCAATTTGCGCGCCGTTAGCGTGTCTGCGAGCCTTTGCGCTTCTGCGTCGCTGGCGATCCAGGAGGCGCCAATCTGTTCAAAGGGGGCATCCGTTCCGCGACCGACAGAGACGTTGGTGAACTCAAGAAACGCGACACCGGGGTATAGAGCCGCGGCAGCCTGCGAGCGCAGGTTGGGACTTGGGTTGACCCATGGCAGGCCTGTCTGGTCGTACCAGAGGCCACGCTGGTAGCCCTGCATGGGCACGACGATTACGTCCGCGCCCAGGTGCCTGTCCTGGTTGACGAACCGTGCAAACTCTCCGAGTGTCAGGCCGTGCTGCGTTGGCTCCTGCATGTACGCGATGTAGCGCTCGGTGCCTGGGTCGTCGGTTGGTCCGTTCACGACCACGCCGCTGATCAACGCAGGCCGATCGAGCACGATCACAGCGGGGTGATTGGGTGCCTTTGCCGCCGCCTCAAGGAAATATCCAACTACGGACTCATACGTATAGAACCGCACGCCCGCATCCTGAAGGTCAATGACGACGGCGTCCAGCTTTTCCATGTCCGCACTCTTCGGCCTGCGATCTTCCGGCTTGGCACCGTACAGCGAGATCACCGGCAATTGCGTTGTGGCGTCCACGGCATTGCCGATGCCCTCCTTATCTTCAGCACCTGCGATGCCATGTTCCGGCGAAAACAAGGTCGTGAGCCGCGCCTGCGGAACCGCGGCTGGCAGGTCCTTTGCCAGAACATCGATCGTGCGCCTGCCTGCCAGATCGAGGCCAGTGTTGTTCGTGAGAAGTCCAAGCCGCAGCGGGTGTTGCACGGCCTGCTGCAATGTTCGAAGCGCGGTGAATCGCGATCGTTGCAGAACATCGATCCCGGGCACAACAGCAATGTCTATGCCGGTGAGGGGCATGTCGCAATCGCCGTGGACGGGTGCGTCGACGCATCTGTTTCTAGAAGTCGCCGCACCTGCGTCCGACGCCGCGCCATACAGCTGAAGCGCCTGTGCTGCCGCTGTCGCCACCTTGCCGCGTAAGCCGCTGATCGCCGGCCTGCCACGTGGGTGGATGGCGTTGCTCAGCAGCACGACGTACGTGTCAGAGCGCGGGTCCATCCACAGCGACGTGCCGGTGAAGCCCGTGTGGCCAAAGCTGCCGACAGGAAAGATGGATCCCCGGGGCTTCGAATACGGCGAGTCGATGTCCCACCCAAAGCCGCGGAGATACTTGCCGCGCACAGGCTGCTCTGGCTCGCACATCATGCGCAGCGTCTCGGACTTCAGTGGAAAGTCGCTGGGTCTGCCAGCAACGCGGTCGAGCAGCGCTTGCGCGAACAACGCAATATCCTGCGCCGTGGAGAAGACACCGGCATGTCCTGCGACACCGCCCATGCGCCGCGTCGTGGGGTCGTGCACTATGCCGCGCAGCAGTTCATCATGCGTCATGGCTTTGTCGTCGTTGTGGGCCGTGGGCGCAAACTGCTGCAGGTCCGTTGCCGTAGGTAGGCCATCCTGACTCTGGCGTACACAGTGCGTGCGGTTTGCCAGCGAAGTCCCCTGATCGCTCCACACGGACGAGCAGTGCGGCGTCAGGTAGTCGGTGTGCACCATGCGCATCGGCGCGAAAATGTGCTGCTCCGCATACACGTCCAGCGGCTGGCCGCTTAGTGTTTCGACCAGCGCACCGAGGGTGATGTAGTTGATGTCGGAGTATTTAAACGTTACTCCTGGCGGCCCATACGGCACACTTTCAAAGGCACGCCGCACGCCCTCGGCCTTGCCCTGCCACACGTCGGTCAGCACAACATCCTCACTCAGGCCGCTGTAGTGGGTCAGCAGCTCGCGGATGGTGATGGTGCCTTTGCCGTTGGCGGCGAAGGCAGGCAAATACTTTGCGACCGGGTCGTCGAACTGCAGTTTGCCTTGCTCGTACAACTGCATGATGGCGGTCGCTGTGGAAAGGCACTTTGACAGCGACGCCATGTCGAAAACGGTGGTTTCCGTCATGGGCTCGATTGCCGGATCGACCGCGCGATTGCCATACGCGTGGTGATACGCCACGCTGCCGCTGTGGCCGACCACCAGCACCGCACCCGGCAGCTCGTTGTGTGCAACGGCATCGTTGAGGATCTGGTCGACGCCTGCAAAAGCGGTGGGATCGGGCGGCCGCTGTGCAGTAGCGGATTGCGCCCACGCACGACCCGGTGCCGACCACAGCAGCAGCAGCACTGCGGAAGCAGCCACAGCCGTCCCGCGCCGCCGCAACACGACACTTGCAAGGCCGCCGACGGCGAAGGTGATGACCGATCCGAACAGCACGTACCATGTGAACGAGATGCTCGACAGCGCCATGCCACCCACGTGCAGCGACGGGACACGCGGAAACACTTTTGGCAGGTAGCACGCGAGATTGAACGCAAAGCCGCACACCATGCCGATGATGGCTCCGGATTCCGTCGCGAACTGCGTCAACGTACCCAGCAGGAACACCCCAAGCAGGCACCCATACGCGACCGATGCGATGGACAGACCCGTCTCCACAACGTGCCCTTTGCCCCCATTCGCGACTGAATACACGGCAATGGCAAACAGCACCAGCGCCCACATCACTGTGCTGACGCGGCTCAGCAGGTTGCGCGTGCGGTCCGTGCTGTTTGGCCGCCAGCGCAGGTAGAAGTCAACGATGGTGGTGGACGACAGGGAGTTGAGCGCCGCGGAGAGGTTGGACATGGCTGCGGCCAGAATAGCCGCCACCAGCAGACCCGCGACACCCACGGGCATCTGCTGCACGATGAATGCGGGGAAGATGCGGTCAGAGCCGTGCACCGTGAGCAGCTGCGGATGCTGGCCGTAAAAGACGAACAGGCCAGCGCCAATGACCAAGAACAGTGTGAACTGCAGCAGCACAACGCCGCCGCTGGCAAGCAGCGCAACGCGGGATTCGCGCAGGTTCTTTGCTGCAAGCAGCCGTTGCACCATCAGCTGGTCGGTACCGTGCGACGCCATCGTCAAGAAGGCACCACCCAGCAGGCCGGCCCAGAAGGTATAGGTCGTCGTCAGGTTCAGCGCAAAGTCGAAGACACGCAGCTTGCCGGCGGCCGATGTCACCGCGTGTATCGTCGCCCATCCACCATGCACCTTGGCGCCCAGGGTCACGAGCGCCACAAGCGTGCCGGCGATGTAGAGCACCATCTGCACCACGTCGGTCCAGATGACCGCAGTCATGCCACCCTCAAACGAATACAGGACGGTCAGCCCGGTGATGAGCGCAATGCTTGCGATGTCGTTGGTGCCAATCGCCAGGCCGACGACGATCGACACGGCAAAGACGCGCACACCTTCTGCGGCTGCGCGTGTGAGCAGGAACAGGCCTGCGGTGACTTTGTGCAGCAGCGGGCCAAAGCGCCGGTCGATGAGCTGGTAGGCCGTGAACAGCTCGCCCTGGAAGTAGCGCGGCAGAAACAGTACGCACAGCAGCACGCGCCCCAGCATGTAGCCGAACACAAGCTGCAGGAAAGTGAAGTTGCCGCCAAATGCTATTCCCGGCACGCTGATGATGGTGAGCGTACTGGTCTCCGCAGAGACGATGGACAACGCAATGGCCCACCACGGCACGTTGCGGCCGGCTAGAAAGTACGTAGAAAGCGACTTGTCCCTGGAGCGAAAGCGCAGCCCGAAGATCGTGATGCCGACCAGGTATACGGCGATGAGTGCAAGATCAAACGAGTGAAGCCGCGTCGGCATACTTAGCAGTGTAAGTGCGCCTCTGCCCGGTTGCAGGGGCTAAGTCACGCGCGTACCGCGCACGATGCATCCCGAGAAAGCACCTGTGTTGTTGAAGAGTACGAAGTCTGCGTCGCTGCCCGGCGCCACAGCACCCGTTTGCAGACCAAGCATGCGGGCGGGGTTGCGCGTGGCAAGTCGAACCGCATCTGCCAGCGGAATTCCCGTAAAGCGCTGCACATTCGCGACGGCGCGATCCATCGTCAACACCGAACCGGCGAGCACGCCTCCACTGGTGCAGGTGCCGCGGCTCACATCTACATCCAGGTCACCCAGCTTGTACCTGCCGTCTGGCATGCCGGTCGCGGCCATGCCGTCCGTTACCAGCATCGCGCGCTCAAGACCTTTGCTGCGCAACCAAAGCCGCACGGCTTCCGGTGTGGTGTGGATGCCGTCGCAGATCAGCTCCGCGTACAGTGCGTCGTCGTCCAGAACCACGCCCAGGATGCCGGGCTCCCGGTGGTCCAAGGCGCGCATGGCGTTATAGGTGTGCGTTGCCGAGGTTGCGCCGGCGGCTATTCCCGCACGCGCCTCTGCCGCGACCGCGTTGGAATGGCCCAGGGACACACGCACGTCCAGCGACCGCGCATGCGCGATCAGCTCCAGCGCGCCGGGTAGCTCCGGGGCAATCGTCATCAGCCGGATGTGGCCGCGCGACGCCTGCCAGAACTGGTTGAATAGCTCAATGGACGGCGTCTGCAACTGTTCCGCCGGGTGCACACCTCGCTTGGCGTGCGACAGAAACGGACCTTCAAGGTGGATGCCAAGCGGCTTCGCTCCAGCGGGCGGGGGCCTATGCTCCACCGCCGTTGCCATGCCGTCCAGACCACGCAGCGTGCGGTCAACGGTCGTGGTGACGGTCGTCGCCAAGAAGCTGGTGGTGCCGTACCGCGCCAGCGTGGCTCCCACGGTTGCACTCGCTTCGGCCAAACCTTCCATCACATCGCGGCCACCTGCACCATGCACATGCACGTCGAAGAACCCGGCCGCCATGGTCCCGTTCCACTGCAGCGTTCCCGCAGGCGCTTCTGCCTCGTCCTGTGTGGTGACGCGTGCGATCAATCCATCTTCGACGAGCAGCAATGGCCGCAGCAGAACTCCACCAGGAAGGATGAGGGTGTCTGCCGCTATGGCGTTGACTGTGCTCATGGTGCCGTCGAATCCGGCAGGGGAATGCCGAGGTCAGCAGCCGGCGGAAGCGTGCCGGAGTCGTTCCATGCGCGCCGTGCCGCACGCACCTTGTCCCCGCGTTGAATCCACGTGTCGACGGCAAGTGTGTAGCGCTCACTCATGTTGCCCAGGTAATAGGGCCGGTAGCTCTTGAGCCATGCAGCTTCATATAGGTCGCGCAACATGCTGAAGTTATTACGAAGATCTTCCATCTTTCCCTGCACAGAGTTTGGATGGGCGATGTCGCTCAGGTTGCGTATGAGTTCGGCGCGATCCGTTCTAACCTTGCTGCTTTGCAGAGCGTAAGCGCGCGCATAGTCCGCGGCGATCTCATCGGCAATCTGGAACTTGAGCCCGATAAAATCCATGCGCCGCGCACCCAGCTCCATGGCGTCCAGTGCATCCTGCTCACGCAAGGGGGAGGCGCTGCGCGCCTCCCGCACCAGAACGATGGCACGCTCAGCATGCATGCGCAGCTCGTGGTTCAGCGGCCGCATCTTCGCCGTGGCTCGCTGTCCCTCCGCGGTAAACGGATCCAACCAAAAGATGAAGTCGTTTGCATCGGCATTCTTCGCAAAACTGTCTTTCAGCAGCAGGTGCGCCGCCATCAACTCCTTTTGCGCCTCGTCCACCTTGCCTGTGCTGTCGCCGTGGAACACCCGGCCGTACGACTGCTGGAACTGTGGGATGGAGCTTGTGCCCGGCTGCCATGCCGCTGCAGCACCGAACAGAATGCCGTACCAGTTCGAATTGAACAGTGCTTCACCATCGTCATCCCACACGGTGTTCAGCTGCCCACTGCAGCCAGAGAGCTGGCCCTGCGCGGTAAAGCCCTGAATGTTTGGCAGCGCCAGGTTGTTATCGGGATACACGCGATTCCAGTCGTTTACCCCGGGTGCCACCCAACAGGGCAGGTTGGCATCGGTGAACGGCTTGATGTACGGAATGTAACTCGGGTGCGGGTTGTACTCCCACGCAACAGCAATGGTGCTGCGCTTGAAGTCTGCGGGAAGAGCTTTGACGAGGGCCGGCTCCTTTTGCACGACATCGCCCCAAAAAAGGAAGGTGCGATTGAGCGGCTTGAGCTCTGTCACGATGCGCTGCAGGAAGTCGAGGTACACAGCTCCAAGCCCGCGCGCGTCCACGTCAGCTTTGGTGGCACCCTTGCCCAGGTCCAGCGTTTCGTCGGCCCCCAGGTGCAGGAACGGCCCGGGGTAGACCTGTGCCAATTCGCGAAACATGCGGTCGATCAGCGGTATAGCTCCCGGTGCGCCGGGTGCGATCACGTGGCCATGCGGCGTCTCCGCCAGCGGCGCGTACATCTCCTCTTCCAGCATGAAGTGCAGATGCCCGAAGGCCTCCTGCTCCGGCACGATGGTCACGTGGTACTTCGCGGCATACGCCACCAGCTCACAGGCCTCAGCCGGGCTGATGGAGCCGCCGGGTGGCGCCGCCAGCGGGTCGCTCACATACTGCATCGTGTTCTCGAAATACGGTGAGTAGATATTCGCCTTGTACGCTGCAATTGTGCGGATCTGCTTCTTCTGAAACTCAAGTGTGGGTACTGGTCCACGGGATAGATCGTCATGCAAACCGCGGTAGCGCATTGCCGGCCAGTCACGGATTGCCGCAACGTGAAGGATCGTGCCGGCCTGCATCTTTTCCGCAAGCTGCCTGGCGGTCTGAGTGCCGTAGAAGACGCCTTCGGCGGTTGCACCCACCACTGCGATGCCGTTGCCGTGCGGCGCAATCACGTAGCCCTCCAGCTGCATGGCCGGCGTTATGGGTGCGCTGGCCAGCACCTGACGGCCCTCGACCGTGTCCGCTCGCAGCAGGGTGACGTTCACAGGTGCGCCTGGTGTCACGGCGATCCCCATCGCCTGCAGCGACGCCCTCAGGTCCTCCGCGGCAAAGTTGTCGGCGGCGTCGCATCCGGTGCACACCACAGACACGCCGCTGCTCAGCGACAACGTTTTCTCCTCACGCACCTCTCGCGGCATCGGTAACAGGGTGAGCTGCGCCACAGCGATGGAAGAGAACAAACCGGCTGACAGCAGCAAAATGGAGGCGCGGCGGGGAATGGAACGAATCAGCAGCGGTGCAGCGGACATGACATGAAGCTAAATGAACTCTCGACAGGCCGCGACCGGCAGTGATTCTAAAAGGCCTTTACGGCTAATTTCGTTCGCGACGCGGACCAATCTGTTCTATTTGGTACGCTGGCTGTGCCGCAGCGACGCGACGCGCGTTGTGCGTAGGCGAATGCACGTGCCCAAGGCAAGGACTCCGCACTATGCTTTTGCATGACGACAGGCTCTTTCCAGCAGACCCAACCAGCCGCGACATCGCGCGCCGTCTGTACACCGTCGCCCGGGCTTTGCCTATCCTGAGTCCTCACGGTCACACGGATCCGGCATGGTTTGCGAAGAACGAGCCGTTTGCCAATCCCACTGCACTCTTCATCCAGCCCGACCACTACGTCTTCCGCATGTTGTATTCCCAAGGGGTCTCGCTGGAGTCGCTGGGCATCGGCGGCACACCTGCCGATCCGCGGTCGGTGTGGCACATCTTCGCGCAGCATTACTCCCTGTTTCGCGGCACGCCCACGCGCATGTGGATGGACTACGCGTTTCGTTCGAACTTTGGACTAGAAGAAAGGCTCTCGCCGCAGAACGCAGACGCTTTTTACGACACCATTGATCGTGCACTCGCAACACCTGCCATGCGCCCACGTGCGCTGTACGACAGCTTTTGCCTGGAGGTGCTGGCAACCACCGATTCTCCGCTTGACTCGCTCGAGTACCACAGGCAGATTCGCGAGTCCGGTTGGAAGGGAAGGGTTCTGCCCACTTTCCGTCCTGACTCCGTCATCGACATGGAGTTCCCGAACTTCCGCGCCAACCTGGACACACTCGGTCAACTTACCGGGAGTGACGTCTCGAGCTACACAGGGTACCTTGCTGCCCTCCGCCAGCGCCGCGCGTTCTTCAAGTCGATGGGTGCAACCGCCACGGATCACGGTCATCTTTCGGCCACAACTGCGGACCTGTCGGCGTCGGACGCTGCCGCGCTCTACGCAAGGGTATTTGACGGAACAGCCTCACCTGCCGAAGCGGCTCTGTTCCAGGCCCAGATGCTGACGGAGATGGCCGGCATGAGCGTGGAGGATGGGTTGGTGATGCAGCTGCACCCTGGTTCGGTACGCAACCACAACGACGCGCTGTATCGAACATTCGGCCGCGATAAAGGCGCCGACATTCCCGCGCGGACAGACTTCGTCGGTGGACTTCGGCCGCTCCTGAACCGCTACGGCAATCATGCGAACTTCACCTTTGTTCTGTTCACGTTGGATGAGTCCACCTACGCACGCGAGCTTGCTCCGCTTGCTGGTCACTACCCGTGCCTGCGTCTTGGTCCCGCGTGGTGGTTCCACGACTCGCCAGAGGGCATGATGCGCTACCGCGAACAGGTCACGGAAACAGCCGGTTTTTACAACACTGCCGGCTTCAACGACGATACCCGCGCTTTGCTCTCGATCCCGGCACGGCACGATGTGGCACGCCGTGTGGACTGCGCCTTTCTTGCGCGGCTCGTCGCGGAGCATCGCATGGATGAAGATGAGGCCTTCGAAGTCATTGAAGACCTGACTGTGAACCTCGCGCGAAAGACCTACCGCCTGTGAGTACGCTGCTAAGCATCGGTTCGCCAGACACAGAGCTTTCGCCTGCCGAGATCGAGCAGCACCTGAAGACTGCCCTGGAGAGTCTGGGTACGCGCAACAAGGTTCTCGCCATTCCACCGGATTACTCTCGCGCCCATTCGCAGGCCGGCATGCTCACGGAGATGGCGTGGCGCTACTACGGACCGGCTTTGACAGACGTGCTGCCAGCGCTTGGCACACACCGACCCATGACCGAGCCCGAGATGGCCGCCATGTTTGGCGCGACCCCGCGTGAGCTCTTCCGCGTGCACGATTGGCGCAACGACGTAGTCACGCTGGGCGAGGTTCCTGGCAGCTTTATGCACCAGGTGAGCGAGGGGCTGCTCGACTATGAATGGCCTGCGCAGGTCAACAAACTTGTACGCGATGGCGGACACGATCTGATCCTGTCCATCGGACAGGTTGTGCCGCATGAAGTGATTGGCATGGCCAATCACAACAAGAATGTGTTTGTCGGTACCGGCGGTGTCATGGGCATTCACCGCTCGCATTTTCTTGGCGCAGTTTACGGTATGGAGCGCATCATGGGCCGCGCAGATAACCCGGTGCGTGCTGTCTTGAACTATGCCTCCGACCATTTTGCGCAGCAGTTGCCGATCGTCTACGTCCTTACCGTGGTGGGCAAGAACGCGGCTGGCAAACTTGCCGTTCGCGGCCTCTACATCGGCGACGATTCGGAGTGTTTTTACCAGGCCGCTGCACTCGCGCTGCAGGTCAACTTCGTCATGATGGACCGAGAGATCAAGAAGGCTGTCGTGTACCTTGACCCGCACGAGTTCAAATCCACATGGCTTGGAAACAAGAGCATCTACCGGACCCGTATGGCGCTTGCAGACGACGCTGAGTTGATCGTCCTTGCGCCTGGCGTGCACGAATTTGGAGAAGATCCGACCATCGACACACTCATCCGCCGCTATGGCTACTACGGCACGCCCAAAACCCTGGAATGGACCAAGGCCGACCCGGAGCTTGCACGTAACCTGAGTGCCGCCGCGCACCTGATTCATGGTTCAAGCGAGGGTCGCTTCAACATCACGTACTGCCCTGGTCATTTATCCAAAACCGAGATCGAACAAGCCGGATTTAAGTACGCTGACCTGGGGCAGATGACGCGCACGTACAACCCGTCTACCCTTGTGGACGGGTGGAACACCATCGACGGAGAGGATATCTTTTTCGTGAGTAACCCTGGTCTGGGGCTGTGGGCGTATCGCGAACGGTTTGCCAGCAGTGGAGGCAGACAATGACAACCCAAGCAACCATCTTCGTCATGATGGGCGTAAGTGGTTCTGGTAAAACCACTATTGGTCAACTGCTGGCGAAGCGGCTCGGCACGGAGTTCCTGGATGCAGACGACTTTCACCCGCAGAGCAACAAAGACAAGATGCATGCGGGCATTCCGTTGACCGATGAGGATCGCTGGCCGTGGCTGCATACCTTGAATGCTCTCTTGGTGCAGCGGGTCGAAAAAGGCTGTGTCCTTGCGTGTTCTGCGCTTAAGCAGGAGTATCGCGACGTGCTGCAGGCTGGCATCGCACCGGAACAGCTCGATTTCGTGCTGCTTGCCGGGTCCAAACAGATGATTGCGAGCCGCATGGCACACCGCCACCACGAGTTTATGAATGCGCATCTGCTCGATAGCCAATTTGCAACGCTGGAGCAGCCGAAAGACGCAATTACGGTAACCAACGACCGGCAACCCGACTCCGTTGTGGATGAGATTCTGCAACGCGAGCATATCTCAGAGAGTTCAGCCGGTCAGGAAGGAAAGTAAGTGGCGAAAAATATCTTCGACTTATCAGGAAAGACCGCGGTTGTCCTTGGGGGTACCTCGGGTATCGGCCTCGCGATGGCTGTTGGCCTGGCAGATGCTGGTGCAAACGTGGTCGCAAGTTCGCGTCGCAAGGAGCAGGTGAACGAGGCTGCTGACAGGATTGAGGCCGCAGGCGCAAAGACCCTGCGCCTCACCTCGTCCGTCAGCGAGCGCACGTCACTGCAAAGGCTGCACGACGAAACGATTCGTGTATTCGGACAGGTGGACATCCTGGTGAACTGCGCCGGTAAAACCAAGCGCGAACCCACACTGACTTTGGATGAAGAAACCTGGAACGACATTATGGATACCAACGTGACTGGTACGCTGCGCGCGTGCCAGATTTTTGGTAAGTCCATGCTTGACCGTGGGTATGGCCGCATCATCAACATTGCCTCGCTTACGACGTTTGTGTCGTTCCTGGAAGTCACCGCCTACTCCGCCAGCAAGGCGGCCGTGGGCGCACTTACCAGATCACTTGCTGTGGAGTGGAGCAGCAAAGGTGTCACCGTGAATGGCATCGCTCCAGGCCTTGTCCGCACGGCGCTGAATGCCGCACTGCTGGACGACAGTGAACGCGGCCGCGAGCTGAAGATGCGCACACCCATGGGCCGCTTTGGCAGTACGGAGGAGCTGGTTGGGGCAGCGATCTTTCTGGCCAGTGACGCTGCCGCCTTTGTGAATGGTGAAATCATTGTTGTGGATGGGGGCTTTCTTGCCAGTGGGGTCAACCAGTAGCCGTGCCGTCTCTTGCCATCAAACCGGCGGATACCTGCAGATGGGACTTCCTGTCGCTTGGGGAAGTCATGCTCCGGTTCGATCCCGGAGAAGACCGCATCAGCACCACTCGCCAGTTTCGTGTGTGGGAGGGCGGCGGCGAGTATAACGCGGCGCGTGCACTTCGCCGGTGCTTCGGCCAGCGCACCTCGGTCGTAACAGCGCTTGTGGATAACCCAGTGGGGCGGCTGGTCGAAGACCTGATCCTGCAGGGTGGCGTCGATCAATCGCACATCGTCTGGCGACCCTACGACGGCATCGGCACGGAGAGCCGGAACGGCATCTATTTTCTGGAACGAGGGTTTGGCGTTCGCGGAGCGCTGGGCAGTATGGATCGCGGCCACACGGCCGTCTCACAGCTTAGGCCAGGCGACATAGATTGGGAGCACATCTTCGGCACGGAAGGCGTTCGATGGTTTCACACTGGCGGGATCTTCACCGCCCTGAGTGACACGGCAATGCAGGTGGCACGCGAGGCAATGTCCGCCGCCAAACGCCATGGCACCATCGTCTCGTACGACGCCAATTACAGACCGTCGCTTTGGAAGGCACGGGGTGGGCGCCTTGCCGCGTCGAAGGCCAACGCAAGCCTTACCGGTGAGATTGACGTCCTGTTCGGTCACGAGGGCGACCTCAGCACCGAACTGATTGACGCCTCCAGCGGTCCACCCGCACATACGGTGGAGAGCTATGCCGCCATGGCAGCCCGCGTGCGATTGCTGCATCCGTCGCTCAAGACTGTCGCCACCACCACGCGCACGCCACGCACGGCCAATCGCAACGACTGGGGAGCCTTTGCCGTTGATGATGGGGGCATTCATGTCGCCACTGAGATGCAGAATCTTGAGATTCTCGATCGCGTGGGCGGGGGTGACGGCTTTGTCGCGGGCTTTGTTTATGGGCTGCTGCAACAATGGTCCACAGTGAAGGCCCTGCAGTGCGGCCTGGCCAGCGGAGCACTTGCCATGACCACGCCCGGCGACAGCAACTTCGCCACGCTGCAGGAGGTGTCGCGCCTGATGGCCGGTGCCCATGCAGGCGTGCAACGATAGGAGTAACGATGACCGCGCCCACCGCCGTAAACTTGCAGCAAAAGTTCGAGGCCTTCTCCGATCACTGGCAGCCCCGCGTTGTGGCCGAGTTGAATGGCCAGGAGGTGAAGGTCGTCAAGATCCAAGGCGAATTCCCGTGGCACCACCATGCCGATATCGACGAACTGTTTATGGGTTGGCGAGGCACATTTCGCATGGAGTTCCGCGATCGGGCCGTCCGTATTGGCCCTGGTGAGATGCTCGTCGTGCCACGGGGTGTGGAGCACCGCCCAGTCGCAGACGAGGAGTGCGAGATGCTGTTGTTTGAGCCGAGTGGCGTGAGAAATACCGGCAATCTGGAAGACAGCACGTATCTTGCGGCAAACGGCGTCAGGATTTAGCGGAGAAACATGACGAAGCAGGAAGTCCTTGGGCGCATGAAGGAAACAGGCCTGGTTCCCGTGCTGCGGGCCACCTCCGTAACCGAGGCCCTGGCCATCGCGAGGGCCATCGCAGCCGGCGGCGTGGATGTACTCGAAGTCACGATGACTGTACCTGGTGCCATGGACGTCATTCGTACGCTGGTGCGCGAAGAGCCGCAGATCCTGGTGGGCGCCGGTACCGTGCTCGACCCGGAGACCGCGCGCGCCTGCATGCTGGAAGGCGCGCAGTTCATTGTGAGCCCTGCTACGAATGTGAAAACAATCGAGTTGTGCCGCCGCTATTCCTGTGCCGTTCTTCCCGGCGCACTAACACCAACGGAAGTTGTGACGGCCTGGCAGGCGGGCGCAGATGTCATCAAGGTCTTTCCTGCCAGCGCGATGGGCGGCGCAAAGTACCTCAAGAGTTTGAAAGCCCCACTGCCGCAGGTCGATCTCATCCCGACCGGTGGCGTGTCCGTTGCGACTGCGGCGGAGTTCCTGGAGGCAGGTGCCTTTGCGCTTGGTGTGGGGGCGGACCTGGCGGACAGGAAGGCCATTGCGGAAGGCAAGCCGGAGCGTATTACAGAGACCGCGCGCGCCTACCTGCGCACGATTGCGGCGTGGCGCGAGAACAGTGCCGAACGGCAGTCTGACTAGTACAAGTTTGCGCTCTAGACTAATGTCAGCGGGCGCGCCTACACTGCTCCGCATGACTCAGCCCTCACGACGTGATGTTCTGCGCGGTGCCGCTACTTTGGCGGCTATGTCTGTTTTGCCGGGGGCGGCGTTGGCCGCTTCTGCCTCCCCAATCAAGCTAGGGCAGTGCAGCTATACATTTCGCAATTTCAAGCCCGACGCCATGATTGGTATGCTTCACGAACTTGCAATTACCAACCTGAATATCAAGGACATACACCTGCCGATGCAGCCGCTGGCGGATGTGCCGGCGCTGGCGGAAAAGTACCGGGCGGCGGGGATCAGGCTTACGGATGCGGGTGCGATTTACTTCAAAACAGACACGGATGAGGCAATTCGGCCTAGTTTTGACTATCTGAAAGCGGCGCAGATACCCAGGTTTGTGGGCGCACCTTCGCGCGAAGCATTAAGCCGGGTTGCCAAGTTCTGCGTGGAATACGACATACGCATGGGAATCCACAATCATGGTCCGGAAGACCACGAGTGGCCGTCGCCCTTCGACATTCAGAAGGTGATCGAGCCGATGGATCACCGGGTGGGGTACTGCATCGACCTGGGGCATACGCTGCGAACGAAGACTGACCCGGTGGCCGCCATCCGGATGGCCGGGGCGCGTTTGTACGACATCCATATGAAAGATCTGGCCGACCCGCTGGTGAAGGAGAGCCAGGTGGCGGTGGGGGACGGCGTGATGCCGGTGCGCAAGATCTTTGAGGCGCTGGTCGACATGAAATACGACGGCTATGTGGACCTGGAGTACGAGATCAAGCCGGAGGATCCCGTTCCGGGGGTTCGCAAGAGCTTTGCGTACATGCGCAAGGTGCTGGCGGAGATCGGCTACGCGGCGTAGCTACAGCTTTGCGAGGAAGCTTGTGATCTCGGGGCTGGTCCAGTCCTGGGGACCGATGAACTTGCGGCGGATGAGGCCCTGCCGGTCGATAACGTAGCTCTCCGGGACGCGGACGCTGCCGAACTTGAGATTGCTGGCGGTGGAGCCGTCACGCACGCTGAGCAGGCTGATGCTGTACTGCTTGAGGAAGGCGTCATAGGCGGCCTTGTCGTCGTCGATGGAGACGGCGAGGATCTGGACGGCCGGCATTTGCTTCCTCAACTGTTCGAGGCTTGGCAGTTCGTCAAGGCAGGGTGCGCACCAGGTGGCCCAGAAGTTGAGCACGACTACTTTGCCCTTGAACTGGCCAAGGCTGATCGTTTGTGAGCCGTCGTGTACGGTGAAGTCCGGTGCGGGCTTGAGCACCTGCTCCGGGTGGTCGCCGCGATTGCAGCCGGTACTTGCAAGGAGGCAGGACAGGGCGAAGAGGCCTGAAAAGAGTTTTCTGGACGCCGATGTTTGCCGCTGCTGCTTGCCTGCCATCACGTCCACTATCCTACAAGCGTGACCCCTGAAGGACATAGCACGGAGCCGGTGGACGAACCGGTCGAAGGATCTCTCGACGAATCTGTCGGCGACGCAGAAGAGTTCAGCCTGCGGCTGGATGGGAGCGCACCGGCACGCCGTGTGCAGGCCCGTTCGTATGTCGAGTTGGAGGCGGACGAGGCCTCGACGCACGAGCTTGCGGTGCTGATTCCGGCGCGGAACGAAGAGGGGAACCTCGAGGGGTGTCTTGACTCGCTCGTGGCGCAGTCTGAACCGGGATTTCTGCTGGGCGAGCAGTGGCACATTTTTGTGGTGGATGATGCGTCGACGGACGGGACTGTTGCGATTGCGGAGCGCGTGGCAGCGGGCCGGACCGGTGTGCATGTGCTGCGAGCGCCAGAGCTGAAGCCGAGCCGGAATGGGTTCACGGGCAAGAACGCGGCGCTGTGGTTCGGCGCGAACCAGCCGCTGGCACGCACGGCGAAGTGGCTGCTGTTTACCGACGCCGATACGCTGCATGAGCCGGGAACGACCCACCGTGCCGTGGTGGAGGCGGAGCGTCACTCGTTGGGTATGCTGTCGTACTCCCCACGGCAGATAGCGGCCAACGTGGTGCAGCGAGCGTTCCTGCCCCTTGTGTTCTCTGAGCTTGCGAGCACGTATCCGCCGAAGGCCGTGTCGGACCCGTCGAGCCCGATTGCGGCGGCGAATGGGCAGTTCCTGCTGGTGAATCGCATCGCCTACTTTGACGTGGGCGGCCATGCCGCGGTGGCGGCGCGGGTGCTGGAGGATGTGGCGCTGGCGCGGCTGCTGAAGCGGCGTTTTCCCATCCGCTTGCGGTATGCGCCGGAGTCTGTTTCTGCGCGGATGTATCGGACAACCGGGGAGATGATGGCGGGGTGGACGAAGAACCTTGCGCTGCTGTTCGGCAACCCGATCTTTCTTGCGGCGTCGCGGTCTCTGGATTTCCTGCTGCTGGTGGGTTTGCCGCTGGTTGCCTTCGGCTATCACTGGAACACGTGGCAGCGGGTGGCATTCCTGATCCTGTGGGCGCGCGTGTTGTTGCGGTACTGGACGCGTGTGCGGCGGTCACATGCGGGGGTTGCCGACGTCGTCTTGTCGGTGTGTGCGTTGCCGTTGTTTGTAGTCTTGCTGGTGCGCTCGTGGCAGCAGGTGACGTTGACGAAGCGGGTGGAGTGGAAGGGTCGGGAGTACCCGCAGTAGATGGTCGATGCTTATTTGGCGCAAGCAGCCAGCATTTGATCGACGATCGCGCTGCCGCCCTGCAATTGTTTGAGACACGTGGCTCGGTATTCGGCAGGAATGCCCTCACAGGATTTCACGTTGCTGGCCATTTCCTTCTTGCTGGCGGCGAGTTCGGCGCACTCCTCGGGACTTGGCTTTGTCGGCGTGGCCCGAGAGGCTTCGGCAAGCTGGGCGGCGCTGCAGGGTCCGTCGTAATGGACGACAGAGTGCGCCGCCATCTCCAAGGAGCCCAGTCTCGAGACGGTATCGACGGTATAGGTCTTGTCATCGAGAACAGCCATGGTTCTGTGGATGGTCTGAACGCCCGGGCCACGTTTGCAGGTCTGTTCATCTTCGGCAAGCTTCTCGTCATCATGCAGGATGCGTATGGTGCAATTCTGCATGGAGGCTGCGGTGTTGGCCACGTGAATGGCCGCTGCTGCCTGAGCCGGGCTGGAGGGTGCGACGCAGGCGGTTTGAATGGACGGCGCGCTGGGAGGCAAGCCGTTGGTTGTGCCCTGCAGCCTGGTTGTGTACTGGCCGGTGGGATAACGATGAAAGTGATGGAAGACGACGGCGCCCTGCTGGGCTGCGACGGGGAGTGCGAGGAAAAGCAACACGGTGCAGGCGTGGCGACGAGTGTCCATGGGCTAGTGTAGCGACTTTGGGCTTCTAAGGGCTCTGTTGGCACAACCAAGAACCACCAAAGATGGCGTCAATGAGCCTGGTGTTACGGCCGGGTTTATCTTCGCAGGCAATCCGGACAGGTCTTTTTGTTTGGGGTGGTCCGCGCTTAATCCTCTTTTGGAGGGGAGTTCAGAGCTGAGACGCTGAAATGATCGAAGCGCACCTGAAACGGCTGCTTGCCTGGTGCTGCGGCAACCATACCGATCTGAACGGGCACGGTCGGCGGAAAATAGGCAAGCCGAATTATCGACCACTTTTGGCCATCAAGGGAGTAGGAAATCTGGACCGTATCGTTAAAGCGTTGCAACCGCATCCAGATCGAGGCAGGACTGTCCGTGCGAGGCAGAACAGACCAGTCGGAGAACTCGCGAGTGACCACGGCGCTGATGTTCTGATGACCGTTCACGAACTCGATTCCGGTCTTGATCCAGTTTTTCTCGTCCAGGCGAACCATCAAACCAGCTTGATGGTAGAGCTCTCGATACTCGCCATGGATGCGGACAATCGCTTCAAAGAGCGGATGGCGCGAGCCTTTTGCGGACGACGACTTCGCGGATGCGGCTGTGGGAACCCTGAACGACTCCATCGACAGAAAGCGTCGGTGAGATGACTATGACGCGCCTGTTGGACGGCTACTTTCTCCCACAACAATGAGGCCCAGGGTGCGTTCACTGGGCCTCATTGTTATGGTTGTTTGTTTGCCGCGCTAAGCGAATCGGCGCTTTGCAACGCCGATCAGACCGAGGACGCCGGTGCCGAGCAGGACAAGGCTGGATGGTTCTGGCGTGCTTGCCGCAGTGGCAGTGAAGTTGGCGATCTGCAGATTGTCCAGATCGTAGTACGGTCCGCCACCAACGCTGGCCTGAGTGATCGTAATCCGGTTGAACTTGTCGTTCTGAAAACCAAAGATGTTGGCTGGATCCCCGATGCCGACCAGCGGAGTAAACGTGTCGACGAGGGAACCGTTCAGAAACGCGCTAATCGTGAACTGTGTAAAGTCCGCATCGAGGTTGAAGGCTGCACCACTGAGGACAGAGGAGAAGTCTATGGTCACGGGATTGGTGATCGTTGCGCCTGCGTCTGTGAAGTTGCTGATGTACTGATTGTTGAGTCCAAAAGCGCTGTTGCCATCTGAGGTGTAGTACGCCACCGGAGAAAAGGTGACACCAAACGAAGCGAACTGCGTCGTGACTGCGCCGCCCTGAGCGATTGCAGCACCATCGAAGGTGATTGTGCTCGTTGGGTTTGCAAGGCCAGTAGTGCTATAGATGATCGGAGACGCGAAGGCTGGGATCGTTCCGAGACAAAGCAAAGACGTGGCGAAAGCAACGATTAGACGCAAGGGTACGCTCCTGATAAGACTGTGTTTGAGCGTACCGGTGTCCAGCGTTCACTAAATCGGCTATTGACTTCAAAATGCGCTTCGTACCGATGGAGTAACAAATGAACGCCAAAGATCCTGCGGGCGTAGAACCAGCCTGGAGGATCTGCGGTGGGACTAGTCTTCGCGGAGGACTTCGAGCGGTTTTTGACCGAGGACGCGGAAGCTGGCGAGCCAGCCGGTGGCGACGGTGAGGGCGGCGACTCCGAGGAGTGCGAGCAGGTTTTCGGCGGTCATGAAGTGGTAGTCGAGCTCGAGTTTGCGCAGGAGGAAGACGGAGCTGGCGTTGGCGAAGATCAGGCCGACGAGGCCGGCGACGAGACCGAGGGTGGCGAACTCCACCGAGAAGATGGCGGCGATGCGGGAGCGGGTGGCGCCGAGGGTTTTGAGGACGACGACTTCGCGGATGCGGCGGTAGCGGGTGCCGGCGATGGCGGAGGCGAGGATGACGAGGCCGGCAAAGATGGAGAAGCCGGCGAGGAACTGGACGACGAGGGAGACCTGGAGGAGGACGCTGCGGAGCGTTTCCATGGCCTGGGCGACGTTGATGACGGTGACGGTGGGGTACTTGGCGTAGAGCACTCGCTGCAGCTGGCCGACGCGGTCAGGGTCTGAGTGAACTGCGCCGTACCAAACGACAGGCATTTGGGCGAGGGGTGCGGACGGGAGGATGAATTCGGCGCGGGAGTAGGCGTGCTGGCCGTCGGAGCGGATGATGGCGGAGACAACGGCGTCGACGGGGTTGTCGGGATCGCCGGCGGCGGCGAAGACGATGTGTGAGCCGATGTGGACGCCGAGGCGGTTGGCGTGCATTTCGCCGATGGCGACCTGCGGGCGGGTGTCGCCGTGCTTCCAGAACTTGCCCTGCAGAACCTTGGTGCCGGCGGGCAGATTGTCGGACCAGGTGAGGGTGATGGTTTGCAGCATGCGCTGCGGGAAGTTTTTGAGCTTGAGTTTGGCTGCGGGTGTGCCGTCGACCGACAGGATGCGGGAGGCGATGACGGGGAGGAACTCCGCGGTGCCGTGGACGGTTGGCTGCTGCTTGAGGAGCTTCTGGACGCCGTCGATTTCGTTGGAGGCGATGTCGATCAGGAAGACGTTGGGGAGGGTGGGATTGGTGGAGATTTTTAGTTCTTTGGTGAAGGCCTGGCCGAGGAAGAGGACGATGGCGATCTGCATGACGCCGAGGCCGAGCGCTGCGAGAAGAGCAGCGGACGGGTTGCCGGGGCGGTAGAGATTGGCCAGGCCGTGGCGCAGGACGGAGGGCAGGGAGAGGCGGGTGCGGGCGAGGAAGAGTCGGAGCGCCCAGAGCAGGAGGGCGGCGGTAGCGAGCAGGACGAGAAGCACGGCGAAGAGGCCGACGGTGAAGATGCGGCCGACGAGTTTGCTGTCGGAAAGGGTGGTGGCGATGAGGGTGAGGCCGAGGAGGATGAGCGCGATGGCACCGACCTGGGCTGCGGAGGCCCGGACCTTTGCGAGGGTGCGCGACCACCATGCGCCTGCGTTTGCAGGGGGCTCTTCCATGTTGCGGCGGAGAATGATGATGGGTCGGATGCCGCGGATGTCGAGCAGCGGCGGCAGCGTGAAGAGCACCGTGATGAGAAGGCCGGTGAGCAGCCCGACGGCGATGGCCGAGCCGGCGATGTGGAGGGAAGGTGTGAGGCCGAGGAGCTTGCCGAGGAGCAGCGGCAGAACAAGTTGCACGCCAACGCCGAGGAAGACGCCGAGCGCGCCGCCGAGCAGGCCGAGCAGCACCGTTTGCAGGAAGTAGATGCGGAGGATTGAGCTGCTTTGCGCGCCGAGCGACTTCATGATGGCGATCGAGTCGAGCCGCTCAAGCAGGTGGGTGCGCATGGCCATGGCGACGCCGAGCGCGCCGAGAACGAGGGCGACGAGCGAGACGAGGGAAAGGATGCTGGTGGAGCGGTCGAGGGCCATGGTGATGGCGGGGTTAGTCTCGCGGTAGTCGGTGACCTGGGCTTCGGGCAGGGCGTCTTCGACGGCGGATTTGAGTTTGGCGACTTCTGCGTCGTTGGGCTTTGGCAGCTTGAAGAGGAAGCGCTGGCTGGCGCGGGAGCCGGGGGCGAGGAGATGGGTGTCGAGGAGTTCGGCCTGGGTGAGGAGGACGCGCGGGCCTGCGGCGAACTGGCCGCTGAGGCGGTCTGGTTCGCTGGCGACAATTGCCTTGATGGTGAAGGTGGCGTCGCCGATGGTGATGCGGTCGCCGACGTTGAGCTTGAGGCGGATGAGGAGATCGTCCCCGACGGCGACGTTGCCGTTGCCGACGGCCTGGGCAAGCGGCATGCCGGGCTGGAGCGTGACGGCGCCGTAGTAGGGGTACTCGTTTGTGTCGATGGCTTTGAGGCTGACGAGCAGGGGATCGAGCGCGTTGGCGGCGGTGCTCATGGCCACCATTTCAGTCACAGGGGAGATGCGGATGCCTTTGCCGGCGATGGCGGCGTTGAGCTTAGCCTGCTGCGCGGCGGAGGGCTGCTGGAACATGCGCGCGCCGAGGTCGCCGGCGAGGATGGAGCGTGCGCGGACGAGGAGGGTTTGGCGGAAAGCGGTGGAAAAGCCGCGGACGCCGGTGAGCGCCGCAACGCCGATGGCGACGGAGAGGATGACGAAGAGGAATTTGCTGCGGCTGTTGCGAAGCTCGCGGCCGGCGATGCGGGCGGCGGTGGACCAGGGGAGCGCGGCCATTTAGACCGCCGCCAGAGTGGGTTCCGGCGTGTGGGGCAGGTCGGAGAGGAGAGCGCCGTCGCGAACTGTGAGGATGCGGGAGGCGTTGGCGGCGACCGCGGGATCGTGGGTGACGAGGATGAGGGTGGTGCCTTCGCGGCGGTTGAGGTCGAGCAGAAGGTCCATGATCTGGGCGCCGTTTTTGGAGTCGAGGTTGCCGGTGGGCTCGTCTGCGAGGACGATGGGCGGGCGGAGGATAAAGGCACGGGCGAGGGCGACACGCTGTTGTTCGCCGCCGGAAAGCTGGACGGGGTAGTGATCCGTGCGGTCTGCGAGGCCGACGGCAGCGAGCAGGCTGCGGGCGCGGGTGAGGCCTTCGCTTTGGGCGGCGGTGCTGTTGAGTTCGAAGGGGAGCAGGACGTTTTCAAGCGCGGTGAGCGTGGGAATGAGCTGGTAGCTCTGGAAGACGAAGCCGATGAGGGAGCCGCGCAGGGTGGCCAGTTTGTCTTCCGCAAGGTAGCTGATGGGTGTGCCCTGAAGGATGACGTCGCCGCTGGTGGGGGAGTCAAGGCCGGCGAGAAGACCGAGGAGTGTGCTTTTGCCGCTGCCGGAGGATCCCATGATCGCGACGAATTCACCGGGATTGACATCAAAGGTGATGCCACGCAGGATTTCGACGGTTCGCGTACCGTTGCGGATGGTCTTCGTCAAACTGCTGACACGGATGCTGGGAACAGACGGCAAAGCGGATGGAGTCACACGGTTAGTATCGCGCGAAACGCGGGACGGGGTGACACGTCGTCTTGCACGGGGACGCAGGTTTGAAGGGGAATCGCAGAATGGGCAAGTGGTTTGCGGTGGTGGTGTGCATGTTGGTGGTGGGGAGCAGTGTGGGGTGCAAGCCTGAGCCGACAACGAAGCAACAGGAGGACTCAAACGGTATGGCGACGACGCTACCGACGGAGCGGGTGGCATCGGCACCGACGAGCAGTTTGGACAAGGAATCCACACCGGATGGGCGGCGTGTGATTGTGTGCTTCGGGGACAGCCTGACGGCGGGATATGGCGTGGATGCAGAGGAGTCGTACCCGAGCCGTTTGCAGGCGGACCTGGATGCGGAGGGGTACCACTACCGCGTGGTGAACATGGGCATCAGCGGGGAGACGACCAAGGACGGGCTGGCGCGCGTGGACCGTGTGATTGCGTTGAAGCCGGCAATTGCCGTGGTGGAGTTTGGCGGCAACGACGGTCTGCGGGGTGTGCCGGTGAGCAGTTCGCGCGCGAACCTGGACGCGATTGTGGGACGCCTGCGGTCCGCCGGTGTGCAGGTGATGCTCGCGGGCATCACGCTTCCGCCGCAGTTTAGTGCGGACTACATTCACCAGTTCAACGAGACGTACACGGTGGTGGCGAAGAAGAATGACGTGCCGCTTTATCCGTTTCTGCTGAAGGACGTGTACGGCGTGCCGGGGAGCATTCAGCAGGATGGGGTTCACCCGACGGCGCAGGGGTGCAAGCAGGTTGCGCGCAACATTGCTGGATTTTTGCGGGCGAAGCTGACGAAGTAGAGGGCCGCTACAGCAGGTTGAGGTGCGGCTGAATGAGCGTGCCTGCGACGCGTTTGCCGATGCCGGCGAGCTGCCGTTGCGAGGCGAAGATGCGGACGAGGGGAGCGTTCGAGAACTCCGGCAGGTTGACGGCCATGCCGTTGCGCAGCTTTGTGAGTGCGGCCTCGTCGGCCAGGACTGCGGGAAACTCGGGCAGGATAGTTCGCGCATGCGGCAGGAGCGTTTCGATGGTGCCTGCATTTGCGGCGTCGATCAACTGTTCGCGGGTGATGGCCTGTGGCAGGTCAAAGGGACCGGCGGACGTGCGGCGCAGGGAAGCCAGGTGCGCGCCGCATCCGGCGAGCTGCCCAAGCTCATGCGCGACGGAGCGTACGTAGCCACCTGCGGACACGCTCATGGTGAAGTGCGCCGTGTCGCCTTCAAGCGAGAGCAAGGTGAAGTCATGGATGGTGATGCGTGCGGGCTTGACGTCTACCGGCTTGCCCTGGCGGGCGAGCTTGTAGGCTGGTACGCCGTTGATTTTCTTTGCGCTGAAGACGGGCGGTACCTGGTCCAGCGTGCCTTGAAAGCGGGTTGCACGCTGTCGCAACTCATCCAGGCCCAAGGTGAGAGGTTCCGCTGCGGAGGCGGGGACACCTTCCGCGTCGAAGGTGTCAGTGGCGAAACCGAATCTTATGGTGCCGACGTAGGTTTTATCGCTTGCGTTGAAGAATTGTGCGAGGCGCGTCCACTTGCCGAGCAGGAGTGGAAGGACGCCGGTGGCCATGGGGTCAAGCGTTCCCAGGTGACCGATGGAGCGCTCACCGGTGGCGCGGCGTGCCAGTGAGATGACATCGTGTGAGGTGAGGCCGGCCGGTTTGTCGAAGACGAGCAGGCCGTTGAGCGGGGTAGCAGAAGCTTTCATGTGCTTCGTTGATTAGACCAGAAGGTGTCAGGCGGGGACGAGCGGATACGGTAATCGTAAGTTGGCGTGTTCTTGCCTGGGTCAAACCTGCATCTCACTGCGTCTATTCTGTACTGAGGACTCAACCCAGGCATGTGGATTGTTCGACTGGCGCTGCGGCGCCCGTACACCTTTGTGGTCTTTTCGCTGTTGATGCTGCTGCTAGGCATTGGCACGGCAATTACTGCGCCCAAAGATATCTATCCGTACATCAACATCCCTGTTGTCACCATTGTGTGGAGTTACAGTGGCCTGCCGCCGCAGGATATGGAAGGGCGCATCGTAACCATCTGCGAGCGCGCACTTTCGACCACGGTGAACGACATTGAGCACACCTCGAGCGAGAGCTACCAGGGTGTGTCCGTGGTGCGGGTGTACTTTCAGCCCACGGTGAAGGTGGAGCTTGCGGTGGCTCAGATTACCGCGATCGTTCAGACGATTCTGCGCATTCTGCCGCCGGGCACGTACCCACCTAACATCATCAAGTACGACGCATCGAGCGTGCCGATTCTGCAGCTGGCGCTTTCAGGCAAGGGCCTTACAGAAGAGGATCTGTACGACCTGGGTACAGCCTTTATACGGCCACGGCTTTCGAATGTGAAGGGTGCATCGATACCGCTACCCTACGGTGGCAAGGTGCGGCAGGTGCAGGTCGACACCGATCCAAACCTGCTGTACGCCCACCACATTTCCGCGACGGATGTGTCCACCGCGCTGAATCAGCAGAACCTGATTCTGCCGGCTGGTGTTGCGCGTATGGGTGACCGGGAATTCATCGTCAAGCTGAACAGTTCACCTGCGGTTGTGGGTGCACTGAATGACATGCCCATACGCGCAGCGAACGGTGCCGTGGTGCAGGTGAAAGATGTTGCACAGGTGCGGCTGGGGTATGCGCCGCAGGTCAACATTGTGCGAGAGGATGGCAAGCGCGGCGCACTGCTGACTGTGCTGAAGAACGGCCAGACCTCAACGCTGGACATTGTGAAGAACGTGAAGCGGCTGCTGCCGCAGGCGAAGGCGGGCTTACCAGCGGGTTTGACTATTACGCCGCTCTTCGATCAATCAATCTTTGTGTCGGAATCGATCAGCGAGGTTGTGCGCGAAGCGACCATTGCCGCGGTCCTTACCGGCCTGATGATCCTGCTGTTCCTGGGCTCGTGGCGGTCGACGCTGATCGTCTGCACGTCGATCCCGCTCTCCATTGCGACGTCGTTGGTAATTCTGTATGCGCTGGGCGAGACGATCAACGTGATGACGCTTGGTGGACTTGCGCTGGCGGTGGGCATCCTGGTGGATGACGCTACCGTGGAGATTGAGAATACGCACCGGAACATGGCGGAAGGCAAGCCGCTGGTGCGCTCGATCCTGGACAGCGCACAGCAGGTGGCGTCGCCGGCGTTTGTGTCGACGCTGTCGATTTGTCTGGTGTTCCTGCCGGTTCTGCTGCTCACGGGGCCCGCGAAGTTTCTGTTTACGCCGCTTGCCATGGCGGTGGTGTTTGCCATGCTGGCGTCATATTTTCTTTCGCGCACACTGGTGCCTACGATGATGCACTTTCTGCTGGCGAGCGAGATCGGCCTGTACCAGAGCCCGGAGGCGAGCGAGAAGGAAGCGGAGGAGAACTGGATCTGGCGCTGGCACAGCCGTTTCGATGAGTGGTTCGAGCGGCGGCGTTTGCAGTATCAGAAGTTCCTGGCATGGACGCTGGACAACAAGGGACTGACGGTTGCCTGCTTTGGTTTGTTTGTTGTGTTGTCGTTACCGCTGACGTTGTTCATTGGTCAGGACTTCTTTCCGTATGTCGATTCAGGCCAGATGCGCCTGCACGTGTATCCGCCGCAGGGTATGCGGCCGGAGGACGCGGAGCTGTACTTTGCTGCGATTGAGGCTGAGATCCGTCGTGTGATTCCGCCCGAGGAGATCACGCTGATCCTGGATAACTTTGGGCTGCCGAATGGCGGTATCAATCTGGCCTTTTCCAGTGGCGGTGCGACCTCGGACGCCGATGGAGACATCCTGGTGTCGCTGGAGCCGGGGAAGCGCAACACTCAGAAATACATGCGTGAGTTACGCACCGACTTACACGCCAAGTTTCCGGACGGCGTCTTCTTCTTTACGCCTGCGAATATTACCAACCAGATTCTTGATTTTGGTCTTCCCGCGCCGATTGACTTACAGGTAAGTGGCCGGGCAAAACAGAATTATCCGCTGATTCAGCAAATATTGAAGGAGGTTCAAGCCATCCCAGGTATCGCGGATGCGCACATCCATCAGGAAATTGCATTGCCAGCGCTGAATGTGAATGTTGACCGGCTGAAGGCGCGCCAGATTGGCCTGACCCAGCAGGATGTGGCGCAAAGCATGCTGATTTCACTGACCGGTACGGGGCAGACGGCGCCGAACGAATGGTTGAATCCCGCGAACGGTGTGAACTACCAGGTGGTGGTGCAGACGCCGCAGTACCGTGTGGATTCGTTGCAGGCCCTGGCGCGGACGCCGATCACATCGCCGGCTGGCAATGTAAGTCAGTTGCTTGGGAACGTGGCGAACTTCGAGCGGGATGTAACGCCGGTGATTATCGATCACTACAACATTCAGCCGGTGTACGACATTTATGCAGACGTGGATCAGCGTGACCTGGGTGGAGTCGCGTCAGCCATTCGCAAAATTATGGCCACCCACGAGAAGAACCTACCGACAGGGACGCAACTGGCGTTGCGTGGTGAGGTACAGACGATGACCGACTCGTTTCAGCGGCTTGGTCTGGGTATCGTGTTTGCCATTCTGCTGGTGTACCTGCTCATGGCGGTGAACTTTCAGAGCTGGCTCGATCCGCTGATTATTCTGATGTCGCTGCCGGTGGCGTTTTCCGGCATTTTGTGGATGCTGTTCCTGACCGGAACTACCTTTAACGTGCCGTCGCTGATGGGTGCCATTATGACCATTGGTGTGGCCACGGCGAACTCCATCCTGATGGTGGTGTTTGCGAACGACGAGCGCGCGCTTGGAAAAAATGCGCTGGATGCGGCGGAGAACGCAGGGTTCACACGGCTGCGACCGGTGGTGATGACGGCTCTGGCAATGATTATCGGCATGCTGCCCATGGCGCTTGCACTGGGCGAAGGTGGCGAGCAGAATGCGCCTCTGGGACGTGCCGTGATTGGGGGCCTGCTGTTTGCCACGCTGGGAACGCTGGTGGTGGTGCCGATCATGTATGCGTGGCTGCGCACGGCGCCGCCGAAGGACTTCGCCAAGGAGATTGACGAGGTGTACGCGGAGGAACAGGCCGCGAAGAACAGTGGCGCTCCACAGGCGCAGGGAGCCCAGGCATGAGCGACGAGTTACAGCAGCGTATTTACCCCGAAGACGAGCGCCTGCGTGCCATTGAGAACAATCCCGACCGGCGCATGACGCGCGACGAGTGGGAGCGCGAGGAGAGTGCCGCGCGGCAGGCAGCGCACAAGCGCCATGAGAGCGTGGCGCACGACCGCGAGGTGCAGCAGGAGTATGACAAGAAGCGGAAGCAGCGGCATAAGCCGTGGGGCAAGATTCTGTTGTGGATTGCTGTAGCCGTAGTTGTGCTGCTGCTGATCTTTTTGGTGGGATACCTGCCGCGCCACAGCCGCAACAAAAAAATTGCAGCCGAGGCTGCTGACCGGGAGCGAGAGCATCCGCAGGTGGAAGTGATCCGAGTAGCGGAGACGCATGCTCCGGGTGAGTTGACGGTGCCGGGGACCACCTCAGCCCTAACAGAGGCATACCTGTATGCGCGGGCGAACGGCTACATTCGCAAGCGGTATGTCGACATTGGAGACCACGTGGTGAAGGGGCAGTTGATGGCGATTCTGGATGCTCCTGACCTGGATCAGCAGGTGGACCAGGCGCGCCAGCAGTTGCGTCAGGCAGAGGCGCAGGTGGGTCAACAGAAGGCCCAGCTGGATTTGACGCGGGTGACGTGGGAGCGCTGGCGCACGCTGGTCGCGAAGGGTGTGTTCAGCCGGCAGGACGGGGACCAGCGCGAGACGGATTACCGGGCGCAGCAGGCGATTGTGGCCTCTGCGGAGCGCAATGTGGAGAGCTACCGTGCAAACCTGCTGCGGGCGATTGCGCTGCAGAGTTATGAGCGCGTCACCGCGCCCTTTACAGGAATTGTGACGCAGCGGAATGCGGATGTGGGTGCGCTAGTGGGGTCGTCGGGGTCTGCAATGTCTGCGCCGAACCCAACGCCGCAGACGCCGGCCGGCGGCACGACTGCACCGGCGAGTGCGAACACGAACGGCACCAGCGGCATGGCCAATACGACGTCCATGGCAAGCCAGGGTACGTCGCAGGGTGGGCCGATTTTCGCAGTCGCGCAAATCGACACGCTGCGCATCCTCGTTGCGGTGCCGGAGGGGTATGCGACGAGCGTTCATCCGGGGATGGCCGCGAAGGTGTTTTTGCAGGAGCGACCAAATGTGCCGTTTGATGGAACGGTGGCGCGGCTTGCGAACTCGCTGGACCAGAACACGCGCACGATGCTGACGGAGGTCGATGTCGACAACCGGAACCACACGCTGTATCCGGGGATGTATGCGGTTGTGGAGTTCCAGCAGCTGCGGGGGACGGCGCCGCTGACCGTGCCAGGAGACGCGGTGATCGTGCGGAATGACCAGACCTCTGTGGCCACAGTTGTGGACGGCAACAAGGTGCAATTGCGGCCGGTACAGATTGGGCGTGATTATGGGCCGTCGGTGGAGATTGTGAGCGGCCTGCGCCCTGGCGACATTGTGATTACCAGCGTGACCGATGGTGTGCAACAGGGCGCGACGGTAGAGCCACGGCTGAACAAGATTGCCGGGGAACAGGCGACAGGGAACGTTCCGCAGCCGCAGACGGCAAAGGAGCCGGACGCCGGGCCGAACCAGTATGGGGACCAATCCATCGTGAATCAGACTTCCGAGGGGACCAACAACCAGGGCAAAAAGGGACAGGCCAACGGCACAGCGCACCAAGGCCAGAACGCGAAGGGGTCCGGACCGCAGTTGAAGCAAAAAGGGAGCGGCAATTGAGGTGGACGGCGTCGGTGTTTGCTGTGCTGGGGAGTGGCGGGTACATGCTTGCACAGCAGGCGACGCCGCCTGTGCCGCCGCCCTATACGGCGCCTGCGCCTGCAGGTGCGGCACAGGATCAGAACGGGCCGCAGCAGCCGCCGCCCTACACCGCACCCCAACTGCGGACGCCGGCGGCACCCGAGAGCCCAGGGCAGCAACAGGCACCACAGCAGCAGCGGCCCGAAGTGTCGCCGGCTGGATCGCCGGATGCGCCGCTGCCGCAGCCTGACGCGTCGTCTATTGATCTGCGTGCGTTGCGGCCGCTTGCTGCCCAGACACCAGCGCCGGTGGGAACTGACCCACAGACGAAGGCTGCAGCCACGACGTCCGCAGCGCCATCGCGGGAGGGATATGGACGGCTGCAAATAAGTCCGATACGGCTGATTGCACCGTACAAGGCCGCGCACGTTCCAGCACTGTCGCCGGGAAACAGCGATCGAATCGGGCCACTGATCCGGGATGGCAAGCTGTACCTGTCGCTGCGCGATGCGGTGGAGCTGGCGGTGGAGAACAACCTGGATGTGGAGGTGAGCCGCTACGATTTGCTGCTTGCCGACACGGATCTGTTGCGTGCAGCCGGTGGCGGCAATCTGCGCGGCGTGGACACGGTGATCAGCCAGACTGCGCCGGGTGTGGGGTCGATCACGAGTCCGTTGCTGAACACGGCGACGACGGGGACGGCATCGCCGGTGACGGTGCAGGTGACAGATCTGTCGCAGGTGACGCAGACGGGGAGCACGGCGCAGCAGAGCCTAAGCCAGAACGGCACGAGTACGTATGCCGCTGGGCCGGCGATTCCGCTGTTTGACCCGCAGGTAACGGCGGAAGCTGGATATCTGCGCAGGTCGGACCAGACGTCGCTGATCAGTGACACCACGACTGGAACGGCGACGGGCGGAACGGCGGCGGCGGGGTCTTCGGGGACGGCTGTGGCATCGCCGCCGCTGAACTTTATCAACACCGGCGTGGATTACCAGCAGGGGTTCTCGTTTGGAGGACAGCTTGAGGCGTTTGTGAGTAACGCGCCGCAGGTACTTTACGGGGATGGCTCGCAGTACGATCCGTTCCACGCGCCGAGTACCTCTGCGACGTTTACGCAGCCCCTGCTGCGGGGCCGGGGCCGGAGCGTAAACCTGCGGTTTATACGGATTGCGAACGTCGACAAACAGGTGTCGAGGCTGGTGTTTGAGCAGCAGCTGCTAGAGACGGTGTACGGCATCTCACGGCTGTATTACGACCTGGTGTCGCTGGGCGAAAACATTGGCGTGAAGGAAGAGGCGCTGGCGGCGGCGCAGCGGCTGTACGACGATGATCATGCGCAGGTGGAACAGGGAACGCTTGCGCCGATTGAGTTGACGCGGGTGCAGGCGCTGCTGTCCGGGAGTCGGCTGGACCTGATCCAGGCGAGGAGCGAGTACCGGCAGCAGGAGGTGATCCTGCGCGAGCAGGTGCTGCGGTCGTTGACCGACCCCGCGGCGCGGTTTGCGTCGATCGTTCCTACAGATCACATTGCGGTGCCTGCGACGGCACCCGTGCTGGACGTGCCGGCGCTGACGGCAGATGCGCTGAACACGCGGCCTGACCTGGCGCAGGCGGCGCTGCAGGTGCAGGCGAACGAGATTTCGGCGAAGGCTACAGCGAACTCCGTGAGGCCCTTGCTGAACGTGTATGCGAACGTGCAGACGCGGGGCACGTCCCTGGTGCCGTACCAGACGCTGGGCTCGGCCGGCACAGGGCAGCTACAGGTTCCGGCCGCGCTGACCCAGGGCGGGCTACGGCTATCGACGATTTATCAGGGCGGAATCCAGCTGAACCTGCCGTTGCGCAACCGCATTGCGCAGGCCGACGCGGCGCGCGACGCGGTGCAGCTTCGCCAGTCGCAGGGCCGCACGGCGAAGCTGGAGAATGATGTTCGCCAGCAGGTGGAGAACGCGTCCATCGCGCTGGAGAGTGCGCACCAGGCGTATGGGGCGGCGGTGGAAAGCCGCAACTACCAGCAGCAGCTGCTGCAGGCGGAGATCGACAAGTTTTCAGTGGGTGCCAGCACCAACTTACTGATCGTGCAGGATGAGGCGTACCTGGCGCAGGCGCGGTCGACGGAGGTGGCGGCGCGTTCCGACTACATGAAGGCGCAGCTTTCGCTGGACAGGGCGTTAGGAGACCTCTTGCGTAAAAACGGGATTGCGCTGGATGACGCGATCGAGGGACGGCTGCCAGCGAACGGGGCGGCGCGGTCGCTGCCGATATTGCCGCAGCCCTGAGCGGATCGTGGCTACGGATCGTGGCTGCGGATTGTGCCGGTTTGCTCCGAACCGGCAATGATGTCCGTACGCCGTTGCACCAACATCAACGGGTTGGCGCGATTCGCGTTGCGGCTGTCACGCGGGAACGCTATGCTGAATCGAACCACCGGAAAAGTGCGGGACTGTGAAGTTCCGGGTTTGTACGAAAGCCAGCTGCATTGCACGCGTATGCACGCCGGAAGATGTGAGGGAGCAGGACGCATGCAGTTGCAGGAACAGATCGGGACAGACGCAGTGGCCGCTGGATGTCCACCCGAACCGGATAGCCTCTTTGAGCGTTGTGGCTGGTTCTACGCGCTGTGTCGCGAACACCTATTCCACGACCACTCGGAAGAGATTGGCAAATCGCTGTGGGACGGGAAGGATCCGGCACCTGGGACGCACATGATCGAGCTGGGCTGCGGGCCCGGCTTTTATGCCTGCCGGTTTGCGGAGAAGCACCCCGGGATGCGCACCACCGGCATTGACCTGAGCAAGAACCTGCTGAGCCGTGCACGTACGCGCGCCGCGCAGATGCGGTTGACGAACGCGAGTTTTCACCTGGCGGATGTGCATGCGCTGCCGGCGTCTGTTGATCCGGTGGACGTAATTGTGATTTCACGGCTGTTCCTGGTAGTGCCGAACCGCGATGCGGTGATGCAGGAGGTGTTCCGTGTGCTGCGTCCGGGTGGGCGGTGCTTTATTGCGGAGCCTGTGTCGAGCGCACGCACGCAGTTTCCGCTGTCGGCCATGTGGCTGATTGCGAAGCTGACGTCGTTTGCCAAGGTGCCGTACGTGGAGCCGCATCGCGTGACGACGATGAGCGAAAGTGAGTTTCACGACCTGATTTATTCGCAGCCCTGGGCAAAGGTGGAACTGCAACGCTCCGGCCGGTACCAGCACGCTGTGTGCACCAAGCCGCTGGCCGTGGAGCAGGAGCTGCCGGTGACGGCATTGTCGGCCGCGGGGCAAGGGGAGCGAGCCGTTGCCTGACGCACCATCCGCCGGACCGTCCGTTTACCCTATCCTGAACCCAGCGGTTCCCAACCCGGCACTGAGCGGCGTGTGTGCGCTTGCCGTGATGGCGAAGGCACCGCGCGCGGGCAAGGTGAAGACACGGCTTTCGCCGCCGCTGGCGCTGGAACAAACGGCGGCACTGAACATCTGTTTTCTGCGAGACACCACGGCGAATATCCAGACCGTGACTGGTGCGGCGGGTGTGATCTGTTACACGCCGGTGGGTGATGAGATTGCGTTCGACGGATTGTTGCCGGAGGGGTTTTCGCTGATTGCGCAGCGCGGCGACGGCTTTGGCGAGCGGCTTCACCTGGCGGCGACGGACATCCTTGCGTGTGGGTTTGGGTCTGTGTGCCTGATCGATTCCGACTCGCCGACATTGCCGCATGCTGCGCTTCACCGGGCGGTAGAGGAGTTGGGCAAGCCCGGTGATCGGGTTGTGCTGGGTGGGTCTGACGACGGCGGCTACTACCTGATCGGGTTGAAGCAGCCGCATGCTGAGCCGTTTGAGCGCATCACGTGGAGCACGTCGACGGTATTTGCGGAGACGGTGGAGCGCGCGCGGGAGGCGAACCTGCCGCTGGTGGAGCTGCCGCTGTGGTACGACGTGGATGACGCGGCGACGCTGCGTGTGCTGGCTGCGGAACTGCTGGAGAATACGCCGCCAGCCTTTGCAACGGTTCACGGGTACAACGCCGCGGAAACACGAGCATTTCTGCAGAACCTGGCGAAGGGCGGGGCGGCCCCCTGGGCACCCGTACCTGGGTCAATTACGCCGTGATTGCTCGGCTTCGTGCGGGATCGCCGCTGCTGACGAATATCGCGCTGGGTGTGCTGGGTGCGATTCTGCTGGGGCTGTCGCGGCATCTGGCCGTCGAATTCGACCACTTTGTGTGGGGTTATTCGGAGACGTCGCTGTTTGCCATGGCCGCCGCGCTGGGTGCGGCGTGGATTGTGTATGCGCAGCCGGTGAACCGCGCGACCTTCTGGATTATCGCTGTGTTTGCGGTGCTGTGCCGGCTGGCCCTGCTGACGCCGGAGCCGTACCTGTCGAGCGATATCTATCGCTATGTATGGGACGGGATGGTGCAGCACCACGGTGTGAATCCGTACCGCTACTTTCCGGGCAATGAGCACCTGAAGGCGTTGCGGGAGGATGACATTTTCCCGAACATCAATCGCCGGGACTATGCGCCGACGATTTACCCACCGGTGGCGCAGATGTTCTTCTTCTGCGTGACGTGGGTAAGTGCCACGCTGACGATGATGAAGCTGGCGATGATGGCGATGGAAGCGGTGACCGTGTTTGCGCTGGTGAAGCTGCTGACAGCGTTTGGCCGCCGCCGCGAAGAGGTGATTCTGTACGCGTGGAGTCCGCTGTGCATCTGGGAGTTCGGGTCAAGCGGGCACCTGGACGCAGCGGTGATTGCAGCCGTGGTGCTGGCGCTGCTGTTTCGATGGCGTAACTGGCCGGTGCTGACGGGGCTGGCGATTGGTGCGGCGATCATGCTGAAGTTCTACCCGCTAGTGCTGCTGCCGGCGCTGTGGCGGAGGTGGGACTGGAAGATGCCCGCTACTGTTGCCGCCGTTGTGGCGGGTGGGTATGCGGTGTATGCCAGCGTGGGGATGAAGGTGTTCGGCTTTGCGGGCGGGTACGTTGCCGAAGAGGGCATGGACTCGGGCTCGCGCTATTTTCTGTTTGATCTTGCGCATCGCGCGCCGGGGCTGCATGGGTTGCCGATTGCTGCGTATTTTGTGTTCTGCATGATGTGCTTTCTGCCTCTGCTGTGGTGGTGCTGGGGCAACTCGGCGCTGCCGAACGGAACATCGGTTGCGGAGCGCGCGAGATATCTGCAGCCCGCCGCTGCCCTCGCATTCGGCATGATGCTGCTGTTCAGCCCGCATTACCCCTGGTACGTGGCATGGCTGCTGCCGTTTGTGGTTCTGCTGCGTGTGCCGCTGCCCAGCCTGCCCATGCTGGTGTACACGTACAGCGTCTGGTGGTGGCTTACGACGGAATACTCGATGCCGGGGCCGGGTTTGTTTTACGCGAACAAGTGGGTGTATGGTGCGACGGTGGTTACGGCGGTGGTGGCGTATTTGTGGCAGCGGCGTGGACGCGGCACGCTGTTGCTGGCGGAGGCCTGAGGCATGCCGATCTCTGTGATCATTCCAGCGCTGAATGAGGCTGAATCGATTGGCTTTGTGGTGAGCGAGATGCCGTGGCGGCACATTGCCGAGTGCATCGTGGTGGACAACGGGTCCACTGACGAGACGGCTGCCATTGCGGCGGCTGGCGGGGCGCGGGTGGTGCGTGCACCGCGGGGCTACGGGTCGGCGTGCATGGCCGGGGTCGAGGCGGCGCTGCCGAACTCCGACATCCTGGTGTTTATGGATGGGGATGGCAGCGACATCGTGTCGAATCTGACCTTGCTCACGGGACCGATCGAGCGGAACGAGCAGGACTTTGTGATGGGCAGCCGCCTTTCCACAATCCGGCGGGACCGGGGATCGATGCTGCCGTCGCAAGTGTTTGCCGGACGGATGGTGGGCGCCGTGATTCGCGCGGCCCACGGCTTTCGATACACGGATATGGGACCGTTCCGGGCGATTCGGCGGTCATCGCTGGCGAGCCTGAACATGCAGGAACGCACCTACGGGTGGAGCATCGAGATGCAGATCAAGGCGGTGCAGCGGGGACTGCGTATTCTGGAGGTGCCAGTGGGTTACCGGGCGCGCCACGGCGGTGTGTCCAAGGTTGCGGGGGACTTTCGCGCGTCGATCAGGGCGGCCACGCGCATTCTTGAGGTGCTGGCGCGGGTGTCGTTTCAAGGACGGAACGCCAGGAACTGAAAGCCGTCGTTGCAGGAAAACTTCGGGCGCGAAAGTGTGTCAAAGCCTTAGGAACGGTGTCGTTTCCCGTTCCGCGTTGAGGTTGCCAGATGGTTAAGCACAGTGTGCAGCAGGAAGCAGAGCAGGGAGTATGGCAGGGGTTGACCCGCCTGGCATTTGCCGCCGTCGTGACGACAGCGATATCTACGGCGGCGATGGCGCAGAAGGTGACTATGAGCGATGCGCAGGTCGAGGCGAATGTGATTAAGGGCCTGGCAGCGGACAGCTCGCTTGCCAGTGAACCGATTCAGAGCTCGACAGCGTTTGGCGTGGTGACGCTGACAGGTGCCGTGCAGAACAACGGGGCACGCGACCGGGCGGAGCAGATCGCCTCGCATACGGAAGGTGTGAAGAAGGTTGTGGACCAGCTTTCGGTTGGTGCGGATGCGGTGAAGACCGCGTCGACGGCGACGCCGCAGCAGGGGAGCACGCTGCCGGGCGCACAGAATGAGTCGGTTGCACAGAATCAGGCGGGCGCGCAGAACCAGGCGGACTACGATCCGGCGTCAGTGAACACGCTTCCGGAGGGCGACGCCGGTGGTCCGGTGAACGGAAATCAGCAGCCGTTGGCGCAGACCAATCAGCCTGCTGCGGCGCAGCAGGGCTATCCGCAGGCGCAGCAGGGTTATCCGTTGCCCGGGCAAGGTGATGGCGCGGTAGGCACGCAGCCGAACGCCTATCCGCAGCAGCAGGGTGCTTACGATAAACAGCAGGGAAACTACCCGCAGCAGGGGGGCTATAACCAGCAGGGGCAGTACCCGCAGGCTGGTGCACAGCCGGCACCGCGGATGTACCGTCGGGACTGGGAGCGGCAGCAGGCGTTGAACAACCAACAGGGTCAGCCTGGCCAGTACCAAAGTCAGCCTGGTCAGTACCAAAGTCAGCCTGGTCAATACCCGGGGCAGCCTGGAGGGCAGGCCGTGACGGTGCCTGCAGGTGTGGTGCTACCGGTGAGGATTACCCGGTGGGTGGACAGCCATGATGCCCAGCCGGGATCGCAGTTCACGGCTGTGGTGAACACCGACATTCTTGCGGGTGGGTTGATTGCGATTCCGCGTGGAGCGGAGGTGCAGGGGACCGTGGTGGAGGCCAAGGGTGCCGGCGTATTGAAGGGTCGCGGCGAGCTTGTGCTGCAGCTGAATACGCTGAATCTTGGCGGGCGGCAGATTCCGTTGGTGAGCGACACGTTCGATGTGAAAGGGCATGACAAGACTGCGCGGTCTGTGAACTCCACGATCATTGGTGGTGCTGTGGGAGCGCTGTTTGGTGCTGCTCTTGGTGGTGGTGAGGGCGCGGCGATTGGCGCGGGTGTGGGTGGTGCAGCCGGTCTGGGGACTGCGGCTGCATCTCGTTCGGGCAACGTCGACATTCCGGCGGAGGCGCTGCTGCAGTTCCGACTGAGTGCACCGCTGCCGGTAACGACTGTGTCTGAAGCGGAGATGCAACGGCTGGGCAGCTACGCTGGACCGCAGGGTGCGCGTCGCCCGGGCTATGGCGGTGGCTATCCGCCGCCTCCACCGCCGTACTACTATGGTCGGCCGTACCGCGGATATTACGGGTACTAGCACTGGAGACCACTTCGTTTCACGTAACCAACCGCCCTCCTGTTGTGAGGGCGGTTTTGCGTGGCGACAACTGATGGTAGCCGCATCCTATCTGAGAGATGAGCACGAAGATGGCGAGCACGAAGTCTGCACACCAGGCACCCGCACACCGCCCTGAGCCCGATGTCCTTGACGTCCATGTGGATCCGAGGGACTCCGCAAAAGCCGCCGGTTTGCGCTACGTCAGTGACGCGAAGCCCGGCATTAGCCGCGAGAAGGTCGGCGACACTGTTCGCTATCGCAAGCCCGATGGATCACCGGTGAAGAATGAAGAGACATTGGGACGTATCAAGTCGCTGGTGATTCCGCCGGCGTGGACTCAAGTGTGGATTACCACGCACAGCAACGGCCACTTGCAGGCAACGGGGCGGGATGCGCGCGGGCGCAAGCAGAGCCGGTATCACCCGAAGTGGCGCGAGGTTCGGGATGAGAACAAGTACGAGCGTATGACGCACTTTGCGGATGCATTGCCGCTGATTCGTGAGCGCATCAAGCATGACCTGGCGCTGCACGGTTTGCCGCGCGACAAAGTGTTGGCAACGATTATCTCGCTGATGGAGACGACCCACATTCGCGTGGGGAACCAGGAATATGCGAAGGAAAACCACAGCTACGGGTTGACGACGATGGAGCACCAGCACGTAGATGTGCATGGATCCGAAATCAAGTTTCACTTCCAAGGGAAGAGCCGTGTGGAGCACACGATTTCGTTGCATGACAAGCGGCTGGCGCGCATTATTCGCCAGTGTGAGGAACTGCCGGGGCACGAGCTGTTCCAATTTGTGGATCACGACGGCAATCACCATGTGATCGATTCGCAGGACGTGAACGACTACCTGCGCGAGATTACTGGCCAGCACTTTACGGCAAAGGATTTTCGCACGTGGGCGGGCACTGTGCTTGCCGCGCACCTGCTGGAGGGCTTCGAGCCGTTTACATCGGCTTCGCAGGCGAAGAAGAATATCGTTGCGGCGATCAAGGAAGTAGCGTCGCAGCTTGGCAATACACCGTCGGTGTGCCGCAAGTGTTATGTGCATCCGGCGGTGATCGAGGCATACATGGGCGGCATGTCAACGCGCGAGGCCAAGCAAGAGCTTGATAAGGAGATTGCGAAGCACGAGCACGCGCTGCACGACGAGGAGCGGTCGCTGATGAATCTGCTGCAGCAACGGCTGATCCTGGAGGCGGCTGCCTGAGTCGTGGCTCGGTAGGCACAGCTGTAGCGAAGGAGAAACTGTTCGGTCTGGCAGTCCCTTATACTTGTTGCAGCGTTGTGCGACAGAGTGAGCCTACGGGCGGTGCTTTGGCGCACTGGTGATTCGTCACCAGGGCGCACCATCTCTGAAGGGCCTAAGTCCAACCACCACCCATGATTCGTTTCCTGCAAAGTGAAAATCCTGTTACCAAGGCTGTGATTGCGACCGGCATCGGTGTTGCCATTCTGGCCATGGTGGTTTCGTTCGTTCCCGGCATCTATGACGGCTTCGCCGGGGCGCCCCAGGGCGTCTATGCTGTTGTGCACCAGCGCACCTGGTGGGGCAAGCTGTTTGGGGAGAACACCTCGATCCAGTCGACAGAGGTCGCCAACCTGGCAGGCAACCTTGCGCAGCGGCAGGGGTACCCGGCGCAGTTGGCGCAATTTATGGCGCCGCAGGCACAGCAGATCCTACTTGCGGGAGCCATTGAGCAGCAGGAGGCGCAGCGCCTTGGCCTGACGGCGACTGACGCCGATGTGACGTATGAGCTGCAGCATGGTCAGCTGGGGCAAATCTTCTTTCCGGGTGGGCAGTTTATTGGCCAGGACAAGTATCTGGACTTTGTGCAGAAGCAGATTGGTTACGAGACGACCGAGCAGTTTGAGAGCAAGCTGCGCGACGAACTGACGCAGCGTCGGCTGGTGGAGTTTGTCACGGCGGATGCAAATGTGAGTGATAACGCTGTGCGTGAACAGCTTCGCCAGCAGGGTTTGAAGGTGAAGTTTGACTATGCGGTGATTACGTCGGCGGACGTTAGTAAGGCGATCAATCCCATCGATAGTGATCTTGAAGCGTACTTCAACAGGAACAAGGCGAAGTATGCGACGGCGGTCGCCGAGACGCGGAAGATTCAATATGTTGCGCTGGATGCGGGCAGCCTGCCGGGTGGACGGCCGCAGGTGACGGATGCCGACCTGCAGAGCTACTACAACGCGCACAAGGCTGACTACCACGTGGATCAGCAGGTGAAGATCCGGCACATTCTGATCAAGAGTCCGCAGGGCGCGGATGCGAAGACCGACGCGGCGGCGAAGGCCAAGGCGCAGGCACTACACGACCAGATTGTGAAGGGTGGGGACTTTGCGGCGCTGGCGAAGGCGAACTCCGACGACCCGGGCTCCAAGGATTCTGGTGGTGAGCTGGGCTATGTGAAGGCGAACGGCCAGATGGTGAAGCCGTTTCAGGATGCCGCGATGGGTTTGAAGGCGGGTCAGACGTCTGACCTGGTGCGTACCAACTTTGGATGGCACATTCTGCAGGCTGAGGCACGCGACGAGGCCCATGACAAGACGCTGGCCGAGGTTGCGCCGGAGATTCGGCCGATACTGGAGCAGCAGAAGTCTGCCGCTGCTTTAACCAACTTCGCCCAGGCGCTGTCCAGCGAGGCTGGGAAAGCCGGCCTGGCGCAGGCTGCGGCCGCCCACAATCTGCACGTAATTACGACGGACAGCATTACGTCTGCCGGGCCGATACCCGGACTGCCCGAGGGTGCGCAGGTGCTGCAGGCTGCTTTCGCAGGGAAGCAAGGCGCCGCGCCTGCCGTTGCACAGGCAGGAGCGGGGGAGGATGTGGTCTTCCAGGCGACTGACATTGTTCCTGCGCATGCGCCGACGTTTGCAGACTGGAAGTCGCACGTGCTGGAGGACTACCGTGCCGAGCAGGTGCCGCAGCTGCTGCAGGGCCGCCTGACCAAGCTGGCCGAGCTTGCCAAGCAGACGGGTAGTCTGCGGACTGCTGCCACGCAGCTGGGCATTCCAGTGCAAACCAGCGATCTTGTAGGCCGCGACGCAAATGTGCCGGAGGTAGGTTCGATGGCCGGTGCGGCGTCTGCGGCGTTCGACCTGCCGAAGGGCGGCATCACGGGCGGCCTGAACAGCGGCCAATCCGGAGCTGTGCTGCAGGTGCTGGACAAGCAGGAACCCGGGCCCGAAGAGCTTGCCAAGGGCTTTACGGCCTTGCGCGACCAGCTGGTGGAGAAGAAAAAGGCCGAGCTGTTCGGTGTGTACATGGGTAACCTGCTGGACCAGTACAAGCAGAAGGGCATTATCCGCGTGTACGAGAAGCCGAAGACGCCGGGGATGCCAGTCGGTCTTTAAGGCTGCTCATCGATTGACAGGCAAGCGCCGGGACGGTCCGGCGCTTTCTTGTGTGCGGACGTGTAGCAACAGCGTGTCACTTCTGGGTTTGAGCGAGTGGCAGCTGGTGATGCCTAAGCAGGGGACTCAACTTTCACACCAGCGCGGGGTTGCGCCTTGCTCGGTTTCCGCGTCTCACTGACACCTATGGTCTCTGAACGTCTCTCTGGTGTCCTGCTGCATGTCACGTCGTTGCCGTCGTACGGGGGCGTTGGTGATTTTGGGCCTGCGGCCTACAGCATGGTGGACTGGCTCGTCTCTGCTGAGCAGCGCATTTGGCAAGTGCTGCCGCTGAACCCTACCGGTTACGGAAATTCGCCTTACTCCGCGATCTCCGCCTTTGCGGGTAGCCCCTTGCTGCTGTCGCTGGAGTTCCTGGTCCGGGACGGGTGGTTGCAGGGGGATGACATTGCAGGGCTCGCCAGTGGAGAGGGCAACGTCGACTTTGGACGTGTGGCAGAAGAAAAGCTGCCACTGATTGAGCGCGCCGCTGCGAACTTTCTGGAGAACGCAGGTGAGGACCTTCAGCAGCGATACCAGAGCTTTGTGGATAAGGAAAGTTGCTGGCTTGTGGACTACACCCGCTACGCGGTGCTGCGAAAGCAGAACGGGTACAAGCACTGGACCGACTGGCCGGCAGACCTTGCAAACCATGTTGCAGAGGCACTTGCTACATGGGACACACAGAATGCGGAACAGCTCGCTGTCGAGTCTGTCATTCAGTTCCTCTTCCAGCAGCAATGGACCGAGTTGCGGGCCTACTGTACGCGCAACGATGTTCGCGTGATGGGAGACATGGCGATCTTTGTCTCGTACGATTCGGCGGATGTTTGGGCGAACCGAGATTTGTTCGAGCTTGATGAGCAGGGCCAGCCGACTGCCGTGTCCGGTGTGCCGCCGGACTACTTTTCAGCAACAGGGCAGCGTTGGGGCAACCCGCTGTATCGCTGGCGGTACATGGAGCAGCACGGTTTTGACTGGTGGGTGATGCGTGTGAAGCGCCAGCTTGCCCTGTACGACCTGTTACGCCTGGACCATTTCAGAGGGTTTGAGGCGTACTGGCGGATTGATGCCAAGGAAGAGACGGCGATGAATGGTGAGTGGATCGAAGCTCCTGGACATGCGCTGTTCGATCGCCTGAAGTCCGCGCTTGGCGGATCACTGCCGTTTATCGCAGAAGATCTTGGCGTGATTACCGACAAGGTGGAGAAGCTGCGCACGGACTTCGACATGCCGGGTATGCGTGTGCTGCAGTTTGGCTTTGCCGGCCGTGGTGCGCACCTGCACCTGCCGCACAAGTACGTGCCCAACATGGTGGTGTATACGGGCACCCACGACAACAACACGACGCTGGGCTGGTGGCGTGACGCGCCGGAGTTGGATCGCAACAATCTGCTGACGTACCTGGGGCCGCTTGCGCATGAGAACGACGTTGTGTGGGAGATGATTCGTGCCGCGGAGCGTTCCGTCGCGTCCATCTGCCTGATACCCATCCAGGACCTGCTGCACCTGGGTTCGGAGGGCCGCATGAATACACCCTCAGTACCGGAGAACAACTGGACGTGGCGTTATGCGCCTGGGGCGCTTCACCCGGACATCGCGCTGCAGCTGCGGCATATTACGGAGCAGTGCGATCGTGACGCGTACCTGCCCGAGCCGATTGAAGAGGCACTTGTGCCACCTGCGCCGCAGGCCCTGGAGAGCCAGCCCGCGGAGGCAAATGCACCGGTCGTCACCGCCTGAGTCTTGTCAGCTTTAGGAATCCGCTACACTTGCACCAGGAGCTTTTGAAAACGATGCCGCTATCCGGTGAAGCAATCCGCACCATGAACTATGTTGACGACATCTCCGTTACCCTGCGGCGCATCCTGGCTACGCTGCCGGAGTTGACGCAAGAAGAGCGTGACCGCGTTGCCGAACACGTGCGGCAGGCAGACCCCAGCTACAGCTCGGTACTGCAGGCACTTGAGAAGACGGTTGAAACTGCAGCATAGCCCGGCGCAGGCTGCGAGGGCTTTGCAGCCTGCTGCGTGAGCCACAGGAAACTTGTGCAAGAGCAATCCCATAGCGGCCCGCTCGTGCTTGCGCTGATTGGCGCCGGACGTGCGGGTCGATCACTTGCGGCGAAGGCGATTTGCGCCGGCCACACGGTCGTTCTTGAGGACGTGTTGCCCTCAAACCTTCGGGCAGCTCTGGATGAGATCGAGACGGCCCATCAGCCGGGCACGCTGCGTTTGGCAGCAACCGTGGAAGATGCGGTGCGAGAAGCGGACCTGGCGATCGACTTTGTTCCGGACGAGCTGGAATCAAAGCTGGAGATCTTGAGCATGATCGATCGGATGGCCCCGCCCAGAACCATCATCTGTACACCAACACGCGCGCTGAGCCTGAATGATCTTGCCTCGTGTACCTACAGGGCCGACCGCTGCGTTGCCGTGGAGCTTGACGGTGAGAGCATGCTTGCAGCGGCGACCGTTGTGGCGGGGCTGCAAACCTCGGCTGAGACGATGACGTTAGTGGAGTCGTTCTGGCGGAGCGTCTCGGAGCAGGTAACGACGCGCACGGATGCAATGGCGTGTCCGTAGGCGAGCGGATGCGCCTTCGCTAAATGGCTTGCAGATACAGCGTGTAGAGCCGGTCTCCGACCTCGCTGAATGGCACCAAACGTCGTGTGCCGGTCCCTGTGTTTACTGTCCACTCTGCGGGTGCGGTGCGCTCCGCTTTGAGCAGGGAGTCGCGCGGCACGGCGAGAGGGCCGATCTCTCCAGGCGCGCGCAAAGCAAAGAGGACGATTGGGCCATACAGAAGTGCGACTGCTTCGGGGTGGCCTGGGCCCCCGTTCGCGGGCAACGCTTCAAGTCGCAGCGGCATGGCCAGTGTGAGCGTGACTGTGTCTCCGGTGCGCCACACGCGGCGTATCTCGCAGAAACCCTTGTCAATCGACAGCGGCATCGGCTTGCCGTTCACCTTCAAGTCCGGCACGCCTGCAAACTCCGGGATGCGCAGCTTGAGTGCGAAGCCGGTGGGCCGCGACGCTTTGATGTGCATGCGGACCTGACCGTCCGCGGGATAGGTGCCGTCCTGCGTGAGCGCAAGCTGCGCGCCTGCGTCGTTCCATCGCACCTCGCCAGGCATGTAAAGGTTGATCCAGAGTGCGCCGGGTTCATGGAAGTAGGAGTTGATGCCGTAGTCTGCCACGACCTGCGGAAGGGTTCCGCTGCAGCAGGGCCAGCGGTGCACGGAATACACGCGCTTCGCCACGTTGTTGTAGTCGGCGTAGTAGAACGAGCGGCCGTCAGCCTGGAGCGGCAGCGCGCCTGCGGTGGTGTTCAGCAGGATGCGTTCCATACTGTCGCCGTAGCGGCCGTCGCGCGTGGCACGGAGGAGATAGCGCGTGAGCTTTGCGTGTGCAAAGCTGCCGCAGGGCGCTTCAAAGGTGTTGTGGGATGAGGTCAGCGTCTTGAGGATTTCATCGTAGCCCTGCTTGCGCAGCAGCTCGTCTGGTCCCCAGCCGGCAGTGGCAAAGCTTTGTGCCTGCAGCATGGTGAAGCCGTTCTGAGCGGCTTTCAGGTGCATCTCGCTGCCGGTGGACAGATACATCTGCATGGCGGAGCAGAGCGCGTTGACGTAGCTGTAGGCGTGCCTGTCTGCCATGAGGTTGACGCCACGGCTCAGCGGTTCAAAGAATTGCGCATCTTCCATGTAGGCTGTCGCCACTGGTCGAAGGCGGTGGTCATCATCGGCTGCCTTCAGCAGGTTTTCAGGCAGGGTGAAGTTCTCGTCCCACATGTAGGAGATGTCGCGGCCGATGCGCCACTGCACCTCGCGATCGACGGCGTGGCCTGGCAAGGATGGTGATGCCATATCGCACAGGGTTTGCAGCGTGTCGTAGGCGGTGGTATTGCGCAGGACGCGGTGGGCGTCGACCATACCGCAGGCAAATTTCTCCAGCGTGTAGCCGGGAAAGCGTGTTGTTTCGAAGAACTGGGGTGTGACCTCGGCGGAGAGCTGGCCGGTGAGCTGATTCGCACGGGCTGCGAGTTCTGGTCCGTGGACGTCGTCCTGTGCGCTCAGTCTGGCCATGGCGGAGATCCACTGACCGAGTGCGTGGCCGGGCGCAAAGCCTGCATCGCCGTGGTGGAAGTCATACCCCGGCAGGTACTCATACCAGCCGCCGATGTTGACTCCGGGTGCGGCTTTGCCGGCAACGGCGCGGAAGGGTTGCAACAGGGAGTCGTCGGTCAAGCCAAGCAGGATGTCCGATACGTTCTGCCGCTGCTGCATCGGAATGACTGCGGTGATGCGGACCTGGTCGTAACCGAACTCCTGCAGCGAACGGGCAGGGGTTTGAGCAAGCAGGAGAGGAGGCAGCAGCGCCTCCACACCCACGGCGGTTACAGAAGCCAGTAGCGATCTACGTGTAACGATCATTGCCGTTTACCGTCGCAACGAGTGTTTCGCCATCAGCCCCAAGTACCCGTGCGAGAGACAAAGGCATGCGGGCGGTTCTGCCTAATCACTCACCGGCTTTTTGTATGGCGTTTGCAGTAAGGACCGCGCCTCATTGACGGCGCCCTGGGTGTTGTCGTTGGTCTGGACTGCGAGGCGGTACTCGTTCACTGCGCGGTCGCGTTGACCGGTCAGGTCGAAGACTCGGCCAATACCGATGTGGCTCCAGACCTCGGTCCACTTGGGATCACCGTCGCCGCGCAGGGCGTCGCGGTAGCTGTTTGCGCTGGACTGGTAGTTGCGCTGGGTAAAGAAGATTTCGGCGATGCGGTAGTTGGCCAGTGAGGATGCTTTGTTCTGATCGAGCGCTTTCTGGTATTCCGCCAGGGCGCCGATAAGGTCGCCCTGCGCGACTAACTGCTGACCGCGCAAGACGGCAACGCGGACGGCTAAATCAGGCGTTGTTTTCAGGATCCAGTTATCGGGATCGATGGTGATTCTGCGAGGACGGCCGAAGGTTTCAATGGTGTAGGTTGAGTCGGTTCCACTTACATCGATGGTCTGTTGAGCTGTCTTGCCGTCTGTCTCGATGCGTAAGTCGACGGGCATGCGGAGTAAGTCGAGATCCTGCGACACCGCACCAATGGTGCGGAAACCTTTGTTGCCGCCTAAACGGTAGACCGTGAACTTATCGTTAAAGGTGGGTGCGCCTGTACCGTCAATCCACTGCGCAAAGAAAGCGTCGGTGTTGACGTTGGGTGCCTGCGCGCGAATGACGCTGGCGACATCGGTTCCGCGCACCGGCTTGTCGGTGAACTGGCCCAGCAGGCCGCGCAGGAATGCGATGAACTTCTCATCTCCCATTTCATGCCGAAGCATGTGGAAGACCATGGCGCCCTTGTCATAACTTTCGGACTGGTATTGCGGTGAGTACGGGTCGACCCGGTTGAGCGTGCTTAGGGGCGCGGTGTCATAGGCGAGAGCGCTTGCCTCAATGTCGGGGATAGTGTTGGCGAAGGCGGTCTTGCCGGCGCTGTCTTCCAGGTACATCAGTTCGGAGTAGCGCGACATGCCGTTGGTGATCCAGCCGTCGCCGAGGGTTGCGGGGGAGATTTCCGAACCCCACCACTGATGCGAGATCGTGTTCGACAGCAGGCGGTAGCTATTGGTCTGGCCGATGCGCGCGCCGGAGATTGCGGCTATTTCAGGTGCCCAGAACGCCGAAACGGAATCCGGAGGAAGTTCGACCACGTTGAGAGTGCTTGCTTCCGGCTGGCCGAAGGTGGAGGTGAAGAACTCCTGCTGGCGGGCGGCAACGGCCCCGTACTCCGATGCGCTCGCCTTGTGCGCGTCAGTGACGTAGATGCCTACGTTGGACGAGCCGGACGGCCGGATCACGGGAAGGAATTTGCCCGCGATGAGGGTTCCGGGGAAGCCGGGCTTGGCCCAGTTGAAGTCGAACTCGGTCTTTTTGCCAGCGGCTTTTTTCCCGGTGTATCCACTGGCGATGGCGGTCTCGTCACCGGGAACGGTGGCGTGCAGCTGCATGGTGAAGCGGTCGGTAAACAGGCCGACGAGGGGGAACCAGGCGCCGGGGTACAGCAGGATGGACACGGGATCTGCAAGCGCCGCGGTCTTAATGCCGTCGACCGGGCTGGTATCGCTGCCCTGCAGGACGCCAGTGTAGTTGAAGGTGAACGTTGCCGTGGAGCCCTTTGTCATGACAGACGGCAGTGCCACGACAATGGTGCTGTTGCGTGCGTTGCGCTCGCTGTCGAGTGGCTTGCCCCCACCGATGCCTGCGCCGCCGGTGAGCTTCGTCACGCGCAAGCCGTTGTTCAGCTCGAAGGTGGCGGTGGAGAGGTCATCCAGCGCTGTGACAGAGACCTGCGCCGTTGCGGTGAGGCGGCCTGCGGTCGGGTCAAGATCGGCGTCGATAACGTAGCCGGTGACCTCCAGGTTCTGGCGATTTGCCTGGGCGTGGAGGGTGCCTGCGGCGAGGGCGGAGAGCGCGAGAAGGGCTGCGGTGGGTGTGCGGCGCGCTCGAACAAGGGGTCGAACAGTACAGAGTCGAACAGTACGGGGCATGCGTCTCCTCAAAGCGTGCACGTGCTGCGGAAGCAGGGGTCTCCACCAGCAATGCCTCAACCGTTAGACGCAGAGAGCGCCTCCGCGGATGAGGGTTGCGGGTGAGCTGTATTGAGCGCGTCGAGTACCGCATCACGCACGCGGTCCATGGAGCGGACGCCATCGGAACGCAGTAGCTGCGCACGCACCTGTGCCAGGCCTGCGATTTGCGCTGACCGGGCGGGACCATCCTGCAGCAGGGGGAGCAACGCGGCGGCGACTGCCTGGGCGGTGAACTGCTCCTGCAGCAGCTCTGGAACGACACGATGGCCGGCGATGAGGTTGGGCATGACGATGGGCAGGTTGCCGTGTTCGTCGACCGTGGCGCCCATCTCAGGCGGGTACTGGACCAGACGCCTGGCAAGCCAAAAGGTGGTGCGCGAGACCCGGTATACCGCGACGAACGGGGTACCAACGACCGCCGCTTGCACGGTCGCCGTGCCACTGGCCACGACCGCCGCCCGGCTGTGCATGAGGGCAGCACGCGCGTCCTGCACGAAGGTGATGCGTGGCAGAGGCTTCGCGTGCAGGTACGCTCGGACAATGTCCTCCATGGACTTCAGGTGATCCGCCCCGATGCCAGGTACGACCGGGATCAGGTACTCGTAGGCGTCGCCGAGCTGCTTTGCGGCTTGGACCATGGCTGGCAGGTTTGTGGTGGTTTCTCCACGGCGACTCCCCGGCAGCAGCGCGACCCAGGGCTTGTTGCAGTCCAATGCGTACCGGAGTTTGGCGGGATCTGTTTCCCGCTCCCAGTAGGGTTTCGGGTGTGAGAGCACGGGGTACAGACTGAGCCGGTATTGGTTCTGCTCTGCGGATGCTGCTGCCTGGGCATACTGCTGCCGCGTGAGTGTGGGGAGCGCCGCTTCTGCGAGGGGGTGACCGACGAACTCCGCGGAGACGCCTCGCCGCCGGTAGAACTCTTCTTCAAATGGAAAGATGGTGAGCATCTTGTCGACGCGGGATTGCACCCAGCGCAACCTTCGGCGCTTCCATGCCCACAGCTGCGGGCTGACGAACCAGATGACAGGGATGCCGAGCCGCTTGAGGTGCCTGGCCAGACGGAAGTTGACGTCGGGAAAATCGATCAGGACGGCGACGTCAGGATGCTCGGCATGTATGGAACGGACGAGCGTGCGGTAGCTGCGCAGGATGCGAGGCACATGTCGCAGGATTTCGGTGATGCCCATGACGGCGACGTCTTCGGCACGGATGACGCGGCGTTGGCCTGCAATTTCCATCGCTTTACCGCCCAACCCTGTAAAGCGTGCGTCCGGCATGACCGCGCACACACTCTCGATGATTTCCGCGCCGTAATGATCGCCAGACGCCTCGCCGGCAGACATGAGAATGAGAGGACGCTTGGCCATGTTGGTCAGTGCCAGTGTAGCTGTACGGTGTGGAGGTGCATGCGCCATGTGTGCCACTGACGGCAATGCTGACGCAACAGAGCTCCGGCGTGAGCTAGGACGTTTGCGGCAGCAACGTCACGTCGGGTGCCTGGACCGGCAGCGCGGCGCCTTCCTGGTCCTTGTATTGCAGCTGGTAGAGCTTGTAGTACAGGCCGCGCCGAGCCAGGAGCTCGTTGTGCGTTCCGGCCTCCCGCAGCTGTCCTTTGTGCATGACCAGGATGACGTCCGCGCGCTGGATGGTGCTGAGCCGGTGCGCGATGACGACCGAGGTTCGGCCGGTGATCATGCGCTCGAGCGCTGCACGCACACGCAACTCCGTTTCTGTGTCGACGGAGCTGGTGGCTTCGTCCAGGATGAGGATGGCGGGCCGGTGGGCCAGGGCGCGGGCAAAGCTGATGAGTTGCTTCTGGCCTGTGCTGAGCGTTGCACCGCGTTCGTGCACCTCGGTGTCGAAGCCGTGGGGTAGCGAACGCACGAAGTCACCCACGTTGACCTCGTCCGCTGCACGCTCCACCTCGGCATCGGTGATGCTGGCTGTACCCAGACGAATGTTGGTGCGGATGGTTCCGGTGAAGAGGAAGGCATCCTGCAGTACGACGCCGAAGCGCTTGCGCAGCCGGTCCAGCGACTGTTCGCGAACGTCGACACCGTCGACGAAGACCGTGCCGCGCTGGACGTCGTAGAAGCGCATCATGAGCGCGGTAATGGTGGTTTTGCCGGCTCCGGTGTGGCCAACAATCGCGGCGGTCTGGTCGGCGGGAACGGTGAAGGACACACCCCGCAGGATCCATTCGATCTCGGTGGCGGCGGCGAGCTGCTCGGCTGTGGCATGTGCCACGAAGAGCGCCTGCTCGTCTGAGAGCTTCTGGTAGGTGAACCACACCTCACGGAACTCGATGGAGCTGTTGCGCTCTGTTGCCGGGACGGTCGGAACGGCCGGCGAGACGATCTGCGGCTCGGTATCGATCAGCTGAAAGACACGCTCGCTTGCAGCCATGGCGGCCTGCAGGATGTTGTATTTCTCACTAAGGTCCTGGATGGGCCGGAAGAACCTTTGGGCGTACTGGATGAAGGCAATGAGCACGCCGAGTGTGACGGATGAGCCGAGCAGGGTGCGGCCGCCGAGCACGGCGATGCCACCCTTCCAGATGACGAAGGAGATAGCGAGCGTGGAGAGGAACTCCACCGCGGGATAGTAGAGGGAGTACGCCTGCACCTGGTCCACATAGGCGTCGCGGTGCTCGCCGTTGGTGAACTCAAAGTCGCGGTAGGCACGCTCTTCGCGGTTGAAGAGTTGAACGATGCTCATGCCGCTGACGTGCTCCTGCGTATAGGCGTTGATCTTTGCGATGGCGGTGCGGATGCGGCGGTAGCTCTTGCGCACGGCGGTTCGGAAGAGGCCGGTGATGTAAAAGATGACGGGCAGCACGGCAAGTGTCAGAAGGGCGAGCGCCCAGCTCATACGGAGCATGATGGCAACGATGAAGATCAGCACGAAGACGTCTTCAAAGATGGCGAGGACGCCGCTGGTAAACATTTCGTTCAGCGCGTCCACGTCGCTGGTGACGCGGGTGACAAGTTTGCCGACGGGATTGGTGTCGTAAAAGCCGACGTGCATGCGTTGCAGGTGGCGGAAGATCTGCGAACGCATGTCGAACATGACACGCTGGCCAGTCCACTGCATGAGGTAGGTCTGCAGAAACTCCAGGCCGTAGCTGAGGACCAGCGCGGCAACATACACACCCGCGCACTCCGCGATGCCGGTGAGCGCGTCAGGCGAGAAGTACTTGACGAAGAAGGGTGGGTGGGGCGACGGGGTGTCGACCATGTAGCGGTCGACAGCGAGCTTGACCAGGTAGGGGCCGACCACGTCTGCACATGCTTTGATGAGGATGGACAGGCAGCTGATAACCACCGCACCCTTGTATGGGCGCAGGTAGGTGAGCAGGCGGCGCATCAGCCGACCGTCATAGGCCTTGCCCAGGACGTCATCGTCGCCGGGAGACTTTTTCTTTTTGTCGGTTGCAGTGGTGGTCTTTGTGTCGGCCATCTCTGCTGAGTCTAGATGCGCCAGCAGGGGACGCCGGTGCAGGATTTGCCGCGTGAAAGAATGGGGTTGTGACGCAACCGCTGGGACTGTACGTCTCCATCCCGTTTTGCCGGGCAAAGTGCACGTTTTGTAACTTCGCGTCGGGTGCCTTTCCACCTGAGCGGATGGACGGCTACGTGGATCGACTGGTGTCGGAGATCAACACTGCGCGGGACCGCCATGCAGGGCTGGCTGGGAACGTTGACACTGTGTTCTTTGGTGGGGGCACGCCGTCGCTGCTCACGGTTTCGCAGATGCAGCGTATTGTTGCCGCGCTTCGCGGGACGTTTGACGTTGTGCCGAATGCGGAGATCACGGTAGAGGCGGCGCCGGGTCAGCTTGCCGACGATCTGCTGGAGGTCATGCTTCGCGGCGGTGTCAATCGTATCTCTCTAGGGGTGCAGAGTTTTGTCGATGCCGAGTCTCGGGCAGTTGGTCGGCTGCACACCGCTGCTCAGTGCCTGGGTGAGATTGAGCGGCTGCACGGTGCCGGCGTGCAGGACGTAAGTCTGGACCTGATTGCCGGATTGCCGCTGCAGACGGAGGAGAGTTTCGCCGGCTCAATCAGGAGTGCCCTTGAGAGCGGTGTGAACCATGTGTCCGTGTACATGCTGGAGGTGGACGAGGACTCACGCCTGGGCAGTGAGGTGCTGGCGCAGGAGAAACATAGCTCACAACTTGCCGTGCTGGGGCAGCACGCGCGCTACCATGCGGCCGCTGTGCCTCTGCCGGATTTCACTGCCGCGCTGTATGACAACGCGTGCCGACGTCTGAATGCCGCCGGCCTGGCGCAGTACGAGATTTCCAACTTTGGCAAGCCGTGCAGCCACAACCTGAAGTACTGGCATCGCGCGCCGTACCTTGGCCTTGGGCTGGATGCGCATTCCATGCTGACCAACGAGCAGGGGACTGTGCGCTTCGCGAATGCGGACAGTCTCGACAGCTACATGCTGGACTCGGCACCTGCCACTATGGAGACGGTCGATGAAGAAGCGGCTTTTGAAGAGGCCGTGTTTCTTGGGCTTCGGTTGGTGAAAGGTATTTCACTTACCAGTCTGAGTGAGCGCTATGGTGATGTGCGTACCAGGGGCCTGCTGCGGCGTGCCAACGATCTGGCTGACGCGGATGTGCTTGCCTTTGAGAGAGATCGGCTCCGACTGACGCCTCGCGGCCGGATGGTGTCTTCTACCGTTTTTGGAGAACTGCTTGCATAACGAACAGGAGCACATACCGATGATTGATTTGCGCAGCGACACCGTTACCAAGCCCACGGAAGCGATGCGTCAAGCGATGGCGACGGCACCCGTGGGGGACGATGTGTATGGCGAGGACCCCACCGTGAACGAGCTTGAGGAGACGGCTGCGCGGGTGTTTGGGCGAGAGGCGGCGATCTTTGTGCCGACAGGCAGTATGGGCAACCAGATGGCGCTGAAGCTGCACACGCAGCCCGGCCAGGAGGTGCTGTGCGAGGCCCGATCGCACGTGATGGATTGGGAGATGGGCATGGCCGCCATGTTCTCCGGCTGCGCGCTGCGCACGGTTGCTGGGGATCGCGGCGTTCTGCGCTGGTCGGCCGTTGCGCCCATGCTGTCCACCGCTGGCTTGTATTACAAGCCGGTGACGGGCCTGGTATGGCTTGAGAACACGCACAACATGGCCGGCGGCACGGTGACCTCGCTGGCCGATATGGCGGAGGTGACTGCCAACGCGCACGCCGCCGGCATTCCGGTTCACCTTGACGGAGCTCGGGTGTTTAACGCTGCGGCGGCGCTGGGCACGGACGTGGCCACGCTGACCCGGGGCTTTGATACCGTGAACTTCTGCCTGTCAAAGGGCCTGTGCGCGCCGGTGGGATCGATGCTTGTCGGCACGCGGGAAGCCATCGGCAGGGCACGTGGGATTCGGAAGGCGCTGGGCGGCGGCATGCGGCAGGCGGGCATTCTGGCTGCGGCGGGGTTGATTGCGCTGACGGAGATGGCTGGCCGGCTGCAGGAGGATCATGACAAGGCGAGCCTTCTGGCCCACCTTCTTACCGGGAAAGCCAACCTGCAGCCCGACACGCCACAGACCAACATCCTCTTCTTCACCACGGTAGCTGACGCACCTGTTCTTGTTGCACGGATGAAGGAGCGCGGCGTTCTGGCCTCTGCCGTGGGACCGCACAGCGTTCGACTTGTCACCCATCGCGATGTTTCGACAGACCAGTGCGAACAGGCCGCAAAGGTGATCGTCGAGGTGGCTGCGTGAAGAAGTCTGAGTAGACCCGGTACACTGGGCGCATCCCTATTCCTGCGGTGCTGACCTTTGGCATTGCTTCGCACTCCATCCCAAGAACGTACGGGAATGCTTTGGGAAGCGCGGTGAGATTCCGCCACTGCCCCGCAACTGTAATCGCGCGCCTCCTGCGTCAAAGGAAGCACGCCATGGTTTTGGGTGGCACCGTCACTGCGCACAGCGGGAAGACGGTGGCGCCATCCGTACAAAGCCGAGGCGCACGCGCGTAAGTCAGGAGACCGATTCCCATGCCGGCTTCGAACCACGCTCCGCGGGGAGCGTAGGAGACCATGATGACCTACACCACCTCAACGCAGAGGCGCGCAGTTGCGTCCTTTTGCCTGCTGACCACCGCCGCTACCGCCCATGCCGTCATCGTCCGCGGCACGGTTCGTGACCCCCTTGGCCGGCCCATCGCCTCCACCCATCTGCAGCTCATCCGGGGCACGCAGTCAGTCGCCGGCACGACGACGCTGCCGGACGGCTCGTTTGAAATTCGGTCTACGGATGCCGGCCGGTTTTTGCTGATCGGCAGCTCTCCGGGGATGGCCGTGCAGGTGTCGCAGCCGTTTTACGGCGGCACCTTTGACGTGGTGACGCAGAACGTCACCCTGACGCTGAACCCGGTGCGGGAAGAGGTGACGGTGACGGCTACCGGCCTGCCGACACCGGTGCAGCAGACCAGCGCGGCGACGACAACGTTTGCGGATGTCGCACTGAAGACACGCTTTGGTATCTCTGACGTGCTGCGGCTGCAGCCGGGCGTTTCCGTGGTGCAGAGTGGCGGGTACGGGGGTGTGACCAGCCTGTTTGTGCGTGGCGGCAACAGCGATGCAAACCAGGTGCTGATCGACGGTGTGCCTGCGGATGATATTGGGGGGCGTTTCGACTTCAGCAACGTGGCTTCAACGGCGGTGTCCAGTCTCGAGGTTCGGCGTGGGCCGGAGAGCGTGCTGTATGGGACGGATGCGCTTGCAAGCACGGTGCGCTTCGATACGCCGCGTGGAACGTCGATCCGGCCGGTGCTGAACTACTCCGGCGATGCGGGCAACTTTCATACCTGGCGCAACGAGGCCGAGCTTGGAGGTGCGTGGAAGCGGGTCGACTACTTCGGTGCGTTCAGCCGCTTCGACTCTTCAAATGCGCTGCCTGGCGACCGGTACCATCTGGCGACTGCCGCAGGGAATGTGGGCGTTCAACTGAAGGGGAATCTGTCACTTCGCGGCACGCTGCGCAGCGGCGCTTCGGCCACGGGTGCACCGGGCGCGTTCCTGTTTTACGGCATCAGCTCGCAGGCCACGCAGAAGGATCAGGACCAGTACTTTTCCGGTGTGCTCGATGGGACCTACCGGTCGAACCTGCACACGACGCTGCGCTACCTGGGTGCGCGCAAGCGCGAGCAGTTTTATGAGTTTGACCAGGTCGGCACGCCGGTTACCTTTACAGTTCCACCGACAGCGACAAGCGCCGGGTACAGCTACACGGAATATTTCGGGAATCCCGTGACTATTCGTGGGGCCAACGGGACCAGCGGAACGGGCCAGGCGGAGTTCTTCTCCGGCACGGACGACCGCTACGACTACGTGTCGAATCGTGACGGCATGAGCTTTGAGAGCGACTACCGGTTTTCGTCGAAGCTTTCGGCTCTGGCCGGATTTCGTTTTCTGGACGAGCGGGGTGCCACTCGGTCGTTTTCCGCGCAGATCGCGGAGCGCCGGGACTACCAGTACACGCTCCAATTGCAGGGCGAAGCCTTTCATCGCATCTACTATTCGCTGGGCGGCGCGGTTCAGCACAACACCCTGTACGGAACTGAGGGCACGCCGCGACTTGGGATTGCAGGCTATCCGATTCGGCCCGGCACCGGCTGGCTTCGCGGGTCCAAGCTGCGCTTCAACTTTTCGAAGGGCGTGCAGGAGCCGAACCTGGGTATTCAGACCGCTTCGCTGTACACCACGCTGGTGGATGCGGGTAAGACTGCGGCCATCCAGCAGTACGGCATCAGTCCGATCCACGCGCCGCGGGTGCGCACCTATGAGGGTGGTCTGGACCAGAACATCTACAGCGACAGACTTGTGTTCAAGGGGAGCGTTTTCCATAACGAGTTTGGCCGCCAGGTGGAGTACGTCGGCAGCTCGGACCTAGCGCAGTACTTCGCCATTCCGCTGGGCACTATCAATCCCGCCAGCTTTGGCGCCTACCTGAACTCGCTGGATTTCCGGGCGATGGGTGCGGAGGGTGAGGTCCAGTACAGCGCACCCCACCGCCTGTTTTTTCGCGGCGGGTACACCTACCTTGACGCGAGGGTGCAGAGGTCCTTTTCGGGCGACGTGACAGCTGTGCTTGGCGGCTTTGCGAACGTCAATCCGAACTATCCGGACACACCCATTGGTGCGTTCTCTCCGCTGATTGGTGCACGGCCGTTTCGCCGCGCGCCCCATACGGGCTTTGTTGTAGCGGAGTATGCCGGAACGAAGCTGAGCGCCGGCGTTACCGCAGGCCTGGCTTCCCGGTCTGACGACACCACGACGCTCTCCTTCTCGTCGCTCGCCGGCGATAATTCGCTGCTGCTGCCCAACCACAATCTTGCGTTCGGGTATGCGAAGGTTGACGCCAACGTGACGTACCAGCTGAAGCCGCAGGTGGCGCTGTTTACCCAACTGAACAACCTTGCCAACCAGAAGCAGATCGGTCCCATCGGGTATCCATCCCTGCCGTTTAACTTCCGCGTCGGAGTCAAGGTTCGCTTTCCTGCGGAATAAACTGGTGATTTTGTAGCGACGACAGATCCTGTCGTGAATCGTTTCGACCAAGGGTACTGACGGGAAGAATCATGCGTCCTACCTAGTAGCGCTTTTTGCGCGAAAGGTTTGGACGCATGATCGCTTCTAAGAGCAGTACCTCGAATGTCAGCAACAGCATGTCCATTTTGAGCAACAGCACCCTGAACAGACGGGTCCACAGCAAGCCGGTCGCTCTCTTCTTTGCGGCAACCCTCGCGCTTGTCGCCTCGACCGTTTCATTCGGCCAGGTGGAGGGTCCGCAGCCCACCCGCGTGCTGGTGCGAGCGGAGGCAAAGGGTGATGCCGCGACCTCGCTGAAAGCCTCGGACGTGTCAGTGGAAGTGGGTGGCAAGCCCGTGCAGCTTACCGGGCTGACGCCAATCGTTGGCACAGCAGGATTGAGCGGCAAGGCCCGCGGCCAGGAAGTTGAGGTGGCCGTGCTGATCGACGACGGCCTTCGCAGTAATTTTGGTGTTCAACTGCGCGACGTGGAACAGTTTGTGACATCGACGGTAGGTCCCACCACTTCCGTTGGTTTGGGGTACATGCGCAATGGTGCTGCGTATTTCCCAAGCGGATTCAGCAAAGACCCTGAGGTGGAGCTGAAGGCCGTTCGCCTACCAATTTCCGCCAGCGGCATTGATGGCAGCCCGTACTTTTGTCTGCAGGAGCTGGTCAAGCACTGGCCCACGAACAGCGGTGCCGCGCACATCGTGCTGATGATTACGAACGGGATCGACCGGTATAACGGCTCGGTCAGTCCACTGAATCAGGACAGCCCGTACGTGGACCAGGCAATCACCGATTCACAGCGCGCTAATGTGCCGGTGTACTCGATCTACTTCGGGCCGCGCGGCGTGAACGGCCAGCTGAGCAGCTTTTCCGGCCAGGGATATCTGGGCAAGGTGGCCCAGCAAACCGGCGGCATCCTGTTTAACCAGGGCACCCTGAACCCGCCATCCCTCACCCCGTACTTCAAACAGTTCCAGCAGGCACTGAGCAACACGTACGCAGCCACGTTCATGGATGGCCGACCGAAGCTGGAGTCGTTGAAGGTGAAGTCCAAGGTGTCTGGCGTGAAGATAAGGTCGCAGAGCCAGGTGCAGTCTGGTGCGGCTCAAGGGTAGCGGGGTATTCGCCTGACATGCGCGGGGCGGGGTAAGATGCGGTCGTGAAGATTCTTTCGTCGCTCGCGCTTTCTGCCGCCCTTGCCTTCAGCTTTACAGCCTCCGCCCCTGCGCAAACGCCCGCGGCTAACGCGACGACTGTTAACGGATTTCGGCCAGCCTGGTGGAAAGAAGCGGTTGTCTACCAGGTGTATCCGCGGTCGTTTAAAGACTCGAACGGCGATGGTATTGGCGACCTGAACGGCCTGACAAGCAAGCTGGACTACCTGCAGACGCTTGGCGTGAACGTGATTTGGCTGAGCCCGCACTACGACTCGCCGAACGCCGATAATGGCTACGACATCCGCGACTACCGCAAGGTGATGACGGAGTTCGGCACCATGGCGGACTTTGACCGCATGCTTGCCGGCATCAAGCAGCGCCACATGCGCCTGATCATCGACCTGGTGGTGAACCATACCTCTGACGAGCACAAGTGGTTTGTTGAATCCGCCAAGAGCAAGACCAACCCGTATCGCGATTACTACATTTGGCGCGACGGCAAGCCGAACCCCAGCGCACCGCACGGCTTCGACCCGCCGAACAACTACCCATCGTTCTTCTCGGGGTCCGCATGGGAGTGGTCCGAGCCGACGAAGCAGTTCTACCTTCACCTGTTCGCCGTCAAGCAGCCGGACCTGAACTGGGAGAACCCAAAGGTTCGGCAGGACGTGTACAGCCTGATGCGCTTCTGGCTCGACAAGGGTGTCGACGGCTTCCGCATGGATGTGATTCCGCTGATTTCAAAGCAGCCCGGCTTGCCTGATCTGACGGCGGAGCAGCTTAAGACCGGCAGCTACGTGGAACTGTGGGCAAACGGGCCCAAGCGCGATGAGTACCTTCGCGAGATGAATCGTGAGGCCCTGAGCAAATACGACGACATGAGCGTGGGCGAAGCCATTGGCATATCGCTCGAGGACACGCCGGCCATTGTGGGCGCGGACCGGCACGAACTGTCTGAAATCTTTAACTTTGACGCTGCTCGCGTGAACCGCGACGACAGCAAAGGCATGTACGGAACGAAGGCCTTCAAGCTGACGACGCTGAAGGGAATCTATGACCATCACGCCGAGGTTCTGGGCACTGACAGCTGGGACACGGTCTTCCTGTCCAATCACGACAACAGCCGTGTCGTTTCCGTTTTCGGCGACGAGAGCCCGCAGTTTCGCGGACCCTCTGCCAAGCTGATTGAAACCATGTTGATGACCTTGCGCGGCACGCCCTACATTTACGAGGGCGATGAGCTTGGCATGACCAACTATCCGTGGAAGAAGGTCTCAGATTTTAACGATATCGAGGTTCAGAACGCCTATAAGGCCAAGGTCCTGACCGGCCAGATGACGGAACAGGCACTGATCGAGGGCGCGAGCAAGGTGGGCCGTGACAATTCACGGACGCCCATGCAGTGGGACGGAACGTCGCAAGCGGGCTTCACGACGGGGACCCAGCCGTGGGAGCCGGTGAATCCCAACTACACAACGATCAACGCCGCGCAGGAAGAGAAGGATCCGAACTCGATCTACAACTACACACGCCAGGCGATTGCGCTGCACCACGGCAGCAAAGCGTTTACCTACGGCGACTACAAGGATCTGGATCCTGCGAGCGAACAGATCTATGCCTACACCCGGACGCTTGGTGATGAGAAGTACCTTGTGGTGCTGAACTACAGCAAGACACCCGCAACGTACACGCTGCCGGACACCATGAAGGCAGGCAAGCTGGTCCTGGGCAACATGGGCAAGACTGCTGATGCGAATGCCACGTTAAACCTGGCTCCGTACGAGGCCCGCGTGTACAAGTACTGAGCACCTTGTCAGCTCCGCACGCGCGCGATGAGGTGTGGGTGGGGAGCGCAGACCCTGTGGAGCCCTACGGGTGCAGATATTAGCTTCCTACGAGTACCGCGACTGGCTTCGGATTTGATAGCCGGTGCTCGTGCCAGAGTTGCACCAGCCGTGCGCCGCCGATAACCACGAGCACGACGATCTCGGGTTCGATCGGCTGGCGATAGTCCATGCTGCTGTGAGTCAGGTAGTAGGGCAGAGGAAAGACGGCGATGACCGCGACAAACGCCAGCGCAGCGCGCCGGTGCTGGCGCAGCAACTCCCATGCGCCCACAAACGTGAGCACCGTGAGCAGGGAGCAGAACGGCACGTTCGGCAGATCGAACGGCTCCCTGGCACGGTACGCCTTGCTGAAGCTCCAAAAGCCCGTCCAGAAACGGAGTGCGCGCCTGCCGCTTACCACTGCGAACTTGACGGGGTGAGCGGCTACGTAGCGCAGGCCAAGCTCCTGCTTTTCCGCCATGTATTTGATCTCGCCCATTGCGAGGTACTTCTGCAGCTCTGCGGGGTTGCTTGCCGGGTGCGCCCAGCTGGGGTTGCTGACGCTGGTGTCGCCGCTGTTTCCGGCCCAGAACTCAAGCCAATAGCCGTCGCGCAGCGGCACGGGGGCGTGTAGCACGCGGATGTTGCGCACCGTCCAAGGCAGCAGCGTGAGCGCCAGCATGCCGGTGGCTGCAGCAACGCGGGCCAGCCCTGCGCGGACAGGGATGGGTCGCCCGATGACGCCGATGAGGACCAACACCGGGAACAGCGACAGGATGGACGGATTGCAGAGCGCGGTGACGCCGTAGAGCAGGCCCCACATCGCCCAGCGACCCGCAGTGGCTCCACGCAGGGTGAGCGCCAGGTAGAACGTCCAGGCGAAGAGACAGGCCGTGAGTGTGCAATCCCACAGGTACGCACTGCTGAAGTAGATCGAAAAAGGGTAGAGGACCCAAAGCACGGCCGCGGCCCACGGGATGGTTGCCACCCATCGCGCGTTGTGTGCCTGCTGCCGGGCCACGAACGCCTTTGTAAGCCCCAGCCGCAGCTTGACGACTGGGCTGCCGACGGCCTTACAAGCCATGCGGTATACCGGCCAGACAGTCGAGGCACTCACGAGCGCATTGAGCGACAGTGCGACGAAGGCGCTGGCCGCCGTGTACAGGCCGAAGAGCTTGAAGATGCCAGCAAGCAGGGTGGGGTATAAGGGGGCGACGAGCGCCGTCGGTCCACCGCTGAGTGGCTGAAACGGCGATCCAAAGCCGTGTCCCAGCACGAGTGAGCGTGCGATCCAGCCCTGTTCCCAACCAAAGGCTTCATGCTGATCGCTGCCGGGCAGGTCACGAAACACGCACAGGACCACCAGCAGGCGTACGGCGAACGCAACCGTCATGAGCAGCCAGAGCCTCTGGCGCACCGAGCGCGCACGGCTTGCGTCCAAGGGAGCGACACCCGTGCTCTGCTTCCCCTGCAGGGTGTGCGGAACGATGCCAGGAACTGTACTCAACGCGGGTTACGTCTCCCTACCGGGTATGCCGGTGAACACCCAGGCGGGTAGCCCTTCTAATGGACGCACAGGATGCCCGCGGGGTTTACGCGGAGCAACGCCGCTGCTTCAATTTATGACTGCAAAGTGTTTCCACTCTGGCCTGCGACACGCCTGCTGCACTCACATGCGCTGGTGGTCCAGCCCCGTGCAGGCGGTCGCAAGCCGTGGGACGACAGCTCAGGGCTGAACTGCGGCTATGATTGCGCCATGGCCACCCGTTCTATTCGCGATCTTGATCTGCACGGCAAACGCGTCTTCATCCGCGTCGACTTCAACGTTCCGCTGTCGAAGGACGGCGGTGAGATTCTGGACGATACACGGATTCGCGAGACGCTGCCAACCATTGAAATGGCACTGCGTGCCAAGGCGAAGGTGGTGCTAGCGGCGCACCTGGGGCGGCCTAAGGGGCGGCGGGTGGAGAGCATGAGTCTGCGGCCCGTGGTGGACCGCCTGCGGATGCTGCTGGATAAGGATCTGGGCGCTTCGCGCAATGTGGGTTTCAGCCCGGATGCGGTCGGTCCAGTTGCGGAGGAGATGGTGGCGCAGCTGGAGAATGGGCAGGCGCTGTTGCTGGAGAACCTGCGGTTCCACGCAGAGGAGGAGGCGAACGACGAGGCATTTGCGAAGAAGCTGGCGGAGTTGGCGGACGTGTATGTGAATGATGCGTTCGGCGCGGCGCACCGCGCACATGCTTCGACCGAAGGCATCACGCACTTTGTGAAGGAGAAGGCTGCCGGGCTGCTGATGGAGAAGGAGCTGAAGTTTCTGGGCAAGGCTCTGGAGAGCCCGGACAAGCCATTTGTGGCGATTGTGGGCGGCGCCAAGGTGTCGGACAAGATTGCCGTGATCGACAACCTTTTGGACAAGGTGGATGCCATCCTTGTGGGCGGCGGCATGGCCTACACATTTCTGAACGCGCGGGGGCAGAAGACCGGCAAGAGCCTGCTGGAGGCGGACAAGATCGACGTGGCAGCGGCGGCGCTGAAGAAGGCGGAGGCGAACGGTGTGCGCTTCCTGCTGCCGGTGGATCATGTGCTGGCGGATGCGTTTTCAAACGACGCGAAGACGGAGTTGTTCGATGGATCGGGGGACTTTCCGGCGGAGATGATGGCGCTGGACATAGGCCCCAAGTCCATCGACCTGTTTGTGAAAGAGATCGCCGGTGCGAGCACGATTGTGTGGAACGGGCCGATGGGCGTGTTTGAGATGCCGAACTTTGCAGCAGGGACGATGGCAATAGCGGAGGCTGTGGCCGCAAACGAGGCGGCGACGAGCATTGTGGGTGGAGGCGACTCGGTTAGTGCAGCAGCGAAGGCCGGTGTGACGGAACGGATCACGCATATTTCGACCGGTGGGGGCGCGTCGCTTGAGTTTCTGGAGGGCAAGACGTTGCCCGGCGTGGCGGCGCTGGGATAAGGGCGCGCCGAATTCGCACGGCTTGCCGAGATCGGCTTGCCACAGGCGGCGGGTTTGCCTAAGCTTTGCAAGGGCCTTTCGAGGAGACGGGGAACGGGAGCGGATGCGCAAAAAGATCATCGCGGCGAACTGGAAGATGTTCAAGAATCCGAAGGAGTCGCTGTCGTTTCTGGACGCGTTTCTGCCAATGGTCGAGGGGCATGAGCGAGACGAGATCCTGATTTTTCCGACGGCGACTTCTTTGTCGACGGTGATTGACCGTGTTGCGGACACGCGAGTTCGGGCGGGTGCGCAGACCATGCACTGGCTGAACGAGGGTCCGTTTACGGGGCAAACCTCGCCGACCATGCTGACGAGCATCGGGTGCACGCATGTGCTGCTGGGGCACAGCGAGCGGCGGCTGTATGCCAATGAAAGCTACGAGCACGTGAACCTGAAGCTGAAGGCAGCGGTAGCGCACGATATCGCGCCGGTGCTGTGCCTGGGCGAGATGCTGGCGGACCGGCAGACGGGCTACACCAAGGACACCTTGCTGGCGCAGATGGGCGCGGCGTTGGCCAACCTGCCGGCGGAAAAGATGGAGACGCTGGTGATTGCGTATGAGCCGGTGTGGGCGATCGGGACAGGATCGAGCGCGACGCCGGAGGTAGCGGACCAGGCGCACGCGATGATCCGTGAGGAGTTGAATGCGCGCTTTGGGCCGGTGTGCGCGCACCAGACGCGGATTTTGTACGGCGGCAGCGTGAAGCCGGACAATGTGTCCAAGATTCTAAGCATGCCGAACATTGACGGGGCGCTGATTGGCGGGGCGAGCCTGGAGCCGGAATCACTGTCGGCCATGGTGCACTACACGACGTAGATCAACAGGTGAGACGTGAACGGCCCTGGTTTGAGTTCCCAGGGCCGTTTTCATTGCTTTGCTGAGGTATTACCGCCCGTGGTAGTGATGATGGTGGCGATGGTGAGGCCTGTGGTGATGGTGATAGTCCTGCGCAGAGGCTCCATTAAGTGCACCTGCCACCGTTAGAAGAGCTGCCAGGCTCAGTGCGATGCGAACGAACTTCTTCATGTGTGAAACTCCTGTTTGATGGACGCACAGCAGCAGTGCTGGGACGCAGCGGGCAAGCGGCCTCCGAGGTGAGCGGCCGCACTTTCCACGGTTAGTAACGGCGGTACGGACGAACATAGGGCCTGCGGTATGGGCGATGATACGGACGTCGGTATGGGCGTACGTAGGGCCGGCGGTATGGCCTGCGATAGGGTCTTCGGTATGGTCGGTGATATGGGCGAGGGTACGGTCGTGTAACGATGACCTGCGCGGAGGCGACGGGAGCGACGGCCTGCGCCACGGTGAAGAGCGCGAGCATCAGGGCGATGGAACGGATGAGTTTTTTCATGCGGGCCTCCTTGGCACTTGTTTGAACCCGATTTGCGGCAAGAGGATGTGCGAACCGCGCTACTCGCCGAGGAGGTTGCCGAGGTCCATGCCGCCCAGCATGCCGGAGGTTGCCGCCTGCATCGCAGTGTCGACGTTGCGGCCGGCTTCGTTGACGGCGGCGGTGATGAGGTCTTCAAGCATTTCGATATCGCCTGCGCTGGCCTGCAGCGCCGTGGGGGCGATGGTGAGGCGGAGCAGCTCTTTACGGCCGTTCACGCGGGCGGTGACGAGGCCGCCACCGCTACTGGCTTCGGCGGTCGTCTCCTGCGCCTTGGCTTCCATGGTGGATTGCATCTGCTGGGCCTGGCCCATCATCTGCTGAAGTTTCTGCATATCCATTGAGTGCGCCTTTCGGTTTAATCACGGCGTAGGTCGAAGACGTTGGTGACTTCGGCGTTGAAGAGGCGCTGAGCGGCCTGTACGGTGGGGTGTTCAAGAGCCTTGGCCTGCACGGAGCCGGTGCGGGGCGCCCTGGGTGTTTTCGACTTCTGCTCTGGGGTGCCGGCGAGGAAGCTGACCTTGGCACCGGTGAAGCCTTTCCTGCGGAGAGCGCCTTTGAGGATGGCCTCGACGTCGGGACGAAAGATGGTGGCCATCATCTGTTTGGAGAGGGAGGTTTGAATGCGGAGTTCGCCGTCGGCGAGGGTCCAGGTGGTCTCTTCAAGTTGTTCTGCCGCGGAGTTGTGGGTCTTGGCGGCGAAGAGAGCTTCAACGGCGGCAGCCTGCAGGTCGGCGGCCCCGGCTGCCTGAGGTGTGGGCGGCGGGACTTCGATGGAGGAATCGGGGTTGGTGGACTCGGGGTCTATGTCGGGGAGGGTTGCCGGCTGCGGCTGAGCGACGACGGGGTGCTGCTGCGGCTGCTGCTGCAGCGACGTGTCGCTTTGGGGCAGGTGGAAGTTCAGGCCGGTGGCGGGATCCGGTGGCGTGGGTGCATCGGTACGCGAGAGCGCGGGAACACTGGACGGTGCGGCGACGGGTGAGTCGGTTGCATGCTGGACCGGCGGCGGAAATGGTGAGGCGACGGCCTTACTTGCTTCGGCCACGGAGTGAGCGGGGTTGCGTGGTGCTTCAATCGTCGAGGTGCCGCCCTGCTGCATCTGCGCGATGCGGCGGGCGCGGTCAGCGTCTGCGGCGGACTGTGCGGCTGCCGTTGGGGCGTCAGCCGACGCTTCAGGTGCGGAGGTGGAGCGCGGTGTCGCGGTCACAGTTCGGGGCGGCGGAAGGGTGCGGGGCGGCTGGTTGGCGGCTCGAGGAAGTTGAGAGAGGAACTGCTCCATGGGCAGCAGGCGCTGCAGGTGGACGAGCTTGAGCATGCCGAGCTCGAGGTGGAAGCGCTGCTCCTGACGGAAGCCGAGGTCGTCAAAGGTACGGAGCATAACCTGCATGAAACGGGTGAGTTCCTCTTCGGTAAAGAGGGTGGCGGTGCGGGCGGCGCGGCGGCGTTCGTCAGGCGAGATCTGGAGGAGTTCGGTGTCGGCATTCTCAGGTGTGAGGCCGGCGATTTTGGCGAGGACGCAATTGCGGAGATAGCGGACGAACTGGCGCGCGATTTGCGACGGCGAGTTGCCAGCGTCGAGCAGACGGTTGGCGGTGAGCAGAACGCCGGCGGCGTCGTTGCGGGCAGTGTGTTCCAGGATCTCTTCGAAGACGGTGTTCGGCACGGAGCCCATGAGGTCGCGGATCTCGGCGGCGCTGAGCTGGGGCTTCCCGTCTACTGTTGGTGCGGAGGCGATGGCCTGATCCATGATGCTGAGCGCGTCACGCATGCTGCCGTCGCCAGCTTCAGCAAGCAGGTCGAGAGCGGCCGGGTCTGCGAGGACGTTCTCGTCCAGCGCGATCTTTTGCAGCTGGCCGAGGATGTCGTCGAGCTTGACGGCGTGGAAGCTGAAGTGCTGGCAGCGGGAGCGGATAGTCTGCGGAATGTTCTCGGGCTCGGTCGTGGCGAGCATGAAGACGATGTGGTCGGGTGGTTCTTCGAGGGTTTTGAGCAGGGCGTTGAAGGCGGCGTCCGTAATCTGGTGCGCTTCGTCGAGGATGTAGATCTTGTAGCGGTCGCGCGAGGGGCGGTAGCGAGCGGCGTCGCGGAGCTCACGGATTTCGTCGATGCCGCGGTTGGTGGCGGCGTCGATTTCGATGACGTCAACGGCATTGCCCTGGCGGATCTCAAGGCAGCTGTCGCAGACAAGGCAGGGTTCCGGCGTGGGGCGAGCGGGGGAGCCGATGGTGTTCTGGCAGTTGAGAGCCGAGGCGAGAATGCGGGCGATGGTGGTTTTGCCGATGCCGCGGTGGCCCGAAAAGATGTAGCCGTGAGCGATGCGGCCCTGCTCAAGCGCGTTCTGAAGGGTACGGGTGACGTGGTCCTGGCCGACGACGTCGGAGAAGAGAAGGGGCCGATATTTTCGGGCTAGAACCTGGTAGGCCATCGGCTTTTAGTTTACGCCGGGGGTGGTTGTCGGCCAGGCTTGCGCAGCGTAAGGGGCAGGCCGAGCTTTTTGCGGCGGCGCACTTCGGCGGTGGAGAACATGGTGCCGCGGCAGTTGGGCGCATTGCAGAAGCACGGCTGGTCGTCCTGGTCAGAGTCGTGGAGGTGGTACTCGTAGGTGAGTTCTTCGCCGGCTGCGATGTCACGCAGCGCAAGGATGAAGATGCGTTCCTGGTCTTCTTCGGTCTGGCAGTTGGGCGAGCAGTGGTGGTTGATGAACATTGCGGCGCCAAAGCCATCAATGACCTCGCCATTCTCGCCGATGGAGAAGAGATAGGTAATGTCGCGTTCGGCGTAGCGCTCGTCTGCGGCGGATTTGGAGAGGTGCGGGCCCATGTACTCGAGGATGCGGGTGCCCTCGGCGATGGGGGACAGGGTGTAGCAGCCAGCACCGTGGACAGCGGACGAGCGAATGATGAGGTCGGGTTGACGCTGCACTTCGCTTTGGGCAGGGACTACTTGGGGCGCCGGGGGCATGGGCGGAGTATAGCGAAGTTGCGGGTGTGACTTTCTTCCGGGCAGCTGTGAGCGTCTAATGCAGGAAAGCGGGGGTGAGCGGGGTGCGGATTCGGGGAAGATTCAGCGTTGCTGCCCTGGTGTTGCTGGCCGGTGGATCGGTGGTTGCGCAGCAGCAGGCGCCTCCACCCGTGACGGTGCAGGACTGCACCAAGTTGAAGGGCAAGGCAAAGAAGGATTGTGCTGCGGCGGCACCCGCGCCAGGCCAGAGCAAGAGTGGCGAGACAGGGCCTGCGCAGGATGACAAATTTGCGTTTCCCGACGATGCGTCGAAGAACGGTGGCGAGTTGCAGCAGAGAACGGTTACGGGTTCCCCCGCAACAAAGCCTGCGACGGGGGATATGCCGACGAGTGGCGTACCGGATCCGCCGGCGGAATCGATGCAACCGTTGCGGCCGGATGGAACCCCTGCGCCGGCAGGGTCGTCCTCATCGTCGTCCTCCAGTTCCGGCGGTGACGCTGCGGCGGAGGATGACGCCGCGCCTACGACGGCGGGTGCAGACACCCCGGTGAAGTCGTCGGACTTGAGGAATCTTGGTCAGCCGAAAGGCGATGTCACCGAGGCACGAACGAAGCTGGAAGCGACACGGGTTGAGGACGATATCAAGGTGGGGCACTTCTACTTCAAGGATGGCGACTATACCGGTGCGGCTGCGCGGTACAGGGACGCGCTTGAGCGGGATCCGGAAAACCCGGACGCGCATTTTGGGCTGGCTGAGGTGCTGTTGAAGCAGAACAAGCGGGCGGACGCCGCGTTGGAGTTGCAGAAGTATCTGCAGTTGGCGCCGGACGACGACCACACCAAAGATGCGCGCAAGATGCTGGCCAAGCTGCGTTAGACGAGGCCCCGAGATAGTGCTGGTCCGCGACGGCGGGACTGCGTTCAAGGCCTGACCAGATTCAGGACCTGACCAGCAGTTCGTCGTCGTAATCGGGTGGGGGTGGCGGCGGTGGGGCGGGTGCGGGCGGGCGTGATGATTTTCGGATGCCCTCCGCGGAGATCAGGAAGCGCTGCGCATAGAGCAGGGGATCGGGCGTGAGCGCCATTTGTGCCAAGTGGTATTTCCAGGCGCCCTGGTTGCGGGTTTTGCGGGTGTGCGCGCGGCGGGTGATGGTGCGGGTGACGCCGTTGGGCGAGGTGCGCTGGTAGGTGGACGTGGGTTGAATCTGGCGAAGATCCTGTGCGGCGAAAAATGCCCTTGCAAAACTGTGCGAGAGGAGCAGCAGGTTGATTCGATGTCCCTGCGACAGCCATTCCACGGCGGCGTCGCCACCCGGCCACGGAAGGGCGGCGTCTGTGCGGAACCAGCGCCGCAGTTCCAGGCCGTTGCTGCGTGCCTGGTGTAAAAGGTGCTGCAGGAGAAGTAGTCTTGTCACGCGGTGTGCCTTGCTCTGCCGTTTGCCCTTTGCGCAGAATCGTAGCAGAGGATGGGGTAGGCCTCACAAGAGGGGCACAGAAATCCACACTGTAGCGTGCATCGACTACTCTTTTGTGGCAGCAGGAGGTTCTATGAGGTCAGGTTGGCTCCGTCGCTTGGCGTTGATCGCGGTAGTTGTGTTTGCCGGCCGGGCCTGGGCGCAGGATACCTATCCGCTGAACCTGGATGCCACCGTGCGCGACGGCTTCGAGCACTTTTATAACCTGGATTACGACGGCGCGATGCAGCGGTTTGAGGCAGTGCTGCGGGCGCACCCGGACGACCCGATGGCGAATGCCTACGTGTTGATGGATACGATTTTTGGCGAGCTGTACCGGCAGGACCTGTTGGATACGACGTATTACGCACGGGAGAATTTTCTGTCGAGCGGACGCAAGGTGGAGATACCAGAGGGGGTAAGGCAGCGTATCGAGCAGCTGACAGATACAGCCGTGAGCCTGGCAGATGCGCGCATCAAGCACAATGGAAACGACAAGGATGCTTACTTTGCGCGCGGGTACGCCAAGGGCATGCACGCCGCGTTTACTACGCTGGCAGACCACAGCTACACCGGCGCAGCACGGCAGGGTCTGGCCAGTCGCAACGACAGCGAGCAGGTGCTGAAGCTGGACCCGAACTACGTCGATGCCAAGATGGCGGTGGGGATACAGCAGTTTGCCGTGGCCAGCCTGCCGCGCCTTGTGCGCATGATGGTGGGCATTGCCGGGATCGGTGGCAACAAGGAGCAGGGTCTGGATCTGCTGCGGTACTGTGCCGCGCATGGGACGGTGACACGGGTGGAGTCGCAGACGGCGCTCAGCCTTTTCCTGCGGCATGACCACCGGTATCCGGAAGCCTATGCTGTGGCGCGAGGGCTGGCCCAGCAGTATCCACATGACTTTCTGTTTCGACTGGAAGAGGCAAACCTGATGAAGGATGCAGGCCACGGACCGGAAGCGATCGCGATTTACAAGCGAGTGCTGGAGGACGCCGGGCAGCGCGGGTACTTTACTGAGCCGCGGCTGCAATTGGCATACTTCGGTCTGGCGGAGACGGAGCGGGGACAGAACGACATCCATGGTGCCGCGGACAGCTACGCGAAAGCCGCGGCGCAGCCCAACTGCAGCGACTGGATGCGCAAGCGAGCTGCGCTGAACGCGGGCGAGATGCTGGACAAGCAGGGTCAGCGGGACCTTGCGATGGGGTACTACCGGCAGGCAGCGGCAGGAGGTGGCGACCAATCGCAGGCCTCGGACGCACGCAGGTATATGAAGCAGCCGTACAAGGGTGCCTAGGTCCGGGTTGCGTGCCCTTGGCGGAGGCTGCGAGGGAACTGCCGGCGCAACGGTGCGTATGACAGAATGTGACTGCGTGCGATGCATTGGCGCTGTCGCACGGAGGGCTTTGTCATGAATCGATGGATGCGTTCGAGGACAGACCGGAAGATCGCGGGTGTGTGTGGCGGCATTGCGCAGGTGAATGGTTGGGACTCCACCGTGGTTCGGCTGGTGTGGGTTGCGCTGGTAGTGTTTGGGGGTACCGGCGTGCTGGCGTACCTGATTTTGTGGGTGGTGATGCCGGAAGCGCCGCTGGTGCTGGCGCAGGGTGTCTATCCGCCGCCGGCCTACACGGGGTCGCAGCCGTTCTACCCGAATACACCTTCGGCCCCCGTGAACCCGAACTACCCGGGTCAGGGCCCCGCCACGGGCGCGTGAACATGCTGGCAGAAGCCGCTGCTGCGGTCGCAACGGCGGCAACGCGGGCAGATACCTCACGGCCATTTGTGTACGTAGATAGCGAGTTGTGCTGCGGTGAGGTTCCGCTGCGAGGGTTGGCTGCGGAGTTTGGGACACCGCTCTACGTCTACAGTGGCAACCAGATCGTGGAGCGTGCCGCGTTGTTCCAAACGGCGTTCGGTGCGCGGCCGCACACCCTCTGTTACGCAGTGAAGGCGAACTCCTCGCTCGCGATTCTTCGGCTGCTTGGGCAGCGCGGATGTGGGTTCGATATCGTTTCTGGTGGGGAACTGGCGCGGGTAGTGGCGGCCGCCGGTGACGACGCCGTGCAATGGTGCGCGCGGGTGGTGTTCAGCGGCGTGGGGAAGACTGCGCAGGAGATGGACGCTGCGCTGAGCGCGGGTATTCTGATGTTCAACGTGGAGAGCCGGGCGGAGCTCCACCTGCTGGAAGAACGTGCGCGGCTGGCCGGCGTGCCGGCGCGGTTCGCGTTGCGGGTGAACCCGGATGTGTTCGCGGAGACGCATCCGTACATTTCGACCGGTATGCACGAGCACAAGTTCGGCGTTGCGCTGGGGTTGGCGCGCGGCCTGTATGCGGAGGCACAGGCGAGCGAGTGGCTGAGGCCGGTGGGTGTAAGCGTGCACATCGGGTCACAGATTCGGCAGGTGGAGCCGTTTGGTGCGGCGCTGGCGCGTGTGGTGGAGCTTGTGGAGCAGCTGCGGACGGACGGCCATGCGATCGAGTACGTGGATGCGGGTGGTGGGCTTGGGATCGAGTATGGCAGTGGCAGCTTTTACGCTGCGGCGCAGGTAGAGGCGTATGCGCGGGTGCTGGAGGCGGCGCTGGATGGGGTTGCCGATGTGCACCTGCTGATTGAGCCGGGCCGTTTTCTGGTGGGCCAGGCGGGAGCCCTGCTGTCGCGGGTGCTGTACACCAAGCGCAACGGCGAGAAGACGTTTGTGATTACGGACGCGGCCATGAACGACCTGATCCGGCCGGCGCTGTACCAGGCGCACCATGAGATTGTGCCGGTGGCACAGGCGGCGGATGGTATCGCGGAGGTAGTGGATGTGGTGGGGCCGGTGTGCGAAAGTGGCGACTTTTTTGCACATGACCGCAGCCTGCCGGTGCTGAAGCAGGACGACCTGGTGGCTCTGCTGGATGCCGGGGCGTACGGCATGTCCCAGAGTTCGAACTACAACACACGGGTGCGGCCGGCAGAGGTGCTGGTGGAGGAGAACAGGGCGCGACTGATCCGGCGGCGGGAGACCTACGACGATTTGCTCGCGGTGGAGCGCGTCTAGAGTGACGGCTGCTGCGCGGGACTGGCCGCGGTTGTTATACTTCACGGGTTGCGTGGCCGGATGGTCTCGCGGGAACTGTGAAGAAAAGTAGAGGGTTGAAGCAATGTCAGGCCACTCCAAATGGGCAACCATCAAGCATAAAAAGGGCGCGGCAGATGCCAAGCGCGGCAAGGTGTTTACGCGGCTGATCAAGGAAATAACCGTGGCGGCTCGCGGCGGCGGTGGCGACCCGGATGGCAATCCTCGACTGCGCACGGCGATTCTGGCAGCCAAGGCAGAGAACATGCCGGCGGACAACATCAAGCGCGCCATTCAGCGCGGCACCGGCGAAATTGAAGGTCTGCAGTATGAGGAGATCACCTTTGAAGGCTACGGGCCGGGTGGTGTTGCCGTGATCGTAGACGTGCTGACGGACAACCGGAACCGGGCTGTGAGCGAGGTCCGGCATGCGTTCAGCAAGAACGGCGGCAACCTTGGTGAGAGTGGCTCGGTAGGGTACATGTTCAGCAAGCGGGGTGTGATCGTCGTCGACAAGAAGGCTGCCGACGAGGAGAAATTGACCGAGATTGTGCTGGAGAGTGGCGCCGACGACCTGAATGATGAGGGCGAGAGCTGGGAAATCCTGACCGGGCCCAAAGAGTTTGAGGCGGTGCGTGACGCTGTGACCAAGGCCGGAATCAAGCCGGAGCACGCGGAAGTCACCATGATCCCTTCCACCTATCAGAAGCTTGAGGGTTCGCAGAACAGTGCGATGCTGCGGTTGCTGGATGTGCTGGAGGAGCTGGACGATACTCAGAATCTGTACTCCAACTTTGACTTTGACGGCGCGGAAGTCGCGGCATAGCTGCTGACGCGTGATGGAAAGGAAAGCCGCCGCCCGGTGTGGCGGCTTTCGTGTGTAGGAGCGAGGGATGATGGCGATGTGGAAGTGTGTGGCGGCCTTGCTTGGTGCAGGGATGACGATGGCAGCGGGGGCGCAGATGCACCCCTCGGCAGACGCGGTGCCGGCATTGGCGAATGCGCGCGGGTGGGAGTACGGCGCGATCTTTCAGGGGGGCAAGGGCGTCACGGATGACCGCGACGACTTCACGTTCTTTATGGCGGGTGCGCACGCAGGCAAGGTGTTGACGGGAGAGATGGGCAGGGGTTTTTACAAGGGAAACTTTGAGTATGCAGCTGAGATTTTTCCCTATTGGCAGAGCAATACACCCAAGTTCGACCGGCGCAGCTGTCAGCCCACGGCGAATCCACTGGCAATCAACTGTTCGCCGTTCTACACCGTGGGGGGGACGTTTCACGGTATAACGCTGACACCAATCATCTTGCGTTGGAATTTTACGCACGGGCACCGGTTAATGCCGTGGGCGCAGGCGGCGGGTGGCGTGCTGTGGACGAACCATAAATACCCGGCGTATGGTGAGGGACCGGTGAACCTTGTGAACAACGGGCCAAATGCGGACGCGAGTGTGTGGAATTTCACACCGCAGGGGGGTGTGGGAGTCCATTATTTCCTCAAGCCACGGCAAAGCCTGGACTTGAGTGCGAATGGTGTTCATATCTCATCGGCCAGCCTGGGGGACAGAAATCCGGGCGTGAACGCGAGTGTGCAGTTTTCAATCGGGTATTCGTGGTGGAAGTAGGTTTGAGGCGGGATTGAACGGAACACGGCTGTCGCAGCGTGTCGCGGACAGGAGTGCGGCAGGCAGATGGCGGAGAACAAAGGGTAAGGCAGGGTTTTGCGGTGAATGCTGAAGCGGTCGTGGAGTGCGTCCCCAACTTTTCTGAGGGTCGCGATGAAGGTGTTGTGCGCGAGATTGTGCGCAGCATGCAGGTGTACGGTGTGCGTCTGCTGGACTGGTCGATGGACCCGGCGCACAATCGAAGCGTGGTGACGGTGGCCGGACCGGCGCAGGCGGTGTGCGAGGCGGCGGTGCGGGCCGTTGGCCGTGCCGCAGAGTTGATTGACCTGACCAAACAGACGGGGGTGCATCCGCGGGTGGGAGCAGCGGACGTTGTGCCGTTTGTGCCGATCAGTGGCTGCTCACTGGGGGAGTGCGTGCAACTGGCTCACCATGCCGGGACGGAGATGTGGAAGCGCTACGGTGTTCCCGTGTATTTCTACGAGGCGGCAGCGGTGCGACCGGACCGGGTAAAGCTGGAGGACGTACGCCGCGGCCAGTTCGAGGGGCTGCGACAGGCAGTGCGCACGGATTCGCGCACCTGGCCCGATGTGGGTGCGAATGAACTGCATGCGACGGCCGGCGCAAGCGTGGTGGGTGCACGGCAGTTCCTGATTGCGTACAACATCTACCTGCAGAGCGCCGACATTGGGCCGGCGCGGACGATTGCGCGGCGGTTGCGGGAATCGAACGGCGGCCTGGCCGGACTGAAAGCGCTGGGCGTTATGGTGGACGGGCGCGCGCAGGTTAGCATGAATGTGACGGACTTTCGACTGACCCCCATGGAGCGGGTGTATGCGGAGGTTCTGCGACTTGCGGAGGCGGTTGGTGTTGATACTGCCGAAGGGGAACTAATCGGCCTGGTTCCCGCGGCTGCCTGTGAACCGAATGCGGAGTGGTTGCGTCAAACGACTGAGTTTGACCCGGCACTGCGCATCCTGGAGCAGAGGCTGGAGCAGCCGATGGAATGGCCGGAGCGGCTGGAGCCACATCGGCTACAAGTGGCATAGGACGACAGAAAAGATCAGGGTGGAGGCACATTGAAGACTTTGGTTCGGGTTTGGATGGCGGCGGTAGTGGTTGCGGTGGCTGCGGTACCCTTGCACGCGGCGCAACTGGGCTCGGATGCGAAGTCGGCCATTCCGCGCGATGTGCAGCAGATCATTGTGGTGGATTACCGCGCCATGCAGAACTCCCCTGCGGCACTTAGCCTGAAGGATCGCGTGTTGCCGCCGGAGCTGAAGCGGCTGGAATCGGCGTTGAAGCAGAGCGGCCTGAAGGTGGACCGGGATGCCGATACGCTTGCCTTCGCAGCGTTTCGCGTGAACGGCGCGGCCGACCAGACGCGTACACTCGGCATCGCGCAGGGCCAGTTCCAGACTGCAGCGATCCAGGCAAACTGGGTGAAGACCAAGACGAAGTTCACGACCGTCCGCAATAACCAGGTGTACCCCATGGGCGCGGCGGGTATGAGTGTGGTGTTCCTGAACCAGACGACCATGTTGTTTGGCGACCAGGCCGCGGTGAAGGCGGGGCTGGATGCTCGAGACGGGCTGCAGCCGAACTTTCTGCAGAATGGCGACATGATCAATGAGATGGCCGCTGTGGACACGCGCAACATGTGGAGCCTGCTGGACCAGAAAGGCACGCAGACGATGATGCGCGGTGTGCTGGGTGAGGCGGCAGCGCTGACCGACTATGACTCCGTAAAGAACCGGATGAAGAGCTCGCGCTACACCATGGATTTTCAAAATGGCGTGAAGTTCGACATGGCCGTGGTGATGAGCGACACCGTGACCGCCGCTACTGCCGCCACCCTGATGAAGGGCATGGCGCTGGTGAAGAAGACGCAGGGAACGTCGCTCGAGAAGTCCACGATTGACGAGACCAATATTGACTCGAACGCGGGGACGCTGCAGGTGAGCTATGCGGCCAGCGATGGACAGTTCAGCAACCTGCTGAGCTCGCCGCTGTTTACCCAGGTCGTCCACTAAGCTTCTGCGGCTGTGTGAGAGGCGCATCCCGATTGGGTGCGCCTTTCACGTTTGGGCTCGTACAAAGCTTTATCTACGGCTCCAGAAATTCCGTCGCGATGATGTGCTCACAGGTGTCCATGTCGACCACTTTGCCTCGGAAGGCGACACCTTCCTGCTGCAGGCGGAGGCGCTGTTCCTGCTCGCCGTCGCGCCGAAGCTTGATGGCGCCACCTGCGCCGACGATGCGATGCCAGGGCAGCAGCAGAGCGGACCCAGACTGCAGCAGGCGGGCGACGGCTCGATGGTACAGGGGGTATCCGGCCGCAGCGGCAACCTTGCCGTAGGTAGTGACCTTGCCGGCCGGAATGGAACGGATCACACGCTGAAACGCTTCATCGCGTGCGGAGCTCTTGCGGAGGGTGGAACGTCGAAGCTGGCGCTTCAGTTCAAGGGGGATCGGCTCGTGCGGTCGCATGCCTGGGCCAGTCAGGCCGACTTGCGAAGGCCGCAGCGGTGCATGATGCTGGTGATCGTGCGCTCGCGCACTTCTGCTGTGAACTCGTAGACCTGGTGGTCACGATAGATCTGGATGGTCTGGCGCGTTGTATTTACCAGGATCTCGCAGTGGTCGCAGCTCTCAAGATGGGCCCGGATCTCAGACAAAAGCTGCGCGTCCACCTCGCCGTCGAAGTAGTCCGTCATGGTCGCGAGGAAGTCGGTGCAGGTCATCGCGTGATGCTCCCGCTCGATACCTTCATAACGCGGCCGCTGGTGAGCCATGCTGCTGCGAGTTGCGTGGTGGCGTTCACGGCTTTATGGACCCGTCCTTGCGCTTCAAGTAGCGGCTCAGGCGTTCGCGAAGTTGAAGTCGCGCGCGCAGAAGCCTGGATTTAACCGCCGGCACACTCAATCCGAGAGCGTTGGCAGTCTCTTCCGTCGACAGATGTTCGATGTCGCGAAGCGTAAAAACGGTGCGAAAGCCTGGGGACAAACCTGCGATTGTTTTTTGCAGGATGTCGCCGAGTTCCGCCTGGTTGTACTGCTGTTCCGGGTCAAGGCCCCAGTCGGCGAAGTCGCGGGGGATGGAGCCCTCTTCGGTTTGCACGTCCTGGTCCATGGAGACGGTGCGCGACGTTTTGCGCTTGCGCAGGCGCATGAGGCTCTCGTTGACCGCGATGCGCGTAAGCCAGGTGGAAAACTTACTGTTGCCCTGGAACTGCTCAAGCTTGCGGTAGGCCTTGAGGAAGACGTCCTGAACGATGTCTTCTGCGTCTTCGCGGTTCTGGGTGATGTGGTTGGCGACGCGGAAGATCGGCCGGTCGTACTGGCGGACGAGGGTCTCGAAGGCGGCGGCGTCACCGGCGCGCGCGCGCTCTACAAGGGCGACGTCCGGGTGAATCTCTTCTGTGCCGGGTTGTTCAAGGACGGGCATGTCTTATGGTCAGTGTACGTTGGGGGCGGGTGCGGAGCAACGCGGAAGACGCAACAGAATGAGACAGCAACGCAATGCAGTGTCCATGGTGACGCGACACAACGGGATGGAAGTGTCCGTTAAGCCCTGGGCGAATTGCTTGACGTTACCAAGGCAGGTTCCAGAGGGGCTGTGTTTTGCGGTGCTGGTGGTGGCAATGCCTTTTAGAGTGTAGGTGTGGTGTCTTTCAATATCTCAGGCCGCGGCCTTGTGTACTTTGTCGCTCTTTGCCTCGCTTCAACCATGCCGGCGGTGGCTGTGCAGCACCCGGCAAAGCACACCAAGACGACGCCCGCGCACGCCGCGGCCAAAGGTGCAGCGCGTGGAGCGGGGGCGGCACGGTCCGCCAAAGGCCGTTCAACTGCAACGCGGCCAGGCAAGAAGGCTGCCGGCAAAGGTGCAAAGGGGAGCCGGGCTGCCGCCACTTCAGCACACGCGCAACGATTTGCCTCCGCACCAACGCCCGTCAGCCGGCAGCTGACCAGTGCGTTTGTGCAGAGTGAGACGTTGCGGCCCATGGCGCAGCAGCTGGCGACAACGCGGTCAAGCGCGGCGTATGCGGGAGTGGAGAACTATGCGGCGGCGCACCCGGGTGAGGGCGCGGCTGCAGCGTACATGGCGATTGGCCACGCGTACTCGCTGGACCACCGATATGGCGACGCGGGAACGGCCTTTCGGCAGGCTGCGGGAGCGGGCAGTGCGCTGCAGGATTACGCGACGTACCTGGGGGCACAGGCGGCGCTGCAGAACCATGATGGTTCGGCGACCGTGGGCCTGCTGAATGGGTTTGCCAGCAAATACCCAGCCAGCATCTTTGTGGCAAGTGCGCCGGTGGCCCAGGCGCAGGGATACCTGCTGCTGAACGACAGCGGCAATGCGCTGCGGGCACTGGCGAGCCAGATGGGACAGCCCGGATCGCAAAAAGCCGATTACCTGCTGACCGAGGGCAAGGCCCACGAGATGGCCGGCGACAAGGCTGCTGCGGCGGCGCTGTTTCGACAGATCTACGTGCGGCTGCCGTTTTCGCCGGAGGCGGTGCAGGCGAAAACAGAGTTGCAGGCGATGAACGCGGGGCCAAGTGCGGGTGAGCGCAAGCTGCATGCGGATGCCTTGTTCAATGCGAAGCGCTATGCGGAAGCGGGTGCGGAGTACCACTCCATTGAGAAGAACGACGGGACGCTGGGGCAGGCGGACCGGGACGCTCTGGAGATTTATGCTGCCGTGTGCGATCTGCGGCTGAAGCACCTGTCGAGGCGCGATGCGGAGAAGTTGCCGCAGACGAGCGACGACAGCGCTGCGCTGCGGTTGTACATTCTGGCAGAGCTGGCGCGCAATGAGGACGACGAGGCAGGGAACCGGTCGATATTGCAGCAGATGGAGCAGCGGTTTCCGCAGAGCCGATGGCTGGAAGAGGCGTTGTACTCGAGTGGCAACATGTACCTGATCAAGCGCGACGCGCCGCATGCGATCGAGGTGTACGAAGAGCTGTTTCGACGGTTTCCGAACAGCACGTATGGGCCATCGAGCCATTGGCGAGCGGCGTGGCTGAGCTACCGGTTGCGCAACTATCCTGAGGCCGCGCGGTTGATGGAAGAGCAGATTGCGCGATACCCCACCAGTGCGGAGGCACCGAGCGCGCTGTACTGGCGGGGGCGTCTGTATGAGGAGCCGGAGAAGAACTTTGCGCAGGCCGCGAATTTTTACAACGCGCTGTCGAATGGTTATCGCAACTTCTACTACGCCCTGCTGGCGCGCGAGCGTTTGCGCATGATGGGTCCGCAGGGGACCGTGGCGCCGGCGTTTCCGCTGGGCGAGGTGCGCACGCTACCGGCGCCGACGCTGGTGCAGGAGTTGCCGGAGAACGATCCGCACCTGATCAAGGCGCGGCTGCTGGCGAATGCAGGGTTGAACGACTACATCGGTCCGGAGATTGCGGCCAGCGGCAGCTCGTCCCAATGGGGTGCGCTGGCACAGGCGGAGATCTACCGCAGCTATGGCGAAAATGTGCGTGCGCTGCAGACGATCAAACGAAGTGGTTCGTCGTTTTTTGCGCTGCCCATCGCGCAGGTTCCTATCGTGTACTGGCAGCTGCTGTTTCCGCGGCCTTACTGGTCTGACCTGACGGCGGATGCCTCGCAAAACGGACTGGATCCTTACCTGGTTGCGTCGTTGATTCGGCAGGAAAGCGAGTTCAACCCGAGCGCTGTATCGCGTGCGAATGCGTATGGGCTGATGCAGCTGCTGCCCAGCGTGGGCAAGGCCCAGGCGAAGCGCGTGGGGCTGAAGCGGTTCTCGACGGGAGACCTGCTGCAGCCCTCAATCAACCTGCAGCTGGGTACGGCGAACTTGGCGCAGGTGCTGGGCCGCTTTGGCGGGCAGCCGGAGTATGCCTTGGCAGCCTACAACGCCGGCGACTCACCGGTGCGCCGCTGGATGGCCGAGAACAACTACAAGGATATCGCCGAGTTTGTGGAGTCGATTCCGTATTCCGAGACGCGCGACTACGTGCAGTCGATCCTGCGCAATCGCGAGATGTATCGGCAGCTGTATGCGAGCCAGTAGACGCAGTCTCGGCTTATCGGGCCTTGACGGTTAGGGCGTACGAGGCTGTCCGTGTCAGCGTTCCGTCTGTGGCGGATAGCTGGACGGTGTAGTTGCCGGGCGGCGTGTAGACCGGATTCATCGCCGGTTGTTTACCGCTGCACCCCGAGAGCGTGGTGATGCCTGCCATGACAAGAAGAACCAGGATAGGTGCGAATAGACCACGGGAGCGGCGGCGAACGATGAGGAGCAGTGTGCCGCACATGCCTGCGCCCAGGCCCAGCATCCAGCTGCCGTACACGCCGTAGCCGATGATGGTGTACTGCGATGTGGTAGCGACCGCCACGTTGATGTTGGTCACGCTGGAAAGCGGCACGGTGGTGTTCTGCAGGCTGCAGCTGGCGCCGGGTGCGTCGATGGTGCAGCTGAGCGTGACGGGAGCGTTGAAGCCGCCAAGTGGCGTTGCAACAAGCGCAGTTGTTGCCGTCAGGCCTGCGACGATGGTGCCGGAGCCTGGAGATGTGGCGGTGCTGAAGTCGAGCCCGTTGCCGTTCAGTGCTGTAGTGAGCGTTGTTGCGCTGCCGGTCACCGTCAGCGTCCCTGGGCGCGGTCCGTACGCAGTGGGCGTGAACGCGAGGTTGATCGCGCACGTTCCTGCCACCGGCAGGGTGCTGGGGCAGCTCGTGGTGGCCGTGTAGTCACCGGAGACAGCAATGGCTGGCAGGGGGAGTGCCGAGGGCGCGTTGTTGGTCAGCACCAACGTGCGTGGAACCGTGGTCGTTACATCGGTGCTGCCGAAGTCGAGCGACGCGGATTGAAGGGCGAGTGCGGGGATGCCGTTGCCGGTGAGTGCACCGGTACGCGTCGTGCCGCCGAAGACCAGGTTAAGCTGCCCGGTGTGCGCGCCAAGCGTCGAGGGTTTGAAGGCGACCGACACCGTGCACGAGTCGCCGGAGCGGACGCTGGTGCCGCACGTATTGCCTGTGACAAGGAAGTCGTCTGTCGCGGATGCCGACGTGAGCACACCGGAGAAGACGGAATTGTTGTGGACCGTGAACACTTTGGGAGTGCTCTGGAAGCCGATGACCTGGTCGCCGAAGTCTGCGGAAGCTGGTGTCATGGTCGCCGGACTACCGTTGTTCGACAGGTCGAAGAGGCTGTACTCCAGCAGCTTTTCCTGCGGCGTCATGGCGGCGGTGGAGCACTCCGCTGGGAACGTTTCGCCGTTGGACAGGCCGTTGTTCTCGACGTGGTACTCGTTGAACAGAACGCGGCCACACTGCCCGCTGGTTGCGCCCACGGGTGTGTCAAAGGTGAACTGCATGACGGGGTTGCCGGCGCTGTTCAGGTTGAGCCACACCTGGGTCGGGGGATTGACGCCGTTTGTATCGAACTTGATCGCAGACAGGTCGATCTGGCCGAGCGTTGTGGATGCCTTTACAAGCTGCAGCCACTGCGCAAGATTGGCGCCGGTAGAAAAGCCCTGGTTTACCGTTGCGGTGGCGTTGTTAGGTCCAATGGTTGAGCCGGTCCAGTTGGCTACCGTGTTGAACGGCGGATTGTGCCAGAACCACTCGTAGGCGAAGTGGCTGCCGTACACGCGACCGCCGGCGTTGGCGTAGCTCACAAGGTTGGCAAGTTGGCCTGCCATCTCGGTGTGTTCGCCGCCTTCGCACGGCAGCATCAGCACGTCGTATGAATTAAGCGTGTCCGCGTCGCCCATCAGGCTGTCAGCTGTTGGTGTGGCGGTGTCGATCTTCGCACCGGCCTTGTACGTGCCGGTGTAGAACTGGACGCGCCCGCCGCCGCTGGGATCGGTAAACTCCGCGTCGTTGATGCCAACCTTGCGCAGCACGCACTCCACCTGATCTGCGTTGCCAGTGCTGACGGCAAACCTGGGAATGTCTCCTTCCGCCTGGTTCCTGGGGAAGCGGATGTCGAACCTGGTGTTGCCGCACGCGACCGTGCCGGGCACGACGACCTGCCGTCGCCACTTGCCGGCGGTGATGACGATAGGAATGTTTGTGCCCACAGGCGCGTCTGCCAGCGTAAAGCTGCCATCGACAGCGGTGAAGGTGCCGACCAGCGGAGACCCTGACGGTACTTGACCGGGGACAGGGCAGCTGACACCGGCGGACATGGCCGCAACGGGTGCATTCGGAATGTAGACGGTGACGTTGGGAATGGGATCGTCGCCGTTGGGTGCGTATACCGTTCCGCTGATGGTGGTGGAAGTGCCAGTGGGACACGCCACCTGCTGCAGGCAGAGCCCTGTGCATGCGGGCAAAGCAGTCTGGGCAGCAACTGGCCAGGATGCCAGAGCCAGCAGAATCGCGGGAAGTGTGGACAGAAATGGACGCATCGTGGAGAGTTCCTGCGTGCGGAATCCGTTTGTGCGGCGAGTGTACCAGTCCGTCGTCACGGAGTTGTGCGCCCAATCACGCCACTGTCCGGTACACGGCAAGCGCGGCCGCTCCACGACATTTCACCGGTTTCTATAGTCTAAGCAGACGAGGATTTTCCGTTTGAACCTGCGAGCCAAGCTGTGCGTTTCCGCTGTCCTTTGTTTGCCGCTGTTTGCCCTGGCGCAGACGTCCGCACCTGCAGCACCGGCTGTGGTGGCCGCACCCCAGGTGACGCGCGCCACGCTTGCAAACGGCCTGCGCGTCGTTGTGGTGCGCAACACCCTTGCACCCGTCGTAACGGTGGAGATGAACATCCTTGCCGGTGGGGATGAGACGGCCGCCGGTTTTCCTGGAACGGCCCATGCGCTGGAACATATGGCCTTTCGCGGATGTACGGGGATGAGCGCGGACCAGACCTCCGCCATTTATGCGCGGCTTGGCGGTGAAAACAACGCGGACACGCAGCAGGTGATCACGCAGTTTTATGCAACGCTGCCGGCGACTGACCTGGAGGTGGCGCTTCGGGCGCAGGCCGCCTGCATGCGCGGTGTGGACAACAGCGACAAGGAATGGGACCAGGAGCGCGGCGCCATCGAGCAGGAGGTGTCGCGCGACCTGTCGAACCCAACGTACAAATTCATCGCGCACCTGAACGAAGACCTATTCGTCGGCACGCCATACGCGCACGATCCGCTGGGTACGCGGCCTTCGTTTGATGCGACGACCGGCCAGACTCTGCGGGATTTCTACAGCAAGTGGTACGTGCCGTCGAACGCGATTCTTGTGATTGTGGGCGATGTGGACGCGGCGGAGACCATGAGCCGGGTGAAGGCGCTGTTCGCGGAGATACCGGACCGGCCACTTCCACAACGCCCCGTTGTTACCCTGCAGCCGGTCAAGCCGGAGACGTTCACGCTGCCCAGCAACCTGCCTTACACGCTTGCGTTCCTTGGGTATCGATTGCCGGGAACCGACTCGCCGGATTACGCCGCGGCACAGGTGCTTGGCGATGTGCTCAGCAGCCAACGCGGCGACCTGTACGCGCTGGTGCCTGCAGGCAAGGCGCTGGCGGCACAGTTCGGTCTGGCAGAGACGTACCCAAAGGCCAGCGTGGGCTATGGTGTGGTGGCTGTGCCGTCGGGTACTGACCCTGCGGGCGCGCTGAAGGACATGTCTGCGGTGCTTGCAGCGTACGCAAAGGACGGCGTGCCGGAGGACCTGGTCACGGCGGCCATTCGTGCCGAGGTCTCCCAGGCGGAGTTCCAGCGAAACAGCATTCCGGGCCTGGCAAATGTGTGGTCGAACGCGCTGGCGGCTGAAGGTCGCACATCGCCGGATGAGGACCTGGACGCGATCCGTAAGGTGACCCTTGCCGACGTGAACCGAGTCGCAAAGCAGTATCTTTCGGTTGGCGCAATTACGGCCATTCTGAAGCCCGTGCCAAGTGGTGAGGCCGTGGCACAGACAGGGTTTGGCGGTGGAGAAAAGTTGACGCAGCCACCGACGAAGCCTGTGGTGCTGCCGGAGTGGGCCGTGGCGCCGCTGAGCGCGTTGCGCGCTCCCGCGCCCATGGTTCTGCCCAGTGACGTGCGGCTGCCGAATGGGCTGCGGCTGATCGTGAAGACGGATAAGACAAGCCCCACCGTTACCGTGACCGGCGCGGTGGAAAACAACGAAGATTTGCAATCGCCAGCAGGGCAGGAGGGTGTGGCCGATGTTCTGCAGGAACTCTACAGCTACGGCACGACATCGCTGGATCGCATCGCCTTTCAGAAAGCGCTGGATGACATCGGTGCCGAGGAGTCGCCGGGATATCGCTTTAGCCTGAAGGTGTTGAAGGATCAGTTTGGACGCGGGATGCAATTGCTGGCGGACAACGAGTTGCATCCGGCGCTGCCGGCGGAGGCGTTTGGCGTGGTGCAGCAGCAGACTGCGCAGTTTGTCGCCGGTAACCTGGTGAGTCCGTCATACCGCACCACCAAAGCGTTGGAGACGGCGCTGCTGCCGCCAAAGGATCCCACGCTGCGGGAGACCACGCCGAAGTCCGTGTCCGCGTTGAAGCTGGAGGACGTCAAGGCGTACTTCGCAAAGACGGTGCGACCGGATCTAACAACGATCGTGATTATTGGCGATGTGACGCCGGCAGAGGCACGGTCCGTCGTGGAGAAATGGTTCGGCACGTGGTCCGCCAGTGGGCCCAAGCCCGACACCACCCTGCCTGCCGTTCCTGCAAACAAGCCGTCGGCAGCGCACGTGGACGACCCCGAGCAGGTCCAGGATTCGGTCACGCTCTCGCAGCAGTTGGTGCTGAATCGCTTCAGTCCGGATTACTACCCCATGCAGCTGGGGACGGGTGTACTGGGAGGTGGCTTTTACGCCAGCCGCCTGTACCACGACCTGCGGCAGGTGGCGGGGTATGTTTACAACGTTAACGTGCAGTTGAGCGCCCACAAGACACGTGCGACCTACACGGTGGACTACGGATCAGACCCGGTGAACGTTTCGAAGGCACGCGCACTGGTCGAGCGTGACCTTGACCGGATGCGCACCGAGCCGGTATCGCCGGACGAACTCACCCTGGCGAAGAGCCTGCTGCTGCGGCAGCTGACACTAAGCGAGAGCAGCGAGGAGACGGTTGCGGCCGTTCTGCTGGCGCGTGCCGAGCTGGGCCTGCCGCTGAACGAGCGGGACAACGCGGCAAAGCGTTACCTTGCACTGAGTGCCGACGAGGTGCGTGACGCCTTTGCACGGGTGCTGCGGCCGACTGACCTGGTGCAGGTGGTGCGCGGGCCGGAGCCGAAATAGTCAAGCTTGCCTGTACGTGAAGTGTGCTGTGGGGTAGCTGCAGCACACTTCGCTAATAGGCAAACTCCGCACGGTGCCGAGAGATGAAATCGGCGAGGCTGGTGGGCTGTTCTCCGGTGATTGCCGGGAAGTTGTCGAAGGTGTCATCCGCGCCTGGAATGGTTCCGGCGGCGTAGCGCTTCCAGTGGTCGTACACGCAGTTCATGTACGCCATGTCGGCGCCGGCTGCTTGCATGTTGTGCAGAAAGACCTCCGGCGGCAGCGGCTCGTAGTGGAAGGGCTGGCCGACGATGTCCGTCATGAGGGCGGCGAGATCACCAAACGATGCGGCGTCGTACCCGAGCCGGTAGGTCTTGCCCGCGTGCAGCTCAGGATATGCGAGTGCAAGCGCAGCAACGTGTGCCACATCGTCCACGTCGACCCAGCTGAGACGAGCGTCCTGAACGAACGCGTGAATGACGCCGTGCTGGATGCTCTTTTCGCCGCCGTAGCTTAACAGGTTCTGCATGAAAGTCTCGGGCCGAAGGTGAGTGAAGGAAAAGCCTTTCCACTCGATGTACCGTTCGACGAACTGGTGCCACGCCCAATGGGCGACGGTGGTGTCATCGCGCCCGCACGCGCCCAGGTGAACGACGTGCTGTACGCCTGCAGTGGCGGCGTTGTCGAGAATGGCCTTGCTTTGACGCAGCATATCGACGGTGTATCCGGTAAGCAGGAACAGAGTGTCGACGCCCTGGAGCGCGGGCAGGTGGGTCGACTCGTCGTCGAGGTCGAGGAGAGCCGTCGCAAGTCCACTGTCCTGAAAGGCAGCCGCTTTGTTGGCGGAACGGACCGCCGCCACAACCTGAATGTGCGGATGTTTGCGGAGCCTGTCGATTACCTTGCTGCCGACCTGACCGGTTGCGCCAGTGATGAGTATCTTGCGTGTCACGCTCTCTCCCCCTGTGTGGAGTACTGGATGCCGAGCCGTGGGGCTAAGCTTCCACCTGGCTGTGGATGGCGTCCGTACTGCTGTTTTTGAGGTGCTAGCCGGAGCTCTAGACCGGCGGCATGCCGTCGACGATCGTCACACCGGCGGGTGGCGTAAAGCGAAAGTCGCTGTCCGTCGCAGGTGTGTTCTCGTGCATGTCGGTGAACTGAAAGCGGGTCGTGGTGCCATCGACCTCTGTCAGTTCCAGGCTAAGGATGGTGCCGGTTGCGACATCTGCCGTGATGCTGATCGAGCTGATGCGATTTTCACTGTCCCTGGGCCCAAGCTGATAGCGTGGTGCGCCGGTGAGCGTGGCAGCGTTGTTGGGGGCGGCGGTCTCGGTTAGGTGGTCGAGTTCCTTCTCGATTTCGGTGTGGCCCAGCAGAAAACGCAGGGGTGAACGCAGATCGTCCAGCTGCTTCGCAGGCACCCGTTGAGCCTGCGGGTCGCCGGGAGTGTAACCGGTGGCGAATTTGCCATCCAGAACGAACAGCTTACCGCTGTTGTAGGAGAAGCGCATGCGGCCGGGCTTCTTCAGCAGAAGGGTGCCGTGCTCTTCGCGCGTCTGTCCCATGCCGCTGTATGTTTCAGCAAACGTCGCGCGCAATGAAGACAGATGGTTGTAGTGGTGGTCGATTTTTTGCGCCAGGTCGTGCGCGGAGGTCTGCTGGGCAGACGAGAACGCGGCGCTCAAGAGCAGCGCCGCGATCCCAAGCCCTGTGCGGAGGCCTTTTACTGCAGCGGCTGGGAGCAGCTGGTGCCACCCTTCGGATCGACCTTGACCTGCTGATTGTCGTCGGAGCAGAACCCACGATCGCCCGTCTTACCAATCGCCTGCGGAACCGCGGTGATTTCGTAGCCGGTGTACTGATCCTGATTGTTGACCGTGACCTTGCTGCAATTGGTGATGGCAAAGGTATAGCCGGCCTTGTTGCCGCTGGCGAGGTCAGCCGGCAGCAGGCCAGCAGCCGCCGGTGTGGGGGTTGCACCCTTCTCACCACCGAGTGCGCTCAAGCTGCAGGCGTAGCCGTTGGCAGGATAGGTTTGAGCGTACTGCAGCTGAGCTGTAACGATGGCGCGCAGGGAACCAACTGCCGATGTCTCATTGCCCTGGCGCTTGTAGCGGGTGATGTTCGGCAGTGCAATGGTGACGATGATGATGATGATCGACATCACGATCAGGAGTTCAATCAGGGTGAAGCCTTGCTCGTTCGAGCGTCGTTCATTCTTGCGCTGCATATGCGGTCCTCGGGGAAGCGGCTACCGTGGTAGACGGTCGCCACGACGGTTTGACATCGGTAACTCTATCAGTTCTGGGTGGCGATCTAGCACTGCAGGTCGGCGCGGCTGATGCTAAGGTCACCCAGGTTGCCGAGCAGCGTGAGTGACAGCAGATGCGATTGGAAGAGCTCACCCGCGACACGCTGAATGTCGGCCGCGGTGACCGCATCCACAGCGCGCTCAATCTCCTCCGTTGAGGTGAAGCGGTTGTAGTACATCTGCTGGCGAGCCAGGTTTGACATGCGCGCCGAGGAGCTTTCAAGGCCGAGGATGATGTTGCCGCGGGATTGGTCTTTTGCGCGCTCGAGTTCGTCCTCGCTGACAGGTTGATTTTTCATCAACGTCAGCTCCTGCAGGATCAGCCGCAGCATCTCCGGCGTTTTTTCAATGGAGGTGCCGGCGTACACCGTGAGTGAACCGGCGTCGCGGAAGGGGCTGAGCTCGGAATAGATGGAGTATGCGAGGCCGGCCTCTTCACGCACGGTCTGGAACAGCCGAGAGCTCATACCGCCGCCCAGGATGGTGTTGAGCAGGTACAGAACGTACCGATCAGAGGAGTCGACTGGCGGTGCCGGCACGCCCAGGCAGATCTGCACCTGCTCCAGGGACTTCTTCTTTTTGAGTGTGATGTGCGGTGTGACGCTCGGAACCGGAAAGGCCTTGATGGGCACGTCGCCGAGTGGTGCGAGCTGGCCGAAATATTTCGTGACCAGCGCAATCATCTCGTCGTGCTGCAGGTTACCGGCAGCGGAAAACGTCATGTTTGCCGGCGAAAACCGTTCCGTGTGAAACGCGCGGACGGCAGGCTCCGCGAAGGCAGACACCGTTTTGGTGGTGCCAAGGATTGATGCGGCGAGCGGGTCGTTCTTCCAGAAGTTTGCGACGTGGACCTCGTGCACGAGGTAGTCCGGATTGTCCTCATCCATCTTGATCTCTTCCAGGATGACGGACTTTTCGCGCTCGAGATCGGTGGGATCAAAGCGGGGGTTTAGCACCAGGTCTGCCAGGATGTCTATGGCAGCAGGCACATTGCTGTCGAGCACCTTGATGTTGAAGCAGACCGTCTCTTTGCCGGTGAAGGCGTCCAGGTTGCCGCCGATCGCGTCGGTCTCCCGCGCAAGTTGCTTGGCGTCGCGTGTGGTGGTGCCCTTGAAGACCATGTGTTCGACGAAGTGGCTCAGACCATTTTGCGCCGGTGACTCGTCGCGTGAGCCGGTGCCGATCCACACACCCATGCTGACGGAACGCATATGCGGCATGGTTTCCGTCAGCACCGTGAGGCCGTTGGAGAGCAGTGTTTTGCGAATGTTGCGGGTGACACTGGATGCGGTGGCGATGGTCGCGTTTTCCGCGACAGGAACAGTTTCAACCATGCCCTTATCTTAGTCCGTTTCGTGATTGCGCGAGATGGGCTCTGGCGCGGTTCGCAGTGGCTCCGCCGCGATCCGCGCCAGCAAACGCGCGCGCACACCAGGCCATTCCGTGTCCAGGATGGAATACCACTTTGTGTCGCGCGACGAGCCGTCCGGCATGAAGATGTGGTTGCGGAATGTGCCTTCGTACTGTGCGCCGAGTTTCAGCATGGCGGCCTGGGACCGAGCGTTGAGGTGGTGGGTTTTGAGTGCGACACGTCGCAGATAAAGCGTTCCAAAGGCGTGCTGGAGCTGCAGGAATTTCACACGGGGATTGAGGCCACGTCCGCGGTAGGCGGGGGATATCCATGTCCATCCAATCTCCCCGGTTCGGTGGTGCAGGTTGAGGTCAGCCAGGCGGGAGCAGCCTGCCACGTCTGGAGCGGCGTTCTCGCGGAGCACGGTGGTCGTCCAGACCTCTGCTGTGCCACGTTCCACTGCGGCCAGTGCACGTTGCACAAAGCCGGCCATGAGTTCCGGCGTGGCACCGCTTTCGCTCATCCATGTCCAGGTGTCGGCGTCCTGGGCCCGCAGCAGTGCAGGGAGGTGGTCCGTGGAAAGGGGGAGCAGGCGGATACCATTACCTTCAAGCACTGGAGTGGTCATGGGCGACCCTCTTGCGCGATGTGCAACAGCGTCTCGGCGACACGGTCGTAATCGTGACGCAGCAGGTGACCCTCATGCACGTAGTTGCCTGTGATGGGCGTGATGCCGCGTGCGCGCAGCGCGTCTACGTCGGCAATGATGGGCGTTTGACCTTCTGACGCATAGCGCTCCACCAGCGTCGGCGATATGGGTGCTGTGTTGACCACCGCATAGTCAAACAGGCGCGCGCCGCAGTGGGCCTCAATGCGGTCCAGGTGTTCGGACGCGGTCAGACCGAGCGACTCGTTGGCCTGTGTCATCAGGTTGCACACGTACACTCGCGTTGCGCTGGATGTTGCAATTGCGTCTGCAATACCCGGCACGAGCAGGTTGGTGATGAGCGAGGTAAACAGCGACCCGGGACCCAGGGTGATCAGGTCGGCACTGGCGATGGCCTCCAGCGTCTCAGGCAGCGGCGGCGCGTCTGCCGGTTCCATCCGCAACTCACGGATCGTCTGAGGGGATGCGGTGATGTTGGTCTCACCGTCGACAACGCTGCCGTCCTGCATGATTGCGGACAGCCGGACGTCGGTGTTGGTGGCAGGATAGATTTGGCCACGGGCCGCAAGGATTTGTGACGACTGTTGCACGGCCTGCGCAAAGTCACCGCCAGTGATGTGGGTGAGCGCAGCAAGAAACAGGTTGCCGAAGGAGTGCCCCGCAAGCGAGCCGACGTTCGCCGATTCACCCTCAGGAAAGCGAAACTGAAACAGCCGTGAGAGCAGCAGTTCGTCTTCGCTGAGTGCGGCGATGCAGTTGCGTACGTCTCCCGGTGGCAGCATGCCAAGATCGTTGCGCAGGCGACCGCTGGATCCGCCGTCGTCGGTAACGGTCACGATCGCCGCAAGATTTGCGATGGGGCAGATGCGATCGCCACAGCCGACGCCGGTGGCCAGCACCGGCTTTACGTAACGTTTGAGACCGCGCAGCAGGGTGGAGAGGCCTGTGCCGCCGCCGATGGCGACCACGCGAAACGGGCCGGGTTTTTGAGGCATGGAGCAGCTTCCTGCTTAGGCGTCGGGATACAAGAGTTCAGTGAAGCGGGGGTCGTCCGCCATCTCCTGGAAGTCGGAGTCGGCGCGCGCCTGGATGCGATTCCTGCCCTGCAGGCGTATGGCTTCCGTCAGCTTTTCCAGGCAGGTCTGTGCATCGCCAGTCACCGAGGCCAGCACGGCAAGGCCATAGAACGCGTAATCCGCGCTTCCGTCAGACTTCAAGATCTCGTTCAACTGATCGCGTGCGTCCTCAAAATGGCCATTGTTCAACAGGGAGATGGCGTAGTCGTACTGCTCCTCTGGACTGTTGAACTCAGCCGCACCCTTGTCAGATTGCGCAATGCACGCAGACAGGTACATGCGGATGCGGTCGGTAAACTCCGGCGGAGCATCCTTCAAGAGCTTTTCAAAGGCAGGGTGTGCGGCTGAGAAGTTTCCCTGCTGCATGAAAGTCACTGCGGTCTGGTATTCCTGCAGAACCTTCGCGCGGGAGGCATCGTTGGCAGGCAGAACAGCACCGGCAAGGGTGCGGGGTGACTTGGCCGAGGCTGTAGATGGGGTCGTCTTGGAAGTGCGGGGGGTTTTCACCGTTGCCATATCTGAGCGTTCCTGTAGCCTTCTTGCGGTATGCTGCGGCCGTCTTAAACGGCTAGGTTGGCGGTCTCGCCCGGCTTGCAGCGTTTATACGCAAGCCATTCGACGGGGTCAAGTGAGCGAAAGTGTTAGACGGCGTCCCGCTGACTTTCCGTTCCTGGTATTGACGTCGCAAGTGCTTTGTCCCGGTACAGAAACGGATTCAACTCTGCATCGTTGTACATCTTCATCTGCCGGTACACCTTGAAGCGGCGTTCCCCCGCAAGTATGTCGCTCCACAGTGCAGACAGGCAACTGGCGAGATCGTCGGACTGTGTTTGCAACAGGCTGAGGCGGTCGCGGCTGCGGCCCTGGTGCGCGTCATCTGCAGAGGGACGCACCGCCTGCTCCGCCATGTGAAAGCGCTTGAGCGAGAGGATGGAAAGGCGGTCAAGCATCTGGCCGGGTGTCTCAGAGTGCAGAGGTGCCTGCGGGTGCGGCAGGCTGCTTGCTGCCAGTGCTCGAAGCAGATCCGCGTCAATGCCTTCCACGCAGTCGTTTCGGCGCTGGTTGGTCTGATCGATCGCTTGCTTTACGCCCGCTATCTGCTGTGCCGTTGCACCTGGGTCGCGCGCGCTATCTTCCAGGTGCCAAAGCTCGAAGTTGGAACGATGCAAGGTGAGTACTGTGTCCACTGCGGCGGGCTGGTGCGATCCGTGCCAAGCCACCGTTGCCTCATCCATGCGAGCCACAACTCCCTTCGCATCGAGAGACGGCAGGCACCCCGGCTCGGTCGTCGACTGGTGAAAGATACCGGGCAGCTTGCTGGCGAGGTCGTCCTGTAGCATGTTACCGATGAGTGTACCGGGAACGAGTGGTGAGGTTGTGGTTGATGCCTCAGTGCGTCGCGTCCTGGTGTACCGGTTAGGAAGCCTGGGCGACACCCTGGTCGCGTTACCGAGCCTGCATCTTGTGGAACGTGCATTTCCAAACGCCGAGCGGCGCATGCTCACCAACATTCCCGTCGCGTCGCTTGCACCTGCGGCTGCCGCTGTGCTGGGCGACTCGGGCCTTATCCACAGCTACGAGAACTATCCGGTAGGCCTGCGTTCGCCGTGGCGCTTGTTCTCGGTACTTTTGCGGCTGCGCCGCTTCCGGCCGCAAGTAATCGTCTATTTGAAAGCCACGACTGACCCCGGGGTAGTGCGGCGGGACGCGAAGTTTCTGCAACTGACAGGTGCTCGTCGTCTCGTTGGCCTGCCGGCCCTTAACGCAGACTTGATGCCCATGCCGGATGTTGATGGCATCTTTGAGCCGGAAGCATACCGGCTGGCGCGCAGCATCAATGCGCTGGGAGATGCGGACGTGGAGTCACACGCGTCCTGGGATCTTCGGCTCTCATCAGCAGAAAGGGCGCGCGCGCACGAAGTGTTGCAGCCGCTGCAACAGCGGCCATTCTTTGCCGTGAGTGTGGGGACCAAGGTGCAGTCGAAGGACTGGGGTGTTCCCAACTGGACCAGGTTCTTGCGAGCCCTTGCACAGGCCTACCCCGGACGGGCATTGTTGCTTGCCGGAGCGCGGGAAGAGGCTGCCGCGACTGAGGCCGCGAGCGAAGGTTGGAAGTCTGTGCCAGAGGCAGGCCCCACTGTGAACGTATGCGGCCTGCTTACTCCGCGGGAGACCGCGGCGGCTTTTCAGGAGGCTGATCTGTTCGTCGGGCACGACAGCGGTCCCATGCATCTTGCCGCTGTGGTCGGTACGCCCACTGTTGCAGTGTTTGCCGCGCGGAACAAGCCTCGCACGTGGTTTCCTGTAAGCGCGCCGCATCGTGTGATCTACCATCGCGTGGACTGTTGGGGATGCGGCCTGGAGACATGCCTGGAGCAGCGCAAGAAGTGCCTGCTGTCCATCACCGTCGACGAGGTACTGGAAGGTGTTCACACCGTGATGAAGACCCTGGCGCCAACTTCTTCCCGCACCCGGGCAGCGGTGGCTGCGACGCACGACGCCATGATGGGTGGGGTGATCCATGCTGCCTGAGTTGACGAATGTTCTGACCCTGCTCGAGCGGGACTTCGCAAAGCTGCGCGTGCTTGTGGTCGGCGACCTTATGCTTGACCGTTACCTGACCGGTGATGTGGATCGCATCTCGCCGGAGGCGCCGGTGCCGGTGTTGCGCCAGTCCGGCAGCTATCATCGGCCTGGTGGAGCGGCGAACGTCGCCATGAATCTTGCAGGGTTGGGCGTGCATGCGCTGCTGTGTGGGGCCATAGGCAATGACGCAGACGGTAACGCGCTGCGGGCGAGCCTGCACGCGGCCAACGTGGATACCGCTGCGGTGATCGCCTGCTCACTGCCCACCATCACCAAGACCCGCGTCGTGAGCCGCACCCAGCAACTGCTGCGGTTGGACGTGGAAAGCCGTGATCGCCTGGCTGCAGCGGAAGGCGAGACCATCGGCGATGCCGCGCTGCGAGCGCTCGCTGGTATGCACGCCGTGATCCTGTCGGATTATGCCAAGGGAACGCTGACGGAAACGCTGTGCCGGCGCGTAATTGATGCCGCACGGCAGATGGGCATACCCGTTTTCGTCGATCCAAAGGCTCGCGATTTGTCGCGCTACGCCGGTGCTACGACGATCTGTCCCAACCTGCAAGAGCTCTCGCTAGCAACTGGCGTGCCGGCCCACGCGACGGACGCCATGCTCGCGGCGGCGCACGCTCTGCTCGCCGACCTTCGTGTTGATTACCTGACCGTGACTATGAGTGAGTGCGGCATCCGCGTGCTGCGGGCGGACCAGCCCGATCTGCATTCGCCGGCAAAGGCCCGCGAGGTCTTCGATGTATCTGGTGCAGGCGACACGGTGATCGCCACCCTGGCGGCCTCCATTGCCGGTGGCCTGCAGCTTCAGACCGCCATTGAGCTTGCAAATCTCGCGGCTGGCATTGTTGTTGCCAAGATCGGCACCGTGCCGGTCACCGCTGCGGAGATCGTCACCCAGCTCACCCGCTCCGCAGCCGTCACCTCCGCAGAAAAAGTGTTGTCGCGTGATCGCGCCCTGGCACGTGTGAATGAATGGCGCGACGCCGGTGAGACCATCGTCTTCACGAACGGCTGCTTCGACCTTCTGCATGTCGGTCACATCACTTTGCTGGAGGACTGTCTGCGCTTCGGATCGAAGCTGGTGGTCGGCATGAACACCGACGCTTCCGTCAGCCGGCTGAAAGGGCCATCGCGGCCCATTGTTGGCGAGGCCGAGCGTGCAAAGGTCATGGCGGCACTCGCTTCCGTTGACCTGGTGACACTCTTTGACGAGCCCACACCCCTGGAGTTGATTCGCCTGCTCAAGCCGACAGTGCTGGTGAAGGGTGGCGACTACACGGTGGCAACAGTTGTTGGGCATGAAGAGGTGCAAGCCGCTGGCGGACGCGTGGAAATCGTTCCCACTGTCGAAGGATTCTCAACAACCGCCATTGTCCAGAAAATGATGAAGGAGCCCAGGGCATGAGCGACGCCACCGGCATGATTCTTTGTATCGCAAGCTACGAAAAAGGCCAGGCCTTTTTGGAGCAGGCAGCCAGCCTTGGTGTGCGCACCATGCTGCTGACCGCGGAGAAACTGCGCGAAGCCCGATGGCCGTTTGCAAGCATTGCAGAGCTGCACACCATGAGTGACGAGGCACAGCCGGACGAGGTGTTGCAACGCGTCCGTGCCCTGGCGCGCCACGCGCATATTGCACGCGTGGTTGCACTGGACGAGTTCGATCTGGAAGCCGCAGCCCTTGTGCGCGAAGACCTGCGGCTACCCGGCATGGGTCAAACCACCACGCGCCACTTTCGCGACAAGCTCGCCATGCGCTTTGCCGCCCAGCGCGCCGGCATCGCGGTGCCGGAATTTGTTTCTGCGCTGAACCGGGACGATCTGCGTAGCTTCGTAGAGGCAGTGCCGGGACCATGGCTCTTGAAGCCTCGCACCAGCGCCTCGGCGATCGGCATCCGGCACATTGCCACGCCGCCCGATCTTTGGCGCGCTCTGGACCAACTGGGCGACCGTGCGGCAGAGTTTCTGCTGGAGCGTTTTGTGGAGGGTGACGTTTTTCACGTGGACTCCATCTGCTGGAACCGCGTGCCGCAGGCACAGGCCGTGCACCAATATGGCGCGCCGCCCATGTCGCTGATGCAAGAGGGTGGCGTGTTTACCACGCGCACGGTTCCGCGGGGCAGTGAGGCATCACGTTCGCTGAAGGCGCTGGACGCGGAGCTTGTACCCGCTCTGGGCATGGTCAGCGGAGTCACTCACTCGGAATACATTCACTCGCGCAGGGACGGAAAACTGTATTTTCTTGAAACTGCGGCACGTGTCGGGGGTGCCTTCATCGCCGAGTTGATTGAGTTCTCGACAGGCCTGAACCCCTGGAAGGAATGGGCCAAAATCGAGTGCGCACTTATGCTGCGGCAGGAGTACACCGCACGCGAGGCCTTGCAGGATTACGCCGGCTCGGTGATCTGCCTTGCCAGGCAGGAGCGGCCGGACCTGGCGGCATATACGGCCCAGGAGATTGTGTGGGAGCTGGACAAGCCACACCACGCCGGGCTCATTGTGAAGTCTGAGTCACCGCAGCGTGTGCGTGAGCTTACGGAAGAGTTCTCGCAGCGCTTCGCCCGGGACTTCTGCGCAGTCCTGCCTGCCCCCGACAAGCCGACGTCGTAAAGGGAGTAGCACCGGTGGCTCCGTGCGGACAGCGTGCGAAGATCGCCTGTCCTTTCCAGGATGTCGTATCCTGCTAACAGTGAGAGCGTAGCTCAGTTGGTAGAGCATCGCCCTTTTAAGGCGCTGGTCCTGGGTTCGAGCCCCAGCGCTCTCACCAAAAAGTCTTTCAGAATGCAACATGATGAGCCATCCGAAAGATTGCCTTATCTATTTCCTTGCCAAGCGTGTATCACTTCTGTATCACCTCTGCGTTGCGAGACTACAGCGGGCTCGACGTCGCTCTCATACCAGACCTCTGACGATGCATCAGGTGGTCCTTCATCATTGCCAGGGGTGCGAAAGATAGTCGTCCTAGATGACTGATTGTTTCGTCGAGAACGTTGAATGAATCCCACTTCGACGAGGTCATCTAGCAGACCTTCAACTTTCCGAACCGAATAGAAGCATGATTCCGCGATCTGCCTGTTACTCGCCGTGGACTCAATCCAGTCAGCATCCAGGTTTTCACCCCCCGTGTGGGTGACTAAAGCCATATATACATGGCCATGATTAGGGGTCATCAAAAGTGCCCGTCCTCGACCCTTACCGGCTGCGAGCCTAAGCTATGTCCATTGCGGAGTGGAATGACGTTCCCGTTCTTCAGCGTTCGCTGCTTCAGCGTTTCAGTGGTCGTGGCTGCCCGATAATCGTCTGACCGTTCTTTAATTGCCATGCTCATATGGATTTCCCGTGTTTTGTGCTGCTTCTAGTTGGAGTTTGGGTTGACTTGAATTCAGCTCTTGTCCGTGGCTGAGAATCAGACCGACTTACAGCAACTCTTTACGCGGCTGCGTCTTAACGCCTCCTGGCACTCTAGAGAGGGACTGCGCGGAAGCGAGATCTTAGCCGAAGAGACGTTTGACATGGCTGGACCAGCTTCATCGCACTGGACGGCAGCCTTGCGAATGCTGTGGATTGTGCGGGACTATCTCAAGAGCCAATGCGTAAGACTTGCCGAGCTGGTCGCTTACTTAGGCGGACTTATCGGAACGCCTGTCAAAATCCCGCTTAGGGTGCACACAGATCGCCCCCGACAATGTCAATTGTCGGTGAGTAAATCGCGTCCAGCTTCAGAGGTTCCGCCCCGTCTGCCGCCAGTACAAGCTGGCTCCAACTTGAGCAAAGCCAAGGCGTCTTCGCGGCGCAAGTCGGCGGAATGGGTCATGTAGAGCTTAATTGCCTCTCATGTGTTCAGGACTAAGGTGTGCTTTGAATTTGCACATGGGTATACCCCAACGCTACGTGGCATACGCCAAAGTGCGCGTAAATACGATGCTTTCAGATCTATCGTGGAACGGCAACGCCGTTCTCACAAACCCTCGTTTGTAAAGTGCGAGAGGAATTGACGGACCAGCTAACCTTGCCTGTAGGTGGATGCTAGCCCTTGTTTGTTCCAGGCTGTCCGAGGCCTGAGAGGATGAAAGATCGCGCCGATGAAGGAGACAGATAATAGCCTTATACGTACGTCGATGCAGGAGACAGATGATGCAGGAGACAGATGTTGATGGTTCCTCTCGACGACCTCTGCCGCAAGGTGCTCCTCGAAAGTGCATCGTCCGCAGGATTTTCATCGGGCTTGGAATTGTTCTTCTTATCCTGTTCTGGCTTGCTGCCCTGCCGTTACCCGGTCCCCTCAGCCGGGCTCGCGAGGCGTATTGGAAGGCATCCGACGAACGTTACGCTCGGGTACAACCGTACGAAAAGAACGGTTGGCCGGATGATAAGTATGCGCAGGGCAACCAGACGATCGTGCTTGAGCAAGCCTCAGGAAGCCTGAATCTGAAGGCAGAGACGTGCGAATCGGGGCAGCGACGCATGTTCTACGGCGTAATGATTGAGGACGCCTCACATCCCGGCACTTCCGCCAGAATAGTCCTGCCTGAGGATGGCAGCTCGCACATCACGATCGCGCAGCAGGGCCGGGAAGAGCTCGTGTTTCCGAAGAAAAGCTGCCCTCTGTGGGATGTTGCGGTTGAGCCGAACCATGTCATCGCGAACGGCATCCGAGGGATGTTGCGGATTCGCGACCCTTCGGGGAGCCGTCATTCTACCTAGGAACCAGATGGCTAAGCTCCAGCTCCTCAACAGCGTGCCCGAGCGTGCCACCGAGCGGTCGGACCTTTCCTTGGTGGACAAGGAAGGCAGGACTGTTCGCATCGGCTCCGCTGGTTACCACGAGTTCGACGGCATGGTGGTGGACCTGACGACGCTGCTCGACGTAAGCCTGGAGCTGCTGCCAAACCGGATCGAACGATGATGCGCGGCAGGCAGTCACGTGCGGTGTGCTACGCGCCGGACCGGAAGGGATGGAGCATGATGGCCTGTAGCATGGTGAGCGGAGGCGGTCCTTGCTGAATCTGTTCGCGCTGCGTTACGGGTTGAGCTATGCCCTGTTGCATCGTCTCGTTGAGGCAGGATTTCTCCTCGTTGTCGTCCTGCTGCTGGTGGCGGCTTACCGAATGCGCTGGCCGCGACGCTGGTGGGCAGCAGCTATCGTTCTCTTACTGGCAGTCTGGATAGCTCGCCCGTGGATTTTGCAGCCGGCGTTCGGTCCCTGGCCCAGCATGAATGATGGGCCGGAGGAGGCCGCACGCTTACGCATCAAGCTCAAAACCGCGCGGCAGGTAGGGCCGTTTCTGTTCCCTCCGGGGGCAATCCTCCAGTATTGGCGTGAAGGAAGCGATGAGCTGGACTGGGTGGATTTGCCCGCACCATCCGCCGTCCTGCCCGGGGTCCTGCTGGTTGGGCACATGTCGCAGATGCATGCGGTCAGTGGGTGGACGGTCCATCTGGCACAGGATGAGCTCCTGAACAGCATGCCATGCAGCATGCAAACCGATGTGATGTTGAATCCCAGGGATGGGGAACTGATGGGATGCGATCTGGTTCGGCCGATCCGGATCAAGGGCTGGCTTTGCACGTCCGTGTGGTTCGAGTCTGACCACCGCCTGAGTGCGTGCGGAGCCGACCCAGAGAAGGTAAAGCTGGCAACCGGGACCTTCCCTGCAGGATCTGGCTGGCAGGTCTACGATGAGACGGCAGAATCCGCAGGGATCGAGGCGGGAGAACAGGTGACCCTGATCCAGCCAGCAATGACATGGAAGACCGGTGCTCGGGTCGTCGTTGACTTCATGACTGAAGGGCTACGGATTGACCGCGTGCGCACGCCGCCGGAGGAGCGTGTGCCCCTTCGTGGGACAACGCTGGGCGGCGTCATTGAGTGGGAATACAGTGACCTTGCTCCCGGTGAAGATCGGTACCGGCCGACTTCACCTGGTGTGGTCAGAGCCCTTCGCGGACAGCTTTCCACACCCCTGCGTTGCGCAAAGAGTGAATTGCTGGCAGGAACCCAAGTCGAGATTCCTTTGGAGGGAGAGGACGTGCGACGCTGGCCTGCTCCAAGCGATTGGACCCACCTGCAAGAGAAAGACGCCGTTCTGGTGCCGGGGTGTTCCTTGAAGTAGAGTGCCTGGAATGCTTCAGCATTCAGCTACAAGACCTGAAGGTAATCTGGCCCTTGACCGATGCCGACTGCGTGGAGCATTGGAAGATGGCATGTCCCTGCAAACCTTCGGACACAGCTTTCCTGTACGCCGTTCTTCGTGGCAGGGGTGCTGCTCTGGTCCCACCATGCCTCTGCCATGTTCTGGTTTGCTCCCGGTCTTGCTCTTTCCTTCATCGCGGGTGTGGCGAACGCATGGGTACTTCTGGTGAAAGTTGTCAATATTCGTGAGGCCACGGGTAAAGCGAATAAGGCTGCTGCGTAAGCTTTGCAGTAAGGCGTTAGGAAAGCGCTCATGAGATAAGCCCACGGTTTTGAAGACAACTCTACGAACAGGAGAATGGATGTCGGCAACGCAGGTTCAAATCGTTTCTGACGTTGTCCAGCCTCCGTAGCTCTCCCGGCGTAGCCGGAGCTGGTGGAACGTCTTGCGCTGCTTCCTCGAGGCCCAGAGGTTCGCCTCGAGCATCTACGTCCGCAGCGTCTCGCGGCCAACCTTGATCCCGTGCCTCTCGTACAGGGCTTCGATCGCCAGCGTGGGTCCAAAATCGCGGTACTGGGTTCGGACCAACTCGAGCGCGTACTCTCGAACACCCTCGTTCACGCGGTGGTTGGAGGTCCTGCCGCGGCCCTTGTGGATCAGTGCGCCACCACCGTCATCTCGGTAGCGGAGCAACAGCCGGCCTACTTGCCGCACGCCCAGGTTCAACACCACAGCTGCCGAAGCCACCGTACGCCGTCCCGCCAGAACCTCCGTCAGCACCTCGATCCGTTGCAGATCGCGTTCGCTCATCATCACCCAGCCCAACTCGTACCTCCCAAGTTTTAGACCTGGAGGCGGAATCGGACATTTCTATCGGGCGAGGGTAGGACATTTCTATCCGGCGCCAATAGCTTCGCCATACAGAATCAGGCTTATCAGACCTAACATTATTCATTTGAAAGGTTTATGTTTGATTCCACCACTACGCTTTCGGTGGAGCGATCACGTCCGTAGCTGCCTTCGCAATGCGGAACGTCACGGTGGTCTTGGCAGCGATCTTGATCTCCGCGCCGGTCTGAGGATTGCGACCTCCTTCAGCAAGGCCGCATCCGCGATGGTTTGCGGCAACTACTCGACAGCCTGTTGCGCGAAGTGCTGGAAGAACGCTTCGACGCCTCTTTTCACCAGGCTGCGGTGGATTCGCTCTTACAAGCACCCCCAAGGGGTCTTCCTGCTTGTCCGCATTGACGGACCCCTAAGCAGGCAACTCGGCAGTTGGGGAAAAGCTATACCGCGCAATACGCCATTCTCCTTCGCTCGCTTTGCGAAGCAGAAATAGCTCGTGAAAGGTGGCCGGAGAGCCCTCTCCCGTGCTGACCGGTGTAAACAGACCAGCGGACTCGGTACGAACGTACGCCCACTCTGGCGACATCTGCACCAATTCCTTAATCGCAGTTTCCATTCGAAACTGAGCGTGCTGGAAAGTGCTCTTGTAGTTCTCGCGAACGGCTTCAAGCCCGATCACTGTGGGTTGAAAGAACGGCAACATCACCGGATCATCTGTGTAAAGCTCGAGTGCCGCGTCAACATCGCCGTGGTTCAGCGCGTGGAAATATTGGGCAATCGTCTTCTTGATCGCGGCTTCGCTAGAGATTGTAGAGAGAGTCAACGAGATGCCTTTCTGGAATCTGGAACATGGTCCGAACGCGTGCTTGGCGGGCTAGTCCTCTCCCGAGCTGTACGTGGCTTCGTCGCATTCGGAAGAGGTACAGGGCTCAGGACTGCAGCAGGAGGTTGCGCATCACAAGCGGCTCGCCGAATTGTTGCAAGCGCCCAGCGGCCAGGTTCCCGAGGTCAATTGCAGCAAAACCCAAGCTCTCAATGACTGCCCCTACGGCGGCGCGCGCTTCGGTGTCGTCGCCCGATAAAAAGATCACGCGGCGGCCAACAGCTTGTTCCGGGTTTCCACCTAGCATCGCCGCCGGAAGTGTGTTGAAGGCCTTTACCACACGTGCGCCGGGCAAGGATTCCGCCACAACCTCAGACGAGAGCTTTCCGTTCAGGTCCGTAGGGGTGAAGGCAGGGAAGTCGATGGCGTTGGTGGCGTCAATGACGATTCGTCCAGTCCAGTCTGTTTTGTCAGCAAGCTGCCCAACAGCTGAAAAAGGAAGCGCCAGAATCACAATGTCAGCCTGGAGCGCCTCTGCCAGTTCAACAGCTTTGATATTTGATCCAAGCTCCTTAAGAAGAGGCTCGAGGGATGCGGCGCCGCGATTGTTTGCAATCGAAACGGGAATGCTCTTTTGAGCAAAGTGACCAGCGAGTGCGGAGCCAATATTTCCGGATCCAAGGATGGTGAGAGTCATGATGTGCCTTTCCGATAGTTCTCCCGGATCTCGTCACTAGTCCCTGAACGTTTCGCGGCCAAAGGGATCTCACCGGTAAAACAATCATACTTTAAAGCGTATGCGTGTATGCAGCGGACCTACACTTTTTTTGGAAGTGGCTGAGCTGGTGGAGGAGTTTTGAAGTTTCCACGCTTTTGAACGTCTCTCATCACATCTGCGATGCTCACGCCGGCAAGCTCGCGTTCCATGGCCTTACGAGCTTTGTCGAGGCTCGGACTCAGCACCGTCTGGATGTTCTTGCCAACCATGCATACCTTACTCGGCTCCGACCGGTGAAGCGCGAACAGGTCGCCCTGCTCCATGATGTTGTAGACCTCAAGAAGCGTTATCTTTTCTGCCGGTTTTGCTAGCAACGCTCCGCCGCCAGCACCTAGCTGTGATGTCGTTAAGCGAGCAGCAGCCAGACGCCCCAGGAGAGCTCGTATCACGGTAGGGTTGGTGTTCGCGCTGAATGCCAACTCTTCCGACCGAACCGGTGTCCCTTCATTTACGGCCAATGCGGTGAGCACATGTACCGCAACGACGAATCTGGAGCTTGTAGCCAAATGACATCTCCGTATGTGTGTTCATTGTACACATACAGAAAAGGTTCAATGCAGTCGAGACAACGACCCATGATCGCGGTGAAGAGTGTGCCGGTAAGAAGCCCACTCGACGAGAGCTCTCTAAGCTCTCGTTCGATACGAACTTGCTCCATTTGTCCCTTTAAATTAAATACTTACGTTGTTCTGGCTTGGAGTCTTCAGCCTTCAACCTGAGAGAAGGGCGTGGCAAAACGAACCGCGCCAGAATCCAGCATCCTACTCATACGTAAGTGACACACTCCCAAGAGAATCTCGGTAGATCAAGTCGGACCGATCGCTAGCGAACCGCCCACGTTGGAGAAGTGTTCGCTCAGGGTTTACATGGGCGGCACAACTCCTCTGCCAATGCTGATCAGGCCGGCCTGGTCGCCCGGGTTTGTCTTGACCATCACAGCTGAACCAAGGCTTAGCGCGAACCGGTTGGCCAGCACGTAGCGCACGATCGGCGCGTTCGCAGGCACGGTAATCCGGAAAGTCTTGCTCCCGCCATCGTAGGCGACCGTGAGCGTGCGGCCGGACCGACCATTTCTAGCCGAAACAGCGCCATCAGTCACCTTCGCGTCGACGCGTCTGATTGCCAATGCTTCAGTTATGTCTGTGACGAGACCATTTGTCATCTTGGTGGGCGTCTTGACAGAAGAGTGCTCGGCGGTTGGGTCGGGTAAGGCGTCCCACCCGTAGTAAGCAATCCGACCTGCACGCATGTCTTCAGGAACGAGCGCGACTTCGACCGCGATCATGGACTGCGGCGTTCCTTTGACGGCCGCACCGACAAAGTTCCCAATCGTGATTTCGTCTAGGCTCGATGGAAGTAACTCGGCATACGTTGTGTACGTTCCCCTGCTTAACGTGAGAGTGCGGCCGCCCTGATCTTTGAGGGTAATGCTATGGTCATCCATCGCTGTAATGGCGCCGCGAACCCGGGCGGGCGTTTGGCCAGGAGCAGCAGGAACTAAAATCAGGGCCACCGCTAAGAGTGGAGCGACGATGGCCGCGGATACTAAGAGACGGAATGAAAGCATGATGGAAACCTCTCTCATGTTCAGCAGGTCCAGAGCGCGAACAGACGATTACCTGCACTCATTAGGAACTTGTTCGGGAACGATCCGGCCACGGATTGCATAGCGACTCGGGAACCTCTATGGACTTATTGGGAAGAGCGCCCGTCAAGATGTACAGGTGCAGAAGCGCCTGTCATTGAAGCGACGGCAGGGTGCACGTTTCGAACAGAGCTCTCCATCTCCAGTAAATGGGCTAGGTGCAAAATGACCGACTCGGCAAACCATTTCGATACGAGTTGCACACCAATGGGCAGCCCCTCGCTGCTCGTTCCAAATCTGATCGCTAGCGCTGGTAGCCCGGTGATGTTGAACGGTACCGTCGCTCCGAGCATGTTGGTGGCGGGGACGGTCTGGCCATTGATCACAAATTCGGAGAGCCCATGTGCGGGGGCTGGAATGGGCGTCACGGGACAGAGCAATGCATCGTAGCGTTGAAAATATTCGACGAACTGATCTTTGAGCCTTTCCGCTTGCTGCTCCGCATGAACGAAGTCCTTCATCGATGTATCGGGAGTTCCAAGAACCGACTGAACATATTTGAAAACTTTGTCTTCCTTGTTTCTTGTCGCTTCCCTAAATGCTGGCTTCGCTTCCATTGTCTGTAGCTTCCAGAACAAATCGATCGGCGCGATCTGTTCGAGTGCAGGCAGCCGAACCGGTTCTACGATGCATCCGGACGAACTCAGCGCCGTCGCAGCCGCGTATACCGTTGCGGCGACCTCGCGGTCGATAGGTCCAAAACCAGGTTCGACGAGCCATCCCACCTGTAGAGGCTGCTTAGCCCATGCATCCAGCCCAGAGTCCAGACCGAGGGCCGCTGTAGAAAATCCATCGGCGCCGTCCGGCCCAGCTAAAAGTGAACAGGCCGACGCGAGATCGCGCACACTGCGTGCCATCGGACCCACATGCCAAAAGCGACGCGGCGCCCTCGGCCACAGACCCGTCATCGGAATGCGCCCATGTGTCGCCTTTAGAGCGACGATGCCGGTGTCGGCCGCCGGGCCACGAAGTGAAATGGCGACGTCGCTACCAAGGCCGAGTGGTGACATGCCTGCCGCGATCGCCGCCGACTCTCCGCCGCTGGATCCTCCCGGGGTTCGATCGAGATCCCAAGGGTTGTTCGTTCGACCGGTAAGCAGATTGTCTGTTTCAGTCGCGTACGAGAACTCTGGAAGATTGGTCTTCGCAAGCAGAATCGCACCGGCGGTTTTCAAGCGCGCAACGCATACAGCATCGCTCTCCGGGACCCTGCCCTCAAAGATTGGGGAGCCACGTTGGGTCAAGACCCCAGCGGTGTCTATCGAATCTTTTACCGTGAAGGGTACTCCATGAAGGGGACCAAGTTCGCCCCCGGAAAGAACGACTGCCTCGCACCTCTTCGCCATTTGTAAGGAGTTGTCCACGAGAGTGACGATCGCGTTGAGCATCGGATTAAGTGCCTGAATGCGATCCAGATGGGCTTGGACGATCTCGACTGGAGAGACCTCCTTAGTCCGGACTAGTTCAGCCAGCTTGGTTGCGTCACAATAAATGAGCTCGGAGCGCATCGCATTCCTTTCAGCATAGCTACGTCCGGTTCAGTTGATTTCCTTAAACTGAACCGGCGCAACTCTGCGTCATGGCTAGAGGCTTGGGTGAAGATCCCGGACAGGGCTGACGTTTTCAAGCAACGAGGCGACATATAAAACCGTCGACTCGGCGTACCACTTGGATACCAACTGCACTCCTATTGGCAGTCCGTCGTGGCTCGTACCGAATCGCGTTGAAAAAGTCGCAGTTGGCGACCGGGTCGCAACGGGCCGATGCGGTCTTTCAGGCCGTAGGTACTGGAATTATTAAGCCTGGCGCTTGGAGGGTTTTCGCACTCAAAGATGCTGCGGCCGCTCATACCGCTTTGCAGGGAGGGCAGTCGGCCGGAGCGGTCCTACTGAAGCCATGACTACTCGGTGGTGGCATCCCTTCTTAAGCCGCTTCAATGGGCAGAAAGTGCCCAGACCGCCAGATGTCGATATCTCCTTTCGCTGGCAGAGGTGATTTGCTATTGATCAGGTCAGGGTACCCCACGATTCCCAGATACGGCTGAAACGAGTCGGCGGCAGCAACAGTGCATCTGCAGGGCAACCCAGCAGAAAGAATAAGACCTTGGCCAGCTTTGTAGTTGTAGCGCTTTTCGCCCACAAGCGCCCAGCCTGCTCCCTGGATCGTTAAGCAGACCGCGGGTCGTGAGATGTGCGGCGACGGCAGGGCCTCCATCGCGCGTTCTGAAGGTAAGAAGCACAATCCGTCAATCGCGGTTTCGCAGTGAGTGCTTCCCGGTCTCCCTCTGTGTAGCGTTCTAGGGTGCGTGCTAGCTCCTCCACGTATCCACTACTAGAACATAGCGCTGTCAAATGTGCCATTGGTCTCTCCTGCACTATGCGAGATGGCCGACGATTTCTTAAGGAGCGATAAATGAACTTCTAACATTCAGCCTGATAACTGCGAAAGATGCGGCTTCGAGAGGCCAGATTACAGTCGGATCTACGGTGTTTTCAGGAAGCCGTCCGCACTCAGAAATGTGGCTTGGCATTAGGCTCAGACTGTAGAGCTCGTGAGGCGACTTAGTTCATCAGCGATGCGACGGCGCTAGCAATGGGTGTTCCACCTGCGGTCACCTCAAGGATGCGTCTCCGCACTGTCGGACTATGAACAAGCGCTGCCATGGTCGCAGCCAGGTCGTCGCGAGAGATGTCCACGTGAATCTCTGCTGCACTTAGACTAACGCTACCCGTTCCCGGATTATCTTCAAGCGCGGAAGGGCGAAGAATGAGCCAGTCAAGATCACTGTGGACCAAGGCTACGTCTGCTTGCTTCTTTGCTGCCATGTAGTGTTCAAAGCTGGCGGGCATATGCCTTTCCCTCCACGCTTCAGGAAATACTGAAACGAGAAGGAGATGAGATATGCCTGCCAGGCGCGCGGCAGCGATCGCTTTACGGACACCGTCGCGGTCAACCGCGTCGATCATCGAGTCATCGTCCTGTTCGCCAGCGCCGGCCGTGAAGACGAGGGCATCGGCTCCAGAGACTGCGGAGGCCAAGTCATTTTCAGAAATGGTGGCGACATCGCCGAAAGTCCCACTGACACCAAGAGCCTCGAGCTGCGCAAGTTGGTCGGTGTGACGGTAAAGACTGGACACTTCATCACCCTCTTGTACAAGGAGGCGAGCAATGCGAGATCCTGTTCCGCCAGCGACACCTATGATGAACACTTTCATTCCAAGCTCCTCGCGATAAAAATCAGCTTACGACTTCATGCGGACACTGCTTTCGTTCGGTTTATGGGCGAGTAGCAGCTTCGATGAGGGCGGGGGACATTTTATCGAGACCCCCGCCCCCGCTTTGCTTAATCCCTTCTTCATCGCTATCCCAACTCGGCACGCTCTCGACAAGATTGGTGATCGGGAGTGCAGGGTCTCCTCAACACTGAAGCATCTTTTGACTGCTCACTTCAGCAGCGTTTTTGCCATGCTCGACATCTGGCCGGTCGCAACAGTGCCGAGCGGCCGGCCCGGGATAGCTGTTAAGTCGAAGGTCCAACTTCAGTGATTTTCTTTCCGAACATGACGCTGAATTTGCCGTACATGATGTCGACCCGAAACAGGTGTGCAGGGTAAGCCAACATCTCTTCGAGCTCCGCTCCACGCAAGAAGTTACTGCCACCGGGGCCAACATCATGCGCATGTCGCGCCTCTGCGTCGTGCATGGCCTCAAAGATCCCGAAAGTGGTGTCGGAGTAGCGGAGAGCAAACCACGGACCTGTGCCTGGTTCCTGCTCTACTCCTTTGTGTACGTCTTGAAGGAACTTCTCCACTCTATCCCCTAAACCGGGCTTGGCTTCTAGATTGACGTAGTAGCCTTTCATCCCAGGCGTGTTATCTTGGCCACTCCGCACCCAACCCTTATGTACTTCCAGTTGTGTGTCGTGTGGGGGATTAGGTCCTGGAGATCCTCCAGTCTGTGGGTTAGTAGCGGATTCTGCCATATAACTCTCCTTGAAGTCTGTTCACGATCAGGTGGAATAAAAATCGCGTTCTGCGAAGACCCCGAGCTCCAAAGCCCGTTCCATCTCGCCTCTAGAAGCGGTTACGATGTGACCGTGAAGTCACCAGTTGCAGCTGATCGCCATAGCTGGATATAACTCGCATGATTGCGACAACATTCCGCAGCTTTTCTCAAGTCGCGAGCACACTTGGAGCAGGGAGCGTGCTCATCATGGCAGCGAGATGGCGTCTGCACCGGTAATATCGTCCCAACAGATCGAGCTAAGCAGGTGCGCGGGCCGTCAGCTTCATTTGGCAGAACGGAACTTGTAGGTAATCTGAAGGTAGCCGACAGTCAGCGAGGGCCGTTGGGCAGACTGGGAAAGGACGCCGCCAGGGAACAGGTGCCCTGCACCAGCTTCAAACAGCAAATACTCGCGGTAGACGTAGGTCGACGACACATCGATACCGAGCCCTAGGTGTGGCGTTCGAAAGCCATCAAGTGGAGCCTTGGACAGGACCGTTCCGTCAGACTTATAAACATTGTCGAGGCGATTCGCCAGTTGGAGTCGCTCGCCTTCAATCCGGATCGTAGCGTCATGGACAGGGCTGACGTCCAAGTTGCCTTGCACTTGTATCAGGTTCTGCAGGCCAAACTGGTCGACGAGGCCGAATTTTCCATGATTGCTTGCATACACCTGGTCGAAGGTACCATTGTGATCCTTGGCGGATCGGCCGTCCCCCGAAGCGTAATCGAATTCCCCAACTAGCCGAGGTGTCCATCCAAGGTCTCGAAAGAACCATCCGACTCTTGCCGCGGCCGCTCCGGCCGAGACGTTAGACGTCGCCCGAGAACCGCGCTGTAGCGCTCCCAAAACGTCAAATTGCAGACCGTTAGTCTCTGTTCCACTCACTTCCGCTCCAAACGTGGTCTCGAGCTCGGCGCCAGGTAAAGCAACAGGGCTCGACACATGCGGCAGTGCAAGAACATAGACGAAAGGCTGCACCTTGAGATGAGGAGCCGCGAAAGGGATTGTGACGACAGCGCCATGGAAGGTTAAGCCTCCCCCATGTGTGTCCAACGATGTTGGACGCTGGCTCACAACTGAAGTGGAGAAGAGATCAAGGCTCGTTCGTGATCCAATTCGAGCCGAGAAGCCGTCCCAGCTGCGGCTGTTGTTCGCCCAGTCCGATATACCAACGAGATGTTCACTACCAAAGGTAAGAGGCTGGCGACCGGCCACGAAATGAAACGAATTCTTCCAATGAAAATCCACTGTGCCGGTGAATAGATCGAATTGGTCCCGCATAGTCGAGGCTACGGAAGGTATCGGCAAAGCAAGAGCGTGCGTATCCTGTACGGCAACTGTGACCTTCACCATAGGTGCAACGTCCACTTCGAAGCCTCCACGGAGGCGAGAGAGTTCGTACGTGCGATCGTTGTACTTCTTCAGATCGTAGGAGGTCTGCCCCTCGGTCCGGCCGCGGATCTCTCCGAATAGTCGGAGTCTCTTGGGCAACTTATCCCATTGCAACTGCTGCTCTTTGGCGTGGCGGAGTTGGTACTCAAAAAAGACAGGGGTAGGCGCCTGCGCCAGCAACCTGTCTGGTGCTTGCACAAAACAAGCAAGCAGCAGGCTTCTTGTAACAAAGCTTAGAGTGAGCATGAAGACTCGACTGACATCTGCTCCTCGCCACGCGGGCTCCGAGCGTATCTAGGCGTACAGCTTATCCATGGTGATTGGCAAATCCCGGACGCGTTTGCCAGTTGCGTGGAAGACCGCGTTAGCAACCGCCGCGGCTGTCCCAACAATACCGAGTTCCCCAATGCCCTTCACTCCAAGAGGATTCACTTCGTTGTCCACTTCGGGCACCATGATGACGTCTACCTGCGGAATGTCCGCGCTGACGGGGATAAGGTATTCAGCAAGGCTGTCATTAGTGAACCGACCCCTTGTAGGATCGACCTCTGTTGCCTCGAATAGCGCGGAAGAGACCCCCCAGATCATGCCGCCCATCAACTGGCTTCGTGCTGTCCGCGGATTCACGATGCGGCCTGCCGCAAACGCACCGGTGATTCGCGGTACGCGAATCTCATGGGTCAGACGGTGAATACGCACCTCAACGAACTGCGCACCAAATGCGAACATGAGTGGCTTGCCGTCTTTTGACTCGTCTCCACGGGCTTGATTCGCAAATGGGACTTGCCCCTTGCGTAGCTTATCGAGTACCTCAGGCATCCGACCTGGGGGAACATACTCGCCTACCTCAGTAATCTGAGACTTTCCCAAGCGTCGAAATGCTGCCGCGCGATCCTTCCCTTGGGGCAAGTCGCCGAAATGTGCTGTCACCTTGTCAGCAGCGATCTTTACGGCAGATCCGAGGGACGCCGTCGAGAACGAGTTACTGGACGCAGGCGCGGCCGGCAACTTGGAGTCGCCCATGACGACTTTAACTTGCTGCGGGGAAAGGCCCAGCGCGCGAGCTGCGATCTGCCCGAGCGCAGTATAAGTTCCCTGCCCGGAGTCTTGCCCCGCTACCTCTACCACGGCTTCGCCGTTGGCATGGAGCGTGACCCGTGCAGCAGCGGGGGCGAGGTGCGTTGGATAGCCTGAGGTCGCGCAACCGTAACCGACCATCCAGTCACCTTCCACCATCGACCCTGGCTTCGGATTCCGCTTACTCCAACCAAAGCTTGCGGCACCCTGGTCGTAGCACTGCATCAGAGACCGGCTTGTGAATCTTGCCCCGTCAACGGGGCTCTCACGAATGTCATTGATTCGCCGCAGTTCGATCGGGTCCATCTCCAGTGCCACCGCAAGCTCATCCATGGCACTTTCCAGGGGATACATGTAAGGCATCTCCACTGGAGCCCGCATGAAACCTGAGGTTTGCCGGTCGGCTTTCACCAGGTTCACCCGGGTCGCAATGGCAGGCTTGCCGTACATGGCCGTTGTGACTCCAAAACCGGCTACTGGGTAATCGTCATGCCGTGACTGCATCTCCCAGCTTTCATGTCCATAAGCAAGCAGGTGTCCGCTGTGGTCCGCTGCCAGACGGATGTGGTGCTTCGTTTCCGACCGGTATGTGGCCAACGTGAATCCCTGATCGCGCGTGACCACATTGCGAACTGGTTTGCCAAGCTCACGGGAGGCGGTAACAATGAGGGCAGTTCGCTGCGTCATGTACCCCTTGCCGCCGAAAGCCCCACCCATGTAGTGGTTGATGGCATGCACCCTTGCCGGGTCGATGCCGGCCATTGTTGCCGCGCCGAATGAGAGCTCCGTCACAGCCTGGCTCGGCTCATAGATGGTCACCTGGTCTCCCGACCAGAAGGCCGTTGTGGAATACAGTTCAAGGGAATTCTGGTGCTGTGGCGGCGTGCTGTAGGTTGCATCCACCTTGACGGGAGCGGAGGCAAACGACGCATCGAAATCGCCGGCCTTCTTCTCCTTCTCAGAAAGCGTGTCCGGATGCAGAACTTCTACTCCAGGGCTGTCGAGGGATGCTGCAGGCGGCACTGCGGTATACCGCACTACGACGCGGTGTGAGGCGTCGCGAGCAGTCTCATAGGAGTCTGCGACGATCATCGCAATGATCTGCCCGTCATTGTGGATCTCGGTTCCGGTAAGCGGCATGTTGGTATCAGAAACGTAGCCGCCCTTCGAGATGTAAGGCGTGGCCACTCGCTTGGGAGCATTCAGGTGCGTATACACCTTTACCACTCCCTTCAAAGCCTCTGCCGGCGCAGTATCGATCGACGCGATCTGACCTTTGGCGATCGCGCTGGTCAGGAAATACGCTTCCAGCGGATCTCCCAACGGCATGTCCGTTGCGTATTGCAGTGCGCCGGTCACCTTTGCGACAGACTCGGTCCGGCGGATGGGGTCGCCCATATTGGCAAGTGGCGCAGGTGCGGCGGCATTGACTGGATCAGTCATTAGACGATCTCCATGGCTTGTGCCTCGAGCAGTGCGCGGACTAACGTGCGCTTTCCAAGCGCTACCTTGGGCGCGTTGTAGCCGCGTGGGTGGGCGTCCTCAAACTCCGCCTCGGCGGCGCGACCAGCCGTCGCTTCGGTTAAAGTTTTGCCGCGGAGCATGGCCTCGGCACGGCGAGCACGCCAGGGAACCGTAGCCACGCCGCCCAGTCCAATCCTCACTTCGCGCAGGACACCTTCCCGCAGATCGATGGCCACGGCAGCGCTGGCGTTTGCAAACTGATAGCTTTCGCGATCTCGAATTTTTCTGTATAGCGATCGCCTCTGTGGTCCAACAGGGATGATGAAGGCTGTGATCAGATCACCAGGCTTCAGGTTCGTCTCAATATGCGGGGTGGTGCCGGGTAAACGGTGCAGTTCTGAAAACGGCAGCGTTCGCTTGCCGATGCGGCTCAGGACTTCCACTTCGGCGTCCAGCGCGATGAGAGCGGGTGCCCAGTCGCTTGGATAGGTCGCGATGCAGTGCTCGCTCGTTCCCAGAATTGCGTGCCCTCTATTCATTCCGTCCAGGGCCGCGCAACCCGAACCCGGAATACGCTTGTTGCACTGCTGATAACTTGTGTCGCGAAAGTACGAACAGCGCGTCCGCTGCAGGACATTGCCTCCAAGCCGAGCCATGTTACGCAGCTGTTGTGACGCGGCGCGCCATAGGCTTTCCGTCAAAATCGGATAGTCCCGGACGATGCCTTGATCAGAATGCAACTGTCCCATGGAGACGAGAGAGCCGATCCGCAGCCCCGCTTCGGTGCGAACAACCCTATGCATGTCCTCGTCGCGGATTGCGGTAATGTCGACGAGCATGCTCGGCTGCATCACTTCCAGCTTCATCAAGTCAACCAGCGTGGTCCCGCCGCCCAAGAACTGGACCTCTGATGTGATGTGAGCGCCTGCCGGAACTGAGGCGAGTGCAACAGCAGAAGCACCATCGGTCGCTACTTCGTAAGAGAAAGGTCGCATCAGCCTTTCTCCATTTCTGTTTTCGCCTGCCTGATAGCCGCCACGATGTTGGGGTAAGCTGCGCAGCGGCACAGATTGCCGCTCATATACTCTCGAATGTCTTCATCCGAGGCGGCATGACCCTCATGAACACAGGCCACCGCTGACATGATTTGTCCCGAAGTGCAGTATCCGCACTGGAAGCCGTCATGGTCAATGAAAGCCTGCTGCATGGGATGGAGTTGGCCGTTGTGTAGGGCCAGCCCCTCGATCGTGGTGATCTTGTGTCCCTGTGCCGCGACCGTGAGCGTCAGACAAGACAAGCGACGCTCTCCGTCCATGTGGATGGTGCATGCTCCGCACTGTCCTTGATCACAGCCCTTCTTTGACCCTGTGAGCAGCAGCTTATTTCGAAGAGCGTCAAGCAGAGTCATGCGGGTATCTACTCGTAAACACTGCTTCTCACCGTTCACGGAGAGTACGACGTCTGCCATTTGAGGTGCTGTTCTGGTATCTGACACACCTTGTGCCTCTAACTGAGAGTGCTCCAGGAAGAGCGAAGCCGCCGCCGCAGCGCCGGTTGAGACAAACGTGCGACGGTCAAGCAAGAAGTCATCCATCAGAGCCTCTCATATTGTAGCGACCAAGGACGAAGCGCAGCAGAGTGCCGCATGTGCGCAGGGCTGTCGCGGTTAAATCCAGGGTTCGCCTTTACCGAACGACCAGTTTTCCTTCGCTTCGATGACAATATTGATGAATACATCTTCGAGGCGCACGCCAAGACGATCATGCAAGCCATTCGCTACATGCTTGAAGAAGGCCCGCTTTTGCTCCGTGGTGTCTCCGACCGTCGTGTACAACTGGATGAAAATGAGGTCCGGCGTTCTCGTCATGTTCAGAAAAGTCTTGTCGTAGATGAAATTGGTAGTGTCATGTTCGGTCACAATCGAGAAATGATCACCATCTGGTGCCCCCATGACCTTTGTCAGTCCTTCATAAACGACATCGCCGATTGTTGTTCGGTAGTCGTCTGCCTTTCCTTTGAGCAGGTCGATCCTGGTAAATGGCATGGTTCGCTCCGAAGTTTCGATTTCGACGGTGTTCGTATGCGCGAGCACACTCCCGAAGTGATTACCACTATCATTTCTTTTGCTATGAACGGATTGCTCGAAACTCTCAAAGGCGTGTGGGGTCCACTCAAGTTGACCTGCCGTGACTCAGTGCCATGTGAGGCATTCGATCCGACTCATCCTTTACAAGCTTTGCATGAGCGATTCCGAGGAAGAGCCGGGATAGATACGTGCGTATGTTTGCGAGTTTTAGGCAATCGCATTGGCCATTGGCGATAGAAGCTTGAAGGAGTTCTCTGGGCATTTGAAACGAGCTGTCGAACGGCTTGTTTTTCTACGAGGACGCCTGAAGGTCTAACATTCACCGCCCCACTTACCCCGACCTGTGCTCATGAGAGGCATAAGTATGGCAACCGTCGCAGAGATTTTGGTGGAGACACTCGCACTCTCGGGAGCGAAGAGGATGTACGGATTTCCTGGCGACTCGCTTAACGGCGTTATCGATGTCATTCGCAACCGGGATGACATGAATTGGATCTACGTAGGAACGAGGAGGCCGCCGCCTTTGCTGCGGGAGCCACGGCCCATCTCACTAGTCGACTTGCGGGTATGATGCAAGCTGCGGACCTGGTAATCTCCACTTCATCAATGGCCTCTTCGACCGTCATCGCAGCCGGATACCGGTCCTTGCGATTGCCGTCCAGATTCCCAGCATGGAGTTGGGCAGCAATTACTTCCAGGAAACTCATCCAAAACATCTTTCAAGAACTGCTGCGACTACTGCGGCTTCGTGTCTGAGCCTGATCAGATGCCACGGATACGTGCGATCGCAATGCGAACTGCCATCGCGAAAAGAGGTGTTGCCGTCCTGATACTGCCCGGCAACATCGCCATGCAATCGTGCCCATCGTCCGCTATTTCCCTCGGCTTTACGCACAACGATTTCGGCGATATTGCCACCGGCGAACGACCTGAGCGAGGTAAAGCCACCAGTTGCCCGTAGCCAAATACTCCTGACAACCGTCTCCGCTCGGTCCGGCCTCTACATCCGACCCGTGGTCTTCAATCCTGATTCGACGCTGCACTTCGATCTTGCGCTTTTAAAAACGGAAAGGATATGCCATTGTCAGACGGTAACAAAACAACCCCTAATGTCCTGAAGCTGACTTCCGAAATCTTGCATGAAAGCAACGAGCAAGTCGACTCTCAAGCAGACATTCTGCTACTCCTCCTTGCAAGTGGCGGCACCATCCTCGGTGCCTTTGTAGGAATCTTTGTTCATTCCTATCTCTCCAGATCTTCGGCTTTCAACGGTCACGAAGTCGCTTACCTCTTAGTGTTCGTTCTTCTCGGCAGCATCGTTGGGTGCATTTGCACCCTTGCCGGTTTGGGGGCACGTGGGTTGATCCGTTGGGAGCGGAACCACCATCATTCTTAGTGGCACCTTATGGAAGTGGCTTCGCGATTCGCGTGACGAGGACGTCAACTGCCTTTCGGGATGCTGTCACTCTGTCTTTTCAGATTCGAGGACCTTCTGGTCAATTTAAGAGATCAAAGGGCCGCTCACAACTTTCTAAAGCGTGCAGGCTCGCTCAAAGCCACAACGCAGGGATTCAGGGCGATTAAACGCGCATACAAAAGACAACTCATCCTGTAATGGCTCACGTAGGCATTCTGAAAGAGGACGCGGGATCGATGCCAGCGTGTATTTGCGATTGTCAAGCAGGCGTCGTCGCCTTTGTAGGCAGAGGCTAAAGAAGTCCTCTAGGATCCGAATCGAGCCACCGAGTGCCCTAATGTATCACGGGCACATTAGAGGTCGACGTCCGCTGCTCCGCTTCACCCCAATGCCTGCGACCATCCCTCTGATTGAGCCATTCGATCAGGCTAATAGGTGTTGATGCTCGATCCGTCGACTTGCTCAAAATAGCGGAAGAGTGTCACAATCTTGGGATTTTCACGACAGAAGTAATCGCATGTTGACGCTTGATCATCGTAGTAATCGGGAGAGAGGAAATGCGCGCCTTACGCTTTTCTCTGCAGAGAAGTGCCGACGTCACTATGAAGACAATTCGGCTTGGAACAGTAAGTGAAAAGTGTAAGCAGTTCTGGTCCGCCTGCGCCTAGTAACTCATCAGAGCAGCAACCGGTAAGAAGTCTCCATCTACTGGAAACACTCGCCCGTAATGCTTCGCCGCATCGCTTGACGTGAGGTCCGGAGTCGGTCTTTGACGAAGAATCAGAGAGGAGTTCTTGTGAAAGACGATCCGCCCTGTTCCTGCGCTACGAGCCCTGCCATACGACTTGAATGGAGGTTGGGTTGTACCCTCAAGAATCTCTTCCAGTAAGAGACGATGTTGCTGTGTCATCTCGACGAGCGTGCTTAGAACACCTCGCGCGTACTCTCGAGGCCAATTTCAGGCCGGTTCCTACAAGCGGTATTAAGAAAACAATAGTTCCTGAGATTTCCATCATTCGCTCCAACCAGGCGTCGGTACCCAAGCCTCAGATGTCAAGACCGACCATTTGGATAACGCTGCAGGGCGCAACCAAAGTCATTCGCAAGAAGCAACAGGTCTCTTATGCTTCCGGAGAAGCGTTCCTTTTCACGGTTGACTCGGGCTGTAGCTGCACGCTTCACACAGGTGGAGCAGAAAGTCCCTATCTCGCGCTCTGTGTAGAGTTGGACTACGCCGACTGCCGAGAAATCGCGGACAGACTTGGTCTACTGCGGAGCCCGGAAGGTTCCGCCGGCAAGCCTGATCTTTTAGTACTCGATCTAAACTTGCCGCTGCTGCAATGTTTATCGCGCGCCATCTCTTTATTTGAGCGCCCTGAAGCTTTGCAGATCCTCAAGCAAGGTCTGCTACGCGAGATGTGCTATTGGCTACTTTCAGGGAGGAGCGGCAGGCAGCTAGCGCAGCACCTAGTTACTGCTGGTCAGGGAACGCGAGCATCTGACGCGGTGAAGCACCTTCATGCCAATTACAGCAATCCCGTATGCATCGACGATCTCGCCGATCTTGTATGCATGAGTCCGGCGACGTTACACCGCCAGTTCAAACTCTTGACCTCCTTGTCCCCACACCAGTACCTGAAACGACTTCGGCTACTCGAAGCAAGGCGTCTCCTCTTTGCTGGGAATACGAACGTGAAGAATGTTGCTTTCCGAGTGGGGTATCTGAGTGCTTCTCATTTCAGCAGAGAGTACGCGCGCTTGTACGGCCAGCCCCCAGGACACAAAGAGGCGAAGCCCAACTGCGCTCGAGCCATCCACGATCTACGACAGAATGAGATGACGGGATGAACACTTAAACAGGAAAGCGGCGTCGCTGGCGTCTTTGCTGGCCTTTGAATAAAGCCTCCATAGCTCTATGCTGAACACGTTGCCGTTCCGTCGAGATGGCCAGAGCACACGTCGTTGTCCCGGCTTGCCGGAAGGATGCATTCAGCTTATGCACTATCGTATAAAGTCTTTTTTTGTCTTCAAAGTGGCCGCAAGTCTACCGTGTGGCCCGATTTATTGCGTTTCTGGAGCTTAAACGGATTGACCAAGGAACTTTGCTTCAGCTAAACCGATAACCGAGCGCGATCGGCTTGCGAAAGTGTTATACAGGAACGATACGGAGAGGCTCTAAACAGACTTCAATTGTCGTCCCCCTGGTGAAAGCTTCGACGGGGACACTACGCTTCAGATCGATGGCCTCACTATAATTGCACGTGAGTTGGGGCGCGGCGAGGCGCACAGTACTACTGCCTACTCCCGGCGTGCGATAAAGGATTTGTTTGTCGGCGACGCGGTAATATATCGGTTTTACGGACCGATCCTAGAAGCAGCGGACGGATCGTGGCTCGGGATATAAGATCGTCTTGATACTACCTTCCCGGACGCTCAGACGGTTTACCCCGGGCACGCTATCTCGGGACAGCCGTCGACACTTCGTAAAAACGAACGCATCTACCTGCGAACCTGCCGAGAGATCGCAGCGGAGGAAACGCCCGTTGCGGCTTCACTGAGTTCGCTATGCGAGCTGTCGCGGAACGCATCAATGCCCGCTCTCCTTACACCGACCCTACAGGGATCAAAGACATCGTGCGGAGCAGTGTAGACGGACCATTCCAAGAACTATCAATGCCAAATGAATCGCCTCTTCGGTCACATCCTTCCGTTCCTCCTCTTCCCGCCATATGTGTGCGCTAAGTAACGAGGTGCTCGTATTTTAAGTCTGGGCGGTGAGAGGATCTAAATTGAGTTGGGCTTTGAGAAAACTGCTTGCGGAAAACGGATGCAAAATGAGATGCGCTTTTAAAACCGCAAGTCAGGGCAATCTCCAAGGCGCTCTTGTCCGTGGAACACAGCATCGATCTCGCTGCCTGCATTCGCAAATGTTGAACATGTCGGTGTGGCGAAATTCCCACAGCTTTACTGAATAACGCTGCGAAATGGAACTGGCTGATGCCAGCCTCCCTTGAGAGGAGACGGAGGTCGAGATCGTCCGACAAATTGGAATCGATGTATTCCAGCACTCTGATCAAACGGGGGTCAGAGATCCGCTCGCGAGCCAGCGATCTGTGCCAATCGGAACCTTTTGATGACCCAAGTAGAAGATGCGCAGCGAGCCACTGCGCAGAAGCTTGAGCATAAAAGTCTGGAGCTCCGCTTTTGAGCGCACCGACCGCGGCTAAAGCGAAATTCATGACAAGAGGATCATTGAAAGACGGAATGTAGCTGAGTGATGTCTGCCCCGTCCCGTTTGGCTTCCTGACTTCTTGCGATACAAAACTAACAGTTTCTTGGGGCAGCACAATGACAATTGCTTTGATACTCTTTTGACCCTCTAAATGGAGCCGTGATTGACATTCGTTTCCGGCGGGAACGACGACTCCCATTCCTCCATAGAATTGACGAATCACTGAGCGGCCTTCGTAGAATTGCTCAATCTTGAGACTTTCGCTAAGAAGAAGGCCAATCTCATTAGCACTAGACTCCGGTGTCCTGGTCAGCTCTCCATTCACCTGATGTTCTCGCATACTCAAGCTTAACGATCGCCATCTAGCCGAGAAGCTTGCCAAGTGATCTGTGTACAACCCTTCAGGAAGGGTTGTACCTTCCTTGCCGTCTTCGCTACCCAATTGAGCTCCCCTCCCATTAATCAAAGTTTCAAGCGATTGGAGGCATTACAGTCTCTGGTTGCGCCAGGCAGCGGGTTTGCTGCGATTCATCAATAACCTCTGTAGGGAGTTTATGTCATAGGAGTACCATCCGTATTAACCATCCAAGCGTAGGACCAACGCTCCCAGGAGACGGCTTTCTGGAGAGCCCGAACGATACGCTATTGGCAATCTACGGAGCCCCCCGCCAGCTGGCCGAGGGCATGGCGACGCGGGACGCGGAGCTTGGCGGCGCTTAAGTTTACCATCGCCCAAGTGCGGCAGTTGCCGGTTATGCTGGGCGAGCAGACCAACAAGTACATAGCCCTCGCGCATAATATTTAACTTCGTTCCGGCAATTGTCTAGCTGAGGGAATCATTGACGGTGCCTTTGATAACCCGCACTTTGAAGGGTTATAGACACACACTTCCACGTACAGGGAGATACTCAGAACGTTCAAGACCAGAAGTACACGATCAGCCGGATCGGACGCATAAAGCATCCTCAGAACTCGAGACGGTGAAGATCGCCCCGTGAACCTCAGTCTAATTTGCTTTATGTTGATTCCCGCAAGCGGCGTTATGGGCAATCACCCCTGACAACAACGCTTGCTGTGAGCGGCAAAGCCCCTTATCAGGACGGTTCCCGCAAAGTCGGGTTTCGGCAAGTTTAGGCACTGGGGTGACAGGCAGGGGCGGTCGGACCGGTGTCCGGCGGGTCGCCGTTTGCCGAAAGCGCCGTTTGAGAGGTTGCGCAACGCTGCTGATTGTATCGGGCTGTCTAGACAAGGATCGCGTTTGAGGACAAGCTTTAACGTGAGGCTCCGTTTATGCCATCCACTTTCCAGAAGCTCAACCTGACCACACAAGAATCCATCGTCGTCCTGAACGCGCCCGAAAGCTTCGCGCCAGAGCTTGCAAGCCTTCGGGGAGTTGAGGTGATACGAAGCCTGGATCGTTCCCAGGGAGCTTCGTTCTGGTTGGCTTTTGTGACCGCGCAGGACGAGGTGGATCGACTCTCATTAGCGATCGTGTCCCACACGGAAGCCGCTGGCACAGGCGACCCTATCGTGTGGTTTGCATTCGTGAAAGGGAGCTCAAAGCTCCACCAGGGCAAGATAACCCGAGACAAGGGTTGGAACGTTCTACGCGAATTGGGATTCGACACGGTGCGGAGTGTTGCCCTTGATGCGGATTGGTCAGCGCTTCGTTTTAGGAGAGTCCGCTTCATCAAACGATGACCTTGAAGGCCGCATTTTGCCGGGGAGGCTTTCACAGGGGCGCGATCAACAGCGAACCCAACGCTGTTTTCCATGGAACTCATGGCTTCAGGACTGAAGGTCCCGCTAAGTCGGGTTTACGACAAGATCGAAGCCGTAGACCATTTTGGGGATAGGCAGCAATTTCCACAAACGCCGTTTGCCAGGCGGTAGCTGTGTTCTCCTTTAGACTGACCGAATGAGAGATGCCAAGCGGCAATCGACTCCAAAGCGCCTGGCAAGTTCGGGAAGCAGGGTTCTGATACGTTTACGCGATCTCTAGAGCAAGGGTCAGTGATGGGGTACGTCCTAGCAACTGGTCCCGTCTTCTTCCTTCTAGCGCTCGTGGACGAGAACATTCGCTTAAACGGTTTCCAATGCCTGCGATTACAAGATGTGAGAAGGTTTTTAGGTGCCTGCCGCATGAGCATCATTTATAGAGACAGCATTAAAGTTACGCGGTGACAAACGACCCCGGACCCCTCGCGTAAGCGTCCAGTCCATTAAAGAATTGTTGGAGAAGCAGGCCGAATCTTTCCGATAGTCACAATTCACTGAGAAAAGGCTGCCCCCACGTTTGCCACATAGGTAAGGTCCTGTCCACTTCTGCGTCTGAGGTTTCCTTACCCGAAATTGGTCCTGATGCGAGCTGGGACAGTGACGCACTCGACTACCGCACTAAGCAGATCCCTCGTGTTGACCCGAAAAGCTTTACGTGTGGCCCCAGAAACCTGATCTGCACCCCGTGGCCATAGACCCATGTACCAAGGCTCCTCTTTCTCCAAGGGAGACGGGAGCAATCCTCTCGCAGTAGTGTTGCGAATGGATACTGATAAGTTGGCTGCTTATGAGTTGTGCTACCCTTTCACCCGCACACGCTACTCTCACAAGATCACCAATGCCCGGGTGCTTCCCAAGTCATTGCACAATAAAGTAGTGTGTGGACACCACTATGCTGTCTCCTTCGCTCGTCCGCATCGTCCTTTACTCTGCAAGTGTGTGCCTCTTGCTGCGTTTTGCGGCTGCCGCATCCGCCCAGACACCCGCAGCAGTGACCAGCACGCTCAACACGATTGACATCGCCCCGGGCGCTCGACCAATTCCCGTCTACACACGCGCCGGCTACTTCGAAGCACCTAATTGGACTCGTGACGGCAACTCCCTCGTCTTCGACTCAGACGGAGGTGTGCTAATCGTCGCCATTCGTCACGGAGCACAGCCCGTTGCACTACCGCTGGCCGACCTCCTCGGCTGCGGAGGTAGCCACGGTCTCTCGCCTGACGGCGAAACCCTTGCGGTTACGTGCCATACTGCAGTCTCTCCAGAAGCCCGTGTCTACCTCATTCCATTCCCCGCTGGCGGTGCGTCGCGGCCCCTTACGCATATGCCGGCGTCCTACTTCCACAGTTGGTCCGCTGACGGCCAGACTGTCCTGTTTACCCACCCGGATCGTGGCTCCGGCAACATATTCTCAGTTCATCTCGATGGCTCTGGCGAACGCGCCCTGACCACGGGCTCTGGCATCTCGGACGATCCGGACATCTCCACAGACGGCCACGTTGTCTACTTTAACTCCGACCGCTCCGGGTCCATGCAGATCTGGCGCATGAACCTTGATGGCACTGGCTCCGAACAACTCACCAGCGACAACCGTGTCAACTGGACCCCGCACCCGTCTCCTGATGGCCGATATGTCGTCTTCCTCAGTTACGAACCTGGCACCACCGGCCATCCTAGCAATCGCCCCGTCAGTCTCCGTCTGCTTACTCTCGCAACTGGTCAAACGCGTACTTTAGTCAGCTTCACTGGGGGCTCAGGCTCCATCAACGTACCCTCATGGTCACCGGACAGCCATCACCTTGCCTATATCAGCTACGCACTGAGGTAAGCCAGCGTGAGCAGCTGGGTGCCGAGGCTGGCTCTTACAACGGCGTTAGCGGGACTTACTGGTGCCATTGGCGCAGTGGGCCTGAAGCCCCGTGCCGCAACGTCAGCCTGCTCCGTGTCCCGGATAGACTTGAACACTGTCGGGGAGGCTTCTAGGCGAAGATGCATGCTTCTGAAGCAGTAGAAAACATCGAGTTTGAACGTTCAGCAGCCCTCTTTTTGAGACGCGTGGCTAGCCCGTCGCCTGAAACCTTCTCCTTAGGCGTTCGTTATCTCGACACAACACAACGCAGGCCGCCCGGTAGCTTATCTGCCCGGACGGCCCAGAACTTAGACTGGCGACCAGCCACCGTCAACCAGAATTTCAGATCTTCTGCAAGAAGCCCGAAGCTACGTACCTCTGGTTCTTGGAGAGTAGACTCAAAGCTATTCCCGGGGGGTTGACTCCCGACGTGTGCAGATCGGTCGCCGAGGCACTCACCGACGCCACACAAAGGGTCGGCTATTTTGCCAAGTCAGCCGCAGCATCTGCATCTGCTCCTGCAGGTCGCAGATCAGCAGCTGGCAGTTGCCGGCAGATAGCTGTGCCCCTGTTTCACGCTGCTCATGCATGCGAGACCTCCGCCGCACCGGCTTGCTGCATGGGGAACCACTGCTCCATGTAGTCTTGGAGTTCTTTCAACGAATGCTCATTGAAGAAGAAGGCAGCGTAGCCATCAGGACGGATCAGCGTGACTTGCGGGTCCGCGCCGAAGAGCTCTTTGAAGCGAGCGTCTTCGGCACTGGCGGGCACTACGCTGAAGGTTGCAAACAGCTCCCGCCACGCGCCCAGCTTGCTCTTGGTCTCCGCGTGCATCGCCCCCGGGTCTACCAGGTTGCTGTAAGCAGTGTGAAGCGGTTCGGGCTGAGCAGGTCGAAAAGCTTCCTGTTCACCGGCGCAGCGGTGGAGCTGCCCTGTCCGCCGACGACGGTGGCCACGCAATTCGGTACACGGTCACCAGCACGCAGGCTGCCGGCGTGAAAACGCGTGACGGAAAGAGAACTGTCGCGGTAGTTCAACTAGAGCTGACTTATCCGTTCCGTGCTGTTGTGCTGCACGAAGCTGGTGCTTGTGAGCCACGGCGCGATATGCGCGAATACCTGGTGGAACGCGGCATCTTCATTGCCGATCGCGGAGGTCAAGCCTTCTGTCTTTTCGAGCACGTTCTTGATGACGGGCAACCGGTCCTCGTCATAGTATCGAGCAATGCCGGACTGGCTTTGCCGTGTAACACCAGGGCCAGCTTCCAGCCGAGATGGTTCATGTCCGGGATGCCTGTGTTCATGCCCTCGGCTTGGTCAGGACTATGGATGTGCGCCGCATCGCCCCAGGAAAATGCGCCCGGCGCTCTGGTGATCAACCATGCGGCTGTTAAGGCGAAACCAGCTGCTGCACTGCAGATCCCTGAAGCGCGCGAGGATGGGAGAACGCTGGCTGTAGATCTGCTGCAGTTCGTCCAGCGCAGGCACCGTGTCCTTGCTGGGCTTGCTCAGGGGATCACTAGCGATCAGGCGAAATTGTTTGTCGCCCATCGGGAACATGCCCATAGAGCCGTGTTCCGACGAGAAGATATGAAAGTCGCTGTCGGGGAGGTCGCCGTCGATGTATAAGTCACCCAGGGCATAGTCTTCCTGCAGGGTCTTGCCCTGCGAAGTGCAGACCCATTGTCGGGCGGCAGATACTGTGCGCCCCTTCGCTGTCGATGAGGTAGGCGGCGGAGACTTCTTCGAGCGTGCCGTTCTCGTGTTTCAACACTGCGGTCACGCCCTCACCGCGTTCTCCCTGTGCGATCGCCACCAGCTTGATTTTGCGTCTGATGGCAGCGTCCTGCGATTCCAAAGCTGCGCGTAAAACCGCTTCAGTCTCAGCCTGAGATACGAAGAGAACGTACCCGTAATCACTGCCATTATTGGCGAACTCGAGACGGAAGATTCGCTTGCCTTGTCGGCGGTGCACTGCCTAGCCCCGACGCGCTCCGAGCAGCAGAATCTCCACCATCTTCCTTGCGCTCACAACCCAGTCTTCCGTCGGGGCCACAGCCCAAAGTCCGGCCAAGGCCCGCAGCAAGTCCATACCACTCACGTCGCCGCGCAAATCACCACTCTCCACCGCCCGACGCATCAACGAATCGATCGCTGTCGTAATCAGCCGACCCGACTGTTCAAAGATTTTCTCCGGCCCGCACGTCATCAAATTGATTGCTGGCAAGATGATGAGCTTTGTCGACATGTAGTCCACGAACATCAACATCCACGCCCGCAGAGCCTCAAGTGGCGGCAAACTTTTTGAAAACCTCTGCTCCGCTGCTTGCAGCTTCTCTAGCTCCGCGCGATACATTTCTCCAACCAGCGCGTCCCTCGTTGGAAAATGACGGTAGAGCGTACCCGCGCCCACCACCGCGAGCTTAGCGATCTCATTCAGACTCACATCCGGCCCCAACTCCGCGAACGCCTGCTTCGCGACTTGCAGAATCCGCTCACGGTTCTGCAGAGCATCCGAGCGGAGCTTCCGCCGAACCGCCTCACTGGGCACGGTCGAGTTGTGGTCTTTGGAGGTCAAAGGAAATTTTGCAACCGGAGAAGTTCTCCGCCTATCTCATAGAGCATGTGGAGAAGTTCTCCGTTTATCTCATGTATCGGCAAACGGCTCAAACTGCAACTCCCGACAGGAGACTTGAACGATGGCACACACCTTCGGCGCTACCTCTACTACGGACGATGTTCTCACCGGCGTCAACCTAAAAGGCAAACGGATTCTCGTCACTGGCGTCTCCGCTGGCATCGGCGTTGAAACCGCACGCTCTCTTGTTGCGCACGGCGCACACGTCATCGGCACTGCACGCGACATGCAGAAAGCCAAAGGCGCTACGGCGGAGGTCCTTAAGATTGCTGCAGCAAACGGTGGGAGCTTCGAACTCATCGGGCTCGACCTGGCGTCGCTCGCAAGTGCCCGCGCCGCAGCCGACAAACTTCTTGCCGCCGGCAAGCCTCTCGGTGTGATCATCGCGAATGCCGGCGTGATGGCCACACCTCTCAGCAAGACTTCCGACGGCTTCGAAATTCAGTTCGGCACCAACCATCTCGGCCACTTCGTCTTCATCAACCGCATCGCCCCCTTGCTCGCGCCCGGCGGTCGTCTCATTAACCTCTCTTCCTCCGGTCACCGATTCTCCGACGTCAATCTCGACGATCCCAACTTCGAAACCACACCTTACGAGCCTTTCGTCGCATACGGCCGCTCCAAAACTGCAAACATTCTGTTCGCTGTCGAGTTCGACCGCCGCCACAAAGGCCGCGGCATCCGGGCCGCCGCCGTCCACCCGGGCGGCATCAGGACTGAACTCGCTCGCCACATGGACCCCGGCCACGTGGACGCAATGATCAAGCAAATATCCGAACAGGCTGAAGCGGAAGGCAAGCAACCGTTCCAATGGAAAAGCATTCCGCAGGGCGCAGCGACCACAGTCTGGGCAGCCGTCGTAGCTCCCATAGAAGCAATCGGTGCGAAGTTTTGTGAGAACTGCCATGTCAGCTCGGTAGTTCCTGACGACCAAACCATCGGGCTGATGGCCGAGGGCGTGCGAGGCTATGCCCTTGACCCCGCCAACGCCAGTGCTCTTTGGAAGAAGAGCGAAGAAATGGTCGGCGAAACCTTCGCCTAGCGTCGATTGCTCTGAAGATCAGAAGGGCCTGCGTCATACCAGGCTCTTCTGCGTCTGGGCCGCGATGTTGCGGATACTTTTCTAGAAGCCTAGTCCCAACCCTGCGATGAAGACACCCAGAAGCCCCTCTACAAAAGTTTCCGCCAGAGGCTCCCGAGAGTACCAGCGATTGTAGAAGAGAGCGCCGTCCATCATCGAAAGTAGGTCCGACACTCGAAGATTTTTGCTGAAGTCTTCCCGTCGCTGGGCTGGAACCAGTACCTCACGGTATGGAGCTGTTGTCTCAGAGTGGAGTTTTCTAAAGACGAGAGCTACATATTGGTCCCGCTCTGCAACATCGATGATGGAAGGGAGCGTCGATGGCCAACTAGCGGTTTTGAGTTTCGCGCCAGTTGAGTCAGAATAATCGTCAGGTCCTGATGTAAATCACCGGTATCAGGCGGTGTTACCCTTCTTCCAAGCTTCGAACAAGCATCCAGCAGCAGGTCAGCTCTTGATTGCCAATGCCGATAGATCGTCATCTTGGCAACACCGGACCGCTTCGCAGCGGCGTCTATGCTCACACTGGGGAAAACCTTCTCCGGAAAGTATTCGGTAGGTCTCCCGCAAAACCTTCTCACGCCGTCGATCCCGACAAAGTCTTTAATCCACTATGCATCCTGAACTGCTTTGCGATGCCTGCGCCACGCCGGTACCGGCACTCACCCTTGCTGCGCTGGTGCATCAGCGTCTGCAGGCCCGCTAGAAGGCCGGTCGGTATGAGTACAAGCGAGATCGCGAATCTCTGCATTGAAGACATCCGCGACCCCCTCCCTCTCGCGCACCATGGTTGGGTGTGCAAGGGTGTTTGACAGGCCAAAAAAGGCACATTCTCGTCCATGATGGCGGGGATCGTTTCCGGTTGTGGCGTTCCCATTATTTAGGAGATCGGATTGACGGTCACCGGAGTTTCACCGTGCATCGGGTGACTGTGCTGATCGACTGGCTTCGTAACGGCGATGCGCTCGTAGCCAGCGACAAGATCCTCAATCGATGGCAAGCGTGACTTCGATGGCGAGAGGTCCAGCGACGCCTTGTGGCTTGCTTCGGTCGCCCAAACCTCTGTTACCCATAAAACATCGTCGTCTTCCGCATCCTCCGCGGTGATAAAGCTCAGACACCCCGCAATCGTGTGCGAGTCATTGCCCCCAAGTACCTCAATCAGCTCGGCCCGACGTCCAGCAACTGCGGTCAGTTTGACTATCAATCCATACATGGGCATTCTCCTGCAGAGCAAGATACCTTAGTCCTAGGAAGTCGAATGGTCGCAAGCGAGCGTGCCGCAACGGCGGGTATCTCGACGGATGTTTTACACCGAACAGATTTCTGTGTCATACGATCTTCGCGATAATCTTCAAACTGAAATCTGCCCGAACTCGGCAAGCTAAAAGGAGCAGCCATGCCCGCATATCTAATTTCATTGTGTAGAGCCGTTAGTGACCGCAAACGCCTTGAAGAATACTGGTCCAATGTCGCGCCAGCATTCCAGGGGTTTGAGGCTAAGCCGCTTGTGGCCTATGCGCCGTTCGACATCCTTGAAGGCGATGAAAGCGTGTTGGGAGTGGTTCTCTTTGAATTTCCCACGATAGAAGAGGGAAGGCGCTGGTATACCAGTTCTGCTTATCAGGAAGTGAAGAAACGTCGAGAAGGGGCAGCTAACTTTGATCTCATTCTCGTAGAAGGCGGAGTTGTACCGGCGGCGGATCGAATGCCTAAGTCCGACTCATGAAGGAGCGCAACTGAGGCTACAGGTAACGTAAGCTCACACCTCGACTATTCGCACGTCGCGTTGCGCAGCAGGGTTACCTTGCCGTGCAAACGTCGGTTTCGGACGCGCAACAACCTGTCTGTTCTGAATGGAGTTCGGGTGCAAGTGACCTGCTTCTTCGCTTGCAACGTAGGTGCTTCGTAAGCCGATGGGGCGGATCGCCATGACGATCAACGTTCGTGGTGATCACACCGGCCACATAAGGGCGAACGATGCCGGTTTCTCCACAATAGTGGAGCTTGTACGAGCATAAAACGGTCCCGCCAAAAGTTTGGTCACCGCCCCACAAAACGTTTCCGGTCCTTCAACCCAAGCTCCGGTAGGGTCGATGTAATCCGCATCCTCACCGCGGTCTGTGGATAAGTGGTTCGCTGAGCGCCATGACGACGAAATGACGGGCAGCGCGAGGGCGGAAGAAAAGGATGGATGCAGGTTACCGTTCTCCAGTACCGCCATCATCGCGCCGACGCTCTGGCGCGAGACATTAACGCGTTTGGCTGTAGCTTTCTCGCCTTCCAATGAACGTTCTGTGAATATCGTCGCTCGAAGCTGACATTCATCTCCTGCTTACCCAGAAGTTGTATTACCTCATACATCTGGACTACAAAAAAGGAGTAAACCGCGATGTCTCCCCACAGACGCTTGACGCAGGCCCTCTCAGCGATTTGCCTGTTAGCCACGGTCGCCAGCAGCACGGCTTCCTTCGCGGCGACTCCACCGTCGCAGGCACAGCCGACGTTGACGCTTCAGCAGAAGATTGCTCTACTCCAGCAGCATGTAAAGTACGTCTTCGTCATCTTTCACGAGAACGAGTCCTTCGACCACTATTTCGGAACCTTCCCGGGCGCGAACGGCCTGTTCTCCGCTCCGTCGGGCTTTACGCCAGCCAACCAACTCCCCAACTTCGTGCAGCACTATTTGGACACGTCGTTGAACAGTGTCACGCAGAGCCCATTCCTGATGCCGCAGGCCGTGCAGACGGGCGGCTTTGGCAGCGGCGGAACGGTTGTGCCGATCTACCCCGCCGACTTGATCTCCGTGGATCACTCGCACCAGGGCATGGCTAACTCGCTGCATGTGACCAGCGGTGTGGCCGCAAATGATCGCTACGCTTTAGACCAGGAGAGCTTGACGACAAACGCGTCCGGCGACATCGTGAAGTCGAACGGCGCCCTACCGACCTCCGTCACGCTCGCGCAGAAGCAAGCCGGTGAAACCGATTTGAGCCACATCGACTGCGACACAATTCCCTTTATGTGGTCGTGGGCCAAGAACTTCGTGCTGTTCGACAACTTTCACCAGACAACGGTCGGGCCGTCCACACCAAACGCAATTGCCATTATCGCGGGGCAGTCCGGCGAAACGCAGTGGGCGCTGCACCCCACACAGGGCCCAACGATCACCTACTCGAACCCAGCGTTCCCGAATGTTAAGGGTGCGACTTACTCCGGACCCTCTGGCAACACGAACGCCTATGTGCCGATCATTGCGGATCCCGGACCATTTCCCGGCTCCCTCAAGGATCCCAGCGCCACAAAACCGCCGTACAACTTCGATGAGAACGCCTCAAACCCAGCACTGAACCTGACTTTCGCCACCTTGCCGCTATCTTTCATGGGTTCTACCATTGGGCAAACAATTCAGGGTGACCAGAACCCGCGTGCCGATCTAGCCGACGTGCAGCATGATGTGTTTACCATCGCGTCCAAGAACGAGGCAGTGCCGTGGGGCTGGTATCAGCAGGGTTTCGACGCGAATGATAAGCCGGATCCTTATGAGCCGCAGGGTACCGGCACACCTAACCCTATCGATGACCCCACCCTGTACACCGGTTATGTTCTGCACCACAACGGACCGCAGTACTTTGGCTACCTGGCGGACAACACCAAGGTGCTAAACAGCAATCTGCACGGCGCGCAGGACCTGATCGACGCGGTGAACAACAAGACACTGCCCAGCAAAGGTGGCGTCTTCTACTATCGCGGAGGCTACAGCAATAATCAGGGCTTGGTGCCGGTCGACCCCACGCCGGGCATCCAGCACGCATTCATCGGCAATGACGACCATCCTGCATACTCCGACCAGCAGATCTCCGAAGCCTTCGCAGCGCAGGCCATCAGCGCCATCGCTAACAGCCCTTACTGGAACGAGAGCGCCGTCATCGTCACCTATGACGAGACGGACGGCTTTTATGACCATGAGCAAGTCTCACAGCGCAGCGTGCTGTCTGACGGCAGCATCCTAGCCGGCGGCCCGCGCATTCCCACCATCGTTCTTTCGCCCTGGTCGTTGCAGGGCAGCATCTCGCACCAATACAGCGAGCACGGCTCTCTGATCAAGTTTATCGACGAGCTCTATAATCTGGTTCCCCTTGCGAATCTGCCCGACGAGGCGCACGGACGTCAACTGGGTCAGGCAAATCTCGGACAGGCCAATCTCGGCCCGTCCGACGATCCGAACAATGCGCTCGGCGACCTGACGGAGGCGTTCGACTATAACCGAATGCAAAGCAACACACCCATCGCACCTTCGGTCGCAGCGTTCTCCACTGCACAGATCAACACGCTGCCCCACCTGGCTGTTTCGGGCTTTTCGGCGAACGGTTACACCAACGGGGCATGCAGCGTCGTTGGTGTACTCCCGACGGATTTCATATCGCCGGCGGCGTACCAGGCAGGCACACCGTCCGATCCGTATCCGGTGGATGTAAACCCTCGTCCCACGCAGTCGCCGGGTACCCCGACCTCACCTTTCTGGGTCCCGTAGCGTCGTGACCAACAAACTGAACCACTGCTGGGAGGGGCGGGACCGTTCCGCCTCTCCCCTCAATCCCTCCCGAGCCGTTATGCTTCGATTCGTTTCGTACATTCTCGTCGCTCTGGCTACGTCGCTGTTGGCGACGGAGACAGGGTCCGCCCAGAGTGCAGCAGCTCCGGTGTCTCCGCAGGCGCTTTCAATTGTCTCTGCCATTCACAGCGCACAGCGTCTCGTCTGCGGTGTGGTTGAGCCGGTTGATGACTGGGACGGGCAGAGCGAACATGGCAACCTGTCCTCGCTCGGTATAGCTTTTTGCGAGGCTGTCGCAGTCGCGGTGCTGGGCGAAAAAGCGCCGGTCGAAATCATCCGTTTTCCGGCTGAGTCGGAGGCCTTTGAAGCGTTGAAGGCCCGACAGGTCCACCTGGTCGCGGGGCTTTCACCCTCGGCTGAGTCGGCGATGCAATATAGCGTCGGCTTTGGCCGCCCCCTTTTCTACGACACGCAACGATTCCTGGTGCCTCGCTCAGCTGGCTACAAAGCGGCGGCTAGCCTTCGAGACAACCTGATCTGCGCCATGAATAACTCTGCTTCTGAACAGCGCCTGCGCGATTACATGACCGCGCAAAAAATCACCTACGGACTGCAGGCGCACTCCGAGCAGGGAGAGATGGACGCCTCAGTAGCCGTCGCGCACTGTGCCGCGGGCTCCGCGCTGGAGTCGCGCCTGGCGGAGTCACGCGCCGACTTTCCCGCCGATGCGCCGGAGTTCGTCTTCCTCCCAGAGCGTTTCGGGCTCGACCCTGTGGCACCCGCCTACGCCGCGGGCGACCAGCGGTTCGCACTGCTCGTCGATATGACGATGAATGCGCTTCTCCAGGCTGAGGCGCTCGGCGTTACGCGGAGCAACGTGCGTGACGCTACTAAGCGCACCGATCTTGCCGCCCGCCAGCTGCTTGGTGCGGATCGCTCCGTCGGACAGGCACTTGCGCTGCCCCCAGACTGGGCGGTACCGGTCTTGGCCGCCGTAGGCAACTACGGCGAGCTTTATTCGCGCACCCTGGGCAAAAATTACCATCTCGAGCGTGGTCCGAATGCGCTTTGGCTCAGCGGAGGACTGATGAGTCCGTCTCCGCTGCAGTAGCTAATCCTCTGCGTTGTTCTGTCTGCGCCTAGCCGCAGTCTTCTCCCACCCTTTCAATCAACTGGAGACCTCCATGTCGCTTCGCTCGCTGTTCCTCACTTCAGTCGCTCTCTTCTCCGTCACGGGCATTGCACATGCAACTACCTTTGGGCTCGAAGGCTCCCTGGGAGACACGCCCACCTTTGCCGTAACGTCGAACGGACTTACTGCTACTTATAGCTCGCCGGCCGGCAATGGATTCCAGGTCCAGAACGTCCCTAATCTGCTCACATTCAGTACTGCTCTGCTGGATAACAATTTTTTCGGCACGGATGCCCTGACCGTCTCGTTCTCATCGCCTGTCATGGGAAACTTGTCTATTCCGTTTGCCATTCTTGACTCGTATGGAACCGGCGACATGCTGCTCCTGACCACGAGCTCGGGCCAGGCATTAACGTTCGGCTCCACGCCTGACGGACTTGCGCTCGGCGAGCCCGAGGGTATCGCCAACCTGACACTGAACGCCCCCATTCGCTCCTTCACGTTGACAAGCAGCAACGCCTTCGCGATCGGCGACATCTCCTCGACCGCGACAACACCGGAGCCGGGCTCCCTGATTCTGCTGGCGACCGGACTGGCCGGAATTGCGCTACGCCGCCCGCGGACCTGGCTTAAACGCTGGTAGGCAGGCGTTATTCGCCGATTCGATAAAACGACTCCAGACCTTTTCGAGCATGCGGAAAGGTTCCGTACATCCCGTTCGTTGAAGATTGCGAGCGGGTGTTTCAATCGCAGCGTGCCCGTCATATCTCACGAGCCGCACAGGGGAAGTAACCCCGTTTGTGAAGCCGAAACGGTCTTCATCGCCTTTCACCGCCTTACGCCTTCACGCGGAATGGGGACGACCCAGACGACAACACCATCCATTCCGATAGGGCCAGTCTGACTCTGGTACACCTCATTGCAACACTTGGACCCGTCGGTGCGCCGTCGATGACCATAGAGTTCCACCTCCCGAATGGCACGATGACGGACATCATCATGCTGCAACGTTCCTTGTGTCCGAGACGGCTTTACTTCGCCAGCCTGAACAGCGTCTCGCGCTGTCGGAGAGCAAACTGCAAAAGTGCATTTGGCCCTGTTAGGTGAAGCTTGCTGCAGATGCGCGTGCGATAGTTCTCGACGGTACGGCCGCTCAGGTCGAGCGTGGCCGCGATTTCGCGCGAGGTCATGCCTTCTGCGATCTCCCGGACCATACGCAGCTCCATAGGTGTCAGATCTCGCAGTTCTTCGGGTAGCTCTCTTTTGAATTTTGTTGCCTGCAGCGCGTCCAACGCCTCCTGGCTCAGGTAGCTGCCGCCCCCGGCGACGCGGCGTACGGCCTCTACCACTTCAATCACGGCCGAACTCTTTATGATGTAGCCCCGAACGCCTAATTCGATGGCTTCGGCAATCAGGTCGGCGCCGGTGTGGAGTGTCAGGATGATGATCCCGGTCTCCATTCCCCGGCGGTTCAACTCGCGAACAACCGACAGACCATCGCGCACAGGCATATCAAGATCGAGGATGACGATGTCGGGCTGCAGGAAGCCGATGCACTCCAGGACTTCCTCGCCGTTAGCCGCCTCGCCGACTACCGCAACGTGGTCTGCGCCGCTCAGAGACAGCCTGATGCCCTGCCGCATGAGGGGATGATCGTCGGCAATGAGGACGGTGATAGGGCCAAGGTCCTGGGGCTCTTCCGGTGTCGTCATGGTGTCATCCTTCTTTAGAGGCCTGCGTGGCTTCGATGGTGACGGTCGTACCCGCACCTGGGACCGATACGATGGAGGCGCGCCCGTGCAGGGCCTCGGCCCGTTCGTGCATTCCAACCAGTCCCAGCCCGGCACCTTTGTCTTCTGCCGTGGAGGAAAAACCCTTGCCATTGTCCTGAAGCACGAGGCGCAGAGAGGGGCCCGTCCGGGTGACTGTGACGCTTGCGGAAGTGGCTTCGGCATGGCGCAGGATGTTCCCGAAAGCCTCCTGCACGATGCGGTAAAAGTTGATCTCGGTCTCCTTGGGAAAAAATCGTCGATCTTGTCGACAGAGCACTCAATGCGAACCGTGCTGCTTCTCTCAAAGCTTTGGATCAGCGACAGCACGGCTTTGGTTAGACCCAGGCGGTCGAGTTGGTAGGGGCGCAGGTCATAAGAGATAGTCTCAACTTCCTTGATGGCGACGGCCGCCTGCTCGGCGATGGATGCGAGGTGGCCTCCGGAGGACGATGTCGAAGAGCCAGGCGGCAGCATAGCTAGTGTGCGAATAAGCACGAGGTGCTGCCCGATGGAGTCGTGCAGCTCGTGCGCGATGCGCTTCCGTTCCCCCTCCTGAGTATTAAGAAGACGACGCGTAAACAGGCGGCGATTATGTTGGTCCGCTAATTGCCGACGACGCCGCAGAGCCAACTGATACGCCAGAAAAGAACCGACACTTAGAAGCACCAGCAGCAGAAACCACCACGACCGATAGAAGGGCGTCAGAACCCTGACGTACATGGCGGCTGTGCCGGCAACCCAGCCATCGCCGTCGTTGTCGGCCGCCTGCACCTCAAACGTGTACCTACCCGGTGAGAGGTGGGCGTAGTAGGCCACGCGACGGCCGCGCGCATAGAACCAGTCGCGATCGTAGTTCTGCAGCCGGTAGCGGAAGACAAGCTGCTCCGGGTGGTTGGAACCAAGAGCCGTGTAGTGAATCTGCAGGTTGGTCTGCCCCGGCCGCAGCTCGATGCTGTTTCCCGGCAGCGGATCGGACTGGTCTATCTCATGCTCCTCGATGACTGGGTGCGTATCGGGGGAAGCAGTTCTGAGCGTGGAAGGACGAACCACGGCCACGCCCTGTTCTGTTCCGAACCACAGATCCCCATTAGGACGGCGGACGACGCCCTGGTCGCCAAGCGGGTCGAAGATCGACGCCGGAAGACCGTCCCCGGCGTCGAAGACGGTCAGCTGGAGCCGGCCGGCAGCGTCGTGCAGCTTACGCTCAAGGCTCCTGCCACGAATCCTCATCAGGCCGAGATCGCTGCCCATCCAAAGGTCGCCGGCCTCGTCGAACTCCAGACTGTAAAGAACACCTGTTGGCAGCCCATCCGCTGTGCCCAGCACATGAAATGAATTGCCGGAAAGGCACACCAAGCCGTGATCCTGTGTGGCAATCCAGACTGCACCCGAGCGGTCCTGCCGCATGGCCACGATGGGCCCATAGTTCCAGGGCGGAAGCCCACGGCCTTGCGTGCCGTCGCGGAACACAAGCGGTCCTCTCTCCGTCCCGGCCAACAGCCCACCACTTGAGAGTGCAAGCAAGGAGCGGACTGGCAGCGCGCTCACGCGTTGCACGGTCTGCCCCGTTTTGCGATACAACCCTGACGTGGAACCGATCCAGGTCTCAGCCGTTTGCGTCGACAGCATTGCCTGGACCATGCCCTGCACCAGGCCGCTATGTTGAAAGCCTCGCGGTGTCAGCTCTTCTACGCCTTCGATGCCCCGAGAACCGATCAGCAGATCTCCCCGACCATCCTCGGCCAGTGCCTTGATCTGGATCCATTGCTCCGGCCGATCGGGCGCCTGAATCGGATCGACTATAAATTTGTTGGAGCCGGGCGAGGTGTGAAGCACACTTGTTCCTCCCGCCCATACCTGGCCATCCCGTTTTTGAAACAGTACCGAGGCAATTTCAGGTGTCCCGGCAATCGGCACGATCCCTACGTTGCGCCTTCGAAACTTAAAAAGGTCTGTTCCGGCCGTGCCAGCCCATAGCGTGCCGTTGGAGGTCTCGAGAACTTGCAGCAGAAATGGCGCCTTCAGTTCAGGAAGCGGGTAAAGGTGGCCCTCTTTCCACAAGGATGTGTGTGCGTCGTGATCCGTGAGCCAGAGAAACCCATCTCGATCCTCGTACGTGACGAGCGCGTTGGGCGGAAGGCCTTCATAACGGCTCACCCTGCCCCCAGCTACGCAGAAGACCGTCCGGGGATAGGAGAAGAGCGAATACCAGACCCTGTGCGATGGGTCCTCATAGATCTCCCGGACATCGTCCTCGAACGACCGCAGCATGACAGGAGTTGGAAAGCTGGACCATTGGCCGTAGGCAAAGCGCTCCAGACCGTTCCGGTCGTGTCGCCACAACCCGGCCTTTGCAAAATCTATGGTCCTTTGCCTTGAGTAGGGGACTACCGGTCCAGTATGTTCGTCCTCCTCGCCAGGCTTCTGCCGTTCCAGGCGGCCATTAGTCCAGCGAGTGACTCCGGCCTCTGTGTAGATCCAAACCGCTCCGCTTGCGTCCCCATCGATGCGCAGCACCTTGCCGCCAGATAGCCCCTGTTTCTCCTGGAACGTTTGCCATTGGCCGTGGTCGTTGCGCAGAACTCCCGAAAAGTCGGTTCCGGCCCAGAGCACTCCTTTGGGATCCTCCCAGAGCGTGCCGAAGCTGATGCGATCGCCGAGTATCCCGGGTGTGTTCTGGGCGGTAAAGCTGGTAAAGCCCACGCCATCGAAACGCAGCAGGCCCTTACCCGTGCCCAACCAGATGTAGCCTTCCCGGGTTTCCAGCAAAGCCAGAACCGAGCGCTGCCGGGCATCCTGGCTCGTCGTCCAGCTACGCACGAGCAGGTCGCTCGCAGAAGCAGTCCGCAAGGCGAGACAAAGATAAAGCATCGAGATGATCGCGCAACTGGCCCAGCAGCGACGAAGCAATGCGACTCCTGTAAACGTACAGTCTCGCGTGGTGCGGAAAGGCTCTTAGAGAAGAGCTACACGGCAAGACTACGGAAACCGGCTCTGCGCCGCTAGAGTAGGGCTACACGCTTTCGACTTCGGGAACGAACAGGCGGATACAGTCGTATGCCGAAGCACCGCCGTTTCTGGAACAAACACCAAAGCCCCGGCATCGCCAGGGCCTCAGGCCTTGCGGATGCGAACGGTCAGGCGAAGCGGCGCTTGAGAACCCCTGCCATGCCCAGTACACCCGTTCCAAGCAGCAGCAGCGAAGATGGCTCAGGCGTTGTGGAGACAGCGATCGGCGACCCGAATGCGAGTGTTGCCAGCAGAGTGTCTTTGCTGCCATTGGCGGCACCACCGCCGTAAATCCTGAATGTGCCGGAATAGGGCTCATTCATCGTTCCGTTATCGGTGATAGAGAACAATGCTCCCGTGTACGTGGTACCCGGTTTGAAGGGGTATGGAAGGGTGACGAAGGCGCTATCGTCAATGGTAATCATGCTGTCAGCGTCGCTGACATTTGCAGGATCTGCATTAAGGTAGATGCCTCTGGTGTTCGCGGCAGGCGTTGTGATCGTTGCGTTGAAGGTGAGCGTCTGGCCCGGTGCGATGCTCTGCGACGGGTTAAGCAGTTTGATGGAAATAGAATCTGCGAATGCGGTCGTGGTCAGAGAAAGTGCAGCAGCAACAGACGCGAGGAGAAGGAAAAATTTCAAGTTACGCATTGTGACAGGCTCCTATGTGTTCTTCGGAAACGGCTTGTTTACGACGGCCTTGCGGAATGCGGATCAATTCCGCAAGGCCGTTTGGACTATTGAGCAGATTGAGGCAAAGTCGATCGAACGCTGTTTGAGAAGTTGCCACCGGTATAGGTTCCGGAGAACTTCGCAACTGCGGCCGTACCGGGAGCACCTGCCGTTGAGGGGAACGTGAACACGACGGTGCTAAATCCGCCGGGAGCGATGTTCCCAACCAACGCAGGAAGCGCCTGAGTGGCGGAAGCAGAACCCAGAGTGACGGTCGTCAATGTAACCTTCTGCGCTGTTCCCGTACCGCTATTGGTGATCTTGACAGTCTCCTGGTAGGTGCTGCCGAGATTCACCAGCGAGACAGACTCAGATAGGACCGTCGTTCCGGCGACAATCGCAGCCGTGGAAGTGAAGCTCTGCTGAACCGGCGTTGCAGCCGAGTAGCTGCTGTTGCCAGCCTGGCTTGCGGTGACGATGATCGTTCCTGTGCCTGTAACAGTCAGGGTCGAACCAGAGACTGTCGCGGGCCCCGTAACCGTATAGCTGACCGGCAGCCCGGAGCTAGCGCTTGCGGTGAGGTTTACGGTATTGGGCGGATTTGGATAGGTCACATTCGGCAGTGGACCAAAGGTGATGGTCTGCGACTGAACCGCCTGATTGACGGTGACCGTAATCGCAGTAGATGTGGAAGCGGGGTACGCGCCGGTGCTGGTGAAGGTTGCAGTGATGGAGTTGGAGCCAATCTGTAGCTTCGACGCTGCGACCTTGATAGAGCAGGTGCCGCTGGTGAGGTTGCAACTGCCGAGTGATGCGCCGTTCAGGTTGAAGGTAACGGAACCGGCGAGAACCGGAGCCGCGCCGGTGTATCCTGCGGGCGTTCCGCCAGTGACGGTTGCCGTGAGCGTGGTTGATTGAGCAGTTGTGATCGTTGTGGGATTGGCTTTCAACGAGGTCATGCTGCTAAATGCCGTGTTCCACTTGCTGATCAGGTTGGTGACGTTGACCGAGCCGAGGCCGGTTGCGATGTCGTACTTCGCTCCGGCAGCGTATCCGTCGATGAAGGTTGATGTGTTTCCGCTCGAGGTCAAGACGCCGTAGGTTGCGCCGGAATTGGTGAAGCAATCGAGACTTCCAGCCAAACACTCATTGTTGTTGCCGCTGGTAGTAACGTCGTTGAAGATGCACGCCGATACGGGCAAGCTGGTTGTGATGCCGGTGTTCGAAGTTTGGCCATTGGCATAGCACGCTATCCCAGCGGAGTATTGTGTTCTAGCGAGTGCGTATAGCGCAGGCTGCACCAACCCTTGCCGCGAACCGGTTGCGGTTTTAAGCAGGCCGAGGATACCGGCAAACTGGGGTGCCGCGAACGAAGTACCACCTGCAAAGCCGAAGGTGTCTGGCGAGGAGCAGTCCTTACCTCCGGCGGGGTCACCGGAATCACACACTACGATTGCATGACCCCAGAAGGAGCCTGTCGAGGCGAATAGCGACACGTCAGGAGTGGCACGCTTGGTGATCGAGGAGCTTAAGCCGGGGATACCCTTCTGCCATGAGGGTTGTGCATAGATTTTGCTGATGCCGCCGCCGCCGCCGCTACCGGTATGCTGCCCGTACTGACTATTGCTGTTGCAATAGGTCGCTGTGCTCTCGCCGGGAGACCCGCCTAAATCAGAATCCGATGCAGCAAGGGTGCTGGCGCAGCTATCGTTCCATGTGGTCTCGGGTACATAGCCTAATGCGTCACCGTAGAATGGTGAGTTGGTGGGGCTCCAGTAGGCGCTTTGCGGGATAGAGCTGCCGCGGTCAACGTCATATTTGTCCTGAAAGTCAGTACCACCAATTGAGAGAACAAGCGGGCTTGTGCCGGGATAGTCAGCGGTAAGGCCGCTTGTCCCTTGCGGATTTCCGAAATCAGCGTCATCGGATCCGGAATCGCCCTGGGCCGACAGAACTGTCTGTCCCTGAGCTGCTGCCTGGGCGAAGGCTGTGTCAAAGGCCTGGTTGCCACTAGCGTCCATACCCGACTCGGAAAATCCGATACTGCTAGAGATCACGTCCGCCACGTTTGAGTCAACCAGTGCCTGAATCTCAGTGAGGAAGTTGAATCCGGTCCCGTCAGGGTTGCCCGAACAGCTTTCGAAGATGAGGGTTGCGCCGGGAGCAGTCGCGCCCGCCCACTCTACATCCAGAGCCGACTCGCCGCTATCGTCGCCGCTCGCGACGGTGCAAGGGAAGTTGGCACTACCACTCTCTATTAGCAGATTCAATGGTGTCTTGATGCCGAAAAGCTTGCGGAAGGTAGCGACGTCGCCACCAGCAGCCTTACCATTGGTCACGGTGCCGTAGTTGAAGGGGCCCGATCCCAGAATGGCGACAGTTGAAGCTGCGCCCCGGTTGCCGGCAGAGAACGTGGGATTGACGTTGTAGATGGTGTAGAAGTCCTGCGGCGTCATGTTGTAGTTGCCGTTGCCCGCGTTGTAGTGGGGCTCGGCCGCTGCTGTCCCATTTGCCAACTCAACCGGGTACCACTTATGCGTCTGAGCGTCGTACCGCTCCGAGTGGATTGGCGTATGGTGCATATGCGGCGGAATCTGGTTCAGCCCGGCAATCCCGGATACTACGCCTGCGAGCGCTACAGGAATCTGCGGGTCGGTTGCGGTCGCGATATGCTTGCCACCCTCAACATTCCAGTAGTGAAGCTGAGCATGGAAGGTGTTGCGAACGCTGCCCGCGGTCGCCATGAAATTGATCGTGGAGGCGTTCTTAGCGACCGAAGTGACTGCAAATCCCTGAAGTGAAAGCCACTGGGTGATCTTGTCGATGTCAACTGCGGACGCACCGAAACGTTCGCCGAACTGCTCCGGGGTAAGCCACTTGTGGAAGTTGGGCGAAGCGGGGTTCTGCTGCTCGGAGACGAGGTCGTCTAGATCCTTCTGCTGTGCGTCTGTGCGCTGCAAGTTCAGGTAAAGACGTATCGGAGCCGCGTCTTCTACCATGCCGAGATCACGATCGCGAGTAAGGATCGGGAGAACGTGGCCCTTGAGCGTCATCAGGTCGCCCTGGTTGATAACCCCAGTGATTCTGGAACGTGTTGATCTGGAGCCTTGCGAAACCTGCGTCGGAGTGGCTGCTGCCTGGGCGCGCAGGTGGGCTGGGGCTAATAGGTTCAGGCAGCTGAGGGCAGATGTGCCCACGATGACACTGCGAACGAGCGTTGCGGGAGATTTATACATGTATTCCTCAAAAGAACGTAGATCTGCTGATCAGCCCAAGTGGATTCAAGGACTGCAACTATATGTAGAAGATCGGTAATACGTATTTAGCCAAGCCCTTGCAGACGCAGAGATTCAGCGAACCACGCATCGTAAGAGCTCGCGACGAAGGATTGGTTCAAAACAAGATTTAGATGGATCGGTGTGCTTGCCAACAATACATGGGCGGTCCTGATAGGCGCTTGACTTTTGTTAACAAGAAGAATGAAGCGCCCGTGAAATCTGCATTTGGTATTCAGTCGTACCTCTTAACATATGGTCCATGCAGCTTCGACCCAGAGTTTGCAACGTGTGGGCTTCCTGGTCTGCGTCCCTGAACTGCTGCGCCGCTTCGGGCTGAACCCTGCAGAGGTGCTGGATGCCGTTGGTTTGCACGCTCAGGCGCTTGCTGACCCCGAGGGCACAATCCCCTATCAAACGATGGGCAAGCTGGTAGAGTTGGCGGCCAAAGAGACACAATGCCCACACTTTGGATTAGAGATAGGCAAGCAGATTCACGTTCGCACGCTTGGTCTGATTGGCGAACTCATGCAAAACGCACCCTCACTTCGGGCGGCTCTTCAGGACTTTGTGGCGCACCATCACAGGAACTCACATGGAGGAGTCGTTTACCTGCTTGAAGATGATGACAGGGCTACTCTCGGTTATGCCGTGTGCCAGCAGAGCGTTCCTGGCTATAGCGTCATCTGCGACGGAGCTGCCTTAGCCGCCTTCAACCTGGTAGTGGATCTGGTAGGCGCTAACCATACATCGGATTTTGTAGGCGTACTATCTCGCACACAGCCGGACGATTCTCTCCCTTATAAGAATGCCTTCCGGGTTCCGCTCTATTTCAACGCTGAGCAGACAGGAGTGAGCTTCCCGCGCAGACTGCTTGACCTGCCGATTGCTGGCGCAGAAGCGCTTTCGCGTAAAGAAATCGCGGCTCAGCTTAGGACGAAGCTTTACGCAGGTGGTCTCGATGTTGTCACCCGGGTTACGCGAGAAGTTCGTGTCGGCTTGCTGGCGGGCAACGCTGCCGCAAGCGACATCGCTTTGAAACTTGGCATCAAGCGTTGGAAGCTAAATCGGGAGTTGGACGCCTGTGGCATGCCCTTCCAGAAAGCGCTGGACGAAACAAGACGCGAGTACGCGCAACAGTTGTTGGCGAACACGCGACTTCCTATTACGGATATAGCTACAATCGTCGGCTATTCGGACCCGAGCACCCTCACGAGATCGTTTGCCCGTTGGACAGGCCTAACTCCAAGTGCATGGCGTGCAACTACAAAGATCAATCCCGAGCTCTAGCTCACGAATCCTACTGGCTCACAGATGCAAGGAGCTTGCATGGTAAGTGCCTTCTAATCGCGTGGACATAGCCTTTATTTAGCTCAAGGAGAATAAAAGCTCAGTTCCGCGATGCCGTCATTGCCCTGACGGCGTTCTCCGGAACTTGACGGTTTTCGATAGATGTCGATGCGGCCGGCCGAGTATGTGCAGCTTTTCGAATGTCTAGGATGGCTTAGAACAGGTAGGGGAACGAGTCGTTTTATCCCAACGCTGCCTCGGCTCGGTTTTGCGGAGACCACCAACGACACGGGGGAGGTCGCCCTGGACAATTACACAACAGCAGTTACCATTGCGGCCCCCCTGAGCTTTCCAGCTTGGCTCTGCTCGGCACCGGTCTCCTTGGCGCAGTTGGCGTCGCCCGCAAGCGGTTCGCTTACTAGCGGATGCGCGATGTGAACAGGCCTCGGCTTCGGTCGGGGCTTTTACTTTACCGTCGCAGCCACTCAGAGTCGGTGATGTGCGCCTCAGTCACGAGAAACGCCGCTGTAGGAGTGATGCCTCTCAGGCAGGTCGGACTTGCTCCGAATCCGTCACTGACGCTAATGCGACTTGTCGGTACTGATCGGGGCCGGACGAACGAAAGACAGAGGTATGCGGCTGGTATGTTAGGCCCATCGATTCCGGGATTCCGCGTTGGTCTACCAGCAGCAGTCTTTAGACCGCGCGTGCCCTTCCGAACCGTTCGCGATACTCTTTCGGCGGAATGGACGATTGCTGCGCGAAAGCCCGCCCAAGAGCCTGTTCGTCTCGGAAGCCCGTCATCTTTGCTACCGCTCTTAACGGCTCGTTCTGTGACTCCAACATCCGCTTCGCCGCCTCGACACGTAACGACTGCACCCAACGTGCCGGCGTTGTTCGGAACTGAATGAAAAACTGACGGGCGAAGGTGCGCGGCGACATAGATACCGCGATGGCGAGTGCGGCAACGTCGATCTGTTGATCGAGTCGCGCGTTAACCCACGCAGGAAGATTGCGAAGCCTTGCATCCGTCACAGCTTCCTGTTGGGCAAGTACGGTGCTGATCTGAGCCTGGCTTCCCGGTCGTCGCAAAAACAACACCATCTCCCTCGCTACCACCGCGGCCCCGTCGTGGCCGCAATCTTCTTCGAGAAAAGCCAACGCAAGATCGATGCCCGCGCTTACTCCAGCGGTCGTGTAGTACTTGCCGTCTTTGGTGAAGACAGGATGCCGTTCGATGAGAACCTTCGAATAACCATCGGCCAGGACCTTGATATACCGCCAATGGGTTGTAGCTCGCTTCTCATTCAGAAGACCTGCTGCGGCCAGCAGCAGTGCTCCGGTACACACCGACGCCACTCTGCGAGCGTGAGCCGAGCGCCTGCGAATCCAGCGAAGCAACTCCTCATCCTGAATTCCAGAAGAAGAGGCACCGGAACCACCGATAACAATCAGAGTGTCTATCGGTCCCGCGAAGTCCTTGTAGTAGCAGGAGTCACCAACCTTTAGGCCACCGAAGGTCTCTGCATATTCACTTTTTTGAGTCGAGATCACCTTGAGTGAGTAGTTGGTATTCGCCAGGAAGTTCGCAATTTCTGTCAGTTCCGCGGTCTGCCCGAGATGTCTGATTGCAGGAGGGCTTTGAGGAACGCAGGCGTGGTCGCGAGGTAACGATGCGTGTACAAGGTCGCCAACCAACAGAGCGTGTTGTGCGCTGATCGATCGATCACAGGTACACACACACCAACCAACGAGGAGAAGCTATGGCAACGATGAAACAAGTGTCAGTATCGCGATTTGGTGGACCCGAGGTTTTGGAGATCAGGGAGGTGCCCGTCCCAGTCCCAAAGGGTGACGAGATCCTCGTGAAGATCAAGGCAGCGGGCGTGAACTGGGCAGATGCCATGCGCAGAGCTGGAACGTACTTTGAGCACGAGCCCTTTCCGTATGTTCTCGGTGCTGAGGCAGCGGGCGTGGTCGCGGAGGTCGGTCCTGCTGTGAAGAACTACAAGAAGGGCGACCGAGTGCTCGGGTTTGTGGGCGTCGGCGGCTATTCACAGTACATCGCCAGAAGCGAGATGACGTTTTCTCCACTTCCGGACGGTATTTCATTCCCAGAAAGCACCGCCCTGCTCGCTCAAGGACTGAGCGCCTACTTGATGCTCACGGATGTGGTGAACACAAAGGGCAAAACGATCCTCATTGAAGGTGCTGCAGGCGGTGTCGGGTCCCTGGCAATTCAGATCGCCAAGAGCATCGGCGCCAAGAAGATCATCGCCCTTGCCAGCAGCGAGAAGAAGCGTCAACTTGCCAGAGAGCTCGGAGCCGACGTGGCACTCGCCTCCGAAGCAGAGGACCTTACCGAACAGATTAGGAAGGCTACGGACGGGAAAGGCGTCGATGTGTATTACGAGATGGCAGGCCGGGGCGAAGCGGCGATAAAGTCGCTCGCAGACTTTGGCACTCTGGTCATCTACGGAAATGCAACCCTTGCACCCGTCAGGATCGAAGTCGGCCGCGCCGACGATCCGCTTCAGCCGCTGATGCCGTTCAATCACTCGATTCGTGGTTTCTACATTGGCGGCTATTTCCATCCCTCGCACATCCACATCATCCAGGGTGCGGTTCAAGCCTTGGGCGAGCTGGTTGCTGCAGGAAAAGTGAGGATCGCCGTGGCGAAGTACCCTCTGAGCCAGGTTGTAGAGCTTCATCGAGACCTAGAGTCTCGCAAGACTACGGGAAAGGTCGTCATCGAACCCTGGGCGTAAGGTGAAGACGCTTCGCAGCCTCGGAGGCGGCGCTTCGTCGTTGCCGAGGCTGTTCCAACCCAATGCGCCTGGCCGCTTAGGCTGACGGCAGAAGAAACTGTGTTGCGAGGACTCGCGCAGTTTCCAAGGTGAGTTGGGCACCCGCGGCACGGTTGGACTCCCCTTCGGCCATCAGCATGGCGAAGCCGTGCGCCATGACCCATGTAGCCAGCGCAAGGGCATCGGCTTCCTTTTGGAACGGCTCTACCTCGTGCGCCAGCGCCACAGCAACACTGTAGGCGGCGGTTGCGGCAACCTGGATCTCGGGAAACGCGCTCTTCTCGATGCCTGCCTGAAACATCACGGCGAAGTAGTCTGGGTGGTTCTGGGCAAACTCGATGTATCCAAGCACCACCGAAAGCAGCTTCTCGCGCGGAGTAGCGCCACGGCTGGAGGCGGTTCGCAGCTCGGCTTCCATGAGGCGCGAGCCCAGGACTGTGATTTCCGCGAGCAGCGCGTCCTTGTCCCTGAAGTGCCTGTAAGGAGCACTCTTGCTGACGCCGGCTACCCGCGACGCCTCGTTCAGGGTGAAGCCACGAGGGCCTTTGTCACGAACCAGGCCGAGAGCGGCGCGGATCATGGTGGCCTTGAGATCCCCGTGATGGTAACTGTCGTTTGCTTTCGGCAAAACGTTGAATCCTCTCCTCTTAAGAGAACATCTTTTGCTTATGTGAACGATGGTCACATACGCGAGACGGGAGAGGACCTCAGCTTCCGAGCGTACCTGGAGGGCTTATGGTTTTCTCGCATGAAACGGTTATAAAGTTACCCAGCAGCGCCATTCACCTGGACGATTGGCTGTTCAACCTCTCCGAGCAGGACTACCAAGCCGCTGCCAAGGCGCACCGCGCAGTCGGCACCGGAAAGGGCTCCGAGTTCCTAGGCATGGTCAACGTCGAGTCGATCGGGGGCAATCTCCTGATCCAGCATTACAAAACGGAGCTTCTGGAGCCGCTCCATGTGCGGCTGTTATCGCCAAGGAGCCGGGGCTATCTATTGCACCTGGTGCCCTTTCATCCCTGGGTACGGTGGGAGATGGAAGCCTTTCCCTTGTCCGAGACGGAGAGCCGGTTCCGCTGCACTGTCGAGGTGCGCCTTTCCTACCTGGTCCGCATGGGCGGCTTCTTCATCGGTGCAAACCACTCTATTCACAGGCATCTCGTGGAGGAGACCTACGGCTTTGCACGAGACATCGAGAAGAAAGGTGAAGGGAAAGCATGAGCGGCGTCGTTGGCACCCTGGATTCATGGGAGCCCTACTTCGATGTCTTGAACCAGCATGTACCGATCCACTTCGTTATGGCTGCGTCATTGCAAGGATCTGTTGACGATCAAAAGTGGGTTGACGCGCGTCGTGCTCTGCAGCAGAGACACACGCTGCTGCGGTCGGCGATACGCCCGGATCCGCAGGGAAGACTGACCTTTGTGGAAGGTTTAACGCCGTTCTCGGAACCTAGCCTAGGTGGGCCAGTCGCCGAGGGAGCGTCCCGAATCACTGACGAGAATGCGACATCTCGGACCGACAACACTGCGGCTATTCCAAGAACTGTAAGATGCGGGGGGTGTCGAGCGTTCATAAGGCAGACGTTCACGAAAGACGTCGCAAGGAGAACAACATGAATTGCCAGAACTGCCCCTGTAGTAATAACTGCGAGTGCGTGATCTGCACCTGCAAGCTCCATGGCTAGCCCCTCTAAATCAAAGCGAGTGGGGGGCTCAGTCCTCCCACCACGCACTCCTACGTCGGACATCCTTTTCGCTCAACTGCTGGCTCAGCGAAAGCAATTTCTGGCTTTCGTGCAGCGCCGCGTTTCGGATTTCGGGCTTGCCGAGGACATACTTCAGACGGCATATCTGCGCGCCTATCAGCACCAAGACGACTTCCAAAAGAGCGAGTCCGCAGTCGGGTGGTTTTATCGGCTCCTTCGCAATGCCGTAATCGACAGCTACCGACGGCAGGAAACGAAGAGCAAAGCCCTAGAGGCCTTGACGCGTGTGCTGGAGATGGATTTCCAGGCAGCCCCCGACCTTTACGACGACATCTGTGGATGCCTGCATAGCGTCCTAGACACTCTGAAACCCCAATATTCCGAGATTCTCCGGGCCGTCGACCTCGGGGAGCAACGTGTGCAGGACTTCGCAAAGCAGCATAACCTTTCCGCATCGAATGCGGGGGTCCGTGCTTATCGTGCGCGAGCTGCCCTCAGGAAACAACTTATCGAAACGTGCTCGAGCTGTGCCGATCACGGATGTTTGAACTGCACCTGCAAGCGGCGATAACCCCGTCAATACCTAATCGATTGTTCTCGAGATCAGGTGGCTGAGCCGACGCATTGATCCCGACAAACGCCGTTTGCGGAAGTTGACTACCAACGGCCCCACAGGGATTCGCTTTGCATACCGGGAAGGCCACCTGAGGGAAGAGCTTTTACTCTAGGGCTACACGGGGGGCGATTCGATGTGTGGCCGGTACGTTCGTAGAAGTGACAAACAAAGGATCGCGGAACACTTTAGGGCCAACCCAAATCCGGCAGATTTCCCTTTGCCTGCTGCGGATTACAACGGGCACCGACGACGCACCAGCCGATCATTCGGCAGAGCAGGAATTCGGGCGACCGTGAGCTGGTCCTGGCAAGATGGGGCATGGTTCCGTTCTTCACGAAGGATCTGAAGAACGTGAAAGAACTGTCCACGATCAACGCGAGTGCGGAGACGATCACCAAGGCTCCAACGCGGCGCGAGCCATTCAAGAAGCGCCGCTGCATCGTCCCGGTGAACAGCTTTTACGAGTGGCCGAAAGAAGGGAAGCCGCCCAAGCAGCCCTACTCCTTGGAGCTGGCGAGCGGGAACTTGATGGGCTTCGCGGGTCTGTGGGACGCCTGGAACGACGCGCAAGGTCACTGGCTGCAATCCTTCGCCATCGTGACCACCGAAGCCAACGAACTGATGGCGATTCATCCTCGCATGCCCGTGATCCGGGCAGAGACGGATACCCATCTGTACTCGCCGGGGATCAATTTGGAACGAAGCGAGCTGGCCCAGCTCGAGACCGCAACGCGAACTCTGGACGTGGCGATGTACAGCTCCACGGATCAGGAGTTGGCAGAGGAGCTGGCGACCCTGGCTCGTAGGGGCGTGCGGGTCCGGGTCGACCGCGACCGGGAGCAGTTCTCGCAGGAGATGCGGTGGGGCGGCATCATGACAACCGGCATCCTTCTCGCGGCGGGGGTAGAGGTGCGGGTGAAAGGTGCAAAGGATCGCATGCACCTCAAGAGCTATGCGATCGACGGACATCTGCTTCGCAGCGGCTCCGCGAACTGGTCTCCGACCGGACTCAAGCGCCAGGACAATGACGTGCTGTACGAGTCCTCGCCGGAAGCCGTGGGGCGCTTTGAAGCGAAATTTGAGTAGATGTGGGCTAAGCCAACGAACACGTTGGCTACTTTGGTAGAGCCGTAACTTTTTACCTTGCTGCCTTTCTAGTCAGCTCGCTTTGCAGTTGCATTCCCTCAACTTCCCATAACGGCGTTTAGCTGGACTCATGTGCACCTAGCTGAGACCGAGCTGTTCGTTTCGCTTCTGAATGGCCTGGTCCGAGCCAGGCATGAACATCTCTAATCCGAACTCAACTGCCTGGGCCTGAATGCCCTCTACGACCGGACGGAAGCTTTCGTTGTACTCCTGGAAAGCTGCAGCGAAGTCGTCAGGATGCTTTTCCAAGGCCTCGCCCAACGCTGCAGCGCCCAAGATCGCCACGGAGCCTCCCATCCCCGCCGCCGGCGAGGGACAATACCCGGCATCTCCCACCAGAGCAACGCGCCCCTTGGTCCACGAACTCATGTGAACCTGGCAAAGCTTGTCAAAATAGAAGTTGTCGCTACGACTCATCTCGTTAAGCAGTTCAGCGGTTTTCCAATTGCCTCCTTCAAAGTATTTACGGATCATGCGCTTCTGTTCGTCCTGCTTCCTACGGTCGTAGGGAATCTCGTCCTCAGAAGAAAAACAAAACGCGATATCCGTTTTGCCGTTGTAGGTGTTGAGCATCACTGTCTTACCGGGAACGCTGAACATCTCCGAGGTGTTTTCTTCCATCAGCAGCTTGGGAATGATCGTGAGCGAGAAGTAGTTTTTCAGAAAAACGACGAAAGCCGCTTCATGGCCGAAACACAACCTTCTTACCGTGGAATGGGTACCATCGCACCCGAACACGAGAGAAAAGGAATGTGTTCTTCCACTAACGAAGGTGACATCGACCTGCTCTGCAGATTCCTCGAGGGTCGCGATGCTGTCTACGCCGCTTCGCTCACTTGGCTGTCAACCATCAGCGTCCATATGTGCGCTTCCTCGACGCCCACAGTGACCAGTTCATGGCAACCCTGCAAGCAAGCGAGGCGTTGAAATCCCGCGCCAGGGCACTCCGTGACGAACTGACGGATGTACTTGCCGTCGCACTGACAAGCTCAGTGAAGCGCGTTCACCCCGACCCTATTGCCGGTCTCGCCGCATCCTTGCTCGTCGCTACGTGGGCTCTTGCGCTGATGGAAGCGCATCGCTCCTTTCAGAAAAACCGAGACGAAGGCGAGGCAAATGTCTGTTTTCTCTCGCTGATTGACCGGGGCACGAAGGGTGTAAAGGCCGCCTTAGAAGGAACGCCATACGCCTGAGGTTATGTGGCCTCGGTACTCCCCCTGAAGTCGCACAGGCGGAAGTTGGCCGTCTCTTCACGCCCGGCCAACCTTGGACGGCCGTCTGGCCGGCGTCAACCGCGTTTAGCAGGACCTATACACTTTTCCAAATGAGGATTTAGAGCGACCAGGATCCAGGAAGGTCTTGGTCTTGGATCGGTCGAATCAGACGTCGTTTTCTGGAGAAGACGTATGAACAACGAATGGTCACGCCGTCGTTTCGTCGCAGCTGCCGCGGCAACGATTCCAATCTTGCTGAACCATCAGGTCCAAGCGCAGGAGCCTTCCCCTGCGACACCGCAGCAAGCGTTGGACCGCCTCATGCGAGGCAATGCTCGCTTCGCTGCGGATCAACTTACGAGCATTGCGCAGGATCTCAAGCTTCTGAAAGAACATACCGTCGATAAGCAAGAGCCGTTTGCCGCAGTTCTGTCCTGCGCCGATTCGAGGGTCCCCGTGGAACTGATCTTCGATCAGACAATCGGTCATATCTTTGTGACGCGAGTGGCGGGGAACATCATCAATGCGGAAATTGTTGGCAGCCTTGAGTATGGCGCTGCGGTACTCGGAGTGAAGGTGCTGCTCGTCATTGGACACTCAAATTGCGGCGCCGTAAGCGCCGCTCTCGCCAAGAAGCCGGTACCGGGACAGATTGCGTCACTCTACCCGCACCTTGAAGCCGCCGTGGCCGGGGCAGGCGGCGATCTTGCCCTGGCGACCAAGCGGAACGCTCAGCTGCAGGCGAACCTGCTGGCGAAGACCTCAACCGTTCTCGCGCCGATGGTCCGCGAAGGCAAGCTGAGGATTGAGGCTGCCTACTACGACGGCGGCACAGGAAAAGTCACTCTTCTTTAACAACCAACGCATTTCGCACCAAGGACTTAAGCTTCAGGAAAGTTATTTCGTCAGTTCGACCGAAAGCGTATACCTGCTGCTGGCCCCGCGCCTCGCCGCATTCCGCATGAGGAAGACCTGGATCAGGTAATCTCCTGCTTTGCTGATCGGCACTTCAGCCTTCGCGCCATCTAGTGCGCCGCTGAAGAGTGCCTCATCTTTGCCCGGCTGCGTGCCCGGTGCATACACATTGAACAGATTGGATCCCAATGTACCCTTCATTTCTATGCGAAGGACACCAGTCGCATCAGCGAAAACCTGATAGCGCACATCGTTGTAGCCGTGGACGGAGCCGCGTTCGAGACGCGCGCCGCCTTCTCGCGTCACCGCGATTCGATGGGGCGGTTCCTGAGCTCTTCCTGGTGCGGTCGGCAACGCTAAAGCGGCAACACATGCGATCGGAACGATACGAAGGTTCATGTTTTCCTCAGAAGAACGGTGGTACGAAGCTTGCGAGAGAAAGCATACTGCCCTGGCAGGCGCAGACGGGGCCGATGAGCTGTTGCAAGGGTCTTCGAAATGCTAATCTGACCCGACCATGGGAACTCTTATGCTGCGGTCCCGTCTGCCTCTCCTTGCTACTTTGGTTATCGGCCTTTCTTCCGTTCCGCATGCTTTTGCGCAAACCCTGATTCGGGTCTATGTGCAAGCGGGGAGCGGCGACTTTGCCGCGAATGGTGCCGGAGACTCCGCGCTCGACCTTCGCAAAGCTCTACTTGGGAAATCCAGAACGGTGCGCGTCGTGGATTCACCCTCGGAAGCTGAGGTTGTGGTGCGCATCGATTCCCGCAACGTGCGTAAGGAGACGGCCAGCGTAAACACCTATGCCAACGAAAGCAAGGACGGACGGTCCGGGACAGCCACGACCGTGCCCACGATCCGCAACGTCAATGTGCTCCACGTGATGCTGCTCGCCGGCAACTCGCAAATACCACTTGAAACAGAGTCAGCTCTTTCCTGGCGCTTAGCTGCGAGCGATATGGCATCCAGCATCGATCACTGGGTAAAAGAGAACTACGCAAAATTGATCGAACGCAGAACGGAGCAGAAAGACGTTTCCAAGACCCTACAGAGCTCGGCTGCTTCTTCAGCACCTACGCCCGAAGCAAAAGTCTCCGAAGACGCGTCGATCTCTCCTGGCATGTCCGAGTCACAGGTTCTGGGAGCTATGGGAGTGCCCGAGAAGAAGGTCACATTCGGTAAAAAAGCGCTCTGGAACTACCGCGGAATGCAGGTCGTCTTTGAAGATGGGCGCGTCACCGATGTGAAGTTTTGATGGAGACCGTGGAGAGATTACGCGAGTGATACCTTTCCCACCCACGAGATTGACTCTGCTTCAACGTATCTGCCTGTGGTTGGTGGGGTTCGTTGTCGTGGTGATTTTCGCCGTGGCCAACGTTGGAACCGATCTCTCGCTTTCGCAGTTCTCGGCACCTGCCGAAGCTCCTCCCTCCAGCACATCAGTCGATCAAAGCTCCTACGTCACGGCTCGGAATCTCGCGGCGCTCGCAGCCACGCCGCAGGAGCAGCAGTACGCCGTGCTCGCCATGCGCGCCTCGGATCACGAACTCGACCAAAGCTTTGCGTCGGCCATTCGTAACTCGGCAAGTCACCGGCTCGCACTCACACCGGAAGCCACGTTAGCGCTCCATCGTGTCGGCGAACTGAAACAGGCAATCCGGGGGGACCAGGAGGGAGTCGCCGCGGCTAGTGGAAAGCAGCTGGATTCTCCTGAGGACGATGGCGAACGGCTGCGCGTTGCACAGGCCCAGCTCGCGTTGGATGAGGACGAGCTCGAAAACGTCCAGCAGGATCTCAACCGTGTGGGTGGAGATCCGCAAACAGACATCCAACAGGCCTTCGATCAACACCGCTCGATTGAAAGCCAGGCAGCCGCACTACCCAGAAACACAGCAACGGCAGCACTTGAATCGCCGAAGTCGTTGCACTCCGTTATTGGCAAGGGTCGGATCCTTTCTTCTCTTAGAGACCGTCAGAAAGCGCTCTCGGACGCACGAAGCAAAGCACTCACGGCCCAGAAGAAGCTTCAGCAGCAGCATGATCTCCTAAGTCGTCAGGGGAGTACCTCCGGCGCAGGTGAAGTGCCGGCGTCACGGTCAGACAAACTTGCCCAGCTCCGGGCCTCGTCCGAGCGCGAGAAGGACATGTCGGACCTCGACCATCGCATTCGTGACCTAGGGCAACTGGCGACAGTCTACGGGGACTGGATCCATCTCATGCAGGCACAGCGTCATGCATTGCTGATGGCTCTGGCTGCTGATTGCCTGACCATCCTGATGGCGGTGCTGGGCATCTTTGCGCTGAGCGGTTTCGCGCAATACCTCATCAAGCGTTGGGAAAAGAATCACCATCTGCGCTTGAAGCATGCTCGGGTCGTTCTCACGCTGGGCCTCGAAGTGATCGTCGTCGCCCGGATCGCGGTTGTCATCTTTGGCATGCCGGGGGATGTTTCCACAATCATTGGCTTCATCACAGCAGGCATCACTGTCACCTTAAAGGACTTCCTGGTCTCCTTCGTCGGCTGGTTTGCCTTGATGGGAAGACGCGGCATCCAGGTGGGCGATTGGGTTGAGATCGACGGAACACAGGGAGAAGTTCTGGAGATCACTGCGCTTCACACCTATCTCCTCGAAGCTGGCAACTGGGCGACAAGCGGGCAACTTACCGGCCGGCAGGCCGTGTTCATGAACAAGTACGCTGTGGAGCGAAAGTACTTCAACTTCTCAACTCCGGACCAATGGCTCTGGGATGAACTTGTGATTCCAGTGCCTGCAAGCAGTGCCATCTCTCCCGATCTGCTGCGCCAGCTACAGGATCTGGTTGTGACAGAGACCCACGGCGACATGGAGAGCGCGGAAGCATCCTGGCGAAACCTCGCACTGACTCACGGCTTGCACGAGCGGAAAGCAGTTCCGACCGCCGTTGTTCGCACCTCCGCGGCGGGGCTTGAGGTAGTTGTTCGATACGTTACAAAGGCGCCCCGGCGCTTCGAAACCGCTGTTAACCTCCGGCAGGTCATCCTGAAAGCGTTAGGTTTGGGCGCCAACATCGCCTCCGGCGCTTCGTCCAGTTTGCAGGCCAGCTGACTACCCGATCAGAACACGCGTAACGCTAAGTCGAATTGTGGGAAGCGCTACGGCCCGAGCGCTTTCTGGTCAGCCCGCGGACCGCAAGTGACGAGAACGGCGTTTATCGGGACTTGGCACAAGCGCTTTCTGGTCAGCCGCGGACCGCAAGTGACGACAACGGCGTTTATCGGGACTTGGCACAAGCGCTTTCAAATCTTGAGGGTTACTAGCGCCCTGTCATTTTCAGCATGGCCTCAGGAAGGCGCTCACCCTTTAAATTCAGCTTGGAAACTGCTTGGTCAATTATGTCGAGATCCGCATCGGAGAGCGCCACGCTTGCGGCACCGTTGTTCTCTTCCAGGCGCTTGAGCTTTGTTGTTCCTGGGATTGGCACGATCCACGGCTTCTGAGCAAGCAGCCATGCAAGGGCGTACTGCGCAGGAGAGATGCCTTTTTGATCTGCCTGCTCGCGAATCACGTGTACCAGTTCCATGTTGGCTTTTCGTGCCTCAGGTGAAAAGCGGGGCACCATGTTGCGGAAGTCACTTGGATCAAACTTCGTGTTCTCGTCGATTTGTCCGGTCAGAAAACCTGCTCCAAGAGGACTGAACGGAACGAAGCCGATGCCGAGTTCTTCAAGTAGCGGAAGCGTCTCATCTTCGGGTCCACGCCAGAAGAGCGAATATTCACTTTGCAGAGCAGTGACAGGCTGCACCGCGTGTGCTTTGCGAATGGTCTGTGTTCCTGCCTCTGAAAGCCCGAAGTGCTTCACCTTACCTGCGCCGATAAGTTCTTTCACGACTCCCGCAACGTCTTCGATCGGTGTGTTCTCATCCACACGATGCTGATAGAGCAGGTCGATGCAATCAGTCCTGAGCCTCTTCAGCATGCCTTCGACTGCAGCTCGGATGTGCTCTGGTTTGCTGTTCGTGCCAGCCTCGCGCTTCCCGGTCACTGGGTCGATGTTGAAGCCGAATTTGGTAGCAATAATGACCCCTTCCCGGATGGGCTGAAGTGCTTCCCCTACCAACTCTTCATTGCTGAATGGCCCATATGCCTCAGCCGTATCAAAAAAAGTGACGCCTTGGTCATAGGCGGTCCGGATCATCTGAACCATCTCGCCTCTGTCGGCGGCAGGGCCATAGGCAGAGGTCATGCTCATACAGCCAAGACCGATTGCGGATACTTCCAGATCGCGACCCAGCTTACGTGTGTTCATACGTCCCCTCTCGGGATGAGATGCTGACAAAGCTCCTGAGAAGTCGCACAGTGTGGAGTAACGCCGGTCAGGGAGGGTCCGGTTCCAGCCCGATACTCTCGGAGGCCCGTGCCAGGGCTTGCGTGTCGATGTACTCCCGAATCCTAGTCAATTTGCCATTCCGAACGGTGATGTCGAAGACCCAATCGTCTCTGAACGGCTTATTTGTGACTTTAATTTTTCCCGCAGCGACGTCAACTGCCAGAACCCGGTCTCCCTGCGCCACGAATTAGGGAGGCTTTGGGTATGTCATTTCTATTTCACCGGACGCCTTCTTAAGCACACCTGCCAACCCTGCGTGCCCGCGGTGCGTACCGGCCAGCGCCCAGCCTTCGCCTGGAACGATCCACTCAATATCTTCGGCAACCACACCACGAGTTTTTCTCTTCACCCAAGCGGGCGTGGAGAAGATTGCGTGGAAGTTTCGGCATCAAAGAGGTTAAGCCCATTCCTGGTGCATATCCACAACCTCCGTTCCCGATCGACGCTCACCGATTGCACGTCATTGCTGCTAAGGCTGAGGTGATCGCCGGGCACGTGGTTATATCGTTGAACAAGCTGGCCTTGACGAGACAGTTTGTATAGGCCGTCGGTAGAAGATAGTCACAGAGTGCCATCCTCACGCTGAGAGATGTTCGTGATTGTTGGTGCAAAGGTGGCAGGTCGCAATGGCAAGAGAGTGATGTGGGTAAACGTTTCTGTCACGGGATCGAACCTGTCCAAGCTCTTATTGCAGGCGATCCACAGTTTCCCGTCACGATCCTTGAAGAGCGATCGGATGTACACGCCACCCAAACTGTTTTGACGATTTGGATCATGTGCAAAGACGCGGTAAGTATGGCCGTCGTATCTGTTCAACCCGTATTGAGTGCCGAACCACATAAAGCCTTGATCATCCTGCACAATCTGCTCAAACCGTGTTTAAGACAGCCCATACTTTATGGACAAATGTTGCCACTGTATCAAGGGCTTCGGTTCAACACCGCCATTGCTTTCTTGAGCGTCGTGTGGTCCAGATGTGCGTACCGTGCCGTCATCGAAATCGTCTTAAGACCCCCGGCCTCCTGGATGACCTTCAAGCTAATGCCCACCTGCGCCAAGCGGGAACAGAAGGTGTGCCGAAGGTCGTGCCAACGAAAGTTCTTGATTTTTGCTTCAGCGCTGCCTTCCACTATCTCTTGTTGTTCGAGCCCCAGCGCTCTCACCACTTTCAGCCGTAGAAAATGAACGGCTTAGCAGTTGAGGCGAGACTCTGCATCAGCCCCGCTGCATGCTTTGTATCTGCAATGATGCAAGTTATTGCACGGCTCTACGCTCGGCATTCAGGCGGGAAAGCATGGTGGCGCACAGCATGCGCCCGACCTGCTACACGCTTCGGGTGTCAGGACGACGAGCACTGGGGTGGTTCCCATGGAGACCTTGCTGTAGGCGGGATGACCACCGGGTTCGGGGAAAGGCCGTGCGTGGAGCTTCTGACGACCTGCGTCTTCTGAGGGTCTATCGCAAAACACTGTAGGCACGCTGTTCGGGCCAGAGCTTGCCCTTGTTCTGGTCTTTCCAAGTGAACTGCACACCACAAACCTTGTTAGGACAGAGCAACCTGGAAGCATCGCCTGGTACCAACTGAAAGGTCTGGGCTGTCACGGTCGCACCGCAGCGTGGGCAGATCCACGCCGAAGCGAGACGATTGCCTCTGCTGGACTTGAGCATCAGGTTTCCTCCTGCAAGTTGCGCTCGATCTCTTCCCACACAATGCGGACGAACTCGACGGAGTCGCGTATCTGTTCGCGCACCGGAACGGTGTTGGTGCTGATATAGCGCTGCTGCCGCAACCGAAAAGCCGCGATGCGACATGCGTTCTCCAGCCACCAGGCCTTTGGAGGCTGCCTCTCCCCGGGAGAGGTTATGGGTTCGCTCATGGGAGATGCCTAGTGGAAGTCATGAGACTCCATGGGAGCTGCCGTTACGTTCAGTTCCTCGATGTGCCTGGCACGAAGATGGATGACCTTGTCGATGTTCTGGAGTGTGCCATCGATCAGAAGGAACTTGGCGTAGGTGACGAGGTTGCGGTTGGCCTCGTAGAGATCCGGGTCGATGATGGCGTTCGCGATGCCGGTCTCGTCTTCAAGTGACAGGAAGATAAAACCATGGGCGGTGCCGGGACGTTGCCGAGCGATGACCTGACCAGCGATGCGGAGCTTTACACCGTGTCTCACTTGCTTGAGGTCGCCTGCGCGAAACACACTCATCTCGCGAAGCCGTGGCCGGCAGTGCCACATGGGATGGCGCCCGACGGTGACACCTGTGCCGGCATAGTCGGCGATCATCCGTTCCCCTGGGTTCATGACATTGAGTGGAGATGTCTGTTCTTCATCCTGGTCCAGGTTCGCCAGTAAGGGCCCCGCTTGTCGCGCTGCACGCTCTACCTGCCAGAGCGCATCGCGACGGTGCACCTTTTCACCGAGACTATTGAGGGCACCTGTTTCAGCGAGAATGGAAAGGTCTGCTTGCGAGAGCGACGGCACGCGCCGCGCCAGCTCTTCAATTGAGCCGAATGGTCGCATGGAACGAACGTGTTCAATGTCTGCTGCGACACTCGAGCGTAGACCGCGTACGTAGCGCAGACCGAGCCGAAGCGAGTAGCTCTCGTCCTGCTCGCGCTCCAGAATGCAGTTCCACTCGGAGCGGAGTACGTCGATCGGCTTGATCCGTAGACCATGCCGTTGCGCATCCTTGACCAGGACCGCGGCGGAATAAAAGCCCATGGGCTGGTTGTTGAGGATAGCGGCGGTGAACACGCCAAGATAGTGAAACTTAAGCCAGGCCGACGCGTAGGCGATTAGAGCGAAGCTGGCGGCATGGGACTCTGGAAAGCCGTAGAGGGCAAAGGAGCTGATGGCAAGGATGATCTCCTCCTGCGCCTTCGGACTCACACCGTTGGTCTCCATGCCGGCGCGGAGTTTAGCCTCGAGCGCTTTCATCTTGTCGGCAGACCGGCGGCTGCCGAGAGCCCGGCGCAGCTCTTCCGCTTCTCCGCCTGTGAAGTTGGCAATCACCATCGCGATGCGCAAAAGCTGTTCCTGAAACAGAGGAACGCCCAGCGTGCGACGCAGGACAGGTTCGAGCAGGTCATGCGGATACTCGATCTTCTGCCGCCCCTGTCGCCGTTCCATGTAGGGGTTCATCATCTGTCCAACGATGGGACCAGGCCGAATGATCGCGACCTGCACGACAAGGTCATAGAACTTATCCGGTTTGTTGCGGGGCAAAGAAGCCATCTGTGCCCGGCTCTCAACCTGAAACAGGCCGATGGTGTCAGCTCTGCGAAGGGACTCGAAGACCTTGGGGTCGTCGTGCGGTATCTGAGCGATGTCCACCTTCTTCCCGTGGTACTTCGGGATCAGCTCAACACAATCCTTCAACACGGCCATCATGCCCAGACCAAGCAGGTCCACCTTGATGAGGCCCATGTCGGCACAGTCTTCCTTGTCCCACTGCACTACGTTGCGCCCCGGCATAGAGGCTGGCTCGATCGGCACCACCGAGGCGAGCTGGCCTTGCGCGATGATCATGCCTCCCGAGTGTTGGCCCAGGTGTCGGGGCAGGTCGAGCATGCGGATGGAAAGTTCCAGGTACTTGGCGATGCGGGGGTGGTGAAGATCGAAACCTGCTTGTCTGAAGTGGTGTTCCATGGTGTCGGTCGGGCCCTTCCACTCGAAGGAGCCGACCAACCGAGTGAGGCGGGTCTGCATATCAGCGTTGAAGCCGAGCGACTTGCCGACTTCGCGCGCTGCCGAGCGGCCACGGTATGTAATGACGTTCGCGCACATGGCCGCACCAAGTTGGCCATAACGCTCGTAGACGTACTGGATAGCACGCTCGCGGTCATCGCCGGAGGGTAGGTCGAGGTCGATGTCGGGCCACTCACCGCGTACCTCAGAGAGGAATCGTTCGAAGAGCAGCTCCATGCCAACCGGATCGACCGCAGTAATACCTAACGAGTAACAAACAGCGGAGTTAGCGGCCGAGCCACGTCCCTGCACGAGGATGCCATGCCTGCGGCAGAACTCAACGATGTCCCACACAATCAGGAAGTATCCAGCAAGGCCGAGCTTCGCGATCAGTGCAAGCTCTGTGTTCACCTGCTTATCGGCTCTAGCGCGCAGCTTGGCGCTGGCCTTGCAGCCGTAGCGCCGGGCTACGCCCTCGAAGGTGCGTTTTCGCAAGTAGCTGTCCATGTCGTCACCTTCAGGAAGCGGGTAACGTGGGAACTCATATCCCATGTCCTTCATCTGGAATGTAAGCCGGTCCGACAGCATGCCTGTGTTTGCGATGGCTTCGGGAACATCAGAAAAGAGGCGGCACATGCGAGTTGCAGAACGCAGGTGCCGGTTGCCGTTCTGCTGCAGGAGCAGGCCGGCTTCGTCCAGAGAGCAGCCGTGCCGGATGCTGATGAGCACGTCGAGGATCTCACGCTCGAACTCGGTGGCCATGCTTACGCCGTTGGTGGCAAGCAGAGGCAAATGGAATTCCTGTGCGAGCGAGATCGAAGCCTGGTTGCGTGTCTCCTGCTCACATATGCCGTGCCGCTGCAGTTCAACATAGACGTTCTTCGCCCCGAAAGTCTGGACTAAAGCTTTCAAAGTCCTGCGGCCTTCATCCATGCCGCCGCGCTCCAGTGCGGACGCAAGCGGACCTTCGTCGCCGCCAGTCATACAGACCAGACCTTTCGCGTGTTGTTGCAGGCTGTGAAGGCTGGCAATGCCGTCGCCTTTCGACCGTTGTGCCAGTTTGTAGCTGGAGATCAGCATGGAAAGATTTCTGTAGCCGGTCTGCGACTCGCACAGGAGCGACAGACGTACCGGCCGGCTCGGGACGGTATGGGGCTGCCATGCAGGTGGGTGCACCTGCTGGCCGAAGGCGTCGATAGAAATCTCCGCACCGATGTGCGAGCGTAGGCCCAGCTTTTTCGCTGTGGTGTAAAGACGTGGCGAACCATACAGGCCATCGCGGTCGAGGATGGCTAGGCCGGGTAGCTCCAGGTTAGCTGCCTGCTGGGTCATCGCTTCAGGCAGAGAAGCGCCTTCCAGGAAGCTGAAGGCGGAGCGCGCGTGGAGCTCAATGTAGCGATCAGTCATAGAGCCCGACTACCAACCACGCCTGTGACCCATGGTCCTGCTGTAGACGAAACGCCTGCACTGGATTGGTGGTGACGACATCCCAGAAGTCGTGATCCCAAACCTTTCCATCCCACCATGAGCCGGAAGTGTGCCACGGCCCCGCAGCAGAGAGAATGACACGTCTCGCGCCCTGCCAAAACATGGTGCGGGGCTGGCCACTCCAGCAGGTAACACGCGCCGGCTGCGGCGGCCGGAATACGCGGATGGCAAGGCTGGAAGTTGGTGTGCCCTTCGCCGCATTGTCCTGAAGCGTGGGTCGGAAGGGGATCATCGTGAAGGCATCTGCACCGTGGCTGTTCAAAAGCTGGGGTGAACCCACGTTGTTTTCGCCGGCGATCGCACGCAGCCGAGCCAGAAGCAGCTCCAGCTTATCGGGTTCAGGGAATTGGGCTTGGAAAAGGCCGCGCTGCGCAAACTGCGGTTGCGTTGCCTCCGCGGTGAGTGTGACGTGAATGATGCCGCTCTGCGGCGGGTTTGCCTGCAACTCCAGATTGAGCAGCTTCAGCAGCACTTCCCGATTTTGCGTCGGCGTAGCCGGGCGCACTTCAAGCGCATGTGGAGCGGCACGCTCCAACTCAAGAATGAGCCGCACGGAACGGAGAGCGTAGGCACGGTCCATTGCTCTGAGAAGGATTTTCTCCAGCATGGGCGAAAGCACGAAGAGGAGGGAATCGAGCAGCTCCAAGGAGTTGTCGAGCGCCGTTGTCTCCGACAGGATGAACTCCGGCTCTTCCGGCACGAGCAGATGATCGGCTTCGCCACGCGCGAGGAGTTGCAACCGCTTGCCCTGCTGGCCAAGACGGCTGATGAGCGCCGCCTCCGGAAGTGCAGCAAGCTGGCCGAGCGTACAGATGCCCCATCGGGCCAGCACGGCCATAGTCTTTGCCTCGCAGGGAAGAAGTGACGTGGGGAGCCGTGCAAGCTTGCCACGCACACTGTTTCGGTCGGCACAAACGATCGCCCGACTGCTGCGAGCGAACAGGAGCGCGGCCTCCGCGTTCGGGGCCATGCCGATCCCTGCTGGAAAGCCGGCTCTGTGGAGCTCGCCGTGGAGCTTGCGGGCGTAGCTTTCCGCCGATCCGAAAAGCGTGCTTATTCCGGAGCTGTCGATGAGCAGCAGCACGGCCAGCTGATGGGCCTCGGCGTATGCGTTCGACGGATATGCAATGGCCTGAATTCGTGGAGAGAACCGTTCCACCACCTCCACTGCCATCGCGTAAGCCACCTGCTCCTCCTGCATCTGCCGAGAGCGAAAATGGGCGGTAAAGCCTGCCTCGGCTTGCGCCTTGCTCATGCCGTGCACGATGCCAGCGGCTTTCGCTTTGCCGCAGAGCGAAACCACCTTCTCCTGCGGCGACACACCCTCCATCAGTACGCATGGCACGGAACGCAGTTCCGGCGAGCTGCGCTGCCAGGCAACGACAGGAAACTCCGGGATATGGATCGCGGTAAAAGACACGTTATCGTCCCGCCGCCCGCATCCATGCTGGGGTCGCATCCCAGCTAATAGCTCTTCCCGGTGCCTTCCTGGCAATGGTCGGTCCCGTCCGTTGGCGTGCGACTTCTGCGATATGCGGAACAGTGGCAAGAACCCCCTTCACCTTCGGCGGCTCACCTGCGGAGCACTCCAGCACGCACGCCGCGCTCGAGCGGGCGCATGGTTCCCGCGTGAGCAACAGCAGTATGGCGTCGCTCTCCTGCGCCGCACGGCGGTATCGGAACCAGGTAGCAGAAGGAATGCGCAACGCTTCCTGTGGAGCGACACCCGCAAGGTCCAGCACCACCACACGGAAGCCGCCCGATTGAAGCACTTGATCGGTAGCACGTAAAGCTCGATCCAGCCTGTTCCATGGCGTCTGCTCGCGCATCCGGGGCTGGGCCGGCTGCACGCACGAAGCTGCACGCACTCGTGCCGCCTCTGCCGCTTGTCTGTCGCTTCGCCTCAGCGGGTCTGTCTCGTCGACTTTGCGTAGGTTGAAGCGCTCCCACTCCACCTGACCCTGAGAGGCCGTGTGCAAGCCGAGTGGCTGGTTGGGATGGCCGGGCGTACCCTCCGCTTTTCGCCTTCGCCGCTCTTCCTTGTCGAACAGCATCTCTTCCAAAGCAGGTGCCAACCCCTTTGTCTCGCTGCGTGGATGCGAGCTGCCGCAGCCGCCGTGAAGAGGGCGGCATCTCTCGCCTAATACCTTGGATTGCTTAGGTTCAGAAGAGACTGTCAGCTGGGCATGCCTGGCTTGAATCGTGCTCGCCAAACGCACCCATAGTAGATTTCCTATTTCAATGCCTGCAGCAGCTGCGCTCTGCGGCGAGAGCATGTCGCAGACGTCGATGTAGGCGCAGACTCCTTGTTCTGAAGCGCTTGCCAGCAACGAAAGTGCAATCGAAGACCGCCCGGAGCTATCCGGTCCGGTCAGTTCGCATACTGATCCTAGTGGCAGGCCGCCGCCGAGCAGGCTATCGATCCGGGCGTTCCCGATAGAGTGAAGTCTGGGCGCTTGCTGGGGCAACGGAGACAGAGCCGCGGGTATGCGGCTGGCCAGCTTCGCTTCGATCTCACGTTTCAGGAGTGCTGCGCTTGCTTGCATATTTTCGCCTTATCTTCGCTTCTGAGTGGATAGCGTAACGCAGAAATTTGTGAAAAGCGAATGTGCACAGTCCATTGTGCAGCTCGTGAATGGGGAGTCGGCGAGCTTCTGGAACTTGGAATGAGCGCGTTGGTGCGACGCCGGAAAGCGGCCCTGAAACGTCTTATGTCTGCGTCAGTGTTGGGCGCTCTCGCTCAGGTCAAGGCTTGCTTGTAAAGACTAGGATCGCTCGGAAATCGACGCTTGCCATCCAGAGCAAAGGGTGATGTAGTCGGAGCGTTACCAAAGCAATTCGGGAGTTAAACCGGTACGAGCGAATTACTGATCACGCTGTTCGGGAACCTTCAGGTCAGCGTCGACCATGTGCCAGTCGCCGCCGTAGCTACACCACGCCTGCGTTCCCTTTTGGCGTGGCTTGTGCTGCATGCGGACCAGCCTGCGCCGAAAGAACGCCTGGCTTCTTTACTGTGGCCGGAATCCAGCGGAGCCCAGGCGCGTACCAATCTTCGGCAGTTGCTTCACAACCTGAGACACGCCTTTCCAGAAGGCAATCGTTTCCTCAGGGTTGACCACGCCACTGTTCAATGGCGACGAGACGCATGCTGCACGATTGACATTGCCGAATTTGAGAGTCTTCTTGCCCAAGTCGCCAAAGCGAAGGAAAAGAAGGATGTACGGAGCGAGCTGCAGGCGTTGAGAAAGTCGGTGCAGCTATACGTGGACGACGTCATGCCAGCTGCGTTCGATGCATGGTTGAACCCGGTTCGTGAAGCAAAGCGCGGTCAGTTGTCTGGATCCCTGCTTCGCCTGGCTTCTTTGCTAGAAAGCACCGGAGATTTGGTGGACGCTTTGGTCATCGCAGAGAGGCTTGTCTTGCACGAGCCGACAAGGGAAGCCAGTTACCAGGTGCTGATGCGTCTGCAAGTCGCGAACAAAGATCGTGCCAGCGCAATTCGCACCTACCACAGATGTAAGACCGTACTTCGCCGAGAGTTGGGCGTGCAGCCGGGCCGTGATACGGTGTCGCTCCTTGAGCAGATTTTGCACGCGAAAGCACCTGATTCGTCACAGACGGAACCGGCGATTCTTCAGCAGAAGGATGCTGACCCGTTGATTGGCCGTCTTGCTGAGCAGCAAGAAATCGAGCGTGCCTGGTCGCGCGCCAGATCGGATAGTGCGTGTGCGGTTGTGATTTCCGGAGAACCTGGCCTAGGAAAAACGCGGTTCGCAGAAGCCTTTCTGCAAAGCGCGGAGCGTGCAGGCCACACCGTCGTGCGGAGCCGTTGCCACGCCGGGCACGGCCAGGTAGCGTACGCGCCCGTTGCGCAGTGGTTAAGAGCGGGTCTGATGCGGAGCTTCTTGAGAGGCCTTTCGCCATCCCAGCGAGTGGACCTGGCGAGGCTGGTGCCTGAGATCCAGAGTGAGAACCCGATTCCGGCCGGCCAGCCGGCTTCGGACGATAGCTGGCAAAAGCAAAATCTGTTTGGCGCCCTAGGCGCAGTTTTCTCTGCCAGTAAACGTCCTCTCATTTTGTTTGTCGACGACCTGCAATGGTGCGATGCGCATTCCTTGGAATGGCTGACGTGGTTAGTGACTCTACCCTCGTCGCAAGGAATTCTGGTTGTAGGCACGGTGCGCGAAGAAGACGTCGGACGTGATCATCCGTTCGCGGTCTTCCGGTTAACTCTTCGTCAAGCGGATGCTCTTGTGCAGATTCCGCTGCGCCCTCTTGATGTAGAAGAGAGCGGGAAGCTTGCTTGTCAGACCGCACTAGAACCGCAGGACGCCGGGAAGCTTGCCGAAATTTATCGATCCACCAAAGGAAATCCGCTCTTTATTGTGGAGACGGTGCGAGCGGGACTGCAGAGCACGCGCATCCACGCGGTCATCAGCGCCCGACTCGCAAGCCTCTCACGGGCTTCGTATGAATTGGCGGCTTTGGCCAGCATCGTGGGTCGACCCTTCTCGTTCGAATTACTGGAAAAAGCTTCTGATTGGGATGAGCGAAGCATTTCGGAGGCGCTTGACGAGCTTTGGCATCGCCGAATCATTGAAGGCTGTGGGGGAGCCGAGTACGACTTTACCCACGATCGACTCCGTGACGTGGCGAAGCTGGAGCTATCGCCGGTTCGCTTGCGTTATCTGCACCGTCGCCTCGCGCGCGCGCTATCAGAGGTGTACAGCAGCGGCATCCAGGAGTGGAACGGCCAGATTGCTTTTCACTATGAAGAGGCAGGCATGGCAGAGCAGGCCATTGACCACTTGTGTGCAGCCGCCAGTCTGGCCCGGCACCGCTTCGCGTACAGGGGTTCTGCGATGCTCCTGCGTCGGGCGCTTGGTCTGCTGGAGCAGTTTCCGGACTCGCCTAAACGCCTGGAACAAGAATTAAGTCTGCTGACCCTCTTAGGTGCGGCTCTTGTGACAACGGATGGTTACTCAGCTTCTGAGGTAGGCAGTCTTTACAGACGTGCACTGGAATTATCCCGGCGATTGAATGGACGACAGCTATTTACATTATTGAGTGGGTCTTGGGTGTTTCACGTGGTTAAGGGAGAGATTGAGACCGCTCGCCAGGAGTCGTTGGAGTTTCTTGCGGCGGCAGAAAAAACTTCCAGTTCGGAACTGAAGCTGGCGGGCCATTTTCTGCTAGGCAGCAGTCTGTCTCATTTGGGTCAATTTCAATCATCGTTGGAGCACCTGAAGCTGGCCCTTGAGGTGCATCAGGACACTTCTGCCCCCGTTCTGGAAGTATTTGGGGGACCAGACGTCAGGGTGTTTTGTCAGGCATACCTTTCCCATGTCGCGTGGCATCGGGCTCCGAACGATGAAGATCCAACCGCACTTGCGTTTATCTTGGACGCCATAAGGAAAGCTGACGCCATGCACCATCCGTTCATTCAAGCAATTGCCCTAAACTACAGCGGTATTCTTTACGCGCTCATTGGCGACGCCGGTTCTGCGTTAGTTGTTGGGCGGGAGGCGATGGAGCTTTGTAGCCGGAGCGATTTCTCCTATTATCTGGCGGTCGCGAGTGTCGTGACCGCCTGGGCCATGTGCGCATCTGGCGACATTACTGCCGGACTAGAGCAGCTCCGTTCTGGCCTGGACACGATGCGAAGCCTTGGGGCCGAACTACGATTGCCGTTCTACTATGCTTTGCTGGCGCAATCGTATGGGCTGGCTGGCATGTTGCGGGAAGCAAGCGCGAGTCTTGCAACTGGCTTCGCGTTTGCTGGAAAGAATGGAGAGGAGTGGACGACCTCAGAGTTACACCGGATTCAGGGAGACGTCTTGCAGGCTGAGGGACGGCCTGAACAGGCCACGATTAGCTATCAACGCGCCTTGGAGGTCGCCCAGCGCTGTGGGTCGCTGGCGTTTGCGCGTCGATTAGAGATCTGCCTTGGGAGAACGCCGACCTCAGTGTAGATAGAACGGTTTCAGAACGCTGGGCCGCGCACACTACGAACGAGGACAAAACGTATGGCTCTTGACGACGCATTGCAGCTATTCCATTCAGCGTTCCGTGGCTCAGTGATTCAGCCGCAAGACGCTACGTACCACGAAGCGCGCAAAGTCTACAACGCAATGATCGATCGCAAGCCGCGGATGATTGCACGCTGCACAAGTGCCGCGGATGTGATGGCGTCAGTGCGTCTAGCACGTGCAACTGGTTGGACTGTCTCGATACGCGGCGGTGGACACAACGCAGCAGGATTGGGCGTATGCGATGACGCACTTGTCATCGACTTGGCTGGCATCGATTATGTGCGGGTCGACCCCGCTGCACGCACCGTAATGGTCGGGGCTGGATGCACCTGGGCTGCGGTCGATCATGCCACTCACGCCTTCGGTTTGGCGGTTCCCTCTGGGATTGTTTCAAGCACAGGTGTTGCCGGATTGACGCTAGGCGGGGGCATGGGACACCTGTCGCGCACGTATGGACTTACGATCGACAACCTTATATCGGTTGACATGGTGCTTGCGGATGGCGCTTTTGTAATCGCGAGCACTGAAGAAAATGTAGACCTCTTCTGGGCGGTACGGGGTGGCGGTGGCAACTTCGGCATCGTGACCAGCTTTCTCTTTGAAGCCCAACCCGTGAACATGGTCTGCGGCGGACCGATGCTTTGGAATCTTGAGGATGCCGCCGACGTGATGAAGTGGTACCGGGATTTCATCGTGCAAGCCCCGGAAGAGATCAACGGCTTTTTTGCTTTTCTGACTGTACCGTCGGGGCCGCCATTTCCTGAAGCCCTGCATGGACAAAAGATGTGCGGCATCGTCTGGTGCTACCAAGGATCCATGGCGCAGGCGCAGATGATTCTCGATGCAGTTCGTCAGTATCGCCCACCAGCGTTTGAGTACTTCGTTCAAATGCCGTTTCCTATGCTGCAGGGGATGTTCGATGGGTTATACCCTTCCGGGCTGCATTGGTATTGGAAAGCTGACTTCTTCAACGAACTAACGGATCAGGCAATAGCACTGCATCTTGAACATGCAAGGCAGCTTCCAACGGCGCTATCTTCGATGCATTTGTACCCAGTAAACGGAGCTGTCCACCGCGTTGGCGCGACCGAGACAGCCTTTGCTCATCGGGACGCTGTCTGGAGCCAAGTAATAGTAGGCGTCGATCCGGATGCTACGAACTGCTCCAAGATTACGGACTGGACGAAACGGTACCACGAAGCCGTCCAGCCGTTCGGAAGCGGAGCTGCGTACATGAATTTCATGATGGAAGAGGGTGAAGATCGCGTGCAAGCCTCTTATGGCGTCAACTATGAACGCCTTACGAGGGTAAAGGCAAGGTACGACCCTGAAAACTTTTTCCGTGTCAACCAGAACATCAAGCCAGCAGTACCGGTGGATGCCTAATAAGAGTGCAAGAAGCTTCAGATGAGACTGATCTGCCATGGAGCCGAAAAGAGCGACTCAAGCATGGTCAGCGACTGGATAGAACCGTTATGCCTTAACTCGGGTTAGATCTTACTACGCCAAATTGAGCTCAAGGAGAGAACAGTGACAATTCCTTGCCGTGCTCCAAGGTTGCGCCCACCATGCCAGAGGAGATCTGTTCGGGTGTCAGAACGGGCCGTCTCCTCGCAAAAGGCCATCGCTAGTACGTTGACGCTGCTTCTGTGCGCTGTAGTCGCCGGATGTTGTCAGCCGAACGATCCAAGTTGCCGGAACGTTGCCGTTGGTCCTTCCAAAGGTGAGTTCATCGGAATCGCGGTTGGCGTGGGTGCTGGCGTTGCGACGGTCGTTGCAGTCGAGGTTTACCATGCGCACCACACGTTGAAAGGTTGTGTTGCGGGGACTCCCGGCGGCCAGGAACTGAAGGTTCGCAGTGGAGCCAAGACGTACGTCTTATCCGGAAACGTAGGGAGCATCACCTCAGGCGAGAAGGTGCGTTTAAGTGGGAAGAGATTCAAGAAGCCGCAAAGCAATACTTCCGACGCAGTTTTCTTGGTTGACCGTGTGAGCAAGCGGTATGGGCTCTGCGCATCGCACGACCCTTTGTCTGCGAGTACGCCGTAGGAGGAGTCAGTGGTGGGGGTGGCCTTGTGTCTCGACGGACTGCGGGCGTCGTGAGTAACGAGCTGATGATGACCGACGGAGAACGGCGCAGAGGCAGCAAACCTAAAGCGAGTCTCTCGCCTTCTCCGATGCTTCTTACTAACTGCTTCAACGCAAGATCAGTAGCCGACCTGTGTGAGAAATGAAATGACCATTCTCCTTGTACATCGTCTTTTGTTCGTGAGTGTCGCCTTCACCTTGGCCACGACGTGCTTTGCTCAATTGCGTCCTATGGACTCCACAGAAGCTCATAGGCGAGTTGAGAGTCGAGGGATTGGCAAAAGCATCAGAGTTAACGAGAGGAACGGCACGACAGTGACCGGTACGATCGTATCCATTGAAGCAGACTCCTTTCGTGTGAAGCCTAGCCACGGAAAGCAGGCTGTAACAGTCCGCAACGATGACGTTGTCAAAACGGAAAAGGGCGGCCTCAGCACAGGCATCAAAGTCACACTCTACGTCGTTATAGGGATGGTTCTGCTGGGCGCTATCGCGGGCACCAGGGTGTAGGTAAGATTGCTCATGGTTCGGGATGTCGGTGCGGGTGTCAGTATTTAGCCATCCCAAGCTCGGCTGACCAGCTGGCCGACGGCGTTAGGCAGAGTGGCAGGACTGGAGCGAAGTCCGGAAAGGGACGCCAGCTTGCCTGGGCCGATCAGTCCATACCTCACAAACATCGCGTGACGACTTCGAGAAGGAGAGCGTACGTCCCGAAGGGCGTGGATGCCTCCCAGGCGAGAGATCCCCGTTGAATGGAGCGTGAGTCTGCCCGGGGCATGTGTGCCTTGGCTGGGCTTCTGATGCCTCGCTCACTCGTGTGGAACGCAATGGCAGGCAGTCTGAAGACGGTGGTATGCTTTGCCGGGATAACGATAACATGGCCTATCCGTCGCGTACTCAGGGCCGTGACGACGGCGTACAAGGCATGTCAGAGGGAGACGGACCGATGGTTGAAAAGTACCGTGCGTTTGCAGGGCTCGGGGTAAAGGTGCTTCTGCTGCTCCTGCTCGGCTCCCAGGGTCACGTGGAGGCGCAAGGCGAAGCGCACGTGGTTGCGCCGCCAGCTGCCGTCGAACGTGCTGTCGGTCCGTATAACGTCCACGTGCTTGCCGGCGGCGGCCAACTGCTGCGGCCCGTGCCCGTGCAAAGCCACGTGCTGCATGCCGACGGCGACTCCACCTTAGCGCTCTGGGTGCAGATGTCAGCGGACGTGCCGTCATCGGCATTGATTGCTGGCGTTGGAGATCCGCTGGCGCTGGATTCCAGGTACATCGGCTTGCTGGATGGCCGGCCCATGGTGCGTCTGTCTGCCACACATACGCTCGTGGCTGATACACGGCTGCCCGCTGCAGGCTGGCACCTGCTGGTGGTGACAACGCATGCCGGACAGGCCACGCTCTACGCAGATGGAGCGGCGGTTGCTCATGGCCAAATGGCAGGGGGCCTGCTTGCTCCAGAACTTCTCGTGGCGCCGGTCGATGGAGAGAAGGGTGAGTTGCGTCGGGAAACTCTTAACCACTTTGGCGGTTCTGTGGCAGGAGTCACCTTGCTGCCCGAGGTCTTCGCCGATGAGCAGGTTCGGCAGCTTGCGGCACGTCCGCTGGAGACTGCGCTGCTCCGCTGGGATGAGGCATCGCCACCCTGGCCGATGCAGACGCGGGGTCACCTGGGCTACTTGTCACAACAGGATCCCTCGTTACTGCCGCACAGCAAGGCTCCTTTCAGCAAGCCGGTGGCAAAATCGTTACCGCCAATGTCGGCGTCAGCGCTGGTGAAGCAAGGTGACGATCGATGGACACTTGCGGCGAACTGGAGCCTGGCGGCAGCGCCGCAGGTTCATGCCTCGCCCGCTTCACTATCGTCTGCAGGCTTCGACACGAGCGGCTGGATGCGCGCTACCGTGCCGGGCACTGTGCTGACGACGATGATCGATCGGGGTATCTATCCGGACCCGGACTTTGGCCTGAACAATCTGGCAATACCGGAGTCTTTGTCGCGGCAGGACTACTGGTACAGGGTAGAGTTCCCCACACCAGTCAAGGCAAGCAGCCGCTTTGAGCTGACCTTTGAAGGCATCAATTACGCGGCGGAGGTATGGCTGAACGGCAGGCGACTCGGCGAGGTGACCGGCGCGTTTATACGTGGTGGCTTTGACGTTACAGGCTCTCTGCAGGGTGCGGGCCAGGCGAATGCCCTGGCGGTGCGTGTGTCGCCGGCACCACATCCTGGTATACCGCAGGAGCAGTCGCTGTTGGGCGGCCCAGGTGAGAACGGCGGGGACATGGTTCTGGATGGTCCAACGTTCAGTGCGACCGAGGGCTGGGACTGGATTCCGGCGATCCGTGACCGCAACACCGGCATCTGGCAGGATGTAACGCTGACCGCCCACAGCGTGTTGCAAGTGAGAGATGTCCGCGTGCTGACGCGACTTCCGTTGCCTGATGTGTCTTCAGCCGATCTCACAATGGATGTACCCGTTCACAACGATGGAAGCACGTCGGTGACTGCTGATCTGCACCTGGCGTTTGAAGGATCCGAGGTCATCGCACACAAGTTGCTGCCTCCCGGCGATTCCGTTTGGACACTAAGTGCAGAAGAGTACCCTGCGCTTCACCTGCAGCATCCGCGCCTATGGTGGCCCAACGGTTACGGCAAGCCAGAGCTTTATCACCTGAGCGTGAGCCTGGAAACAGCAGGGAGCGTATCAAGCCGGCATTCGACGACTTTCGGCGTGCGCGAGGTGACGTACGAGGAGAGCCTGTTTGATGCTGCCGGACAATTGCGCCGGGTAGAAGTGTCACCCACGGAGGCGCACCTGCTGCATCAGCGTGTGGTGGATGTTACGCATAGTGCGATGCGCTTGCGCGGTGGCGAACTCGCCGCATCGTCACTCACACCGGCAGGAGAAACCTCCAGTGCCGTGAAGCTATTGAACAACGACGCAGGCCTCACCGATTTGGTGCTCAAGGTCAACGGCGTCCGCATTGCCGCGCGCGGAGGGAACTGGGGGATGGATGATTCACGCAAGCGCGTGAGCCGTGATCGACTGGAGCCGTACTTCCGGCTGCATCGCGATGCAAACGTCAACATCATCCGCAACTGGATGGGTCAGGATACAGAGGAGACCTTCTTCGAGCTCGCCGATGAGTACGGCATGATGGTGTGGAACGATTTCTGGGAGTCGACCCAGGATTACAACGCCGAAGCGCAGGATGTTCCACTGTTCCTGAAGAACGCACGCGATACAGTTCGCCGCTACCGCAACCATCCGTCCATCGTTATGTGGTGCGGCCGAAACGAGGGCGTTCCACAGCCCATCCTGAACGAAGGCTTGATCGCGCTGCTCGACGAGGAGGACGGTACCCGGTATTACTCGCCGAGTTCTAACCGTGTGAATCTTCGCAACAGCGGACCGTACCACTACGAAGATCCAAAGCTGTATTACACGACGCTGAATCGTGGCTTCTCGGTGGAGGTGGGCCTCGCCTCGCTCTCGACGCTTGAGAGTCTGCAGGCAAGCATCGCGCCGGCGGACCTTTGGCCCATCAGCGATGCATGGGCCTACCACGACTGGCACGCGTCCGGAAACGGTGACGTGCACTACCTCATGACGGCGATGGACCGCCAGCTGGGCGCGTCGGCAGATCTGAAGGATTTCGAACGCAAAGCGCAACTGCTCAACTACGTAGATCACCGCGCCGTCTTCGAAGGATTCAACCAGCACCTGTGGCAGCCAAACAGCGGCCGCATGCTTTGGATGACTCATCCCGCATGGCCCAGCAATGTGTGGCAAATCTACAGCTCGGACTATGACACAAATGCAAGCTTCTACGGCGTTAAGAAAGCGTGCGAGCCCTTGCACATCCAAGTGGATCTATCTGACTTTACGGTGGCTGCTGTAAACACCACCGGCGCCGGTGCCGGCATGGTGAGGGTGCACGCCGGTGTGTACTCGCTGTCGAATCAGCTCTTGCTCACACAGGACAGCATGGTCGACCTGCATGCCGACGATGTTGTCCCCACCTTTGCTCTGGCGCTTGCTCCCCTGTTTCAGTCACAGGGCGTAGTGCTTGTGCAATTGACGATGAACGACGCGAGCGGACGGGAACTCTCCCGAAATGTGTACTGGTTGGCCGCGAACGAGGCGGACTATCGCAAGCTCAACACTCTGCCGCTCGTTCGGCTGAATGCGACTGCGAAAACGCGTCTGCAAGGCACCGAGGCAGTCATTAACTTGCATCTTGCGAACAACGGGAGCGTGGCTGCCGTGGCTGCGAAGGCGGTCTTGACCACCGCGGATGGCCAGCGGATCTTACCCGCATACCTGAGTGATAACTACGTAACGCTGCTGCCCGGGGAGACAACCGTCCTCTCTATCCGCATCCCGCAAAGCCTTGCGAAGGCAGGTGAGCTCGTGAGGCTGCGTGGCTGGAACATCGCTGAGGATGCTGTGCCGGTGAAGCTGGAGGCTGCGAAGCAGTAAGCCTTGTGATGCAGCCAAATGCACTGGCGGGTCTTCGCACTTCCAACGCCTGGGCCCGGAATAACCGTAAACTGCGCCATGCCGCCTAGTTCTGTGGTGACCCGCAGGAACCGCGCACGACAAGGTCCACAGGAAGTGTGACACACCGTGCCGGCGCCTTTCGTTCGCCTGCCATGCGCTCAAACAGCATCTCAGCCGCGAGACGGCTCATCTCTTCCACGGGTTGTCGGACGGCTGTGATGCCGGGACGCATAAGGTCAGCCATTTCGAAATCATCAAAGCTGACCAGCGCTACAGGATCCGGCGGAACATGGCCCATCGCTTTCAAGGCGTGCAGAACGTGGCGCGTGATGAGGTTGTTACCGCAGAACAGCGCAGTGGGTGGCTGACGTTTGCTGAGCAGCTTGCGAAGTGTTCCCAGCGAATCGTCAAGCACGCCGGAAAGCAAGGCTCGAACCGGGGTCAAACCCGCCCCCTCCATGGCGGCCGTATACCCCTGGTACCGCATTTCCAACGTATAAAGTTCCTGCTTAAAACCAACAAAAGCGATGCGGCGGTGACCAAGCGAGAGCAGGTGTTCCGTACCGCGTCGTGTGCCGTTCAGATTCTCGACCAGCACACAATCGAACGCACCTGGCTCCACAGGACGATCAATCATGGCCATCGGCACGCCTTCGAGCTCTGGCCCGCTCAGGGCAGGGTCCACTGCCAGCTGGCGGCCAGCGGCCGGGATGATGATCAGACCACCCACGTTACGGCGAACCATCTGGCAGGCCTCCTCAAATTCGGCCCGCCAATCCTCGTTTGATGTGGAAAGTATTACGGAATGCTGATGACGCTTGGCGACTTCACTGACAGCGTGGGCACAAACGGCAAAAAATGGATCGAACAGGTACGGAACAATAATGCCGATCTGCCGGGACTTTTGCTCGCGTAACGAACGTGCGATCTCGTTGGGGTGGTACTTCAGCTTGGTGACGGCGGCCAGTACACGCTGGCGCAGATCGTCCGATACGACTGAACTGCCGCGTAATGCGCGTGAAACAGTCATCGTACTGACGCCGGCCAGCCTGGCGACATCACTCATGCGTGCCGCGCCCGTTTTCAGCATGCCATCTCCGTATGGATCTGAGGTCTCCTGCGGAGTCGTGGCGTTCTTCACGCCGCGATACAGGTAAACAGATTACGTGGACACCGACTTGGATGAAGAGGACGGAAGAGGGAAGCGCGTGTTGTTGACTACTGTGGCAGCTCCGAAGATGCAAAAAAGGGTGACCGATGGCCACCCTTTTCGATAAGCGCGAATGCTTAGAAGGTAAACTTGCCCGCAACCTGGACCTGCCGTGCGCTGTTTTGGTAACTCGACACCTGGCCATACGAATTGGTTTGGATAATGCCGAAGTTGTATGAGCTGTTGATGCTGGTTCCCGGACCACTGAAGATCTGCTGGTTCAGGGTGTTGAAAAGCTCGAAGCGGAACTGAAAGTTGTACCGCTCGGATGCACCAAAGCGCGTGTTTTTTACCAGTGACGAATCGAGATTGTAGTAACTGGGTGTACGCACATTTGCCATGACACGCGGTGCCGTGCCGATGGTGTAAGCAGGGGTTGCTGCCAGCGAGGCGGTGTTGAAGTAGGTCTGGTTGGACTGGTGTGCGGCTTTGAAATTCAGGCCGGTGACGTTGGGACGCTGAGCGAAGGTGAACAAGGCCTCCGACGTTGTGCCATTGTCGTAGCCGCCAATGATGAGAGGCGTGCCGGTGGAGTAGCTGAAGATGCCATTGACCTGCCAACCGCCGGCTATGAGGTCTACAGCCTTGGGCAGGTTGGCGCCAAACGCTTTGCCATGGCCGAAGGGCAGTTCGTACACGGCGCTGCTTGTCAGGATGCGGGAGACGTCGTAGGCGGACAGACCGAACTCCTTGTCAGGACGATACTGGTCCGCGTACGTCTGCGCTGCCGGTCCAAGATAGTTGACAGACGATGCGGCATTGTCTTCAGCCTTGCCTGCCGTGTACGCGAATGTGTAGCTCAGGCCACGGGTAAACTGACGCTCAACCCGCAACGTGAACGCGTGGTAAATAGAGGTGGACCCGGGCTTGCGGAAGCTCGAAACGCCGTTGTACTGCGGATACTGCCGCAGGAGTTGGCTGCGTTGAATGGTGGGCTGAGAAAGGGAAGAGCCGATGGTGGTGATCTTGCCGTAGAAAGGGTTGGCGACCTGGTCGAGCAGCGATGAACCGAGAGCCAGATCCGAGGTTGGCAACTGGTCGAACGGCTGACCGGGGTCTCCGTTGATCAGGAACGTGCCCTTGTTGCCGAGGTACGCGGCTTCCACGACAAAGTTTTGCGGCAGCTGGTACTGCACACTCAAGTTCCACTGTTGAGTGTACGGGGTACGAACGCTGCTGAAGAATGACTGCGAGATGCCGTTACCGATGTCGATGTTGGCTACACAGGACGGAGTCGCGCGACATGTAGGGTCCAAAGCCGGTGCAATTTGATAGCCGCTGGGGAAGGGATTTGAGAGGTCTGCAATCGGTGCGGAATGCTGGTTATCGAAACTCGGGCTAAAGTTGGTCTGCGAGTTGAAACCTTCCACGCCCGCCGCGCCAGACGTTCCGGCAGCTTGTAACGCGGAAGGCTGAAAGACCAATCCGTAGCCGCCGCGAACGGCAACCTTGTTCACAGGATTAAGAGCAAAGCCAAAGCGGGGAGCAAAGTCCTTGAACTGGGTTGCTGCCTGCTTGCGGCCATATTGCGAGTTCGACGCACCCGCCAGAATTATCTGCCCGTGCAAGCTGCTGCAATTCGGGCAGCTTACGCCAGTGGCGGGAGTAACGCTGCCCAGAGCACTGGGCAACGAAGGATCCCAGTACGAGAGTTGATTGTTGCTTTCCGTGCGCGGAAGTTCCACGTCCCATCGAAGACCGTAGTTCAAGGTGAGAGCACGTGTTGCCTTCCATGTGTCCTGCGCATAGGCGGCGATGTAGTACGAGGTTTGGTTGGTATGTGGATCGAAGGTGATATCACCGTAAGACGGCAGACCAAGTAGGAACGATGCAATCGAGTTACCGCTGCTGTCATTGTTGTTTGGGTTCATGCGCGTCCAGCTCTGGTCGGACGTGAACGTACCCGAAGGATAGGTGTATTGGTAGAAGTCGAGGTTGAGCAGACGAAACTCACCACCAACTTTTATCGTGTGCGCGCCAATGACTTTGTCCAGACTGCCGTTGACATCCTGTGCGAGTGGGTTTTCCTGGAGCGGGATGTAACCCAGGGCACCGATGTCGGAGTAGCCCTGGCTGAAGCTGAAGTGGGGAAAGAGGCGGACGTTCTTATCGGCCTGTGTGTTGATGGAGGCGGGTAGGCCCAGGGTGGAGGCGTCGAACCCCTGGCCGAATGCGGTACGAACAGATGTGGACTTCGAGAAGCCGTAGCGGAACTCACCGACCAACGTGGGCGAGAACGTGACAATGTTGTTGAAGGACAGGCTGTATGCGGTGCTGTTATCGGGACCGTTGTAGCCGCCGGTGGCTGCGGCATTGCCAAAGTCGCTCAGTGGAACGCTATTGCCGGCGAAGTGGGAAAAGCGGATGAACGAGTGCCACTTCTGACCGAACTGCTGATCGACGCGTGTGTCGAAATGGTAGTAGTTGTTGACGGAACTGCCCGCGATGTTCACGGTGTGGTCGCCTGCCGTGGTGGTTTGCGGATAGAACGCGAGCACCTTTTGCGCGATCTGCGACGCGGGGGTGTTTAAGTATTTTGCCGGAATCATGTTGTTTGGGAAGGGATCGCGTACGAAGTTTCCGTTCCCGTCGGAGTGCACGCTATAAGGGTCGTAGATCTTGCCAGCGTAGCTGGAGAAGTCGCCAGTGAGATAGGAAGCGTTGGGTACGAAGATGGAGCTGGAGCCAGCGATGGACTGACGCGAGTCCTCGTAGTCCGCGAAGAAGAACGTCTTGTCCTTTATGATTGGGCCGCCAATGGTGCCGCCAGTCTGGTAACGGTGGCCGTCCGGCTTGGTCGAGCCGCGGGTGCCGAAGGCCTGTGCGTTGAGCGCGGAAGGCTGCGCAAATTCAAAGACGCTGCCATGAAACTGGTTGGTTCCACCCTTGGTGACCAGGGAGATGATGCCGCCGGAGAATCGGCCGTATTCCGCCTCAAGAACGCTGGACTGGACATTCACCTCTTGCACAGAGTCGATGATCGGGGTGTAGGCGCTCAGATTGTTGCCAACGTTGTTTTCCGGCAGAATGTTGGTCATGCCGTCGATGAGTTGCTCGTTGTTGCCATTGCGCGAGCCACCGATGTGGGGAGTGGATGCACCGCCGACATTGCTAACGGTGGGGGCGAGGGAAGCAAAGTCAAAGGGATTGCGGCCATTGTCCGGCAGGTCGAGAATTTGCCGCGTTTGTATGGTCGTCGAGAGATTCGACGTTTCCGTGTCAAGGTGCTGGTCATTTGCAGACACTTCGACGGTGTCGGATGTTCCACCAACCTGTAGATGGAAGTCGGCGGAGTTTGTCTCGGACACCGAAACGTGAATGCCTGTTTGCTCCGACGAGCGGAAGCCTGGTGACGCGACCGAGACGGTGTAGGTTCCCGGAAGAACGAAGGTGAAGGTGTACCGGCCTGAAGCGTCCGTAGTCACAGTGCGGGTCTGGTTGGTGGATGTTTCACGGATGGTGACGGTGGCTGAGCCGACGCTGGCAGAATTGGGGTCTGTGACGACACCCTGGATATTGCCAGTCGGAGTTTGGGCGTACATCACCGCAGACAATGCGATTGCGGGAACGAGGCTCAGGGAACGATTCATGCGCATGGGGCTCTCCGAAGGGTGAAAATTGGGTCAAAGACTTAAATCGGTGTAGATATCGATAACAAAATATGTTTTGGAAGCTCGCGATATCGTTAACAACCGCGCGGCAACCTTATAAGCCGCGAATACCAGAGGTGTCAACTTCTGTTTTTGGCAAGGAGTATAAAGAAGGAGCTCGCGGACTTGCGGCAGTCCCCGCTTAGCGACACTCATGCCTACCTATGCAATCAAGGCTTGGCCGGAGTCAGCAGAGCAGCACGTTCTACCTCGTTAAAGATTGACGCAGGCTGACCGGCATGTGCGGCTCGACCGCTCACTTGGAGCATGGACAGACCTTTGCAGCGGTGCAGTTCGATCGCCGCACCGTAGTATGCCTGTGGTGTACCCCGCCAGTTTACCCGCACGCCGTTCATGTCCAGACCATCTACATCCGCGCCAAAAACCCCGGCAATGCTCCTGCGGTCGAGACCGCTTGCACCAAAGGTATCGCCTGGACGCATGTCGTAGAAGCCGCCCGGCACCGACGTGGTTTTCTCTATGGTGAGGTCCACGTTGCGCAGACTAATGTCTGCGAGTTCCGCGCCGGGTGTGCCGCGCAGGTAAACGCCACTCTCGCCTCGGCACACCATGTCAACAAAAGAGATGTTGCTGACTCTGCCGGCGGGTTGACCCTGCACGCGGGGAACGCTTGACATGGCGATCGGTTCTCCGGAGCCCCACCACATCATCGGTCGCATCTTCGTTTCGATGGTCATGCCCGTGAAAAGCAGATCTTCCACGGTGGCGCCGTCACGATTCAGGAGGCTGATACCGCGGTTGCTGCGGACAATCGTGCAATTGCTCACGACCGCTGAGCGGAGCGGGTAGCTTCCTTCGGTTTCAATTTTGATGCCAGCCGACGAAGACTCAAGCGTGCAGTTGGTGATGGTGATGCCCTCGCACGGTCCGTACTGGCCGAAGTTCCGTGAGGCTTTAAGGATCAGGCAATCATCGCCCGCAACGATGTTGCAGCCTTCAATGCGTACCTGCCGGCAGTGATCGATGTCAATGCCATCACAGTTCGGCACATCAAGGTCATTGAGGATCGAAAGACCTGCGATGTGTAAGCCTTCGCAGCCGACTGGATGAATCGTCCAGGTTGGACTATCGCGAATTGTGAACTCTCGCAGAGATACCTGACGACAGTTCACCAGCAGGATCATCCGCGGCCGGCCATCAGGTGGATTCCTTTGCGCAGCGCTGTAGAGTGGATCGTATGGGCCAAGGAAGGGTTGTGGCACTGGATAGCCGTCTGGTCCTTTGGGTGGAAAGAATGCGCGGAAGTTCCCGTCGATGGTTCCGGTCCCGCTGATATGAACACCGTCCACATCTTTGGCAAAGAGCAGCGCACCAGTCGCGTGGTAGTCGGCGCGGTCCGGGCTGGCCACCAGCGTAGCTCCCTGTGCGAGATGGACGACAGAACCTGCGTGCAGGGTGAGGCTGCCACTCAGGAACCTGCGGTGTGGGTCCAGGAAAACGGTCCCGCCTGTCACCGAGCAATGGTCGATGCATTGTTGCAGAGCAGCAGTGTCTTTGGTGAGGCCGTCACCTTTAGCTCCAAAGTCCAGAGGGGTGACAGCGTTTCTGATTAACGACAGAGATTCCGCGTGAACCAATGCGGCGGAGCGGTGAAGCAAAAGCGCGCCGGCGAAGGCGGATGCGCTCCTGGAGGCGAACTTGCGACGGTCGATCTGGTAGAGCAAGGGTTTCATCCATGACCTGCAATTTAAGAACCATTGCCGTCCAGCCGCTAAGCTTTCCAGCCACGATTCGCGATGATACCAGTGCCTTCACGGAACGTGAGCAGCCGATCGATTCCGACATTGGTAAAGTGCTCGTGCGCTCCATTAGGCCAGAAGATTTCAACATCTGCGGCAGTGGCTTTTCCCAGGCCGAAGTGCAGCCGGGGATCATTGCAGGAGAGATAGCTCTGCTGGCTTAACAGGTCCTGCACCTGAACACGGCCGCCAAAGTGAACCAGAACGCGGCTGCCGATCGCGCTGCGGTTGGACTGCACACCGACCAGCCTGACCTTGAGCCAGTGATTTCCGGTGGGAGCATCGTTGCGCAGCAAGGACGGCGGTTCGTTGATGTTCATGATGAGCACATCGAGGTCGCCATCATTGTCGAAATCGCCGACAGCCAGGCCGCGGCTGGCGTGCAGCTGCGCGAGTGCCGAGCCGGGCGCAGGGTTGACCCTTTCAAACACCGCACCACCAAGGTTTCGGAAGAGGACACGTGGCCCTTTGAAAGGGTACTGCGGGTATTTGCGCTCCACTTCCGGGTACACGTTGCCTGTGGTCCACAGCACGTCCAAAAGGCCGTCGTTGTCAAAGTCGGAGAGTGCGATTCCCCACGAGACGTAGTGCGATTCGGCGTCCAGATGGGAGTGTGCCGTTACGTCGTCGAAATTCGCCTTGCCTGTATTGCGATAGACGCCCGTTGCCTCTTTTTGGAAGTGGGTCACCATCATGCTCGTGTTGCCGTTTGAGTCCAGGTCGCCCAGTCCAACTCCCATCCCTGCCTGCTCCCGACCTTCGCCACTTACCGCGACTCCGCGGTCCAACGCTTCTTCTCGAAAGGTGCCGTCATGGTTGTTCATCAGCAGCAGGCTTGGCGTGGAGTCGCAGGCCACGAAGATGTCCGGCCAGCCGTCCCCATCAAGGTCTGGCGTCACCACCGTCAGCCCATAGGAGCCGCTGTACTTCGATATTCCCGATGCAACGCTGACGTCGGTAAAGGTGCCGTCGCCATTGTTGCGGTACAACGAGTGTCGACCGCCTTTCATCCCGCGCGGGCCACATGAGACCGCGATGCCTTCATAGCTGCATGTGCTTTTCTCCGCGCTTGGCAGTGGCGGATGCACGGTGTCGAACTGCACGTAGTTCGCTATGAACAGGTCGAGGTGGCCATCCCGGTTAAAGTCCAGGAAGCTGCACCCGGAGCCAAAGCGTATCTCGGCGTCCAGCAATCCTGCCTGGCGCGTGACATCGGTAAAGGTGCCATCACCGTTGTTGTGGTACAGCTTGTTCCGGCCGTAATACGTGCAGAAAATGTCGTCGTAGCCGTCGTTGTCGTAGTCGCCGACACACACGCCAGAGGCCCAACCCGCATCGTGCAGGCCGGCGTGTTCGGTCACATCAGTAAAGGTACCGTCGCGATTGTTTTTGTAGAGCCGATTCGTCGCGTTGGCAGGCGCACCCGCCAGCAATGTTCCGCCCAGGATGAAGACGTCCATCCACCCATCGTTGTCGAAATCAAGAAAGGCGCAGCCGCCGCCCACTGATTCATAAATGTACTTCCAGGTACCGGCCTCCCCATAAATCATTGACGTGCGCAGGCCAGCCTTTTCTGCAACATCGGTAAAGGTGGAAAAGGCCGCGGTCTCGCTCGCCAGCAGGTCTGCGGGACGGAGCACCGTTGCGGAGAGAGCCGCCAGGAATGTCCGGCGATCGAAGTGATGAGGAACGTTCATGGTCACGGTGTACTTGGCAAGGAGTGTAAGAGCTGCGCCGCATCGGCGTTCTGCGGATCGATGCGCAATGCCGTTGCGACGGCTGTTCGAGCCTCGTGAAAGCGCGATTGGCCGGCCAGGGTCGCGGCAAGGTTGATCCAGGCGTCCGTGTACCGCGGATTGCTTTGCACTGCGGCCCTAAAATACCTCTCGGCTTCCGCATCCTTGCCTTCACTTATCAGGAGCGAGCCGAGATTACTGTCCGCCTCGGCGAACTGCGGAGACGAGGTCAGCGCATCGCGGAAGTGCATCTCCGCGGCAGTATTCTCGCCTGCACGCGCCTCCAGATAACCAAGTTGATTTTGCGCTGCGGCAAACCGGGCACGATGCAGAATGGCTTGCTGCAGGGCGGCACGCTCGCCGGCCAGGTCGCCCGTGCGGTCGAGCGCAAACGCCAGCCGCAGGTAGCCGTTGGCATCATCCGGTTGCTCGGCAAGCGCGTCGCGATAGTCCACCACAGCCGCCGCAGCGTCACCAGCTGCCAGCTTCTGCGCCGCCTCTGCCGCAAGCGTCTGTGCCCGGTCGTGTTTCGCCTTGTCTGCGTTCAACTTCTGGAAATCAGCCAACTGCGCCTCAGCGGCTTCGGGTTGGTTGAGCGCACGCAAGGCGGCTGCCATTTGAAAGTGTGGCTCCGCTGCATTGGGTGAAATCGCGATCGCCTTCATCAGCTGCGTACGCGCCTCCGCCGGCTGATGCAGCTTGTTCAATACCAGGCCAAGATTGTAGCGGGTATCGTAATGCTCAGGTTTAAGCGCAATGGCTGCCTCAAGGTGCGTTCGCGCCTGCTCGTACTCTCCTCGCTGCCGGTCCAAAAGGCCATTCAGGTAAAGCGTGTCAAAATCATTTGGCTTCGCCCTGAGCAGTGCCGCTGCCAGCGGAGCCGCCTCGCCGGAGTCACCCGTCAGGGTCAACACCTTCAAATACAACAGCGATGTCGATTCGTCCTGTGGATGTGCCGCGACCGCCGCACGCAGCACGCTCAGCGCTTCCTGATAACGGTTGCGCTGCACCAGGACCGTCGCCCACGCATTAGGAAGGCGCACCCAGTCTGCATGCGACTTACTACGATCAGCGGCTACTGCGATAGCGTCGTCAAACAGACCTGCCTTGCTATCTGCCAGAATCAGGTCCAACGTCAGATCTTCCGTCTCTGGTGCGTGCTGTAGCAAAGCGATTGCTGTTGCAAATTGGCCAGCTTCAATTTGGGCCTTGCCTAACCAATCCAATGCCATAAGCATGGTGGGGTCTGCCTGTAGCGCCAACTCCCACTGTTGTACCGCTTCTGCCTTGCGACCAGCTTCATGGTCGATAGCGCCAAGCGCGAGGTGTGCCGACGCCATGTCCGGATCGAACTCCAGCGATCGGTGCAATGCCTCTGCGGCGGCACCTGACTTGCCCTGCGCGTACAGGCTCATGCCAAGGGAGTACTGCAACGGAGCAGAACGGGGATCTAACGCGATGCCGTGCTCATAGGCCTGGATGGCGCAGCCGGTTTCTCCGGCGCGCTGGTACGCATTTCCGAGAGAGCCGTAACCGGACCCGCTCGTCGGAGTCGTCCCCGCGCTTCCGGCAGGTTGCTTGCACACTTGGCAGTCAACAACAGAGAAGGTCGGTAGGAGGAGTGCGCACAGCAATGCGGATCGACAGGGAGGTGCCAGACTGCTGACCCAGCTCACGTTGACCTTGCTTCTGAAGGCACTTGCAATTGGCACGAACGGCATGCTCCCAATTCGCCGTGAGCTGCAAGACTGCGTCCAGCTTCATCAGCGTTCCTATACTACCCACTGAACCGTGACGCAGGGCAGTAGCTATGGCAGGTCTCCTACCGCAACGATCGCAGCGTGGCATCAACTGCCAACGATGAGATCTGGAGCAGCGCGGCTGAACAGGATGCGGAGATCCTTCACCCGATGGAGAGAAAAGGCGGGCGGGTCGGTAGGAGCGGTGATGGCGAAGAAGTCGGCACGGTTCACATCGGTCAACGAAAATGCGGGCCGAGCATCGGGAGCCGCTGGTCGAACTTCGACGTGACTCATCTCAAGGCGATGCATGTGACGCAGGTAAAATCCGTGCGCCGGCGTGCTCCCGAATCTCTCTGGATCGGGGTACTGGTCAACGCCTTCGTACGGTTCCCTGGCTGCCGTTTCAGCGGTCCCGCCGCCCTGGTGCTGAATGAAGATATTGCTGAACTTGACATCTTCAATTGGGTAGCTGGGGATGCCGGTGACTATCGTGGCGGTCTGCGCGTGAGAGTTGGATGAGGTGCAGTTATCAATAAGTACGCGGCGCAGCGCTCCCACTTCAGTGACCTGTTTCGGGCCGCGCAGGCGGGCGCCAAGACGGAAGAAGAAGGGTCCGTTGATCAGATCACGGAAGGTCTGATTCGAGATGGTGATGTCTTCGCAGAGAGCGCCGTCTACGCTCTCAAGCGCGAGCCCCTGGCAGCCTTCGCTGGTGCAATTCGTGATTGTGATGTTCTTGAAGCCGCCGTTCGATTCAGTGCCGCACTTGATGCGTCCGTTGCGAGGAATCTTTGCATCGTCAGAGTACTTCTCAAAGGTGCCGGCCAAGACAGTACCCAGAACGTAGTAGCCGCTGGTGTAGCAGTTCGAGATCATGACATTTTCAGTGGCGCGCGCATATCCCAGGGCCAAGCTGGACTTCGGGCAAATCGCATCATCCCAGGGTGAGTTCACGCAGCAGTTGGAAACTCGAACGTTCCTGCAGCAGTCAATGTCCATGCCGTCGCGATCCGTGTCGATCGTGAGGTTATCGATGGTTAAATTGTCGACGCCGGTCAGCAGCAAGCCGAAGTGGCCGCCTTTGAGTATCTGGAAATCACGGAAGAGGACGTTGTAGCAGTTCTTGAGCGCGATTGCCTTGTTGCCAACGCCAGGTTGCTCCGCCACATAGCACTGGTAGTCGCCGCGCCTTTCGTGCGCGCCGCCATAGCTCAGGCCCTTGCCAAAGATGCGGCCGGGGCCGGTGATGGAAACGTCGTGGATGCCCTCACCCCAAATGAGCGAGTTATGCCAGTGATTGTGGCCGTAATCCTGGTACTGCTCGATGGAGCCAAAGGCAGCGGTGCGGTTTTCTGGTTCGGCGGCGTCGTACACGCCACCCATTTGTCCCGTCTGCTCGCCAGGCTTGGGAGAGTCCGCCGCGACGATCACCGTGCCCTGCGACAGGTAGAGGCCGACGTAGCTCTTGAGCCGTATAGAAAAGCAGAGGTACTGGCCGGCGGGAAAAAAGACAAGACCGCCACCGGCCGCAGCAGCAGCCTCAATCGCCCTGTTAATCGCCGATGTGTCCAGTGTCTTGCCGGAACCTGTGGCGCCAAAGGTGCGAACGTCGAAGATCATGGGCGTTGCGCCTGGCGCGACGACCGCGTGAGAAACCGACGCAACCGCTGGAATGCCCGCAGCTAAACCAAGGCCGGAAAGCTTCAGGAAGTCACGGCGGGCGGAATCGTTCGCTCTCATATGCACAGTACCGTAGCACGGCCAGGCGTATAGAAGCGCAGCCTGGTCACCTGGACTTATGGATGTAGGCGACGCGCCAGACCGTCCGGGAACCGTCGTCCACTACCAGCAGTGATCCATCGTTCATCATGCCCACACCTACCGGCCTGCCCCACACCTGGCCGTCCGGTGTCACAAAACCTGTCAAGAAATCCTCATAGGCTCCCGTGGCTTTGCCGTGGCGCATCGGAATCCGGATGACCTCGTACCCGCCACGGTGCGCCCGATTCCACGACCCGTGCTCCGCAGCAAAGGCATCGTTTTTGAAGTCCGCTGGAAACGCCGCAACGGCCGCGGGCTTCGGCGTGTAGAACGCCATCTGTAGCGACGCCATGTGTGGCTGCACAAGCACGTCCGGCGTGAGCACCTTCGCGGCGATATCGACGTGGCGGCACGCCACCGCCTGTTGCGGCGTCAGCGGCTGCTGCAGGTTGATGTCCGGTCCTGTACCGTTGGCGCAGGGTAGCGGCAGGCGCGGGTCCCGATGCGCGCCGATGTAGTACCAGGGCCAGCCGTAAAATCCACCCTCCTTGACCGACGTAACATAGTCCGGCACAAGATTGTTGCCCAGGTTATCGCGCTCGTTGGTGGAGCACCACAGCTCGCCGTTCACCGGGTTGATCGCCTCGCCCACGCAGTTGCGAATGCCCGACGCGTATACCTTTTCAAACCTGCCGTCGGGTGTGAACTCAAGGACATCCGCACGGTGAAATTCATTGGGATGATCGTCTGAATTATCAGCATTTGAGGCCGACCCGACCGAGATCAGCATGTGCCTGCCATCGCTGGTAAACACCACGTCCCGGCTCCAGTGGCCGCCGCCGCGCAATTGCGCATAACCCGGCAGGTCAGCCACGATCGTCTCCGGAGCACCCGACGCCACAAGGTCGCCCGCATGATATGGATAGCGAACCACGGTAAACGTATTGGCGACGTACACCCACTTCGGATCGTTCGCCGGATAGAAGTTGATGCCGAACGGATGTTGAAGGCCCGTCGAGTACTTCGACACAGTGCGTGCGTGCCCGTCCGGTCCGAGTCCGCGCAGCACAAAGATGCTGCCTGCAAAGGAGTCTGACAGAAACACGTCGCCGTTCGGCGCGGTGCGGATCAGTCTGGGTTGCTGGAAGGTTCCTTTCGGCGGTGCGTCCCCAAGCCGCTCTGAGAAGTGGCCGTCCGGTGCTGGCGTCGGCCCGCCATCCCCACCTGCATACAGCGTTACCGTAAAGCCGGCGGGTGCCAGCGGCAGCATACCGTCCGGCCGCGCCACCACCCTGGCGCCATTATCCACGGCTTCCGCCGGGTTGGGTGCGGGCAGATCGGCGGCAGTAATTTTGCGGGAAACACCCGGCCTCTGCTGCGAGTAATCTGCAAAGGCCGCAGGTCCCGTAATCGTCTGTGCAGCGAGGGTCGCGGCTCCCAGGGTAAGTACGGCATACGCGTAAAGCAATCGATTCACGGCGGTCCCCCACAGAAAGTTGCAAACGGTTTCATCGCAGGCGTACGTTGAACATTCACCACACGTAGCAACAGTTATAGAACGAAGTGGAGGAGGTTTGCTGCCATGGCCGCACCGCCGGATCTGAACCGTGTACGCTGCGCACCGCAATGGGGTGCCGCGGCGTTGCTGTGCTTCCTATCACTGTTGTGCTTTGCTACAGTGCTCCCGGCGCGCGGCCAACAGCCGTTTCAAACGCTGCTTGTCGGTGTCGATCAGCGTGCCGTCACCAGCCTCAACGGAGAGTGGCACTACCTGGTCGACCAGGCACCGGCGCGCGCTCTCTACAAAGCCGACGGCACCATCAACGACAACGGCTACGCGAAGAACACCCATCCCAACATCGCCGGCGGACCGCACAACGACGAGTACGATTTTGCAATTGCACCCACCCTAAAGGTTCCAGGAGACTGGAACACCCAGGTTCCGCAGCTCTTCAACTACGAGGGTGTGGTCTGGTACCAGCGCGATTTCTCCGCAGATCCCAAGCCGGGGTCGCGCACGTTCCTCCACATCGGCGCAGCAAACTATCGCTCGCACGTGTGGGTCAATCAACACCGCGTGTGCGATCACGAAGGTGGCTTCACCCCATTCGACTGTGAAGTCACAGCCGTCCTACATGGAGGACCAAATTCTGTCGTCATCGCGGTAGATGCCACCCGCCTCGTCGACGGCATTCCTTCTGTTGGGTACGACTGGTTTAACTATGGCGGCCTCACGCGCGACGTTTCACTCGTCACCGTGCCTGCTGCGTTTATCGACGATTACGACGTTCATCTCGCACGCACCAGCTCCTGGCAACCCGCCAACAAGCAGCTCACCGGTTATGTCCACGTCCTGGGCGCACCCGCCGGCACATCCGTCACGGTCTCTATTCCGGGTGCCGGTGCGATGGTCACAGCAACTACCGACGCAAACGGAACAGCGCCCTTCCACGTCCAGGCCTCCACGCTCAAGCTCTGGTCTCCCGGCTCGCCGCAGCTCTACCCCGTCACCCTCTCTTCCGGTGCAGACAGCATCACCGACCACATTGGCTTCCGCGACATCCGCGTGCAAGGCACACACATTCTTCTCAATGGCAGCCCTGTTTTTCTGAAGGGTGTAAACCTGCACGCCGAGGCACCTGTACGTGGCGGCCGTGCCAATACCGACGCAGATGTCTCCACCCTCTTCGGCTACTTGAAAGAGTTGAACGCCAACTTTGTCCGCCTCTGCCACTATCCGCACGATGAGCGGATGGAGCGCGCGGCAGACCGGGACGGCATTATGGTCTGGTCGGAAATCCCGAACTGGCAGGGCATCTCGTTCGATAAGCCAGAAGTCTACGCGAAGGAACTTATCGTCTTGAATGAGATGATCCGGCGCGACCGGAACAAGGCCTCGGTGATCCTTTGGTCGGTCTCCAACGAGACTGCGAACACTCCGGTGCGTACCAGGTTTTTGACAGATCTTGCTGCTGAGGCTCGTCGACTGGATGGCACGCGGCTGATCACGTCGGCCTTAAACTCACAACGGACGCAGGGCAACACGGTTACTCTGAATGACCCGCTCGCAGATGCCCTGGACGTTGTCGGCGTAAACGAGTACGTCGGTTGGTATGTGGGGGCACCGCAAGACGCCGACAACCTGCAGTGGGTACTGCCGGACAAACCTGTCATCTTTTCTGAATTCGGTGCTGAAGCGAAGTTCGGCAACCACGGTGACGAAAAAGATCGGTGGACCGAGGAGAACCAACTTAGCGTGTACCGGCACCAGTTCGTCATGCTGGCCAAGATCCAACAGCTGCGCGGTGTCACTCCATGGGTGCTCATCGACTTTCGATCAACCACGCGCAACATCCCGAAGCTGCAGGATGGATATAACCGCAAAGGTCTACTCTCAGAGCAGGGCCAGCAGAAGCAAGCCTTTCTGTTTCTGCAGAAGCTGTATCGAGACAACAACTTCGGCAAGCCATAGCACGTGCTTATCGAGACACGCCTCGCTTCCAGGGAATGCGGCTCCCGCAAAGATCCTCCCAAGAACGCCCATGCTACAAAATCTTTCCCGGACTCATCACCGTACGCCAGAGAGCTTCAACATGCTTCTCAGTCGGAGGGTTGATGCCAATCAGCAGCCAGTAGTAGAGCCCACCGTACAGCACGTCCAAAAGTACTTCCGGGTCAGTTCCTGCAGCGAGTTCACCGGCAGCTATGGCCGCCCTGATGACATATACGGCGGCAGCCCGGCGTTTCAGAATCCACCGCTCAAGGAAGGCCTGTTTCAACTCCGGATCCGATTGTGCCTCGGCCAACAGCGAACGCACCAGCACGCCTTTCCTGCTCCGAAAGGTACGCGCCAGCAGAGACATCTGCGCGCGTAGATTGACGATCGGGCTTGTTCCGGAGGGAAAGTTAATCTCCGGCTCGACACGTACCAGGAGCGCATCCATGACAATGGTGGCTTTGCTCGGCCATCGGCGGTACACAGTAGTACGGGCGACGCCGGCTTTCTCCGCGATGGCTTCCACGGTGACTGCACGGAAGCCTACCCGCTCCACAAGGTCCAGCGCTGCCTTTAGAATGCGCTGATCTGCGCTCTTGTCCCGGGGCCGGCCACGCCCAGGAGTGTGGTCTGCTGCAGCGTTCACCGATTGCTTCTGAATGCTTGTTCCCATCCTGCTCACAGCATTCATCCTAATGATGTTCTATGGGACGATAAGCAGCTTTCCAGTAGTTCTGCGACTGTTGAGCGCTTCGTGAGCGGAGGAAGCTGCATCCAGTGGGAAACGTGCTCCAATCCTGAGCGTCAGGCTCCCATCAGCGACTGCTGCGAAGACCGCATGAGCGCGCTGAAGCAGTTCTTCTCTTGTTGCCACGTAGTCACGAAGAATGGGGCGCGTAAGGAAGAGTGAGCCTAGGGAGGCAAGGGTGATCGGCGCAAAAGGCGCCACATCGCCTGCGGCGGAGCCGAACAGAACTAGAGTGCCGCGGCGCCGCAGGCTCTTCAACGATTGCATAAAGGTCCTTTCGCCTACTGAGTCATACACCACCGCGACACCCCGACCTGAGGTAAGTTGCCTGATCGCGGTTTGAAAGTCCTGCTCTGCGTAATTTATCGCCTCGTCCGCGCCTGCCTCACGTGAAAGCCCAGCCTTGGCTTCTGTAGAAACGGTGGTGTAAACACGCGCACCAAGCGCCTTGGCATACTGCGTCAGCAGTAGCCCCGTGCCGCCCGCTCCTGCATGGATCAGGACTTCGTCACCGGCCTTGATCGGATAAGCAGAATGGGAAAGATAGTGGGCAGTCATGCCTTGCAGCATGGCTGCGGCAGCCTGCTCAAAACTGATGCCATCGGGAATGGGTACGACCCGGTCCGCCGGCGCGATGGCGAACTCGGCATAAGTTCCTAGTATGCTGCACCACGCGACGCGATCACCACAAGATACTCCCGTGACCTCGGAGCCTACTTCCACAACGGTACCGGCTCCCTCCTGCCCAGGCGTCATTGGCAAAGCGTTGGCAAATCGGCCTTCACGAACATAGATGTCTATGAAGTTGACACCGCTGGCCGCTAGCTGGATCAACACTTCATCCGGACCGACGGTGGGCGTTCCGATCTCGACAACCTTCATGACCTCCGGACCACCTGTCTGCACTATCTGCACAGCCTTCATTTCGCTCTCTTTCCAAGGACGCATGTCCACCTTGTATCAATCTCGACTTGTTGCTTAATACGATGCACAGCGTAGCGTAAAGATGCGAAGGGCACAATGATCGTTGGGGGCCGCTGGGTAATGACATGCAAACCATTCATTCCGGTTCTTGGCGCAGGAGGACAGGTAAGCCGCTATGTCGTTGAGCATCTTGCTCGCTGCTCAGAGGAGGTGGCCGTCAGGATCACAGCTGCTTCGCTCGACAAGGTAGCCAGCCTGCGCGCGGAAGGGCACGATGCCGTTTTGCTTGATCTCGATCATCCCATCTACGTTCGCGAAGACAATGCGTGATGTGGATCGGGTCTTCCTGCTGACTAGTCACACCGTCGCGATGCTTGTGCAAAGCAAGACCTTCGGAGACGAGGCGCGAAAGGCCTTCGTGCAACAGATTGTTCGTGGGCACGTTTGGTGCCTGTGACTGCTTAGGTCTGCACACACTTCTAAAAGTGCTGAACGCGGTCCCTTCTTGCGCAGATACTGTTTCACTGCAAAGGCACCGTCGAGACGGTGCCTTTGCTTCTTTAGCAGTTAACGGTGATTGCTAGTACTTCATGTTCGTCAGGTCTTCGATGAGTCCCGGTCCCTCAGGCTGCCACTTCAAGGTTCTGCGTGTCCAATCGCTGGACGCGGGCATATCCAAGCCGGCAAAATGCGCGAGCCACCCAAAGTGCTCAGCGGCTTTGGACTGATTGAGTGACACAGTGGGCACGTTCAAGCCCTTGCCGATAGTCTCTGCAATTTCTCGCAGTGCGACACCTTCTTCCTGCACTGCGTGGTACACCGTCACGCCGGCGCCGGCCTGCTCCACGACCAGGCGGTAGAGGCGAGCCACATCTTGCAGGGGAGCCGCGGCCCAGCGGTTTGCGCCGTCACCTACATACGCAGAAATGCCTTTCTGGCGAGCCGCTTCGGTCAGGTAAGGCACGAGGCCCTGTTTGCGTGTGTCGTGCACTTGCGGCAGGCGCACGATCGCAACGCGAACACCACGTTCCGCAACAGATCGCGCCGCGGCTTCTGGGTTTCGTGGCAACGTGGTCACTGGTGGATCGGTTTCCACGCGCACATGGCCCGGCCCACCCTCGGCGAGCCCGGTGCCAGATGTAACAACGAGGAGCTTGCTGGGTGCAAGGACGGAACCCAAAGCCTCAATCGCGGCCCGCTCGTCCTGACCGCTCTCGGCAAACTTCGACATGTCGTCGTGATTGAACGCGAGGTTCACCACTACGTCCATACCCGTTGCTCCGCTCCGCAAGCTCTCAAGATCCTTCAAATTGCCGTAGTGGACTTCCGCACCCATCGCTTCCAGTTGTGTGGCACCCGCTTCGGTGCGTGTGAGTCCGCGCACCTGGTGGCCTTCCGCAATCAGTTCTTTAACCAGTTCCGTTCCGATAAACCCGGTTGCGCCCGTTACAAAAATCCGCATTTTGCTTAGCCCCTTTTTCTCTGCGTCACACGCTTGACGGCATGCCGCGCCTCTATTAAAAAAAGCGGAGACATCCTCCATCTATAAGATAAGTGGAGGCCGTCTCCGGTTGCAGAAACTTCTGAGAAAATTGAAGCGATGCCAAAGCAGGTTGTTTCGACGACGACTGCACGGAAGCCCCGCCTGGATGCCCAGCGTAATCGCGAGCGCTTGCTGGAGGTCGCGCGGGAAGCGTTCGCGCATCACGGGCCGGAGGCGACACTGGACGATATCGCTCGTCGCGCAGGGGTTGGCCCAGGCACCCTCTACCGCCACTTTCCGACTCGCGACGTTCTGATTGAAGCCGTGTTTCGAAACCAGGTGGAGAAGCTGACCGCAGCCGCAGAGCGCTACACCACCTCCATGACGCCGCTGGATGCGCTTCGAGCCTGGATGCTCAAGTTCATCGACTATGTGGTGAGTAAGCTGCTCATCTTGCCAGCTATGGATACGGTGCCCGGCGGTTCAACGCGCATGATCGAGGGCACGCGGGGCGCAATCCACGGCACCTTCCGCGCACTCGTGCAGCGTGCCGTCGACAGCGGCGAGCTCCGTGCAGGTACAAACCCGGATGATCTTTTTCGGGCCTTTGTTGGCGTCTTCCACAGCACCTCGTTGCCGGGTTGGGAGTCGAGCGCGCGAAGAATAGTCGGCATCCTTCTGGATGGCTCGCGCCCAAGGGACTGACAAAGCACTTCTTCTTCAAGAGACCGTCCGACCTTCCTGCTCGTGTCGTAGTGAAGGTCTCAACTCGATCTCGCTTGCTACGTGTTTAAGGCGTGCTGAGGTCCTCAGAGGTAAAGGTAGAGGCAGGGAAGCCGGCAGCGTTATACAGGTTGGCGTTGACCACGCTTGCCCAACCGAAGCGCACGTATACTGGCGCCGAGACACCCTCCGCGTTGACGCGAACAGTCTCACCGTCGATAACAGCCTTTGCAGGAACGAACTTGTGGTCGGCACCCGCGATCTCAAAGCTGCTTAGGTCGTTGTGATGGGTGGACAGGCCGTCGGCATGGTCAAACCAGACGCGCATGCCGCATGTGTGACCGGGCTGGCAGTCGATAGTAGCCTCGCGGAAAAGCGGGCCGCTGAACGGAATCTCCTCTCCGTATGTCATGTGGCGTGCTGCTGCCGCAAGGCGTGCGGCAACCGTCTGCTTGTCTGGCGGATGCACGTTACTCGACTCACCGATATCGAGTGTTACTGCCATGCCGGTAGAGGCCACGTCTAAAACGCGACGTTGCTGGTCGCGCACCCGTCCCCAGTCTTCTCCAGGCGATTCGAAGCTTGAAATCTGCACGTAGTAAAACGGCAGATTGCCCTGAGCGAAGCGCTCGCGCCAGTCTGCAATAAGGCCGCTGAGTAAGGATTTGTAGTACGGTGCACGATCGTGAGCGGAATTGGTTTCGCCCTGATACCAGAGAAAGCCCTTGATCGACAAAGGCGCGAGCGGAGCAATCATGGCGTTATACAGCGCCGATGGCTGCCATGATGACGCTTCAGGATGCCACGGGTGCGATGGTGCAGGTTTACCGGCAGCAGCGGCCGCAGCGTTCTCCGCCTTTTCTGCCGCTTCAATGACTGCGAGATCGCTCTGGCCTTGGGCAAAACGCGCCCGGCTGGCCAGCGCTGGCAGCAACAAAGGGTTTTCTCCAAACGCGTAGAGCGACAGCCATGGGTCGGCCGGCGTGCCGCCCCACGAGCTGTCGATTAGGCCGATCGGTACATTCTCCCGTGCTGAAATTTCGCGCCCGAAAAAGTACGCCACTGCGGAGAACTCGCGTGCGGTTGCGGGTGTGCACTGCGTCCATGTTGCCGGCTGGTCGACAGCAGGAAGGTCGCTGCCTTTGTGCTCCAAACGCAAGAGACGCAGGCGGGGTTGGTTGCTGGCAGCGATCTCCTTCTCTTGATCTTTGAGCGGAGCGCCAGGAAAGCCCTGCAGTGGGAACTCCATGTTGCTTTGACCGGACGCGAGCCACACGTCGCCGACAAGCAGGTCATTCACCATGATGGGTGGGCCATCACCTGAGACCGTGAGCGCGAAGGGACCGCCCGCTTGCTCCGGGTTCAGGTACAAGCTCCACTCGCCATACTTGTTCGCGGTAGCCGACGCGTCCTGCCCATGGAAGTGCGCAACGATGTGGCTCTCCGGGGTCGACCAGCCCCACACGTGGATGGGCCGGTCCCGCTGCAGGACGGCATGGTCTGAGAGGACATGGGGCAGGCGAACCTGCGCCTGCAGGGTTGCAAGCCCCGGTACAGCGAGCACGACAAGGGTGGCGATGGATTTAAGCTTCAAGTGAATGGTCCTGCTCAGGGTGAACTGTACTTCGGGTGGTTCTCGTCTGCGGTGTCCTGGTACCACCGATCCTTTGGCTTGTGTCACAACGTAATACATGGGCAAAGCTGCAGCGACAGAAGCACACGAACTTAGACGCTCTGATACTACTCGATTGCTTTGCCCAAGTACTTATTCAGGAAGACTACGATTCGCTGGCGGGCGTCAAAGCCGTGCCACGGCTCAGTACTGCTCCCACCATAGATGCCGTTTGCAAGTGGACCGTGATCTTCGCGCGGGTAAGTAATAAGTTCTACGGGGACATTGGCCTGTCGCAGGGCACGATACATCTCTTGTGACTGGCCCAGCGGATCGGTGGTATCGCTCTCACCCTGCAGGAGCATGAATGGCGTTTTGGCGTGGGCAACGCCTGCCAGTGGACTCTGACGCCACGCATCGTCGTGGTGCTCCCACGGGTAACCGTAAAACCAACGATCGTAGCGAGAACCCTTCTCCGTACCATATTCGCTGAACTGATCAATTACCGGCGCTGCACTGACGATAGCCTTGAAGCGGTCTGTGCGGGACTCAGCAAATCCGGCCATCTCCCCGCCATAGCTATACCCAACAAGGGCCAGGCGCGAACCATCGAGGGGTTCTGTTTTGAGCACCGAGTCGACACCAGCCATGATGTCGCGGAAGTCGCCACCGCCTAAATCGTTTTTATTGGCTGCCGCGAACGCGGAGCCGTAGCCCGTACTTCCGCGCGGATTAGGCTGTAACACGGCCCAGCCCTGCGCCAGCAGAAACTGTGTGAAGGGTTCGAAGCGATCGCTGAAGATACCTGTAGGACCGCCGTGCACCTCCACCACGAGGGGAACCCTGTGGCCGGGAGTCGCTGATGAAGGCAAGTAAAGCAGACCTTCCACGTTGACACGGTCACTTTTCCACTGCACTCGCTTTGCCGCCACTAGGTGCAAGCCGTCAGGCACCAACGGGGGAAGAGTCAGCGGACGAGCCGCACCGGTGAGCTGGCCAGAAAAGTAGAGGGCGTCCGCGTGAGCGCCATCACTTCCAAGAAAGACCCAACCGGATTCTTTTTGGTTGGTGTTTACCGCGCCCATGCTAGCGACAGGCAGTCGCAGAGTCGGAAGGGGCTTCTTTGCAGCGCTGAATCGCGCCAGCACCACATCGACGCCTGACTCGATCAACTGGTCTGTCTCACCGCTGGCCAGAGTAAGTGGACCCTCATACGCGAGGTTGCCCTTTAGCTCACGCGTCAAGTTGACCGTGGCCCCCGTGTCCAGGGTGTACTCGTACAGGTCGTATACGCCGGGTGGTGCGTCCTGCTGTGCCTGCGCCTGGTACACGATGCGGAGTCCATCTTTGGACCACGTCGCTGCGTTGATTGTGGGTGGCAACTTCGCAAGTGCAACCGGCGGTGTCGGTTGATTTACGCGGAGAAGGGCAGAGGTCATCGCGGGCCGCAGATCGTCGCCGCCGTTGGGCTCTTCCGAAAGAACAAGCAAGCGGGTGGAATCTGGGCTCCACGCCACGCTGCGGATGTCAGCGTTGGCCGCGGTAGCGGTCAGCTTTCCGGTCGCCGGATCGAGCAGATAAAGGCGTGTGAGGTGCGGGTTGTGGTCCACCCATTCCGCGTCGGCCTTTGCGTCTTTTTGGGCCTTCTCTCCGCCAGTTTGCGGATCCGTGATCAAGACGGCGATGAACTTACCATCGGGCGCAATCGTGTAGCCGTCCACATCCGCTGCGACCGGTTCAGGCGCCGTCTCGCTCAACTTCTTCTCAATCGTCTTGCCACCCTCCGTCGATTCGCCTTCCGCAGCACTCCTGCGCTCACCTTGCTTCAGCGCTTGCAGCGGTATCGCATCCGAGCGTTTGGACAGGTCTGCCAGCGGGAGAACCTTCACGTCGAAGGCCTTGGCTTCTCCACCGCTCATCGGCAATCGGAACAGGGAAGTGTGCTCCCCGCGATGAGCAACGAAGAGAATGCTTCCGCCATCCGGCATCCAGGCCGGCGCTTTCTCACCTGTTTTGTCGTTGTCAGGCGAGTAGGTTAGCTGGCGCGGTGCCCCTCCACCTGTGTCTATAAGCCACAGATGCCTCTTGCCGCCGTCGGCCGTGCTGTCAGCGATCACGACAACGACCTGACGGCCATCTGGTGAAAGCTGTGGATCGCCGATGCTGCGCATGTGGCGAAGCTGTTCATTTGTGAGCTGGGTCGTCTGTGAGACCGCTGTAAGCGACCACGCAGCGAGTGCAAGCAGGGTGGTCCGACAGACGTGGGAGTAAATGGCTACGGTCTTCGTTCGGCCTGCTTGCCTGGACATGCAGAGTAGATCCGATGCCATCGGCTTTCTCCTAAGTCATTTGTTGGTCGTTGTAGCGGGGAAGCGGAAATAAAGCAGATGGAAGAAGATACGAGCGAAAACGCGGCCGATCGTCAGCGCACAGGCTCTACCGGCTTCACAACTTTGCCTGCCTTCATCACAAAGCGAACATCCTCCATCACCGATATGTCTTGCAGGGGATCACCCGCGACTGCAACCAGGTCGGCAAATTTGCCAGGCTCGACGGTACCAAGATCCCTACTGAGTGAAAGTAGTTCAGCGCCGTTGATGGTCGCGGCTTGTAGCGCTCCGAGCGGAGACATACCCCCGCGCACCAGAGCCGCAAATTCCATTGAGACAGAATTCTCCACGTCATCATCGTCCACACCGTAGGCGATCTTCACATGGTGGTTCAGGGCGCGATGGAAAGCGGGTGCTTGCTCCTTCACGATGGCGATACCCTTGGCCATGCTGGCCGGATCCCGACCCTTGGAAAGCCCCGTCTGCAGATCATGCTGAAAACAGTAGAGTGTTGGTACCAGCCAGGTACCACGCTCCGCCATTAAGGTGGCGCCCTCGTCATCCAGCATGGTGCCGTGCTCAATGGAATCGACACCGGCGCGTATCGCGGCCTTGATGCCGATCGTGCCCTCTGCATGGGCCATTACTTTTCGGCCGGCGCGGTGTGCAACGTCAACAGCGCGTGCCATTTGTTCGTCACTAAGCTCCTGCACACGGTAGTCGCTTATAGGGTCCATCACGCCACCCGTTGCCATCAGCTTGATCCAGTCGGCGCCATACTTGATGTCGCGGCGAACGATGCGGCTTATGTCATCGACGGTGTCAGCTGTCGACGACGGGTCAAGATCCGGCTTATCAGGCGACAGCAGGTTGGCGTCCCCATGGCCTCCTGTCAATGAAACGCAGTGGCCGGCAGCAAGAATGCGTGGGCCGGTAATTAGTCCTCGCTGCACTCCCTCCTTCAGAGCAAATTGCGGATAGGAGGAGTAAGACTCGCAAGCATCGCGAACGACCGTAAATCCATGCTGAAGCCAGATACTCAAGTTGTTCACACCACTTATCGTTGCTTCCGGCGCAGAGGTAAGCAAATACGCCGCAGATGACTGGGTTGTGGGGTCTGAAAGGATGTGCGCATGCGCGTCAATCAGTCCAGGCACGACTGTATAGGCGGTAAGGTCGACAACCGAAGCACCTGCGGCAGGGGCCGTCTGTGATACCGAAACAATACGTTCACCCTGGATCAGGATGAAGGCATCAGTCATCGTCTTTCCAGATCGAACGTCAATCAACTTGCCGGCATGAACAACCTGCAGCGTTGCCGCAGCCTTCGTTGGTTGGCTCTGCCCGCACGCAACGTGAGCCAGCACCAACACGCTGCACACAGCATGCAAAAAGACAGTCATTCTCTTGCCCTGAGCCAAGGGTGTCTCCATTCGGGGTCTGTTTAGCTGATGAGCCGGCAGTCAGATGCGCCATGGTAGCAGCATTGTCGGTGCCGCTAAAAAGCACCTCAGCACTGAGCGGTAATCATTCCCGCATGTCACCAGTGCCTTGCATTTCCCTTCATCTTGCTGTAACACAGACAACACCACCACTAACCCAAAGAAACGTCTACACGGGGCATTCGTGCACCCTTTGCTCAAGCACCACTCTTTTCTGGAGACGCTCGATGAGACGCATCTGTGTTTTTGCCCCTCCCGTACTCGCGCTTGCCGTGGCGGCCACATCTCTCGCGCAAAATGCAACCACCTCGTTGCGAGGCGTTGTTCGGGATCCAAGCGGTGCGCTGGTTCCGGGGGCGACCGTCCAACTGACGAACAAGGCTGCTGGACAGGTTTTGAGTGTCACGTCGAAGGGAAATGGTGACTACCAGCTCCAGCAAATTCCCCCGGCAACATATGCAGTGACAGTGACCGCGCCTGGCTTCGGCAGTCAAACAAAAACAGCGGAGCTGTTAGTCAATCAGCCGGCGACCATCGACTTTACGCTTTCCCCGGCGGGCACCGACGTCGTCGTCAATGTAACTGAGGCAGCGCAAACGCTCAACACCACGGACGCGTCGATCGGCAACTCCACCAACAACGCCACGATCCAGGCGCTGCCCAGCGAGACCCGCAACATTCCCGACCTGCTCTCACTCAACCCCGGAGTTTTCTTTGTTCCGATTCCCGCCGGTACAGACCCTGCGCTGCAGGATAGCCGTAGCGGCGCGGTGAACGGCGGCCGGTCCGACCAGAGCAACGTCACTCTCGATGGTGTTGATGACAACGACCAGCTCCGGGGACTGGCCTTCACCGGTGTCCTTCGTGCAACGCAGGATTCGACAGAGGAGTTTCGCGTCACCACCAGCAACGCAAACGCCGACGCGGGTCGCTCCTCAGGCGCGCAGGTCAGCCTGGTTACGAAGTCCGGCACCAATAGCTTCCATGGCGCAGCTTATGAGTATCATCGGCCCACCTTCACCGTAGCCAACGATTTCTTCCTGAAGAATGCTCAGGCAGCTGCAGGTCAGGCTAACCGGCCTCCGAAGCTCATCCGTAATATCTTCGGCGCTGACGTTGGCGGCCCCATCAAAAAAGACAAGCTCTTCTTCTTTGCGAATTACGAAGGTCAGCGTCAGGCGGAAAGCGCCATCGTGCAACGAACCGCGCCGACGGCTTCGTATCAGCAAGGAATATTGCAGTACACGGATGCGAACGGGGGAACGTCTTCGTTGAGCCCGGCCCAGGTCACGGCCCTCGATGCTGCCAATGGCTGCGATGTCTGTGGCACGGCGGCTTACCCCTCAGGCCCTGGCCCCAATCCGAATGTGCTGGCTTTTCTCAACCAGTATCCTGCAGCCAACGGAACGCAACTGGGTGACGGACTCAATACGGGTTCGTACACATTCTCCTCGCCGCACCCGGTCACGCTCAACACCACAATCGTCAAGCTCGATTGGGTGCCCTCCGACAAGCACCGCCTCTTCGCGCGCGGCAACCTTCAAAAGGACACGACCGCCGGAGTCGAGCAATTCCCCGGGCAGGGTCCATCTTCCACGCTCATCGATAACAGCAAGGGCATGACCTTTGGCGATACGTGGACAATCTCTCCAAACCTTGTCAACGACCTCCGCTACGGTTACATCCGTCAGGGCTATAGCAACCGCGGTATCGGCACGGGCGACTATGTAGATTTTCGATTCCAGGACACGCCAACAGCAGAGACACGTTCCACCGTTGTAAGTGCGCCGGTCAACAACATCATCGATAACCTGAACTGGACGAAGGGCAGCCACAACTTTGAAATAGGTGGGAACTGGCGTCTGGTCCACCAGAATCGGGTATCAGACTCAAACTCCTTTAACAGTGCGACGACGAACCCATACTGGTTGGGCGGAAACCCGCCGGATCCTTCAACTATCGGGTCCACAGCAATCGACTCAGGATTTGGGAATTCATACACGATCGCGTTTGCGAACCTGCTCGGCACGGTTCCGGAGACCACGAGTCAGTACAACTATCACGTCGACAGCGCAACCACTGGGACGCTGCTGGGGGACGGCACAGCTTTGGCACGGCACTTCAAGGCCAACGAGTTTGAGTACTTCATTCAAGACTCCTGGCGTGTTAAGCCGAACCTCACGCTCACTTTCGGCATGCGTCATACCATTCTGCAAACGCCGTGGGAGACCAGCGGGCAGCAAGCAACACCCACTATCGATACGCACACTTGGTTCATGCAACGCGAATCTGCGGCACTGCAAGGCCAGGTCTACGAGCCAAACCTCGACTTCTCACCGTCTGGCCCGTACTACCACAAGCAGGGTTTCTGGCCGAAATCGAAGGACAACATCGCCCCACGATTCGCGGTCGTCTACGCGCCAGATTCGAAGACCTCCATCCGCGCAGGTGCAGGCCTCTACTACGATCACTACGGCGAAGGTTTGATCAACACGTTCGACCAGAATGGATCGTTCGGCCTGTCTGCCGCGGTAAATAACCCTGCAGGCACTTACTCCTACAGCGATTCCCCGCGTTTCACCAGCCGCAGGGCAGTCCCGCCCAGCAGTGCTGCACCCGCGTCTTCGATAACCTACCCGTACACACCAAACACCCTGGCATCCACTAGCTTCGCCATAACCTGGGGACTTGACAGCAAGTTGAAGACCCCATACACCGAAGCTTTTGATTTATCCGTCCAGCGTGAGCTTCCAGGAGGCTTTACATTGGAGACGTCTTATGTAGGAAGGCTTGGTCGCCACCTCCTGCAGAGCCTGGACCTGGCTGAACCGGTGGACTACACCGATCCGCAAGGCGGAGGTGACTACTACACCGCTGGCACGGCACTCTCAAAGCTAGTGGATCAAAATGGCGGCGATGCTTCTGCGATGGTTAGCGCCATTCCTTATTTTGAACATGTCTTCCCATTCATGGCAGGCATCGATTATCCCGGTGAGAGTGCAACGCAAGCAATCTACTCTAACGAATGGGCACCATACCGCGCCAATCTTGGCGCCACCACGGCTCTCTCAGACATTGATTATTACTGCGCGTACGGCTGCCCGGCTGGCTACCAATCCAAGTTCTGGCTCAATCAGTTTTCCTCGTTGTATGCCCTGTCCACCATCGGCATGAGCTACTACAACGCCGGACAGATCACTCTTAGGCACCCCATGAGCCATGGCCTCCAGGCAGACATAAGCTACACCTACTCCAGGTCTATCGACATGGGATCGGATGCGGAGCGAACGTCTGAGTTTTCAAACGGTGTCGCTGCAGCGAATAGCGACATCCTCAACACTTGGAAGCCCTACCTCAACCGCGCCGTATCGGACTTTGACACAACTCACCTGCTCACCGTGAACTACGTCTATCAACTGCCATTCGGCCAGGGAAAAGCCTTTATCAGCAAGGGTGGGCTGGTCAACGCGCTTGTGGGTGGATGGCAGAACACGGGTATTCTCCGCAGCACCAGCGGTCTGCCTTTTTCCTTGTTTGAACCTGGGTGGACAACGGATTATCAGATCGAGTCGTATGCCATTGTGACGAACAAGGCCGGCGCAAAACTGCAGCGTCATTTCGATTCGAGTGGTAACCCACAGTTCTTCGCCGACGCAGCTGGAATCAATCGTGGCGTCAGTAGCGGTGGACCGGTCCGGTTGCCGTACCCCGGCGAGGCAGGGGAGCGGAACAACTTTCGAGGCGACGGTTACTTCAGCCTTGATAGTGGTTTGAATAAGTCGTGGAGCATCGAACATGGCACCCTGCGGTTCGCATGGGAGGTGTACAACGTGACGAATACCTTCCGCTTCGACCCTTTCTCGATCGGCAGTGGTTTGACTGGCGGAAGTCTCGGAAAGGCCGCAACCCAGCTTGGTGCTCCCCGTCGCATGCAGTTCTCGTTGCGATACGACTTCTAGTTATCAACGATCTGCCCGACCTATCAAATTCGTTGTGGGTTTTGCAAACAGATTCGCTTTAAGAATCTGTGTCAGTCAGAAAGGCTCGAAATGCTTGCTTTTTGCAAGGCGATCTCCCGATCGCTTCTGCCGGTGTGTGTCGCAGTCATCGTGGCGGTACCGCCTACAACTGCGCAAGCTCAGGGTGGCAGCAATCCCTCCAAGACCATCACACTGGACGAATATGTCAACACCACTGACATCACCGCAGCTCAGCTTTCTCCAAATGGTTCAGCCGCAATCATAGGAACCAACAGTCCCGATTGGAGCCACGACTGCTTCCGCAAAAACCTGTGGCTCTGGCGGCGGGGTAGTGGACTGGCAGTACCGCTCACAACGTCAGGGAACGATTCGGAACCCGAATGGTCACCCGATGGCAAATACGTTGCGTTCGTGTCAGACCGACCGACGAACGGAGCCGAAGCAAACTCCTCTTCCGAAGGCAAACCCGCAGACAAAACAGGACGCATATGGATCTTAGCGGCAAGCGGTGGTGAAGCGTTTCCGCTCTACCGTGAGCCTCTGGATGTACATGCCTTTACTTGGTCGAAGAGCGGCCACCAGATCTTCTTTTCCGTCATGGAGCCACGATCGAGAAAGGCAGAAGACGCGCACAAAGAGGAGTGGAAAGATGTGGTCCAATGGCGCGACAAAGATCGCGGCGACACCTTAATTGCACTTACTGTCGAGTCAGCTCTTCGTGCAAATGCGGCCGTGCCGCAGGCGCACAGTGATCCCAAAGCGCCGGTAGACAAACCAGCCTACCCGGCTGAATCCGCCGTAATCGCACATAGTCCCTTGGCAATAGAAGAAGTTGTCGCTTCACCCGCGGGCGACAAAATAGCGTTTGAGACCGGTCCAGTTGCGCATCGCTTGGAGAACCCGGCCGATACGGAATTGTTTGTCGTGCCTGCCACAGGTGGACAACCGATACAGGTTACGCACAACCAGGGGTCAGAGGGCCGGCTGGCATGGGATCCAGCAGGCAAGCACATCTATGTTCTTGTGCGTGCCGCAGGCGGCTCCATTGAGGGGCCTTACCAAGATGTTCAAGGAAGAATCTACTCCATCGACCTAGCTACTGGAATCCCGATGCGGATGGGAGCGACGTTCGACGGCTCCTGGGAAGATCTTACCGTTGCACATGACGGAACGGTGTTCGCTGTGGGGCTGAAAGGAATGAACCAATCGGTGTTCCGACTGGTCGACGAGCGTGCCGAAGCCATTGCTGGCAAACCGGGCGCGTACGGTCGGTTGAGCGTGGCCGACCAAGGTGGAGCCATGCTCTTTACCCATTCAGAAATTGGCGTGCCCCCTCAAGTGTTCATTGCAAAAGCCGTCGGCAACTTTAAAGATGCGGAAGCGATTACAGCACTGAATCCCGTCTTTGCCGAGCACACAAAATCGGAGTGGCAACAGTACGAGTGGAAGGGCACTGACGGAACCGCAGTCCAAGGCGTGCTCATCTACCCGCCCGGCCAGAAAGGTGCACATCACCTGCGTATGCTCACCCTCATCCACGGGGGACCTGCGGACGCAGATGGCGACCGATTCGGCGCAAGCTGGTACGACTGGGCGGGTATGGCCGCGGCCCAGGGTTGGCTTGTCTTTCGCCCAAACTACCGGGGTTCTACCGGATACGGCGATGCCTTCCAGCTTGGCATCAGACCTCATCTTGTAAGTGCGCCAGGCAAGGACATTCTCTCAGGGGTAGACTCGCTGGTCGCCGAGGGCATCGCCGATCCGGATCATCTTGCCATTGCCGGCTACAGTTACGGCGGTTACATGACGAACTGGATCATCACGCAAACCACACGCTTTAAAGCAGCCATGACCGGAGCTGGTGCGGTGGAGCATGCCGCAAACTGGGGTTTTGACGACCTGAGCTTTGATGACGCATGGTACCTGTCCGGAGCACCTTGGGAAAAGCCGGAGCTTTACCAGAGTGAGGCAGCGCTGTTCCAAATGGACAAGGTGAAGACACCGACGCACATGATCGGTGGTGACGCCGACAATCGAGTCAGCTTCTTCGAGCAGATCGTGTTTGAGCGAGCCTTAGCTCGATTGGGGATCCCACATGCGCTGCTACAGTTTCCAGGAGAAAACCACCCGCTCTCCAACAACCCCTGGCATGGATATATCGCGCTGCGCGAAGAGTTGAACTGGCTGAATAAGTACGCTGGAAACTAATCAGAGCTTCTCACCCCCCACATAAAGATCGACAGCGCTGAGCGGTCGAACGTAGCACTGCATCCTTCCAGGCCGCTGTGCATTCCTTCTGCATGACTTGCGCCAACAGCGATACGGCACCTATCGTACGACCAGACGAAGCACGTCCTACCAGTTGCCTTTCAGCTCGAAAGCAAATGCCCATAGGAAGTGGAGCAGAGTCGGGCAGCAACTCGCTCTCTAGTCAGAACTCCAGTCGTAGAGAAACCTGGCCCGTTCGGTTGCCGCCGAAATCAGAACCCCTGGCTTGCGTAATCTGGCCAAACGTCGATTGGGTGATATCAAGCTGCGGATCTGCGAGATTTGTATGGTTTAAAACGTTTGTGAATGTGCCTTCGGCGCGCAGGTGCACCTGTTCTGTCAGGGCAAATGCCTTGCTTAAACCCGTTGACAGCGCAACAGTGCCCGGCCCAACCAGGTCACCTGTAGACTCAGTGCCAAAGCGACCAATCGGCAAGGTGCCCACGCCTACGGTGCACGGAGTTACTCCATTCACTGGTGCAAGCGATGCGTATCCTGTGCCTCCAGGGCATGCAAAGGCTTCTTTGTTAAACCATTGGTTTCGATTGTGTGTGTTGCTCTTGCCGCTGGCCACCCGGTCTGGACGTTGCTGGCGGAAGAACAGCGTACCCGAACCGGTCCCGGACGGATCGATTGTTCCACTAGGTAAATAGGCTGTAAGGAAGGGACCGGTTTGCGCCAGGAAGATGTTCGAAAGCTGCCAACCCCCCAATGCTAGGTCTGCTGCTCTTCCAAAATGAGTGCCAAAGCGTCGGTCCTTACCCACCGGCAACTCATAAATTGCGGTAGTGATCGAGCGATGACGTCTTGTTCCTATGACATTGCCATAGTCCAGGTGCCTATCGTACGTGTACGTGCCGTTATATCCACCTTGCTCGTCCACAAATGTGTTTGTACCGTTTGAATTTGCAGCGCCGTACGTACCTTGATCATCCGACAGGTTTTTCGCAAAGGTATAGGCGGTATCGAAGCTAAACCCGCTTGCGAGTCGGTGAGAAAACTCTGCTTGCAGTGACCTGTAGTCGGCCTGTGCAGCTGTGTCCCTGCTGCCTATCTGGTAAAAGTTAGGAAAGGGAAAGGCCGAGCGAGGCTGGTCTGTTGCACGAACGGAAGAGGACGTTTGTAGCATGTTGTATTCGGGTTGCCACACCAAATGCCACGTATGCATGCCTACATAGGACACACGTCCACTGTACTGATGCCCAAAGTCGTGGTCTACCGACAGATTAGTCTGCAAGGAGTAGGGGTCGTGCCAGTTGATATCAACTGCGTTGTAGAAGCCTGTCGAACCATAAGCCGGGGAGAAGTTTCCACTGGCAAAGCTGTTCGTCGATGCTGTTGAGATATTCGGGAAGACAATGGCTGGACCGTTTGCGCCGAACGTATTGTTGAATGTTTGTACATTTGCCTGCAGGGTGCCTGTCAAAGCGTAGAAGATCGCTCCACTGGTAGTGATGTTGTAATACCCCATGCCGCCGCGAATGGTTGTCCGATCGTTCCCGAACGGCAGCAGGTTAAACCCAAAGCGTGGCTCAAACCGTAGCGTTGGTGAATGTCGAAGACCTGCTGGAACACCGGCCTGGGCATTTGAAAGAACGGGCGTGCATGGAGCGCCGTTTACTGCAGCGTTCGTGGCGTACGGATTGTTCACGCCAGGCGTTACGCATGCGTTCAAATTTGCGAGCTCCTCGGGCGCCAGGTGGTTCGCAAAGCCTGACGGGTAGATCAGCTGTCCAGATTTGGCGACTGAAGGATCGAAGTTGCCGATGTTCCCACCTGGGTCGCTGAAGGCCGGATGGAACTCGTAACGAACACCAAAGGTAAATGTTAGGTTGTGCGTTGCCTTCCAATTGTCCTGCGCATAAAACGCATAGGCACTCGCTTTGCCCTGGTTATCCTGGCTTACGTTGTCCACCTGTGTTTGATACGGTACGCCGATGAGAAAGTCAGCAAACTCCTGACCGGTAGCAGAGTTATTCGGTGTGAAGAAGAGATTCCCATAGTTGTCCGATGTTGTGAATCCGAGAATGGTGTGCGCACTAAGCTGCCGAATGTCTGCGCCGAACTTCAAAGAATGACTGCCAATCTGCCAGTTCAAATTATCGACGTACTGAAAGATGCGCGACTGCTGCGTTCCACCCAAGCGAGAGCCAATGGACTGGAGTTGATCGAAGCCGAGGTGTGGAATGCCGTTGAAGAAAGCCGGTGTGTCCAGACCTTTTAATCCAGTTGTTGCGGTGAACGCGGACCCGTTATAGCTGTTCGTGGTTCCGTCTTCTTCTAGGGTAAAACCGAAGCGAAACTCATTAACCACTTTGGACGTGATCGCATAACTCACGCTGGCGGCAAATATACGGTACTGTCCGATAGCGTCGTAGTTGGGCAGGGTCAGGTCAGCGTGCTCAACCTGGTTGATGTCCTTCCAGGTGTAGCGAGCGAACGCGCTTCCACGCTGACCGAGCGGCTTATCTATGCGTACATCAAATTGATTGCTGCCAATATCATTGCGACGGGTACTTAGATAGTTGTATCCGTATTGCGCGATTGCATTCTGAAACGAGAGGTCTGCTCCAATGTTGGGATCAGGATAGAACTGTAGAAAGGCTTGGGAACTAGGATTAACTGGAACACGTTGGCCTGCGTAAGTACCGCCGGTGAACGGATTGTTTAGAACAGAAGTTTCCTGGGAGAAATCTCCCTGCTTCATCGCTACAGTTGGTACCTTTGCCTGCAACACTGTGGATTGCGGAAAACGGAGCCCCTCGTACGTAGCAAAAAAGAAGAGTTTGTCACGGCCGTCATACAGATGGGGTAGAACTAGTGGTCCACCAACACTTCCACCAAAATCATTGGCCACTTTCTGGGGTTTGTTGGCGGCATTGGTACCGTACGGCACTGCGTCAAAAGCACGATTCTGGTGATACTCGAACAGAGCACCGTGCACCGCATTCGTTCCACTTTTGGTGACTGTTGTAATTTCACCGGGTTGACCATACTCAGCATTGTTGTTTACGCCGTCCACCCTTACCTCAGCAATGGATTCGGCAGACGGAAAGGCATCTCCTTGGATCTCATTTGTGGTTTGGTTCTGAGCACTGATGCCATCGACCGTCGTCTCAGACTGCGAGGGCAAACCACCTTGAATTGAGAACTTGATTTGTGGTGAGGGCGAAGACGAGGCGGAAGGAGGGTATGCGCCCGAGTCGGGCTGTACGCCCGGAAGCGTCTGCACAACGTTTATTGGTGAGGTGGAACCGTTACCACGGTAATTTGCCGGGAGATCAAGCACATCGCGCGGACTCAAGGCAGCAGAAATCTGGGCCGTTTCTGTGTTGATCGTTCCAGCATCAGCGGCATTCACCGTCACGCTGTCGTGCGCGTCGCCGACTTGCAGCGTGACGTCGTATCGAAGCTGCTGGCGAGCTCCCAGGCTTACGTTGTGTGCGGCCACAGTATTCAACCCGCTCATCTGCACGGTAACGTCATAGTGTCCTGGGTCAACGTTCAGAGCTGTGTAGATGCCTGCATCATTCGTAGACGCGATGCGTGTGGCGTTGTTTTCCAACTGATGCAAGACCACTGTGGCATGCGCAATGGCCGCGCCTGTGGCGTCCTGCACTGTGCCGCTGATGGTGCCCTGGGTCGACTGGCCTAGGGCGTTGGGCAGCGTGCCAATCGCCGCAGACGCAAGCAGCAATGCGGTTGCGGAGTTGCGAAGAAGTGGACTCATAATTGGCCTCGAAGTAGTGCTAAATGGGCTGGAGCGCAGTTCCTACTGAGCCTGTAGTGAGGCCAGCAGCGAAAGCGATTTAACGGTCTCATCCCGCTGCGCTTGGTGAAGTCGAAAGAACCAATACAAGCAAATTGCGGCTCCGGATGTAAGTGACCCAACACCCCTGCCGATCCAGAGGCCATGGAGCCCTTGCCCCTCGTGGAACGCCAGGAGCCATGCAATGGGCATGCCGAGCATCCAGTTACACACCACGCTTATAAGCAAAGGCGTACGCGTGTCACCAAGGCCCGTAAGTGCTGACGCAAAAATCACGAAAGCCGTATCGCCCAACTGCAGAATGCCGGCGATGAGAAAGATAGGTACGGCCGTTACGACTACCTGGCGATCGGTCGTGTAGAGGCCGGCCCACAGTGGGGCCAGACCAACAAACAGCAAAGACGCAACGATGCTGAAGCACATCGCCAACGTAAGTGTTGCATTTGCCGACTGACGCACCTGCCGCAGGTCGTTGCGTCCTGCACCCTGGCCAACTCTGATCATGGCGGCGTAGGAGAGCCCGGCTGGAACCATAAAGACGAAGGCATTCAGGTCAAGCGTGACCTGATGGGCGGCAAGCGCAATGGTTCCGAGTCGCGCACACAGAATCGACATGTATGTCGAAATTCCAAGCTCCAGGCTGTACTCCAGGCCGCTGGGCCAACCAATACGCAGCAGAGCACGCAGCCTGGACCAGTCAGGCTGAAGAAGACGCCGACCAAGCTGCATTCCCCATGAGCGCAGATTGCGCGATGTGGCGATCAACAACAAACCGAGCATCCAGACGCGCACGACGCATGTCGCCCAGCCTGAACCTGCCACACCCATTGCAGGCACACCAAAGTGTCCGTACAAAAAGACCCAGTCCGCCGCAAGGTTAACAACCGCCGCCGTGACTAACGACACCGATACCGCTGCTACCCGGTCTATCGACTGAAGATACCGGCGGAGAGCCATGTACAGCATGAGTGGCGCCGTGGACCAAACCAGTGCATGTAAGTAACGCCGTGTCTCGGCTACGATGTCTGGCGGTGTGCCAAGGTGTGGCAACAGTTCTACGCTACCTACCGTCAGCAGCATTACAAGTGGAGTACCCACGATGACAATCCACATCGACTGCGCGAGCATCCGCAGACACTCCTCGCGATCTCCGCGTCCAAATGCCTGAGCAACGAACGTCTCCAGCCCGTTAAGAAGGTAGATGGCAAAGAACACCAGCGCGTAGTACATGGTGTTGCCTAGCGAAGAGGCCGCGATGGACAAGGCCGAATGCGGCAGCCGGCCAATCATCAAGGCGTCCACGATGTAGGTCGACATCCATCCAAGCTCGCCAATGGCCAGCGGACCACCAAGCCGCAACGACCATCCCATCTCGTCTTTAAAGCTGCCCACATTGGTGCGGGTCGCGCGCGCTGGAACGTCATGGATGTGCTTCGTCTTCAATGGCTTACCTGACAACCTAGTAAAGCCGAAGCGGAGCTGTAACGGTTCGTCGTATTGAGTCCTGTTTCATTTTATGAAGGATGAAAAGCAGAAATGCAGTGGAAGGAAAGGCGACAGCTGCCACCAGCATTGAGAGCTTTTGGGGGTGATCTGAAAGCCGACTGAATGCATGCTTCTCGCCGTTAGCCGAAGAGTTCTGCACGCTCAAAGCGGTATCCTGCATGTGCAGGCATCTCGCCTAAATTCCGCGCAGTGAGTCGATGCTTTTGAGCAACAGCAGAGCAGTGGTGGTGCCCACGGATGTTTCCGTGCTGATGACCGTGTTTAACGGGGAGAGGTATGTGCAAGAGGCTATCGAGAGCGTTTTGCAGCAACAGACAAACGCACAGTGGGAATTGATCGTGGTGGACGACGGATCGAGCGACCGCAGCGCTCTCTTTGTTGAACAATATTGCGAACTGTACCCGAAGCGTATTTCTCTACTGCGTCATCCGGGAAATGTGAACTGCGGCATTAGTGCGTCGCGTAATTTAGCACTGCGGCACGCCAGTTCACCATTGGTCGCTTTCATTGATTGTGATGATGTCTTCCTGCCGCATCATCTTGCCGCTCAAATGGCCATTCTCAGTCAACATCCTGAAGTGGCAATGGTCTACGCCTCTGCGGAGCGGTGGGTAAATCACCAAGTCCCTTTCAATCAGCAGGAAGCACAAACTGCCTGGTGGGGAAGCAACTACATTCCCCCCTTGGTTCCTCCGCACTCAGCGTGTGGGGTAGTGCAACCTGGCACACTCTTAGACTGGATGCTTGAAGACGAAAGCTTTGCTCCGTGCATGTGTACAGTGGTTGTGCGTACTGCGGCTGCGCGCGCCGTCTCAGGGTTTGAGGATGAGTTTCAGGGCCTCTATGATGACCAGGTCTTTCACGCAAAGCTGTCGTCACGGTTCCCCGTCTTTGCGCACTGCGCATGCACAGCACGGTACCGTCAGCACGGCACATCGTGCTGCGCAAAAGCAAGTCAGCAGACGCAAGTCCGAGTGCAGGAAATGGCCCGTTTCACCGCATGGGTGCAATTGTTGCGAAAGGAAGAGGGCGTGCCCGTAGGCGGTCAGGGTAGGGAAGAGTAGTACTACGTCGGATCTCGGCAGGCGCTTAACCAGGAACGTGCCCTAGAGCCATCCGGAAGCCCAGGTTAGAGTGGAGGCGCGGGTCGGGATCGAACCGACGCATAAAGGTTTTGCAGACCTCTCCCTTACCACTTGGGTACCGCGCCCCATGTGCGTCACTTTTGCTTCAACCAACCAGCGTCCAAATTTACCTATGCTGACTGGAAAGCACGAGCTGATTTGGAGCGGGAGACGGGATTTGAACCCGCGACATCTTCCTTGGCAAGGAAGCACTCTACCACTGAGCTACTCCCGCTCGACAAGAGCAACTATAGCAGAATCTCTGAGTGCGGCAAAGCAGACGCAGGCTAGCTTTCGTCTGCATCGGGTGGAATCAGGCAGAGTACCTCTACTGGAAATTGCCAACTTTTCGCTTCAGCAAATTTCACTTGTGTGACACTTTTGTGGCACACAGACTACATTGACTTTGGCATAGGCCCAACGTAGCCTCAGAAAAAGTCAAGGCAAGTCAATGCACCGTTCCCCATGCAGGTCCGCTTGGGAGCCGGAAGATTTCGGCCACACCAGAGAATGGAGGCACCGACGTGAGCGACGGTAAGACTGCAATGGCTGAAGAAGCCTCCGTGCTGCCCGCAACGCCAGAAGACGTTGCCATTCTCTACTCGTGGGCGAACCTACCCGGTGCCAAATACCGCGATTTTTCGGCCTCGCGCAGGGAATACCGCGCCCAGCAACGCGCACGCCTTGCCGAGGAACAGCAGCAGGTAGAACTGGAAGCCGCACGCGTGTTGGAAGATGCAGCGCGTAAGGAGTTGGAGGAAGCTCATAGAACGCTTCAACTTGCCCAGCAGGCTGAGGCTGAGGCTGTAGCGAACGCTGAAGCAAAGGCACGTGCAGAGGAACTCTTCCGACAGGCTCAGGCGAACGTCGACCGTGAACAGGCCGAAGTACAAAGGCGGCAGCAATCGGCCGAAACGCTTCGGCTTCGTGCGCAGTCCGCACGGACCGAGATGATGGAAGCGCGGAAGAGTGCCGAGGAACAGGCCGCACGATACGCGGAGTTTGACGCACAGTATCGGTCTCAGGTGGATTCCCGTGTGGACGAGGGACCCCCTGGGCAGCTGGACGATCCGTACTATTACACCGGCCAGGTTGACCCCGCCTACTTCGCGCCCACACCCGGGGTTCGAACCTCTCAGGCTTCCCGGGCATCGACTGAGCGCAAGACGTATGTTCTTCCCGTGCATCCGGGATCGGACGAATTCGACGCCGGCACTCTTCAGTCTTACCGCGCAAACACCACCTTTGCACCGTCGCCGGCTCAGGACTACCGCAGCCTTTCACCCATGCGCGATCTGCCACCCACCCGCGACCTGCCGCCCATGCGTGACTTGCCACCCATGCGGGATGTGCTCAGTAGGCATGGCGATCAGGAGCGCAATCGGCCGGGCGAGCAGGATGTCGTGTCTGCCCAGGGCGTCACTAAGATTCCTGAGTGGGCGGCAGGCGACGACTACTATTCTGACGGCGCGAGGGAGAGGTTCCGAAAGATCAGTGACCGCTTTCAGGGTTACGGCACGGCTGAGCACGATCTTCATATTCGACCTCAGCCTCGCTTCGTGCAGAACGACGACGGCATCGCACCCGCTGACGCCGCGATAAGCGCGCCGGACTTGTGGGAAGCGCGGGGGGAGAGAAGCGAACGTCGTCACCGGCGGTATTCGGCAGCGGACAACCGTGCCCGCACGGCACGGCAGCCGCGCCATGACGAATCGGCTCCACCTCCCCCTGCGGAGCTTCCCGCCCACCCTGGTTCGTCTGTGCCGCCCGCCTGGCTGGCTTACAACGAAGATCAGCTTACAGATGCGAATGAGGATCTTGCTTCAGCTCCGGCGCCCCTGTACGCATCCGTGGAGCTACAGCCCTCAGCAATGGCACCTTCCGCCCAGTTCAACACTCAGTCCTACTCATCGTTGAATACCAGCACGCCGCGCTTTTCCGGCCAAAGCACATCTTCCTCCTCAGAGTCGCGAAAAGGCACATCTATTCCTGCGACTCAGGCAACTGTCACGCAAGCCGGCGTTCTTCCTGCACCTGACACCCTGCAGCAGAGCAGGGAAAGGGTTGCGTCGCGCTGGTTTGCACTTCAAGGCCTCATGGAGCAGGCCGACGTTGAGAAGAAGCATGCCCGGCCGACGTCGACCGCTGCTTCGGTTGTCACATTGCTTTCTCTAAGCGGCGGCGTGGGCAAGACCAGTATGGCTGCCACACTCGGCCGCGCACTCTCGTCCCTCGGAGAAAAGGTCATGATGGCAGACACCAATGCGCATGGCCTGCTGCCCTACTACTTCGGCGCCCGTGATCTCCGGCCAGGTGCTGTCCGAACCTTTAATCCCCCAGCTGGAAGCGCAGACGCACCGGTCTTAATGGTGCACTATGAGCAGGACCGGATGGTGAGAGAAGAAGGCGCTCAGAATGAGCTGTTGCAGGATCTTGCCGATCGTGCCTCCTCGGTGCAGCGCATCATCGTGGATCTTGCGAGTGGAGGATTTTGGTTAGCTCGACGCCTCGCAAGTACGAGACCGTACTTCCTTGTCCCGGTCGCCCCAGACATGAACTCCATCCTTACCACGCAGAGCATTGAAAGCGTTTTTGCTGAAATTCACGATGCAGAAGGTCAGCCTGTCCGCCCTCACTACGTCCTGAATCAATTTGATTCGGCACTTCCTCTGCACCTGGATGTTCGGGAAGCGCTCCGAAAGGCCCTCGGCGACCGGCTGCTCCCAGTCACCATCTCCCGCGCTCCGGCTGTGTCTGAGGCTTTGGCTGAAGGCATGACCGTTATCGACTACGCCCCGGGCAGTGCCATCGTGGACGACTACATGAGACTCGCAAATTGGATCCGCGGCCTTGCCGCACCGGGTACCGCAGGCGTCCGCGGTTCGCGTTGGAGTGAGCAATGACGCGCACTGCCATCTGGACCAGGTTTGAGACCGGCAGCAGCCCTCTTGTTCAAGTCTTCCGTACCATCATGATCTTCATCAGTCTGCTGGCGCTGCTGTACAGCGGCTCCATCGAACTGACGTGGCCCAAGCAGGCAGTGCTGGGCGTGATCTCGGTTCTGATTGCCGTCTGGATGGATCGATCCTCCAGCTCCTATCTCATCACCCTGACTCTCATGCTGTCGTCTTGCTTCAGCACCTTTCGTTATGCGTGGTGGCGCATCTCCACGGTGGTGGAGTTCTTTCGCGATCCAAGCTCGCAGTGGGGCTACCTGGATGCCTTCTTCATCCTCACCCTGCTCATGGCCGAATCCTATGCGTTCGCGATTCTTTACCTGGGATATGTCCAGACACTCTGGCCGCTTCGCAGAACTCCCGTGCCGCTTCCCGATGATCCGGAAGAGTGGCCCGTTATCGATTTGTTGATCCCCACCTACAACGAACCGCTTAGTATCGTCCGTTACACCGCACTCGCAGCCATGAACATCGACTGGCCGGCGGACAAACTCAACGTGTACATCCTTGATGATGGCAAGCGGGAAGAGTTCCGTATTTTCGCGGAAGAAGCCGGGATCGGCTATATGACCCGCGACGATAATGCCCATGCCAAGGCCGGCAATATTAACCGTGCGCTGGCACGGCTCGATGCTCCCCTGGTCGCCATCTTCGACTCAGACCACGTCCCAACCCGCTCCTTTCTTCAGGTAACGGTGGGCTGGTTCATGCGTGATCCACAGCTCGGCATGCTGCAGACCCCGCACCATTTCTATTCGCCGGATCCGTTTGAGCGCAACCTCGACCAGTTTCGCTCGATCCCGAATGAGGGAGAGCTGTTCTACGGCATCGTGCAGGATGGTAACGACTTTTGGAACGCAACCTTCTTCTGCGGCTCCTGCGCCGTCCTCCGCCGTTCTGCACTGGACGAAATTGGTGGCATTGCTGTCGAGACGGTCACAGAGGATGCTCATACCAGCCTCCGCATGCAAATGCGCGGTTGGAACACCGCATACATCAACATTCCTCAGGCAGCCGGGCTCGCCACCGAGCGCCTGAGCGGACATATCAAACAACGCATACGCTGGGCTCGCGGCATGATTCAGGTCATGCGAACCGACAATCCGCTGTTTGCACCCGGTCTAAAATTTCTGCAGCGTATCTGCTACTTCAACGCGATGACCCATTTTCTGTATGGTCTGCCCAGGCTCATCTTCCTCTTTGCGCCGCTCATCTACCTTGTACTGGGTCATACCAACATCCCTGGATATTGGGCAGCCATCCTCTGCTACGCGTTTCCACACCTTGTGCTGTCGTCCATGACAAACTCCCGCATTCAAGGGCAGCATCGTCACTCTTTCTGGAACGAGATCTACGAGACAGTTCTGGCACCGTACATCCTGCTGCCCACGACACTCGCCCTCTTTAATCCAAAGCTTGGATCCTTCAACGTCACCGCGAAAGGTGGTGTCGTGAGTCGCCGCTTCTTTGACTCCCGCATTGCGTTGCCCTTTCTGGCCATGCTGGGCTTTAACGCCCTCGGTTTGCTTTGTGCGATTCCGCGGTACTTTCAGTTTCCTCGCTTCGAGGCGGGTTTGGGTCCAGTCAGTTATGTGCTGAATGTGCCCGCGAATATGTGGGATGGCACACATCCTGGAACCATCGCCATGAATGTGATCTGGACCTTGTTCAATACATTAATCTTGGGCGTCGCATGCGGTGTCGCATGGGAAAGCCAGCAACGCCGGCAATCCGTACGCGTGACCATGCAGGTGCCTGCCCGCGTCGAGCTGAGTGATGGTACTGTCGTCGAGGGACTCACGGCAGATGTCTCCAGCGGCGGTGTGCTGCTGGATATGGATTCGACACAGGGCATTGAGACCGGTGCAACGGTGTGCATTCTTTTCCCGGTCCTCGACGGCGAATCTGGTCTGCCTGCCACAATTGTTCGCGTTTCAGGTACTGAAGTACGTGCTCAGTTCGAGCCACTCACTCTGCAGGAAGAAGAAACATTGACACAGGTGCTTTATTCCCGGGCAGACACATGGCTCGGCTGGGGAGAAACCAGAGATCCCGACCGTCCGCTACGCAGCCTCTGGCTCATCATGGGCCTTGCAGTCATCGGTCTCAGAGAGACATTGGGGGGACTTTTGCGGTCTGGAGATCAGGAAGACGAAACTCCTGCGCGTACGAAACTCGCCACCAGCATTGTCCCTCTGGGCCTGTTCCTGGCTCTCGGTCTTTCACTGTGTCTGGGCCAAACTGCGCAGGCCCAACCCACAATGGGCAGGTCGGGTTCCGCCAATGCCGCAGCGGTAAATCTCCCAGGCTCGTTAAGGGTCGTAAATCCAGGACTACAGGGCCCGGGCCAAACCGTTGCACCCGCAGGACAGTTCGACAACGTCTTCACGCTGGCTGATATCGGCGTTCCAGATACGATCGTGCTGCGCGGAGTCGACGCGTACCACTCTCTCTACTTTTCCGTGCCGCAAACGCAGGTTGTAAAGAGTGCAACCATGCACCTGAGGTTTCACTTTTCGCCCGGCCTTTTGCCAGCGCTGTCCCACTTGAAAGTAAGCGTGAACGGCACGCTGTTCGCCACTATTCCCGTCACTGCGCAGCCCAATTACGTGGGTGCACCACAGGATCTTACCCCCGACGAAAAGGTTGCGGCCTCACAGCAGCTCTCCGTGCGCCGTCTGGGCGAAGAGAACGCCCTGCTTGAAGCGACTCTGGAGATGCCGGCCGAAATGCTGGTGCATGATAACCAGATCACGTTCGAGTTCATCGGCCATTACACGTTGCAGTGCGAGGATCCCTCACACTCCACATTGTGGGCACACGTTGACGCCAACAGTTCCATCGAATTGCAGGGAAACCTGCTTCCGCTGCAGGACGACCTGAAACTGCTGCCGTTGCCGTTTTATGACGCTGCAGTCAACCTGCACCCCGTCATACCCATCGTCTTTCTGAATCAGCCCTCCACCAAGGGTCTTGAGGCGGCCGGCATCGCTGCATCGTGGTTCGGCCTGCTGCCGGCGGATTTCCGGCCCGTTCGCTTTCCAGTCTCGTTCGGGCAGATTCCGCAAGGCAACGTTGTGGTTATCAGCGAAAGTTCCGCTGATCTACCTGCTTCGTTAAACGTCCAGGGTTCCGGTGGCCCAACCGTTGCCATCAGAACGAATCCGTCAGACCCATACTCCAAAGTGCTCATCCTCACTGGCGACTCGCCGGATGACACCATCGTGGCAGCACGTGCCCTGTCGCTGCAGCGAGATCTGTGGCAAGGGAGCCAGGTGTCTGTCACCCTTAAGCCGGTCAAGAAGAGCGTCGCGGACGATGCACCGCGCTGGCTCCCCACAGAGTCAGCCAATCCGATCACCGTCGGCCAGATCATGAACACGGGTGATCTCCAAGGCGATGGTTCGGTGCCGGTGGGAATCTACTTCCGTGTTCCACCCGACCTCTATCGTGGCGATACCGCCAACCTGCCGTTCCACCTGGAGTACCGGTACAACCCCGTTCCGCTTGCCCAGGAAAGTACGTTACAGGTCTATATGAATGGTGCCTACGTCAGTTCGACGCCGATGCCACATACAGACAAGGCAACCGCAAAGCTTGAGACCGAGATCGCCGTTCCGTGGGCGGACATGCGTCCGTTTTCCAACTCCCTCAATGTAAAGTTTGTCTTCCAAATCGCAAAAAAAGGGAAGTGTCAGGATACGGCTCCGTTGAATCTGCAAGGAGCTGTTTTGAAGGACAGCTACCTGGACATTCGCGATATCCCACACCTGGCGAAGCTGCCGGATCTGGAACTGTTCGCCAATGCGGGCTTTCCGTTCACCCAGATGAAAGACCTTTCAGAGACCTCGGTCATTCTGCCGGATAACCCCGGAGCGGATGAAATTGAGACCTATCTCACCCTCATGGGTCACTTTGGCGCTCAGACGGGATATCCCGTGATCAACGTGACCGTCGCGGGTCCCGACGCCTTGACGCAGGACGGCCGTAAGAACTACATCGTCATGGGCACGGTCGATGATCAGCCGGCCATCCAGAAGTTGGATAGTCGTCTCCCGGTGCAGGTAAATTCCGGTGGTTTGCGAGTTCAGGACACTCAGGGTTTCTTTGCTCCGCTGCAGCACGCCTGGTGGAAGGTGCGCTCGTCGGACCACGTGCAATCGGGGCAGCTTGAGACTTCTGGTGGCCTGCCGGACGCGCTGATCGAAGGTCTGGAGTGGCCTTCCGGATCAGGTCGTTCCGTCGTCGTGATCGCGCTTCGCGATCGCGCTGTCATCCCAACATTTCTGACGACGTTCCTGCGAGTCTCCCAATCGAGTGATATCGGGCAGAGCGTGAGTGTGCTTCACGGCACACAGTTTTCGTCCTATCGTATCGGCGCTGACAACTACAACGTCGGCTCGCTCTCAGTCCTTGTACAGCTACGCATGTTCTTCGCGCGCTATCCGTGGCTGGTCGTGATCCTGGTGTTTCTGGCGTGTCTCCTCCTAGCTGCCCTTCTGCGTGTGTGGCTACGTCGGCGTGCTCGTTTGCGACTGCAAGGTGAGGATTAGTACGTGACGCTGGGGCGACGCGGGAGACGAGCCGGTCCGGCTCGTCTCCGTTGGCAACAGGTAGTCATCGTGGCGCTTGCGATCACCTTCGCTGCTGTGCAGCAGGGTTGCCGAGCTGAGCAGCCCTGGCCCCTGTGGCAGCAGTACCGGGCGCGCTTTCTGGACTCGTCAGGCCGAATCGTCGATCACAGTGACGGCGATAAGACAACCAGCGAAGGTCAGGCGTACGGCATGTTCTTTGCGCTGGTGGTCAATGACCGCTCATCCTTTGACAAGATGTTGCGCTGGACAGAGGACAACCTTGCGGGTGGTGATCTTACCGCGCGGCTGCCGGCGTGGAAGTGGGGCAAGAGCGTCGACGGTGCATGGTCCACGCTCGATTCGAACTCTGCCGGGGATGCTGATCTTTGGCTTGCGTACGATTGCCTGGAGGCGGGCCGCCTTTGGAAGGACGATCGCCTGCAGAAACTTGGCAGGGTGCTTGTCGATCACATCGCTCACTCAGAGGTTGCTCTGGTTCCAGGCGTTGGATCGGCGTTGCTGCCCGGGCCGCAGGGATTCCACCCCGGTGGAACCGCCTATTTCCTGAACCTCAGCTACACCCCCCCACAGCTGCTTGCAAGAGTGCGCGAGGAGCAGCCATCAGGTCCCTGGGCGGACATGCAGACCGGCCTGCCCCTGCTGCTGGCCGCGGCGTCGCCCGCCGGCTTCGCCCCGGACTGGGTACTTGCAGGCGCGACTGTAAAGCCATCTGCCCCGCCGGATCTAGTGGCACAGGGCAGAGCCGGTGCCATTGCAGTGGGCAGCTATGACGCGATCAGAGTGTACCTGTGGCTAGGCATGGCAGACAGCCACACCGAGGGTGTGCATGAGAGCCTGGACGCGGTGCAAGGCATGGCGCGATACCTTACGTCACACGTAATTCCACCGCTGGAGGTAGCCTTCGACGGCAGCGTGCTGAAGCCGGACGGCACGATTGGCTTCTCCGCAGCAGTGGCACCTTACCTGCAGTCCACGGGCCACAAGCGAGAGGGCTCCGCTCAGTTCAATCGTCTGGACGCAAATTTCGAGAAGGAGACCGGTCTCTACGGTCACACGCCGGCGTACTACGATCAGAATCTGGCGTTGTTTGCTAAGGGCTGGAGCGAGCAGCGCTTCCGATTCGACCGCAGTGGTCGGCTACAAGTGAAATGGAAAAGTTGACAACATAGTGTCCGGCTGCGGCAGATTAGTGGTGCACACCAAGCGGCCATGAGGTTAAGATTCTCTAAACCCTCCGTTGAGTGTCAGACACAGTACAGTACTTTCGATTTACGTTGCCAGGATGGTTTGATGACCCGGATGTTGTACACCCGATCCACACTCCTTCTGCTCGCAGCACTCGGCGCGGGTGTACCGCCGGCGTGTCTCGCGCAGGCGGCAGTATCCGCCGCCCCAAGCGCTGTGACGGGCACGTTGCTTGACAAGGCTCGCACGCTGGAGACGAAGGGTCGTATCGACATGGCAGCTCAAACCTGGCAACAGGTGCTGCTGGCCGACCCCAACAATGCCGAGGCACTGGGCGGCCTGGCCCGCGCGGCAAAGGTCGCTGGCAACCAGGCCTTGGCCAACACGTATCTGCAGCGCCTCCGCGCCGTTAATCCAACTGACCCCGGCATTGCGCGAGCCGAAGGGATGATGACCCAATCCAACCAGCTTGCTGAACTACAAAAGGCAGGCAGGCTGGCAGGCCAGGGAAACTACGCTCAGGCCATGGTTATCTATCGCCAGGTCTTCGGCAACACACCGCCCATTGGCGACTGGTCTCTGGCGTATTACGAAACGGAGGCCGCCACGGACGACGGCCGTCCCCATGCGATTGCCGGCTTCCGCTCGCTTGTCGACCGGTACCCGCAGGACTCGCGCTACCAGATTGCACTGGGCCGTATCCTCACCTACAACCCGCAGACCCGGTCAGAGGGTCGCAGACTCCTAGAGCATCATCCGCGCGATCCCGGTGCAGTCGAGGCGCTGAAGCAGTCGCTTGTGTGGGACGCGCAGAATCCCGCATCAACAGGTGAGATCCGCAGCTACCTGCGCACTCATCCCGACGCTGAGCTGCAGCAGTCCCTAACGGCGACAGAAAACCAGGCACGTGCAACCAGGGCGGCGGCCACCCGGGCGTCGCGCCCAAGCACGCCTGCCGGCAGCGGCAGAACCGCTCGCACGTCGGAGTACCAGCCCGCCCCTGAGGAGCCGCCAAGCGCAGACGTAGTGGAGCGGCGCGAGTCCGATCGAGAAGAGCAGGCGGCGTACGCGGCGCTTAACGGCAAGCGCTTCGCTGAAGCCGATTCCATGTTCACTGCAATTCTGCAGAAGCGGCCCGACGATGCCCGTGCGCTTGCCGGCATGGGCTACGTCCGCATGAACCAGCAGAACTTCGGTGGGGCTATCTCCTTCCTGGAGCAGGCAAAGCAGGACGGCGCGAAAGACGCTGGTCTGGACAAGAACCTGGAGATCGCCCGCTTCTACTACGTGCTCGGCGAAGGTGGAACGGCGCTCAACGAAAACGATCTGACCACCGCCGAAGCCAAGTACCGGCAGGCGTTACAGATGCGACCCGCAAGTCCCGAAGCGACAGAAGGGCTGGCCGGAACGCTGCTCAAGGCGGGCGAGCCCCAGCCCGCGGTGGCGCTGTACCAGGAATTGGTTCGCATCAAGCCGTCGGCTTCGGCATGGCGGGGCCTGTTTACCGCGCAGTATCAGGCGGGTGATGCGAATGGGGCGCTCGCGACCGAACGCCGCATACCGGCCGCTGTTCGCGCACAGTTAATGCGCGATCCCGATTTCCTGCGGACGCTTGCCTCGGCATACCAGGCGGCTGGCCGCGATGCGGATGCCCAGCGGGTGCTCCGCTCCGCACTGGACTTGCCTTTTCCTGAAGGTGCGCGAGGTCTTAAGGCAGAAACGCAGTTGCAGTACGCCAGCCTGTTATTGCAGGCAAATCACACAGAGCAGGCTGCGGGTTTGTATCGGCAGGTGCTTGCAGGCGACCCCAATAATGTGCTCGCCTGGCAGGGTTTGGTGAACGCGGAGCATGCGCTGGGCAACGATGCGGTGGCGCTACAGACCATTGAGAGCATGCCGCCAGCGGTGTACGACCAGGCATTGCGCGACCCGGGATTTCTGATCGCTACGGCATCCGTGTACCAGGCCAACAAAAAGGACGATCTCGCACAGAGCCTGCTGGAGCGCGCCATCGCGGCAGAGAACACCTCCGGCCAGCGCGTGCCGCTCGCCCTGCAGTTGCAACTGGCAGGCCTGTACCTGCAGCGCGGTGATGCTGCTCACGCGTACCCCATTTACCAGCGCGTCCTGTCTGAGAATCCGGAGCGCGTCGACGCCTGGAAGGGTCTGCTCAATGCCATGCACAGCTCTGGCCGCGACGGCGAGGTGCTTGCCGAGGTCCAGCAGATTCCGCCGGCTGTCCGCAAGCAGCTTGAGAATGACGTGCAGTACCTGCAGGTCATCGGCCAGGTGTACGCTTCGCTCGGTGACTCGCGGGAGTCACTGTTCTTCCTCAACCGTGTGCAGCAGCACTACGCCGCGCAGCGTACAGCTCCGCCGGCGGATGTAGACATTCAGAGCGCGTACCTGCTGTACAGCGGAATGAACGACGCCGGGCTTTATCGCCAGCTCCTGTTTCTTGGCGGTCGCCACGACCTTACAGATGAGCAGCGCCGCAGTGTGCAGACCATCTGGGCCAACTGGGCTGTGCGGCGCGCCAACCAGGCGTCGTCTGCCGGCAACACCCGCAGAGCGCTTGCGATTCTGAACGCAGCGGCAAAGGCTTTTCCGGACAACCCAGCAGTGGTGAACGCGCTTGCCGGTGGGTATGTGCGTGCAGGTTTGCCCAAGGAAGCGGTCGCGATCTTTAAGGCACAGGACATGAGCGCACAGAGCCTGGGCGATTACAAGACGGCAATCGGCGCTGCGTTGGCGGCGAACGATCCAAAGGACACGGAAGCCTGGCTACGTTATGCGCTGGTCAAATATCCGAAAGACGGCCAGCTGCTTGGGTATGCCGCAAAGTTTGAGCAGGCACGTGGTGACAGCAGCCGCGCTGCAGAGTATTACAAGGCATCACTGGATTCACTTCCACGGCCCGATCCAGGCTCCGAACTCGCCTATGTCTTAAGTGCACCGGCGCCGCTCAACCCGCGCGCCCTGCCTGCTGCGCCCTCGCAGGACCTCGCAAGTCTGCTCGCTCCTGGTTCGGACCCGTCGGCGTCTGCAGCAGCTCGTACGCCGGCGCAGCCGTACCTTCCGAGCTCTTCGAACACCTTCGGCAGTGCTCCCGTCCAGGTCGGTAACAGTTCTGCGGGCATGGTACCCGGCTACATGCGCAATCCCAACCGCGGCGGCACCTCACGGCTTGGTGATTACAAACCATCGGTTTCGGCGGAGGGGTTTGACCCTTCTGGCTACAGCTACCCGCAGGAGTATCAGGCCCCGGCCGGCGCCTATCTGCCCAGCGGGCGATCGGCGAACCAGGTCCCCGCCGACGCACAGCCAGTAGCCGCCGATTCGACTCCATACCTCGCCTTCCAACAGGAACAAATCCGCCGTGCCAATGACGAAGCGATCCGCACGGGCAGCGTTGCCGACGACATGCAGATAGCAGTTGCCCGCGGTGAGGGTGCGCAGACCGGCGACTTCAATGGCGAGGTCTACGGCCCCTACGTGCCCTATCAGGCGCCGCTCCCGTTGACCGGACCGGCCGTCAGCTACACCGCGAACGAGATCGAGGTGCCGGACTCCACGATCATTACGACCTTTCCCACCGGTCCCGGCAGAAGGGTGACTCTGCACAACGCGAACTCATCCGGTAAAGCGACGGGCGTTGCCCATCCGTCGGATGAGGCAGCAGAGGCGGCCGAGACACGCCGTCACCAGTCTGACCCAACTACCGCCCAGGTGGAAGATCCGACGGATGTTTCGAATGGGCACACGGTCCAGTACACCGGCCAGATGGGCGGCGGCTCAATGACACCGGCGCAGGGGCAAACCGCTAGGCCGTCCTCCATGCCTGCGACGGCCCCCACCAACACTGCACCGAGCTACAACAGCTACAGCACCAGCTCCACTGCTGGCTTCGACGGCGGGAACGGTTCCAGCAGTGCCCAGCAGTATCCGCAGCCTCTGTCCTCATCCCGCGCATATGCTTCAGGCGCGCGCCGGCGTTCGCGGCCGGTGCAGCGGGCGCAACGCATCGACACCTTCGGTGTGACGAGCGCACCCATCTTCTACCCGGGTGTGGCGACAGGGCTGGGCGCCGAGCCTTATCCCGACCTGCCTCCCTACAACAGCAACGGCCAGCAGCCCCCCACCGATCCTGAACTGATCGCGCGCAACGTCATCCCGCTGCGCCACGGCTACTACGCTCCGGACGCCAGCCTGGGCGCTGCCGGCGGCCCGCCCCTCACCGAGCGCCAGCAGACCGAACTGGATCTTGCGCAACTCGACGCCAGCTACAGTGGTTGGGTCGGCGGCAGCGCCTTTCTGAGAGCGCGTAGCGGAGAACCCGGCATCGACAGGCTGCGAGCCATAGAAGTTCCCGTCGAGGCGACCTTTGTCGCAGGCAAGCGGGTCAGGTTCAGCGTTGTCCCACGTGCCGTCTTCTTGCAAAGCGGCACCATCGATAACACCCGCTACGCCAATGGTGGCGCTCCCTACCTCGGCACCCTGACCGCAAACGCCATCAACACACCCGCACCCCAGTACGCCTCCGGCATCGGCGGCGAGCTGCAGATGGTGTCCCAGAACTTCGGCCTCGCCGCAGGCTACACGCCCTACGAGTTCCTGGTGAATAACTTCACCGCGAGAGCCCGGTACCGCATTCTGGGTGGCCCATTCACCGTCTTCGGCGAACGTGATTCCGTTAAGGAGACGCAGCTCTCCTACGCTGGCCTTCGCGACCCCGGCAGCGTAACGCTGCTCAACAGTGGCAACATCTGGGGTGGCGTAGTTGCCACCGGCGGCGGTCTGCGCTTTGATCACGGCAATGAGCGCGCCGGCCTGTATCTAAGCGGCGACGGCGCCACACTCACCGGCTTCCACGTGCTCGACAACCGTCGTTACGAAGGTACGGCCGGGGCATACTTCCGCGTCAAGCAGTTCCCGGGGGTCGGCGTCCTAAACATCGGCGCATCGCTGTTCGCGGAGCACTTTGACCACAACGAGCGAGCGCTGACCTATGGCAATGGTGGATACTTCAGCCCGGAGATCTACTTCCTCGGCAGTGTCCCTTTTACGTTCACCGGCTACTACAGGAACAAGCTCCACTACGTCGTTCAAGCCGCTCTCGGTGTACAGACCTTTCAGGAAGACACGGCACCCCTGTTCCCGCTGGATGCCGCGACGCAGACCAACGCACAAACCGGATGCACGCTGGTCCAACTGGCCAATCACACCTGTGGCGCCGCCGAGGCACCCGTCAACACAGACACGGGCTTCAACTTCGGCGTTCAGGCCGAGGCAGCATACAGGCTCACCGAGCATTTCTTCGTCGGCGGAGCACTGGAAGCGAACAACACGAACAACTACAACGTTGTGCAGCCCACCGTCTTTCTGCGGTACACCTTCAAGGCGCAGTACCCCACAGACGATTACCCGACGGGCCTCTTCCCAATCGCCGGCTTCCGTCCCCTGCGCGTGCCATAGACCAGTTTGGGTGGCCGGATCACCTCACCTTGCAGACCCTGGCAATGGCGTTCGCATAAGGGCAGTGCAGCTTCGTGATGGATGATGCAGGAAGCACCAGCCATGTCACACCGAATGGCTTCAGGCGCGCGATGCGTTCCCCGTCCGTGGCCGAATTCAACCTCAGCTGCGCGCGCATGCCCTCGCCCCAGCTGTTCTGCAGTGCCGGCACAACGGCGGCGATTCCCGCGTCCTTGGCAGCATCGGGCAGTGTCGACCGAAGCGCGATCGCGCGGAACCCCTGGGCATCTTCACCGGCCAGCTCGGTATAGCGCCCATCCAGGGCGACGCGATCAGCCACGGACGTGTGGTCTTCGATCCAAAGAAACGCCTGCACCCATCCGTTCCGGGACGCCGACCAAGGCCACTCAAACACTCCCGAGCTCCGGTACAGTGCATGTTGCGAAAGCAGCATGGCGGTGCCCGTCGTCATCGCCACGCCACACATCACGCCCGCTCGCCACCGAGCCGGCATGCGTTGCAGCAATTCATACACGCTGCCGCCCACCAGCACCAGCATGACCACGTAGGCCAAATGGAGCGTGCGCAGCGGCTGCAATCGCGCAACGGCAAAGTTGCGGCCGTCCGCATGTGCAAACAGCAGTGCTGCCGTGGCGCCAATCAATGCTGAGGTCCACGCCACGTGTGCCAGAGCCCTGCCGCCGTCGGTCCAGCGGCATCGCTTCCACCACAGCGCAGCACCCGCTGCCAGCAGCGCAACAGGCGCAACCGCACCCACCAGTTCGTACCAGTGCCAGGCAGACAAAAACCAATACCCGCGGGTGAGTGCAAGCGACTGCGTCAGCGGCGACGCTGGCGGCGACCACCAGCAGAGTCCTCCCAGCAGCAGCAGCACCGTCGACCCAATCAACATGCACCAGACACGCTGCTGTCGTAGCGAACCACCGCTGCAGGAGGCAAGCAGCAGGACCAGGGGCAGGCTTCCCCACACAGCCATCAGCGGGTGCACTGCGCACGCAGCTACCCAGCAAAGTGCCACCCCAGGCCACCTGCGCCGAAGCATGCAGGCCGCGGCACCCAACAGCAGGGGAGTGCTGACCGTGCGTGCCGTGGCATACGGATCAACCAGGTAAAGCGCTGTCCCCGCCACAGGCAGACCGGCAGACACAGCGAACAGCAGTGTGGCCCAGCGTGCCGTCTTCTCACTCAGGAAGCAGGCCCGTGCCAGCAGCAGAACAGCAAAAAGCGTTGCAAACAGACCAGCACCTTGCAGCAGCAGCAGGCCCCAGGCCAGCGGCAGGTGGAGCCATCGCAACAGCCACGCTGTGGCCGGAACAAACAGGGACAGACGGGTGTGGCCCTCCACCCACTCCGCGTCCCACGGAAAGAGCGAAGGTCGCAGCCTGTGCGCGATGGCAGCGGCATAGATGCCCCCGTCTTCAGCAAACGGATGATAGCCGAGGACCAGAAAGGCCATGACCGTGAGCACAAGCAGCCACGAGACGTCGTGCACCGTGAGGCCGCGACAGGCAGATGCACTTGCGGACTGTTGATCTGCAGCGCGTGACACACGCAACCACTGCCTCCATCGCTGCGTAGCCATCCTGTCCACTGTAGCGGCTGGCTGCGCGCCCGGAATCAGGTATTTCCGCGCAAACTCGCCAGCAACGTGGTACTCCATTCACTTCGTATAATGCGAGGAATGGTTTCTGTCATGGACGTCTGGCACGTTGGTGCTGCAGCAAAGCTCAGGTGGCCTGATTGAGCGCGGACAAAGCGGCCACCGGCAACCAGCGCTCCTGGTGGAAGGTACTTCCGGGTATCGCAGTATCGGCGTTCTTCTTGTGGCGCACCTTGCGCAGCATCCACTACAGCGATCTGCGGGCGCTCCACTTCGCCCATCTGCAATGGGTGGCAGTGCTGGTGACCTTCCTTATTGCCGGCTACTGGCTGCGCGTCTATCGCTGGTGGTTTATGCTGCGCCGCAGCGGCGCGCCCAGCATGGGTGTGTGTGGGCGCGTGCTCATGACGAGCTACGCCGCTAACAATGTTCTGCCCTTCCGCATCGGCGACTTCCTCCGTATTTTTTCGTATGCTCCGGATCTTGGCGCTTCGTCCTCGACCATCCTCAGCACCGTCATCCTTGAGCGTCTGCTCGACATCTTCAGCCTCCTCACCTTCCTGGTGGTGTTGCTCATCGGTGCTGCACGGTCGCTGCCGCCATTCGTGTTCAAGGGCCACTCGCTGAACCTGCTGCATGTAGCGGAACCGGTGCTTGCGTTGTGTGCGCTTGGGCTGGCATTGCTGCTGTTCGGCGCGGGGCTTCTGCAACGAGCGGTGCAGGGCATTGTGAACAGGTTCAAGGCGGGCCCGCGAACGGAACGTGTGGAACGATGGGCCCTGCTCTTGTTCGACGCCGTGCTCAAGCTGAGCTTTGCCGGTCGTATCCTCTTGCTGGTCTCAAGCGCAGTCATCTGGCTGTGCGAGGGCATGATCTTTGTGTCGGGGGCGCGTCTGCTTGATATCGCAGTGGGCCATCGTGGCCCCTGGCTTGCGCTTTCGCTCAGCAACCTCTCCTTCCTTCTGCCCAGCTCACCCGGTGCCATCGGCACGTATGAGTTCGCGGCCCAGTTCTCCATGGTCAGCCAGGGTGCGCAACCCACAATCGCTGCGTTGTATGGCCTCATGGTGCACCTGGTCGTCTTCTTCTCGGTCACGGCAGTGGGTGGTATTGCCTTTCTGCTGCACCGCCTGCAGCGCGGCTCAGCAAGCAAGCCCTTGACGGAAGATCTTGCCGAACTGCCGGCCGAATTACCCCTAAGCTGACGCCAGGCACTCCCTAACACTTGAAGGAACACACATGTACCGCGATCTGCAGCAACGCCTCGCCGCTCACACCATCCACGTCGTCCAGCAACTGTACGGCGTCACGCTGGAGCGGGTTGCGGTTGAAAGTCCGCCGTCCGTCCTTCTGGGCGACTTTGCCTTGCCGCTGGCGTTTGAGCTTGCAAAACGGCTGCGCAAGGCACCCCGCGCAATTGCGCAGGAGCTTGCGGCGCAGCTTGCAACCATGCCCGGTATCGCCGACGTGCAGGTGGCTGGTGCAGGCTACCTGAACGTGCGCGTCGACAGGGCGGCAACGGTGCAGCGCATCGCCGCCGGTGAGCACAGCGATGTCGGCGGCCAGGGCTTTCGGCTGGTCGAGCACACCAGCATTAACCCCAACAAGGCAGCGCACGTCGGCCACCTCCGCAATGCCATCCTTGGCGATACGTTCGCGCGTCTGTTGCGGCCCGATACCTATAAGACCGGCTGGCCCACCGGCGTGCAGAACTACATCGACAACACCGGCGTGCAGGTTGCCGATGCGGTCGTGGGCCTGGTGCACCTTCAGGGCAAATCGCTAGAGGATGTGCACGCACTTCTGCTGCAACTCGCGGCAGAGGGCAAGCGCATCGACTACTACCTGTGGGATCTGTACGCGCGCGTGTCGCAGTGGTACGACGAGGACCCGCTGCAGAAGGAGGCGCGCCGTGCTCTGCGGCTGCAAACGCTGCACGAACTTGAAGCCGGCGACAACGACATCGCACGCATGGCAGATCTGGTCGCCACAGCGGTGCTCTCTCGTCATCTTGAGACGATGAACCGTCTCGGCATCGAGTACGACTTCCTCCCCCGCGAGAGCGAGGTCTTGCTGCTTCACTTCTGGGATGCGGCACGGCAGGAGATGATCGCGCGCGGCGTGCTGTATGAAGAGACCGCTGGCAAAAACAAGGGGTGCTGGGTCATGCGCAGGCCGGGAGCGGAGGCCCTTGCCAAAGGAGTCCCGGACGACGACGCGAAGGTGCTCGTCCGCTCGAACGGCACGGTCACCTACGTGGGCAAAGACATCGCGTATCACCTGTGGAAGTTCGGTCTTCTGCCGGGCAAAGACTTCGGCTACCGCATCTTTCGCGAGTATCCCAAGCACAGCTGCTGGATTTCCGCGGTGCACGGCGAAGATCCGCACCCGTACTTTGGCACAGCCGCCGCGATCTACAACGTCATCGATTCGCGGCAGAATGACCCGCAGAGCAACGTCGTGGAGGCGCTGCGTGGCATGGGATACACCGACGCCGCAGACCACTACACCCACATCAACTATGCGATGGTCGCCCTCACACCGCGCTGCGCGATCGACCTGGGCTACACCCTGAGCGAGGAAGACCAGCAGCGGCCCTACCTGGAAGTGAGTGGCCGCAAGGGCTTCGGTGTCAAGGCAGACGACCTTCTGGACAAGCTGGTTGCCGCCGCAAAGCTCGAGGTCGATGCACGCCATCCGGAAACCGCGGAAGCAGAGCGCATCGAGAGTGCAACGGCCATCGCCATCGGTGCGCTGCGCTACTTCATGCTCAAGGTGACACGAAACACGATCATCGCTTTCGACTTTCGCGACGCCCTCTCCTTCGAAGGCGAGACCGGCCCCTACGTGCAGTACGCCGCCGTGCGTGCCGCCAACATCCTGCGCAAGGCCGGCGTCACCGGGCAGCAGGCCATTGGTGCTCTCCCCTCAACCGACGTCGCGCGCTTTTTCGCCGGAGCAGCAGACACTGCAACCGCCGGGGATGACCTATGGTCGATGTGGCTGCTACTCTCCCGTGTCACGACGGCGCTGGAGCAGGCCATCGCCGCCGCCGAACCCGCAGTCCTCGCGCGCTACGCCTTCCAGCTGGCACAGGAGTTCTCTAACTTCTATCACCGCAACCACGTGCTGAACGAGGCAGACCCAGACCGGAAAACCCTCCTGCTGGCCACGGCTGCCGTCACCCGGCGCGAACTGGAGCGCGTCCTGGGATGGCTGGGGATCCAGGTTCCCGCGGCCATGTAACCTCCGTCAGCGCGGCTGTACCTTCGCCAGCACCGCCGTGACGCGCTCGATCAGTGATGCCGGCTGAATCGGCTTGGTCAGCTGCTCGACCACGCCCATGCCCTGCAGCACAACATCGTCTTCCTGGTGCATGCCGCTCGTAAAGAACAGTGTTGGCACGCTCCGCCCTCCGGCGTGCAGTTGCCGCAAAAGCATGTTGCCGTCCATCACCGGCATGTTCTGATCGCAGATCATCAGGTCAACCGTACTGGTGGTCACAAGGCGAAGAGCCTCCGCACCGTTTTCAGCGCAAAGCACGGTGGCACCCGCCCGCCGCAGCAGCAGGCTCATCGTCAGGTTAATCACAGGCTCGTCGTCGACGACCAGGACAGTTGCACCTGCGAGCTTCATGCTGCCGCCACTCCCCACAAGACCTGACCGCTATGCTGGCTGCTCAAACGAACGCAACCACGCCACCAGCGTGCGCACACCAATGCCCGACGGCCCCTTCGCAATATACGGCCGCACATCGTCAATGTTGACGAGCCCCGCAATGTCCAGGTGAATCCATGGCGTGTCGCCCACAAACTCCTTCAGGAACATGGCCGCCGTAATCGCTCCGCCCCATCGATCCACACCGGTGTTCTGGATATCAGCAATCTGGCTTTTGATCAGCTCGGCATACTCATCCGTGCACGGCAGACGCCAGAACGATTCGCCCTCCGCGCGCATGCTCTGCTGAAAGCGTTCGCAAACAGCCTCGTCATTCGCAAACAGGCCGGCATTCAACCGCCCCAGCGCCACCACGCACGCGCCCGTCAGCGTCGCTGCATCCACCAGGTGCGTGGCGCCCAGCGTCTTCGCGTAGTGCAGGCCATCCGCCAGCACGAGCCTGCCTTCCGCGTCCGTGTTCATCACTTCTATCGTCTTGCCGCTCATGGCGGTCAGCACGTCGCCGGGCCGGTATGCCTTGCCGTCGGGCATATTCTCCGCGCTGCAGATCACTGCCATCACCCGCACCCGCGGCTTCAGCGCGGCAATGGCCTGCATGGTCGCGATCATGGTCGCCGCGCCGCCCATGTCGTTCTTCATCTTCTCCATGCCGTCCGCTGGCTTAATGGAAATGCCACCTGTGTCGAAGCTGATGCCTTTGCCGACCAGCGTCAGCAGAGGCGCGTCCTCTGGCAGCGGCGTGCCGGGCTCAAAGCGCAGCACGATCAGCGCCGGCGGTTCAGCGGACCCCTGCGCCACGCCCAGAAATGCACCCATCTTCAACTCTTCCAGCTTCGCCGTGCTGTGCACCTCGCACTGCAGCCCCGTGCGCTCGGCCATCGCGGCGGTACGCCGTCCCAGTTCCGTCGGCGTCAGAACGTTGCCGGGTTCGTTCACCAGTAGGCGCGCGAAGTTGGCTGCCTCAGCAATGGCCGTCCCCTCGGTCACTCCAGCCAGCAGTGGTTGCCGTGCGTCGCTCGGCGTGGTCGCAGGCGCAAGCATGGTCACGCTGGCCGGCGTCCGGTCCTTGCGGTCTGTCTTGTACACGTCAAAGTCGATGCCCGCCAACACCGCGCCTTCCGCAGCCGCGCGGCCCAGGTCTAAACCCGCAATCGCTGGCACTTCAGCCAGCGCCAGTGACGCCTCATCGGCCAGCACAAACGCAAGCTCCGTAATCGACTTCGCCATGGCCGTGCGAACGGCCGTTCCCGCCGCCTGCCGCACACGCGCGGCGTCCGCCTTGGCAGCCTTGCCCATGCCCACAACCAGCAGACGCTCTGCCCCAATACCTGCGGGTGCGTGCAACAGCAGGGTCTCGCCGGGTGTCGCGGCAAACTCGCCACTGGTCAAAAGTCGCGTTGTCACATCACCCAGCAGTCCGGCTGCGCTCACCAGCACCGGCTTCGCAGCCTCGTCCCTAACCGCCACATCCACAGCCATCACTGCCAGCAAAGGTGTCGAAAAGGCGGACGCGTCCGCAAACAGCAGGGAAGTGGTCATAGTCAGCGGCGTAGTCATTGTGCGATGCATCTCCTGGCAATCCGCGCAACGCATAACAGGAGAACCTCACTGTCAGCCTGCGGCTTCGTTTCTATTCTGCTGTTCCGGGCCGAACCCAGCCGCCTAGCGCCGCTGCGCCCGTGCAATTGCGGACCTTGCTTCCTTGGCGTCCTCGCGACGCCGCTCCGTCTCGCGCTTGTCCCAGTCCTGTTTTCCTTTTGCCAGAGCGATCTCGCACTTCACCTTGCCATGTCGAAAGTAAAGCCGCGTCGGAATCAGCGTGAAGCCTTTCTGGTTCGCCTTCACCGCCAGCTTGCGAATCTCTTCCTTGTGCAGCAGCAGCTTACGCGTGCGGGTCGCGTCGTGGTTCATGGCATTGCCATGGCTAAACGGGCCAATATGCGCGTTCAGCAAAAAGCACTCGCCGTCCTTCAGCAGGCCATAGCTGTCCTTCAGGTTGGCCTTGCCCTCCCGAATACTCTTCACTTCCGTCCCGCGCAACTGCACACCCGCTTCAAAGCGGTCTTCCAGAAAGTAGTTGTGCGCCGCCGACCGGTTAAACGCGGCATCCCTGCTGCCCATGGCAATAGGGTCTCGCGGTACGGCTTTCTTCGTTGGCAACGACTGCGTCGGTGTAGACGTGGGATGCGGCACAATCTCTTAAGTTTACCAGTGTGAAACACAGATCCCGCTGTGGTCCGCCATCGGCGTTATACCTTCTCGCATTTCCCACGTCCAACGCGATGCCGATGGTATTCTTTTCAGGAAAAACAAGCCCGGTGCAGCACCATTCCCGCGACACGGTTTGCGCGCGAACGGGCCGCGCAAGTGGGTCCGCTTCCCAGCGGTCAGGAGAGGCAATCACTTTGCATCCGGCAACACCAGGCGACACCGTCCCGTTCACACCATCCCCTCGCTTCAGCACGCGATCCGGTCGCCTCGCATTCGCGGCGGTCCTTTGCTCCGCTGCCCTTATTGCGGCCGTGCCGGCTGGTGCACAGTCAGCCTCCGGTTGGGCCAAGCGCGGCGCAGACGCCGAAGTGCGCGAGGACTACGATGCCGCCTTTGAGGCCTATCGCCAGGCCCACCTGCTCAAGCCCAAAGACCTGCGCTATCAAACCAAGTTTGAGCGTGTGCGCTTTGCCGCCGCCGCCGCGCACGTCGACCGTGGCCGCGTTCTGCGTCAGAGCGGTGATCTGAATGGTGCGCTGACTGAGTTCCAGCGCGCCCTGTCCATTGACGGCGGCAACCAGACCGCGCAGCAGGAAATCACCATCACCACGCGCGAAATGTCGACCGCACCCGGTGCTGCCATGCAGCGGGAAACACCTCTCGGCCCCTCCGCTGCAGTCATCGGCGTGGCGGAACCGCTGCAACTTAAAGCGACATCAAACGACCCCATCACCTACCACGCCGTTGCAGATACGAAAGACATCTACACGGCGCTCGGCAAGACTGCCGGCATCAACGTCATCTTCGATCCGGAGTACACCTCCCGCCGCCTGCAGTTTGATGTTGTAAACGCCTCGCTGTCCGATGCTCTGCGCATCCTTGGCGTGCAGGCCGGGACCTTCTACAAGACCATCACACCCAACACGATCTTTGTTGCCGCCAACACCCGTACCAAGCGCAACGACCTCGACCCGCAGGCAGTGCAGACGTTCTACCTGTCCAACGCAGCCACCCAGGCCGACCAGAATGAGCTGCTCACTGCGCTGCGCAACGTGCTCGACCAGACAGCCAAGATCTTTCTTGTGCCATCGCAGAACGCCATCGTGGAGCGCGCCACACCCGACCAGTTGCTGCTGACTGAAACCCTGCTCAACAATCTTGACCGAGCCAAGAGCGAAGTTGTCATCGACGTGGCGGTGCTTGAGGTCAATCGAGACAAGGCACGCAACCTTGGCATCACGTTGCCGCAGTCTATCTCGGTCACGCCACAGGTGAATGCGTCCACCACAACGTCTTCGGGCAGCACCACCACTGGAGGGCAGACTAGTACCAACACAACCCTGCCGAACATCAATACCTTCTACAACTTCACCGGTGACAATCTCGCCGTGTCCATCGGTTCCGCCACCGTGAACGCGCTGCTCAACGACTCCGATACGCGCATCCTGCAGAACCCCCGCATCCGCGCGTCCGACAATCAGCGTGCTCAGCTCAAGATCGGTCAGCGCATTCCGATCGCGACCGGTTCCTACTCCTCTGGCGCATCCACGGCAATCGTCAGTTCTCTCGTCAACACCCAGTTCACCTACATCGACGTAGGCGTCACAATCGACGTCACTCCGACCGTGCACCAGGATCGGGAAATCACCCTCAAGCTCAAGATGGAAATCTCCAGCCAGAACGGCTCGGTCACCATCTCGTCCGTCACTGAGCCCATCATCGCCCAGCGCACCGTGGAGCAGGTGATCCAGCTCAAAGAGGGCGAGCCGTCTGTCCTCGCCGGCATCCTGACCCGCCAGGAATCGAAGGCATTGACGGGAACGCCTGGTCTATCTGAGCTGCCCATCCTGAAGAAGATTTTTGGGTCCACATCGACAGAGCGCATTCAGGATGAGGTGGTGTTTCTACTGATCCCACATATCGTCCGTGAGCCGCTGATCACGCGCATGAACACCCGCGCTATCGACACAGGCACGGGCGCTGCCATCGAGTTGCGTCGCGACCCGAATGCGCCAGATGCCGTTGCGGTCGACAACTCCGCGCTGCTTACTACCGGAGCGCTTCAGCGCCAGCAGAGCAACGGCAACATCACCGCCGCAAAGGCAGCTTCCGTCATGATCGGTCAGGTCGGCAACGAGTCTGCGGCAGCACAGGCCGCGCAAGCCGCGCAGGCGTCCCAGGGGGGCCAGCCCTACCCCAGCGCAACTCCCGGCCAGCCCATCGCGCCGGCAGCATTGGGCGCGCCCTCCACCGCAGCCCTCCCCGTCAGCTTCGCCGTTGTGCCGGCGAACTCGACGCAAGCCGTCGGAAGTACCTTCCAGGTTTCAGTCAGTGCCAATAACGCGCGCGACCTGTATGCGGCGCCATTGCAGATGAAGTTCGATCCCAGGCTTTTGTCGCTGGTCAACGTCGACGCGGGTGAAATGCTGAGCCGCGACGGCCAGTCGGTTGCCATCGTGCATCGCGACGAGGGCAACGGTCTGGTGACGGTCTCCATTTCGCGACCGCCGGGTGTCAAGGGTGTCGACGGGCAGGGCAGTGTGGCCGTGCTCACCTTCAAAGCCCTCGCCGCCGGTGATTCCACGCTGTCGCTGGTCAAGGTGGGTGCAAAAGACAGCAACCAGGCGAACCTTCCTGCAGCCGGTTCGCAGTCACAGGTCCATATCAAGTAATGGCGGCGCGGGGCTCCAAACCGTCGAGTGGATGCGCCCAGGGTTTCACCCTGGTTGAGTTGATCGTGGTGGTATCCATCATCGCCTTACTGGCGACCGCTGCCGTACCCATCGCACGTTGGCAAGTAAAGCGCACCAAAGAGCGGGAGTTGCGTGCTGACCTGTGGCGCATGCGCGATGCTATTGATCATTACAAGGACGCTGCCGATCGGGGTGCATTCCAGACCAAGGTCGATTCGTTCAACTACCCACCCGATCTGGACACACTGGTCAACGGCGTCGACGTCAAAGACAAGAAGGTACGCTTCCTCCGCGAGATCCCCATGGACCCCATGACCAGGAGCACCGAGTGGGCGACCCGATCCATGCAGGACGATCCGGACAGCTCGACCGCGAGCGGCGACAACGTCTTCGACGTGCACAGCAAGAGCGACGGGACCGCTCTGGACGGGACCAAATACAACACATGGTAGCTACCCGCGAACATCCGGAAGAGGGGTTCACCCTTATCGAGCTCATGGTGGTGATGATCATCATCGCCACCCTTGCGGCCATGGCGGTACCGGCGTATGCACATCACCTTAAAGCCGCCCGGGAGAGCGTATTACGGCAGGATCTTCAAGTGATGCGTCAGGCAATCGACTCCTACACTGTAGACAAGGAGAAAGCACCCGAGTCCGGCGATGAGCTGGTGACCTCCGGCTACCTTAAAGTCATGCCCATCGATCCGATGACCCACTCCAATTCCACGTGGACGTTCGACCGGTCGGACTCGTATAACAATGTGGACGAGGTCTCGACGGGCATTAACAATGTGCACAGCGGGTCTGGACAGGCGTCGACGGACGGGTCGAGCTACTCGACCTGGTAGCAACCCCTCCCCCCCCTCTCAAAATGTAAGTTCTTCATTTGGAGGAACTTGGAGGATGTGATCAGGAAGGCGGGCGTGTGCTGCAGCAGGGTGCACCACTCCAGGGCACTCCTTTTTGTCAAGATTCTGCTGCGGTTACGCCTGACGTTGCAGGGCGTTTTGAAGGACTGTTTCGAGTGCGGGTTTGAGGCGGTCGTACTGTGCCTGGCTGATTTTGCCGGTAAGGCGGTCGCTTTCGAGGGTGAAGAGCTCGTCGCGGAGCGCCTGCAGAATCGCGGTGGGTGCGATGTGGTGCGGGGCGGCGGGTGCAACTGTTTCCGGGACGGCGTTTGCGGCTGCCTGTCCGCCGGTTTGGGGACGTGAGAGCAGGAAGCCTGCGCCGCCGGCCAGCGCCAGGGCGAGCGCGCCGATGATCCACCACTTGTACTTTGTGAGCGGATCTGGTGTATCAATTGGAGTTGCCATTCCGCCACCGGGGCGCTTGTCGAGGGTTGAGTTGGCCGAGCCGGGATCGGCATTGGGGTTTGCGCCGGTTCCTGGCGTACCGGTGGCAGGAGCGCTTGGTCCACCCTGGTCCTGCTGGGAGGCGTCGCCCTGTGCGGTTGGTCGGGGCAGCTGGCCGGTGCCGTTCACGGTGAATGCTGTGGTTTTGCCGGCGGCGATGTTGCGCGCCACGTAGGTCTGCGCGTCGACTTCCTCTGCAACAGAGTTGAAGGGTGAGCCGGTGCCAGCGTCGAACTTCATGGACTTGGGCATCATGACGACGACGTTATCGGTTGCCATGGTGGCCAGCGGCGAGAACTGGGCGGAGCCGTTGTACGGCACCTTGTAGCTGATCTGGAAGCGAGTCTGGCCACCGGGGCGGATGGGAAAGATAAAGGCGTAGTGGCCTTTTTCCGGCAGGGGCACCGGCGGGGACTGGACGGTCATGCCGCCGGTACCCTGGGCTGCGGCACCTTCCACCACGGCACCTTCGGGCAGCGTGAACTCAAAGGCGTGGTCACCGAACTGGGTGCGCGGCGGTGTGGACTCGTTCTTCAGGAAGAAGTTTTCGACCACCTTGAGACTCTTGTCTCCCGGTTCGGTCTGCAGGCGTATGACGTCTGCGTCCAGGGAGACGCCAGCCACTTTTGCGGCGGCGTTGTAGACGTCGAGCTCGACGGACTGCGTGCCAGGAGGCGCGGGCTTGAAGTAGTTGGCCTTGTCGTGCGTCACACGGACGAGGTGGATGCCTTCGTCCGGGACGTCGAGGGTGAAGCGGCCGCGCGCGTCGGTCTTGGTCTTGGTGGCTTCCTGCATGCCCTGTGCGAGGCGGATGAGGGTGACATCGTCGCCGGCGGCTGGCTTATTGGTGGTCTTATTCGTCACGGTGCCGGTGATGGAGGCTGCGGCGAAAGAGGAAAGCGGCAGCAGGAGGCCGAGCACAAGGGCGGACACAGAGGTGCGTAACGAGGAGGGCATACCGCTCAAGGATAAATGCGAGAGCGGAGAGCGACCTCGTCCGGTGTGCGGAGTTCGCCGCAGGGGTCAGCCGTGCAATGGACTATGGGAGCTGAGCCATGCCTGGACCGTGTGGAGATCCTGCGGTGTAAGGGCAGGCGCCGCCGTTTGCAGCATGGTGACGAACCAGCCGATCTCGTCGGGCGTGGCGGGGTAGCCGATGTTGCCATCCTTGCCGGGGCGAATGGAGCTTGCGAGAAGCTTGCCTTTGTCGTTCAGCATGACGATGTAGGGCCAGCCTGCCTTGGCGCCGCCAAGGGTGCGCTCCAGGTCGACGCCGCCGGGCAGGTTTGCGTGGCGGGTGTCTTTTGCGCTTTCACCTGTGGCCATCTCGCCGAAAATGAATGCTCTAGTCATGATGGGGTGAATCTTAGGGTCGTTCAGAAACCGGTCAAACAGCTTGCAGTTGCCGCACCAGGAAGCTCCGAACTGCAGGAGGATGCCCTTTTGCTGGGCGCTTGCACTGGATTCCAATTGGGTCATGACATCGGTGGCGGATGCACCGGCAGGGGTGGATTGCGCGGTGGTGGATTGCGCGGCGCAAGCCAGAGTCGCGAGTGCGAGGAAACACGAGGTGAGCAAGCGGAGTGAGGGCGTCATGGGTGTCCTTGTTGGGCTAGCGAAGAGACGGTGCGAGAGGCAGCTCGACGGCAACGTTTCGTGGGGCGAGGCAGACCTTGCTGTTGCAGGCCTGGTAGCGGATGGAGGCGTGGAGAATGGTCGATCTGGGCAGGGGCTGTGCGGGAAGTTTGAGGCTGAGGGTAAAGTTTGCCTCGTGCTCAAAGAAGGACGTTTGCTGGCGGTAGAAGGCGTCCGCGAGGGTCCGGGGTGTCTGCTGGTCAACGGAGAGGAGCTGGATGCCGGGGTTGCCGGTGAGGCCGATCTCGGTGGCAACAGGGCCGCCTTCCGGCTCCTCAAGCGCGTAGATGTGCCAAGTGGGATCGATGAGGCAGTGAAGCATAAGGGTAAATTTTTGGCCGGGATGCAGGGAGCGCGGTGGGGGTGCGACGAGGGCCCAGTGAGCAGGTGGTTCCATGGGTGCGGCATGGAGGGTGAGTGCGAACAAAAGGGCAATGACGGCAAAGGCTGTCGAAATGCGGTATCCGGTTGCGAGAATCGGATTGTGGCATGCGACGGAATGGAAAGAGCAAAGCTCGTTTGTCCGTGCCGCTGCGTTTTGGTTTGAACGACCAGGTTGTGTTCTTTGAAGAGCGGACGGTTTCACCGGGAGGCTCCCAAGGGCTGAGCGTTTGGTGCGACTGCGGCGGTTTGGGTGTGCGGTGTGACAGGGACAACGGCGGACTGCACGACCTGGTGGGTGTTGGGGTCGGCGACCCAGGCTACTACGTAGAGGTGGTCAGGCGGCATAGTCGTGTCTTTGCTAAGAAAGGTTGTGGTGCCGAAGCGCTCGCTGTGTTTGCTAAAGCTGTCGAGGTAGTTCGAAAGGGATTTGCTGATGGCGGCGGTGTCAAAGGTCGTGGTGGCCTCGGTGGGCCCATGCAGATCGACAGGGAAGGCGGCGCCAGAGGGCTTGCTGACAGCACGCACGACCATGCGGTGGAAGCGGACGCCGTTTTCGCCGGAGTAGCGAAGGTCGTCCTGGGCGAGGGCGAAGTTCAGAACGAGTGCTGTGCTGGCGGAGGATGCGGCAGTAGCTACGGGCGCGCTTTCCGCGGTTCCCCTGGCTTTCTTCATCTCGCGCATCTGTTCTGCCTGTTGCTGGACGAGGGCGGCATCGGCGGCATTGCGTTTTGCGGCGGCCTTCAGTGCTTTCGTGAGGGCCGCGGGGCTGGCGACGGAGACGGAGGCGTTGGCGGTGACAACACCTGATGCGTTGGCCGCCGCAGTAAGCGTGAGCCCGACGGTGTAGTTGACGGGGATCTCGGCGTCGAGAGCGGTGCCGAGCCGGTCGTACATCTTGTGTTCCTCGGTCCGTTCGCCGCCGAAACCGTCGAGGTCGCGCGAGGTGCCGTCAAGGACAAGCCACGGGGTGTACTGGACGCCGTAATAGGCTGCGCGCTGCACGCCGTCAGGATTTGCGAGGGGATCCGGCAGAGGAATGTGCTGGTCGAACTCGAGGGCGACGACTTCCTTGCCGGGGTAGGCCGCGAGAGCGTCGTCGACAGCGAGGTCTGCAGCGACGCAGGGGCCACAGCCGGAGCCGGTGAAGAGCTCGATGAGGGCAGTGTGGCCGTTGGTGATGGCGGCGCGCGTGGGTGGCGGCGTGGCGGGAAAGACCTGCTTGTAGCGCTCATCCATGTGCGCGGTAAAGGTACTGTCGTTGCCGCCGTGGCTCTGGCGGTAAAGCTGCATCATGACGGCGGTGGAGGGCTCGGTTATGCCGCCGTAGAGAGAGGCGAGTTCGAGGCTGTCGAGGGCCGCGGTGTTGTCGTGCTCGGCGTACGCAATCATGCCCTTGGTGTCGTAGAGGCCGCCATCGTCTGACTTGAGGGCCATGCCTTCGGCGACAGCCTGTTTGGCCGGGAGGAGCTTGCCTTCATGCAGGTAAATTTCGCCGAGGGTCTGGATGCGAGCTTCGCGGACGTGGGCGTAGAAGGCATGGAGTGTCTGCGCTGTGGGCGGGTGCTCCGGGTCAGACTGAGCTGTTTGTGCGAGCAGATAGCGGTTGGAGTCGGCTTCTGTGATGGTGCTGAGGGCCTTCTGGATCCAGGCTTCGGCGACGGAGAGAGCGACGCCGTTTGGCTTGGCTTCGGCAAGGGTGTAGGCGAGGTCGTTCTCGGCGTCCGCTTTGTCCTCGGGTGTGGCGGCGTGGTCAATGCGGTAGTCGCCTTCTTTGCGGATCTCCTTTTCGCGGTCGGGGAAGGAGGCGACAAGGGTGGTGAAGATGGCCTTGTGGGCGGCCGCTGCCTGCCTGCTGTCTGGGTAGTCGTGCAGGAACTGGTGAAGGAGTTCCAGCTTGTGGGTGGGGTCTTTCTCGCTGGTGGCGGCCTTCAGGGCCTGGCGGTCTGCGGCGAGCTGGACAGTTTGGCCTGGCAGGCTGCAGCAGATGCAGAGGGCGCAAGCGGCGAGACAGAGGTGGGTACGGCGGGGCATCATGGGGGCTCGCTGGAGAGGTTAGGGGCAGTATAACGACGAATCGCGGCGGTCTAGAAGGTGTCGCGGTGCTCGGTGTGGGACAGGACGTCGGCGTGAGTGTAGTAGACGTCGCGCCATTGCTTGTCGCGGACGAGGGGGAGCTGGTCGGTGTGGTGCGGGCTGCCGGGTTGGGAACTGTCGCCGTAGCTGACGAGGGACTTAATGTGCATGGGAGCGGTGAACTCTACCACGAGGGTGAAGCCGTCGCCGTGAATGGGCGTCTTGGTGCCGTTGCTGAGGGGGCCGTAGGTAACGACGCGGAAGATGCCGAGATTGCCGTAGCCACCGTTGCCGGGAAGGTCCACCGCGTTGAGGGCGGCTGTGCGGAGTTGAGAAATGTCGCCGGTGGACTGGTTGTTGATCTGGATGCGCATGACGTCGCCCCAGGGGCGGTCGAGGGCGCCATAGGTCTTGATGGTTTCTTCCGCGGCTTCGTCGAGCATGGCTGCGGCTTCTTGCGGGTTGGCGAGGCCGGCGGGGGTTGTAAGGGGTTGGGTGATGTCGTAGGGGGTGGCGAAGTTCTTGCGGGCGGCGTCCGGGATCATGCTGACGGAGGGGCTGACGAAGTGCTGGGCCCAGGTGTAGAAGAGGAGGGCTCCGCGCGAGCTGGCCTCGGTCTGGCGGTCCCAGGAGCGGAGGATGGCGGCGGCCTGTTTGGCACGTGGGGTGCCGTAGGTGTCTGTGGCGGCGAGCAGGTCCGGGAGGAGGCGGTCGGCCATTTCCATGCGGGTGCTGAGCTTTTTTTGGAGCAGGTCGTTGAAGGTGAATTTCGGTGTGTCGGTGAGCATGCGGAGGGCGCGGTCTGAGCGGAAGAGTGGGAAGCTGCTGCTGATGTACGGCGGGTAGTTTTTGGGATCGAGCATGGTGGGCCAGGCGGCGTCCCACGGGGGTTCGTTGGAGTTCTGGATGTGGCCACTGGGTGGGTCGATCTGCTTGGGGAGCTGGTCGTAGGTGAGATAGGGGCCGGGCAGGGTGGCGCTGGTGCTGCCGTCGACGGGGTGCTGCCAGGTCTCCCAGGTGCCGGTGCGCGTGGGGACGAGGGCGTTGAAGAGGTACTGGATGTGGCCGTCGCGGTCAGCGTAGAGAATGTTGTACATGGGGACCTCCAGGCGACGAAGCTGGGCCTGGTACTCGGCGAGGGTGTGCGACGTGATCATGTGCCAGTACTGGTCGAGGAAGAAGGGCTTGTCGAGCCCGGCGACGTAGAGGGCAACGGGTTGGCCGTTGTCTCGACGGATGATGGGACCCTGGACGGTGCGCTGGACCTGGACGATTTCTGTGGTGTAGGTGCCGTCTTTTTGCAGAACGCGGAAGGGGTGCTGGGCGGTCTGGTATTGCTGGACTTTGCCGTCGAGGAGGTAGCCGCCGTCGCGCTCGGAGAGTTTGTAGAGGAGGGCGCCGTTGTTGGTGTTGACGGTGTTGGTGATGGCCACATAGTCGGACATGGAGAAGCGCAGGACGGGCAGGCCGATCTGGGAGGCGCCGTAGAGGTGGATGCCGGGGGCGTTGAGGTCGACTTCGAAGTAGGAGGTCTCACCGGCCCAGGCGAGGTGTGGGTTCATAAGCAGCATGGCTTTGCCGCTGACAGTGTGAGAGGGTGCGATGGCCCAGCCGTTGGAGCCGTCCTGGACGTCGGGGTTGGTTAAGGCGAAGGCGGCTTCCGCTTTCTGAGGGAGGGCAGGAGGTTCGGTCATGCGCTGCGAGGCGACGAACTCGAAGTTGACGAAGTGCTGCTCGTGGGCGATGACATCGAGGGTGGTGATGGGGAGGGCGCGGCGGCCGGCAGGGTCGAGCTTGTCGGGGTGGGCGGCGGCGTACGCGTTGATGCCGGCGGTGTAGGCGTCCAGATACCTGGTGAACTCGGGGGTCTGTTTGGAGAGCCAGAGGGCGGCGCGGTCGGGGACTTCGTTGAGCAGTACCCAGCGATCTGATTTAAGGTTGCGATCGTTGTCGCCGGGGCCGTAGAACTCGCTGGCGCGGCCACGCGCTGCGGCCATCACGTGCAGTAGGAGGTCGCCGTGGGCTTCGGCCTGGGCGAAGCCGAAGAGGTAGAACAGGTCCGGGGTGGAGTGGGCGTAGATGTGCGGGACGCCGTAGTTGTCCCAGCAGATCTCAGAGGATTTGTGTGGGTGGTAGGGCTGTTGCGCTTGCAGGGCGGTCGCGGCGAAAAGGAAAACGGCGGCGAGGCGGCGGCGCAAGGGCATGGGTGCTCCTGGAGAAGGGGTGTGTCAGGAGGGTAGCATCCATGGCCTGGTGACGTGGGTGCGGCGCGGGGGCTCACCAGGGGGCACTCTCATGCATGTGAGAGTCAGAAAATGCCGTAGGCCCAGCAGTGTGGTATTTTTTTCGTGACCCGTAAGAAGAGGGTCCAGGCGATTCAATGGATTCCAAGTTCAGGGTTTTAGATGAGCGAGCGCTTCGCAGTCTCTACGAACCAACACACCCGATAGCCACCCAGAAATGTCACAGTTTTTTAAGTGGTTATGCTCAGGAGTTCATTCAACGCTCGCCGTTTCTCTGCATCGGGACACAGAGCGCCGCAGGCGACGCAGACGTAAGCCCGCGTGGCGATCCTCCCGGATTTGTCAGAGTTCTTGACCGCACCACCTTCGCTATACCGGATCGGCCAGGCAATAATCGCCTCGATACGCTGGTAAACATCATCGCCAATCCAAACGTGGGGGTGCTGTTCATCATTCCTGGCTTCGACGACACGCTGCGAGTCAACGGCCGAGCTGTTCTCTCGACGGACCCAGAGCTTTTAGGCAGCATGATCGTCCACGGTCGTTTGCCAAAGCTTGCAATTGTTGTGAGCGTCAACGAAGTCTTCATGCATTGTGCGAAGGCTTTTCGGCGTTCACATCTTTGGAGCCCCGATCAACTTCAAGATCGGAAGGGTATGCCTTCCTTGGTAAAGATCATCCTCGACGAGACCGGGGGCGCTCCCGCTGATCCGGCGGAACAGCAGAGATTGGACGACAACCTGGAAGAGGACTACAAGGGTTCCATGTACTAGAGGATTGGATCGCCCAAAGTCCCTTGCCACTGGACGCCTGCATCACTCCTCAATCGTCGAGGCGCAAGTCCTCGTTGGTGATCCGTATGACTGCGTTGCGGTGGCGCTGTTGCCGGCCGGCTACGTGAGACTCGCCAGCTGACGGGGATCCTGAACAGCGCACAGGCGTTGCGGGCGGAGAGAACGCCGCCTATACTGCGGGGCATGGCGGAACGCGAGGAGTGGCCGGGCGGTCTGGATGCGGTGCTGGCTGCGCCAGAGCATCATGTGCTGCTCTTTGAGAATGACGCGGTGCGGGTGCTGGATATCAGTATCCCGTCGGGGCACACGGTTGCGCTGCATACGCACTGCTGGCCGGGGACGCTGTACCTGCTGAGCTGGAGTGAGTGTGTGCGCCGGGACGAGGCAGGGACGGTGCTGATGGACAGCCGCGATGCGGCGGTAAAACCCGCGGTGGGCAGCGTGTGGTGGGCACCCGCGATGCCGGCGCACACGCTAGAGAATGTGGGAACCGGCGTGCTTCGGCTGATTGGGACAGAGTTAAAGACAGCCTAGGTGCTTTGGGCAGAGTTCGGCATCGATTCCAAGACATCGATCTCAGTGAGGATGGTGGCGGCTTCTGACTCGAGGCGGTCGCGCTGGGTTTCATAGTCTTCGGCGGGGTATTTGCCGGCGCGAAACTCGAAGTTCAGGTCGCGCAGGTTGCCCATGACCGCGTCGCGGCGCTCCTGAAGGAAATCGAGCCGGGTGGCGGCGCGCTGGGTGAACGGGTTGTTCTCTGGCCAGAAGACATAGGCAAACAGAGCAACGAGGAGGATGGCGGAGGCGGCGAGACCCATGCTTTGGTGTCCTTCGTGGTTTGGAAGCCAGGCGTGCGGAGCGAGGCGTGGGCCCCGATATGTGTGGCTAGAAGTCGGTGTCGCGGCGGATGCGGTCACGCATGGTGGTTTGCTGGGACGTGGGGATGGCGGGTACGCCGGCGGTTGCGGGGTGGCGTGCGCTCCAGTGTTTGATAAGGAAGGCGGTGCCGACAAGCGCGAGAAAGAAGACGACGGCGGGGACGATGAAAGCTGCGTTATCGAAGCCGCCGCGGATGGGCGCGGCGAGGACGGTTGGGCCGTACTTGGCCATGAATGCGTTGAAGACGCTGGTGTCTGTCGCGCCGCTGGCGAGTTGGGTGCGGAGCTCGTCGATCATGCCGGAGGAGTTAGGGCAGCCAACATGATTGCACTCCAGCAGGATCTGGCCGCAGCCGCAGGTGCAGACCATCTTGTGGCCGATGTTATTGAAGCGTGAGCCGGTGTCGCCTGCGCCGATGGTGGTGATGGCGAGGAGGAAGACGAAGGCGAGTTGGAGGAGGCGCTTGTGCATGATCGATTACAGCCTGGTGGAAAGCCTTCTCTCGGCTGCTAAAGCCGCATTCCGGTTGCTTGTTGGACGGCTGGCTGATGCCAGGCCCCTGCAAACATGTTCGCCCCTAGTCACCGCTGGCGGGCTGGAGTTCGCGGGCCGGGGCAAGGACGGGTGCTGCTGAGAGTGCGGTTTTAAATTGTGGGGCGAGGCCGATGAAGGTGCCGGCGATGATGATGGCGACGCCTATCCAGATCCAGGAGACGAGGGGGTTGAGGAAGACCTTGATGATGGGCTTTGAGGTCTCGGGATTGCGGCCCTCGAAGACGACGTAGAGGTCGCGCAGCGGTGTTGAGTGAATCGCGACAATCGTGCTGGTGGTCTGGGAGGCGGTGTAGAAGCGCTTTTCCGGGGCCATCTGGGTGATCTTTTTGTTGCCCTCGTAGACGTCGAGCAGTGCGAAGTCGGTGTCGTAGTTGGGGTTGGAGTCCTGCGTGTAGCTTTGGCAGACAATCTTGTAGTTGCCGATGGTGATGGAGTCGCCGAAGCCCATCTCGAGCTCGTGGGACTGGTTGAAGGCTCCACCTGCGAGGCCGACGAAGAGGGCGACGATGCCAAAGTGGACGAGGTAACCACCGTACCGGCGATTGTTGCGGCGGGTCAGCAGGAGTGCGGAAGAAAAGAAGTTGCGTCCTGTCTGGGTGCGGACGACGCCGACGCCGCGCAGGAACTCCGTGAGGATGGCAACCGTAACGCCGGCACCAATGGAGAAGCAAACGAGCGAGTAGATGCTGCCTTGCTGGTCCAGAGCGTCGACCTTCCAGGGGCGGATGCCGACGGCCATGAGGATGATGGCGCTGCCGATGGTGGCAATGCAGGGGAGGACGAAGTTGCGGCGGATGCTGCGCAGCGAGGTGGCGCGCCAGGCGAGCAGAGGGCCGACGCCGGTGAGGAAGAGCAGGAACAGACCGATGGGCACGGCGACACGGTTGAAGAATGGCGCGCCCATGGTGACTTTGGAGCCCTGCACGTACTCGCTGAGCACGGGGAACAGGGTACCGAAGAGGACGGTGAAGCAGAGAACGAGCAGGACAAGATTGTTGAAGAGGAAGGAAGATTCCCGGGAGACGATGGCCTCAAGCTTGTGCTCGGTGGCGAGGTGTTTGCGCTGCTTAAAAAAGGTGAAGAGGCAGACGGCAAAGGTAATGCAGAGGAAGGTGGTGAACCAACCGCCGATGGAGCTCTCCGCAAAGGCGTGTACGCTGCTGACGATCCCGGAGCGGGTGAGCAGCGTGCCGAGGATGGTGAGACCGAAGGTGGTGAAAATGAGCCAGACGTTCCACTGCTTCATCATGCCGCGCTTCTCTTGCATGATGACGGAGTGCAGGAAGGCGGTGGCGGTGAGCCAAGGGAGAAATGAGGCGTTCTCGACCGGGTCCCAACCCCAATAGCCGCCCCAGCCTAGGACCGCGTATGCCCAGTGCATACCGAGCGAGATGCCGACGGTAAGGAAGAGCCACGTGACAAGGGTCCAACGGCGCGTGATGCGGATCCACTTTTCGCCGGGGTAGCGCATCATGAGTGCGCCGAGCGCAAAGGCGAAGGGGACGGAGAAGCCGACATAGCCGAGGTAAAGCATCGGCGGATGGATGACCATCTCAGGGTATTGCAGAAGCGGATTCAGGCCGAAGCCGTCGGGCTGGGGATCGCCGGTCCACAGGGCGAAGGGCGGCGCGGCGAAGTTGAGAAGCGCAAGGAAGAAGACCTGCACCGCAGCGAGAATGGTGGACGCGTACGCGAAGAGGCGGACGTCCTTTTTGTACTGCAGTCGGAGGACGAAGCCATATGCCGTGAGCAGAAAGGCCCAGAGAAGCAGCGAGCCCTCCTGGCCGGACCAGAGAGCGGAGAACTTGTACGCGGGATTGAGCGCGCGATTGGTGTGGTGCAGGATGTAGGCGACGGAGAAGTCGTTGGTGAATGAGGCCCAGACGAGGGCGAAGGCGGCGCAGAGCACTGCTAGAAAGCTGGCGATGCCGGAGCGGCGCGCCGTTTCGACGAGGCGGTCGGGGGAGATGCGGGCAGGCTTGTTGTACGCGAGTTGATAGAGGCCGATGGAGCCAGCGACGAGCGTATAGGCGGACAGCATCAGCGCGAGGATGAGCGCAAAGCTTCCGAACTGGGGCATGGGGTGCATGGGCAGTTCCGATTCTCGCAGGGCGGACGTGACGCTGCAATGCACTGACTCGATAATCGTGATCTTTGTGTTCTGGGTCGATCAGAGGGAGCAGCGGGATTTCATTCAGTGGATGGAGATCGTCTGAACGCGATGGAAACCGAGCGGCAGCCGGCCTTTGCGACGAATCACCCGGCCAGGATCTTTTCTACCGTCGAGAGCAGGTAGTCGGGCATGACGGGCTTGAGGCGGAAGGTGACGTTGAGGTTTGTGTAGCGTTCTTCTGCTTCTTCAAGGCCGCTGATGACGAGCACGGGAAGTGCTGTCTCGCTCTTGCGGAGCTCTGTGACGAACTCAGAGCCGGACATGCCGGGCATAATGTGGTCGGTGATGACGAGGTCGATGGGAGCAGGGAACTCGTTGGCCTGGAACTGCTCAAGTGCGCGCTGTGGATTGAGCACTGGAATGACGAAATAGCCGGCGCGCTTAAGGATGGTTTGCCGTGTGGCAGCCTGGATGGCGTTGTCGTCGATTAACAGGACAGTTTTGGGCATGCCAGCGGTTGCATCTCTCTAGTGACTTTGCACGTGTGATGCAGGAGAGGTGCGATCCGAGGGTACGGAGGTATGAAATTACAGGTGAGCGGTGGTGCACAAAGGAGCCGCAAAGCTGTGCCGTGTGATGGCGGAGTGAGAGAATCAGAGGCATGAAGCGCCGCGTCATTGAGCACTACGAGCTGGTCCGCAAGTTGGGTGCGGGTGGCAGCGGCACCGTTTACCTGTCGAACGATACGTTGCTGCAGAGGCCGGTGGTGCTCAAGCTGTTGATGCGGGGCGTGTTGACGGCAGAGCAGATGCGCACGACATACCTTCGCGAGGCGCGACTGGCGAGTGCCATTGAGCACCCCAACGTATGCGCGATCTATGACGTGGGCGAGGTGGACGACGAAGCGTACATCGTAATGCAGTACGTACCGGGGCGACCGCTGGACAGGATCATTGCGGAAGGGCCGGCAAATCCTGAGCTGGTGATCTCCGCCGGCATTCAGATGGCGGATGGGCTGGCGGCGGCGCACTCGCTGGGGATTTTCCACCGGGATTTGAAACCGGCGAATGTGATTCTGACCCAGGGTGGGCTGATCAAGATTTTGGACTTTGGCCTGGCGCGGCGGATCAGCGTGGATGAGGCGGAGTTTGATCCGGCCAAGCCGCTAAACCGGACGCCTGCGGCTGGAGCGACCTATACCGCGCGCGGCGGGACGATTGCGTACATGGCTCCGGAGCAGTTTGTGACGGGCCAATCGAGCGTGCAGAGCGACATCTTTGCGTTGGGCGTGGTGCTGTACGAGCTGGTCGCGGGGCAGCACCCTTTTCACAAGCCGGACCTGCCGGACTTTCAGAGCATTCGCGCAATCCAGTTTCTGGACCCGCCGCCGCTGCGCGAGATTGCGCCGAGTATGCCGGTGGAGCTGGAGAGTGTCATCCTTCGATGCCTGGAGAAGCAGCCCTCCGCACGGTTTGCGAGCGCCAGCGATGTACGGGAGGCGTTGAAGACGATTCTGAAGGCGACGCAACTGGAAGGTGTTGTGGTGCCGGGTGACACGCTGGCGAGTATGCCGACGCAGGAGCGGCTTTCGCTGGACAGCCCGGAGGCAGAGAAGCGGACGACGGGCATTCTGAGCATGCTGGCGGAGCGATTTCGGGAGAGCGGCGGCAACGAAAAGCAAAACACGATTGTGGTGTTGCCGTTTTTAAACCTTGGTCCGGCAGATGCCGCGCCGATGTACGGGTATGCGCTGGCGGATGCGATTGCAACGCGGCTGGCGCGCGTGCAGGCGCTGGTGGTGCGGCCGTCGAGCGCACTGATGAACCTGCCTTCCAAGCAGATGGATCCGTTGAGCATTGGGCGCAAGCTGCTGGTGCAGTATGTGGTGGCTGGCAGTTTTATGCGGAGTGCCAACGGGTTCGACTTGAGCTGGCAGATGCTGGACGTGCCGGCGCAGGCGGTGAAGGCGGGTGGATCCATTAACGTGGAGAGCTTCGACCTGGTGGCAGTGCAGCGGGAGATTACGGACGAGATCTTCAGCACCCTGCAGGGGGCGAACACAATCCATGGGCACGATGCGGTGCCTACATCGCGGCCGATGAGCGATGCCGTAAGCGAGGAATACCTGCAGGCGCGGGCGCTGCTCAGCTCATTTTTGTCACGCACCGGGAGCCGCGATGATCTGGAGCGGGCGCGCACGTTGTTTGAGCAGGTGACGCTTCGCAACGGCGGCTACGCGGCGGGTTGGGCTGGCCTGGGGATCGCGCACCTGCAATACACGCGGCATGGGCTGGGTGGGCAGATGCACCTGATTGAGGCGCGGCGTGCCTTTGACAAGGCGCTTTCGCTGGATCCGGGAAGCGTGGAGGCGAACCTGTACCGGGTGTACATGTTGCTGTCGCGCGGCGAGAAGGAAAGCGCGCGGCATGGCATTGAGCACTTGCTGCAGACGGCTGGGAACGACTGGAATGTGCACCAGGTGGCAGGACAGACGCTGCGGCTGGACGGGCTGTATGAAGAGGCGCTGGACCAGTTCAATGTGGCTCTGCGGCTGAATCCATCGAACGCCGCAGTGGTTTATAACCACCGCGCGCGTGTGTACCAATACCAGAACCAGCTGGAGCTGGCTGCCGACGAAATTGAGAAGGGATTGACGCTGGAGCCAAAGCAGCCGCTGCTGCGGATCAGCGAGGGCTACCAGTTTATGCGGAGCGGGGAGCTGGAGCGGGCCATTGAAACGCTGGAGGCGGTGACGCTGGAGGACCCGTCGCTACGAATTGTGTTCCCGACAATCGCGATGTGCTACGCGCAGCTGGGCCAGCGGGAGAAGGCAGCCACGTTCATTGTGGATGAGACGCTGGCGGCTGCTGAGGCAGACAGCGAGATGGCGTACAGGCTGGCGACTTACTTTGCGGTGGAGGGAGATGAGAGCGAGGCGTTGCACTGGTTGCGCCGTGCGATCTACCTGGGGAACGAGAACTATCCCTGGTTTTCAATCAATCCGGCGTGGAGCAAGTTGCGCGGGCACGGCGACTTTGAGCGGATTCTGGAGGACCTGAAGAAGGGCTGGCGCCGCAACACGAAGACGTGGAAGCGGTTGCTGGCGCAGGTGAGAAGTTAAGGTAAGAGCAAACGGGAAGGGCTGCCGATAACGGCAGCCCTTCCCGTTTACAGCTGCGGTTTGCTAGTTGGCGGGGACGAAGGAATCGGTGTAGCCGGGCGCGGCGACCTGAGGAGCGGTTACGGACGGCGCTGTTGCGGGAAGCGGACCGCGCACCATCTCCGGCTCGCGTACAAGGGACTGAATCGGCAAGGGTGAGGATAGAGAGAGGATAAGCAAAGTTTCCGCGGGGAGCGATGCCTCCCGGTCCTGCTTGAGCCACAGGACGGTGCTGACACCTGCACCGATCCCTGCACCCACGAGCGCTCCGGGGACGCCAGCGATGACTCCACCAGCTGCAGCGGCACCGCCGGTCGCCAGGGAGAGTACACCAAGGGTCTCTTTGGGATGATCCTTGCGGATGATATTGCCTTCGCTGTCGATACGGGTGGTGCTGTACTGGTCGGTGTCGATGACGGCGGCGTTCAGGGGCATGCGGCTGCCATCGGGCAGGACCAGTGCCTGAGCCTGCAGGTGGATGAGGGCTCCGCCACTGATGCGGCTGCCGCCGTGAATCTGGGTGATGCGACCTTCAAGGATTGAACCGGCTGGAACGATGGTGCGACCCATGTTGAGGATGGGCTCCGTGAGTGTGGCACGGAAGCTGGTCTGGGGTGCCGTTGTGTCGGTGCGAATGGGGGCTTGCAGGCGGGCGTGCAAGAGCGTGCCTGACGGGACCTCAAAAGCGTTTGGTGGAGCTTCTTCGACGATGGCTCCGTCGGAGTCCAGGGCGGCTGCCTCGGTGCCGGCCGTGTCAAACTTCGCCAGATCATGATGCTTGAGCGTGACGGCCGGCGAACTGTCTTGTGCCGTCGCTGCAGATGCTGCGGGTGTGGCAACAGTCGAGGGGTCGGTGGCTGTAGATACGGCGGGGGCGTCGTCGACCATTTCAGAGGGGTGCGCAACGCCGGTCTGCTGGGCAAAGAGGGAGGAGTGCGCGAACAACGGGGACGTGGCGAGAACAAGTGCTGCAGTTGAGATTCGCTTCATTGGGGCGACGGCCTCCGGAGATGGGTGGACTCGGCGTGATTGCCGGTCGCTTCTCAAGGCTAGACGCTGCCCGGCGGCCTGCGTGAGAGATGCGCGGGGGCGCATCCGGCTTGCCAACAGCTCAATCGTTTACGGCGGGGTGTGGCGGCTCTTGCTAAAATCACGAGTGCGTTCCGGGGCCGCATGTATGCGCCGCTTCGCAGACGAGTTCATGTCCACATTTATTGACACAATTCTGGGTGCGGGTGGCGGCGCAATTGCTGTGGATCGCCGGCCCCGGCTCAACGAACGCCTCAGCCACCGCATTGTTGCGGTGGGCACGGAGGCAGAAGGAACTGCAGGGACCATGACTGAGATTGTTTCCATCAAGGCACGCGAAATTCTGGACAGCCGCGGGAACCCGACCGTTGAAGCCGATGTGATGTTGAGCGGTGGAGCCGTGGGACGTGCGGCGGTACCCAGCGGCGCCAGCACGGGTGAGCATGAGGCCGTGGAGTTGCGGGATGGCGACAAGCAGTACTACCTGGGCAAGGGCGTGCTGCAGGCGGTGGAGAATGTGGAGAGTGTTCTAGCGCCGGAGCTGACGGGCATTGATGCGAGCAACCAGCGATTGGTGGATGCGACCATGCTTTCGCTGGACGGGACGCCGAACAAGAGCCGGCTGGGCGCGAATGCGATTCTTGCAGTCAGCATGGCAACGGCGCGGGCCGCTGCGAATGCGCTAAAACTGCCGCTGTACCGGTACCTGGGCGGTGTAAATGCGTGCCTGCTGCCGACGCCGATGATGAACATTCTGAATGGCGGGTCGCACGCGGACAGCAATGTGGACTTTCAGGAGTTCATGATCATGCCGGTGGGTGCGGAGAGTTTCAGCGAGGCGCTGCGATGGGGGACGGAGACCTTCCACACGCTGAAAGGTGTGCTGAAGAAAAAGGGCTACAACACCGCCGTCGGTGATGAGGGCGGGTTTGCGCCGTCGTTGAAGTCGAACGTGGAAGCGGTGGAGCTGATTCTGGAGGCGATTGAGCAGGCCGGGTTTACGGCGGGTGAAGAGATTGCACTGGCGCTGGACCCTGCTTCGAGCGAGTTCTTCGACAAGGAAGCGGGGAAGTACATCTTCAAGAAGTCGGACAAGTCGCAGAAAACGCCGGCGGAGATGGCCGCATACTGGGCGGACTGGGCACGGCAATACCCGATTATTTCGATTGAGGATGGCCTTGCCGAAGACGACTGGGATGGATGGAAAATCCTGACCGATGAGATTGGGGATAAGTGCCAGTTGGTGGGCGATGACTTGTTCGTGACCAATACCAAGCGGCTGCGTGAGGGCATTGAAAAGGGTGTGGGCAATGCCATCCTGATCAAGGTGAACCAGATCGGTACGGTGAGTGAGACGCTGGAGGCGATTGAACTGGGCCGGCGATATGGTTATGCGTCGATCATTTCGCACCGCAGCGGCGAGACCGAAGATACGTTCATTGCAGATCTTGCGGTGGGTACGGGTGCGGGACAGATCAAGACCGGGTCGGCTTCGCGGACGGACCGGATTGCAAAGTACAACCAGTTGCTGCGCATTGAGGAAGAGCTTGGGCAGACTGCGGAGTTTCTGGGTGTCGAGTCTGTGAATGCTGGGGAGTAAGTGCGTGAAAACGCGCCGGTCCGCTGTATCGGGCCGGCGCTTTGTTGTTTGCAGGGGTAAGTGGGGGAGTAGATGATGGTTCGGCGTAAACCGTTGGTGTTGACGATTCTGGATGGGTGGGGTGTGCGTGCGGAGACGCATGGGAATGCGATTGCGCAGGCGCGGAAGCCGAACTACGACCGGTTGCTGCGGGACTATCCGAACACGATTATTCGAGCGAGCGAGCAGTTCGTTGGTCTGCCGGATGGGCAGATGGGCAACAGTGAGGTCGGCCACCTGAACCTGGGCGCGGGGCGGGTGGTGCGCATGGACATCTCTCGCATTGACCAGCTGGTCGATTCAGGCGAGTTCTTTCGGATGCCGGTGCTGGTGAATGCGGTGAAGGCTGCGCTGGAGCGTGGGCGTGCTATCCACCTGGTGGGACTGGTGAGCGACGGCGGGGTTCACTCGCACCAGAGACACCTGTACGCGCTGCTGAAGCTGTGTGCGCAACAGGGTGCGCGGGACGTGTTTGTGCACGCGTTCCTGGATGGGCGGGACACGATGCCCACGTCAGGTGCGGGGTACATTGAGGCGTTGCAGCAGCAGATGCGGACGATAGGTGTGGGGCGGATTGCTTCGTGTTCCGGGCGGTACTTTGCGATGGACCGCGATTTGAAGTGGGATCGCGAGCTGAAGACGTTCGATGCGATCGTGCGCGGGGTTGCGGAGGGTGGAGCGGCGATCGACCCGGTGGCGAGGATCCGGGAGAACTATTCCAACGGTGTGACGGATGAATTTATCGTTCCGTTCGTGTGCCTGGACCTGGATGGCAAGCCAGTGGCAACAATGACGGATGAGGATCTTTGCATCTGCTTTAACTACAGAAGTGACCGGGTGCGGCAGATTACGCGGGTGCTGGCGCGGAATGTTGCCGGTGGGCTGACGGCAGGAGATGCAAGGGACTTGCCGAAGGCAGACGAGTTAGACCTGGAGATGCCGCGGGTAAGTGCACCCAAAGATATTCGGTATATCTCAATGACGCAGTATGACCCAAAGTACAAGCTGCCGATGGTGATACCGCCTGAGAGTATGGATAACCTGCTGGCGAATGTGCTGAGCGTGCATGAGCTGAGGAACCTGCGCGTGGCAGAGACGGAGAAGTACGCGCACGTGACGTACTTCTTCAATGGCGGCATTGAAAAGCCGTTCAGCGGGGAGGAGCGCGAGGTGGTGCAGTCGCAAAAGGTGGCGACCTATGACCTGGCGCCGGAGATGAGCGCGCGTGGCATCTGCGACACCGTGGTGAAGGCGATTGAGGACACCGCGTTCGATGTGGTGGTCGTGAACTTTGCGAATGCCGACATGGTGGGCCACAGCGGCAAGATGGAGCCGACAGTAAAGGGCGTGCAGACAGTGGATGCGTGCCTGGGCGAAATCTACGCGGCGCTGAAGCGTAATGGTGGATCGTGGTTAATTACGGCCGACCATGGCAATGCGGAGATGCTGATCGATCCGGTGACGGGTGGACCGCATACGGCGCACACGACGAACCCGGTGCCGCTGATTGCGGTGACCGACTTGGGGCGCGGATTCTCGTTACGAGAGGGCGGATCGTTGCGGGATCTCTCGCCGACGATGCTTGCCATGCTTGGCCTTGAGCTGCCGCGGGAGATGACAGGTGGCGACCTGCGGGTCTTCCCTGCAAGCTAGAACACGTGTGACTGGAATATCGCTGGAACTGGTTCGCGGATCTTCCAGCCGCGGATCAAAAGCCAGAGCAGAAGGGCGAGTTCGCCGAGAAAGACAGCGGGAAGGTAAGTGAGCGGCAGATGCGGGTAGAAGTACGGCGACGCACTGTCAATGAGCCATCCGGTACCGTCAATGACGAGCAAGACGCCGAGCCACCGCGGCATGTACGTGGAACGAAAGACAAGGTAGCCGAGCAGGACCAGGTGAATACCAAAGAGGATGAGCGACACGCTGAACGTGGAGCGGAAGAACGAAAGCAGTGTGGCGACCTGTGATTGCAGGGCGGCGTCGGTAAATGTGGCGCGCAGCTCTGGTGTTGTGATGAGGTTAAAAACAGTGAGCAGGTGCATCACTCCGTCAAGCGCAACGGCTGCGTACACGAGCTGGAACAACGCGGTGAGCAGAGAGAGGGCTCTGTTGACAGGCGCGAGGAGAACGTAGAGTGCCCACGCGATCACGATGTCGCCGATGAAGCTGATGAGATAACTGAAGATGATGACGGCGAACGTTCCTGGCCGGGCGGCAATGTTCTGCACAGTTTGCGCGATGTTGCCGTGGATCACCAGGTGCGGATACACGGTTTCAGCGTATGTTACGGGATTGAGGATGTAGGCGATGCCCGCGATGAGGGCGGCGTGACGAAGACTCAGACCCGCGGTGTGCGATGCGGAAGGGTTCATGCGCTGCTCCCGTGACGTGTATCTCTGTTGCAGCAGGATACGTGGCAGGTGGTGTCCCGGTTCCACTCAAACGTCGCGGCGTCCGTCCATTGCGCGAGCCATGGTGACTTCGTCGGTGTATTCAATGTCCGCACCGGCGGGGATGCCGGTGGCGATGCGGGTGATGCGGAGGGGATGGTCGGCGCTGCTGTGGTGGAGCTCATTGGCCAGGTAGTGGGCCGTGGCTTCACCTTCAACGGTCGGTGAGAGCGCCAAGATGATTTCGTCGATGCCGCTGAGCCGATTAAAGAGATTCGCGGAGCGCAGCTGCTCAGGGCCGATGCCGTTGAGCGGACTCAGGGTGCCGTGCAGAACGTGGTAGACGCCGTTGTAGGTGCGGGTTTTTTCAACGGCCGCAATGTCCGTGGGTTCGCCGACGACGCAGACAGTGCGGTGCGAGCGGGTGGGGCTGCTGCAGTAGATGCAGGGGTCGACGTCTGTGACGTTGTTGCAGACCGAGCAGAGTCGCAGCTGGGCCTTGAGCGCGCGGATTGCATTGGACAGGGCTTCGGCATCGGCTTCTGGCGAGCGCAGGATGTAGAAGGCGAAGCGTTGCGCGGTCTTGCTGCCGACGCCGGGGAGCTTGCGCAGCTCGTCGATTAGACGGGCCATGGGTTGGGCGAATCGTTCCACAGCACAAGCTTACTTGGTAGGTGGCAGGACGCGGGGCGGTCCGGCGGCCAATGTGAGGCCGGGAACGAGATTGTGGCCGTCGATGCCTCCGGGAGACCAGGCGGTGACGATCACCTTTGCGATGTTGGCGATGAGGACTTCACCTGCGTTGTCCACAGACCAACCCTGGTCGGCGTTGTCGTAGGTGTAAACCGCGAGGACGACGGGGCCAGACTTGCCGGAGACGATGGCGACGTCGGAGCGCGTGGCATCGAGCGAGCCGGTTTTGCTGGCGATGCCGCTGGGGCTGTCCGTGGAGTCGAGCGCCTCAAGGTAGCGGGGGATGGTTTCGCGGTAGAACTGGTTGCGCAGCATGCTGAGCGCAACCGTGCAGGCAGCGTCGGTATTTGCCACGGGAACGGCGGGGGTATTGGGCAGATTGAGATCGCAGCGGCCAATGCGTTCCACAAGGGCGGCCATCTGCCGGGGTGTGGTCTTGCCGAGGCCGAACCGCGGCTGGTCAGGGGGCGTTGGGCCTTCGGCGGGTCTGCCGACCTTCTTGTACAGGAAGGTTTGATCGAGGCCGATGGCTGCCATGTCACCATTGACGAGTGACCGCGGAAAGCGGTCGATCATGATGTTGGTGGCGGTATTGTCGCTGACGATGACCATGAGCGTGGTGACATCTTTGAGTGTGAGCGTGAGCGGCTGATCGAGCAGGTGGAGAATGCCGGAACCGGCGGTATCGTTAGCCCTGGTAAGGGTCAGGGGTTCATCCCAGCGGGCGTTGCCAAGGGCAACTTGACGCAGGGTCTCCCAGAGAATGGCGAGTTTTATGGTGCTGGCAGTCTGCACCGGGCGGTCGGCATCGATGGCAACGGTTTTGCCGGAGTTGAGCTGCTGGGCGTACATGGCGACGCGACCGTGGTGAGCCGCAATGAGCGCCTGGATGGGACCATTTGGATCTGCCTGGTCGCGGCTCTGCGCTGAAGCCGCAGCCTGTGTGAGCGACAGCAGAAGCAGGCTGAGCAGCCTACAGCCTTTGGGAAGATGGCGCATGTGGACCACCATACAACGTGGAGATGGCCGGGCTGTCTGAGCAGGCAAGGCGGATGAAGGTTGGCCCTGCTGGACGGCAGAAGCGACATGTGCGTGATTTCACACATGGCCCACTGTTTTTGTTCCTTTGTAACCTCCCGCCGCCAGATACCATCGTACGGAAGGCAATCCTGAAGGAGATGGCAGATGCAGATCGCAATGATTGGTTTGGGGCGCATGGGCGCGAACATGGTTCGACGGCTGATGAAGGCAGGGCACGATGTGGTGGTCTTCGACTACAGCAAGGAAGCCATTGCGAAGCTTGCGAGTGAAGGTGCAACAGCCAGCGATGGCCTGCAGGATATGTGCAGCAAGATGCAGAAGCCGCGGGCCGTGTGGCTGATGGTGCCGGCGGGCGTTGTGGATGACACGTTGAAGGATCTGACGCCGCATTTGGAAGCGGATGACATCATCATTGACGGTGGCAACAGCTACTACGTGGATGACATTCGGCGGGCAAAGGAGCTGAAGGAGAAGCAGCTGCACTACGTGGACTGCGGAACCAGCGGCGGTGTGTTTGGCCTGGACCGCGGCTATTGCCTGATGATTGGCGGCGAGGACAAGCAGGTGGAGTACCTGGACCCGATCTTCAAGACGCTTGCACCGGGTATCGGCAGCGTGGAGCGGACGCACGGACGCGATGGGGCAGAGCAGAAGGGAACTGCCGAGGAGGGCTACCTGCACTGCGGCCAGAATGGTGCAGGCCACTTTGTGAAGATGGTGCACAACGGCATTGAATACGGCATGATGGCGGCGTACGCGGAGGGTTTCAACATCCTGAAGCACGCAAACATCGGCAAGAAGGATGAGAGTTTTGACGCTGAGACGGCGCCGATGCGCGAGCCGGAACACTACCAGTACGACCTGAACATTCCGGACGTCGCAGAGGTATGGCGTCGCGGATCGGTGGTGGCCAGCTGGCTGCTTGACCTGACGGCGAATGCGCTGGCAGAGTCGCCGAACCTGGATGACTACGGTGGCCGTGTGTCAGACAGTGGTGAGGGACGCTGGACGTGCATCGCGGCGATTGACGAGGGTGTGCCGGCAGAGGTGTTGAGTGCAGCCGTGTTCAGCCGCTTTGCATCGCAGGGTAACGCTCTGTATGCCAACAAGATCTTGAGTGCGATGCGCTTCCAATTTGGCGGCCACAAGGAGAAGAAGGGCTAATGGCAGACGAGCAGGGAAATGGTAACGGCAAGGTGGAAAAAGTGGTTCCACCTTGCCTGATGACGATCTTTGGAGCGAGCGGCGATCTGACCAAGAGGCTGCTGTTGCCATCGATCTACAATCTGGCGGCCATGCATGACCTGCCGGATGCCTTCCGCCTGCTCGGCTTTGCCATGGAGGACTGGACGGACGATTTTTTCCGCGACTATGTTGGGCAGCAGCTTAAGACGTTCTGGGGCGCGGACGCTGACGACGCAGTTGTGGAATGGTTGCAGAAGCGGGTGTTTTATCAGAAGGGAAATTTTGGCGATGACGCGTCATTCGATGGTCTAACCAGCCGCATCGAGCAGATTGAGCAGAAAGAGGGTACTGGCGGCAATCGGCTCTTTTACCTGGCGGTTGCACCGAGTTTTATCGCGTCGATTGCCGCGCAGCTGTCGCGGACAAAGGTGATCTGTGAGGACGGTCCATGCTGGCGGCGGCTGATTATTGAAAAGCCGTTTGGGCACGACCTGCAGTCGGCGATCGCGTTGAACCATGACCTTCAAGGGAGTCTGCAGGAAAACCAGATTTACCGGATCGACCACTTTGCCGGCAAGGATGCGGTGCAGGATCTGGCCGTCTTCCGGTTCTCGAACACAATCATCGAGCCGTTGTGGAATCGCGGCCTGGTGGACAACGTGCAGATTACGGCAGCGGAGATCGTGGGCGTGGAGGGCCGTGCAGGCTACTACGAAAAGAGCGGCGCGACGCGGGACATGGTTCCGAACCACATGTGCGAGCTGCTGAGCCTGGTAGCGATGGAGCCGCCGGTGAGCTTTAGCGCGGAGCACATGCGCGACAAGCAGGTGGAACTGCTGGCCAGCGCGCGAAAGATCAAGCCAAGCGAAGTGGACAAATATGCCGTTCGCGGGCAGTACGGGCCGGGCAGCATCAATGGCAAGCCGGTGGTGGGATATCGGCAGGACAAGGGCGTGGATGCGAGCTCAAATACTGAGACGTACATGGCCATGCGGGTGGACATCGACAACTGGCGGTGGAGCGGTGTGCCGTTTTACCTGCGTACCGGCAAGCGGCTGGCGCGGCAGCAGACGGAGATCCGGGTGATCTTCCGGCAGCCTCCGGCGCGGCTGTTTCCAAACCGCAAAGAGAGTAACCGCGCGCCGAATACGCTGCTGTTTAACCTGCAGCCGACGCAGGAGATTCGGTTGAGCTTTGGTGCAAAGGCACCGGGTATGACGACGCAGGTGGACCACGAGAGCATGGATTTTAAATTTCCGTCGGGCCTGTTTGGTGACCATGGCAAGGGGTATGAGCGGCTGTTGCACGACTGCATGATCGGGAACACGGTACTGTTTCAGCGGGCCGAGTTTGTGGAGCAGGGATGGTCGCTGGTTGAGCCGCTGCTTGAGGCATGGGAGAACGCGCCGTCTAAGGATCCTTTCCCGAATTACGCCGCGGGTTCTGCGGGTCCAAAGGCTGCCGATGATCTGCTGGCTATGAACGGACACGCGTGGCAGGGGCTGGCGGATGAGGCGGACGATTAGGCTACGGAGCTGGCATCTGGAGCTTGCGTTTTTCGCCGTATTTTCGTATGGTTAAAGGGTTGCGTCGTGTGGGTTTGCTTTGTGCTGCCTGTGTGCCGCGAGACGATTCGCCCACGGCCGAGCCGGGGCACCCACTGAGAAGAGAGATCCGATGGCAAATCATGTTTCAAGCCTGAAGCGCGCCAAGCAGACCTTGGCGAAGACCGCTGTAAACCGCTCTAACCGCAGCAAGCTGCGCGGCAGCCTGCGCATGATGCGTGAGGCGCTGACCAAGGGTGACGCCAATGCAGCCAAGGAGCAGTATCGCTCCACGGTTTCAGTGTTGGATAAGGCAGTGCAGAAGGGCGTGCTGCACGACAACACCGCGTCACGCTACAAGAGCCGCTTGAACACTCGCCTGAAGACGCTTGCATTGAAGGCCGCATAACTTCGTCAGGAGTGAGCTTTTGGTGAAGCACGGAGCATGCTCCGTGCTTTTGCCGTTTGTGCTGTAAGTGGGCAACGGGTTCTACCGCTAGACTGAAGGCACCATGTTGCCGCAGGAACATACGCCGGAGACGGTTACCGAGTCGAACGCCGGACGCCAGGAGAAGGTGTCGCCGGTAAAGCTCGCGGCCGTGCAGTACGTGATTGTGGGCGTGCTCCTGATACTGGCGATGGGGCTGTGGCGCCTGCAGGTGCTGAACGGCGATGACTACCGGCTGCTGGCCGAGGCCAACCGCGTGCACAAGGTGCCGATCCTGGCGCCGCGCGGCAAGCTGCTGGACCGGGAAGGCCGGCTGCTGGTGGACAACTATTCGTCCGTGGCGTGCTACCTGATGCGGGAACAAATGCGAAATCCGGATGCGGAAATGCGCATGATTGCCGACGGTCTGCACCTGCCGCTGGAACAGGTTTTGGAGACGGTCAAGCACTTTCAGTACGCGGCCAAGTACCAGCCAATTCCATTAAAGGTAGACATCACTCCAGATGAACAGGCGTTCATTGAGGCGCACCGCAATGAGCTGCCGGAGTTGGAGCTGCTGGAAGAGCAGCGGCGTTTGTACCCCAGGGATGGATTCGCGGCGCACCTTATCGGGTATGTGGGTGAGATCAGCGAGCAGGACCTGCAGCTGCCGAAGTATGCGTTTTATGAGCCCGGGGATGTTGTTGGCAAGAGTGGCGTGGAGCAGGCATACGATTCGCTGCTGCGCGGTGTCGACGGATCGCGTGACCTGATCGTGAACAGCCATGGCCGGGAGATTGGCGTGCTGGGCGAGGAGCTGGCCCAGCCAGGCAAGGATCTGCGGCTCACCATTGACCTGGATGTGCAGATGGCGGCGGAAAAGGCCCTGGAAGGTAAGAATGGCGCGATCGTGGCGATGGATCCGCACACGGGAGAGATCCTGGCGATGGTCTCCCGGCCTGTGTTCGATCCGAACGAGTTTGCGGTACGGCTGACGCAGGCGTATTGGAAGAGCATCATCACGGACCCGGAGCATCCGCTGCTGAACAAGGCGATCCAGGCGCAGCTGGCACCGGGGTCGACGTTCAAGATCATCATGAGCGTTGCCGGGCTGGAGCAGGGCATTGCGCAGACGGAGCACGTGAATTGTGCAGGTGGGATCGACCTGTACGGACACTTCTACCACTGCGATGCGCACCACGGCGGCGTCGACATCGATCATGCGATTCCGTGGTCGTGCGACGTGTTTTATTACGTGCTTGCACAGCGGCTGGGGATCGACACGATTGCGAAGTACGCCACGGAGTTCGGGCTTGGGCAGAAGACCGGTATTGATCTGCCGGAAGAGGCCAGCGGGACGATGCCGAGTTCGGCCTGGAAGATGAAGAACTTCCACCAGCAGTGGTACGCGGGGGAAACGATCTCCGTGGGCATTGGCCAGGGTGCAATTGCGGCGACACCGATGCAGATGGCGCGCGCGTTGGGTGGCATTGCGAGCGGGGGTGCGCTCAAGCGGCCGCATGTGGTGTTTGAGGATGAGGTGCCGAAGGACCAGCGAGAGGCTTTCCTTGAGAGTTTTCCAGGGTCAGGCGACAAGACGGTTCCGATTGCGCCGGGTGTGTGGCAGACGGTGACCGAGGGAATGGCGGCGGTGACGACGACGGGTACAGCCGCCGGCGTGCACCTGCAGGGAATTGACTTTGCCGGCAAGACCGGGACCGCGCAGGTGATGAGCCATGATGCGCTGGCTCGGTCAGGCAAGGGCAAGCACACCGAGCCGAACTCGTGGTTTGTGGGGATCGCGCCGCGACGGAACCCGGACATTGTGGTGGCGGTGCTGTGGGAGAACGGGAACTGGGGCAAAAATGCAGCGACCCTGGCGGCGCAGGTGATCGAGACGTTTGTGGAGAAGCAGCGCAAGCGTGAGGGCAACCTGGTGATGGCGAAGGCCCCTGAGGCACCTCCCGCGGGTGTGGGCAGTGATGTACCGTTCGACCCGCCCGTAAGTCCTGCAGGGCCGGTCTCGAACGAAGACGAGAAGAGGAATGCGCCAAAGCCGACGGCGCGAGCAGGACAAGCTGATGCCGTAACTAGACCGGGGCGGGATGGCAGCGTGGCGAGGTTGCCGGCGCCCACGGGACAGTAGACCGGCAGGCAGAATAGGGATAGATGTTTCGGACCAAGTTTCGCGATTTCGACTGGTTTCTGCTTGGGCTTGTGTTGCTGATGAGCGTAATGAGCGTCGTGGAAATCTACTCAGCAACCTTGCATACCAAGTTCCACGGCTTCCACTCGCGGCAGATGCTGTTTCTACTTGCTGGTCTGCTGGTGATGTTCGTTGTCTCCATGGTGGATTACCACAAGCTGATTGAGTTGGCACCGTGGGCCTATGGCGTGAGCATCGCGTCTCTACTGGCGGTGCTGGTGGCGGGACAGAAGGTACTGGGTGCGCGACGGTGGATTCGGCTGCCGGGTGGCATTCACTTTCAGCCGAGCGAGTGGGTAAAGCTGGTGCTGATCGTGACGATGGCCCGTTTTTTGTGGGGGCTGGTTGGACGGGAGCTGGACTGGCGGGAGATCGGTAAGGGGTTTGCGCTGGTGGGAGTGCCTATGCTGCTGGTGCTGAAGCAGCCGGATCTTGGAACGTCGCTGACATACGTGCCGATCCTGCTGATCGGGCTGTTTCTGGGGGGCATCACCTGGAGGCGGGCGGCGCTGATTTTGGTGACGTTTGTTGTGCTGCTGGGGGGTATCTGGAAGAGCGGCAAGGTGTTGAAGCCGTATCAGAAGGCGCGACTGACGAGCTTCAGGCACCCGGAGGATGACCCGAAGGGGTCTGGGTACCAGGTGCGGCAGTCGTTGATCGCAGTGGGTTCCGGCGGCGTTTTTGGCAAGGGTGCCACGAAAGGGACGCAGACCCAGGGAGACTTCCTCCCGATTCCGTACACGGATTTTATCTTTGCGGCCTTGTGCGAGGAGCACGGCTTCATCGGTGCGGCGCTGGTGCTGTTCGTGTACTTCCTGATCCTGCTGCGGCTGGTGCAGAACGCGCAGGCCGCGGCGGATCCGCCAGGCACATTTCTGATCATGGGCGTGACGGCGGTGATCCTCTTTCAGATTGCGGTGAACGTTGGGATGGTGGTTGGATTGATGCCAGTAACGGGCATTCCGCTGCCGTTGCTGAGCTATGGGGGATCAAGCGTGATTTTTACGTTCTTTGCGATCGGAATTGTGATGAACGTGCGCATGCGGCGATTTGTGAATTAGCGGAGCAAAAGCAGGAGAGCGGTCACGATTCCCGGCCTGATCTGAGCCATTTCTTCGTGAACGGCGGGTTACGGTGGCGTGCTGCGCCGGAATGTTGCACAATGCAGGTAGCACAACTCTCCCGCCGGTGAGGTCTGGGAGAGATCCAGCCGGAGTCGTCGATGCGGACGGCAGGCGGGAAATGGTGCCCAGATGGGCACGCGAGATTGATGGAAGAGTTAACAGGTTTAAGTAGTTGATTTTGAACGGTCAGCGAAGGTGACTCAGGGTCCCGCGCGGCTGAAAGAGATGGAAGCAGCGATGCTGCCGGACGGGAACGTTCCCTCCTGACCCCTTGGGGAAGGCAGAGTGGACACAACTCTGGCGCACTCGTGACGAGGGTTCGATAGTGAAGCGTAGGGCACAGTGCATTGACGGACCACCCGGCGGAAGCAGTTCCGTCGCGGTGGCCGCCGTGCCGTTATACGCGTGTTTTGCGCCGTGTTCTGGCGACCCATCGATCGTAAGGCGCTTTCCACTCTTTCGCGCGGAGTAGGCAGCAGGCGTAGTGCCTGGTGACCTGCATCCCTGTGTCCTTCCGTTTGACGGAAAGAGCACAGAATGTCGAAAGAAATTTACATCTCCACAACGCCGCACGAAACACGGTTGGCCATTGTGGAGGATGAGCAGCTCGCAGAGGTGTATTACGAGCGCGAAAACGAGTACACACTCGCGGGATCCATTTACAACGGCAAAGTGACGCGTGTGCTGCCGGGCATGCAGTCGTCTTTCGTGGACATCGGCCTGGAGCGCGACGCGTTTCTGTATGTGACCGACTTCATGGAAGAGGCCGGAGACTCCGCAGATTTCGAAACAGATGGGGGCGGAAGCCGTCGAACACCTGCGCCGCGAGAAGCTGTTGCTGCTGACACGTCAAGGGAGCCGAGTGGTCGTCGCGAGGATACGCGCCGCGGCCGGACTGGCCGTGGCGATCGAGGTGAGCGAGGCGGCCGGGAGCAGGCCAAGCCGGTGTCGGCCGACCCTGGTGAGACGCCGCTGTTTGAGGAGCCCGTGGCACCCCGGCCGACGGAGCCTTCCGCCGTCGCTGACGTGAGCGGAGACGAAACCGTCGAGGAACAGGGCAGCCGTCGCTGGCGCGGCCGTCGTGGACGCCGTCGCGGCCGTGGAGGACGTGAGGGTGGTTCGCCGTTGCAGTCAGAGGCGATCGAAGGCACGACCGAGGCGAGCGGCAACACAGAGTTTGTGGATGCTGAGCCGGAGCGGTTGTCGCTTGAAGGATCCGCCGAGAAACTGCAGCAGGGTGATTTTGGTGGACCGATTGAAATCGATGTGCAAGGCGAACCCCGGGCACCGCAGCCTGGAGTGGAACAGTCAGGCCGTGGCCGGGATGGCCGGCGCGGCGGACGGGATGACAATCGGCGGGGTGGGCGACGCCGCGACGATACTGGGCGAGGTGGACGCCGCAATGCGTTGCCAGTGGCCGAGACAGTGCCAGATGAAGAGTTGAATGACAGCGATGCAGTGGCAGAGCCTTACGGTAGCGCGGAGCCTGAATCCAGCGCCGAGGCCATTGTGCTGCCAGGTGAGTCCATTCGCAAATATCGCGACCCTGCGCAGGTGGCGGCAGAGGACGAAGCACGCCGTGCATCCGCGCCCGCTTTCACCCAGACGGTTGTGAGCGCACCTCCGATCGAAATTGTCGGTTGGGATGGGGGTGCGACGCTTCCGGGAGAGACGATGTCTCGCCATCGCACACGCGGCAGGGGCGCGAGTGACGAGGGTCGTAGTTCCGGGTATCGGCAGGAGCGTGGCGGCGGGACTGCCGGCGCAAAGCAGACCACGGAGATGCAGCCGAAGGAGTTGCATGCGCAGGCCTTGGTTCCCGTTTCGTCGGAGCCGGCGTACTTCCAGCAGCCGGCGCGCGTGGAAGAAACCATGGCACCGAGTCCCATCGCAGATGTGGAGGACATTGCCGCCGCCGCCGCACCTGAAGAGACGGGTGGTCTGACGCAGCATCCGGCGCATGCGGATGAGAGCGCAGCCGTGGGTCCAATCGTTGATTTGGAGGCGTCGGCTGCTGCGGAACCGCAGGAGTACGAACCCGCGGAGGGTGAGGCAGCGTCGTTGGGCGATGCCGGTCGCCGTGACTATCAGGTTCTTGGAGCAGAAGCCGGTAGAGCCAGCAGTTGACCCCGAAGTGCTTGCCTTTGAGCCGGATGCCACGACGTATGACCTGTCTGAGGCTACGCACGACAGGGCGCCGGAACTTGCTGCGGAGCCGGTGAGCGAACAGGGACAACATGACTTCACGACAGTCTCGTCCGATGGCGAGATGGTGTCTGAACCGGAGCAGCTTGTCGATGATGCGCAGCACCTGCCAGTGCCGCAGGACGCCACAGACGGCACGCAGGACATGGCGAGTCTGGGGGCGACCCGGACCGAACCAGTGGATGCAGAGGCTTCCATGCAATCTGCTGTGCTGGCCGGGCAGAGAGAAAGCCGGGTTGAACACCGGGAAGAATCGAACGACGACCGAGACGGCGACAGTGCCGACGACGAACCCATGCACGATGGGACGCTGGTTGCTGCGCCTGACGACGCCGGCAGTGAAACCCCCTTTGTGCGGCAGGTGCATGCGTACGGCGAAGGCGACCTGGAGGAAGAGGAGGTCGATGGCGAAGAGTACGACTATGACCTGAGTGTGGGAGCTGGCGACGACGACGAAGTCGAGGATTACGAAGAAGAGACACTGGATGGCGACAGTGGCCTTGACTCCGTGATGGAGGAGATGTCGCTGGACGGGGACGAGACGGACGAAGACACCGACGAAGAGTCGGACGAGCAGCTTCCGTATGCCATGGAGCCGTCCGAGTCGGCCGCCGGCGGATTTACCGTGGACGATTTTGGCGGCGAGCCTTCTGAAACGGCCGAAGCCACTGCAACTGGCGGTGAGCGCCGTGGCCGTCGCGAGGGTGGCCGGGATGGCCGTCGCGGTGGACGTGACCGTGATCGTCGACCAGGTGGAGGCTTCCGTGGCGGCGCAAGCGCAGCGGCCGGTGGCGGAGACCGTGGCCGTGGCCGGGGGCGGCAGAGTGTGCAGACGATGGACCTGCCGGCGATCAACGAGCTGCTGAAGCCAGGCCAGGAAGTGCTGCTGCAGATTGCCAAAGAGCCGATCGCCAAGAAGGGCGCCCGCGTGACATCGCACATCGCGCTGCCTGGCCGGTTCCTGGTGTTTATGCCAACAGTGAATCACACCGGTGTGTCCCGCAAGATTTCGTCTGACGAGGAACGCCGCCGGCTGAAGACGATCCTCCTCTCAGAGAAGGGCGACGCGCAGGGTGGGTTCATCGTGCGGACGGCAGCCGAGGGTGCGAGCGAGGAGGAACTGCGGAACGACCTGCGCTTCCTGATCCAGCTTTGGCAAGACATCAAGGCCCGTTCTGAATCGTCGAAGTCGCCTGCGCTGATCTACCACGACCTGAGCCTGATTGAGCGTATTCTGCGTGACCAGGTGACGGACAATTTCTCCGCCATCTGGGTAGATACAGAGGCTGAATACGAGCGTGTACTGCGGTTCCTGCAGCGCTTTCAGCCTTCGCTGGTGCGCCGCGTGAAGCTGTACACAAAGGAGACGCCGCTGTTCGAGCACTTTGGCGTGACGGCTGAGATCGACAAGGCCTTGAAGAGCAAGGTGTGGCTCAAGTCCGGTGGATCGATCGTGATCGACCAGACAGAGGCGCTGGTTGCAATCGACATCAACACGGGCAAATATGTGGGCAAAACGGCTCGGCTTGAGGATACGATCCTGAAGACGAACCTAGATGCCATACCGGAGATTGTGCGGCAGATCCGCCTGCGAGACCTGGGCGGCATCATCGTGATCGACTTCATTGACATGGACGAGCGCAAGAACCGAGCCAAGGTCATGCAGGTGCTGGAAGAGGAGTTGAAGAGCGACCGTGCGCCGTCGAAGGTGTTGCCGTTCAACGATTTCGGCCTGGTCATTATGACCCGCAAGCGCGTGAAGCAGAGTCTGGAACGCACGCTATGCATCCCGGACCCGATTACGGACGGTACAGGCATGATCAAATCGCCGATTACCGTGGCCAACGAGATTTACGTTGAAATGCGCAAGATGCAGCGTCATTTCGAAAAGAGTGACGTGATGCTTCGTGTGCACCCGGAAGTGGTGAAGACGCTGAAGCTGAACGGCGGCAAGCGCCTACAGGAGCTTGAGGATATGACGCGGAAGACCATCCTTGTAAAGAGCGATCCAACGCTTGCTCCGGAGCAGTTCGACATCCACTAAGAGCCACGTCGGTCCCCGGCCACGAGTGTTTTCTGCATTCGGTGCCGGGGTTGCCCTTGACGAAATTTTGCGCCGTCCGCCATCTCTGTCATCCAAAGACTCGGCGAAGACGTCCCACAACTTACAGCGGCGTGCCGGGTCAACACCGATACAGCACGTCGTCGTCCTGCAGCGAGGTTATTTTGAGCATAGATTTGTTGTCGTCGCCTTCCGTTTCTAGTGCCGTCAGGGGCACCCTGATGCTGGCCGCTGTATTTTCCGTTGCACCGGCAATGCATGCAGCAGCACCTGCAGACTCAGCCGCGCCGTCGGCTTCCATCTTTCACGTTGCGCCTTCTTTGCTGACCGCAGACACCATGCGCTACGAGACTGCCGGTGTAAGCAGCAGCACAGAAGACGCCATCGCAGACGAGCGCGAGGGTTTAAGTGGGAGCGGGACGGGTACCGGTGCGGGTACCGCACCGACGGGTCGCCGCCGAAGCTACGGGCGCTCGCGGTATGAAGATCGCCTGCACAACGCGGATGGGTCGACCAAGATTGCGTTCGTGGCGGGAGCCGGACTGAACGTACCAGTGGCAAATACCGGTAAGTTCTATACGCCAAGTTACGATGTGATTGTTGGTGCCGGATATAACTTCAGCAAGATGTTCGGCATTCTGGGAGAGTTTCATTACGACCACATGGGCGTAACTGGCGGCGCCATTGCACAGGAGTACGCAGCATTGATAGACGTTGGAGCGACAGCGGACGATCTGCAGGGCTTCGACGCGAATGCACACGCGTACTCCATCACTGTTGATCCGGTGGTGAACTTTGCCAACGATCGTAGCCGTTTTGGCGCGTACGTGACCGGCGGCTTCGGGTACTACAACAAGACGACGAATTTTACGCTGCCCAGCTACGGCACTGCCTGCGATTACTTCTGCTACACGTACGCAACCCAGTACAATGTGGATCAGGCATCTGCCGGCGGTTTCGGTGTAAATGGTGGCCTGGGTTTGACCTACAAGATTTCCGAGTTCTCGAACGAGCGGTTATTTGTTGAGGGCCGGTATAACTGGATAAAGATCAGCAGCTCGAATAACCAGGACTTCTTCCCCTACAATCGCCGCAATACGGAGTACATCCCGATTGTTGCGGGAATCCGCTTCTAATAAGCAATGGACTTTGTTCATCAGAGGGTCTCCGCCAACGGGGACCCTCTTTCTGCTTGTGTGCATGTTCCTCGCATGGTTCCTCCGGAGTCTTCTCCACAACGTGAGTGCGCCAGGTCCCGTACGGTACTTATAGGCGTGGCGTACCGCTATCACTCTGGAGTCTGAACATCTTGTTTCTCTGCCGTGCCGCTCAAGCTGTGACCCTGACCGCTTGCATGACCGTCCTGAATGCGGGGGCTCAAATGCTCAAGCAGCAACCCGCGTTGGCTTCCGCGGAGCCAGTTGCTGAGGAGATCTTCCATCGCACCGCATCGACGGGGATGGTGATCGTCGTGGTACGTGGCGGGGAGGTCTGGCTGCAGACGTTCGGTGAGACTGCGCCCGGGGCAAGGCAGAAGCCGGCGCCGAACTCTCTCATCCGGCTATGCAGTCTGTCGAAGATTCTTGCAACGGATCTGTTGGTGAAGCTGGCCCTTGATCACACTGTTGCATTCACCGATCCGCTGCAAAAGTTCGCACCTGTGGATGCGACTGGCGAGATCGTGAAGGTGCCGCTCATGACCGTGCACGGTCCGGCACAGCGCGGGATTACGCTGGGTGACCTGGCCACACACACAGCGGGCCTGCCTCGTGAGATTGCCTACCCGCCGGCAGGCATGGCGCACTTCACCTTTCCGGATGAGGCGTTTCGTTGGCAATGGTTGCCGACGTTCCGGCTGCGCACCTCGCCGGGTGTGTCCGCACATTACTCGAATGTGGGTTTCGATCTGCTGGGTGATGCCCTGAGTCATGTAAGTGGCAAATCGTATAAGCAACTGTTCAATGAACGGACGGCGCGACCATTGGGATTGACGGACACTACTCTGTCGCCGACGGCTGACCAGTGTGCGAGGCTGATGGGTGGAGCGCGCGAGCCGCTGCAGTGCACAGATACGCAGGCCGCAGCCGGCTCAGGCGGCATGTACTCCACAGCGGAGGACATGGCAAAGCTTCTGCAGTACATGCTTGGTCTACCGGGTGTTCCTGTGCACCAGGATGGCGCGGCGCGGGCGGCGTATCTACGGCCAGAGCAGTTGCACAGCACTCAGGGACTGGGGCATGCGGGTGTTCCCACCGGTATCGGCCTTGGGTGGATTGAGATTAATGGAAACGACGGTGACGCGCGCATCGTGGAGAAGACCGGAGGAGGCGCAGGATTCCAGACCTACATCGCGCTGAATCCCGCTACACGCATGGGTGTGTTTGTTGCCGCGACCCAGGGTCGACTGCGCTCTGGAGCGAACCTGTTTCGGGAGACCAACGCATTACTCATTCAGCTTGCGGGCCTGCCGCCGGTTGCAGTGGACCTGAATGACCCTGAACGTGAACGAGGCGCGGACGAGGTACGGGAAGAGGCGGAGCTCACTCCTGTGGCTGGACGGCGACGCAGCAATGTGACAGGAGGGACAGCGACGAGGAAGCCGACAGGCAAGAAGCTCGCGCAAAAAAGACCGGCTCACAAGACGCCCGCAACACCAAGTAAAAAGCGGCGGCAACGTTAGCAGACTTACTCATGGAGCGATGGTCAGGTCGCCGTGCACCGCGGCACACGTGATGGGGTTAGGCGTAGGTCTCAGCCTGCGCGAGTGGCTTTCCAGCCTGGTCCTTGGCGGATAGTAGAGGCGCACTCCCCGGGAGAAGGTGCAGCGGCCATTGGATGTCGACATCTTCGTCGCTCCAAAGCAGAGTGTGTTCATGCTGCGGCGCATAAAACTCCGTCGCCTTGTATGCGAATTCTGCCACGTCCGACAGCACAAGAAATGCATGACCGAAGCCCGGCGGAATCCACAGCAGGCGATGGTTGCTTTCGCTCAGGAACTCTCCAACCCACTTGCCAAAGGTCGGGGATGAGCGGCGCAGGTCGACGGCAACGTCATAGACCTCACCCACAAGTACACGCACAAGCTTGCCCTGAGGCTGTTCAAGCTGGTAGTGGATTCCACGGAGCACGCCACGTAAGGAACGGGAGTGATTGTCCTGAAGAAAGCGCGTGGGCAATCCAAGCTCTTGGAAAGTACGTTCGGAGTAAGACTCGAAGAAAAATCCGCGTTCGTCCCCAAAGACTTTGGGCTCAAGTAGGACAATTTCTGGGATGTTGGTCGGGATAGCTTGCATAACCTTCACTTAGAACGTAAAAGCGTGTCGCATGTACAGGGTGGCGACGGTCGCGCCAACAATCATCAGAGATATTCCGGCAGTGGCGGATATGGATTGCTGGCCGGAGAGCTGGCGGGTATTGCGAAGAACGATGATGACACTCACTATGGCGAGCAGCAGGGGAAAGGTGATGGGTCCATACGGTGGCAAGGGTGACATACCGAAACACACGTAAGCCCCGATGGCAGACGATGCGCACCATATGAGGCACAGCAGCACCGTATACACGGAGCTTACACAGTCTCCACTCATTAGGACTTTACGGCCCAGCCGGCTGACCAGCAGCATGAGAACCATGTACATGCCCAAGGTGGCGATGTAGCCGGCGAGAATAGCCTCTGCTATAGGTAGAAAAAAACCGATCAGGGCAGGACTCCTTGACTGCAGTGTACCAAGGCGGAAGCTTTGCGATGTGTGTTGTTAGATACCGACCGGATACGGCTTTTCATGCACGGGGCCACTTGTTGAGCCAAAACGCTCGAAGCGCCCCTGCAGCAGACTGAGCAGGCCGGTGTACCAGTAGCCGATCACAAACAACAGCAGGAAGGGGACGGTAAAGTAGTTTTCGCTGGTGATCGCGTACCATACCGTGAAGGCGAAGTAGCAGCCGATGGCAAGTTCGATCCAAGGGATAATGCCAAGCCGCTTACGATATTTTTTTGCCTGAGAGCGCTCGCCCTTCTTTTCGACGCGGTACTTGGGAGTACGTGCGAAGGCAGACTGCACACCGAGCAGAGCCTCAATGACGGCCTTGGTGTTGGTGATGGTAAGCCCCACGCCGAGCGCCATAAGAACGGGAAGATACAGGAACGTGCGATACCAGCGGCGAGGGAAGAGCTCACGCTGAGACACCAGGTAGAACGACGAAATAGAAAAGGTGCTTGCCATGAACAGGGGAAAATCGATGAGCAGCATCTGCACCCAGCCCTGCCAGGAACGGATGATCATGGCAGGCATAAGCAGAACGCTGAGCACGATCATGAGCGGATAGCTGAGATTGGCGGTGAGGTGATACCAGGCCTCGAGTTTGGTGTGAAAGGGAGCGTCGGACTTGAGTACGCGCGGAAGAATCTTTTTCGCCGTTTGAATAAGTCCCTTGGCCCATCTAGCCTGCTGTGTTTTGAATGCAGTCATTTCAATGGGCAGCTCAGCGGGACATTCCACGTCCTGCAGGTACTTGAACTTCCATCCTTTCAACTGGGCGCGATAACTCAGGTCGGTATCTTCCGTGAGGGTATCGTGCTGCCAACCTCCAGCCTGGTCGATGGCAATGCGGCGCCACATACCAGCGGTGCCGTTGAAGTTAAAAAACACGCCGGCGCGCGATCGGCCGCCGTGCTCAAGCACGAAGTGTCCGTCCAGCAGAATCGCTTCGACCTGGGTCAGAAAGCTGAAGTTCCGATTCAGGTGCGTCCACCTCGTCTGGACCATGCCAACGGTGGGATCGGCGAACTGGTGAACGACTTTCAGCAGCCAGTCTGGAGGGGGAACGAAATCGGCGTCGAAGATGGCGATGAACTCGCCACGTGCAGTGTTGAGGCCGGCATCCAGCGCGCCAGCCTTGTAGCCGTGGCGGTCAGTACGGTGAATATAGTAAATCGGCTGAGGTGAAAGGTCGCCGCTGCCAGTCGCGTAGCGCTGCACGATGTCTTCGGCCACCTGTTCGGTCTCGTCGGTGCTGTCGTCGAGCACTTGAATCTCAAACCGATCCCGCGGGTATTCGATGCGGCAGCAGGCGTCGATCAGGCGATCGAGCACGTACTGCTCGTTGTACATCGGCAGCTGAATGGTGACGAAGGGCAGCTCTCCCGACGCAAAATACACCGGAGGTGTAGACGAGTGCGCGGCCTTCCGCTTATTGCGGTAATAGAGCCAAACCAGTTGGTAGCGGTGGATGCCGTAGAAGGCAAGCACGATCATGACGGCGAAATAAGGAATCAGGAGGAGAACGTCAAAGACATTCCAGCGGTACATCCCTTGGAAGGTGCGCTGGGCATAGTGCATGCGCCAGTAGTGGCCGAGACCGTGTGGTTCAGCGAAGAACGCGAGAGCAGTGCTGGAGATATGGTGCACGTGCCAAGTTTACCGGACCTGCGGTGGGAGTTGGGGCAGGAAACTATTTCCGGCAAGCGAAGAGGCCACGACGTAACGCCGTGGCCTCTTCGGTGTGGATGACGATGTGGTTTAGAAGATGATCTTCGCTCCGAACTGCGTGTTGAACGGTTCGCCGGAGCCGATGCCGGGTGCGCCGTTATAGTCGCCAATGGTGTCGTTGAGTGTGGCGCTACCGCTTGTTGGGTCAAAGGTTCCGTTGGACGTTGCGGCAAAATTGATGCTGGGTGGGGCGTAGTTTACGCGATTGAAGAGGTTGAACAGCTCTGCGCGGAACTGGATGGTGAGCTTCTCGCCGAATCGCGTGTTCTTGAAGAACGAGAGATCGGTGTCAGAAAATCCAGGTCCATAGTATTTGTTGCGTCGCAGCGTACCGAAGGTTCCGGCGGTCGGCAGTGCGAAGCTGTTGAGGTCAATCCATGTGGCGTTTGGATGTTGGCCAGCGATGCCGGTGCTTGCCGATGCGATCTGGTTCACGCGATCCAAACCTTCGTTTGTGCCGCTGATGTCACTACCGGCGAAGATTTGGAAAGGCTGGCCGCCGTGGAAGTTGAGCAGGCCGTTGACCTGCCATCCGCTCGTCAGCTGCTTCAGGTGCTGCGATCCCGGAATCTCGTAGCTGAGATAGGTGGTGAAGTTGTTGCGGGTGTCGTAGTCAGAGTTGCCGTAATCCCCTTTGAAGTTGGTGCTGTCCTGCGGGAGCGTTCCCCGGTATTGTGACACCTCGTCCAGGTTGTGTGCCCACGTGTAGACGGCATTTACCGTGAGGTGGTGATAATTGTTTACACGCATTGTCGCCTGCAGTGAGTTGTAGTTGGCCGTTCCAATGCTGGAGATCTGGTTGATGTTGTTGTACTGACTGAACTGCGAAAAGTAGGGACGCGTTTTCTGACGCTGTAGGTCGGCCGGGACTGGGTTGACCGTTCCGGCCGGCGGATCAGCGTAAACACCCGGCTGAGATTGATTCAAATCGATGAGGCTCAAAAGATGCCGCGCTGAAGATCCGACATAGCCGATTTGCAGGATGGCGTTCCTGTTCAGTGAACGCTCTATGTTGAAGCTGTAGTTCTCGTTGTACGAGGGCCTGAAGTTGGACTGCACGGTGAAAACACCGCAGGGCGACGTTGCGGAGCAGGGGTAGCCTGCAGACGACGGGAAGATCGGGACATTCTGGATGATGGTGGTGTTCGATCCGCCGTTCGCCGCGCTGACTGAGAAGACGGGATTGTTGCCGCCGGGATTGCCTTCGACGCCGTTCGGAGCCTGGTTGCCCGGACGGTTATCGAGGAAGGGGTTCAGATTTGGGGTATCGGCGAACCAGCCATAACCGGCGCGGATAACGGTGGAGGAATCCGGCGAGTAGCTAAGACCGACGCGGGGGCTGATGTTTTTGTAGTACTGGGGATAGAGAGACGAAACCTGGTTGCCCTGGAATGCAAGACCGTTCACCGCGGATGTAAGAGTCGGGCGGAAGACGGACATGTTCTGATACTGATTGTGGAGCGGGCCTTCATAGTCGTAGCGGATGCCGTAGTTGATGTTGAGCTTGGGCGAGAACTGCCAGGAATCACCCGCGTTGAGGAACCAGGTGTTGACGAATACCTGACGTTCGGGGTCGCCAATCGTGATACTGGCTGCCGAGGTCTTGCCAACGAGGAAGTCGGCGAGGGCATTCACCCGGCCAGAAGCTCCGGTCGTCACCTGGCTACCGTCGAAGGTGAACGAGCCCGTTGCGTGGCGATGGTAGAACTCGTCAAGCTGTGCCTGACGATATTCCCCACCGAAGCGCATCTGATGCTTGCCTTTAACCCACGACAGTTGGTCGGTAAGGTGTCCGGTGATATCGTTACGGCCTTCGGGCGGTGTCTGTCCGACCGGGTCGAAGCCTTTGATGGTGATGTTGGGTGCATTGGGGAACGTGGCACCAGTGATAAAGCCCAGGCTCTGCACATTCTGATTCGTCTGGTTGTCGTCAAAGACCTGGTTGAAGTAGTTCACACCAGCGAGCATTTCGTTGGAGATAGCTGACGAGATCACGCGGTTGTAAACCAGCGCGATATTCTGCACGTGGATCGGCGCGACTTCGTAGTAGGCGACAAGCTGTGATCCGGCAGGTGCAACCTGATTACCCTGACCGACGAACCAGTGAACACTCAGGTTGTCCTTTGCTGTAAGTGCATAATCCACTTTCGCCAGGCCGTTCCAGCTATAGCCGAACTCAGGGTCGTTCGAGTGAAAGTTGTTGACGACGCCTGTGGTGTCCTGTGCAAGAACGTTCGCGCCCCAAAGCGTGTTGAGCACGTTCTGCATGACCGGGTTTACCGTGAGACCCTTCGAGGCGATCAGGGCTTTCGCCTGATTCTGCCAACCAACAGAAGGCTCGGTCGCGGTTCCGGATTGTCCGATGACAAAGCGCTGGTGCTCAAAGGTCAGAAAGCCGAAGAGCTTGTCTTTGATGAAGGGACCACCGACGGAGAAGCCAGTGTTGTAGTTGCGAACCTTCTGCTTCGTGTCTGAGAACGGGCTTTTGGCGCCGAACAGCTCATTGCGGTTGAAGTAGTACGCGGTGCCGTGCAGCGCGTTGGTGCCGGATTTTAGGGTCAGATTCACAGTGCCGCCGGGATTGCGGCCACCCTCAGGACCAGATTGTGTCTGCGCGGAGAACTGGTCTACGGCGTCGATAGGGAGGATGATGCCGGCAATGCCAGAGACACCGCCCTGGTTGACGGCAGGGATGTTGTGCCAAAGGTCGTTGTTGTCGACACCATCAATCTGCCAGTTCACCTGGTTTGCGCGGGTTCCATTCAGTGAGCCGAAGCCGCCGCCGCTGTAACCGCCGTACCCGGGCGTAAGTGCGATCATCTGCGTGAAATCCCGGCCATTCAGCGGAATGTTGTCTACGGTTTTGGCGTCAAGAACGGTGGTCTGCGTTGGCGTTGTGGTGTCAAGTGTGAGCTGGGCAGCGCTGACTTCAACAACCTCGCCGCTTGAAGCGACCGAGAGCTTAATGGGAAGTGTGCGGATTACTCCTGCGGACACCTCGACCTTGTCATACTTTTCAACCGCGAAACCGTTCGCTGTGATCGTCACCGTATACGTTCCCAGCGGTAGATCAGCGAATAAGAAGTCGCCAGCCGAAGAACTCGTGCTCTTGCTGGTCACGCCGGTCGCAACGTTTGTGGCGGTTACAGCTGCGCCTGACACTTCCGCGCCTGTCGCATCGGTCACAGAGCCGTTGATGCTGCCACGGTAGGTTTGAGCGAGGAGTGGGGCGGAGAGTGCGGCAACTGCGAGTGCCGGTGCAAGGTATCGGCGAGAGAGTCCGAAATGCATGTATTGCCTCCAAAAGAAAACGCGGTTGGGTGCCCGCCTGGGTGGCAGGTTCTGTGGGAGATACAGCGGTGCCGCCTCTGCGAACGTGGCAGAGGATGACTCAGGAAGGTGCGGTGTTCAGGAAAATGGAGATCCCGATGCTGCAAGTTCGAGTGCTACGACAACTGAAATTGTGGAAACAGGAATGTCTTTCACTGTAGCGGAAATTCACGGGATCGCCAAGCCACTTTAACGCCTGTGGTTTATCGCCAGCTTTCCGGTGCAGGCGTAAGCGCCTGGCGCAGCAAAAAAGGTTCCGGATGTATCCGGAACCTAGAGGGCCGCTTTGCTTGTCGCGGGCCTAGTTTATGAAGCAGGTGGTGTACAGGGTGTCGCGCTGCACCGGCTTGAATCCTGCGTCGCGAATAATGCGCCGCAGTTCCTCTTCGGTGGTGCAGTTGGCAGTGCCAGCCGCGCGCACCACGTTTTCTTCCAGCATCACGGAACCAACGTCGTTGCCGCCAAACCGCAGGCCCATCTGCAGCACCTTCAGACCTTGGGTGACCCAGGAGCTCTGCACGTTTTCAATGTTGTCGAGGAACATGCGGCTGACCGCGAGCGTCTTCAGGTACTCGACGGAGGTTGCTTCCTCCCAGCCGCGGCCACCGAGGGCGGTGTTGTTCGGCTGAAAGCTCCAGGGAATGAAAGCCGTAAAGCCGCCGGTTTCCTCCTGCAACTGCCGCACCACTTCAAGGTGATTGACGCGCTGCTCGAAGGTTTCCCCTACGCCGAACATCATGGTCGCGGTGGTCCGCATACCTAGTCCATGTGCTGTCCGGTGCACATCTACCCAGTCCTGTGTGCGGCACTTCAGGCGTGCGATGCGCTTGCGGACATCGTCGTCCAGAATTTCAGCACCTCCGCCAGGGATGCTGTCGAGGCCTGCATCCCGCAGGCGGGCGATCGTGGTGCGCAGGTCAATCTCAGAATATTCCGCGATCGCAAGGATTTCACTCGCTGAGAGACAGTGCAGCCAAATATTCGGGAACCGCTGTTTGATACCGCTGAACAGCGCCTCGAACCAGTCGATCTTGAGGTCGGGGTGAATGCCGCCCTGCATCAGAACGCCGGTGCCGCCAAGCTCTTCTGTCTCCTGAATCTTGGAGTAGATGGTGTCGAAATCGAGGATGTACCCTTCCGCAGCCATCTTGCCCTTTAGCGGCCTGTAGAACGCGCAGAAGGTGCAGTATTCGGTACAAAAGTTTGTGTAGTTGATGTTGCGGTCGATGATGTAGCTGACCACGCCTTCAGGGTGCAATCGTCGACGCACTGCATCGGCTTCCATGCCAATGCCAAGAAGGTCGTCGGAGTTAAAGCAGTCCAGGGCCTGTTCGCGGGTAAGTGCCATGACCTTTAGAATACGCCGCGGGTGGTTCGGACTCCAGTGGCTTGTATGTGCCGAAAAGATTTGGACTATCTGTGCCGCAGCACCAGCACGAGCAGTAGCACGAGGCAGATCAGGACCAGGAACACTGTGACGACTAGAAGGAGTCTGACGGTTCTTGCCAGCCTGGCTGTGTTGGAGGCAAGGTGCAAAGCCTGGGCTCGTGCGTCGTCTGCATCTGCTCGCATCCCCGCCAACTGAGAGCTCAACGCCATCAGCGCAAGCCGCTGCTCTTCCAACGTACTCTGCAGGGAAGTGTGTGTTTTGGAAACTTCCGCCAGTGATGCAGAGTTCGCCTCGACCGCTGCGCGTCCGCCCATGCGCCCCGCTACAACGGACTCGAGCATGGGTGCAAGGCGGTCAAGAAGCGGCAGAACACGGCGGAGCAGCGGAAGAAGTTCGAGCCAACCCATGCAGGAAGTCTACGCCGCGAGCACTGTGTGCCGGCGACGCAGCAGCAGCACGGCCACACTCAGCAGAAAGATCGTGAGCATGATGCATTGCGACCACAGGCAGTAGATGCACCACTTCTCGAGGATGTATTTCTCAACGAACGTGAGGCCCAGTGCGAGAAATACACCAATCTGACTTACTTCGAAAGTCCAGAAGTCCAATTTGAAGAGCGCCAGCACAGCGATGCCGATATACCCGGCAATACCCGCGACGGCGACGGGCAGATGCCCAGGGGAATTTGGGTCTTCGTCAAAGCCTCTCGGCGGAAATACTGCCCAGCGAGAGTGGTTCACCGTACCGCAGTCGAATTTTTCCGTGACCGCGCAGGGTGGAGCGGCATTTGGATCCTGCATGTGAACACGCAGGGCAAGAACTGAGACAAAAGCACCACCCAAACACAAGACGGCAATCAGAATCCGTAAGACGCGCATTTCCTTTGGACTCCTGAAGCGAGTTTTCGACGCATTGCATAGCCGCAAGTGCGTTCAGTTCACGGCGACAGCACAATACAATACGCCCTGCCGTTGAGGCAGGGCGTGAGAACCCGATTTCTCTACTTGGTGGAGTGGAAGTACTTCGCCACGGTGCCGACGAAAGCCTTTGCAGGTTCCGGCGTTCCGACATGTCCACCTAGGATGCTGCGGTATGACGTGTACTTCGAGCCGTAGAAGTCTTTTGTGTCGCTTGTGTTCTGGGAGATGGTTGCACCATTGAGGTCAACGCCAGCAAACAGGCCCTTTGCGCGCGAGTAGCTCAAAAGCTCCGCATTGAGCAGAATGTCCGTGTTGGCGGTTGCGTTCCGACCTACTGGACCTGCGGCCGCAGACGCGCCCGCGCCGATTTTGAACTTGCTGTGCAGCAGATCCTGGAAACCCTTCTGATTCACAGCGACCAGTACCAGGTCGGTCGCCTGACCACCAATCTGGAATCCCACACTGCCGCCAGCGAGGCGAATAAATACGGGTGCGGACCAGCCGTGTCCGGTGCGGCAGGTGACTGCGCCCTGCCCATAGGAAGCGCCGACGATGAAAGCGGCCTTTTTGACAGAGGGGATAACGGCCACACAGGTAGCCTTGCTCATAATGGCATCGGGGATGCCGCTATCCGGCGTCGATTCAATCTCCTGGATCACTTGGGTGGCGTCATTCAACCGGTCTGTCAAATCACTCGCCTTGTCGGCGTGGATGGGAAGGGTCGTAAGCGAGGACAGGACTAGGGCTGTGGCGCAAATAGCTGACTTCATAGTTCGTTCGTTCTCCAATTTCTCGAGCAGCGTTTGCTCTCTGTGTGACATAGATGCGCTAGAGGTGCGGTTTTGGTGTTTGTGTATGGCAGAAAGATGGTTTACGGGTAGAGTGAGTGGAGGAGATTGTGATGAGCGACCATAGCAAGAAGGAGCCCTGGCTCGAAGAGTGGTGGGGCGTGCTGGTGATAGGTCTTGGAATTGTATTGACATTAATCTTCGCCCTGTACGGACCGACGGCTTAGTTCAACAGTTACATTGCGAAGCCTTCATGCCATCTGCAGGCAAGGCATACGTCTATGTAGAGGTGAGTTGGTGTTTGTGCCACGTGGAAGCGATTGTGCCACGTGCAAATGGTTCATTCTGTTGAGGCTTAGGCCAAAAGCTAGACGCGCGTTTCAGCCATATCCGTTCCTGGCTCTTTTAAAGGCGCGGTTAGCTTACCCGTTGATGTGAGGAGCGGGCCTAACAGTGGAGTCGGTGAACGGCTACACGACTGAGCGCCGGCTTTTGGGGGATCGTTCTGGGCTGGGCATAGGACACGTGCTGCGCGGTATTGCCGGGTCATCGAGAGCCCAAAAGAGAAGCCGAATTGGTCCATCGGCTGCGGTGCCTCTCTTCTCGCCCTACAAGACTGCATTTCTGGTGGTGAGAGATGCACCTGAACCTGGTTGCGGCATGAACCCTCAAGCGGAGGGTTGCCGACTTTGCGATCAGCGTGCCGAGCATGGCGGTAACGAACCGGCAGTTGCGGGCGGCGCTGGCATTCGTCGGTGACAGGTCTGCATCCTGCAGTACTTCCGCTTGTGGGTGACGGTTGGTGGACGTCGCGATGCAGGTTTGTTCGAGCACCCTCCATTTTCGCGCTGTCAACGTCTGCCGGGTTTCAAGGTGATGCGGGTGCGTAGAATGTGCCCCCGAAAAATTCCTGCGGATGTGGGAGCGTCACGCGGCATCTGTTGGTGGAAGGGGGTGAACGATGGTGACGAAAAAGGTGGCAGGGAAAGCCGCGGGGAAGGCGGCGGCGAAGAAGACGACGGCGAAGAAGAGTGTGGCCAAAAAGTCAGTCGGGAAGAAGGGCGGCGACAACTACACAAAGCCGGAGCTGCGGGAGAAGATCAAGGCCGACGTCATGGCGGGTGACAAGGGCGGTCGCGCCGGGCAGTGGAGCGCGCGCAAGGCACAAATGGTGGCGCACGAGTACGAGGCACAGGGCGGCGGGTACAAGCATGAGCGGACGGAGACGCAGGAGTCTTTAAAAGACTGGGGCGACGAGCACTGGCATACTGCCGACGGTAAGCCGGCCATTCAGGGTGAGGAAACTCACCGCTACCTGCCAGACGCGGCGTGGAAAGAGCTGTCGACGGAGGAGAAGAAAGCGACAGACAAGAAAAAGGTAGCGGGGGCAAAAAAGGGGAAGCAGTTTGTGGCGAACACGGCTGCGGCGAAGACGGCGCGGAAGAAGGCGACGAAGCATGAGGGATAGCGGATGGCAAGGAGCCTGTCAGAACGTCCGTAGATCCTGACGGCGGCTTGATGAGTTGCAGAGTCGTGTTACAAAGTCTGGGTTTAGAGGGCCGGCTTTACCAGAGGGAGTAGTCGTGGCGGAGCACGGCGACGATGGCGATGACGGCGTTGGCAACGGCGTGGGCGGCCACCGCTTCGCCGAGGCGGTTTTTGTAGCGGGCTAGTCCCCAGAAGACCGCGCCGGTCAGGATGCCGGCGACCCACATGTGGCCGTGAAGGGCACCGAACGTGACGGAGCTGACGGCAAGCGAGAGCCAGTTCATGTTGCGGTAGGGCAGGGTCTCGAATTCGACGCGCTGCACGCGGCGAGCGACGAAGCCACGGAAGGCAAGTTCCTCAGCGATGGGCACTGTGATGGTGGCGGCGAGGACCCGGAGTGCAATCCACCCCCAGCGATACAGACGGGTGGTTGCGCCAAGGGCGTTGGCGGTGAGCACGGCGTCTGGGCTGACGATGTGGGTGTGGAGACGGGCGACTATCCAAAGGGCGCCAACGAGGAGGCCAGCAAGCAGACCTGCGGGGCCGAAGCGCCAGTCGATAGAGCGGTACTGGCGGCGATAGAACCAGAAGGCGACGAGGGCGACCAGTAGGCGAAGCGGATAAAAGCGTTCAAAGCCCTCTGCCAAGCCTTGAGTAAAGAGGGAGGCCGCGATGATGACGGTGAAAGGAAGGAGATAGACAGCGACGTGGTTGACGCCAGTTGGCTGGCTGGCGTGCGTTTGGGTTCCGTCTGGATATTTTCGGAACCAGGCGGCGTTCTGGACGGCGGCAAGGCTGCCGAGAACGATCAGGTTGAGGCTGACCCAGCCAGCCTGTGTGTGAAAGCCGAGGTCGGCGAGGAAGGCGTGGCCATCATCGCCGATGGCAATAAGGGCTGCGAGGCGAGCAATGTTCGCGCACCAAGTGAGAAGCAGCGCGATGGGAAAGACGAGGAGAGCACGGGAGACGATCAGTTCGCGGCGGAAAAAGAAAATCCAGAGCGCGATGAGGACGGCGACCAGGAGAAGTCCCTCAAGGCCGGAGCAAAGCCAGGAGACCTGAATAATATAGCGCTGGGTGCCGAGGATCTGATGGTCGGGATTGCTTATGACTGTTTGATAGAAGAGGCTGAGGAATGCCCTTGTTTGCCAGAAGCAGGCGTGCTGGACGAAGCGGATGAACGCAGAGGAATTGCCCCAGGCCTGGTCGCCAATGTGCCGAGCGAGCAGAAACGCCGCGGTGACCAACGCGGCGGCGGTGGCAGGGAACGCCAGGCGTTTGAGCAGCAGGCGCAGGCTGGAAAGGGAGACAAACACCAGAAGGAGGGTGATGACAGCTGCGGGAATGAGGGCTGTCCAGGTGACAGCCATTCCCCTGAATTCCGTACCTTGTGGCGGAAGGGAAGCCTGGACGTGACCGTACCAGAGCTGGAGGCCGAAGAGGCTGAGCAGTATGAGGCCATGCGTCAGAGCGATCCCACGATCCCAAGTGGGCCGAATGGGAAGTGAGACGATGGGGCGAGCGCCAAAGAAAAGTAGAGCCAGCCCAAAGGCGGCTGGGGCGCCACCAAAAGTATGTACTTCACCGACCAGCCAATTGGCCGGCAGGTGAAGTACCGTGAGCTTCTCGATGACAATGAGGAACAGGAACAGGCTTGGGACAAAGAGCGAGCGTTTACTGCGAAACTCCATCAAGCTTGTTCCCTGAGCAAACCTAGAGACAAGTTAGATGGTTGCAGCGACAGGCATCGCAACGCGACGCTTGCGTCCGCGCAGCATAAGGCCGCCGGCCAGCAGAACAGCCAAACCAGTAACACTAGAGGAGAGGCCGATCTCCGGTGCGGCTGGCGCCGTCGGGATGCATGAGAAGCCGCCTCCGGGAAGCTGTGTGAAGGTGTACCCAGGAGGGCAGCCTTGAGCGTGTACGGCAGCGGGGACTGCCAGGGACAAGACGATGGCAGAGAGAACTACTCGTAGGGATTTACGCATGGGGAAGCCTCCGGATAACTTGCAGTACCTTCAAGGTACACCATGTAAGCGAAATGTCGCTAGTGGGAGCACTACTTTTTACAGATTCGTATCATTTGCCAGCCAGGTAGGCGGATATTTGCATGCCCTGAACAGGTGTGGAGCAAGGACGAAAAAGCCGGTATGCGGCTCGGCACAAGCCGCTCCCGCGTGCAGGGTGAGCTTGGCTCTGGAGACCGGTATCTACTTGGCATCGCGCCAGTTAGGCCCGCGGTTTACTTCGGAGCTGGCGTTGCATCACCGGTTAGGATGGCTGCATGCGAGTCGTTTTGGCTGGGTTGGGGCTGTGGTTGAGCTGTGTTGTGGTGCGATGCGGTGTGTCGGAGACGCCGGTGCCCGCGCAGGCGCAGTTGCGTGGATCGCTGCTGGGCGATTGGGTGGGCGTCTTGGAGTACCGGGACTATTCAGAACCGGTCGGATCGACAAAGCGGGTTGATCTGCCGACCTGGCTATCGATTACGGCCGCGACGGACGGGCAGCAGACGTGGCGGTACGTATACGACGATGGGCCGGCAAAGACGGTGACGGAAACGGATGTCGTCACGTTCGACACGGCGAAGGAGAGCTACGAGTCGGTGGAGAACGGGAAGCGGGCGCAGACGTTTGCCGTGAAGGGGTACGCCGGTCTGAAGGAGGGGCGGGGTGTTCTGGTGCTGACCGGGAACGGGACCGATGCGGGCAAGCCGGCGAATCTGCGGGAGACGATGACGATCCGGCGAAATCTGCTGGAGGTGCTGGAAGAGACGCGGGCTGCGGGGTCAGGCGATGACTTTGCGTTTCGGCATGTGTACCGGTTTGTGCGGAGAGATGCGCCGGTCGTGACAGGAACCAGGTAGGTTCGGAAACCCATGTCCTGATTTCCTGACATGGGCACACGGCTGGGAGATGTCGTTGCCTAAAGCCTTGCCAGGCGCAATGTGTAAGGCATTGAGTGAGCGCCAGGTTTCCAAACTGGACGGATATTCGAAGTCCGTGTACGGTGGGCAATATCTTTTTTGGGGTTGCGTCGATGCGTCCGCTGATCCGTCTGGTCTTCCTGTTCACTTCGCTTGTGCTATTTGCCACTTGTGGCTGCTCCGGTGGAAGCAACAGTAGTAGTGGTACGACCACGCCCCCTTCAAGCCCGGCTGCCACGCTTACAGGGGTAACCCCTGCTTCTGCGGTAGCCGGCAGCGGGGCCTTCACTCTGACGGCCGCAGGTACCGGATTCACGTCGGCCTCGACCGTGTATTGGAACGGTGGGCCAAGAACAACGACCTTGACGTCGGCTACACAGCTGACGGCCGCAATTTCTGCGGCAGATGTGTTGACTGCAGGCAGTGCCAACGTGTCGATTGTGACAAATGGGCAGACTACTGCGTCACTGGTTTTCGCGGTGACAGCGCCGCCAACTCCGACCGCCCTTTCACTTAGTCCAGCGACGATAGCGGGCGGCTCTCCTGCGTTTACCCTGACGGTGAACGGGACCTCTTTCGATTCGGCAGCCAAGGTATATTTCGGCAGCAGTGCGCGGAGTACAACGTTTGTATCGCCGACGCAACTGCAGGCCAGCATTGCTGCGACGGATGTAGCTGCCGCAGGTACGACAAACGTCACGGTCCAGGATGCAGGCACCACGACGCAGGCTCTGCCGTTTGTGACGACAGCCCCTCCGCCAGTGTCGACGACGAGCTTAAGCCCTTCGACAATCGTCGGGGGATCACCCGCGTTCACGCTCACGGTAAATGGAACTTCATTCGATTCGTCGGCAAAGGTTTATCTCGGCACTATTGCCACGTCAACGATGTTTGTGTCGTCGACGCAGTTGCAAGCCAGCATCACCGCCGCGGATGTGGTGAATCCAGGTACCTTGAGTGTGACAGTACAGGATGCAAGTACTACAACAAAGGCTCTGCCGTTTGTAGTGACTGCACCGCCGCTGGCGATTTCGAGTTTAAGCCCTGCAACAGCAACCGCTGGAAACCTGACCCTGACCTTGCAGGTCGTTGGAACCTCGTTTGTGCAGGGGAGCACAGTGCAGTTCGGTACGACCGCACTCGCCACGGAGTTTCAGAGTTCTACAACCTTGTCAGCGACGATTCCCGAGAACCTTTTACTCACAGCGGGTTCAGTGCCTGTCACCGTGTTGGCACCGGGTGCAGGCACGAGCACGCAGACGTCGAACGCTGAAAACTTTGTCATCACTCCACTGCCGGCCGGTAACTTCATTGTGGATGTGGTTGCAAATGACGTGGCGGGCGACCCGACTCGTAATTTGATCTACGCGTCGGTTCCGAGCAGTGTGGCGACTTACGGCAATAATGTGGTGACGATCGATGGAACAACAGGTGTGATCGTTAAGAGCACGTACGTCGGCAGTGAACCAGATCGTATGGTGATTTCGGACGACGGCAAGTTCCTGTATGTCGCACTCGATGGGTCGTCAAATGTTGAGCGTTTGATTCTGCCCAGCATGACTTTGGACTTTACTGTGAGTCTAAGCGCAGATTCATTTTTCGGACCAAATGTGGCATTGGACCTTGCCGTCTCCCATGTTGACTCCAACGTCTGGGCATCTTCATCCGGCAACGTGGGCGTCAGCCCGCAGGCGCAGAAGGGTGTGGTCGTGTACGACGGAGCCGTGGCTCGGCCAAATGGCGCCGGAAGGAATTCTAATCCGGGCTGCAGCTGTGACCTATTGCTGGGAGCTATCACCTTTGGCGGGGATTCGAACACGCTGATCGGCGCGAACAATGAATCCACAGGGTTTGACTTGTACGTTCTGACGTTGAACAGTACGGGGGTGGCGAGCATCAAGGATTATGGCGGAGCGTTCTCGACCTTCGCAAACGAACGGATTCATTACGAGCCTGTGACGGGTTTTGTTTACTCCGATTCCGGGAACGTCTTGAATCCTGCCAACGGAGTCCCGGTAGGGCAGTACAACTATTCCGGAACTGTAGCTGTAGATGGAAAGCTCGGAGCAGTATTTTTTGCACCCACGAGCAGCAGCGGAGGTACAGCGACATTGACGTCGTTCGACTTGACGAAATTTACACCGCTGAATATTGAATCTGTGGCCAACGTGTTGGGGTCTCCGGTACACCTGGTGCGTTGGGGCGTAAACGGCGTGGCGTTCAATTCGTATAACAGCACGTACAATTTTAGCGGAACCGGTCAGATCAAGACAGGTCGTGTCTATATCTACAGCGGCAGTTTTGTAAAGCAGTAAGCAGTGCGCGATCGGTAAGTTTGAAAAGCAAAGTCCGTCGATGTTCCTGCTAGGAGCATGGGTCTACTTGGCGTCGCGCCAGTTAGGGCCGCGGTTTACTTCGGCGACGATGGGAATGGAGAGGGCAATGACCTTCTCCATTTCTGTTTTTACCAACTCTGTGACTTCGTCGGCCTCGGAGGGTGGGGTGTCGAAAAGGAGCTCGTCGTGGACCTGCAGGGTCATGACGGTGCGGAGGTTGCGTTGGGTAAGGGCCTTGTCGATTGCCAGCATGGCTACTTTGATCATGTCGGCGGCGGTACCCTGCAGCGGTGTGTTGACGGCAGTGCGCTCGGCGAAGCCGCGGGCGTTGGGGTTGCGGGAGTGGATATCCGGGATAGGGCGGGTGCGGCCGAATAATGTGGTGACGTGGCCGCTGTCGCGGGTCTCCTGCAGCGTGCGTTCGATAAAAGTGCGGACGCCGGCGTAGCGGTCGAAGTAGGTTTCGATGTAGGTTTTTGCGGTTTTCTGATCAATCCCCAGATTTGCCGCAAGCCCGAAGGGGCTGATGCCGTAGACGATGCCGAAGTTGACGGCCTTCGCGCGGCCGCGAGTCTCCTTGTCCATCGTTTCGGGAGGGACGCCGAAGACTTCGGAGGCGGTGAGTGTATGGATGTCGATGTCGTTGCGGTAGGCGTGGAGGAGGAGCGGGTCCTGGCTGAAGTGGGCCATGAGGCGGAGCTCGATCTGGGAGTAGTCGGCGGTGAGAAGGAGATTATCCTGCTGGTCGTCGGGAAGTCGACCTGGGTCTGTGCTGGTTTTGTACTTCGCGGGGAGGGCGGTAAAGGCGGCGCGGATGTCGCGGCCCAGTTCGGTGCGGACGGGGATGTTTTGGAGATTGGGGTTCGTGGCGGAGAGACGACCGGTGGAGGTCGCGACCTGGTTAAAGGTGGTGTGGACGCGAGAGTTGCCGTCGACCAGGTTGGGGAGCTGCTCGGTGTAGTTGGAGCGGAGCTTGGCGAGCTGGCGGTACTCGAGGACGAGGCGCGGGGCTTCGTGGTGGGAGGAGAGCTCTTCGAGGACGTCCTGTGCAGTGGAGACGACCTTGCCCTTGCCGTACTTGAGCGGCTTGGGGAGGCCCATCTTGTTGAAGAGGACTTCGCCTAGCTGTTTGGGGGAGTTGATGTTGAAGATGTGGCCGGACAGGGTGTGAATCTGCTGCTCGAGACCGGCCATGAGGTGGGCGATGTGGCTGTTCTGCTGGCGGAGGAGGTCGGTATCGATTTGGCAGCCAGCCTGTTCCATGCGGAGCAGGACCGGGACGAGCGGGAGGTCGATTTCCCTGTAGGTTTTGAGTAAGTCGGCTTCCTGAATCTGGGGCTGGAGTGTTCGCTGCAGCTGGAGGACGGCGTTGGCGGCTTCAGGGAGTTTGTTGGGGTCGGCTGCGGGCTGGGGTTTGTTCTTTGCGACTTTTGCGGAGTTGGTGAGGGCGCGGTCGTTGAAGCGTGCTGCGACGTCGGCCAGGGTATGGGAGAGGTGGGTGGGGTTGACGAGGTAGCTGTAAAGCATTGTGTCGTCGCGGACGCCTGCGATCTGCAGGTTGGCGGCTTGCAGGGTGCGGAGGACAGACTTGAGGTCGTGGACGATCTTGGGCACTTGCGGGTCGGCGAGGGCGTCGCGGATGGGGGCGGCGAGGTCGCTGTGGAGATCGAGGAGGAGGGCTTCGGTTGGACTGGCGGCGAGGCCGATGAGGAGGGGTTGGGTTTCAGGGGCGTCGAAGGGCTCAGTGGCTACGGGCTCATCGGTGCTGGGGGCGCCGAAAAGGTTCATGTTCTCGGCTGGGGGGACTTCGAGTTCGGCCTCGGCGTCCTCGTCGCCAGCGTCGGGCTGAGCGGATTCTTCGGCGAGGGATTGAGGGTCTTCAGGCAGGTAGAGGGCAAGGCCGGCCAGGATGTCGAAGCTGTTCAGCGCGGGAGCTGGCGCTGGGTCGAAGAGAGAGGCAGGTTTGGCCGCCGCGGACGAAGGTTGGGGCTGGTCGTTCTTCAGTTGGGAGGAAAGATTGTCCTTTGCGGCGGCAAGCAGGTTGGCAATGTCTTCAGCGGTGGGGCTGAGCTTGTAGGTAACGGCGGTGGTGGTGGTGGCGGGGAGTTCTTTGAGGAGGGTGGTGAACTCGAGCTCCGTGTAGAGGGCGCGGAGGTCGGTGGGGTTGGGGTCGGTCGTGGCCATGGCGTCGAGGGAGTAGTCGACTGGGAGGCTGGTGTGAATGGTGACGAGATCCTTTGAGAGAAGGACGGTGTCGCGGTTGTTTTGGAGCGATTCGCGCTGGCGTTTGCCCTTGATGGTGTCTGGGGTGTCGCGGGCGGCGTCGAGTGCGGCTTCGACGGTGCCGAACTGCTGGATGAGTTCGACGGAGCCCTTGTCGCCAATGCCGGGTGCACCGGGAATGTTGTCGATGGAATCGCCGCGGAGGGCCATGACATCGATGACCTGTTCGGGGCGGACGCCGAGAGCGGCTTCGACGCCCGCGGGGTCGAGGATGAGGTTGTCCTTGGTGGGGTTGAGGATGCTGACATTCTCGTTCACGAGCTGCATCATGTCTTTGTCAGAGGAGACGATGTAGACGTGGTGGCCCTGGGCGGCGAGGAGTTTGCTGAGGGTGCCGATGACATCGTCGGCTTCGTATCCGGGGTAGTTGAGGATGGGGATGTTGAAGGCTTCAAGCGCGCGGCGGATGTAGGGCTGTTGCTGGGTGAGGTCGGCGGGGGTTTCCGCGCGGGTGGCCTTGTAGCCGGCGTAGTCGATCTCTTCAAACTGCTGGGTTTTGATATTGAACTTCTGGACGGTTTTCATCTCGTCCGCTTTTTCGTTGCGGTGCACGGGGGCTCCGCCCTCGTAGATGGCGGCGAGGTAGTGCGGCTGAAAATCCTGCCGCAGCTTGTTAATCATGTTGATGAAGACGTAGGTGGCCGCGGTGGGAATGCCGGTGCGCGTGGACATGGGCCGGCTGCGCTGCATGGCGTGGTAGGCGCGGAAGACGAAGGCCATGCTGTCGAGGAGGTAGACGGGGGGCTTTTTGTCGGCGTTGGCTTCGGTGGGCATCTTGGTAAGGATAGATGCCGGGATGGCGAGCTGGTCAGCGGGTGCTACGCAGTGAGCGAAAAGAAGGCGGTTTCTCCACTCCGCGTCGCTGCGGTCGAAATGACAGTGGGCAAAGTTGTCTACCCCATCTGGATCGACGGTGAAGCTGTCGACCCAGATTTGGGGGCCATGAGGGAGAGCTGGCTACTTCTTCTTTGTGGGTTTTGGTGGTTTTGCTTTACTGGCCGGGGTGAGAAGGGTGAAGAGGGCGGGGATGTTGGGGGACCCCAGACCTGTGCAGGCGTCCCAGCCAGGGCCGGCGTTGAAGGCGCCATTGTTGCCGGAGGTGATGTCTCGGCAGACGTTCTTGGTGGCGTAGAGCTTGGGTTGCAGGAAACCTGCGGTGGTTTTGGACTGTGCGTTGGAGACGGCGAGGATGCCGGCCCAGAGTGGAGCGACGGCACTGGTGCCACCGATGACGAGGGACTCTCCGTCGACGCGTACCTGGTACCCGGTGGACGGATCGGCGTTGCCGCTCACATCGGGAACGCCGCGGCCGGACTTGGTGGCGGCGATGCCGGACTGCCAGGTGGGCTGGGGGAACAGCGCGGAGATGCCGCCGCCGGTTGCGCCTTCGTTTGCGGCAGTTTCGTTCCAGACAATCTCAGAGGTGATGGTGCTGCCCGAGCCGTTGAGCTTGGTGCCGCCGCAGGCGAGGACGTGGGGGCTGGAGGCGGGGAAGTCGGCGTGCTGTTTGCCAACGGTGACGCCGTCGGTGGAGCCGTTGTCGCCGGCAGCTGCAAGGACGGTGATGCCGAGGGCGGCGGCGGACTGACAGGCGGCATCGAGTGCATTGGCTGCCTGGGTGGTCCAGGTGGATTCCGGGCCACCCCAGCTGATGGAGATGACGGAGGGATTGTTCTTGCTGTCGTGGACGGCGGTGGCAACGGCGTCGATAAAGCCCTGATCGGTGTTGGGAGCGAAGTAGACGACGATGTGTGCGCCAGCGGCTACTGCAGCTGCAACTTCGATGTCGAGCATGACTTCACCGTCCGCCCCGTTGACGCCGTCGGACTTGTTCTTGCCCTTGTCGACGGAAACGGCTGTGACTTTGGGTTTGGTCACGCCGATGGACTTGAAGTAGGCGGTGATGTCGGCTGCTTTGAAGCCGCCGCCGAGTTCGATGAGGGCGATCGTTTGTCCGGCGGCGCTGAGGCCGGACGGCAGACCGTACAGTTGGGCGACCTCCACGGGGGAGAAGGAGATGTTTGTGGCGCGGGGCTTTGCGACACCCCTTGGCCCAAGGATCTTGCGAACGCGAAACTTGGGCGTGGCCTGGGGGCGATTGTCGAAGCCGAGAACCGCTTCGACCTGGCCGATGAGTGATTTGGGGACGCAAATGTCCCCCTGGCGGACGCGGTAGATTGTTCCGTCGGGTGAGGGCTGTTGGGAGAGCTTGACGCCGAAGGCCTTTTGCAGGTTCGCGGCGGTGCCGGTGAGTTCGACCATGCGGCGGTCGGGGTTGTGCTCGGGCGTAAGAGAGTATGCCTTCGCGAAGGCGAGGAGTGTTTTGAGGGCACTGGGATCCGTCGCGTGCCTGGCCTTGTACTGGGCGCGGGTGAGGCGCTTGCTGTCGAGGGCTGCAACATCAAGCGGAGACTTGCGGCGCAGAAGGACGGAGATCGTGATGGAAGAGCCGGGGGGGACGGGTTTGCCAGCGGCGTCGGAGCTGTAGGCGGCCTTGTGGCTGCCGGGCAAAGGCACGGTTGGCTCTGAGTGGAATGGATTTGCCCTGGGTGTCGACTTGCTGGATGGTTTGGGCTTGATGACGGATTTGGAGCTAGCCATGAAAACACCTCGTGGGTGGCGATGGGTCATTGTAGGCCGAAAAGGGTGAAGTGTCTTCGCTTTTATTTCGCCCTACTCCGAGCAGCATTACAGGGTCTACAGGTGCGAGTACGGCGCTTCGGCCTGGACAGATACTGCGGTGATGCGTGCGGTAGACCTAAGTTGTTCCGGTTGGTTGTGATTTAGAAGGCGATCGTTTCGCCAAGACCTGCGTAGAGGCTGCGGTCTGCCCAGCGCTGGTGGACGCGCAGAAAGGCTAACTCCCCGGAGCAGTGGCCGATGCTCATGGTTTGAACGTGGTAGGTGTTCGAGAGCACGTCGAGGGTCTGCTCCACCTGTTCGGGCGAGTCCTGCAGCAGATGCAGGCCGCCGACGAGCATGTTGACGGGGGTGCCTGGATTTTGCGCGGTGGCGGCGGCCATGATGCGCTCGATCCCCGGGTGGGAACAGCCCACAAAGATGACAGGGCCCTTGGGGGTGTCGAGGACGAGTGAGATTTCACGCAGGCCTTTGAAGGCTGGCTTCTCTGAGACGAGCGACACGAGGTGGATGTGATTCGCGATCGTTGTGGACTCGCTGATAGCTGTCAGGTTTGTGTCGGTCCAGAAGGCCCAGCCGCGGGGTTCGGGCCTGGGGCCGCCGCCGAAATAGCGCATCTCCGGCGAGAGTTCGGGTCGAGCGTCTGCTGTGAGAAAGGCAGGGGGCAGGACGGTGCCGGTGAAGTACGGGTCGCTGGGGACGTAGAGCTTGACCTTGGGGTTCCTGGACAGGACGTAGCGCAGGCCGGCGGTGTGGTCGCCGTGCGCATGGGTGATGATGACCATGTCGAGGCGGGTGAGGTCGATGTGCAGGCTCTCGACATTTTTGCGGAAAACAGCGATGTTATCGCCGGTGTCGAAGAGGATGCGCTTGCCTTCGAACTCGATAAGGGCGGAGTAGCCCCAGTCCTGCTCGAGGTCCGGGCGCTTGCCGAAGGCATCGTTGAGGATGGTGACGCGGTTCTGGCTGGCAAGGGGCAGAGCAGCGGCTGCGGCCAACAGGCAGAGCAGGGAATGAATCAGCAGACGGGTCGCACGTGGCATACGCCCACACCCTTTCGCTTTCAGGAGCACCCAGCTTCGCACAGGGCGCGTGCCGTGGGAAGCGGAAAGTCAGGCGAGATAGGCCTTGATCCATTGGTCGTCGGAGTGGGTGAGATCGAGGGTTTTGCCGGTAAAGATGATTTTGCCTTCATTGAGGACGAGGAAGGTGGTGCTTTCGTCGACGGCTCCGCCGGGGATGACCTTCATGGTGCCAGCCTGCTCGTCATAACGGTGGGTGGCGAGGGTGAAGGCGTCCTGCAGGCGGTGGGTGATCATGAGGGCTGTGGTGTGGGCGACGTCGCGCTGCTTGACGACCAGCTCCACGATGGTGGTGGAGGTGATGGGGTCCAGGCCACCGGTGGGGCTGTCGTAAAGGATGAAGTCAGGATTGGTGACGATGGCGCGGGCGATGGAGACGCGACGCCGCATGCCGCCGGAGAGTTCCGAGGGGAACTTTGCGATGGCCTGGCCGAGAAGGACGAAGTTGAGGACTTCTTCAACCTTCTTGTGGGACTCGTCGTAGGGCATGCCTTCTTCGTTCAAGCGGTAGGCGATGTTGTCTTCAACGTTCATGCTGTCGAAGAGAGCCGACTCCTGGAAAACCATGCCGACGCGCCGGCGCATTTCGAAGAGTTGCACCTCGGACATGGTCGTGATCTCTTCGCCGAAGACCTTGACGGAACCCGAGTCTGGTTTGACGAGGCCGTTGGCGATCTTCATGAGAACAGATTTGCCGCTGCCGGCAGGGCCGAGCAGGACGCAGGTTTCGCCCGGGTTGATGCTGAACGAGATGTTTTCGAGGACTTTGTGACTGTCAAAGGCGATGGAGACGTCGTCGAAGACGAGCACGGGGCCTGTGTCTTTGCCGTCGCCGTCTCCGGCGTTCTTTGGTGCTTCGGCTTGGCTTGTGTCAGGCATGGTCAGCGGCCGAAGATGCCGATCATGGTGCGGCTGATGAGGAAGTCGACGACGATGATGGTGACGGAGGAGACGACGACAGCCTGGGTGGTGGCGCGGCCTACGCCCTGGGTGCCGCCCTTGGTGCTCATGCCGAAGTAGGTGCCGACCGAGGCGATGATGAAGCCGAAGAAGAGCGGCTTGGTAAGGCCCTGGACGACGTCTGCATAGGCGAGAGCGCGATAGGTTGAGTGAAAGTAGCTGCTGGCGTTGAGGCCGAGCAGGCCAACCGCGACCAGACCGCCGCCGAGGACGCCGACAGTATCGGACAGGATGGTGAGAAAGAAGAGCATGGACACGGTGGCGATGATGCGTGGCGTGACCAGCTTGCGCACGGGGTCTACGCCGAGAGCGCGCATGGCGTCGATCTGCTCCGTGACCTGCATGGAGCCAAGCTCTGAGGCCATGCCGGAGGCGTTGCGGCCGGAGACCATAAGGCCGGTGAGGACGGGCCCAAGCTCCTTCATCATGGAGAGCGAGACAAGGGTGCCGGTCATGCTGATGGCGCCGAACTGTTTGAGCGAGACGGCGGACTGCAGGGCGAGCACACAACCGGTGAAGAAGCCGGTGAGGACGACAATGGGTAGGGAGCCGATGCCGATGGAGTCCGCCTGGATAAAGATGTCACCCCAGTAGTGTGGCGGGGTGAGCAGGCTTTTGAAGGCGCGGCCGACGAGCAGCGAGTAGTCCTGCAATGACAGGATCTGCTTTTTGGCAAGTGCGATGGGAGAGCCAAAGGTCATTCGGGAGCAGGTGTCTCGCGCTTCTGCAGGATGGCGTCAGTGTATCCGATGCTGAGCGTATCTGATGCCTGCGCGGGTCGGATGGTCACAGCAGTTGTTAGGCGCGTGAAGTGAGAAGATAGAGAGGATGTCCAGGATGATGCAAGCCGCTGTGCTGTATGGGCGGGAAGACCTGCGTGTAGAGACGGTGGCCGTTCCGGTGGCAGGCACGGGTGAACTTGTGCTGCGTGTGGGCGCCGCGCTGACGTGTGGGACCGACCTTAAGGTCTACCGGCGCGGATACCACGCGGCGATGCTGGTGCCGCCTTGCCTTTTCGGGCATGAATTTGCAGGCACGGTGGTGGATAGCGGGCAGGGTGCAGGATTCGCGGTGGGGGAGCGCGTGGTCGCGTTGAACTCGGCACCGTGCGGGGTGTGCTACTTTTGCCGAAAAGGCCAGCCGAACCTGTGCAGTGACCTGTTGTTTAACAACGGAGCGTACGCGGAATATGTGCGGGTGCCGGCACGGATTGTGGAAAAGAATACGTTGCGGGTGCCGGATGGCATGCTCCTGGAGCACGCCGCGCTGACCGAGCCGCTGGCATGCGTTGTGAACGGGATGGAGCAGACGGGTGCTGTTGCCGGGGACACGGTAGTCGTGGTGGGCGCCGGACCGATCGGGCTGATGTTTCTGGCCGTGGCGCGCAGTGTGGGTTGCCGGGTCATTGCCGTGGTGAAGCGTGCGGACCAGGTGGACAATGCGCTGCGCTTTGGAGCGGACGAGGTGGTCCGCATTGGCAATGGCGTGGACACTGTGGCGGCGGTTCGCTCGCTGACAGAGAACGGCGTTGGAGCGGATGCCGTGGTCGAGTGCGTGGCAACGCCGCAAAGCTGGGAAGAAGCCGTGGCCATGGTGCGTAAGGGGGGAGTGGTCAACCTGTTCGGCGGGCCGCCCAGCGGGACAGTTGTGCAGTTCGATACGAACCGGCTGCACTACGGGGGCATTACGCTGAAGGCAAGCTTTCACCACACGCCGGCAGCATGCCGCAGGGCATTCGGGCTGCTTCGGGACGGCGTTGTGAAGGCAGAGAGCTTTATTACGGCGCGGGCCGGTCTGGCGGATGTGCCGGAGGTGTTTGGGCGCATGATGGTGCGGAGTGCGGAAGGTGTACTGGACATAAAAACAGCGATTTTGCCGGAGGCCGCGACCGTGCTGGAGCCCGTGAGTTTGCCGGAAGCTGTGTTGCTGCCGGACGATGTAGCGCCACCGGTGGGTGCGGCGTGATGGCCGTGGAGCAAAACCGACTGGAGGGTGCGCCGGCGGGTCTGCTGGAGCCGGAGGTGCGGCCCTCTGCGGAGGAGGCGCTGCTGTGGTGCAAGGCGCTGGCAACATCGCACTACGAGAATTTTCACGTCGCAACGAGTTTGTTGCCGAAACGGCTGCGTGCGCACTTTTATGCGGTGTACGCGTACTGCCGGGTGAGTGACGACCTGGGCGATGAGGTGGCGGACCGGGCTGTGGCGTCGCGGCTGTTGGCGACGTGGAGGGGGATGCTGGGCGAGTGCTTCGACGCACCGGCTCTGTCGCGGCACCCGGTCTTTGTGGCGCTGCGGCCGTCGATTGTAGCGTGCGATCTGCCGCGGGAGCCGTTTGTGGCGCTGGTCCGCGCATTTCAGCAGGACCAGGTAAAGACGCGGTTCACCTCAATGGCGGAGCTGGAGGCGTACAGCGAGGACAGCGCAAACCCGGTGGGTCGATTGGTGCTGATGCTGAGCGGGTACCGGGACGCGGAGATGTTTGCGCTGAGTGACAGGACGTGCACGGGGTTGCAGCTGGCGAACTTCTGGCAGGATGTGAGCGAAGACCTGCTGCAGCGCGACAGGGTGTACCTGCCGGCGGACCGCATGGCGTTCTATGGGGTGGATGAAGCTGTGTTGCGCGGCGGTGTGGCGACGCCGGGGTACCTGGCGCTGATGAAAGAGCTGGTGGAGGAAACACGGGCAATGCTGCTGGAGGGTGCGCCGCTGATTGACCGTGTGGACCGGGAATTGGCCGCAACGCTGCGGCTGTTCACTGCGGGTGGGTTGGCGATTCTGCGAGGGATTGAGCGGATTGGATATGACACGCTCCAGCGGAGGCCGGAGGTGTCGAAAGGCGAGAAGCTCCAGTTGCTGGCGGGAGCGGCGCTGGGGAAACTCGGTGTGCATCGCGGATCGCGTGGGCTGCGGTGAATGCCGTGAGCGGCTTTGCGGAAGGGACTAGCGGGGCTGACCTGGCGATGGCGTTTAACCGCTGCCGGCACATTGCACGCGCGCAGGCGAAGAACTTTTACTACGCGTTTGTTGTGTTGCCGAAACGGAAGAGCGATGCGATGTGTGCGATGTACGCCTTTATGCGGCGGGCGGACGACATTGCCGATGACGAGGCGATTCCTGTGGAGCAGCGGCGAGATGTGATGGGGCGCTGGCTGGCTGCGTTCCACGCCGATGCTGCGTTCGATGACAATGACCGGTCCGTGTTTGCAGCAGTGAGGGAGACGCAACGAAGGTTTGGCATTGCCGATGAACTTCTGGACGAGTTGGTGGCGGGTACGGCGATGGACCTTGCAGCCGAGTTGCCGGCTGGTGTAACGCGAGTGGATCTAGACGAGCGACACTTTGATTGTTATCAAACTGTCGAAGCGTTGGACCGCTACTGCTACCTGGTCGCCAGCGTGGTTGGATTGGTGACGGTCCGCATATTTGGAGTGCAGGGAAGCGCTGCAGATGCGGACGCGGTGCGGATGGGCAAGGCCTTCCAGTACACCAATATTCTGCGGGATGTGCGGGAAGATGCGGAGCGCGGCCGGGTGTATTTGCCGATGGAGGTGCTGCAGGCTCATAACGCGGGTGTGGGCGATGTGATTGCAGCAGCCGGCGGTGGTCCAGTCACGGCAGGGTTGCAGGTGGCCATGGACGCAATGGGTGCGCGGGCGGAGGAGTTGTATGGCGCACGGCGGACGTTGGTGCCGTTGCTGGCGCGGGACAGCCGGCCGGCAATGCGGGTGTTGATCCAGATTTACCATGCGCTGCTGATGAAGATGCGGCGCAAGAAGTACCGTGTGTTCGGCAAGAGGGTGAGTCTTTCAACTGCACGGAAGGTGGGCATTCTGCTGCGCGGGCTGCTGGGCAGCTTGTTGGGGCGCATAGGGTGACGCCACACTTCGATGTCGTGGTGGTGGGTGCGGGGCTGGCCGGCCTGGCTGCGGCTTCGGCGCTGGCGCGCGAGGGCGCGAAGGTGGCTGTGGTGGACCGGCGGCCGTTTGTGGGTGGGCGGGCCTATTCGTACCCGCACCCCGTTGTGGGCGAGGTGGTGGACTCGCAACATGTGATGGTGGGGTGCTGCACGGCGCTGCGGAAGTTGTGTGCGGACGCGGGTGTGGCGGACCGGATCCGCTGGTATGACACGTATACGTTCCTGGAGCCGGGTGGACGGAGGTCGGTTCTAAGGCCGAGTGGGCTGCCTTCACCGGGGCACAACTCGCTGTCGTTCCTGCAGGCAGGGATGCTGAGCTGGGCAGACAAGATGGCGGTGGCGCGAGCTCTGTTGCCGTTTGTACGCGGGTATCCGGTGCGGGATGACGAGAGCGTGGCGCAATGGCTGGAGCGGACGCGGCTGCCAGTTGGAGCCGTTCGGCACTTCATCTATCCAGTGATCGTGAGCGCGTTGAACGATGTGCCGGAGCGGTGCTCGATGAAGTATGCGGGCCAGGTGTTCCACGAGACGTTTCTGAAGAGTGCGGAAGGCGGCCGGCTGGGTATACCGGCGATGCCGCTGAGCGAGTTTTACGGATTTGTGGCGGAAGACGCGGTGCGGCATGGGGCGGCGTTGTGGGAGAGCTTTCCTGCGCGATCGGTTTCGCCTGCGGTCTATGGCGGATGGGTGGTGGCGGGAGATCGTGAGTCGTTGCGAGCGGAGGCGGTGGTGTTGGCGGTGCCGTTCGACCAGCTTGCGCCGCTGCTTGCGTCTGAGGTGCTTGCGCGAGCGTTGCCGCTGGGTCTGGAAACGTTTGTGCAAAGCCCGATTACAACGGTGCACCTTTGGTATGACCGGGATGTGGTGGGGATGGACCATGCGGCGCTGCTGGACACGACCATTGAGTGGATGTTTGCGAAGGGGCGGATACGGGGGCGCGACGACGGCTATGTGGAGCTGACGATGTCTGCTTCGCATGCGCAGCTGCGGATGTCGCCAGAGGAAATTTACAGGGCGGCGCTGGCGGAGTTTGAGGGCTTCTTCCCAGAGGCGAAGACTGCCGTGTTGCGGAAGCACCTGGTGCTGAAAGAGGCGAAGGCGACGTTCAGCGTGTTGCCGGGGCTGGACCGGTTTCGGCCGGCGCAGAAGACGGAGGTGCCGGGGCTGGTGCTGGCAGGGGACTGGACGCGGACAGGATGGCCCTCGACGATGGAGGGTGCTGTGCGAAGCGGGTACCTGGCGGCCGAGGCGGTGACAGGGACGCGCGCGTTGCCAGCAGATTTGCCGGCGACCGGGTTCATGCGAGTGTTGGCGCGGTGAGGAACCGCGCATCCCTGGCACAGACGGAACCTACCCGATCGCGCAGGCAATTGTGTGGAAGGTTAACGCCTGTTAGGAGTTCAACGGGCGAGTAGGGCGACACCGGCGCAGACGCAGAGGGCGGCGAGCCAGCGGCGGCGGTCGACGTTCTCGTGCAGGAAGAATTTCGCTGCGACGGCTGTAGTGACAAAGGTGAGGGAGTTGGTGGCGGGGGCGACGAGGGACAGGTCGGCCCCGGACAGGGCGAAGAGCAGGGCGAAGAAGCTGATAGCCATGCAGGCGATGCCGCCGAGGAGGCGCGGTTCGGAGAGCACGGCGCGGATGGCTCCGGGGAGGCCGCTGTGGGCGCGGATTTCATCGAGGTCACCGACGCGGAGCATGGCGGCGGCAATGAGAGTTTCGCCGACCGTGGCGCCGAGGACCATGACGACGATGGTGGTTGCGGTGTGGAGCTGGGCGGTCGTCATGCTGGCTGCTGGGTCACGATTTCGCGCTCGGTCCGGCTGGGGCCGTTCGCGACGAAGCCGACGCCGAGGACAATGAGTGCGATGCCGAGCCAGCGGGTGGGCGAGATGGTTTCATGCAACCACAGGCGACCGATGAGCGCGGTGATGACGTTGCCGAAAGCGGTGGCGGGCTGGACAAAGGTGAGGTCAGCCCACGAGAGCGCTGTCATATAGGAGCCCATAAAGCTGATGAGCACGACGATGCCGGCCATGACCCATGGGTTTACAAGTGCGTGGAGGAGCAGGCCAAGGTGCTGGGGCGAGACGGGGCCAACCTGCCGCATGCCGCGAGAGAGCAGGGCGTCGCCGACAGACGCGCCGACCATGACGGTGAGCAGGATGAGATATTGCGAGGCACGGAGCCTGTGGGACATGCCTTCATTTTAGTGACGCGGGGCTGTGTTAAACAGAGAGGCCGAGAGGTCCGGTGGTAGGTGGCTCGTGCTCGTGCGTGGCGACGGCGGTGCGGAGGGCATCTTGGAAGGCCTGCTTCTCGTCGACGGTGAGGTAGAGCGAGTGGCGGCCGCGGTAGTCGATCTGGACGGTTTTGGCGAGCAGGCGACGGTGTTTTGCGGGTGATCCGATGCCGTCGATAGCAGAGAGCTTGTAGCGGCGGCGGCAGCCGAGGGAATGCGCGACGAGTTCGTTTCCAGTGATGTTCCAGTAGGTCCACAGCGAGGCGAACTGGGTGAGCGTGAGGAAGAGCCATATCCACGGCTGCCAGGGGTGACGCAGGCGGTGGAGGAAGGCTACGGGAACCCATACGCAGAAAACCAGACTCCAGAGGATGGACGCCCAGATGCGATAGCTTCGGGAGTAACGGAAAAAGCGCATAGCTGACCCTTGAATAGACAAACCCGGCGGTCGCCGGGTTTGTTGTGGAGGGGACGGCAGTTAACTCAAGCGTTCATGCTGACGGATTCCTGCGCCTTGAGGGCGTTCTCTTCGCGCTTGGCACGGGAGGCCTTGTTGCGCTGGGAGCGGAGCTTCATGAAGGCCTTGGCTTCGACGTAGAGGCGGGGGACGTCGCGGTTGACGACGGCCTTCCAGACGACGCGGAAGGCGGCCTTGGGACGGAAATAGTACTCGTCGTAGAAGCGGTGGACCATCTCCATGACGTACTCCGTGGGCAGGCCGGGGTACTCGATGTGTGCCATCTGGTGCCCGCCGGTGTCGTTCATGATCTCGTTGGTGATGAAGCCGTTCTTCTCGGCGTAGTCGTAGAACTCCGTACCTGGGTAGGCATGGGCTACCGAGACCTGGATGGTTTCGCAGTCCAGCGTTTTTGCGAAGTTGATGGTGTTACGGATCGAGTCTTTAGTTTCGCCCGGCAGGCCAAGAATGAAGTCGGCGTGGATGACGAGACCGAGATCGTGGCAGTCCTTGACGAAGTCGCGGGCGCGTTCGACAGTGGCACCCTTTTTAATGTTCTTAAGGATTTGCGGATCGCCGGATTCGAAGCCGACGATGAGCAGGCGGCAACCGGCTTCCTTCATAGCCTTCAGGGTGTCGCGGTCGGTAGTGACGCGCGAGGTGCAGGACCAGGTGATGCCGAGAGGCTTCAGCTTTGAGCAGAGCTCGATGGTGCGAGCCTTCTGGATGTTGAAGGTGTCGTCGTCAAAGAAGAACTCCTTGACGTCTGGAAAGTTGTCGCGGGCCCACTTCATCTCGGCGGCGACGTCGTCGGACGAGCGCTTGCGCCAGGCGTGGCCGGAAAGTGTCTGCGGCCATAGGCAGAAGGTGCACTGGGCGGGACAGCCGCGGGTGCTGTAGAGCGAGATGTAGGGATGCAGCAGGAACGGGACGTTGTAGCGGGTGACGTCCATGTCGCGCTTGTAGATCTTGGTAGCCCACGGCATGGCGTCGAGGTCGTCGACCTGCGCACGGTCCGCATTGTGCTGGATGGTGCCGTCCGGGTTGCGGTAGCTGATGCCGAGAATCTCAGAGAGCGGTTTGCCCTGGGCAAACTCGACGACGGCGAAGTCGAACTCGCGGCGGCAGACGAAGTCGATCGCAGAGCACTCGTTCAGGGCACGGTCGGGGTCGGTGGTGACGGGCGGACCGACGAAGGTGATCTTTAGATTCGGATTTACTTTCTTCATGGCCTGGGCCATGGCGTGGTCACCGGCCCAGCCTACCGTGCTGGTGAAGAGCACGAGGAACTCGTAATCCTTTGAGATGTTGATGGTCTCTTCGGCGCTGACGTGGTGCGGCGGCGCGTCGAGCAGGCGTGAACCTTCAAGCATGCCGGCGGGGTAAGCGAGCCAGACGGGATACCAGTAGGACTCGATTTCGCGCGTGGCGGGCCAGCGGGAGGAGGCACCGCCGTCGAAATTTTCAAAGGAAGGCGGGTTCAGGAGAAGAGTTTTCAGGACCATGTCAATACCTCAAAGTTTACCATTTTGCACACCATGTGGACCGCTGGCGAACCCGGCTGAGCACGCGACGAGTTGCGGGTCAAGGCTGGGGTGTGGCGGGTGTTGGGAGGACGGAAGGTGCAGTGGAGGGCGCTGCGGGGGCTGTTCCGGGGACTGCGGGCGCGTTTGCCGCGGGGGTGATGGAAGGCGTGGCGGCGGCGCCGGCGGATGGGTGGCCTCCAATCCAGACGCCAAGTGCATCCGTCTGTCGCAGGAGGTTGACCTGCGTTTGCCGGAGCTGCAGCTCCGCGGTGAGCATGTCGTAGGTGCGCTGCCGCTCCTGCAGGCGGGCGTTGAGCTCGTCTTTGGGTGTGACCTGCGGGCCTTGCAGGTTGGCGGCAGATGCCTGCATTTGTAGTTGGAGAGCTTCGAGCTGATCCTTCGCGATCTCCTGGTCGTCATGGGCGAGGTCCGCGCGGAGCTGGAGCTCGAGGGCGCTGTGCTGCAGGCGGGCACGGCCCTCGCGAAAGACGCCGCGCTGCTGTTCGGCGTCGGCCAGGGCGCGTGCGGCGTCAGCTACCGAGCCCCTGGCTTTGGAACGGTGCGCGTAGTCGAGCAGGGGAACATTAATCTGCAGGCCAAAGCCAAGCGAGTTTTCGCTGTTAGGGCGACCTTTTCGTCCCTGGTAGTCGGGGTAGTAGGACGCGTAGGAGGAGAGGCCTGTGTCGACACGGCTGTAGTTTGTGACGAACGAAATGTTGGGCCGGAACAGGTAGCGGCGGTCACCAAAGGCGGCAAGCTGCTTCGCGCGAGCGGTGGCGAAGGCGGCGCTGATTCCTTCGCTATCGGCGACCGCGTCGCTCTGAGGGCCAGGCGCGATTGGCGCGTCGAAGTGTGGGATCGTACCGGACTCCGTGGCGATGGCGGACGCGGGCATGCCGGTGAGGGTGGCCAGGTGCTGGCTGTCTGCTGCAATCTCATCGGCAAGCTGCAGGCCGGCAAGGGAGATCTGTGTGGCCGTGCGGCGGGATTTTGGGAGCTCCACCGGGGCGTCTACGCCTGCATTGATACGGTCGTTCGTGATTGATATGAGCTTGCCGGCGACGTCGTGTTCTTCGTTCAGCACTGCCCGGCGGGCACTGGCGCTATCAAGAGCGAGATAGGTGTTGGTGGTGTCTTCCACGACCTGAATCTGCTGCTCGTGGAGGGCGTGCTCGGCGGACTCAACAGAGGCCTGGGCGGAGCGGATGTAATCGCGCTGGGAGAAGCTGAAGACGAGACTTTGGGCGGAGATGCTGAAGATAACCGGAACGCCGAGAGGCGCGCCGGTGGCCTGGCCGTACCCACCCTGTGTAACGACAGAGGGAATGAAAGCATCCTTTGCTTCGCCGCGGGCAGCACGGGCTTTGTCCAGGTCGGCCTGGGCACCGCGAATTTTGGGGCTGTTGCGCAGGGCAAGATCGACGGCGGTCTGGAGCGAAATCTGGGCGGAGGCTACGGACGCTCCAGCGTAGAGGCAGCTGGCGGCGAGCGTGAGCCGGAGGAAAGCGGGTGCGGTCATTTGCGCAGCGCCTTGCGGGCAGGCTCGTAGTCGGCAACCAGCGTAAGGGCCTGCTGAAACTGCTGCTGGGCGGCTGCGTTGTTTCCCTGAGCCTGCAGGATCTCGCCGAGCAGCGTATGAACATGTGCTGCGGGCAGCACGACGGAGCGCTGGTCGTGGGCGAGGTAATCGAGCAGACCCTGTTGCGCGATCGGCAGACTGCGCCTGAGGAGGAGCAGGTTTTCCGCGGCGTCGATGGTGTCTGGGCCGTGTGCTGTGTCCTTTTGAATGGCGAGCACAGCGTTGGCTTCTGCGGCGGCAAAGTTTTTACGCTTGCGGTTGTAGACGGCCAGGTCGACATAGGCTTCTGGCGTGGGTGCGGCAGCGAGCTCGGCGGCGAACTCCGCGTCTGCTGTTGCGTAGTCGCCCGATTTGGCGGCCAACATGCCCGCGAGGCGGTGCGAGCGGGCAGGCGAAAGGGGACGCAGCTGGGCAATGATGGCGCGCGCCTTGTCTGCGCCGCCCCCGACCAGACCTGGAGCCTCCACGTAGAACTCGCCAAGATCGCTCAGAGCGTCGACGTTCCTGGGGTCGAGTTGGGCGGCCTTTTCAAAGCTGTCGCGGATGCGGCCGACCATACGCATGCCGGTGAGAGCGCCGGCGTGGTCAGCCTTTGCCCCATAAGCACGGGCGAGCTCAAGCTCTGCGTTGCTGTTGCCGGACTGCAGATCGCGTGCTGCTTCGCACTCGTGGATTGCGTCGTCGAAGTGGTTGGTGCTCCGGAAGAGCTGGCAGAGTAGTTCGTGCGCCTCAAAGCTGCGGGGCGAACTGCCGGCCACGGCGCGTGCCTGACTGATGGCAGCATCTGCCTTGCCCTGATGGGCGAGTGCGCGTGCCTGCGCAATGCTTTGCGCGGAGGCTGGCATAACGGCAACGGTAAGAGCACATGTAAGCAGGAGGCGTGCAAGGAGAAGCGAGGTGGGACGCAGGATCAATGCGCCTCCTTCACCAGCAGGCCGTCTGTGAGGTCAACGTTGCTGGTGGCGTTGAGGGCAACGTGCTGACCCAGGGAGAGACCGCCAGTGATCTGGACGCTGATGAGGTTGAGGGCACCAACTTCCACAGGGGTCTTGTGAAGTTTGCTGTGGTCAATGGTGTACACAAAGTTCGACGAGCCCAGGGTGCGGAGAGCCTCGCGCGGGATGGTGGGGACGCCGTGTACCTGCTGCGTCGTGACGTTTACGGTGACGTTGGTATTCGGCAGCAGATCTCCAGTGGCGTCGTCGACAGTGATGAGGCACTCGCCTACGTTGCGCGTGCCGTAAGTCTGAACGGTGGTGGGCGGACGAAGAATGTGGCCGTGCCACTGCTTGCCGGGCTTGGCCTCCCAAGTAATGCGGACGGCATCGCCAGTGTGGAGTTTGCCGATCTCAGGCTCGTCAAAATAGGCGTGCACCTGCATCCGGCTAAGGTTTGCGACCTGTACCAGGGCTTCGCCACTGGCGACATAGTCATAGCGCTGAACGGGAAGGTCAAAGATGGTGCCGGCGAAGGGCGCACGAACGACGTTGTTGCCAAGGTCATGCTCTGCCGCGGCAAGGGAAGCGCGGCTGTCTGCTGCCTGGGCGGCGGCACGCTGCACATCGGTGGCTGCATACCGCTGGGTAGCCCGCTGTTTGAGCGATGCGAGGGAGCTCTGGGCGGTGAGCAGACGCTCTCGAGCCGCGGCCACCTCGCTGGCTGAAGCGGCGCCTTTACCCTGTAACTGCTGCAATGCAGTGAGGCTGGACTGCGCCTGCGCGACCTGCAGGCTGGAGCGGTCGATGTCGCCGTGCAGCGCATTGGTTTCGTCCTGTGAACCGCCGGAGCGAATGTCATGCACGCCGGCGTTGGCTACCGCGACGGAAGAAAGTGCGCTCTGTACCTTGGCCACGGCGTCGGCATCATCGAGCTTAAGCAGAAGTGTGCCGCTGGCGACCTGCTCACCGGCGTGGACGTACACGGCGGTAACCTGGCCAGGAGCGGACGCGTGTGCCTGGTAGAGTTCGACTGGCTTGACGATGCCATTGGTGGGGACGGAGCTGACAACGTCCCCGAGCTGGACAGTAGCGGTGCGAACCAGGGTGTCTTCGCGCGTGGCATAGCGGATGCTTACAACCAGCAGGACGATTGCCGCTACGACAACGGCCGCTATAACAGTAGTCCGCAAGGCGCGGCTCGGGGTCGGTTCACTCATGCTTGTCGGTCAACTGAGTATATAAGACGCGGCTCCGCTGCTGACGCTTCAGAGATGTTGCGGGGGAGCCTTCGGGGGTTACCTGTTTGCTGGAGTCTCAAAGGCCTGGTGTGGCCGGTGAAGGCGCACATCATACAGCTGGAGCTCGGGCCCGCCGAAGTCGGGGTGACGGTTCTCGCGGAGGTGAAAAGCCACATCGACGACGCTGCCAACTGCGATACCGAGGTTTTCGAGGCGTCGTGGCCACTGGATTCGCCGACTCCATGCAAGGCACTGAAGGACGGGGCCGTTGCCCTGCTGCAGGTGCAGCTTGAGATGCGTGTCTTTTAACGTGCGCAGCTCGCGGATGGTGACGCTGGTGGCGAGGAAGACAGGTTCGGCAGCGGCATGGCCGAAGGGTTCAAGCCGCTTGAGGTTGGCGAGTGCTGCCCGGTCGATGGCGGCGAAGGGAAGTTCGGCGTCGAGTGTGAGGGTGGGCTGGAGCATGGTGGGGGTAAGCCTGCCGGCGGCGTAGGTGGCCAGATGATGGCGAAGGTGGCTCACGTGGGTGGAAGGCAGGGAGAAGCCAACGGCGTGGGCATGGCCGCCAAAGCGGTCGAAGAGAGGTAGGCCGGGGTGAGCGACGTGGGCGGCGGTGATGGCGTCAAGCAGGTGAAAGCCGGTGATGGAACGGCCTGAGCCGTGGGCCTTGCCGTCCTCGTGGGTGATGACGAGGGCAGGCCGGTTGGTGCGCTCCACCACGCGCGACGCAAGGATGCCGACGACACCGCGATGCCAGCCTTCGCCGTCGAGCACAAGGCAGCCGGCGACAGCAAGGTCCTCCTCGCCCATGTCGTCAAGCAGAGCGTCAATCTGTTGCAGGACAGAGTCTTCGACGGTGCGCCGGTCGCGGTTGAGCAGGTGGAGCTTTTCTGCAAGGGCCCGGCCCTCTTCTGGATCGCGGGTGAGCAGCATGCGAACGACGTCGGAGGCGATGTCCATGCGGCCCGCGGCATTGATGCGCGGAGCAACGCGGAAGGCAATGGCGGTGGCGGAGGGAGCCTCGTCCTTTGCGCCAACCTCTGCGTAGTGGAGCAGGGCGCGCAGACCAGGTTGATACACCTGCTGCAAGGAGCCCAAGCCCAGAGCAGTGATGATGCGGTTTTCACCGTGGAGGGGAACAGCGTCTGCAACAGTTGCGATGGCGACGAGCTTGAGCAGGGAAGGCAAGAGCCGATCGCGCACGGTGAGTTCGTCGATGGGTTGCACACCTGCAGGCTGCCGGTGCGCCGCGGCGAGCAGAAGGGCGGCGGCGACTTTGAAGGCGACGGCCGCGCCGCACAGATCCTTAAAGGGATAGGTGCAGTCTGCCTGGTTCGGGTTGATGACAGCGACAGCTTCAGGAATGCCGAGGGCGTCTGGCAGGTGATGGTCGGTGACGATCAGATCAAGGCCGAGTGACCTGGCTTCAGCAGCTGCGGCAAAGGCGCGGATGCCGGTGTCCACAGAGATCACGAGACGGACACCCTGGGCTGCGGCGTCTGCCAGGACGGCGGTCTGCACGCCGTAGCCCTCCCGAATCCGGTGGGGAATGTGGTAGCGGACGAGGGAGCTGATGGTCTCAGATGGAAGGGTTGATTTGGGGGTGAGCCGATCGATGGCAGTTTTCAGGAGTACGGTGGCAAGGGTGCCGTCCACGTCATAGTCGCCATAGATGAGGATGGGTTCCCGTTGCTGGATGGCCTGGAGGATGCGGTCGACACCGTGCTGCATGCCGCGCATGAGGTCCGGATCGTGCAGACCTTCGGAGCTTGGGTTGAGGAACGCCAGGATGTCGGCGCTGGTGTGCAGGCCGCGGTTGCGCAGAATGGCGGCGAGCCAGTCCGGCAGGTCGAGGCTGTTGGCCAGCGCCTGGAGTGCAGGGTCTACCGAAGGAGGCAGGAGCCATCGCAGTTCGGTAGCGCTCTGCGGGGAAGCTGGGGAGGGGTTGAGCAAATCGTTCTTCGTGCGTGCGTTGTGCGTTGCGGTGCCGTGTTATTCGGGGTCGCTGGCGCTGTCGAGGTGAATGCTGCCGAGTTCGGCCATGGCTTCCATCCACTGCTGGTACTGGTCGTACCATTCGGTGGCTGCTTCGTACAGGAACATGACGCCCTGGTGAGCGAAGCCGAGTTGCAGGTAACCAATCTTGCCGATGTATTTGAGGAGGGACTGCGCGTCTTCCAGTTCCGGGGAGTCGTCGCTCGCGAAATCCTGGGAACGCATTTGGGAGACAAGGAGTTCGATGTCCTCCTTATCGAGCTGAACCTCGCTCATGGTGACGAAGGAGGCGCCGCTTGCCTTGGCGTGTTCCACGAAGTCTTTCCAACCGTCGACGCTGTCTTCTTCAAAGACGACGGAGGGCACATCTTCTGCAACGTAGGCGGTGAAACGGCGGAGGCCGTTGCCGGCGATGAAGGCGATCATGTCGTCCTTCACGAGGTGAAGGCTGTCGGTTTGCATGGCTCGATTGTCTCACTGCGAGCGACCGGGATGGCGGCCAATTCAGCGTGGTACCATCGAGTTCGCTCATGCTCTTTTCAAGGGATTACATTGGCTATCTTTCGCGGCAGGCGGTGCGCCGGCTGACCGAGTCGAAGATGGTAAAGACCGACAAGCCGGCCGTGCTGGTGGAACGCGTGCAGGCCGCGATTCTGGAAGAACTGTCGCTGGAAGACCGCATCAATGAAGAGGCGCGGTTGATCCTGGAGAGCTACCAGGACGAGATGCTGAAGAACGGCGCCAGCTTTCCGGAGATGTTCAAGAAAGTAAAGATGGAGCTGGTCAAGCGCTACAAGGCGGTGCTGTGAGAATCAGCCGCGACAAAGTGAACAAGCTGGCCCACACGATTGCCGACACTCTGGCGGATACGCCGGAGGCCGAGTTTCTGGAAGACCGGAACACGTTGCGGCAGGAAGCACGTCGGATTCTGGAAGTGCTGTTTGCAGATGAACTGAAGATCGATGCGGCGGCGCGTGGCAAGATTTCGTCACAGCAGCGCATCATCATGGAAGGCTCCCAGGAGTGGGACATTCTGTACCGGAAGTACTACAACGACGAGGTCAAGCGGCTAGGAATATAGTCGGCCCGGTTTGGACTCGCCGGGAAGCTGATGTATCCTGTGGAAGTTGCCGCGGGATGATGTGGCGCTATGGTGTAACTGGTTAACACGTCGCCCTCTCAAGGCGAAGAGTTCGGGTTCGAGCCCCGATAGCGCTACCAAACAAGTTTGTCATTGGATTGATTCGCAAGGCTACCACTCGGTAGCCTTTGTCGTTCCAATGCTCCGGTTGGTACCCGATGGTTGAGCGGCCGGGTTTGCCTTGGCTGATCCGATCACCGTTCAGGAGATCGCCTGCGAGAGATTCATCAGTGTTTCGGGAACCGCTCTTAGCATCTCAGGAAGACAACCCGCGCTACGCCGCACCATTGACCGGTTTTTGCATGACAACGGGATTGAGATCAAACCAAGCTACGAAGTGGACAACCTCGGTGGCGTCATGTCTCTCATCGCTTCGACGGGTGGTGTCGCGCTCTTACCGCACTATGCAGAGACATTTCTTCCCCCTGCTGTAACAACGCGTTCGCTTCAAGGTCCTGGGCCGAAAATCGATGTTTCCTTGGGTTACCGTAAGGGAAACAGCTCGTCTATCTTGAAGCTGTTCTTGTCGCGAGTGGATGCACTCTCTTTGGAAAGCCCGATTCAGGCAGTCGATTCGTGCAGCCAAAATGATTCTTACCGTATTGATTCCGATTGGCGCGAACAGGCCAAGTCACTCGTCGAGGCGCGATCACGACTTGCGAGCTTGGACTCCTGAGGCGATATAGTCAATTCACAGCACTCTTATTGACCGCTGGATAGCGATGAAGAACACTGGCCGCTTCTCGCTGAAGGTCACACGTCGGTTCTTGTCCAATCCAACACCTGATGGCGAAAGCTAAAGAACTTATCCGGACACAAACCTGTCAAGCCGCCACACGGAAGGGACTGGTGGTCGGGTATAAGCGCGTGAGCGCGCTTGTCTAGACCGATTTGCGGCAGCTCGATGGCCTGAACAGCGACAAGGATTTCACGGATAAGGCTTCCGGCAAAGCTTTGCCATTGCTATCCCCTCACGCTGCCGCTCCCGGATGAGGTCCCGCTCACATTGAGCAACGGCCCCGGTGGCACTTAGGCCTGCAGACAGAAATCGAGTTTGGCGCGTTTGGCTGTGACTATGGCGCGCTTTGCAGGGCTCGGCATCTCATATTCTCGTAGGCTTGGGACTGCTGGATGAGAGGCCGGAATTATGACGAAACACTTCCGAGTTACGGGTATGCTCGCCACCAGATTGGAAGAGCTGGGAGTGTCCGTCCCTGCGGTGTTGCGCAAAGCGGCCTTGCCACAGGACTTCTTCCAGCACACTCGAATTCTTGTCTCGACGCCCGAACTGTTCGCCCTCTGGCGGTCGATCGCGGAAGTGAGCAAAGACCCTTCGATCGGTTTAAAGCTGGGTACGGAAACGAAGATCGAGCGTTTTCACCCGATGGGGATAGCCGCTCTTTCGACGGAGAGCCTGGGCGCGGCGGTCAAGCACATGGCGCACTATAAGAAACTGGCTGCGCCCGAAGAGATCCTCCACGACCACGCAGCGGATGAATGGAGCATCCGGTTCCGCTGGACGCTGGCCGTAGAAATCGAACCCGCTGCCCTTGTGGAGCATTGCTTCGCGTGGATGCTTACCATCGCGAGGCAGGGCGTAGGCAAGAAGATCACACCTGTAAGGGTGGAACTTGTGCAGCCGCGAGCGCATGGAAAAGCTTTGGAACGGTACTTTGGCTGCCCGGTAGTCTGTGGTGCGACCCGTAATGCCCTCGTCTTTCGCAGCTCGGATGCGGAGCTGCCGTTTGTGACCCGGAACGCGGAGCTGCTCGAAATGCTAGCGCCGCAATTTGAACTGGAGTTGCAGCAGCGTACCGGGCAGGAAGATAGCTTCGTAGAGCTTGTACGTGGTGCGATTCAGCAGAAGCTCACTGGCCACAGGCCGGGGATTGATGACATCGCACAGGATTTGCGCCTGAGCCCTCGCACCCTCCAACGACGGCTGCAGGAATTGGGATCGAGCTATCAACGAGTTCTGGACGAGGCTCGTCACGAGATGGCGAGGTATTACCTCCGAAACTCCGTTCTGGAGCTTGCGGAAGCGGCCTATTTGCTCGGGTACGAGGACGCGAATTCATTTGCACGCGCCTTCCGCAATTGGGAGGGTATGCCGCCGAAGCACTGGCGAGAGGTAAATCAGCGTGCTGCCGCGGAAGGAACCGCGGCGCGACCCAACTAAGAACGATATGTACATCTCAACGGCCGCATTTTTCCAGGCGGTCACGATCCCTCCTGCCCCCGTAGGGCCGAACTGAAAGCGCAGAGGTCTTCATGGAACCGCAAGTCATCGTTGTCATCGGTGCCGGTGGTATCGGAATTGCCATTGCCCGTCGTCAGGGCTTTGGAAAACACATTTTGCTCGCCGATATCAACGAAGAGCTACTGGCAAAAGCGGCGAAGGAGCTTGAGGGCGCAAGCTACAAGGTCTCAACGCAGAAAGTCGACGTTTCTTCGCGCGAGTCGGTTCACTCCTTGGTGCAGGCGGCCTCAGACCTCGGCACCGTCGTGCAGGTTGTAAATACTGCGGGTGTCTCCCCCAACATGGCATCACCTGAGCGCGTTCTGGCTGTGGACCTGTACGGCAGTGCCGTAGTGTTTGAAGAGTTCGGACGCGTCATTGCCCCTGGTGGCGCCGGACTCATCATCTCCAGCATGGCCGGGCATATGGCCGCTCCTCTCTCCCAAGAAGACGATCACGCTCTTGCGTTCACGCCTGCGGAGGAACTGCTGGCGCTTCCCATCCTAAGCACTGAAGCCGTCCCGAACTCCATGGTCGCGTACATCGTCTCCAAGCAGGCCAACCACGTACGGGTGCAAGCGGAGAGCATCAAGTGGGGCGAACGTGGCGCCCGCGTCAATTCCATCAGCCCTGGCATCATCGCAACCCCGCTGGCGCGGCATGAGTTGAATTCTTCTATTGGCGATGTGTACCGGGGAATGATCGCGGCGTCTCCCTCCAAGCGGATGGCCTCACCGGACGAAGTGGCGGCTGCCGCCGCTTTTCTGCTTGGTACGGATGCAGGCTTCATCACTGGAAGCGACCTGCTGATGGATGGCGGTGTCATCGCAGCGATGCATGCGGGCCTGCTGCCCACGCCTGCGTAGATCGGTCTCACGCGTGTGTCCAGGTCAGAGGGTCTCTAACCGTATTTGCAATGCACGAACACAAGGAGCAGACATGCAAAAGAGGATGTTGGGCAAGAGTGGACTTGAGGTTTCGGCGCTGGGTTTTGGCTGCATGGGACTGAGCTTTGGTTATGGTCCCGCGACCGAAAAGGAGCAGGCGATCAAGGTTATACGTGCGGCATACGACGGGGGTGTGACTTTCTTCGACACGGCAGAGGCCTACGGCCCCTACGAGAACGAAGAGCTGGTTGGAGAGGCTTTGGCGCCCGTCCGGGACAAGGTCGTCATCGCGACCAAGTTCGGCTTCAAAGAGGGCAAGCCCAGCCTGGGAATGGACAGTAGGCCAGAGCACATCCGCGAGGTCGCGGAAGCTTCGCTCACACGGCTGAACGTCGATGCGATCGATTTGTTCTATCAGCATCGCGTCGATCCGAACGTGCCGATTGAAGATGTCGCCGGCACGGTGAGGGATCTCATCCAGGAACGCAAGGTCAAGCATTTCGGCATGTCGGAGGCGGGTGCGGCAGCGATCCGGCGCGCTCATGCAGTCCAGCCAGTCGCAGCGTTGCAGAGCGAATATTCCCTGTGGTGGCGTGAGCCTGAGCAGGAGATCATCCCCACGCTCGAAGAGCTTGGAATTGGTTTCGTCCCGTTCAGCCCATTGGGCAAGGGCTTTCTGACGGGTGCCATTAATCAGGACACCAAGTTTGATAGCACCGACTTTCGCAACACCGTTCCGCGGTTCTCTTCAGAGGCTCGGGAGGCGAACCAAACGCTTGTGGACGTGCTCGGCCGTATTGCAGACGAAAAGAAGGTCACCCGCGCTCAGATCGCGCTGGCATGGCTCCTGGCGCAAAAGCCTTGGATCGTGCCGATCCCTGGAACGACCAAACTTCACAGGCTTGAAGAAAACCTTGGCGGTGCGTCATTCGAACTGACGTCGCGCGATCTGAGCGAGATTCATGAAGCGCTCTCTGGGATAGAAGTGCAGGGTGAACGCTACCCCGCGCATCTTCAGAAAGCCATCAACAGGTGAGAATCCCATCGAAACGTGCGAGGACGCAAGGAGCGGCCTTGCCTCGCCTCGCCAGAAAGGGAAGGCATGGACATCAAACGGAATGGTTCCCAACCCTCGGGTAGGGGGAACGCAAACTGGTTTACGAGAAGGGTGCTCGCACAACCCATGAAGCAAGTAATCGTCGTTGTCGGAGCCGGGTCTATTGGGCAAGCAATCGCACGTCGTGTCAGTGCAGGCAAGCACGTCCTCCTGTCAGATATCAAGAACGACAATGCCGAAGCAGCGGCGAAGATTCTGACGAATGCCGGATTCGAGGTCTCTACCACCAGGGTCGATGTTTCTTCGCGCGAGTCGGTCGAAGCGCTTGTGAAGACGGCTACGGGTCTAGGCGAGGTGTACGGCCTAATTCATGTCGCTGGCGTCTCACCGACGCAGGCCCCTCCAGAAGCTATCCTTCACGTTGATCTGTACGGGACCGCGCTTGTTCTAGAAGAATTTGGGAAAGTGATTGCATCGGGTGGCTCGGGCGTCGTCATCGCTTCGCAGTCGGGCCACCGACTTCCAGCGCTCACCGCCATACAGAATGAAGCGTTGGCGACAACACCGGTCGATGAACTGCTGAAGCTGCCCATGGTGCAACCTGACCAGGTAAAGGATTCGTTGCACGCCTATCAGATCGCGAAGCGCGGCAATTCTTTGCGGGTCATGGCGGAAGCCGTTCGCTGGGGCAAGCGTGGCGCTCGTTTGAACACCATCAGCCCGGGCATCATCATCACTCCGCTTGCCAATGATGAGCTACAGGGGCCCCGTGGTCCGGGATACCGCAACATGATCGAGAAATGTGCGGCTGGACGCGCCGGAACGCCAGACGAGGTTGGCACGGTGGGAGCGCTGCTTATGGGACCGGAGGGTGCTTTCATCACGGGAAGCGATTTTCTGATGGATGGCGGCGTGACTGCGGCCTATTGGTTTGGGGAGCTCAAGCCTAAGCAGTAAGAGGTTCCAACATGCTTGGTAAGCGACTCGCTCGCGCAACTATAGAGAATCCGCATTAAGGGACGTGGGCTTTCTTGCTTATGTCAAAATGCACCCCTAGAATTGGGCAGACACAGGGGCACACCCTTGGTCTCTACCGCGAGCGGAAATCATTTCCGACCGCGTTTAAACCCATGCCGGTGCATACCCCGGGCTGCCGTTTTTTTCATATGCCGAATCACAGCAGCAGCACACGCTTGCACCCTTCCCGATTGCATCCAGCTGGGCGAAGTCGAACGTATGCTCGCGCGGTTCCAGCATCTCTCAATACACGGGTGCTTTAACGGTGTTGGCACCGAGCTTGTCCAGAACCGGTCACACGTCAGGCAGGGTTGCCACGCGGAGGAATTGTTTACCTGCGCACCAAACATCAGGAAAGGCTTGCCTTCGACGATGAGCGCAGGTGAACCCCGGTTCGGTCAATGTGGGCAACGGTGGATTGGACGGCGCCTGAGCAGGTATCCATCCTGCAGTCACGATCAGGCAAGGAAGTGTAAAAGTGGGCAGGTGATGTCCGTTCCTCACTAGAGCAGAGCCGAGCTGGGACAAGCCCTTCTAAGCGGAATGCGTTCCTTGTGCTGCTCTCAGATCCTGTTCGTACTTCGCCGCTTTTTGGGCCAAGGGGTGGCCCTATAAACATTCTGCGAAGCAAACCTCGTCTTTCAGGAGGACACAAGCGTCCTTCACTCGGGAGATCTGTTCCAGCATGATCCGTCGAATCTTTGCTCCGCCTGCAGCGGTGTTCCGGCTTTGCCTGCGCTCCATCTCTCGATGCCTGGCAGTCAGTCTTCTCTTCGTCGTGTCCCAGGCATTCTGCGAGGGAACTCTGCCGTTCCGTAATCCCAAATTGCCGCCGCAGACGCGTATCGACGACCTCCTCTCCCGCATGACCCTGCAGGAGAAGATTGACTGTCTCGGTACGGACACCGCGATTCCACGGCTAGGCGTCAGGAGCTTCGGCAGTTCCGAAGGGATCCACGGCGTCGTACAGCGTGAAAGCGAGAACGACAACAAGCCGCGATCCGCCATCAGAACCACTCAGTTTCCGCAGCCACCAGGCATGGGAGAGAGCTGGGACCCGGCTCTGGTGCGGCAGGCCGGCGCTGTGGAAGGCGCAGAGGCGCGCTACATCTCGGAGACTCCGGCGTACAACCGATCGATTCTGATGCTGTGGGGCCCTCAGGCCGATCTCGCGCGCGACCCGCGCTGGGGACGCAGCGAAGAAGTGTACGGGGAAGACCCCTTCTTCAACGGCACCATGGTCGTGAACTTTGTCCGTGGTCTGCAGGGTGACGACCCCACCCACTGGCAAGCGGCAGCACTGCTCAAGCACTTTCTCGCGAACAGCAACGAAGATCATCGCACCAGCTCCGACTCAGTCTTCGACGACCGCCTGTTCTGGGAGTACTACTCCGTGCCTTTCCGCATGGGCTTTCTACAGGGTGGCGCAAGGGGTGTGATGGCCAGCTATAACGCCTGGAACGGCACGCCCATGGCCGTCAACCCCATCCTGAAGAGCATCGTCACGGATAGGTGGGGTGTCGACGTGCTTTCCAGCGATGGCGGTGCCGTCAAGCTGCTCTGGACCGATCACAAACGTTTTCCTGATCAGCAATCCGCCGTCATTGCCTGCCTGCACGCGGGCATCAACCAGTTTCTTGATACCTATAAGGACGAGACGCGTGCCGCGGTCCAACAGGGATTGGTCACCGAAACGGAGATCGACGGTCTGTTGCGCCGCAAGTTCGTCATCTCACTCAGGCTTGGCCTGCTCGACCCGGCATCGGCATCACCATTAGCCGCGCAGGCACCGGAACCGTGGAGCAGCGAGAAGGACCGTGCCGTCTCCGAGAGGATGGCGCTGGAATCTGTGGTACTGCTGAAGAACGAAAAGAACGCTCTTCCGCTCGATAAATCGGCCCTGAAGTCGATCGCGGTCATAGGACCGCTGGCCGACACCGTCCATTGGGACTGGTATGGAGGCTACCCTCCCCATGCCGTAACGCCGCTGGAAGGCATCAAGGCCGCGGTCGGGCCACAGGTGAAGGTTAACTACGCCGCCAGTGAGCTTGGCCAGGCTGCCATCAACGCGGCCCGCTCCTCCGATGTCGCCGTGGTCGTGGTCGGCAACGACCCAACCTGCGGCCCGGACATGGCCAGAGACTGGCATGACACCGTTGACGGCGGCGGCACGCTTGCGTGTACAGTTCCCAGCGATGGCCGCGAAGGCCGCGATCGCGAGTCGCTCACGCTGGAGCAGGAGCAACTCGTCAAGCAGGTGTACGCCGTCAATCCGAAGACGATCGTCGTGCTCGTCTCGAGCTTTCCGTACACGATCAACTGGAGCCAGCAGCATGTGCCCGCGATCCTGCATATGGCGCACGCTTCGCAGGACGAAGGCACCGCCATCGCCAAAGTCTTGTTCGGCGACTACAACCCAGGCGGCCACCTCGTCACCACATGGCCAATGTCGGTGAATCAGTTGCCCCCGATGATGGACTACAACATCCGCGACGGCCGTACCTACATGTACTTCAAGGACAAACCGCTTTACGCCTTCGGATATGGGCTCAGCTATACATCATTTCGCTACGATCACCTGCGCGTCAGTCGCGACACGCTGCACGCCGGCGGCGAGCTTACCGCAACCGTCGATGTCACCAATACCGGCCATCGTGATGGCGACGTCGTCGTTCAGCTTTATGTGGCGCATCGTGGGTCTACTGTCGCCCGCCCGCTGCAGGAGCTCAAGGGCTTTGAGCGAACACATATCGCTGCCGGCCAGACTGTGCCTGTGACCCTGCCGCTGCGCGCCGACGACCTTCGTTACTGGAACACCGGTGCAGGGCAATGGACCCTGGAACAGGACACTGTAGACCTGCGCATCGCCGCCGCTTCGGATGACGTCCGATTGACCAAAACGATCGCAATACGGCCGTAGCAGCAGTAGTTCGTGCTGCAATGCTTCCGCGGAGCTTTGACCTTTGACGCGCAGCCACACGACTGGATCCTCACTCGTTTGTTAGCCGCCAGACTTCTTAGACAATGGGAGAAAAGTCCGTGAGCTTCATGAAGGTATGTTCCTGATTTGCGACAAAGGGGCCGTCCTTCTCGGTCGTGGCTTTCAAGGCAACCCATTCGGGATCGGCCCCAAACTTTGCCCAGCTTGCTGTAGCTTGCTCGCGGCTACGGTGTCTCAGGATGTAGATGAGGGTTCCACCGCCTCCTTGGGTAAGAGCCGGACCTTCTGTGGCAACCCAGTAGGCGACCGGCTGCATGCCCATTCGCTTGAAGATTGCTGTTTCCCTGGTGCGGAAGCGGTCCAGAATCTTCGGCTGTGTTCCCGGTTGCAGGTGGTAGATGCGTAACTCGTAGACGGTGTCGGGTCCGACGCCACCATCGGACGCAGCATCTTGGGCGTCAGCAAGGCTGCTGGTCAAAGCAGGAAGCATCGCTGCTGCGCTAAGTTGTTTTACGAATCTGCGTCGACCGTCCTGCTTCATAGCGTCTCCAGAGCTTGCGGTGCATGAAGTTTCGCCGCAGCGTTGTAGGATGCCGGAAGAGATCGCCAGGGCCACCACGGTGCACCTTCGCCCGCATCGCCTGCCACGAAGCCCCTATCGGCGTAGAGATCCATGGCGACGCTCGATGGGCATGTCCAGGGTTCCTGTCGACCAGAGCGCCCATGCGACAAGCGGAGGCTGTCCAAGCAGACGCAACAGCCGCCTCGCATCCGTGTTCAGACCAAACGCGCTTTGATGGTGCTTGCGCGACATTGCCCGGCAGGACTACGGCGAAGGAGGCTCCAAGTACTAATCCGATCGCCCTTCTGTGCCGTGGACGACAGATGAGTGAACTGCCAGACGCACTCTCGACCAGGCCAGACCACAACACGACCTGATCTATCGTGATCGGAACAAGTTCGGGGAGGAACTCCGGCAGCTGCGCTCGGAAAGCGCGCCGGCATCTCATCGCAGAGGCGCAGAGATGAATCGAAGGCAGTTTGGTGTTGGGATGGCCGCGTTTGGTTTACCCGCAGAGGTCTGGGCGGGGCGGAAGACGGTAATCGAGAAGATCCAGCTCTCACGGAATGGCTGGATGCCGAACAACGACCGATTGCCGGTCCTGCTGTATCGCCGTGCCTTCAACGGAACAGCGATGGCAGACCAGATGGAAGCGGTGCTTGCAAGGAATCTCTGGCCAGCGCAATGGAGAAACGGCGTTTACACCTTCCACCACTACCATTCCACAGCGCATGAAGTTCTTGGAGTTGCAGGCGGAAGTGCGCAACTGATGCTGGGTGGGCAGAACGGCCATGTGACGACCGTTGAGGCAGGTGACGTGCTGGTTCTGCCTGTTGGTACAGGTCACTTTCTTGTGCATGCAGAACCCGGTTTTCTCGTGGTGGGTGCGTACCCCGTCGACCAGCACTGGGACATCTGCCGTTCTGCTCCAGACGTAGCGGGAATCGAGCGAATGCGGCAGCTTCCTTTCCCGGCATGTGACCCGCTCGACGGCAAAGACGGGGAACTCGTCCGGTCCTGGAATGTTCCGTGAAGCGCGGGTTGATGCGAAGCCCCACCTTTCGATTGCCGGAGTACACAGACCCTGGAGAGCAGCTGCCTGCCGCCAACGGTCGCGATGAAGCACATAGTGGAGCCCTCGGGAGACCAGCGGGCGTAGGTACAAGGCGCTGGCGGCCCGATGTTGCGAGTCGGTAAGAACCCTTGCAGGTCGATGAGTTTGCAGAGGGCCTAGCCTCCCTGTTTGTCTATTTCGACAACTATGGCTGAGGTGCGCTTGGGTGAGGCGAAGGAGCGGTGCGCCGTGCCGTGCTCGTGCTGTGGGTATCACAGCTTGCGGAGGAGAGTGTTACGTCAGCCAGTCTCTCGCGAGCAGATCTACAGAATGAAGGCTAATGGGCCCTGGACATTCCATTTATGAGTGGTATCGCGCTGCTGTTTAGCGCTCTAAACGAGCGTGATGCGAGTGGTAGACATACCTTCCGATTAGCCATCCAGAGACTGAGCCCAGCAGGGCATCGGTAGGAAAGTGGTTTTGCCCCAACACACGGGTGAAACTCACGCCACTTGCGAGCGTGTAAATGCCGATCTGCTGCCACGGCTTGGAATATTCGCTGGCAAGCACAGCTGCGGAGGACCACGCAACGATCGCGTGACCGGAGACGAAAGATGGGTCCGATACTGCGTCACCCTGGAAGAAGTGCCCACGTGCGTTCTGCTGGTTCGGCCGCTCCCGAAGTGTGATATATTTGATGCCTTCACCTGTGGCGTAGCCATTCACCATGGCTTCTCCTGCAAGGAGACCGGCTTTCCTCGCCTTTGCATTGCCAATCAGTTCGCCAGTACCGAAGAGGGCCACCGGCCCACCGATGAACACTCCACGGAGCACATCGGAGGTTGTGCTTGCAGAGGAATTGAAGCCTGCATCGCGGCTGACGACATCGCGCATGGTCTTGGTATCTGTGGCCAGGCTTGCAGCAGTTGCACCCACGACAGGCACCAGCCAGATGAGATCGCGGGATCGGAGCCGAGCCGGTGAGGTGATGATGTGAAGCTCATCCACGACAATCCTTTTCGGAGTTCCAAGAAGTGACGGCTGCTCGACCGGCTCGGACCTGTTGCTTGCTGCTGTAGGTTGTGCACCTACAGCTTGTGGAAGTGGCGCATCTGGCATGGCCACATCTACTGAGGAGCTTGCACTGAACGGTTTAACTGTCTGCGCAGCCGCAACGAACGGTGTAGCAACCACTCCCAGCAGGAGCAAAGCGCGTGGACTTACGAATGAGTGTGAGTTTGTAGACCTGAAAACGGACATACTTAACCTTTCGCCGAGAAGCCTCATTGGTGTGGACCGTCGTTAAATCGGAGACGCAGACGAGTGATATGCGCCAGAAGCCAAACGTTCCTGGTAATCACTGGCTCGCTTCAACGTCTTTACTGAACCAGGGATACATAAGCGGCAAAACGTAAAGGGTAAGGATGGTTGCCGTGATCAGGCCTCCGATGACGACCGTCGCCAGCGGCCTTTCCACTTCGGCTCCGCGCGATGTGGAGATTGCCATTGGAATGAAGCCGAGACTCGCGACAAGAGCCGTGATGAGCACCGGCCGCAGGCGGTCCGAGGCACCTTGATGGACGGCTTCCTCCACCTCCTTGCCCTCTTTTCGAAGGGAATTGATGTGGCTCACCATCACCACACCGTTCAGAACGGCGATTCCGAACAGGGCGATGAAACCAACGCATGCGGAGAGGTTGAGGTTGATCCCTCGCAGCCATAGCGCGGCAACGCCACCCACCAGGGCGAGTGGAACGATGGAGAGGATGAGGAACATTTGCCTGGCATTTTGGAACGTCGCATACAGCAGCGCGGAGATGATGAGTAGAGAGACAGGAAACACGATCAAAAGCCGCTGCTGCGCGCGTTGCTGATTTTCGTACTGACCGCCCCACTCCAGTCGATAGCCAGGCGGAAGCAGCATCTTTGAAGCAACGGCGGCTTTGCAGTCCTTGACGAAGCTGCCAAGGTCACGTCCGCTTACGTTGCTCATCACCACGGCGCGCCGGTGTGCCTGCTCGCGATTGATCAGGATGGGACCGCCGACGGTCTTAATCTCGGCCACTTGATCGAGCCGAACCAACTCACCCTGCGGTGTCTTGATTTGCAGAGAACGAAGGCGTTCGGGGTCGTTGCGGATGTCTGCGGGAAGGCGGATCGCGATGGGAAAGCGTTCCTCGCCCAGCAACATTTCTGAGAGTTGTTTTGAGCCGTAAAGCGTCTCAATGACTTCCTGAATATCGGAGACGTTCACGCCGTAGCGGGCTGCTTCGCGGCGATTGATGCGGACCTGCAGCTCCTGTGCGCCGGAAATGATTTCCATCTGTGTTTCCGACGCGCCTTGCACATTCGAGATGATTTTCTCCGCGCTGTGTGCCATTTGCTCCAGCGTGTCGAGGTCTTCGCCGAAGATCTTGAGGGCGACGTCGCCGCGCGTGCCGGTGATGGTTTCGTCCATGCGCATCTGCATGGGTTGGGTGATTTCGTAGGTCACGCCCGGTATCTTGTCGAGTGACTTCTGCAGATCGTCGGTGAACTGCTGCTTGACCTTGGCGTTCGCGTTCTGCAGTTTGGGTGTGAAGCTCAGGTAGGAATCCGATTCGTATTCGCCCATGGCTTCAGTGGCAAGGTCAGGCCGGCCCAGCTTGGTCACGACGCTGGTGACATCGCCCTTTGCCTTGATGGTTTTTTCTATCTGGTTGCCGATAGCGACCGATTCGGTGAGCGCAATGCCGGGCAGGCGTTTCGAGGTGACGACCATGGAGCCTTCATCGAGCGTCGGCATAAACTCCGTGCCGATGAACTTCAACGAGCCGAGTGCCACGACGATCATCACGACGGAAACTACAAGGATCGGTGTGCGGTGCCGCTCGCTCTTGCCGAGCGAGCGGCCATACGCATCCCGCAAACGGTCGAACCAGTTGGACCTGGGAGAGGTTTTCTTCTGGTCTTCCGCTGCGAGAACCTTGGCCCTGTGCCGTAGAGCGACGGTGCAGAGTGTCGGCACAACGAACAGTGCGAGCAGCAACGAACCCGCAAGTGCCGATACGACAGTGACCGCCATGGGGCGGAACATGCGGCCCTCAAGGCTCTGCAGCGTGAGCACGGGCAGGTAGACAGCAATGATGATGAGAACGCCAAAAATGACTGGGCGCGAAACCTCATGCGCCGCTTCGCGCACGACATCGATCAATGGTTTGCCCGCGCCACCGTTCTCCAGCCGGTGCATGCAGTTTTCCGTCATCACAACGGAGCCGTCGACGATCGTACCGAAGTCGATCGCGCCCAGGCTCATCAGGTTTACAGAGATGCCGAACAGGTCCATCCCGATGAAGCCGAACAGCAGCGAGAGCGGAATGGTGACACCTACCACAAGGGCCGCACGCCAGTCGCCAAGGAAGACCAGCAGGATCACGACAACAAGCACGGCGGCTTCGATCAAGTTGCGGCGAACCGTCGCAGTCGTCGCGTTGATGACATCGGACTGGTCGTAGAAAGGAATGATCTTCGCGCCATTCGGCAGCTTCAGGCCGGCGATCTTTGCCTTGATTTCCTTGATGATCTTCTGCCCGTTCTCCCCGCGCAGGATAATGACCATGCCGGAGACGGTCTCACCCTGGCCGTTGCGCATCACCGCTCCGTGACGGGGCAGAGCGGAGGTCTCGATCGTCGCAACCTGCTTCAGCAGAACGGGAACGCCATTGGTGGTGGAGACGACGATGTTGCCCAGGTCGTCGATGTTCTCCGCGCGGCCCAGGCCGCGCACCGTGTACTGCTGCTCCGCGTGCTCGATATAGCTGCCGCCGAAATTGGAGTTGTTGTTTGTCACGGCCGTGACCACATCGTGCAGCGTCAGGTTGAAGCGACGGAGGTTTTCCGGGTCCACCTCAGCGGTGTACTGTTTGGTCTCGCCGCCCCAGGAATTGATCTCGCTGACGCCTGGAATGGTGAGCAGCGCATACCGAATGACCCAGTCGTGTAGCGTCTTGACCTGCATGAGCGACATCTTCGGTGCGGACACCGTGTATTGGTACACCTCGCCGAAGGCAGTGGACATCGGGTTCATCTGCGGCTGCAAGCCTGCCGGAATTCGGCTTTGTACCTGGTTGATGCGCTCCGCTACGAGCTGCCGGACAAGGTACTTGTCCATGGAGTCGTCGAAGATGACGGTGACCATGGATAGATCGAGCTTGGACGTGGAACGCACCATCTGCAGCTTCGGCATGCCCATCATGGAGGTCTCGATGGGGTAGGTGACGAGCTGCTCCACCTCCACAGGCGACATGCCCGGACACTGCACAGTAACAACGACCTGGTTGTTCGTAAGGTCGGGAAACGCCTCCAGTGGCAGGTGCAGCATCACCGTGATGCCGCCGATTACCAGCACTAGCAGGAGCGCGACGACGAGCCATCGATTGGAGAGAAAGAAGTCGACCAGCTTTCGCATGCTAGCCGTCCCCCATCGTTCCTTTGAGCATCTCGGACTTGACCATGAACGCGCCGTTCACAACGATGCGGTCGCCGGGTTTCAGTCCCTCGACAATTTCAGCTTTTCCCATCGACCGCGTGCCCACGGTCACGGTGCGGGCCTGGAACGTTGTCCCATCTGTCGTGACAAAGACGACGGGCATGCCGTTGATGTTTTGCAGAGCGTTCTCGGGAACGAAGACTGCGTCATGTGTTGCGGGCTCGGCGATGTGAGCGGAAGCGAACATGCCGGGACGAAGCTTCGTCGCCGGATTCGGAACTACAACGCGAACGGGAATCGTGCGTGTGTCCGGGTCCAGCGTATCGCCGATCATGGCGACCCGGCCATGAAAGACCTGATCGGGGTAACCGGTGGTGACCACATCCGCCGCTGCCCCCCGGTGGACCAGGGAAAGGTCCTGCTGGTTGACCGCAGCGGTCACCCAGATGGTCGATAGGTTGGAAATGTCGAACGCAACGAAGCCCGTATCTACAACTTGGCCGACACTGATGTTGCGTGCGATCACGACACCGTCGATGGGGGAGCGGATGGGAATGAGTTCGCGGTCGTATAGGTTGCCGGGATTGAGCGACTCTGGCGAGACCTGCAGAAGCTCGGAGAGGTGTTCGCGCTCCATGTGAACGTTGGCCTCTGCATCGACCAGCATCTTTTGCGCTTGCAAGACCTCCTGGTCGGAGCGCTGCGACTCCTCAAGCGACGCGGCCTGGATGGAGTACAGGTGGTGGTAGCGGGACTGCGCCTGTTTCGCAAAGCTCACCGCACCTCGCTGGCGGTCGGCTTCGGCATAGGCCTGCACGAGCGCGCCTACCGTTTCATGCACCATGTGACTGTGCAGGCTACCCAGCACCTGTCCGCGTCGAACGGAAGCGCCGGGAAGCACATTGACTGCGGTGATGCGACCGTCCGCGATGGCTCCAAGATGCGAGGTGTGCTGCTCATCCATCGCTACCTGGCCGGCAACAGAGAGCGTGCGTGGCGTGCGTTGAACCAGCACATACGCTGTCTGGATACCGGCGCGTTGCTGGTCCTGCAGTGGAATCCTGACGACATCGTTCGCCTGCGCTCCACCCTTCGCTGACTTGTCGGGTTGATCCTGCGTGCTGGAGGCGGAAGCTCCGGATTTGTCGGAGGAAGAGGACTCGGAGCCGGCGGCGTCGGACTGTTTTTTGGAACAGCCGATCAACAGGCAGATCAACATCAAAGGGGCGAGCGAACACTTGAGATAGTTCATGGTTGCACCCCATAGGCAAGCTGCAGCCGCAGGCCGGCCTGTTGGAACTCGGCGAGCGTGCGCAAGGCCGTCACCTCGACATCGAACGCGGTTCGTTCTGCGTCCAGGTAGCGCAACAAGTCGACACCGCCTGTGCGGTAGGCATCGTCCATGATGGCGAGGTTCTGTTTGGCACGCGCGCGCATGTCTGGCAGGATGTCGTGCACCACCGCCTGCTGGTGCGTGTACGCCTCCTGCGCTGCGGCAACATCCGCGCCGACGGAGAGTTCCAGTTGCTGCAAACGATCTTTCGCCAAGCGTGCCGTCGCCTCAGCCCGCGCCACTTCGCCCTGGTTGCGATTGCGAAAGGGCAAGGGGATCTGCAGGCTGGTATAGGCCGTGTTGTAGCCCGAGTTGCGCTTGTATCCGCCGAGTAAATCGAGGTCGGGAACACCAACGGCGCGCTGAAGTCGAACGTCCGCGTCAGCCGCGGTCACAGCTTCTCGGGCAGCGGCGACATCGGCCCGTGCAGCCAGTACAACGGCGAGGCTTTCCGCTTGGAAGGGAGCTACTGAGTCCAGCGAGTCAGAGAGAGAGATGTCCGGATCGGGAGTGCGGCCTATCTGGCGAAACAGTTCAATGCGGCTCAGCACCGCTTCTCGCTTTGCAGCCTCCAGAGCCAGAAGCAGCCGGTCGCGCTCGATCTGCACCCGAATGAGATCGATGCCGCGCATGGCACCCGCATCTACCCGTTCCTTGTTGTAACGCACGATCTCGTCGACGGCATGGAGATCATCTTCCAGCAGCTTCTCGATGCCGATACTTATTACCGCGGTCCAGTACGCGGCAGCAACGCGCCCTGCAATCTGCTGGTTCAACAGCGTCTGGTTCGCCTCAGCCTGCCTCACGGTCGCCCTCGCAACGTCGAGTCGCCGCGAACGTTTCCCACCTAATTCAAAGAGTTGACCGATGTAGGCGTAATCCTCGGTCGCGTTTGGGAAGTCGAAATTGTCGCTCCAGGGCCGCAGATCTTCGGATTGAAGATAGAGGCGGGGGTTGGGGCGCAGACCGGCCTGGACTACCGAGCCGCGAACCGCATCCACCTGATCTTGTCCAACGCGAGCCTGCGGACTCGTCCGTGACTGCTGAATCGCATCGTGGAGGCTGAGCGAGCTTCGGCCACCGTTCGTCTGGGCCATCGCGACGGTTCCGATGATGCCGATGAGGGCACCGGCGACGAGGAGAGGAACACTCAGAATCTTCTGAGCGACCCGCAACGCGAAATCAGGTGTTCGAGCTTGGATTTGCCTCTCCCATGTTGCTGAAACGGAACTTCAGCAACATGGACTTTGCAGGATCAGGGCCAAACCCGAGATTCGGCATTCTGGGCTGATTTTGGAGTTACTCATGTGGTTGCGGCGCGCTATTCGTATGAAGGTTCGTACTCCCGTACGATTATTCGAACGGAAAATACAGAAGGGAGCCGGAGTTTCTCGAAAACCGCACGTTCTCTTTGGCCGCACGATTGCTAATTAACACGTCAGTGTAGAGGGGATAGTACGAACGACCTAAACCATATCCGGTTTCCAAGGGGGATTTCTCAACGAACGGCGATTGCGCTGGTCAACGTTGCTGCGCTCGCTTTATTCGTCACAGTGGAGCTTGGTTTCTCGTATTTCAACTTTCCGACGCCCCTTGCCATGCTGCTGGTTGCAGCGGCTGCGATTCTGTTTCGCTGTGGTGAACTCGCACTGTCTCACCAGCCGCAGACGCTCGCTGCCAGGCCCACACAGACTGGCCCCATCACTTCTATCGCTGCAGGGCTTATCGTGCCTTTCGCACTCGCAGCCGCTACAAAGCAGTTCCACACACACTACTTCGGCCTCCTGATTCTTCCAGTTCTGGAGGCGGCTCTGTACTTTTCTCTTTCAACCACGCTCGTTGTCGCAACCCTGGCATCGAGTTCCGCAGCCCTCTGGGTCGCGTATGCTGCTCATTTTAAGCCGCCGTTTGAGCTTGGTGAATTACTTGAGACTGCCACGCTCATCCTCTTACTCTTCACCGTGGGAATACTTGTGTGGACATTGCTCGACCTTCTTGGAAAACAGGACAGGGAACTCAGGGTGCGGCTCAACGATCTTGAAGCAACACGGGAGCGGCTGGTGCAAGAGGAGAAGCTGGCCGCGATCGGGCGTCTGGCAAGCGCAGTGGCTCATGAGATCCGCAATCCGGTCGCTATCATCTCCAGCGCGATGGAGGCGGCAAGGTCGGTGAGTCTTACGGCAGAGGAACGTGAGGACATGTCCGGCATCGCGCTCACAGAGGCAAAGAGACTGGAGCGGCTGACAACCGACTTTCTAAGCTATGCACAGCCCGGCGACCTTCCCCGCAATGAGATCGATGTGTTCACCCTGGTCGGCTACATTGCATCCATCGCCAAGGCCCAGGCACTTGGGAAAAGCGTATCCATCTGTCTCAATATTGAGGATGGCTGCCGCTTGTACGGCAACGAGGACCAACTGCAGCAAGCGTTGCTGAACCTGATGCGGAATGCAATCGAGGCTTCGCCGGATGGGGGAGCGGTGTCGGTACGCTGTGACCCTTACGGAGAGTTTGTCCGTATCGAAGTGGAGAACCAGGGCACGGCGATACCCGCCCTCATTGTCCCAAAGATTTTCGAGCCGTTCTTTACGGCAAAGAGCGGCGGTACAGGTCTAGGCCTTCCTATCGCGAAGAAGATAGCCGAGGCGCATGACGGAACGCTGACCTTGGAGCAAAACGTTGAAGGGCGCATCCTCTTTGCTCTGCTTTTCCCAGCAGCTCAACACTCGCTCGCACCTGCAGAAAACTAGAGGTTCCACATGGCACGCGTTCTTGTAATTGAAGACGAGCCGAACATGCGCAAGCTGATTGCCGTCCATCTGCGGGCAGAAGAGCATTTCCTTGTGGTGGTGGGCACAATCCGGGAAGGCTTGTCTGCGCTTGAAACCCAAGATTTCGATGTCATTCTGACAGATCAGAAACTGCCGGATGGCGAGGGTCTCGAGATTTTGCAGGCGCTCTCACACGGCGAGTCTGCAACGGCTCTCGTCGTGCTGACGGCATTTGGAACAGTTGAGCTTGCCGTAGAAACGATGCGAAGAGGTGCCTTTGATTTCTTAACTAAACCCTTCGCGGCCGACAATCTCAAAGCGGTAATTGCTCGGGCGGCGCAGTACACCCTGTTGCGGAGAGAAAATCTATTGCTTCGCAGTGCGGTAGACATCCTTGAAGGTGACAGCGAGATCCATGGCAGAAGCGTGACAATCTCACGGGTCAAGGGTTTAATCCGCCGTGTGGGTCCTACCGATGCAACCGTGCTCATCACAGGGGAGACCGGGACCGGCAAAGAACTCGTTGCGCGGGCCGTTCACAAGATGAGCATGCGGGCAGGGAAGCCGCTTATGAGCGTGAACTGCGCTGCGTTCTCTGAAACGCTTCTAGAAAGCGAACTGTTCGGCCACGAAAAGGGCTCGTTCACCGGTGCTGACCGGGTTCGTTACGGTTTGTTCGAGACAGCGCATCAGGGCACGCTGTTTCTTGACGAAGCTGGTGAAATGTCCCCGGCAGCGCAAGCGAAGCTTCTTCGTGTTCTGGCTGAAGGGAAGATTACGCGTGTCGGATCGACAGTCTCGCGAGATGTGGATGTGCGGGTGCTCGTGGCCACCCATCGCGACCTGCTGAACGAAGTAGAAAAGGGCCGCTTTCGCCAGGACCTCTACTACCGACTGGCCATCGTCCCCATTGAGGTGCCGCCGCTGCGAGAGCGCATGGAGGATGTCCCGGCCCTGGCCAGCTACCTGCTTCAACTGATCGCTGGCGACCTTAAGATGCCGCCTAGAAAGTTGCACCCGAATGCGTTACAGCAACTTCAGGGCTATAGCTATCCCGGTAACATCCGCGAACTCAGAAATCTTCTTGAACGCGCCTGCATTTTAACTAGCGGCCCCGAGATCAATTCCATCGATCTACCACATAAACAGAGAACCTCAAGCAGCCCGGTATTCGCCGACGAGTTCAACCTGCGAAACGCGCTTGCTGAGTGGGAGCGGGACGCGATCGTTCAAACGCTCGCGAAAACACAGGGAGGAAAGGCGGAAGCCGCACGAAGGCTGGGCCTGTCCAAGAGTGATATCACCTACAAACTCGCGAAATATGGCATCTCGAAGACCGATGGAGAGGGCCAGTTGTGAGCGATAGGCAAAACGAAAAACTGATTGCGGTCCTCCAAGAGAACTGGCAAGCGGAGATGAGGGGCTACTACACCTACCAAGCGCTTTCTGAATCCGAGACAGACTCGCGTCGCAGGAATGCTCTCCGCGGCCTGGCTGCGGCAGAGCGTCACCATGCGAATCTCTGGTCTAATCGCCTACAGACGTTGGATGGATCGACGCTCGTCTATCGGCGCAAAGAAACGGGAGACGCGGAAACGCTCGCATCGATTCTGTCCGGCTCAGCGGTCAAGTTGCGTCGGCTCGAAGTTGACGAGAGTCGGGACATCGCCCGTTATCACGAACAGCTTGTACAACTCGGCGACGCGCAATCGCTGGCCATCCTGGACGAGGTGATCGCGGACGAAAAGGAACACTATCGCATCCTCGGTACACTACTTCGTCCAGAATCGAAACCTGTTGACGGTTCAACGAGGCTTGTGGCTGACCCGGCCTCCGGCGCAAAGACTGCGCTGGAACGGCTGCTGGCTGCCCGGAACAAAGGGCGGCACGAAACCTCTGGATGGGTGGGCGACGCGATCTACGGCATTAACGATGGGCTCGGCTCCATATTCGGCATCGTGTCCGGTGTGGCAGGCGCCACGCTCGGTGATTCTCACTTCGTACTCGTTGCGGGGCTTGCCGGCATGATTGCAAGTGCGCTCTCCATGGGATCGGGTGCCTACCTTGCCGCCAAGAGCGAGCGCGAGATTTACGAAGCGGCGTTCGCCCGTGAGCGAGCTTCGGTGGAACACAATGAGCCCGAGGCAAGGGAGATCCTCTCCTTGACCTATCAGGTCCGGGGATTTTCGGCCGAAGATGCGGATCGTTTTGTCGACCACCTTGCAGCGGATCGATCTCAACTCGTCCAGGCGCTGGCGAGAGAACGTTTGAACACCAATGAAGAGGGCCTGCGAAATCCTTCCGCCGCCGCCATTTCCGGAGCAGTGTCAACTGCGATCGGAGCCTTCGTGCCGATCATCCCATTCTTCTTCATGGCCGGGCTTCCAGCGGTGCTTGTGGCTGCCTTGGTCTCGCTCATCGCACACTTCGCTGTTGGGGCAGCGAAATCTCTCATTACGATTCGCTCCTGGTGGAGCAGCGGATGGGAGATGACGTTTGTGGGCGCGGTCGAAGGGCTGGTTACATACTTCATCGGAGTGGGTCTGGGACACATCGGCGGTGGCTCATGACGGCGAGTACAACCCTCTGGGACAGTGCCCGCCTGACCTCAGAGTCGGAGCGCCTCTCTTCGTTTCTAGCGTTTGAAGCGATACGTCCGCTTGACCCGCTATCGACGACAGTGTTCGAGCCCCTTGCAAGTACGGCTTAATCAGGCGGGAATGCTTTCGTTCAGGGTTTCGAACGTCGCCGCACGGCAAGCGTGACCGGGTCCGTACTGTGGCGGCCCCACTGTCGGTCAAACACAGCATCTATGCATGACGGTCCGCAGGCAACGTGGAAGGTGGAGCGCTGCTGGTTTTCGCTGTGTCTTTTAGCGTAAGGGCGATGTACCATCCTTTTTCTAGGACATTGCTATGGCTACCGGGACGGATTCTGTTGAGGATCTATTCGAAGCAACGCTGCCGCTTTCGCGCGAAGAGCGCACGAAGCTGCTCGACCGCAGGTGCCAAGGTCAATTCCAGCTGCGCCGTACTGTGGAGTTGCTTCTAGCCGCCCATGACGACGCCGGAAGCTTCCTAAGCCATCCACTGCTCGAACACTCGATACAGGTCTCACCAGCAGCAGACTCGTTGTGTACAGCCAACGGGAGCCCGCACGATGATGCCAGTCAGGTGTTCCAGGTGGGAGAGGTCATCGCAGGGCGCTTCGCGATCCATCGTTTCGTTGCCTGCGGCGGCATGGGCGAGGTTTGGGAGGCCTGGGACTCGCAGGTGCAGGAGCGTGTCGCAATCAAAACGATCCGTCCAGGGCTTGCCCGTTCGGCTGAAGCAGTGGAGCGTTTCAGGCTGGAAGTAAGACAGGCGCGAGCCATTTCCCACCAAAACGTATGCCGAATCCATGAGTTGTATACGGTGGAGGCCGCGCCCGGTACATCCGTGATCTTTCTTTGCATGGAGTTTCTGGAGGGGCCCACACTTAGTGAGTATCTGAAGCACCACGGGCCATTCGAACCCAGCATCGCGTACGAACTCGTAGAGCAGTTGGTTCACGGACTAAAGGGCGCGCATGCACAGGGTGTCGTCCATCGCGACCTGAAATCGAAAAACATTATGCTGGTGAACTCCGCCCCGGGCAGAATGCGTGCCGTGATCACAGACTTCGGCTTGGCCGTAAATGTGCTCGCATCTTCTGGCGGTCTTGAGGAGCGTGAGGGGCAAGGCACCCCGGACTACATGGCGCCCGAGCAGAGGCTCACGGGCAACGTGACGGCGCTAGCCGACCAGTATGCGCTGGGCGTAGTGATGTGCGAGATGATCACCGGCTCACGACCGGTTCGGGACGAACGCAAATCTGCGGTAGGTCGCAGTGCTGTCAGGCTGCCCGCCGGAACTATTCCGGCCCGCTGGGCAGAGGTGCTGCGTCGATGTCTGGCCACCCAGCCGCACGATCGCTTTCCGGACCTAGACTGCATTCTCCAGGACCTGAATCCGCAGCGGCGCAGGGGCTGGGCCTGGGCGGTCGCGGCAACGGTTGCTGCCTGTCTTCTGGCTGCTGTGTTGTTTGTTTGGGTGAGGCACCCTCGCCCGGTCGAGGCGACCAGCCTGGCGGTTCTACCCTTACGCAACAAGACTGGCGACAACAAGCTGGAGTACCTGAGCGCAGGTTTTACGCAGGCGCTGACGAACGACTTGGCCGGAATGCCCGATCTGCAGGTGAAAGCGGAAGAGATCGCGCAGCAATACGCCAACGAACACACCGATCCTGTTGAGTTCGGAAGGCGATTGCAGGTCAGTTCGCTGGTGAGCGGGTCGTTGCTGAGCCAGGGCGACAGCGTACGTGTACCCATCGAGATCATCGATGTAAAAACGGGTGCGCAGCTATGGGGTAAGACCTACGAAGGTCAGACTGCAAATATTGCGCAGCTGCAAAGCGAGATCTCAACGGATGTTGCGTACCACCTGAAAATTCGGTTGAATCCGGACCTGAAAGCGAGGCTGGTACGCCAGTACGCCACGGCACCGGCAGCATATGACGCGTACCTGAAAGGCCGCTACAACCTGTCGCAGCGCACGCCTGAAAAGCTGCGGGAAGCGGTGGAGGATTTCCAGCGAGCGCTGTCGGCCGACTCGCATTACGCGCCCGCGTACGCCGGCCTGGCAGACAGCTACAACCTGCTGGCACATTACAGTTCCGGGCACCCGATCCCAATGATTAAGAACGCGCTTGAGGCTGCGAATCAGGCGCTTGCATTGGACTCCACTTTGGGAGAGGCCTATGCCTCTCGCGCACTCGCGCGCACATGGTTGCATTACGAGTGGAAGCAGGCCGAAAGTGATTACATCCGGGCCCTGGAATTAAACCCTAGCTATACCAACGGGCACCTCTGGTACGCGTTAGCTCTACTTACCCCACAGGGGCGTGATGCGGAAGCACAAGGGCAACTGAGCTACGTGCAGGCTGCTAACCCAGGTTCACCGCTTACCACTATGGGTCTTGCTATGGCTGCCTATTGCGGGCAACGGCAAGCGCAATCGGCGCACATCTTGGAAGAACACTTCGAAAGTATCAAACACCTTGAGCCGGCTGTTGACCTGCTGGCTTCAGACTACCTTGCGCTGAATCGCCCCGAAGACGCGATACACCTGCTCCAACAAACTTCCGTGGAGAGTGGAGAGGAACAACTAAGGGCCGGGACCCTCAGCACTGCGTATGCACAGGCCGGCCACACTGCCGAAGCTGCAAAATGGTTCGCGATTGCAATAAAAGGGGATCGTGAGAAGGGAAGTTCTCCACTATTTGTGACGGCACTCTATTACAATTTCGGCGGAAATGAGAATAAGGCCATGGATGCGTTGGAAGCTGCTTATGCCATTCGGGAGCCTGACCTTGTCTTTGTAAATGTCGATCCATTGCTAGTCTCACTCCACTCTGCCCCGCGATACAAGAAATTGCTCCAGCGTATGAACCTTGAGTAGATCTCATCCTAAGAGGGTTTCATGACAAAAGAAGAGTTCCTGGTAGAGGTCGGTCTTCATGAGAGCGACTTGCGCGAGCTGATACAGAAGTTCAATCATTTTGAAGATTCACTGAATACGGCGCAACGAGCAGCCCTGCGTCGATCCATGCGTCCTCATTCGGAGGCTCTTCGCTCCTTAGGACACGACCTAACGCCCGGAGAACTCAACAAGATACTGAAAGGGATTGGTGCCGTCGGCAGCCCGACCGAAGACCCGGGCGACCGCGGTGGTGGTGGACAATTCAACGGGAGAGGTATTTTTGCCGGGAAGGTCAATGTCAAAAAGCCTAAGTCAGAAGGTTGATGGACTTGACCGCGCCGTTGCGGCCTCAGATACATTCGAACGGTTGAAAGATGTCGGCAGATCGCTTGGCGTCACGCGCTTTGCCGATATCACTGGTCTGGACAGGATCGGCATTCCTGTCTACACCTCCGTTGTCCCGCAGTCGGCGGATGTCATCTCCGTCTACAACGGCAAAGGTCTGCGGCCCATTGACGCGAAAGTCGGTTCGCTGATGGAAGCTATTGAACGACAGACTGCGTTGAAGACGAGACTCCCGCATGTGGAGGCGACGTATGCGGAACTGTCGCGGAAGGCGCGCACACTGGATCCCGGGCGCATAAACCAGGAGCTCTCAGAAGACTTCACCGCAGAGAGCCAGTGTGCCTGGGTGTGCGGGCTTGACCTTTTTTCTGGTGAAGAGTGTTGGGTGCCTGCGAAGCTCGCGGGCTACATCTGGGACGAACTTCCCCATGACTCCCCATTTACTATCAGCGACACAACCGGACTTGCTTCAGGCAATAACCAGCTGGAGGCGGTGTGCCACGCCCTCTGCGAACTGATCGAACGCGATGCCTGGACGTTTGCCGAGCTTGGCTCGCGCGTACTGCCTGAGGTTCGGCGGCAAGTTCTCGGGAAGAAAGGGCACAAGCGTCAGGATGATCTCGAGCATTGTCCCTGCGTCGACGTACCGGAGGGGAACGCACTGCTAGAGGCGTTTGATGCGGCAGATTTGACCTCATTCGTGCGGGACATCACGTCTGCGGTGGGCGTGCCGACGTTTGCCGCGACGGTCATCGATGAAAGCATTTTCGGTTTCCCCATGGCCCACCTCGGCTTTGGTTGTCATCCAAACGCCGACGTGGCGTTGCGCCGCGCGCTGACCGAAGCTGCACAATCACGCTGTGTCGACATACAGGGTGTTCGCGAAGACATTCTGCCGCCAGATGCGCCTGCAGACGAGTTCATGCTGCATACCCGGCGCATCTCTGCTGTGAACCGCAACAGGTGGACCATCGGTGAGTCGCGCACCCGACGACCCTTTCAAGCGATCGAGTCCCACGTCTTCCCGTCGCTGGAGGCGGATCTGCAATTTCTGATGGAGCGGCTCAAGGCTGCCGGGCTCGGCGAGGCAATCGTTGTCGACTTCACACCCGGATGCACGTCCCATTCCGTGGTGCGGGTGATTGTGCCTGGCATCGAGCTGTGGGCCACCGACCACGGGCGGCTTGGACAGCGGGCCGTCGACTTCTGGAAACAGCATGCATGACTCCGTCGTGTTCCTCGGGCCAAGCCTGCCGATCGCGGAGGCGCGCCGTCTGATCGATGCGGAGTTCCGTGCGCCCATCTGCCGCGGCGACATCGACGAACTTCCAACTTCGGTGCGTTTCATCGGCATCATCGACGGAGAGTTCTTCCAGAGGTTGGCTGTGTCGTCGAAAGAGGTGTTAAAGGCGCTTGAGCGGGGCGTGCGCGTCTTTGGCTCTTCCAGCATGGGCGCCCTTCGCGCTGCAGAGACACATATGTACGGCATGGAAGGTGTGGGCAGGGTGTTTGCGATGTACCGTGATGAGGTTCTGGATGGTGATGACGAAGTCGCGCTCTCGTATGATCCGTTGACCTATCGGGCGTTGTCGGATCCGTTGGTGAATCTCCGCGAGGCACTCGCACTGGCGCAAATGGATGGCCTGATCTCAGAGGCTACTCGGGAGCATTTGATCGGACGGATGAAGGCGATGTATTTCCCGCAGCGCTCCTGGCGAGCGCTGCAGGCGATGTGTCTAGAGTTGCAGCAGTTCACACAGACGCGAGAGCTTCCGGATGTGAAGCGGGACGACGCACGTGAGCTGCTTGGCGTGATGCAAAGGGCCCGGCAAAGCAGCCAGTGCATGGCAGCGAGCTTGCCTGCGAGTAAGACACGGTGAGGACCGCATGACGACGGATTCAGACGACATCACCCGGTTGCTGCACGAGATGCGCGCAGGAGACGCGAAGGCGGCTGACCAACTGCTGCCGTTGGTCTATCAGGAGCTTCATCGGCTGGCGAAGGCGTACATGCGACGGGAGCGCGCAGAGCATACGCTGCAGCCGACTGCATTGGTGAATGAAGCATACCTGCAGCTTGCGGGAGATGACGTGAGCTGGCAGAGCCGGCAACACTTTATCGGCGTTGCAGCGCACGTTATGCGACGCGTCCTTGTGGACCATGCCCGCCAACGCAACGCAGAGATGCGCGGTGGCGGGCTGAAGCGCGTGGAGATGGAAGAAGGTGTCGCGGTTGCAAACGATCGCCTGGAGGAAGCGCTCATGATTGATCAGGCGCTCCACAGGCTCACTGAACAGGAGCCCCGGCAGGCGCGCATTGTGGAACTGCGCTATTTCGGTGGCCTATCAGTGGAGCAGATTGCATCGCTCACAGGCATGTCACCGCGCTCGGTAAAGCGGGACTGGGCAATGGCCCGAGCATGGCTGTATCTACAACTCAAGGGCGCAGGCCGACTTTCGGAGCCTGAAGAAATCTGAAGATAGCTTGGCCCCTTTTCCAGTGAGTTTGCGCCTTTATAGTTGAAGGCGGTCTGACGGCTGCCTTACATAGAAAGGTCGTCATGCACAAGCTCACTCTTCTCAGGATCGCCGCCCGTCTTCTCAGCGCTTTTGTCGTACTCTCGCCGTTCTCGATGGCCTTCACTGCACACGCGCAAAGCGGCTTTGTGAAAGTGGATGTCCCGTTTGCATTTGAAAGCGGTGATGCTCACCTGCCGCCTGGTGTATACCGCATCCACATGAGGGCATCAACGCCGTTCGTCCAGATTGACGGAGACAAGTCGTCGGCCTGCCTGATCATGATGAAGGACAGTTCCACGCGCTCATCCAGCGTTGGCAAAGTCGTATTTCGCCGCTATGGCTCACGGTACATTTTGAAGCAAGTGTGGATGGCCGGTGACACGAGATACGTTCGCACACCAGCTTCGAAGGTCGAGAAGCAGCTTGAGTTCGAATCAGCGCAGGCCAACACTCAGACCTCGCAAAGTGACATTGCACTGCTTGCTACACTTCGTTGATCTTCGTCTGCTGGCTCTCGGGTTCTGCAGGTGCGGCGATTCGTCGTCGCACCTCCTTTGACGAGTAGCCGTGGCAAAATGCAACTCGCTATCCGTCAATCTCCTTCATGATGTATCGCTCTTTCCATCTTCCAAGCCATGTTTCAGAAGGCAAACTTTTCGCTCCCTTATGCGAATCGCGAGTTGATGGAGAACTGGATGGCTTCATAAGAGCGTGCGTCCGCCAGGACGTGAATGCTCTTGGCACGGCATGCTGAACGTAGACAGAAAAGCCCAACGAAAGGGAGCTACTGCGCACAGAGCGAGGCGCGCTCTTGGATGCCGGGCATACCGATCGACACCATGCCGAGACCACTGTTGGCGAAGGTGGAGCGCAGTTGTTCCAGGCAGTTCATGGCGAGCCGTCCGCTTCGTCCACGATGATCAGGCTCGTGGGATCGGTGATCAGCCTCCAGGTTCGCCTCGCATGCTCCAAGCGTCCTAAAGTAAGCAGGAGTGAGGGGAACGGAACCGGCAGGGATGTAGCCAGAGTCATTGCGGCGCTCCTCACGCCATGCCTCGTCGCGCACTGGTACCTTCTCGAGGCGAGTGCGAGATTGGCCGCCGGTCGGCCGTTGCGCTGTGCTCCACGCGATCGCACTCGGGAACGTCACTCAATATAGCGTTGCGGGGATCAGCTTCACACACAACGACGTTTACGAGGGCTAATCAGACTCAGGCAAGGACCTCGGTTTGTTGTCGTCCAGCCAGACTTCGGGTTGTTCGACCTTTGTGGGCAAACGATTTCCTCCGCTCCTACGGCCGGTAAGCTTCATCCGCACGCCCTTTCCTACAGGCACAGTATTTAGAAATCAGTTAGAATTCGAAAGAGTTTCTGATAGATCGACCGAGGAGAGTTTTATGGCACCCGTTGCACCGCGTTTTTCGCCTTCCGACAGCATCATCCTGCTTGTCGACCACCAGACAATGACCATCGATTGGGTCAAGAGCTTGCCCAAAAGCACGGTCATCGCCAGTTGCCGCGTCCTCGCCCGCATGGGCGTTGCCCTCTCTATGCCGCTCTTCCTCACGACGACCATGGAAGAGTATGTAGGGCCCACGCTGCCTGAAATTCAGGAGGTTGCGCCCGAGGCCTTTGCCGCACGTTTCAAGCGCGGTGGCATCTTGAGCTGCTTTGATCAACCTGAACTCGTCGCCGCATTGAAGGGTACGGGCCGCACCAACCTGATCCTCGCGGGTCTCACCACAGACATCTGCCTATTCTGGGCGGCCCGTGACGCTGTTCGCCTGGGCTATAACGTGAATGTCATTGCCGATGCCTGCGGCACCATGTCAACAATCGGCGACGAGACCACGTTTGATCGGCTCCGCAGCCTCGGTGTGACGGTCAGCGTGGTCAACCAGATCGTCACCGAGCTCGAAAACGACTTCGGCAGCCCGGACGGCCTCAAAGCCCAGCAGATTCTCTCCGACGAAGTGATCTCCAAGCTCTAACGGCGTCCCATCTCACCTCGCTCGGAGTGAACCCTCAGGGCGAGGTTCTTAGGCAGGTCAACCTTTGCGCGTTCGAGCTTCTCTTTCCCTCGTCACGACACTCACCCTTGCGATCTTTGGAGCCAGCTTTCAGGTTGCCGCTCAGACAGTAAACCCACCGTCGTACACACCACAGGTATGGGATGTCGACTGGTCTTATCTCGCTCGGCCCGCCGCACCGGGGTCGTCCAAACGGGACCTGACCGACCGGTTTCATTACATTTCGCTGGGCGATCGCAGCTTCCTCTCGATCACCGGACAGATACGCGAGCGCGGCGAGTACGAGGACTCACCCGCCTTTGGCGCGCAGCCACCCGATAACGGCTACTTGCAGCAGCGCTACCTGGTGAGCTCAGACCTCCACCTCACCGAGCATTTCCGTACCTTTGTACAACTAGACAGCGGCCTTACGAACGGGCGCGACGGGGGGCCGCGCCCTGGCATCGACGACGATAAGCTCGATCTCAATCAGGGCTTTGTCGATATCACGCCGTTGAAGTGCTCGGATGACTTCCTCACCATTCGGGCCGGTCGCCAACTCATCTCACTGGGTTCGACACGCCTTATTGCCACCGGCGCCGGGCTGAATGTCGAGCAGCCGTTCGATGGCTTCCGATTGATGCTTCACGCAGGACATTGGACCGCGGACGGCCTTGCTGTCCACCCGACGGAAATCAAGACGGGCCTCTTTGACAACGAACCGAATCCCGCTGAAGAGCTCTGGGGGATGTATCTGAGCAGGGCTCTTCCGTCTTTCCACGCCAACGTTGATCTCTACTACCTGGGCTATGACCACAAATCTGTTCGCTACGTCCAGGGCACAGGTCGAGAGCAGCGCGAGACCATCGGATCGCGCGTCTGGTCGCACACTCAGACGTGGGACTATGACTTTGAATACACAAGCCAATTCGGACGCTTTGATACCGGCAAGATCAGCGCCTGGGGCACGGGCTATCACGTGGGCTACACCTTCAACCACGCCCGCTTTGCGCCACACCCGGAACTCGACGGAGGCGTGTTGAGCGGCGACAGTAATGCCCAGGACAACACGCTTGGTACCTTCAACCCGCTTTTCCCAAATGGTAACTTCCTGAGCCAGAGCATTCTGCTTGGCCCGCTAAACCTCATCATCGTGCGCCCCACCTTTAAAACAACCCTGACCCGCAAAGCCAGCACGAACACGAATGTAGAAGCCCTCTGGCGGCAGACCACACAGGACGGTGTCTACAACATCGTGGGCATTCTTACGCATGCGCCAGACCACACCACAGCCCGTTTTATCGGGACGCAGATCCAGCAAGAGGTTGATTACGCCTTCAGCCGGCACCTAACTGGCTCGCTGGCTTACGAGCATTTCTTCACGGGTGGGTTTCTGAAGCAGAGCCCGCCCGGTCATGGTCTGAACTTCATCTCCCCGCAGCTGACCTATAACTTCTAACCCGCGTAGGTATACATCATGCAAAAACCGCTTGAGCAAGCACTCGTCGCAGGAGTGATTCTGTTGAACGCTTATTGCTTCGGCGCCAATTGGGTGGAGCGCTTCGTCAATTATCAAACGTGGACTTTTATCCCTGCCGACGCTTTTCAGGCGTATCACAAAGCACAGCAATCGCTGATCCAAGCCTTCGTGGTGACGCCTATGGGGATAGGATTCGTGCTTCAGCTATGGTTGGCTCTTCGTGCGCCGGCTGGTATCGACCCGTGGGTGGCCTGGGTGATGGTCGCTGCGTCCGCGGCGGGAGCTTTCTCTACCGTGACGCTTCAGCTTCCGATCCACGCAGCGTTCAATCGGGGTGGCTACTCTCCTGGACTGATGAGAAAGCTGCTGCGGACCGACTGGATCAGGAAAGCTGCAGATGTCGTGAGACTAGCTGCAACGGTGGAGCTGCTGCATCATCTACTTAGCGCTCATTAGGCCTAAGACCACGCAACTTGCGCAGAAGCTGGGCCGCGGTCTTTTTGTCTTCGGTGGAAAGATGATGCATTGCTTCGGCTAGTTCGGCGGCATGCAATGGAGCAATCTTCTTCGCCAGCGTTCGACCCTTTTCGGTGATGACGCCCATTACCACGCGCTTGTCCTCGCTGCGCGATTCACGTGCGATCAAGCCCCGCTTCTCCAGCTTCTTAACGGTATACGTGGTGCTTGCGCCAGTGAGCAGAATTCGCTCACTCAGCTCACCCAGCGGAGTGGGTCCCCCGTGCCAAAGGACCATCAACACAGAGAACTCTGTCATTGTCAGGCCATGCTTCTGCATGCGCGGGCGCACATAATCGTCAACAAACTTGAATGCTCTGCCGATCGAGAGGATGAGCTGAAGCGACGCCGCCTCATCCGATGAAGGTTCCTGTGTCCCTCCCGGCCTGGAACCGCCGCTCAACGGAGATCCTTGCATGTAATGAGTTTATCGCTCTGGCTGTCATCCCGTTGTCCGCAGGTCGCCCACACACTCCGCGGGATGGATTTGTGCTGGTAAATCGGCTTCTCATGAATAGCGAGATCAAGGTCTCCCTTGGGCCCGTTCGCCGTCTCAACTTCCCACAACCACGTTTATCGTTAGCAATCGCATTTTAGCCAGCGATGGATGAAATTCAGGTCTAGAAAATGGTAGTCATGTCTGCATGCAAACGCTGGCAGATGCTGATGATCAGACCGAGATCGTAAACCGACTGAGATCGGTCGCGCCTGACGATACGGCAAAATGGGGAGGCATGAGTGCGGCCGAGATGCTTTGTCAAGTACGTGGAGCCTTCCGGGTTGCGACGGGTGAGCTACCCAATGTTGTTGTTGACGTGCCAATGCCGAGGGAGTTGTTGAAGGCCAAAGCACTTTGGGATTCAACACCATGGAAGAAAAATTTCTTCACGGTACCGTTGCTCAGGGTGGGCATGCCGACTATGCCGACGATCTGCGTGAGAAGCTGCAGGGTTTCAGCAGTTTGCTGCCAGTCTGCCCATGGAGGGACGGGCCACTCCCCGAGTTGCAGTTCCGGGCTGGAAGGGTGCATGGTGTTCTCCTCTCGTGTACCGAACTCCTGGCCATTGTCACAGCTACGCGTTGACAGTGGTTTCTCTTTCAGTCGCCCACTTGAACGTCGGCACCACTCGGATCTCCGGCAAACGTCCACGAGCCGCTGGCCCGGAAAGTCGAACCTGTGCCGAACGTATCCTCCATGTACTGGAGGTAGAACACCCGGCCGTCCTTCAATTTTGCATGTACGGAAAATGGAGATACGAAGATTTTATCCAGCCGCTTTGAATGCACAGTAAAGGTGCCGAAGGCGGCCACGTTCTCGCCTGCACTGAAGATGTCTTTGATAGTGAAAGCCTGAATATTCCAGAAGGTGTTCAAGGTGAGAAAGGTGTAGAGCACACCCTCTCTTCCGTTCTTGTGCGTCCCGGCCCACGGCATCAACCGTTTTAGCTCAGCGTTTTCAAAGGTAAGGGACATGTAAGTGGAATCCTCGGTCATGAGGCGCTCGACCACCGACTCTTCCTGCGCACCTGCAAGGAGTTCCCTAACTACTTCTTCGTTGGTCTTACTCATGACTTCTTCTCCAGTACATTTTTTGTGCGAGAACCTTATTGCGTCATCAGCGACGGCGTTTAGGGTTCGGTGAAAGAACATCTGCCTTACTTCATCAGGGCAGGGCAGGCGTCGACACGTCTTCCACCAACCGCCTGGCAGGTCGCAGGTGAGATTTGCGAGCAAGTGTTGTACTCGGTCACGCATGCCTGGGGGCGCTCACCGCAGCTTCGGGCCAACGTGTCTCCTGAACCCATCACGCCCACGTGACACTCATCCGGGTCGAGTGAGCACTGGTTGGTCGTCTTGTGGATGCACACTTCGGAGGTGGTCCGCGTCATCACCTGTATGTCTGAGTGCTCTTTCGACATGGACTTGGTGAGTCCTTCAAAAGCTCCTCGTATGTCGCTGGTCGATTGAAGCCGTGTGCGCACTTGCTGTGAGTCATAGGCCGCCATATAGACGAACCACGTCTCGCCCTTTGCGGCGGGGGGACCGTTCTTGTTGTACGCCACGGTGTACGGACCGAGAAGCCCGGACGGGTTCGGATAGATAGCGAACCGGTACACCTCGACACCGTTCTTCCTAAGCGTGTTGAGGTATGTTTCGGCTGCAGCCGTGTCGTTCGCACCCGAAGCGGGAAAGTTCAGCAGGCCTAGCTCAAGCACCTGCGCGCCGGATTGAGCTAAGGTGTTCAGGTTAAAGCGGTTGTCCAGCGGTTTAACGAAAACCAGCGTCATGTCGAGCGTCTTAAGCCAGTTCGCCGCAACCGGTGTTGTGAACAGCATGTTGCCCATATCCTGCCATTTCTGTTGATTCTCCCACCAGGTCATTCCGGTCCAGGTTCCTGCCCCGGTATTCTCCGGAAGACCCGAGATGGAATGCCACTCGCGCTCGATCAGCGGACCGGGCTGAGCGCTCAACATCGCGATGAACTCAGAGCGCCACTTGAACATCTCAAGCTTGGTCGATGTGGTGCGACGCAGCGCTATTTCCAGCATCGGGCCGGCAGGGTATCCCCCAACCCCGTCCTTGATGTCACGCCAGTTTGCGGGCAGGTTGGTTGAGCTTTGGGCTGGAGCGTAAGTCTGAGCAGATGCGACTGGCGGCGCAGCCAAGCTGCTCAGAACGACAGGCAGAACGGCCAAGATTGAAGCCAGCCGTAAGCTCGTTCTTAATGTGCGATTCAGGATGGTTTCTGGCATATCAGTCTCCGTAGATTTGGTACAGCGAGCACTCTTACGTTGCGGCCCAGCAGTGAGAGAGCATTCGCTTTTAGTGAGTGGCCGGCGTTTCGGATCAGGAGGCGCGAAAGGTCGTTTTTCCGGCATCAATCCACGGCTGGAAGAGCGCTGCCGGCCAGTTAGGGTCAATGTTGGAGGTACGTTCAAGACACTTCCAGATGCCGTCTCGCTTTTCGAAGACGTCGGCGTATGTCCCTGTCGAGACGATGCCCTGGTTGCCATCCTTCCAGTTCACAAGCCACCGCCAGCTCACGGTGGCCCGGGCGCTGTCTCCAGCAATTTGAAACGGGCCCATGGTGTGGAACCACTTATCAAGCGGGAACACGCTGTGCGCATAATCGAACATCTGCTTCAGGCCGCTGGCTTCGCTGAACTCGGTATGCCGAAGATCATTGAGGAGGAACTTGCCCTCTGGCCAGTACAACGCAACGTATGCAGCGGCGGAGTCAGCACCCCAGGGCGTATCGATGCAGCGCTGATGCAGGTTAAGCTGCTCGAAGATGGCAAAGCGGTCTTCAATGGTAAGGGCATCTGCTGACATTTAAAGCTCCTTCAGTACGGTTCGTGGGGAAGTAGTGTCGTGGCAAAGCCGCCGCTGATGTGCAGCTCCTCGATTGCTCCAAGCTGCTCGAGCGGGGCAGTATCTTTTCCATGGCTTTTGAGGCCACCCTCAAGGACTACTTTGCGCGCGCTGCCGCCCGGCTTGATGCTGAGCGGAACGGCCGACAGAGTCTGCATTACGCCCTTCACCAGCGAGGGCCCGACCGCTCCGAAGGTTTCGATACCGCGCCTGAAGGAGAGTTCACCGACGGGCTGGGCAATCTGTACCCCTACGGCGCCGTCGCCGTGGGTCACAATCCGGTCGAACTCCGCGATTGCTACCGTCCCGGTGTAGACGTTGAAGCCACGCGCGCCCTGGCCGAAGGTCTCGATGGGAGCTTCCACCTTGAGCAGGCCGAGTTGGCCGAAGTTCACGAAGCCGATACCACTTGGACCCAAGGTGGTAATTTTCTGCGTTGCTATCCAGCGATCAACCGAGCCCCAGTTGTCGAGCGCCATGTCGTTCGGCCCGTACGTAGTGACGGGGCCAAGATTGCGGACGAGATCCGCAGTGGCGCCGTAGCAGACAAATACTCCGCCACTGATGAGGTCGGGCGTGCCGGATGGAATGGTGCCATTGCAGTACACGGCACCGCTTTCGAGCCGCTCCACGTGGAGCCGTCCACCCTCATCTCCCGCACCGCTGACCAGGATCCCACCGCCCAGGACGGGTGCGCTCTGTCTGCCGATCGTGATTTCGGCTAGGTTTGAGGTGATCAGCACTGTGGAGTCTGCCTGCTGGTTCCACAAAGTAAAGGCACCCTGCTGGACGAAGACGCCAAACCCGTGCGGGCGCGGCTGGGTGGAGCTGGTGTCAGCAGCCAAAATGTCCAGCCTGTTCACCTCAACATGGCCACTACGAACCTGATTCGAGGCGAGTAACTGCACCTGCCCGATCACGCTGAGGTTGTTGAGAACGATGGTGCCAAGGGTCGACTGCGCGCCATCGTTCCACAACGCGCGTGTGCCGGGCGAGGCGTACAGCGCAAGGTCGCGGACAGTGTTGTCGGAGGTCACGCACAGACCATCTGCGTCCCTGCCAAATCGCAGGATGGACTGGCCGATACCTGCGCCGATAAGCATCTGCGAGGGTGCGAGAGTGAAGGGGGGAACGTCGGCGAGCTCACCCCGGACTTCGATGGTGCGCACGTTGGCATCCTCGCTGGCGGCCAGCAACTCAGCGACGGTAGAAACGGTCTGTGTCTTCATGCTTTAGAACCTTTCGCGTGAGTTCGTTCTGCTTATTCCGCCAGCGCCTTGTGCACGAAGCTTATGGCGAGAGAGCCTTCTCCAACGCCGGAGGCCACTCGCTTGACACTGTTGGCGCGTACATCGCCCACCGCAAAGACACTGGGTATGCTGGTTTCGAGCAGGTACGGCTTCCGCGTGTGGGGCCACTGTGCGGCTTGAAGGTGCTCAGGGGTAAGGTCGATGCCGGTGAGGATAAATCCCTTGTCGTCGAGCGCCACACAGCCACGCAGCCAGGTGGTGTTGGGGCTGGCGCCGGTCATCAGGTACAGGTGGCGAAAGGGCATCGTGACCATTTCGCCGGTCTGGTTATTTTTCCAGGTCTGTTCTTCCAGGTGGGTGTCGCCGCGGAGACTGGTGACTTCGGTGAAGGGGTGCAGCGTGATGTTCGGGCTTTCCTCGATGCGCCGAATCAGGTACTTCGACATGGTGTCTGCAAGATGAGCGCCGCGGATGAGGATGTGTACGTGGCGCGAAGAGTTCGACAGAAACACGGCTGCCTGTCCGGCGGAATTGCCCCCGCCGACCACCACAACCTCTGTGCCGGTGCACATCTGCGCTTCGATCTTTGAGGCTCCGTAGTAGACACCCACTCCTTCATACGTTTCGAGATTGGGAAGCGGAATCTTCCGGTACTGCGCACCGGTAGCGATGACGATGGTCTTTGTCCGGAGCAGGGAATTGCCGGTTGTGACAAGTTGAAAGGGGAACGCATCGCAGGCAAGCTGTACGGCCGAGTGTGCGATCAGCAACTCAGCGCCAAACTTTTCTGCCTGGTCGACAGCGCGGCTGGCAAGTTCCGGTCCGGAGATGCCGTTGGGAAATCCAAGATAGTTCTCGATCCGGGAACTGGAGCCGGCCTGGCCGCCAGGTGCCTTGGTTTCAAGCACCAGCGTCGACAGCCCTTCGGACGCGGCATACACGGCAGCCGAAAGCCCTGCGGGACCCGCGCCGACGATCGTGACGTCGCGAAGTTCCGACATGTCGATTCTGCTGTTAAATCCCAGGCAGGCCGCGATTTCCTCATTGCTGGGGTTCTTTAGTACATATTTTCCATTGCAGATCAGGACGGGAATATCCTGCACGCAGACCTGGAATTCGTCCAAAAGGCCCTGTACACCTTCTTCCTTGTCGAGGTCGACAAAGGAGAACGGATGTCCATTGCGCAGCAGAAAGTCGCGGATCCGCAGGGTTCCGCTGGAGTTGTTGGAGCCGAGCACGATTGCGTCACCTGTCGAGGTGGCAAGCAGAGCCACGCGGCGAAGGATAAAAGCCCGCATGAAGAGCTCGCCTAGTTCACTGTCGCTCTGCATCAGCGTTTGCAGGCTTACGCGATCAAGCGTGATGAGTTGCCCGTCGCGGAGCATGCGGCCGGCTACCAGGCTGGGCCGGCCAGAGAGAGAATGTACGTCGCCAAAGAATTGACCTTGCCGATGGATGAGGACCTGGGTTGTACCGGCGCGGCTCGTCTGCTCAACCGCCAGTTCGCCGGCCAAGACAACTAGAAAGCGCTCCATGGGCTCACCTTGCTCAACTACCGTTACACCGGCGGAGTAGGTAGCCGTTTGCCCGTGCTTTCTGAGCCGTTCCATGGCAGCTTCAGTAAGAACAGGATTGGTTTCGGATTCCGGTGTCGTTGTTGCCATACGTGTCTCCTTGCGCTTCGTTGCCCGGGTCGTTAGCCGGTCAGCTTTTCGATTGTGATTCTGCGGCCATCCAGGGTGTACTGGAAGTCAGTTCCCAGCGCTACGCTGGCCCGGCCGTTCCGGTCATCGCACGCGGTGAACGTTACTTCAAGCCAGCAGGCGACGTAGTCCTCTACTTCAGGACTGAGTCCCTCCTGCTGGTCGGAAAAAGTTGAGCAAACGGTCGCTTCACGAGGGTCGGTGGATGCGTCGGCGAATCGGATCCGGATGCGATCGCCGGGGTGTAGGGTGTCCATGGTGAAGCCTCCGCAACCTTCAGGTTGGCGCTGTGCCACACAGCGGAAATCAATTTAATTTCGACTGCCAGTTGTGCGGCACCTTGCCCGCCGGGCCAGGAGCGGGTTGGTTCGCGGGGTGCGAGTGCGGTGCGGCAAGTTGCTGGCCAGCTACCATCTGCTGGGTCTGGTAGTTCCAGAACCAGGTCTCTCCGGGCTCGAAGCTGGTCGCAATGGGGTGCCCGGTCGCCTTTGCATGCTTTGAGCCGTGCTGTTCCGGCGAGCTGTCGCAGCAGCCGATGTGGCCGCACTCCGCGCAGCGCCGCAGATGGAGCCACCAGCCGTCGTTTTGCAAACACTCTACGCAGCCGGTGCCGCTTGGCTGTGCTTCGGGATTGATGCCAGGGTGTTTTGCGTTCATTATTTCTTCCTTTCAGGCGAAGTCTGTGGGTTGAGGATTGTCGGCTGAAAAGCTCAGGGGATCAGGAGCACTTTGCCGATACCGCCTTTTGCGACCGCCGCCATTGCAGCCGCCGCTTCGCGAAGCGGAAGTTTGCTATCGATCTTGATCGACAGTTTGCCGGCGAGCACCGCACTGGCGAGGTAGGCGATGGCTGCGGGACTCTGCCTGGACACAAATTCCACGATGCGCACATCCGGGTGATCGCTTGCATTTGCCGGCGCACCGGTCACCGATGCGAAGACTCCCCCGGGCTTGACTTTGCCCAGCAGCTTCGCCGCCATCTCACCGCGCACGCAGTTGGCCACGACGTCGACCATGGGCACGCTGTTGAACGATTCAACCGCGTTAAGCGCGACCACCTTATCGGCACCGATACTGGCTGCTGCTTCGAGTTGCTGAGCAGTGACGCCGGCGATGACGTAGGCACCGAGATCCTTCGCGGTGAAGACGGCGCTGCGCCCGACTGCACCATTTGCTCCGGAAACCAGCACGGTCTGTCCGGCCTTGAGCCCGCTCGCGACAGAGATAAGCTGAGTCCCGGTCGTGCCTGCCAGCGGCAGGGCTGCAGCCTCCGCCAGGTCGATTCCATCGGGAACGCGGGCGAGCAGTTCCGCTTTCACCGCGCAAAGCTCCGCAAAGGTATGGAACGCCCAGGCCATGACGCGGTCGCCGATCTTGAACCCGGTCACGCTCGCACCCAGGGCCTCTACCGTGCCGGAAACATCCCATCCGCCCACGCCGGGGAACTCGATCGGAAGATAGGACTTGGTGTCTCCCGCACGCTGCATCAGGTCGACGGGGTTGATGCTGGCAGCCGCGACGCGCACCAGAACCTCACCCTCAGCTGGAACCGGGTCTGGGTAGTCTTCATACTGCATGACTTCAGGTCCACCATAGGTGTGCATGACGCTGGCTTTCATTGGGTCTCTCCTGGAGGAACGGGGTGGTGCCGGGGCACGGGTTAGCACGCAAAGCCGGCAGCCTGCATGTTCGCGCAGGTTGCAGGTTCAGCTTAAGCAGACACTGGGCGTTTTCACGCCCTACTTGTTCTTTCAGCGATCGCGTACGCTGCAGTTCATCGAACCAGCGGGCGGCCACGTCCATCAGCAGCGGCTTTCATCAAAGACATATCAACTCCTCTGCTTAGCTGCGTGGCGGGTTGGTGGTGGCAAAGCAGTAACGGGCAATCTTCCACGCACCCTGAACCTGTTGCAGGACGAAGAGCTCCTGGTTTGCCTCTGCAGGAGTCTCTCCAGAAGCGTGAATCAGCACAGTACCTGCCGAGTTGGTGCGTGCAAACGCCCACTCTGGCGCGACCTGATGCACTTCCTGAATGGCGAACTTTACCGTCAGCCGGATGGCGGCGAACACAGCTTCATAGGCCTTGCGAATCTCTGTTGCACCCACGCTCGAAGGAGAGTTCTGGGGCATGAAGACGCCGTCCTCAGCGTAGAGCGCCATCACAGCTTCGACATCCGCTTCGTTCAGAGCCTGTTCGTACCTCTGCAGCATGGATCGAATCGCTTGTCCCTCGTCCTTCAAAGCCATTTAGAGTTCCTCTGGCCTCAGCTTAGACAGTTCCTCGTCTGAGCAGTAGTGGGATAAAACGGGTTAGACCCTCTCATATCTGGGACAATTAACACATGGCAGATCTAAACTCGCTTGTCGTCTTTGCCCAGGTCATCGAAGCCAACAGCTTTGCGGAAGCTGCTCGCCGACTGAAAATGCCCACGTCTACCGTGAGCCGACGAATCGCGGAACTGGAAGACCAACTCGGCGTCAGGCTTTTGGAGCGGTCCACGCGCAAACTTCGCCTCACACCCGTGGGAGAGGAGCTGCTGGAGCACGCTCAACAGGGAGCCCAGCTCAACGAAGCAATCTCAAGCATTGCTTCGAACTATCGGTCCAGTGTCATGGGGAAGCTTCGGCTCTCTGCCCCACCAAGCATTTCGGATTCTCTGCTGGCTCCTTTGATCATCGCGTTCCAAAGCCGCTACCCAGACGTACGCATTCAGGTACTGGTCTCAGAGCGGTCCGTCGACCACATCGCGGACGGCATTGACATGGTCTTCCGGATTGGTAAATCACTCGACTCTGCCTTGATCGGCAGCAAGCTGCTAACCTACCGCCACCAACTCCTCGCCAGTGTGGATTACATCCGCAGCCATGACCCGGTCCTGCATCCACAAGACCTGCTCAAGCACCGTCTCTTGTCTTTCGCGCGTGGCAAACCGAAAGATCGTTGGATGTTCGAGCACAAAAACGGAAAAGAGAAAGAGACCGTTTTCTTTGACCCCTTCCTTTCCATGAACGATTACGCAGGACTGGCCCCGGCCATCGCGCAGGGCTGCGGCATCGGCGAGCTTCCACCTGTGGTCCTGCCAGAACTCTCCCGAACAAACGTGGTGGTTGAAATCATGCCGGAGTGGCGGTTCCGTGTCTTTGATCTCTGGCTTTTGCACTTGGGTAAACGTCATCTTTCCCGAGCTGTTCGAGCGTTCAAGGAATTCGCAGTCAAAGAAACCCCGAACCACTTCACAAGCCTGCCTCAATGAAGCCTGATTCTGTTGTTGCACAGCCGCCAGGTAGAAATGAAGAGACTCTTCCGGCCGAGTTGCCAGGTCTCCCATAGACGAAGATGCGTGTGAATATCAGAGACTTTATTGGCCCCACCTGTTGCGAGTAATGCTCGTCTTGACAAGCCGCAATCTCGTCACGAACGACACTAAGGGTTCCCTCGGCCCGGCCGCTCTCTCAGGTTCCCACAACGGCGTTTCTCAGGACTCGTCGCGAGGCCAGCCTGTCATGGTCGCTTGTACAACCTCCTGCAGCATCGCCCTGCTCGCACCATCGCGTGCTAAGGTCGACATGCCTTGCATGACCGCCATGGTCATGGAGGCGAGTGCGCGGGCGTTCGTTCCGGGGGGCAAACGTTCTTCCCGAATGTCGCGTTCAGCCCGTTTCTGAAGCGCCTTGCGTGTGGATTCGCGTACCTGTTTCAGAGCCGCTCGTACCCGTTCCGCAGATTCCGACCCGCTGGAGGCTGCGCTTGCCACCAGGCATCCTGCCGGGCCGCCCGGCTTTGTGAACCATGCAGCAGCAACCTCCAGCAAGGCCTGCGCGGCCTGACGTGCAGACGCAGCCTCGGCAATCGACTCTGCCGATGTTTTGGGGCCAGGGTTGCTGTAACGGGCGACGCATTCCAGAAACAAAGACTCCTTATCGCCGAAAGCGGTATAGAGGCTAGGCGCGGTGATGCCCATGGCGGATGTCAGGTCGCTTACGCTCGTCGTTTCATACCCGGTTTTCCAAAACTGGTACATCGCCCTGTCTAGCACCTGTTCGCGATCAAAGGAGAGGGGCCGCCCCGGTCGTTTCTTTATCGCTGCTTGTTCAGGTTCCATAGCAACCAGTATGAAACTACTTGACAGCACATTGCAAGGAGCGCACTATCTAATTCGTAACGATCAATACGGAAAGGATGACGAGATGGATTTGAAGCTGAGTGGAAAGCGTGCCCTGGTGACAGGAAGCACAAGCGGTATCGGGGAGCAGATCGCAAAAACGTTGGCTGCGGAAGGTATTCGCGTCATCGTTCATGGACGGCGGGCGGAGGAAGCGAAGCGGGTTGTTGAGGAGATTACGGCGAGTGGTGGCATGGCCGCTGCCGCCATCGGCGATCTTGGGAGCGACGAGGAGACCGCGCAAGTGGTGCAAGCGGCCACTTCGCCTTTTGACGGCATCGATATCCTCATCAACAACGCTGGTGCGTTTCCCATGAAGCCCTGGTTGCAATCCACCGCGGAAGAGTGGGTCGACTTATACAACGCAAATGTAGGGTCGGTCGTTCGACTAGTCACACAGCTTGTCCCCGCGATGGTGGAAAGAAAGTGGGGTCGCGTCATCATGATCGGCAGCTTTCTTGGACCGATGCCGGGACCCCCGGTAGCAAACTATGGCACAACAAAAGCCGCAAACATAGCTCAGGCCGTTTCACTGGCCAAGGAACTCGGCGCAACCGGGGTCACGGCCAACACCGTGAGTCCAGGGCCGATTCGCACGCCGGGCATGGAGGCGGGAGCACGGACGATGATGGAATCTCAGGGGCAGACGTACGACTTCGAGTCGTTTGAGCAGTTCTATGTGCAACATACGCGCCTAGCAGCTGGAAGAATTGGCTCGCCCGTTGATGTCGCGAACATGGTCGCATACCTGTCAAGCCCGTTGGCCGACTTCATTACAGGCGCAAACTTCCGCGTTGACGGCGGTATGATGCCCACCACGAACTAAGCCGACAGGAGAGCGGCTACCCCGCTCTCCTCTTTGGTCTCGGTTGGTTTCCACAAGCCGCCTGAGGGAAGTGATCCGGACCGGATGGTCGTCCGAGCGCTCCTTGCGCCCAACAACTCCACGAGAAGTGTTTATGAGAACTCACGCGTGAGTCGAGCCCAGGGTGCTGTCCCGCAATGAACTTTGTTTCTTTCACCTCCCCATTTTGAACGGGGCGCTAAGAGTCGAGCAGGTCGTCGAGGGCCTGCTGTTTGTCCGACCTGATGAGACTGGTCAGCATTCGTGATCCGATCACTTTGGCTTGAAAGACCGCTGGCTGAATGCATCGATTGGGCAGAGGGGCTCGGCCCCGTTCTCAGCCCAGCGGTACTGTGTGCCATCAATCCGGATCAATTCGCCGTAGCGTTGACGACGCAAACGTGGCTGGTGGAACGCGCGTCAAAGCCACAGCCCAGCTCCGACACGTGCGATCGAAACAACCACTGATACTTTGCTCGACGAGGTCGCCGCCTGGTTAGTTCAGCAGTTAGGACAGGACTACCTTTGCGTCTCGCACTGGATGGTCGCTACGCACACTGGAATCCACTTCAGACTTCTTCGTTACCGCGAAAGCTAATGCCGGGACGACAATAGGCCACGCCAGACTCAGTGCGCCAATGATTAGAATCTGGGTTGGTCTTAGCTTTTCCTTTTGGCGCTCGGAGCGCTCAACCAAAGAGTTCGCAAAACATGCTGCTCCCAAGACGCAATACAGCAATAAAAGTGCAATCATTTCATTTTTCCTTTTTTGATGTAATCGGCCACTAGCAGCATGGAACCGTATGGACCACTCAAAGTCAAGCAAATCGTTCTACAACAAATGTGTACCAACGCGCAAGAAGGGCCACTTTGGGACCGAATGACTGGAACATGATTCACCCCGTCCACTACATGCCGGCGGTTGTAGCGTTCGCCTTCGCTCTCCACCCATCCTCCAGTGAACACGCGATCTGATGCTCGACATGTTAGCTGTGACGGCAGCTAACTGCTGATGTGCAAGGTAGATAGTCCTTATAGGAGCATCGCCCGTAGATAGACAGGCTCTTTCTCATCTGTTCGAGCGCGCTTGCCCTGGTTACCTTTAGAGGCCTTTTTGTTACCGTAGTAATTAGACGCCCCGTCCTCTGATTTGCAATGTTCACGTAGGTGCAAGCGATTTTGGTGGACGAGCGTTTTACTTGAGTTATATCGTCCTGCTGTCAAGGTTTTGCAAGATTATGGGACGCCAAGCAGAGTGCAAGATAGCAAACTCCCGGTGCGCCTTGGCAGAGTTGGAAGACGCGGTGATGCTGGATCATTTCGACGAACACGATTCTTACTTCGTAGTACCGCCTTCGGAGTGATTAGGACAACGCCAATCCTGCCGGACGTACTGACCACGCGGGGAGGGGCCGAGTCGGTCTGCTTTGCCTCGGCCGAAATCGAGTCAGTCTTTCCATGGACTGGCGTCGGTTGCAGCGGTGGTCTCTCTGCGATGAAGTTATTAGCTGACATAGGTTGCTGGAGAAGCGAATGATTGTGCTTGCTTTTCTTTACTCTCTCGTGGTGATGTTTTGCTTTGTAAATTCCTTGTTGGAGCGTAGCGCGCGTCAGGAGGGGTCGCTGAGAGCAACTCAGATCCTGGTGATCGGCGTACTGTCTCTGGCGTGGCCGCTTGTTGTGCCGGCTTTGGCGTTTGCTGTGACCAGAAGGCGCGCAAGGTAGGTTTACAGGTTGAGGCCACATCTCGATGGTTGGGCGGCAGCGCGCGGACGAAGTGGCTCAAGAATGCCGTCGCGACACGAGCGCACGAGTCTGTTCTGACGAACAGATAGTGGCTCCTCTCGAATTCATCAGGGCTGTCCGCTTCACTCACGCCTGAGCAAAATCTCGGTAGCCGCACGCTGAAGTGGTTACTGCGTGCGTTGGTTGCTGTGCGTTGGGGCTCGTATAGCGGCAGGCGCATCCAGTTGACTAGATTCGATCTCCCGTATAATTCTGTTCATACGGCAAATCACGACCGAATCTTCGCTCTTTGGCCGGCCCGGCACAAAGGAGCTGTAGAACCTTCTTCTCTCCGATTCAGACTTAGTGTTGCGTGTCCGACAGAAACGGTGCTAACTGCGGGCCGCAACCAGTCCAACCAGCTGAGCGGGGGAACAAATTGTGGTAATCAGCGATTATCCGGTATCGTCGTCGATCCGAACTGGTAAGGGTTTGCTCAATGGCTCCTGGCGGGCCAAGGTGGTCAGCATCGCAGCAGTCTTCAGTGACGCGTTCGCGATCGGCTGCGGGACCTGCCTTGGGAGCTACGTCGTCAGCACGAGTTCCGCCCACCAGCAGCTGCGCAACGCGCTTCCCGTGATGACGCTATATGCGCTAATATTTGTGCTGTTTGCGAGGAACTTCGGCCTTTACCGCCACGACGCTAAGCTCCTGGAACTGCTCCGTACAGCACGGATTCTACAAGCTTCGACATACTCGTTGTGCTTGCTGGCGCTCGGGTCCTTGATGGGGGTGATCCATCTGAGTGTCTGGAATATAGCGGTTGATGGCGTGCTAGTCACCTTGTGCTTGGCGTTTGAGAAGCACATGCTGCGACGGCCCTTCGCTCGATGGCGAGCTATGAATGTACAGGTGCGGAACGCGCTGATCATAGGCTCCAACAGCGAAGCGCGCCGTGTGTTTTCACTTCTGCGTAACTCTCCTTCCATGGGCATAGCGCCCGTCGCGTTTCTGGAGCGCGGAGCGAGCTCAGGCTCCCGTGTGGTTTACGATCACGATTACCGATTCCGCGATCACTTAGCAGTACGCAACGGTCCCGTTACCGCTGATCTTCTTCAAGAACTTGAAATCAGTGTAATTTTCGTGGCTGAAGAGCAGATGTCATCGTCGGATCTCTCTGAAATTGAGAGACAAGCGGCTACCGTAGGTGTAGAGGTCTCCACTGTTTTCTCCGGCATCAGCCAACGATCCGACCGCACCTCGAACATCCACTCGGTAGATGGGCTCATCATCGATTTTGGGGCGGGGTACCAAGTGGATCGAATCATGTACCGATTCGTCAAACGGGCCCTGGACTTGATTGGCGCTACTGTCCTGATCCTGCTTACGTTGCCGGTGTTGATTGCAAGCGCGATTGCGGTACGCTTAAGCTCGCCAGGAGCCATCCTTTTCCGCCAAGAGCGTGTGGGAGAAAATGGTCGGCTCTTTCCCATGTTCAAATTTCGCAGTATGTACACAAGTGCCTCAATATACGCTCGCTCGCCGGAATCGTCAGAAGATCCGCGAATCACCAAGGTCGGTCGGGTGCTGCGCCGGACAAGCCTAGACGAACTGCCACAGATTCTGAACGTCATCCGCGGAGAGATGTCGCTTGTGGGACCACGTCCAGAGATGCCATATGTCGTGCAAAAGTACGGTGTTCGCGAGCAAGAACGTTTGACGGTGCCTCAGGGCATTACTGGCGTGTGGCAGTTAAGCGCAGATCGACGGTACGCAATCCACGACACCCTGGAGTATGACCTCTACTATATTCTGAACCGTGGAATCTTCCTTGATCTTGCAATCCTTCTGCACACGGCGGCCTTCGCTATGAAGGGCATTTAACTGCGCCACGCACGGTCGCAGTCCCGGGTTTAGTCAATAAAGTGCTAGACGTGCAGTGTGAGAACCTTTGCCTGTTAGAAGAACACTGCCAGATCTTTGCATGATTTGGAAGAGTTTTGCGGTTGCACCTTCTGCAAGCTAGGCACAGACCTGGAGAGCCGCGAACTTCTTGACCGTCTACGGATCAGCGATGGCGTGCAAGGTGGATGCAACGTGCTTCGTGAGGAGCTGCCGCCTGTGTAGCTTCAGGCTAACGTGCCGCGTATCCCACTTCTGTCAGAAGAATAGGCATATTGCTTACAGGTGCGGTGCCACCATCGATACGGTGCATGTTGCCATATAGGTCCTGATACTGAACGAATTGCGGTTCCACTGGCATGGAAGTAGGTGCTTCCGAGTTCCAAACGACTTTGGACTGCTGGCCGTCCCGGGAGAAATAACATGACCATGTTGCACTGGCATCCTGTTTACAGGGTTTGGTAAGGGTCGCACCTACCATCCACTTGTAAATCTGTACGTAAGCTTTCGATGCTGGCTGCGGCTGATTGTTGTACGGATTGAATAACCGTCCCCATTGCGGGTCGCCATCATAGGCGTACCAGACGAATCTCGCTACGCCTTTGGACCACTGAAGCAGAAAGTACTTTGCCAGGAATGCTGATTCTTCGTCACTACTCTGGGCAGTCTTATTATTTGCTTCGGTGTCCCACAAGGGGAGATTTTGGACCTTGTTCGCTGCCATGGCAGCTTTATAGTGGTCCACAAGCGCGAGAATGTCTTCCGCTTTTTGATTGCGGTAGCCGTGGAAAGCCACGATGTCGATCGCGGTGGCACCACCTGCAGCTAGAAATGAGGACATGTAGGGGACGCCAAACTCGTTCGTGGCCGATGGGGAAAGGATCATGGCACGCGGGTCGATGCTCTTAATGATTGTTCTGGCATGTTTTGCCAACGCTACTAAAGTCGAGATATCTCCGCAGTAGTACATGGGCAAGTTGGGTTCGTTCCAGACCTCCCAATATTTGATTCTTCCGTTGGCGTGGGTGACGACAGCCTTCAGATAATTGTCCCAGTTCCTCAGATCGGCGGGAGGTGCACATTCACCGGGCAAGCCGCCGTTTGTTGCATCGGGCTGTGACGAGGCCCATCGTGGCGTTCTTCCCAGGGTGTAAATAATATCTTTGTGAAGGTTGTTGTTTACTGACAGGTACTTATCCAAATTCGTGAAGTCGTAAACACCCGGTGCTGGGTTCGATTGTCCCCAGTCTGGACGCGGCCAGGCATCCCAAGTGCGGGTGGTGCCATAATCGAAGGGCGGAGTCGTTCGATCGCGCATGACGCTGAGCCCAAAATAGGTTCTAGGTATCCGAGTTGAGAACAGGTCTTGCGTTGGGGCCTGAGCGACGGCAGGTATGCACATTGACAGTGTCGTGAGTGCGAAACCGACACACCACCGCTGTGTTCTCTTAGCCACGTTCTCCATAGGTCCTGACCGGGCAAGCAGCGAGCCCTTTCAGAGAAGTTTACGCGACTACAAGGTAGTGCGGTGCACAGCACAGACGATGATGTGGAGAGAGTACAACGAGATCGCCGGAGGAGAGCCTTGCGAAAGAGGTGCAGTGTCTGCTGCCCTCGTGAAGCCCAACCTCTGCGTTGAGAGATTTATGGTAAGAGTCAGGAACGCTCTGTCGGCACGGGCAGCGCAGACAGATGACCGGCGGACATGCGCCAGAAGTGCCTGGTAGGATTCGAGGTCACTTTCGACTGAAGGCGTTGATAATGCAGAAGGGGACGGCGTGCAAAGTGGAAACGCGACACGCGCCTGCCGCACACGGAGGGGACTTGCGACGTAGCAAAGCCATGATCACAGTCGTTCTCAGCGCGAGCTTTGCGTCCGTGATTGCTCAGATGCAGACGTTGCGGGCAAGACCCGTGGTGCGCCTACCTGCAAGCCAGGTTGTACTCGGAGCGAATGTAGGCGGCATGTCGTTGGAGCTCCTGAACGCCTCTCCTATTCTGAATCTTCCGTCGCGGCCACCGAAGCTCGACGCACAGGGGAGGCCTTGGGCAATCGATGTGAATAACCTAGGGCCGCGCCTGGTGACAGTCGTCGGCCCGGCTCAGTTCAGCGTTGCCGTTCATGTAAAGGGCTTGGTACACATTTACTCCAACGGCAGCAGGTACGGCTTACGTCCTTTCGTGCCGCAAGACGACACCGCTCCATAGAACATCCTTTTGACACTCCCGTCAGCTGGGGTCTGAAGAAGCGGTGACTCTGATCTCCTATTTACCTGACGCGGGCAGCACTTGTAAGGTGGTCGTCGCAGAACTCGCCGCGTACTGGTAGTTCGCTATTTGACTCACCCGCAACACAACAGTTCCGGGTGCGTACAAGGTGATGAACCGGCCGGCTGCACTGGCAGGGCCGCTGAGTACCGAATAGGTGAAGGCACCACTGGAAAGCGACGCGACGGATGGTGAGAATGTCGTGCCTGCGGGACGTGGAGCGATTGTCGTGAAAGCGATTGTTGGGACAGGCGCGGGAACTACGTCGAAACTAGTCAGTGCCACGGCTCCGCTGTAGTTCTTGGTCGCCGCGACTGTGGCACTCACCACTACCCGTCCCACGCCAGATGGGGTCACAGTCCGGTAAGAGACGGATGCGGGCCCGCTGACGACCGCAAAGGAGACAGCTCCTCCGGGTGAGGCGCTAGCATTTACCGTGAATGTGGTGTTTGTCGTTCCATAGGCCCAGGGTGCAATGGGAGAGAAGGACACTGTTTGCTGCGCGGGCGTAACGAGGAACTGCGTGGTCGCCGTCGCTGCGTTGTAGCTACTAGATGCAACCTGGTTGGCGCGGAGCACGATTGTTCCAGCCCCTGTGACCGTGACCACGTTCCCAGAGATCGTAGCCGGACCGCTCTGGACGCTGTAAGTCACAGTGCCCGCAGATTGCGACCCAGCCCTGATGACAAAGGGAGCCAAGCCATATACCTGGCTCGCCACTGGGACGAAAGTTAGCGTTGGTGTTGCGGAGACCACTTGAAAGCTGGTTGTAGTGGAGGTCGCCGCATACTGATAGTTGGGAGCTTGGTCAGCCCGCAGAACCACGGTGCCTGCCGCCGTGACATTGACGGCACGCCCTGAGACGACACCAGGTCCGCTGACAACTGTATACGTGACGGGACCAGTGGAAGCGGAGGTTGCGGACACATTGAATTGGGTGCCGACGATGCGAACGCCGACAGGAACAAACGTCAGGTTTGGTATCGGTGCCGGCACAATATTGAAGCTCATTGTGGCAGAGACGGCGTTGTAATTCCTTGTGGCAGGCGAGGATGCACTCAGCACCACGGTGCCAACACCTGTCGGGGTTACAGTGCGATAGAGCATAGTCGCAGGACCGCTGACAACTGCGTAAGTGAGGGTTGCACCGGTCGAAGACGTCGCACTGACGGAGAGGGTTTTGTTGGTAGTTGCAAAAGCCCAGTCGGGTATCGGGTTGAAGGTGATCGTCTGCCAACCCGGTGTGATTGGGAATTGCGTTGTCGCAGTTGCTGCGGAGTAATTTCCTGCTGCTGCCTGATCGGCTCGGAGTACGACCAAGCCTGCGCCTGTAACGGTCACCATGTTGCCAGCGACAGTAGCCGGACCACTTTGTACGCTGTAGGTCACGGGGCCGCTTGACACGGAGCCCGCAGTTACAGCGATTGGTAAGACGCCGAAGACCTGGCTGTTTACGGGTGCGAATGTCAGTGTAGGTGCCGCAGGTGCTACTTGAAAGCTGGTGGTGGCAATGGTGGCGGCATAGCCCAGTGAACTCGGCTGGCTTGCACTCAACACCACTGTACCTGCACCAGTGAGGGTCACCGTGGAACCGGAGATCGTCGCCGGGCCACTTGCAACCGTGTACGTGACCGGTGCGTTGGAACCGGAAGAGGCCAGTACTTGAAAGCTGGCCCCGCCGAAGGTCTGCGTCGGAATCGGCACGAACTTTAGGGCCGAAAAGCTCGAACCGGATGTTTCCGCCAGGATTGGCAAGGTTGTGACCGAGACGGCACCGTTCTTCACCGTCTGAAGATTGCCTGCAAGATCTCTGTATTGCGTGAATTGCGAGGAAACCGGGACCGAAACTGCTGTCTTTGAATTCCACAAGACCTGCGCCTGGTATCCGCTGCGAGAGAGGAGGCAAGACCACGTCCCACTCGCATCTTGCGAGCACGGGTAGACGAGGGTCGCGCCGAATAGCCAGTTGTAGACCTGCATGTAAGCACTTGCGGACGGCAGCGGCTGATTGGTTGCGGGGTCTGCGAGACGGCCCCACTGAACTTCTCCGTCATAGGCATACCAGACGAATCTTGACACGCCATTAGACCAATGAAGGAGGAACTGCTTGGCGAGAAACGCGGACTCGTCATCCGAAGTCTGAACCGCCGCATTGGACCCCTCGGTATCCCATAAAGGTAAGTTGCCTACGCCGTTTGCCACCATTGCGGCCTTGTAGGTCGCGATCAGACCATTGATGTCTTCTGCTTGTTGGCCCTTATACCCATGGAAAGCTACAACGTCGATTGAGGAAGCCCCGCCTTGCGCAAGGAAGGACGCCAGCCATGTTGGACCACCAGCGTTGGACATTGCTGGGGACAGAATTACTGCAGTCGGATCGATACTCTTGATCATTCGTTGCGCATGTTGCGCCAGCTGCACCATTGTTGGGATGTCCCCACAGTAGTACATAGTGTTACCTGGCTCGTTCCAAATCTCCCAATACTTGATTCGGCCTGCTGCATGCGTGACGATGGCCTGCAGGTAGTTATCCCAGTCCTGCAGGTTGGAGGGGGGCGCACACTCGCCCGGATGACCTAGACCGTTGTCTATGGTCGGCTGTGACGAAGCCCATTGGGGTGTCCGTCCGAGGGTGTAGATGATGTCGCGCGTCTGATTATTATTCGCGGCGAGGAACGCGTCGAGCGAGGTGAAATCGTACACTCCTGGCGCCGGATTGGCGCTACCCCAATCCGGTTCAGGCCACACATCCCAAGAGCGAGTCGTGCCGTAGTCCATGGGCGTGACAAGCCGAGATCGCATAACGGTCAAGCCGAAATAGGAGCGCGGGATAGGCTGATTGCTCAAATCCTGACCGAGAGCTTCAGCCGACAAGATACCGATTGCAACCAACAATGTAAACAGCGACAGCTTAGACAAAGATTTCATGATGGACCCACCGAAGCTAAAATAGACAGACTTTCCGGAAAAGTTCAGCAACACGCGATCATTGTGCTTGCTACTCGGCTGTAAGCAGGTTTGGGATGCGCGTCATATTCGTGACGCTCCCAGTGCGGTCACACCTGCTTGCCTATGTTGGCGGCCTAAGGCTCATCTAATGTCAAGCTACAAAGTCTCTATCGGCAGCGCCATGACACTCTTGAAGATCGCCGTTCACCCACACGGAGCCGCGCTCACCTAAAAGTGTTAGCAGGTTGGCTGGTTGTGTGCGGCTGACACCTGGCTTTGCTCCCCGCCGTTATGGGTACGCGAACCGGGTGGGTGCAGACGAGTATAGTTTGGTGAGCCTTGCGGGCGGGCCGGATTGCGAATCCCTACAAGTGCGTGCTGCAGGCGAGTACGCCGACAACCACGTGGCCGGTTGCTTAGGTGAACACCTGCAAGCCGCGGTCCTGCTTAAGAGGTGAGCCGACCATCTGTAGGGAAAGGGTTATGCAGCAGGTGGGTCATGGCGTCGACGTGTCGAAGTTGCGGAGCGCATAGAAGGCGCCGTCAGATGTGAGGTGCTGCCCATCAGAGTAGAGAAGGTGGCCGCCGTGTTTATATGCGCATAGGCCTTGCCCATCGCAAAGCATCGGTCGCAAATCAAGCAGACTCGTAGCAGGAAAACGCTTCTGCACTTGTTGCAGTACGACGTCGGATTGGTCGGTGGCGTCCAGGAACGAGGCGTGCGCCATGCCTGGCGTGTAGCGTCCGTTGCTCAACCACCGGGCAAGTACGCTGCGCAGTGGAATCTGCTCAGACCGCATTCTAGAGAGCGGGTCGAAGTCGAAATTTGGCACATCTTCGATCAGGATGACGCGTCGACCTGCAGCTTGAAGCAGGGAGATTGGTGCGGCAAGACCAGCGCTAAGAACCCGTGCCTCGTCCACCGCTGTCTGGCCGCCGTCCGCGTACGACAGACTAGTGCGGAGTAGCGGCGCATGATTCCCGGTCACAAATGGGTCGGCCCACCTGCCAGCCAGAAAGACGGTTTGGATTGTGCGATCGTCGAGAATAGTCTTGAGTACCACGCGGTTGAAATCTACACATTCCTGAACTACCAGTGGATGCGACGCGACGTACTTCGCCACACCTGACAGTGGTAGGCAGGAGGACTTGCTGAATTCGACAAATCGAAGATCGTGTGCCGAGGCGTGAGATCGCATTGCTGGAGCAAGCGCGGAAGAGTGGCTATCGCCCCATAGTGCGATCGATGGCCGCTGATCGATGGCTGGAGTGCACTGTTGTGAAAGATCAGGCCTGTTCTTGCCGTAGGGCACCAGGCATTCAGGTTGAGCTTCCGCTTGCTCGTGCTGTAGCGCAGGAAAGCGTCGTGGCAGGCCATCGCTTTTCCAAACAGTCGTGAGTATCAACGCGAGAGCTAGCGACAAAACTCCATAGCGGATGAGAAGCGGGCGTGGTGCCGACTTCGATCGGCGGAATACCTGTTCGATCCAGGCGTAAGACGCAAGAGCGAGCACGAACGAAAGCACGACTGCGGTAACGCGTGCAACCCATGGCAATGGTCCGCCACTTGCCACGCGGAGCAACGAAAGCAAGGGCCAGTGCCATAGGTACCACGAGTACGAGATGCGGCCTACAAACACAAGTCGCGGCTCTGAGAACAGTCGGCGATTGATCCAGCTGGAGGGAGTAGAAAGCACAAGCGCTGTGCCAAACACAGACGATGCCGCGCTTGGTCCGGGAAACGGAGTGGAGGAGTTAAGCAGGAAGAGCGGGACCACCATTGCAGCGAAGCCGCAGAAACTCGTGACTGTCGTGAATCGCTGAGGAATCAGCGGGCCCTTGCGCGTGATTTCTGCAACGCCAAGAGCGACGCCGACGCCCAACTCCCAGGCGCGACTGGGCAGGAGGTAGAACGCGTGGCCTGGTGCGGTATGGACCTGGTGCCAGGCGAATACAAAGGAGATCGCGCAGACCGCAAGAATCGTCGGCAGGATTAGCCGAGACCGAAGCTTCGCGACCGCTACCATGAGCAGCGGAACGACCAGGTAGAACTGCTCTTCAACCGCTAGTGACCAGGTCATAAGCAGAGGGTTCAGCTCGCTGGATTGCTGGAAGTAGTCGGAGTAGCGAAGGAAGTGGATGTTTGAGGCAGAAAAGACAGCGGCAATCGAACTGGTGCTGAGTTCCTTGAGCTCTAAAGGCGAGAGGAGCAACAGACCCAAGAGCAACACAGCAGTAAGGACGACATAGAAAGCAGGCAAGATGCGCTTTGCGCGGCGTTGATAGAAACGAGCAAAACTAAAGGTGTCGCCTGAAAGCTCAGCAAAGATGTGTCCGCCAATCAGGTAACCCGATAAGACAAAAAATACGTCTACCCCTGAAAATCCTCCCGTGAGCCATGAAACACCAGCGTGGTATAAGACCACACTTAGGATTGCTAGTCCACGTATACCGTCAATGTCCGCCCGGTAAGTCGATGTACGTTTTTTAGGTAGGGCCACGGTCACGCGGGATCTCGTGCAAGACAGATGCGCATAGGTCCGCGCTTGCTATTTCTGGGCCGCTTGCGCAGGCTGTTTGGGCCTTTGTTAGAGAGAAGTTGAGAAGAGCTTAGCACAACTTTACGAGGCGTCTGGGATGCTGCCACCGTTGCAAGCGGGACTGCCGCAACCACTTATCCACTTGACACTACAAACCTTCTGCTTACGGACTCTCTCTTCCCTTTTTGGGAAAAATACGCCAATTTGTGACAGCTGGTTAATAGTTCGGTTTATAGGCGATAATGGAGCCGTCGCCCAAAACATAAATCAAACCCGTCGGGAAGGCTCGAGCTTTCCCGACCTCAACCTGCACCATGTACACGCGACGTGCACGGCATTTCGCCGCCAGCAGAAGCTGCGCACACGTCACGTGACACCAGGGGATTGATGAATGAATGACGAACTGACGATCCGAGGCTTGCTGTCTGTTCTGAAACGCCGAAGACGCGTCATCATTTGGACTTCGCTTCTGATGTTAATGCCTGGGCTCGTTGCTGGATTGATGCTCTATCCCCGCTATCGTGCATCTGGAGCCATACAGATTCAAAAGTCCGCGACGGACGGTCTTCGGCTGGATAATTTGACAGGCAGTTCGCAGGATTCCCAGGGCGCAGCAGACGCGCTTGAGACTACCCTGAATCTGCAAACCCAGGTGCAAATTCTTCAATCGGAAACTCTGGCGCTAAGGGTTATCGAGGATCTTCAACTCGACCGCACCGCGGATTTCAAGTCGAGCTTCAATCCGATCGGCTGGGCGCTGGGTATGCTGAACCCTGCCGGTAAGCCAGACGGCAAAGGCGTTGCTCTGGAGGATGCGCCTAGACGGCGAGATCATGCGGTTGCGGCATTTGCAAAGCGCCTTGCCGTAAAGCCCGAGGCAGGCACACGCTTGATTCGCATTTCGTACACCAGCGGCGATCCGAAGATTGCGGCGGCCGTTGTGAACGACGTTTCGAAATCGCTTGTCGACTTCACACTGCAAAGTCGGTCGCTCGCCACGGCTCAAGTGTCGGGCTGGCTCTCCGGGCAACTCGGCGATATCAAGAAGGAAGCAGAAGAGCGGCAAGGGAAAGTGGAGTCGCTGCAGCGTGATTCCGGCATCTACAGCCTCGGCATCTCCGATCCACAGGGCAAAGAGATGGCCTACAGCTCAAGCCTGGATCGGCTGCAACAGGTGACGCAGCAGTTGTCTGCAGCCATATCGAACCGCATTCTGAAGCAAGCTCTTTACCGTAGTGTGCAGAATGGAGACCCGGAGCTGATTTCCAGCCTGGCGGGGTCTACGCTTGCTTCTTCTTCCCCTGGTGTCAACAACGCCTTCGCTTTGCTCCAGAACCTCCGCAGCCAGCAAACGGCACTCACAACGCAACTCGCTTCCGATTCTTCGAAGTACGGCTCGGAGAATCCCAAGTTGGTCGATGAACGAGCGAGTCTCGATTCCATCAACTCGCAAATACACAGCGAGGCGCAGCGCATCGGCACGCGCGTGGAAAACGACTACAAGGCCGCTCAAGCGGTAGAGGACAGTACCAAGGCCGATTACGAAGAGCAACGCAGAGCGGCCAACGCTGTTAACGATAAAGCCATGGGGCTCCTCATCGCCCGACAGGAAGCGAGCGATTCGCGCAATCTGTACCAAACACTCTTTGCGCGCCTGAAGGAGGCAGGTGTTTTCGAAGGTCTGCGTTCCTCAAACGTCTCGCTTGTCGACATCGGTCGGGTGCCATCCAAGCCTCGTCCAGACATCCTGATGTGTCTCGGCGTCTCTTTCATTGCAGGTCTGCTTGCCGGCGTAGTGTTGGCGATTTTCCTGGAAGCCACAAACGATCGGATCGAGGCAATTGGTGCAATCGAGAACGCCTTGCATGCACCCATCCTTGCGGTTCTTCCAACCACCCGTAAGCAGAAATTGCTGGCGAACGGCAATGGCCTGCTTCGCAAAAACCGCCGCCTAAGTGACGGAAACGGCGAAGCCGTAGCTGTGGCTGTGCTCGACGATCCAAATACGGCATACGTCGAGGCGCTCCGTGGTTTACGTACGTCCCTCGTATACCCACGGAGTGGCGCGGCCCCCAAATCCATTCTTATTACCAGTGCCGGTGAGCGCGAGGGAAAGAGTACACTCAGCCTAAATTTAGCCGCAGCACTGGTACTGAACGGGTCGCGCGTCCTGCTGATCGACGCGGACCTGAGGAGTGCCGCGTTGACCCGTTACTTAGGTTTCTCCAGAGATGGTGCAGAGCATAACGGACTGAGTGGCGCCCTCTCTGAAAGTGAGGAGCCTCTCATCCGGAACTGCGTTCCCAAACTCCCCAACCTTTTCGTACTCACAGCGGGACAGCACACCGCCTACCCGACCGAACTGCTTGGGTCGGAGCGGATGAGATCCTTTGCGGCAATCTGGAAATCGACCTTTGACTATGTCCTGTTTGACAGTCCACCGGTCCTGGCCGTGGCTGATGCCTTGGTTCTTTCCCGGTTGGTGGATACAGCCTTGCTTGTTACAAGACACGGGTTCAGTACGCAAAAAGGACTTGAGCGGGCGTATCAAATTATGCACGATGCTCAAACTGCCAAAATTCAGGTGATTGTCAACGATGTACAGCGTGACTCCGAATCCTTCAGTGACTTCTACGGGTACAGCGGCAAGCACTATTACGAGGAGGCCTAAGTTGATTACACGGTTTTTCTGCATCGTCACTCTGCAATGCTGCGTTGTCGCCGGCACGCTTGCAGCTCAAACAAGCGCCCCGAATAGCCTGCTGATTCACTCCGGAGATGAGCTTCACATCTCGATCTTGGAAATGCCTGAGATGGAACAGACGCCGCGCGTCACAGATGCCGGGGACGTTCCGATCATCGGCATTGGAGACGTGCATGTCGGCGACATGACACCTGGTAACGCAGCAAACGCAATTCATGACCGCCTCGTAGGCGCCCGTTTTTTAAAACACCCTCAGGTCACTGTTGTTGTGGCTCAATATGCAACACAGGAAGTGACCCTCATTGGACAGTTCAAAGTTCCCGGCTCCTATCCCATTGCCACGCCACGGCCCATCCTTGACGTGCTGGCACTTGGTGGCGGACTAAATGATGTAGCCGATAGGAACGTGCTGCTTGAACGCCGCGGCGACCAGATTAATACGATTAAGTACCAGGTTAGTAACAACGCGAACCAAGCGGTTCGCGAGCAGGTCCTGGTCAACCCGGGCGATACAATTGTCGCGTCGAAGGCAGGCATTGTCTACGTTCTTGGAGACGTGGGCCGACCTGGCGGCTACACGATGAACGACAACGAATCAAAGATGTCTCTGCTTGAAGCGATTGCGATGGCAGGCGGAGCGCAGCTGACGGCGAAGCTGAATAAGACACGGCTGATTCGTAAAGGTTCCAACTCCGATGAGCAACTGGCGCTCGGGAATATCCAGAGAGGGAAGTCTCCTGACATCGCCATGGCTCCGGGCGACATCGTGTACGTACCCTTCAGTTATTCCAAGAACCTCCTAATTACCAGTTCGGCAGGCATCGTGGGTGCCGCAGGCGCAGCTGCTATCTATTCGACGCGTTAGCAGATCTGCTCTTTCGCCGTACCTATATGGCCGCGGCAAGGCTGCTTACGCCTCATTGAATCTGACACGCCGGACAGCCCGAAGAAAGAGTTGCGAGATGAGTGTATCTTCTCTAAGTGCCCAAGACGACATCCTTACCTTTCGTGTGCTGGACCACAGTATTCACGGAGTAGATGCGGCCTCGCTGACAGATCTTGTAGAGCGTGCGATCGATTCGCAAGAGAGCTGCATCATCGCAAACCACAACCTGCATAGTCTTCATTTGTGCAAGCGTGATGCGAAGCTTCGCTCGTTTTTTGAACGAGCGAAGTGGGTGCATGCAGACGGCATGTGGATTGTGCTGATTGGCCGTTTGCTCGGGGCACCGCTAGACCGGTCGATGCGTACTACCTACGTCGACTGGACGCCCTTGCTCATGTCACGTGCCGCGACCGAGGGCTGGCGAATCTTTTACATAGGGTCCAAGCCGGGCGTTGCCGATCGTGGTGCAACGATTCTTCGGAGAGAGTTTCCAGGACTAGAGATCAGCGTTGCAAATGGTTACTTCGATGTCCATGGGACAGACAACGATGAGCTTCTAGAGAGGATGCGCAGCTTCTCGCCAGATTTGGTCATGGTGGGAATGGGCATGCCGCGCCAGGAACACTGGATTTATGACAATGCGGATCGCCTTGGACCGGCAGTCTTCCTTCCTTGCGGTGCCACGATCGACTACGTTGCAGGCGCGGTTCCGACGCCGCCGCGTTGGGCGGGCCGTTATGGCATGGAATGGTTGTACCGCCTGATCGCTGAGCCTCGTAGACTTTGGCGCCGTTACCTGGTGGAGCCGTGGTCGGTCTCCTTTCTAATCGCACAACATTACGCCCGCAGGGTATACGCCCAGCCGGCCACGGTGGACAGCATCCACGAATCAAAGCAGGGTGAGTAACGCGGTGGACGACCTTGTCAGTGTGGTGATCCCCACGCGTAGCCGGCCGGACTATGTATGCCGAGCGGTCCGCAGCGCGCTCCTTCAGACCCATACGCGCCTTGAGGTAATCGTGGTCGTGGACGGGCCGGATCCTGCGACGGTTCATGCGCTTTCGCAGATTAAAGATCAGCGACTGCGAGTGATGGCATTGGAGTCGAACGTGGGCGGCAGTGAAGCAAGAAACACTGGGATTCGTGTCGCCGCCGGGACCTGGATTGCGATGCTGGATGACGATGACGAGTGGTTGCCAGACAAGCTGATGAAGCAGCTCGCGGCGGTCACCACTCCGGCAGCGAAGTTCAGCCTGGTGACCTGTCGTCGAATTGAGCGCCGGGACGGACACGCCGATGTACTCGCACCGCGCCGGTCGCCGTATCCGGGGGAAGATAGCAGCGAATACATGTTTGTTTCCGACGACGGGCAAAAGCACATTTGCGGACCTCAAACGTCCAGCTTCTTTGGGACGAAGGCGCTCTTCACGCAGGTGCCATTTACCAAAGGGCTTAAGTGTCATCAGGACTGGGACTGGTACCTGCGAGCCATGCACCAGGAGGGCATCGTTGCGACCATGCTGAACGACCCACTGTATGTCATGGACGTGGAACCCGTAAGGCCGCGTCTTACACAGGTGGCCCAGTGGCAGCTTTCAAGTTCTTGGCTGGAATCAAACCGACACCTTTTTACGCCCAGTGCCTTCTCTTCTTTCATCATCCACGAATGCATGTTTCGCTGCGATCAGGTGGAGGGTAGAGTCGGCATCTTCCGAAAGCTTCTGGCTATACGCCGACGAAGTTCTCGCCTGAGCCTCAAAGATGTCTTTTCCATCATCAAGTGGTATCTGTTCCGGCCGACAGCCCGTATAGCTCTCGTGCGCAAGTGGCATCTGTTGTCTGAGCGCAAGTTCCAGGTCGCTGACTCCGGCGTGCACTCAGCATCGGGAGGGAAGTATTGAAGCGTCGGCGTAGGATCGCCCTTGTTGATCTAGGGGTGGAGTTTACTGGTGCGTCTACGTATCTGCAGAACCTTGTGTCACTTCTTTCTGACCAAGCGGACTTCTGGGTAGTCAAGCTCAATGACCGTTTGACTTTTGATATGCAGGATCGAGCAGTCCATGTGGTGGATCTCGGCTTCGCTCGACGCTGGGGCAGGCCTGGCCAAATACCACTGACAATGTGCGTGCTCCTCTGGCTCAGATTGCGACATGGAGTGGATGCCGTTTGGGTGAATGGCTATCCGGAAATCGCGCTCATGCCATGGGCACGCTTGATTGGAACTCAAGCAATCGCCACCCGACACTTAACCATGTTGTCCGACAAACCCAAGTGGCACTGGATACGGAGTGGTTGGCGCGTACATTTCCTCTATGAACTGCTCTCACCAGCAGCCCACACAATCGTGTGTGTTTCCGCTGTCGTTGCCGATAGCCTGAAGCAGTACGTGCGCCCTGAGAAGCTTGTCGTTATCCCGAACTGGGTTCCCAATATGCCTGATCCCGTGGGTCCGTTCACACCCCGTAGAGAATCGCCGCTACGCCTTCTCTTTGTAGGCAGATTAATTAGTCACAAAGGCGTTTACCTCCTTCTGCAGGCTATGCGTCTTCTACTGGCAGGTGGTTTCCGCAATTGTTTGCTCACGGTGGTCGGCGAAGGAGAAGACCGTGAACTTCTTGAACAGGCTGCCAAAGATTTGCCAGTTGTCTTCGCCGGCTTCCATCGCGATACGTCGTCCTTCTATCGTGATTCGGACGTGTTCATTAATCCAACTCTTGGACCCGAAGGTTTGCCGTTGGTCTCTCTTGATGCGATGTCCTACGGTTTGCCTCTGGTTCTTAGCAATATCCCGGTTCATAAAGAGATCACACAGGGTGGTCGCACAGCCCTGTTGTTTACGAGTGGAGATGCGCAAAGCTTGATGGAGTGTCTCGCTCGGCTTTGGCAAGCGCCCCAAGACGTGGCGCAGTATGGCCAGTTGGCACGTGCAGAAGCGGAAGCAAACCACTCACCACAGATAGCGCGCCAACGTTATGCCGTAGCACTAGGCTTATAGAGAGGGATCGTGGCTACTCAGGACGCGCCCACTTCAAAGATCAACCTTCCACCTGCAGGTGATCGTCGATCATGAAAATCCTTCAGATTGTCACCCAAATGGAAGCTGGAGGCGCACAGCGTGTAGCGCACCTTCTGCAACAGGAGTTCGAAGCACGTGGGCATACGTCGGAATTGCTTTTTCTGTACGTAAAGCGTCCCGCCTATGCTTCCGCGCGCAACACGAGCTCGCTCATGAGCCATCCCCCCACGGCGATTGGCTACGTAAGAATTTTGGTACGCCTGGCAAAGCTGCTTCGCAGTCAGCAACCCGACGTCGTCATCACGCATACCCACTACGCAGCTATCATGGGCGCTACTGTCGCAAAGTTAGCCGGAGTCTCTCGCCGCCTTGCAGTGCTGCACAATCCTGTAAACACGTTTCCGTCGCTGGCTCGCATCGCGGACTACGTACTTGGAAGCACGGGCATCTATACGCACACGGTGGCTGTGTCTCAGACAGTTGCCGCTTCCGTAGCTGCCTATCCTCGTCCGTATCGAAAGCGCTTGTCTGTTATCTACAACGGAATTCCAGAGCCCGCGATTCCACCCGCACGCGATGTAACTCGTAAGCAACAGGCGATCCCGCTTAATGCAACGCTGCTTGTGAACGTGGGCCGATTCAGCCACCAGAAGAATCAAGCCTTTCTCCTTCATCTGCTAGCAAAGAATAAAGCCCTGCATCTCCTGCTCGTTGGAGACGGTGAACTTCGCTACGAGTTGCAGAGCCAAATCGCACAGCTTGGTATCCAGGACCGCGTGCATGTCACTGGAGAAGTTACCTCTGCCGAGGTGAACGCCTTCGTTGCGTGCAGCGACGTTTTCGTTCTCCCGTCACTGTTTGAAGCGGTGGGCATGGTCGTTCTCGAGGCCATGGCACTGGGCGTACCTGTTCTCGCAAGCGACATCCCGAGCAGTCATGAGTTCCTCGGCCAAGACGGCTTCATCGCCGACCTCGCGACACCTGAGGTGTGGCTCCCCTTTATTGCGTGCGTGAAATCCGAGCCAGACCGGGTGCGGGAAATGGTGGCACGAGCTCGGCTCAAGGTGCAGGAATTTACCGTCCAGAGGATGGCCGAACGCTATGAGTCCGTTCTCGTCAATAGCGAACAACCGGTATATGGCTTGGGCAGAAAGATGATGCCGGATGAATAGAGTGGAACGCGCCGACAAAACAAACCTGTTGAGCTACGTACAAACTTGGGTGCTTTGTGCAGTGCTCCTTGTATTCGCGTCTGTGTACGGCTTCTCGTTCGAGCGCGGCAGCCTGAATACAGAGGTCGGTTCTGCGACGTTCGGAATTGCTGCGCCAGACGCACAGCAAGGCGCGCTAATGGCCGCGCAAAATGGTCTGGTGTACCTGCTTGCAGTGCTCTGCATCTTCCCACTCGCTAGGCAGGTTTGGGAAAGATTTCAGAGCAGCATCCTCATCACGCTTCTCATTGCCTGGGCGTTTTGTTCGGCTCTGTGGTCAAGTAATCCTTCTACAACGATTGTGAATAGTACGCGCCTTGGCATCTGCATTGCACTCACGATGTATCTGGTAGAGCGGTACTCTCCCAACGATCTCCAGAAGCTGGTCTTGCTGGCGGGTATGGTCGCTGCTGCGGCAAGCCTGGTTCTCATCTTCCTTTTTCCCCAGTATGGGCTGCAGTCGCGCGGCGCCTACGCCCTGGGTGCTTGGGAAGGCATCTGGGGCCACAAGAACCTGTGTGGCCTTGAGATGTTGCTGCTCCTGCTACCCGCCTTCTTCGTTAAGCTGTCAGGCAAGCTGCTGAACGGCTTACGTTTGCTCTACATATTCGCCGCTCTCGTTATCATCGCTATGACCAAGTCAGCGGGAGGGTGGGTCGTGACGGCGCTCTGTCTCACCTTCATTGGGGCTTGTAAGCTGCTAGCACGCATGAAGAGCAGAGATCGGATGGCGGCAATTCTAATATTTGCCGCAATTGGCTTTACTACTCTGGCAGTCGTTGTCACGCAGTTCGACCAAGTGATGAGCCTTTTGGGCAAAGATCCGACCATGACCGGGCGCACAATCATCTGGGCAGTCCTGTTTCGTTCCATTGCCAAGCACCCACTTACCGGCTACGGCCTAATGGCTTTCTGGAATATGAACGAGGAAAGCACAAGGGTGGCGACGGAACTTAACATTAGCGGCTACTCCAGCGCTGAGAGCGGAATTCTGGAGTTATGGCTGGAATTAGGCCTCGTGGGCGTGCTGCTCTACTTCGCGATCTTTGCAACGGCAGTCAAAAACGCCATTCGTTGCCTGAAGCGAGGAGCTACCCCGGCGGTCTTATGGTACCTCTCCATCCTTTTTTTTGTTTTCTCTACCAACATTGAGGGCGGTCATCTGGTTGGGCCATCTGACCTGGTCAGCGTACTTCCATTCGTAGCGTTCATCGGTCTCCGCCGCGAAGCCCGACGCACGTCCGACGAGCAGGTACTACACATCGCATGATCAAATTCAAGGCCGAATTACTTCGACTTCGTTCCAGCCGCCTTGCTCATAACGCGGGATGGCTGCTTGCCGGACAGGGCTTGGGGCTCGTCCTTCAGGCTGTCTATTTCGTCGTCTTGGCGCGACTGCTGGGGCCAGTACAGTACGGTGTGTTCGCCGGCTCGTTTGCTTTGGCTGCATTAGTGGCGCAATACAGTCCGCTCGGTACTGGCACACTTTTTCTCCGCTACGTTACAGCGGATCACAGCAAGTTTTCAGAGTATTGGGGAAACCTGCTCGTGGTGACGACCGTTGTCGGCGCAGCACTAGTACTTGCGCTGCAGCTGCTCGGCCCTCGCTTGCTAAATCCCGCAAGTGCTGCGCTTGTCTTGTTTGCAGCGGTTGGGAACTGCTTGTGTGGGCAGCTCACCATCGAGGCCGCCCGTGTGTTCCAGACGTTTGAGCAGATGCGCTTCACGGCGCTGCTAAACCTCCTGACTAGCCTTGTCAGAACAATTGCAGCGGCCAGCATGCTTTGGGCGATGCACCAGGCAACGGCTTGGCAATGGGCCGTCGTCGCCATGTCGGTGTCCGCCCTAGCCAGCCTCGCAACCGTTGTAACTATCACGGTAAAATTCGGCACGCCTACGTTCAGCCTGAAGCTTTTTCGGGAGCACAACAGCGAAGGTATGGGATACGCCGTTGCCATGTCGACGTCTTCAATTTACAACGACGTGGACAAAATCATGCTTAGCCACTATGGCATGAACCTTGCGAACGGCGTGTATTCAATGGCTTATCGCATCATCGATATTGCGACCATTCCGATCTTCTCGCTTCGTGACGCAGCTATGCCACGCTTCTTCAAGGCAGGGCAATCTGGCGTCGATGCATCGGCGGAACTCGCAATGCGTCTGCTCCGCCGCGCTGTTCCGTTGGCAGCAACAGCCTCGGTGGTGCTTTTTGTTGCAGCTCCACTCGTACCTCGCATCGCGGGGCGCGGATTTTCGGAGGGCATCGCAGCGGTTCAGTTTCTCTGCCTCATCCCGCTGCTGCGCAGCTTCCATCAGATGACCGGCTGCGCTCTAACTGGTGCAGGCCTGCAGAGATTTCGCACAAGCACGCAGTTTGCTGCGGCTGCCATCAACTTCGGTCTAAACCTGTGGTTGATCCCTACCCACGGGTGGAGAGGTGCAGCCGCCACGAGTTTGATTACCGATGCTTGTCTCGGCGTTATGAATTGGTCTATTCTTCGCGTCCGGATCTCAAAGCACTCCACTGAAGCCACTTCTTCCACCGCTGGGCGGCTGCTTCGCTGGCCGTTCCGCATTGCGCGAGCGCTGCGGTTTAGGTCCAGCATCGGACGGCTTATGCTCCTCAATCGCTTCGGACGAGCCAGGGTCGCCACTGGATCGGACGGTCCCGTCGTCTCGCTAACGACCTATGGCGAGCGAGCCGCCACCGTCCAACTCACGATCGAATCGATTGCCAGAGGGCAGCAGCGGCCCTCCCGACTCATACTCTGGCTTGATGAGACGGACTTGTACGACCACCTCTCGGCGCCACTTGCGCGTCTCCAGCGAAGGGGGTTAGAGATTAGAAAGTGCGCGAATTATGGGCCACATAAGAAGTACTTTCCTTATGTTGAGGAGACCTCTAGCTTCTCCATTCCGCTCGTCACAGCGGATGACGATGTGATCTATCCAGCATCCTGGCTATCTGGCTTGGTCGCTGCGCAAGAGGCTTTTCCTAGTTGCGTCAGCTGCTACCGCGCCCGGCAAGTACTTGTTCAGGATAGAAAACTCGCGCCGTATCGCGAATGGCCGCTCTGCGCCTCCACGACGCCCTCCAGCACAGTGATAGCGACAGGTGTCTCGGGTGTCATCTACCCGCCTGCTCTACTCAGCCTCCTCAAGCGCGAGGGAAACAGCTTTCTGTCACGGTGCCCGCGAGCCGACGACATATGGTTGCACGTGCAGGCTCTGCGAGGTGGCTTTATGGTGCACCAGATCCAAGAGGAAGCTGTGCATTTCCCTCATATTCCAGGGTCTCAGGAGTCTTCGCTTTATAGCGAAAATTGCGAGAACGAGGATGGTAATGATCGCCAATCTGCAGCAACATATGAGCAGAATGACATCGCACTTCTCGCAGCCAGTCCGTACTAGCACGTCCTTAGAAGCAGAGCGCATGGGCCAGCCGGAGGACCTCGGCGTCAGCACATTTTGATAGTTCGATGGGAGACACAGAGGATGGACGAACTAGTTGGGACAAAGGCATCTCGAGTCCGCGCTTCCGCATTGCGCGCAAAATCCAGCTTCTTGGACGTGCTACCCAGTATCTATCTCATCTGTGCGCTGATCCTGGGTGGCGCATACGCGGTCATATCTCCTCCGTTTTGGGGGCCAGACGAAGCTGCTCATGCCTTGCGTGGACTTCAGGTTTCAGCAGGAACGTTGATCAGCAAGAACATACCGGAAGGGCAAGGGGCTCTTCTTGACAGCGGCTTCTTGCAAAGCGCGTCCTTCTTCGAAGCATCGGTGCTCGAAGACATACATCGTATTAACCGGGACCGTCCCGTTCCGCGTTTGACCCCGAACAAGCTCCAGAACGCGTCCGAAACACGTTGGTCCGGCCAGAAGACGTTTGTCGCTTTTCCAGAAACGCGTCTTTACCCTCCCACCTTCTATGTGCCAAATGCAGTGGCATGGCGCGTCGCGCAGACAAGTCACCTTACAGTCGCGCGGAGCTTGCTTCTTGCCAGAATCAGCAATCTTTTCGCGACCACTCTCTTGGGCTGGCTGGCGCTGCATATTGCCGGTCGACACCGCCTGGCGATGTGCGCGGTCCTACTGCTGCCCACACTGCTCATGGTTGATGGCTCATGTTCCCAGGACGGTCTGATCGTGGCTGCGGCGGCACTTGCAATCGCCTTGCTCTCGAGAGCAATCGCAGAGGAGCGCCTGCCACTTTCCTGGGAGCTAGCTTTGGCCGCGCTCGCGCTGTGTGCCTGCGCCATGACGCGTCCGCCATACGCGCTTTTGCTTGCCTTATTGTTCTTGCCTGCGCTAGAGCGACGTCGTCTGGACCGGCGAGGCTTGCTGCTTCCGTCCATCCTCGTTGGTGCCGCGCTTATCGCAGATGTTAGTTGGTCGCTACTGGTTCGATCTCTCGGTGTCATGGTGAAGCCAGGCGCTGACCCAACAGCGCAGGCACGCTTTCTTACTCACCAGCCAGTGTTGGCTTTTGCGCGCCTTTCAGTCGCACTCCTGAAAGCTTTGCCGGTCCTGAGCGGAGAAGTCGTTTCAGCGGCGTCGGGAAACGTTCGAGCGCCTCGACTCGCCGCTGGCCTGGTCCTTGTGTCAGTCGCGGTGCTCTTCGTCAGCGCTCCCGCACCCCGCTTGCAGAACAAGGCCTCCAAGCTTTTGCTCCTCCTCGTGTGCCTCGGGGTCGTTGCGACTGTGAGCCTGGCCGAGTACTTAATCTGGTCAGCGCCAGGTGCCTCAAGCTTAAGCGGAGTCCAGTTTCGCCACTTTGTGCCGCTCTTGCTGGCGCTTACGCTGATTGGGGGATCGCGACAAAGTGCTTCAGGAGCTTGGCAAAGGCCAGCTCTTGCAATGTTATTGGTACTTAACATCGTCATCCTCGCGATCGACGCACATCTGTTCTACGGGTCAAACCTGCAAGCTGCGCTGCACGCTTTGTACATGGACTAACCGCTCCTGCGACGAGTGTTCTTCATCAGAGCGTCCCAACCGCTGCAGCCTTGTCCCAGTACCCGCACCGCTCCGGCGGAGCGGCGCACCGAGTCATGGCAATCTTGAGGAGGTAGCATTCTTTACGGTGGGGACCCGTCTTCTAAGGGGTACTACATCGGCGTTGCACACCAGCACTCTGTTACCGGATGGACGGAGGGCGAATCCGACTCGGCTTGCGTCTGGCCTACCACCCTTCGTCGTCATGCGGGGGCTCAAGAAGGTGGTGCGCTAAGTGGCCGCGTTGAAAGGCGGGCCCAGAAGTACCGCGCAGCGTCTCGGCCAGTAACGAGTTATTCGTGTGCGCCCAAGTCACCGATCAAACGGATTACGCAGGTCTGATGACTGCAAAGCCCCTCTTGAACGCATTGCGCAGCAGTGTCCGGCCCGGTTTCTCCACCCACTGGTAAGTCAGTGTTCCCAGGCCAAGCGTGATGACAAAGATCGTGGAGGCCCAAACAAATTGTGGGTACATAACGTGATGCTTCGTGAGAAGAGCTTCGGTTGGTTCCCTGTAGATCGGAATGATCAAGTGAAGTAGGAAGATCGAGAACGAGATGTTTCCTAACCACATCATGACCGGAGAAGATAGTGCCCGCGCAAGCAAAGATTGATCTGGAGAAAGCAGGCACACGAGCACAGGAAACAGAAGCACTATTGCGAGATCGCCGCTAGGTAGCGGCATCAAGGCAAGAATTCCTAGGAAGACGAGCGCGCTTGGCCAGGAAGACTCAAGAATGCTGGCAAGACGTTCAGATTTCGACACGCGCCACGCAAGCATGCCAAAGCTAAACTCTACGAGGCATCGCATGATCGGCCCGTAGGTGCTGCCATCCGGTATATCCAGGGGACCCCGATAGCGAACGACATGGAGCACTGTGGACGGCAGGAGTGCGAGCAGGCTGAGCAAACCAACCCCGACGGCAGCGACCAGCCCAGCCCCAAGGCGATTTGTAGCTAAACAGAGAAGCGCCAAGATTGGGAACACGACGTAGGCCGCCATCTCCGCACTCAGAGACCACGCCGGTGGAATGACGTAATGCCCGGGTCCCCAAGTTTGTATCAGAAGCATGTTCTGAAGGAAGGTGGTTTTGGCTATAGGGTGCTTGCCAAACCCATGCCACAGAAACAGAAGAAGCGTCAGGCTTGCGTAGAGAGGGTAAATTCTAGCGATCCGATTTGAGAGAAATCGCCCGTAGCTTCCCGCTGTTGCACCCCGTCTAAATCTCTCGCCGTAGCTGAGCGCCATCACAAATCCGCTCAGCACGAAGAACATGTCCACGCTGAGATATCCGTGGCGCAAAGCGACTGCAAGCCCACCCGAGAACAGCGCGTAAATTCTGAGGTGGTACACCATGACGAACACGGCTGCAATGCCACGTATTCCCGTCAAAGAGCGAATCTCGGGCTTTCGAGTAAGCAGCTTGTTGGCCTCAACGTGAATTTGTGACGCTACGGCCCGATGACTTCGTCTTTACGATGGCGCAGAGGGACGTGTATGCATTACAGCGCTTTGCCTACTGGGTAGTACGAGAACACGGTCTCCGTGGATCAGGGTGATCTGCGGAACGCCGCTGAGCCGAGACCGCTCCGCTCTGGGAGCGTTACGGAACCTGCACACTGCGTGGATAAGACTCAGAATTCTCAGATCTCACACATCGTAAGCTGTGCAGCTCACATCTGTGTAGGTTATAGACTACATCCCAGGTTGACTCAATAGAAAAGGATCAGCGAATGGACAACAGCGTCACCATAGCGGTAGTTGGATCGGGATACGTCGGACTCGTCGCAGCAGTATGCTTTGCGGAGTTGGGGCACAACGTTATCTGCGTCGACAATGACCAAAAGAAGGTCGATGCGCTCAAGGGCGGCGACTCGCTGATTCATGAGGAGCACCTACCGGAGTTGTTGAATCGGTACCGGAACAACCGCGTCACTTTCACCACAGATTTGGGTCGCGCGACCACGGCGGCAGATTCGATATTCATCGCCGTGGGCACACCTCAATCAGAGACGGGCGATGCCGATCTCTCTTATGTTGAGGCCGTCGCCTGCGAAATTGCGCGCCATCTCGACAGCTATAAGGTCATTGTCGAAAAGAGCACCGTACCCGTCTACACCAATGAATGGATCCGCAGAACTGTGGAACGCAATGGCGGTAACAGCGGCATGTTCGACGTCGTCTCGAACCCTGAGTTTCTGCGTGAAGGAACGGCAGTGCAGGATTTTTTGCATCCGGATCGCATAGTTGTGGGTGCAGACAGCACGCGTGCAGCCAAAGTACTTAGCGCGATCTATAAGCCGCTCACTGATGGTAGCTACTATGCAACACCGAACGCGATTGCGGGCCGCTTTAACCAGAGCACACCGCCAGCCCTGTTGTTTACCTCCACCAAGAGCGCCGAGATCATCAAGCATGCCTCGAATGCCTTCCTTGCTATGAAGATCTCCTTCATCAATGCAGTCGCCAATCTGTGCGAAGCCGCTGACGCAAATGTGGAGCAGGTGGCCACAGGCATTGGCCTGGATAGTCGCATCGGTCCAAAGTTTTTACGGCCCGGAATTGGTTATGGTGGCTCATGCTTTCCAAAGGATGTTGCCGCGTTTCGCTCTGTGGCGGAGTCCCTTGGGGTGGATTTCTCTCTCCTTACTGAGGTAGAGAAGATCAACGCAGAACAGAAGCGCCGTTTCCTGCGCAAGGTCCGCGCCGCCCTGTGGACGCTGCGCGGCAAGCGTCTTGCTGTACTTGGGCTGGCTTTCAAAGGCGAGACCGACGATGTGCGTGAGAGCCCGGCCATTGATCTGATCGAGATGCTCATTGCCGAGGGTTGCAGCATTTGCGCTTACGATCCTGCTGGTGTGGAACGCAGTCGTGTGGAAATGCCGGAGTCTACTTCTCTGTCGTATGCAGTTGATGCTTATGCAGCTGCTGAAAATGCGGACGCACTGTTGATCCTCACCGACTGGAGCGAGTTTTCAACGCTTGACCTTAAGCGCATTCATCTACTCCTGCGTTATCCGATCCTTCTTGACGGAAGAAACTTATACGATCCAGAAAAAGTTGCCGCGAGTGGAATAACGTATGTCAGTGTCGGCCGGCCCACGGCTTACCCCGCGAGAGTTTGACGATGCCTGGCGAGATAACGCTTAGGACCCTACTCGTCCCCTAACGCTAGCAGTCCATTCAGCAAACGGGAGTACGCGGATCGAGACAGCCTCAATCCTGCAATCACTGAGATTGCCAGGTTAACGCAACTGTTGACCTTGGCCTGTGCGCCGGGTTCCTACATGTCATACGGACTGCTTCAGCCATCTAGAGGCGGTAGCTCACTTCAGAAATGATCCGTAAAGACTGAGGGATTTCTGCTGTGGTAAAGCCGCATGCGTCGCAATACTCTCCTCATTACCCGGGAGCCGCGCTCTGATGAGGTGTCTCGATGAGCTCCTCCAAACCAACGCGAAGAGAGCCGTCCCCAGATCTAGGGCAGGCGTCCACCTTGTCTGGTCTGTGCACACCGCTGTTACGCAATCGCCAGCGGTGTGCCCGGTGTTACGACGAGAGAGCCAGTTGATGTTTCATGTGGCGGGAGGTCTCCCGTCCCGCTTGACTCGCGTACGGCAGGGACGTGCTTGCATGTTGCAGCGGCAGATGGGCATCGGCATTTTTCATCAACGACTCGAGCACAAAATCTGACATGCTCATGCCCCGTACGCGGGCGATTTCTTGTAGTTCGGTGTAAAGCTCGGATGGCAGAGACAGAAAATGGTTCACAGTTGGCATGAGGATCTCCAGACTTCGCTTCACCAGAGTAGAGAGAGAGAAAGAATCGGTTTACCTGCATGCGTCTTCGCGCTTGCTGCGGCAGACGTGATCCTAATTGACTTTCCCGCCCCGTGTACTCTTTCCTGGAAGGCTGCACAAGCACTGGTGCAGGTTCGGCTGTTTCATTCGTGATGCGATGCGACGTATTGATCGCATGTGATATCTACATCATGTCGAGGAGGATCAGTACGGTGAGAAGTCCCGCCGATCTGACTATCGGCTACGCCCCCGAGTGGTGCTGAGAAATGTTTTCGAGAGGGCGACGCACGTTAGAGCTTGAGCTAATGCCCTAAGCATGTCGCCCCGATCGTTCCGTTCCGCATCTCTGATGACTACACGGATGCCCAGAGCGGGTAGGCAGGCGGCTCACCTGCAAGGCTAGCCGCACAGGGAAGTGGAAAGGAACGATTCAATGAGGACGCCCATCGTCGGCCTGCACCATGTAACGGCAGTAGCCTCTGACCCGCAGCGCAACCTGGACTTCTACACGCTTGTGCTCGGGCTTCGCTTTGTAAAGCGGACAGTCAACTTCGACGACCCCGGAACGTACCATTTTTACTTCGGTGACGATGCAGGTTCACCCGGCACCATCCTCACGTTCTTTCCCTGGCCGCATGCACAGCGTGGCAGGCTTGGCGCGGGTGAAACGCTGGCCACAGTCTTTTCGGTTCCTCCGGACTCCTTGCCATACTGGCGTGAACGGTTGAAGTCGCGCGGCGTTGCGACGAGCGAACAGACGATTTTCGGTGCGGTGCACCTTCGCTTTGAAGATCCTGACGGCATGCTTCTGGAGTTGGTGGAGCATGCAGAGACCGCACCTGCAAAGCGTCCACGCTATAGTGACGTGCCTCTACAATATGCAGTTCAGGGCTTCTTCGGTGTCACACTGTTGGAACTGAGCCTCATGCGGACGCAGGCGTTTCTGGGTGAGATGGGCTACGGCAAGATGTCGGAAGAAGGCGACCGCTCCCGCTATGCAACTGAAGGGACTGCACTGGGCCGCTTCCTCGATATCGTCGTCGACCCAGCGGCGCATCCAGGACGGATGGGAGCAGGCACCGTGCACCACATCGCCTTTCGGGCAGCGGACGATAGCGCGCAGGAAAGCTGGCAGCAGGACCTGGGCCGCATAGTGGGCGTGACGCCGGTGCAGGACCGCACCTATTTCCATTCGATTTACTTCCGCGAGCCGGGTGGCGTGTTGTTCGAGATTGCGACCGATAAGCCCGGCTTCGGTATCGACGAACCGGCGGAGTCCTTAGGTGAGCGGCTCTGCATTCCGCCGTGGTTTGAGCAGCAACGGGCGCAGATCGAGGCGCGTGTTCAACCCCTCACGCTGCACAAGCCTGCAGGGAACAACCAGGATGCCACAGAGGTGTCGCGTTGAGCCCTGCTACAGCGGCAAGCGATCCTCACGGAACGGGTGCCGTGCTCCACGCCGGCTCACCATTGCAGCAGGCAAAGGGAGCTGTCGTACTGTTGCACGGCCGCGGTGCGTCCGCGATGGACATCCTGCAGTTGGGCGCAGCCTTTGTGCCGGAGGGCTGGGCGATGCTTGCTCCTGACGCTGCTGGCCACACGTGGTATCCGTACTCCTTTATGGCGCCACGGTCGCAGAACGAACCTTGGCTGACGTCTGCGTTGAACCAGGTGGATCGGGCAGTGGCAGAACTGCAGGGCAGTGGCTTTCCGGCGGAACGGATCGTGCTGGCAGGCTTTTCACAAGGTGCTTGCCTCACGGCTGAGTATGCCGCTAAAAACCCCCGGCGTTATGGTGCGGTGCTGGTTTTCACCGGCGGCATGATCGGCCCATCGCTCGGACCGGAGCCGTTGGCCGGCAGCTTCGACGGGACACCGGTGCTGTTTGCCTCCGGTGACCCGGACCCTCACGTTCCCTGGAGTCGCGTAGAAGACACTGCGGAGCGGTTTCGGACGGCTGAGGCAGAGGTTACCCTGCGGCGTTATCCCAATCGTCCGCACACAGTTTGCCGCGAAGAAGTGCTGCTGGCGCAAGAGATGCTGGGGCGCATCAATGCTTCGGATCGTTAGAAGGAGATCGCGGCTGTCTGTTGCTTTCGTTCCGCGATTTGGATGATTGCGGCTTCCGGCAGGCACCGTGCCGATCTCCACGGTCGGCGCGCTTTCGTTTCGCGGATAACGCAGGGCATCCAGCCATGCGACTCTGCCGGTGGTGCCTGAGAATCGATTGAGTCCACGCGCACCAGTGAAGATCAGCGGGTGTGTTGCATGGCTGAGTTCTGAGCACGCTTCCAATAGCGCGAGAAGCGCTTCAAGTCCAACCCTCGCGATGTCTCCACGAATGCGGGCGGGTCGTACCAGAGGACGGGTAGGTGCTGCCTCGCTTGCGCCGCGGCTGCGAGAAGGCGTGGGTCCGGGGTGCTTTGTGCGACGATGTAGTCCGCGCCGACGGCCTGCGCGGCCGCAAGCAGTTCCTGCGCTGGTTCGCCCACACGCAGATCAATCCTGCCTGGCATCTCCAGCAAGCATTCCGCAATGAACTGGACCCGCTTCATCGATATGCTGGATGGAATCAGCCAGCCGGTATCCCAGACAAAGACTGCGGGGGCGCCCGGGTGAGCGGTCATTATGGGGGAGGCAGGGTTTAGCCCATCCGTGTGGTGCCAGAGCAATGCTGTTCCGTTCACCGTTTGTGGTACCGGCTTTTTTGCTGCCTCCACGTAGGTCACGGGTTGTACCGGGCCGGCATCCTGAACGCGTTCCTGCCACTGCGGAAAAAGCGTCTGCTCCAGTGCTTCGTAGCTGTGGTCGAAAGGACATGACGCGGCTTTGGCGTGGGGACAGATGCTGCAGTAGGCATCGTCCGTGTAACGCTGCAGGTTCTCGCGATTGAAGATGTAGGCCGCACTCGAAAATGTGGAGGCGACCCACTGCCAGGAAAGATTGTTGCTGGCTGGGTCTCCATCGATGAGGTGTTCCAGAAACCAGGCCGCCCCAGCCTGCCAGCTGGTTCTCCGCCAATGAACGATGTACGCGGCAAACCACAAGCGAGCATGGTTGTGGAGATACCCGGTGGCCTGCAAATCTTTGCTGAAGCTGTCCATACAGACCAGGGTGGTTGCCGATGCAGCAATCTCTTCGGGCATTTGCTCCGCGTAGGCAGAAGCAGAGAGGCCAGTCTTGTAGGGCTCCCGGTTCTGCCAAATGCCCTCGCCAAGTTCCGCATACAGGCGCTGCCAATAGTCTCGCCACGCAAGCTCGTTGATGAGCTTGCCCGCCTGAGCCGCATCATTCACCTGCTCCAATGCGTAATCGCGCACCTCCGCAAGGGTCAACACGCCGTGACGCAGGTATGCCGACAGATGAGTAACGTCTCCGGCCAGGTAGTTGCGGCTTCGCTCGTACGCGGATGGCTTAATGAGCGCTAGGGTCGCCAGCGCGGCATCCCGTCCACCCAGGGTAGGGCTGGTCGTCGAGTCATCCCGCAAGTAGGGCAGCAGATCGTGCAGAGCCGCGGTCAGAGCAGGCCGGTCAGAGTGCTTCAAATCACCAGAGGTCACCTCTTCACGATAGCGGTTCGGCGGTGCAGAAACCCAAGGCCTTCGGCACCATTCAACATTCTGAAGGTTTCGTTGTGGTGAGCCACACTCTCCCCAACGATGGCACCCACCTGGTGATGCGGCCTGTGGACTCGAACCAACACTGAACTGTGACCTGAAGAAATGTTAGCCCGCCCGAGCCGCCTAACGGAGCAGGGAAGTTGCCAATGCATCATGCGCCCTTTGTGACCGCAGCTGCAGTAGTTGTGATGTGTTAAGAGCATCGATTAAACTTGGCTGCCAACTTAGATAGAAGGGCAACAACCGCTCTACTCACCAGGAGGATTTTTGCAGACCGCTTCTCGTTTCATGTGCAGGCTTTTGACAACGGCTTTGGTTGTAGGCGCAGGTGCAGGTGCCGTTGCTGCTGGGCAGGCGCAAACTGCCTCGATGTGGCTTACCACGGCTGATCGCGGAAAACCGCTGGCCCACAGCGAGCTACCGATGGCAGACCGGGGTGCGCCAAAGCCGGGTCAAACCATTACTGTTGAGCCGAAAAAGACGTTTCAAACCATGGACGGTTTTGGCTTTGCGCTGACCGGCGGCAGTGCACAACTGTTGATGAAGATGGACGCGGACAAGCGGGCAGCCATTCTACGAGAAGTCTTTTCGCCGGCACAGGATGGTATTGGTGTGAGCTACATCCGCCTTTCCATCGGCGCATCGGACATGAACGATCATGTTTTTTCGTACGACGATTTGCCGGATGGGCAGACCGACCCGACCATGGCCAGATTCTCGCTGGACGCAGATCGGGCTGATGTAATCCCCGTCATGAAGCAAATCCTGGCAATCAACCCAACAGTCAAGGTGCTTGCCTCGCCGTGGTCCGCACCGCTGTGGATGAAGACCACAGGTAAAGCTCAGGGCGGTGTGCTGAAACCTGAGAACTTTGCCGCGTATGCGCTGTATTTGACGAAGTATGTGCAAGGTATGCAGGCCGAAGGCATACCAGTCACCACGATGACCATCCAGAATGAACCGCTCAATGAAAAGAACACGCCCAGCATGCTGATGCTGGGTGAGGAACAGGATGTGTTTATCCGGGAGAACCTGGGGCCGGCGTTTCGAAAGGCAGGCATCAAGACCGGGATCGTTCTGTACGACCATAATCTGGACCACCCGTTGTATGTGTTAGACATTTTGCGAGACAAAGCGGCGGCGCAATATGTGGATGGCAGCGGATGGCACCTGTACGGCGGACAGGTTGAAGCTATGACCCAGGTCCACAATGAATTCCCAAACAAGAACATCTACTTTACCGAGCAGAGTACGACGGAGCGGAATGGAACGACGACGCCCATAGCCGTGCCGGTGGCGCGAGTGATGATTGCAGTCAGCCGGAACTGGAGCCGCAACATTTTGCTGTGGAACCTGGCTGCGGACGCCGAGAATGGGCCGCATACGGACAATGGCGGGTGCACGGGCTGCCGTGGAGCCCTGACAATCGAAGGCAACACTGTGACCAGGTTGCTAGCGTTCTACACGCTGGCCCAGATGTCAAAGTTTGTGCCTCCGCAGTCGGTTCGTGTTGGCTCAGACACGAGTGAGACGTTGCCGAACGTGGCATTCCGCACGCCTGAGGGGAAGATGGTGCTGGTTGTGAGCAACACATCGGGTGAAGCTCAGAGCTTTGCGATACGGGAGGGCTCGCGGACATGGAACAGCTCGCTTCCGGCGGGAGCAGCGGCGACGTACATATGGCAGTAGCGGTCGCAAGCACGTTGCACGAAGCGCCGTGTTCGCGCTCAAAGCGGGCCATGTGCAGTTCAGGTTGCCAGGTGCCGGCAAGCCTGCTGTGCGTGCTTCTGCTTTTTGGGAGCACATGGCTGAGAGCTCAAGATGCGGTGTCAAGCGCGCCTGATCACCTTAAGACGCACCATCAACTGCCGCGGCCGACGCAGCCTGATTTCGGCCCCAACGTGCTGTTGTTTGACGCCGCCATGGATGCGGCCAGCATGCAGCGCAGGATTGACGAAGTGTACAGAAGCCAGCAGCATAGTGAGTTTGGCACCGGGCGCTACGCATTTCTATTTGCGCCTGGTACCTATCACCTGAATGTGCCTGTTGGCTTTTACACACAGGTGTCTGGCCTGGGATCGATGCCGGACGACGTAACTATTGCGGGTAACGTGCATGTGGATGCCGCTGCACGGAATAACAACGCGACTACGACATTCTGGCGTTCCGCGGAAAACTTCGCTGTACAGCCAGCGTCCGGCACGATGCAGTGGGCGGTATCGCAGGCGGTTTCTTTCCGCCGTATGCATGTCCATGGCGACATGGTGCTGAACCAGGATCACGGGTGGGCGAGCGGCGGATGGATGTCCGACACGGTCGTCGACGGCGAGGTGGATTCAGGCACGCAGCAGCAGTGGATGTCGCGGAACACGCAGTGGCGGAAGTGGACGGGATCCAATTGGAACATGGTGTTCGTCGGGGTGACGAACCCGCCTGCGGGAGAGTGGCCGAAGCCTCCGTTTACGGAGGTACGGACGGTGCCGGTGTTGCGGGAAAAGCCCTTCCTACAGGTAGATGACGCGGGCAAGTACAGCGTACGTGTGCCATCTCTGGCTCAGGACACGACAGGTGTGCAATGGCAGAAAGAGCAAGCTGCCGGTCGTTCCGTGTCGTTGACCGCCTTTTACGTTGCGCATCCGGGGCGTGACACGGCCGGCAGCATGAATCGGGCGCTGGAGCAGGGAAAACATCTGTTGCTCACGCCCGGTACATACACCCTGACAGAGCCGCTGCGCGTGACGCACAAGAACACTGTTGTGATGGGTATGGGCTTTGCGACGCTGCAGCCGACCAAGGGCACTGAGGCAATGATCGTTTCGGATGTAGATGGTGTCTCCGTGGCCGGCATCCTGTTCGATGCGGGACCCGAACGATCCCCTGCGCTGTTACGCGTGGGTGAGCCAGGCAGCCATCGCGCGCATGGCGACAATCCCACTGCCTTGTACGACGTCTTTGTACGGGTTGGTGGAGCCGGTCCGGGTGCGACGGACGCAGGCATTGTGGTAAACAGCAACGACACACTGATCGACCACACGTGGATCTGGCGAGCCGATCATGGCAAGGGTGTGGGCTGGACAGCCAATCCAAGTCGAAATGGATTGGTGGTGAACGGGGACCATGTCTCGGTGTATGGCTTGTTTGTAGAGCACCATCAGCAGTACCAGGTCTTATGGAACGGAGAGTATGGGCGCACATACTTTTACCAGTCAGAAATTCCGTATGACCCGCCGACGCAAGCGGCGTGGATGGAGCCGAACGGCGCTAAGGGGTGGGCTTCATACAAGGTTGCGGATGGTGTGAAACATCACCAGGCGTGGGGGCTTGGCGTGTACAGCGTGTTCCGGCATCCAGACGTCGTTCTGGACCGTGCAATCGAGGTTCCTGTTAGCCCACAGGTTCAGTTCCAGCACATGATCACCGTGGCTCTGGATAATCTAGGTGCGATCCTGCACGTGGTGAACGACACCGGAGAAAGCACGCAGACGAAACCGCGTGTGACACCGATGCTGACGTCGTTTCCTTAGAAGAGTTACCGCTTCGCCGTGGTGTCCGGCTCTGGCTGGCCGCCCTGCTGTAGTAGGTAAAACTGGTCGGCCGCGATGTGGTGAAAGGTCTGCCGCGCGCCGTCAGGCCATAAGACGACAACCGTTTCAACTGTGGCCGCGGCAGCGGTACCGAAGTGCAGGCGCAAATCACTTTGCGAAAGGTAGCTGCCGCCGCTCAACACTTCCTGCATTTGTGTGGTGCCGCCGGTGGTCACGAACACACGTGCGTTCAGGGCCAGGCGGTTGGACGGCCGGCCCAGCAGCCGAAACGAGATCCAATGGGTTCCAGCTGCAGGGGTCGTCTGCAGGATCATTGGTTCGCCAGTAAGATTTTCGACCACGACATTAAGCTTGCCTGAATTGAACAGGTCGCCCACGGCAAGCCCGCGGCTCACCTGTGGCGTGGTCAACGCTGGGCCGCCCTGCAGACCCACCTCGCGAAAGGTGCCGTCTCCCTGGTTGACGTAGAGCAGCTTGGGTTCGCGGTAGGCTGTGCCGAGCTTCTTGCTGTCGACCTGAGGATAGACATGGCCGTTCACCAGAATCAGGTCGAGCAGGCCGCGGTTCATTGTGTCGAGGAAAGCGTCGCCCCAACCAACATAGGGAACACTGCTTTTCGCGATGGCAGCGGAGTGGGCGACGTCGGTAAAGTTCATCGCTCCATCGTTGCGGTATAGCTCCGCGTACTCGTCGCTAAAGTGGGAGATGGCGATGCACATGCGGCCGGTGCGCATGTAGTCGCCGAGCGCAAGGCCCATGTTGGCCTGCTCACTGCCATCTTCACTCAGGGCCACACCAGCATCTGCACCAACCTCTTTGAAGGTGCCGTTGCCCAGACCACGATAGAGGTAGTTTGGTTCACCATCGTTGGCGACGAGGAGGTCGAGCTTGCCGTCACTGTCAAAATCGGACCAGACGGCACTGAGGCCGAAGAAGTGTTTGGGGTCGTCAACGCCAGCCTTTTGGGCGACCTCGGTAAACGTGCCATTGCCATTGTTGTGCCAGAGCGTATCCCCCTTGCCCTTCAAGCCGCGAGGTCCGCACTGCACGGCGATCTCATGGTACTGGCAGGTTTTTAGCGAGCCAAAGGCAGGCAGGTTCGACAGGTCAAGGTCGACGTAGTGCGGCACAAACAGGTCGACAAAGCCGTCTCCGTCGTAGTCGCCGAAGGTGACGCCGGTCGCCCAGCCCGTGTCTGCCTTCAGTCCGCTGGATGAGGTGACATCTTTAAACGTCCCATCGTGATTGTTGCGGTAGAGCACAACGCCGCCAAAGCAGCTCACGGCAAGGTCAGGCCAGCCGTCGTTGTCGAAGTCGCCAACGGCCGCACCCATGGCCCAACAGGGAGTAGCTACACCGGCCTTCTCTGCGACGTCGGTGAAGGTGCCGTCGTGATTGTTCCTGTAGAGTGCGCTGTGGGCGGGCTTGCCGGCAAGTGCCATGCTTACGCTGGGAGCGTTGGTGAAGTAGATGTCCAACCATCCGTCGCCATCGAAATCGATGAGTGCAACGCCGCCGCTCATCGACTCTACGATGAACTTTTGATCGGGGCTGGAAAGGTGATTGAAGTGAATGCCCGTGCTGGCGGTTATGTCGACCAGTGCCGGCAATGCCTGCGCGTGGAGCCCTGATCCAACGAGGAACATGAGCCATGCACATGCGAGCCACAGGCACTTACGGGTAGGGCGGGGTGCCGTCATTATGGTTGCGTTTGCACGGTGCCGGGTGCCTCTAAGCGCATTTCCTGGTAAAGGGTGCGCATCTTGTCTTTAATCGCCTTGTACTTGTCATAGTCGGCGACCTCGTGGCGGGCGTCCTCTGGGCGCTTCAATCGGCGGTAAAGCGCCGCCAAGCGAAAGTGAACCAGCACGTCGGTTGGGTCGGCCTTTTCTAAAGACTGGAGGATTGGCAGCGCCTCGGCGAATTGATTTGTTTCCACCAGTTCATGCGCCAGTCCGATCCCTGCGTCTGTGTTGCCGGGCGACAGTTGGAGGGCATGGCGGTAGGCCTTGATTGCAGCATCGTGCTCGCCACGCTCCGCAGCAAAGTCGCCCAGCCGGCTGATCGACCGAAAGTCTGAAGGGTTCGCTATCAACGCCAGTTGATACTGCTGCTCGGCCTCGGCCTTTAGCGCGGGTTCCGCCATTTGCCGCAAAACTTCAGCTAGCTCGTAGTGCCCCCCAGGTAAGTTAGGGTCGGCAGCCAGCGCAGTCTGGTAGTTGGCGACGGCACCTTTCAGATCACGTTCGCGCGAGAGCTCATGTGCCATGGCCTGGTGCATCTGGCCGGACTGCGGCGCAGCGATGGACAGGTCGAGCATCGCTTCGTTGGCCAGGTCGGTGTTGATGCGGTAGGCAGCATAGAGCACGCCAGGATCTTCCGGCAGCCTGGTTCTCAACTGGGCGGCGACGGCGGCAGCCGCCGGCAAATCATCCGCGGCGGTGTCAAGCTCGATGAGCTCCAGACCGACTTCGCGAAAGATGCTTACCTGATCGTTTGCCACTCTTGGCAGAGCACTTGTGAGCGTGACGCGCGCGAGGTCAGGGTGGCCGTTTCGCCGCTGTGCCAGGCCAAGCAGCGCCTGCAACTTCGAGATGGGCTGGGCAGCAACTGCGCGGGTGAGCAGCGGTTCGGCGGCGGCGTAGTCGTGATTGAAGTAGAGGAGGACGCCAAGATTCGCGGTGGCATCAATGTTGTCAGGTTCCGACTGCAGCACGGCCCGGAATTCGGTGACGGCCTGGGCAGGCTGCTTTTGAACCAGCATTTCATGGGCACGTTGCAGGTGCTGAGCCGCGCTGGCAGTGCCGACAACTGCCTGCGCGGCAAGCCTGCCGCGAACTGCCGCACACAGAGCACAGCTGACCATCAGCATCCGAATCAGGTTGTGCGAAGAAGTTTGCATGGCTGCTCACAAAAGCCTACTAAAGAGACGAGCTACTGCACAAACAGAAAGCGGGGACAGACCTATAGGTCGTCCCCGCTTCGGTAGAGCCGCTGTTTAGAAGAACAGACGACCGCTCAGCTGCATGTTGCGGGCCTGGTTGCTTGTGCTCGTAATCTGGCCACCACCGTTGGTCGTGTCCGTGTTGGGCACACCGAAGGTCGGGTGATTCAGGATATTCTGCACGTCGGCGCGGATGGAGAGACCGACCGTTTCGCTGTAGTGAAAGGTCTTGCCAAGCGAGACATTGAAGCTCTCGTAGCCGGGACCATACAGGCTGTTGCGGCGGACGTTTCCAAAGGTGTTCGTTGTGGGTGTCGCATATGCAGCCGTGTTGAAGTACTGCTGCAGGGTGCGGTGTGCCGGGTTGGGATTGCCGATGAGGTTGGGACGCAGACGGAAGTTCTGTGCACCCAAGGCATAGTCGGTCACGATGCCACCGTTGATCGTCGGTGTAAACGGATTGCCGTCCTGTACCTGGAAGGTTGCCGAGGCGCGCCATCCACCAACCGCCGCATCCAGGAAGTGATTCGTATTCAGGAAACGCTGCCCGATACCGACTGGTAATTGATAAATGACATTACCCTTCCACGCATTTCGGATGTCGAAGTTGGACGGACCGTAGTTTGCACCGAAGTTGTATGCGTCCTGGTACTGCAGCGTACCCGCGCGGCTGCCCCAACCAGAGGAATCGATGTCATCCAGAAACTTGGACCACACATAATTCGTGTCGAAGCTAAAGCCGTACTTATAGCGCTTGGTGATGCTTACCTGCGCGGAGTTGTAGTTGGAGATCGCTCCTACCTGGTAGCCGTCCAAACCCAGGAACTGGGGATGCGGTCGTGCTGGTTGGCCCTTACCAAGGTTATCGACGGTGAGCTGGTTGATCCCGGATGGGAAGACCAGGTTGTAGCCGTGGCTGCCGACGTAGGCCAACTGGACTGCCAAGTCGCTGCCAAACTGCTTCTCGATAGCGAAGTTGTACTGGATGATGCGCGCGACAGGTGTGTCGTACGGCACGTAGTTAAAGCTTTGGCCATTTCTGCTAGCCGGATCAGTGCTGGTCGGCGCGAAGGGCAGCTGCGCACCGGTACCGGCCAGCGTCGTGACATAGGCAAGACCGTTGCTGCTGTCTGACGCATTGCCGGTGGTGTTGAGAGCCTGACCTTCACCCTGACCATACTGGTCGAGGCTCCAGTCATACGAGTACAGGCCGATGCCGCCACGAACCACCGTGTCCGGCCTGGCAGTGTACGCAAAGCCGACGCGCGGCAGAATGATGTTGTACTTATTCTGCTGTAGTGCCGTGCGTCCGTTGGTCTTGTTCGCCGCAAACCAGATTGCGCCCAGCGAATTGGAGCCAGAGTTCTGGATTGTGGGGTCGAAGGTCGCCTGGTCGTTCTTGGCGTCTTTCCACCCAAGCTGGATCTGGTAACGCAGGCCAAGGTTGAGGGTAAGGTTCGGCCGGATCTTGAAGTCGTCCTGAATGAAAATCTGCGGGGTCTTTTGACGACCGGCATACTCAGGCTGGGCCTGCGCGCTCCAATCGTGTGCCGTGCCCAGAAGGAAGTCCGCATACTCAAAGCCGGAGTTCTTGTCGTTCTGACTTCCCTTGGTGTAATCGCCCGTGAATCCAAACGATCCCGGATTCAGATTGCCCCAGGCTGTCGAGTTATCCTCGTTGATCAGCACTTCACCACCAAAGTGAAGAACGTGACGACCGCGGATCATGGTCACGACGTCTGAAGGATCAAACACATGCTCCTTGTACACGGCGTTGATGCCAGGCCCAAGGCCGAGCGTTCCGTTGCTGAAGTTCGTGCTCGGGAAGCCGTCAGCCTTGGCGTACTGAAAGCCAAGCTTTGCCGGGTAACCGCCACCAAAGCTCTGCCCCACAAAGAAGTTGAGCTGGTTGGTGTAGCCGAAGCGGACCTCATTGATGAAGTTGCTGCTGAAGCTATGCACGTCGGTGATCTGCGCGTTGTAGCTGTCGACATCACCTGAGTAACAGTTGACCGGGCAGAAATTCTGGCCGATGAAGAAGGCCGGGTTGTCACGCTTTTGAACAGTTGTTGTAAGACGGTTCTTGTCGCTGAGGTTAAAGTCGAGCCGTCCAAAGTACTTTTTGTAGGGATTCGATTGCGTCCCCTGATAGAAGTAGTTGTTTGTTGTGAAACCCTGCGAGTAAACGAAGCCGGTACCGGGAGCCGCTGCAGGAACGTAAGAAGCCGGTGTGACGTTTCCTGGCCTGTTCGGCATTGGGTAGTACGACTGGAGGTTCTTCGCCACCGCATCAAAGCTGCCCTGCGGGATGATGTTGCCAGCGAATGGCGTACGACTGATCTGCCCGTTCGTGATGACGGTCGATGCTGGATCGTAAATGCAACCTGGAGTGCTGGTGCCGCCGGGGGTGGTGGGAGCGCATGTGAGGCCCGGCACCAATTGCTGCGAGAAGTCACCATTGCGTTGCGCTACCGTGGGCACGGTCGCAAAGCCATTCACAGCCGAGTTGTTATTGATCTGGTCGTAGTTGAAGTAGAAGAACGCCTTGTCCTTGAGGATTGGACCGCCGATCGAACCGCCGAAGTTGTTGAAGCGGACTCGGCTCTTGGTATCTGAAAAGTAGGAGATCGCGTTGTAGGCGTCGTTCTGGTTGTACAAGTACGCCGCACCGTGGAAGCGGTTGCTGCCGCCCTTGCTGATCTGGTTGAACAGGACGCCGCCGACGCCATACTGCGCGGAGAAGGCCGAGGTGCTGACCTTGACTTCCTGAACCACTTCAAAGACGTAGGTGTCTGCGTTTGCGGAGCTGGGCAGCGTGGATTCTGCACCATCGGAAAGAATGGAGTTGTACGGCAGGTTGCCGTTGACAGCTACGGACTGACCAGGCGTGTTGCCCAACGGAGCAGACGGTGTCGCTGCCGCGCCAGCAATCAGGGTGGTGAAGTTTTCCCACGTGGGACCAGTGCCACTGCCGCCCGTGTTGGGAAGTTCATTCAGTGTTTTGAAGTCCAGCGTTGCAGACTGTTCGCCAGTCTCCGTCTCGACAAGCGGCACATCCGTATTGACCGAAACCGTATCGGTAGCAGCACCAATTTTGAGCGAACCGTCGACGGTGACAGTGGTCACGTCGAGGTTAAGGCCCGTGCGGGTGTAGTTGGAGAACCCATCTTTGCTGAACGTAACGGAGTAGTTACCCGTGACGATGGGACCGGAGTCAAACAGGCCGTCTTTGTTGGTGGTGAGGACCTTGGAAACGCCGGTGGCGGTGTTCAGGATCGTTACGGTGACGTCGGGGATGAGTGCTCCAGTTGCATCCGTTGCTGTTCCACGTATGTCACCGGCATTTGCACTTTGCCCTACGGCAGAGATGCCCGCGGAAAGACACGACGCCGCGAGCACGATAGGAATGATATTTCGCCGCATGGGCGACCTCCAGATGGGTTCTAAAAAGTTGATCTGAGGGGTTTGTCCGTTGCCAGCCGGAGCGCCCCTTGCTTCTTGTACTGCGACAGTGATTTAAACGCTCCATGAAGATGAATGTCAACCATGCCAGCAGCGGCTCCGTGTGCTAGAACAGGGGCGGCCAGGTTTGACGTTTGCAGTGCGATGGTGACTGTGGCAAGCATTCAGAGTTTTCCAGGTCAGTTAGTCGCCAAATGAGGAAGTGAAGAGACTATGAACGGTTTGCGATTTCGACAGGGATGGGTGGAGCTTTGTGTTGCAACAGTGAGCGTCGTTTGGAGTACCTCCCTGTGCCTTCCTGGAGGTTCTGGTGTACTGCACGCCCAGCAGACGGCAAGCACACAGTACGCAGAGACGCCGGAGTTCCGCGCCATGGTGCAGGAACTGCACTCAGACTCTCCGTCGACCATCTTCCTGGCCACGGGTGTTCGTCCGCAAGCAGACACGACACTGCAGCCCAGAGTCGTGGACAGCCCCGACGCCCTGGTGGTGGAAACTGCCGTTGCGCGCTATACCTTTGGCAAGCGTGACGGCCGGCTGACCGTGATGGACATGCAGTCGCAGAGGAACTGGTCCTTGGTAAGCCTTCCTTGTGCCGTCGACGGCGTGAACCGCAAGGGGAATACCTGGACGCTTGCTCCGGCTGCTGGCTGCGCCGGCCCCACATTGGCCCTGACACTGCTCACCGCCAAGTTGGCGCGGCTTGACATGCATGCACCCTCGACCGCGAAAGAACTGGCTTTGACTGTTAGTGGGGATGGCCCATACTTCGGTCTCGGCGAACGCTTTTACCAGGCTGGCTTGAAGAACCAGCAACTGGATCTTCGGCCGCAGGATCGCTATGGCGAGCCGGGTCACAACTGGACCTACATGGGCATTCCACTGCTGTACTCCACAGGCGGTCTGGGCCTGTTTGCAGACACCGCGTTTGACACGCGTGCTGCAGTGGATGAGACCGGCGGTTCCGCCCAGCTGCGTCTGGCGCACGACACCGCAAGCATCTATCTATTTGCGGAGCAGACTCCGAAAGGGGTGCTGACGGCATACACGGCTCTTACCGGCAGGCCGCAGATGCCACCCCTGTGGGAGTTCGGCCCGTGGATCACCTCGCTGCAGGGTAAAGGTCCCGTGCTGGACTATGCTCACCGGCTGCGGGTCGACGGCATTCCGGCAAGCGCCTTGTGGATCTTTGACGAGCAGGATGAGGCCGACAACCTTGGCTGGCCTTTCTGGTTCAGCAGCTACTACGGCGACGCGCGCACCATGAACGACACACTCCATGGCATGGGCTTTCGCGTGCTTACGTATGTCCATCCGTACATTCGGGAACAGGTGCTACCGTACCCCCACACCGATGCGCTTTGGAACGTGGGTGTGGAGAAGAAGTATCTGATGACGAATGCGGAAGGCCAGCCTGCCGGACCACGCTTTGAAGAGGTAAAGACAGGCAATGTGGACTTCACCAACCCTGCCGCAGTGAACTGGTGGCAAACCATGATCACGCATGCTGTGCGCGATCAGGACTTCGACGGCTGGATGGAGGACTTTGGCGAGTGGGTGCGCGACACGGACCACTTTCAGGCCGCTGGCGGCACCGTCATGAGCGAGCTGTACCCGCTCTTCTACCACAAGGTGACAAGTCGTATTGCGCAGGGACTCAAGCCGGATCTGGTGTCATTCTCCCGCTCCGCCGCACCGGGTACACAGGCGCTTAGCCCGGCAATGTGGGGTGCGGATCAGTCCGGAAACTGGTCGCGCGACTTCGGCTTTCCATCCGTGGTCACGGCGGGTATAACCGCCGGCATGTCCGGCTTCTCGAACTGGGGGCCCGACATTATGAGCGCGGGCGATTCACGCGACCTTTGGATGCGCTGGGTAGAATTCGGCGCGCTTAGCCCTATCATGCGCGATCACGTATGGAACCGCCCGAACGGCACCTTCAACATCTGGACAGATTCGGATACCTCCGCGCACTTTCGACGGTATGCCGTCCTGCACTCCTCCATGCTGCCGATCTTTGCCACGTATGCCGACGAGGCCCACCGCACCGGCGTGCCGATCATGCGGCATCCCGCACTCGAGTTCCCAAACGATGCACGAAGTGTTGCGACCGAGTACGAGTACATGATCGGTTCGCAAATTCTGGTTGCTCCCGTTGTTGCGCCCGCAAGCACGCGACTGTTTTACCTGCCACCGGGGGAATGGATCAACTACTGGACCGGCGACTCGCTGACCGGGGGCCAAGACAACACGGTGAACAGCGGCTCGGACAACATACCGCTGCTCATCAAAGCTGGGTCCATCCTCCCCTTCAAACCAGAGGCGGAGGCTGCGCGGTGGGATTGGAATGATCCCCATCTGCTGGACACCTCGCTGGTGTGGCAAGGTTTCCTCTCAGAAACGGGTGAAGGGCATGGGGACTTTGCCATGCCGAACGGCACCTCTGCCACACTTACGGAACATGGCGAGCATGTCACCATCACTGGGGCAAGCCGCACGCAGCGCGACTACGAGATCATCATCCGCAGTCGGCGCTTACCCACCGATGTCAAGCTGAACGGCGCCAGCTTTGCCCCGTTCAGCGCTGGGCGTAACGGCGCACGCGCGAGCCAGTGGTGGTGGAATCCAGGCAGCAGTGAGGTCCACCTTCTGTTCCACGCAGCGACGTTTCATGTCGATCTGGACGGCATGGTGGCGTCACAATACGCGAACCGGTGAGCATCGCCTGCCTTGCCGCGATACAGTTCTCGAGAAAAGAATGAGGGCGCCTGCCTGACCCGGGTGCAGAGAGATGCAGCCGGGCCAGGCTGATGGTGCGGAGCCGGGATAGAGGCACTTACTCCGGCAGTGGGGCTGTGCCGCCGATGGCGAAGGTTCCGCTTACGTGGGCTGCTCCGGTGTCAGGCTGTCCGCCGCCGATGGAGAGCTTGTAGGTGCCGGCCGCGACGACCGGTTCGCCTGCTTCCGTCACCATGCCAAGATCCCTCGACTTCAGGGTGAAGTGAACCGTCTGCGATTGGCCAGGCGCAAGGTGCACCCGCTGAAAGCCCCTGAGGGCGCGCAGCGGTGCGCCCGGCAGGCCAGGGAAGCCAAGGTAAAGCTCGGCGACTTCATCACCTTCGCGCTTGCCGGTGTTGGTCACCGTGACCTCGGCGTTCACCGCATCCCCGGCGTTGACGGTTCCGTGCGGCAACGTCAGGTCCTTGTAGGAGAAGGCCGTATAGCTCAGGCCATAGCCGAACGGGAACAATGGCGTCGCTTCAAGGTAGCGATAGGTGCGACCCTTCATGGAGTAATCCTCAAAGGGAGGCAGTTGATCCACGCCGGTGTAAAACGTAACCGGCAGGCGGCCAGACGGGTTGTTCTTGCCGGAGAGGGTCTCTGCGACCGCGGTTCCACCCTCCTCGCCTGGGTACCAGGCTTCGACAATGGCATTGACGTGTTCCTTGGCCCAGTTCACGGCGAGCGCGCTGCCATTCGTCAGCACAAGCACGACGGGCTTGCCCGTCGCCTTTAGAGCCTCCAGCAGCTCTTCTTCCGGCTTCGGAAGGTCGATGCTGGTGCGGTCTCCGCCCTTGAATCCGGGCACGCTGACCTGCATCTCTTCACCTTCAAGTTCGCTGGTGATGCCGAGAACCGCGACAACGACGTCGGCGTTCTTTGCCGCGGCAATTGCCTCCGGCTGCGGCTGCAGGTTGACTTTTGACCAGACCAGGCTCGCCACCGGCGTGCCGTGCTCGGGTGGCCCGTATTCCAGGACAACGTGCACAGCCTTGCCGGCTTCCAGGTGAACGCGACCCAGCTTGGCCTGCGCAGGATCGCCACCGTACGTGGACGTGACGGGCTGGTCGTCCACCAGCAGGCGCGTGAAACCGTTGGACCGGAAGCCAAAGTTGTAGTCGCCGGTCTCCGTCGGCGTGAGCGTGCTCTCAAGGCGGATAGAGAGAGGGCGCACGTCCGCAACGGCGCCGGGCAGGGGCTGCGCTGCCGCATCCATTGTCGGTATCGTGGCTTCGGCCAGCGACTTCATGGCGGTCAGGTTGTTGATGTCGCTCATGTCCAGCTTCGAATAGCTGATCTTCACACCGGGCTTGCCGTCTGTGGAAAGCAGCGCAGCGGGCACGGGGCTGGCGTTGTGGCTCAGGAACTGCGTACCCGCCACATACTGGATCGTGGCGTCGGGGAACTCCTTGCGCATGCCCTCAAGTACGGACACGGTGTGGGTGGGCGTCCCGTTATAGTTGCCCAGCAGCACGCCTACCTCATCGGCGATGGGACCGATGACAGCAATCTTGCTGCCCCTGGACTTCAGCGGCAGCACGCCGTCGTTCTTCAGCAGCACCATGGACTCATTTGCAAGCTTAAGCGCAAGCTGGCGGTGTGCTGCGCTGCTCAGTTGGCTGTCGTCGACCGCGGCGTATGGCACCATGGATGGCGGATCAAACAGGCCAAGCCGGATGCGCGCCGTGAAGAGCCGCACAAGGGCGATGTCGATGTCACTCTCTTTCAGCGATCCCTGGTGCACGGCATCCACGTATGCCTTGTAGTCGTGGTCGTCCTTCACGGTAAAGCCGGCGTCCACGCACTCGTTATCCATGCCGCGCTGCAGGCTGATCGCCGAAGCCTCCGGTTGCGAGGGTCGGAAGTGATGATTGCGGTAGATGTCTACGACCGCGCCACAGTCAGACACCACGTAGCCCTGAAACTTCCACTTGTCCCGCAGCTGGTCCTGCAGCAGAAACTGGTTGGCGCAGGCAGGCTCGCCATTGATTCGGTTGTACGCGCACATCACCGAGCCGGCCTTGCCCTCAGTCACCGCGGCACGAAAGGCGGGCAGGTAGGTGTCCATCTCATCGTGCTTGCTGACAATGACATCAGCCGTGTGACGGGTGGATTCAGGACCGCTATGGACGTCGAAGTGCTTTGGCGTGGAGATCGCGCGGTAGTACTTCGGGTCGTCCCCCTGCATGCCGGTGACGTAGGCCACGCCCATGCGCGCGGTCAGGAAGGGATCTTCTCCGTAGGTCTCCTGTCCTCGGCCCCAGCGCGGGTCGCGGAAGATGTTGATGTTCGGCGCCCAGAAGTCCAGACCCTGGAAGAAGCCGCTGTATCCGCCGTTCGCCTTGACGGCGCGCGCGTTCAGCACGCGGCCTTCGATCGCAATGGCCGTTGCCATGGTGTGAATCGCTTCAGGATCAAAGGTGGCGGCAAGGCCGACCGGCTCGGGAAATTCAGTTACGCCGTCCCGCGCGACGCCGTGCAGCGCCTCACTCCACCAGTCGTATGCGGGGACGCCGAGGCGTGGGATCGCCCGCGACTGGTTGACCAATTGACTCGCCTTCTCCTCAAGGGTCATGCGGTGAACAATGTCTGCGGCACGTTGCGCGGGCGGCAAATCCGTTTGTTGAAACGCAGACTTTGTCTGGGCAGGCATGGAACCCAGGCCGCAGAGCAGAGCGGCCGCCGCAAGTTTTTTCCTTGAGAGATGCATGTCGATCCTTCGTCGTCTTTTGAAGCTGTTTGGGTGCTGGTGGTGCCTGCGCCGGGTAGCTGCACCTGCAGTTTGGCATGTGGGAGGACGGCGGATGAGGTCGCCGGTACGGCAGTATGACTCTACCTTAGCCCGTACGCGGCAGCCCACGTCGTTCAGCGGCTCGTGAGTTGCTTGATGAAGAGGTATTCGAATTGGACGCCGTTATCAAAGTCGACAACGCGAATTCGTTCGTTGCGGCCGTGGGCGCGGATATCGTTCCGGTCGACACCCATGCCGGAAAAGCCGTAGGACGGAATGCCGGCGGCAGAGGTGTACACGCTGTCAGAGGCGCCGGGTTCCATGAGCGGGATCACGGGGATGTTGGGCCAGAGCTGGTGGACGGTAGCCTCAAGGGGCTGGAGCACCTCGCTGGAGATGGTCTCGGGCATCATCGATCGGCGGTTCGAGCCTTGCGGGTAGGCGACCCCGGCGTCATCGATGTACTGAAGCGAAAGGGCGGAGTTCTGGAGAGGGACCTCGGTGAGGATCTGGAGAAGTCGTTGGCGGATTTCTTCCTGCGAATGGCCGGGCAGAATGCGGCAATTGATGTTGGCCGTGGCACTGCCGGGCAGCGCGTTGGGTGCGTGGCCAGCTGACAGCATGGTCGCGACGCACGTGGTGTGGAGCGTGGAGTTATAGGTTGGATCAGCGGAGAGGCGTGCGGCGGCTGCCGGGTCAGGAGTAGCGCCGGAGACGGCTCGCATGTCAGAGGCGACCTGTCCGCTCTTTCGCTCGGCCTCTTTCGCAAAATAGGCGCGGGTGACTGGATTGGTTTCAAGTGGGAAGGGCGTTTGCTCGAGACGGACGAGCGCATTCGCGAGCTGGTAGATGGCGTTGTCGGGGCGGGGAAGGGAGCTGTGGCCACCTGGATTGGTGATGGTGACGCGGTAGTCGGCGTACAGCTTCTCGGTGGCTTCCAGCCCGACTGCGACGGCTGTGCCGTGTTCAAGTTCCACGCCGCCTGAGTCAGGGTTGATCGCGAAGGCAGCCTCTACCAGGTTGCGATGGTGTTGCAGGAGGAAGTCTACGCCGTTGGACTTACCGCCTTCTTCGTCGGCGGTAAGGGCAAGGATGAGGTCGCGGTCAGGCGTGAAGCCCTCGCGGCGCAGACGCAGGAAGGCGTCGACGAGGGCAGCGTCGCTGTCCTTCATGTCCTGGGTACCGCGGCCGTAGAAGTAGCCGTCCTGTTCGACCAAGTGGAACGGATCCGTGGTCCAGTCAGAAGGCCTTGCCTCGACTACGTCAAGGTGGCCGATGAAGAGAACTGGCTTCAGGGTGGAGTTCGGGCGGCCGCGGTAACGGACCACCAGATTGTCTTTGCGACCTTTGTTTTCAGCGGGTGTGTCCGGGCCGACGAGTGAGATGTCATCCGCCGAGAAGCCACCTGCCAGAAGGTGCTGGCGCATGGCTTCAGCGGCCTTGGTGACACTGCCGACCGAGTCTGTGGTGTTGATCTCTATGAGCTGGCGGAAGATGTTGTGGGCGAGGCTGCGTTCCGCTTCAGGGAGGTGGTTGGAGACGTCAGACTGCGGACGGGCGGAGGGCGCGACAAGTACGGCGGAGCAGACGAAAGCGGCGACCAGGCGGGCGAAGTTGGGCATGTGGGTCAGGTTAGGCTATGTGTTGTAGGAGCCAAGCGCAAGGAGCACGGCAGTTGCCGGCAACCTTGCGCTTGGCTTCTTTCTACTCCTGCTTCTATGCTGTCCAGCGGCAGCCGATGTCGGCTTACTTGCCGACGCTCACCGTCGCTGCACCGGTACCTGCAGCATAGATTTGTGTACCGGAGTACGTCGCCGTGAACGGATGAGTCCCTGCGGTCAGAGCCGTGACGTTGAAGCTTGCAGTACCCGCTGCTGTGACCGCGGATGTGCCGAGTAACTTTCCGCCGTCGTAGAACGAGACAGTGCCGGCTGCATTAGGAGCGGATGTGCTGGTTGAGGTAATTGCAACTCCGAGGGTTAAACCCTTCCCCGCGGTCGTGTACCAGGTCGACGGTGTGAGAGCCACATAGGCAGGAGCCTGTGCAACATGGAATACCTGTAGCGGAAGAGCCGAGGCGCTCCAGCTGCCTTGCGCGGGATAGGTGATTTCTATCGTATGTGTTCCGGGTATCGGCTTGGGGACGGTGAACACCGCATGGCTCGCGGCATTCATCTGCACTGTGACAAGCGGACCATTGTCGTAGCTGTAGACCATGTAGCCGGAGCTGGGACCAGAGTCCGGATTTGCGTCACATTTGATATCGCCGCCGTACGGGGCATCGTGAACCCAGCAGTCGACCTCCGTTGTCACTGTACCGGGGTTGACCTTGATGCTGACAAGGTTGGAGAAGATGTTGGCATTTTGTGGGTCGTTGTAATAGGCAGTCAGGTTGTGGGTTCCGGCGGAAGGGTTCGGCGAAAGATATGGGTAGATGCATCCGTCGCCCTGTACCTTCTGCGTTGTAATGAGTGTCGTTCCGTCGTAGATGCTGATGGTTCCTGCTGCTGTTAGGCCGTTGGCCAGCTTTGCGCAGGCTTTCAGGTTTGTGGAATTGGGGTAGTTGAGTGTGGTGCTGGAGGCAGACAGCGTCACCGTTGCCGTCACCTTTGCGGTGATGGACCGCACCACGGCAGTAGCCGCAGCGTAGTTCGCGTTACCAGCCTGATTTGCTGTGACGACGACAGTGCCTGGGCCTGTCACAGTGAGCAAGTTTCCACCAAGCGTCGCGGGACCGGTGACTGTATACGTGACGGGGTTCCCTGAAGCGCCACCCGTAGCGCTCAAGGCGATCTGGGAATAAGCAGAAACCTGCGCGGGGGTATTGAAGGTGATCGCCTGTGGTGCCTTGTTGACGACGATTGTCTTTGCGATATCTGCGGCCGCGTTGTAGTTCGTGTTACCTGCCTGGTGTGCCGTTACGACGACGCTTCCTGCGCCGGTGATCGTGAGGACGTTGCCGTTGATGGTCGCAGGACCCGCTACGGTATAGATGATTGGGTTGTTGGAGGCCCCGCCCGTCGCTGCGAGCGTGATTGGCCCAACACCGTAGGTGACTGAAGCTGGCGGGTTAAAGGTGATGGCCTGCGCTGCTTTACTTACGACGATTGTCTTTGGGGCATCCGCTGCGGCGTTGTAGTTGGTGTTACCAGCCTGATGTGCCGTGACGACGACGCTGCCTGCACCGGTGATCGTGAGGACGTTGCCGCTGATGGTCGCCGGCCCTGTCACCGTATAGGTGATGGGATTGTTTGAAGCGCCGCCGGTGGCGGCAAGCGTGACTGGCGCGACACCGTAGGTGAGTGTTGCTGGAGCGTTGAAGGTGATCGCTTGATCTCCCTTGGCGATGGTAAAAACCTGCGTCACATTGCTGGCGGCGTTGTAGTCCACGTTGCCTGCCTGGCTTGCCGTTACGGAGCACGTGCCCGCGCCGCTAATGTGCACCGCACCATTTACTATCGTGCATGCTCCTGTCGCGGTATAACTCACGGCCAGGCCGGAGCTCGAAGTCGCTGTTAACGCGATATCGGAGCCGCCAACCTTTGAAGCGGGCAGGGTGCCGAAGCTGATCGTCTGATCGGCTTTCGTGACCGTCACGGTTGTCGAGCAGGTACTTGTTTTGCCGTCTGTATCGGTGGCGCTTACGGCGACAGTGTGCGGACCGAGCGTGGTGAAAGTTTCGCTCAACGAGAGGCTCGTCGTTGTATTCGACGCTGGAACGTTGTCGGTCTTTACGAGCGAGCCGTCCAGATACCAGCTGACCGTTACCGCGTCGGCTTGTGGGTCAGACACCGTCAGGGGAATGCTAATTGGTGTTTGGTACTGCGCTGTCAGCGGCGCCGAGCAGCTAAGGACCGGTGGCTGAACATTCTGGACATAGATCGTGACCGATGCCAGAACCTGCTCGAAGGTGTCGTTCGTGGCGGAGTAGGTAATGACGTAACTGCCGACCTGGGACGCAGTCGGTGTCCAATTGAAGGTAGACACCACTGCAGGCAAAAGGGCGGAGTTCAGGTTTGAGGATGTCGCACCGATCGGAAGGCCGGTCGCGTTCAAGGTGATGCGAGAGTTTGCGGCGGCATCGTCGCCCGTCGCGGTAAAAGTAATTGGGGTACCCGCCTGCACGGTGATCGGCCCACGGTTCGAAAGCGTCAGCGTTGGCGGTGCTTCATTGCTCGAGATGAATTTTAGGATGATGTCCAGCGGAACTGTGCTTTTCACCTTGCCTGTCGCGTCGAGGTCGGAGACCTCAAACTGCACGGTCCACAGATCACCGGAGATTGGCGTTGTGTACCCGCATCCGGCTTTAACGATCTGCGTTGTGTCCCAGGTTACCTGACCTGTGCTGCTGTTGACCGAAAGCCCTGGTGGCTGGCCAATGGTGCAGCTGAACCCGCTGGCGTCATACATTTCAGTGGCTGTCGCCAAGCGGTAGCTCAGGGTGTCACGATCCAGGTCTGAAGCAGAAAGAAAAAAGCCGGTTGTGTTCTGGAGCGGCAATGTGATGATGGCTGGTTCCGACACCACGGGGGAGTGGTTGGCCGGGCTTGCAAACGGAGAGACAAGCGTCTGCATCCGCAAGAGCTGATCGTGGCCCGACTTGATCGTGCTCACACGTGCACTACTTTGGTAAAAAGCTGTGAACGGACCAGCCGACGTGTACGTGTGCGTAAGCGTGCCGGTAGAAGAAAGGTAGTCTTCTGCGGTGTTGACGGATGTGACGGTGGTGGTGAACGAGCCGCTTGTACCATCACCGAAGCTAAAGGCAACTGGCAGCGTGCTGTTCACGGGGCAGCCAACCTGTGAGCAGCCGCCGTAGCTCTGCCGTTGCGAGTACTGGATGGTGAACTGAACCTGGCCGGCAATACCCGTAGGCGACCAACTGACCGTGGTGCCGCGCAGGTGTGTGGCAAACGCAGAGGTGCCGGCCAACAGAAACGCCAGGCAGAACACGAGAGAGCGCAACAGCAGTGTACAAATCTTCGTCATATCCGGTCTCGCTTAGAACGTGAGGTTCAGTGTGCCGTTGGCAGTGCTGGAGTTGAGCAGGCCGCCGCCGGTAAAAGAGCCTGAGCCAGTCGTTACAGAGGAAAACTGCACAGTCGCTCCGGTGACGCGGAGCTGCAATCCATTCGCAGACGTGGCCAGACCATTCGCATTGAGCGGGGCACCACCATCAGTGATTGAGCCTTTAATGACACCCCGCTGCACAAGCACTTCACTTGGGTCACCGTCACCGTCCGGATCGGCCGGCCCAAACTGTGTGAATGACACGTTCAACGCCCACTCACCCGACGTGACAACGCCTGCGTTGGTTACTGTGAGCGCCAGCGTGAGAATGCCCTGCAGATCGCCGGCGACGTGACCGACGATGATGACACGACCCTTTGCATCCCTGCCCTCCGTGGGATTGCTGAAGGTAAGCGCGTGCGGCGTGGGCTTTGTCTGGGCAACTGCCGGACGCACGGAGGTGCAGGGCACCACGACGGCCAGTGCCGCCATCAGGAGGTTGCGTCGCTTCGTCGTGAGTTCCTTCATGTGTGTGATCCTTCGAGTGAGGCTGGCAACGCGTTCGAGAAGACGTTCCTAACGAACTACGGGCTTTGCGAGAGCCAGCGGTAGATGCCCTTTAAAGATCACCGCCTCCGTAAATGAACGGCATCCCCCCAACGGGGAAGAGACCGCCACATCAGTAGCAGACGCGGCGCAGGATAGAGTTTTGGTCGCCCCCGCTACCCAGGATCTGAACCGCTGCCGCCGCCGTCCAAGCTCGCTTGTCTCCTGCGCCATCCGCACGATGTCACGAGCGCGGGCTCTCATCAGCCAGAGAAGATTGGCATTCGGGTGCGGAGGGCACTCAACGTTTGCCCATCCGTCTCCGGCTCCGGTAAAAAAGATCCTGGCGTGCTTCCGAACTTCTTCGAGGACCGTCGAAGCTGCAGTTCAGCACAATTTTCAGGGGGAACAGGCTTGACGTCTTGGATCTTGTGCGCCCCCGCAGGCTTGGCCATCAGCATTGCTGGCGCCGCTCAGCAGGCTGCTGTTCACTCTGGCATTGATGTCATGGTGACCGATCCTTCCGGCGCTGCCATCGCGAACGCACCAGTCCGCGTTTTTGCCGCAGATGGTACTACGGGAGCGCCCATCCGCGAGACCCGGACCGACCGCATGGGTCGCATCCGTGTGGATTTGCCGGCCGGCCGGTACACGCTTCAGGCAGAAGCTCCCGGCTTCAACACAGTGCAACAATCCATTCTTGTCGCGGATGGCGGACCGCCGCTTAGCGTAACCGTTCAGCTCGTCGTCGCAGTCGACGCGGAAGAGGTGGCAGTCCAGTCTGAGGCCGCTGGTTCTGACAATGATGACGGCCAGACCCTGGTCCTCAAGGGCAAGACGCTCAGCACCCTGTCAGACAACCCATCCACCTTTCAGCAGCAGCTGCAAGCGCTGGTCGGCGGCGGCGATGATGGACAGCAGGTGCAGTTCCGTATCGATGGTTTCTCAGGCGGTCGCTTTCCGCCTAAGGACAGTATTCGAGAGGTTCGCATTAACCAGAACGGCTACTCTGCCCAGTTCGATCAGCGCGGCAACAGCATCATCGACATCTTTACGAAGCCCGGCTCCGACAAGCTGCACGGCAACTTGTTCGCGACAGGGAACGCGAACCCCTTCAATGCCCGCAGCCCTTACATCACGAGCCAGCCCGGGTATCACACCGTCTTTGTTGACGGGAATATCAACGGTCCTCTTGGCAAGAAGACGAGCTTCTTCGCGGGCGGCAATCGCAATGACTCCGAAAACAACGCTGCCGTTAACGCAGTGGCGCTCGACAGCAGCTTTAACGCCACGCCCGTGGCGCAGGCCGTGCCGAATCCATTGGTGACCAATTCCATCAACTTTCGCGTCGATCGCCAGCTCTCGACCAACAACACGTTCACCGGCCGTTACGAATTTGCAGACAGCCGTCAGACGAACGGCGGCGTGGGCCAGCTCGTTCTTGCCTCCCAAGGTATTAATAGCGATACCAAGACGAACACGCTCCAACTTGGCAATACCACCATCTTCGGGCCCCATGTTGTCGCGGAGACTCGCTTCCAATACCTCCGTACGCGATTCACGCAGGCACCGGTCAGTACAGCCCCCACCCTGATCATTCAGGGGTCGTTCAACGGCGGCGGCAGCCCCGCGCAGGCAACGCAGGATAAACAGGATAATTACGAGTTTCAGGAATACCTCAGCATGGATCGCGGCAAGCACTTCATCCGCGCTGGTGCCCGCTATCGCCTGACGCGCGACAGTAATTCGTCTACCGCCAACTTCAACGGTCAGTACATCTTTCCCACGCTGAGCGCGTACCAGATCACTTTGCGCGGTCAGGCTGCTGGTCAGACGGCCGCTCAGATCCGTGCCAGCGGCGGGGGCGCCTCGCAGTTCAACCTGACGGCCGGTACGCCCTCGGCCACTATCCTCACCGGTGACCTCGGCCTTTACGTTGAAGACGAGTGGAAGGTAACGCCCCATCTCAGCCTCATCCCCGGCATGCGCTTCGAGACCCAGACCGCAATCCCCGACGGCAGCGATCCGGCTCCGCGCCTGGGTTTCTCGTGGGACGTGACAACCGCAAAGCGCAAGTCGCCGCTCGTCACGTTGCATGGCGGCTTCGGCCTCTTCTACGACCGCTTTGCGGCGGGTAACGTTCTTAACGCCGCTCGACAGAACGGCATTACGCAACAGTCCTACTACATTGAGAATCCTGACTTCTACCCAAACGTCCCAGCGGCATCTGCTCTCTCTGCAACGCAGCCTACGGTGTACCGTATAGCGTCAAATCTTCGGTCGGAGTACTACGTCTCAGAGGGCATTACCGCCAGCCGACAAATGGGCGAGCATGGCAATCTCAGCGTTACCTACAACCACCATCAGGGCACGCACCTGTTCCTGTCACGCAACGCCAACGCGCCGCTGAATGGCACGCGTCCCCTGGGTGGAACCCAGAATGTGTACGAGTACGCCTCCGAAGGCAATTCGCAAATCCACTCGCTGTTCACGAACTACTACGTCCAGTTGGGCAAGCATGCCGGTCTGTGGGGCTCGTACAGCCTTCGCTATCAGCAGTCAGACGCGTCTGGAGGAGCCGGCAACTTCGTTTCGAACTCCTATGACATACGCGCTGATTATGGCCGTCCTCAACGTCTTGCGCGTCAACGGTTGTACACGGGCGCCTGGTGGGAGATCGGGCATGGCTTTGATACCTCGTTTTACCTCGCCACCCATGCAGGCACACGGTTCAACATCACCACCGGCACCGACCTGAATGGCGACAGTATCTACAACGACCGGCCAAGCTTTGCGACGGATCTCACCCGCGCCTCCGTCGTTCGCACCGCATTTGGCAACTTTGACACGCAGCCTGTCGCCGGTCAGCAGATCATTCCGATTAACTACGGTCATGCTCCTGGCCTGTTTACTTTGAACATGCGTTTGGGGAAGGGCTTTGGTTTTGGGCCGCTGCCGAAGCCGACACAACCAGCGGCCGGCAGCAAACCCGATCCGCATCCTGACAAACCGAGGAGGCCCTATCAGCTGATGTTTTCAGTGGACGCGGAAAACATCCTCAACCAGGTCAACCCGGGAACGCCGGTGGGTCAGCTGAGCTCACCCTACTTTGGCCGCAGCCTCACACTCAGCACGGAAGAGTCCAACAGCACCGCCGCCAATCGTCAGATCAACTTCTATACGGCGTTTCGCTTCTAAGCGCGGCAGTGGGAGCAACAGAACACCTGGTCCACAGATGGGTATGCCGCCGAATTACTGCGGCAGGGCACCGCTGGTGAGCCAGACTGAGCACCATATGTCCTTGGCCAGCCGTCCGGCCAAACGGTGCAAGCCTTTCGTGTTAAGGCACTTGACCCGATTCGGGCGTGTCACTACCACAGTCGGCTTTTTTGGGGCGAGGTCTTTTCTAGTTTTATTCCCAAAATGTGCCTAACCTTATCCCAAGCGCATTCCGCGCTCTGGGAGAAACATTTATGAAGCATCTCGTGAGATATTCCGTGGTAGTGGTCGTCCTGTTCGGTTCCACCGCATCCGCGTTCGCCCATGTCACCGGTGGCGATCCGCGTCCGCGCACCACTGCGTCGGAACCCACAAGTGTCTGGGGCACCATCCTGGCGGCCCTTGGCATGTCCGGCTCCTGAAGAGCAGAATGATGAGAGAGGAATACCTTGCCGCTGACCTTGATCGACAAGCTGGTGTGGGCTGCAAGTTCTCTTCTTAACCTGACACTTCTGCTGGTTCTGATTCTTCGACGTCGAGTTCGATCAGTGCCGTGGTTTACGGTACTGATCGCATTCGGCAGTTTGCGCACTCTCGTGCTTCTGCTTACCCTTTGGCAATTCGGCTTCCACCACGCGTATTTTCTGGTGTACTGGTGCGCTGCGGGGCTCGATCTGCTTTTGCAGATGGGCGTCGTTCTGGAAGTCGCCAAGACTGTGTTCAGGCGCAGCAGCGGCTGGGTACCGGGTGCTCGACGCCGCTTTTTACTTTATTCCGCCTTTGCACCGGTAACCGCGTTGCTTCTGGCAATGCTCATGCGGCCGGCTGCAGAGAACGCTCTTGACGCGTGGGATGCCCGTGCAAATGTCTTCATGACAGTTTGGATCTGCGTTGAGTGTCGTGCGTTGATGACCGTCTCAAAACAGTTCGGACTGGGGTGGAAGGCAAGAGTGACGCGCTTTACCTGGGGCCTGGTCGTGTGGTCTGTGGCGTCGTTTTTAACCGACACGCTTCATTCGTACTGGAGGACCATCGACCAGTTCGGCAAGATCGAGAACACGATTGCGTTCATTTATCAGCTTGTCATCGTGTACTGGATGTGGGTATTCTGGCAGCCAGAACCTGAACGTGTGACAATCCCTGAAAAGGCGAAAGCCGACCTGAATCAGCTGACAGAACGGCTGCTATACAGGGAATCAAAGCCACTATAGAGTGTCAGTGTGGAGACCGCAGCATGATGTACTTCATCGCCGCATCGCTGCTGGTTGTCGTGGTTCTCGCACCCCAGTTTAATTTTCTGACGCGCCGGAAAAAGCAGTCTCAGAAAACCTGGGAAGAGCTTCTCTCCAGCGTGGAGCAGCTGAATCTGGAAGGGCTTCGCGAGATCGCGGACGTTTTTCTGAACCCCACCAAGGACCAACTTCGCTTGGAGCCGCCGGTGATGTGGAGCCTGCTGGGCGGCATAAAAGGCTTGCAGAAGATGCATCGCAATGCAGACATTATGCTGCAGTTGTGTGTGTACGCCGAGCGTTGGGATGCTGACGGGCCCGTCGTGTCAGAGATGATACGGCTGGACGCGATCAATCTGAACAAGGCGTTGCGACGGGTAGAGTTCGCGGCCGTCCTGGGTCTTGGTCACCTTCGCGGTCACTTTGCCCTGATGGAACTTGCAGCCCACTATGAACTGATACGCCGGCGTTTGCTTGGGCAGTACGAAAAGACACACATCGCTCGGCTTGCCGTTTTGCAGGCCCACTTCGGCGCGTAGCACCGAAGTCACGTCTGGCCAATTACAGTGGTTGGCATGGCCCGCTTGCTGCTCGTCGTCATACTCTTCATCGCGTCCTCACTGCCGCTGCACGCGCAGGTGCCCATCGCCGCGGGTACAGCAGTCCGTCCATCCGGCAGTCTTGCTGCGGCAAATGCTGTTCTGCAACGCACCATGCCGCGGCTTGCACCGCAAATTCACCTGGAACTACGCTCCGGCAGCTACGCCGGCGCAGCGGACGGCTTCCGCATAACCGGTACTCCGGGACATATCGATGTTGCCGCAGCCACTGTGCCCACACTGCTGTTCGGCGTGAACTGGTACCTGAAGTACACGGCTCACCTGATGGTCTCTCCCAACGGCAGTAGCCTTGGCGAGCCCGGTCTGCAGCTCCCTGCGCCCGCGGCGCCAATTGAGAAGCCGGCTGTTTCGGCGTTCCGCTACGCACTCAACGAGAACACAGACGGCTACACCACGCCGTATTGGTCCTACGATCGGTGGCAGCATGAGATCGACATCCTGGCCCTGTCCGGCTTTAATGCCATCCTGATCCAGCGCGGAAACGACCTGGCGGTCTACCAGGCGTTTCGATCGGTGGGGTACAGCGACGTCGCTATCCGCAATTGGATCACCCAGCCCGCGCACCAGAACTGGCAGTGGATGGGGAACATGTGCTGCTTTATTGAGCCAATTTCGCTTGACCTGATGCAGCAGCGCGCCTCGAGCGCACGCCGCATTCTTGACCAGCTCCGGTCACTCGGCATCACGCCGGTTTTGCCGGGCTTCTGGGGCGTTGTTCCTTCAGACTTTGCGCAGCACGTTCCCGGGGCACATGTCGTCGTTCAAACTAACCCGTGGAATGGCTTCCAGCGCCCAGGCTGGCTCGACCCGCGAGACCCTGTGTTCGCAAAGCTGGCAGCCTCGTTCTACAAAGCACAACAGAACCTCTTCGGACCGACAACACTGTACGACATGGAGACGTTTCAGGAGGGCGGTGAAGCTGGAAATGTGCCGGTCGGTCCGGGCGCCGTCGCTATACAGCGCGCCCTGAACACGGCCCACCCCGACGCACTCTGGTTCATGATGGCGTGGCAGGATAATCCTCGACCCGAGCTGATCGCAGCGGTCGACCGCAGCAAGATCCTAATTGCAGATATCGAGCAGGGACGCATTCCGCGCGAGAACCGCGAGGAAGAGTTTAAGGGGTCACGGTGGTTGTTCGGCGGGCTATGGGAGTTTGGCGGTCGCACGACCATGGGCGCTGCTCTGTACGACTACGCCCGCCGCATGCCGCCCATGCGCAACCGGCCTGGCAGCCACCTGAGCGGCATCGCGTTGTTTACAGAGGGTTTGGACACGAATCCCATGGCGTTTGATTTGTACACGGAGATGGCCTGGCGCACCGAGCCCGTCGACCTGGACGAGTGGACCAGGGCCTATGCCGACCGTCGCTATGGAGCGCCCGACGCGCATGCTCGCAACGCCTGGCGCATCCTGCAGCAGACTGCCTATGGCTACCACGCGGACGGCGACATGGCTCACGGCGAGCGCGATGCCGCCCACGAATCACTTTTCAACGCGCAGCCTTCGCTGACCGCGACCCGCACCGGTCACTGGGCACCCGATGTGCTGCGCTATAACGCCGCCGACCTTCAACCGGCGCTGACTGAGCTGCTTCAGGTTTCGCCGGCACTGCGTTCCACTGCAAGCTACCGCTACGACGTTGTGGACGTTGCGCGCCAGGTGCTGGCAAACGACGCGCGTCGGCAGCTACCGCTGTTGAAGGCCGCGTATGACGCTCATGACCGCGCTCTCTTCCAGCAACGCGCGCAGCTGTGGATGCAGTCCATGGCGCTTGAGGACAAGCTGCTGGGCACGAGCGAATATTTTCTACTCGGCCGCTGGCTTGGCTGGGTACCCGCATGGTCTCACTCCGCGCATGGAAGGGCACCTCTGGAATATGACGCGCGCTCCATCATCACGACATGGGGAGACCGTACGGCCAGTGAGGATCTGCATGAGTATGGCAATCGCGACTGGTCTGGCCTGGTGAGCACCTACTATGCTCCGCGCTGGCAGCTGTACTTCAACGCCTTGGACACCGCTCTCAAAACCGGCTCCGCGCCCAAGCCCATTGACTGGTATGCCTTCGGCGATGCGTGGAACCGTTCCACAGCCCACTACCCGGTCGAGCCCACGGGCGATCCGTACGTTGAAGCCAAGGCTGTTGCCGCTATGCTGAAGCTGCAGCCAGTGTTTGCAGGAGCTACTCCATGACAAGCCTTGATCCAGACTTCGCCCGCACCGTCGATGAGGATATTGTGCGCACAGGGCCTGCGGCGAAGCCGGCTCGGCTGCTCTCGCTCGACGTCATGCGCGGCCTCACGATTGCCCTTATGATCCTGGTCAACGATCAGATGGGTCCCGCACCCTTTCGCGAACTGGTCCATGCACAGTGGAACGGTCTGACGCTGACGGATCTCGTCTTTCCGACATTCCTCTTCCTCGTGGGATTGACAACTGTTCTCTCCGTCGCCGCCCGTCAGAGCAGGGGAGCGACACGGCAGGAACTGTTTCTGCACGCTCTTCGCCGCGCGCTTCTGCTCATCGCATTCGGTTTTGTGGTGAACAACTTTCCGTTTTTTCACATGGCAACGGCGCGCTACTACGGCGTTCTTCCACGCATAGGCATTTGCTACTTTGTCGTTGCATCGCTTTACCTGCTGAGCCCGGGATGGCGCAGCAAAGTTGCGGTAGTGGTCGCATGCCTGGTCGGGTATTGGGCGCTGATGCGCTTTGTTCCCGTTCCAGGCTATGGCGTGCCCACGCATGCTGTGCCTATCAACGATCACGACGGTAACCTGGCGGCGTGGCTTGACCGGACCTTGTTTTCGGCGCCGCACCTGTACGAACACACGCGTGATCCGGAAGGCTTGCTCTCGACGCTGCCCTCCATCGCCACTGCTCTGCTTGGCTTGTTGGCTGGACTTTGGCTGCGTACGACACGGACGACCGCGCAGAAAGCATCGGCTATCGGTAGCGCAGGGCTGCTGCTCGTGCTCGCGGGCGCGGCGTGGAACCCCTGGTTTCCGATCAACAAGAAACTCTGGACGAGTTCTTATGTCTTGACCGCGGGTGGTTTCACCCTGCTGCTGCTGGCCGCGTGCATTCTTGTCGTCGATCTTCTGCGCATCGGGCGAACCCCGGCCGAGACCGACGACCCCACAAGCCAGAACCATCCGCTGCTGTATCGTCCGTGGCTCGTGTTCGGCACAAACGCGATTCTGGCGTACATGATTTCAGAGCTCCTTGATCCCATCATCCGGCTCATACCCATCCGGCATGGACTTTCTCTCAAGGCCGCGTGGTGGCACGCAGTTCTGGCCATCGTTCCACCGCCAGACTGGGCATCGCTTGTCTACTCCGTGCTGTACCTGATGGTGTGCTGGCTGCTCGTGTACCCCTTTTACCGGAACCGCATTTTTCTGCGCATCTGAGGTTAGCCAATCACACCATAGCCACACAGAACTCTTGCTGCATCTTCGCAAGGGAGTTCAGCAGGAGCTGCAGTGTGGCTGGCATGGAGTTTGTTGCGTGCGCTAGACGACGCCCGCCTGCGCACCGCAGCGAGCACCCACGTGCTTTTGGACGCGTTGGGCGCCGGGTGTCTTTCACATTTTGGCTAAATACCAGCGCGGGCAAACGTAGGTGGCAGTTATGGCATTTGGGCGCGGAGAACTCGCCACCGACGAGCGAGGTAACGGTTCCAATACATCAGGAGGCCGGTGAGCGACAGGATCGGGAGTCCAAGGCCGAGCAAACACCACGTGATCTTGACCGGCATTCCCCAAAGGGTGCCGAAGTGGAGCGGGTACACCAGCCAAAGGATCCAGTCGCCAAGCGTGCGGTTCTGCCCGTAGTGCCACGTGGTCAGTAGCCGGCCTGAACTGGCGGAGAACGTGTGGATGTCACGGTGGGAGAAGTCGCCTGGGGTGCGGGTGTCGACGTACGCGACGATATTGCCGGCCGGGGTAACCGGAAGTGAGATGCCAGAGAGGAAAGCGCCGGGATTGAGGGAATGAACCTTCTGCAGAATGGTCGAAAGAGCCTGGTCTGAGCTCACCTTCGACGCGGATGAAAGATCGGAATGCACACTCTGAGCTTCGGGTATCTGCGGTTCTCTCATGCCCTGGACAGGCGAGAAGAAGCTGACGGCAGCGCTGGTTTGGGTGGGCCAGAGGAAGTCGACGGCGGTGAGCCCCCACATGGACACTATGGCCAAGGTCAGGATGCCGACGACGTTGTGGGCGTCGTAGTTGATGCGCTTCCAGCTGCCACGAAGGTTAATGCGCAAGCCGCGGAACCAGAGGCGCAGGCCAGGCCACCAAAGGAATGCGCCAGTGAGGGCGAGCAGGAGCAGGCCGATGCCGGCGACACAGTTGATGACGAAGCCCGTCTGGCCGAGGAGCAAGTAGACGTGGAAGTCGTGCACCGTATCGAGGAAGAGTGTCGGTCGGGTGTTGAGAATGTGACCATCTGTTGCATCGGCGAGCAGGGTGCGGGTGCCGTGCTTTGAGCCCGAAAGATAGATGGTGTAGGCCGGCGTTTGCGGCGATGGCCACATGAGATACGTGGGGCTCTCACCGGGAAACGCTGTGGCAGCGGCACGGAGCACCCGTTGCGGTTCAGCCAGGTGTGCCGGGTCGACGTGGAGATCGCGGTTGCTGCTTGCGCGAATGTCATCGTCAAAGACGAGGACGGAGCCGGAGAGACCGATGAGCGCGACATACAAGGACAGGACGATGCCAAGCCAGAGGTGAACCTGGAAAAGAGCACGGCGCACGACGAGTCGGCGCGGGTGGTAAAGCAGGTTGGAGACGAGGGTCATAAGCTTAGGTCAGAGAGGTACCCACGTCCAAGACTCGGACGTGGGATGCAAGGGAGTAGGGACCGTTCAGCAGATGTGGTGCCTGCACTAGAAGCGGTATTTGGCGGTGCCGATCACGTTACGGGCATAGCCGTAGTAGCAGTAGGCGAGACCCCCGCAGGTGGCGACGTATCGCTTGTCTGTAAGGTTGGTGGCGTTGACGGCGAAAAGAGTATGGCGGAAGCCAAAGCGCAGGCCCGCGTCAAGCAGGGTGTAGTTCGGGATATAGAAACTATCGCTGCCAGGCGCACCGATAGCGGCAGAACTGGCGGGGTCGGTTGAAAGATTGGCGCCAACAAAGCGGACGCCGAAATTGCCGCCAACCCCGGCAAAGCGACCACCGCGCTGAGTGTAATCGAGCAGACCTGAGGCCTGGTTGCGTGGTGTTTGCGGCAGCCAGTTGCCCACGGCGTAGGGGGCCTCTGGCGAGGAGTTTACGTTGGTTGCAGTCAGTGAGTAGCTGGCATGCACGTTGAAGCCGCGACCCATGCTGGCGATGCCTTCCAATTCAAAGCCGCGCGAGCGGACCTCACCGTCCTGGTGCTGGTTGAAGGCAGAATCAGCAACCAGGACATTGGTCTCAGTGATGTTGAAAAAGGATGCGGTGATGAAGCTGTTGCCGCTGCGGGGCTGGAACTTTACGCCAGCCTCGATCTGCTTTGCGTCCGAAGGCCTGGCCGGGTCAGTCGAGAGCTTTGTGGCGCTGTTGTAGACAAAGGTGCCGGCGTTGGGCAGGAACGAAGTGGAGTACGCCACATAAGGCGCAATGCCTAGGTCGGTGAGATAGGTGGCACCGACGCGGCCGGTGGAACGCTTGTCGTCGTGCGCGAAATTGTTGTGGGACTCCGTTTTGTCAGTGATGGTATTGTTCGCGAAGTCCTGCCGGCCTCCCACGGTGAGCACAAGGTGATGCTTGAACTTGATCTGGTCCTGCACGTACAGGCCATGCTGGTTGAGGGTGTTGTCGTTGTTCAAGTAAGGGCCGCCGGTGGGCGGGGTGAACTGACCGTAGGTGGGGTGGTAAATGTTCAGGTTGGTAATTCCAAACAGAAAGTACGAGACGTTGGCCTGCTGGATGCGCTGGTAGTCGTAGCCGAAGAGCACGGTCTGCTCGACGCTGCCGCCAGTGTTAAAGCGTCGCAGGGCGCGGTTGTCGGTGGTGTTGTAGTGGTTGTGGTTGGGCGTGGAGAAGTAGACGCGGTTGATGTCTGTGGTGGACGTGGTGCCGTCGGCATTGGTGGCGAAGCCTGCACCGTAGAGCGTCTGGCCCTTGAAGTTGATGTATTGAAAGCGGTAGTTTGAATGGACGTTCCAGCCGTCCGTGAAGAGGTGGTCGCCCGTGTACGCGGCGGATGACTGAACACGGTTGACGAAGTCATAGCCGGGTTCGCCCGCAAACGCGCTCACCGGAATAGGGCCGTTGGGATTGCTGCTGTACAGGGTGCCGGAGGCAGGAAGGAACTGGCTCCACTTGGTGCCGTCGTACTGGTAGTCGGCCAGGACTGTGAAGTTGGTGCGGTCGCTAGGCCGGAAGGTGAAGGACGGCGCGACGAGGCGGCGGTTGTCTGGCGTGTAGTTCACCTGGGTGTCGGAGTCGCGGACCAGGCCGAGCAGGCGGTAGCGATACTTCTGGTTTGCATCGATGGAGCCGGTGGTGTCGATGGCACCCTGGCGTCGGTCGTAGGAGCCGAACTGGGCCTCGATAGTCGTTGAGCGCTCTGCCGCGGGGCGCTTGGTGACCTGGTTGATGAGTCCGCCTGGAGGGACTTCGCCGTAGAGGATGGAGCTGGGCCCCTTCAGGATCTCAACGCTCTCAAGCTCGTACGGGTCAAGCTTGCCGGCAAGGGAATTGAAGCGCATGCCATCGCGGTAGACGCCAAAGGTCTGGGCGTCGAAGCCGCGGATCTTCAGCCAGTCGAAGCGTTGCTCGACGCCATATTCGTCGGCGGTGACGCCAGGGGTGTAACGCAGGGCTTCATTCATGGTGATCACCTGACGGGCATCAAGCTCCTGCTGGTTGACGATGGAGATGGACTGCGGAACTTCGATCAGTGGCGAATTGGTCTTGCTGCCGGCGTTGGAATCGTACGGCACAAAGTTCCCGGTGGCCGTGACGTTGACGGTGTCCGTCGCGGAGCCTGCGGAAAGCGTGAGGATAAGGCCAGACGCGGTGATAGGAAGCGTCTGCTGCGTGCTGGCGGCAAATCCTGAGGCAGAGGCTGTGACCTCGTAGGTACCGGGGTGAAGCTTGACGGTGGCATCGCCGTTGGCGCTGGTTTGAACCGTATGGATGTGGGGACCGCACTGAATGTTCACCGTTGCCAGCGGAATGAGAGCGCCACCGCTATCGCGGATCTGGATGGGGACGGTCATGGCAGGTGTGCTGTCATCGACCTTGCAGGTAAGGTTTGGTGCAGGCGCGGCAGCATACACGGTAGCGGCTGTTGCAAGTAGAAGAGCGGCTGGGCGGCCGAGATACATAGAGTGCAGACCTTTGGGCGCGGAACGACGTCGCGCTTTGAAAGCGCGTCGGCGTCGACCCTTGTGAGATGTCGCGAGATAGGGCTCGCTTCCTTATGCGGAGAGGCGCAGTGCAGCGACGCGAAGACGACGCGGATGCGGCTTCTCTCCCCCTCAGGAGAGCCTCAATTGCCAGGCAGTTTCAATATACGACAGGTTGCGTCCGACTTCAATTGAGAGCCTTGTCCGAAGAGCCTTTCACCTGACAGTGTGGAAGTCGCTAGGGCACCAGCGCTGCGTAAGATTGGTGCTCTGCGTTGCTCCTGGAGGATGAAGCATTGAGGATCCGATCGCTCGACGAAGCCGCCGGAACGCCGGGATCGAGCACTCGCATGGGTTGTAAGAACTGGCGGCATGGTAGTCACCACAACACTCACGGGGATATGCTGCGAAGTGCGTCGGTGCGAGGGTCACGGGAGCTGTTGGCAGATCTACCAGCACTGCATGTCGAAAAGGTCCAAATGTCTCTTGTGAATCGTCGCCAATTCTTACACTCCACGGCTTGCACACTTGCCGTATCTGCCGTCGCAACCGGTAGCGGCATGGCGCATGGTGCTCAGGGCTCCACGCACAAGGCTAAGCTCGCCGCCGCTGCATACCAGCCCCTGCTGCTGGGGCAAATCCGTCCGGCGGGCTGGATGCTGCGGCAGATGCGCCTGCAGGCTGACGGCATGGGTGGGCACCTGGATGAGTTCTGGCCCGATGTTGGACCGAACAGCGGCTGGCTCGGTGGCACAGGTGAAAGCTGGGAGCGCGGACCGTACTTTCTCGATGGATTGGTACCCCTTGCCTGGCAATTAGACGACCCGATCCTCAAAGCAAAGGCGATGCGGTTCATCGATTGGACCCTTCAGAACCAACAGCCAAACGGCATGATTGGGCCCGCTTCAAACGACGACTGGTGGCCCCGCATGGTCATGATCAAGGCGCTCGCCCAGTACGCTGATGCAACCGGAGATCCACGTGTGGCGGCCGTGCTGACGCGCTATTTTCACTATCAGCTCGAAACCATGCCGTCTCGACCGCTCGCTGAATGGGCCAAATACCGGTGGCAGGATGAGGCGCTCGTCGTGCAGTGGCTTTTCGAGAAGACAGGCGACCCGCGCTTGCTTGAACTTGTGAGCCTGTTGCAGGCACAGGGTTTCGATTGGGTCGGCAGCTTCCGCAATTTCACGCATACCGGCCCCACTTCTCGCGCTCTGCTGGACGCGAACAGCCCGAGCGGGAACAAGCCCGCCGGCATGGAGACGCACGGCGTGAACAACGGCCAGGCAATCAAGACTGCCGCTGTGCAGTACCGTCTCACAGGCGACCCCACGGAAAAGGCAAACTACGATCGGCAGGTCGCCACGTTGGACCGCTACCACGGCCAGCCAAACGGCATGTTCTCCTGCGACGAGCACCTGGCCGGGTTGAATCCGAGCCAGGGCTCAGAGTTGTGCACGGTGGTGGAAACAATGTTCTCCATGGAGGTAGCGCTGAGAACATTTGGCGACGCTACGATCGCAGATCGTCTTGAACTGATCGCCTACAACGCTCTACCGGGAACCTTTACCGACGACATGTGGGCGCACCAGTACGACCAGCAGGCCAACCAGGTCTCGTGCAGCCTGAACTCCAAACCCTGGACGACGAATGGGCCCGAGTCAAACCTCTATGGCTTGGCACCGCACTTCGGCTGTTGCACCGCCAACTTTCACCAGGGTTGGCCCAAGCTCACAGCCAGCCTTTGGATGCGTGACGCCAGCACCGGCGGACTGGTGGCGGCCATCTACGCGCCGTGCGAGGTACATACAAAGGTAGCGGGCCAGGACGTCGCGCTCCGCGAAGAAACGGACTACCCTTTCCGCGACAATGTCAGGGTGGTGGTCACCCAGAGTGCCAGGCACAAGTTTCCAATGCACTTTCGGATACCAGCCTGGGCGAAGGGCGCTCGGGTGCACTTGAATGGCGCAGCCATCGATGCAGGCGCAACGCCGGGAGAGTTCATTCACATGGACCGCGTTTGGACTACGGGTGACGTTGTGGAGCTGCACTTTCCCATGGTGCCGATGCTGCACCGAGGCTTTCACGAATCGGTGTCGTTGACGCGCGGTCCGCTGTTGTTCTCACTCGACCCCGGCGGCACCTGGGTCAAGCTTCGTGACCACGGCATCACGGCCGATTGGCAGCGGTTCCCAACAGGATCGTGGAACTTTGCTCTCGGCGTAGAGGAACAAAGCGCAGCTTCGTTGCCCGTGCAGGAGTCAGCGATCGGTGCCATTCCGTTCTCCGCCGCGGATCCGGCCGTAAGGCTCTCTGTGCCGGCACGTCTACTCAATTCCTGGCGGTCTGAAGATGGTGTGGCCGCACCTGTACCGCAGCAGGCACAGCACAGCGACGAGCCGCAGCAGATGCTTGAGCTCATACCGTACGGTGCCGCCAAACTGAGGATCACGGCATTTCCTGTTCTGCTTCCTGAGAACCAGCGCCCTGCCACTTAAGCTGTCTACTTAAAGAGCTTGTCGACGCTTTAGCCTCCCGTAAGAGAAGCTGGCCTTGCGGGCTACGCGCGTACAAGGCTACTTCGCCAACCTGTACATGCGTGCTCTCAAAGGCACTCGTCGAGGCAGGCTCGTCAAAACGAACTAAGGATTAGCAAGCTGTTGCACCTTGTTTCCACATCGCATGCCATCGTCGGATTTCTAAAGGAGCATATGCCAGCCATGAATCGTCGTCGATGCGTCGCTTTCACCATCGCCCTCTTAGCTGCAGCGACGCAGTGTTACGCCCAGGCATCATCTGCATTGGGCTCGCTGGGCTGGTATGCCGATCCTGAGGCGAACATTTTTGCTGGGCAATGGTGGGTGTACCCAACCTCTTCGCTTACGACAGGCGACGTGAGGTCTAGCAGCAGCACAAGCAACCTGACCCCGGAACAACAACAGTTGCGTGCAGGCAAGCTCGTGATGCGCGACTACCTCTTGCAAACATCTCTCGATGTTCTGTCCTCCCCCGATCTGGTGCATTGGACTCGCCATGCTGACGTGCTGTCCGTGCGAGACGTGAAGTGGGCCGCCTATGCAGTATGGGCACCCACGGTTATTTCTCTCAACAGCCGTTATTACCTGCTGTTTGCGGCGAACGACGTTCAAAAGAACAGCACGTTTGCGGGTGGCATCGGTGTGGGCGTCAGTGATTCCCCTGCCGGCCCCTTTCAGGATGCCCTGGGAAAGCCGCTCATTGGTGCCTTTCACAACGGCGCGCAGCCCATAGACCCGATGATCTTTCGCGACGGCGACGGCTCGATCTTTCTGTACTACGGTGGCCAAGGACACTGCAATGTCGTTCAACTAAGCGACGACCTTACGCATGTAGTGCCCATGGCAGACGGCAGTCTTTACCGTGAAATAACACCCGACAACTACGTCGAAGGTCCCTTCATGCTTAAACGGAAAGGAGTCTATTACCTCATGTGGTCTGAGGGCGACTGGGGAGACGCCAGCTACGGCGTTGCGTATGCCAAGGGCAGTAGCCCCGTCGGTCCGTTCGTGCGCGCCGGGAAGATTCTCGCCAGCGATCCCGCCATCGCTACAGGTCCGGGCCACCACTCTGTTGTCCAAGTCCCGGGCACAGACGAGTGGTACATCTTCTACCATCGCCACCCGCTTGGAACGTCCGGTGCAAACCGGCGTGTCGTCGCGGTCGACAGGTTGAGTTTTGACGACAGTGGAGACATCCGTACGGTTCAGCTAACAGCAGCGGGTCCCGGGAAGCGCATACCCGTGGGTTCAAGTCACGCCCGACTGCGATGAGACGGCGGGACCAGGAGAGTCCGGTGACGCGAACGCACCATGGTGCACCCCGAAGACGTTCCTATGCATGCGCTGGACTTCTGGGACGACGCTGCGTAGCTGCGGCTGTAAAGGACGTCTTGTGAATGACCGCTTTGTGAAGAGTCAGGCTATCCGCCCAAGGAGAAGTTGACCGTGATCGTGGTGTCGACGTCGGTTGGCTTTACCTTGAAAAGATAAGGCTTGTACCTTCACTCTTGCACGGCTGATACAGCGGCGGTCTGGGTTAGAGCTGAGTCCCGAGCTTGCAGGCCGCAGGCGTTCTGCTCCGGATCAACTTGGCTGTGAGTGCTGGAATGCCTTAGGTCGACGTACTAGGTGCATCTCACTTTCAAAATCAGGATGTCATCTTCCTGGCCGAATTGCTGCACCGCGTTGGCGATCTCGCTTGCACTCGCATTCTGAGTCACCATCTGCTCGACGCGTTCAAAGCCAAACAAATCTCCACGATCATTCTGGCCTTCAACAACACCATCCGTCATCATGGTGATCACGTCCCCTTGAGCAAGCTCGCAACGTACGCTGTCGTATTCCAGTCCTGGAATCGTGCCGAGTGGAAGCGCCCCTTCCATTTCTAATTCCGCATGGTTGATGTATGGCAGCAAGTGACCTGCGTTAGCGGCGACCAGAGTTCGATTTGCATCAATCCGGAGTATCAGGCAGGTCGCGGTGGCGAGGTTACGGGCGCAAAGACGCTCGTTGATCGAACTCAAGATATCGGCAGGCGAAGGGTTGTGAGCCGCCGCGGTGTCGATGGCACCCACAATCAATGCGCCCAGCATACCTGCACTTAAGCCCTTTCCGGTCACATCTCCGACGACGATCAGGACACTCCCGTCCGAAACGTGAGGAATGATCTGGAAGAAATCCCCACCCACATCGCGCGACGGCCGGTATTCACTTTCAACGGTCAGCCCAGTTAACCGGGGAACCTCTCGGGGTATGATCACCTGCTGCAGTTCGCCGGCCTGTTCTACCTCCAGCTGGTACTGCACCCTTTGCCGCTGAGACAGAAAGAACCTTCGCGACGCCAATGCTGTCACGAGAAGCAGAGACATCATGGTAGAAAGCTGTCCCAGCGAAATTTTGTAGCCAAAAACCGCATATTGAACTCGAACATGCGCAAGGCGCAACTCATGTTGGTAGTTGGCCGCGCCAGCCAGCAGAATGGCCGGCAGCGCAAGCCAGCCTTCCCGCCGGTGTTTGCGGATCCCTTTGTACGCCACCCAAAACAAAGTACCTGCCAAGGCAAGTTTGATCCAAACCAAAGCCGGATCAAGGTACGGTCCAGCCGCCATAGGCACTAACTGCCCGTGGAGCGGCGGTCGCAGCATGAGAGTATCGACAGCCAGCATCGCTACAAGAATGCAGACGAGCTGCACGAACCGACGGCTCCTGGCCACGTGAAACCACGACGCAAAGAAGAGCACCCATAAGCCGATTCGCAGTGGCGTGAGCACGACGTCACGCGCGATCAGGACAAAGGTGGTGCTTAGCAGGGTGCTGTAGTTGCCCAGCTGCAGGATGAGGTTGCCGAGGAGGGTTGCAAGGGAGACGAACGCCAGCAACAGATAGGCTTTGTCCCTGCGGTCGAGCAGGAAGTGTGCACTGGCAACGACTAATGCCAGCAGTAAGACGAGCATCTCCAAAAACCCGCTACCTACATCGTGGTCCAGCGCATCCCAGTCCAGGGCTACGCGATCAGTGATCGTCTCCGCTGAGCCCAGCATCGGTGGGCCGTGGAGCCCGCCCGCATCTGGCCCGCTGAAACGGGTTGCACTGTTCATCCACATCCTGATTGCAATGGTGATGGTGCCGTTCGTTACCGCTGCAGGAAGAGGGAATCCGCGTGGCTGTGAGGGGTACACCCACACATGGGTTTCACCGAAATGTCCGAACTGACCGATTTGCCGCCCATCGACAAACACTTGATACGCGTCATCGAAGACATCGGGCATCTTGATCGCAAGCTTGCCATCCGAACCCTGCACGTGCACGCGAAGGCGGTACCACGCGTACCCGGAGTAGTCCGGATGACCACGGGAAGTCCAGCCAGCAACAAATCCGCTGGTGCCCAGCTCTGGCGTGGGACCATCATCCGGCGAGTGAAGGTCTACGCTTTCCCAGTGACTATCGTCGAAGCCAGGCTGAGCCCAGCCCGGATCATCACCAGTGTGGAAGCGCCATGGGCCGAACAGATCGGCGGCGGATCGGCCCAGCGTTACAGACGCCACCGTTCCGTCATGTGTTGCAGGTTCCGCGCCAGTGGTCTGGGCGTTGGCGCGGGCGCCGTACAGCAGGAGAAGGATAAAAGCTAAATGCCGGATGCAAGTCATATCAATTCCTACCCGCCCCGGTGGTAAGGGCGGGAAGATAGTCCCTGCAGTATTAAGCCAAGCGGTACCGGCGGTATACCAAACCGAGCCCCATCAGACCAGTAGCGATGAGCAGCACGGAGGGGGGCTCCGGCGTCACATTCGTATAGGACAGCGACACCTCTGGGAAAAGGTCATGATCTAGCCCGTCTTCGGTCACAAGAAAGAAGACGTTGTTGGCTATTGCGCCATTCGTGAAATTCAGGGTGTACGCCAGCGGGTTCGTCGTGGTCGTCGTGCTGGAGCTGGCAAACAGGTCGCCGCGGCCGATCGCTGCCACAGCCCCGCCCGCCTGGTTCAACGCCTGGTTGGAATCGAAATTGAGCGTGATCGACGTAATTGGAGAACCCGTCTGGTTCTGTCCGGCAAAGCATCCAGAATCCGTCACAGGGGCGGCGTTATTCAGGTATCCCTGGCACGATCCAAAATAGAACGAAGTGGGCGTTGTGACGTTGCTGTAGTTGGGGTCCTGGACGCGAATCGTCACCGCTCTCGCTAGAACCGGAAACATACTAAGCAGCAGGACACTGAGAACACATTTTTTTACGCGCATGGGAAAAGCCTCTTGGGAGAAGAAAAGTTGGAGCATGTAGGGGTTGGCTGGCTGCTCGCCGAGTCCGAAATCGAGGTTACACGGAAGTGGTAGTGCGGTCAAAACAAATTGGTGCTATGACGTGAGCGATGAAGAGCGCGTCGCCGTCGCGTCGTTTTCCAAATCACAAGACCAACACAGGAAGCCGCCATCTGCATGGCGGCTCCTTCATGAGCTGTTTGTGGTTCTCTCGAGTTGAACGCGAAGCTTGCGGTCTGAGGGCTCTGTCTTGTCGCGCAGCGAGCGCGAGCAGCTCAATCACGGGCACCTTCTAAAGACCAGCCAGCGCTGCACTCTCGTCCGGCGAAATCGTGGCATATTTCGGAACGCCGACCATGGTGAACACCTTTGCAAAATGCGGTGTCAAGCCAAAGATCCCGATGCTGCGGCCGCTGCTCTTCTTCGCTTCCAGTAGCAATTGAATGATGATTGCAATGCCGGATGAATTCACGTAATTTACGCCGCTGAAGTCGAGCAGCACTTTGTTCACGCCCGCGTCGAGGCCGTTGTACGCGGCCATGATCGCGTCTTTTGATGTTGACGCAATGTCTCCCGCAAACGCGAGTACTGATACTTGGTCGCCCGAGGCAGCGGTGACAACTCGCTGCGAAACTTTGGTTGCTGCCTGCATCACTCTTTCTCCCTGTCCAGACGAATCACAATCCGCACGTAGCTATTCCCCGGCGGCCCCTTGTGCCACTCCGCTTCATCAACCAAAGCCTGGATCAGGAACATGCCCATACCGCGTGCGTCTTCTTCGCCGCTCATCTTACGGTCGATATCTGGGATGTCGGGCGTTTCCGGCGGTCCGCTGCCTTCATCCGATACCTTTACTTCCAGCTCAGATTCCGTCGTCGAAAGCTCCACGCCGACGCGCAGGTGCTCATCCAGGTGGTTGCCGTGTTCCATCGCATTGATGCAGGCTTCCGCGACTGCCGTTTTCAGGTCTTCGATGCGGTCTTCGGAAAAACCCATGAGCGCGGCCATGCCTGCCGCCGTGCTCATTGCCACCTTCTCAAAGCCTAGTTCCGAAGGTATTCGCACTTCAACAAGGTTCCCGGGTTTCATGCCGTTGCCTCCTCGTCCGATGCTGGAGTGCTGTGACACAGGACCATGGCGGTCATATCGTCTGTCTGTGGGCCGCCGCTGGAAAAGTTTTCGATCTTTCCCCACAGCGCGTCGATGGTCTGCTTCGCATCATCAGTAGCGACCGCGCTGAAGGCGTCGGTGAGCCGCTCATCGCCAAACTCTTCTTCATCGCAGAATACTTCGGTCAGCCCATCTGTGTAGAGCAGCAAGCGAGCACCAGGAAAAAATTGGAATCGCTCCACAGCATAGCTCATGCCAGGGAGCAACCCCAGCGGTGTTCCCGAAGCTTCAATCATATGAAGCTCGCCCGATGGTGAAAGCAGCGCGCCAGGGTTATGTCCGGCATTCACCACCTCGATCGATCTGCCGTCCAGATCCAGACGCACAAAGATCGCTGTGACATACCGCCGCCTCGCCTCGATACCTTCTTCCCAGTGCAGCTGTCCAATCCGATTGATGAGTTCCACCAGAGGCATGGGCTGGCTGGCCAACGAGCGAAACGCAGCGCGGAAACTGGTTGCCATAATCGCGGAAGCCAGACCTTTGCCGGCGACATCAGCCACTGTGAAAAGATGCGAGCCGTCGGGCAGCTTGAAAATATCGAGGTAGTCCCCGCCTACTTCGTAGCATGTCACGGTGTTCGTTGAAATGCTCAGGCCGGGAATTACAGGCATCGCTTTCGGCAGAAGCGATCGCTGGATATTTCGCGCGGCGTCAAGGTCCTGCTGTACACGCGCCCACTGCACATCGCGCTCGTGGAAGGTGGCATTCTCAAGCGCGACCCCCGCCTGCAGCACCAGGCCTTCAACAAAGTCCTGCTCGTACAACGAAAGCTCACAGCTTCCACCTTTGCGCACGACCAGCTCCGCCAGAGGCACACCATCTTTCGAGGCGAGATTGAAGCGGGCACAACCCTCGTATGGCGCGCGTAGAAGCTCTCCGTAAAAGGCGATGAGCTGGACTGTGCCGGGCGCAAGAAACACAGCGCCATCGAACTCGAGCTCGCGTACCAGGATACTGGCCGTCTGTTCCAGCACGTCCTGCACAGCGATCGTGGAGTGCACCTGCCGCGAAGCTTCCAGCAAAGCCTGCAATCGTGCAATTTGCTCTTCGAGTGAAAGGCTCTCTTGCACGTTAGCGACGGCCATTTCCATAGTTTGCGAGATGCAGTGTGTCCAAGTGTACATGAGGGAATCAGCGACTCAGCGCGTTCGACGTTGAACCTTCGCAGCCGACGAAAGTGGCAGGCTCAAGCGGGAAGAAGCAAACACTCGGACGGGACGTGAGCTGCGATGCAAGCGTTCGATGCTTGATGTCGGCAGCAGCTTGAACAGAGCACCGGAGTCACGATCCGGCTTCGACCTAAATGCGGGGCCGCTGCTCTGTCATCACGAACTCACTACCGGAGAAATCACTAAGTGGCTCGCAAAGCAGAATAGTCACCTGTATGGGTTCTCAGATCGCAGGGTCGACACAATCGCTACGGGGCCGCGGGGCTGAGCTGGGCTTTGTGCAGACGTGCAAACTCCCCGACCGTCATCGGGCGCTTGCCGGTAAGCCTTTCAATATTGTTGTCTGCTCCTGACATCACGCCGTGCTGATAATCAGCCATAGCTCCTCGGAGATGCTGCACAGGTACGGGAAACCGTGAGCTGTGTCTCCCAACGTGGGTACCCATGCCGCTGGAGTTGTAACCAGAAAGCTCAGCGTCGTCAGTGACATGAAGACCAGCAGCAGACTTCCGCGTGCCGAAAGCCGCGGAGCAAAGGGGGTAACTGGCGATGAGGAGGCCGATTGCGATGATCGCCAAACCTAATCCGTGAGAGAACGTATACGTCCCGTTCTGAAGATTCCAGGCACGATGCCCTGAGTCGAGCTCCCCCTCTTTGTTCATATGCGTGCGGTAGTCACGAGGATGACGGTAGAAGAAACGCGTCAGCGGACTGTTCGCAACCAAGGGAACGATGCTGTCGGCCTCATAGTTCGCAAACTTCAGACCACCGATCCAGAAGAGTACAAGAACGAGGGCACAGCGAAGGGCAAAAAAGCCAGCCCTGTCAAGCTTGCGGCAAACTGTAAGCACATCAAGTACATCGCTCCCTCCAGGTGCCGGGTCGTTCCGGCGGAACAGAACCTCACCGGTTGCTGCCCAGACCTCGCGCTAGTGCTGCGTCGCGGGAATGTGCTGGTCCAGCCATTGCGTGATGTCTCTCATGACCGAGGCTTTATCGATGTCGTGAAGGAGGTCGTGAAAGCCGCCTTCGTACAGCTTCAAGGTCTTGTCCTTGGAGCCGGCTTGATCGTAGAAGTGCTGGCTGCCGCTGGGCCTCGTGTTCTCATCGGCGGTTCCGTGCAGGATCAGCACGGGGAGCGTAATCGAAGGAAAAGCTTCTTTCAGTCGCTCGTCCGCACGGACCATCGCAGCCATCGTTCGGGTGGGCTGCGTCTCGTGAGCAATTAGCGGGTCATTGTTCATGATTTCTACTGCCTTCGGATCACGAGAGAAGCGTTCGTTTGGAAGATGAAGGATGTGCGCGTGTGGAGCGAGATGGCTGAGTCCCTTGAAGACGGCGAGGACAAAATCAGGCGCTGGAAGTTCATGCGCGAAGCTCTCGCAGATGAGACCAGCCAACTCAGTCTGATGTTCGAGCGTGTAGAGGCAGGCAACGACCCCGCCAGCGCTGTGACCAAGCAAATACACAGGCGTGCTCGCTCCTCGCGAGTGCACGATGCTCATCACGGCTGCTACGTCTTGTACGTAGTCCTCAAAAGCTTCCACATAGAATCGCTCTCCGTCTGAATGACCACGACCGCGCAGGTCAACAGCGTACACAGACAGATTGTGAGATACGAGTTCTTCGGCAACCCATCCGTAGTAGCCACTGTGGGCATTAAAGCCGGGGATGATGAGTACCGTGGCGCGAGGCTTGCCGGCCGGACGCCAGGACCGGAAGACGATCTTCATCCCGCTGGTACTTTCAACGCTTTCCTGATTCGTAACACTTAAACTCTGATTCAGCATGGACAGTCCTTGGGAGTGAGATCGTCTGGATCGCTACTTTAAGCAGCAGAACTACTTGGCTGCTTTCGATCCCGCTTGGGGAAGAAGCATGTTAAGGGGAGTGAGCGGGGTAAGCTCGACCAGATCGAACTCCATGAGCTTCGCCTGACCTAACGGCAACGCCTCAAGCAGGCGGTGCGCCTCGGCGACAGAAGTGACATTCATCAGGAAAACAGGGCCTTTCTGGTCCTGGCGAGCCCACATCTGTTCGATCTTTCCGTCGAGGTAGAGTTGGAGGGTATCCGGTACCTCGTGCGGAAAATCTCCCTTACTTATGGTCCTCTATGGTGCTCTGCTGGGATGAGTGCAGGCATCGACCTCGCCCTCGCACTGATCAAGGAGGATTACGGACACGAGTTGGCTCGCGATGCGGCCAGGTTGATGGTCGTGTATCAGCGCCGGGCGGGTGGGCAGTCACAGCACTCGATACTTTTGAATCTTGATGCGGCATCAGATCGCGTGCAGAAAGTGCTTGCCTTCGCGAAAGACAATGTGTCCAGGCACATCTCCATGTCTGACCTGGCGGACGTCGCCTGTTTGAGTCCTCGGCAATTCAGCCGGATCTTCAGAGATGAGACCGGACACACTCCGGCAAAGGCTGTTGAGTTACTGCGTATCGAGTCTGCTCGAACAATGATGGAAGCTGGCCGGTTTTCTGTCGAAGAGGTAGCTAGAAGAAACGGCTTCGTCAGCAGCGATCGCATGCGACGTTCCTTTATTCGATGTCTCGGTCAGCCGCCACAAGCCATGCAGCGGCTTCTCAACAACGCCGCTTCACCCGTCAGTCTGAACTTTGCGAAGCTGCCCTGAGGACGTCATGAAGATGAACACTCACTTCGGAGAGCGGCCGCCAACTCAACGCTGGTCTCGGCCGACGACAAACCCCAGGGCTCTGGTGCTGCCAAGTTGTTTGTGTCCATCTGCCAAGTGGAAGTGTCAGTCCACTTCCTTCGGCTTCGTTAGTCGTCGTGCGGTGGTTATGTGGGAACCGCCATCCGTTGGCAGCTTCCTAGGGCTGAGGGAAGGGTGGGAGACAGGACAGCTTCACCTCCTGTCAGCCGCCAGCATCGGACCGTAGCCCCGGTCCTGCCTTTCTCGCCTTGCAGGATCACGGGCATCTGCGTGTGGACTTCGGCCCTGAGCGCATGAGGCGTCCTCGTGATTGTCGTGAAGCTCTGAAGTGAAATGTCGTTCGCCCTGTCGTGCCAAGCGTCTACGGCCGGCGAGGGCGAACGGGCTGCCGTCGCCTACGGTAAAGATGTACGGCTGTTTGGCACTTGCCGGTACGAAGGTGGTCTCTGCGAAGCCAGCTCGTGATCGTGCCGGTGTGATGTTGCTAAAATCGGGCCGGGTACGCATGGTTTCGCAGAGATCTACCTATTTCAACATCCAGGCACTTCGAGGCCTCGCTTCTTGCATGGTGGTCCTGTATCACTCTTCCGAAGCGTGGTCTAAAGTGGCGCGTAGTGACGCTTCGCGCGCTTGGTCGGCTGGCTCGACCGGAGTCGACATCTTTTTTGTAATTAGCGGCTTCGTGATGGCGTTCGCGTCGCTCGGCAAGGTTCAGGGATCGGCAGCCGCCGCCGTTTTCATGAAGCGGCGCATAATTCGCGTGATGCCGCTCTACTGGATAGTCACCGCCTCAGTTCTACTCCATAGTCTTTTGCATCTAGTTCGCCGGGGGCAGCCTCTTATCAAGGTTACGCCTGCCCAAATCGTTGAGTCACTCCTGCTCCTTCCCTACAACTCTTCGGCCTCGCCCATAGTAGGACACGCTTGGACGCTTTCTTACGAGATGTTCTTTTACGTCTGCTTGGCAGCCATGGTTTTACTGAGGAAGTCTTCGGTCCTTGCGTTGACTACGCTGATGATCTGCCTAGTGGGCTTAGGGCAATTTCGTACAGCTACCTGGCCTGAAGCGACGGCTATCTTGAGTCCATGGCTATTGGAGTTCACCGCGGGACTGTGGATTGGCCACGGGGCTAAGAAACTGTGGAGCCTGCCGACTGGCGTAAGTGCAGTGATGGCTTCCGCTGGCCTGTTGGGCCTTTGGTTCGTACCACTATCGACGGCAGCGCCACAGCGAATCCTGCATGCAGTATGTGCTGTGATGCTCGTGCAGGCGGCCGTCGCGTTAGAACGTAAGTCTGGCCCTTCGGTGCCCGTCTGGGCTCTTTTGATCGGCGATGCATCGTACTCGATCTATCTGCTCCACCCGTTCCTGCTGGGAGGGATGGGCAAAGTGCTTCTACGTCTTGGACTTATCGCGCCCTTCCGAGAACGCCTTTTGGATGAGCTGACTATGGTTACAGTGTGTTGCGCAGTAGCGATCATTCTCGGCATTATCTTGCACAAAACTGTCGAGTACCCGGTCAACCGCTATCTTGCGGGTAGATCCAAGCCAGTCCAGACCGAGGCTTCGGCAGGCGTTTAAAGCGGCCTCAGCAGCTTGGGCCTCCGCGGTTTCCACCTCCCTCAGTCTTGTCGGTGTGCGGTACGTAGCACGTAGCGCCGCAGCCACCGCAGCTGGGCTAAGCGTCGTAGCCCAAGCGCACATAGCGGCCGACGAACCTCGGACTAGCGCCAATGGCGAACTTAGGGTGAGCATAAAGGATCATGGACCAGGTGCCACGAATGGTCTGATTATTTGGGTGAGCCGGAGAAAAGGTCTCTTCACTGGAAACATTAAAAGCCGCAGACCTCACTTCACCTCCAATGTCTAGTGTGACATTCTGCAAATGCAATACCCCCGATATTCAGGCAACCACCGTCACCGGCGGCCGCCTTTCGTTCCTAAAGAGCTGATAAGTATGGGCAATGGGTAAGGCTGGCAGGCCCCATGGCAGTCGCAAAACGAATACCAGCGAAGTTATCGCCTCAGACTCTCTCCACGGGTCGTATCTTGGCCGCAGACGCTCATCGACCTCGAAATCAAGGCGTTTGATGCCTAGCCCCTGGATCGTTGCTGCCACTCTGAGGCCGAGTTTGTGGATGCCATTCCCGACCGTGCAAGCCAGCGGATTGTGGGGGGTTACACCGGACGGGACAGTGCTGCTGCTGCACAATACTCCCTCGACGCGGCCGCGATAAATGCCGCAGCCCTTCCTTTACTGCACCAGACCGAGGCGACAGCAGTGACGCAGTCGTGCACACCCGCCCTCTCCAGTGATTCATGCCAGAAGCCTTTCGGGCCTTATGGGCAAAGACACACTGCTCGCCCTTGCCGGGCTTCATGCCTCGAATGCAGCCCGCACGGATGCGTTCATGGCTATATCTCTCGGCGAGCCGTTCTTCGTGTCGGATAAGGTGAATGACCCCGGCGCGCATGTCTACATCGCTCCAGGTGAGGCGGTACTGCTCGGACAAGCGCATCCTGGTCCCAAGCGAGATGACAAGCTCGGGCAGCCGGGCAGGGTAGTGCTCGCGCACGGCGGCCGCGAGCGCCGTCTCCTCGTCGGTCAGCAAGGAGCGCATGCGCTCATTCGATTCGCGTCGCCCCTCGACCATGCGGGCCGGGTTCAACTGCACCTTGGCGTTGCGTAGCCCTTCGCGAAAGCAAGCGAGATAGTTGCCTTATATCGGTTTGCCGTCGCCGGCGTGCTCGTGTGCTTCGGCAGCCACGCCGTAGTGTACTCAGGCAAGATCCGGTCGGCCTCTAAATTGCCGAAGTGATCGCACAGCTTTTAAGCCGGGAAGCGACGTTTCGCGTGTCCTTGTACCCGCGCTGTTCGACGTGCACGAGAATGGCGTCGGCGAGCTGCTGGAACGTCTTCCCGCGATGCCGAAGGTTGTCGGGCAGCTTTACCCCGCGGCGGGCGTCAGTCTTGCGGGTCTGGTAGAGCGTGAGGGCATCGGAGCGCCGGCCAACCTTTTCACGCTTGTATCGGCCCGCGCTGTCGGTGTAGCGGATCCACCACACGTTCGAGCGGTCCGGCCGCCCCGAATATGCCTCGAACCTTCTCCTCTGCGGACTTGCTCACACGTGCCTTTTAGCCTCCGAAACTCGGTACGCGATAGCACCACAATGGCAACGGGCCGTTTCGCTCACATGAGGTTTGCTTCGCTTTTTCCTCTAATTTGTTCATTCATGATGCCCGGAGGGGGACTTGAACCCCCACGACCGGTTAAGGTCTGCGGATTTTAAGTCCGCTGTGTCTGCCGATTTCACCATCCGGGCCGGTGGCTGCTCTAGCGAGTGTACCGGCTATGAACCCCGTTTACGTAAGCCGTGGAAGACTCAGGCCGAGGTAGGTGGCGGCAGCCGCAGCCGCAAGAGCACCGCACATCCCGTGGGTGCCTCCACCGGGAGGCGTGGACGAGCTGCACAGGTACACACCGGCGACGGGCGTGCTGTACGGGGGCAGGCGGGGCCGGCGGAGGAGTTGCGCAAGGTTCATGGCTCCGCCGGACACATCACCGCCCACCAGATTTGGGTCCCACTGCTGCATGGCAACCGAGTTGCGACCGCTACGCGCAAGCACGGTACTGCGAAATCCGGGTGCGTACAGCTCAATCTGGTCCTCTATGGCGGCAGTGGCATCGGCTGTGCTGCCACTCGGCGTGTGACAGTACGCCCACGCGGTGTGCTGACCGGCCGGCGCGCGGGTCGGGTCGAAAAGGCTGGGTTGCGACAGCAGGACATAAGGCTTGCCATTGGGTCGGCCGTACCAGGCGTCAGCTTCGGAAGTGGCGATCTCGTCGACCGATCCGCCCAGGTGAACTGTTCCCGCACGACGGCACAATTCGTTGCTCCATGGAATGGGTGCAGACAATGCCCAGTCAAGCTTGAAAATGCCCGGCCCGTGGTGGAACTGGCGGTAGGGGCGGCTTCGATCCTCAGGTATGGCGTTACCGGCAATCGTAAGAAACTGGCCGGGGGTGACGTCGAGCATGGTGCAGTCGGCAGGTGGCAGGTCGGCAAGCGAGCGGATGAAGTGGCCAGTGTGGAGGGTGCCGCCGTGGGCACGCAGTACGCCGATGAGCGCGTTCGTGATGGACTGCGCGCCGCCGGCGGCAATGGGCCAGCCATCCGCATGTGCAGTCACGCCAAGCGTAAGGGCCACCGCGGTTGTTGCAGCAAAGTCAAGCGGAACCACACTGTGCGCGGCCATGCCGGCAAACAGCGTGCGCGCGCGCTCCGTCGTGAACAGGTTCTGAGCTGTACTGAGCGCCGGTCGAATGCCCGTAAGCCCAAAGCGTGCCAGGTCCAGCGGATGACGGGGAAGATGGAAAACCGGACCGAGGACGTCGTGAATGAGATCTCGCCAGGACGCCACCAGCGGCTCCATGAGTCTGCGGTAGGCAGGGCCATCTTCGGCGAGCAGGTCTGCCGTCTCAGTAACTGAGTGGAGCAGCGCCAAACCGTCGCCATTTGGCAGCGGATGTGCCAGGGGAATATCAGGCTCGATCCAGCGGAGACCATGATCAGCCAGCGGCAGTGATCGAAAGAAGGGTGACGCGATGCCGAGGGGGTAGACCGCGGAACCGATGTCGTGAAGGAAGCCAGGCAGCGTCGCCTGCTCAGTCCTAACCGCGCCGCCCGGCTGGTCTGCACCCTCAAAGACAGTAACCTGGACGCCGGCACGGGCAAGGGCTATCGCGGCACTCAGGCCGTTGGGTCCGCTGCCCACAATGTTGGCTCGCTTCATACTAGAGAGTGGGATGCGAAGTTGGGGCAAAGGTCTGCGCTGGTTGCTGGTGGTTGCGCTTGCCGGTACACCGCTTGCGTTCGGTAAACAGCCACAGAGCGAGCGGTTGTACGTGACGCAGCACGAGGCCATGGCCGCGACTTGGACGCTCTATCTGTATGCGCCCAGCGAAACAACCGCCGCAGGGGCGAGCGATGCGGCGTTTGCGGAGGTCGACCGCATCAACGACCTGCTCTCCAACTACAGCGAAACGAGCGAGCTGTCGCGCATCAACCGGCTCGCCGCGCAGGAACTCGTAACCACCGATCCGGAGACGTTCGCCTTTCTGGAGGCAGCGCAGCACTGGAGCGCTGTCAGCAATGGTGCGTTCGACATCACCGTCGGCGCGCTGATGAAAGGCTGGGGCTTTTTTCGCAAGCAGGGACAGGTACCAACAGCGGAGCAGATGCGCGTCCTGCGTTCGGAGACGGGGTGGGCAAAGATGCGGCTGGATGCGGCAACCCGCGGCGTGCGCTTTATCGCCCCGGGCGTGGAGCTAGACCCCGGCGGCATCGGCAAAGGCTTCGCCGTGGACGCGGTGCTGCGGGTGCTGCGCGAGAGCGGCGTAGCTGCGGCAGAAATCTCCGCAGGCAGCAGCACCATCGGCACAATGGGAGCGCCCCCGGGCAAGCAGGGCTGGCCCGTGGTAGTGCACGATCCGTGGCAGCCGTCGCGCGAAATCTCCACGGTCACACTGCGCGACGAGACGTTATCGACCGCAAATTGCGTCGAAAAAAACTTCATCCTCGCCGGCCATCTCTACTGCCACATTATGGACCCACGAACACAGCGACCGGTTCAGGGCGTGCTGCAGGTGACGGTCGTAGACCCAAGCGGTACGTCGAGCGACGCCCTGTCCAACGTGCTGTTTGTCAACGATGCACAGCGCAACGCAAACCTCCTCCGCACGCTACCGCATGACAGGGCATTGGTGCTCACCGGAACGCGGGGCACACGGGTCTGCCACACAATGCGGTGGTCCTCGCCGATTGCAGAAGGTTTCTGCAAGCGCGCACAATAGGGAGCCATGGATCGTCGCTCGTTTCTCAAGAATGCTTCCGCGCTCAGTGCGCTGGGGATGTCGCCGGAACTCTTTGCGCTGGGTCTGCCCAGGCCGCGCAGCGTCAACGATCGCGTACAGCTGGGTGTCATCGGCCCTGGCAGCCGCGGCAAAGAAGACATGCGCCAGATGCTGCACAACCCCGGCGTGGAGATCGTCGGCGTCGCAGACGTATACGAGCCCCGCTTCGCGCAGGCAGACGCAGTGGCCGGACGGCCCGTTTTCCACACGGCGGACTACCGGGAACTTATCGCGCGGCCGGACGTGGACGCATTCCTCATTGCATCGCCGCTGGCTTGCCACCGCGAACACCTCCTGGCGGTGCTGGCAACGGGCAAGCCGGTATACAGCGAAAAGGCGCTGGGCTTTACCGTGGACGATTGCCAGGCGCTGGTGCACGCCGCGCGCGCCAGCAAGAGCCTTCTGCAGCCGGGGCACCAGTACCGCTACGCATCTTGGATCCTTGCCTCGATCGACCGCATCCGCAAAGGCGACATCGGCGAGCCCACGCACGTCTACGCCTACTGGCATCGTAACAACGACTGGCGCAGGCCCGTGCCGTCGCCCGACCCTGGCGGCAAGCTCGAGCACCTCATTAACTGGCGCCTCTACCGTGAGACCTCCGGCGGCCTTGTCACGGAGCTTGGCGTGCACCAGATCGACATCGCGAACTGGGTGTTCGGCGGCCAGCCCACGCAGGTGCTGGGCACCACAAGCATCGTCAAGTACCACGATGGCCGCACCACTGGTGACAACGTGCAGTGTGTCTTTGAGTACGCCGGCGGCAAGCGCATGTTCTTCAGCTCGCTCACCGACAATGCCAAGCAGGGCAACGAGCTGTGGATCTACGGCACCGAGGGCTCCGTGCAGATCACCATCGAAGACGCAGTCTTCTACTATGAGAAAAAGAAAACGCCTCCAAAGGAAGCGAACGCTACCGTCGTCGACCACGGTGTGGAGACGGGCGCCAGCTATAGCACCGGCAACGAAATGCCGTACCGCGGCCCGGAGACAAGGTGCAGGTGCCGTACGAGGACGCGACTCTTGTGGCGTGCCGCGCCTTCATCCAGAGTGTGCGCACAGGTAAGCCGCAAGCCGTCAGTGTCGACATGGGATACCGTTCGTCGGTGGCATGCAGCGTGGCCCACGACGCTGTGTTCACCGAAGTCAAATCGGCTGTGCCGCCGCTGCCTGCAGCATGAGTGAGAGCGTCGCAGAGACCGTGATCGACCTGCAGCATGTAAACGTCATGCGCGGCGTTGTGCGCGTGCTGCACGATATAAACCTGCACATCGCGGCAGGTGAAAGCCTCGCGATCCTTGGGCCGAATGGCTGCGGTAAATCAACCCTGCTCAAAACGCTGACCTGCGAGCTGTACCCGCTCGCGCAACCGCAAATGCGCGTAAACCTCTTCGGCTGTCCACGCTGGAATGTGACCGAACTGCGCCGCCGCATGGGTATGGTCAGCAGCGACCCGCCGCCACGGGATGCGCAAGGCGTGCCGTGCCTGGAGATCGTCCTCAGCGGCTTCTTTTCCGCAGCGCGTCTCTGGCCTCATCTGAACGTGACCGACGACATGCGCACCCTGGCCTGGCGGGCCATGGCTGACGCTGGTGTGCATCCGCTCGCCGACAGGCCGCTCCAAACTCTTTCCAGCGGCCAACAGAAGCGTGTCATGATCGCGCGCGCACTGGCTGCAAGCGGCAACGGCGACCGTCGCATGCTGTTGCTGGACGAGCCGTCCAACACGCTCGACCTGGCAGCCCAGCGGGAGTTGCGCATCACCCTGCAGCGGCTTGCAGAGCAGGGAACAGGCGTCATCCTCATCACCCACCACGTGGAAGATCTCGTGCCGGCCATGGGGCGTGTGCTGCTGATGCAGAACGGCCAGATCATCGCCGACGGCGCCACACAACACCTGGTCACGCAGGAGCGACTCTCCGCCCTCTTCGAGACACCGCTCACGGTGTCACAGCAGGGTGGCCACTACATCGCACGGTAGCGCTACGCGTCCTACTTACCCGTCGAAGTGCCACACACGCAGCTTGTAAATGCCGCCGGGTCGTCGTGCTGCATGTGGCAGGTGTATTGGTTCCACACGGCCTGCAGCGCCAGGCGGCGAAGGCCATGCCCAGCGAAGTAGTTCTGGTAGGTGGCGATCGCCTGGTCGTCGGCAGGTGCACCTGCGGCGAACCGCTTGACAAGGTCGGCAACCGATGCCGCAGTGAACGCCGGTTCGGTGTACGTCGTGCGGAAGTCGTAGGCGGTGCGCCAGGTCAGCGAGCTTGCCGGCGTCAGTGGAACGGCGCTGCTGGCCTGGTGCAGCGTGTAGTCCTGCAGCGTTCCGGTGCGGGTGTCGACGGAAGCGAGCACGAACGACGGCGGGTTGCCGCTGACGGTGGAAACGGACGGCTCGCCTTTCACCGGGAAGCTGCCGGTGCTGTGGGTCTCGTCGGTGCCGAAGACGGCGATCTCGTCGACGTGGGTGTGGCCGGCAACCATCACCCGCACTGCGGACGCATGCCGGGCGAGAACAGCCGTGAGCGAAGTGGACTGCAGAAACGTCACCGGCGCCTTGCCAGCGCACACGTTGATGCCGTTCACGTTGGTCGCGTAGGTGTTAATGCCGGGTGGAATGTGGGTAAGCACCCAGACGAACTCTCCACGGTGCTCGGCTTCCGTCAGCTGTCTGTCAACCCATGCGATCAGGTCAGTAGCAGCGGCGGAATCAGGCTTGCCTTTGCAGGTGTTGTAGCGCCCTGAAAGGTAGAGATCGTCAAGCACAAGAACACGGCCCTTGAGCAGCGGAGCGGGCAGGGGAAGAGAGTATGAGCCGAGCCGGCCATAGTCGGCGCTAGCCTTGGCTGCGTCCGCAGCGGAGGCACCAATCCAGCCGCCGGCAAGGGCGCTGCCCGTGCCAGAGAGCAGCGGATCGCCCTCGTTCAATTGATAGTCGCCGCAGCCGGAGTCGTTGTTGCCCAAAGCAATGTAGACGGGCGTGTGCGGAAAGCTGGCGTGGAGCTGAAGGGCGATGTAGCTGATTGTTTTTTGCGCAAACAGCATGACTCCCGTGGCAGTCCCCGAGGCAGGATGGGCTTCGGCATCGTCGTACTTGGTACCCGGTGCGGCGGCAGGATGCCCCAGCAGCTTCTCATACCGGCAGTCAAACCGGTGAACAAGCAGATCGCCGGCTAACAGCACAAAGGCGGGTGCGCCCTCCGCGTTCTTCTGCGCGGCGGCGTGGAACGCCGAGAGCATGAGGTCGTTTGCAGCGTCGACGCTGCCCTCGTTGCAGGCTGTCTGTAAATCACGGAAAGCTTTGGCATCACTGGGGGCTGCAGGTTCTCCAAGAATCGCGGACCACTGGTCGACAGGTGCGGCGGCGAGGCGCGGAACCTTGGACACGTCACGGAATGGATCGAAGTGTGGATCGGCGAGCAGCGCGACCGGGACCTCTGTCGTTGCCGCCAGGCAGCAGGTGCAAGGGGAGGCCACGAGAGCGACTGCGATCAGAAACCAGTGCGCCAGGGTGCGGGTGCGTCGCAACATACTCCCATCATCTCAGCCAAACGGGTACGGCGCGATGCTAGGCTGTGCCCTGGAGCTTGCAATGATTATTCACATGTTCGGCCTGCGTTGGCAGCCCGCAGCAACGCCCCTGGACAAGGCGCGCACACTGGCACAGATCCAGGCTTTCCAGGGCGTTGTCCCGGCCTGCTGGAGACCGTAGCCGGTACGAATACATCGCCGCGCGGACAGGGCTACGAGTTTGCCGCGATGATGCGATTCAAGGATCAGGCTTCGCTCGATGCCTACCAGGTCAGTGCGGTGCACGCCGCGCTGCTGCACTGGATGCTTCCGCTCGTCGAAGCGGTGGACCTGGACGTGGTCGCACCGGACTGAGCTGCTAATGGTCGGTGCCGGTAAAGGCGATCTGCAGTGGAACAAGCTCCGCCTGCTTGATCTTCTGCGGCCCCAGCACGGCAACGC
>CBDICD010000001.1:0-5718 GCA_965277235.1 Terriglobus sp. | reverse complement strand
GAATGATCCGGGACCACGGCTCCAGTCCAGACCAGTGCTACGCGAGTAGCCGGTGAGCACTGATGCTGAGTACGGTGCACCCACGGTGCCGGAAAGGTCCGCGGCCCAGGCCGTTCGAGAGCATTGGCACCTCTACCTGTACGAAGGTCTTGAGCTGGCAATCTTCATGGTGTCCGCCTGCTTCTTCGACCTGCTGCTCTATGATCCGGCGTCGCCAGTGCTGCACTGGATTGTGAACGGTACGCTGCGCCGGTTCCTGATGGGCTGCAGCATGGGTGGAACTGCAGTCCTCATCATTCACTCGCCCATGGGCAAGCGGAGTGGTGCGCACTTTAACCCGGCCATTACGCTGACGTACCTGCGTTTGAAGAAGATCGCACGCTGGGACGCGCTTTTCTATGTTGTGGGTCAGTTCGCCGGCGGCATCTTTGGTGTGTGGGTGTCGGTGCTGCTGTTCAGCGCCCGCCGGCTTGGTCTCAAACAGGTCAATTTCATCGTTACGGTACCCGGCACATACGGCACCGCAGGCGCATTTGCGGCAGAGCTCTTCATGTCTGCCTTACTGATGGTTGTCGTACTTACACTTACGAATCGCCCGAAGCTGGCACTGTATACCAGCTATGTCATGGGCGTTCTCATCACCTTCTACGTCTTACTCTTCGCACCCGTTTCCGGCTTCAGCATAAACCCGGCGCGGACGCTCGGCTCCGCTGTGTTCGCTCACACCTATACAGCCTTGTGGGTGTACTTCACCGCGCCGATTGCAGGCATGCTTCTTTCCGCCGAACTCTACCTGCGTTCCAATGGCGAGGACCACATTCTATGCGCCAAGCTGCATCCTGACCCCGCCGTTCCATGCCCGTTCTACTGCCACTTTCCGGGTCACATTCACGCCCCGTCCACTACCCTAGCGTTAGAGGTTTCATGAGCATTCTTGTTGTTGGTTCCGTCGCGTTCGATACCCTCACCACACCCGCAGGCCATCGCGATAAGGTCCTTGGTGGTGCCGCCACACACTTTGCGCTGGCTGCATCGTTCTTCACGCCCGTGCGCGCCGTCGGTGTTGTCGGTAGAGACTTTGGCCCACGCCAGCAATCCGTCTTTGACGCAAAGGGGATTGATACTGCCGGGATTGAACATGCCGACGGATTGTCCTTCCACTGGACCGGCAGCTACGAAGGCACCATGGCAGAGGCCAAGACGCTTGGCACCGACCTGAACGTCTTTGGCACCTTCCAGCCCAAGATTCCGGAGAGCTACGCCGACTCCGATTTTCTCTTTCTGGCCAACATTGATCCGGTTCTGCAACTGCAGGTTCGCCAGGCGATGCCGAACGTCAAGCTCGTGGCCGGCGACACCATGAACTACTGGATAAACGATCACCGCGCCAACCTGGACAAGGTGCTCGCTGAGCTCGACATACTCATCATTAACGACACCGAGGCACGCCTGCTAAGCGGCGAACACAACCTGGTTGCTGCGAGCAAAAAGGTCATGGCCCTCGGACCCAAGTCGCTGGTCATCAAGCATGGCGAGTATGGGGCCACGGCCTACTTCAGCGCCGCCTCATTTCCGGATCTGCCGGAAGTTCCGACACCCTTCCGCGCTCCCGCACTGCCCATTGAGCATGTTGTCGATCCGACCGGGGCGGGCGACAGCTTTGCAGGCGGTTTCTATGGCTACATCGCCGCCCAGCCGCAACTGACGCCCGCCGTGTTCAAGAGCGCTCTCTTTTATGGCGGTGTCATGGGCAGCTTTGCCGTTGAGCAGTTCGGAACAGAGCGCCTGCAGAACACCACCCGTGCCCAGATTGAGGAGCGATTTGAACTGTTTCGCAAACTCAGCCATCTCGACGTGTGAGCTCTGGTTGAGAAGTCCGGCGTGCCCATCCTGTCGCGGCTTTATTGCGTCCGGGTGGGCTGCTCTGGCCGCGTATGCGAAGGCAGTCGCAACGAAGCGGGCCCACCGTCCACATTCGTCCTGCGCTGCCATCACGCTTCGCGTAGTCTAAAGCACTCCATGCTTCGCTTTCTCTCCGTCTCCTGCCTCGCGGTTTGCACAGCGCTCGTTGTTCCCGCGCAAAAGCTCGCCATCACCTTTGACGATCTGCCTGCGCATGGCGACATGCCCACAACAATCACGCGCCAGCAGATTGCCGACTCTATCCTTGCCACGCTCAGGCAGCAGCACATGCCGAAGACCTATGGCTTCGTCAACGCGCTCAGCGTGCAGGATGAGCCTGAGACCATCGGCGTGCTGCAAGCGTGGCACGACTACGGCAACCCTCTTGGCAACCACACCTGGTCTCACCCCAACATTAACGATGTCACCGCTGAAGAGTTCCTTGCCGATGTCGACAAGAACGAAGCCATCCTGAAGCGCTTTGACCGCCACGGGGATCACCTCTGGTTCCGCTATCCCTTCCTGCACGAAGGGGACACGGTAGAGAAGCACATTGCCGTGCGCAAGGGGTTGGAGGCACGCGGCTACAAGATCGCCGAAGTCACCATGGACTTTGAAGACTACCTGTGGAACGATCCGTACGCCCGATGCACGGCCACCGGCGATACGGCTGCCCTGCAGTATCTGCACGACAGCTACCTGCAGGTTGCGGACCAGTACATCGGGATTGGCCGTGGTCTTTCGCACCAGCTCTTCGGCAAAGACATACCGTACGTTCTGCTGATGCACTTGGGTGCCTTCGACGCCAAGATGCTGCCGGAACTCCTGGCGCTTTATCGAAACAAAGGGTTCAAGTTCGTCGACATGCCAAAGGCGTTGAAAGACAAGCATTATCGGACGGATCCGGTTGGGGGCGATGCGGATGGAGGTTCCTATACCGAGCTGCTGATGACGATTCGCAGTATGAGTGCTGCCGAAAAGGAAAAGCCGTACGCGAAGCTCGAAAGCCTTTGCCCGGAGGGCGAAGCCGCCGTCCACAACCGGTAGGATGCCGGGCACGATACCCTAACGGCAGACCCATGGCCCGCACCCGCACGATCAGCGCACCTCGCTCCAACGCCATACGCACCCGCGGTGAGCGCCGGCCATCTCGCGCCTCAGCCCTGCCGCCGGAGTTCCGTAACCGCACCCCCGGCGGTATCTATCCCGTGCACCGCCAGGAGCTGTTTCCCATCGCCATGGCGTCGCTCGTGCTTGGCTTTCTGGCTTTTCTTGTGTGCGCCCGCAACGGCTGGTTGCTGCTCTACGGCGATGCAGTCGCCCACCTCGGAATCGCGCGCCGCATCCTGGACGCGCGGTACCCCGGCCTCGCCCAGCTTGGTGGCGTGTGGCTTCCTTTGCCGCACCTTCTCATGCTCCCCTTCGTCCAGCGCATGGACTGGTGGCAGAACGGCTTTGCCGGTGCCATGCCGTCGCTGCTCGCATACATCTGCGGCAACCTGGGTCTGTATCGCCTGGCGCGCAGGGTGATGCCCATCTCGTGGGCCTTTGTCGCTACCGCGTTCATGGCGCTTAACCCCAACCTGCTCTACCTGTCCACGACAGCGATGACGGAGCCGCTCTTTCTCGCGCTTCTCGTCTGGTCGACAGCTATGACGATGGAGGCCGCAGACGCCCTTCGCGAGAGCAAGTCCGGCATCGCTTCTAGCCGCATGCTCGTTGCCGCGGCCCTTGTGTTCGCCATGGTCTTTACCCGGTACGACGGCTGGATCGCGGGCGCAGCCATGTGGTGCATACTCGCCTGGCGCTGGTTTCGGAGCGCACCGAATACCCGCAAAGCGACGACGACGGCGTTCGCCACGAGTACTGCCATCATCGTCGCGGGTCCGCTGCTCTGGTTTGCCTACAACGCAAAGTACCAGGGCGATTGGCTCGACTTTATGCGCGGTCCCTACTCCGCACAGGCCATCCTGCGGAAGACCAGTCCACCCAGCGCCGGCAAGTACCATGGGTGGCACAACCCGCTCTACGCCTTTCTGTATTACACCCGCGCTGCGCAGCTTGACGCTGCGGCATACGAAAGCGGATTCCTTCTGCTGCTTGGCTCCATTGCCGGCACATGGCTGCTGTGGCGTACAAAGCTCAACCGCATCGCGACCCTGCTGTGGCTGCCGCTGCCGTTTTACATCTACTCCATTGCGTATGGCGCGGTTCCCATCTTCATTCCGCAGGTGTACCCACACGCCTGGTACAACAGCCGCTACGGCATGGAACTGCTGCCGGCCTTTGCGGTCTTTGGCACTCTGAGCATGGCCGCGCTGTGGAAGTACCTGCGCGACAGCGGCAGCAGGGAAGCCGAAAGCATCGAAGCGAGCAACAGGCAGGCGAGCGGTGGGGAAGCGACGACACGCAAGAAGAACACCCGGCTCCGCCTTGCCGATGCACTCGTCCCTGCCTCACTCCTCGCCATCGTGCTGAACACGTTCTGCATGTTCGGCACGGTTGGTACCATTGTTGAAGCGTTGCACCACACGCCTTGGAATTGGCTCAGCCGTCCACCGTTGGTCTTCGACGAGGCACAGGTCAACTCCCGCACGCGCATCCCGTTTGAAAAAGCCCTGGCGACAGAACTGCAGAGGGCTGGCCCTGACGCGGTCATTATGATCAACACCAACGACCACATCGGTGCGGTCCAGGACGCAGGCATCGACCTGAAGCGCCTGGTCAGCCCGCTTGATTCGCAGAGCTTTGATTTTGCCAAGGCCGCACCTGCGGAACACGCAAATCTGGTCGTCACGTTCCAATGGCCGCCCACCAACTCTGACCGCGACGCCGGCCGCGACCCAGACCCGGTTGCGGAGGCCGTGCGCGCCCATCCGGAGGGCCTGAGCGAAATTGAAATCCTGTGCCACACCGGCCAGCCCTGCGCGCGTCTTTACCGTTCCACTTCCTACAAAGGCCAACCATGATTCCCTTCGTCAAGGCGCACGCCTGCGGCAATGACTTCCTCATCGTCGAGGAAGAGCAGGCGCAGGGAAAGCACGCCGATATCGCCCAAGCCCTCTGCTCCCGACACTTCGGCGTCGGTGCCGACGGCATTGAATTCCTCTCGCGCCAGCAGAATGGCGAACACATTCTGCGGCTGTTCAATCACGACGGGTCGGAGGCCGAACTCAGCGGCAACGGCACACGTTGTGTCGCCGCATGGCTGGCCTACAACGAGGGGCTGAAGGAGTCCACGCTGATCACCGGCGGCGGTCCACGCACCTCACGCATTCTGGACTGCGACGGCGAGCACTTCACCGTGGCCACTGAGATGGGCATCCCCACTGTGAGCGAAAAGACCGTCGACATCGACGGCATCGGCAAGGTCGAAGGCGCGTTCGTCGACGTCGGCAATCCTCACTTCGTTCTCTTTACAAGCGACCCCGATTTTCGTGTCTGTGCTAAACCGTGGGAGGTCCTGGGTGCCTACATCTGCACCCATCCCGACTTCCCCCATGGCACCAACGTGGAGTTTGTCCGCGTAGTCAGTTCGACGCACATCGAATTTCGCATTTACGAGCGCGGCGTTGGTGCCACCACAAGCAGTGGCACCGGAACCTGCGCCTCTGCCGCGGCCACTATGGCCCTGCGCGATGGAGCACGCACCCTGCAGGCTACCAACCTGGGCGGCACCCAGCAGGTGGACTGGCCTGCAAACGACGAACCCATGCGCCTCACCGGCCCTGCCGACATCGTCTGTACCGGCCAGGCAAGCGCAACGTCCACGCGCCCCTCATGCTAAAGGCCAAGGCCCTCCGCCCCGGTGCACGC